>CAVPRB010000011.1:0-941840 GCA_963707735.1 uncultured Acidobacteriota bacterium | reverse complement strand
ATCACGTCCTGGGAGACATCGACCAGGCGGCGGGTCAAATAGCCCGAGTCGGCGGTCTTGAGCGCCGTATCGGCCAGGCCCTTGCGCGCGCCGTGGGTTGAGATGAAGTACTGCAACACGGTCAGACCTTCGCGGAAATTCGCCGTGATCGGGGTCTCGATGATTTCGCCGGAAGGCTTGGCCATCAGGCCGCGCATGCCGGAGAGCTGGCGAATCTGCTGTTTGGAACCGCGGGCGCCTGAGTCGGCCATGACGTAAATGGGATTGATCACCCCGGCCTTGTCGCGTTTCTGCATGTCGCCAAACATTTCGTCGGCCACTTTTTCGGTAATGCCCGACCAGATTTCAACCACCTTGTTGTAGCGCTCGCCCTGGGTGATGGCGCCGTCCAGATACTGCCGCTGCACGGCGATCACCTGGTTTTGCGCATCGTCCACCACGGCCTTCTTGGAAGCCGGGATGACCATGTCGTCGATGCCGATCGAGAGGCCCGAGCGGGTTGCCGCCATGAAGCCCAACGTCTTGACTTCGTCGAGCATGCGCACCGTGGTTTCCAGGCCGAACTTCAGGTAGCAGAAGTTCACCAGCTGGCTGATGCCCTTCTTCTTGAGCAACCCGTTGATGTAGGGCATCTCCGGAGCAGCCACCCGGAGGCGGTCGTTCAGAATCGCGCGGCCCACCGTGGTGTTGATGAACTGGCGGTTGAGCTGCACTCCCTCGGTGTGGATGATCTCCTGGTCGTCGTAGGCGGTGGTCAAATCGACCACTTCGCCGGTGTAGCGCAGGCGGATCGGGGTCAGGGTTTCAACCTCGCCGGCCTCGCGCGCCAGCAGCACTTCTTCGATGTTGGCAAAGGCGCGGCCTTCGCCCTTGGCGTCCACCTTGGCCTTGGTCAGGTAATAGATGCCAAGCACCATGTCCTGGGTCGGAACCGTGATCGGCTGGCCCGAGGCAGGCGACAGAATGTTGTGCGAGGCCAGCATCAGGACGCTGGCTTCCACCTGCGCCTCCGGCGACAGCGGAATGTGAACCGCCATCTGGTCGCCGTCAAAGTCGGCGTTGAAGGCGGTGCAGACCAGCGGGTGAATCTTGATTGCCTTGCCTTCCACCAGCACCGGCTCAAAGGCCTGGATGCCCAGACGGTGAAGGGTTGGGGCGCGGTTCAACATCACCGGATGGTCCTTGATGACCTCTTCCAGGATGTCCCACACGATCGGTTCCTGCTGCTCCACCATTTCCTTGGCCTGCTTGATGGTGCTGCAGTGGCCGGTCTGTTCCAGGCGATGGTAGATGAACGGCTTGAACAGTTCGAGCGCCATCTTCTTGGGCAGGCCGCACTGGTGCAGCTTCAGGTCCGGACCCACCACGATGACCGAACGGCCCGAGTAGTCCACGCGCTTGCCGAGCAGGTTCTGGCGGAAGCGTCCCTGCTTGCCCTTGAGGGTGTCGCTGAGCGATTTGAGCGGACGGTTGTTGGCGCCGCGCAGCACGCGGCCGCGGCGGCCATTGTCAAACAGCGCGTCCACCGCCTCCTGCAACATGCGCTTTTCATTGCGCACGATGACCTCGGGCGCGTGCAGGTCCATCAGCTTCTTCAGGCGGTTGTTGCGGTTGATGACCCGGCGGTACAGATCGTTCAAGATCCGAGGTCGCAAAGCGGCCGCCGTCGAGTGGAACCAGCGGGCGCAGCTCCGGAGGAATGACCGGGATCACGTCGAGAATCATCCACTGCGGCTTGTTGCCGCTCTTGCGGAACGCCTCGACCACCTTGAGGCGCTTGGCAAACTTCAGCCGCTTCTGCAGCGAAGTCTCGGTGCGCATCTTCTCGCGCAATTCCACCGAGGCGGTCTCCACGTCCACGCGCTTGAGCAGTTCCTTGATCGCCTCGGCGCCCATCATGGCCTTGAAGCCGGTGGCGCGGAACTGCAGATCGAGTTCGCGGAACTTTACTTCGTCCTTGATGATCTCGCGCTCTTTGACCGGAGCTTCGCCGGCCTCGACGACCACGTAGGCCTCGAAGTACAGCACCGATTCCAGGTCGCGCAGAGAGATGTCCAGGATGTGCCCGATGCGGCTGGGCAGGCCCTTGAAGAACCATACGTGCGAGCACGGGGAAGCCAGCTCAATGTGGCCGAGGCGTTCACGGCGCACCTTGCTGAGCGTAACTTCCACGCCGCACTTGTCGCAGATGACGCCGCGGTGCTTCATGCGCTTGTACTTGCCGCAGAGGCACTCCCAGTCGGTGACCGGGCCAAAGATACGGGCGCAGAACAGGCCGTCGCGCTCCGGCTTGAAGGTGCGGTAGTTGATCGTCTCCGGCTTGGTTACTTCACCGTGCGACCAGCTGCGAATCTTCTCCGGCGAGGCGAGCTGAATCTTGATGGCGTCGAAATCCGCAATGTTGTTTCCGAGATCGAATGGGCTCGAGCGGTACAAATTGCCTCCTCACCTGGACGTTCGATAAGCGTCCAGGACTTGCGGCCTTGCGCGGCCGCCTTCGGCTTCCGGTCGTCGGTTCCCAGCCGTTGGCCGTCAGAGCCAACTGTGTGCGAACCGTAATTTCTTCCTGCCTGCTGCCGGAAGCGCAGCCTGCAGGTTCAACTCTTGAGAGCGAGCAGAGCGGCGGACGCGGACTGACGATCCGCGACCGCCGCCTCAATCGCTAGTCGGCTGCCGCCGCAACGGGCTCGACCGGAACCCTCGGCTTCACCTTGACCAGTTCCACGTCAAGGCAGAGCGCCTGCAGTTCGCGGATCAGCACGTTGAACGACTCGGGCACGCCCGGCTCGATGGCCGCCTCGCCCTTGACGATGGCCTCGTAAATCTTGGTGCGGCCGTAAACGTCGTCGGACTTGGCGGTCAACAGCTCCTGGAGAATGTAGGCCGCGCCGTAGGCTTCCAGCGCCCACACTTCCATTTCGCCGAAGCGCTGGCCACCGAACTGCGCCTTGCCGCCCAGCGGCTGCTGGGTAATCAGCGAGTACGGTCCAATGGAACGCGCGTGAATCTTGTCATCGACCAGGTGAGACAGCTTGAGCATGTAGATGAAGCCCACCGTAACCGGCTGCTCGAAGCGCTCTCCGGTCATGCCGTCGTAGAGGAACGTCTTGCCCGAAGTCGGCAGCCCGGCACGCTCCAGCAGCGCCTTGATTTCAAACTCCTTCGATCCGTCGAAAACCGGCGAGGCGAAGTAGCAGCGCTCTTCCAGGTCGTGCGCAATCTTGAGCAGCTTGTCGTCGTCAATGCCGTCGAAGTCGGGAACGAACGGCATGCCGGTGAAGAGCTCGCGAATCGCCCTGCGCGCTTCCTCCGCGCCATTGCCGTACTCGGCAATCAGTTCGGTAAGCTTCTTGCCGATCTCGGCTCCGGCCCATCCCAGGTGCGTCTCCAGAATCTGGCCGACGTTCATACGGGAAGGCACGCCGAGCGGATTCAGCACAATCTCCATCGGGGTTCCGTCTTCCAGGTACGGCATGTCCTCTTCCGGCAGAATGCGCGCGATGACGCCCTTGTTGCCGTGGCGTCCGGCCATCTTGTCGCCGACGGAAAGCTTGCGCTTCATGGCCACGTAGACCTTGACCAGCTTGATGACGCCCGGAGGCAGCTCATCGCCCTTTTGCAGCTTCTCGATTTTTTCGCGGATGATCTTGCGCAATACGTCGATCTGGCGCGAGGTCATCTCTTCGATTTCGTCGATCTGCTCGTTGACCCTGGGATCCTTGTCGTTCAGCTTGATGCGCTTCAGATTGCGCGTCGAGATGCGTTCGATGGTCTCGCGGTCCAGCACGCACGTCCTTGGTCAGAAGGCGCTTGTTGGTGCGCTCGTCGTGCAGATCCGCCTGCACCACCTTGCCGCCCAGCAATCCGTCCAGCCGCTTCAGGCGCTCGTCGGTAAGAATTCGGATTTCATCCGAAAGGTTCTTCTCCAGACGCGCCACCTGCATCGCCTCGATCGCCTTGGCGCGCTCGTCCTTTTCCTGGCCCTTGCGCGAGAAGATCTTGACGTCGACCACCGTGCCCTCGATGCCCGGAGGACAGGTGAGCGAAGCGTCGCGCACATCGCCGGCCTTTTCGCCGAAGATGGCGCGCAGCAGCTTTTCTTCCGGCGTAAGCTGGGTCTCGCCCTTGGGCGTTACCTTGCCCACCAGAATGTCGCCGGCCTTGACGCCGGCGCCGATGCGGATCACTCCGCTCTCGTCCAGATCGCGCAGTGCGCTCTCACTGACGTTGGGGATATCGCGGGTGACTTCTTCCGGCCCCAGCTTGGTGTCGCGCGCTTCAATCTCGAACTCCTCGATGTGGACGGAGGTGTAGTAATCCTCCTTCACCATCTTTTCCGAGACCAGGATTGCGTCCTCAAAGTTGTAACCGCGCCAGGGCATGAAGGCCACCAGCACGTTGCGTCCCAGCGCCAGTTCGCCGTTGTCCGTGCAGGGACCGTCGGCGATGACCTGCCCCTTGATTACGCGGTCGCCCTTCTTCACGATCGGGCGCTGGTTGATGCAGGTGTTCTGGTTGGAGCGCTTGAACTTGGTGAGCTGATAAATGTCGCTGCCCACCTCGCGTGAAAGCTGCATCGGATGATGTTCGCCCTCGACGCGCACGATAATGCGTTCGGAGTCCACCGAGTCGATGATGCCGGAGCGGCGGGCCAGAATCACAGCGCCGGAATCGCGCGCGGTAACGCCTTCCATGCCGGTGCCGACAATCGGAGCCTGGGCGCGCAGCAGAGGAACCGACTGGCGCTGCATGTTGGCGCCCATCAGGGCGCGGTTGGCGTCATCGTGCTCCAGAAACGGAACCAGCGAGGCAGCCACGGAAACCAACTGCTTCGGGCTGACGTCGATGTAGTCCACTTCGGTGCGGCTGACCAGAACAAAGTTGCCGGCCTTGCGCGCGTTCACCAGTTCGGTGACGATGTTGCCGCGTTCGTCCAGCTCGGCGTTGGCCTGGGCGATGACCCACTTGTCTTCCTCCCACGCCGAAAGGTAGAAGGAGAACGGCTCGTGCTCGATGGGCTTCTTCTTCTTCGCCTTCAGCTCGGCGTTCAGCCTTGAGCAGTTCGTCCTTCTCCAGGTGATCGCCGACCTTGTAATCGCTGTCGCCGGCGTTGAGCACGGTCACGTGATCGATCACGCGGCCATCCTTCACCCGGCGGTAGGGCGACTCGATGAAGCCGTAATCGTTGATCCGCGCATAGCAGCTCAGCGACGAGATCAGTCCGATGTTCGGGCCTTCCGGCGTCTCAATCGGGCAGATGCGGCCGTAGTGCGTGGGGTGAACGTCGCGCACTTCAAAACCGGCGCGCTCCCGCGACAACCCGCCCGGTCCCAGGGCCGAAAGACGGCGCTTGTGGGTAATCTCCGACAGCGGGTTGGTCTGATCCATGAACTGCGAGAGCTGCGAGGAACCGAAGAACTCGCGGATGGCGGCCATGACCGGCTTGGCGTTGACCAGGTCGTGCGGCATCGCCGTGGACATCTCCTGGTAGACGCTCATCTTTTCCTTGATGGCGCGTTCCATGCGGACCAGGCCGATGCGGAACTGGTTCTCCATCAACTCGCCGACCGCGCGTACGCGGCGGTTGCCAAGGTGATCGATGTCGTCCACCGAGCCGATGTTCTTGCGCAGCTTGAGCAGGTAGCGGATGGTGGCGTAGAAATCCTCCGGCTCCAGGGTGCGCATCTTGCGGTCGGTGGCGTCTTCGTTGTCAAACAGCTTGATGTTGAACTTCAGCCGTCCCACGGCTGAGAAATCGTACTTCCGGGCATCGAAGAACATGCCGTGGAAGAGCGCGGTCGCCGTGTCCAGGGTCGGCGGATCGCCGGGACGCAGCTTGCGGTAGATTTCAATCAGCGCTTCCTGCGGCGTCTTCACGGAATCGCGGCGCAGGGTGCCGGTGATGACCGTGCCCACGTCGTCGCGCTCGGGGAAGAACAGGTGAATCTCGGCTAACGCCGGCGTCCATCATCTTCGCCAGCTTGTCGGCCGTCAGCTCGTTGTTGGCCTCCAGCAGCACCTCGCCCGTGTTGGTGTCCACCACGTCGGCTGCCGTGTAGGCGCCTTCCAGGTCGGCCAGGTCGATTTCCACCTCGCTGATCTGGTTGGCGTGCAGGTTCTTCAGAATGCTGCCGGTCACCTTGCGTCCGGAGTGGCCGATCTCTTCGCCAGCCTTGTTCTTGACGCTGTGCGAAAGCTTCATGCCCAGCAGGTTGGTCGCCCGCTCGGCGTTGGGATCGATCGTCCAGAACAGCTTCTTATCCTTCAGCGCAATGCTGTCAACGGTGTAGAAGCGTGCGCAGAATTTCTTCGTCGCGTGCGCAGTCCGAGGGCGCGCAGGAAAATCGTTCCCAGGAACTTGCGCTTGCGGTCGATGCGGACATAGAGCACGTTCTTCTGGTCGTACTCGAACTCGACCCACGAGCCGCGGTAGGGAATAATCTTGCCGAGGAAGTAGGTGCGGTTGGCTGGCCGTCTCAAAAAAGACGCCGGGCGAGCGGTGCAACTGCGAAACGATGACGCGCTCGGTGCCGTTGATGATGAAGGTGCCGTTCTCGGTCATCAGCGGAATGTCGCCGAAGAAGACTTCCTGCTCCTTGATGTCGCGGATCGTCTTGTTGCCGGTCTCCGCGTCCTTGTCAAAGATGGTCAGGCGCATGGTGACCTTCAGCGGTGCGCTGTAGGTCATGCCGCGCTCTTCGCACTCGGGCACGTCATACTTCAACTGCATGCCCACCGGGTCGCCGCACTTGGAGCAGAAGTCCGGGGTGTTGGCGTTGTAGGTGCCGCACTTGGTGCAAAGCACTTCGCTGGGATGGAACGGGTCGGTCACAACCGTCGATCCGCAATTGCGGCAGGTGGTGCGCAGGTGGTTGAGACCCTTCAGATGGCCGCACTTGCACTCCCAGTTGCCGATGGCGAAGTCAACGAATTCGAGCTGGGAAACGTTGCGGAAATCCGTGATCGGGAAAACCGACTGAAAGACCGCCTGCAGGCCCGCGTCATCGCGCTCGCTGGGCAGTTTGTCCATCTGCAGAAAGCGGTCGTAGCTGCGCTTCTGGACTTCGATCAGGTTAGGTATTTTGATGGTCGCCGGAATCTTGGAAAAATCGAGTCGTTTACGGTTGGCGATTTTCTTCTCTGCCATTGGAACTCCTCAGGGTTGCCACACCCGTCTGTTTACGGGCCCTGGTGCCGCGCTCACCGGGAGGCATTGGGTGCGGCTGTTTTACCGCACTCGGAGATGCCGGATCATGCACGGCAACTCGCAAAAGATATTTCGCCATCCGGCCGCGAACCGGAGAGCGAAGACTGCGTCAGACACTACTGGACCGCACTCGTGAAGCTGCGGAATCGTGAACCAGCGGAGGGTGCAGATGGGCGCCGCCTTTTGCGGCTGCTGCCGCCACGGCCAATGCGCAACGAATTTCCACTCCCGGCGCGGATAAGACGGAAAAGCCCCGGAGGACAGACATCCCCTCGGGCGCCAGTGATGACGTCAGCCACGTTTGCCCCGCGTGCCGGAGCCTCCAGTGGATTACGCCGGTACACAGCTTGTAAGTTTTCCGCGCCAGTTCTAAAAGCCTGTTCTTCAGCTCATCGCATCCCGGAGCCGGAGGATGACGGTGGGCTGCCACCGTTCGTCTCTCACTCGTACAGCCCCTCTCGCTTGAGGCCGCACCATGTTTCGCCAGGGAATTCTGCGGTCCACTGCAGTTGTGGATGCCCGCTCCGCTTCCCAAAGCCGCATTTTCTTTTAGTGCGCCCGCTCCAACGCACCAAATTTCGGATTCAACCCCCCGGGCGCAGAACTTCTCCCGGACTATATTGGCTATGTTTCAATACTACACCAGAAAAGTCATCCTGGGAGACAAGAAGAGGTATCCGGATCAAACACAATCCGGAATAGGCAGAAGCGCTGGGACGGAATTCCCGCCCCAGCCTCTCTTAAATGCAGCCTTTTCAAGCTGCTGGAAACTACTTGACCTCGATGGTCGCGCCCGCGTCGACAAACTTTTTCTTGATCGTCTCGGCTTCTTCCTTGGTGATCGCTTCCTTGATCGGCTTGGGCGCGCCGTCCACCAGGTCCTTGGCTTCCTTCAAGCCCAGGCTGGTAACTTCGCGGACGGCCTTGATCACGTTGATCTTGTTGGGTCCAACGGCGGTCAGAATGACCGTGAATTCCGTCTGAGCCTCGACCACCGGAGCCGCCGCAGCCGCTCCCGCAACCGCCACCGGAGCGGCGGCCGCAGCCGATACGCCCAGGGTTTCTTCCAGTTCCTTCACCAGCTGCGCGGCTTCCAGCAGCGACAAACCGACAATCTGTTCCTTCAAAGCAGCCAAATCCGCCATGATCCTATCTCCATTTGAGTTCGAATTTCGTTGTGCTTCGGCTATCTCCGGCAAAACTCCGGTTCTGGAGTGATCGAGTGGCCACCACGCAATCCCTGCGTTGCTTGGACCCGCGCCCCGGATTTCCGGAGCTCTCCTGCCGCTGCCCCAGACAAGGCGGCGGATGGAACCGGCTTCGCACAACAGACAACACAAGCCGTTGATTCACCGGAGGGCCGACAACGGGCGGCCACCCGGCGCGGGCTGACCGGAACGAATTCCCGCCAGCACCCAAATATTTTCCCAACGCGGCAGGCCCAACCGGGCCCGGCGCGACTCGGGAGCAACTAGGCCGAAGCCGCGTCGCCACCCTGGAACTTGTTTTCCTTGACGCCCTGGTCGATCACCACCGCAACCTTGCGCCCGACCCCGGACAGAGCCGAAACCAGCCGCGTCGCCGGAGCGTTCAGCAGGTACAGCAGCTTGCTGTACAACTCATCCTTCGAGGGCAGGTTCGCCAGGGCTTCAAGCTGCTTCACGTCGACGGCCTTGCCCTCGACCACGCCAGCCTTGAAGCTCAACTCGGGATGATCCTTGGCGTACTTCGTCAGCGCCTTGGCCAGGGCCACAACGTCTCCCTTGGTATAGGCAATCGAAGTGCGTCCCTTCAGAGCCTTGGCCACGTCCTCAAATGCCGTGCCCACCGTGGCGCGCTGGGCCAGCGTGTTCTTCACCACCCGGTACTTGGCCCCGGCCACGCGGATCGACTTGCGCAGCACGTCGTCCTGGGCCACGGTCAGCTTGCCGTATTCGGCGATGAAACCGTTGCTCACGCTCTTCAACTCGACCGCGAGCTCGTTTACCTGCGAAATCTTTTTTGCCTTCGTAACAGCCATTGCCGCATCCTTCTCAAGTCTTGTCTGGGGCGGGAAACTCCCGCCGGCGGCCTCGCGGCCACTCCAACCTGCTTCCCGCTTAAGCCTTCAGTGCCGCTTCCAGGGCCACCGTGTCAACGGCAACGCCCGGGCCCATGGTGGAGCTGATGTAGCAGCCTTTGATGTATTTGCCCTTGGCGGCAACCGGCTTGGCCTTCACCACGCTGCCGATCACCGTGCGCGCATTGTCCACCAGCTTGTCCGCGGTAAAGGAAATCTTGCCCACCGGTACGTGCACCAGGGCCGTCTTATCGGTGCGGAACTCGACTTTGCCGGCCTTGACTTCCGCCACCGCCTTGGCAATATCCAGGGTCACCGTGCCGGTCTTCGGATTCGGCATCAGGCCGCGCGGGCCCAACACCTTGCCCAGCCGTCCCACCGAACGCATCATGTCCGGCGTGGCGATCACGGCATCGTAATCGGTCCAGCTTTCCTTCTGAATTTTTTCCACCAGCTCTTCGCCGCCAAAAATGTCGGCGCCGGCCGCTTCGGCTTCCCTCAGCTTTTCGCCCGAGGCAAGCACCAGGACTTTCTTGCTCTTGCCCAACCCGTGCGGCAGAACCACGGTGCCGCGAACCATCTGGTCGGCGTGCTTGGGGTCCACGCCCAGGCGCAGGGTCACGTCCACCGTCTCATCAAACTTGGCGTACTTGATCTTCTGCAAAAGGACGACTGCATCCGCGAGAGAGTACGCATGCGGCTCAACCTGCGCGCGCGCCTTCTCAATGTTCTTTCCTGATTTCTGTGCCATTCCTGCTCCTGTCTCCCACCGTCCCCAACTTGCCGGCTCTCCCGCCCAGGCTTTAAAGTTCTAGAGCCCTGGCGTTCTTCGAGTCCCCCGGGCCGGCGGCAACGCCGGGCGGGGATTGGAACCGTGGTATCTACGACCGGGGATCCTGATGATCCGCGGAAGAACTTTCTAACCTCGGCCGGAGCGGCGCGTGTTGCCGCCAACCCGGCAGGCTTGCTGCATCCGGACGCAAGCGCCCGGAAACTCTTACGCGATGACGTCCAAACCCATCGAGCGCGCCGTGCCCTTCACGCTCTTCACCGCGGCTTCCAGCGATGCGGCGTTCAGATCCGGCATCTTCTGCTTGGCAATCTCCAACACCTGTTTCTCGGTCACCTTGCCAACCTTGTCCTTGTTGGGAACGCCCGAGCCCTTGGCAATGCCCGCAATCTTCTTCAGCAGGACGGCGACCGGTGGGGTCTTGGTGATAAAGGTAAAAGTACGATCGCTGTAAACGGTGATGACCACCGGAACAATCAGCCCGACCAACTCCTTGTTCTGCGTGCGCGCGTTGAACTGCTTGCAGAACTCCATGATGTTGACCTGCGCCTGACCGAGCGCCGGACCTACCGGGGGAGCAGGCGTTGCCTTGCCCGCTTCAATCTGCAGCTTCACCGATCCTGTGACTTTCTTTGCCATTGCGGTAAACCTTCCTTATTGCCTGCGCCATCCCGGGTCTAGGGTTTTCGGCCCGGCGTTACTTCGAATGTTACAAGCGGCGCACGCTGAAATAATTCGTTAACTCAGAACCTTTTCCACCTGCCCGAATTCCAACTCCACCGGGGTCGAGCGGCCAAAGATAGTAACCATCACCTTGAGCGTTTCGCGATCCTCGTTGACCTCGTCCACCACCCCGGTAAAGGTTGCAAACGGACCCTCGGTGATACGCACCGTTTCGTTCTTTTCGTACTTGATCTTGAGCTTCGGCTTTTCCTTGCTGTCGGCAACCCGGTACACAATCTGCTGCACCTCTTCGTCGGAGAGCGGCGTCGGCTGCTGCCCGGTGCCCACAAAGCCGGTCACCCGGGGGGTCAACTTCACCATGTGCCAGACTTCGTCATCCATGTCCATCTCGATCAGAACGTAGCCGGGATAGAACATGCTTTCGCGCGTGTACTTCTTGTTGTTGCGGATTTCCGTGACGGTCTCGGTCGGGATCAGGACCCGGCCCATCCGGCCCTCGAGTCCAAAGGCGCGAATGCGCGATTCCAGCGACTCCCTCACCTTCCGTTCAAATCCCGAGTAAGCATGGATGATGTACCACTTCATCCGCGGATTTCCGGTCGCCGCCGGCGTCTCTGCAGTGGCGGGTGTGGCGGCAGGAGGAGCGGGCGCGCCAATTTCCGGCGTGCCTTCCGGCGTCGCGTCCGGTGTAGCTACCGGCACTGCTACCGGCGCTGCTTCAGGCGCCGCCTCCGGCGTCGCGTCCGATCCGTTGCTCTCGTTCTTAGCAATCTCTTCCATAATCTCCCTGCGCGCCGCCATTCAGGCGGTGCCGCGGGCCCTCGTTAGTGGCTGCTGAAGTACTTGAAAATCCGGTCCAGCGCGGGTCCGAGCAAAACACTGTCCACAATCCAGAAATACACGCCGAAGATGAAGACCGTGATGATCACGACAATCGTCGTTGCTTCCACTTCCTTGCGCGGCGGCGTGGTCACCTTGCGCATCTCGTTGCGGACATCGCCGTAAAACGATTTTGTGCGCTCGGGCAGGCTTTTGACCTGCTCGATAAAACTCGGCTGCGCGCTTACTACTGCTGACTTCGCCATTGCCATCCTGCCTTCGCTCGCAGACCCCTGCCGGTGCCCTCTGAGCCGCTTACCGCTGAATTCTTCTCGCCAGCAACCGGACTGGCAGGGGCGGAGGGATTTGAACCCCCAAAAACGGTTTTGGAGACCGCCGGTTTACCGTTGAGCCTACGCCCCTGAATTGCCACCGGATTGCTACCCGGAACCCCGAACCTTGTCAAGCAGGCCGGCGGCGGGCCAATCCCGCCCGCGTCCAGCGCCTACTTCACTTCGCGATGGTCCGTGTGCTTGCGGCACTTACGGCAAAACTTGCTGAACTCGAGACGTTCGGTCGTGGTCTTGCGGTTCTTGGTCGTCGAGTAATTCTTATTCTTGCACACCGTGCACTGCAGTTGAACAATTTCGCGAGGCATTCCTCTTCCTTTCGTCTACCCGGCAGCTTTGCTGCCGAGCCTTGTCCGGGTCCAGGCCCGGATATCGGCAGACGGTGCATGACCGCCCGCCGAGCTACATCCGTTTGCAACCACACTGTCCGAGACGGCAGTCCTTACAGTATCTCCGTGATCGTGCCGGCGCCCACCGTGCGCCCGCCCTCGCGGATCGCAAAGCGCAGTCCTTTTTCCATCGCCACCGGCGTAATCAGCTCAATCTCCAGGGTGACGTTGTCGCCCGGCATCACCATTTCCACGCCTTCGGCCAGCTTCGCCACCCCGGTCACGTCCGTCGTCCGGAAATAAAACTGCGGCCGGTAGCCGTTGAAGAACGGCGTATGACGCCCGCCTTCTTCCTTCGACAGAATGTAAACTTCGCCCTTGATCCTGGTGTGCGGCGTAATCGATCCCGGCTTCGCCAGCACCATCCCGCGCTCCACGTCGTCTTTGCCAATGCCGCGCAGCAACAGCCCCGCGTTGTCTCCCGCCATGCCTTCGTCCAACTGCTTCTTGAACATCTCCACGCCGGTCACAACCGTCTTGCGCGTCTCCCGGAAGCCGACAATCTCCACTTCCTCGCCAACCTTTACCTTGCCGCGCTCAATCCGGCCCGTCACCACCGTGCCCCGTCCCGAAATCGAAAAAATATCTTCAATCGGCATCAGAAACGGCTGATCAATCGCCCGCGCCGGCAGCGGTATATAGGAATCCACCGCCGCCATCAGCTCATCCACGCCCTTTTCCCACTCCGCCTCGCCGTTCAGCGCACCCAGCGCCGAGCCCCGGATCACCGGCAGATCGTCGCCCGGAAACTTGTACTTCGACAGCAGTTCCCGGACTTCCATCTCCACCAGGTCAATCAGCTCCGGATCCTCCACCGCGTCGCACTTGTTCAGAAACACCACAATCGACGGCACCCCGACCTGGCGCGCCAGCAACACGTGTTCCTTGGTCTGCGGCATCGGCCCGTCGGTGGCCGCCACCACCAGAATCGCCCCGTCCATCTGCGCCGCCCCGGTGATCATGTTCTTGATGTAGTCGGCGTGTCCCGGACAGTCCACGTGCGCATAATGACGGTTCTTCGTCTCATACTCCACGTGCGCCGTGGCAATCGTAATGCCGCGCTCGCGCTCTTCCGGCGCATTGTCAATCGAGTCAAACGAGCGGAACTTGATGTTCGGATTGTGCTTTTGCAGAACCTTCGTGATCGCCGCCGTCAACGTCGTCTTGCCGTGATCAATATGCCCAATCGTGCCCACGTTCACATGCGGCTTGCTACGGTCAAATTTCTCTTTCGCCATAAATTACGCGCTCCAAAAAATCAGTCTCTGCTTCGAACCTTCGCCAAGCGGCGCAACTTCGGACGGGGCTCTGTGCCACGATAGACGCGGCTCAAAGACCCTAGCCAGATCTCTTCAACCGGGCCACCGAACTCTTCCCTATATTCACGCTTCGTCATCGCAATACACAACGAAATCTTGCCAATTAAGCCCTTCGCACCGCAGGCTTCCAAGATGGCATAAATCTCGCCCAAGCGTTCCTTTTCCGTCTTGCCTCTGAAAGAGTCGGAGACAACATACATTCGAATGAAGTCTCTGTAGTCGCTCTTGTCCGCCCACACGACCACCTTCTCGCCCCTATCGGCGAATCCCGCTTCCAACGCGGCGGTCACGGTCTTAATCGTGTTTGCAGCCAATTTCGTAAATCCCTCGTGTCCTTAAGAAATATCTCAGACGTTTTTCCGTCCGTCCGCTTTCCGGAATATCTCATTTCCGGTGCCCATCGGTTGTTAATCCGCATGAAGGCAATCCACAAATCGCGGTTCCCTTGTAGCGGCCCATCAAACCTGGCCGCATGCAGCAACTCAATTAGATTATGACCGAGACTTTTCGCCTCGTTCATCTCCAATCTCTTTTGCTTCCTGGCTTCGCAAATCACGAATTTCAGAAAGCACTCAAGCACATATCCGCACAAGTACACTGAGCCTTCGAATCTACCGCTCTTGTGAAGGCAGCAGGCATCCTTCCAACGCTCATCGGATGCGTAACGGAAGCGGTTGCCAGAAACTTGGACGCGAACCGCTCGATTCATCTCCGCTTATCGCATCCTTTCGCGCAACGCTCGCCCTTGCGCCGAACCCACAACAGCCCTCCCGGGGAGGGCCGCGCCAGTGATTCGGCCTTGCCAAAAATGGAGCTGATGATCGGGATTGAACCGATGACCTCTCCCTTACCAAGGGAGTGCTCTACCAACTGAGCTACATCAGCGTCTTCAGCTTCTACTACTGCAGTATATACGACCTGCAAAACTCATGGAGCGGGAGACGGGAATCGAACCCGCGACCAACAGCTTGGAAGGCTGAGACTCTACCACTGAGTTACTCCCGCCCGCTACCACTCACTTCATTCCTGCCGCGCTCTTCGAGCGTCTGGCGGCGATGATGAATCCAGGTTCGAAACGCCAACAACCCCAGAATCGCCAGCGCCACGCCGCGAACGCTGATATCCAGCATCGGCAAGCCATTGGGCCCGTTGACCACCCGGATGGTTTCCGCACTCAAGGTGGTCCACTCCAGCACGCCCAGCAATGCAAAGGCGCCTAGGGCGATCCAAAACCGGTTCGCTCTTGCCATCACGCCTCAATCCTGCCCGCGCCCGCCGGGTTACCGCCGGCCAGTGGCGCGCAATCTAAACATGAAAATGGTGCACAGGGGAGGATTCGAACCTCCGTAGACCTTAAGGCCGACAGATTTACAGTCTGTTGGTTTTAACCGCTCACCCACCTGTGCTTACATTCACCGGCGCACGGCACCGTCGTGCGTATCGGTCCCGCGCTGATTTCAAAGATCCTGCCGGGCGCCTGAGCCCATCGCGGAACCGAACGACGCCGCGCGCGGCAAAACCAGCGCGTTCAGCCTGTCCGTTAGATCCTTTGGGAGGGCGTTTCTCGGGAAAACAGAATCGCACTGGGATCTGGTCTCCCCGCGCTTCCGCCGTGCGCAAGGAAACCAAACTTGGAGCTGGCGAAGGGATTTGAACCCCCGACCCTCTGATTACAAATCAGATGCTCTACCAGCTGAGCTACGCCAGCCCACCAAAGCCGCTTCCAACCCTGCCGCAGCCGCGCTTCGGAAACTGAACCGGCGTCCGGGACTCCAAAGCGAAGATAGCACGCCAACTTGCCTCGTGCAACCCGCGTCCCCATACCGGTGCCCGGTGCCGCCATGCAGGACTCGAAGCCCTGCCGGATGCTATGATTCGGCACCAGGCATGATATTACCTGAAAAGCTTTCGAGTGGCTACCTGACCGGCCGACCCGCCATCGCCGCAATCTCTCTCTTCACGGTCTCCTCCGCCCAGTCCGCCGGTGCGCAATCCGGCCCGCCCCCTAGCCTTTGCGCCATCCAATCATGAGAGCCCGCCGCCGCGTCTTCATCGTCTCGCTGTGCGTGCTGCTGTTCATCGCCGCTGTCGCCGCCGTGGTGCTGCTGCGCAAGCAGGCCGCTCCGGAGGCCGCGCGCCTGCTGCCCAATGCCGACGCCATTCTTTACGTCGATTTCGGCACGGTTCGCAACCTCACCGCCCTCGATCAGCAGCCGCTGCCCAAACTCGCACCAGGATACGACGAGTTCGTCCACGACACCGGCTTCTCCTTTGAACGCGATCTGGACGAAGCGGCCATGGCCGTGCACCGGGGGTCCGCCAAAGACGGCGCCCGCGGCGACACTCGCTACACCGAGATCCTCGTCGGCCACTACGACCAGATCAAACTAGCGCAGTACCTCAAGCAGCATTCGCGCTCTGTTGAAAGCTATCGCGGCATCGATGTGTTCAGCGTTCCCATCGAAACCCGCGTCGTGCGCGTCGCTTTGCTCGCCATCGATACGGTGGCCATCTCCAACGTGGACGACGCCGGCATTGTCCACGGCATCATCGACCGCTTCAAGAAAGTTGCCCTGCCCTTTGGAGGTCCCGCGCTGGTTCGCCTCTACTACGCCAAGGTTCCGCTGGGCAGCTTGCTCTGGGCCATCGCGCGCATTCCAGCCCCGGTCCCGGCCTCGCCATCGCCGAACCCGGCGCCGCAAACTTCCCCATCCCAAGGTGCTCCGCCTGCGCCCCGTGCCGCCCCCGCGTTTACCCTGCCTGGCGGCATCGACATTGGACTTCCCGGCAACAGCGACGTGGTGGTCTCAATGCGCCTGTTGACCATCATCCACGCCCGTGCCGATTTCTACACCCAGAGCGAGGCAGCGGCGCGCAACTTCACCGACCAGACCACGGCCTTCCTCGCCATCTTCCGCGGCATCCAGGCCAACGCCGCGCCCGCTCCCGCCGATCCCGACGTGAGAGCCGTCATCGACTCCATCAAGGTCATCCAGAAGGGCGACCGCGCCGAAATCCTCGCCACCATCCCGCCCAGCTTCCTGCGCAAACTCGTCAACGAACCCGCCCGCAACGCGGTGCAGGATGGGACGACCGCGCCGAATGCACCCGCACCGGCGGCGCCAGGCAAGTAATCCTGTGGCCCACATCCATAGTCAGGGTGGCCCATATTTGCCCTCCTTTGGCAAATGTGGGAGGCAAAAAGCCGAACCCGCGCCCTCTCCCCGCCACTTGCGTTCCAATATCTCTCGTGCCCCTGAAGGCGCAACACCTCACCGTTAAGTTTCCGCCGCCGCAAGGCCCCGTGGCCGCCGTGTGCGCGATTGTCGAGAACTGGTATCGCGCGTAACCGCTGCCACGAAAGTCACCACAGGATGTGAGAGTCATCACAGCAGGATGCTGCGCCTCGCCATACCATCCATCTTCCCCCGATTAGCCGAGAATTTCATAGGGCTACGTCTTGCGAAAGGAAACCATGAAAAGAACACTCGCTTTCTTCCTCTGCCTATTGATTCCGCTGACGGCTTTCGCTGGCGATAACAGCTATAAGATTGGCTACGACGGAGGATCGTTGCCTGACCTTAAAGCCGGAACCAGCATGAAGTTATTCATCGACAGCGACCGGGATCCGAATCATGAAAGACAACGCACAAGTGGCGATAATTCCAGCCGCTGCAGTGACGGAAATCAGTTACGGCCAAGACGTTCACCGCCGCGTGGGGGCAGCGGTTGGAATCGGCGTCGTCACGCTGGGCGTTGGGGCACTCATGGCATTGAGCAAGTCAAAGAAACACTTCATCGGCCTCACTTGGGATGATGGCGGAAAGAAGGGTGGTCTGGCGTTCCAAGCCGACAAGAGCGACTATCGAGGGCTGCTGGCTGGATTGGAAGGCATTACGGGCAAGAAGGCGGTTGACTCAGCGAGCATGACCGTTAAGAACTGAGACCCTGGGAATATCGGTTTGGCTGGCCCGTGTCTGTGGAGCAAGCGGGCAGGTGGTCCATATTTGCCTTCCTTTGGCGAATGTGGGCGCCAGAAAAGCCGAAGCCACACACGCTCCCCGCCACTTGTGTTCCAATACCTCTCGTGCTCCTGGAGTTGCAAAACCTCACCGTAGAGTTCCCCTCGCCGCAAGGCCCCGTGGCTGCCGTGCGCGACGTTTCGCTCTCGCTCGCCGCCGGAGAAACCCTCGCCCTGGTCGGCGAATCCGGCTCCGGCAAGAGCGTCACCTCGCTGGCCATCATGGGACTGCTGCCGCCGCAGGCGCGTCTCTCCGGCTCCGTCCTGTTCGAGGGCCGCGACCTCGCCGCCGCCCACACCGCCGGATTGCAAAAGATGTTGCAGCAACTGCGCGGCGCGCGCATGACCATGATCTTTCAGGAGCCCATGACCGCGCTCAATCCCGTCATGCGCGTCGGCGACCAGATCGCCGAAGCCGTCCTCGCCCATGCGCCAGCGGCGGGCAGCAACGCGTTACCCCATGCGCCTGCGGCCGGCAGCAACGCGTTATCCCATGCGCCAGCGGCAGCCCATGCGCCTGCGGCCGGCAGCAACGCGTTACCCCATGCGCCTGCGGCCGGCAGCGGAGCGTTACCCGGCTCCAGCTCTCGCATCACCCGCGCCCAGGCTCGCCAGCGCGCCATCGAGGCCATGCGCGAGGTTGCAATCCCCTCGCCCGAGCGCCGCTGGCGCGACTACCCGCACCAGCTTTCCGGAGGCCAGCGCCAGCGCGTCATGATCGCCATGGCCATCGTCAACCGTCCCGCCCTGCTCATTGCCGACGAGCCCACCACGGCGCTCGACGTCACCGTGCAGGCGCAAATCCTCGAGCTGATCGCCGGCCTGCGTCAGCGCCTCGGCCTGGCCATGCTTTTCGTCTCGCACGACCTGGCCGTGGTCAGCCGCGTCAGCCAGCGCGTGGCCGTCATGTATGCCGGAAGAATCGTCGAATCCGGCCCAGTGCGCGAGATCTTCGCCCGCCCCGCGCATCCCTACACTCGCGGCCTGCTCGGCTCCATCCCCACCCTCAGCACCAATCGCAATGAGCCGCTGGCGGCCATTGTTGGCGCCGTTCCCTCGCCCGGCACGCTGCCCGCCGGATGCTCCTTCGCCCCGCGCTGTCCGCTGGCGATCCCCGCCTGCCAGGCCGCCATGCCCGCGCTGGTCGAGATCGCGCCGGGCCACCATGCGCGCTGCATACGAGCCACGGAAAACGCGTAGCCAACCCGCGTCTCTGGCTGCGGCGCCCAGCTAATACCTGCGAAAGTTCACCTCCACTCTAATTTCTACCGGCACCGGTTCTCCGTCTTTAGCTCCCGGCTCGAATCTCCACTGGCTCACCGCCTCTATCGCCTTCTCGTCCAATCCATGCCCGGCGGCCCGCACCACCTTAATGTCATATGGGAACCCGTCCGCACCCACCACCAAAGACAGCATTACCAATCCATCTATTTTGTCTTTTCTCGCTTGCGCCGAGAATTCCGGTTCGACATGTTTCACGAGTTTCGGCGCCGTCACGCTCCCGCCCACCCGGTAGACGTGCTGCGCAACCTGCGGCTGGGCGCCCGTCGCCGCCGGAACCGACTGCCCAACCGGAGCCGCGTTCTGCGCAAAGCAAGGTACGCCCAGAACCGCGCTCAAGACCACAGCGGCAGCAATGGCGCAAGGAAGCTGTTTGCCAGTCATGCCCGCCAGTGTACGCGCGCCCACCGCTTTCGCATCGGATTTCTTCGCGCCCACTCTCGTCAGCGTCCCATCCCGGCACGCGCTTCCGCCCACCGCCCGTGCACTCATTCGCCGGTTGCACGGCAAAGCGCATATCATCATAGGCGGGGGTTGCGCCGCCCCATCGGAGGCCTCTTCATGTTCGGATTCACGCGCTACAACTACGACCGTTTTCGCCGTGAGATGATGCAAAGCGATGCGGCGGACCGCTGGGGCCGTGCGCCCGAGCCCGGCGATGAAGCGCCCGGCTTCGAGTTGCGTTCGCTTGCCGGAGACCTGGTCAAGCTTTCCGATTTCAAGCACTCCCGCAACGTTGTCGTCACCTTTGGCTCGGCCACCTGCCCGCAGACGGCGGCTTCCATCGGCGGCTTGCGCTCGCTGGCCCGCGAGTTTCCCCGCTCCGAGGTCGAGTTCCTCCTCATCTACGTTCGCGAAGCCCATCCCGGCGCCTCGCTCCCGCCGCACCACTCCATGGAAGACAAGGCCCGCGCCGCCCTGCTCTTGCAGGAGCAGGAGCAGATTGCCTTCCCTATCCTCATCGACGAACTCGGCGGTGAGATTCATCGCCGCTACGGCGCCCTGCCCAACGCATCGTTCGTCATCGACCGCGGCGGACGCGTCGCCTACCGCTCGCTGGCCAGCCACACCGGCTCGCTCGGCGCGGCCCTGGAAGAGTTGCTGGAGCGCCAGAAGGAGCGCGGCATCGATCACGCCGTCGTCCACGGCGGAGAAGACGCCATCACGCCCTCGCTCAAGACTTTTCTCAACGCCTATCGCGCCATCGAGCGCGGAGGCTACGACGCCATGGTCAACTTCCGCGGCGAGCTCGGCATCCCCGGCCGCGTTGTCCTGCGCGGAGGCCGCATGGCGCGTCCCATCACCGAGCATCCCGCCATCACCATCGCCTCGGCCATCGGCGTAGTCGCCGCCATCGGACTCGGCCTCTGGGCCGGATACGAGCTGCGCAAACGCCGCATCGCCCGCCGCCCCTACGACGCCTATCGCAAGTTCGTAAAACGCCGCCCCGGCGACGACGACTACAACGCCGTCGGAATCTAGCGCGTGGTCTCATAATTGGGTCTTAAAAGGGCGCGGCTTCAGCCGTGCCGCAAGCAGGGCTGATTTCGCGCGGCTCTCGCCACTGAGGGAACATCCCTTCGGGCGCCTCAATCCATTGTGAGACCGCTTCCAGCGCGTCAGTCAGTTTCCAGATCGGCGGCCATCGGGCGTCATCCTGTTTCAAGGAGACCCGGGTGTTTCGCAGGACGAATCCGCGACGGCAGATTCGCGCCCGCACTGTGATTCATCCGGCGTATACTCTGGAAACCCGTTTTCCATGGGAGGCTGCATGGCTTCGATAATCGGCTTTGGCGGTACGTTTGTCCGAGCGAATGATCCGGAAGCTCTGTATACGTGGTACGAGCGGCACCTCGGTCTAATCAGGTCCAAAGGGTTCTTCGCCTTTCCCGCCGCAACGCAACGCGCGAAGATCGTCTTTGCCTTCTTCGGACAAGATGACAAATACTTTCCTGCGGCACAGAAAGCGATGATCAACCTGCAAGTGGATGACCTCGATGCAGTGCTGGACCGTTTGATAGCCGAAGGTGTCACGGTCGATCCCAAACGCGAAAGCTACGATTTTGGAAAGTTTGGCTGGTTCACCGACCCGGAAGGAAATCGGGTCGAGCTTTGGCAGCCCGTCGCAGCGGATTGATGCCGGGCTGGCCCAGATGAGCCGGCACCGATCAGGACTCCCAAGGTAGGAATTCCACGATTGCAGTTCTTCCACGTCTTCCGTAGTCAGCAGATGTGGGTTGAAAGCTGTCTCCGCATAAAAAGGCGCGGACCTCGATCCGCGACTGTCGCCTTCACTGCCACCGTGTCGAGGGCAATTGGGTTCTTTGCCAAAATCGCCTCAATCCGCGTAACGGCAGTGTTTTCAACAATCCCGCAAGCCAGTCTCAAGGGCGAAGGTCGTGCTATCCGCCCCTCCTGATTGATTCACCGGAACCAGCGCCAAAGCAGCGAGTTCATTTCCTTCGCAACTACCGGCGGAAGTCCGGGTTCAGGTCGCTACCAGCCCTCCTTCGGCAGTACTGCCCGCGCGCAAAAGAATCAGTCGCAGGGCGGCTTGGAATATCGGGTTCTCCTCGGGCGAGCGTTCGAATGTCCGACACTAGAAGGAAATATGAAACCCCAAATGTACCGGCATGCACGGCACCCCGCCAGGTCTTCTCGTCTGCCGCTTGACTCACCTCGCCATGCCGCGGCCGCCACGGGCAACGCGAAGAACGCGGCGATCCAGCTCCCAGGTTTGCTTGCGCTGGCGGTCTTCGTTTTCCTCCTTCTGCTGGGACCAGGGAAACTTTTCGCGCAGCAAGCCCCGCCCGCCGGTCAGGGATGGCCGCGGAACGATCGATTTAACGGACAATACGCGCCAAATCCGCAATCAGCGCAGCAGTCGGACAATGGACAGCAGCCTGACCCGCAACAGTCTTATCAGGATTCCAGCCCGGCGTATCCGCAGCAGGGTTACAGCCAGGCTCCGGCCCAGCCGCTCAACGCGGGACAACTGGAACAACTCGTGGCCCCGATCGCGCTTTATCCGGACTCGCTGGTGGCGCAAGTCCTGGCCGCCTCCACCTACCCCGGCCAGGTTGGGGATGCCGACCACTGGCGCCAGTCGCAAGGCTACGCCTCCCCTGACCAGATCGCGGCCGGCTCCAACGTGCGGAACTGGGACCCAAGCGTAAAGGCGCTGACCGCGTTTCCCGAAGTGTTGGCCGAGATGGACCGCAATCTGCAGTGGACCACCGACCTTGGCAATGCCTACTACAACCAGCCGCAAGACGTACTCGAAGCCGTCCAGGTCATGCGCCGGCGCGCTCAGGCGGCCGGAACCCTCCAGAGCACGCCGCAGCAGGCGGTGCAGTACGGCCAGGGCTACATCCAGCTAATGCCGGTGAATCCGCAAGTCGTCTACGTGCCAACCTATAACCCGTGGACGGCCTACGGAGAGCCGGTTTCGCCCTATCCCGGATTTTCGCTGCTTGGCGCAGTGCAATCGTTTCTCGGCTCGTCGCCGCTTAAGTTTGGGCTCGGCATCGCCATGAGCGCCTTCAGCCACTCGCCCTGGGGTTGGCTGGCGTGGGGTTTGAACTGGTTAACCCAGTCCGTGCTCTTCCACCAGTCGGACTACTATTCGCAAAGCACCACCGTGGCTGATTGGGGATTGCCGCGCGATGGGCCGCATGCCTACCCGGGCTGGGAAGGGTTTGCAAGGCAGAGCTATGAGCGCACGCCGGGCGGTTCCGGCCGCCTCGGCAGCGGATACAACGGCAATTGCGGACAGGGATTCGGCCGCCCGCCGGACAGAAATGCCGAGAACTGGAGAGGAAACTCCAACCGCGGCTTCCAAGCCTCCGGAGGCGGCTTCTACCGGACGCCGCGCCAGGCCTACAACCAGGTGCAGACGCCGGAAAGCAGGCAGCAGTCCGACCGCCGCAGTTACGTATCCAGCTCGAACCGTGGGGCCGACGCAACCTACCGCGGAGGGGCCGCACAAGCCTACCGTGGCGCTGCCGGCGCAGCCTACCGGGGCGGAGGCGGAGAAGCCTACCGGGGCGGAGGCGGAGAAGCCTACCGCAACGGAGCCGGCGCAGCCTACCGCGGCGGAGCCGGCGCGACCTACAACCGTCCGATGCAATCCTACCGCGCGTCGAACTCAGGTTCCGGGCGCGGCGAATTCGGGGAGCGATCTTCCGGGGCTTCCGCGGGCAGAAACCTTGCGGACTCCGCCGGGAAACCGTCGCGCTCGGGTGGCTTCCATCCGTTTGGCGGCAAGCACGCACCCAAAACCGTCAGCAGCCGGGGCTCAGGCGGCTTCGACAGAGAACGCGGCTTCGACAGGGGAGGCGGCTTCGACCGAGAACGCGGCGGGCATGCGCCCAAGAGCTTCCAAGGCGGCGGCAAGCAATTCGGCGGAGGACACTCGCACGGCGGAGGAGGTCACTCCGGCGGTCATGGCGGCGGCAAGCATCACCACTGAGGCGTCAGGCCCGCGGCTGCCCATCGCCACGGAGCGCCGTTGCAAGCCCGACCCGCTCCAAACCGCGAAGCGGCGTAAGATTGCGGCCCGCTGCCTGCCCTGGGCGAATCCGCAGGAGTGCAAACCGCGGCTTCGCAAGTTTCTTACAGAAGCAAAAAGGCGCGGACTCTTCCTCCGCGCCTTTCGCCCTTAACTTTGAAACCTTGAAACCTTGAAACCTTTGAAACCTTGAAACCTGCTATTTCAGCAACTGCCGGATCACATACTGCAAAATCCCGCCGTGCTGGTAGTACAACACTTCCTGCGGAGTGTCGATCCGCAGCGTGGCCTTAAACGATTTCACCGAGCCACCCGCAGCCGTCGCCTTCACTTCCACCGTCTTGCCCGGAGCAAACTCCGCCAGCGCCCGATCCACGCCAACGATCTCGTAGCTTTCCTCGCCCGTGATCCCGACCGTTTCCGGCGTCTGCTCCGGCAAAAATTGCAGCGGCAGAATCCCCATCCCCACCAGGTTCGAGCGGTGGATGCGCTCAAAGCTTTCGGCGATCACCGCCCGCACCCCCAGCAGCAGTGGACCCTTGGCCGCCCAGTCGCGCGACGAGCCTGACCCATACTCCTTGCCGGCAATCACAATCACCGGCACGCCCAGCCTGCGGTACTCCATGGCCGCGTCGTAAATCGGCAGCTCCTCGCCGCCCGGAATCAGCTTGGTGAATCCGCCCTCGATGTGCGGCACCAGCCGGTTGCGGATGCGCGTGTTGGCAAACGTGCCGCGCATCATCACCTCGTGGTTGCCGCGCCGCGAGCCATAGGAGTTGAAGTCCGCCGGCTGCACTCCGTGCTCCATCAGATACTTGCCCGCCGGGCTGTCTTTCTTGATGTTTCCCGCCGGCGAAATATGATCCGTCGTCACCGAGTGCCCAAAGCTTGCCAGCACCCGCGCCCCCCGGATCGGCGCCACCGGCTCCGGCTCCGCCGTCATTCCCTCAAAGTACGGAGGATTCTGGATGTAGGTGGACTTCGAGTCCCACCGGTAGGTATCGCCCGCCGGAACCCGCAGCCCGCGCCAGCGCGCGTCGCCCTCCAGCACCGTGGCATAGGTCTCGCGGAACATCGCCGAGGTGATCACCCGCTCCACCACCTCGTCCACTTCCTGCTGCGCCGGCCAGATGTCTTTCAGATACACCGGCCCGTTCATCCCCGTGCCAATCGGGTCGTGATACATGTCGATCATCTCGCCCGCCAGCGCAAACGCCACCACCAGCGGCGGAGACATCAGGTAGTTGGCGCGCACCTCGGAGTTGATCCGTCCCTCGAAGTTTCGATTGCCCGACAGCACGCTGGCCACCACCAGGTCCCTGTCCGCCACCACATCGCTGACCGCCGTCGGCAGCGGTCCGGAGTTGCCAATGCAGGTGGTACAGCCATACCCGACAAGGTTAAAGCCAAGCTGGTCGAGATACGTCTGCAACCCGGCGGCCTGCAGATATTCGGTCACCACCTTCGATCCCGGAGCCAGCGAAGTCTTCACCCACGCCGGACGCCGCAATCCCAACCCCACCGCTTTCTTCGCCAGCAGCCCGGCCGCCACCAGCACATACGGATTCGATGTGTTCGTGCAACTCGTAATTGCCGCAATCACCACGCTGCCATGGCGCAGCGCCGTCAAGTAATCCTTGGAGTTCCGGTCCGCGCGCCCGGCTGCCTGCCTCCCAACCTTCGCGTCCGGTTTCATCAGGCCCGGCAGCGCCGCCGCAAACGAGGCTGCCGCCTGCCCCAGCTCCACCCGGTCCTGCGGACGCTTTGGCCCCGCAATCGAAGGCTCAATCGCCCCCAGGTCGATGTGCAGCACGTCCGTGTACTCGGCCTCGGGAGACTGCGAGGTGTGGAACAACCCCTGCTCTTTGCAGTAGGCCTCCACCAGCGCAATCTGTTCCTCGCTCCGCCCCGTCAGCCGCAAATAACGCAGCGTCTCCTCGTCCACCGGGAAAAAGCCGCAAGTGGCGCCGTACTCGGGAGCCATGTTCGCAATGGTGGTGCGGTCGGCCAGGGTTAGCGTTCCCAGGCTGGGACCGAAATACTCCACAAACTTGCCCACCACGCCCTTCTTGCGCAGCGCCTCGGTCACCGTCAGCACCAGGTCGGTTGCGGTCGAGCCTTCGCGCAGCTTGCCGGTAAAGCGCACTCCCACCACCTGCGGAATCAGCATCGAAGCCGCCTGCCCCAGCATGGCCGCCTCGGCCTCAATTCCGCCCACGCCCCATCCCAGCACGCCCAGCCCGTTCACCATCGTGGTGTGCGAGTCAGTCCCCACTAGCGTGTCCGGATAAGCCAAAGCCGTCGCGCCCGCGGCCGGCAGCGCAGCGTTACCCGTGGTCTCCGTCGCGCCCGCGGCCGGCAGCGTAGCGTTACCCGTCGTCTCCGTCGCACCCGCGGCCGGCAGCACAAACACCACCCGCGCCAGGTACTCAATGTTGATCTGGTGCACGATCCCGGTATCGGGCGGCACAATCGCGAAATTCTTCAGCGCGCCCTGTCCCCAGCGCAGGAACGCATAGCGCTCCTGGTTGCGTTGGAACTCCAGCGCCGCGTTCAAATCAAATGCCTGCGGCGTGCCAAACTCATCCACCTGCACCGAGTGGTCAATCACCAGTTCGGCCGGCTGCAGAGGATTGATCCTGGTCGCATCTCCACCCAGCCGCGCCATGGCGTCGCGCATCGCCGCCAGGTCCACCACCGCCGGAACCCCGGTGAAATCCTGCAACAGCACCCGGCTCGGCATAAAGGAAATCTCATCCGCGCTCTTGGTCTCGGCGGTCCAGCCGGCCAGGGCGCGAATCATCTCCGCCGTCACCGTCGCGCCATCTTCGCGGCGCAGCAGGTTCTCCAGCAGAATGCGCAGCGAAAACGGCAGCCGCGCGGTCTTGAACCCATGTGCGTCGAGCGCGGAAATGCGGAAAAAGTCGTATTGCTTGCCACCAACGCGAAGCGAAGAACGGCTGTCAAACGTGTTCATAGATCGCCTTGAGTGTGGAATTTTTCAGGCCATGCGCAGCCACCCCGCCGCGCCGCCCGTCCTCTGGCCGGCCCCGCTCCCCGCAGCACCCCGCCGCGAATCGCCGCACCAGCCGAACGTATCAGTGTATTCCCAACCAGCCAAACGGGAAACAGGCAACGGAAATCGGTAGCGGGTCAGTTTCAATAAGCGATAGTAAAGATTCCTGCGGCTCCGTTATAGATGAGAACGCAGCGCTGGAGGACATCCCTGCCGATAAGTGCATGGAACCCCTGCGCCTGAAACAGTTCGCTGGCCGCCACGGGCATATTGTGGATTATCAGTCCCTGATGAGGAGCATTGGGTATCAAGATGCCGACATCATACGTATCCGCATCAACGGGCGTTTGCCCTGTGCTGGGAGTCAGCATAGGGGTGCTACCGGTTGGCTGTAGCCCGAGAGTCTGGAACACCATTGGGTCAATGCAGGTGCAACTTGCGCCTGTATCGATCAGCGCTCTTACATTTTGAACCGGCGGGAGCGGCTGTCCCGCAGCCGCCAGTGCCTGCGCACGAGCAGCGCTCACCCCCACGACCAAATTCACAATGGGGGCTGATTGCGTAACTGACACTGTGAAGTGAGGCAATGTCTTAAGAGGCCTTCTTTTCTGAGAATGGCATGATAGGGCGCGTCACATGCTGTACCACTTCGACGGAGTTGATCTGCTTCACAAAGAACGGCTCCAGTTTGAACTGCTGATACCCAGCCTTCAGAGCATCCTCATATGCAGCAAAGAAATCCACGACCGTATCTCCGTGGATGAGCACGAACTTCCCCTCGTGCTGCTTCAACTCAGGCAGCTTCTTTTTGTAGGTTTCTAGCTCTTTTTCGAGTGCCATTGCTGCCCCTCACCGACAACCGCCGTGCGGTCTTCCCTTCACGATTGGATGCGAATATAACATGGCACGCCGTGTCACAACTGGGATTGATTTAGCTATGTGGAATCTAGAGTAACAAAATGGGAGGAAGTCCACCAAGGGAAATATCTAGAAAACCCTTGTTTTTCATGGCCTTGTCAGACTCGAACAGACATTCGACACTGAGCTGGCCAGCGACGCAACTTCCTCCATACTCCGGACGTGGTCGGATAGGCCAGCAGCCATTGCCGGTGTGATCCGCAGCCGGGTGCCCCACCTTCGCGCCGCACCCTTTGCGGCGATAAGGTGGGAAGCCGCACCCCCCGCGCCACCCCGTCCCCGCCCTTGTGATATACTCCGGTATATACCACGCCGCCGGAGGCTCCCATGCCGCGCACCGCCAAGCTCTTCACCAATGGACGCAGCCAGGCCGTCCGCCTGCCCGCCGATCTCCGCTTCGAGGGCGCCGAGGTCTTCATCCGTCAGGACCCCGATACCGGAGACGTGATCCTCTCGCGCCGTCCGGAATCGTGGGACAGTTTTTTCGAACTCACCCGCCACGCCAACATTCCCGAAGATTTCCTGTCTGACCGCCAGGACGCCCCGCCGCAGAAGCGCGACCTCTTCTGATGGCGCGCCGCTACCTGCTCGATACCAACACCGCCAGCTTCATCATCAAGGGAAACGCCGCCGTCCGCCGCCGCCTCGCCCGGGTTCCCATGGCGCAGCTTGCCATCTCCGCCGTAACCGAAGCCGAGCTGCGATTCGGCGTCGCGCGCCGCCCCGAGGCCACAAACCTCCAACGCGTCGTCGAAGAGTTTTTCCTGCACGTCGCCATCCTGCCGTGGGATTCGGCCGCCGCCCAGCACTACGCCCACCTGCGCGCCTCGCTGGAGCGCGACGGCCACCCCATCGGCAACCTCGACACCATGATTGCCGCCCACGCCCTCGCCGCCGGCGCCGTCCTCGTCAGCAACGATCACGCCTTCGCCCGCATCCACAAGCTCAAACTCGAGGATTGGACAAAACTCTCGCAACGTTAGCCGGACGCTTACTTCTTCCGCACGTGCACCACCCGTTCCACCACGGCCACCACTTCGCCGCTCCGGTCCTTGATCGCCACCGTGAACACCGGTTCCACCTTGGCCTGCGCATCCGCCCCGCGCCGCACCTCGTCAATCTGTTCCGCCGTCAGCCGGAACTCCGCCCGCACCGTTCCCTTCGCCGGACGCCGAAACCGGATCGACCCCGCCTTGTCCCAAACCACGTAGCCGGGCCCAAGGTTCTCCATCAGCATCAGCATGTAGAACGGGTCGGTCATGGCAAACAGCGAGCCGCCAAAATGCACCCCCACGTAGTTCGTGTTCCAGAAGTGGTGCACCATCTCCACGTCCACCTCGCGCATATCCTCAGACATGCGCCGCACCCTCACGCCCATCCCCAGGTAAGGTGGCCACAGGCTCAACCACAACCGCAGTTTCCCGCGCATCCGCATCGCGCTCAGGTCTCCGTCCTCGATCGTTTCCGCACGCCGCCGCTCAGCACCGTGCGCATTCCCTGCGCGGTTTCAATACGCAGGAATCCGCGCTCATCCAGCCCGCGCGTCACCCCCAGGTAGCCGCCGTCTTCTTCCACCTCCACGGCGCAGCCGCAACAGTAGGAGGAGTGCTGCTCAAAACGCCGCAGAATCCGCTCCCGCGCCGCGCCCACGTCGGCTTCCAACGCCGCCTGCTCCCGGTCCAGCGCCCGCAGCAGAGCCGCCACCAGTTCGACGCGTGGAAATCTCCGCCCCGCCTCCATCGCCAGCGAAGTCGCAATCGCCTCCAACTCCGGCGGGAATCCCTGGTTGTTCACGTTCATCCCCACGCCCACCACTACGTAGCGAACCCGCGTCACCTCGGCGTTCAGCTCCGTCAGAATGCCGCAGAACTTCCGCCCGCCCATCATCGCGTCGTTGGGCCAGCGCAGGTCGCCCCACAACCCTGTCACCTCGTGCACCGCCTCCACCACGGCCAGCCCCGCCGCCAGCGACCAGAGGATCACATCCATCGGCGCCAGCCGCGGACGCAGCAGCACCGAACAGTAGATCCCATCCCTGGGATTCGACTTCCACGCGTGTCCCGCCCGGCCCTTGCCCGCCGTCTGTTCCTCGGCCAGCCACACCGCGCCCCGTTTTCTTTCCCGGTTCCCGCCTTGGACAACGTCCTGCCCGGCGTTCTGCATGGCGGCCTCAGCCTCGGCGCCTGCCCGCATGGCCGCCGCATTCGTCGAGCCAATCGTCGAAAAGTGGCGCACCGCTCCGGCAAAAATCGTTCCCGCAATCTTCGGCGCCAGCACCTCCGGCAGGGCCACGTCGGCCTCACCTGCCAACCGCCAGCCCGCCGCCGCGCCTTCCACCTCCACTCCCAGGGCGCGCAATTCCGCCGCCAACCGGCAGACATCATCCTCGGCCACGCCCGCCGCCGCCGCCCATTGGCGCGAGCTCAACCCGCCGGCTGCTTCCCGCAAAGCCAGCAGCGCCCGTCCCAGCCGCGCCTGGGTCGGCAACGTCCCGTCATTCATGATTCCTGCCATCCATTCACGCCCAGAGTATAGAGTCTCGCCTGCAATCTTCGTGCAGTCAAAAACTCCCAGCCACTGCCGGGAGTCTCTTCGTCTTGCACTGTACTCTGCCTGGACTTACTTTACCGCTTCCACGCTCAGGTCAATGTTCACGTCCTTGCCGATGATCAGCCCGGTCGAGTCGTAGCTTACGTGGTAGTCATAGCGATTAATCGTCAGGGTCGCTTCCACGCCAATCCGCGCCTCGCCCTTCATTCCCTTGCCCTGCGCCAGGGTAAACGGAATCTCCACCACCTTGGTCACATCGCGAATTGTCAAGTTACCGGTCGCAATGTATTTGCCGCCCGTATTGCGAATGCTGGTGCTCTGGAACTTGATCTCCGGGAAATTTGCCGTATCGAAAAAGTTCGGCGAGTTCAGGTCTTTGTCGCGCTGAACATTGTCGGTGCTGATCGTGGCCGTCTTGATCACCGCCGTCACCGAGCTCTTCTCCGGCGCCTCGCCGTCAAAAAGAATGGTCCCGCTCACATCGGTAAAGCGTCCGTGCACGGTGGAAAGTCCCAAATGCTTCACCACAAAGTTGGTGGACGAGTGCGCGCCATCAATGGTGTAGGTATCTGCGGCCAGCGCCAGCGAACTGGTGGCCAACATCGCGGCAAACAGCAGCAACAGTTTCTTCATGCTCAATCTCCATCCCTAAAATAGTTGTTGAAACAACTATGTACCTCATGAGATTCCCAAACCCGTCCCCACGATGCAGGAAATCTTGAACGACCGATTCAGGAGGATCCTTGCAGCGTCCCTAAAGCAGAAAAGCAGACCAAGGTGCGCTGGATGAATTCCCGCTCCTACTGTTTCTCATTCCGGGTGCCCTCCGAAACGAATAACCTCGAAGCGGGAGGCGCGTTCGGACGCCGTCCCGACCGTGGCGAATTGGCAGCCTGGGTGAAAATATCTGGTTGAAAATACCTGCGTGAAAATGCCTTGACCAGACTCCAATAAGGCGGCCTATTGAATTTGCCGCCGTCAGCCGGGCGATCTTCCTCTACCGTTCCGCCGTCTCAAACAGCGTCTGCAGCTCATACCCGGTCACCCGTCCCAGCAGCCAGCTCGCCCCATCCCGCTTCTGCTCCCGGAACAGCAAGGCGTATCGCCCGTAGCCATCCGGATCCACCGCATCCACCAGCCGCACCTCGGGATACAGGTCCAGTTCCCGCGGGTCACTCACCGCGCTGTAGAGTTTGACCAGTTTGTCCTCGTCCTGGCGCGCCACCACGGTCACCACCCAGCTTTTTTCTCTCGCGCCCGCACCCGGCGAACCCGCGTCCGGCCCAGCCGCTGCCTGCGGCGCATAGCGCGCCGAAAAGACCACGGTCGCGTAGTTGTTGTAGTCCAGGTCGTAGGGTACAAACTGCTCGTCCTCAAAGGCGAGCGGCGGCGGCGTCACGGCCTTTGCCGCCGGCTTCCTGGTCTGCGCCGCACTCTTGGGAGCCGGAGCCTCCGGCAGCCCCAGGCCGCGCTGCGCCGCCAGCCGCCGCAACTCCGCCCGCGCCAACTCGCGCGCCGACTCTTCCATTTGCTGGCGCTCCTGCTGGGGACCGACGTAGATCAGCGTTGGCACCTCCGAGGGCCCCGCGTCGCTGACCGCCACCTGGCGCAGCACCGGCTCTTCTTTCTTGAAGTCCGGCAGATCGGCCACGCTCTTCTCAGTCGCCGGCTTGCCTCGCCGCAAAATCGGATGGTCGGGGTCCTCGCTCGGCGTCAGCTCCGCCGGTGCCGGGGCCGCCGCTGCAGCCGGGGCCGCTGCCGTCGGGGCCGCCGCAGCCGGACTTCCCGCCGTATTCTTCCCCGCCGCCGAGCCTTCCCGGCGTTGCAGTTTCGGGCGGTCCGGGTCCTGTCCGGAAGCTTCCGGCGTTGGGCCGCCCGGCGCTGGGTTGCCCGGAGTTGGTCCCGCGCCCGGTGTCTGTGCTGGAGCCGCCCCCGGCGTTGGCGCCGTCCCCGGAGCCTGTTGCGTGCCCGCCGTCTCCGCCGCGCCACTGCCCGATCCCTCTCTCCGATGCAGTTTCGGTCGGTCCGGGTCTTCATCCTCTTCCGGCGCCGTAGCGGCGGCCGCCGGATGAGCCGCCGGCCGGTCGCCTTCGCTTCCGGCGCGGCGATGCAGCACCGCTCGCGACGGATCGTCAATCACTACCGGATGCTGTGCTCTCCTTCGCGCCAGCGTCGCCTCATCCGGAGCCGCCTTGAAGCGTCCATTGCCGAACCACTCCGCCGCCGTCCGGCTCGCGCTCTGCACCGTAAACGTCCCCAGCGGCTTGCCGAACCGCTGCACCTCGTATACCGTCTGCGAATACAGCGTGAACGGCACCGGAGTCGCGTGGTAGAAGGTCGCGTCGTAGTAGTGCCCGCCGTAAAAGAAGCTGACCGGAACCAGCCGCGCCGATCCGTTCTTGAACGTCTCCAGCACGGCAATCGCCCGCGGCGTTTTCCGCTCCGGCCGCGGCGCCCGGTATTGTGCCTGCACGGGAAATAAAATACCCACCAGGGCGGTCGCCAGGGTGACGGCCTGCATCAATTTGCGGTATAGATACATGGTCATGGACGTCAACGAGAAAGCTCCCGACTTTACTCTGCCCGACGAAAACGGAGAGCCGGTTTCACTCTCCTCCTTCAAGGGTAAACCCATCGTGCTGTTTTTCTATCCCCGCGCCAACACCTCGGGCTGCACCACCGAGGCCTGCGGATTCCGCGACAACTACGCCAAGCTAACCCGCGCCGGACTCATCGTGCTCGGCATCTCCCCGGATACAGCGCCGGCGCAGAAGAAGTTCCAGGATAAATATTCGCTCCCCTACACCCTGCTCGCCGATGCCGATAAAACCGTCGCCAAACTCTACGACGTTATCCGGGAAAAGAACATGTACGGCAAAAAAGTGATGGGCATCGAGCGTTCCACCTTCCTCATCGCGGCTGACGGCGTCGTCCGTCATGTCTGGCGCAAGGTTAAACCGGAAGGCCACGCCGACGAGGTTCTAGCCGAGGCCAAGCGCCACAAATAGCCAGAGCCGATACTTGCCCGCCCACCTCCGCCCAGCGCCGCGGACCCTACCCCCGCTGACGGCGGCAGGCGTCGCGTGCCCAGGAATCAGGCTGGGAATTCCCTGCACCTCCGCGCGGAGTACAATCCGAGCGTGGCAGAGGTCAACAAAGGAGATTCCACCTAACCATCTCCCTACTGAGGATCACAGCAATGTTTAAATTCCTGGAAAATCATAATTACTTTATGCCCGCCCACTTCGGCGGATACGAAGGGCAACCGAAACCGTGCGTCTACAGTGACGTCACGGCCATGGTCATCAACTACCAGACGGACCCTGAAATGTTGGCTCGCTATGTCCCCGAGGGCTTCGAGCTCACCCATCCCGTCTTATCCCTCGCCTACGTCATGAACCACGGCGTGGATTGGATGGCCGGCGGCAGCTACAACCTGATCTGCGTGCAGGTTCCCGTGGTCTATACCAGGGAGCACCTCGATGGATTGTATGTTCTGGCCGTTTGGGAGAATAAGACCGAACCCATTCTCCCCGGCCGCGAAACCACCGGGATTCCAAAGATTTTCGCCAACATTCCCGACTATCGCCAGCTCGGCGATCGATCCTTCGCCAATGCCAGTTATGACGGCTCGGCGTTCCTCAAAATGGACTTCAAGAGAACCCGGGAGATGACCCCGGAAGAACTGGCCGCCAAGAACCAGCAGGGCAAACTGAATTGGTTCGGATGGCGTTACATTCCCAACATTGGCAAGCCCGGCGCCGCCTTGAGCCATGCCACCCTCTATCCATTGGAATCCACCTTCACCGCGGGTTGGCTGGGAGACGGCCAGGTCAAGTGGGAGGCCCTGACCTGGGAGCAGCATCCCATGCAGGCCCATATCGTCAATGCTCTCGGCCAGCTCCCAATCAAGGGTTACATCGGCTGCGAGATGACCCGGAAAATTCAGGTCCTGAGAAACGACATTGCCCGGCAGTTGCCCTGATTAGACCGAACCGTTGTTTGCGAAGCGGGCCTTTACATTCAGCCCGCTTCTGTACCGGTCCGCATGGTTTCAAGACGTTAGTTCTGTGGCATGGCTGAATAGGGGCCGTTCATCCTTCTCCTGCCCGCACTTTTCCATCGCGGCCCCGCTCCCGAGACGCACCGTCTCCCGCCGGAGGCATTTTCAGGTCTATGCTCGAACTTCTGCGCGCATCCTTCCATCGCAGCCCCGGCTTCCAAGGCTTACAATCCCCCACCGGAGGCACTTCTACTTAAATGTCCATGTCTAGGTTCGAAGGTAAAATCGCAATCATCACCGGAGGCGCCAGCGGCATCGGCGAAGCCGCCGTGCACAAGTTCGTCAACGCCGGGGCCAGCGTCGTCATCGCCGACCTGCAGGAACAAAAGGGGAAGGACCTCGCCGGCTCGCTCGGCGCCAAGGCCATCTTCCATAAAACCGACGTCACCAGCGAAGCCGACATGCAACAGCTCGTCCAGGCCGCCGTCAAGCACTTTGGCCGTCTCGACATCTTTTACAACAACGCCGGCTTCGGCTGCGGCTCCAAGCCCATCGCCGATACGCCCATCGAGGAGTTCGATCTCCAGATCGGCGTGCTGTTGCGCGGGACGTTCCTCGGCATCAAGCATGCTGCCGCCGTCATGGTGCCGCAGAAGTCCGGCGTCATCGTCAACACTGCCAGCGTCGCCGGCATCGGCGGCGGCTACGCCAGCCACTGCTACTCGGCCGCCAAGGCCGGAGTCATCGGCCTCACCCGCTCCACCGCCCTCGAACTGGGCGAGAGCGGCATCCGCGTCAATTGCATCTGTCCGGGCGGCGTCGCCACCCCCATTTTCCTGCGCGGCATCCCGCTCACCGAATCCGAGGTGCGGCAGTCTCTGGCCACCGTTGCCGCCTACTGCACGGGCAGTCCGTTTGGCCGTCCCGCAGCCACCGGCGAAATTGCCGATGTCGCCCTCTGGCTCGCCAGTGAAGACTCCAGCTACGTCACCGGGCAGGCCATTGTCGTCGATGGCGGATTGACTAGCGGCCTCAAGTGGTCGGATATGAATGCCTGGCTGGGCAGCATGTATGGAACCCTCGCCACCCAGTTCCCCGCCGCTTTCGCCAAGCTCGCGGGCAAGTAACCAGTGCCGGGACGTAAACCTCTGCCGGATGCCGCACCTTCGCCGCGCCGCTTTTGCGCGGCGAAGGTGCGGAGCATCATCTCCAGGCAATCAGTGTCTTTGCTTTTGACCTTCAAAGCGCGCAAACTCCAGCACCCGGCCCCGTGACCACGACTCCGCCCACCACTCGCGTCCTTGCCCAACTCGCGCCTCTGCCGCGCGCCTTCTACGCGCGCGACCCTCGCACCGTCGCCCGCGAACTCCTCGGCAAGCTCCTCATCCGCCGCCTGGCGCCCACGTCCGGAGCGGCTGATGGTGGCCCACATCCGCCATCTTCTGGCGAATGTGGGGAACCCGGCGGCAACCTTGGGGACCAAGCCCTGCTCGCCGGACGCATCGTCGAAACCGAAGCCTACCTCGGCGCGCTCGATCCCGGCTCCCACGCTTTTGGCGGCCAGACTCCGCGCAATGCCGTCCTGTTCGGTCCGCCCGGCCACGCCTACGTGTACTTCATCTACGGCAATCATTACTGCACTAACGTCGTTTGCCAGTCCGCCGGAGACGCCTCCTGCGTCCTCCTGCGAGCCCTGGAGCCGGTCTGCGGACTTTCCGCCATGGCCGCCCTGCGCGGCATCACCCTCCCGGATTATCCCCGTCCCGCCCAGTTGCGCCTGCTCACCAGCGGTCCGGGCAGGCTCTCGGCGGCCCTGGCCATCACCCGCCTCAGGGACAACGCCGCCGACCTCTGTGCGCCCCACGGCGATCTCTACCTCGCCGACGATGGCGCACCCGAAGCGCCCATCTCCGCCACTCCCCGCATCAACGTCACCCGCGCCCCCCACGACCCGTGGCGATTCCTCATCACCGGCAATCCCTTCGTCTCCGGCAAAAAGCTGTGCTAAGCCACCGTCTTGGGCGCTCCGCAAGCCGGCATCCCGCCGGTCCTGCTCTGTTCCGGCCTCCGCTGCCCTGCCACGCCCGTTCCTGCTACAATCGCCCTGCCATGCGCCCCCGCTTCCAATGGGATCTCGGTAGCCGTTCGCTCCCGCTCGGCGAGCGCACCCTCATCATGGGCGTGCTCAATGTCACGCCTGATTCCTTCTCTGACGGAGGCCTCTATTTCGATCCCCAGGCCGCCGTCGCCCATGGCCTCGATCTGCTCGACCAGGGCGCTGACATCCTCGACATTGGCGGCGAATCCACCCGCCCCGGCACACCCACGGCGACCGGCCTCACTCCCGGACTTGCCGGAGCCGTCTCCGCCCAGGAGGAACTCGACCGCGTCCTGCCCGTCATCGAGGCCATCAAGAAGCAGCGCCCCCACGCCATCCTTTCCATCGACACTTATAAATCCATGGTCGCCCGCTTCGCCATCCAGGCCGGGGTGGAAATCGTAAACGATGTGAGTGGCTTCACCTGGGACTCGGTCATGAGTTCCACCGTGGCCGAGCGCCCCTGCGGCGCCATTCTCATGCACGTCCGCGGCCTGCCGCACGAGTGGTTCGCTCTTCCCACCCAGCCTGACGTGGTCGCCGTGGTGCGCGAGGAACTCCGCGCCCGCGCCACCGAAGCGCTCGACGCCGGCATTCCCCGCCGCTCCATCGTCCTCGATCCCGGATTCGGCTTCGGCAAGAATCTCGACGACAACTATCCCATGATCGCCCGTTTCGCCGAGTTCCAAACTCTCGGCTTTCCCCTGATGGTCGCCGTCTCCCGCAAGAGCTTCCTCGGTTACACGGCAGCCGCGCGCCTCACCCAGGTGGCGGCGCGAAACACCCAACCGGCGGCGCGAAACACCCAACTGGACGCAGCGCCCGGCGCGCCGCCTGAACCAGCCCCGCTTCCGCCCAACGCCCGCGACACGGCAACCCTGGCGGCCACCGTTGCCGCCGTCCTCGCCGGTGCCCACATCGTCCGCGTCCACGCCGTCGCTCCCGCCCTCGAAGCCCTCGCCATTGCCGACGCCATCCTCAACGCCCAATAACGCGCCATCCTAATCCGCAAGCGGTCGCGCCCGCACGGTTTTCCCGTTTTTGAGAGGTGTCATGCTGAGCGCAGCGAAACAGTTTCCCTAAGAGGTGTCATGCTGAGCGCAGCGAAACAGTTTCCCTAAGAGGTGTCATGCTGAGCGCAGCGAAACAGTTTCCCTAAGAGGTGTCATGTTGAGCGCAGTGAAACAGTTTTCCTAAGAGGTGTCATGCTGAGCGCAGCCAAACAGTTTTCCTAAGAGGTGTCATGCTGAGCGCAGCGAAGCACCCCAGCCCAGCTCAAATATCCACTGCGGACCCAGAGGCATTCCAGCCACCAGTCCATCCCCGACCTACGCCAATGCCTCGTCCGCCGCCGCACCAGAATGGTTTTCTGCTTTTGAATTTGAAGTGGTGTCATGCTGCGCGCAGCGAAGCACCCCAGCACAGCTCAAATATCCACTGCGGACCCAGAGGCATTCCAGCCACCAGTCCATCCCCGACCTACGCCAATGCCTCGTCCGCCGCCGCACCAGAATGGTTTTCTGCTTTTGAATTTGAAGTGGTGTCATGCTGCGCGCAGCGAAGCACCCCAGCACAGCTCAAATATCCACTGCGGACCCAGAGGCATTCCAGCCACCAGTCCATCCCCGACCTACGCCAATGCCTCGTCCGCCGCCGCACCAGAATGGTTTTCTGCTTTTGAATTTGAAGTGGTGTCATGCTGAGCGCAGCGAAGCACCCCAGCCCAGCTCAAATATCCACTGCGGACCCAGAGGCATTCCAGCCACCAGTCCATCCCCGACCTACGCCAATGCCTCGTCCGCCGCCGCACCAGAATGGTTTTCTGCTTTTGAATTTGAAGTGGTGTCATGCTGAGCGCAGCGAAGCACCCCAGCCCAGCTCAAATATCGGCCGCGGCTCCAGAGGCATTCCAGCCACCAACCCCGCCTCGGACCTTAGAGGGGGTCTCATAAATCGGCCTTGAAAGGGCACGGCTTCAGCCGTGCCGCAAGAAAGCCTGATTTCACCCGGCTTTAGCCGCTGAGGGAAAAGCCCTTGGGGCGCTGCTAGCCGCACGCCCACCGCCGCCCCGCGAGCAACGAAGCGCCGAAGCCACTACTCCCGCCCGCCCTTCGCTGCTAAAGTGGTGCCACGGCCACACAGATGAATCAGCTCTACTACGGCGACAATCTCGAAGTCCTCCGCGACTACATCAAGGACGAGTCGGTCGACCTCATCTACCTCGACCCTCCCTTCAACAGCCGCGCCGACTACAACGTGCTCTTCGCCGAAAAGGACGGCACCCGCTCCTCCTCGCAGATCACCGCCTTTGAGGACACCTGGGAGTGGAACGTCGATGCCCAGCGCGCCTACGAATCCGTCGTCGAAGGCGGAGGCCGAGTGGCCGAGGCCATGCGCGCCTTCCGCACCTTCCTCGGCAACAGTGACATGATGGCCTACCTCGCCATGATGGCTCCCCGCCTCATCGAACTGAGGCGCGTCCTCAAGCCGACCGGCTCCATCTACCTGCATTGCGACCCCACCGCCAGCCACTACCTGAAGATGCTGATGGACGGAATTTTCGGGCCGCAGTTCTTCCGCAACGAAATCATCTGGAAGAGGACCAGCTCCCATAACGACGCATCTCAAGGGCTCACCCGGTTCGGCAAGTCGCATGATTCTGTTCTCTTTTACTCAAACTCCGCCAAACCCAAATGGAACCTTCAATTCAGGGCCTACGACGAAAGCTATCTCAAGCAGCACTATTCAAACGTTGAAACCGACTCTGGTCGTCGTTTCAAGACGAGCGATCTGACCGCAGCGAAGCCAGGGGGAGACACTTCTTACGAATGGAAAGGCGTAAGACCGCCGAGTGGTCGATATTGGGCATATTCAAGAACAAACATGGACCAGTTCGACGCAGAGGGACGCCTCGTCTATGCGGCAAAATCGGGGATGCCGCGTCTGAAACATTACCTGGACGAGATGCCCGGCGTAAGTCTCTCTGACTTCTGGGATGACATCCCTCCGATTAATTCCCAAGCTCAGGAGCGCCTCGGCTACCCCACGCAAAAACCCGAAGCCCTCCTCGAACGCATCATCAAGGCCAGCTCGAACGAAGGCGACGTTGTGCTCGATCCCTTCTGCGGCTGCGGCACTGCCGTGGCCGCCGCCCAAACTCTCAAGCGCCGCTGGATCGGCATCGACATCACCCACCTCGCCATCGGCCTCATCAAGCAGCGCCTGCATGACAAGTTCGGCGACGCCATCAAGGGCGCCTATGAAATTCACGGCGAGCCCACCGACCTCGCCGGCGCGCGCAAGCTGGCCGAGGATGACAAGTTCCAGTTCGAGGCCTGGGCGCTCTCGCTGGTCGGCGCGCGTCCCGCCGGGCAGGTCCATCGCGGCGCCGACAAAGGCATCGACGGACGCCTCTACTTCCATGACGACGCCAGCGGCAACTCCAGGCAGATCATCCTCAGCGTCAAGGGCGGACACGTCGAGCACTCGCACATCCGCGACCTCCGCGGCGTCCTCGACCGCGAGCAGGCCGAGATCGGCGTGCTCATCACGCTCGAGCCTCCAACCCGGCCGATGATTACCGAAGCTGCCTCGGCGGGATTCTACAAGCCACCGTCCTACGAGGGCCGCAGCTTTCCGCGCATCCAGATTCTCACGATTGAAGAAATTCTCGCGGGCCGCCAGATTGACTTCCAGCCGATGCGCGACGCGACCTACAAGCAGGCTCCCAAGGCGAAGGCGAAGAAAGCCGAGAACCTGACCCTGGATTTGGGTTAGCGCGGAGACCTGTTTTTGCTTTTGCCCTTAACCTTGAAACCTCTGAAACCTTGAAACTTTGAAACCTTTCCCGAAACCTTCCGTGCCTCATTATCCACATCGACAATAGACGACCGTTATTTGTTGTCACGTACGCCAATCCTTGCGAACCTTGCGGAACGATTGGCGAATGAGTACAATTTTCACCGGAAACGATTATCCAGAAAGTATATGGTTAGAAGGATTTCTGCGAGTCCAGCAGAATCGTCACCGGCCCATCGTTCACCAGTTCGACCTGCATTTCAGCCTGGAACAGCCCGGTTTCACAGCGCAATCCGCAGCCGCGGACGCTCTCCACAAAGTGCTCGTACAGCCCGCGCGCCTGTTCCGGCCGCGCCGCCGCGTCAAACGAAGGCCGCTTGCCGCGCCGCGCGTCGCCGTACAGCGTGAACTGGCTCACCGCCAGCACCGCGCCGCCCGCTTCGCTCACGTTGCGGTTCATCTTTCCGGCAGCGTCCTCAAAGATCCGCAGCGTCGCAATTTTTTCCGCCAGGTATTCCGCGTCGCTCTGCCCGTCACCGGCGCCCACGCCCAGCAGCACCATCAAGCCCCGTTCAATCTGCCCTGTCGTGCGCGCATCCACCGTGGCCCTGGCCCGTAAAACCCGCTGTACAACTGCCCGCATGGACTCAGTAGAACCCATCGCGGCGTCCACTGCATAGTGCCTTTCCGGCTTCGGCCGGCCGCCGCCGTGGCAACATTCGCCCCCGCCAAAACGAATTGCGCATTGACCTTCACAAAAACGAACGGTTAGGATGCTAGTCGGCATCGCTCGGCGCATCGAACGTTTTCTAATGGCGCGACCCTTCGCCCGGGCGGTTCAACTTTTTGCAGGAGGCGCCAACAAAATGGCAGCTGTAGAAGAAAAACTGAAACAGATTATCGTGGAGCAGTTGGGTGTGGATGAAGCCGAAGTCACTTCCTCTGCTTCGTTCGTGGATGACCTGGGCGCCGATTCGCTGGACATCGTCGAACTCGTGATGGCCTTTGAAGAGGCTTTTGACATTGAAATTCCGGACGAAGACGCCGAAAAAATCAAGACCGTGAAAGATGCGGTGGATTACATCAGCGCCCATTCCAAGGCCTCCAAGTAACCAGCTAGCCGCGCACTCCGGTGCAATGAAGAGAACGGCCACCCCAGTCTGACCGCCGGGCGTCATTGCCCGGCGTGTGCCGTTCTTGATTCAATAAGGAGAACTCAATGGCCTCCGCAGAGGAAAAGGTCAAGCAGATCATCGTGGAGCAGCTCGGGGTGGACGAAGCCGAGGTTACCGGCAGCGCTTCATTTCAGGACGACCTCGGTGCCGATTCGCTGGACATCGTCGAGCTGGTGATGGCCTTTGAGGAAGCCTTCGACGTTGAAATTCCCGACGAGGATGCCGAAAAGATCAAGACCGTGAAAGACGCGATTGACTACGTCAATGCTCACGCCAAAGGTGGAATTTAATCGTGAACCGCCGAGTCGTTGTTACCGGTCTTGGGATGATTTGCGGCGTCGGCAACACCACGCCGGAGATATGGGAAAGCCTGCTGGCGGGTAAAAGCGGCGTTGCCCCGATTACTTACTTCGACACGGCCCAATATACCTGCCGGATCGCGGCCGAGGTTAAGAACTTCGATCCGCTCAACTTCGTCGAGAAAAAAGAGCTAAAAAAAATGGGCCGCTTCATTCACCTCGCGCTGGCGGCAGCCACTGAAGCGGTGAACATGTCCGGCCTGAAGGTAACGGAGGAAAACGAGGAGACGGGTGGGCGTCTACATCGGCTCCGGCATCGGCGGCTTTGATGTGATTGAGCGCGAGCATACGGCGCTGATGGAAGGTGGACCGCGAAAGATTTCACCTTTCTTCATTCCCGCCAGCATCGTAAATCTGGCTGCCGGTCAGGTTAGCATCCGCTTTGGCGCCAAGGGCCCAAACATGGCCAGCGCCACGGCCTGCACCTCCAGCGCCCACGCCATTGGAGACAGTTTCAAGATCATTCAGCGCGGCGACGCCGATGTGATGATCGCCGGCGGCGCCGAAGCCGCAATTACCCCGATGAGCGTAGGCGGATTCTGCTCCATGCGCGCGCTCTCCACGCGCAATGACGAACCGGAACGCGCCAGCCGCCCGTGGGACAGAGATCGCGATGGATTCGTGGTCGGCGAAGGCTCGGGCATTCTGATTCTCGAAGAGCTCGAGCACGCCAGGCGGCGGGATGCGCAGATCATGGCCGAAGTGGTTGGCTATGGATTGGGCGGCGATGCCTACCACATCAGCGCCCCGGCGCCAGAGGGCGCAGGCGGATTCCGGGTGATGCGGAATGCGATCCGCGATGCCAATTTGCAGCCTTCTGATATCGGCTACGTGAATGCGCACGGCACCTCAACTCCGGTAGGCGACGGACTGGAAGCCACCGCGATCCGCAAACTTTTTGGCGAAACCAACGTGCCGGTCAGCTCCACGAAATCCATGACCGGCCATCTGCTGGGCGGCGCGGGCGGACTCGAAGCAGGCATCTCCGTACTGGCGCTGCGCGATCAGATCCTGCCGCCAACCATCAATCTGGAAAATCAGGATGAACAGACGCTAGGCATGGACTTCGTTCCCAACCACGCGCGCCCGGCCACGTTGGACTACGCGCTGTCGAATTCGTTCGGCTTCGGCGGAACGAATGGATCGCTGGTCTTCAAGCGCTGGAGCGAGTAGCCGGCCGGCGCCGCCAGCAGCTTCGGAACACAACAAACCCCGCCTCTGGCGGGGTTTTCCAGCCTCGGAGTGTATTGATTTCCTTAGCCGGACGATGCCCCGTTGCCACCTCTCCGGCCTGCGCCTGGCTTGGCGCCGCCGGCGGCACGGTCGAGCACCAACCGGCAAAGCTGATCCACAAACGCGGGCGTCAGGGTATCATGCCGGATCAGGAAGCGCATGTAGATAGGGCCATAAAGAGCGTCGAGCACGAAGTCGAGGTCGAGCTTCGGCGGTAGTTCGCCGCGCACGATACCGCGTCGCAGAGTCGCGTAGGCCTCGGCCCGGCGCGGTTGCATAAAGCGCTCGCGGAAGGCGCTGATCAGGGTGGGATCGCTTTGTCCGGCGCCAAGAATGACCGAGAGAATGTGGCCGCGGCGGCTGCGCAGAATTTTCACCAACTGGTGCATCTGCTGGCTCATGTCCTTGCCCACCGAACCGGTATCCGGGAAGTGGAGTTTCTGGGTAACACTGCTGGCGAATGCGTCGGCAACCAGCGCGGCCTTGGTGGGCCACCAGCGGTAGACCGTGGCTTTACCAACGCTGGCCTGGCTGGCGACATGCTCAATCGTCAGGTCGTCGAATCCGTTGTCCTTGCGCTCCAGAAACTGGAGGGTGCTGCCCAGGATTGCCTGGCGGGCCCGCTCGCAGCGCGGACGCCCCGGAGAGCGCTTGCCGCCGGGTACTTCGCAAACAATATTTACCTTCCTGTCCATCGCCCGATGCTAGCATAGCAGGCAGGGTTAGGATTTAAATTCCGATCCAAGACGCACAGTATCGTAATCTAATAGCCAGTGGCGGAAATTATTTCGTGCCGGTGCGGAGGCCTCATCCGCATCCGGCCGAACTCTGGAGTGAATCCTAATTCATGTGGATCGTTGCATTAGCCCTCAGGCGTCCCTATACATTCATCGTGATGGCGCTGCTCATCATCCTGCTGACCGTAATCACGGTTCCGGCGATGCCTGTGGATATTTTCCCGGACATCGACATTCCGGTGGTTTCGGTTGTCTGGTTCTACACCGGCATGTCTCCGCAGGACATGGCCGACCGCATTGTGTCCAACTCCGAGCGCGGCATCACGGTCACGGTCAATGACATCGAACATCAGGAGTCGCAGTCCGTCAGCGGTCTGGGAATCATCAAGATTTTCTTCCGTCCCGGCACCAACCTGCAGACGGCAATTGCGCAGGTTACGGCCATATCGCAGACTTCCGTGCGCTCCATGCCGCCCGGCACCACGCCGCCGCTGATCATCTCTTACAGCGCTTCTACCACCCCGATCATTCAACTCGGATTGAGCAGCAAAACTCTGCCCGAACAGGAACTGTTCGACCTCGGGCAGAATTTCCTGCGCAACTCGCTGACCACGGTTCAAGGCGCGGCGACTCCCTATCCTTACGGAGGAAAAATCCGGCAGATCCAGGTGGACCTGGACTTGCCGAAGTTGCAGTCTTACAACCTTTCGCCGGTTGATATCGTCAATGCGGTCAACGCGCAGAACCTGATTCTTCCCACCGGAACCGCCAAGATGGGCGAGCTGGAATACAACGTGGAGATGAACGGCTCGCCGCAGACCATCGCGGAGTTGAACGACCTTCCGGTAAGAACCAGCAATGGCGCCACGCTTTACATGCGCGACGTGGCGCACATTCGTGACGGCTTTGCGCCGCAGACCAACATCGTGCGCCAGGACGGGAACCGCGGCGCACTGATGTCGATTTACAAGAACGGCAAAGCGTCCACGCTACAAATTGTCGCCGGGATCAAGGCAATGGTTCCGCTGGCGGCGCAGTCGCTTCCGCCGGCGCTGAAGATCAGCGCGCTGTTCGATCAGTCGCTGTTCGTGCGCGCCTCCATCAATGGGGTGATTCACGAGGCGCTGACCGCCGCGTTGCTAACCGCGCTGATGATTCTCCTCTTCCTGGGCGACTGGCGCCCGACGATTGTCATTCTCATCTCCATTCCGCTTTCCATCTTTGTTTCCATCCTCGCCCTGGCAGCCATCGGCGAGACGCTCAACATCATGACCCTGGGAGGTCTGGCGCTGGCCGTCGGCATCCTGGTGGATGACGCCACCGTCGAGATTGAAAACATCGAGCGCAACCTTGGCATGGGCAAGGAGATGCGCCATGCCATACTCGACGGCGCGCAGCAGATTGCCGTGCCCGCCTTTGTTTCCACGCTGTGCATCTGCATCGTCTTCGTTCCCATGTTCTTCCTCACGGGCGTGGCGCGATTCCTGTTTGTGCCGCTGGCCGAGGCCGTCAGCTTTGCCATGCTGGCCAGCTACCTGCTTTCCCGGACCCTGATTCCGACCCTGGTGATGTACATCATGCGCGGCCACGAGCATCGGGCCGCCGGGCCGAAGACGTTCCTGGGACGCTTCCAGCGCGGCTTTGAACGCAAGTTTGAGAGCTTCCGCGGCGGCTACCAGTCGCTGCTGGAAACCACCCTGGAACATCGCGGTATCTTCGTGACTTTTTTCCTCTTGTTCTGCCTGCTCTCGCTTGGGCTCATCACTTTCCTCGGGCAGGATTTTTTCCCGCAGGTGGATGCCGGTTTGCTACGGCTGCATGTCCGCGCCCGCCCTGGCCTGCGCGTGGAAGAAACAGCACGCCTGTGTGACGAGGTTGAGGCCGAGTTGCACCGGCAGATTCCGGGCGACGAAATCCAGACGATCCTGGACAACATCGGATTGCCCAACTCCGGCATCAACCAGTCCTACAGCTCGGCGGGAACCGTCGGCAGCAGCGACGCGGAGATCCTGATTTCGCTCGACCCGGAACATCACCATCCCACGGCCGACCACATCCGGCGCCTGCGCCAGGTTTTGCCGCAGCGGTTTCCCGGGGTGGAGTTTTTCTTCCAGCCCGCCGATATCGTCACCCAGATTCTCAACTTCGGACTGCCTGCTCCCATCGACGTCCAGGTGATCGGGACTGACCAGCTGACCAGCTACGATATAGCGCAGCGCATCGCCAACCGGATGCGTCACGTTCCCGGCACCGCCGACGTGCACGTGCAGCAACTGCTCTCCTCGCCTGCCCTGCACATGGAACTGGATCGCACCCGCATCACCCAGGTGGGTCTGAATGCGCGCGACGTGGCGCAGAACGTGCTCGTCTCTTTGAGCGGCAGCTTCCAGACGGTACCAAACTTCTGGCTGAATCCGAAGAACGGCGTTACCTACCAGGTGGCCGTGCAGTCGCCGCAATATCGCATGACCAGTCTTGATGATTTGATGGCCGTGCCGGTCGATTCCGCGCAGGGTTCGCAGTTGCTCGGCAACCTGGTGCAGATCCAGCCGGTGGCGCGCCCCGCGGTGGTGAATCACTACGCGGTGCAGCCCGTCATCGACGTGTACGCCAGTACCCAGGACCGCGATCTTGGCGGAGTAGCGGCTGCAACCGACAAGATCATCAAGGAGTTCAACCCGCAACTGCCGCGCGGCACGCGCATTGTTCTCCGCGGCCAGGTCAGCACCATGCGCTCGTCGTTCGTCGGCCTCAGCGTTGGACTGCTGGGCGCGATCCTGCTCGTCTACTTCCTGATCGTCATCAACTTTCAGTCCTGGCTGGACCCGTTCATCATTATCTCCGCACTGCCGGGAGCGCTGGCCGGTATCTGCTGGTTCCTGTTGCTGACCCGCACTACGCTGAGCGTGCCATCGCTGACCGGCTCGGTGATGTGCATGGGAGTGGCCACTGCGAATTCCATTTTGATGATCAGCTTCGCGCGCGAGCAGATGGATGAAGGCATGGCCGCCATCCCGGCTGCCATCGCGGCCGGATATACGCGCATGCGTCCGGTTCTGATGACCGCGCTGGCGATGATCATCGGCATGGTGCCCATGGCGCTGGGCGTCGGCGAGGGCGGAGAACAGAATGCGCCGCTGGGGCGTGCCGTGATTGGCGGCCTGCTGTTCGCCACGGTTGCCACCTTGTTTTTCGTGCCCAGCGTTTTTGCAATCTTCCACGGCCGGCGGGAAGCCCGGCGCGCGCGCCTCGAGCAGGCATAAACAGCCTTTGTGGTACTGGAGTCAAGCATGAGTGCAGAGAACGAAGCCAAACCGCCCGATCCGCAGGAACAAGCGTCGCCGCAGCCCGAGCATCGCTCATCCCAGGTTCAGCGCGACGAGGAGATCGAGGCCATCCAGCAACATTCCAAGCATCAGCATGCAGGCATTCAGCGCCCGCCCGAGCTTCCCCCAGCGCCTGCTGGCAGGGCGCTGCTTATCGTCGGCATGGTCCTGCTGGTGCTGCTGCTCGCCGGAGGCCTCACCCTACTGGCTCGCTTGAGCCAGAGCCGCGCTCTCGCCAAGGAAACCGAGCAAAGCGCCGCGCCGTCAGTGGCCGTGGTGCATCCACAGGCCGAAAAGCCCGACGTGGAACTGGTGCTGCCCGGCTCGCTGCTGGCCTACAAGGAGTCGCCGATTTATGCCCGCACCAACGGCTACCTGGTGCGCTGGTTGAAAGACATTGGCAGCCGGGTGAAGAAAGGCGAACTGCTGGCGCAGATCGATACCCCGGAGGTGGATCAGGAGTTGAACCAGGGACGCGCCGCCCGGCAGCAAATTCTAGCCCAGATGGAACTGGCGAAGATCAGCTCGGAACGTTGGGAGAGCCTGCGCAAGTCCGACTCGGTCTCTGCCCAGGAAGCCGACCAGCAGACCAGCGGATACCAGCAGAGCAAGGCCAACCTGGTTGCCGCCGACGCCAACGTGCGCCGCCTCGAGGAGTTGGAGTCGTTCAAGAATGTGTACGCGCCTTTCTCCGGGGTGCTGACCCGCCGCAACGTGGACCCCGGCGCACTGATCAATTCCGGCGCGGGTGGCAGGGAGCTGTTCGACATGGCCCAGGTGGATACGCTACGCGTCTACACCAGTGTTCCCCAGGCTTACGCTCCTTTCATCAAAGCCGGCGGCCACGCCGCGGTCACTTTGCAGGAGTTCCCGGGTGAGAAGTTTGCCGGGGTGGTGGCGCGCACCGCCGAGGCCATCGATCCGGCAACCCGTACCCTGCTTACCGAAGTCGATGTGGCGAACCAGGATGGCCGCCTGCTGCCCGGTTCGTTCGGGCAGGTCCACTTTGCGGTTGGCGCCAACGTGCAGAAGCTCACGGTCCCGGTGAACACCATGCTCTTCCGCGCTGAAGGCCCACGCGTTGCCGTGGTCGGTCCGGACCACAAGGTGGAGCTGCGACCGCTCAACATTGGCCGCGACTATGGCACCTCGCTCGAGGTCTTGGGCGGTCTGGCAGTCAGCGACCAGATCATCGTCAATCCGCCCGACTCGCTTGAAAATGGCCAGCAGGTCAACATCGCTCAACCCGCTTCAGGGCAGCCGGCGCAAGCTCCGCCACCAGCGGAAAAGCAGAAAGGGAGCACGTCGTGAGGCGCAACTCAAGGCGCGGAGCACCGCCAGCCGTTCTGGCCACTGCGCTTGTCATCCTGGGACTGGCCGGCGGGTGCACCGTTGGGCCGCGCTACCAGCGCCCCTCGGCCACCGCTCCCACGGTTGCGCCGCCTGCCGCGTGGAAGACCGAGCCGGGGTGGCTGCAGGCCGCACCCAAAGATGCCATTCCAAAAGGCGCGTGGTGGCAGGTGTTCCATGACCCCGCGCTCGATGCCTACGAGCAGCAACTGCTTGCGGCCAACCAGTCTTTGCTGGCCGCGCGGGATCGCCTGCAGCAGGCACGCTCCATCGCCAGGGTTGCAACCGCGGAGATGTTTCCGCAAGTTTCAACCGATCCCAGCGCGCTGCGTGAAGGCGCCGGAACCAACCGTCCTCTGAGCGGCGCCGTGGTTCCCACCTCGTACACGCAGAATGTTTTCACGGTTCCGTTCAGCATCAGTTATGAAGCCGACCTGTTCGGCAGCGTGCGCCGCAAGGTGGAAGCCGCCAACGCCTCGCTGCAGTCCAGCGCTGCCGACCTTGAGAACTCGCAGCTGGTGCTCACCGCCGAGTTGGCCGCCGACTACTTCACCCTGCGCGAGCTCGACGCCGAGCTCCAGGTAGTGGAGGAGAACGTGGGCTACGAGCGCAAGGGCCTGGAACTGGTGAACAACCGGCACCACGGCGGCATTGCCAGCGGACTGGAGGTTGCGCAGCAGGCGGCGCTGCTGGACGCCACCCTGACTCAACTCGCCCTGGTGAAACAATCGCGGGCGCAGTATGAGCACGCCATCGCCGTGCTGATCGGCCAGCCGGCGCCGGATTTCAGCGTTGCCGCCGCGCCTTTGCACGCCACACCGCCGCCGCTGCCGCTCGGAGTGCCCTCGGCCGTGCTGGAGCGCCGTCCGGACATCGCAACCCAGGAACGGATGATCGCCTATGCGAACGCACAGGTCGGCATTGCCCGGGCAGCCTTCTATCCACAGATCACGCTGGGCGGAACCGGAGGCTGGCAGAGCCGGGACATCGCCACCCTGATGAACGCGCCCAGCCTCTTCTGGTCGCTCGGCGCCGATGCCCTGGAACCCATCTTCCAGGGCGGACGGAACCGCGCCAACCTGGCCGCCGCGCGCTCGGCCTATGACGCCTCCGTGGCCAATTACCGCCAGTCGGTGCTGACCGCCTTTCAGCAGGTCGAGGACGGAGTCAGCAACCTGCAAGCGCTGGCGCAGGCGGCAGCGACGCAGGCCGCAGCCGTGGAGGACGCCCGCCGCGAACTGGCCATCGCCAACAATCGCTACCTTGGCGGGATCGCCAGCTATCTTGACGTCATCACGGCGCAGAGCACTCTGCTCTCCAACCAGCGGCTGGCGACACAGTTGCTCGGCCAGCAAATGGTCAGCTCGGTTTACCTGGTCAAGGCTTTAGGGGGCGGGTGGCAGGCAAGCGACCTGGAGCAGCAGCAGGTTCATCCCCGGGCCAGCCAGATGGTGCAGCCCTGAGCAATCCCCGGCGGGGCAAGAGGACCTTGACAACGGCTATAGAGGGTTCTTCATGGCTTCGCCGATAGCTTCCAGCAGCGAGTGCAAGTGCAGAGGCTTCTGCAGCACGGCCGGTCTGCGCACCATGGGCAGATGCTCCAGCAGGCGGTGATCGGTGTACCCCGACATAAAAAGGGTGGAAATTCCCGGGCGCAGCTTGGCCAGTTCGCTGGCCAGTTCGGCGCCTTCCACCTTCGGCATCACAACATCGGTCAGCAGCAGGTGAATCTGTCCTGAAAAGCGTCCTGCGACCTGTAACGCCTCCTCACCGTTGGAAGCCTCCAGTACGTTGTAACCGTGTTGCACCAGGTAGGCCGCAATCGACTCCCGCAGTGCGACCTCATCCTCGGCAAGCAGAATTGTCTCGCCCTGCCCGGGAACCGGAGCGCCTTGGTCGAGCTCGACGATGCTCACCACTTCGTTAACGGCAGGAAAGAGAATCCGAAAGCTCGTGCCCAGTTCGAGTTCACTCTCAACCCAGATGTGTCCCCCGCTCTGCCTGACGATGCCATAGACCATGGAGAGCCCGAGTCCCGTGCCTCGCCCCAGCGGCTTGGTGGTGAAGAATGGCTCGAAAATGTGGGACTGCACCTGCTGCGACATTCCGATGCCGTCATCGCTGACCGTCAGCATTGTGTACTGTCCGGGAGCAACGACGGGAATGACTCCCTCGTCATCGCGGCTGATGTTGGCGCTATGAGTTGAGATGGTCAGCTTGCCGCCCCTGGGCATGGCGTCGCGCGCGTTTACGCAGAGATTCAACAACACCTGCCCGATCTGGTCCGGATCGGCTTTCACCACCCACAGCGGCCGCTCCAGGGAGAGTACCAACTCGATATCTTCGCCAATCAAACGGCGAATCATCTTTGCCGTCTCTTCGACCACCGTATTCAAGTCAAGGATGCGCGGCGAAAGAATCTGTTTGCGGCTGAAGGCGAGCAATTGCTGAATCAGGGCGCTGGAACGCTGCACGGCCTTCAAGACTTGCCGGGTGTTCTGGCGCAGCCGGTCCCCCGGCGCCAACTCATCTTCCAGCATCTGGGTATAGCTGGAGATAATCATGAGCAGGTTGTTGAAGTCGTGGGCCACGCCGCCGGCCAGGTTTCCAATCGCTTCCATTTTCTGTGCCTGGCGCAACTGTTGTTCGAGCTCGGCGCGTTTTGAAATGTCTTCTACGTACACCTCGATGCGCAGGGCGCCGTCGGCGCCGCGGGATTGGCGGCCACGCACCCGAACCTGCAGCTGCTTGCCGTCTCTGCGTTTCCAGGCCATGTCAGACTCGAATCGGCCCGCCAGCCGGCACTCCTGCACAAAGGAGGCGTATTCGGCGGCATCGGTATACAGGTCCGTCGAAATTCCGATCGCCAGCAGTTCCTGTTTGGAGGCATAGCCCAGCATCTCAACCAGCGCCGGATTCACATCCACAAATCGGTCGCTACGCGGATCGCATTGGTAAATGCCGAAAGGAGCGTTGTCGATGAGCGAGCGCAACCGCGCCTCGGACTGCTGTAGTTTCTCCTCCGCCAGTTTGCGCTCGGTAATGTCTTCAACGGTGCCTTCAAAATAGAGAATCTTGCCATTGACGTCGCGCACCACCTTGGCATTTTCGCGCACGAACAAGACGGAGCTATCGCGCCTCTTCCAGACCGATTCGACGCCGCGGGTCTCGCCGTCGCGCTCAATCTGCGCCCGGAACGCTTCCCGCTGGTAGATGGGTCCGCATCCCTCCTCATCCAGATTCTGGCCTGTCAATTCCTCAAACGAGGTGTACCCCAGCATGGAGACCAGCGCATCATTGGCCATCGAGATCAGGCCGTCGCTTGTGGTCCGGTAAATTCCAACGGGAGCGTGGGCAAATAAGTCGTGATAACGCCGCTCGCTCTCGCGCAGCGCCCGTTCGGCACGCTTGCGAGCCGTTGTGTTGCTGAAAACACCAACCCTGCCGGCAAACTCTCCACTGGCGCCGGTGATCGGGCAGAGCGTGACGCTGACCCATATTTCGGACCCATCGCTGTGGCGAAGGGCGATTTCGTTTTGCGGTCTGCCGCCAGTGCGCAGCAGGCTTTCCAGGTCCTCAGCCATGCTGCCGGGCGGGGCCTCGGCCCGGAACCGGCCGGGGGACATCCCCAGCATCTCCTGGGGCGTGTAGCCGAGCATGCCTGCCATCTCTGAACTAGCGAAGATCGTAACCTCTTCGCGATTGAAGACCCAAACACCCTCTTCCGCCACTTCGACCAGTCTTTGGGAACGATGGTCGCTGTACTTTAGTAATTCTCGAAGAAGGTTGCGCTCAGGCGCATCTATAGGCAATTCCATTCCCCTGCGCCGGATCGGCGGATGTCGCACGAAATAAGCAATACCGCAGTCTTGATGGTTGAACCGCGCTCTGTCCCGCGTGCGAGTCCGTGCTCACTGAAAGCCAGCGTCGGGACCGCGCCGAACATCTGCTGGATAAAGCGCATTTTACACACTACCACTGGGCAACCGCGGTTCACCCGCCGCTCGTGATTTTTCTGGCGCTCAAGATTCATGCTAATTTGGACCGTAATCTTCTATGGATTACAAGAACCTTTGAAGTTACGGAATCTAAGGCGATAATATCTCTGCGGGTAATTTTCTGCAAAAGCAATAGCGACGCGGATTCCTAAACGTTGGCGCGATTCCCTGGACGTTCTAATCTCCGGTTGCGGCAATCTACCGCCTGGAGATTAGGAAATGATCACGCGTGTAACCCTTTTTGTAATTCTGGTGCTGTCGCTTGCCACTTACGCTTCCCATCCCGCAGCAGCCGGCTCCGCTCACGCGAACAACGCAGTCATGTGCTGCGATGGCGACCCGACCACCATTCCCTAGCCAACCGGGAACATTTACGCAGTTTAGATTGACCGGGCCGGCCTGGTTCGAGGATTAGAAACCAGTGTTCTGGCCGATTTGGATCGTCAATGCGTCGCTGCAGTGGGTGCTGCTGGTACTGATTCTTCGGAAAAATTGCTGGCAGCAGCATCCAGCTTTCACCATCTACATCGCGTTCTGTTCGTGCAAGACAAGCTTGCTGATCTGGGTCATTCTGTTTGAACGGCACCTTTATTTTTCTGTCAACTGGGGCACCAGACTCGTCGGTCTCCCATTAATGATTGCGGTTTTGGTGGAGGTCTTTGCCGCCGTCTTCCGGCCGTATTCGACTCTTCCCAAGGGTACACTTCGCTGGTTCCGGATCGCATTTGCCTTGCTGATCCTGCTGACCAGCGCTGCTGCGTTTTTTTTTCCCGGCCCCGCCCCGGGGAGCACGATCAATACCGTCATGGTGCTCAACCGGTCGGCCTCGATCGTTTTCTGCGGCTCGTTCGGGGTAACAGCACTTTTTTCTTCCTATTTTGGGATTCCCTGGCAACAGCGCACCTATGGTACCGGCGTGGGGTTCCTTCTCTTCATGTCTGTGGACCTGTTCGTAGCGAGCCTGACCCCCATGTATGGCCATGCTGTGGCCGTTGCGGTAAGCAACGTTTCCATGCTTGGGTACTCGTTGGCGTTGATCACGTGGTTAATTTACTTTTTTAGACCTGATATCCCTTTTCGCACTCCAACTCTGGAACAATTGCAACGCTTGCAGAAAGCACTTGACTATCCTGCGAAGAAAGTGGAATCTCTTCGAAAGTTACATTAATGTGTTTACTGGTTTGGTTCCTAGAAGGCTCGCAATGATTGATGTCCGGAAAATTGAGGTGCGGTCGATCGGAGAACTGATTCTGGCTCTGCACCCGGTGCGAGCCGCCGCCATCAATTCCAATCGCTTCGAGGCCGCGATCTCCGAGTTGCGCCTGATGAAGAGCAACATCACGGCCGTGCTTTCCTTCACCTCCTTCTCCCTGAGTGAAGACACGGCGAATGACCCTGAGTTTCGCCATGTGGTCGACGAAGTGCGTCGCGAGTGCCTATTGATCAACGGAATGATCTCGCGAATCATGTTCCGCCAGCGCTGGTTGTTCTCGGTCAGCAAGATCGAAGATGCCTGCGACGTACTGGTCCACTATCAAGACATGGCGGGCGCCGCCTGTCGCATGTGTTTCTTCCTGGCTCCCGAATTAGGCAATAACCTGCTCAACGCCTTCTAATGCCACCCACTTCCTAGCGAGCGTCTACGAATTCCTATGCCCGGCGGCCGGGCCTGGTAAGGTTTCCACGACCTTCGGCGCCATCACCATTGCCGCCCCCGCCTAGAAATAGCGTCGCCAATCGGTCATCACCGCCTGTTGCCGGAGTGGCTTCCCGGTGGGGCGATCACCCTAAAAGCAGTTGCGGACAGAGCCCCTTGGAGCACTGCCCACGGCTGGAAAAGTCCTTAGTCAGCGCCAGTCTTCGACGGGCGCTGACCTCTCCGCTACGCCGTTTCACCAATCGGCATCGTCGGCACCCGGTCGGGAATGATCAGCCGGGCCTCCGTCGCCGCGACGACCTGTTCCGTGGTGACCCCCGGGGCTAATTCACTCAGCACCAGTCCGTCCTCGGTTGGATGCAGCACCGCCAGTTCCGTCACAATCAGATCCACCCGCCGAACCGAGGTCAGCGGTAAGGTGCACTTCTTCATGATCTTCGACTTGCCTTTGCACGAATGGGTCATGGCAATAATCACGCGCTTGGCGCCGGTTACCAGGTCCATCGCCCCTCCCATGCCTGGCACCATCTTGCCGGGAACCATCCAGCTGGCGAGTTGTCCGGTCTCATCCACTTCCAGGCCGCCCAGCACGGTGACGTCGAGGTGGCCTCCGCGGATCAGGCCAAAGGAGAGACAACTGTCAATGCTGGCCGCTCCAGGAATGGCGCCCACGTAGCCCCCGCCGGCATCGGTCAGCGAAGGGTCTTCCATGCCATGTCCCGGAACAGGAGCCAGGCCAATGATTCCGTTCTCGGACTGGAAGTAAACCTCAACTCCGGGAGCAAGATACCTGGGGACGGTGGTTGGCAGACCAATTCCGAGGTTTACCAGGTTGCCGTTTTTCAACTCCTGAGCAACGCGTTTTGCAATGAGGACCTTACTGTCCACAATTGCTCCTTTCGATGATGTGATGGACGCAGACAAATGGGGTGGCCACGGCATCCGGTGGAATCACCCCAATCGGAACGATGTGCTCGGGCTCGGCGATTACCGTTTTTCCGGCCATCGCCATGACCATGTTGAAGTTGCGAGCCGTCAGCGAGTACTCCAGGTTGCCGCGGTAATCGGAGCGATGGGCCGCCAGCAGAGCGAAGTCGGCTCTCAGCGGCAACTCCAGCAGAAACAGCTTGCCATCCACCTCGATGGTGCGCTTCCCCTCTGCAACCACCGTGCCGATGCCCGTTGCAGTAAGAACGCCGCCCAGCCCAAAGCCTCCCGATCGAATGCGCTCAGCCAGCGTACCCTGGGGGCAAAGTTCCACCTCAATCTCGCCGGCAAGCATTTGTCTCTGGGTTTCAGGATTGAGCCCGATGTGGCTGGTGATCATTTTCTTGATGAGTTTGGCTGCAATCAGCCGGCCGATGCCGAAGTTCAGTCGGCCCGAGTCGTTGGCGATCACCGTCAGGTTCTTGCGTCCCTGGCGTACAAGTTCGTCAATGAGGCGATGGGGAGAGCCCACGCCCATAAACCCACCGATCATGAGGGACGCGCCATCGGGAATCATCTCGACCGCGCTTTTGCAACTGGTCGCTTTGTCAATCATGGAATCCTCTGGGGTTCCGCGTTCCCGTATACCTCCCAGGCACCCCAGCGCCGGCCGGGGGCATGGCGAATCCAAGTATCCTGAACGTGGGAATGCGCTCGCTGCAAATTCGAGCGCGGCAAGACTAAGCCTTCGGATGAAGAAGCAGAAGCAAAAGACTTTATTTCTTCCGGCACCGGACATCCTGTGTCCAGCTGGAACCAGACCCGTTACGCTTTGGTGCGGGAGAGCTTGCGGGATGCCAGGCGGTGTCGAAGTCCTTCCCGCGGCATGCGCAGAAAAAACGCCGCTGCCGGCTTTGCCCGGTACCCCGTCCGGCGATTCATGATCAGTGGACAGGGGGAATGTAGGGAATGGTCCGGGCAAAAAACCAGCACAGGAAGAAAACAATCGGGATATGCACAATCATCTGGAGCACGCTGTAACCCACGATATCCCGGGCCTTGAGTTTCAGGATGCCCAGCAGCGGCAGCATCCAGAAGGGGTTCACCAGGTTGGGCAACGCCTCGCTGGCGTTGTAGATCTGCACCACCCATCCCAGGTGCACGTGGTGGAGGTTTGCGGCCTGCAGCACGTAGGGCGCCTCGATGACCCACTTGCTCCCGCCGGAGGGTACGAACACACCCAGCACGGCCGAGTAAGACGCCACCAGCAAGGGATAGGTCTGTTGTGTACTGATCCGGGCAAACAAGTGGGCCAGCCAGTCCGACATGCCCGTGCCGACAATCATGCCAAAAATGACCGCGTAGAAGGGAAACTGGATGAGCACACCGCCGGTTGCGGGAACACAATCTGCAACCGCCCGCACAAAGCGTCTGGGACGCCAGTGCATCAACAGGCCCAGGGTAATGAAGAGCAGGTTATAAGTGTTCAGGTCCAGCACCGCCAGCGCACCCTGCGGCGAACTGCGGAAAAAGTCCAACAGATACCAACCGAGGAGCAAGGCCACTGCGACCGTCAATAGCGGACTGTACTCGAGCCATTCGCCCGGCTTGGTTCGCGGCTCCAGCGCCCGATCCATGGACTCGTACTGAATGCCATAGTCCTCAGCCGTCCTGGCATTTTCCGGCGAAGGCGCGGAGAGGTAGGCAGTAGCCACGGAAACCACGATCAGAATAACGGCCGTAAGCAGTCCCTGCCAGAGGAAAATCGTCTGTGAAAGCGGGATCAATCCGCTGATGGCCACGAGGGAAGGCGGAATCGAACCCTTGGTCGCCATCAACATGGCCGCCGAAGACGACAGCCCCAGGGCCCACACGGCACCCAGCCCCAGGTATGCCGCCCCGCCCGCGGCGCGATAGTCCATCCCCTTCACCTGCCGGGCCATCTCGCGCGTCAGCAAGCCGCTAAAAATCAGGCTCAGGCCCCAGGAAATCAGCGCGGTCAACATTGAAAACAGGGCGATCATCGCTACCGCCGTCCGCCCGCTCCCGGGGAGGGTTGCCAGCCATCGAATGAAACGATGAACCAGCGGCGTGCTAGCCACCACGAATCCGCCAATAATGATCATGACCATCTGCATGGTGAACGGAACCAGGGCCCAGAAGCTCTTGCCACCCGAGATGGCCAGCCTGCCGGCCGGTTGATGGATGAGGAGTCCGAATAGGAATACAACGACCACTCCGACCAGTGCGAAGACCAGCGGATCGGGAAACCAGCGCTCGCTCCAGTTGGCCAGCGCCAGACCGAAGCGCGCCAGACCGAATTCCGCTGAAGTTCCTGCCTTGGAGGATGGATTGGACCGATCCGGCTTAGTGCCTTGCATAGATAGCCTCCACAGGTGCAACCGCTTAGTGGGTGGTAGCGGCATCGCTCAGCTTTGGTTGGTGGTTGGACGAATCTGGCGCCGCGCCAGGCCGGCCCAGCCAACGTCAACTTGCAAGACTTTGCGTCGCCGCTGCAAGAGTGCCGGGACGCCCCGCGTCAAAATATACAATGGCGCGCCGAACCGGCCGGGCGAGATTACGAAGATTTGCGCTGGAAGTAAAGTACTTTCTGTCTTTGGATAACTTCCCGGCGTGAGTGCCGCCGGTGCGCAACGGAATAGTCCGAAGATTGCGCACTAGCGGGCGGGCGCGTTAGTCCAGCGATTTGTGGAAGCGAAGCACGCTTGCCAGGAGGATCAGCACGGCGAAGACAGCCAGCGACGCCATCTGCGGCCAGAGCACGGCAAAGCCGACACCCTTTAGAAATACTCCGCGCAGAATGACGATGAAATAGCGCAGGGGATCGGCGTAGGTTAACAGTTGTAGTCCGGCGGGCATGCTGCTGATGGGAGAAGCGAAGCCGGAGAAGATGATGGCCGGCATCAGGAAGAAGAATGCCGAGACCATGGCCTGCTGCTGGTTTTCCGAGAGCGTGGAAATCAGCAGCCCGACGCCAAGCGCGCAGAACAGATACAGCACCGTTCCAGCCATTAGCACCAGCAGGCTTCCTCGCAGCGGAACTCGAAACCAGAACGTACCCACGGCCGTAATCAGCGCGGCGTCGAACAGGCCGATCAGGAAGAACGGAATCGTTTTGCCGAGGATGAACTCCAGCCTGGCCGATGGGCGTCACCATGATCTGTTCCAGGGTGCCGATTTCGCGCTCGCGCACAACGGCGAATGCGGTCAGCAGGACAATCACCAGCGTGATCAGGTTTCCCATCACTCCCGGTACAAAGTACCACTGGCTGCGCAGATCGGGATTGAACCACGGCTGCCGCTCCAGCACGATGGACGGCATCTGCTTGATGCATTCCAGGCGAAGTGCGGTCCAGCATCTCCACCTGGTAGTCCTGGGCAAACTTTGATGCGATCTGGTTTACATAGCCGAGCGAAACCAGCGCGGTGTTGGAGTTGCTGGCGTCCAGGATCACCTGCACCGGCGCCGTCTGCCCTTTGCGAAGTTGTTCGGAAAAGCCGGCGTTGACCTGCACGGCCAGCAGCACATCGCCGCGATCCATCAGGCGGCGGACCCGTTCGCGGTCGAGCGTCCGCTCACGAACCTGGAAGTAGCGGCTTCCCTGAAAACGGGAGACGAAGTCGCGGCTGACCTGGGAATTCTCGTAGTCAAGAATCGCCATCGGCACATGCTGGATTTCCAGGGTTGCGGCGTAACCGAAGATCACCATCTGGATGATCGGCGGGCCGAATAGTATGAAGCGCGTGCGCTTGTCGCGAAACACCTGGATGAATTCCTTCACCAGCATTGCGCGCAGTCTGAGCCACATATTCAACTCACCTCAACCGCTTCTGGAAGGAACGCGTGGCAACCAGTACCAGCACCGCGGCGAAAACGAATAGCGCCAGCATGTCTTCCCAGAGCAGCAGCAGCGGGCTGCCTTTGAGAAAGACGGCGCGGATGATGGACATGAAGTAGCGTGCGGGAATCAGGTGTGTCACCAGCTGGATGAAAACCGGCATCTGGTCGATCGGAAAAATGAATCCGGAGAGCAGGAAGGCGGGCAGGAAAGTTGCGATCATCGATGCCTGGCTCGCGGCCAGTTGCGACTTGAGCGTCACCGAAAGAAAGTATCCCAGCGAGAGCACCACCACCAGAAACAGCGTAGAGCTGATGAAGAGCACGGCCAGGCTACCGCGGAAGGGAACGCCGAACCACCAGACTCCCATCCCCGCGCAGAGCGCAGTATCGGCAAGTCCGATGGCAAGATACGGAGAGAGTTTTCCAATCATCAATTCCAGCGGCGAGACCGGCGTGGAGATCAACTGTTCCATGGTGCCGCGCTCCCACTCGCGCGCAATGGTCAGCGAAGTAAGGAATGTGCCGACGACCGCCATCACGATGGCCACCACGCCGGGCACAATGTTCGCCATGCTCTCCAGGTCTTCGTTGAACCATGTGCGCGCATCCACCGTGAGCGGGGAGTCCATGACGCGCTGGCCTTTCTGCCGCATCCAGTCGAGCTGGATCTGCTGCGAATAGCCGAGCACCACCGCCTCCGCGTAGCCCATGCCGACGTTCGCGCTGTTGCCGTCCGTGCCATCGACAATCGCCTGCACGGATACCGGGCCGCTTTCACGCAGCTGCTCGCGAAAATTGCGGCGGTATGACGATTGCCGAGTTGGCAATCTCCGGAGTCGATGGCGCTGACGATATCACGATAGTTGTCCACCGGACTTGCGCACGTCGAAAATATTCCGAAGAGCGGAAGCGCTTGGATGAGATCGCGGCTCTGCTGGCTGTTCTCGCGGTCGAATACATACATTGGCAGGTGCTTGATGTCAAAGCTGACGCCGTAGCCGAAGGCCAGCATCAGAATCACCGGCATCGCCACGACGATCAGTATGCTGCGCAGGTCACGGCGGATCTGAAGAATTTCCTTCCAGGCGATGGCGCGGATCCGGTTGATCCTCATTGCGCCACCTCCTGCCGATGACCCATGCGCGGTCAGCGAAACAAAAACATCTTCCAGCGATGCCGGGATTGCTTCCATGCGAGTCACCGTGATCGCCTTCTTCGCCAGTTCCTCTCGCAACCGTGGAATCGCATTGCGCCGCGCTTTGAACCACCGCATGCAGGGCGTTGCCGAACACGGCCACGTCCATCGCCGCCGCGCTTTTCTCCAGCGCTTCCAGGGCCGGGCCAAGCGGCGCGCACTCAATCAGCAGCAACTCGCCTTTCATGGCCGTGCGTTTGAGCTGCGGCGGGAGAGCCGGACGCAACGATCCTGCCTTGATAGATCAGCACCAGGCGATTGCAATACTCCGCTTCGTCCATGTAATGCGTGGTCACGAACACGGTGACGCCGCTGGCCGCCATCTCATGAATCAACTCCCAGAACTGCCGGCGCGAGATCGGATCGACTCCGGAAGTCGGTTCGTCGAGAAAGAGCACTGCAGGCTTGTGCAGCACCGCGCAGCCAAGGGCAAGCCGTTGTTTCCATCCCACGGCAAGCGTAGCGGTCAGGGTGTGCTCGCGGCCTTCGAGCCCGGCCATTTGCACCGCCCAGCGCAGACGCGCGCCCATCTCCGAATCAGGAACCTGGTACATCCCGCCGAAGAAGCGGATGTTTTCTTCCACCGTGAGGTCATTGTAAAGTGAGAACTTCTGCGACATGTATCCGATGTTCTGGCGCACCCGTTCCGGCTGCTTGGCAACGTCGATTCCGGCGACGCGGGCGAGTCCGGAGGTGGGATGCAGCAGCCCGCACAACATGCGAATCGTGGTTGATTTCCCTGCGCCATTGGGTCCGAGAAATCCGAAGATCTCTCCCTTGCGGGCCTGAAAGCTGATGTGATCCACGGCGCAAAAGCTACCGAAGCGCTTCATCAGGTCCTGGACGACGACGGAGTACTCATTGCTCATGCCGCACCTCGGCCGCGCGCTCCACCGCGTGCACAAAGACATCCTCCAGAGTAGCGGTCACCTCTTCCACCGACACATAGTTTGCCGCGGCCGCATCCAAACATTTGCGAAGGTCCGGTATGATTCGTGCGGCATCGTCCACGACGAGGTGAATTCCGTCTCCGACCAGCACCACGTTGCGGACTCCGGGAAGTTTCTCAATTACCCGGCGCACCGCGCGCGGCTCCGGCGTGTAGATCGCAATCACGGAGTTATGAAGATGGCTCTTGAGGACCTCCGGCTTGTCGCAGAACAAAAGATGTCCCTCATGCAGGAGTGCAACCCGATGGCAACGCTCGGCCTCATCCAGATAAGCGGTCGAGGCTAAAATGGCCACGCCTTCCCCGAGCAGCGAATAGAGTATCTTCCAGAAATCGCGGCGCGAAACGGGGTCCACCCCATTGGTTGGTTCATCCAGCAACAGCACGCGCGGAGTGTGAATCAGGGCGCAGATGAGCCCAAGTTTCTGCTTCATTCCGCCGGAGAGTTTGCCCGCGAGCCGGGCGCGAAAGCTCTGCATGCCGGCGGCCTCGAGGAGGCGTTCACTGCGCTCCCGATAAACCTGGCGCTTGACTCCGTATACATCGGCGTAGAAGCGGGCGTTTTCTTCCACGGTCAAGTCTTCATACAGGCCGAACCGTTGTGACATATAGCTGATATTGAGTTTCACCCGCTCCGGATCGCGCGCTACGTCAACACCGGTGACTTGCGCCGAACCGCCATCCGGCAGCAGAACTCCGGCGAGGATGCGCATCGTCGTCGTCTTGCCCGCGCCGTCGGGACCCACCAACCCGAATATTTCGCCGTAGTTCACATCGAAGCTCAGGTGGTCCAAGGCCTTCACGCCGGGAAACCCGTGTACGAGGTCGCGAACGATGATGGCTGGTTCGACAGGCATTGCGCCGCTACTTTCCTAACTCAATCGTGACATCGGCGGGCATTCCCGGCTTTAATTCTCGGTTTGGATTCTCCACGTCCACCTTGACCCGATACACCAGGGCGACCCGCTCTTTGTTGGTCTGCACCGTCTTGGGCGTGAATTCGGCCTCCGGAGAGATGAACGCGATGGTGCCCCGGTAAGACCTGCCCGGAAAAGTATCCGTGCGTAGCGTTGCCGGCTGTCCCCAGCGCACCCGTCCCAGGTCCGTCTCACTCACATAGGCGCGCACCCAGAGGTGATCGAGATCGGCGATGGTGACAACAGGTGTGCCGGGCACAACGTATTCACCAAGCTCGGCCTGGCGGACGGTGACCACGCCCGTCACCGGCGATTGCAGTACCGTGTAGTCGCGGCGCACCTTGGAGAGTTCCAGGTTCTGCCGTGCCGTTTGCAGGGTGGCGCGGCTGACCGCAATCTCCTCTTTGCGTGTTCCTTCGCGGATTTCCGACAGCGTCTGCTGGGCCCGGTCGTACACCGCCAGGGCGCGCTTGTAGGCTGTCTCCGCCTGATCGTGGGTCTGGGCCGACACGGCATCGCGCTTGTACAGCGCACTGTATCGCTCCAGGTCTGAGCGCCTGAGTTCGAGGTCGGCTTTGGCGTCGGCCAGGGTCTGCTCGGAGGCCCGGATGTCCTGGGTGCGGCTGCCCGCCTCGGCGAGGTCCAACTCTTTTCCCCGCGTCTGCAGCGTCGCTTCATCGATGCGGACTTGCTGCTGATAATCGGCGTCGTCAAGGCGCGCCAGCAGGTCTCCGGCGGTTACAGTTTGGCCTTCTTCCACCGGCAGCGCCACGATTCTGCCAAGCGTCCGGAAAGCGACAACACTCTCGTGCGCCTCAACGTTACCGGAGAGCAGAAGAGTATTTGCCGGCGCCTTGGTCCGGTGCAGAACACGGAAGTAGAAAAATCCTGCGCCGATGGCTACCACCAGCAGAAAAGGGATGATGAATCGCTTCATTGGCTTGCTCCTTTCCCTTTCGGCCGCTCAGCGGCTTCCAAGATACTCCGCATAGGACGCCTCCGTATTCCCCAAAGCACGTACCAGCGAGATGCGTGCGTCGGCGTGATGGGTGAGCGCCACAATGGAATTCTGCTGCGCGCGGGAGAGTGCATCCTGCGCGGTTACAACTTCGATGTTATTGGTTACGCCCTCACGGAATCGCAATTGCGCCAGGTCAAGTTCCTTTTGTGCAAGATCGAGCCCCGCCGCGGCGACGCTCACTTCTTCCGCGGCGGAATCAAGATCGAGCAGCGCCTGCCGCAGTTCCTGCTCGACTCCCAGCCTGGCGTCATTCAACTGCCTCTCGATGCGGCGGATTTGCGCGGCGATTTCGAGCTCTTCGCCATTGCGGTCACGGTCAAAGACGGAGAAAGAGAGTGATAGTTGCGCGGCTCCGGTGGCATTGATCGAGCCGAGTGTGCGCCCGATGCCGCCATAGTTTCCCGATGCGTTGAGGGTGGGAAGAAAGCGCGCGCGTGCGGCACGTTGCTGCTCGGTGAGCGCGTCACGCTGCCGCAGCAGGGATTGATAGTCGGGCCGCACGGCGAGCGCCCGCGGCAGGACGCTTTCCACATCCATGGATTGGGCTGGATGAAACGTAAGAGGATCGGCCAACTCAATCGCGGTTCCCGGAGACATGCCAATGTTACGCGCCAGCACCAACAGCGCACTGCTGGCAAGATTGCGCGCCCGCACCAAGGCCTGGCGTTCGTTTGCCAGTTGCACCTGCGCCCGCAAAACGTCGATTCCCGTGGCGACGCCGGCATCACGCTGCTCCACCGCGAGTTTGGCCAGTGCCTGCGCGGTATCCACCTGGGACCGGGCGGCCACGACCTCGGCAAACTGCGCTTGCGCAGACAGATACACGGCGGCAACATTGCGGATCACCTGATCGCGCACATCCTGATAATCGTCCATCGAAGCTGCCGTCGATTGTTTTGCTGAACGCAGTCCGTGCAACAACTGCATGTCTACCAGCGGTTGATCCGCATAGGCTCGGGCCTCATAGGTGCTGAACGGACCTACGACTTGCGGGAGATGCAGCAGAGGAGTATTGATGCTGATGCCTTCGGCGGCAAGACTGCGGCTCTGCACCGCGACCGGGGTTTGGATTTGCACCCGGGGAAGCAGCAGCGACTGCTTCCGCTCGGCTGCGGCGGCCGCTTCCTGGGTTCGCGTCTCCGCAACCAGCACTCCAAGATTTGCCTGCAGTCCGCGATGAATGGCGTCTTCAAGGGTGAGCCGATAGGGCGAACCCGCGCTGTCTTGCGCCCAGACGGAAGCCGCCGTCAGCAGAATCCCAACGAAGACCAGGTAAATCTTCAAAGCATGGAGCATCGCGACTTCCTTTCGCGCTGGACGGTTCAGGGCGGCGCTTTGCGTCTTACTGGGTAAGACAACCCGCGCGCTGCGTTGAGACCGGGAAAAACAATTCTCGCGGTGTTACCGAACTGTCTATCCAAGAATGATATTGGGTCAAGCGTAGAAAGCAGAACGGTTGCGAATTTAGAAATTCGGTGAAAGAGATTTCACGCGACTTTCTGCATCTAAGCTGGTGCAATATAAGGCAAACTATTGGCACAATAGGTAATGGTTTGGCAGGGTGGGGTGACTGGTTCGTGAATTCAGTGGATGGTTACTAAAATCTGGTTGATTGGTGATCACATAGATAACAGCGGCGGACGTTTCTGATTTTTGAATCCCGGGCAACCCCGCGAGTTGCCGCCGGAGTTTCCGTTGCCCGGATTCGCCGGCTGCGCTGGGCAGCCGGGGAAGCGGCGAATTCCGCCCTGGCCGCGAATGCTTCCGCTGCGCGCCTCCGGAGGTGGTACGATGACGCCGAGGTGAGTATTCCTTTCTCCTCGTTCAGGTCCTCTGAACTAAGTCAGTCCGTCTGAAGCCCGCCCACCTTAGCTGTGCTCGTCCGAAATCAGCGCAAGCCATGCCGTTCGAGTCGATTCTGCAGGAAGTTCAACACCTCAACAACGTCAGCGAGCGCCTGGAGTCGATGGCGCCTAATCATCCACGCCTGGAAGAGGCACTTCTGGCCGTCTCCGGGAACATCCGTAACATCGCCTCGTTCCTGAACGTTCTCGTGATCATCCGCAAGGACTAACCCCGGGCAGAGCGATGGCCGGATGTGGAACGAGCAGGCTTGCGTTGCGACGGGCCTGAGATAAGCCCTGGCTCTCGACCTCCCGGAATCCCACGTTCGCCAACTGCGGGCGGATGTAGGGCACGCGCCTTGGAAATACTCGAACGCGCGGAGCAGGCGCGCGACCTGCGGCACCGGGTCTTCGCGTTCTCACGCCTTACCCCAATTTCTTCACCAGCAATTCATTCAGGATGGCGGGATTGGCTTTGCCTTTGGAGGCTTTCATGACCTGGCCCACGAAGAAGCCGATCATGGTGGTTTTGCCGGCGCGATACTGCTCGACCTGTTTGGGACTGGCGGCCAGGACTTCGTCAATCATTTTTTCAATTTCGGCGCTGCCGGAAATTTGCTGCGGCTTCTCCTTCTCGTAGATGGCGGGAAAGTCCACGTTCTGCTGGAAGGCGTGGTCGTAGAGCTCTTTGAGGATTTTCGAGCTGATGGCGCCGTCTTCGAGGAGGTCGGCGGAAAGGCGCGCGCCGGCCATGGTGATGGGAGAGTCTTCGAGTTCAAGCCCGGCGGCTTTAAGGCGGCCTTGCAGCTCGCTGATGACGAGGTTGGCGAGGCGCTTGGGAGACTTGGCTTTGCGGGCCTCGGTTTCAAACAGGGCAGCGCGGGCCTGGGTTGCGGTTAGGGTGGCGGCGTCTCCTTCACTGAGGCCGTATTCGGCGATGAGGCGGTGGCGCTTGGCCTCGGGAAGCTCGGGAAGGGTCGCGCGGATGGCATCCTGCTGGGCCTGATCGACGATGAGCGGGAGCAGGTCAGGCTCGGGAAAGTAGCGGTAGTCGTGCGCCTTTTCCTTGGTGCGCATGGCGTAGGTCCGGCCCTCGGCGGGGTTGTAGAGCCGGGTTTCCTGCTGGATGACGCCACCCTGGTCGAGGACTTCGGCCTGGCGCTCGATCTCGTATTCGAGGGCCTGTTTGACAAAGCGAAACGAGTTGACGTTCTTAATCTCTACCTTGGTGCCGAGCGCTTGCCGGCCGCGGGGACGGATGGAGACGTTGGCATCGCAGCGCAGCGATCCCTCTTCCATGTTGCAGTCGCTGACGCCGGTGTAAAGGATGATCTCCTTGAGCCGGGTGAGGTACTGGTGCGCTTCCTCGGGAGTGCTGATGTCGGGATCGGAGACGATCTCGGCCAGGGGCGTGCCGGTGCGATTGAGATCGACGTAGGTTTTGGCGTCGGAGTCGGAGAAGCCCTCATGCATGGACTTGCCGGCGTCTTCCTCCAGGTGCAGGCGGGTGATGCCGATGCGCTTTGGGGCGCCTTCGGCGGTGGTGACTTCGATGTAGCCATGCTCGGCCAGCGGTCGGTCAAACTGGCTGATCTGGTAACCCTTGGGAAGATCGGGATAGAAATAGTTCTTGCGGGCGAAGATGGAGGTTTCGTTGACGTGGAGATTCAAGGCCTGCGAGGCCTTGACCGCGAAGGCGACAGCCTGCTGGTTGAGCACGGGAAGCGCGCCGGGCATGGCGAGGCAAACGGGACACACGTTGGTGTTTGGCTCGGAGCCGAAGAGATTCGGGCAGGCGCAGAAAATCTTGGTTTTGGTGAGAAGCTGCACGTGCACTTCGAGGCCGATGACGGTCTCATACTTGGACTCCACCGGGGTTGTTGTCGCGATTGCCATATGGAGATCGATTATAACGGTTGGCGCGGTGGACAGTGGAGCAGGCGGGCGGACAAAAGCTGAGGCAAGGACTGCCTAGGACGGCGGCAGGGTTGCGGTGACGCGCTGGGCGACGAGAGTGTAGGTTGCGCCGTTGAGAAAGAGCAGGCCACGCACCTCGACGTAGGGGAGCGAGCCGGCGGGCGCTCCGGCGATGGGCGTTGTGAGGCTGCCGTTGATGGTGACGCTGGCGGGAACGACGACGTTGATGGTGGGCACGAATCCGACGGGCTCGACAGGCAGGGCGGTGTACTGGGCGAAGACCGTACTGGGGTCGAGGGTGAGGACAAAGCTAGTGACACCGTTGGAGTCGGTGGACACATTGCTGGAGGTGCCATCTTCCTGCTGCTTACGCAGTGTGACCTGTTGCGCTCTCATGGCGGCGACCGTGATGAGGCTGCCGGGAACGGCGCCAACGTCGTTTCCGGTGGTGACGAGCGGAATGCTGGAAGAGGCCTCGACGTATTGCGCGGGGAAAAAGGTTGCCGCGCTGAAGACTGGAGTGAACCCAAGGTTGGTCTGGTCCATGCCATCCCAATCGACGGCAAAGACGGCGGCAGGGAAACCGCCAGTGGCATCGAAGTTGACGTTGATTCCGCTGCCGACGAAGTTGGGCGAGACGCCGGCGCCGCTGCCTTCCTGCATGGCGAGGGTGAACTGGTAGGGAGAAATGCCGCCGCGATAGGAATTGAGCGTGCCGGCCATGGCATAGCCGATGTTGGAAGAGTTGACAGCTTCAATGCGGAGGCAATCGATGGAGGAGTCGCGCTGGGCGGCCATATCAACGCGCACCAGGGCTCCCTGGGGCAAGCCGGTGGAGGCCGAGTAGTTGACCACCGTCGTGGTGTTGGTGATGCTGCAGCTCATGGTGGTCTGGGCAACATCGGTGGTGAGGGTAAGGGCACTGGCAGTGTACTTTTTGACGCTACCGAGGATGGTTTCAAGCAGGCCGGTGCCGAGATCGGGGGAGCTGGCGGCGATGGGGAGCGCGATGGCGGTAAAAGTTGGGGTCAGGGCCATGGCGCCGGTAGCCGGATCGAGGACCACGGATTTTTCGAGGTTGAAGTCGAGAGTGATTTCGAGAGGGGTGGTATCGACGGTCAGCAGGGAGGCAAAGTTGATCTGAGCCGAGCCGGTGAAGGCGGGGAATTGCGCGGTGACGGTGGCCCCGGCAGCGTTGATGTAGGTGATGAGCGGGTTGGTGACGGTGACGATGATATGGATGTAGGAGTCCTGCGGCAGGCCGGTCATGGTGAGGAAACGGGAAGTGCCCGCAAGGTGAGTGATTTCAAAACTGGAAGCGGATCGGTAGAGCGTGGAAGCGCATCCGTTGCGGGGCGTGATCTGCACCTGGCTGATGTTGGCGAAAAAGCTGACCAGGCCGTTGCTGGTTGCGTCATCGGTGAGGGTGAGCAGAATCGGCGTGACGGTGGGCGAGGTGGAGACCGTGCAGGGCACGGTGGGGGTGGTGGCGACGCTCTTGACGCCACACCCGGTCCAGCCCAGGGCGGCTACCAGCAACGCCACGACAGACAAGCCGCGCAGACCACGCCATGCGAAAACCACGGGGACCTCCCGCTTGAAATTGCACGTCCGATGGTAGAGCTATTGTACCGGGCACCCGGCGGCAGGCGAGTGAAGTTGCGCCGGAAAACTGTTCTGCCGCGGAGGTCTAAAGTTTCCCGAGCGGCACTTCAAAATACATGAGTTCGTGGCCGTGAGCGTCGTTGACGCCGGTGACGAAGAGGCGCGCGCCCTGGGTGGGGTTGTCAAGATCGCCAACGTCAAAGAAAAGGAAACCCTGCTGCGAGCGGTGCGGCTCGACGGCGCGGGCGGCAAAGGATGCCTGTTCGAGCTCGTCGCGGTCACTCTGCGAGAGGCCGCCGTGGACTTTGTTTTTTCCCGGCAGGGGGATGGGAAGCTTGTCCCCGGCGCGCGATCCGGGAGCGCGGATGGCGGTAAAGACGCGCTCGAGATCGTCGAGCGGATAGGGCTCGGCCTTGCCGCGGTCGCGCGTGACCAACTCGAAATGGGCGTGGCTGAGGACGACGCTTTGATCGCCGTCATTGCTGAAGACGACGAGGATGGGCAGGACGGAGTGCGCCAGCATTTTGAGATGGAAGAGCGAGGCTTTCTCCGCCGTGTCATAGGGATCGGCGCCGAGGGTTAGGTTTTCCTGGGGGTGGGAATCGCGGGCGGCCATGGTGGTGGCCGGGACGAGTCTGGGCATGACGAAGTCGCGGGCAAAGGCGGCGAGGACGAGGGCGGCGAGGATTGCAGCGCTGAGGGCAATTCGCTTCATGGCGGGAATTATAGGCGGGAAGGCGGGCGGGTGGGCGGCGGAAAAGGGACGCGCGGGTGAATTCCGCGAAATACGGAAGAAGTCTTTTCCTGCGCGCCTCTGGGTCGTCCATCTACAATGGCTGGCGTGTACTTTCTTTATAGCGGAACGCTGGCACTGCTGCTGACCCTGACGCTGCCTTGGTGGCTGCTGCAGATGTTGCGGCGGGGCAAGTATCGCGCTGGGCTGGGCGAGCGGCTGGGGATGGTGCCGGCGCGGATTCGGCTGGGCGAGGATGACGAGGCGGCGGGGCGCGACGTTTCGCAGCCGGGTACGCGGCAAGGGCTTGGCGACGGGTACGGGCCAACGGACGGCCCTCCGGTCGCTGACGCCGGGCCGCTCCGGCCGCAGGCGCTCAGGCCCGTGGCGTGGATCCACGCGGTGAGCGTGGGCGAGGTGATGGCGATTGCGCCGCTGGTGGCCGAGATGCGCGGACGAGGATACCGGGTAGTGGTTTCGACAACGACGCACACCGGGCAGCGGCTGGCGCGCGACAAGTTTGGCGCGACGAATGTATTTTACTTTCCGCTGGACTTCGGGCTGTGCATCAAGCCTTACCTGCGGGCGCTGCGGCCGGAGCTGGTGATTCTGGCGGAGACCGAGTTCTGGCCGAACTTTTTGCGGCTGGCGCGGGCGAGCGGAGCACGGCTGGCCGTGGTAAACGCGCGCATCAGCGACCGTTCGTTTCCGCGCTACCTGCGTTTGGGCGGACTGCTGCGGCGAGTGCTGGCGCCGGTGGATCTGTTTCTGGCGCAGAGCGATGAGGACGCGGAGCGGTTGCGCGCCGTGGGCGCGGCTGCGGGGCGGGTGGAAGTTTGCGGCAATCTGAAGTTTGACGCGGCGGCGCCGGTGGAGACTCCGGCGGTGACCGGGTTGGGCGAGCAGTTGCGATCCTCGGGCGCGCCAATTTTGGTGGCGGGCAGTACGGTGGAGGACGAAGAGGATTACGTGCTGCAGGCATTCCGGATGGTTCTGGGTGAGTATCCGGCGGCTTCGCTGGTGCTGGCGCCTCGGCACCGGGAGCGCTTTGAGGAGGTGGCGCGGCTGCTGGCGGAGCGGCGCTTCCGCTTTGTGCGGCGCTCGGCGGGCGATGCCGCAGCGCAGGACCTGCGCGGCGCGGTGCTGCTGCTGGATACGCTGGGCGAGTTGGCGGCGATCTATCGCTACGCAAACCTTGCGTTTGTGGGAGGATCGCTGGTGGCGCGGGGCGGACACAATATTCTGGAGCCGGCGTATTTTGCCAGGGCGATCCTGACCGGGCCGCACACGGAAAACTTCCGCGACATTCTGGTGTGCTTTGAGCGGCGGCGGGCGGTGGTGCGCTGCACGACAAAGAATCTTGGCATCACGTTTCTGCTGCTGCTGCGGGAAAGCGCAGAGCGCGAGGCGCTGGGCCAACGGGCGCTGCAGGTGCTGACCGAAGAGCGCGGAGCAACGGCGCGCGCGGTGGCGCGAATCATGGAACTCGGACAAAGGGGACGGGGATGATCGCCGATCCCCTGACATGGCTGTTTGCGCAGGCGGTGCGGGCGCGCAATGCGCACTATGACGGGCGGCGGGCGCGGATTTACCGGCTGCGTCTGCCGGTGATCAGCGTGGGCAACCTGAGCGTGGGCGGAAGCGGGAAAACTCCCTTTGTGCAGACCTTGGGGCGCTGGCTCGGGGCGCAGGGAATTGCGTATGACATTCTCTCGCGGGGCTACGGGCGCAGCTCGCGCGGAGTTCTGCAGGTGGATGCGGGCTTGGGGGAAGCTACAGGCCAACCGACGGCCCTCCGGCCGCAGGCGCTGGCGGGCTTAGCGGAACTCTATGGAGACGAGCCGATGTTGCTGGCGCGCAGCCTGAAGGTTCCCGTGTTTGTGGGCGAGGACCGGTACGAAGCGGGGCTGTCGGCGGAGGCGTGGAGCGAGGCTGCCGGGCATGGGACGCGGGTGCATATTCTGGATGACGGCTTCCAGCATCGGCGGCTGCACCGGGATTTTGACATTGTGCTGCTGGGAGCGGGCGACCTGCGCGCCAGCCTGCTGCCGTTTGGACGGCTGCGGGAGCCGCTGGCATCGCTGGGGCGGGCCCATGCGGTGGCGGCTCCGGCGGAGCTGGCCGCGCTGCTGGCGGAGCCGAACGTGTGGCATCTGCGGCGGCGGCTGGTGCTGCACGAACCGGCGCCGACGCGTCCTCTGGCCTTCTGCGGGCTGGCGCGGCCGGGACAGTTCTGGCAGTCGCTGGCCGACATTGGCATCTATCCGGTGGGAACCTATGCGTTTGGCGACCACCACCGCTATGGGGCGAAGGATATTGCGCTGCTGCGGCGGCTGGCGCGACAGCATGACGCCAACGGATTCCTGACGACGGAAAAAGACCTGGTGAAGCTGGACGGCTCGGCCCTGGCGCCGATGGTTGCTCCGGCGCTGATGATGGAAGTGGAGAACGCGAATGCGCGGTTTACTTCGATGCTGGAAGCGACGGGAGTGAGATGAGAGTGGCCTGAGCGCGGCGGTGTTATGGGTTGACGGCTGTGTACTATGATGGACGGCTATGCTACTGGTGCTTGACGTTGGCAACACGGAAACCGAGCTGGGACTGTTTCCCTTGCGGGAGGACGGGACGGCTGCGCCGGAACTGGCGGCGCACTGGCGCATCTCGACCTTGCGCAAGCAGACGGTGGATGAGTTCGGAGTGCTGATCCGGCAATTGTTTGCCATGCAGGGGCTGGAGCTGGGCGCGGTGCACGGGATCATCGTGGCTTCGGTAGTGCCTCCACTGGACCGATTGCTGCGGCAGGTGTGCGAGCGCTATTTCCAGCTGAAGGCCCTGTTCATTGAGCCGGGCATCAAGACAGGGATGCCGGTGCACTATGACAATCCGGCAGAAGTGGGCGCCGACCGCCTTGTGAACGCGGTGGCGGCGTTTGAGAAGTGCAGGCAGAGCGCGGTGGTGGTGGACTTTGGCACGGCGACGACATTTGACGCTGTGTCAGAGCGCGGCGAATACCTGGGCGGGGTGATCGCTCCGGGGATTGCGATTTCCGCCGAGGCGCTGTTTGATCGCACGGCGCGGCTGCCGCGAGTGGATATGAAGAGGCCGCCGCACGTGATTGGGAGCAACACGGTGCATTCGCTGCAATCGGGACTCTTCCACGGGTACGTTGGGCTGGTGGACGGAATTCTGGAACGGCTGCTGGGCGAGCTGGGACCGGCGCGGGTGATTGCCACCGGAGGCATGGCGCAGCTGATCGCCAGCGGCTCGCGGTACCTGGGCGAAATTGACGAGACGCTGACTCTGACGGGGCTGCGGATTATCTGGGAGCGGAACCTGCACAGCCGCAGGAAGTAGACGGGCAAGCGGAAAAGCGGCGGTGAAGGTGGCGGATAAACCTGCAGTGGAGGTGGCGGATAAACCTGCAGTGGAGGTGGCGGATAAACCTGCAGTGGAGGTGGCGGATAAACCTGCAGTGGAGGTGGCGGAAAAGCCTCCAGAGCAGCACCGGATATTTGAGCAGTGCTGGGGTCCTTCGCTGCGCTCAGGATGACACTCTCAAAAACAACCGCAAGAGCAAGGACGAGGACAGAGACAACAGCACGAGTAAGAACAACAGCAAGCGCAAGAACAAGCACTAGAGCAACGACAAGAGCAGGAACAACAACAAGAGCAAAGGCAAGAGCGACAACTACACACGACAGCGACGCTCCGCTAAACAGAAGGCATCAGGCCCGCATCTTTTCGTGGAACAGTTCACTTATTTTTCCGAGATTGAAGAACACTTCCAGCGGCGGCGCGGAAGCATTCTCATTTGCTCGCCACTGGACTGGGCGCTGATGGAGGTATGGAAGGAAGCGGGGATTCCGCTCCCAGCGGTGCTGCGGGGAATTGACGCGGCGTTCGACAAATACGACCGGCGGGCGCGCAAGACGCGCAAGGTGAACTCGCTGGCGTATTGCCAGCAGGAGGTGCTGGCGGCGGTGGAAGAGCTGGCGGAAGCCGCGCTTGGCTCGAAGCGCGATCCGGGAGCGACGAGCATTCCAAACGCCGACGTGGCGCGGTACTTTGAGCGCAACGCGCAGCAATTGGCAGCATCAATGCATCCCGCGGAGGCCGTGCGGACGCTGACGGCCGGGCAGGCGGCGACATTGCGGGAGCTGGCGGCTGAGCTTATTCCGAGCCAGGGCGAAGGAGCGAAGGAGACTCCGGCGGACTTGGAGACCTTGGAGCGGCGCATGACGGTGATGGAAGAGCGTCTGTTTGCGACGCTGTGGAGCCATGCCGGCGACGAGGAGCTGATGGCGGCGCGCGAGCAGGCGGAGCGCGAACTGGCTCCCTACCGGGGAAAGATGAGCGCGGCGCAGATTGAACAGTTGCTGCGCCAGTACGGCAACAAGCAACTGCTGGAGCGGCACGGGTTGCCACGGCTGAGTTTGTTCTATCTGTAATGGAGTTGCGGCGGCAGCGGGTCCGTTCTCTTCGGGCTTTCTTTTTCATCCACCTTCGCCAAAAGGAGGTGGATGTGGGCAACTTCGTTTGTCCCGTTTGTAATGATTGCTTTGCGCCGGGGTCACAACCCGATATGCTGATAGAGTGCAGTTCACTATAGAAAAACTTATCTACGGCGGAGACGGGCTGGCCCGGATCCCCGCCATTGGCGACGAGCGGCGCGGTAAAACCGTCTTTGTGCCTTATGTTGCTCCCGGGGAACGGGTGGAAGCGACGGTGGTGGAAGAGCGCAAGGGTTACACGCGGGCCGCGCTGGTGGAAGTGCTGACGGCGTCGCCGGAGCGCACGGCGCCGAAGTGCCCGCACTTTGGCGTGTGCGGCGGCTGCCACTACCAGCACTCTGGAGTACGCGGCGCAACTGCAAGCGAAGCGGCGAGATTCTGCAGGAGACGATTCTGCGCGGCGCCAAGCTGGCGCTGCCGGACATCGAGGTGCATTGCGGCGAGGCCTACGGCTTCCGCAACCGCACGCGGATGAAGATTGCAGTGGAGCCGGAGTTTGCACTGGGCTACTACCGGCAGGGCTCGCACGAACTGGAGGCGGTGCGCGAATGCCCGATCAGTTCGCCGCTGATCAACCAGGCCGTGGCGGCGATGTGGGAGCTGGCGGCGGAAGCTGCAAGTTATCCCTCGCTGCGGGAAGTTCAGTTTTTCGCCAACCACAATGACAGTGAACTGCTGGTGGAGTTGTTCATCCATCACGCAACCACGCCGGTGCTGCTGGCGAAATTTGCCCGGCTGCTGCGGGAGCGGATGCCGCAGATTGCGGGGGTCGCGGTGTTTGCCAGCGGAGGCACCGATGACGAGCTGGAAGACGGCAACCTGGAAACCTCGCGGCGGTTGAGCCGGGCCGGGGTGCCGTTCATTGAGGGCTCCGCAAGCTTGACTTACCAGGTGGGCAGCCACGGCTATCGCGTCTCGGCGGGATCGTTTTTCCAGACGAACCGCTTTCTTGGCGCGAAGCTGGTGGAGCTGGTGACGGCCAAGCGCAGCGGGCGCGCGGCGCTGGACCTGTATGCCGGAGTGGGACTGTTTACGCTTCCGATGTCACGCAACTTCGAGCGCATTACGTCGGTTGAAATCGCGCAGAATTCATTTGACGACCTGGCCGCCAACGCCGCGGTTCCGCACATCCAGGCGGTCCACAGCACGACGGAGGATTACCTGAACGCGGCGCGGGGACGCTGGGACTTTGCCATCGTCGATCCTCCGCGCGCGGGACTCGGCGCGAGCGCGCGGCGAAATCGCTGGTTGGGCTGTGGATTCCGCACGTCGCCTACGTTTCCTGCGATCCAGCGACGCTGTCGCGCGACCTGGTGACGTTGCTGGCGGCGGGATACCGGGTCGAGGAAGCGCATCTTGTGGATCTGTTCCCGCAGACGTATCACATGGAAACCGTTCTCCACCTGGCGCGCTGAGCGTTGGGTGGAAATTTGAGAAGACTGAAGGAGTGAAGAAATGTACGCATTGATTCTGGTTCGCTATCGGGTCCCGATGGAGGAGGTTGCCAAGGTTACCGACGAGCACCGCGCCTATCTGCGCGAATTGAAAGCGGACGGAACGCTGATTGCCGCCGGGGCGATGAGTCCGCGGTTTGGCGGGGCAATTCTGCTGCGCGTTCCCGATGACAACGCGCAGCAACACCTGGGCGACTGCGCGACGAGGATCCGTTTTACAAGAAGGGCATCGCCAACTACGAACTGATTGCCTGGAATCCGAGCATCGGCAAAGAAGACCTGGACAAGCTCTAAGGGCAGGCTCAGGCGTGAAAAACTCGCCGGCCAATGAAGCTGGGCTCTCCCGCTATTCCACGGCGCTCGCCGGCGGCACGTGGGAGAGCCGGGCCGGCAAGAATTGCCAGAGGCCATGACGCCCCCATGACGGATGCGCCCACCAACCCGGAAGCTGCCAGTCCGCTCGTCCCCCCGCCGCGCCGTTGTTTGCCGCCACGGTGCTGTTTTCGGCGGGAATCATTCTTCAAAGCTACGTCTACAAACCTGCCCGCTTGTATCTACTGTGCGCCGTGGGCCTGGCGCTGTGCTCGCTGCTGGCGCTGCGCTTTGCGGGCGGTAGACGCGGTGCGGTGCTGGCCTACGGCGCCGCGGTGCTGGCGTTCTTCCCGGCGGGAGCACTGCTGACAGCCGCTGCCGGATCGCAACCGGCAGGCCGCGCCCACGATGCTGAATTACGCGAACGGCGACGAGGTGACGCTGACCGGGTATGTGGCGCGCTCGGGTTCGCTGCGCGCGGGACGCGACGTCCATGAGTCGCTCGACTTTGCGGTCGAGGAGGCGCAGTTCGATGGCGAGGCGGCGCGGGCGGTGACAGGCAGCGCGCGCTTGAACCTCTACGTGCCCGGCTCGCGCTCCGGCTTTGGCGTGGGACGACTGAAGAAGAAGGACTCGACGAGGCCGCCTGCGCCGCCGGTCTTCGACTACGGACAGCGGCTGCGGGTTCGAGCCAAGCTGCGGCCGCCGACGAACTTCCGCAATCCGGGAAACATGGATTACGTTGGCTGGCTGCGCGGGCAGGGCGTGGCCGTACTGGGCTCGGCTAAATCGACCGATATCGATGTTCTGCCGGGTGCGGGCGGCAGCCGGATGGAGCGGGTCCGGTGGCGCGGCGCGGCGCAGCGTGCTGGAACACATGGCGCGGCTGTGGCCCGCTCCGTATGCGGGACTGTTCCAGGCGATGGTGCTGGGAGAGCGCGGACTGGTGGGGCGCGAGCAGCGGCTGGAGTTCCAGCGCAGCGGGACATTTCACCTGCTGGTCGTCAGCGGGATGAACGTGGCGATCTTCGCGGTATTTCTGCTGTGGCTGATGCGCCGGCTGCGGCTTCCGAGGGAGTACGCGATTGTGGCGGCGATTGTGCTCACCTGCGGCTATGCCTGGCTTACCGAGCTGGGCGCGCCGATTCTGCGCTCGGTGCTGATGATTGCCGCCTATCAGGTTGCGGCGCTGCTCAATCGCGATCGCGCTCCGCTGAACACGGTTTCACTGGCGGCGCTGGTGCTGCTGGTGATCAACCCGGAGGCGCTGTTCGATCCCAGCTTTCAGCTCACGTTTCTTGCCGTGCTGACCATTGCGGGGCTGGCGGTGCCGCTGTTTGCAGCGCACAACCACTGCCGCTGCGCGAAGCTCTCGACGACATTGAAGACAAGCGGCGCGACCTGACGCTGAGCGCCGAAGCAGGCGCAGTTTCGCTGCGATGTTCGCGCGCATTGACGGCGAGCGCTGGGGCGGCTGATCGGAGAGCGGCCGGCGCGCTGGCTGACGCCGAAGCTGTTGCTACGCCGTGATTGCGCTGGCTGAACTCGTTCATGCTCTCCGCACTGATGCAGGTGGCGATTCGCTTTGCCGACGATCTGGTACTTTCACCGGGTGAACGCGCACGCGCTATGGGCCAACATGGCGGTGCTTCCGCTGACGGGATTCTGATGCCAGCCTCGATGCTGGCGGTGGCGTTTTCCTATGTTGCAATCTGGATGGCGGCTCCGTTTGCGCTGGCAGCGCGCTGGTCGCTGCAGGGCATTCTGCTTGCGGTTCACTGGTCGGGAGGAGCGCAACTGCCGGATCTGCGGGTGGCCATGCCGGCGCTGGCGGCGATGGCGGCGGTTGTTGTCTGCTATGGGCTGGCGCTGCTGCTGGCGCGGCGGCACCGGCTGCTGGCGCTGGCTTCGCTGGCGTTGCTGGCGGCCTCGGCGTGGCTGGTGTTTGCGTACCCGCGCCCGTTTGAGCACAATCCCCATGAGCTGGAGATTACCGCGATCGACATTGGCCAGGGCGACTCGTTCCTGGTGGTGACGCCCGGCGGGCACACGCTGCTGCTGGACTCCGGCGGATTGCTGGGGATGAGCCACAGCGACCTGGACATTGGCGAGGATGTGGTTTCGCCCTACCTGTGGCAGCGCGGGCTCAGGCCGTCTGGACGCGGCCGCCTTCAGCCACAGCCACTCCGACCACATCGGCGGGATGACGGCGATTCTGCGCAATTTCCATCCCCGCGAACTCTGGTACGCGCCCAACTATCCCTCGCACGAGGTGGAATCGCTATTTGCGGCCGCCGACCGGCTGCATGTCGCGGCGCATCGAGCGGCACCACGGAGAAGAGTTCGACTTCGATGGCGTTCACTTCGAGGTGCTGGCGCCGCCGGCGGATTGGGAGCTGAAGCCGCGCGGACAAGACGATGCCTCGATGGTTCTGCGGTTGACCTACGCGGGGCACACCGCGCTGCTGGTGGGCGACATTCACAAGCGGATCGAGAAGATGCTGGTGGAGGAGTCCGAGGAGCGTCACGAGTCGCTGCACGCCGATCTGCTGAAGGTGGCGCACCACGGCTCGAATACTTCGTCGTGCGAAGAATTTCTGGACGCGGTGCGGCCCGAGTATGCGGTGATTTCGGCGGGGATACGAAATCCGTTTCACCATCCGCGGCCAGAGGTGATCGAGCGCCTGGCGGAGCACCGGGCGAAAACCTACCGCACGGATATGTTCGGGCCGGTCACGTTTTACATGGATGGCGGCGGGGTTCATCCGAGGGTGGCGCGGTAGGCGCATAGCCGGGATGGCCGGGCACTGGAAGCGGGCCGCGCGCGGCGGCGGCGGTGAATTTATTCTTCCGCTTCGCTTTCGGTGAGGCCCTTGTCCTGGTATCTGGCAAGGATGGCGCGGGCTTCCTCGGCCTGATCTTCGCGGACCTGGAGCTTCACTCCTCCGACGCCGGGCAGGATGTCCTGCGGGGCGTCGAAGTTGGTCACTCAGGACTTCAATTCCGGCGGACTCAACAGGCTCTCGCACCACCATGGCCTCGGATTCCTGCTCGCTCTCAAAAATAACTGACCAACGCCTCGTTTGGCTCTTCCTGCGATGTCTCGCGGCATGAACGTCTCCTCCCGACGTTCGATGCAGACTGAAGAGCGTAATACCGGCTGAGCCCGCGGTCAATCCGAGATTGCAGCGGAAGGCGAACGATGGCAGGTTTTTCCGCACCGCCGGGGACAGTGGCGTCATCGAACTACCATGCAAGACGGAAGTGGGGAGGAGTTGCATGGACCAGGACGAAGCCGATTCAGCCGGAGCAACTCGACGAAGGGCAGCGCCTCCGTCGCCTTCAACTGATGATGAATCTGGTGATGCAGGTCATTGCCCAGGATCCCAAGCTTACGCTTGAAGAAGCTTCGCAGATGGTCGCCGACTCCCGCACGGCGGCGCTGGCGATGTTTCCGGGCAAGGAACTGGCCTACGACCTGCTGTACCGTCCACGCTTCCAGCGGCTGATGCGGGAGCGATTCCGGCTGCAATAAGACAGTTTGGAATGGAGCCGGGCGGGCGCGGAACAGCGGCGTCAGTGCGAGTCTTTTCCAGCCGGGTGAGGCGCAGGGTCATGGTTCCCCAGAAGAGGCGGGAGCGCATCTGCACCGGCAGGTGGGAAGCATCGTCGGTGAACCAGAGCCAGACCTTGCCGCGTCCCTTCAGGGGTCCGGCGTCGGAGTAGACGGCGACGCGCACGGTGTGAAAGGTTCCGGCGTCGGTCTTGACATCCTCACGGCCCTCGACGTAGGCGGTGACATCGACGGTTTTGCCGCCGTCGTTGAGGGGAAAACGATAGCACCGTTCCGGGCTCCAGGTGTCTGCGCGCCGAGGTAGTAGATTCCGGAGAGCACATCGGTGACGCAGGCAGGCGAGTCGGTCTCCTGACTGCTTGGTTTCGCCGTTGCGGAGGTTGCGCTCGTCGAGCACGCTCTTGCCGCGAGCGGGGTCAAACAGGAGGGTGGTCTCCCGTCTTGTGCAGGCCTTCTTCGGAGTGCTTGAGGATTCGGTCAGAGCAAAGGGTCTTGCGGTCGAAGTAGGATTCCAGACGGTCTTGCACGCGATAAAGGACGGCTACGGCGCCGGAAGCTTCGGCGGTTCCGATGACGTGCTCGGAGTTCGCCATTCTGCTCGATCCTCAAGGTTCCCGTGCCAGCCTTCCAGAGCCGCCACTCGGCGTCATAGTGCAGGGTCTGATTGTTGGGGAAGCGATAGGCGCCGCTGGCGGGCTGGATTGCGGCCTTGGGCGACGGCGGAGATGGACGCCTGCTGCGCGGCGATGATCGGGGACAGCGTCAGCGGCAAGAGTCAACAGCAGAATTGGCTTCAGGATTCGCATCCGCTTAGCGCGCCATCCAAATCCGCTTGGCGCGCCAGCGCGGCAATCACCGCCAGGGTACCGAGCAGGGCATTGTATTCACGATGCTTCCGATAGAGCTCGCGGCGAAAAGCTGCGAGCGTCCCTCGCTGCCGGCGCGCAGCCTGGGCAGCAGCCTGGGCACGCGCGCGCAGTACTCCGCGTAATTGGCAAAATGTTCGGCTCAGGAATTGCTCCTCGCCGCGAATCACCGGAATGTAGATTGCCGCGAACAGGATGACCAGGGCCACGGCAATCTCCCAGCGCAGCGCGGCCAGGGCAAAACCCGCGGCAATCACGATCGATCCAAAGTACAAAGGATTGCGGGTGTAGGCGTAAGGGCCGCTGGTCGCAAGTTCCTCATTCTTTCTTGACATGGCCGCTGGAGATGGCGCGAATCCAGACCCCGGCCAGGGCCACGGCCGATCCGGCCCCGAGCGACCACCACTGCGGCCGCGCCCGCCATAGAAAAAACGCCGCGAACAGAAATCCCAGCGGCACACGAATTCTCTTGGCAACACGTCCCCAGTCCATTGCCAGCCTTTGCGTGGAGTATGCTTTCTGTATTCTACGGCATCGCCTGCGAAGCGGTGAGGCGGGCGGCGATGGCAGGCTTGCGGAAAGCTCGGGGTGAGCGGAAAAGAGCGAGCGGAGAGGAATGCGCGACCGATTGGTTGGCGTAGTTTGGGGATTGCTTCTCTTGCGGGTCGCTATCCTGGAATGCTATTTTGAGCTACGGAGGATCAACCCAACAGGAGGTCGATCTCAGCCATGACGCGCTCGACGGTGATGTTCTCAAGGCCCGGGTCGGTGGCGCGTTTGTGGCTGTAGCTGGTGATGCTTGCCGGATCGCGCAGGACCGCGCGTGCCTGCCCAGTAAGGGCCGTTTCTGGCGGGATCGGTGGGGCCGAACAGGGCAACGGTTTTTACTCCGAGCAGGGCGGCCAGATGCATGGGGCCAGTGTCTCCGCCGACGAAGAGTTGGGCGCGGCGGGCCAGGGCCATCAGTTCACTGAGAGAGCTGAACAGCGCCACCGCATTGCCGTGCGCTGGCGGCTACGGCTTCGCGCGCCAGACTCTCCTCGCCGGGGCCATAGTTGATCGACCGAGCGCAGCCCGCGCGCGGCGAGAGCGATGGCCAGCTCTCCGTAACGCGCTGGGTGCCCACTGCTTGGCGCCCCAGCCCGCGCCGGGATTGAGAATCGCAATGGGCGACTGCGCCAGTCCCATGGATTGCAGCGTGGCATCGATGCGGGCTTCGCTGGCCTTGTCGCGCGGCAGCAGGGCAGTACCGGGCTGCAAGGTGGCAGTTGCGCGCGAGAGGCCGATCTCCTCCAGCCAGGTCTGCACCACTTCCAGGTTCTGCTCGATCACATGGGCGGCGCGGCCATCGACAAGAGAGCCGTAAAGCCAGCGGGCGATGGCGTTCGCGCGGATGGCGGAAGCCGAGGATCAAGCTGCGCTCCCGAGAGCTTTGCCATCACCGCGGACTTGATTGCGCCCTGCAGGTCGAGCGCCGCGTCATAGTGCCGCGCCCGCATGCCGCCGATGGCGGCCAGAAACTCGCGCCTGGTCTCAGCGCCGAGGAGGTGTTTGCGCCAGCCACGGGTGTCCACCAGATGCACTTCGTCGACCAGCGGACGTCCTGCACCGCGCGAGCCTGCCAGCTCGACCTCCGGGGCGCACAACAGCTCGCGCCAACGCTGCTCGACGACCCAGCCGATACGCGCCTCCGGCAGGGCGCGGCGCAGCATGGCGACGGCGGGCAGAGCGTGCAGCACATCGCCCATGGCGCCCAGGCGCACCACCAGCGCGCGCGGAATCATCTTTGGATTGGCAGGGTTCACGCGCAAATTCGATCCAGACAAAAACGGAGTCCGCGGAGACTCCATTCGGTGCCGTCGAGATCTGGAAGTTCCAGCTCCATGGAGGCTACTTCCCTATTCTTCCCAACAGTTCCGTGGTGGAGTGGTCCTTGGGATCGCCGACGATTTCGACCCGGCCGCCGTAGGCCACGACCTCATCCCGCTCCGGAACGGTGTCGCGGGTGTAATCGGTTCCCTTCACCTGAATGTTGGGCTTGATCTCGCGAATCAGGGCGCGCACATCGGGCTCATCGAATATCACGACGGCATCGACGCACTCGAGAGCGGCGATGATCTCGGCGCGCTCCAGCTCCGGCATGGCAGGGCGTCCGGGCCCTTTCAGGCGGCGCACGCTCTGGTCTGAGTTGATGGCGACGACGAGTTTTCCGCCCAGCGCCTTGGCCGCTTGCAAATAGCGCACATGGCCGACGTGCAGCAGATCGAAGCAGCCGTTGGCGAGGGTCACGGCTGACCCGCTGCCCGCCAACCGGCTACCACTTCCGGCTAACTCCGCGCGTTCGACGATCCGTCCCATGAAATGCTCCCTTGTGCTACGTGCGGCTAACGGTCAGTGCTCCAATGCCGCCAGCAGTTCGGCGCGGCTGACGGTTGCGGTGCCGCGCTTCATGACGACGATGCCGCCGGCGTAGTTTGCCAGCCGGGCTGCGCTGGCGGCGTCGGCACCGGCGGCCAGGGCGGCGGTAAAGGTTGCAATCACGGTGTCGCCGGCGCCGGTGACGTCCACCACCTGGTTGGAGCCGTGGATGGGAATCTCCAGCGGCGCTTTCCTTTTCTCGAAGGCCACCATGCCGTCGCCGCCGCGGGTGATGACCAGCGAATCGAGCTTCATCTGGCGGATGAGCGCCGCGCCGGCTTCGAGAAGCTTTTCGCGGTCGTCGCCGATCTTGATGCGCAGCGCCTCCTCGACCTCGGCTTCATTGGGAGTGGCCGCGGTGACGCCTTCGTAGTCCAACATGCGGTAGCGGCTGTCAAGGGTCACGGGAGTGTCGCCGAGCGCGCCCTTGGCGCGGACAAAATTGAAGAGGCGCGGCGAAACCGCGCCATAGCCGTAATCGCTGAGCAGCACGGCATCGGCGGCGGGCGCGTACTCGCGGGCCGAAGCCACCAGTTCGACCAGCGCGGGATGAGTATCCTTGCAGCGTCTCGCACTCGCGGTCGATGCGCACGACCTGCTGGCGCGAGGAGTGCGCCGAGTAGGCCAGCACGCGGGTCTTGGTGGTGGTGACGTGACCCTTGAGCTTGGAAATGCCGCTGACGGAGATTTTGTTCTTGCGGAAAATCTGCAGCAGCGCCGGCCCGGCTCGTCATCGCCCACCAGTCCGACGGGCAGCGCGGTTACGCCCAGGGCGGCAAGATTCATCACCGCATTGGCGCCGCCGCCGGGGATCAGGATGCGGTCGCGATGCTTGAGAATCAGCACCGGAGCCTCGCGTGAGACGCGGGCGATCTCGCCGGAGATGAATTCATCGGCGATCAGATCGGCCATCACCAGAACGCTTAGCCTTGGAGAACGATTCGACGATGCGGCGAAGCTTTTGCTGCTCCGTCAAGCCATGATGAGCCGTTTGCCTCTTGGGAGGATTCTTTTGGATGCGCGCCATTTCACAAGGATTCTCTCACGGGGCGCCAACGGTGGTTGTGCAGAAATGACTGGCGCGATTCCCATTCTGGAGCAAGCGGGATTCCGGCGCCGGAAAGTCTTGTGCTGGTCAGGGGTGCGCGCTAGGATTGCGCCCATGATCCGCTCCATTGTGTACTACAGCACCGCCGCGCAGGCGATGTCAGCGGAAGAACTGGCGGCGTTGGAGCAGGAGTGCGCGCTGAACGATGGCCACGTGCATATTACTGGGATGTTGCTGCACAAGAGCGGAGAGTTTCTGCAGGTCCTCGAAGGATCCAAGGGAGTGATCGGCGATATGTACGCCCGGATTGTGGTCGATCCGCGGCACACCATCGCCGTCAAGATCAGCGACCGCACGATTGCCCGACGGGAGTTCGAGGGAGCGACCGTGCGCTTCAAGAATCTTGACACGGCGCCGGCCGGAACGCCGTTCCTGACACCGTTCAGCTATGAAGCATTCCGGGCCGACCCAGACCTGGCACTGCTGGTATTGAAATACTTCTTCTGCGACCAGGGCGACGAGGCGGCACCGGCCGAGAGCTGGTCGAGCGCGACTGCCTCACTCGTCTGAGACCTCCGCGCGATTCTTTTTGGCGGCGCCGGTGAAATTCTCCACGCATTTTTCCGAGATGTGGACGGGGTTGGAACACTGCCCGGCAGCGGCGCGATTGAAGGCGCGATAGAGACGCTTGACATCCACCTTGCCGTTGCGCAACTCGCGCTCGACCGCGTTGTGCATGGCGGCCAATAACTCAGTGCGCAATTCATTGAGGACCTTGTCGATGTAAATGTAGGGCATACGTCCTCCCAAGACGATGGCGCCAACGCGATGATGCGCGAGCAGGCTCGCCGTAGCGAGCTCGCTGTAACAAGCTCGCCGTAACAGGTAACGATACACGGCGGAAGGCATTTCCGCTGCCTCGCGCCGTGTGCAGCGGCGCGATGGTCACAGGCTAGCGCGCAGCGGGCAGCCGGAGGAAGCTGCCGACCGCGTCCGAGGCGGGCATGGCGGCTGCTGGTCCGAACTCTTCCAGCCAGTGGATTTCGGGATCGCGCCGGAACCAGGTGAGCTGGCGTTTGGCGTAATTGCGGTGGCCTTGCTGGGCGCGCGCGACGGCCTCGGCGAGCGCGCACTCGCCGCGCAGGTACTCGGCGGCCTGGCGGTATCCGAGGGAGCGCACGGCAAAGACCGCCGGGCCGTAGAGCGAGAGCAGGCGGCGAGTCTCGTCCACCAGGCCGTGCTCGAACATCTGGGCGCAGCGGAGATTGATGCACTCGTAGAGTGCGGCGCGCTCGGGGCCGAGGCCGATGCGAAGGATGCGATAACCCTCCAGGGGATCGCGGCCGGCGCGCAGCAGGTCACTCATGGGCCGGGCGGCAGCGGCGCAGACTTCTATGGCGCGGATCAGTTTCGGCGCATCGTTGGGATGGATGCGGGCGGCGGCTTCCGGGTCGAGGCGGCGCAGCAGACGCCACAAGGAAGCGGGGCGATGGCGGCGGCGCAGCCGTTCGCGCAGCCGCTCGTCACGCTGCGGCCCGGCGAATAAGCCGTCAAGCATGGCGCGCATGTAAAGGCCGGTACCGCCGCAGACGATGGGCAGATGGCCACGCGCGGTGATCTGGAGGGCGGCGGCGCGGGCCAGCCGCGCGTAATCACCTGCGGTGAAGTAGGCATCCGGAGCGACCACGTCGATGAGGTGGTGAGGCACGCGGACCTGGTCGTCGCGGGAGGGTTTGGCGGTGCCAACCTCAAACTCGCGATAGACGGCCACCGAGTCACAGCTGATGATCTCGCCACCGAAGCGCCGAGCCAGTTCCAGGGCGAGCGAGGATTTTCCGCTGGCAGTGGGACCGGCGACGACGACCAGCGGCGCCTGGGGTGGGGTCATCGGACGCCCAGGACCTGATGCAGAAAAAAGGGGAAGTAGCGCAGCGCGGCAACGACGATGACGAGCGCCAGGACGACCAGGAGTCCGAGGATGTATGGGGTTTCCGGCTGGCGATTGAGAAGTGGCATCGCGGTCATTCTACCGGAAGCAGGAGGCGGACGGAGGAAGCTATTGGTACTGGTCCATTTCGCCGGTCCTGGGGTTGTAGAAAAAGGTGATGCGGAGGGCCAGGTAGGGGCCGTGGAATTCATGCGGCAGGGGCGAAAAGGGATCGGAGGCGGAGATTCCTCCGTAGGCGGCGCGGTCGAGGGGAACGTCGCCCGAAGGGAATTCGACGAACATGCCGGCGACTTTGCCGCTGGGAGTGATGAGGAATCGGATGGCGACTTTGCCATGCTTGAGCAGGGGAGCGCGGGCTTCCTCGGGAATCAGGTTGTACCAGTTGGACTTGATCGATTGCAGGACGCGCGACAGGTACGGGCCGAAATCCACGCCCTGGGTGTCACTGAGGATGTCAAAGCCGCCCACGCTGGCATTGCGGTCGCTTGCGCCCATTCCGTAGCCGGCGCCACCGCCTCCGGAGGAGCCGCGGCGGGCATTGCGGGCAGCTTGCGCGATCAGGTCTCCGGCCGAGCTGGGCGTCCGGAATGGATTCTCTGACGGATGCTCCTCGGGCTGAACTCGTTGCTGGGGAAAGTTGTTCATGGCCGATTGCGAGTCTGATGGCTGAGGCTGACCTCCAGGCGGCTCCTGCGGCATCTGAGGACGCGCGGAAGGCGCTCCCGGAGGCGTCTGATTGCCACGCAGGCGCGCCGCCTCGCGCAATGCATCGAGTGTCTTCTGGTCGATTTGCGGATGGGTAGTCTGGGCGATGCGGTTCTTATCGCTCAGCTTGTCGGTGTGAACCTTGTCGGGAGGCTTCTGCAAATCCTGGGGTAGTTCCAGATAGGTTGGCTCCTTGGTCCGCGCCAGGTCTTCGACGCGCAGCAGGTGTGGCTGGGCCCAATTGGGCAGCAATTCCGGCGAGAAGATGACCAGCAGAACCAGAACAATGTGGACGACGACAGAGATCCAGAAGGCCTCGCGCATGCGCGCACGTGCAAGCTCATCCTCGAGTTGTGCCAGCATGTGTGGGACAAACTCGGGCTCTTCATCCTCCACCATGTGCATCCGAGGATGCCTGGGAGGCGCCGGCTCCGGCGGCGCAGGGGGGGATGGAGGCGCAATCGGATTATTGTTTTCGGGTTCGATCCTGGTGCTCCTTGCAAACACTTTGGATGAGACGGCCGGCGCAGCGGCATCGAAAACCGCATCTGGCCGAGCTGGCGCCCACGACCTGCTTCCGGCTGCGACGCGGAAGCGTAACTATGATTTTCGCACTGGAGGGGGCATTAGATCTGGCTAAATGACCGGCTCCGGCAGCGATGGTTAGGCCGAGCGCTCAGCGCAACTCCATCCTGAGTATGAGATCCCGTGCAATGCGGGGACTCGCAGGCTGCTCGAATGGCGGCATTGCTGGGGCAATTCAATCTGCAATCCTGCGCTTGTCCCCCGCCATGGCGGCGCCGATGGCCGCGGCGACCTCATCGAGGTGTGCGCGTTTGCGGTGTTCGGCCATTTGCTGCTGAATTTCAATGGCAAGCGCCAGTGCCGCGCGTCCGTCCTCCAGAGTCACCTCGGGAGTTGCGCGGTTGCGTACGGCCTGGAGAAAGCTAGCTAATTCGGCGCGGAGCGGTTCTTCCTTGCTGACCGGCGGCTTCGAGGGAACGATCTCAGGCATTCCACCGGCGGCCGGCCTGACGGTGAGGGAAAAGACATCGCGCCGCGAGTAATCGAGCGAAACGTACTGTGCGGGCTGAAAGAATCGCAACTTGCGCACCCGTTCGGTGCTGATGCGGCTGGCGGTAAAGTTGGCGATGCATCCGCTCTCAAATTCGATCCGGACGCTGGCAATATCGACCTTGCCGGTGAGCACCGGCAATCCGACGGCGCGCAACTCACGCACGGGAGAGTTTGCCATCTTCAACACAATGTCCAGATCGTGGATCATCAGATCCAGCACGACGTCTACATCCAGCGAACGCGGAGAAAAGACACTGAGGCGGTGCACCTCAAAAAACATGGGACGGGTAAGCAGCGCCCAGGTGGCCCGGACGGCGGGATTAAATCTCTCCAGGTGACCGACTTGAGCGATGCGGCCATGGAGCTTGGCGAGCCCGATAAGGGCGTCGGCCTCGGCAAGGGAAAATGCCAGCGGCTTCTCGATGAGCACGTCCAAACCATGTTCCATGAGCTGGCGCGCGGTTTTGAGGTGGGCCACAGTAGGCACGGCTACGCTGACGGCCTGGAGCGCGGGACAGGCCGCCAACATTTCGTCGAGCGAAGCAAATGCCTGCCCACCGTACTCCGCGGCCACCGCCTGGGCGCGTGACCGGTCGGCATCCACCACGGCGGCCAATTCAACGCCTTCAGAAGCCAGTTCCTTGTAGACCCGGGCATGGTTGCGGCCAAACGAGCCTACCCCAACGACCGCGACCTGCAGCTTGTCATTATGCACATCTATGATTCTCTCAGATGCGGCCGCCGGGGAGAAGTGGCGGAGGCGGAGTCCGGGGTCCGGAAAGATTCATGCCCTGGCTGAAGTGATTGCAATGGGCCGAAACCTTCTGAGACAGGGCTGCCGTGTAGTTACGAAAGTCAAAAGGAGGGTGGCGGAAAGACCTGGGCCAGATGGGTCACAGCCAGGGTTTGAGCTGGTACCAATGCCTCACATGGTACTCGTATTCGCAATCGTCCCTCCTGTGCGAAAATGCCGGTAACGAGCTTCTCCGAGCCGTGAAAATTGCCGGAACGGAGCAGTAAAGGGTGGATTCCAACACGGTCTTCCGGCAATCCCCCGTTGATGCGCTTGAATAGATCCTGCAAAACGGAACCAGCTCAGTCGCGGCCTCTGGCTCGCAAGTACGACGGCAAGAGCACAAGCATCGTGGTGCGTGCCGGTTGCGGGAGCGGTGCTCTGGTGGGGACGGAAGGTTGAAGCTTTGGGCGAATGCATTCATATCTTACTGGTGGAGGAAGACCCGGCGATCCGACTGTCGCTGCTCGAATCCATCTCTCCGATGGCGACGGTTCAGACTTCTTGCAGCGGCTTTGAAGCGCTGAGCCGGGCGGCGCAGCAGGCACCGGATCTGATTATCTTCGACTACAGCCTGCCCGACATGACCGGAATCGAACTACTGTCCGTGTTGAGTATGTCCTTCCCGGATATTGCAGCGGTGATCCTGGCGACGCGCACTGAGATTGCGGGCCTGTTGGCTGGTTCCGGCGAACGGGAGGATGAATTCATCGAAAAGCCGTTTTTCGTGGAAGCAGCACTGCCGCGCATCCAGCGCGTGCTGGACCTGGTGGCGCTGAACAAGGCCGCCAGCGAAGCCGCCGACTCCAACAGCGTACGCGGTTCGCTGACGCAGATGTCAGTCCTGGACCTGATTCAGGCTCTGGATGCCGGGCGAAAAACCTGCCGGCTTGTGCTGACCTACAAACGGCTGGTGAGCCGGATCTACTTCCATGATGGCCGCCTGATCCATGCCACTTGCGGCAATCTGAGCGGGGCAGCGGTGGTTTACGAAGTGGTAGCCTGGACGGCGGGCACATTCCTGATCGACTTCGAGTGGGGCGAGTGCCCGCGCACCATCACGCAGAGCACGCAGGCGGTGGTGCTGGAAGCATTGCACCGGCTGGACGAATCGCAGCGAGCCATGGAACTGGGAAAGCGCGCATCCTAGGCGGCCGATTCTCTGATGGATTCCATACTCCCGTGGCAGGCGCACTCCGGTTCTGAACCTGGCTGCCGGCGCTGGTTGCGCCAGCAGGCGTTTTCAGGCTGAGAAGCGACGACGATATTCCAATACAATCGCAGCCAGGGCCGCCGCCAGCCGCGCGCGACTTTGTAATCCCAGATTCACAACTCGATAATTCGAGGAGCCGAACTCGCATGGCCGCCAAGTCCACAGCCTCCAAGAGCGCAAGAAAATCAACAACAAGTTCCAACCTTCCGCCGAAGCTTTCGCACTACGACGGCGCGGGCCGAGCCACCATGGTTGACGTCTCCAGAAAACTGCCAACCGAGCGCAGCGCCGAGGCCAGCGCGCGGGTGATCATGAGCCCGCGGGTTCTGGCGGCGCTGCCGGGGAACCAGAAGGGTAACCCCTTCGAGGTTGCCCGAATCGCAGGAATCCAGGCGGCTAAACGCACGGCAGAGCTAATACCGATGTGTCATAGCATAGCCCTGAGTTTCGTAGATATCTCGTATTCGCTGTGCGAAGATGGAGTTACGCTTTGTTCACGAGCCTCGACCACAGCCGAAACCGGGGTGGAGATGGAGGCTTTGACGGCGGTTTCCGTGGCGGCCCTTACGATTTACGACATGTGCAAAGCTCTAGATAAGGGCATCGAGATCCGTTACATACAACTGGAGCGCAAGCGGGGTGGTAAGAGCGGCGAGTATCGGCGCCCTCCCGGCCCGCGGCAACCCAGAATCTAAATGGAATGGAAGTTAAATCTATGGGCGCGGGCATACACGTTCTGGTGGTAGACGACAATCCCCAAATCCGCGAGCTGTTGCTCGAATCGCTGCGGCCACTGGGTAACATCGTGGGCTGCGCCAACGCCTCGGAGGCATCTCGCAGGGCGGCGGAGCAGACGCCGGATTTGATTGTCTCCGACTACCGCATGCCCGGGCTGAACGGAATGGAACTACTGGCCAAGCTGCGCCATTTCCGTTCCCTCACCTGGCGGGAGTGTTGCTGGCGTCGCGCGCCGATATGGGCGGCCCCCTGGCCGGTTGCAGCGCGCTGGTGGAAGAACTGATCGAGAAGCCGTTCTTCATTGAAGATGCGACGGCCCGCATCAAGCGCGTCTACGACCGCATCAGCTCTGAGTAAGGCGACGCGCGAAGCTGCCGACTCCACCAGTGTCCGCGGCACCCTGGCGCAGATGTCGGTCGTGGACCTGCTGCAAACCCTGGATATTGGGCGCAAGAGCTGCCGCCTGACGATCAGCCACGAAGGACAGCAGTGCGAGATGCAATTCGACAACGGCCAACTGGTGCACGCCAGTCTTGGCGATCTGAGCGGGGAAGCTGCCGTGTACGCCGTGGTGGCCTGGACGGAAGGCGCATTCCTGATTGATTTCGAGCAGGGCGAGTGCCCGCGGACGATCACCCACAGCACCCAGTCGGTACTGCTGGAAGCGTTGCGCCGGTTCGACGAGTCGCAGCGTGATTCCGCAGCCGCCGAAACGATGTGCGGCGCGGCGTTGGCGCCGGTCGCGGCGGCGGCACTGCGATTCTAAGCCTCGCGCTTTGGCGCCGGAGCTGGCAAGCGATCCGTAAAGCCCTATCGTAGCCGTCAAAGGTGTGGGATATACTCTGGTTTCGAGAGGCTGTCTGACCCACACGATGCCGGCTTTTCATAAAGCCCTACTGCTGTTCAATCCCGTCTCCGGAGCCATCTGGAGTCTCGCACGGCCACGATGCGCCGGATTGCGGAAACCTTCCGGCGCGCCGGGGTTGAGGTTCTGGTTGAAGCCACCGAGGCACGGGGCTCGGCCGGGGAGCCAGGCGCGGGCCGCAATCAGCGCCGGCTGCGACGCGGTATTTGCCTGCGGCGGTGATGGCACGGTCTTCGAAGTTCTGCAGGGCGTGGCCGAAAGCACGGCGATGATGGGCGTCATCCCGCTTGGCACCGGCAACGTGCTGGCCCACGATCTGGGACTGGCGGCACGGCCCGAACGGGCGGCGGCGCAGATTCTCGGCTTCCGCGCCGCGGACCATTTCCCTGGGACGCATCCAGAGCGTCGGGGCGCTCGCGTTTTTTTACCGTGGCGGCCGGGGTGGGAGTTCATGCCGAACTGCTCTATCGCGCCAACGCCCGGGCGAAACAGCGGGGCGGATATCTCGCCTACTATTCGCACGGCGCCCGGCTGCTCTTCCGCCACGCGTTTGTGCCCTTTCCGCTGGAGATCACCACCAGCGAAGGCGCGATCATCCAGACGACCGCGCTGGAACTGGTGGCCATGCGGGTGCGTTCCTTTGGCGGCCCGCTCGGGCAGTGGCGTCCGGGCAGTTCTCTGCTCTCGCCCGACCTGCGCCTGGTTCTGCTGCGCAATTCAAGCCGGGCACACATGCTGCGTTACGCGCTGCAGGCGCTGACCGGTATCGCTCCCTATGACGAGCCTCGAAAAAGCCGACGCCGATCTTTCGTTTGTCTCGGCCAAGGCGGTCACCTGCTCTGCTCCCGGTGAGTGCGCCTGCCAGCTGCGGGTGCAGGCCGATGGCGAACTGCTGGGTCCGACGCCCACCCAGATTTCGATCGTCCCCAAGGCGCTGACCCTGCTGATTCCGCCTGGGGGCGAATGAAGCACGGCTGCCTCGCTGGATGCAATCAGAGGATCGCGCTTTGACTTTCAGCGCAATCCTTGCCAACCTGAATGGCACGCTATGGAACCCGTAACCCACTTCCTGACCGGAGCGACGCTCGCCCGCGCGGGCTTCAATCGCAAGACCGCGCTGGCCACGGTTACCATGACGCTTGCCGCCGAAGCTGCGGACATCGACATTGTGGCGTACCTCAAAGGCTCGGCCTTCGGATTCATCCAGCACCGCGGCATCACCCACACCTTTCTTGGAATTCCCGTGATTGCGGCGCTGGTAGTGGGCCTGGTCTGGCTGCTGGACGCGCTCTGGCAGCGCTGCCGGCGGGCGCGCCAGCTGCCGGCTCCGCCAGAGCGCCGCTGGGGATGGCTGTATCTGTTCGCCTGCATCGCGGGGCTTTCGCACCTCCTGCTGGACTTCACCAACAACTACGGCGTGCGTCCCTTCTATCCCTTCTCGCGCCAGTGGTATGCCTGGGACATTGTTTTCATCATTGAGCCGCTGATGCTGGCGGTGCTGGTTGCGGCGCTGGTGCTGCCGTGGCTGTTTGGACTGGTGGGCCAGGAGATTGGCTGTGCGTCAACGCGGTCCGCGGGGTCGCGGCGCGGCGATTGCGGCATTGCTGTTTATCGTGGCGCTGTGGGGAGTGCGCGACTTTGAGCACCGGCGCGCGCTGGCCGCTCTCAACGCCGTCGAGTTCCACGGCGAAGCCGCCACCCGCGTCGCCGCCTTTCCCTACATGGTGAACCCATTCCAGTGGGCTGGCGTTGCCGAAACCTCCACCGCCTACATCTCCATGCATGTCGATTCGCTTCGCCCGGAGGTCGATCCCGGCAACCGTGCGCAGACCTACTACAAACCGGAGCCGACGGCGGCGACACAGGCGGCGCGCAACGACCGCGCTGGGCCGCGCCTACATCGAGTGGGCCCGTTTTCCGCTGGTGGAAGCCGAACATCTGAGCACGCCTGCCCCTGCCGATCTGGTGCACTTCAGCGACGTGCGATTTCTTTATCCGGAGCGGCGCGACGGCCCCTGCAGGCTTATGTGCTGCTCGACTCCCATCGACAGGCGGAGGCGCAAGGATTCGAATCATGGAAAGGCGGGCGCTGAGGGTGCTGCCCGCCGCTCAATTCTTTCCCGCCAGCTCCAGCAGCGCATTGCCTTCCACCCGCATCGGAAGCCATTGCTTCATTCGCCGTGCACCGAGGGCTTCATAAAATTCGATGGCCGGAGTATTCCAGTCCAGCACCTGCCACTCATAGCGGCCGCAATTTTCGGCGACGGCGATTCGCGCCACATGCAGCAACAGTGCCTTGCCAATTCCTTTGCCGCGATGCTCGGGCCAGACGAAGAGGTCTTCCAGATAGATTCCAGCCCGGCCTTTCCAGGTGGAGTAGTTATAGAAATAGAGGGCGAAGCCGACGGCCGCGCCGTCCCACTCGGCAATGACACAACGAAACCTTGGCTCGCGTCCGAAGCCATCGCGCAATAGATCCTGCTCGGTGGCCTCGGCCGCCAGCGGCTCGTGCTCATACTCGGCCAGGCCGCGAATCAGGTCCAAGATCGTGCCCACATCTTCGGGCTGCGCTTCGCGAATCAGCAGCATGGTAGTCCTCCGCATTGCATCTCAGGGTATTCCCGCAGTCTAACCGATCGCAGTCTCCCGGCAGAGCGCAGCCGGCCGGCCGGCGCGTTCCGGCCCAGGGCGGCATATGCCTTCACAACAGCGCTGGCCTGTTTTTTGCTTGCTGAGGTTGAACCATCGTGTTGCAATATTCGTTAATGGCTGACCCTGATTCGCCCACGCCCCGTCCCGATCTGCAAGAGTACTGGGGTCTGTTGCATGAAGCCGCGTACTCCAGCGATGCGCAAAGCCGCGACGTCAGATTGCTGCGCGCCTGGGGAGTGTTTCACTATATTCTCTCCGGCGCCATGGATTGCGAGCAGTGCGGCGCCCAGGTGCGTCTGGCGATTCCCATTGTGAGCGAACGCATCAGCGGTGAAACTTTGCACTTCAACTGCCTGTGTACGAACTGCACCTTCAAGGAACTGGAGCTGGCCCGGCGCATCATTATTCAAGTGGGCGACGCCAGGGTTGAGTATCCTCACGAGGAATCTCTTTCCAAATAGAAATGCCCGGCAAGCCGCGACCCCTTGGCGCGTCAATTCCGAGTACGTTCCGCCTCACGCACAATTTCGTCGAGAATGCCGGTCGCCTGCTTGCTGTTGAGGTTGTGGTTGTTGCTCATGATGGAAAAGACCAGGCGCTCGCCGTGGGCGGTGGTCAGATATCCGGAAAGAACATTGACATGCAGGAGCGAGCCGGTCTTGGCCCGCAGAATTGCTGCCGGCGGGAGCTTGTGAAGCGCGATTCGAGAGTTCCATCCACCCCGGCAAGCGGTAGGCTCTCGATGTATTCCGCGCCCCAGGGCTGGCTGGCCGCGTAACGCAATAACCTGACCGTGGCGTGGGGCGAGACCAGATTCTGGCGTGACAATCCGGAACCGTCGTAGAAGGCATATTCGTCGGATTGCAGGCCGGCCTGCGGCGAGAAATTCGCGTAACACCTCCAGTCCGCCTGCAACCGAGCCGCCCGTGCCTTTTTCGCGTCCCAGCAGGCGCAACAACATTTCGGCATGAAGATTCTGGCTCACCTTGTTGATCACCGGTATGTCCAGAGCGAGCGGCAGCGAATCATGCTCGGCCAGCACCACCGGGAGTTGTGCGGCTGGCGGATCATCCCCGCCTCCCAGGGAACGTTGGCGGTCGACCGGAGCGCGATGCCAGGTCTGCCAGGGCCGGTGCCGCGCCCGACGTCGGCCATAGAGAATCGACCCCGCGCCGTGCCAGCAACTCCGCGAGCAGACGCGCGCAGAACTCGGCTGGCTCTTCCATGGCCAGTTCCTCGGCCAGCACCCGGATCATCGAGCGGAATGTTGCCCCAGATCTCCAGGCGGGTCGAGCCCGGCTGACGTTGGATGAAGATCTTGCGCGGGCCGGTTGCTGCCGGCAGAAGTCAGGACCCGGTTCTCGAGCCGGTAATACTCGGCGAAGGGCGAATGGTCACGAAGGCGCGTTCGCCCACGCGCTCGGCGGGAAGAATATTCACATACACCACGTTGTCGTTGATCGGCAGAGCCGAAACCGGAGCGCCCTACTCCCACATGAGATCGCCCTGCGACCATCCCTCGCCATAGGGTTCATAGACAAAGAAGCTATCGTCGGCCACAATGTCGCCGTCGATGACCTTGACTCCTTGAGCGACCACCTGGTCGGCCATTTCCTCCAGCACATGCGTCGGGGGCAGAGGCCTTTGGGTCTTCAAGCTGTAAGGAAGTGCGCGGCCACTGAGGTTGGGATCGCCGCGACCAACCAGGACGAGGTCACCGCTGAGCCGCCCGAACTTATCCGGCAGAGTCGCGGACTCGGCCGTGGTCTGGTGCGGTAGTCCGGGCCGAGCAGCGCCAGGGCAGCGGCGGTGGTGAACAGCTTGGTGTTGGAGGCTGGAGTAAAGAGCCGCCCGGCATCGTGGGAGTAAACGACGCGCCCGGTGTCCAATTCCTCGATCTCGATGCCCCAGAAGCCACGCGCCACATCGGCACGCGCCAGGATATCGTCCAACCGCCGGGCCAGTTCGTTATGCTGAGCGGCGTCTGCAGGAAGAACGCAGAGGCAGAACATCAGAGCCGTCAACGCCAGCGTTCTCAAGGAGCCAGGAACTCGCAAGTGCCGCATACGATGCGAATTCTAGCATTAGGAGCGCTGCGGGAAATAATCGCGGGGACGAGAACTGAGACTTGACTGGCTTAGATCGTAGTATTTTCCGGCGGCGCGTCAAGGATGGGCGATGAGAGGTCGGAATTGGCGTCGAGGAGGTCACTCATGGCTCGGTGGACGCGGGCGCAGAGTGCATCCATGTCGCGTGAGACCAGCCCGATGGTGGGGATGGGGTCGCCTACGATGAGGCGGAAGCGGTGGGGATGAATGACGAACGTGTTCATCGGCAGCGCCTGAAAGGTTCCGACAATGGCCATGGGGACAATGGGAAGCTGCGCTTTAATGGCGATGTAGAAAGTCCCGCCGAGGAAAGTCTGGATGTGGCCATCCGAGCTGCGCCCGCCTTCGGGAAAGACGACGAGAGGCATGCCCGCTTTGACGGTTTGGGAAGCGGCGGAGAGCGAGCGCAGGGAGGCGCGAGCGTCGGCGCGGTCGATGGGAATCTGGCCGGAACGCTTGAGATGCCAGCCGAGGAATGGAAGGCGGAACAGTTCGATCTTGGCCAGAATGCGGAACTGGAATGGAAGACCGGCGTAGAGCACGGGGATATCGAGCGCGGAGGAGTGATTGGCGGTGTAGATGGCGGGCTGGGTGAGGTCGATGCGGTCCAGTCCCTGGACGGTGAGCGGCGACGAAGCGGTATGCAGGATGAGCCGGGACCAGAGCCGCGCGAAACCGTGCTGGGTACGTCCCGAGCGGTCAAAGAGCGAACTGATAAGCGAGAGCGTGCCGAGAACAGCGGTGTAGAGATAATTGAGCGGGTTGCGCACCAGGTAGGAGGCAAGACGGGTGGACAGCCTGTTGGGAGGGTGCGGGCTCATAGGAACAGAATAAATCGCGGCCGAGTGGAATCAAAATGCAGAGGATTCAAGGTTTTGAAGTTTGAAGGCATTCGACGGGAGAGAAATAGAAGCCGGTGAAATCCTTCCGCTCGATGAAGCCGGCGAAGCAAAGCCCGGACCCATGGTGCGGGAGACGAGAGCACAAGCCGGGATGAGCGGACAACGGATCCGGACGGCGGAGATGTTGCGAACTCCGTTAGCCGCCGCTTGCCGGGTTCTCCTCAGGATCGCGAAGCATGAGGAAGTCCTTCTGGCGATCGGTGCCGACAACAAATTCCTGCGAGCCTACGATGCGGAATCCCCACTTCTTGTAGAACACGATGGCGCGGGAGTTTTCCGAGAATACGCTGAGCCAGATGGGACACGGACCTTCGTCCTGGAGGATGGCGAGGGCTTGTTGCACGAGTGCGCCGGCGAGGCCGCTGCCATGATGGATGGGGTCGAGATAAAGCTTGCGGAACTCGGCGGGGGCCGTTGCGGAGAGGTGCGGATGAGGGCTGCGGCGGGCGACGACCATGTAGGCAACGATGGATGCGCCGGCCGGGGGCGCGGAGTCTTCGGGCGCAGAGGTTTCAGCGAGCAGGACGAAGATGTTGGGGTCCTCAAGCAGCGCAAGGACGGATGGAGGCGCTAACTCGGCGGCAATGTAAGCGTCGAGATCGCTGGGTGCGGTTTCCGGGCAGCCGAGAGCAAAGACCGATGCGGCAAAAGCGGAGAGCGCGGCGGCATCGCTGGTATTTGCGTGGCGGATCGTCGGTGATTGCATGGTCATCCTGCAATGCGCTTGTAGTCCTTCTTAAAGGCCGGGTCGCTGGAGTTCTGGGCGGCGGCGGCACGAAGTTCGTTGGCGGCATCGGCCATGCGTCCCTGTTTTTCAAGGACGAGAGCGAGCTTCCAGTGAGCGGTGGAGTGGGTGGGCGCGCCGGCTTCCGGCTCGCGGGCGAGGTATTGGCGGAAATAGCGCTCGGCGCGGGGCAGGTCGGCGCCGGATTCCAAGAGAGCTAAGGCAGCGGAATACAGGGGCGCGGCATTATCTGGAACGCGGCGCTGGGCCTCGGCGAGGGTGGTATCGAGATCGCTCCAGTGCTGCTGATGGGCCAGGGCGCTGGCCAGATAGCTGTAGCCTGCGGCGCGGGCGGGATCGGCGGCGATGGCCATGCGGGCAAAGTGTTCGGCCTCCGAGTAATGGCGGTAGCCGTCGCTGTCAAGAATGGACGTAAGATCGATGACGGCACGATAAAGGCGCGGATTGAGCTGCACGGCACGGCGCAGGAAGAACTCGATGTCCGGCAGGGGACGCTTCTGCATTTGCAGCAACATGGCTTCAGAGAGGGCGCCGTCGGCCGGACTGATTTGATAGATTTGCTGGAGGGTCTCGCGTGCCTTGGTCTTGGAGCCGCCGATAATTGCGGGCTCCTGCTCGTAGAGTCCCATGGATTCCTTGAGGCAGCGGACGCTGCGGGGATCGAGCTGGAGCGAGAGGTCGAGTTCGTGGCGCATCTGGCGTGCGAGCGGAATTCCGCCGCCAAAGATTCCCAGCTTGAGAGCCTTATCGCCAAGGACGTCGGCGAACTGGCAATGAAACTCGCTGCTGTTGGGGGCGGCTTCGGTGGAACGGCGCGCGAAATCGACGGCGCGGTCGAAGTCTCCGCGGGCGTCGTAGATGGCGGACATCCAGGAGAGCGCTTCGGCGTCATTGGAGTTGCGATTGAGGCGCTCCTGGGCGACGCCGTAGAGTTGGCGGTAGCGTCCTTGCGCGAGCAAGATTTTGCCGTCGGCGGAAAAGGCAAGGGTGGTGGTGAAAAGGAGGAATAGGAACGCCGCGCGGAATGGGAAGAAACGGAACATAGGACCTTAAACCAGACCTCTTGGAATGTCTCGCGCAGGGCATGACTCGGCGGGTGCGGGCGGCGATGCAGGTGCGGCGAACAGGGAGCACCGTTTACAATCGTGCCAGCACCGGAGAATTGGCTGCTTAGGGGGGAATCCACAGCAGGCTCCGCTGGGCCCGGGGAGACTTCTTTTATTACTAGGAGATTAACAGAAAATGATGGCCGATGTCCGTAAGGGATTGATCATGGTGAACACTGGACCGGGAAAAGGCAAGACCACAGCAGCCATGGGTACGGCCCTGCGAGCGGTTGGAAACGGGCTGAAGGTGCTGATGCTGCAGTTTCTGAAAGGCTCCTGGCACTACGGCGAGCTGGACGCGGTAAAAGCATTCGGCGATAACTTTGTGATGAAGCAGATGGGGCGCGGCTTTGTGAAAGTAGGCGGCGCGGAAACCGATCCGGAAGACATCAAGATGGTGGAAGAGTGCTGGCGGGAAGCCGCGGAGGCGATCCTTTCCGGGCAATGGGATTTGGTGATACTGGACGAGATCAATTACGCGATTGGCTACAAGATGCTGGACCCGGAAAAGGTGGCCGAGGTGTTGCGGCGCAAGCCGGAGATGGTGCACGTTATTTTGACGGGACGGAACGCGCACAAGACCATCGTGGAGCTGGCCGATACGGTGACCGAGATGCGCGAGGTGAAACACGCGTATCAGAAGGGGATTGAGGCACAGCGGGGGATCGAGTATTAGGCGAAGATCCGCCAGAACGATTTGCAATCCGAAAGAGAGTGCATGAGCTGGTTTAAGCGGGAAACGCAGGAACTGGATACGAGTGGCGAGCGCAAGGTGCGCAGCGAAGGGCTGTGGGTGAAGTGCGAGCAGTGCCGGCAGATTATCTGGAAGGACGACCTGGAAGTAAATTTCCATGTCTGCCCGAAGTGTGGGAAGCACTTCCGCATCGATACCCGGACCCGGCTGGGATACCTGTTCGACGACGGCGTGTACACGGAAGAAGACGGTAACCTGGTGACCACCGACCCGCTGGAGTTCAGCGACCTGAAACCCTACAAGGGGCGGGTGAAGGCGGCGCAGAAATTGACCGGGCGCAAGGACGCGATTGTGAGCGCGCATGGCAAGATCAACGGGCGCGAGGTAATTGTTGCGGCCATGGAGTACGGCTTTATCGGTGGCAGCATGGGCGCGGTAGTGGGTGAGACGATTACGCGCGCGGTGGAAAAGGCGCTGGCCGGGCGGGTGCCGCTGGTGGTGATTTCGGCCACGGGCGGAGCACGCATGATGGAAGGCACCATCTCACTGATGACGATGGCCAAGGTTTCGGCGGCACTGGCCAGGCTGGACGGCGCCAAGGTTCCCTACATCAGTGTGCTGACCGATCCGACGACGGGTGGAGTGACGGCGAGCTTTGCCATGTTGGGCGACTTGAATATCGCCGAACCGGGAGCGCTGATTGGCTTTGCCGGGCCGCGAGTGATCGAGCAGACGATCCGGCAGAAGCTGCCGGAAGGTTTCCAGCGCAGTGAGTTCCTGGTGGAAAAAGGATTTCTGGACGCGGTGGTGCAGCGGCGCGATATGAAAGCGTACATTGCACGGGCGATGGAGTGGATGGCGGCCTAGGCTGGGCGTGCGCGCGGGTTTCGCCGGGCAGCGTCCTGATCTTAATTGCTCGCACTCATTGGCTGCCGCGGCGAATCGCGAAGCCTGAATGTTTCTTCTACGCGACCCGGCCAGGATCTTTCGCCGCGTGGGTGGTATCCATTTCGCTCAGGCGCAAGGCTAGGCACTTGGCTGCCCCGCCCGCCTTCAGGAACTCGGTCAACTGGACTTGCACGACTTGAAAGCCACGTGCTTCCAAACGGTTGCTCAACTCGCTGCTGATCTCATTCAATATGACCAACCGGCCCACATTGATTGCGTTGCAGGCAAAGCGCAGCGCGTCGGGTTCGCGGACGGGAATGCGGCGCTCTTTCGAATAGCGCGTTTCGATCTTTGCATTTGCCTTCGCATCAAACGCCGCGGGGAAATACATCAGGTATCCGCCCCGCAATGGACAGAAGCAGGTGTCGAGGTGATAAAATCGCGGGTCAACAAGCCGCAGCGAAATGACCTCGACTCCCCACAAATCCTGGAGATGGCGGTGGCTGGATTGCTTCGTCCGAACTCCATGGCCGGCCCATAGCCGCGAGCCATCCGCCTCAAACAGGGCATCGCCTTCCCCTTCAAAGGGAGTTGCCGAAGGCATCTCGGAAACACTGAAGCCCAGGTCATCAAACCATTTGCGGAAATGCGACTCTTCCCCTTGCCGTTCCGGATGCGTGAACCGGCTCATGGCCACTACTCCCGTTCGCACCAGCCCGGCGTTCGCGGTGAAAACCATGTCCGGCCAACCGGGCTGGGGCTCCACAAGCATTACCCGCGCCACCTGGGCCAGCGCGTAGCGCAGATGTTCCCACTGCGTGGCCGCCCGGGCGCGCGAGGTGCGGCTCACGTTTCCCTCCATCCACGGATTGATAACGTAGTGGACGTCGTATAACTCGGGAGAACACATGAGGAATGTGGGCTGGTTGAAGACTGGTGCGCTGCCACTTTGATGCGGGCTAGCATTCGGCGTGCTCATCACGGTTCCCTTCACCGGCAAGGCGTTCGCTGGTGAATAGATGCTTGCCGATTGCTTTGGGTCGCTATTCAATCACTTCAAGCATCGAGACCCGCGGGCGAGGACCGGTAGGCCAAACTTTCCAAGCGGCGCGGGAGAGCCTTGTTTTCTTATGAGGCAAGAGTTCTAAACCGGCATGCGGGTATGCCGGTAAGTAACTGACAATAATTCGGAGGTTGGAACGGCCAGCTTTAGAATCTTCTTTGTTTCTGGGACTGGCGATGCTCCTGGGCTCTCGCTCTAACTTGCGGCGATGACCAGGAGGGTCGCGTCGTCGTGAAATTGTGCACCGCAATGGGCGGTAACTCGCGCGAGCAACTGGCTATTCAACTCGCTTGCAGACAGTGCGGCATTGGACTTCGCAAAAGTTGCGATGCTGGTTTCTTCGAACTCCCGGCCGTCGCCATCGGATGCTTCGGTGATACCGTCGGTGAAGAGGAGTAATCGGTCCCCGGCCCTCAACTCGATCATCGAGTCCTCATAATTCCAGGTTGGGAAAACGCCGAGCACCGCGCCGCCTTGGTCCAACGTCCGGACGGAACCGGCAGAGAAAAGGATGGGATAAAGGTGCCCGGCGTTGCAATACTGAAACGTACGTGTCTCAGCATCCAGGATTCCGTAAAGAAAGGTCACGAATTTCCCGATCGCAATGTTCTCGTGCAACAGGCTGTTGACTTTACTACACAACTGGGCTGGGCTCTCAGAGTCATTTGCAAACGCTCGTACCGAGGCTTGCACGTTGGCCATCAGCAGAGCCGCGGATACACCTTTTCCGGCTACGTCGGCGATGCAGATTCCCAGCCGATGGTCACCGAGCCGGAGCACGTCGTAGTAATCACCGCTGACAGAACGAGCTGGTAGCCACGCTCCCGCAACCTCGAATCCTGGAAGCTGGGGAATCTGTTTGGGGAGCAGCGACTGCTGTATCTCCCGGGCACGCTGCAGTTCCTGCTCCTGCAGTTCAAGCCGGGCGGCGCCGTGTTCCACTGATTGCTGAAGTTCGACGTTCCGCCGCTCCAGCCTCTCTTTCGTACTGTGGTAGAGAAACGAGGCAACCCCAAAGACGAATGTGACCAGGAACGGAAACCTCCATCCCGTGCGAATAAGATGAGAAAGCTGCTGCGCAGCGGGGGGAGCAACCAACCATACAACTAGGGTCGTAATGAGGTAAATAGGGACTGTCAGTACAAGGAGGACAGGCAGGAAAATCATCAGGTTGTAAGGAAATGGCTTGTCCGCATAGAGAAACTCAAACCGACTTACTGCGGGCGAGAGAAGATTGCCAATGCAGAGAGAATACACCAAAACCGTGGCGGGATTGATCTGCTGTCCGTTGGCCCAGAAAATGGCGCCAACGACCGCAGAGATGGCAATGTAGAGACCTTGCTGCCGGAAGAATCGGGCCAAAGACGGGTAGATCACGAGCGCAACACCACCAAGTCTGATTCTCAATCCTAATAGAGCTGATCGACGACGTAACCGGAAGCGATGCTCTCAGAGAGCCGTTCCCCGTGCGTCGCGATCATACCATCTCGTCCATTGTGAGGCCGCCCGACGCGGCGGCCTTGTTGCAGTGCGGCGCTACTACGGCTGTAAGGGCCACGCCAAGAGAAGCCAGGGCGCGAACACAGATTCGCACCATCAATTCACGGCGGGTGATAAGTGGGGAATGGGTTCATTTGTAAATTGCTGAAGAGTCCGAGCAATTTACGAATGGTCGGCTTTAGAGGACGATTTTAGAACTTTTATTAGCTACACGGCGGGATTAGCTGAGCGGTGATTCTCGGCCATCACCAGCGCGCTACCTGCGCTTTTTGCACCGGCTGTACGAATGCTGGGGATGGCCGAGAATCACCGCTCAAGTACACTGCTCGGGATTGGCGCAAGCCTTCCACAGCTGCTGGGGATGGCCGAGAATCACCGCTCAAGTACACTTTGCCATGCGGGCGATATATACAGCACGGTGCTGGGGATGGCCGAGAATCACCGCTCAAGTACACTGGAAGGCCACGCGGCGCGGCAATGCTTGACGCTGGGGATGGCCGAGAATCACCGCTCAAGTACACTAGAACCGTTGGCGTTGAATGCCGGAGACTGCTGGGGATGGCCGAGAATCACCGCTCAAGTACACTGTTCATCGTGTCGGGCAGGCTGTTCGACGCGCTGGGGATGGCCGAGAATCACCGCTCAAGTACACTGTTCATCGTGTCGGGCAGGCTGTTCGACGCGCTGGGGATGGCCGGGAATCACCGCTCAAGTACACTTGGTCATGCGACCTTAAGCCAGCCGAAGATGCTGGGGATGGCCGAGAATCACCGCTCAAGTACACTGTTCAACTACTACATTCCCCGCATCAAGGCGCTGGGGATGGCCGAGAATCACCGCTCAAGTACACTTTCACATCGTTCGACCCAATCATGGTTGTTGCTGGGGATGGCCGAGAATCACCGCTCAAGTACACTGGGGCCGGTAGGTGGAACGGCAGCAAATGCGCTGGGGATGGCCGAGAATCACCGCTCAAGTACACTCTTCACACGTGACGGTGCCTTCATGATTGGGCTGGGGATGGCCGAGAATCACCGCTCAAGTACACTGGCGTCTTCACAGCCTCCGCTTGTCTCTGGGCTGGGGATGGCCGAGAATCACCGCTCAAGTACACTAGAATTGAGGCGAACGCGCTTGCGTCGGTGCTGGGGATGGCCGGGAATCACCGCTCAAGTACACTCGTCACGCCGTGAGCTCCCAGGCCGGTCGCGCTGGGGATGGCCGGGAATCACCGCTCAAGTACACTAGATAGTCAGCGACGGTTTCAAGATATTGCGGCTGGGGATGGCCGGGAATCACCGCTCAAGTACACTTCGACCACTGGCACAAGACCGGACTGCATTAGGCTGGGGATGGCCGGGAATCACCGCTCAAGTACACTAAGCAGATGCTATGCCGATCCGGACGTGAGGATGCGGCTGGGGATGGCCGAGAATCACCGCTCAAGTACACTTACTAAAGTAAGGCGAGTTACGTCTGTCCCGCTGGGGATGGCCGAGAATCACCGCTCAAGTACACTGCGGCAGCCGCCTACATCACACACTATTGGGCTGGGGATGGCCGGGAATCACCGCTCAAGTACACTAACCAGGCATTCTGAGTCATACTCCCTTAAGCTGGGGATGGCCGAGAATCACCGCTCAAGTACACTAGTCAGGTTGCTGTCGGCAACATCCACGCCGCTGGGGATGGCCGGGATTCACCGCTCAAGTACACTGGTGGCCGGCCTCGGGACGGCGCTGCTCGCGCTGGGGATGGCCGAGAATCACCGCTCAAGTACACTAGCCACTCGGATGCATTGGCGGCAGTAAGCGCTGGGGATGGCCGAGAATCACCGCTCAAGTACACTTGGCGAGAGCGAGAATCGCGGCGCGTTTGTGCTGGGGATGGCCGGGAATCACCGCTCAAGTACACTGTCGGACGACGCGCTCATCACGCTGCCAGTTGCGCTGGGGATGGCCGAGAATCACCGCTCAAGTACACTGATTCGCGATCAGCTGCAGGTCACTCGGCATTGGCTGGGGATGGCCGAGAATCACCGCTCAAGTACACTGAGATCATCGTGCAGCTCTCGCATCGGACGATGCTGGGGATGGCCGAGAATCACCGCTCAAGTACACTGACCAGGGCTGCTTGACTCTCCACGCGCGCCTCGCTGGGGATGGCCGAGAATCACCGCTCAAGTACACTTACTGGCTGTGTTCGCATCAGCGGTGCATCGTGCTGGGGATGGCCGGGAATCACCGCTCAAGTACACTAGACCTGTGACATGCTCCGGCCATGATCGGCTGGGGATGGCCGGGAATCACCGCTCAAGTACACTATGCTCGGCGGCAGCCAGTGCATCATGCGCTGGGGATGGCCGGGATTCACCGCTCAAGTACACTGTCACGAGCCCGGCGACACGCTAGAATCCAGGCTGGGGATGGCCGGGAATCACCGCTCAAGTACACTGGTCGAGCTGCGTTGCCGTCTGACGATTGCCGCTGGGGATGGCCGAGAATCACCGCTCAAGTACACTCACGCCGCGTCGATGCAGCCGCAGCAGTCAGGCTGGGGATGGCCGAGAATCACCGCTCAAGTACACTGCGCTGACAGTGCGGATCGACGTACGGGCCTGGCTGGGGATGGCCGAGAATCACCGCTCAAGTACACTTGATCAGCGTCGTCGGTCAGCTTGCACGAACTGCTGGGGATGGCCGAGAATCACCGCTCAAGTACACTGCACGAGCTGACGGCATGGACCCATGCAATGCTGGCTGGGGATGGCCGAGAATCACCGCTCAAGTACACTCGAGCGCGTCGACGGCTCGTCATGCGAGCAGCTGGGGATGGCCGAGAATCACCGCTCAAGTACACTCGAGCCATGTGCCGATCACGCCGCAGCGCGCGCTGGGGATGGCCGAGAATCACCGCTCAAGTACACTTGCATCGAGCCGTCGGAGCGTATGCACGAGCTGCTGGGGATGGCCGAGAATCACCGCTCAAGTACACTAGGTCGCGTGTAAGTGCCAGTTTTCTTGGCACTTACACGCGACCTGAATTCTAGAAAAGCATAATTTGCGCGGGCGGTTCTTCCGGTTCTCGCGGTTTTCTTCCATAGAACACTTCCATCTTTGCAAATTGGTGATCGGTAAGAGCAACTACTCGTACTTGCCCCAGCGGAGGAATTGCGCTCTTAACAGTCCTCCGATGAACCTCCGCCGCTTCCTCACTGGGAATGTAGCGCGCATAAACGGAAAACTGCAACATCATGAACCCATCTTTGAGCAGGACTCGCCGGAAGCGGACATAGTCGCGCCGGTTGTCTTTGGTCTCCACCGGAAGATCGAACATCGCGAGTAGCCACATAGCGCGGTACGCGGAAAGATTCAGTCTTTGCATGGCATTAAATGGCCGGGGAGAGTGAACGGAGCCTCTTCTCCGCAAATGGCTCTTGCCAGTCCATCGGCGGAGCGTGCCAACAAGTCGGGGAGTGTTCGCTCTTCGCCTTCCGTGAGATATCGCTCGGTCAGTATCCCGAGCAACCATCCCCGTGCATTGCGGTCCAGTGGGCCTTCGGGATCGTTCTCCTGAATCCACTCAAAGACGCGCCGGTCCACGACCGGGCGAAATGGTTCCATGAGGTCGGCTGCCAGACAGAACGCATCGTAGCGGTTCTGATGGCGAATCCCGATGGATGGGTGAAGTCCTGCGGCGCACAATGCGCGGGCCGTGAGTGCCCGGAGCACGGTGTAGCCATAATCCAGATGACGATTCTGGTCTGGGCCGATTCCACCACGGCGGAATTGCGGATTACCGAAAATCATCGGCCAATAGCGCCTCGCGGCAATGGATTCCTGATTGCCCTTATCGCCCGACTGCACGCGCGCAGACATGGGGATCAATCCTCCGTCGTTTCCCTGAAGCTCCTTAAGCAAGGTTCCTTGCGCTCGAATCTTCGCCTGGACAACTGTTTTCCAAAGCCGTTTGCGAAGCGGAAGCGTCATCCGGGTCTGTTGTGCAAAGCGCTCGGATTGGATGTAGTGGGCCTGGATGGGGAGCAGCATAGACGCTGGAAGAAAGGATTCATCGCAGGAGACTACCGTCCCGCCATTCGTGGCGATCCGCGACAGGACCGCCTGAGTAAGCGTGACTCGCGGATGAGCAATCAGCAGGACACCAAGCTCCGAAAGTGGAGTGGATACCGGCGGAGCGGTTTCCGTTGCAATCACAAGCTGGTCGAGGCGAACCGAAAGCTCTGCCGGATTAGCGATTTCAACGATTCGGTCAGTCATTGGCTTGATGAATGCCGCCGAGCAGGTCAAGCTGAACCTTCCGGCAATCTAATTTACGCAGGGCGTCGCACATGGGCGACCACCACTCTTTGGCTTTCCTGATGTCGTCTTTCAATCGCGCGTCAGTAATTCTGACCAACGAAAGCTGGCCGTTAGCCGCAATCGTTCGAAGCCGGTAAAGCGATGGCGAGCACCGGCCATCTGCATGATTACAGCTCTTGTGAAGTTGAACTATGTCGCCTCCCATGAGAGAGAATTTAAACGCAAACTCCTCTGCATCAGGGTATGAGCGAGAGACTATGGGCTCTTCCTCGCTTTTTCGTTCCGCAGCTTCCAGTAGAGAGACCACGATGCTTTCCCAGCGCGTCTCCTTGCCATGCGCATCCAGTTTGGCAAAGACCTCTACGTGGTGGTTACTTGAAGGCATTACAAAACGCTGGCGATTTCCTTGCCCAATCGCCGAGACATCGAGCACCTTTCGAATGCGTACCCGCCGAATCGGCACTTCTCTGCCGTTGCTTGCCGGACAGATAGGCCAGTTGTTCGTTGTTTCGCACCGGCTTAGGTCGCCGCTGAGAGCAGCGAACTTTTCCTCCACAGCGCGCCGAACAATCGGATCGACGATGCTGGCAACGTCCTTCTCTCCCAAAGACGAAACCGGCTTGCGGATATGAACGACGGTTTTCTTACCCTCGTGGCGGGGCGGTCCATAATTCGTTTCATCATGGAATGCGCCGCTCATTTTATGTTCGGGGCGGTGAGATACGATCATGCCGGTGACGTGTGGCCGGATTGAGTCCACGAAGTTAGGCCAGGGCGATTCCATGCCCTGGAATGAGCGGCGCGCAGACTGCCAGGATGGCGCGTTTGCAGCGGCAACGCTCATCTGCTTCACCATAGACTGACTGGTAAGCGCAATCACGATTGCATCCACTGCATGGTGGCGATGATCGGTGCGGGGCTTGCCTTTGCTCTCGCCGTTGTAAGAAGGCACTGCTTCGCGCAGAATCGCCTCCACTCCCCAAGAGCGGCGAAGCGTTGCCGTGACCATTCCGGTGGTCGCATGAATGACCCGGCGGTTTGTGCCGTCCCCGCGCGGAACATCGCGTCCTCCATAGAGTGTGCTCAACAGGTCCACAGCAAGGCGCGTGGTATAGCGCGTGTCGTTCATCTGGCGCTCAGTAAACTCGCGGAGTGCCTCTTCACTGCGAAGCTCGAAACGGCGGAGCTTGGCCGAATTACCGAATTTCTTCACCCTCTCAAGAATTTGCGTCCAGCGCTCCTCATCCGTGCCATACGCCTCCCAGGGAGTGCGTCCACCTTTAACTGAACGGTTTTCGTGGTTATAGCAAAGCGTCTTGTTAAGGAAAGAGTCGTCCGGACATCTGCTCAGCGGAATGATGTGCTCGATATCGAACTGAGAATCGCCAAATAGAGAGCTGAATTCGATAGTGCGTCCGGTGTAGGGACAGATGCCTCCGCACTCTTCGAACAGGAGAACCTTTTCAAGATCGGAGCGAGAAGGATTCTGGATGCCGCAATCCTTCAGAATCCTAGCCTTGGCTTCCTCGCGCTCTCGCTGCCGAGTTCGGTTTTGACGCGTGGATTCTTCGCGCTCCTTGCGCGACTTCCGCAGTTCGCGCGCCATCTCGATGCGAATTTCGTATGGCTTGCCGTATTCGCGCACGATGGCATTAACGACCTTTCGTACCTCAGTAAGAGCACGCTCAACGGCGGGATTACGGAGCGAAGGAACCGCTTCTCGGACCAACGGCAGCAATTCTTTGGGCTCTCGGGAAACCTCCGGGTAGAGAACCGGACGGAGTGCGCCGTAGCTAATTCCACTCTCCATCTCAGGCAACAGGCGGCGCAAGGCTTTGAGAGACAAATTGCAATAGCCGTCTTCTGGCCTTGTATCGGCGAACTTGTTTGCGGCGTTCTCATCGAGCGCCCAGCGTTCGCGCGCCTTCGCTGCGAGTTGTTCTTCTGACTCAGTTCTGTACCAGAGCGTTACGGCCTTGTGCTTTTCTTCCTCGGGCATCTCATCCCAGAAGGCGCCAAAGACAGAGCGCATGAACGAATTCGTGCGATTGCCACGAAGCCGCTTTTCCCCGCCCCTTTCGAGATTGAAGGTTGATTTCTTCAGCCCGAGCAATTTCCGCAACTCGGCAAACGACTGGTCGCCATCATTCTCCAGCTTTGCGAAGACTGCGTTCTTTTCCTCTTGCGTTAAGGAACGCTCATCGAGCTTTCCGAACTCAATGACTTCTAGGTCATTCACCTTCTGGAGCACGCGAAATCGTTGTGCCTCCAAGAACGCCCAGGGAGCGCGGCGCTCGTCTGGCTCCAGTTCGCAGAAACCTATCAGGTGTTCCTGCGCCGCGATGGGACGCTGGAAGAATAGCAACCAACCGACCTTTGATTGGAAGTCATCGTTCATTACGTCCGGCCAGTATGGACGCTGTGATTGCCAGATCTTTTCAAACTCCTGTTCGTACATGGACCGCGCCGTCCATCGGCCACGTATTCTCCGCTCGTGAGAATTGAGTCCAGCAAAGTATTCACCGAGCGTCCGCACTCCGGCAGATGCCATCTGAGCAGCTAATTCGGAAATACCTGCTTTTACTTTTCCGAGTTCATCGTCCTTTGATTTCTTGCCCTCTTTGCGATTGGACTTGAATCCTCGGCGCTGGATGAGGTGGTAAAGAACCCGACCTAACTCAAATGCGCTCAGCTTTCGGTCCAATGCGGACTTTCGCAGGAAATAAGGGAGAGATTCTTTTACAGCCCGCAAGCCGTCTGATTCGCCGGTTCGGCAGAGGTCCGAGGTCAGAGCACGGTCCAAATCATTCAGAACCTGATGCCGCTGGTCTGACAGGTTGGCAGATGCGTCCGCGGCAAGCGGTAACAAATTAATTTGCTGAAGCAGGAGAAACAAATCTCGCTGTCTCGCGGCTCGTCGCCTAAGCTGGCGTCGATGAAGCCTCGCTTCACGGCGGGCTACAGCTTTTGACTGGTCCTTGCCACGCTCGATATCGATAGTCGAGCCTTCAACACCCGGTTCGAAAATGCGAACACCGGCACGGAGCAATCCTTGCGGTTTGTGTGAGGAATCAAGAGAGATGAGAGCCCAACCGACAGAGGCTGAACCCAAGTCAAGCCCAAGAGTGTACTCGGGAACGTCAGCAGTCCGATTCATAAGAATAGACCTTGACAATCAAATTGGGGGAGGTGAAACTCACACCAGTGTACTTGAGCGGCGATTGCTTGGCTATTCTCAGTAAGCTTTTGTCGTAAGGCTCCGCTCAATGAGCGACCTCTGAGCGCCCCGGCAACGGGGCGTTCTTATTTGGGAAGAGGTCATGGGAATGGGGAAGTAACCGGACAGTTCAACAATAGATTACAGTTTCTCTTCTGTTGCCAAGACCTGATCCAATTGACTGCGCGACGATGATCTCCGGCAGTACTCGGCAAAGACTTTATAGGGGATACACGCGGGGCCTCCCCTACCAGTCGTTTACGTCTCGTGTCCGTCCTGCCGTGCATTACGTGGGCAAAGCCGACCTCCGGCCCATCGGCATCGATGCGCTGCTGCATGTGCAGTGCAAACATGGAGACAAACATCACAAGCTTGAAATCTTCGATGTGGGAAAAAAGTTTTACAGCGAAGTTGTCGAAATCGTAGGCTCCGTGACAGACGCCAGGTTAGAGGGGCTGGGGATTATGCGTATCGATCTGACCGCCGATGTGAAGGACGTACCTGTCGGATGGTTTAAGGAGCACGCTCGGTTCAAGTTCAAGCGAACAGACCGGGAGTTTGGGGAAATCAAGTACAACATGATTGGACACGGTGAAGTGGAAACAATCATGGCTGGCACTAGACCGAATGTATTTCGCATTTACAACAAGGTGGCCGAAAGCCTCGTCCAGTTCCGAAGAATGCAGCGTCGGCAGAATCCGGATTCAGAACCTTTAGGATTCGAAGAGGAGTTTGGCTTCAAGAAGTCCGATACTTTGACCAGAGTCGAGCGCCAGTGTGGAGGAGATCGAATCCCATTAGAACTCGAAAACCTTGGCTGTTTGCATCGCGCTCCGGACTACAATCCATTCCAAAATCTCGAAATCGTCTACGCGAGCCATCCAGGACTGCCCACCCCGGAAGGGTGCGAAGGGCTCGAATACTTCACTGGAATCGGCTTGCATCACGAGTCGAACGAAATGGGAATGCGGGGATTCCGGAAACTTCTGAATCGTCAAACCAAAGGAAATGCGGCACGGACCATGCAGAGATACCAATCATTTTTCCCGTCCGAGGTTGAGAACCGCATTTCCACGGCGAAAATCTTCGAAGTCTATCGCGGGTCGGTCATTAAGCAACTCAGCGCCTGATTCAAAGGAATCGGGAATCCGCGTTCGATAAAAACTGTTGACGCGTTCTAGGGGGCTTAGCATAATATTGAACACCATGAAGCTTCCTGAAGATATCCGCGAATACTTCGCAAAGCAGGGCCGAATCGGGGCCGCCAAACGGACAGCGACTCTGACCCCGGAGCGGAGGCAGGAAATCGCCCGTCTTGCAGCCGAAACGCGCTGGAAAAATGCCAAAGAGAATTCGAAGAAGTCACCCGCCAAGAAATCGAAATCGTAAGGAGCGAATATGCAAGCAGTGATCTATGCGCGAGTTTCCAGCCGTGAGCAGGAGCAGGAAGGGTATTCGATTCAGGCTCAATTGAGATTGCTGCACGCTTATGCCGCGAAGAACGGTTTCGAAGTGGTGCGTGAGTTCATTGATATCGAAACCGCGAAAACCGTTGGCCGCAAAGAATTCGGAGAGATGGTCAAGTTCATTGCGAAGTCGCTGAACTGCCGGACGATTCTGGTCGAAAAAACGGACCGCCTTTACAGAAACTTTGAGGATTCGGTACGCCTTGAGAAGCTGGATATCGAAATCCACTTCGTAAAGACCGGAAACATCCTGTCGAAGAACGCGAAGGCGCAAACGAAATTCATGCACGGTATTGAAGTCGCTTCCGCAAAATACTATTCGGATAATTTGCGCGAGGAAGTGATTAAGGGGATGCGCGAAAAAGCCGAACAGGGCATCTATCCTGGACGTGCGCCTTTCGGGTACCGGAATAATCGGCTGACTCGGACTATCGAAATTCACCCGGAGAATTCAGAAATCGTGAGGCGAATTTTCGAACTGTACGCGACTGGGAAACACTCGCTGGATACTTTGCGGAAGCAAGTCCGAGTGGAATTCGGAAAAACGATCAATCGCAGCTACCTGCATACGATTCTTCTGAATCCGGTCTACATCGGAACATTCGAATGGGGTGGAACTCAGTACCGGGGCAGTCACGAGCAATTCATTTCGGCGCAGCTATTCGAAGCCGTTCAGGCAGTGATTCACGGCCACCACAAGGGGAAATACAGCAAGCACGACATTGCATTTCGGGGCATGTTGACCTGTGCGCATGACAATCTTACGGTGACGGCGGAGCTTAAGAAGGGCAAATACGTTTACTACCGTTGCAGCGGATACCACGGCAAGTGCGGACTGCCACGCTTCCGGGAAGAGCAGATTTCGGAAAAACTGGGAGAGGTTCTGAAAGGAATCTGTATTCCTGATGACGTGGTGGCGCGAATCACCGGCGCTCTAAAGCACGACCAGGACAACATGCAGCAGAATTCGAAGGCGCAGCGCGAAAGACTGGCGCAGCGCCTCGAAGCGATCCGCAGCCGCATGAGCCAAGCGTATGCGGACAAGTTGGATGGCAAGATTCCAGAGGACTTCTGGCACCGGCAAATGAGCCAATGGCAGGCGGAAGAACAGCAGGTTCAGCAGGCATTGGACGCTATGGCGCAGCCGAAGGCAGATATTGTGTTGAACGCGCAAAGGACTTTAGAACTCGCCAATGTTGCTTATTCTCTGTACTTTACGCAAAAGCCAGCCGAACAAGCCGACCTGCTCAGAAAGGTACTTTTGAACTGCTCGATAGACGCTGTAAATGTAACTCCCACATACAGAAAGCCGTTCGATATGATATTTGAAAGGGCGAAAACTAAAGACTGGTCGGGATGGGCAGATTTGAACTGCCGACCCCTCGCACCCCAAGCGAGTGCTCTACCAGGCTGAGCCACATCCCGACGGTTTACGGCGCGGGCGCGCCGAAGGGGTGAACTGATTCTAGCACCGCAGAAGCGGGATCGGCATGGAAAACGCGAGCGAGGTTGCCCGCGTTTCACATTTCGCCGTGCCGTCGGCCGAAGTGCCAGGTTCGCTCTGCCGCTCAGGCTTCAGGCGGCTTGTAGCCTTCCGGAGCTTGTCCACCCTGGCCGAAGAAGTACTGCTCCATCTGCTGCACGATGAAGTCCTGGTGCTCTTTTTTCCAGGGCTGCAGGCGATATTCGTTCAGCAGCATCTTCATGTGATTCTGCCAGTCGTCCCAGGCCTGCTTGCTGATGTTTTCGTAGATTCTCTGCCCCAGGGGGCTGTCAAAGGGCGCTTCGTCGAGGCCTTCAGCCTCGCGTCCCAGCTTTGCGCATTGCACCATGTGTGCCATTCGGAATAGTCCTCGTTCTGGATGTCTTGCATAAATTGTACTAGGGCGAGCCACCGCCAGGAGCGAGTGCTAGTAGCGGCGGCGCTTGCGGCCGCGCTGGGCGGGGGTGGGGCGCTCATCGACGAGGGCGAACTGCAACTTGCGTTCGACGCGGTCGATGCGGTCGAGAATGACGCGGACGCGGTCTCCGAGGGAAAAGGTTTTGCGGGTGCGCTGGCCGATGATCTGGCGAGTGGTGTCGTGGAAGGTGTAGTGGTCGTCGTACATGGTGTTGAGCGGGATGAGGCCCTCGACGAAGAGATCGGTGAGTTCGACGAAGATTCCATACTTGGTGATGCTGACGATGAGTCCGTCGAAATCCTCGCCGACGCGATCAGACATGAACTTCATCTTCTTCCACTCGACCAGTTCGCGCTCGGCGGCATCGGCGCGGCGCTCGGCGAAGCTGGCATCCTCGGCCTGGTGGCGGAGTTCGTCCTCGGGGATTGGGCTGGGGACACGAGGCGAGCACGTCTTCGCGCTTTGCAGACCTTTGCGGCGTTTTCCGGAGGCGGGTCTGGCTGGCGTATGGGCCGGCCAGAGCGATTCGGCGTTCTGCTGGACGTGGCCTCCGGACGCCGATGGCGAGCGCGCCTTCGTGCTGCTCGGGCGCTTTCGGCGAGGACGCCCTTGAGGATGCGATGGACCAGGAGGTCGGGAAAGCGGCGGATGGGCGAGGTGAAGTGGGTGTAACAGGTGGCGGCGAGGGCAAAGTGGCCTTCATTGATCTCAGAGTAGCGCGCCTGTTTGAGCGAGCGCAGCATGAGGTAGCTGAGGATGCGCTCCTCGGGCTTACCGGCGATTTTGGCAGCGAGCTTCTGGTACATGGCGGGAGTGATGGCGACTGCCTGCGGGAGTTCGATCTCGCGGGGCTTGGCGCGGTGGGCGGTGGAGCGCGAGCGTTGCGCCCGCGGCGCGATGATCGGGCTTGATGCGGAAGCGCGAGATGGGCAGCGCGCCGATGCCGAGCGAATAGCCGAAGGCGGCGGCGAGATTTTCGAAATCGTAGACGCGCTTGGGGTCGGGCGGCTCGTGGACGCGGTAGATGGAAGCCACGCCTTTTTGTTCGAGGTAGGTGGCGACGGTTTCATTGGCCGCGAGCATGAACTCCTCGATGAGGCGATGGGCGAAGAGCCGCTCGGAGCGGGTGACGCCTTTCATCAGGCCGTTCTCGTCGAATTCGATGAGCGGCTCGGGAAGATCGAAGTCGATGGAGCCGCGGCGCTGGCGCTTTTGGTTGAGGACCTCGGCCAGTTCCTGCATGAGGAGGAAATTTTCGACCAGGGGCGCGTAACGCTCGCGGGCTGCGGCGTCGCCATCGAGAATGAGCTGGACGGACTCGATAGGTCATGCGCTCGGCGCTGCGGATGATGCCGGGCATGATCTGGTAGGAGCGGATTTCGCCGCGGGCGTCGATCTGCATGATGCAGGACATAACCAGGCGATCGAGCTGCGGGCGCAGCGAGCAGATGTCGGTGGATAGCTCGATGGGCAGCATGGGGATGGCGCGGTCCGGGAAATAAACGCTGGTGCCGCGGATCTCGGCCTCGCGGTCGATATCCATGCCGGGGCGGACGTAGTGCGCGACGTCGGCGATGTGGACCTGAAGTTCGTAGTGTCCATCGGGGAGCTTGCGGACGAAGACGGCATCGTCAAAGTCGCGGGCGGTTTCACCATCGATGGTGACGATGGGAAGGTCGCGGAAATCGCGGCGGCGCTTCAGTTCGGCGGCAGGAATCGCGGAGGAGATGGCGCGGGCTTCGGCGATGACCGACGGCGGAAAGTGGTGGGGCAGGTGGTGCTTGCGGATGATGATCTCGACGTCAACGCCGAAATCGTCTTCGTAGCCGATGACCTCGATGACGCGGCCGCGGGGATTCTTGGTGGCGGTGGGCCAGTCGGTGATCTCGCAATCGACGACGAGACCTTCCAGGTCTTCCCAGGGACGGCGGCTGGCTTCGCTGGCCGATGACGCGATCGACCTCGAGGCGGCTGGCGGCTTGGGATGGCTCGGGGACGATCTCCTCGCCTTCGGCGATGATGATATCCATCTTGATGCGGTCGTCGATGGGGCGCACGTAGTTCTGCCGCTGGCCGTAGTGGAAGGTTCCAACCACGGTGGGATGGGCGCGCTCCATGACGCGGACGATGCGGCCTTCGGCGCGGCCCTCGCGGGAGTGGGGCGAAAGCTCGACCAGAACCTGATCGCCGTGCATGGCCTCGGCGGTATCGAAGGGCGGGATGAAGACGTCGCCCTGGAGGCGCTCGCGAACTTCGCGATCCAGCGGGACGGACGAAGCCGAAGCCGTCACGATGCATGGTGAGGGTTCCGACGACGAGATTGCGATTGACGGCGGCGGAGGCGATGGCGTAACGGTCGCGCGCGACCAGGACCAGTTTGCCGCGCACCACGAGATCGGCGAGGAGCGATTCCAGCTCCTGGCGCTCGCGGCCACGCAGGGAGAGTTCGCGGATGAGTTGCTTGTATCCGGCGGCACGCTGGGGCTGGTCTTCGATGTGTTGGAGCAGATCGCTTTCAGAGATCATTCGTCGATGCTGTGATGGTATCGCGTCGGTGGCCGATGTGCGAATCGCGTGCGGAATTGGGTAGCGGCGGGTTACGGCGAGCTGAGCAGACTATGGGTATTGCCGAGTGCGCGGCTGAGGCTGATTTCGACCAGTGCAGAAAATTCCGGGGAATGGAATATAGTGCATACAGGGAACAAGAGCACGCCTTTGTTCAGGACCAGCCAACCCAGAAGCCGTTGTGCAGTTCAAACTTACAGAACGGCACAGAGAATGGCGATGCAGGTGCAGACCTGCTTTAGGAAAGGACTCACGAAAAATGTGGAAGCCCTCAACACAGTCCGGCAGCAATAATCCAGCGCCTGCGGATCCGCAGCGCCAGCCCTCCACACCGTCTCCGGCACCGGAGTACAACAACAGCGCGCCGAAGCCGATGAGCTTCGGCGGCGGCAGTCTCCGACCAGGCAACGATCGGAAAGTCCCTCGTGATCAAAGGCGAGGTGACAGGATCGGAATCGCTTTACATCGACGGCAGGGTAGAAGGTTCGATTCACCTGCCGGGAAACCGCGTGACGGTGGGACGCAATGGCGTGATCGCGGCCAATATCACGGCCCGCGAGGCGGTGATCCTGGGCAAGGTGCGCGGCAATGTCTACGGCCACCGACCGGGTGGATATCCGCAACGAAGGTTCGCTGACCGGCGACGTGGTCGCACAGCGCATCAGCATCGAGGATGGCGCGTTCTTCAAGGGTGGGATCGATATCCGCAAGCCCAACGTGAACGATAAGCCGCAAGCGGTCGAGACGCCGTGCGGCGCCTTCAAGAGATGACTGCGGATACGCAGGCGGTACGCGCCTGGGCCGAGGCATCCGCAGGGCGACGGATTCGGAATGGCCCGGTAGCCGTGCTGCCGGGCTCGCAGTCTTTCACGGCTCACAGAATGCGAGACTGGCCGGGGTTGGAACAGCTCGGATAAGACGGAACTCAAGAGGCCAGAAATGCCGGCGCATCGGAGCGCGACACCGCAGTGAGCCGAAGCGCAAGTTCCGCGAGGTGTGTCTGAATATGCTCGAGAAAGTGCTGAACCTGTTGTCGCTTGGTTGCCGGCACTCTCACTTGTCCGTGCCGTTTTCGATGGATGTGGCACGGCAGCACCAGGCGCACCTGGACTGGAGCGGAAGAGCTGCCGCCGGGCTGCTCCCACTACGTTGTGTGCCTGGATTGCGGACGGCGCTTTGGCTATGACTGGAGCGCGATGAAGGTGATCAAGACGAAGCTGAAAGCGGCGGGGTAGAGCAGTTTGGCGACGTCCCGCGGGCGGCAGTTTCCCCAGCTGGAGCGGGTTGAGCCCGGGCCGTTCTGCGGAAAGTGCTTTTCGTCTGGAGCGCAACGCTCCATCTGTCCGGGAACTGCGGCAGGGACCTTGGCAAGGCGCATCCACTCCGGAACCATCTAGGCTGCGCTTCAGGCCGAAGCGGGCCAGCAGCGACGACAGGAATCCGCTCACTCCCAGCAGGTGCGTGATGACCAGATAGACGGCACCGAAGGGAATAGGATCAGCAGGCCGCGCAGCACCGGCGAGCCCAGATGCAGTCTCCACTCCAGCAGCAGTGCGAGCGCGGCGGCGGCTAGCGCGGCGGCCCAGAGCTTGAAGACGCGCGCGACGGAGAAGGCAACCTGGCCGATGCGGGCCTGCAATCCACGCCGCAAGAGAACGAATTCCACCCATCCAGCGATGCCCGCCGAGGAGGTCAGTCCGGCGACGCCCCAGTTGTGGTCGATGCCCAGGGCGCGCGGCAGGGGCAGGGCGAAGAGATAGCCGAGGCAGAGAGTGAGAGCGACGCGCACGAGGGCATAACGCAGCGGAGTGCGGGTGTCGCGCAGGGCATAGAAGGTGGAGGAATAGAGGCGTCCCATGGTCTGCGCCAGCAGACCGACGCCGGAGCCTGCCAAGGCTGCCCAGACGAAGAGTACGTCCTGTTCGCCGAACTTTCCGGTGCGGTAAAGGGTGGAGGCCACGACGTTGCCGAGGGCGAGAAAGGCCACGGCGGAGGGAACGACGAAGAAGGAAATCTTCTCCAGACCGGCGCTGAGGCGGGTGCGCAAGGTGGCGGCAATCTCCGACTCGGTGCCGATGGCGCGGGACATGGCAGGCAGTTCGGCGGCCGAGACCGACATTCCGAACAACGATACCGGCAGCATGTAAAGGGTTTGCGCGTAGGTGAGCAGCACGTTGCCCTTGGGAAGAAAGCTGGCGAGCTGGAGATCGATGAAGCCGGAGATTTGAAAAACGCCGCGGCTGATGAAGACCGGGATGAAGGCGGCGACCACGGCCGCGACATGAAGCGGAGCGGAGATCGACGTGCCCCAGCAGTGGGCGCAGATAGGTGTAGACGGCTGGGAGCCTGCACCGCGAATTGCAACACGGCTCCGACGACCGAGGCCCAGGAGATGGCGTAGGCGAGCGAGACCGTGCCCTGGCCGCGCCATCCGCCCTGCCAGATGAGAGCGGCGATCATGGCGAGGTTCATCATTACGCCGGAGGCGTAGGAGAGAAAGAAGCGGCCATGGCTGTTGAGCACGCCGAGGCACCAGGCGGAAAAGACGAGCAGTCCGGTGCCGGGAAAGACGATGCGCACCAGGGCGATGGTGAGGGCGCGCTTTTCGCCCTGGAAGCCGGGGACGAGCAGGCTGACGAGCAGCGGGGCGCAGAGGATTCCAAGAGCGACGATGACGCTGGCGACCAGGGCCAGCAGGGCGAATATGGCTTCGGCGAGTTCGCTGGCCTCGCGCTGGCGTCCTTCGGCACGGAGGCGCGCGTAAACCGGAATGAAGGATGCGGAGAGAACGCCTTCGCCCAGCAGATTCTGCAGCATGTTGGGCACGCGGAAGGCGGCGCGATAGGCGTCGGCGGCCAGCGAGGTTCCGAGATAGTGGGCGAAAAAACGCTCGCGGATGAGTCCACTGAGGCGGCTGAGCAGAATTCCGGCGGCAACCATGGCAGCCGCAGCTTTGCCCCTGCGAGGCTTCGGAACTGCGTCGGAAGGCGTTTCAATCATGGCTATCGAAGGTGGACTGGATTGATTCTACACGCTCGGTTGAGATTGGCGAGCAACGGAATGCGCCTGGATAATGCGCGGAGCGAGCTGGATTCAGTACAATGACGAGGAGACCGATTCTCCAGGGGTATTCTTCATGATCCATGCATGGCACGACATCACGCCGGGAGAAAATATCCCGACTGAGTTTAACGCGGTCATCGAGATTCCGTTTGGCTCCAGCGTGAAGTACGAACTGGACAAAAGCAGCGGGCTGATCAAGCTGGACCGGATTTTGTATTCGGCGGTGTACTATCCGGCCAACTACGGATTTATTCCGCAGACTCTGGCCGAGGACGACGATCCGCTCGACGTTCTGGTCTTCTGCCAGGAGCCGGTGGTTCCGCTGACCATCATCCAGGCGCGAACCGTGGGATTGATGACGATGATCGACGGCGGCAAGAAAGATCATAAGATCATTGCCGTTGCCAGCAAGGATCCGGAGTTCAACAGCTACACCGATGCGCAGGAGATGCCGCCGCACCGGTTGATGATGCTGCGCCGCTTCTTCCAGGACTACAAATGCTGGAGGGCAAGGCGGTGGAAGTGGACGAAGTGCAGCCGCCGGAAGATGCCTACCCGGTGATTGAGGCCGCCCTGGCCAGCTACAGCAAGCAGAGGCGTAAGGGATTCGGGAAGTAAAGGTGAAGCGGACTTGCCGCGGGCGGCTCCAGCCGATAAGCCGACGTTTTTCGTGGGCCAAGCTGCAATTCCGCGAGAAACATGGGGCACGAAGAAGCGCGGGCTGAGAGCCGGCGCCGAGGCTGCGACGAACTGGGAAACGGCTTAGAACCAGGAAATTGATTTCTTCTTCTTGCGGCGGAGCGCTTGGCGTCGGCTTGCTGCCGGCGTCGGCAGGCGCGGCTTGCCTCGGGTCTTCTTTCCGTTCTTGGCGGCCTTGGCTTCTGCTGCCTTGCGCTTGGCTTCCTTGCGGGCGAGCTGCTTTCTGCTTCTCTGGTTTCCTTGCTCTCGAGCTTGGCTTCCTTCTTTGCCTCGCGCTTCTTCTGAGCCAGATACTTGCTCCGCTCCTTGGGGACATGTGGCTGAGCTTTTCTTTTTCAGCGGCATCGGCGGCGGCTTTGGCCGCGGCGGCGGCGGCGGCGGCCTTGCGGTCGTTCTCGGCCTTCTCCTTGGCATCCACCTCAGCCTTGGCCAGGCCGAGTTCGGAGGTGCTGCCGGTCGGCTTCGGTGGTCGTTCTTATCCTTGCCAACCACTACGACCGTCTTCTTTTTGCCAACGCCAAGTTTGCCGCGAACCTGCTTGGTCTTGGGACCGGTGTCGCGAGGTGTAGATCAGTTTGGTCTGGTTGGGGCTGGCACCGCTGTCGGTGTAGCCGGGCTTGATGTCGATGTAAGCCTCTTCGCGCAGCTTGGTGAGGTAGGCGCGCAGGGCGGGTTGCACCTTCTGGCTGTAGAGCTGTTCCTGAATCTGATCGCGGACGCGCTCGAGGGGAGGAGTGCCGGCATCGATATGATCGGTGACGCGGAGAATGATGAAGCCCTGGCGGGTGCGGATCGGCTGGGTGAATTCGCCGGTCTTGAGAGCGAAAGATCTTGTCTTCCAGTTCCTTGGCGAGATCGTTGCGCTTGAAGTAGCCGAGGTCGCCACCCTGCTCGGCGGTGGAGCCGTTGGACTCCTTGCGGGCGAGTTCGTCGAACTTGGCGCCGCTCTTGAGTTGCTGATAAATGTCGTTGGCCTTGGCTTCGGCGGCGGCCACCTGCTCGGCAGTCGGCTCCTCCAGGTCGCTCGCCTTGCCGGGCTCCGGCTTGGGAGCGCTGGGATTGTTGGCAATCAGAATTTCGCTGAGGCGGACGCGCTCGGGCTGGGCAATCTCGGACTTGTGCTCCTCATAAAACTTCTGAACTTCGTCGCGCGTGACCTGGATGTGGCTGCCGACTTCCGAGCCGATCACCTTCTGGGTGAGAATGCCGTTCTTGGTGTTCTGCTTGAACTCCTCCCAGCTGACGCCCTGCGATTCGGCGAGCTTCTGCAGCTCTTCCATCGAGCTGGCCTTCATCTGCTTGCGCAGGTCATCCAGGCGCTTGACCAGATCGGCGTCGGCGGAAATCCCCAGGTCGGCTGCCTTCTGGATGAGCAACTGCTGGTCGATGAGATCGCGCAGGGAGTTTGCCTCGCGATCCTCGATCTGCTTCTGCGACAGGTTCTGCTCCTTGGAATCCTGGGCGGCTTGCTCGTGGTTCCGGCGCAGATCGGCACGGGTGATGATCGAGTTATTGACCCGCGCGACGATCTCCTCAACGACGCGTGTCCTGCTGCGCGAGGACGGGGAAGGCGAAGGAACAGATGACGATCAGCGACAACAAAAACTTCTTCATTGAGATCCGGGCCGCGTTGCGATTCCAGCCCGGCATGACGGGCGGAACGCCGCGAAAAGTTTGAAGGTACAAGACAAGCTATTGTAACTCCCGGCAACCACATCAGCCAGCGGCCCCTGGGTTTGCCAATCCGGAATAGCGGCGCGAGGTCCCGCGGGGCGGTGCAAACAGGAGCACAATCCCGCGGATTCCTGCCGAGGTTGCCGGCGGGCATGGCAGAGCTAGGCGTTGCGGGAGATGGCGGCCACCGACATATCGTTATCGATGTGCCGGCCGGCGTGGACGGTTGCAGAATCAAGCACGATGCGGCAGAGCGGCTGGGCGACACGGGGAACGCCGGCTGCGGCCTTCAAAATGCCCTCGGTACCGAATTCCGGGCTGCGGCCAATGCATTCGAGGACACCGCTCTCGCTGCGCGCCTCAACCACCCCGCGAGAAGCCAACAGCAACGCGCCACCGCGGGGAAGGACACGGAAGGCGGCGTCATGAGCGAAATGGGAGAAGAGTCCGAGCGGCAACCCGGTGGATTCAAGCAACTCGCTGGAGTCCTCGGTGAGCAGCAAGCCGGGAACGTTGCCGGCATTGATGTAGGTAAGGATGCCATCGTCGCCATGGATGGAGGCGAGAAACGCAGGCGCCATGTGGGCGCGTCCGGCGGCTTCCAGGATGGCCCGGTTGAGGCGCTGGCAGAGCGCGGATAGAGCCTCAGATTCGTTGGTGGCGCCGGAGAAGAGCTGTGGGGCGTGGGTGTGAAATTCGTCTTGCACGAAGGCGGCCAGATCCATGGCGTTGGTGCGCTGTCCGGCAATGTCGATCAGCAGAAAGACAAGGTGCAGGCGGTCGATGGCGAGCGCGTCAAAAAAATCGCCGCCAGTGCGCGCGCGATGATAGAGCAGATCGAGGCGCAAGTTGTCTACTACCGGTGCAACCAGCGGCGCCGGAGTGCGCGACGGAGGAGCGGGCCGGGTTAGGAAATGGGGCAGCCTCATCGGAATCCGTGCTCCAAAGTAGCACGTTTAGCGGGTAGCTGCCACCAGGCTATGTGCACCGGGCAGCTTTGGGTTATTGTGATTTCCACGCCATTTCGGGAGGCCGAATTGGGAATTGAGATGAGACGCATTGCCTTGCTGCTGGCGGAGATGGTGCTCAGCGCCGCGGTTCTGCATGGGCAACAGGCGGAGGCGCTGACGCCCTGGCAGGAACCAGCACTGCAATTTCCAGGGAACATCGCCCCGCCGCCTCCGTCACAGACGTTGGATGCGGCGCAGCACCATGGGCCGGCGGCGCGCTTGTATCGCGCCCTGCGCTCGGTGGAACTGGATGAGAGCAAGGTGTTCCACGTGAGGGAAGCGGTGCTGGATCGCGGCGAACTACACCTTTATCTGACCGATGGCACCATTGCCTTCACCCGCGACGTTCAGGGAGCGTGACGGGAGCGTATTTCGAGGGCGAAGGCGAGGTTCTGATGCATCCGCCGGACTTGACCGAACACGCCTCGCTGGGACTGTTCTCCGGGCTGGGCGTGCTGGACGAACAGTTCTCCGCAGCGTACCTGCGCTTTAACCGCGACCTGGCGGGCGAACTGAAACCCTATTTGCGCGAGAGTGAAGGGGCGGAGGAGTTTGTGCACGCGCATGGCGCGACGGCGCTGGAACTCGCCGGGTTGGATGGGCTGCGATTGCTTGAGAGCTTTACGGAAGATGCGGCGCCTGGCAAGAGATGACCATTTTCTGCACGCGCGGCTGGCGACGCGGCTGGGTAGCCTGGACGTCTATGACGATTCGCAGGCAGAGGATCAGATCAAGGTGGCGTGCCTCAGCCGCAGCGGGACAGAGCTCTACTTCGATGTGTGGATGGCGTTTCCGGGACTGGAGGCGCGCCGGCGCGGACAGAGCCGGGTGATCGATCCAGCCAGCTCCGCCGAGGCCGTGCCGGTGGAGGCATTCCGTATCGATACCACGCTGGCTCCTCCCGAAATGCTGGAGGCAACCGCGGAGCTCGATGTGGAGGTACGGAACGGGGGGCAGAAACTGCTGATCTTTGAACTCTCGCGCTGGCTGCAGGTAAGCGCGGTGAGCGTGGATGGAGTCGATGCGGAGTTTCTGCAGAATGAAGCGCTGAGCGGCAGCGAGCTGGCACGGGTCGGCAACGACCTGGTAACCGTGGTGATGCCGGCCACGCTGCACCCAGGCGAGCATCACCGGCTGCGCTTCCAGTACGCCGGCGCGGTGATGCAACAGGCCGCGCCAGGGCTGTTGTATGTGGGCGCGCGCGGTACCTGGTATCCGAATCGCGGCATGCAGATGAGCCTCTTTGAACTGAAGTTCCGCTGGCCCAAGGCGTGGACGCTGGTGGCCACCGGCCGTCGCACCTCAATCCGGGAGGAAGGCGATGCGCAGGTGGGCGAGTGGAATTCGGAGGTGAAGATTCCGCTGGCTGGATTCAACCTGGGCAAGTTCGTGCGCGCCCGGCGAGCGTCGGGACGGGATCGAGGTGGCAAGCTACTCGGCAGGGGTGGTGGAGGAATCGCTGGCGAAAAGCGGCTCCGGAACTGGCCGTGGAAGCCGCCAGCTAGAAACAGCGCCATTGCCAGGCGCTCGGCCGAGGCGATCGAGAAATACGAGCACTGGTTTGGTCCCTATCCCTATAAGAGCCTGGCGCTAACCCAGATGCCGGGGCCGGTGTCGCAGGGGTGGCCGACCCTGGTGTATCTAAGCAGCTTTGCCTACCTGAGCGACGGCGAGCGGCAGGCACTGAATCTGAACGAATTTCCAGCGCTTGATGTACGGCGGCTTTATGCAGGACCACGAGACGGCGCACCAGTGGTGGGGCGACCGGGTAGGCTGGAAGAGCTATCGCGACCAGTGGCTGATGGAAGCTCTCGCCAACCTGAGTGCGCTGATGATTCTGGAAGACAAAGCACCCGGCACAGGCGCGGGAGTTGCTGGAAGATTACCGGCAGGAATTGCTGGAAACGCAACCCGGCCGGCAAACGCTATGCGGACGCCGGGCCGGTCACCCTGGGCTATCGGCTCTCCTCGTCCGTGTTTCCCAACGCCTATCATTCCGGTGACCTACGGGCGGGGCCTGTGGCTGCTGGTGATGCTGCGCGATTACTTTGCGGATTACGAAAAGTATGGAAGCGCCGCCGGCCAGGATGGCGGAAGGCGGCCGCTTTCTTGGCAGCCCTGCGCGAGTTTGGCAGGCGCTATGACCGGGAGCACGGCGACCACCGACGACTTCCGTAGGGTGTTGGAGGAGTTTCTTCCGCCGAAGGCGCGCTTTGACGGCGCGCAAAGCTTGGGATGGTTCTTCGACGAATGGGTGCGCGGCAGTTCGGTGCCTGAAATTGAATTGAAGCAGGTCGTGCTGAAGCGGCGCGGCGAACCTGACGATCGCCAGCTTCACGGTGCAACAGCAACGTTGCCCGGAATCGCTGGTGACCTCGGTGCCGATTTTTGCGGAACTGGCCGGGGGCAAACGCGTGCGCGTGGAACGCGTCTTCGCCGACGGCATGGAATCCCACTTTGAGCTGAAAGTTCCCCTAGGAACACGGCGCCTGTTGGCCGATCCGGACAGGAAGCTACTGCGCCTGTATTGAAAGAATTTGCCGGCGGATATCCGAAACAGGAATGCTTCCGCTATAATCGGTGTAGCCAGAATTGCGGAGAGATGGCCGAGTGGCTGAAGGCGGCGGTTTGCTAAACCGTTGTACGGTCAAAAGCTGTACCCGGGGTTCGAATCCCCGTCTCTCCGCCAGTAACTCTAACTGCCATCAGCATAAGCACTTACCGTTCGTTTCCTTACATGATTCGCGGTCGCTCTGAGCTTGCAAGGTGCATACTCGGTGCATTCTGAAGCGTCCGCATGGCTGCAACGGCATCGGCATCTGCCGTCTTGATGTAGCAGTTCTGCGTAACTGCAACCGTGGAATGTCGGAGTAAACGCTGGCTCGTTTCATCCGGCACCCCGAGCCGGTGCAGATTTGTTGCCAGTCCGCGCCGGAATGCGTGCCAACCGTGCCACTCAAGTTCATGCTTCTTGAAGGCTGGCCGGATGACATCGGCTGCCAGCGCATCGAGATTCAGCGGCTTACCTGCTGCGCTCTGGAACATCAGACCGCAACCTGGATTCCCCATCATCTCCCGATGCAGTTTCAGCCGCTCGGCAAGCTGCGTAATGATCGGCACGGTCGCGCGGCTCTTGCGAGTCTTCGGCTCCTCCCGATGGCTTCGCCAGAACGACTGCGAAATGCGGATTTGCTCGCCGTCGTAATCCTCCCAACGGAAACCTCGCAATTCGCCCTTCCGTGCGCCGGTGTACGAGGCCGCAGCAACGATTGTTGCCGCAGGCTCCGGGAGCACTTGAAGCATTCGCGCGATCTCCTCCAGTGAATAGGCGTAGGTGTCCTCGGCTGGCTTTGCCTTCGGCAGAACCGCATCGCGGACGGGATTTTCGGTTTGAATCACACCCATTCGCTTTGAATACCGGAAAACTCCCGACAAAAACGCCTTGATGTGTTGCAGGGTCGTGCTGGTCAAGTCGTTTTCGTCGGCGATTGTCTCCAGAACGCGCTCCACGTCCGCAGTTTTGAAATCGCGAAGTGCGATTGCGCCATGCGGCTGCAGATAGCCTTTCCACACGTTGCGGTAGCCGTGGAAAGTGCTGGATCGCTTCTGCTTCTCAACATATGGCAGGTATCGGCCTTCCACAAACCGACCGAGAGACATCACGCTTTGCGGCGTCGTTCTGCTGTCATTCAAAGGCGCAAGAAACTCCTCAGCCAGTTTGCGAACTACTGACTTCGCGCGGTATTCGCCAACGGCCTCGACCAATTTATGCGCCTTCTGTACGCGTGTGATTGTTCCGTCCGGCAACTCCTGATTGTCGTGATAGCGCAACAGCCAGAGGTTGCCTTTCTTGTACAAATAGCCCTGTTGGTGGCGGGTTCTCTTCACTGCATTCCCTTTCCGAGAATCCGCCCTGCGTTCCTGTTGCTGCCCGAAATGATACGCCTCTCCGCCCATTGGTCAAGCTCGGCACTGCCCCAGCGGAAGCGGACGTACTTGCCAAAACGAACGTGCGGAATGGGATCGTCAGTGCGGGAGCGCACCTGCTCCCGAATCCATGAGACCGGCAGGCTCCAGCGCTTTGCCAGCTCGGGGCAGTCGATAAACTCGAATTGGGAGGGCTTCCGAACATCGGTTTCAGCCGGTTGCATTTCCTTGTCTCCCTGTCGGTGCTAGCGCGGTTCCGCAGCACCGCTCATTTCCACCATCTGAAATTCAACATCAATGCCGACTGTTTTCCGGAAGGTATCCTTCAGCCGCCGCTCATGCTTCCTTAAACCTTCCGCAGTCACAATGGGATCGGCACCATCCACCAAAACAACCCCATTGGAAATTCCCCAGAACCATGCATCCCGGAAGTAGCGGTCATAGTCATCAAAGGCGAGATTTTTCGCGCAGAATGAAGCCTCCAGCATGTCTTTCTTGAGTTGAGACTGGAATCCACACCACTACGGACGCCAGCTCTTGCGCATAGATGTTGGTTTCCAGGCCGTAGAGCTGCGAGGGGTGAACCTGCCTATCTAGGCTTCCGCGCAACGACATCCCATGACATGAATGACATGACATATAAATGTCAACGCGCGCTCGCGTTCGTACTCCGTCGGGGCGGCATACATGGCATATATATATATGCCATGTATGCCAGACGGCTACCGGAAACCCGGGATTTGGTGCAAAAAGGCGTCGCCGAGGTGCAAGGATTGGCCGGGGCGTCGCTATCAATGGAATAGCGCCGCCGCGCGCGGCACACTTCCTTATGCGGCTTCTGTTCTGCCTGTTCGCAGACAACATCGGCCTTCTTCCTGATCATCTCTTCCGCCGCATGATCGAAGCGGACAAAGGCGCACCCTCAAAGTTTGCGCGTAAGCTCCGCCAACTCTTCGCCGCCATGTCTGACAAGAACGCCGACGGCCGCACCTTCGGGATGCATGACATTCACTATTTCAACGGCGGCCTGTTCATAAATGATGAAGTTTTTGACCTGGACTGGCGGGATTTGGGAGTGCTGAATGTTGCCGCCGCGCTGGATTGGTCACAGGTGGAGCCCGCCATCTTCGGCACACTGTTCGAGCGCAGCCTGGACCCCGGCAAGCGCTCGCAACTTGGCGCGCACTACACCAGCAAAGAAGATATTTTGCTGATTGTGGAACCCGTGGTGATTAAGCCGCTGCAGCGCCGCTGGCAGGCCGTGAAAGCAGAGGCCACGGCAAAGGCGGAAGCCGCAGAGAAGGCCAAGGGCCGGGAATACACCAAGCTCCGTGCCAATCTGGAAGAAATTGTGCTGGATTGGGTTGCCGAGCTTGCAGCTGTCCGCGTGCTTGACCCGGCTTGCGGCAGCGGAAACTTTCTCTATATCGCGCTACGGCGAATGCTGGATTTGTGGCAGGAATCCCGCATCTTTGCCGCACAGAATGGCCTTCCCACCTTCCTTGAACCGAGTGCGGCGGTCAGTACCGCGAGCCCGGCGGCGGCGCCAAATCTCGTCCGCGAATCGCTGGCGCATTTCCTTGGGTGTGTCGTGGATCGTTTTCCCGCCGGCGTCGTACCGGCCTCGGGTGTGCTGGATCGCGGCTTCGGTGTACTGCGCAAGCGTTTGCGCGCCTGGGTTGTACTGGCGGGTCCGCTTGCCCTTTCCGGCGCGCGCCAGGGCCTTCCCCAGCTTGGTATTGCACGATTTACAGAGCCAGCGGAGATTGTCCGGCGCGCCGTTGGATTCGTCGCCGTCGATGTGATCGACCACGACAAACCGGGTGGAATTGCAGAGAGCACACCTCGCGGGCAAAGGCGGACGGCAATCAGGAGCGTTAGCCCGATACCTCTTTGCCCGGTCGGTGATTTCGTGGGTAGGCTTTCGCCACGATGCTCCGAATTCCGAACGGGCGGCTATTCCCCCGGTTCGTCGCCCTCTTCGTCCCCCTCTTCGTCCTCCTCGACGGGTGCGACGATGTCGGAGATTTCGTCAAGCTGCGATTGCAACTCCTCGTTTTCGGTTTCCAGTTCCTTGATGCGGGTTAGCAAGTCACGTCTGCTTTGTGTGGACATGGTGTCCTCCTTTCGTGTGCATCATGGCAGCACGCGGGAGGCGCCATCTAGCCACGAAAACAGAGCAGTTTTAGAGCGTCCAAAAAACAGACCGCATTATTGTGCATGGGGGCATTTTCCGGATTCCCGACCATCTGTCCAGGATCGGCATTCCTCATGGCGTTGGGCTGGCCAGGTTATGTACGCCGGAATTGAATCACCTGCCTGCCGGCTGGGAGCCCCGGTGCGTGCGCTTCCGGAAACAGGCGATGTTGCTCCAGCGTGTCGATCAGCATGTCGATCAGCGACATGACAATCTCAGGACGATGTCGTGCCTCATCAACCAGGTGTTTGGAACAGATTGCTTTCCCCTCCCAGTCCGGTAACTCGTTCTCATCGATGTCGCTGAAAAGCTGGTAACGACCTTCATTCGGGCATTTTTCTTTATGGCACTTGTGCGAGTAACTCATGTTTGCGTTAGGAAGATTGATTGCTACCAGATTGAACATTTAGTCTCTCCTTAATTTCTTTGGTCCGCCGACTCCGTAACAGGGTGGCTGTCTGCGTCAACCCTCGATAGCGGTGCATTCGGGCCGGTTCTCTGGCAGTCGAACTTATCTTGCGCTCTGCGATAGATATGGAAGAGCTCCTCGTGGCTTAAGGCCGATTTCTTAACAACAGACTGCTGGCGGATTTCAGGCAGCATGCGACTGGTGACGCTTCGTGTAGTGTTCACCCCAAGTCCAGAAAGGACCTTCGCTAGGCTCTCGGATCCTGAGTGTCGCCCGATAGCAAACTCCGGCGCGACTTGTCCCAACTCAGCCGCCGAAAACGGTTCAAAGCTTCGCCGGTCCTGAAGCAACGACTGGCAATGAATTCCCGATTCGTGCTGGAAAATCGCTTGCCCGACAATAGGCTGGTCCGGCGGAATTGCACGGCGGGCAGCCCGCGAAACACGTTCACAAAGTCCTGGAATCGCGAGGCTGTCTATTCCGGATGTCTTACCCAGCGAGTGCCGAATCGCCATCACGACCTGCTCCAGCGCGGCATTCCCTGCACGCTCACCTATTCCCGTAACCGTAACGCTGACGCTCCCGGCTCCAGCCTGAATGGCCGCGATCGCGTTCGCCGTTGCCATGCCCAGGTCATTGTGACCATGAAATTCAAGCATTGCTTTTCCGGCAAACTGCCGGAGGGTATGAATCGCATTCGCCGTCTGCAACGGATTCCAGATTCCTACCGTATCGGCTATACGGATTCGATGCGCTCCGGTGCCCGCGGCGGCGTTGACAAACTCCTGCAGGACTCCTGGCGTAGTGCGGGTCGCATCCTGCGCTCCGATTGAAACCCAGTCGAAGTGTTCGCGCGCATGCGCAACAACCTTTCTGCAACTCCTTCATCACCCAACTGTTGGTTTTTGCCAATTGCGCCAAGCTGGATCGAGGAAGTCGGAAACGCAATGTGGATCGAGCTTAGACCGCATGCTGCCGTAGCGTTCACATCGGCCTCTCGCGCTCGGCTCCATCCGGTGAGTCGTGACGACAATCCAAGCGCAATTAGCGCGCGGATGTCGTCGCACTCTTCTCTTCCCATTGCGGCAATGCCACATTCCAGTTCCGGCACGCCTGCATCGCTCAACGCTTGCGCGATGGCGAGCTTTTCAGACCGCTGGAACGCTACCCCCGATGCTTGTTCGCCGTCGCGCAACGTACAGTCGATGATTCGTGCTTCTGCTTCACTCATGCCGACTTCCTTGGAATTGGATTCCTCTCTGGCTCAGTTCAGCAGCAGATCGGAGGCTGGATTTCCATCCTGCAATGCGTCCAGAATCTCGTCGATCTTCTCCTCATTCACTTCGCCATACCATGAGCCCTCGGGATAAACCACCATCAGGGGGCCATTCTCGCAGCGGTTCATACAGCCTGTGCTGGAAACCATTACGTCCTCCATGCCACGGTCGCTCAACTCCGTCTCCAGGTAGGGCAGCAGTTCGGCGGAGTCCTTCTTATGACACATGCCCTTGCTCTCCCCTTTAACCCGGAAGCTGGCACAAACTAGAATGTGGTGTGTCGGTTTCTGCATTGGTCTTCTCCTTGATCATTGAGCGATCTTGTTACGCGCATCCCGTGCCGGTCCCCTGGCACCCCGAACTTCCGCATGACTTGAATTGCTTCCTCATCGCGACGGGTACGTCTCCGCTGCGATGCAGACTTTCCATTGCCTGCGCAATCAAGCCGGACGCCTCGATCACTCGCAAGCCGCTCTGTTCCATCACCCAGCGTGGCGCTCGCCCTGCTCCGCTGACGAGGATCGAGTGGCAATCCTCTATCGTCTTTGCCAGGTCGCGCCAACGCTGGTTCCCGGCACCCGCCTCGGGAGTGTCGCGCATCGCAACCAACCGGGGTTTGATCTCGTCGTGTTCGAAGATCCAAGACCTTTTCCGCCTCTCCCAGATGCTGGTTGATCAGAATTCCCTCCATGCTGGCGACGGCCACATAAGGGCGCCCGGAGCGGTCGTCCAGCAATCCATTCGCGGAGTCGCGCATCAACCCCACCAGCTCAGATGACTGGTCTTTTCCTAACAGGCCGACTGCATCCGCGCGACATCGAGTGCAATGCTCCATCTGCGGAATCAGCTCGGAAACCTTGGCGCGGATCTTCTTGACCTCGGATTGCGGCAGTTCGCCAATCTCCGCAAACGGGGTTCCAGCAACCGGGTACAGCGGAATGCAATTCATCACGTCTGCGCCCAGCGCTCGCATCTCCTCGGCTACCACTTCCACGTGATCGTCGTTGACTCCTGGCACCAGAATCGTATTGATCTTCAGAGTGACGCCGGCCGCCTTCAGGGCCATGATCGAAGCAAGCTGTCGCTCCAACAGAACCCGGGCTCCCTGTTCCCCGCGATAGATCGTCTTGTGATCGCGTACCCATGAGTAGATCTTCGCGCCGATTGCAGGATCCACCGTGTTGACCGTGATGGTGACGTGGCTCACCTGCAGGCGGGCCAAATCGTCGGCGTAAGGCGCAACGTTCAACCCGTTACTGGCCACGCAGAGCAGCATTTCCGGATACTTTTCGCGAACCAGTCGAAGTGTTTCAAGCGTCTGCTCGGGGGTGGCGAAGGGATCGCCCGGTCCAGCGATGCCAACCACCTTCAGTTGTGGGACCCGCTCCATCACCTTGTCCAGATACGCCAGAGCCTGCTTCGGTTCCAGCACCGCACTCGTGACGCCGGGGCGGCTTTCATTCATACAATCGAACTTGCGGTCGCAGTAGTTGCACTGGATGTTGCACTTGGGCGCTACCGGCAGGTGGATACGCCCCGTTGTGTGGCGAACGTCCGAGTTGAAACAAGGGTGTTGCGTCAAATCCAGTGGCATTTCTTGCACCTCTACAGATAGCTATAACCAATTGACGATGAATCCTGCTTTACTTCCAACAGGGTGTTGACGACCAGGTCAAACAATTGCTGCGCACCGCGATAGCCGAGATGCAGAATTCTTTGCCCACCAATGCGGTCATGAATGGGAAAGCCTACACGAATCAACGGCACTCCGAGTTCGCGCGCCAGCTTCGCTGCTTTGCTGCTTCCGATCACAAAGTCCGGCTTCAGTTCTTTCAACTCTGCCTCTTCCGTGATCGTCATAAAGTCCACGCCCTCGCGGACCAGAACCGTCTCGCGCAAGTGAGTGGTAACCTCCGCGATGCTGCGTCCCAGCGCCCCGCTTTTGCCGCCGGACGCGCAGAGCACCGGAACTACGCCGGTCTCAGCCAGGAATGACGCCAGCCCAACCACCAAGTCTTCATCGCCGATGACGATGGCACGCTTACCAAACAGATATTTGTGTCCGTCCACATAGGCGTCCACCAACCGTCCACGTTCACGCTGGTATTTCTCCGGAGTCGGTCGCCCCGTTAGTTCCTCCATCGCGGCGAAGAACGCATCACTCTCCTGAACGCCGATTGGCAAACCAACTCGCTTTGCAGGGACTTCGAACCGCTCTTGAAGGAGTGAAGCTGCGGTACGCTTCGAGCGCAGCGTGCGGCCGAACTCAATGCTTGCCTTGGCCAATGGCGTGGCGCGCAGCGCCGCAATCGTCGTGCCGCCCTCGGGTATCTTCTTGTACTTGTCCATCGACGGCCCGTCGAGTGTCTCCGAGTAATCAGGAAAAAGCGTGGCCGGAATCGCAAAATCCGCTGCCACTTCCTTCAGAAACCGCAGGTCTTCGGAAGACACCATCCCCGGAAACATGTTGATAAAGCTGCTGACATAGGCGCTCGGTCTTGCATCGGCCTCCGCCAATTGCTCAACCACCGCACGAACCGCGTCGTGAAATCCGTCAATGTGAGTGCCGGTGTAACTCGGCGTAGAAACATGGACCAGCAGCGGCTTCTCACCACCTGAGGTCTTGGCACGGTAGTCATACAACAAGCCGTGCATGTCTTCGCCGATCGTCTCGGTCAGGCAGGTGGTTGCAATGCCAATCAGGGTCGGGTGATATTGCGAGGTCACGTTCCCCAGCCCCTGGTGCAGATTCGCTCCCCCTCCGAAGATCGTGCTCGCCTCGCTGAAGCCTGATGTCGCAACATCCATTGGCTCGCGGAAATGACTGATGATGTATCTCCGCATGTACGTGGCACATCCCTGTGATCCGTGCAGGAACGGAACAGCACCGGCAATTCCCCTCATCACCAGCATCGCACCCAGCGGCGCGCAAGCTTTGCACGGATTTCGCGTCGAGACCCAATTGGGACGCGGTGCGCTCTTCGGAAGACGTACGGGTGAACTCATCTCACCACCTCCAGCGTGCCTGCGCGTTTGCGCGGAGTCAGCCGCCATACCGGGCTCATGACGCTCCCATAAACCTCGCGTGCAAAGTTCACCATGCCCTCAAATCCTGCCAGCGCCTCCTTGCGCTCGTGGTTGTGGTCGCAAAACCCGATGCCGAGCTTGTAAGCGATGGGGCGTTCCTTCACGCCGCCGATGAAAACATCCACACCCTTTTCCTCGAGGAAGCTGGAGAGTTCCAGCGGATTGGAATCATCGGCAATGATCGTTCCCTCATCACAAAGATCTCGCAGTTGCTCATAGTCCTCGCGATTCCCTGTTTGAGAGCCCACCATCACCGTCTTCATTCCCAGCAGTCTCAGCGCGCTCACTAGCGAAAACGCCTTGAACGCCCCGCCCACATAAATTGCTGCGCGCTTTCCGATAAGCGCCCGCTTGTATTCGGCGATCACCGGCATGATCCGTTCCAGTTCCTCACGCACAATGCCCTGCGTGCGGGTCATCACTTCCTTGTTCTTAAAATGCCGCGCAACGTCATAGAGCGACTTCGACATGTCCTCGACGCCGAAGTAGGAGACGCGGATGAACGGAGTTCCGTACTTTTCTTTCAAACTCTTCGCCAGGTGCGTCATGGACCCAGAGCACTGCACTACGTTGAGCGCCGCCCCGTGTGCGCGCCGGATATCGTCGATCCGTCCGTCGCCCGTGATGCACGAAACCACTTGCACTCCCATGCGCGCATAGTAGTCGCCGATCATCCATGTCTCGCCGGCCAGGTTGAAGTCGCCCAGGATGTTGATGCTCATCGGACTTATGTCATCAATCGGGCCTGTGCCCACCAGTTGCAGCAGCGCATCGCAAGCCGCGCGGTATCCATCTTTTTTTGTTCCCTTGAAGCCCTCTGAGTGCACCGGAAGCACCGGGATTCCCTTCTCCTCGCTCACGCACTTACATACCGCTCCCACGTCGTCGCCAATCACCCCGACAATGCAGGTCGCATAGACGAATGCGGCCTTGGGATGGTATGCGTCAATCAGTTCGCAGAGCGCGGCGTAGAGTTTCTTCTCTCCGCCGTTCACCACGTCCATCTCTTGCATGTCGGTGGAGAAGCTGAGCCGGTGCAGTTCCGGACCTGATGACAGTGCGCCCCGGATATCCCACGTGTAGGAAGCGCAACCGATCGGCCCATGCACTATGTGCAAGGCGTCAGCAATGGGATACAGTACGACCCGCGAACCGCAGAAGACGCAGGCGCGCTGGCTCACTGAACCAGCGGCGCTCTGTTTCTCGCAGTCGAGCTGAAAGGCCTGCTCCTGGCCCTTCCGATACACCTGCCGCTCGCGCTCCCGTAAGATATCTGCCATCGCCTTTTCCTCGTTTGAGCTATTGCGTTGATTGCTGCATTACATCGTTAGTTCAAAGCTTTCCTCGGGCGCATCTCGATCCTGGCGGTCCATCAGCACTCCCAGGATCTTTTCCAGCAGACGCATCGCACCGTCGTAGCCAACTGTCGGAAAGTAGGAGTGGCCAACGCGGTCGAGGATCGGGAAGCCGTGACGCACAAAGGGAACGTTTTCGTCGCGTGCAATGTACTTGCCGTAGGTATTGCCAATCAGCAAATCCACTGGCTCCTGCTTGATCCACTGGTGCATCAGGTACATATCAGCCTGCGCCCCGGCCTTGATCTTTGCGCCCTCGTTCGAGCCGCCCAATGCGTGGGTAATCCGGCTTTCAAACTGCGGCGTCGGCGTGCCTGTCACTACGTACACCGGCTTCATGTCCAGCAGGGTGAGAAACTCCACCAGTGATACCAGTTGGTCCGGATCGCCGAACAACGCAACCCGCTTGCCGTGAACGTACTGGTGCATGTCGGAGATCATGTCGAGCAAACGTCCGCGCTCATCCGTAATGGCGTCAGGCACCTTCACCCCTGCGAGCGTGCGCAGCCTGTCGATAAAGCGGTCAGTGGCCTGGAGCCCAATCGGCAATTCGAGCGTTGCCCCCGGCACGCCGCATTTCGAGCTCAGTGCCTCAACCGCCGCCGACGATGCTGAAAGTCCCAGCGCGAGTGTTCCAATGCTGCCGCCCGATGAGCGGGATCTGTTCCACCGTGGTCCCGCCCTTGGGATAGAACTCGTGCTTACCCGTCTGCGGTGCATCCAGCACGTCCGAGGTGTCTGGATACATCACGATCTCGATCCCCATTTTGTGCGCCAGGCATTTCAGTTCGCGCATGTCCGACGGCTCAACCCATCCTGGAATCAGGTTGACCTGTTTGCGCTTCTCCGCATTTGGATCAGCAAAGTAGGTGACAAATGCCTTCGTCATGTTTGAAAAGCCGGTAACGTGCGAACCGACGTAGCTCGGAGTGTTGCAGTGAATCACGTGCTTGCCCGCGGGCACCTTGCCTTCGGCTACCGCCTTGGCAATGATCTGCACGAGGTCGTCGCCGATGGTCTCTGACAGGCACGTGGTATGAACGGCAATCACGTCCGGGTTATAGACGGTGAAGATCGTTTGAATTGCCTGCAACAAATTCGCCTGTCCGCCAAACACCGACGTTCCTTCGGTGAATGAGCTGGTGGCGGCCATCACCGGTTCCTTGTAGTGCCGCGTTAATGTGCTGCGATGATACGAACAGCAGCCCTGCGATCCATGGCTGTGCGGAAGGCAACCATGCAGGCCCAGCGCGGCATACATCGCGCCAATAGGCTGGCAAGTCTTGGCTGGATTCACCGTCAGTGCGGTGCGTTCCAGAACCTCATCTGTAGTGTGGCGCAAGAGCATGGAGAATTTCCTTTCTGCTCGGTGAGCAGTCCGCGTACGGTGGCGGCGTCCCGGTTTGTCTCAGTTCCGTGGTGCACTGCTTAGTCGGCTGCAACTTCTTCTGGCTGCTTCGTCGGCGGCTGCCAGGGCGGGGTCACATACGACCAGATCTTCATGTTCACCATCCGGTCGATGTCATTGAAGAAGTTGATCGCTCCACGGAAGCCAGCGTACGGGCCGCCGTAGTCGTAACTGTGCAGTTGCTTGCAGGGAATTCCCATCTTCTGAACCGCATACTTCTCCTTGATGCCGGCGCAGAAAATGTCAGGTTTGTATATCTCCAGCAGGCGTTCCGTTTCGTGATGGCTCAAGTCGTCGATCACGAGTGTTTCGTCTTCCATCTCCGGCATCATGCCGATGTAATCGCGGAACTCCATCTCTGACAGCCCTTCCAGCTTGGCTACTTGATCGGGGCTCCTGCGTGCGCGATAACGCAACGGGTCAGGAACCACGTCGAGTTCCTCGATGTTTCTGCTGTCGGCGTCCACCTTCAGCCCGGGCAGCACCTTGCGTCCTTCGTAATCGTCGCGGTGACCGAATTCGTAGCCGGCCGCAACTGTCTTCATTCCGATTTCCTTGAAGAGTTCCTGGTAGTGGTGAGCCCGCGAGCCGCCTACAAACAGCATTGCCGTCTTGCCTTGGCAGCGCGCCTTCACCACCGCACGCTTTGCTTCCACGGCTGCCATCTCCTCGGCGATTACCTGCTCAACCCGCGCGGTTAGTCCGGAATCCTCAAAGTATTGAGCAATCTTGCGTAGCGTCTTCGCGGTGGCGTCCGCACCGATAAAGTTCACCTTCATCCACGGAATGCCATATTTCTTTTCCATCATCTCCGCCGCGTAATTGATCGAGCGGTGGCACATGACGAGGTTCAAGTCTGCCGTGTGGGAGTTTGCCATGCTGTCATAGGTCGAGTTCCCGCTGAACGTGGAGATCTGTTTAATTCCGCAGCGGTTGAAAATCTCTTCCAGCACGAAACCGTCACCGCCAATGTTGTATTCGCCCAGCAGATTGATCTTGAACTTGTCGTCGTGCGGCGTTTCATCAAGCCCGATGATGTGCTTGAACAGCCCATTGTTGGCAATGTGGTGTCCTGCCGACTGGCTGACTCCGCGATAACCTTCGCAGCTCAAACCGAAGATGTTGATGCCGAGTTCAGCTGACATTTCTCGCGCTACGGCATGCACATCGTCGCCAATCAGTCCGACCGGGCAGGTCGAGAAAATTGCGATCGCCTTGGGATGAAAGAGCTCGTAGGCCTCTTTTACCGCGACCTTCAGCTTCTTCTCTCCACCGAAGACGATGTTCTCGTCCTGCATGTCGGTTGAAAGACAGTAGTTCATGAAATTCGGAGCGCTGTCCGATGGGGTGTGAGTCTGATTTCGCCGCGTCAGCCATGCGTAAAAACTGCACCCGATGGGACCATGCACAAGGTTGAGAATGTCGCGAGTGGGCCCGAATATTACGCCCTTGCATCCGGCATACGTGCAGCCGCGCTGGGTAATGATGCCAGGGCTGGTGCGCACATTTGACTTGATCTCCGGCACGCTGCCGTCTTCACGATGTTCGGTGACAACAATCTGCTCGGCGCGCTTCTGGCGAAGCTTCTTCGGATAGATCTGTATTAACTCTTCTTTGACAACGCGCGGATCTTTCGACATAAACCCACTCCAATGTTTGAGGTTGACCCTCATCGGGCACATCATGATTCCGTGGCCGTGCGGCCCGTAGATCAGGCAACGACCTCTGTGCCCGGCGCAATGCCTTCGACCAGGCCGAAATCGATCAGCAGTTTTTCCAGGGTCTCAATCTCCAGGGGCCTGGGAATCACGAACAACTTGTTGTTGTCGATTGCTTGCGCCAGTTGGCGGTACTCGTCTGCCTGCTTGCAGTCCGGCTTCCACTCAATCACCGTCTTGCGGTTAATCTCGGCGCGCTGCACATCGTTGTCGCGCGGAACAAAATGTATCAAGTTCGTACCCAGGAGGCGGGCAAATTCGGAGATCATTTCCAGTTCGTTGTCCACCTTGCGGCTGTTGCAGATGATCCCGCCCAGCCGTACACCGCCAGCCTGCGCAAACTTCACGATGCCCTTGGAGATGTTGTTGGCCGCGTACATTGCCATCATCTCGCCTGAACAAACGATGTAAATCTCCTGCGCTTTGCCCTCGCGCATCGGCATTGCAAATCCGCCGCAGACCACGTCACCAAGCACGTCATAGAAGACATAGTCGAGATCCGCTTCGTAGGCACCAAGCTGTTCCAGCAGATTGATTGAGGTGATAATGCCGCGACCCGCGCATCCCACGCCCGGCTCCGGTCCGCCTGACTCAGTGCAGTGCGTTCCGCCATAGCCAGGCCGCAAGACGTCTTCGAGAATCACTTCATCGCCTTCATCGCGTAGCGTATCCAGTACCGTCTTCTGCGCCAGGCCACCCAGCAGCAGTCGGGTTGAATCCGCCTTCGGGTCGCAGCCGACCACCATCACTTTTTTCCCCATCTCGGCCAGTGCAGCCACCGTGTTCTGGGTCGTCGTGGACTTTCCGATTCCGCCTTTGCCGTAGATCGCGATGCTTCTTCTTGCCATATCCGTGCTCCTTTTTAAGAGTTCGTTAGTTTCCTGAAGGCTCTGAATACAGTTCATCCCGGCATCCGGGTTGGAATTGTGAGTACACCTCGCCCGCACGATTTCTCATGGGTCGCATCATGGATTCACATGACACTGCGTGGTGAAATTGTGCTAAAGGGATTCGTTCTGCCGCATGCAGCGGCCTCTGGCATTTGGCTCGATCGGGGAGCGATGAACACGGACACAAGCTACAGCGCTGTGTCGATCTGAAAGGAACATTCACCTGGGGAGACGGGCTCGGTCACCACTGAGTGTGTTCCTGTGTAGATGATTACAGTACGACGGATTCAATTCCAGAGTCCAATTCATTTTCTTTATTCAAGCGATAAGCCGAAGGGGTACATAGACGCTCTTAGTTCTCGGCTAAGTGGGTTAGGAATGGAATTATGGCCTGCATAAGAACTTTCGATTGGCCTTCCCGCGTCCGTTCCGCTTAATCTCCCTACAAAGCTGTACACCCGCGTGGTGCTGGGAGAGAGTCGTGAGAAGACTATGCATAGATCAGGGAACGACGCGGGCGACTGGCAAGTTGCTATCTTGCATCGTACAAGTCGGATCGTCAGCTCTGGCCTCTCGATAGGCGATATGCTGCAGGAACTCGTCGCCATCACCGTTGAGGTGACGGCCTGTGACGCGTGCCTCGTTTACTTGCCTGACCACGAAACCGGAGACATCGTGCTCCGCGCGTCCCAACTGCCCCATGACGCCGAGGTGGGGGCCGTTCGCCTCAATATGGGCGAGGGAATTGCGGGGTGGGTCGCGCAGCACAAATCTGCCGTAGCACTTACGAGTCGCGCCTTCGCCGATCCCCGCTTCAAGCTGTTCACTACGTTGATCGAAGACACGTATGAAGCGCTCGTATCCGTGCCGCTTGTGCGCGGCGGCGAGGTGATCGGCGTGCTCAACGTCCATCACCGCGAGCCGCATGAGCACACACCCGAGGAAATCTCCGTGCTCTGCTTCCTGGGGGAGCAGATGGGTGGCGCGATTGCCTACTCCACGCTTGCGGAGCACAACATCAAGTTAAGGAAAGAAGCAATGCTCGTCCGGCAACAACTCGAGGAGCGCAAAATCCTGGAGCGAGCAAAAGGAATCCTGCAACAAAGATTCGGACTAAGCGAAGAAGAAGCCTACCAGCGTCTTCGCGACGAGAGCCGAAGGTTGCGACGCAGTATCCGCGAGGTTTCGGAAGCCGTGCTGCTCGTCGAGGGACTTGGTCAGGAACGGCCGCGCTCTAAACCTGATTCCAGTGAGAGCAAATGATGACCGCGTCAGCACCTCTTCCTCCCGAGTCGCGTTGCTCTGGGCGGATGACAGGCAAGCCGGAAGCCGACCCATTGGCTATTTCTGGGGTGCGTTGCGGGTACGTTTGCGCCTGCGGCTGACTGCCGTTTGTAGTCCCTTCTCGGCTAGATAACGCCCATAGGTGTCTACTTTGTCAAAATTCCGGGTCTGGAGCCGCAGTACCTCCTTGATGCTCTTTCCTTGTTCGAGCAATCGCACAGCGGCATCTATCCGCGGATCGTTGGGGCGGCCACGTCGCAGGGGTAACTCGCGCCGCACCAGACGCAGAACGTCTGCCCTGAGGGCCTTGGAATCGCGCTCAAGCTCGTCGGCGCAATCGCGGCGCACCTGGGCTGCAAAATCGCGGGCGAGGGTTTCGAGCCGTTTTGGCGACTCGGAGGGAAGTGGTCGCGATGCTACTTTTCCAGCGGTCATTCGAACCGTTGTATTTTCAAATTCTGCACCAAAGGCAGTGCACGTCTTGCCATTTTCGGGTGCGTTTTTGGGTGCATGCGCGAGGTGCATTTGCGGGTGCATACTTGGCTCCAAATGGCCTGATTTCACCCGAACAGCAAGGCTTATGCTGAAGCTATCTGGCTGATTCCATAGCAACAGAGGCAAGGCGGTTCTCAATTGCTAAACCGTTGTACGGTCAAAAGCTGTACCCGGGGTTCGAATCCCCGTCTCTCCGCCATAATACCGAACATAAACAACTTAACTAGATTTGCATGACCGGCAGCCGACCTGCCGGTTTGTCGTTTTTGGCCTCTTGGGTGCACTTAAGGTGCACACATCGCCTGTAATAGATAGTTTTTCTCCTCTTGGCGCGGCTTCCTCGCCTTTCGTCCTAAATTTAGCCAGAGCTCAGTAGGCGCTTCTTTCCTCTGCCCATCAGCACTGTAAGACACGGCAACGCGGCCCGGTGAATTACCTGAGATCCATCCTTCCGGTAGACGCCCTGGAGTGCCCGGCGAATTTTGTACCAGTCTGCATGATCAGAGAAACTTGTATGAGAGGAGCTTGGAATGGCGCGAGGGAAGAAGCATACGCCGGAGCAGATCGTGAGCTTGCTGCGGCAGATTGAAGTGGGCGTGGCCAACGGAAAGACGACTCCGGCGACTTGTCGCGAAGGCGGCATCACCGAGCAGACGTACTACCGCTGGCGCAAGGAGTATGGCGGCTTGCAGGTTGACCAGGCGCGGCGGCTGAAAGAGCTTGAGCAGGAGAACTCCAAGCTGAAGCGGTTGGTTGCGGAGCTGAGCCTGGACAAGCTGGTGCTGAAAGACATCGCCTCGGGAAACTTCCAAGCCCGGAGCGGCGGCGCTGTGCGGTGTCCCATGCGCGCTGTGAGCATGGGATCAGTGAGCGGCGGGCGGGCCAGCCGGTGAACCAGCCACGCGGCACGCAACGCTACCAACCGATACAGCGCGACGACGAAGATTCGCTGACCCGGGCCATCATCGATCTAGCCAGCCAGTACGGACGCTACGGCTATGGCCGCATCACGGCGCTGCTGCAGCGGGCCGGCTGGCATGTTGGCCATGACCGGGTTGAGCACATCTGGCGCCGCGAAGGGCTGAAAGTTCCACAGAGGCAGAAGCCACGCGGGCGGCTGTGGCTTAACGATGGATCGTGCGTGCGGCTGCGGCCGGAGCACAAGAATCACGTCTGGAGCTACGACTTCGTAAGCGCCAAGACGTATGACGGCAGGACGGCACGGATGCTGAACCTGATTGATGAATCGACCAGAGCGGCGCTGGTCGAGCGCGAAGGTGATCGAGGTGCTGGCCGATGTGATGGTCATGAAGGGCATCCCCGAGCATATCCGCTCGGACAACGGGCCGGAGTTTATCGCGGAGGACCTGCGAAAGTGGCTGGCCGATATCGGCGCCAGAACGTTGTACATCGAGCCGGGCTCTCCGTGGGAGAACGGCTACTGCGAGAGTTTCAACTCGAAGCTGCGGGACGAGTTTCTGAACGGAGAGATCTTCTACTCGATGAAGGAGCTGCGCGTGCTGGCGGAACCCTGGCGCGTCCATTACAACACGGTGAGGCCGCACTCTTCGCTTGGCTACCGGCCGCCGGCGCCACAGGCGTGCTTGCCTGCAAACCACGCGGGAGAAAAGTCACAAAACCAACCGGGGCATGGAGAAGTGGAAAGCAAAAACCGCTTCCCACTTCTCCACACCCCCGACGGCGGCGGCAATGGAGTTATAATCCGAGCCGCGGCACAACCCTAACAATGAAACTGGTGCAAAAGATCGGGCAGGCCACTGGGCAGAACGACAAATGCATTGGAATCGGCGGCAGCTAGAAAATGTGAATTGATCAGAGGTGGGGCATGTTGTCGAATACGATCGCGCTGGTAAACGGAACCGTTCTCACACTGGAAAAGCAAAACCCGGAGAGCGACGCAGTCCTGGTTGAAAACGGGGTGATCACCGCGCTGGGGGGCAGCGGGGAAATCCGCGCGCGCTGCGAGCAACTGGGCGGCAAAGTCATCGAATTGGGCGGCAATGTTGCAGTGCCCGGCCTGCATGACTGCCACGTACATATGATGGGAACCGGGTTGAACGCGCTTGGCATTGATATGTACGACTGCGCATCGGTCCAAGATGTGCTGGACAAGGTGGCATCTGCCGAAAAGGAAGATGTTGAAACACAGTTGATTTTTGGCAAACGGCTGGATGAATCGCGCCTGAAGGAAAAACGCCCACCCACAGCCGTGGAACTGGACGCCGTTGCGCCCCGGCATCCTGTTTACATCGTGGATCGCGGATGGCATTACACCCTGGTGAATAGCAAGGCGTTTGAGTTGTTCGGGTTATCCAGCGATATGGCGGGAGTGCGCAAGGACGCATCCGGCAAGATGAACGGCCGTCTGCATGAGGAGGCAAACGCAAAGGCGAAGATGGCGTTCTTTGAGCGGCAGGACGATGCGCAGCGGGAGGCGGCGTTCCGTTACACCGCGCAATCCGCCGTCAACAAGGGTGTGACAACATTGCACGCGCAGGAGGGCGGGTCGCTATTTTCCGATACCGATGTTCCTGTACTGCGAGACATCATCGACACGCTGCCGGTGCGCGTCGTGCTTTACTGGGCGACTGAGGATCACAGGAAGATACTTTCCGCGGGCCTGAAACGCTGGGGCGGCGACATCGTGCTCGATGGCTCGATCGGCTCGCGCACGGCGGCCTTTTCCCGGCCCTACAGCGACGACGCATCCACCAGCGGTACCCTGTATTTTGACAACCCCACGGTGCAGCGGTTCATCGAAACGGCATTGGAAAACCAGCTGCAGATTGCATTTCACGCGATCGGCGAGCTTGCCATCACCCAGGCTCTCGACTGCCTGGAGGCCGCGCTCCAGTCCCACCCAGTCAATGACCACCGCACACGGATCGAGCATTTCGGCTTCCCGGTGCTTAAGGAGGTGGAAAGGGCGGCCAGGCTGGGCGCCGTCATCTCCACGCAGCCGTCGTTTACCTATTTGCGCGGAGGCCCTGGCTCGGTCTACAACCTGCGCCTCGGCGAAGAACGGGAAAGTTCGGGCTATCCGCTGCGGCGTTTCCTCGATGCCGGGATTGTCGTCGGTGGCGGGTCGGATTCGGATGTAACGCCGATTGATCCCGTGCTGGGCATGCACGCCGCGGTGAACCCTCCCTACGCGCAACACGCCGTAACACCTGCTGAAGCCCTGGCGATGTTCACCATCGAAGCTGCTAGAACAGCTTTTGAAGAAGACAGCAAGGGTTCCTTGAAAATCGGCAAGCTCGGGGATATCACGGTGCTGTCGCAAAACCCGCTTGAAGTTACCGCGACCAGTATCCGGGATATCGAGGTGAAGATGACCATCAGGGGCGGGAACGTCGTTTATAGCGAGATGTGAATGGAATCCAATGAAATGCTCTCAAACTGAGGCGTCATGCCGTTCAAAAGGCCTGATGTCTATCAATAAGAAAGAGGGAGGTTTCAACGATGAGTAAATACATACTCGGCATTGATCAGGGAACGACCGGGACAAAAGTGATCATCTTCGATCGCAAGGCCAATATTGTCTCCGAGGCTTACAGCGAATTTAAACAATATTTTCCTCAGGACGGCTGGGTCGAGCACGACGCCAATGAAATTTGGGACGTTACCATCCGGGTCGTGGGGGAGGCGCTCAAGAACAAGAACATCGCGCCGACCGACATCGCGGCGATCGGCATCACCAACCAGCGCGAAACCACCGTATTTTGGGATAAGAAAACGGGCGAGCCGGCCTGCAGGGCGATCGTTTGGCAGGACCGCCGGACACTCCCGATCTGCGAGGAGCTAATCGCCAAGGACAAAATCGGCATCGAGACGCGCACCAGTGCCCTGATCGTACCCAACGCGGCCGCCACGAAAATTCACTGGCTGTTACACAACGATGAGAAGGTGCGCAAAGGCGTGGAGAAGGGCGAACTCATCTGGGGCACGATCGACAGTTGGCTTGTCTGGAAGCTGTCAGGCGGCGCCCGGCACGTGACGGAATGTTCCAATTTGTCGGTCACGCTTCTGCTGAATGTGAAGAAGCTGGAATATGACGAATGGATTCTCAACTATCTCGGCATTCCCAGGTCGATCCTGCCCGAGATTTGCTCTTCGAGTGAAATCTATACCAACACAAGCCCGGGTGCTTTCTTCGGCGCAAAGGTCCCGATTGCGGGGATCGCCGGCGACCAGCAGGCCGCGTTATTCGGCCAGGCCTGCGTCGAGGAAGGCATGGCGAAAAATACATACGGAACCGGTTCGTTCATGATTCTGAACACGGGCAAACGCTATGTCCCACCGATCGGCGGGGTGATGTCCCCGGTGCTTTGGGACATCAAAGGCGATGTCCAGTACGGGCTCGAGGGTTTTGCCGATGTTTCCGGCGCTGTGGTGCAGTGGCTGCGGGACGGCCTGGGCATCATTTCAAAAAGCGGCGAGGCGGAAGAGCTTGCCAAACAGGTGGAAACTTCCGGGGGCGTGTTCTTTGTACCTGCTTTCGTGGGCCTAGGCGCACCGTATCTGGATTCCTATGCGCGTGGCACCATCTTCGGCATCTCGCGCGGTACCACCAAGCACCATGTCGCCCGCGCGGCGCTTGAATCCATGGCGTTTCAGGTACGCGACGTCTTCGAAATCATGAAGCGCGAAAGCGGACTGGAACTGACCAAACTGCGCGCCGACGGCGGCGGCGCTAAGAGCGACCTGCTGATGCAGTTCCAGGCAGATATCCTCGGAATCCCCGTCGAGCGGCCGGTGGTGACCGAAACCACTGTGCTCGGCGCTGCCTACCTTGCGGGACTGGCCGTGGGCTACTGGGACTCGGTAGAGGAAATCGCGAAAAACTGGCGCATTGAAAAGCGGTTCGATCCGTCTATTTCAGACGATCAGCGCGAGACGATGTACGAAGGCTGGAGCCGCGCCATCAGCAGGGCCGCAGGTTGGCTGAAAAAGTAAACGATAAGGCCTTCGCTAGGTTAAGGACTTCAGCGGAGAGTGTCCAGTATCGGGCAAGTTCGTCCGGATGCCAGTCCCGCTTCATCGGCGAGAGACACTCCCAGCGCGATTGCAGGAGTGGAAGGGAAATACCGGTTTCGCAGCGGGCTGATTCGGCTGGTGACCAACGTAGATGGCCATAGGGGAGATAGCCATTTATATCGGACCGAACAAAGAACTGAAGTGTGGTTTCAGCATCAAGTTCTGATTGATCGAGAGCCATTGCCGCAAGGTGACCGTTCACTGCGGGCCGGCGAAACTTGACCATCTTGCACAGAGAGTCATATTCGCGAGTTGGACGCGATCTCGTTCATGGACCTTGCCGTCAGAGCGGCTGGCAGAGGCCGAAATGGAGCGGAGAGTCAACGGGCAACTCGCGCAGGGGTACCATCGGGTTGCGCGTCGCCTAACTCAGAGGCGGGGCGCGGACCCGGAGAGATCAAGAGCAGTTCTTTTCGGAACGCTCAAAAGCACGCACTCCGCGCCTGAATATGCAACAACCTAGGAGTAGGCGGCGATCAGGGATTTCGAAACACGCCCCATGATGCAACTACCGAACAAGGATTCCGGCCGCGTGGCAGTTCCCAGTTTTGCTTTCCGAGCCAGGCGTCCCAAGAGCCGGTTTTGGGGAACACTGGCCGACTTCACGGGACCTATCCGAGCATCGTGGAATCTGGGTTACTTCCAGATTGACGATCCGCCAAGAGCTGCGGCGCTGATTGTTCGGCCTCTTAGTCTTTTCGCGGGCGTGCCCAGTTGCAATAGCGATGTGCCAGCCTTGCGTTCTCTGGAATTGTCTTGCCGCCGGTCCAGTACTGCCTTATGTGGTCAATGGCTGAATCATCGATTTCCTGAATCTTCTGGCCACAAATCGCACACGTGTTGTCGCTTTTGAACAACGCCTCTTTGAGTTGCATCGAAAAGCAACGTGGCTCTCTCTTTCCGATTCCTATAATATCTTGCAGATTTAGTCGCCAGAGGTCGAACCTTTTAGTAACAGCCTGGAGCGAACTCGTTGATAGCTCAATAGCATCAATAAACTCCTGATTCTTTGTCATCAGATGAATCAATGATTCCCTAACTGAGTCAAGATTCTGATAGACGAAGTTCTTATCTTGGCGTGCAAGAGTGCACATGAGAATGTCGTAGAGCGATGCGTTGAATTTCTTGGGCTCCCAATATCCTGATGGGTTCTTGTCTGAGCCATTGTGGAATCGTTTGAATGCGTTTTTACCAAACATTGATCGGACAATTTGACAGGTGTTCTTGAACGCCGTTCGTAACTGCTGCTCATCGTCCTTGCCTATGTCCCGATATCTCTCTGCTTCCAAGTTCAGAAAGTCCTTCATCGGCGGCTTGTAGTTTAGGTAGGTCGCATGGTGGAATGCGGAGAAGCGCAGAACCAGTTCGATGTCCTTCATTCTCTTGTCGGGCCTCTTCAGGCCCAGAAGATATGTGAAATCAGGCTCCGTAGAGAGCTCCCTGAGTAGAATGTTGAAGCGCCCCCGGTAAATGCAGTTGCGGAGCTCCTGATCATTCAGTGACACTGAGCCGGTATTCAACCGCTCAAAAATCTCGAATTTTAGGTCTTGGTCAGAGTCTTTCTTGAACGTGATGGTTCGGAGCTTGAAGTATCGAATCACATCTTGGAGGTCATCTGCCAATTTGCAGTACTTAGTACCATTGAGCTCACGGAATACTTTGAGTCCCGTGAGTTTGAAATCCGCGCCATCAGGGAACGTGCCGTCCATGAATGAGAAGAAGGACGTCAAGCGTTGCTGGCCATCAATCACATACTCTTTATTGTCCTGTTCCTGAGAGATGTAGACGACTGGAATCGGAATGCCAAGAAGAGCGGATTCAATAAGCCGACTGGCCTTGGTTGTATCCCACACGAACTGCCGTTGGAAGTCTGGCTGGACGATGAGCTTGCCACGCTTAAATTTGTTGTAAAGCGATTCGACTTCAGGGTCACCAAGTTCTGTGTATATCTTCCGCCTATCAGCAGGCACCTCAATTGACTCAACTTCCTCTTCTAGAGGGTTCTCAAATGCAAGTTCTTCGTCATCGCCCATGTCGATACTCCTATAAACCGCTTCCATGATTGCGGAGCGGATTTTGGATCACTTAACACTCCTCGTAATCCTATCAGGCATGTTGCTTCCAGTACCCTTTGATTCGCCGTACATAGCTAGTCCCAGCCGGTCAGACTGCTTCCCGAGTAGCGGCAATCCGGAAGTTATGGGCAAAACCGTCGGATAGATAACGGGAAACGCGCCTGGGTCTTGAAATCGCCAAGTATGCGTGTGCAACCGCGCCATTGATCACACCCCGTGCTTTTCTGCGGAGCGCTTGGCGTCGTAGGATTCCTGGGTTCCGGTTGGATAGTCGCCTACTCTTCCCTTGGCGGATTGTGAAAGGGTAGCCCGTCCTCCGATCGTTATGTCCGTCGCGGACTGCCAGCCAAGCAATGCCAGGCCGGCGCCAGCGCACTTACTAACACCGGTCCGCTACGTTCCCTCAAGATCAGCTCTCTTGGCCGGGCGCGCGGTACTTGAAGGAGGGCAAAAACGTACTTGGCTCATCAAGTGGGAGTGCTGAATGAACGACACCCCTGAAGAAGTAGTTGTTCCTTGGGTCGAGAATCCCTATAAACCGCTCTCCTGGTGGGATATGGAGAAATTCAGTGCGCAAGCGTTTTCTCCATCGGAGAGCTTCTAGCCTTTGGCCTCCGGGATACCCAGAACCTAACCCAAAGAGAAGCGAATAAAGTAGCCGCAATGTGGCACGATAGATTGCTAGTTGGAGTGGCTGAATTATGTGAGGAAATAGGACTCACAATGTCGCGTAAATGTGCAAAACAGATCAAAGTCTCAACAGTGCCAGAGTTGAAAATCTCCGTGAATAATCTTCGCTCACTCCTGCAACAGTTGGATCGAGGTATCGTGTGGGAGATGGAAGAAAGCTCTTTTTTACATTGAGATTCTTCTGCCATCGACTACTACGAGCAAAAGGAGCCGCTATTCGGCAAGGAAGTAGCCGAGAAGCTTCCCCGGCTAACGGAAGATATTGCCGAAGCCGGAAAGTCGATAGCCGTGGCACGCTAGAGTTCTTTCTAACGGCACCGATCGAACAGGCTGCGGAAGATTCCAAGAAAGCCGGTGCCATCCTCGACTTGTACGAGCGTCTGCAAGAACGAGTGCTCGATCTGACGCATTCTCAATTCGCGGTGCCGCTGCTCGACAGATTGTTCGAGCGCCCGGTGTTTCAATCATCGCACTTGGAGGGCCTACCGAACAGCCCGAGCAAACAGGCAGTCGCAACTTTGCTGACCCGACTGAAGAACGCCAATATTCTCAAAGTGGTACGAGAAGGAAGCGGCCGACCAGCCCAAGTGCTGGCGCTTGCGGAGCTGGTAAACCTTTGCGAGGGCCGAGCGGTCGTGTGAACCGAATCGTTGAGCGGGCGCTGATTCAGGAGCGCGTCAAGGCTGGCTTACGGAACGCACGAACAAAAGGTAAGCGGCTCGGTCGTCCGCGGCGGGTTGTGGACGCTTCCAGGATCGCAAACCTGCGCGCTGCTGGGGCGACCTGGCGATCGGTCGCAAGGAAACTGGGCGTTGGGACGGCAACTCTGTACCGCCTACACCAGGAATGCGCCCTCTGAGAAAGTCGAGGCCCGAACGGCTTGAAATCGCTCCGCTTCCTGTTCGTTGCGAAGGTAGGCTTGGCCTTGCCGATCCGGCTACGAACGATACAATTAGGGCGAATCATCTCTGAAAAAGGAGATTCCCGCTCAGGCGCATGTGCAAGTGTGGTGTATCATCTGGGTCGGCATTTCCATCCGTTCAATGCAGTCTAGATGCGTCTACGGCGCCCGACGTTCTGTCGCCTCGCGGGAGGTTGCATATGTCTCGGATTTCGCACTCTTCTCCACCCCTATCATCATTGGCTGGTCCCGCGCGCAGGGTTGCGAGAAGCGGCAGGTTCACGGTTGGCTTTGCGCTGCTCCTTCTGGTGTTCGCCGGCGATAGTCGCGCCTTCACTGCAGCCAGCACTTCGACGACGCTGGCAGTGACGTCGGGCGGCAGCGCGGTGACCTCGGTCGCCTCGGGCAGCGTGGCAACGCTGACGGCAAAGGTCACCGCTGGCAGCACGGCGGTGACGGTGGGGCAGGTGAACTTCTGCGACGCCACGGCAACGTACTGCACGGATATCCATCTGCTGGGTACGGCGCAGCTGACGGCGGCCGGGACGGCAGTGCTGAAGATGCGTCCGGGGATCGGGAGCCACAGCTACAAGGCAGTGTTCCTGGGCACCGCCAGCGCCGCAGCCAGTCCCTCCGCGGCGGCGTCGCTTGCTGTGACCGGCAAGTATGCCACCGCGACGACGATCGCAGAGCGGGGTAACGCAGGCAATTACTGGCTGACAGCTACGGTCGCGGGTTTTGCAGGCACCGCAGGGAGTGGTTCGCCGAGCGGAAGCGTGGCAATCCTGGATACGAGCAATGGCAACCAAGTGCTGGGAACGGCGACACTGAGTACCGTCACAGCAGGACTGAACTGGGTGAACCCACAGACTGCGGCGGTGGGCAACCGTCCCCAGTCAGTGGTAGTGGGAGATTTCAACGGCGACGGCATCCCGGAATCTGGCCATAGCGAACGTCTGCGGCTCCGACCCAAACTGCAACTCGGGGGGCACGGTAACAATTCTGTTGGGCAAGGGAGATGGAACCTTCACGGCCACGGCGACAAGTCCAAAGACCGGCGAATGTCCGGAAGGCATTGCTGTAGGCGATTTTAACGGAGACGGCAATGCAGACCTGGCCGTGACCAACGACTGCGACAACACGGTGACGATTCTGCTGGGCAACGGCGACGGAACGTTTACGGCCACAGCGGCAACCCCGGCGACGGGGGGCAGTCCGGGTCCCATCGTGGCAGGGGACTTCAATGGCGACGGCAATATGGACTTGGCCGTGGTGGACGCCTGCAGCATAAGCGCCTACTGCACCACCCCCGGCGCTTTGACGATTCTGCTAGGCGACGGGCAGGGGGGCTTTACCGCGACCGCCACGAGCCCGGCGGTAGACGGCTATTCGGATTCCATAGCCGTGGCAGACTTCAACGGGGACGGCATTCCGGACCTGGCCGTGGTAAGTCCTGACTACGCGGTTCCTGGTGACGGTGCAGTGACAATTTTCCGGGGCAACGGGGACGGAACGTTTGCCGTACAGGGAGAAGTGTGGGCGGGCTCCTATCCGGTGGGCGTGGTCGTGGGAGACTTCAACGGCGACGGCAAGGTGGATTTGGCTGCGGCGGCGGGCGGCGGCAACGCGGTAACGATCATGCTGGGGAACGGGAACGGAACCTTTCAGACGGAGGTGACCGCGGCGGCAATCAATGGCCCGCGTGCCATGGCGGTCGGTGACTTTAACGGAGACGGTCACCTGGACCTGGCGGTGATCAGCGAAGACACCACGGTCATCGTTCTGCTGGGCAACGGAGACGGAACGTTTACGGTAGCCGGCACCAGCCCGGCGACAGGAGCCGAGCCCTATTTTCTGGCAACCGGAGACTTTGAGGGGTACGGAGTTTCGGATCTGGCCGTGGTGGACTACGGAGCCAACGCGGTTAGCATATCGCTGACCGAGCCGCAGACGGCGGCCGCGACGGCGGCCAATGTTTCGCCCGTGGGCTCTGGTCTTCACGAGGTCGCGGCGAGTTATCCCGGAGACGACAACTACAAAGCGAGCGTCTCCGGCACCATCGGGCTGATGGGGCCGCCGCCGGCAACCACCACAACCCTGACGCTGACTTCGGGGGGCGTCCCGGTAACGACGGTACAACCGGGAAGCGTGGTAACGATGACCGCAACCGTAACCAGTGGCGGCGCGGCGGTGACGACCGGGCAGGTGGACTTCTGCGACGCCACCGCCGAGTACTGCACGGACATCCATCTGCTGGGAACCCAGCAGTTGACGAGTGCGGGAACGGCGGTGCTGAAATTCGTTCCGGGGATGGGAATCCACAGCTACAAGGCAGTCTTCCTGGAAACCGCCAGCCACGCTACCAGCTCCTCCGGCGCGTTGGCGCTGACCGTGACCGGCAAGTATGTGACCGCAACGACGATTGCGCAGACTGGACTGCCGGGCAATTACACGTTGACCGCGACGGTGGATGGGTCGGTTTATGAAGTGGGGATGTCCTGGCCGACCGGAATGGTGTCGTTCCGAGACAGCAACCATGAAAACGCGGTGCTGGGAACAGCGACGCTGGGCGATGGGACATCGGCTCTGAGCTGGCTGAACCCGCAGTCTCCTGCGGGGGGCGACTTCCCCGTCGCCGTCGCCGTCGGAGACTTCAACGGAGACGGCATACCCGACTTGGCCGCGGCGGACGAACTTGGCGGCACGGTGACCATCCTGCTGGGCAACGGGGATGGAACGTTTACGGAGAAGGCAAACCCGAAAACAGGCAGTGATCCCTCTGCTGTGGTAGTCGCGGATTTCAATGGAGACGGCATACCGGACTTGGCCGTAGCGAACGCCGACGACATCGGCTCGGTGACCATTCTGCTGGGAAACGGGGACGGAACGTTCGCGGCCGTGCCCAGCCCGGCGGTCGGCAGCTGGCCCTATTCCCTGGCAGTGGGAGACTTCAACGGCGACGGGGTTCCGGATCTGGCGGTGGCGAATGGCTGCGGCGGCGACCCAACTTGCAACTCCGCCGGTTCGGTGACCATTCTGCTGGGCAAGGGCGATGGAACATTTACGGCGGCAGCGGCCAGTCCGGCCACAGGACATTACCCCTCCGCTATCGCGGTGGGCGACTTCAACGGCGACGGCAAGGCGGATTTGGCGGTAGCGAACTCCAACGACAATACGGTGACTATTCTGCTTGGCAAAGGCGACGGAACATTTACGGCGGCGGCAAGCCCGGCAACAGGAAGCTACCCTTACTCCATGGCGGTTGGGGACTTCAACGGCGACGGGAAAGCGGATCTGGCCGTGGTCAATCAGAGCGCCAATACGGTGACGATTCTGTTGGGAACGGGTCAGGGAACGTTCACCGTGGCGTCCACTCCGGCAACCGGCAGCCGTTCCTCGGGAGTGGCCGTGGGGGACTTTAACGGAGACGGCATTCCGGACCTGGCCATACCAAACGTTTACGGCGAATCGGTAACCATCCTGCTGGGCAAGGGAAATGGAACGTTTACGGCAGCAGCCAGCCCGGCGGTCAGTGGCGCTCCTAATGCGGTGGCGGTAGGAGAGTTCAACCGCGACGGCGTTCCGGGCCTTGCGGTCACCACTGGCATCAACACGGTGGCGATTCTGCTGGCGAACTTGACTCAGACGGCGACCGCGACGGCAAGTGGGATTTCGCCGGTGGGCGCTGGGCCGCACCTCGTTGAGGCAAGCTATCCCGGAGACAGCAACTACAGTTCGAGCGTTTCCGGTGCGGCCATGCTTTTCAGCGAGCCGCCGCCGACTGGTACCACGTTGGCGGTAACGGTGGGTGGCAACCTAGTGACCTCGGTCGTTCTAGGTACCGAAGTCACGCTCACTGCGACCGTGGGAAATTACGGCGCGGTAGTGACAACCGGGCAAGTCAACTTCTGCGACGCCACGGCGACGCATTGCACCGACATCCATCTGCTGGGGACGGAACAATTGACGAGCGCGGGAACGGCGGTGTTGAAGCTGCGTCCGGGGCTTGGAAGCCACAGCTACAAGGCAGTTTTCCTGGGTACCACCAGCACCGTGGCGAGCACCTCCAGCGCGGTGGCACTGACCGTGACCGCAGTCGGAAGGTTTCCGACGGGAACTGCACTGGTGCAGGCCGGCAGCGTGGGCGACTACACATTGACCGCGACCGTGGCAGGCACAGGAGGGGCAACCGCGCCGGCCGGGACAGTGTCCTTCCTGGATACAAGCGATGGCAATGCGCTGTTGGGCTCCGCGGCGTTGGTTGTGGGCGCGTCAGGCAAGAGCTGGGTGGACTTCCAGAGCCCTCTAACCGGCAGAAGTCCCGTTACGGTGGCGACCGGGGACTTTAATGGCGACGGCATTCCGGACATTGCCATTGGCTACGCTAACTCCGAGGAGGTGACGATCCTGCTGGGCAATGGGGACGGAACGTTTACGACGGCGCCGATCTCGGCGAATCAGCCCAACCTTTCCAATTTCATCGCGGTGGGCGACTTCAACAGCGACGGCATTCCGGACCTGGCGGTGGCGACCGAAGGCTACACCGGCAACGGCCCCACCCCCGGCTCAGTAACGATTTGGCTGGGCAACGGCGATGGAACATTTACGCAGAAGGCAAACCCGATAACGGGCATCTACCCTCAGTGCGTGGCGGTAGGGGACTTCAACGGCGACGGCATTCCGGACCTGGCCGTGGCGAACTATAACAGCAACACCTTGACGATTCTCCTCGGCAAGGGAGATGGAACGTTTACGGCAACCGCTGTGAGTCCGGCAACGGGAAGCTTGCCTTATTTCGTTGCGGTGGGAGACTTCAACCGGGACGGCAAGGCGGACCTGGCCGTGGCAAACTCCGGCGACAGCTCGTTGACGATTCTGCTGGGCAACGGAGATGGGACATTCAAGGCGGCGGAGAGCCCGACGACAGGCAAGGGACCAGCGGCCATTGTGGTCGGAGACTTCAACGGCGATGGCATCCCGGACCTGGCCGTGCCGAACTACGACGACAGCTCGTTGACGATTCTGCTGGGGAAAGGAGACGGGACCTTTACGGCGACGACAACCAGCCCCGCAACGCTTTACAGTCCCACCTACATTGTGGGAGGGGACTTCAACGGGGACGGCATCCTCGATCTAGCCGTGGCTAACCTTTCCACCAGCACGGTAACAATCCTGCGGGGCAACGGGAATGGAACGTTTACGGTTTCGGCAAGCCCGGGAGCCGGCACAAATCCTGACGCACTGACGGTGGGAGACTTTAATGGCGACGGCAAGGTGGACGTGGCCGTAGCGGACTTTGGCAACGCCGACGGTTCCGGCAACAGCACGCTGTCCGTGTTGCTGGCGGGCGAGCAGGCTTCCCTCGCGACGGTGAGCGGTATTTCGCCCGCGGGTTCGGGCACGCACCTGGTTGAGGCAAGCTATTCCGGGAGCAACAGCTATGCCCCCAGCGTCTCGGCCACAGTCGGGCTGGCCGCGGGCGTGGCATTGCCGGTGTTTCACCCTGCCGCGGGAACGTATTATTCCGCACAAAGCGTGACGATCACGGACGCGACCGCCGGGTCAACGATCTACTACGCTATCAACCAAAACCCGACAACCTCATCGACCATTTACAGCGGACCCATCACGGTCAGCTCGAGTGAGACCCTGGAAGCCGTCGCGGTGGCGGCTGGCTATTCGGAGTCTCCGTCGGCGACCGCCTACTATGCGATTTCGGGCCCGCTGCTGGGTTCGCTGTCTTCCAGCGGCGCGACCGCCGGTGGCGAGGGTTTCACGCTGACGGTGAATGGCGCGAACTTCGCGGCCAAGTCGGTGGTGCTGTGGAATGGCGCGGTGCGGGCGACCACTTACGTCAGCAGCACGCAGTTAGCGGCGGCGATCAGCGCGGCCGACATTGCCAAGGAGGCGACAAACCGGGTGACGGTCGCGAATCCTGAGCCGAATCCAGGGACGTCTTCGGCACTACCATTTGTAGTGATGAGCGCCACGCCAGTGGCGACGATCTCCGGCGGCTCGATCGCCGTGGCGGCTGGCAGCAGCGGCAGTCACGTGTTGACCTTAACCGGCACGGACTTCGTTACAAGTTCGACGGTCGAGTGGAATGGCGCCAGCCTGGCGACAACCTATGCGAGTCCGTGGCAGATTTCGGCGACGGTCACCTCGTCGGACTATAACTCGCTGCCAGCCAAGGTGACGGTGAAGAATCCGGCGGGCCACTCGCCCGGCTTTGAGTTGCCGTGACCTACACGCGATGGAAGAGGCCACATCCTCGGGTGCGGCCTCTTCTTGGATCGAACCGCCGGCTAGACTGCCGCGCGGACCAGAGCCAGCTTCCTGGAGACATGAGGTGAGCTTCTAGGCGAGTAGTCCGCCACTCAGAAACTGGCATTCGGTCTCCAAACCTCGCCCTGTAATTACGGTCTTGGGTACGTTCCGAAATCCCTGATTGCCACCTACTCCTAGGTTCTTGCACATTCAGGCGCGGAGTGCGTGCTTTTGAGCGTTCCGAAAAGAACTGAGACTGTTGAAAAACCCGGCTCGGAATGCAGGTTTTTGTGTTTTTGGAAGAAGCCCGCATGCGTCTTGCCTATCGATCGTTCACGCGGCTCGATCTGAATCAAGAAGTCCCGGACCACTCCACGTTTTCCAAGAACCGGCACGGGCGCTTTCGCCAGTCGGGAGTTTTTCGCGAGGTATTCGAAGAAATTGTGCAACGGTGTTTGGAGGCGGGTTTGGTGGAGGGGAAGAACCTGGCGGTAGATGGGACCCTGGTGGCGGCTGACACCAGCCGAACTAGCCGTATCCCACGCGGGCAGTTGCAGGAAACTGCTCAAGTCTCCAGGACAGCAAAAGAGGTATCTGAGTGAATTGGAAAGAGAGAACCCGGTATCCCATGCGGAGCTCGTGTCCGCCACTGACCCGGACGCGGTTTTGGCTATCAAGGGCGGGGCCGCGGCAATGGCTTACTACAACAACTATCTCATTGACACCGCGAGTCGAGTGATTTTGGAAGTGGAGGCCACGCCGGCACTCTTTCATCAGGAAGCAGTGGCGGCGCGCAGGATGGTGGAAAGAGTCCAGAAGCTCGGGGTTCGCGCGGAGAGTTTGGGAGCGGACAAAGCATACGGAAGCGGCGAGTTTCTGGCTTGGCTGTTGGAGCGGGAAGTGCAACCGCATATTCCTGTCATTGCTCGCCGGCATCAGACCGAGGGCCGTTTCACGCACGACCACTTTCGCTATGCTCCGAGAGAGGATGTCTAGTATTGTCCCCAAGGCAAGGCTTTGCGTTATCGAGGTCTGCAACGTGCGTGTCAGGCGTACTCGTAGGGATATCGGAGCGCTTCTCCGAGGCCGCAGTGCTGCCGTCAATAAAACATCGGGCCGCGCTCTTGAAGGGCAAGGCCAGTGGTGCAACTTCGGGGACGGAAATGGGTATCGCCCATGCGGCCTGTCTCCCTGCCTTATAACTGCTCCGCCAGCACGTAGGCCTTGTGGGTTCCGCCGGTGGGCGCGGTGCCCGAGCCGTAGCCCTGGCCGGAGGCGCTGATCGAGATTCCGCCCTTCGCCCACACCGGCGTCACTACCGAGGAGCTGCACACTATCACCAGGCTTGTTTCCCATGCGCAATGTCAGCCGCCAGGATCGTCGCCGTCAACTCGGTGCTGCTGACGTAGCTGGTCACCGGCGCCGACGATTCCAACTTTCCTCTCTCGCTGGTCCTAAGCCGCTCTGTCGGCGCGGATTTCGCCTCCCTGTCGCCCCAATCCGGCGCTTTGTGCAGCGATCAGTGCCAAGGCCGACCAATCCAGATCGCCGTATCCGCTCGCAATTGCCGTGAGAAACCGATCTCGAACAACACTCGCAAAGGGCATGGGCGCGGCCAGTCCATCTGACGCCTCCAGCAGCAACCGCACGTCTTTCAGCCCCAGCGGCAACTTGAATCCGGCAGGGGAAAACTTCTCTTCGATGATTCGCGGCCCGTAATTGTTATAAGCGGGAGCACCGAAAAGCGTGCCGCTCAAAACCTCAAACACCTTGCCCGGATCAATCTCCGCCTTGCGGGCTACGGCAAACACCTCCCCCAGGCCCTCCAGCACGCAGGTGATTAGGAAATTTCCAAATAACTTGATGAAGTTTGCATCCTCCGGCCGTTCGCCAACTGGGAACGTGCGTTGGCCGAGAACCTCAAACACCGGTTTTGCCTTTGCCTGAACCTCCTCCCTCCCGGCAGCAACAATAAACAGTTTCCCTGCGGCTGCCGCATCGGGCCTTCCAAAGACTGGCGCGGCCATGTAATGCTGCCCGCGCTCTTTATGTGCCGTCGCCATGCGCCGCGACAAAGCTGGACTGATCGTACTCATCGAAATGTGCAAGCCATCGGGTTGCATGCCATCCAGAACACCATGCGCACCCAACACAACGGATGCCACTGCATCATCGTTGGCCAGCATCGTAATCGCGATCTCTCCCTCCGCGGCTTTGGCTGGGTCATCGGCGACGCGCGCTCCTTCCGCAGCCAGAGCCTCGGCAGCGTTGCGGCTCCGGTTGTACACAACTAATTCGTGGCCGGCGCGGATGAGGTTGCTTGCCATCGCGCTTCCCATATTGCCTAGACCAAGGAATCCAATTCGCATTTTGTGATCTCCTTCAGAGGGTGTCCCGCGCGCAATTGGAAGTTGCGCGCCTCGGTTGGCTTCCTATTATGCCACCGTCTGTCAGCTGGAAAACTGCGACTCCGTCAGAATCGCGGGCAGGGTCCGCAGGTCGCGGCAGCCCATGATTGCATGGCCTCGCCTTGCCCGGCTTCTCCCCGGATCGTCGACCATTCTGATCGGCAAACTGTTCGTGGAACGCCGGCGCCGGCGCGAAGTGTAACGCCTTGGGGTCGCGATGCTGCCCTCCGGCGCGCTGGGCAAGGCTTGCCGCCACACGCGAACGCTATGGCGCAAGCTCACGTGCTTTCTGAAATACCCCGAGCTGGAACTGAGCAACAACCGCGCTGAGAACTCCATGCGCCCCATAGCGGTGGGTAGAAAGAACTGGATCCACGTCGGCAGCGCCCAGGCCGAACCGAAAGTAGCCGCAATCCTCTCCATAGTGGAGAGCTGTCGGAGACCAATATCCCGGTTTTCGAATACTTGGCAGGAGTGCTTCCCGGACTCAGCGATCTCTCGGTTCAACTCCTGGCCAAACTCACGCCCCCGGCTTGGGCAGCGAAACACAATCAGCCAGCCTCGTAACAGTCAACCGTGTGATTGCTCTGACGTATACCGTTGATCTGCAACCTGACCTTGTGAACCGCTGGAAAAATGGCAACACGACGAAAGCCGCCCGCGTCTCGAAGTGGTTGCATAAATAGGTTCTGACTCAGCGTTGGTACTTCAAGAGATGCTGCTGATTGAGGTTAGCTGTTGTCATGATGCTGACCGATCAGCAGTGGAAGCAGATTGAGAATTTGTTTCCTGTACCGAAGAAGCGGAAAGATGGACGGGGCCGTCCTTGGACATCCAGTCGCAGTTGTTTCGAAGGCATTCTCTGGGTTCTGCGGGTTGGCGCACGGTGGCGCGATCTGCCCGCCGAATATCCCAATGGTTCGACCTGCTGGCGGCGATTGCGGCTGTGGGAAGAACAGGGTGTCTGGCTAAGAGCGTGGCAAGCATTACTGGCAAGGTTGGATGAGCGAAAGTTGCTTGACTGGGAAGAAGCCTTTCTCGACGCGACCTTTGTCATGGCGAAAAAGGGGGCTCTGCCGTCGGAAAGACCCGTCGCGGGAAAGGTACGAAGTGCATGGTGGTGGTCAACGGCCAAGGTATACCTATCGGAGCGCAACTTGCGTCCGCGCAGATCTCCGAGTTCCGGCTTGCCGAAAGCACGCTCGCACGGGTGAGAGTTCCGCGCTGTGGACGCGGTCGTCCGCGGAAGCGGTTGCGTCGAGTGATGGCGGATCGCGGTTACGATTCGGATAAGCTGCGCAGGCGGTTGTTAGACCACGGCACAGAGTTGATCGCTCCCTACATCCGCACCCGAAAACGCCGCCGCTTTGAGGACAAACGCAAGCTACGTCGCTATCGGAGGCGCTGGAAAATAGAGCGAACCAACGCGTGGCTACAGAACTTCCGCCGTGTCCAAGTCCGCTCTGACCGCATCCTGAGTGTGTACCAAGGATTTTTTCATTGTGCTTGCCTCATCATCACCTTGAGGCATTTATGCAACTAGCTCTAGTGTCCTGAGTCTAAAGTTCGTTGGCAAAAGCGAGCGACAGATTCGAGGATTTGGTCGGCGGTTTTGTGCCAGATGAAGGGTTTGGGATTCTGGTTATGGTGCTCGATGAAGCGACGGATTGCGGTTTCCAATTCAACCGTGCTGCGGTGAGCGCCGCGCCGGATTTGCTTTTCGGTGAGGGTGGCGAACCAGCGTTCGACCAGGTTGAGCCAAGAGCCCGAAGTCGGCATGAAGTGCAGATGGAAGCGCGGCCGTTTTGCCAGCCAGCGCCGGATCAATTGCGTCTTGTGGGTGCCGTAGTTGTCCAGAATCAGATGCACGTCGAGTTCGGGCGGGACGTTTGCATCGATGGCGTCGAGAAAGCGGCGGAACTCGCGCGAGCGATGGCGACGATGCAGTTGACCCAGCACGCGGCCGCTGGTCACACCGAAGGCGGCAAACAGACTGGTTGTGCCGTGTCGGGTGTAGTCGTAGCTGCGGCGCTCCACCTGTCCGGGGCGCATGGGCAGCAACGGCGCCGTACGGTCCAGTGCCTGAATCTGGCTCTTCTCATCCACGCAAAGCACCAGGCCGCGGTCGGGAGGGTCGAGGTAGAGTCCGACGATGTCGCGGACCTTGTCGATGAACAGCGGATCGCGGCTCAGCTTGAAGGTCCCGCTGCGATGCGGCTGCCAGGAAAAGGCCCGCCAGATGCGGCTGATGCTGCTCTGACTCAGTCCGGTGGCTTGGGCCAGAGAGCGAGTCGACCCATGCGTGGCATCCGCAGGTTGCGCTTGCACCGTCCGGGCCAGCACGCGCTCGACCTCGGCATCGCCCAGTTTGCGTGGGGTTCCAGGACGCGGTTCATCGAGCAGACCATCCAGGCGGCGTTCCAGAAAACGCCGCCGCCACTTGCCTGCCGTGGGCAGCGAAATGTACAGGCGCCGTGCAACCACTGTATTGGAGTGTCCCTCGGCGCTGAGCAACACAATCCGAGCCCGCAAGACCAGGGCTTGCGCCGTTTTGGGGCGGCGCGTCCACTCACTCAACTGCACCCGTTCGGATTCGCTCAGCATCGGCGGGGAAAGTGGACGGCCAGTCGGCATGGTGATCTCTCCTGATTACATCCGATGCAGCAGAGATCACAAGTTATTCAACCAACTTTAGACTCGGGACACTAGGTGCATTTTCCAGAGACTGCATGGCTTCGACTGCATCTGCATCCGCCGTCTTGATGTAGCAATTTTGGGTCACCGCTACGGTGGAATGGCGGAGAATCCGCTGGATAGTTTCGTCTGAAACTCCCAGACGGTGCAGATTCGTTGCTAATCCACGCCGGAAGGCGTGCCGGCCGCGCCACCCTACACCGCACTTCTTCAGGGCTGGGCGGATCACGTCCACTGCAAGCGCATCGCGGTTGAACAGGCTATCCTGCAATGCTCTGGAATACCATCCCATTACAAGAGTTCGCCGTGAGGCTGAGGGCGCGAGGGCTGTTGGCGTGAAGCCTGATGATCATGTTTTGTTCCAAGCTGCCATGCATCTCGAGAATCTCTGGAGCACGGGATGGGATTTGAACCCATGAATAACGGCTTTGCAGGCCGCAGCGTTAGCCACGTCGCCACCCGTGCTCATCTTGGGCTTCCATGCAACTCGCCCGAAAACACAAAACCCACTGCATTCCGGCAGTGGGTTCGACTGAAACTTATAACCGGTCGATTAGTCCCAAATGCCAGAACAAACGCAGGCACAGCAACGACCCATGCTGGCACAACAGGCGTTGGTTGGCATCAGCGGACTCATGAAATGAGACCTTACCCGAAGCTCCATGGTGAGCGCAAGTGAATCTTTCACAATGCGAAGATCGACGGCGTCGAGCAAGCCGGATACAAGAGCGTAAATATGGTGCGGTGCTCCTGCCGGAAGGGCGCGTTTTATTTTTCCGCACTTCGGAAGTTACTTGCGGTTCAGGACGCATCCAATGCCTGTTGCATGTCCGCCAGAAGATCGTTCCCATCTTCAATCCCGGCGGAAATCCTTATCATGCCGTCCGTGATTCCGGCCTGACGCCGGCGGGCTGGCGGCATTTCCCTGTGCGTGGAGGTCGCCGGATGCAAGACCCCGGTGAAGATGTCTCCCAGGCTCGTGGCGCGCACGCAGATTCGCAGCGCGTCCATGAATCGGAACGCGGCCTCGCGGGAATCTTCCGCCAGTTCAATCGAGAGCATGGCCCCGGCATGGGGTGGCTGCAGGATTCGCTGCAAGGTCTCCGCTGCCTCTGCGCCAGCCAGGGCAGGGTAATACACGCGGGCCACGCGGGGGTTGCGGGAAAGCTGCCGGGCAATGCGATGGGCATTGGCGCATTGGCGTTCCATCCGCAGTCCCAGGGTCTTAATGCCGCGCAGTATTTCGTGTGCATCCCACGGCCCCAGAATGCCGCCGGCCAGCTTCATGACGCTGATCAGAGCCTGCTGATCGAAGCTCTCTTTTGCGATCACCACGCCTCCCATCGCGTCGGCGTGGCCGCTCAGATACTTGGTGGCGCTGTGGACTACAAAATCGGCGCCATGTTCGAGCGGGCGGCAGAGATACGGGCTGGCAAAGGTGTTGTCGATCATCAGCCTGGCATGATGGGTTCTGGCAATTTCGGCGCAGGCGTCAATGTCGCAAATCTTCAGCCGCGGATTGGAGATGGTCTCGGCCACCAGCGCGCGCGGACCCACCTCTTCCGCTTTGGCGGCCAACGCCGGCAGATCGGAAAAATCGGCGGTAACGGTCTTGACGTCGAACTGGCCGAAGATCAGCACCAGCAGATCCAGGGTTGCACCGTACAGATCGCGCGAGGCAAGGATGGTTGAGCCCGGAGAAAGCTCGCACGCGAGCAGAGCGGCATGAAGCGCGGCCATGCCCGACGCGTAGGCGCAAGCCGCAACGCCACCCTCCAGTGCAGCATCGCCTGCTCCAGGGCAGCGACCGTGGGATTGCCATAGCGCGTGTAAATGTAGCCTGGCTTCGCACCTCCGAGGACGGCATCCGCCTCAGCCATCGAGCCGTAGGTGAACGTGGTGGAAGCATAGATGGGCGTGGCGACGGGCCGTCCCACCGGCCAGTCTTGCCTTTCGCCGGCATGAACCAACCGGGTCGCAATGTCGAGCTGATGGTCAGCCATTGGCACCTCAAAACAGCGCAAGTTAGAGCCACGGGAAGCCGAGCCGGGCACAAATTCCGCGCGCCATGACCGCCAAGGCCGCCCACCTCCGCGCAGGTTCCAAGAAGAATACCGGAATCGCACTCCCGCGAGAACCACCCTCGCGCCCGGCAGGCGGTCACAAAACAGGACGATAAAAATGGTTGCGGTTCCGGGGGCCGATGTTACCTTAAAGACCGTGATCTCTAACGCCATGAAGGCCGCGACGTGTTGCCGCATGTGTATGTGTCGCGTGCACGTGTCTTCTGGCGTGAGCAATTTGCAGGGCTAAGAGTTTAATTTACAAGCCGGCAGCTCATCGATACCCACCGCCAGGAGTTGAACTGGCAGGTGGGTTTTCTGTTTTGGGATGAAACGCGGAGCAGGCCCGGGAAATGGGCATCCGCTCAACGGATTCATGGTAAGGAGAAAAATAATGGCTGTTCCTGAAATCCAAGCGGAAGAACTGAAGCGGAGGTTAAATTCCGGCGAGAATCTCTTTCTACTCGACGTTCGCAACGAGGACGAATACGAAACCTCCAACATCGGCGGACACCTCATCCCGCTTCCCGAACTCGCCAGCCGGGTGAACGAACTGGATTCCAGCCGCAAGATCGTCGCCCTCTGCAAGATGGGGCCGCGCGGCGCCAAGGCGGTGCAGCTTCTGCACCTGGCCGGCTTTACCCAGGTCTGGAATCTTACCGGCGGAATCCACGCCTGGTCCGATCGCGTTGACCACAGCGTGCGGAAATACTAATGTCGCAGTTGCCTGCAACCCGGAACGAAGTGGCGGCATCGAAGCAAGTCTAAAATGATGCCTCGGCATCTTCCCGTCTTGCAATTCGCTGTCTCAACCGGAATCGGAAGTCTGCGGCGGCGGAAATATGATCCAGGACGTCACCTTCGAGAAGACGCTTTACCAGCCGCCGCCGCAGCGCTTTGAGGCCGGCACCGGCAACATAGCGGACGCGGTCGGCCTCGGAGCCGCCATCGACTACCTGGACCGTGTGGGCATGGCAAACGTTTCTCGCCACGAACACATGCTGCTGGGCTATGCCACCGAAGCACTGCCGAGCATTCCGGGTTTGCACATCGCCGGCACAGCGAAAGAGAAGGCAGGCGTACTGTGGTTCGTGATGGATGGCTTCCGCACCGAAGAGATCGGCGACTACCTGAATCGCAAGGGCATTGCGGTTCGCGGCGGCCACCACTGCGCGCAGCCAATCCTTCGCCGCTTTGGCGTGGAGAGCACGCCTCGCGCCTCGTTGGCGCTGTACAACACCTGCGAGGAAGTGGACGCGCTGGTCGCCGCCCTATGGGACTTGCGGCAAGGGAGCAATCCGGGACTCGCCTGACCAGCTTTGATTGGGAGCACAAAGGCCAGCGCTCGCAAGCGGCTGGCCTCTTTCTATTTCCTTCCCAGAAGCTGTTTCAAAGGCTGCCGAAACTCCACCGGGGCAGGCACGGCGGGTGTCCCTTGAATGGCTCATATCATCAAGCTTTGCAAGTGCGTGCGGCCGAATAAAGCAGCGAACGCGAGGAGAATAGTTACAGAAAGTTCTGTAACTATTTTCCTCAAAACGCGTCACATCAGCAGCCCGGTTGGAGGTGCATCGTGATGCTTGCGCGTTTGATGCGTGGTTCCGTCGTCATGGGATTCACGCTTTGTCTTGCCGCGTGTCTTGCAAATGCCGCTCCAAAGACACCTATTCCTCCATCAAAGACGGACTCATCGCTGGCTTCGGCTCCAGGTAAACAGACAGCCGTGTTCGCCGGTGGCTGCTTCTGGGGAATTCAGTCTGTCTTTGAAAGGGTGAAGGGCGTCGTCAAGACTACGGCGGGATATGCCGGGGGCTCCGCCTTCACTGCAACATACGATCAGGTAACAACGGAAACGACCGGACATGCAGAATCCGTCGAAGTCGTCTACGATCCTTCCAAAATCACCTATGGTCAATTGCTTCGCGTCTTTTTTTCCGTCGCCCATGATCCGACGCAGCTCAATCGGCAGGGACCGGACGTAGGTACGTCGTATCGCTCCGCCATCTTCTACGTCAATGACGACCAGAGGCGCATCGCAACCGCCTACATCGCGCAACTCGGCAATGCAAATGTATTTCCGGGGCGGATTGTCACCCAGGTAACTCCACTGAAAGGTTTCTACCCCGCCGAGGCTTACCACCAGGATTACGCGCTCCACAACCCCGACAATCCCTATATCAAGGTCTGCGACCGTCCAAAGATCGAAATGCTGAAGCAGCAGTTTCCAGAACTGTTCGTCGATTATGAAGGCAAGCGCTGACCGCGTTTGACTCAATAAATCCAACCTGCCGCGCGCTGAGCTATTGCGATGCGCCGGGTAGCCCGCGCGGGCCGTGCAAATTGTGGAACTCGGAAGGAACAAGTGGTCTGAAGAGAGTGTTCAAGGCGGCTACCCTGGAAGAAGCAAGAGCAGCTTCCGAATCGATGGCATCTTCAGAAATTTGGTTCGTACTTCGAAGCGGCGAGTAGCCGGAAATAGCAAAGAGAGCCGCACGTTCACTACATTCTGCCTGGAGTTTGGCCAATGGAAGCGAACCCGATTCTATTTCGCGACTTGACTTACATATTCCTGGCGGCCGTTCTGGGAGGCTTGGTCGCGTGGCGTCTTCGTCTGCCTCTGATCCTGGGTTTCGTCCTGGGAGGGATCGCGATCAGCCCCTTCACCCCGGGCCCGCGTCTCTCCGACCTGCACACCTTCGAGGTATTCGCCGAGGTGGGCGTTGTTCTGCTGATGTTTTCGATCGGAATCGAATTCTCGATTCCGGATCTGCTGCGCGTGAAATGGGTTGCGCTAGTCGGCGGTCCACTCGGAATTTTGCTCTTGATGGGCATTTCGGTTGGGGTGGGAAAGCTCGCGGGATGGAGTGTTACGCAAGGCATTGTCATCGGCGCGGCAATCTCGGTGGCGAGCACAATGGTACTGGCGCGGTTGCTGAGCGACACCGGAAAGCTGACTGAAACCTATGGCCGCGTGATGATCGGTATAAGCCTGGTGGAAGATCTCGTTGTCATCTGCTTGACAGTGGTTCTGCCTGTATTCGGCGGCTCTGGCGATGGCAGTTTGACGAAGGCAGCCTGGACTCTCGGAAAAGCCTTGCTCCTTTTGATTCCGCTTACATTCCTGGCGATCAAGGTAATTCCACGCCTTCTCAGGCGCATCAAATTGACGTGTAACCCGGAGCTTTTTCTGTTGGTCGCAATCGCCGTTTGTCTAGGCACCGCAGCGCTCGCGCAAGCAGCTGGGTTCTCGGTAGCGCTGGGCGCTTTCGTTGCTGGGCTATCCATCAGCGGCTTGGAGGATCTGCACGATGCGCATACCCAGCTCGTGCCACTTCGCGACACTTTCGTGGCGCTGTTTTTCGTCTCGCTCGGAACCTTGATCGATCCCAAGGTTCTCTTCAACAATTTGCCACTCCTGGGCGTAATGCTTCTACTCATTGTCGCCGGAAAATTCCTGGTGTGGGCCGCGATCGTGTGGCTCTTCCGATACCCTATCTGGACCGCCATTGGGGTGGCCGCGGGGTTGACGCAGATTGGCGAACTGTCGTTCGTGGTCGTGCAAGTGGCGCGGTCAGCAGGGTTAGTGGCTGAAAACGTTTTCAGCACAGCGATCGCCGCATCTCTGATTTCGATATCGCTGAACGTTTTCGTTGTGCGCGGCACGTTCCGAAGGCTGAGCCGGGGGACTCCGGTCCAGTCCCAAACAGAACTGGCCCAGTAGAACGCAGCGGGCGTGACGGCGGTGGGGCAGGAGGGCCTGCCCGGGGTCTCGCAGCACACCTCGCGCCCGCCAAAGCGGCTTTGAAGCCCGTCCAGAAGTTTCAGGAGAGCAGCATTCTGCTCAACAATCCAGGTACTTACGAATCCAGGTCATCGGTTCCAATCACCGGCTAAGTTTGGCGGCGATCCTCCTCTCAAGGCAATCATTTCCACAACCGGGCACAATCCATCCAGCGCACCACGGGTGTCAGGTACCGTGCGCTTAACGGCGAGTAACTGCGACCGCAAGTGGTTGGGATTGCGTCATGGAGTCCACGATTCGGTTTTTACGCAAACCGCGAACATATCCTGGCGCGAAGAAAGGAGCAGAATGGACTCACGATGCAGCTCGGTCTACTGTAGAGTCTGGGACGCGGTCAACCTCAACCAGAGGATGACTCATTCCCTCTGAATGGCGGCTGAGCCAAAGCCATCAGCGGTCTCACCGGTTCTGAGCGTGAACCATTCGACGCACTCTCTGAAGCGCGCGATGCAACCTCGAGTACCACTCCGCGGCTTCTGCCTCCTTAAGGGATGAGTGTCCGTGCTTGCAACGGGCTGGCCCTTGCCGAAGCCGGGACGGAATTGCGAAATGGGTGTTCGGAGAAAGGTATGAAGGCTAACAGTTTTGTAGAGCTTGGATTGCTTGGCAGTTTGCTCGCATTTGCACTGGGGGCTCCAGCCTTGCAAGCCATTGCCCAGGTGCTTCCGAATACCGGCCAGCAGATCACCCCTCTGGCTCCTACCGGCGCAGTGTTCGCCTATATGAATCCGGGCCTGAGCGACGAGCCCCAATACCTCGCCGGACAGGCAGTGAGCAGCGTCGTGAGCCCGGACGGAAAAACTCTCCTGGTCCTCACCAGCGGGTACAACCTGATCAACAACCCGAGCGCTATATTGCCGGTCCCAGCCGACTCCAGCCAGTTTGTGTTCGTCTACGACATTTCCGGCAACGCGCTTCCAATCCAGAAGCAGGTAATCCAAGTCCCGAACACCTATAACGGGATCGCTTTCGATCCGTCAGGAAAAGCTTTCTACGTAGCCGGTGGCGTGGATGATGATGTTCACATCTACGTGCTTGGCCAGAGCGGCCTCTGGTCGGAGGAATCCTACAGCCCTGTCGGCCTGGGACACGGCGCCGGAGTTGGCTATGAGGTTTTGCCGCAGGCCGCCGGGGTTGCCGTAACCGAAGACGGTTCCAAGTTGGTAGTCACCAATTACTACAACGACTCCATCAGTGTTCTTGCGAAGGTGGGAACGATTTCGCCACAAACCGCCGGCGATGCGGTGAGCCGCGACGGCTCCAAGCCAGGAGTCACCAATTTCTACGAAGACTCCATCCGGGTTCTTTCGACGCCGGGAACGGTTTGGGCAATGACCGCCGAACTCGACCTGCGTCCCGGCAAATTGAATCCGCAAGATGCTGGTGTTCCCGGAGGGGAATATCCCTTCTGGGTTGTAATCAAGGGGAATGACACGGCGTACATTTCCAGCATTCGCGATCGCGAGATCGTGGTAGTGAACATCCAGGGCAGCTCACCCGTCGTCGTGTCGCGGATCAAGCTACCCGGCCAGCCCAACAAGATGGTACTCAACCGCAGTCAGTCCACCTTGTTTGTAGCCCAAGACAGCACCGACTCGGTCGCTGTGATCGATACGGATACAAATCAGCTCGTGGACAACATCCCCGTGACTGCACCGGCAGGTCTTCTTCCCGGCTCGGAATCGAATTTCAAGGGGAACAACACCAACAGCGTGACGCTCTCGCCCGATGAAAAGCTGCTCTATGTCACCAACGGATGGATGAACGATATTACGGTAGTTCAACTGGGTACGTTGCCCCAGTCGCGACAGGTCATCGGTCTGATTCCTACCGGCTGGTATCCGAACTCCGTAAGCTTCAGCGCGGACGGCAAGTACATGTACGTCGTAAACTTCAAGTCCCCGACCGGTCCTAACCCGGGTAACTGCCATGGGCTCACTGAGGCGCTGGCGATCACTTGCGGAGCAACCAACCAGTACACCTTGCAGCTCATCAAGGCGGGTCTGCAGAGTTTTCCGACTCCGGCGGCTGCGGACTTGCCGCTCCTGACCAGCCAGGTAGCCAGGAATAACCATTTCGGGCGCCTTCTCAGCACCGCAGACGCCGGCAAGATGGCGTTCCTGCATTCACATTTTCACCACATCATCTACATCATCAAGGAAAATCGCACTTACGATGAGGTTCTGGGAGATTTGGCGGTTGGCAATGGCGACCCGAGCCTTGTGGAATTCGGGCAGGCAATCACGCCGAATCTCCACCGGTTGGCCAGCCAGTTTGTGGATCTTGACAACTTCTATGTAACCAGCGAAGTCAGTATGGACGGCTGGCCATGGTCCACAGGGGCGCATGCCACCGACGTGGTCGAGCGGCAGATGCCATTAATATACGCAAAGCGCGGCCTCAGTTCCGACTCGTTTGGCGACAATCGCAACGTCAATGTCAGCTACGCCACTCTGGCAGAACGGCGGGCCGCCAATCCCCTGACTCCCAACGATCCGGATGTGATGGCGGGTACGGCGAACATCGGGGCGCCCGACGGCCCGGAAGACGACGAGCAGGGCACCGGTTTCCTTTGGAACGCGGCGCTTCGCGCCGGTCTGTCGTTGCGCAACTACGGCTTCTTCGTTGACCTGGCCTATAACGTTCCGGAGCTTCCGGACCCCTTTTCCACGAATCCCCCCACGGTCGTAGGGTATGTGGCTGACGCCGCATTGCGCCCTTACACCGATCCCTACTTCCGTAATTCGGACTTGTCGTTTCCGGACTATTACCGGTTCACGGAATGGCAACGGGAGTTCAATACCAATTACGCCAGAAGAGGATTGCCGAACTTGACCCTGATGTGGCTGCCTCATGATCACACCGGAAATTTCAGCACGGCGATCGCGGGTGTTAATACACCGGAACTGCAGGTAGCTGATAACGATTACGCGGTCGGCCTGGTGGCGCAGACAATCGCCGGCAGCGTGTACCGAAACGACACCCTGATCTTTGTCATTGAGGACGATGCGCAGGACGGCGGCGATCACATCGACGCCCACCGCAGTATCGCCTTTGTGATTGGCGCCTACGTCAAACAGCACGCCGTAGTCTCGACTCCGTACACCACTTTGAGTATGTTTCGTACCATCGAGGACATCCTCGGAGTCGGCCATCAGAATCTGAATGATGAGTTGGCCCTGCCCATGGCGGATGTGTTTGAAACGGAAGTAAGGGACTGGACGTTCACCGCAACTCCGTCGGACCTGCTGTACGCAACCGAACTGCCTTTGCCGCCGATGCCCGCCGGACATCACGTCCTCTATCCAGCCCACAACGCGGCGTACTGGGCCAAGGTCACCGCGGGGATGGATTTCTCGGCAACCGATCGCATCGACTTCGGCCGCTACAACCACATTCTATGGGAGGGCCTGATGGGGTCCAAGCCCTACCCGGCCACTCGCAGTGGACTTGACCTGCGCCTGAATCGCGCCGAACTCTTGCAGCGTTAGAGCGGGCTGCGTAAGGCGCTATGCCATATCCGCTAGTGCCGGAACCAAGCCGCGGCGCAGTCCGGAGTGCCGGCTGCCGCCGCGCTGCTCGTTCGAGTGATTCCAGCAGCCCGGTTGGGCGGAGAGCAGCAGTTGTTTGATCTTCGCCCGCGCCTTTTCGATGGAGTCAACATCCGGCAGGTAAGGTGGAAGGCAGAGCAGTAGAGCTCCCGCGCGTTTCGATCAACTCGCACCCACCTGGGATTTTGTTGGCGCTCAGGTTGTCGGTCACCACAACCTGTCCGGACCGCAGCCTTGAGCACGCGCCTATTCCACCTAGGCAGGCGCCCGTTCCAACTCCTTAAGAGTTGGCATACGAGAAGCGCCTGCCCAGGTGTCGCTGTAATCTCCCCGACGCCCTATTTAGCCGCGGGAACGGCCGCAGCAGGAACCGGCGTGAAGCGGTTGTGCTCGACCTCTTGTCTATAGTTCTGAACCTGCCGGGCGCACTCTGCGCTGCTCCAGCCCAGCAACTTCGCCATTTCCGCCGCCACGCCGTCCGCACTCTGAAGCCCGCCGTCGCGGTGCCAGAAGAAGACCGTAGCGCGGCGAATGTAGAAGTCGGATACGGTCCTGGCCATCTCGTGTTCAACCGCAAAACGAACTTCCGCGGGGGTGATAGCCGCCGCGCCCATCTCTTGCAGAGCGCCAGGATCAGCCGAGACTGTCTCGGCCAGGCGCAGGGCACTGCTGCCGTAATGCGACAGCCACCGTTGCGCGATAGCGGAGGGAATGTGGCGGCTCTCCAAAGTTTGCTTCGCCGCGCTGATGCCTTCGGCGTCGCCGCCGCAGAGCGGCTTCTGGTTGGTGGTGCAGGGCAGCGGATGTCTATTCGCGAAAGTATCGCCGTAGAGCCGGAGAGCCGCGTCAACGGTTTGCAACGCCATTACGCGGGCTGTGGTCAGTTTGCCGCCGGCAATGTTGAGCAGGCCGCCGGGGCTGACGAAAATTTCATGTTCGCGGGAAACGCTGCTCGCGGCCACACCCGGTTTCGCTCCAAAGAGCGGACGGAGTCCAGCCCAGGTGCCAACAATGTGCTCATAGTTCAGCTTCGCGTCCGGAATCGTGTGGTTGGCAACTTCGAGCAGGTAGTCGATGTCTTCCTGCGTAGCGGTAACTTCCTCCGGCTTGCCTTCGTAGAAGGTATCGGTAGTTCCAATGTAAACCAGGTCGCCATCCAGAGCCGGGATGGGCCAGACGACGCGGCGGTCCTTGGGAGAACGCAGGAAGACCGCGTGTTGCAGGGGGAAATCGCTCTTGCGCACGACGATGTGGACGCCCTTGGTGGGGCGCAGACGGAGGTCGGAAATTCCGTTTTCCAAAGCGCGCACTCGATCGACCCAGACGCCACTGGCGTTGATGACACACTTGGCGCGGATCACCGCCTGTGCTCCAGTCAGGCGATCCGTAACCTCGACCCCATGGACCTTGCCGGACTCCTGCACGAGTCCAACAACCTCAAGATAGTTTCCGATGACTGCACCAGCCTCGCCGGCGCTCTTGATCGTCTCGACCGTGAGGCGGGCGTCATTGGTCAGCACATCGTAGTACCATCCGCCGCCGACGAGCTGGTCAGGGTTCAGATCCGGCTCCAGTTCCAGGGTGCGCTTTGCATTCAGCATGTGGTGGTGGCGCTGGATGGGATTGCCGGAAAAAATATCGTAGATCGTAAGTCCCAGGTTCAGCAGCAGCGGACTTTCCGGGTAGCCACGATAGAGCAGGTAAATAAATGGACGTACCTCGGCCAGGTGGGGAGCCAGGCGCAAGAAGAGTTCGCGCTCGCGACAGGCTTCCCGAACCAGCTTGAATTCATATTCCTCGAGGTAACGCAAGCCCCCGTGCAGCAGCTTGGTGGAGCGGCTGCTGGTTCCGGAGGCAAAATCGTCTTTCTCCAGTAGGGCGACGGACAAGCCTCGCATTGCCGCATCCCGGGCAATCGATGCCCCGGTGATCCCACCCCCCACCACAACGATGTCGAAAATATTTCCTGAGATGTCAGCCAATGAGAGTCGCTTCATCGTTCTATCCTCTGTGCTGCTGGAAAAAGACGGCAAGGCGCAAAGACACTTGCGCCTGCCGGGCGCGGAATTACCGCTTGGTCCAATTCATGGAACGTTGCACGGCGTTCTGCCAATTGCGGTACAACTCCGCGCGCACTGCTGCGTCCATTTTGGGTTGGAAGACTCTGTCGATCTTCTGGTTGGCGAAGCACTCCTGCGGGTTCTTCCAGAAGCCGACGCCCAGACCGGCCATGTAGGCAGCGCCGAACCCAGTTGCTTCCTCGTTCACCGGGCGCACCACTTCCACGTCCAGCATGTCCGCCTGGAACTGCAGCAGGAAGTTGTTCTTGGAGGCGCCGCCATCGACCTTGATCGATTTGAACTCAACTCCGGAGTCCTGCCGCATCGTGGCAAGAAAATCCCTTACCGAAAACACGATGCCTTCCAGCACGGCGCGGACAATGTGAGCACGAGTGGTTCCGGGAGAGATGCCGATGAGCAAGCCACGAGCGAAGGAATCCCAGTAGGGCGCCGACAATCCCGTCAAGGCCGGAACGAAGTAGACTCCGCCATTGTCGGGAACGGATTCGGCAATCGCTTCGGTTTCCGACGACTTTCCGATCATTTGCGCGCCATCGCGCAGCCATTGCACGGCAGCGCCGGTAACGGCGGCATAGCCTTCCAGGCCATAGTTGGTTTTGCCTCCCATGCGGGACGCAATGATGCTATTCAAGCCGTTGGAGGAGATAATCGGCTTCGGTCCGATATTCATATCGAGGAAGGTTCCGGTGCCGTGGGTACATTTCACCGTACCCGGCTCCAGACATCCCTGGGCGAACAGGGCCGCGTGCTGGTCGGCAATGGCGCCCGTAATCGGAATGCTGGCGCCCATGACGGCGGGATCGGTAACGCCCAGGTCGCCCGAGTCGTCGGACACCTTTGGGAACATCGAAAGCGGAATCTGGAGGAAATCCAGCCACTCGCGGTACCAGTCGTCGGAGAGCAGATCATAAGCTCCGGTGACGGAAGCGTTGGAAGCGGCGATGGCATGGGTGCGTCCGCCGGTCAGCTTGTAGAGAAGCCACGAGTCAATGGTTCCAAAACAAAGATCGCCATTGGCGGCCTTCTGGCGCGCGCCTGGAACGTTGTTAAGAATCCAATGCAAACTCAGCGATGAGTATACGGGAGCCAACGCCCAGCCGGTGTGGGCATAGACCTTGTCAGCCCATTGAGCACGGATGGTCTCAATGAACTGCGCGGTGCGAGTGTCCTGCCAGACGATGGCTTTGGTAATGGGTTTGCCGGTGGCGCGATCCCACACCACGGTGGTGGCGCGCTGGTTGGTCATTCCAATGGCGCTGATGTCGGCAATGCCAATGCCGGCGGCTTGGAGGGCTTTGTCCATCATGGCGTGGCTGGAGGTCCAAATCTCCTCCGCATCGTGCTCCACGCGGTCGCCCGCCGGGTGGTGCTGGGTAAGCTCTACGTATGCCTGCCCCTTGATCTGACTTGCGTGATCGACGACCAGGGCGCGAGTTCCAGTTGTGCCCTCGTCAATCACTAGAATGTATTTTTCTGCCATGCTACTCACCAATTCCTTTCCCAGATTTCACTGCGCGAGGCCCAGGACTGCTTTTGCTTGTTCATCGAAACTGCTCAGACGGATGAGTCGGTCACTAGTCTATTCCAAGCCAAGCTTTCCGGGATTCATGATCCCTTCCGGATCCAATGCGCGCTTGACTTTCTCCAGCACAATCTTGCCCTCGCCAAGTTCTTCGGCAAGGTATGGCAGACGGACGATTCCAACGCCGTGGTGATGGGCGATGGACGCATGGTGCTCCTTGCAAATCTTCATCGCCGTTTCCCACGCGCCCAGGATTGTCTTCTCGGCGTCGGCGTCGTTCTTCTGCTGGCCGAGCAGAATCATGTACATCGAAGTGCCCTGAGGATAGACATGCGAGAAGTGGCTCAGCACTTCTTGCGCATAGGGCGCAAGCGCCTGCTTGAGCGCCAGGTGAAGCGGATAGATGCCGCTCCAGAAGTGGGCAACCTCAATGGTTTCGGCCACGCCGCCCTTCAGCGCCAGGCGATTTTCTATGGAGGAGAAATCGAAGCGACGCTGCATCCAGGCTTCGACCGCGCTGGAGCCAACTAGGATCGAACCACCGTTTTTCTCCACAAACTCCAAGGCGGCGGCGAACTCGGCCTCGGCGACCGAACGGTGACCTTCAAAACCGAGAAACAGTACGCAGTCGTGGAAGTTCGGGTCCACCATGGCGTGGGCAGCCTCGTCCCGGTCATACAAACGTACCAGGAAGGGATGCAGCCGGCTCTGTATGATCGATTGAATCGCCTTGACGCCGGCTTCGACGGAGCCGAAGCGAATGGCTTCCATGCGGCGGAAAGCAGGCAGGGGGAATAACCTCAACGTAACCTGGGTAATGACGCCCATGGTGCCTTCCGCGCCGATGAAGATCTGACGCAGATCGGGGCCCAGGGAATATCTCGGTGCAGCAAGAGTATTGAGAATCTTTCCCGACGGCAGGACAACCGAGAAGCTCACCACCAGCTCCTCAATGCCTCCGTATAAGGATGAGAATTGGCCGGTGGCGCGAGTCGATACCCATCCTCCCGCGGTGGAGCGGTCGAGCGATTGCGGCGAATGGCCCAGGGTGAATCCGTGCCCGTTCAATTCCTTTTCCAGATCGCTGCCAAGCACCCCGGCCTCGACGGTCACCATCTGGTTGGCGGCGTCGATGTCAAGGATGCGGTTCATCGCCGAAAGATCCAAAGTGATGCCGCCGTGCAGCGGCAGACTGGAACCGGTTACCGACGAGCCCAATCCCCAGGGAGTGATCGGCACCCCCTCGCGAGCAGCATACCGGACCAACTCTTGAATCTGGCTGACGTGAAGGGGACGAACCACGAGATCAGGCGCACAGGGGTGTTTCCCTTGTTTCTTCCACTTGCTCGCCACCGGCCAGGCGTCGTAGGTATGAAGGTCTACTTCCTTCTGTGAAACCAGCACTACGTCCGGACCCAAGAGCGCTTCCAGCTCTTTGGCAATAGAATTACCGACCTTCGAACTATAATCCTTCACGGCTCTGTCTCCTCGCGATCAAGACGCGAACGCCAGCATCGCGCATCTGTTGAATAGTCTTACTGTCTAACTGTGCATCTACAATCACCCCATCGAAATCGGTGAGGGATGCAAACTCGTGCAGTGCAGTCTTGCCGAACTTCATGTGATCGGCCAGCAAGTAGCGCCTGCTGGCCGAAGCCATCATGGCGCGCTTCACGGCCACGACCTGTTCATCTGGATGGAAAACCTTGTTGCCCGACACGGCCGTGCTCGAAGTGAGATAGAGATCGGCCCGCATGGCCGCCACCGTGCGTTGGCAGATCAGCCCGGAAAAACTGTCGAAGCGATTCAGCAGATCCCCGCCCAGGCCAATCACCCGCAGATTCTCGCAGTTCCGTATCCGTTGCAGGAGCGGCAGGAAATTTGTAATCACGGTGAGCGAACCCACGCTTGGCAACAACGCGGCCAGGGGCAGCAGCGTGGTTGCTTCATCCAGGAAAACAGAGGACCCCGGCTCAATGAACTGGAGCGCGGCCTGGGCCAGCAGAGCTTTGGCATTCTTCTGCTGCAGCAAGCGGTAACGGACGTCGCTCTCAAACAGGTTCGACGGCTGTGCGGTGGCGGCGTTGCGAATCTTGCGCAGCACTCCCTGTTCTTCCAGTTCGTCCAGATCGCGGTGCACGGTCATCCGCGCCACGGTGAATTTCTTCACAATTTCGTCGATGGATACCGAGCCTTTGGCCACAACCTGCTGCGCAATCCACGCATGCCGCGCGAGGGAATTCGCGGGGCGATTCTGCGGAATGCTAACCTTGCTGCGCATACTCTCTCCCTTGGAAATTCCGAGGTCCGCTGATTTCCCCGTCAAGACAGAAAAACAATAACATAACGAAAGTGATCATCACAACGAGAATGTTTCGTTTTAGTTCACTCAAATGAACGCAAACACGCCCATGAATAGCGCTCGCGGCATACCGGAGCAAGGCCGCCGCCGGTCCGCTTCACCCTGGATGGCATTCCTCTAGTCCACCAGCCGACGCTTGTCGCGGAGGGACTCCAGGCTCACCGGCACAACTGCCACTGCGCGATCACGGGCACTCCAGCTTGAAGTACGTTTCCAGAAATTCGGCGACCGCGTCGTGAGCGTGATGGCCGATGCGCACGGATGCGATTGCCTGCACCGCCGGGCGGGCATTCTCGACGGCTACCGGCATGCCGATCTTCATGAGCCAACCGACGTCCGTATCTCCGTCGGCAATGCCCATGCACTCCTCCGGCGCAATGCCCAGATGGTCAAGGACAAGGTTTAAGGCCTCCCACTTGGTGGCGCCAGGAATAGTGGTTTCGTAAAAGACATCCAAGGATCGCTTTACCATCGGCAATGTCCGAGCGATTTCGTCCTGAAGCCCATCAAGCTTTTCGGGACTGCCACCGAGCATGATCTTCACAAGATCGTTCTTGGGGACGGTTTCAAGGGACGTGATCACAACCGCTTGTTGGTTGATTACATCCAGCAACGCCGTCCCTGGGGTGGACTCTACGGCGAACATTTCAGTTGGGTTCCAGAGTACGACCTCAAGACAATGGTCGGCTCCGAATGCCATGACGCGGTTCACCGTATCTATGTCAAGGGTGGAAAAAAGGAATCGCTCTCGCGAACCAGGATCTGTCACCACGGAACCGTTGCATGACACAACCGGCGCGGTCAGCCGGCTTCCCGTGCTGACCGCGATAGCTGCCGTCTCCGTGCGACCCGTGACAATGATGGGTGTGACACCCTTCCGCTGTAGCGCTTCCAGGGTCTTGGCCGATCGCGCACTCACCATGGAGTCAGCGCCGGCCAGTGTCCCGTCGATATCCAGAGCGACGGCTCGGATTATGGATGTCATCATTGCGATGTCGATCCCTTCATTGGTTTGGTAACCTGCTAAGTAGTTTACGCGTGCCGGCTCTGTAACGCAGTCAGCTTGTTGTACACGCCCGATGTAGCCAGTGCGTGATAGGTTTCCTTGAAAATCTCAAACGTCTCGTCGTATTGAGCCCGCGTGGATTGATCTGGCTCGAAGGTGCTCTTCACCCGGACCATGGCGTCGATTCCTTCTTTCATGTTGGCAAACACTCCGGCCCCAACCGCTCCGAGAATTGCCGCGCCGAGAACCGTGCATTCGCCCTCTTCCAGAGAAACCGTCGGCCGGCCATAGATGTCGGTCTGAATCTGGCACCAGAGGGGACTCTTGGTTGCCCCGCCGGACAGACGAATCTCGCGCAGTTCCACGCCCATGTGCATGAATGAACTCAGAATGTCGCGAGTCTCAAACGATACTCCCTCCATGACGGACCGCGCCATCATGGCGGTGTTATGCGCGAAGGTAAGACCGATGAACGCGCCCCTGGCGTTGCTGTCAAAGTTGGGAGTGATCGAGCCGGCCAGGTAGGGCAGGTAGATCAGACCGTTGGAGCCTGCCGGGACGGCCGCCACCATGCTGTTGAGGACTTCGTAAGCATTCATGCCACCCAGCGATTCGACCTGACGGCCGACATAGCCGATGGTGTCGCGGAACCAACGGTACGAACTGGCAGCGGCTGCTTGCAGACCTTCAGAGATCCACTTCCGTTCTCCCGCGATTGCCGATGCGGAACACGAGATTCGGTACGAGGGGTCAAAGCGCGGTTGTTCGAGGTGGGCAATGCTGACGCCCGCAGTTCCGAGTGTAACCTCGGCGAGCCCTTCTTCAATGACGCCGGCCCCGATTGCAGCACACTGCTGGTCGCCGCCGCCGGTGCAGATGGGCGTTCCCACGCGCAGGCCGGTTCGCTTTGAGGCATCCGCGTCGATGGTTCCAACCTGTTTCCCGGAGGGTACCAGGGTGGGCAGAATCTTCGGGGAAATTTCGAACAGGTCCAGGAGTTCCTTATCCCATTCAAATGTCTTGATGTTCATGAGGCCGAACAAAGACCCGTTGGAGTAGTCCTGGAACCAGCCATCTTTAGCGCCGAGCTGGCGGAGGAAGTACTCCTGCGTCGTCAGAATCGCATCCGTGGCGGCGTAGACTTCTGGTTCGTTCTCCTGCACCCAGCGAATGGCCGGAGCCGCCCAGACACAACAGGGAGCCAGTCCCGTGATGGCGTAATAGCGGGCTTCGCCGATGCGCTCTTTGATCCAGTCGACCTGTTTCTCGCAGCGCGTGTCCTGCCACGAAATGCCCATGCCTCCCCGGAGTACTTTTCCCTGTTTATCGACATACAGGTGCAGTGCTCTCTGGGTTGACATTCCGATCGAGACAATGTCCGCAGCGTCCACTCCAGAGGTCTGCATCAATTGCGCCAGCACCTCGTCATTGGCCCGTGAGAGCATGTTGATGTCTTGATCCACCCAGCCCGGGCGAGGATAGCTGCATCCATACTCCCGATACGCTTGCGCGATAATCGCGCCGCCCAGGTCGTAGATCTTTGCCTTGACTCCGGTTGTTCCTGTATCAATTCCGATAACGTATTTCATCGAGTGCTCCCTTGTATTGTCTGATTGGTGATAGTGGCGCGCAGATCATGGAATTGTGCAAATACAGAGTCCACGAATTCGTCATTCCAGAAGCCGAAGAAATACAGTACGTCGGCGACTGAGAGCCTCTTGCGCATCATGCGGGCGTTGCTGAACGCCCAGCGCGCTTGCGCTTCGGCGATTCCGGGCGGCACATCCTCGAAATAGAGTGGATGCCCGGTCGCGGCCAGCGCGGAGAGGTACTTGTTTGGGGTGGTTAGGTACGAGCGAAGTTCTTCACGATACTCGTTCCACTTAGCCAGGAACGTCACAATGGCGGTCCGGTTGCCCGCCCATGCGTCGAGTTTCTTGCTGTAGTCGGCCCAGCATTCCTGCCAGACGGCGCCGGTGGCATCAAGATGACCGAACGCCTTGCGGACGGCTTCCCGCTCGACGTCGCGATTGGGGAACACGCTGTCCAGATCGACTGCCAGCAGGTCCACCTTGTTCAGCAGACGCTCGAACGCAATCAGCGAAAGTGCGGTAGCCAATCCGCATTGGCAGCCGTGATTTCCCACCGCCCGCCCGTAGAAATTGGCGCACATGTCAAGCATGTGGCTGGTAACATGTTCGAGCCCTGACAGGGGAGCCGATTCGCCCGCAAACGTCATCGAAAAACCACATAGCACGAGATCGAGGGAGAGATTCGCCGCCCCTGCTTCTCCGGGATCGGCGAAGATGGGATCCTGTCGCAGGAACTTGTCGCGGTCGCTCTCCAGCACGCGCCAGGAAACCGGCTCAAAGCGGCTCAGTCCCAGCATGTTCGTGAGGCGGTAGTCGGCAATTGAAGATGCGGAAACGGCAGCGTCGCCAACTCCTCCGAGGGTGTACTTGCGCGGAGCCTGCGCCAGCAAAGTTGTGTCCAGCATCAGCCGGTTAGGCAAACGCGAAGGAATGGTCCGTTTGACGCCGTCCGTGGTCACTACGGCGAACCCCGAAGTGAACGCGCAAACCGAGTTTGCTGTCTGAATCACCGCCAGCGGCAAATGGGAACCCGGATGTGCGTTCTCAAATTCGAACACTGCGTGTTTCGAAATGTCGGTCACCGTTCCCGAGCCCAGGGCAAGGACGGCGATTCCGGCTTGCAGCCGTTTGCCAACTTCCGCAATGTGGATGTTCGTGGTGTGCAGTTCGATGGGGTCGTGAAGAACGAAAACCTCGACCTCAAGTCCGGCGGCCCGCAGCTTCTCCGCGACCAGTGGCTTGACCTCGACCCCGTTGCGGGTAATGGGTGTCTCGTCTTGTACCAGCAGCACCCGTTTGATCTTTGAGCCTGCAATGACAAAATCGGCGACTTCGTCAAGCACCGTTTCGCCGACACGAATGGAAGACAGAGTGAGCGTTCGATCGGTTCCACTGGCGCGACTGACGTCGTTGTAGAAACCTTGGAGGTTCGCTGGGTTCAACTGGATTGCATGAGTCATCGTGGATGTTTCCAACGCGGGTTGCGCGTTCATAAGAAGAGGTGCGGCCAAGGCATCAATGCGGGATAAAACATACGTAGGTCTTTTATCTTCCGGCGCCGCTTCGACATCCTTGAGGGTCGAGTCGCCGGTGAGGACGAGCGCCGTTGCTGCCCCTGCCGCGATCCCCATGGCAATGTCGGTGGCAAGACGGTCCCCGATCATGATGGCTCGTTCGGGTGCCACCTCGACCAGGCGAAGAGCGGTCAGGAGCGCCTCCGGACTCGGCTTGCCTATAACCTTCTGGCAGGTGCGGCCCGTACACGCTTGCACCGCGGCCGTAACCGCGGCAGCGTCGGGATCGCCCCTGCCGCCAGGAAATGGACAATACGCGTCGGGGTGGGTGGCGATGAATTTCACTTCCGGACGCCGCCACAGGGCTTCGAAGGCGATGCGCAGCTTGATGTAGTCAAAGGTGCGGTCATAGCTGGTCAGAACCAGCGTCGTTGCTTGCGGATCACGGGACACGCGAATTCCCGCATCCCGAAGCGCGCTGACCAGGGGAGCCTCGCCCAGGACAAAACAAACGTCGTCGGGACAGAACGTTTTCAGCCAGGCAGCTGTCAGCGTCGCACTTGTCATGATTTCGCTGGGGTCCGTCGCAAGGCCGAGTGCGGTGAGTTTACTGGCATACCGTTCACGGGTCTTGGTCGGGTTATTGGTGAGGAACACTCTGCGTTTACCGGCGGCCGTAAGGGCCGTCATCAGCGTTTTGACCCCGGGCAGAAGTTCAGCGCCCAGATACACGGTTCCGTCCATGTCAAAAATGTAAGCGTCATAGGACTCATACACGATGTCGTGGACGCGTTGAGCCCGATGAACCAACTGCTTATCGTTAAGCTGCATTCCTTCGTGTCCTTAAAGTGCCAAATACAGATTTGCGTGCGACGGAACTGACTGGCGTTGAATCAGGAGTCTGATGTTACGGCGCGCCTTACCGTTTGAGTTCGCGGACCGCGGGCATCCTTCCGCCGCGGCCGGCGGTAGCGGAAAGCGCTTTCAAACCGGTTCGACGGGGGCGCGGTGGCGGCTTTGCGGGTCTTGTGGAGAGGCCCCTGTGCTTTCAAATCTTCAGGATCGCGGCGCGCCCTCATCCAAGTTCCCCGAACTGCTTCGCGATGTCGGCGATGGAAACCGAGCCTGGGACCGCGACCGGGGGAGCAATCCACTCCTGGTTGGCAGGAAAATTCGCGGGACAATGCGGTGGAATGCTGCACATGTTGTCTTCCTCTGAACTTCCAGGGAACAACGGGCGGTCCGAAACGAAGCTACAATAACACAACCGTCGTGATTGTCACAATAATTTTGTTACATTTTGATTCCAGGAATTTGGCTGGGCGCTCGCAGCGTCGGCGTCGCGCTTCCGCGCCCGGCTGGTTCGCAAAAATATGAACCGCGAGGATACGGCCATCAAACCTGCCTTTTATCGTGATCACGTCAGCATCACCCCTTGAGATTCATCCCCATCCCTTCTTCGAAATTCGATAAGGTACGGGGCCGCGGTTTCGATGTTACGAAGCGGATGTTCGCGCCCCTGGCTCCTCGGCCAGGGACGCGAACCAAAGCACGGATGGGGCGCAGTTTGAGAATCTGGCAGCGTTGAGTGAGCTTACAGGTTCCAGGCTCGCGCCTTGGTCTGTCTCTAAGAAATATGGACTGCCTCGCATTGTAAAATCGTGGCGTAGCTCCCGAGAGGGGCAATTCAAGAACAATTTGGGTATCAGTTGCACGAGGAGCTGTTGCTGAACAACAGGGAGGGGAGAAACCTGATGAGACGGATTGTAGTGTTGGTTCTGATGAGCCTGGGTGCATGCCTGTGCGCGCTGGGGCAGCGATTGCCTGCAACGGTTTTGCCGGAGAGCTACGACCTTACCTTTGAACCCCATCTTTCCCAGGCGACGTTTTCCGGGGACGAGACGATTTACGTCAGGCTCGTGAAACCGGCGTCCGCCATCAGCATCAACGCGGCTGAGTTGGAGTTCCAACAGGTGAGCATCACGGCGGCTGGAGCCACTCAAAGCGCCGCGGTCGAACTGGATGCGCAAAAGGAGCAAGCCAAGCTCACCGTGGCCAGGGAACTGGCCGCCGGCATGGCGGCGATCCACATTCGATTCACCGGAGTGTTGAACAATAAGCTGCACGGTTTCTATCTGAGCAGGTCGGAGCGGCGAAACTATGCCGCAACCCAGTTTGAAGCCACCGACGCGCGGCGCGCGTTTCCTTCGTTCGACGAGCCAGCCTACAAAGCCGTGTTTCGCATCTCGCTGGTTGTGGACAAGGGAGACACGGCGATCTCAAACGGCTCGATTGTTTCCGATACTCCGGGGCCGGGAGAAGATAAGCACACCCTGAAGTTTTCGCCATCGCCAAAGATGTCCTCTTACCTGGTGGTGATGCTGGTAGGTGATTTTGTATGCCGCCAAGGCGGCGTGGATGGAATTCCGATCCGGGTGTGTTCGCCGCCGGAGCAAAAGGACCTGACCGGCTATGCGCTGGAAGCCTCTGAAAACATTCTGCGGTATTACAACAAGTACTACACCATCAAATATCCCTACAAGAAGCTGGACCACATCGTACTCCCCGACTTTGCCGCGGGAGCGATGGAGAATGCCGGCGCGATTACCTATCGCGACCGTGCGCTGCTCATCGACGAGAAGACCTCGTCGTATGACGCCAAGAAGGAAGTAGCATCCGTCATCGCACACGAAATGGCCCACCAGTGGTTTGGTGACCTGGTGACGATGAAGTGGTGGAACGATATCTGGCTGAATGAGGGTTTCGCTACCTGGATGGCAAACAAGCCGCTGGAGGCATGGAGGCCGGAGTGGAATGTGGAGCAGCAAGAGATCGGAGAAACCCTCGGGGCGCTGGTGAGCGATTCGCTGCCTTCGGTGCGGACGGTTCGCGCCAATGCCGAATCGCCGGCCGACATCCAGGCGTTGTTTGACGGAATCGCCTATGGAAAAGCGGCCTCCGTGCTGCGAATGGTCGAAGCCTACGTCGGGCCCGAGGTCTTTCGCAAGGGCGTGAATGCCTACCTGGAGAAACATGCGTACGCAAACGCCACGGCCGAGGATTTCTGGAACCAGATTGCCGAGACATCTGGAAAGCCCGTGGACGATATCATGCGCAGCTTTACCGAGCAGGCAGGCGCGCCGCTGGTCACGGTGAAGAGCGCGTGCCGTGGCGATCAAACGCTGGTCACGCTCACCCAGGAACGCTATCAGGCCGATGCGGCAAGACTGGCCGCCGGCTCCAACCAGTTGTGGACCATTCCAGTGAATCTCCTCGCTTCGGCCAGCAAACATCCCACGTACTACCTGCTCAACAAGCGGGAGGAAGTATTCGAGCTGCCCGGGTGCTCGGCGTGGGTGTATGCCAACGGCGGGGGACGCGGCTACTACCGCAGCAGCTACGATCCCGAATCATTCGCCAGGATCAGCAGGGATGTGGAGAGCTCTTTTTCACTTGATGAGCAAGTCAGAATACCAAGTGATGCCTGGGCTCTTGTCCGGGTGGGACGGCTGAAGATTGGGGATTATCTGGGATCTGCTGAAAAACATGCAGGGAGAGCATTCGCGCGAGGTGGTCCAGGGGATGATCGGACACATCCCGGAGATTCACGACCACTTTGTGGCGGAAGCCGACCTGCCTGCGTTTGAGAGATGGGTGCGTGAGCTATTGAAACCCCTCGCAAGCAGTCTGGGAGAGACCGCGGTAGCCGGGGAACCGGCCGAACGCCAAGCCTTGCGCGCCGACCTATTTTTTATGCTTGCCCGTTACGGTCGCGACCCGGAGCTGATCGAAAAGGCGCGCACCGAGGTCAGTCAGTACATGAAGGCGCCGGAATCGATCGACCCAAGTCTGGCGGGAGGCGCATTGATGGTTGCCGCCATGAACGGGGACGCCGTGCTCTTCGATCAGTATTTCGCGCACCTGAAGACCGCGAAGACGCCGGAAGAATACGGCTTCTATCTCGATGCACTGGGCGCGTTTCCGGACAAAGCGCTGACCAGGCGCGCGTTTGACATCATTCTCGGGCCGGATGTCAAGAATCAGGACATGTTCGCCCTCTACTCTCCGCTGGCAAATTACCGGACCCAGCCGGCAGCCTGGGAGCTGTTCAAGAGCGACTTCCCGGCCATCCTGAAGAAGATGGATGCCCCGGACGCAGTAAGATTCGCGCAGGTTGCAGGACTGTTCTGTGATGCGCGTCTGCGCGATGATTCGCAGCAGTTTTTCGCCGGGCAAAAACTGCCGGGGACGGAACGCATCCTGCAAAATCAGAAGGACAAGGCGAATGCGTGTATTCAGGTGCGGGAGCTGCAACAGGGGAACCTGTCCTCGTACCTGCTAAGCCACAGCTAGATTGGCCCCGGCGCGCGCAGCATTTCACGGCTGCCAGACGGTTGACAAGCGCCCCGTGTCACCATAAGTTAAGGAGATCACCAAGGGAGCATCGCGTACGTCGAATGCTTCCGGCAGAAGCTCTGCAGCGGATCTACGGCAAGGCTGAGAGCAGGAGTCTTGCGGCAGAGATAGCGGGGAAGCAAGGTTCTTGTTGGTGCTTGTCCGCGCCGCCATACAAGCTGCAAGAAGTGTTCGTTGACTCGACTATCAACCCACTGGCGGGCAGACGGTTGGTGACAAAGCAACCGCGGGGCGCGGTCACAATCCGACGCAGCCGTGCACAATTATATTCGTAGCTCCGTTTCGCGACCGCACCAAGGAGGAACCAGCAATGAGCGAACTACCCACATCCGCAGCCAGCAACCCCACGCGCCTCACCGGCGCTGAGATCGTCTGGGCCACCCTTGAAGGAGAGGGCGTTCGTGACGTGTTCGGCTATCCCGGCGGCGCCATCCTGCCCGTCTACGACGCTCTGCGCAAATATCCCATCCGCCACATCCTGGTCCGCCATGAACAAAGCGCGGCACATGCCGCCGACGGCTACGCGCGCGCCTCCGGCAAGGTCGGCGTCGTCATCGCCACCTCCGGCCCCGCCGCCACCAATCTTGTCACCGGCATTGCCACCGCCATGATGGACTCCGTGCCCCTGGTCTGCATCACCGGCCAGGTTTCTTCCAAGCTGCTCGGCACCGATGCCTTCCAGGAGGTTGACATCACCGGCATCACCCTGCCCATCACCAAGCACAACTACATCGTCACCCGACCCGCAGGATATCGCCCCGGTGCTTCGCGAAGCCTTCCTCATTGCCAGTTCCGGACGCCCGGGTCCGGTGCTGGTAGACATCACCAAGGATGCGCAGCAGGGCTTGGCCGATTTCGATTTTGCCGCCGCCGTGCCCACGCCTCACCGCCCGCACCCCATGCTTTCGGCCGAGCACGCCGCTCTCACCGAAGCCCTCGAGCTTATCCTCTCGGCCAAGCGCCCCATCATCCTCGCCGGCCACGGGATTATGGAATCCAATGCCATGGACCAGGTTCGCACCCTGGCCGAACGCCTGCAGATTCCCGTGGCCTCCACGCTCCTCGGCCTCGGCGCCTTCCCGGCTTCGCATCGCACTCTCGCTCGGCATGATGGGCATGCACGGGGAAGCCTGGGTCAACCAGGCCATCCAGCAATCCGACCTGCTCATCGCCTGCGGCATGCGATTCGACGACCGTGTCACCGGCGTCCTCACCAGCTACGCACCCAACGCCAAGAAGATCCACATCGAAATCGATCCGGCTGAGATCAACAAGAACGTCAAGGCCGACGTCGCGCTGATCGGCGATCTTCGCGAGATTCTCGAAACCCTGCTGCCGCAGATTGCCCCGCGCAACGACTCTACCTGGATCCGCGCCGTCAATACCCTCAAGGGCGACGCCGCCGTGCGCGACATCAAGAACCTTCCCGATCTCGGCCACCTCTACGCCGCCCACGTCATCCATGACCTGTGGCGCGCCACCGATGGCAAGGCCATCGTCGTCACCGACGTCGGCCAGCACCAGATGTGGGAGGCCCAGTATTACAAGCACGAGTCGCCGCGAACCCTTATTACCTCCGGCGGACTGGGCACCATGGGATTCGCCCTGCCCGCTGCCATCGGCGCTAAGATCGCCTGCCCGGAAAAAGAGGTCTGGGTCATCGCCGGTGATGGCGGCTTCCAGATGACCTCCGCCGAGCTGTCCACCAGTCGTCCAGGAGCATCTCGACATCCGCATCGCCGTCATCAACAACGGCTTCCTGGGCATGGTCCGGCAGTGGCAGGAGTTCATCTATGAGCGCAACTACGCTTGCGTGTCGATTCTTTCGCCCGATTTCGTCAAGCTCGCCGGAGCCCATGGTATTCCCGGCGCCACCGTCCGCGAGCGCTCCGAGGTTCTGCCCGCGGTCGAGGCCGCGCGCGGCTGCAACGGCCCGTTCCTCATCAATTTCCTGGTCGAGAAAGAGGATGCGGTCTATCCCATGATCGCCCCTGGCTCCGCCCTCGACGAAATGATTCGCCGCCCATCCAACGAGCACAACCCGCTGCTGGAAACCTCGGAAGAGCCATAGACTGCGTCGCTTGATGACCCGTTGACCGGCTCACCCGCTAATTTGCTGAAAGGATCTGCCATGCTGCACACATTCGTCGCTCTCGTTGAAGACAAGCCTGGCGTGCTCACCCGGGTTGCCTCGCTGTTCCGCCGCTTGAACATCAATATCATCTCGCTCACCGTCGGCCACTCGGAGCGCCAGGACGTTTCGCGCATGACGATCGTGGCCGAGGCAGCTTCCGGCTCCGGCCATCGCATCAAGGCCTCGCTCTTCAAGCTTGAAAATGTCCTCGACGTGGATGACATCGGGCAGCTCTCCTGCGTCACCCGCGAGCTCGCCCTCATCAAGGTTGCCGCGACCCCGCAAACCCGCGCCTCCATCTTCCAGTTGGCTGAAATCTTCCGCGCCCGCGTGGTCGATCTTGCTCCCGAATCGCTGATGCTGGAAATTACCGGCGTCGCCTCCAAGATCGAAGGTCTCATCCAGGTTCTCAGCGAAGGCGAGAACCAGATCCTGGAAATCTCACGCACCGGCCGCATGGTAATGCGCCGTGGCCAGCATACCTCACGCGTGCTCGATGCCATGCGCGTTCCCAGCCCCGAGCAGGAACCCATCATCCCAATCACCGATGCCGCCGGCGGCGATTCCAGTCTTGAACTGATCTCCGGAGACCCGAATCACCCGCTCTGATCCCTTTCCCAGGCCCTCTAAACCAGGGTTCTGGCTCTTGCCGGGCTGTGTCCTAACCCGGCTCGCATTTCGCACACCCTCTGCGGTGATCGCTGCTGGGTCAAGGCGCCCGTGATCCTGCTGGCTTCGCCCGTAGCTGCACCCAGCTGGCGCGACGACTATCTTCTTGCATTGTCCGGGAAGCGCCCGAAGCGGTGAAATTTGGTACTTCGGAACTCTGCCGGTCCCCCCTGCGGAGCTGTCGCAATACCCGGAAAAATCTGTGCATCGGCTGGCTCTGAAGCCCTCACGGCAAGCCAATTGCTGCCAGTATACTGATCGTAGGGCCAAAACGACTCACAATCGTTCCACTTTTCGGTCGCAGGTGCAGGCTGGGCCTTGCAGAGCCTCCCAGGATTGATACAATTCGGGCAAACCAGTCCTGCCGAAGGAGATTCCCGTGGACAACACACTCGGTCTGGTAATGACGGGCGGGGGTGCCCGCGGCGCCTATCAAGCGGGTGTTCTCAAACGCATTGGCGAGATGAAAAGAGTTCGCACGCGTGGCAATCCTTTTCCTATCATTGGAGCGGCTTCCGCCGGAGCCATCAATGGTGTCGCCCTGGCTGCCGGCAGCCACAATTTTTCCCTGGCAACCGAGGTCATCGCCCGGCTCTGGTCCACGCTCCGGCCTTCGCAGGTCTTCCGCTGCGATGTTTTCGCCCAGGCCGCCAACTCCGTTGCCTGGATTGTCAATCTATCCTTCGGGGCCATCTTGGGCGGAAGCAGCGCCCATTCACTCCTCGATGCGACGCCATTGCGCCGCTACCTCAATGCCCACCTGCATTGTGATCGAATCGATGTCAACATCAAGCGCGGCAACATCTACGCAGTCGTCGTTTGCGCGACCAACTATACCTCGGGGAAATCCTATCTCTTCATTCAGGGCAAAAAGGGCCACCCCATGTGGAGCCGAAGCCGGAGGGTAACCATGGCGACGGCGATCACGGTCAACCATGTCTGCGCGTCCGCTGCCATTCCGCTGGTATTTCAGCCGGTAAAGCTCAAGACGGACCAGGGCACGGCGTTCTTCGGCGACGGCTGTGTGCGGCTTCAGCAACCGCTCAGCCCGGTCATCCGCCTGGGCGCAAACAGAATCATGGCCATCGGTGTCCGCTGCGAGAATCTCGAACACCAGAAAGAAGTCGGGGGCCGCGAAGATCCTTCGATCGCACAGGTTGTGGGCATCCTTTTGAACGCCATGTTTCTGGACCATCTCTCCACCGACATCGAGCACCTGGAGCGGTTGAATCAGCTCCTCGCCGCCGGCGACATCAGCAAGTCCGGGATTGAAGGTCATGAAAGAATGCGCCCGGTGACATCGCTGCTGATCACCCCGTCGGTCGATCTATCGCAACTGGCCCAGCAACATCAAAAAGCCATGCCGTATCTTATCCAGTACTTCGTCAGCAGCCTGGGGCGCGATGCGGCTTCCTGTGCGGATCTGATGAGTTGTCTGCTGTTTACGCCGCAGTACACCCGTGCTCTCATCGACATCGGCTACAGTGACGCCGGTAAACGCATTGACGAAATCGAGCAGTTTCTCTATTCTTCCGATCCCGGAACCAAGGACAAGTCCATCGCCTGAGAACCCGCAAACCGTTCGCAATTCGCCAATCGCCACCAGCCTGGGCACTGAGAACCCACCACCACTGACCGGTATCATTGTAAGCATCGTCCGATCAAGCGTTTGCGCCCCTGGCTTGCGACGAGCGCGGAAAACTAAAGATTCCCAGACACCTGCCACCGCATCAACGCCCTCCGGTCCGGCCAAATCCTGATTACAATAAGTGAAGCAAATCAGGATCGAAAATCTCACTCTCGAATCGGAGACGCGCATCCACAACGTTGACCTCATGGCGACCCACCCGGCTCCTCCGTTAATTGAACTGCGCCACGTTTCCGTTGTCCGCGCTGGCTGCATGGTGCTGCATGACTTGAACTTACGCATTGAAGCCGGCGAGCACGTCGCCATCATGGGTCCTAACGGCTCAGGTAAATCGACGCTGATCAAGACCATCACGCGTGAGCTTTACCCGCTCTATGATCCGAATTCCTCCATGCGGCTTTTCGGGCAGGAGACTTGGAACGTTTCCGAACTGCGCTCGATGCTGGGAATTGTGACCAACGACAATGCCGCTTTCTACGCTCGCCCCATCACCGGGCGCGACGGCGTGCTCTCCGGGTTTTTCAGTAGCGTGGGCCTTTCCCGGCATCAGAAGATCAAGCCTGGAATGGATGAGAAGACCGACGAACTCCTGGCCTGGCTGGAAATTGAACACCTGGCTGAGCGGATTATCGGCGAAATGTCGTCCGGCGAGGTCCGGCGGGTGATGATTGCCCGCGCCCTGGTACACGAACCCAGGGCCTTGCTGTTTGACGAGCCCAGCAACAGCCTCGATGTTTCCGCGCAACTCGAACTGCGGCGCACCATGAGCAAGCTGGCGCAATCCGGCATCGCCCTGGTGCTGATCACGCATCATCTGCCCGACGTCGTTCCCGAGATTGAGCGCGTCATCTTCATGCGCCGCGGCCGCATTGTGGACGATGGCGGAAAGCCGGAATTGCTCACCGCCCGCAGTCTGGGCTCCCTGTTCGGGTGTCCGGTGCAGGTCACCAGGCAGGACGGCTACTACCACCTGGTTTCATGATTCCGGAGCAGTTAGGTTAAGCTGTCCAACAGAGCTGTTGAGATCGGGGGCGGTGGCTCGGCGACGTCATTGTCCTGGAAACGGAGATCAAGCGGTATGGCGAAGTCGAAGGAATTTCGGGTAACGGTGGATGACAAGCCGGGCGCTCTGGGGTCCTGCTGTCTTGCCTTGGCAGAGCGTGGCGTGAACATCCTGGCCTTTCAGTCGTTTGTGGAGCAAGGCGAGAGCCTGGCCCGCTTCGTGGTGGACGATCCGGCTGGCGCGCTTGCGGTGCTGAGCAGCCTGCACGCAAACTTCGAGCAGGACGACGTGGTCGTCGTTACCCTGCCGCATCGTCCGGGTGAGTTGGCCCGCGCGGCCTTGCGGCTGGGCGAAAACCGGGTCAACATCAATTACTCCTACTCCGGACTCAAGCCAGGTTCCAACCTTCCAATGGTGGTTTTCGGCGTCGATCAGGTGACCAAGGCGTCGCTTCTGCTGGACGAACTCGCGGCCAAGGCTTCGTAAGCGTCGCAGGGGTGCCAATCCGGCCGCACAACAATAGCGGCCGCGCTGAAAATGGAACCGTTCCCATGGGTCCGGTTTTGCGCCCGCGGCTGCAAAAGACACGATCAGCCTGCTAGTTTCCTGCGCATGCCGCCGCAGCTGTCCGGATCTGCCCCGGTCACTTACCCAGCGGGAAGAACCTGGTCAGCGAGCCTTCCCGCGGAAATCGATCCACCATCCGGCAACCGATTTACGGTAAGATCAGCGGCGTGGATTTCCCATTCGGGAGGTGATGGAAATGCCGTATCAGAACGCACCTGTATGGTTTATCACGGGCTGTTCCACTGGGTTTGGCCGGGAATTGGCGAAAATTGTGCTTGAGAAAGGATGGTGCGCCGTGGTAACGGCGCGCAATCCGGATACGCTCCAGGATTTCAGCACAGCCTACGACGGCCGGGCGCTTGTGCTCAAGCTGGATGTCACTGACCCGGCGCAGATTGCCGAATCCGTGGAGCAGGCTGAGAGCAACTTTGGCCGCATCGACGTGCTGGTGAACAACGCCGGATTTGGCTACCTGGCCGCGGTCGAGGAAGGCGAAGACGCCGAGATTCGCGCCATGTTTGAAACCAACGTCTTCGCCCTGGCGGCCATGACCCGGGCCGTACTGCCGGGAATGCGCCGGCAGGGCAGTGGCCACATCATCAATATCTCCTCGGTAGCCGGTCTCGTGGGATTCCCGGGCGTAGGCTATTACAACGCAACCAAGTTTGCGGTCGAGGGGCTTTCAGAAGCCTTGGCCAAGGAGGTTGAGCCGCTTGGCATCAAAGTCCTGGTGGTTGAACCTGGGCCGTTCCGCACCGATTGGGCTGGGCGCTCCCTGAAGCAGACAGGCCACCCGATCGATGCGTACGCGGAAACCGGGGGCACCCGCCGCGCCGCAATTGCCGGCGGCAGCGGGCGTCAGGCCGGCGATCCGGTGCGTGCGGCCCAAGCCATGATTCAGGCCGTGCAGTCCGAGGCTCCTCCGCTCCATCTTGTACTGGGACGCATGGCCCTGGAGAATGCGCGCGCCAAGTTCGATCGCATGGCCCGTGACTTTGACACGTGGGAGCAGACGACGCTCGGGGCCGACTTCCCGGATGCCACCAAGGCAGAGTAAATCCGTCGGCGGCGGGCGCAAGCCGTGGTCAAGCGTTGCGATTCAGCGGCGGTTCGCCGCGCCGCAGGCGTTCGACGTTTTCCACCACTACGTCTGCAATCTCCGCGTAGGAGCGGTCCGTGACGCCGGCGATGTGAGGGGTCGCGATCACGTTTGGAAACCTGAGCAGCGGATCATCGGGGGCAATCGGCTCCTCCCAGTAGACGTCCAGCCCAACCCCGCCCAACCGGCCTCCGGCAACCGCCGCGTACAGGGCGTCGTAATTGACCAGGGCCCCCGCGCCGGATTGATCAGGAATGCTCCGGGAGGAAGCGCCGCCAGCGCGTCGCCATCGATCGCTCCGCGGGTTTCCTCTGAAAGTGAGAGACATATAACCAGGATGTCGGTTTGCGCCAATGCGTTGGCGCGGTCAGCCGTCGAATAAACAGCGTCGAGGCCCAGTTCGCGGACCTTCGGAGCCGCGGGATCGCGCGTGATTCCAACCAGGCGTACATCGAAGGCGCGCAACCTCCGGGCCAGGGCTTTTGCAATCGCTCCCAGACCATAGAGAGTCACCGTGCGGCCCGCCAGCATGGTTCCCAGCGGCGCACCCAGCACGCCCCTTTTCAGGTTTGCCCGGGCCGTGGGAACATGCCGCAGCGAAGCCAGAATCAGCAGGATCGTGTGTTCCGCGACAGAGTCGGCATTGCCGCCCGAAGCAGGCACATTGGCGACCCAGATACCTCTCGTACGGGCTGCTTCCAGATCGACGCCATCCAGTCCCGTGCCCCACTGCTGAACCAAGCGAAAGCGCCCAGCATCCATCACCGCCGCATCGATCCGCGCCATCAAGGGAACCACCATCTCGACGCCGTCCAGCGCGTCTCGAATCGCCGCACTGGGCGACACCATGATCTCATCGGCCCCGCCCGCTTCCAGACGCTGCCGCAGCATCCCGGAAGCGGCGGGAAAGGTTTCACCACAAAAAAGAATTCTCATCAGCCTTACCGCACAGGATGCCAGGGGATTTGGAAATGCCCATTCTACCGGAACTTCGTTTCCATCTCTGTGATGCCAATTCGCCTGCCTCGGAATGCGCTCCCGATTCGCTCTGATAAACTTGAAGTTTCTACGCTGAGGAATTTTCCGTCTTATGCCGCACGAACTGCCGAAGGCTTACGATCCCGCTGAGATTGAACAGACGCTGGGCCGAGTACTGGGTCCGCGAAAACCTCTTCCATACCGCAACGCCCAGCGACGGCGCCAACGTCTATTCCCTCCTGCTGCCGCCGCCCAACGTCACCGGCCGCCTGCACATGGGACACATGCTCAACCACACCGAGATGGACATTCTCGCCCGCTGGCAGCGCATGCTGGGCAAGGATTCGATGTGGCTGCCCGGAACCGATCACGCCGGAATCGCCACCCAGATGATGGTGGAGCGCCAGTTGGCCAGCGAGGGCAAGAAACGCCAGGACATCGGCCGCGAAGCCTTCCTCGAACGCGTCTGGCAGTGGAAGGAGCAGTACGGCGGCTACATCCTGGAGCAGATGAAGCGTCTGGGCGACTCGGTCGACTGGTCGCGCGAGTTCTTCACCATGGACGAGCAACTCTCGCGCGCCGTGCGCGAAGCCTTCGTGCGCTTCTGGGAAGAGGGATCTGATCTATCGCGGCACCTACATCGTCAACTGGTGTCCGCGCTGCCTGACCGCGCTGAGCGACCTCGAAGTGGTGCACGAGGAGACCCAGGGCAAGCTCTGGGAGATTCGCTATCCCGTCGTCGGCCTTGCCGGGCGAATCCATCGTCGTCGCCACCACGCGTCCGGAGACCATGCTCGGCGACACTGCCGTCGCCGTCAATCCGCGCGATGAGCGCTACGCCCATCTGCACGGCAGGAAGGTGATGCTGCCGCTGGTGGGCCGCGAGATTCCCATCATTCTCGACGAGCTTGCGCAGCCCGAGTTCGGCACCGGAGCCGTCAAGGTCACGCCCGGCTCACGATCCCAACGACTTCGAAGCCGGCAAGCGCCACGGACTCGAAGAGCTTGTGATCATGGATGAGACCGCGCACATGAACGAAAACGCCGGCCCCTACCAGGGACTCGACCGTTACGCGGCGCGCGAGCGCGTGGTCGCCGATCTCGAAGTCCAGCGGTGCGCTGGTCAGCGTGAAGGATTACCTGGTGCCGCTCGGCAAGTGCGACCGCTGCAAGACCGTGGTCGAGCCGCGCATCTCCACCCAGTGGTTCCTCGCCGTCAACAAGCAGACCAACGACGGGCGCCCTTCGCTGGCGCAGGTCGCGCGCGATGTTGTCAACGACGGCCGCATCCGCTTCACGCCGGAAAACTACAAGGCAATCTACCTGCAGTGGATGGAAAACATTCACGACTGGTGCATCTCGCGTCAGCTCTGGTGGGGCCATCGCATTCCGGCCTGGCACTGCGCCGACGTGTCACGGCATCACCGTCGAGCGCACCGATCCAACCAACTGCGTCGCACTGCGGCAGCGCCAACATTGAGCAGGATACCGACGTGCTGGACACCTGGTTCAGCTCCGGCCTGCTGCCGTTTTCGGCTCTCGGCTGGCCGGAGAAGACCGCCGGACTGCGATGCCTTCTATCCAACCTCGACCCTGGTCACCGGCTTTGACATTCTCTTCTTCTGGGTCGCCCGCATGATCATGCTGGGCTGCCACCTGATGGACGAGCAGAAACCGGACAAGCGCGACATCGTGCCCTTCCGCGAGGTTTACATCCACGCCCTGGTGCGCGACGCCGACCGCCAGAAGATGTCCAAGACCAAGGGCAACGTGGTCGATCCCATCGGCGTCATCGAGAAGTTCGGCACCGACGCGGCGCGCTTCACCCTGGCCGCCATGGCCGCGCCCGGCACCGACATCGCCTTCAGCGAGAGCCGCACCGAGAGCTATCGCGCCTTCGCCAACAAGATCTGGAACGCCGCCCGCTTCCTCTTCATGAACGTGGACCGCGCGGCGGAGCAGAACGTCTGGTCGCTCGACGAATTTGCCGCCGAACGCCGATCCCGAAGGACGCCATCGGACTGAAGGGCTTCGCCGCGGCCACGCTCGAAGACCGCTGGATTCTTTCGCGCTTCAATCGCGTCGCCGGCGAAGTTTCCACGGCGCTCGCGCGAGTATCGCTTCCACGAGGCGGCGCACGTTGTCTATCACTTCTTCTGGGGTGAGTATTGCGACTGGTATGTCGAGTTGCTCAAGCCGCGCCTGCTCTCGCCGGATCGCGACGAAGCCCGCGCCGCCTTTGCCAACCTGGTGCGCGTCTTCGAGGGCGCGCTGCGCCTGCTGGCTCCGTTCATGCCGTTCATCACCGAGGAGATCTGGAGCGCGGTCTACGACGGCAAAACGCCGCTCAAGTCGATTGCGCTGGCCGCCTATCCCGACCACCGACCCCTCGCAGCTCAACCCGGATGCCGAGCGCGACATGGCGATTCTGCAGGACCTGATCGTTTCCGTGCGCAACATCCGCGCCGAGTTGAAGGTTGCGCAAAGAGAGAAGCTGCCGATCGAGATTTTCGCGGCTAACGATGTCCGCACGATCATCGAAGCCAACGCCTCCGCAATTGAGCAACTGGCCAATGTCTCTGCATTGACATTTGTCGATGAATCCCTGGCCAAGGCCACCAACTCCCGCGCCACCGCGCGTTTTGAGGTGCGCCTGGTCTACGAGCAGAAGATCGACGTCGAGGCCGAAACCGCGCGCTCCGCCAAGGAGTTGGAAAAGCTGGAAGCCGAATACCTCCGCAACGGCAACCAGCTCGGCAACGAGGGATTTCTTGCCAAGGCTCCGGCAAAAGTCGTGGAAGGCTTGAAGACTCGCCGCGTCGAGTTGGAATCGCTGATCGAAAAATGCAAGGCGCGGCTCGCGGAACTGAGCGCGCAAGACTAACGGAAGGAAGCGGACATGAACTGGAATAGCCGTCGGATCACCGCCATCCTGTCAAACGCGTTGCTGGAGGATCAGGCCACCCGCGACGCAACCACCCTGGCAACCATCGATCCGCAGCAGAAAGCAACGGCGGCCATCCTGGCGAAAGAGGATTGCGTGCTGGCCGGCATCGCCTCGGTGCAGCGCATATTTGAAGTGTTTGCCGAGCTTGAGGGCGAGTCGCGCGCCTATCCCGAGGTAAGCATTCCGCAGGAGATTTTCGATGGCGTGCGTCTCCGCAAGGGCACGCCCGTCGCATCCATCCGCCATAACGCGCGCGTACTGCTCAGTTGCGAGCGGCTGATTCTGAACCTGCTGCAGCATCTCAGCGGCATCGCCACCACGGCTCGCCGCTACGCCGACGCCGTCGAGGGCACCGGCTGCCAAAATTCTGGACACGCGCAAGACCGTGCCCGGCCTGCGCCTGATGGAAAAGTATGCGGTCCGCTGCGGCGGCGGCTTCAACCATCGTCTCGATCTCTCCGACGGAATCCTGGTCAAGAACAATCACATCGATCTTGCCGGCGGGGTTCGCATCGCCATCGAGCGTGCCCTGGCAAACCGCAAAGGCGAGCAGCCGGTCGAGGTGGAAGTGCGCAACATGGAGGAGTTGGAAAGCGCTCTGAAATACGGCGCCGATTCCATTCTCCTCGATAACATGACCCCGGCACAGACCCGCGAGGCCGTCGCCCGTGTGCGCCGCGAAGCGCGCATCATCAAGCTGGAATCCTCCGGCGGAATCACCCTGGAGAATGTGCGCCAGTACGCCGAGGCAGGAGTGGACTTTATCTCCGTCGGCGCGCTCACCCACTCGGCCCGCTCGGTGGACTTGAGCATGAGAATCCAGCCCGCCTGAGCCCGCAACCAGTCACAGAACTACAGGCACCCAATCCTGGGTGCCTGGCTTTTTCACAACCGCCCGCATCCGGTTAATCGCGACGGGCCAGCTCGCGCACAATGGCTGCAACCAGCACAGGTTTGAAGCGGTCAAAGACCCGCTCGACCGCCTGATGAATCCGTTCGGCTTCGCTCGACCGAGGCGACACTTCGGGAGCGGAAGGAATCGCCTGAACCTGTGTCGCCGCTGCGGGATGTGCCACTTCCGCCGGCTCCTGCGCCACTGGAGCCTGCTCCGGCCCAGGTTGTGGCTCATCCTGCACTGCCTCCGGCGCAGCTTCAACCGCGGCTGGCGCCGTCTCCGGGGCGGGCTCCGCCGTCACTTCGGGAACCGTTGGCGCACTCTCTGTCGCCGGTGCAACTTCCAGAACTTCCGCCGCCTCGGGACTAGCTTCAGCCGAGGGCTGAGCCGATTCAACTCCAGCGCCTTCAAGCTCGATCGCTTCATCCGCGGCCGGCGCGGGCTCCGCCGTCACTTCGGGAACCGTCGGCGCGCTCTCTGCCGCCGGTGCAACTTCCAAGACTTCCAGCGCCTCGGGACTAGGTTCAACTGAGGGCTGAGCCGATTCAACTCCAGCGACTTCAAGCTCGATGGCTTCATCCACCGCTGGCGCTGGCTCCGCCACCACTTCGGGAGCCGTCGGCGCACTCTCTGTCGCCGGTGCAACTTCCAGAACCCCCAGCACCTCGGGACTAGCTTCCGCGGAGGGCTGCGCCGCTCCAACCCCAGCCACTTCAAGCTCGATAGCTTCATCCGCAACCGGCGCGGGCTCCGCCACCACTTCGGGAGCCGTCGGAGCGCTCTCTGTCGCCGGTGCAACTTCCAGAATTTCCAGCGCCTCGGGACTGGCTTCAGCCGTCGGCTGAGCCGCTTCAACCCCAGCCACTTCAAGCTCGATAGCTTCATCCGCAGCCGGCGCTGCTTCCGGCACCGCCTCGGGAAGCGTCGGCGCACTCTCTGTCGCCGCTGCAACTTCCAGAACTTCCAGCGCCTCGGGACTGGCTTCAGCCGTGGGCTGAGCCGCTTCAACCCCAGCCACTTCAAGCTCGATAGCTTCATCCGCAGCCGGTGCTGCTTCCGGCACCGCCTCGGGAAGCGTCGGCGCACTCTCTGTCGCCGCTGCAACTTCCAGAACTTCCGCCGCCTCAGGACTAGCTTCGGCCAAGGGCTGCGCCGCTTCAACCTCAACGGCATCCACCGGCGCCGCGGCATTCAAATCGCTATCCTGCGCAGGCTGCAGCGGATAAGCCTCTGCCGCAGCCGGTGCGAACGCATCTTGTGGCTCCAACACCTGCTCCGAGGCCCAGTTCGATGCCGATCCATCGTCCAGAAGCGGGTCGCGATCAGGAATTTTCCCGACTGCGTTCAACGGTTGTTCTTCTTCCAGCAGATAAGGATCTAATTCCGCAACCACGGAGGCAGACTGATCGTCATCACTCAGGGTTTCCAGTTCCGAGTCCGGCGCGATGTCGGCGGATTGATTCTCCGAAAGATCGGCAATGCTCGGAAGCGCGTCCATCGTAGGCTCAGCGGACACGGTGGAATCTTCCTCCAGGGGAATCGGCTCGGTCGAGTTGAACAATGCCTCAAATGCCAGCCTCCGCGCTTCCTCGTCCACGGCAAGCTGCGCGGCCGATGCGCCCGCGGCGACCTCCTCCTTAGCGGGAGCGCTTCCCCCTGGAATCGTTTCCGAAGCTTGGCTGGCATCCTCGCGGGTGGCTGCAATGTTGCTGGGAGCGGCGGCTTCCTGCACTTCCAGCTCCGGATCAATCTCCGCAACCTGCGGCGTTGGCAATTCCAGTTCCGGCATTTCGAGTGCACCGGAACTCACCTCGCCTGTCGCCTCTGCGGACCCTGGCGCAACCGCGGGCAACTCAGCCTCACTTGGCTCAGCCTCGGCCACAAGCTCGGAGTACCCGCTCGCAGCCGGCTGCGGCTGCATTGGCTCTCCTGCGGTAGAAAATTCCGGATCAGGCCCTGCGGCATAGTGGGTGGCATCAACTTCCAGATCAAACTCGCTGAAGCGGGACTCATCCTCTTCTCCTGCAAGTTGTGATGCCGGAGGTAGAAGGTCGGCGGCGGAGGCGCTGAAAGGCGTGTGCCCAGCGTCGGGATTGAAGACCAGGCTCTCATTTCCGCCCGGCTCGCCGCCTTCCATCAGTGGCTCGGCAGCGTAGACGCTCGGCTCGGGCGGAACCAGAGGCGCCGCCGCGTCGGCAGCAGCCAAGTCACCGTAGGAGAACAGCGGCTCGTCCGGTGGCTCCTCGCCCAACCCTTCCGCGGGCTGTTCCGGGGGCGCGGGCGGAACTGCGGTTGGCGGCGCCGGAGGCTCCAGGACCTGGGTCCCTGCGTAATTTTCTCGCGCCGGATCAGCAACCGGTTCGACAGTGGGAACTTCCGCCGCCGCCACCGGCTGGACTTCAACAGGCTGCGGCTCGCCGATCAAATTGCGTACCGCGGAAACCAGCTCGGCGGCAGCAAATGGCTTCACAATGACCGCGTTCGAGTGCACGTGCTCGCCGTCGGACGGCCGGTACGGCTCCAGCTTGCCCAACCGTCAGTATGACCGGAAGCGCAGCCGTGGCGGGACTGGCCCGCAGACGCTCGCAGATCTCCAGGCCCGTGTACCCGGGCATAAATATGTCCAGAATGGCGATGTCCGGCGCCGCCTCGGCGATCTTTCGCAGCGCCTCGAGTCCGTTGCTCACCGTCAATACGTCATAGCCGGCATCAACAAGAATCTTCTTGCCCATGTTCTGGGCGGGTACGCTGTCGTCGGCAAGCAGGATATGGAGAGGCACGGAACAGATCCTGATCAAGAGATAAGGTTTTGAGCAGAACTAGTGAGCCACGTTACCGCGTTCCCATGGCAAGGTCAACGGATAGGAACTTCTTCTGTTACCCCACCGGACGCAAAAGCCCGCCCGATGGTAACTGTCGGGCGGGCCAGGCTCCATTTTCCGGATGGAATTACAGTGGAATCGGAATATGGAAATGGCGCTTCTTCTTGGGCTTGCTGGCTGGACGAAGAGTTCTTGGGATCGTCTTTGGCGGTTCGCCGCCGTGACGACGAACTGGAAGCCGCATCGCCCGATGAACTCGACGCGCTCTCATTGAGTTGGGTGGGCGCCTGTGCGGGAACGTCACTGGGATTCACCGCCGCTTCCGCCGAGCGCGGTGCCGGCTGATTCTCCGGAACCTTTCCGCTCTCCTTCACGGCTTCCACCGCAACCTTGCCCGTGCCGGACTTGGCATCCATCTCAGACTTCACCATGGAATTGATCTCGCGCACCATGGTCGGCGCGTCCGTCTCCTTCGGATCGACCAGGCGTGGGCTCGCCCGACCCTGGCCGCAGCGCTCAGGTCCGGACGCTTTTCCATGTTGTTCACAAAGCGCTCGTAGCGAGTGCTCGGCGACGCGGCTCGCCAGTTCCTTCTTGTTCTGGGCAATCGCTTCGGGCGTGGGCGTGGGCACGGGACGGTCGATGGCGGCAAGGCGGCGGCGGGCGTCCTGGTAGCGCGGCATCGCCGGGTAGCGGGTCACAATCTTGCTGTAAGCCTGCGCCGCGTTGTCCAGATAACCCTTGGTCAGCTTCTGCTTCAGCGTCTCCGTCAGTTTGGAGGCGCGGGTGCGGTCCGCCTGCTGCTCATAGGCCTGGCCCAGCATGAACAGCGCTTCATCGGCGCGGCTATAGAGCGGATAGGTGTCGGTCAGCGTCTTGGCCCGCGCAATCGAGGCCAGCAGCGACTGGCGCTGGTAATAGAAGCGCGCAATGCGGAACTCGCGCTCGGCCAGCACCTCCTGCACCTCCAGCAGACGCCGCCGGGCGGTGTCGGCCAGTTTGCTGTCCGGATACTGCAGCAGCAGCTGGCGGTATTCATCCTCGGCGCGGCGGGCGTGCATGTAATCGCGATCCGGCTTCTCCATCTGGCGATAGTGAATGTCGGCGATCTTCAGCTGCGCTTCCGCCGCCTCCGGCCATGTTGGGGAAGAAGGTGATGAAATCGCGGAACTCGGTCTCCGCCTGCGCCAGCGCCGCCGTGGCTGCCTTCCTGGTACCAGGCTTCGCCCACCGTCAGCTTGGCGCGCGCCACGTATTCCGAGTCCGGATAGGTGTTGATCAGCGTCTGCAGGGCGATGCGCGCAACGTCGTACTTGCGCTGCTTCATCGCCTCCATGGCGCGGTCGAACAGCACCTTGTCCGGCTGCTTGGAGTTGATCATGAGCCAGCGGGTTGGCGGCCTTCTTGTTCTTGCAGGCCACACGCGGTCAGCAAACTTGCGGCCAGCAGCAGGGCGATGAAAACGCGACGAAACATGCCGGAAACACCTCGGTAGAACTCGAATGCAGCGGTTAAGCCTTCTGCAACGTGGCCGAACGCGCAGCCTGCAAAAGCTGTTGAACATTGTGGCCGGAATCACCACGGCCAAAGACGGCGTTGCCGGCAACCAGTATCTCGGCGCCCGCCTGCACCACCGCGCCTATGGTATCAAGAGCGATGCCGCCATCCACCTCAATACGGAAGCCAAGATGGCGCTCGGCACGCAATTCCGCAAGATGGCGAATCTTTCCCAGCGTCCGGGGAATAAACTTCTGCCCGCCAAAGCCGGGATTCACCGACATCACCAGCACATAATCCACGACGTCGAGAATGTCGGTCAGGGTTGCCACCGGTGTCGCCGGATTGATCACGACTCCGGCCAGCGCGCCGCGCGAGCGAATGTGCTCCACCACCCGGTCCAGATGCACGCAAGCTTCCTGATGCACGCTGATCCAGTTGGCTCCCGCATCCACGAAGGCCGGAATGTAGTCGTCGGCGTTCTCGATCATCAGATGAACGTCCAGCGGCGCCTTGCACATGCTTGCGCAGCGCGGCCACCACCGGCGGCCCAATCGTGATGTTGGGTACGAAGTGGCCGTCCATCACGTCCACGTGCAGCACGGTCGCTCCGGCGTCCAGCACGGGTTGTACCTGCTCGGCAAGGCGGGCGAAATCAGCCGACAAAATGGATGGCGCAAGCTCGATCAATGGCTTCTCTCGTAAGGATTTGCTGTGGAAATTTTAACACGCGGGTCCCCACCTGCCCGATGGATTAAGTTGTGCTTCCCGACGCGGCGATAAATCCTCGCGCCGCCCCAACCGCCATTGCACCCGCGGAGGCGCTGCATGCAACCACCCTCAACCTTGGGGCGCAACCCCTCCCAGGCCTTCTGGAAACCGCTCTGTGCCAACCCGCCTGTGTTACGCTGCACAATATGGCGCTGCTCGAAGCCGAACATCTCACCAAGATCTATGACACCTCGCGACGCCTTCGGGCGCACAGCGGCAAACGGCCTCCGCGCCGTCGATGACGTCTCCTTCACCATCGAGCCGGGCGAGACCCTCGGCCTGGTCGGCGAGTCCGGCTGCGGCAAGAGCACTCTCGGCCGCCTGTTGCTGCGCCTCATCGAACCCACCAGCGGCATGGTGCGCTTTGACGGCATCGAGATCACCGCGCTCGGCGCCCGCGCCCTGCGCGAAACCCGCCGCGAGATGCAGATCATCTTCCAGGACCCTTTCGGCTCGCTCGACCCGCGCCTCACCGTCGAGGAGATCGTCACCGAACCGCTGGCCATCCATGAAGATCTCGGCAAGCCCATCCTCCGCCAGCACGCCGCCGAGCTGATGCGCGCCGTCGGCCTCGAGGTCAGCGCCCTGGGCCGCTATCCCCACGAATTCAGCGGCGGCCAGCGCCAGCGCATCGGCATCGCCCGCGCCCTCGCCCTGCGTCCCCGCTTCATCGTCGCCGACGAAGCCGTCAGCGCCCTCGACGTCAGCGTCGCCGCCCAGATCGTAAACCTGCTCAAGCAATTGCAGAAAGATTTCGGCCTGACCTACCTGTTCATCTCCCACTCCATGCCCGTCGTGCGCTACCTCTCCACCCGCATCGCCGTCATGCGCCAAGGCAAAATCGTCGAAATCGGCGACACCGAGCAAATCACCACCGCCCCGCAGCACGAGTACACCAAGGAACTGCTGCGCGCCGTCGAGGAGTAGGGCTAGATTGTAGTTGTGCCTCCTGCCTCGTATTCAATCTTTAGAAAGTTGATGGACTCCCTCCGCCATTTCTCCATGTACTTTTTGCTGAATGCTGGAAGCTCACCGTTGCGGTATACCTCCAGAACTCTTCTATATGCGTGTTGCGCCATACTCACGCTAAAATGCAAAACCTGCTGAAAATCTTCCAAATGACGGATAGGCTGAAATGTCACTTCACCCATTCCAAATTTCACGTGCTGGTCATAGCTAGATGTATGCATCACACCTGACGCTGAGGAATAGAAGAGCTCGTACATTGATCCCATTCCCACTTCCCGAGCGATAGCGCGGAAGCTTTTTTTACCAAGGGGTACATACCACGCAACATCATGTTTTTTTTGCTTGCTGAACTGTTCAAATTCTTTATTGACTTCCACAAACTTGGATTGGGAGAGAACTCTGTCGATGTCCTCAATTTGCTTCTTTGCAGATTCTTTCAGTTCGTCTCGGATTGGCACAGTCATTTTCACAATCGATTCATTCATAGTTTCAGCGAAATCATTTGACTCGGGCGATCCAGACTGCGTAATCATTGCCCAGTGGCGTTTTCGACGCAAATTGTGAGCATAGTAGTAGATTGCTCTTTTCTCCGGGTCACCTTTTAGTATCCATTCGATGTATACGGAAGCTTCAAACAGAGCCCGCATCTGTAGATTTGCCGCGTGGACCGCACCAGCGGAAAGAAGAACCTCCGCGCCATCAAGCATCGCCACGACCTGCCGCAAGAGAATTGCAATGACGACCAGATCGGCCCAATTCCTCTTGCTCGAAGAGAAGCATCGAGGAATCAGGTTGCTGCCGTAGTTCACAACGTCACGGATCAGATCGATCCACGGCCCCATGTGCTCCTTAACATCCGCGAGCGATCTTTCGCGATCGATCAGAGGTTTGAATTCGCTTTCGGGTACTTTAATCAGCATGTCGGTTCGCTTCATCATTCCATTCCCTCATGCCCTACTTCTTCCCATCCTTCTACAGCTCTCCATGCACGTCGCTCTTGCCATTATCCGCCTGTTCCGCCGCCTGCCTATCGCTCTTCGCGCACGCAACAACTGCTTTCCCGTGTTTGATGTTTATACGCCAATAGCGTATAGTTTCTACATACGCTGCTGGCGTATAGTTAGTTGCAATGGAGTTCATCGAAGCCCCTGCCTTCGGCCACCACCGGGCCGAGTACCTCGGCGAAGAAGAGTACCGGGCGTTGCAGGGGAAGCTGGCGGCTAATCCGGAGCTGGGAAACGTGATGCCCGACACCGGCGGCTTCCGCAAGCTTCGCTGGGCGGATGCCCGGCGCGGCAAGGGGCGCCGGGGCGGCTTGCGAATCATCTACTACCACTTTGCCTCCGATCATCAAATTTGGTTGATGACGCTGTACGGCAAAGACGAATTTGCAGATCTTACGGCGCCAGAGAAGAAGGCTTTGAAGGCTGCGGTTTCCGCAGAGTTGCACGCTCGCAGCGCGCCGCGCGCCAAGCGAAAGGGAACAACGCTATGACGACGAAAAAAAGGAAGCTCTTCAGCGAGTTGATGGAAGGCGTGAGCGCGATGAAAGAGCATCGCGAGGGCAAGATCACGCTGCGCAGCTACAAGGTGGAGGCGGCTCCGCTGCCGCAGGTCGATGCCCGGCTGATTCGCGATACGCGGGAGAGCCTGCATTGCTCGCGGGCGGTCTTTGCCCGCAAGCTACGCGCCAATGAACGCACGCTGGAGAAGTGGGAGCAGGGGCGCTCCAGGCCCAACCCGCAGGCGGCGGCCTTGGTATTGCTCATCCGCAAATATCCGGATATCCTCGACCGGCTTGAGGCGATGGCAGCGGAGTAGCCCCTCTACTTCTTCCCATCCTTCTGCAACTCCCGATACACGTCGCTCTTGCTGATCCCCATCTCCTTCGCCACCCGCTTCATCGCCTCTTTTTCGTCGATCTCCTCGGCCTTCATCAGTTCTCGAACCCGGCTGCGTGCGTTTTTCAGCTTCACCGCCGGAAGCCCGTGCTGCTCCTCGGCCCGCCCGATCAGCAGCGTGATCTCGCCGCGAATCTCCTCGCGCTTCTTGAAGCTTTCCAGAACCTCGGCCGCGGTGTCCCGCACAAACTCCTCGTAGATTTTCGTGACCTCGCGCGCCACCACCACGTGACGATGCGCCCCCAGCACCTCCACAATATCTTCCAGCGTGCCCAGCAACCGGTGCGGCGCTTCGTAAAAGATCTGCGTTCGCGGCGAGTGTTGAATCTCTTCCAGCAGCTTCCGCCGCTGTCCCAGCTTGGCGGCCAGAAAGCCGTGGAACACAAATGAATCCGTCGGCAGCCCGCTGGCCACCAGCGCGCTCAAAAACGCCGAAGCTCCCGGAATCGGCACCACCGGGATCTTGTGCCGGATCGCCAGTGACGCCAGCCGGAAGCCCGGATCGCTCACCCCCGGCATCCCCGCGTCGGTCACCAGCGCAATCGATTTCCCCTGTTCCAGATGCATGATCAGCTCCGCCGAGCGGGTCAGTTCGTTGTGCTCGTGGTAGCTGATGGTGCGCGTTCCAATCCCATAATGATTCAGCAGTTTCGCCGTCAGCCGCGTGTCCTCGCAGGCAATCATGTCCACTTCCTTCAGGATGCGCAGCGCGCGCAGCGAAATGTCCTCAAGGTTGCCGATCGGGGTGCCGACCAGGTAGAGCGAGGGTTGGGTTTGGGACATGCTTTGCCTCCAGGGCAACAGCCACTGGCTGCGCCGCCCGCGAATGCATCAAAGGCGCAGTGTACCAGAGGCAGACGCCGCAAAATTGACCGGATCGCCTCAAGGAACCTAGAATTAAAGTATTCCGTGCTTCAAATGGAACGCCGCCTGCGCTGTGGGCGGCCGGCTTCACCCGAAGGAACCATGCCTTTATACGAATACCTGTGCCATGCCTGCGCTCATCGCTTCGAGCGCATCGTAAAATTTTCTGACGCTCCGCTGACCGTCTGCCCTCAGTGCGGCAAGAGTGCGATCGACCAAGTAATTTCCGCCCCCGCCGTGCAGTTCAAAGGCTCCGGCTGGTACGTCACCGACTACGCCCACAAGAGCTCGTCCCAGGGTTCCAGTTCCGCGGTAAAGTCAGAGGGCGCCTCAGACACGGTTTCCTCCGGCAAAGACAACGGCGGCTCCAACCCGAGCCCACCCCCGCAGTCCAACTCCAGCAGTGATTCCAAATCCTCCGGCGGCAACGGCAACGGCGCCAGCTCCAACTCCGGCAACAACGGCGCCAGCGGCAACACAAGCTCGGACTCCCGCAGCTCCGCCCCCAGCAGCAGCCAGAGCCGTTAGCGCTAACCGCGCGCGCACCCAGGCCGAGTCCGCCGCGCCCGTGCGTTCCTGCCGGGCGCGAGGGCAAAATACGGCGTATCGTGCCATGGCCTGGCTGGAAGTGTCTCACCCGCCTCCGTTGAATCGAAAGTATCTGTTGCAACATCTATTCCTGCAGTGGCCGCCTCAACGCGGCCCGGAGGTACAGATGATCACCTTGCGCCAGAGTTCCGAGCGCGGACACTTCAACCACGGATGGCTCGACACCTATCACACGTTTTCCTTCGCAGATTACCGCGACCCCAGTCACGTTCACTTCCGCGCCCTGCGCGTCATCAATGAGGATGTGATCGCCGCCGGCCGCAGCTTCGGTATGCATCCCCACGAGAACATGGAAATCATCACCTACGTTCTCAGCGGCGCGCTCGAGCACCAGGACAGCCTTGGCACCGGGGAAGTCATCCGTCCCGGCGACGGGCAGCGCATGAGCGCCGGATCGGGCATCCTGCACAGCGAGTTCAATCCATCGCCCACCGAGCCCGTCCACCTGCTCCAGATCTGGATCCTGCCCGATCAGGACAAACAGAACGTCGAGCCCAGTTACGAGCAGAAGCCGTTTCCCGACGCGCAGAAGCGCCGCCAGTGGCGGCTCATCGCATCGCCCACCGGAGAGCAAGGTTCGGTAAAGATTCACGCCGATGCGCGGTTGCTGGTTACAAAGCTCGCGCCCGGAGAAAATCTTCCCATCGCGCTCAGCCCCGCCCGCTACGCCTGGCTGCAGATGGCGAGCGGGGCGGCAACCCTCAACGGCCTTCCGCTCCATCCCGGCGATGGCGCCGCCATCAGCAAGGAGAAAAGTTTGACGCTGGCCGCCACCACCGAGGCCGAGGTCCTGCTTTTTGATCTCGCTTAAACCACAACCGGCTGATTCCGCGGGAGCGCCTAGCACGGCGTTGGTGGCCTGGCTTATGGCCATCTTCGCCGTGCTCGCGGCTTCCTACGCCGCCGGCGTGGCCTTTGCCTGGCTGCCCTTCAACTCCGGAGCCTGGCTCGTGGGTGAGGACCTGGCGGCGCGTGGCTGGCTCGCTTACCTGCTTTCGTCCTTCGCCTATTCCGCTGCTGGGGTGGGATTGTGGCGGCAGCGCCGGTGGGCGCGCTGGCTCGCCGTCTTTCTCCTGGCCGCCGGATTATTGCCGGCGGTTCCCGCCGTCTCGGCTGCGGTTGTAGACGCAAGAATTGCCGGGGTCGCGTTTTGGGGCCTATTGATTGCGCTTCGCGCCGCCGCTCTCTACGTGCTCCTGCAAAGAGAATGAATTTCACCATCGCCAAAGCGCGCGACCCGTTCCCCGCTTCGTGCAGTTTGAGCAAGAAAACGCCCCAGGTTCACCTCGGGGCGTTTTCGTTTTTCTACCGGTAGCCGTTAGGCCTGGGGCACGGCTTCTTTGGATTGTTGCGCCGCTTCCGCTTCCTTGTGATGCACCTCGAAGCTCAGCTTTCCGTCCTCGGAATCCACCACAACGTGATCGCCGTGCAGCACCTCGCCATCCAGAATCTTCATCGCCAGCGGGTCCTGGATCATGCGCTGAATGGCCCGCTTCAACGGCCGTGCTCCATAGGCCGGATCATATCCGCTCGTAAACAGGGTGCGCTTGGCCGCGTCGGTCAAATCCAGGGTAACCTTGCGTCCTGCCAGCAGCTCTTTCACATCTTCAAGACGCAGCTCCACGATTTTCGTAAGCTGCTCGGTTCCCAGCGGGCGGAAGATCACGATATCGTCGATGCGGTTGAGAAACTCCGGCTTGAAGTGTCCGCGCAACGCCGTCATCACTTGTTCACTGGCGCGGGCATAGCGCTCCGGCGATGTCAAGTCCCCAGCCAGCGAAAGCGATCCAATATTCGAGGTCATGATCAGGATCGTGTTCTTGAAGTCCACCACTCGCCCTTTGCCGTCGGTCAGCCGCCCATCGTCCATGATCTGCAGAAAGACGTTGAACACATCCGGATTCGCCTTTTCGATCTCGTCAAACAGCAGCACCGAATACGGTCGCCGCCGCACCGCCTCCGTCAGTTGTCCGCCCTCCTCGTATCCCACGTACCCCGGCGGCGCGCCGATCAATCGTGAAACCGAGTGCTTTTCCATGTATTCACTCATGTCGATGCGAACCATGGCGTGCTCGTCGTCGAACAGAAACTCCGCCAGCGCCCTGGCCAACTCCGTTTTGCCCACCCCCGTCGGGCCCAGGAAGATAAAGGAGCCGATGGGACGCCGCGGATCGCTCAACCCCGCCCGCGAACGCCGGATCGCATTGGAGACCTTTTCCAGTGCCTCGTCCTGTCCAATCACTCTCAGCCGCAGCCGGGACTCCATCTGCACCAGCTTTTTCACCTCGCCTTCCAGCATCTTGGCAACGGGAATCCCCGTCCAGCGGCTGACGATGCGAGCCACATCCTCTTCGTCCACCTCTTCCTTCAAGATGCGCGACTGATTCTTCTCGGCCTTCGCCGTCAGCTCCGCCAGCTTCCGCTCCGCCTTGGGCAACTCGTCGTACTGCAGCCGCGAGGCGCGTTCGTAATCGCTGCGCCGCGCCGCTTCCTGCTGTTGCCCCTTGAGCTGCTCAATGGATTCCTTCAGCTTGCGGACTTCGGCAATGCTCTCCTTCTCGGCGCGCCAGCGCGCTTTCAGCAGGTTGGCCTGCTCGCGCACCTCCGCCAGTTCGCGCTCGACCGTGCCGAGCCGCTCTTTCGAGTTCGCGTCTTTTTCTTTCTTCAGCGCCTGGCGCTCAATCTCCAGGCTCGTGGCGCGCCGCTGCAATTGGTCAATCTCGGTCGGCATCGAGTCAATCTGGATGCGCAGCGAGGCCGCCGCCTCATCGATCAGATCAATTGCCTTATCCGGCAGAAAGCGGTCGCTGATATAGCGATGCGATAGCACCGCCGCCGAGACAATCGCGGAGTCCTTGATGCGCACGCCGTGATGGACCTCGTACTTCTCCTTCAATCCGCGCAGGATCGCAATCGTGTCCTCCACCGACGGCTCGCCCACGTACACAATCTGGAAGCGCCGCTCGAACGCCGCGTCCTTTTCAATGTACTTGCGATATTCGTTCAGCGTGGTCGCGCCAATCGCGCGCAACTCACCGCGAGCCAGCGCCGGCTTCAGCATGTTGCTGGCGTCCATCGAACCCTCGGCCGCGCCGGCCCCAACCAGGGTGTGCAACTCGTCGATAAACAGAATGATCGTGCCCGCGCTCTCTTCAATATCCTTGAGCACGGCCTTCAACCGGTCTTCAAACTCGCCGCGATACTTCGCGCCCGCAACCATCGCCCCCAGGTCCAGCGAGACCACCCGCTTGTTCTTGAGCTGCTCGGGCACATCCCCGGAAACGATTCGCTGTGCCAGCCCTTCCACAATCGCCGTCTTGCCCACCCCAGGCTCGCCAATCAGCACGGGATTGTTCTTCGTCCGCCGCGACAGCACCTGGATCGTGCGCCGGATCTCCTCGTCGCGGCCAATCACCGGATCCAGCTTGCCTCGCCGTGCCAGCTCCGTCAAATCGCGCGCATAGCGTTCCAGCGCCTGGTACTTGGACTCGGGATTCTGGTCGGTCACCGTCTGATTTCCCCGCACCAGCTTCAGCGCTTTCTGCAGAGCGTCCTTGGTAATTCCGATGCCGTCCAGAACCTGCCGCGCCGGGTCGTCCTTTAACGTGACCAGCCCAAGCAAAATGTGCTCGGCGGAAACATACTCGTCCTTCAACTCCGCCGCGGTTTCAAATGCCAGCTCCAGTAGTTGGGTGGTGGCATCTGAAAGCCCGGGCTGTGCCGCCGCCTTGGCCAGCTTGGGCAGGGCAGCGATCTTCTGCTGGGTCAGCGTGCGCGCCGCTTTTGCCTGCACGCTGGTCAGCAGTGGCGCAACAATTCCCTCCGAGTCCTCCAACAGCGCCAGCAACACATGCAGCGGCTCCACCTGCGAGTTGCCGTGCTCGCTCGCCAGCTCACTGGCGCGCTGCATCGCTTCCTGAGCTTTTACGGTCAACCGGTCCCAACGAATTGCCATCTTTCACTCCTCTACGGCCGCCCGGCCCTGTCGCCAACTCGCGGCCGGTCAATTTTAGCCCCGAAATTCAAAAAGGGGAGAGGGACGAATCTCCGCAATCCATCCCACGCTCCCCATCCCGCGCCTGCCCCCGGGGCGGCGGCTTCCGCCATTACTTGCCGCTTTCAGTCTTCTCGGCGGTCTCAGGCGAAACATTCACCTTGATCTGCTTCGGGCGGGCCTCGGCACGTTTGCCCAGGCTGATGGTCAACACGCCCTTGGCGTAAGCCGCCTTCACCTCTTCCGGGTTCACCGTGTTGGGCAGCGTAAAGCTGCGGGTAAAGCTGCCGTAGCGGCGCTCAATGCGATGGTAGTTCTCTTCCTTGGTTTCGCTTTCCATCTTGCGCTCGCCGCGCACCGTCAGCAGGCTGTTCTCCAGCTGGATGTCGATATCTTTCTCGTCGATTCCCGGAACTTCCATCTTCAGCCGGATTCCCTGCTCGTCCTCATACACATCCACCGGCGGCACAAACGAACCGGCCGCAAGCGACTCCCGGCTGGTCACCGGGCTAAACGAATCGCTGAATAGCCGGTTCATGCGATCCTGCAGACTGGCAAGCTCCCGGACGGGTTCCCAACGGGTTAATACGGTCATGATTTTGATCCTCCTAGGTTCAGGAATTTTGTCTGGCGGCTAGCCTTTCCAGCTCGCCGCCCACAGACTTTTGATGCTATCTAAGCACAAAAGAATCATGAAATATGAGCGTATGTTTGTCAAGTATTTTTGAGCGCCTTGCCAAATTCCCAGCAATCAATATCTTACCCTTATAAATCAACAATTTACATGAATACTCCTGCCTGCTTTCACCACCAACCATCCCGTTCCAGAATTTCACCGGATCTTGGGTCGGACTTTCTTCACCTTCGCCCACCCTGTCCTCCCCATTGCGTTTACGATGATCCCGTGCCCTGCAAGACCATCAATCTCGAGGAAGGCCATCCCACGGTCAACGTCGGACTCTTGCGCCTGGACCACGCCCTGGCCGCCGCCCGCATCGCAGCGCGTTCCAATCCTGAAGTTGATCCATGGCTACGGCTCCAGCGGTGTCGGCGGACGATTGCGCGATGAAGTCTGGCAGGCGCTCGACCGCCACAAACGCAACGGTCTCATTGCGGACTTCATTCCCGGCGAAGATTTTCGCCTCTCCAACCAGGCCAGTTGGGAACTGCTCAAGCGCGACAAGGCAATCAAGCAAGATCGCGACTTCGGACGCGCCAATCGCGGCATCACCATCGTCGTCCTCTAGTTCCAGTCCAGATAGAAAATGGCCGGCCCACGCAGGGCCGGCCTTCCCAACCAATGAGAGGCTACTTCTTCGGGGGCGCAATCGCGTCCTTCACTGCCTTGCCAACATAAAACTTCACAACGGTCTTGGCCGGAATCTTGATCGGATCGCCGGTCTGGGGATTACGGCCGATGCGAGCCTTACGGGCGGACTTCTTCAAACGGCCGAGGCCGGGAAGAACAAATACGCCGTTCTTCTTGGTTTCCTTCACGGCAATTTCCGCCAGCGTGGTCAAAAACAACCCGGCAGCCTTATTGCTCATTTCCAGCTTTTCCGCCAGAAGTCGAACCAGAGCAGTCTTGGTCAAGCCTGCAGCCATGTGGTTATTCCTCCTTGAAGATGAAGCGCGATAAACGCTTCGGTCCCGCACATATTACCTCAGTGATTTTGCAAGCGACAAGCACTTTCGCCTTATTTTATGCGGGTTTTTCCACAGGCTCATCGCTCGCACGCTGTATTCATGCAGCTTCAGGCCACCCTCCCCTACCCAAGCGATTGTGGATTGCCCAACCTACAATCGAATCCATACTATCTATTGTGGCGTTCTACCCTGTGTTTTCAGGCCTTAAACGCTACAATGATCCTGAAAAATATACTTTCGCAATCCGTGGAGAGCATGGAGCAGGTCTTCGTATCGCTCGGTTCGAACCTTGGTGACCGTCTCGCCAATCTGAGGCTGGCAATCGTCTCAATGCGCCGCTTTGCCCAGATCACCGCCGTCTCCGATGCCTATGAGACCCAGCCCGTCGGATTCACCGCCCAACCCTGGTTCCTGAATGCCGTGGCCGGTCTGCGTGTGACCGCCGCTGGGTGCCCGGAGGACGCGCCCGAGCGCTTGCTCGCGCATCTGCTCGCCATCGAATGCGCCATGGGACGCCAGCGCGCATCCCCAGACTTCATCCCCAAGGGCCCGCGCCTCATCGACCTCGATATCGTCCTCTATGGCAGCCGCGTCATCCACTTGCCGGCTCTTACCATTCCTCACCCGGCCATGCATTTGCGCCGCTTCGTCTTGCAGCCGCTGGCGCAGATCGCGCCCGCGGTTCTGCATCCGCTTCTGCACCGCAGCGCCCTGCAACTGTTGCAGGATTTGCCGGAGCCGGGACCGCTGGTAAAGCGCCTGCAAGCTTTTGCTTCGCCGCAGGAGTAAACGCGCTTATCCTTAAGTGCGGGGAGGGCCTCGGTGAAACGCAATGCGTATCTCCTGATCTTTGACGGCCTGGCGGACTGGGAACCAGCTCACGCTTTATGTCATATCCATCAATACGGAAAACTCGATGTCGTTCCGGTAGGATTCTCCACTCGTCCCGTCGTGACCATGGGTGGATTAAGACTCACCCCGGAGGTCGCGATCGAACAGATCGAGCCGGCCGAGGTTGCCATCTTCATCCTTCCCGGCGGAGAAATGTGGGAGACCGAATCCCACCCCAAGCTTTCCTCGCTTTTACAAAGGCTGCACGCGGAGAATGTCCCCATTGCGGCAATCTGTGCGGCGACCCTGCAGATTGCAAGGGCCGGCCTCACCCGCCAGCTCCGCCACACCAGCAATTCCGTCGCGTACCTCAAATCAATGGTCTCTGACTACGCCGACGACGCCTCCTACGTCCAAACATTGGCGCTGACGGATCGCAATATCATCACCGCCAGCGGTCTGGGCAGCCTTGAGTTCGCACGCGAGGTCATCCTTCTGTTGAGACTCCACGACGAATCGAATACTCAACTATGGTTCGATATGTTCAAGACTGGTGAAATCCCCGAGGCCTTCCGCTCGGGAGAACCAGCAGCGCCATCCGACCCTCAGTCGCGCTGAAGCCGGAAGCCAAGGACGCGCCCGTGAGCAGCCCGCAAACCCCCGAAGAGATTGCCGACCTCGTCTCCGGCTACATTAGCGAAAATCCCGGCGCCGTGGTCGTCGAAGACGGCAAGATGCTCTTTGACTTTTCTACCGCGCACTACTCCGCCGCCGCTGAGCGTGACCGTTGTCTGCTGCAGATCTGGTCGGAGGAGCGCAACATCGTCCGCCGCGCCGCCAGCGCCGAAATCAAGAATGGAATCCTGAAGCTCTCCGTTCTTCGCTTCGGCCAATCCAAGCCCTCGCGCATGGAAATCTGCTCGCAGGCCGAGCGGCAATCGCCCTCCGCGCTCAAAATCATGCGCGCCGCCTATCAGCGGACCCTGGAGCGCACCCTCACCCAGACCTTCCCTGGCTGGACGCTCGAGCGCATCACCACTTCGGCCGACCTCGAACATTCCTTCGGCGCCGTCTGCGCCCGTGGCCTGCTGCGCCGCGGACAGCAACGCATCGCCGTGGTCGGTTGCGGCGAAGGTGAGTCGCAGACCACCCTCGATAACTCCGTCGCCGTTGCCGTGCTTTGGCTCGACTACTGCCGCGAGCATCTCGTTGCCGGCGCCCACGCCGGTGGGCTCGCGCTCTTTCTGCCCGCCGGCCGCACCCTCACCGCGCAGTTGCGGCTCTCGCACCTCGACCGCCAGGCGGCCCATTGGCGCTTGTTCTCGCTCGACCCGCACACCGAGCTCTGCGAGGAACTCGACCTCGCATCCGAGTTGAATCTCAGCACTCATCTTGTGCACTGCTTCGACCCACGGCAAACCCTGGAGCGCTTCGCCAAATCCGTCCAGCGCATGCGCGACCTCTGCCCGCAAGCCGACTCAGTCGCCTGCGGCTCCTCCGCCGTCAGCTTCCGTTTTCATGGATTGGAATTCGCCCGCGCCACCACCGAACCCGACCGTCACTTCCGCATGGCCGAGCGCATCGTCTTCGGCGCCCCGCCCGCCGAGTACGAGTGGAACGACGAGACCGAGCCTCTACTCCGCCAGTTGACCGGGCGCCTCTTGCTCAAACGCGTCGGCCGCGACCACACCGATCCCTTTTATCGCCTGCAACCCGAGCGCTGGCTGCAATCCGTCGTCGAGCGCGATATCACCCTGCTGGACGCGCGCCTGGATCCCGCCTTGCTCTACCCGCAGGTGCCCGCCTTCGCCGCCTCCGGCCGCGCTGTCATCGATCTGCTGGGCATCACCCGCGACCACCGCCTCGCCGTCATCGAACTCAAGGCCGCCGAGGATTTCCACCTTCCCGTGCAGGGTCTGGATTACTGGGCGCGAGTCCGCTGGCATCATCGCCGCGGTGATTTCCAGAAGCAGGGTTACTTCCCCGGACGCATTCTGTCCGCTAGCGATCCCATCCTCATCCTCGCCGCGCCCGCCTTGCACGTGCATCCATCTACGGCGGCTATGATGCGTTATTTTTCTCCCGAGCTGGAGTGGACACTGCTAGCTCTGGACGAGCGCTGGCGCGATGGCATCCGCGTGGTCTTCCGCAAGCAGAAAGAGTAGCCGCGGCGCGATCACTCCTGGACGCTGAGCACGGGTGCCCTACCTTCGACGCGCCGTTGTTGCGCGGCTAAGGTGGGACGGGCGGGACATACCAATACAGGCACTGCTCTAAACCCCTGGACGCCGCTCTCGCCTATTTGCTGGCTTTCACAATCTCAATGAGCTCCTGCCTGGTCAGGACGCCCTTTTCATTCACTCGCGCAATGATCTTCGCCAGTATGTCCGGCGCCGCCTCCCGCGTAATCCGAACCTTGGCGCTACTAGGCTGTGGTGGGCTCGCCGGCTGCTGCGGAGGTTCCGGCTGCTGCGCGACCGCCGAACTCCCCGTCGCCGAGGATCCTTCCAGTATCTGTGAAAGATGGCTCTCCGCCTCCGGGGACACTTCCTGGAAGAACATTCCCATGCCGACCTGCGGAGTCGTCCACACTACCCTTGCGCCGATCACCAGCGAAACGCCCGCGATGGTCAGGCGAAGTTCCACCTCGGTGCCCAGGGGCAGCGCCGTCACTGTCTCGATGTAGCAGCCGCTGCGGCTGATATCGTTCGCTTCTCCCCATGCGCTGTGCTTGCCGCCCTGGAATACCTCGACCGCGGCCGCGCACGGGCGTCGCGGAAATGCACGATCCACGGAGTAATCTGCCATAAGGTTACGGCCTATCCGCTCGTCTCCGCGGTGGATTCCGGATTCGCAATCCCCGGAACCCTGCAGAAGCGGAGGAGCAAAATTGTCGGTACTGAACTTTACTACGGCATCTGCCAGTCAGGTAAGTGCAAGCTTGATTCTCCCGCCGGGTTTTCCCCCTTCAGTACTCGTCCCACCGCGCGCACAACCCGCCGCATCGGCAGCGTTCCGTGTTCATCTTCAAAAAAGATTTCGCCCACCTTGTTGGTACGGTAATACCAGCGCTTAAGGATTGCCAGGTGCTCCATCCACTCCTGCGCGCTCCTGGGAGCCACGGCGTCCACCATGCGCAGCCGCTCCAGGATGCGAGCCTCCATGCTTTGCGTCGGCACGCTCTGCGCAGAAACGCTGTGCGCAGAAACGTTGTGCGGCGAAACGCCCGGCGCAGAAACGCGCCCCGCGCCAGCCGCAGCTGCATCCCCGGCCTTCACTTCCACGGCCAGTCCGCGCGCGCTCACGTCAAACGCCATCGGCCCATCCAGCATTCCTCCGGCAATGCGGAACAGCGCAATGTGTCCGGCCAGGTGCGAGGGTTGCAGCAGTAATCCGTTTAGCCGGTCGATGCGATGCACGATTCCGGCAATCCGGCTCTGCACAACTTTCAGCTTTTCCAGGCGCGCGTGCGCCGCCGCTGCCGCTTCAAACTCCAGGCGCTCGCTGGCCTCGTCCCGTGCCCGCCCAATCTCCACCACCAGCGAGTGCCCGCCGCTTTCCAGGTAGCGCTCCACCCGCGCCGACTCCTCCCCGTAGCGCGCATCCGAGCATCCCTTGAAGCAGGGCGCAAGACACATCTTCATCTCGGAATAAACGCAGCCCGGAAACGCCGGGTCCGGTTCCAGCTCCTGGGTGCAGCGCCGCAGCAGAAAGAAGTCCAGCGAATCGTTGGCGTATTGCTCGGCCTCGGCCCGCGAGGCGAAAGGACCAAAATAGGCGCCGCCGGTCCGCAGCGAGCGAATCCGCAAGGTCACCGCAACCCGGGGATACGGATTCTCGACGAGCAGATGCAGGAGCGGCGCCGGACGCAGATGCAAACGCCCGCCGTACTTCTCCGGAAACTCCTTCCGCATGCGCCGGTAAAGCTCAAATCCCGCCTCGAACTCACCTCCCACTTCGCAATACTCCAGGGCCGAGACACGCTCCCGCAGGTTCAGCCGCCGCCCCTGGCTTGGGTTCGGCGCCGCGCCCAGCAGCCGCCGCATCCGCCGCCGCAGGTTTGCCGTCTTGCTCACATAGGGCTCGGCTCCCAAGGCGCTCGCGCGCAGCGCAAACACCGCCGCCGTGGCCGGCAGCATGGCAAAGAATTCCTCGTCCTGCGCGGGATCGAATTCGCAACGGGTCCACACAGCCGTCAGTGTATCGCGAAGCCCGCCGTCGGCGGCACAACTCGGCTGCGTTTTAGCCTGCCCACATCCGCAATCGCAATTCGCCGGATTGAAGAATTCTAATGAAGATTGGCGGGATACGTGCCGATCTATCTTGTGATGAACCGAACATCTGGAGGCGGAGCCGGATCACTGCCCTGCCGCCGCGCCTTTGGCACACTACACGCACAAGGAGTGTGGACGATGTCCGTCGAAACCATGCCGGTCCGGCAAGCCAGTGCGCACGCCATCCTCCGCGCAACTCTGCGCGAGTTGTGCCGCTTCCTCTCCGCTTTTCCCAACATCCAGATGGATGAAGAAGAGTGTCAGGCCCTCGCCGTCGCCGCCGTCAGCGGACATGCCGAGGCCGAGTTCATGGTCGCCAGCGTCTTCGATGCAGCCGGCGAATCCGCCCGCGCCATGGAGTGGTATTACCGCTCCGCCAGCCGCGACTACCTCCCGGCCATGTTGCAGTTGTTCGCCCTGCGCTGACCCGCGCCGCCGCCACAGCAACTCTTGTCCATGAGAACGGCAGCCATTGCGGTCATACTTCGAGTGGCATGTCGCAGAGACAGCCTTGCTGCGGATGCGGTGGGTCGGATCGGAATATTTCCATCGGATCTGCCCGAGTTGTTCCACGATGTGGCCGACTCGGGCTAACCAGCCCAATGGCTATCTTCTCGGCTCATACCGCATCGCCACCGCCCCCGAGCCGAACTCCAACCGGCTCACCAGCCTCAAGTCGATATGCTTTGATAGCCCCGCGAACAACGTCGGCCCGTGGCCCGCTAGCCTGGGGTGCACCACCAACTCGTACTCATCGATCAATCCCAGCTCCGCCAACGCCAGCGGGAGCTTTACGCCTCCCACGAGCAGTCCCTTGCCCGGCTCCCGCTTGAGTTGCTGAACGGCAGTCCCTAGATCACCGCGCACTAGCTCCGCGTTCCAATCGACCCGGTCCAAGGTACTCGACACGACGTACTTCCTTGCCGCGTCGATCGTCCGGGCGAAGGGATCCATCCACTCAGGCCTCGTTCCCGTCCGCGCCGGAGGCCGCCACGCTGCCTCCATCATTTCGTAAGTCACCCGGCCAAAGAGGAGAGCATCGGCCTGGTCGAGGATTTCCGCCGCGTGACGATGTAAGTCTTCGTCCGGGATGATGGCACGATGATCGCAGCACCCGTCCAATGTGACGTTGATGGAATACCGAAGGGGTCGCATTGCGGAAGAGTACCGCCGATGGGGCAGATTGGCAACGTGAGCCCGCTTCAGGCGCTCATCGCGCTCATCTTCTCAGGGCAATGCACTCTGCTCTGCGGCATACCGGCTGGATCATAGGAAGGCGGACCTGCCCGCCAGAAAATAAGATGTCCCGCCGCGCCTGCCATGCAGCCGCTGCGGCTGCCCCACCTTCGCCGCGCCGCTGTTGCGCGGACAACGTGGGAAGCAATCCAGCCCGCCGTTCGTATTGAAGCGCCCCGAGCCGCGCGGCCCGCCTCTACCGCAAGCTGGCGCTCTTGTACTTCATGCGGAAATCCTCGCCTTCCACCCGCACCACCCGGCACATCTCGTGCAGACGCGAGCGCATGCGCTCTCCAATCCGGTCTCCCAGCGTTTCCTCCCGCGCGGCCCGCAGCACCCGGCCCTCCGGCTCTGCTCCCGTCGGCGGCAGATCCTGGTAGTTGGTCGAGATAATCGTCGTCCGCTTATCGTTGTAGCGAGTGTTCAGGATGTGCGAAACCGTGTCCCACACCCACTCCGTCGGCTTGGCCGCGCCCAGCTCGTCCAGCACCAGCACTTCGGCGTCGAAGACCGGCCGCAGCACGTCCATTTCAGTCACCTGCACCGAAGCGTTGTAGGAGTTCTGGATTTCCTTCAGCAGTTCGCGGTAGTCGTAAAATAGACACGCCGTCGTCTTCTGCGCCATCAACTCCTTGGCAATGCCCACCGCCAGATGCGTCTTGCCGCAGCCAATCGGTCCCACCAGCAGCAATCCCGCGCTCTCCAGCGGAAACTCCTCCACAAATCGCATCGCTGCCATATAAGCCGAGGCCAGCGAACGGAATGGCCCTTCGTGCTCAAAGTTGGAAAGCTCGCAGTGCCGGTAGCGGCGCGGAATCCGTGCCGCCTCCAGCAGGCGGCCGCCCTGCAATTGGCGGACGCACTCGCAGCGCGTCGCCTGTTCCACCATCCGCCCATTGTGTTCCACTGGCACCATGCGCCAGCCCGCACCGGAGCAGATGGCGCAGGGGGCAGCTTCGCTTGGCTTCCGAGTCGGCATACCAAGAGCTTGAAGCAGCCGCGCCCGGGATGCAAGTCCCAAGCCGCCGCCTGGGGCCCCAACTCTGTGCACAAGCTGTGCAAGACCTGGATTCCGCGCCCACCCCGGAGCGTTTTCGCCAGTTCATCCCGCCAAAGCGCGTCGGTCTTTCCTGTTTTGGAATTGCTTTCCATTTTCTTCTTGTTTCCGGCGCCCAACTGGATTAACCTTCCTTTCCCAGCCGTAGGTCGCCGGGTTCAGAGGAATTGCAACCCCGGCTTCCGTGGCTGCATCGAATAACTCGGATGGATAGCGCGTGGACTAACGCTTTTCCGGCGCGCTGCAAGTCCAGTCGCTTTACCCGTTGCCCTCCGGCCCCAGGCATTGTGGGCCCAGTCCCCGAACCGGCGTCAACCAACGCTGCGTTCCTAAGTACGTCGATTCTCTGAACTGAGCAGTCCGTAGTGTACCCGGGGGACGGCCTCGCGCCGGCCCCCTGGCGTTGTCACTTTCATGCCGCCTCGCGGCACGCCGGTGGGCAGCGCGGGGGATCCCCATTTGTTGCTGAAATAATTTCTAAAGGAGACGCATGTCCGCAACCACTACGCCACACGGAGCTTCGCTCGACCCTCAACCCGCGGGCGGGAATGAATCAACGCGGGGATTCCACCTGAACCGTCCGCCTCGAAGCTTCGACCCTTCCGTGGAATTTCCCGCCGGTTTCCTTGAGTTCCTCGAGCCTCTGCACCAGCGCTTCACTCCCTGGCAGCAAGAGCTTGTCGCCCGGCGCAAGGCGGCGCTGGCGGCTTCGCACCGCGGCCAGCTGCCGGCCCACCTGCCGCCCGGCGAGGCCCAGCGCGAGCTCTGGAAGATCGGCGTGCCGGCCTGGTGCCAGGACCAGCGCAACCAGATGACCGGGCCCGCCGATGAAGCCGAACTGGTCGTCAAAATGCTCAACTCCGGCGCTCCCGGGGTCATGCTCGATCTCGAAGACTCCACCGTCAATGAGTGGAGCCATCAGCGCCTCGGCATGAGCAACATTCTCGCCGCGCTCACCGGCTCGCTCACCTACGAGGACAAAAAGCGCGGCCGCACCGTCGCCATCGAGCCCAGTTCCACCGTCATCTGGCTGCGGGTTCGCGGCCTCCACCTCCACCAGGGTGGAATTTTCGGCGAAGCTCCCATCTCGGGTTCGCTGTTCGACGTCGCCCTGCTTGCCTACCAGCTCTCGCTTGACACCCTCAAGCATCCGCCCTGCTTCTACATTCCAAAGTCGGAGAGCGCCGACGAAGCTCTCTGGTGGTCGGCCCTGTTTGACGCCGTCGAAGACGCGCGCGGCTGGCAGCGAGGAACCATCCGCTGCATGGCCCTGGTCGAATCCCACGCCCTCGCCTACCAGATGGAGGAGTTCCTCTACAACCTGCGCGGCCACATCCTTGGCCTCAATCTCGGCCGGTGGGATTACATGGCCTCGCTCATTCACTACAACATCGAGGATCCCGAGTGGGTTCTGCCTGACCGCAACACCATTCCGCACGACGTACCGTTCTTCCAGAGTTTGCGCGAACTGCTCCCCGAACTCTGCCACAAGCATCACGCTCTCGCCATCGGCGGCATGACCGCTCTGTATCCCAGCCGTGAAGACGTCGAGCTCAACAACCGCGCCCTCGCCGTCCTCGAGAAAGACAAGAAGAACGAAGCCCGCCAGGGATTCGACGGAGCCTGGACCGGCCATCCCGACCAGAATCAGATCGCCGTCGCCCAATTTCCCGTGCCCAACCAGATTGCGCGCCGCAACGCCGGTCCGCGTTATCCCAACCTCCGTCCCGTGCCCAGTGGCGTCGGCCAGCGCACCTTGAACGGAACCCGCGCCGCCATTCGCACCGTCATCCGCTACCGCAACGGCGTGCTCAACGGCAAAGGCGCCAGCCTGCTCGATGGCTTCATGGAAGACCTCGCCACCGATCGCATCTATCGCCTCATGATCGCCCAGCGCATCCAGCACTGGCCCGTGGCTCCCATTGTCGATGACGCCGGCAAGCCCGTCGCCCATACACCCGAATTCATCACCCAGCTTTTTGACGAGGAGCTCGCCAACCTCATCGCCAGTCCCGGCAAGGATCTTGGCACCGCTGAGACCTTTCGCCAGGCTCGCCAGATCAGCGAAGCCATGGTCCGCAACGGCGAGATCGATCCGTTCTAACCAGTTTCCGGTGACCAGGCGCCGCACGGGCTCAAACCCGGCGGCAGCCTTCACCGGCGGCGCAAGTGATGCGCGGCAGAACATCCACTGCCGCATCCCAGCAAGCCAACTCATTACAAAATTCACAAAGGGGACTTACGACAGTGACTGCGAACAACCACAGCTTCGACATCACCAGAACCTGGAATACCGATGCACGCTGGAGCGGCATTGAGCGAACTTACACGGCAGCCGACGTCGATCGTCTACGCGGCACCATCCACGTCGAACACACCCTCGCCCGCCTCGGCGCCGAGCGGCTTTGGGAACTCATGCAATCCCGCTCCCACGTCCAGGCTCTCGGCGCAATGACCGGCAACCAGGCCATTGAAATGGTCGATGCCGGACTCGACGCCATCTACGTCAGCGGATGGCAGGTCGCAGGCGACGCCAACTCCGCCGGCCAGGTCTATCCCGATCAGAGCCTCTACCCGTCCGATTCCGTCCCCCAGCTCTGCCGCCGCATCAATAACGCTCTCCTGCGCGCCGACCAGATGTGGCACCAGGAAGGCAAGAACCACAAGCACTGGCTCGCCCCGCTCGTCGCCGACGCCGAAGCCGGGTTCGGCGGAACTCTCAACGCCTTCGAGTTGATGAAGAGCATGATCGAATGCGGAGCCGCCGCGGTTCACTTCGAGGACCAGCTCAGCTCCGCCAAGAAGTGCGGACACATGGGCGGCAAAGTCCTCGTCCCCACCCAGGAAGCGGTCCACAAACTCATCGCCGCCCGCCTCGCCGCCGACGTTTCCAATGTGCCCACCATCCTCATCGCCCGCACTGACGCCAACGGCGCCAAGCTCATCACCAGTGACATCGATCCCGCCGACCAGCCATTCCTTACCGGCGAACCCCGTACCGGCGAGGGCTTCTACCGCATCCGCAGCGGCCTCGACACGGCCATCGCCCGCGGCCTCGCCTACGCGCCTTACGCCGACATGATCTGGTGTGAGACCAGCGAACCCAACCTCGACGAAGCCCGCCGCTTTGCCGACGCCATCCACGCCCGTTTCCCCGGCAAAATGCTCGCCTACAATTGCTCGCCCTCGTTCAACTGGAAGAAGAAGCTTGACGATGTCACTATCGCCAACTTCCAGCGCGAGCTTGCCGCCATGAACTACAAGTTCCAGTTCATCACTCTTGCCGGCTTCCATGTCCTCAACTACGGGATCTTCGATCTCGCCAGAAACTACAAGCAGAGCGCCATGTCCGCCTACTCCGTCCTGCAGGAGCAGGAGTTCGCCGCCGAGTCCGAAGGATACCGCGCCACCAAGCACCAGCAGTTCGTCGGCACCGGGTACTTCGACGACGTCGCCCAGACCATCGCCGCCGGCGCCAGCAGCACCACCGCCCTGCACGGCTCCACCGAGCAGGAACAGTTCCACCCCTGCGCGCGGGTTGAGTGCGAGAACCGTATTCTGCCGGGCAATATCGGAACCGCCGGCCGCAACTAGGCAGCCAGTGAACTCCGTTTCCAAAGCCCGGCTCTCCGAAGCCGGGCTTCTTCGTGACCCAAATGCCGCCGCCAGCTCAGGTTAGAACGGAAAGCGTACGGACAGAATTCCATTGTGATTGGTGGTATGGAAGTGGGTCGTGGCGATCTGGAATCCGCCGCCAAACGTTAGGCCCACTCTCCTGGAAAGATGAAGCCGCCCGATGACCAGTCCCGGACTCACGAAGTTCTGCTTCATGCCATCATGCTCGCCCTGCTGATAGAAGGTCGAGTTCAACTCCACCTCGGGCCAGAACTTGCGGAATAGCCGGTACTGGAACGTGTTATTCCAGGCGTAGGTCCGCCCCACCAGGTTGGTGTCGGCAATCGGGAACCCGATTCCGAACGTCCCCTGCGCGTCAAATTGCCCGAATCCCTTACCATAGGCGATCGTCGGCGTGATGATCGCGTGCAGCGACCCGTTGGTGTGAGACCCCGTCGGCACGCTCCAGCCCAGAAAAGCCGTCAGAATGTAATTGCCATGCGTCTCGTTCGCCGCCAGCAGCCGGTACTTCACCAGAAACGCAACGTCTCCAAACCCGTTCTTGGCGGCGGGATTATTGTGGTTGATGTAAGGAGGAACATTGAAAATTACTTCCACCTTTTCGAACGGAATTAACTCCAATCCCTTGCCGCCGTCGTAATTGTTGGTGGTAACGCCCTTGGCGTTCTGCTGCCAGAACTGGTCGTAGCGGACCTCTTCTTCAAGACGCGGCGTCGTGGTGGACAATGGCGTGACCCAGTGCGGCTGCTCCGCCTGTGTCTTGTCAACCCGGGCAAACCAATTGGTAACATAGTTGCCCTGCGCAAACGTCCAGGTGGACGAGAAACATAGAACGATGACTGCAACAACGAATCTTGTTTTGTTCATTTCGCCTCCAACCTGCAAGTGAACGCATATGAAATGAGTTGAAGTGTACAAATCAGACGGTTGATATGTCAACAAATAGTCGATTTTATGCTATTTAAAATATTTATCGTGGTGATGGCGGCAACCATAGCAATTGATTGACGATTGCTCCCGCTGTCTGTAGGATTTCGTGCCAATGCCAGGCAAAGCAAAATCCGTGCCCCAATCCGAATCGCTGCTGCATCTGCCGGACGCAGCTTCACAACTGGGAATCAGCGTGCCTACCATCAAGCAGTGGATTTACAAGAAGAAGATTCGCAGCATCCGGACCACCGGCGGACACCATCGCATTCCGCAGAGTGAGTTGGACCGCCTGCTCTTCAAAACTCAAGGCAGGACGGCGGAAGAACGCAGCCGCAACATGAACCGCGTCAGCGGACGCAATCAACTGGTGGGACGAATCGATTCACTTCGCATCAGCGGATTGATGGCGGAGGTGGTTCTTTCCATTGGCAGCCAGAAGATCACGTCCATCATCACCGCGCGCTCCGCCCGCGAGATGCAGCTCAAGCCGGGCCAGACCGCTGCCGCCCTGATCAAGTCCACGGAAGTGATGATCCTGCGTCCCTGACCCGCGGCCGCATGTCCACCTGGTGGCCCACATCCGCCTTCCTTTGGCGAATGTGGGGGCGACGTGGCTCATCCTTTCGGCCTCCAGTTTGCTTCTCCCCGCCGCATTCTTTATCCTTGAATCTCTAGATTTTTTCTGCATTGCGCACTCGTAAGCGCGAGCGGAGACCTACCCTATGGCTGATATAAAAGTTCAACTCCCCGACGGCAGCATCCAAGAAGTTCCCCAGGGCACCACCGCCCTCGATATTGCGAAGTCTATTTCGCCGCGTCTGGCCGACGCCGCCCTGGCCGCCAAGCTTGCGCCCCTTGCCGCCAATAACGCAGCCAATAGCGCAGCCACCGCCGCCGCCGATGACGGCTTTGCCATCGTCGATCTCACCCGCCCCATCGAGCAGGATTCGCGACTCCGTCTGCTGACCGAAAAGGATCCGGAATCGCTTCAGGTTTTCCATCACTCTTCGGCGCACCTGCTTGCCGCCGCCGTGCTGGAGCTTTTCCCTGAGACCAAGCTCGGCCACGGCCCGGCCACGGAAACCGGATTCTTCTACGACTTCCTCCGCGAAACGCCATTCACTCCCGAGGACCTCGAGAAGATCGAAGCTAAGATGAAGGAGATCGCCGCCCGCAACCAGCCTTACGCCCGCGACTTCCTCGACCGCGACGCCGGACTCGAACGCTTCAAGGCCGAAGGCGATTTCATGAAGTGTCATTTCATCGAGCAGTTCACCCGGCCCGATGAGAAAATTTCGCTCTACCGCACCGGCAAGTTCGTCGATTTCTGCCGTGGCCCGCACATTCCGTCCACCGGAAGAATCAAGGCCTTCAAACTGCTCACCATCGCCGGCGCCTACTGGCTTGGCAAAGAGGGCAATCCCCAGCTCCAGCGCATCTACGGGACCTCGTTCTACTCCAAAAAGGAAATGGATGAGTATATGCGCCAGCTCGAGGAGGCCAAGCGCCGCGACCATCGCACCCTCGGCCAGCAGCTCGACCTCTACTCCATTCAGGAGCTCGCCGGTCCCGGTCTCATATTCTGGCATCCCAAGGGCGGACTCATCCGCACCATCATGGAAGACTGGCTGCGCGCCGAATATCTCAAGCGCGGCTATTCGCTCGTCTATACTCCGCACGTCGCCCGCCGCGCCCTCTGGCAAACCTCCGGACACGAAGGCTTCTACGCCGAAAACATGTTTGACACCATGGAGCTCGACGACGCCGAGTACCGCCTCAAGCCCATGAACTGTCCCTTCCACATTCTTATTTATAAGGATCAGCTGCGCTCCTACCGCGATCTCCCCGTCCGCCTCGGCGAACTCGGCACCGTCTATCGCTACGAGCGTTCCGGGGTCATGCACGGACTCATGCGCGTCCGCGGCTTTACCCAGGACGACGCCCACATTTTCTGCACTCCCGATCAGATCGAAAGCGAGATCGAAGGCTGCATCGACTTCGCCATCAGCGTCCTGCACACCTTCGGCTTCGAGGAATTCCAGGTCGAGCTTTCCGGTTGGGATCCCGAGGACCGCGCCCACTATGTCGGTTCGCCCGAGCAGTGGGAGATGGCGCAGACGTCGCTCAAAACCGTGCTCGAGCGCAAGCAGATTCCCTACAAGTTCATTCCCGGCGAAGCCGCATTCTACGGCCCCAAGATCGACGTAAAACTTGTCGATGCCATTGGCCGCCTCTGGCAGCTTTCCACCGTGCAGTTTGACTTCAATCTTCCCCAGCGCTTCGAACTCGAGTACGTCGGCGAAGACGGCCAGCGCCATCAGCCGCTCATGGTGCACCGCGCCCTCTACGGCTCCGTCGAGCGCTTCTTCGGAGTCCTCATCGAGCACTACGCCGGAGCCTTCCCCGTCTGGCTCTCGCCCACCCAGGTCGCCATCGTCCCCATCGCCGAGCGTCACATCGAGTACGCCAACAACGTTGCTGACGCGCTCAAGGCCGTCGGCGCCCGCGTTCACGTCGATGGACGCAATGAAAAAATGAATGCGAAGATTCGCGAACATGCCTTGCAGAAGGTTCCGTTCATCCTCGTCGTCGGTGACAAGGAATCGGAAATCGGCGAAGTCAACGTGCGCGTTCGCGGACAGGACAAGGCGGAAGGCAGCGCCACCATCCAGAACTTCGCCGCTCGCCTCCAGCGCCTCATCGAATCGCGCAGCACCAAGCTGGAATAGAAATGGATACGAGGGAACTTATTAGTCTTCTCGAGGCTCTTGTCCATCTTCCGCGAGAAACGGAGTGGGTAGAATTCAAGATCAACAACGGAAATCCTGAAGAAGCGGGCGAGTATATTTCTGCCCTAGCGAACTCCGCAGCGCTGCACCGAAAGGAACTTGCTTACATAGTTTGGGGCGTTGAGAATGAGACGCATGAGATCGTTGGCACCTCTTTCAGGCCGAGAGCCGCACGAGTCGGCAATGAGGAGTTGGAGAGCTGGCTTGCGCGGCTATTGAGTCCACGGGTTGATTTCAGGGTCTATGAATTTGAACATCAATTGCGATCAGTGTCCTTGATTGAGGTTGTTCCTTGTCTCCACACGCCCGTACGGTTCCGTGACACATCCTGGATTCGAGTGGGAAGTTACAAGAAGAAACTTCGAGATTTCCCTGAAAAAGAACGGGCGCTGTGGGCCCAACTTTCAGAGATACCATTCGAGAAGGGAATTGCTCTTGACGGTGTGGATGATGACGGTGTGCTGAATAGGATCGACTATCCAGCCTTCTTTGACCTACTGAAACTCACTTTGCCGGCAGACCGGGATGGGATACTTCGTCGGCTTGAAGCCGAAAAAATCATTCTTCCCAGCGAGCACGGAAAACGGGACATTACAAATCTCGGTGCAATTCTATTTGCCAAGCGATTGTCCGATTTCGAAGATCTGGGGCGTAAAGCCGTTCGCGTCATTATTTACCGCGGAGCAAGTCGGGTTGAGACGATTAAGGAGCAGGATGGAACCAAGGGATACGCGGTTGCATTCGAAGGGCTCATCACCTACATCAATGATCAGTTGCCGATCAACGAAGTGATTGGGCCCGCGCTCCGCTCAGAGGTTCGAATGTTTCCTGAGATTGCAATTAGAGAATTGGTCGCAAATGCAATCATTCATCAGGACTTTTCAGCAACCGGTGATAGTCCTTTGGTGGAAATCTTTTCAGATCGAATTGAGATAACCAATTACGGACAACCACTCATCAATCCGGATCGATTCATCGATGAGCCGCCACAATCTCGTAACGAAAGATTGGCATCATTCATGAGGCGAATCAATGTGTGCGAAGAAAGAGGCAGCGGCATCGACAAGGTTATTTTCAGTGTTGAACTGTACCAGCTTCCCGCTCCCTCTTTTCAGGTAACAGAACACCACACGAAGGTTACACTGTTCGCTCACCGGAAGCTGTCGGCTATGGATCGAAAAGATCGTGTGCGCGCTTGCTACCAGCACGCATGTCTGCGTTATGTTTCTAGCCAGAAAATGACGAATGCGAGTCTGCGCAAGCGCTTGGGGATCGAAGAACAGAATTACGCGATTGCTTCTCGAATCATCGCAGAGACCATTGATGCCAACTACATCAAAGTCTCAGACCCGGAGAGTAGCTCAAAGAAGCACGCGAGCTACATTCCTTTTTGGGCCTGAGACAATGACCAAGCAAATTTCTTATGTGACGGTTATGTGATCAGGGATCTGAATGTTTTTGAGAAACCGTCGAGACACCTTTTATACTCAATAGCTTAGAGAATTCGCTAGGCTTGGGTTTGTGTGATAGACCGTTGTCCGAATAAACCGCCCTAGCAATCCTCGTCCTCCTCCCAGTCAAACAGCACAGCCATGGCCAGCGGCGAAATCACATAATCAGCCCTCGGCCCAATCGATTTCGCAACACACTGCTCGTAGCCGGGAGGAACGGAAGCAGACGCGTGGTCATGTTTCATCGTGCCGGTGTCCACGGAATCGTCCTCCTGTCACATACTCCCCCGATTCCATGCCGCTGCCAAGCATTCTGTCGCCATGCAGAACCTGTCATTCCCAGATTGGGGTTCATCGAAACTTCGGGCGCACTTCGCCGCAGCCCTTCCGCAATCTCCACACACCTGACTCGCTATATTTCCTCTTCGCCGCCCCATCCCATGACGCCTTGGCCCATCCCCGAGCCCGCTTCCGCTATCATGTTGCCGTGCTGCAATCGTTCGAACGTTATTTACGCAAGCATCGCCTCATCCGTGCTGGCCAGCGCGTCGGCGTGGCCGTCAGCGGCGGCGCGGATTCCGTCGCTCTCCTGCGGGCGCTTGCCACTCTCGCCCCGGCGTTGGGAATTGTACCCGTCGTCCTCCATCTCAACCACGCTCTGCGCGGCGCGGACTCTGATGCCGACGCCGCCTTCGTCGCCGCGCTCGCTTCCCGCCTCGAGCTCGACTGCGCCATCGCAGCCGAGGATGTCGCAGCGCTGGCCGCGCGCCTGCGTCTCTCTCTGGAAGCTGCGGGACGCCGCGCCCGCTACGCTTTTTTCCGGCGCGCCGCCACTGCTCATCGCCTCGATTCCGTGGCCACCGCCCACACCCGCGACGATCAGGCCGAAACCGTGCTCCTCCGCCTGCTTCGCGGAACTGGAACCAGCGGCCTCGCCGGAATCCACCGCAGCCTCAATCTCTCCGAGCTGGCCGCCTCACCTTCCGCTCCCGAATCCGTCTTCGCCCCTGAACAGGAGCCAGCGCCGCGTCTCATCCGTCCCATGCTCGCCATCACCCGCCGGCAGGTCGAGGAGTTTCTCCGCTCCCTCGGCCAGCCATTTCGCCAGGACGCCTCCAATCTCAGTCCGCAGTTTCTGCGCAATCGCGTCCGCGGCCAACTGCTTCCCGCTCTTGAGCGAGACTACAATCCGCAGCTGCGCCAGGCTCTGTGTGAAACCGCCGAGATCGCCGCCGCCGAAAGTGCATTCCTTGACGATCTTGCCGCCTCCGTTTTTCCCCAGCCGCCAGACCTGGCGCATGGAATCCAGTTGAATATTCTCCAGGCGCAGCCGCTCGCCCTGCAAAGACGCATCTTGCGCAGCCTCTGCCTTCCTCACGGCCTCGCACTCGATTTCGCGCAACTGGAAAACCTCCGCGACTTCGCCCTGGCCGGACACGCCGGTTGCTGCCAATTGCCGCGCGGCTTCGTCGCGGAAGTAATCCGCGAGAAGTTTCTCCCGCCCCTGCTTCGTCTGCGCGCCCCATAAGCCCGCCAGAGCACTCCCAGGTGGACGGCTTGCCTGGGTCCGCAACGGTTCCCGCCTCAATTCCTGATTCAGAACACGCCTCCCGTTGCGTGGCGCTGCGGAATCCGGACATGTCCATCCGTGTGTTTCCGCCGGGCGGCTTGGCTCAGTACAGGGTTATAATCGCGGTGTTTGATGGTCGTAAGACGGCTGGGGTTCCGTCCTGCACAGCGAAGTTGTCTACCGGGTGGCCCGTTTCACTCGCGTCCGGACAGCGGAAATCCACGGAGGCTGCGTCGCTCCGCGTGTTCCCAGTTCGTCTTGTTTGCAAGTGGCGAAAGCGGTCGTCCTGGCGATTGCCCAGGGCAAAGGAAGTGTGTCGTGATGAACAAGCAGAGCGGCGAAAACTACCAGGTCATCATTTCCGAAGCCCAGTTGCGCCAGCGCATCGCCCTGCTCGGCCGTCAGATATCGCAGGATTTCCAGGGCCGCGAGTTGCTCTGCGTCGGCGTCTTGGAAAACGGTTTCGCGCTTCGTCGCCGACCTCGTTCGCGAAATCACCTGCAATGTCCGTTGCCAGTTCGTAACGCCCCGCATCAATGAGATTTTCGACCACAACATCGCCACCACGGAGATCTTTTACGCCCCTGAGATCGACGTCGAGGGCCGCCACGTCCTGCTCTGCGAAGGCATCCTCTCAACCGGCCAGACCACCGATTTCCTGATTCGCAATTTTCAAGCTCGCGGCGCCGCCTCCATCTCCGTCTGCAGTCTGCTCGACCGCCCGTCCGATCGCCGCGTCGATCTCCACGTCGCCTACTACGGATTCCAAGTCGGCCCGCAGTGGCTGGCGGGCTTCGGTCTTGGCGCGCCTGCCCTGGACCGCAATCTTCCATACATCTTCGCTCCTCCGCGGATTCGAGCCTAGCGGCGCTCGCCGGTCTGGAGATATACCTCTTGAGAATCAACGCGCTCGGCCCCAGTTCAGTTTCGGCTTCCTTCCTGCTTTGCACTCCCGCCTGAAGCCGTGGAAACGCTTTCCCATGCGGGGATCTTCAAAAACAGGTAAAATCCAGAGGGGTGGAAAAACCTGGTTCCGGCGATCCGGAATGGCATCTAATGGATTGAGAATGTCTCGGCTGAGACTTTTTTCTGCTCTCATATTATGAGGAGTTTTTCGGTGAATTCGACGGTCAAACAAGTCGTGTTCTGGCTCGTGATTTTGCTCTCTGGGGTATTGCTCTGGTCGGTTGTCAAGAACAACAGCACGGGCGTCAAAGAGCGTGAAGTCAACTTCTCGCAATTCTTGGCGGAAGTGGATCAGGGCAAAATCAAGGACGTAACTGTCTACGGCCCCGAGGTCCGCGGCGACTACCGCGATGAGAAGGCAGGCTTCCACACCACCGTGCCGCCCAACTACACCGACATGTACAAGACCCTGCGCGATAAGGGCGTCAACATCACGGTCAAGGATGTCAGCGGCGGCGGTTGGCCCAGCTGGCTCCTCCAGATGCTTCCCCTCGTCGTCATTCTCGGCCTCTGGTTCTTCATGATCCGCCAGATGCAATCCGGCGGCAACAAGGCGATGTCGTTCGGCAAGAGCCGCGCCCGCCTGCTCTCCATGCAGCAGAAGAAGGTCACCTTCAAGGATGTCGCCGGCGTCGATGAAGCCAAGGAAGAGCTGCACGAGATCATCGAATTCCTGCGCGAGGCGCAAAAGTTCCAGAAGCTCGGCGGACGCATCCCCAAGGGCGTCCTCCTTGTCGGACCTCCCGGAACCGGCAAAACCCTGCTTGCCCGCGCCGTCGCCGGCGAAGCCAATGTTCCGTTCTTCTCAATCTCCGGCTCCGATTTCGTCGAGATGTTCGTCGGCGTCGGCGCCAGCCGCGTCCGCGACCTCTTCGAGCAGGGCAAGAAGAATGCCCCCTGCATCATCTTCATCGATGAAATCGACGCCGTCGGCCGCCATCGCGGCGCCGGACTCGGCGGTGGACACGACGAGCGCGAGCAGACCCTCAACCAGTTGCTCGTCGAGATGGATGGCTTCGAGTCCAACGAAGGCGTCATCCTCATCGCCGCCACCAACCGTCCCGATGTGCTCGATCCCGCGCTGCTCCGCCCCGGCCGCTTCGACCGCCGCGTCGTAGTCGCCCGTCCCGACGTGCGTGGCCGCGAGGAGATCCTCCGCGTCCACACCCGCAAGATTCCCATCAACGATGACGTCGATCTCTCCATCCTCGCCCGCGGCACACCGGGCTTCAGCGGCGCCGATCTGGCCAACATGGTCAATGAAGCCGCCCTGCTCGCCGCCCGTCAGAATCGCAAGACCGTGCTGATGTTCGACTTCGAACTCGCCAAGGACAAGGTGCTCATGGGTGCCGAGCGCAAGTCCATGATCCTCACCGACGAGGAGAAGAAGAACACCGCCTATCACGAGGGCGGGCACGCCCTGGTTGCCGCCAAGGTTCCCCACGCCGATCCGCTGCACAAGGTCACCATCATCCCGCGCGGCATGGCCCTCGGCGTCACCATGCAGTTGCCCATCGACGACAAGCACACCTACGACCGCGTCTATCTGGAAAGCCAGTTGGCGATCATGATGGGTGGCCGCGTCGCCGAGGAGATCTTCCTCAAGACGATGACCACCGGCGCCGGAAACGACATCGAGCGCGCCACCGAAATCGCCCGCAAGATGGTCTGCGAGTGGGGCATGAGCCAGCTCGGTCCGCTCACCTTCGGCAAGAAAGAAGAGCAGATCTTCCTCGGCCGCGAGCTCTCCCAGCACCGCGACTACTCCGAGGAGACCGCCCGCGAGATCGATGCCGAGGTTCGCCGCTTCATCGATCGCGCCTACAAGACGGCCTTCGATGTGCTCGACGGCAATCGCGACGTCCTCGAGCGCATCGCGCAGGCTCTGCTGGAGCGCGAGGTTCTCGACTCCGCCGAACTGCAGATGATCATCCAGGGCAAGCACGCTTCCCGCCCGCGTGGTGCCGCCTCCGGCCGATGATTCCGGCAGCGTCCAGCAGGTGCTTCGTCCGGAGCCAACCCGCCAGCCCGGCCTCAACCCCGGCGAGCGTCCCAGCCCCGCATAACCGCTCCGCGATTCCACACAAAGGGTGGCCCACACGGCCACCCTTTCTCATTGAATTCCCGCTCGTCTAGAGCGAGCCCGGTGTCCCATATCTGCCGCGTTGTGTTCAGCAGATGTGGGGTCGTTGATCCTGCCTTTGATCTTGTCTCTTCTAGCAGCCCGCGCCTCCCTCGTACAATCAGCCATGCTGCCGCGCCCTCGTCTCTCGTCCTGTTCTCCACCGCTCTGCTCTCCGCCCAGCCAACCCGGCATCGCCGCCCACGTCCGGCGGCGAAATGTCGTTCCTCGCCTCTGACGCTCTGCGCGGACGCGGCAGCGCCACTCACGACGAATTCGTCGCCGCCACCTATGTCGTCTCCCAGTTCCAGTCCTTCGGCCTCGAAGCCGCCCAACTCCAACGCGTCCCGCTCACCTTCCGGCGCCGCCACCTACAACGCCATCGCCCTGCTTCGCGGCTCCGATCCCGCGCTCGCCCGCAGACCATCCTGCTCAGCTCCCACCTCGATCACCTGGGCGCGCGCAGACCGCCGCCGGCGAGGTCATCTATCACGGAGCCGATGACGATGCCAGCGGCACCACCGCCGTCCTCGAGCTCGCCCGCGCCCTCGGCTCGCTTCCCACCGCGTCCCCGCCGCACCATCGTCTTCGTCTGCTTCGGCAGCGAGGAAACCGGCGGCCAGGGCGACCAATATTTCCTCGACGCACCCGCCCGCTGCCGCTCGCCATCCATCGTCGCCAATCTGGAGTTCGAGATGATCGGCCAACCCGACCGCGCCATCCGTTCCGGCCAGCTCTGGCTCACCGGATGGGAACGCACCAATCTCGGTCCCACGCTCGCCACACACGGCGCGCCGCTCGTCGCCGATCCTCATCCCGCCGAGCATTTCTTCCAGCGCTCGGACAATTTCGCCCTCGCCCGCCGCGGCATCGTCGCCCAAACCGTCTCCAGCTACGGACTCGGAGCCCACTATCACCAGCCCACCGACGATCTCGCCCACATCGACTTCGACCACCTCGCCCACGCCATCGAGTCCATGATCTCCGCCGTCCAGTGGCTTGCCAACACCGACTGGAAGCCCTCCTGGAACCCCGGCGGCAGACCCTGAATACCTCGCCAATCGTCGGTTGACCTTGCTCTTGTCGTTGCAGTTGTCTTAGTCGTCGTTCCCGCGCTCTCCAACCCTGCGCGTTCGCGCTCCTGCCCTTGCTCTTGCTCTTAAGTCCCCGTCATCCCGGTTGCCGATTCCGCCCCACTGTGCGACATTGATAAGTTCCGTCCGCTGGCTCCGTGGGGGAGTTGTCTGGTTGGGTGGCGGCCATTTACTCCGCCCCAAACTGTTTCCGCCTGCAACAGTCGCCGGCCTGGCAATCTGGTGATTCTCGAACCCTGTGCCCTCCGCGAGGTACTGTAATGTCTCATTTCGCTCCACTCAAAACCGCCACCCGTAGCTTTGACAACGCTCTGCTCTGGCTCTCCGGTCACGGCTTTGCAGTCACCCCACCGGCGCCGGGCGGCAACATTTATAAGGTCACCAAGGATCAGTGCGTCGCCGAGGTTGAAGTCGCCGCCGACGGCAACTCCCGCGTCGCCGCCTTTCCCGCCTGCCTCGTCGGCGGCCAGCCCGCCGTCCTCGTCGATCGCGGCTACCAGAAGTTCTTCAAGACCTCCACGCTTGAGATCGCCGCCACCGCCGCGCGCCTCGAATCCCTCCACCGCTTCAGCGAGGAACTCAAGGAAGCGCTCGGCTACACCAGCCTCTACAACGAAGGCCTCGGCAGCGTCAGCGCCAGCTACCAGTACGACCGCGTCGCCGCCCGCGACCTCCCTGAAAACCAGCGCCCCCACCGCCCCTGGGAGAAGTAAGCACTGCCTGTTTCCTTAGGCCGTCCAAGAGGGTGGCCTAACCAGCTTCCTGAGATCACCAATTGTTGAACTCGTCAAGAACTAAATTTCCATCGTGGAAGATTTCGTCATGGCTGTGTGGACGTCCACACCCTACGCCCCCGCAGACGTTTGCAGGCGCAGATCTCACCTCCTACGCCACCCGTGAAATAATTACACCGACTTCGCCTGCACGACTCCGGAATCCGGAGCCGGAGGCAGGTCGATCTTAGTCTGGACTTAAACAATTCATCTTCGATGCACGGAGGAACCGAAGAACTTGAACAATTGATTGTGAGATGGTCGCAATTAGATACATATTTATTCTTTATAGAAGCAGCCTATCGGAGATTACATTATCAGAATAATTACCATTTCAAATTATTTAGACATTCGTGCAGGAAATATTATAGCGAAATAGGAATTTACTTGACACGCATGACATTCGGATATTATTGACATGTACTCAAGTCAATCAGACAATTGGAGGACCGTTTGGCATTCGAAAAATTCACTGATACTTCGAAGTCCCACAAGCCACGAGCTTCAATCAGGGCGAACGGGACGATCGCGCTAAATTCCGCTACGGTCAGGAAATTCTCTCTTTCCAAAGAGAACGCTCCTTACTTTATCCTTCTTTTCGATAGGGATACAAGTCAAATTGGAATCTACACAACAACCTCAGACGCCGAGGACGGCGCACACCAAGTCCACTACGGAGCTTCAGGCGCATCATTCAGCGCGACTCGATTCCTAGATTTTTTTGGAATCACGCCAGGCGAGAAAGCGGAGCGCGCGGAGGTCAGAAAAGAGGGGGAGATGCTTCTATTCAAGATCACAAGTGTGACAAAGACGTGAGGAAACTCGTGGTAATTTGATCCAGATTGATATGTCTACCGGGGAAAGATAAATGTGGTATACTTGGTGCGTTGTAAAGGGAAACCCGCCTTGCGGCGGGTAACTGGATGAGGACTTGGCCGAATGGATTAGGCATCGGAATGCTAATCCGAAAACGCCAACTGAGGAGAAAGGTTTGTCAGCCACTACTCAGGAGGCAAATGCGGGTTCGAGTCCCGCAGTCCTCTCAAATCCTACACGAGGGACCGGAGGCTCCAAATCTCATCCAGCGTGAGTTTAGGGCTCCGTTCCTTATTATGTCAACCCGTTCCGACGTTGACAGGTCTCGAAAGGAGCATTATGAAGCCCGGCATTCAGGTTCCGAAATCAGGAATCTACGCAGTTCACCATTCACTAACCTGCCAATCCGCATATCACGAGGTCACCGCAATCCGCAGCGAAGTTTTCCCTCCCTGCTCACGCTGCGGCCATGGCGTGACATTTGCGCTAGTGAGGGCTGCGATCCATCTTAGCGGAAAGTAGCCGACCCCAGCTTATTTTGCCAGCGGCCCAGCCCATTAGCTGGGCCGCTCCTCTTGAACGTTGCTAGAATCGTTCCATAGGGCATGCCAGCTTTCTCCGAACATTACGACGTCGCCGTAGTTGGAGCCGGACATGCCGGCTGTGAAGCCGCCATGGCCTCCGCGCGCATGGGACTGCGTACCGCCCTGTTCACCGTCAACACCGACCTCATCGCGCAAATGTCCTGCAATCCCGCCGTCGGAGGCATCGCCAAGGGACACATCGTCCGTGAGATCGACGCCCTCGGCGGCATCATGGCTGAGGTTACCGACGCCGTCGGCATCCAGTTCCGTCTCCTCAACACCTCGCGCGGCCCCGCCGTCTGGTCGCCTCGCGCCCAGTGTGACAAGCAGGCCTACCGCCTCAAGATGCGTTCCGTCCTCGAGTCCCAGCCCAACCTCCAGATCAAGCAAGCTGAGGTGGCCGAGCTCCTGGTTTGCGATGACACCCCGCAGAATGCTCCGGATCACACTCCAGAGAACGCCTCAGAAGACGCCGAACCCGCGCCCGGCAGCCGCCGCGTCCAGGGTCTGCGCCTGCGCGATGGACGCAACGTGGGCGCCCGCGCCGTCGTCATCACCACCGGAACGTTCCTCAACGGACTCATCCACTGCGGCGAGCAGACCTATCCCGCCGGACGCAGTGGCGAACCCGCCGCCATCCTTCTCGGCGAAAATCTCAAGGCGCTCGGCTTCCGCCACTGCCGCCTCAAGACCGGGACCCCGCCCCGCCTCGATGGCCGCACCATCGACTGGTCGCTCTTTCAGCCTCAGTACGGTGACGCCGATCCCACTCCTTTCAGCTTCCGCACCCGCCGCATCACCCAGCCCCAGGTGCCCTGCTACATCGTCCACACCACGGCGGAAACTCATCGCATCATTCGCGAAAACGTCCATCGCTCGCCCATGTACAGTGGCCAGATCAAGTCCATCGGCCCGCGCTACTGTCCCTCCATCGAGGCCAAAATCGTCACCTTTCCCGACAAGCTGACCCATCAGCTTTTCCTCGAACCCGAGGGCCTCAACACCCACGAGATCTACGTCAACGGCATGAGCACTTCGCTCCCGGTCGATGTCCAGCTCGCCATGCTCGCCTCCGTCCCCGGTCTCGAGCACGCCGAAATGCTCCGTCCCGGTTACGCCATCGAGTACGACTCCATCGATCCCACCGAGCTCGAACGCACCCTCGAGACCCGCAAAATCCGCGGACTCTATCTCGGCGGACAGATCAACGGCACCAGCGGTTACGAGGAAGCCGCCTGCCAGGGACTCATGGCCGGAATCAACGCCGCCCTCGCCCTCAAAGGCGAGCCGCCCCTCACGCTCAATCGCAGCGAAGCCTACACCGGCATTCTCATCGACGATCTCATCAGCAAGGGAACCAGCGAGCCTTACCGCATGTTCACCTCGCGCGCCGAGTTCCGCCTTCACCTCCGCATCGACAACGCGGACCGCCGCCTCACTCCCCATGGCCGCCGCATCGGCCTCATCGGCGATGAGGCATGGCGCAATTTTGAGGCCAAGCAGCAGCGCTGCGCCCGCCTGCAGCAGCAGCTTGAAACCCAGCGCGCCGCAGCCACGCTGCCCGCGGCGCTCGCCGAAAAAGTCCACGCCGCCGCCGGACAAACCTGGGCGCAGCTCCTCCGCCGTCCCCAAATCACAATCGACGATCTCGCTCCCATCTGCCGCCAACTCGCCCCGGAGTTTTTCGTCCACGACGATTTCGACGCCCTCGACGAGCACGCGCCGCTGCCTCTCGGCCATCTGGGTCGAGCTCAAATCGGTCGAAACCGAGGTGAAGTACGCCGGCTATCTGCAGCAGCAGGACAAGGCCATCGAGCGTCTCAAGCGGGCCGAGACCAAGACCATCCCCGACTGGTTCGACTACGCCTCCATCAGCGGTCTTTCCCGCGAGATGAAGGAAAAACTCACCCGCCTCCGTCCCCAAACCATCGGCCAGGCTTCCAATCTTCCCGGCGTCACTCCCGCCGCCGTCGCCCTGCTCAACGTCTACATCGAGATACAGTCCCGCCAGCGCAAGCGAACTGGCCCTTCAAGCCCCCTCGGCAGCTGACAACGTTCGCAACGCACGTCCCAACATAATTATGAGTCTGTCACCATGATGGGTGCGTCACCATGATGAGGGTGTCATTTTTTTGAGGGTGTCATCATGATGAAGGTGTCATTTTTTTAAGGGTGTCACCATTTTGAGGGTGTCATTTTTTTGAGGGTGTCACCATTTTGAGGGTGTCATTTTTTTAAGGGTGTCATCCTGAGCAACGCGAAGGACCCCAGCGCAGCCCAAATATCCGCCGCCGCTCCAAGCTTTTCGGCCACCACTCGATTCCGCTTCGCTGGCTAGGTAACGGGTTCGTCCGGGTTTGCCCGTAACCCTGGGAGGCAACACCCTCCCACTCCGCGGTGGTGTTACTCTTGCTCTTGCATTCAACTCTCATACTTGGCGTTTGCGTTACACTTCGTTACGTATCCTCCGCCCTGCCGGAGCATCCTTTCCGTAAGGAGCCTTCATGAAAGCCATCGGCTACGTCCGATCCCTGCCGCCATCCGATCCTAACTCCCTGTTCGATTTCGAACTCCCTCAGCCCGTGCCCGGCGCACGCGACCTTCTTGTCGCCGTCCACGCCGTTTCCGTCAATCCCGTGGACACCAAGGTCCGCATGCGCGCCCAGGGCACCGCCGAGCAGCCCAAAATCCTCGGCTTCGATTGCGCCGGCATCGTCACCTCCGTCGGCCCAGAAGTCACCGCCTTCAAGCCTGGCGATGAAGTCTTCTATGCCGGCACCTCTCTCGTCCCGGCACCAACAGTGAGTTCCATCTCGTCGATGAGCGCCTCGCCGGACACAAGCCCCACTCGCTTTCCTTTGCCGAGGCTGCCGCCCTGCCGCTTACCTCCATCACGGCCTGGGAGTTGCTCTTCGACCGCCTCCGCGTGCCCCTCGGAAAGCCGCAGGCGGCCGGCTCGCTGCTTGTCGTCGGAGCCTCCGGCGGGGTCGGTTCCATCCTCGTCCAACTTGCCCGCCGCCTCACGGGACTCACCGTCATCGCCTCCGCCTCGCGTCCCGAATCCACCCAATGGGTCCTCAAGAACGGCGCCCACCACGCCGTCGATCATTCCATGAAGCTCAGTGAGGAGGTTCGCAAACTCGGCATCCACTACGTCGAATACATCATCGGCCTCACCCACACCGATCAGCACTACGATGAAATTGTTGAACTCATCGCGCCGCAGGGAGCATTCGCCCTCATCGACGATCCCGGCCCCATCGACGTCCGCAAACTTAAAGTGAAATCCGCCTCCCTGCACTGGGAGTCCATGTTCACCCGCTCCGTCTTCCAGACCGCCGACATGATCGAGCAGCATCGCATCCTCGACCAGGTATCAAAACTTGTCGATGACGGCCTCATCCACACCACCCTCGGCGCAGCCGCCGGACGCATCACGGCTGAGAATCTCCGCCACGCTCACGCCTCCATCGAGTCCCATCGTTCCATCGGGAAGATCGTCCTGGAAGGCTTCTAGCCTGGTTCCTCGGTTGACGCCTCCGGCCTTGTCCGCCGTTGTTTTTGCTCTTGCTTTGCCTCTAGTGCCCCAGGTCCGCCATCCGCTGGCGAACCTGGGGTCGCTGACCTTGCTTCTGCTCCCGAGGCGCCGGCCCACCCGGCCGCGCTTGTGACAAAAGTCATAGCGAACCGTCGTCTCGCCCCTTACTCTAGGAAGAGATCGTTGGGACTTTCCATCGTCTAGGGTTCATGTTAAATACCATCCATACCGAATCAAGGCAATCATCGGTCGCGCTGGCCGAATCCGCCGTCGAGGCGTCCGCCGGCAAGCATTTCCCGCGCCGCACCGCCCCGGACCGTTCGCAACCCATCCGCCTCGTCGTGCAGTTGCTGTTTGTCCTGCTCAACGTCTTCCTCTGCGCCCAGTTTTACTGGTTCGTCCGCTACTTTCAGACCAACCAAACCGGCTCCCATGTCCCGCGCCCCGCCGGAGTCGATGGCTGGCTGCCCATCGCCGGACTGATGAACCTGCGCTACTTCCTCGCCACCGGCCGCGTCCCGGCCATTCATCCCGCCGCCATGGTCCTGTTCCTCATCTTCGTCGCCATGAGCCTGCTTCTCAAACGCGCATTCTGCTCCTGGCTCTGTCCGGTCGGAACCTTGTCGGAATACCTCTGGAAGGCCGGCCGCCGGCTTTTCGGACGCAACCTGGTGCTGCCGCGCTGGCTCGACATTCCCTTGCGCTCAATTAAGTATTTACTCATGGCCTTCTTCGTCGTCATCATCGGAGGCATGTCCGCCGCCGCCCTCGAGGACTTCATGGCGCAGCCTTACGGCATTCTCGCCGACGTCAAAATGCTGCACTTCTTTCTTCATATGAGTACCACCGCCATGGCTGTCATCGCCGTGTTGGCGCTGCTCTCCGTCGTCATCAGGAATTTCTGGTGCCGCTACGCCTGTCCCTACGGAGCCGTTCTCTCGCTCGCTTCCCTCTTCAGTCCATTCAAAATCCGCCGCGACGTCCAGGGCTGCGTCCGGTGCGGCAAGTGCGCCAAGGCCTGCCCGCAGCAGCTTCCCGTCGATCGCCTCGTCCAGGTCCGCTCCGCGGAATGCACCGCCTGCCTGGAGTGCGTCGCCAGTTGCGCCACCGCCAACGCCTTGCAGTTCGCGCTGCCTCCGCGCGCCGGAGCGCCCATCGCCTCGCGCTGGAGCGGCCGCGTCCTCCAGCCCGCTGCTGCTGTCCTGGTCCTGGCTGCGCTATTCTTCGGCGGAGTTTCACTTGCTCGCGTCACCCGCCACTGGCAGACCAAAGTCTCCGACGATGTCTACCGCCAACTCGTCCCGCAGGCCGACCAACAGACCCATCCCGGCTTCTAAACCACCTACACACTGCCGTAGCGCGCTGCGCAGCCGCCAATAAGCGCCCGTCCCCCGAGGCGCAGGTTTCCATTCTTGATATATCGGTATAAGTAAATATAGATATATGTCGATATATTGTCAGTCGCGGCCCTGGTGCGCCCCGCCGCCAAAGCTGACCTTCTGCTGCTCGTACGCATGTTTCCGGTGGATCGCCTCAATCGCCTTCCGCGCGCGCTCCTCGAATTCTCCGCGCCTGCCCAGAAGAGCCTCGGTCGCCAGCGCCTCGCCGTCGCGCCAGCGCAGCAACCCCTCCGCTGCAATCTCCCTGGCCTGCTCGGCGAGCTTTTCCACGGTTGTTCCCAGGTACAGCGCCTCCACGGGATCTGCCATCACCAGCGAACCCGGCCGCAGCCGGCCGCCCACCCAGAACAGCCGGTCCAGCAGCGCCTGCCGTATCTCCGCGTCGCTCGCCTGCTCGAATCTCCACTGTTTGCTCCGGAAATCCTGGAAGCGCGCTCCCAGCGGAATCGGTTGCCGCTTGTCCGAGCGCAGGAATTCCAACTGCTTGCGCTCCGTCTCCTTCCGGATCGCACCCAGCACCGGCCCAATCGTATGTTCCGGCGCAATCGATGGCAGCCGTTCGGCCACCACCCGCGTCAGGTGAAGCGCCACCTGCGCATGCAGTCCCGAACCATCCCCAAGCTCCACCGTGCCATGCAGCACATAGAAGTCCGCGCCCGAAACATTGGCGTGGAAGGGCCACTGCAGTTCCACCGTAAGTGGCACACCGCCGAGCGTAACTACTACAATCGATGTCGTTTCCATAATCTTGCCGCCGCAATCGCCAAGGCGCCCGCGGCAGTTCTCCTCCACCCCTGGTTCCCATGTCGTACTGTATAGCCACCTGGCGCAATCCTGCCGCCAGACCGTTGTCTGGATCATAACGTCGCGGCAAATCGTTTTCCCTCGCCAGCATTCATCCTATGCAACTATCCTATGCATCATGGAATCCACCACCATGCGCGAGTTGCTAGCGCCCTTCATTCCCGCGGTCGAGCTCGACGATGGCCTCGTTTTCTCCATTCAACTCCATCTTGACCTCTTGCTGCGTTGGAATCAGCATGTGAACCTCACAGCTCTTCGCTCGCCCTCCGAGATGCTGACCCGCCACTTCGGCGAGTCACTATTCGCCGCCCGCCAGCTTTTCGCCCGTGATTCTCAGACCGATGTCTTCGATCTCGGCAGCGGCGCCGGTTTCCCAGGGCTGCCCATGAAGTACTGGGCGCCCCGGCTCCAGCTTACCCTCATTGAAAGCCACGGCAAGAAGGCGACATTCCTTCGCGAAGTCGGCCGCGCCCTCCAGCTTACCGGCTTTTCCGTGCTCCACGCCCGCGCCGAGTTTCTCTCCCAACGCTCCAACCTGGTCACCATGCGAGCCGTCGAGAACTTCGACCAATCGCTTGCCGCCGCCGCCCGACTCCTTGCTCCCGGCGGCCGCCTCGCCATTCTAATCGGCGAATCGCAACTATCCCGCGCCCTGTCTCTCTTGCCTCCCGGCCAAAGCGCCACCGTCAGTCTCCCATCCTCCACTGAGCGAATCCTGCTGACCTGGAAATCTCGCGAATAGTTTCACGTGGAACACGCCATCCTCGCCGTTCCTCCATGTTCCACGTGGAACATGCCCCCGTCCGGCGGCCAAATCCCGCCCCGGCGTTCCACGTAGAACACTTTCCCGCCGTTCTGCACAGCTTTCCCCACTTATCCACCGAATCCACAGCCCCGCACAGCCTGTTTCCCATTGCCCCACGCTTCTCAACCCTTTACCCTCACCCTTGTCCACATTGGCAGCCATCCCCATTCCACTCCCGGCTGCCCGGAGCCGCTATGTCTCGGGTCATCGCCATCGCCAATCAAAAAGGCGGAGTAGGGAAGACCACCACCAGCATCAACCTCGCCGCCAGCTTCGCCATCAGCGGAGTCCGGACCCTCCTCGTCGATTGCGATCCGCAGTCCAACTCCACCTCCGGCCTCGGACTTCTCAAGGATTCCGAACGCCCTGGAACCTACCAGCTTCTCATGGGAGATTTCGAAGCCTCCGAGCTTCTCCAACCCACCGGAATTCGAGCAGCTCAAGATCATCCCGGCCTCCAAGCATCTCATCGGCGCCAATGTCGAGCTCGTCAACGCCGAATTCCGCGAATACCGCCTGCGTCACGCCCTGCAAACCGTCCGCGACCAGTTTGACATCGTCGTCCTCGATTGCCCGCCCGCGCTCGACCTTCTCACCCTCAACGCCCTCGTCGCAGCCGACTCCGTCCTCATCCCCATGCAGGCCGAGTACTTCGCCCTCGAAGGCGTCAGCGAGCTGCTCGATACCGTCGAGCGCATCCGCCAGACCCTCAATCCCAGCCTCGTCGTCGAAGGCGTCGTCCTCACCATGTACGACGACCGCACCAACCTCGCCCAGGGAGTCACCGCCGAACTCAAGTCCTTCTTCGGGGAGCTGCTGTATCAAACCTCCATCCCCCGCAACATCCGTCTGGCCGAAGCTCCCAGCCACGGCAAACCCGCCATCCTCTACGACCCAAGATCCCGCGGCGCCGAAGCCCATCTCAAACTCGCCGAAGAAGTCCTCAACCGAATCAAGAACCGCGCGAAGGTCACCACCCAGCCATCCGCATAGCGAGGTAATGCAGTGAACCCTACCCACGACAAACGAAAAGCCCTCGGACGCGGTCTTGACACCCTCCTTCCCGCCGCGCGCGGCATCCAGGCGTCCGCTCCCACCCAGGCCGGAGCCCCGCAGCAACCCGCCGGCTGACACCGTACACGAACATTCCCATCGAGCTGATCGACCGCAATCCCTACCAGACCCGCACCCAGTTCGACGAAACCGCCCTCAATGAGCTCGCCGAATCCATCCAGGTCTCCGGCGTCATTCAGCCCGTCACGGTCCGCCAGCATGCCGGGCGCTTCCAACTCATCACCGGCGAGCGCCGCTGGCTCGCCTCCCAGCGTGCCGGTAAAACCACGGTTCCCGCCATCGTCCGCCAGGTCTCCAACGAGCAGGCCATGGAGCTCACCATTATCGAGAACCTGCAGCGCGAGGACCTCAACGCGGTCGAGCAGGCCCGCGCCTACGATCGCCTGGCCCGCGATTTCGGACTCACCCAGGAACAGATGGCCCAGCGGACCGGCAAGGACCGCTCCTCGGTCTCGAACTTCCTCCGCCTGCTCAAGCTTCCGGCCGAGTTGCTGACCATGGTCGAGACCAACAAGCTCTCCTTCGGACACGCCAAAGCGCTCATGGGCCTCGACTCCCAGGAAGCCATGCTGCGCCTCGCCCATCGCGCCCTTCACCTCTCCCTGTCCGTCCGCCAACTGGAGAGCGCCGCCTACAGCCTCATGCACCCCGAGCCCGCCTCCGCCAACCCGGAACGCATCCTCGATCCCAACGTCCGCGAAGCCGAACAACAGCTCCAGCGCACCCTGGGGCTCCGCGTACAGATCCAGGACAAACACGGCAAAGGCAAGATCGTCCTCGAATACAAGTCGCTCGAAGACTTCGATCGCGTCCTTGAGATGCTCAGCCCTCCAAAGTAAACGGCGGCGGACGGCCATGAGCCGCCCGCTGTGTCATTCTTCCAATACATTTATATATGTCTATCTATTCCAATAGATCGACACATCTCGATCTATTGGTCCGCCCATGCCGCGCCGCAACTCCACCGTCAACTTTCCCGCGCGCGCCAGAACTCCCAAACCCCGGCGTCAACCGCCTGCCACCGTCGCCATCCTGTCCGTATCTGTTATTTCATTCGATAACATTTGCTACCACCAAGTTACCTATACGGTTAATGGTTCGCGGCCCTGCGCAACCATTGCCTAAAACGACATATCGGCCTTCCAAACGATTATCTTCCCCGTCAATCGTTCAGTTCCTCGTCCCGGCGTCTCTCTTCATGCGCCCGCACCCGTCGCACCCATCCTTCGCATCCCCTGCGCCGCGTTATCATCTAACTGCAAGACCGCATCATCAAGGAGAACTCCATTTGCACCGCACTACACTTGGCGATTTCGAACTCACCGTCATCACCGATGGCCTCTACTATCTCGATGGCGGCGCCATGTTCGGCGTCGTTCCCAAACCTCTCTGGGAGAAAAAGCTCTCCGCCGATTCCCAGAATCGTCTGCATGTCGCCATGAATTCCCTGGCCATCCGCACCGGCGATCACACCATTCTCATCGACACCGGAGCCGGCAACAAACTGCCCGGAGAAGACCCGCGCCGCATCTTCGATACGAAGAGCGCCTGCTCGCCAATCTCGAAGCCGCCGGCTTTGCTCCCGATGATTTCGACATTGTCATCAACACCCATCTTCACTTCGACCACTGCGGCTGGAACACCGTCCGCCGCGCCGATGGCGCCCTCGTTCCCACCTTTCCGCGCGCCCGCTACTACTACCAGCGCGGCGAACTGGCCCACGCCCACCAGCAACACGAACGCGACCGCGTCAGCTATCTCACCGAAAACTACGATCCTCTTGTCGCCAGCGGACGCGCGACTCTGCTCAGCGGCGATGCGCCCATCGTTCCCGGCATCCGCGTCCAGCTCTTTCCAGGACACACCGAACATCACCAGGCCGTCATCATCGAAAGCCAAAACAAAAGGCCGCCTATGTCGGCGACCTCATCCCCACCTCTGCCCACCTGCACCCAACCTGGGTCATGGGATACGATCTTTCACCCATCGACTGCATCGACAATCGCCATCGCTACTATCGCGATGCAATCCCCGAGCGCTGGCTCACCATCTTCACCCACGACCCGGCAACTCCGTGGGCCTACATCTCACGCGACCCGGCCGGACGCTACATCGCCGAAGCCGTTCCAGTGGCCGAGATCAATCTCTGGATCACATCCCACGGTCGCGCCCAGGTAGCGCGCCAGTCTCGCTGTCTATCGGCGGCGGGAGATCCACAAACTCCATGCCGCAGCGGAAGCCTCGCCGATTCCTCACCACCGCTCGTAAGCGCAGCGGCTTCGCCGCCGCGGGCAAGGAAAACACAACCTGCAGAAACGTCCCAATCTCCAGTGTTTCCGAGGCGTACACGCTCATGCCGCCTTCGCTCATCTCATACGTCCGGACCACCGAGAGCGCGTCCTCCGGCTCTTCCCAACGCCGAATCCTCACTCGAATATCTACCTTGAACCGCTTCCATCTACGAGTCCAACCCTGCTTTGACGATTTCACAGCGCCACCTCGCTATTCACGGACACAATCCTTTATCGCTCAATCCCGGCCGTATATTGTCCTTGGCGAGAATACCCCAGCGGCGCTCGTACTTGCGCAACAGGCCATGCATTACTTTCGTCCAATGGTCGACAAACTGAAAACCGTAACGAAACCCATTTCTATTTCTCGCGTAAAGCTCGGTGCGAAACAGGCCTTGCACCGCCGGAAGCACGAACTCTATAACATAGGACTTACCCGCCGGAATTTCCACGGGAGAAACCACACCCACTCCACCCTCGGAAATATCCAGCGTGCGGACCGTGATCTCCTGCCCATCCACGCTCAACTTCGCCCGCGCATCCACGCTGTATCTTGAAAACTTCCGCTCCACGGCGTAGCGAATGGGTTTCATTCCTGTTCCTTCTTCACTGGAGGACGCATTCAACTCCTACCGGCAAACTCTCCGGACTCAACCACAGCGTTCCTGGCCATCGTCTGCCGCCGAAACAATTCCCATCTCCTCACTCTGCGCCGCGTCGCACCCGAAAAACAGTTCGACTGCATCCACAATCTGCTCCGCGCTCTTCGCCTCGTAGATTGCCTTGCGCAACTTTGCTCCGCCCTCCACTCCGTGGGTGAACCAGGAAGCAAACTGCTTCATCTTACCCGTCGCATCCGGAAATCCCTCCGCGACCAGCATTCCGAAGTAGCGGCGAATCATCTCATACCGGTCGGCCCTGGAAGCAACATCATAGCTGCCGGTCGCGGTGTATTGCGAAATCTGCCGGAAAATCCAAGGATTCGAAGCCGCGGCCCGTCCAATCATCACGCCGTCGCAGCCGGTCTCGGCCACCATCGCGCGCGCGTCCTCCGGAGTGCGTATGTCGCCATTGCCAATCACCGGAATCGAAACCAGCGACTTCAACTCGGCGATCCATTGCCATTGCGCCTGCCCGCTGTATCCCTGCTCGCGGGTGCGCGCATGCATGGCCACCGCGTCCAGTCCGCAGCCCTCGGCCATCTTCGCCAGTTCGCGAAACACCAGCTCGCTCTCGCTCCATCCGGCGCGAAACTTCACCGTGAACGGAATCTTGACCGCGGCGCGAACCGACTCGAAGATCTTGCTGGATCACCGGCAGCTCGCGCAACAGTCCGCTGCCGCCGTTGCACTTCACCACCTTCTTCGCCGGGCATCCCAGGTTCAAGTCCACCAGGTCGAAGCCAAATCCTTCCACGATCCGTGCTGCTTCCGCCAGCGACTCGGGATTAGAGCCGAACAGTTGCGACGAGATCGGATGCTCGTCCTCATAGAAGTTCAGAAAGCGCTGCGCCTTCTTATCCTTCTTCCGAGTCACCCCATCGGCCGAAGTGAACTCCGTCATCAGCAGACCGCATCCGTCCATCTCGCGGATGAAGCGCCGGAAGACCGTGTCGGTGATCCCGGCCATCGGCGCCAGCACGGTGGCCGGAGCAATCTGCACGCCGCCAATCTTCAAGCTGCGCGGCAACCCTCACCTCACCAGGCGCCGGATGGACCAGCGGATTGTCATAAAACTTCTGCACACCTCTATTGTAGCGGCACTTCGCCTCAAGACCGAAAACACCCTGCACACGCAATAGTAAGCCCTCGCCGAAGCGAGGGCTCAATTCTTGCGCCGAGGGCGTCTTCACCCCAGCAAGGATCGCTTGCCGGAGACCCCGACCACCCGCGGGATCAATTCTGTTCGGTCTTGGCCGGTTCCGCTTTTGCCTCGTTCTTGGCATACTTGCGGCGGAAGCGTTCGATACGGCCAGCGGTGTCGAGCACCTTCTGCTTACCGGTAAAGAACGGGTGGCAGGCCGAGCAGATTTCAACGTGGATGTCGCCACGGTTCGTGCTGCGCGTCAGAAAGCTGTTGCCGCAGGCGCACTTCACGTGGATCTCTTCGTACTTCGGGTGGGTTGCTGCTTTCATAATCCTCATCCGTCTGTCGAAACACAGACTCTTTAGTGTAACCTGCGCCCTCGCCGCCCGGCAACCTTGGCAGAGCTGCCTACAGCCGCCTTGCGCTTGCGCGGCTGCCGCCTGCAACGTTCGCACCAGGTTCCACAGAAACGCGCAGCTGCCCGCAGCAGATCGCAACCGGAATCGCAGACGTTGCGGTAGGCCAGGTCCATCTCCGGCGTGCGCCGTGTAATCGCGCTCCAGCTCACCAGCCCGACAATTCCGCAGAACAATCCCACGCCCATGCCGAGCCCTGTCCACAGCACCGTCAGCAGCAGCAACGCGGAATCCTTTCATCAGCGTCCACACCAGCCAGCTCGGCTCTCGCATCGGCTCGCCAGCCACCAGCGTCTTGCTTCCGCGCGCCTCCATTTCGCTGACCTTCACATTTTCCTCCGTCTTGCCGGCAGGCCCGCATATCGCCGAAGGCTCGCCTGCGCTAGAATGATAGTTTCCTATGTCCCACACTCAACAAGCAACCACGCACTCGCCCGCCGAAGTTTTAAGGATCTCCCCCGTGCAGCAAGCCCCCAACGGCATCTGTTATGCCGCCAGCGGCGAGGTCAACCTTTCCTCCGACGAGTTGCAGCGCATGGTTGGCGCCGTCCCGCAGCCGATTGCCGCAGCCCTCATCCGCAAAGCATTCTACTTTGTTCCGCTCGCCGTCGCCGACGGCGATCAGACATTGATCGCCGATCGTTACGATGTCCTGCTCAGCGACCGCGCCGTCTGTCACCGCAATCTTACCCTGGGCGATGCGCAGTGTGTCTTTATCTCCACCCGCCTGATGGATGACCGCTTCTCGGTCGCATTCGAGTTCTACATCAATGTGGCGCACGCCTTTGCCGATCACACCGGCTTCTCGCAGCCCTTTGCCGACCTGGTCTGGAATCAGGCCCAGGACAAAGTGAAGGGCGAAACCTCGCTCGACGCCAACGAACTTCGCAAGATCGTCACCTCCAATGCGCCTGACGCGGAGAAGGCGCGCCAGGAGTACTTCGAAACCACCTTCGCCGATGCCATCGCCATTTACCTGCTCTCGCTCTACCTCGACGTGGATTATTACGAACTGCGCGAGCGCGACTATCCGCTGCTGGCTCCGCCTGCCCTGGCCGAGCGCCTGCGCAAGGTGAACGAACTTTTCCCGCCGCCGCGCGGCTTCGAATTCAACATCTTCTACAAGCGCCGTCCCGAGCAGCGCTAGAGCCGGGAGCCGCCATGATCGCGCATCTTCGCGGAACTCTTCTGGCAACCTCCCCAGGCCAGGCCATCGTGGACTGCCACGGCGTCGGCTATGACGTTACGGTTTCCATGAACACCTTCACCCAGCTCCCCGAGGCCGGCCAGGAAGTCTCGCTGTTCATCCACACCTATGTGCGTGAGGATCAGATTGCGCTCTTCGGTTTCCATCTCGCCGAAGAGAAGGCGCTGTTTGAAAAGCTGCTTTCGGTCAGCGGCATCGGCCCCAAACTTGCCGTCAACATCCTGGGCGGAATGAACACTCCCGACCTGGTCGGCGCCATCCGCGGCGGTGATGCGGCCCGGCTCACCCGCATGCCGGGAGTAGGAAAGAAAACCGCCGAGCGCATGGTGCTCGAACTCAAAGACAAGCTCGCTGAATTCGGCGTGACTCCGGCAGCGTCCGCGGCCGAGGCACGTTCTCGAAGAAGATGTGCTCTCGGCGCTCATCAACCTGGGCTACCAGCCGGCCGCCGCCGAACATGCGCTGGAGCAGCTCGGCCCCGCCAACGGACGCAGTTTCGAGCAACTCTTCCGCGCCGCGCTGGCCTCACTGGCTCGTTAAAAGCAACTACCCACGCGCTGCGCCGCAACGCCGCTCAATCCCCGCCCGCCGCCTCGCTTGCGGCAAACGGCGGCAGAATCTTCACCAGCACCGCAAGGATGAAGAAGGGAAGCAGTAACAACGCCGCCGCAATCAACTCACCCTCGCGCGAAATAAGGTCCACCTTGTAGGTGGTATAGCCGAGGAAGCTCTTGGAGAACAGCTGCCCGCCAATCACCACGTTCCAGCGCATGGCAAAGATGCCGATCACGGTCAGGCATCCGCACACCGCGTAGGCCAGCCGCCGCACCTTTTCCGGAACATGGAAGATCTGGATGAAACCGATGGCAAGAATCGGCACTACCGTTCCCAACGCGATCTGCAGCACCACCTGCGAGAAGAACAGGCGCGTGTGCAGCAGAAAGTCTAGCGATCGGAACGATTCGTCAGCCACCGAGATGCGATGAATCAGGTCGAGCATTTCCAGCGCGAAGTCGATGATGAAGGTGTACAGCAGGTATTGCGCCACCGTATCCACGCAGCGCATGTCGATGGGCTCGTGGCGGATTTTCATCATCGCCATGTACACCAGCAGCACGATGGCAATGCCGCTCACCATGGCTGAGAAAATGAACACCACCGGCATCAGCGGCGAAGACCACCATGGGTTCGCCTTCACCGTGCCGAAGATGAATCCCACGTAGCCATGCAGCAGGAATGCCGACGGAATTCCGATCAGGGTCACCACCCAGCCCACCCGGTCGTCCACCCGCAAGGAAGCTTCGCTGATGTTGCTGGAGCCAAGGGTGAGAGCGCGGTAGAGCAGGCGCCGCCAGCCCACGGTGCTCTGCGAAAACAACACGATCTCACGCCGGTACTCGAGCCAGATCTCCAGCAGGATCACCGCCATCAGGTACCAGAGATAGACGAAGCCGAACATGGCCATCGGCGAACTGGTATGCGGCGTCAAGTACATCTCCAGGGAACGCTCCGGATGCCCCAGGTGCAGTTGCAGCGGCAACGGCGCCACCAGCAGGAATGCCAGGGCCGTCAACAGCGCCAGCCGGTAAGTGGGCTTCACCGCCCCCACGTGAAAGATGCGCTCCAGGGAGGCCAGGATGAAAGCGCCGGCCACCAACCCGGTCACGAACGGATAGACAACGATCAGCACGCTCCACTGCAGCTCGATCTCGTTTGGATACATGAACCCTTGCACTGGCATGATCGCTTGTCTCCTTAGCGCACCGAACCATCCAGGTCGTAATAAAAGGCCTTTGCGCCGGTGGCCAGGTGCGGCTTCAGCACCTGCACACTATGGGTCTTCAGAAATTCGTGGATCGGGTCCGCGGGGTTCTTCAGGTCTGCCAGTTGGCGCGCTCCGGTGGGACAACTTTCGCAGCACGCGGTGGTCAATCCCTTGGTGATGCGGTGGTAGCACAGCGAACATTTCTCCGCCGTGCGCGTGGTCGGATTCAGGAAGCGGCAGCCATACGGGCAGGCCTGGATACAGTATCGGCAGCCCAGGCAATACTTCTCATCCACCAGCACAACTCCGTCGGGAGTATGCAGGGTGGCGCCCACTGGGCAAACCTGCGTGCACGGTGAATCCACGCAGTGGTTGCACATCTTGGGGACAAAGAAGTTCTTGCCTCCCTCGGCTGTGCCCGGCGGAAAACCGTTCTTGCCGCCGTTGGGAGAATCCACCTCTGGCGTCTCCTGGTGCCAATCGGCAACGTGGTAGCGCTCGACCCAGGTGCGGAAGTAGCCCTCGGGAACATTGTTCTCCGTGGCGCAGGCGCGCACGCAGTTGCCGCAGCCGATGCACTTGCTGATGTCCAGCAACATGCCCCACCAGTGTTGGTTGCGGTTATAGCCGGGCGCCAACTCCGGGGTTCCGGCCAGCACGTACTCCCAGGCAAAGGCCGCGGCGGGGAGAAGCATGAGCAGTTTGCGTCGCGTGATCATGATTGCTTGCCTCCGGGTTGCAGCAGGGGACTGTGCGGCTGGTGACAAGTCTTGCAAACCGCCCCGCCCGAATGCTGCGCACTCACCACCTGCGGAAACGCTTTTGGTTTGGCGATGTTCGCTTCATGGCAGCGGGCGCAGAGCACGGCGGTATCGGGTAGTTGCGGCACCACCGAAGCAGGATCCTCGGCGTGCCTGGCAAGCGCGCCGTGGCAGGCTTCGCAATTCACGCCCGCGTGCTTGCCGGCTTTCTTTACTTCCAGAACGTCGCCGTGGCAGTCTTCACAACTCTGGTGGCCGGCATAGGAGATCGGCTTGGCGGAGAGCTCGGCCAGCGCGTCTCCGCGATAGTGGCCGTACTGTCCAAAGCTCTTGGGGACGAAGTAGGCTCGCAACAGAAGAAACAGGGCGATCCCAACTGCGAAAGCTGCCGCCAGCCGGAAGAGATGTTCGGCATCCTTGAATCTGTTCACGCACACCCCGTGCAGAACCGCGTGCCATCATTCTGGGCGGCTCTGAATGGTTCACACTGTTACAGCAAGCCTTGGCAGCGTACAGTGATGCCGCGCACATAGCGGTGTGATAACCGTGTAGCCTGAAATCCTCGCTCCCGGAGGCTTGCTCCCACATTGGCACCGGCTCGCCGGAATTCCCAACTGCCGTCCGCCAAATCGAATTGCCCTCAAGTTTCCAAACCATTCTCCGATGTTCCACCTGAAGATGATTGTGCGCGCCAGTTTTACCAATCGTTTCCAAGTCTGGTGTCAAAGCAGCCGGCGTTTTGCAGATGTTCCGCGTCCGGCATGCAACGGTAGAAGCGCAGCGGCCGGTGCAACTGGGAGTCATGATTATGATGGACGAGTTCATCCAGGAATTTCTAGTCGAAGGCGGCGAGCTGCTCGACCAGCTTGACCGTGACTTCGTGGAATTTGAAAAAAATCCCAACTCCAAAGAGTTGGTTGCCAGAATCTTCCGCGCCGTTCATACCCTGAAGGGAACCGGCGGAACCATCGGACTGGAGAAGATCGAGGCAATCAACCATGCCGGCGAAAGTGTCCTCTCCCGCGTCCGCGAAGGCGAACTCAGCCTGAACGCGGAAATTACTTCCGCCCTGCTGCGCATGATTGACCTCAACCGCCAGCTCTTCGCGTCTCTTGAGAGCACCGGTCAGGAGGGCGAGCATGATCTCAGCGGCGTGCTTCAGTCCCTCAACGCAATCCTGGCTGGCAATAAAGAGCCGGAGGCTGCCCCCGACGCCCGCGCCGCCAAACCCACGGCGGCAGACGGAACCAATCTGCTGGGGGAGATTCTGGTGCAGGAAGGCGCAGTCGCCGAAACCGCGGTGGCCGCGGCTCTCACCCTGCAGCAGGACGGCGATGCGCGCCCCATCGGCGAAATCCTGGTGCAAAACGGGGCGGTGCCGCAAACCACCGTCCAGGACGCTCTGCAGGAACAACGCGACAGCCGCGAAGATGCCGCCAACAGCAATATCCGGGTGGACGTGAATCTTCTCGACAAGGTGATGAACCTGGTCGGGGAACTGGTGCTGGCGCGAAATCAAGTCCTGCAATTCACCTCCAACCAAAAGGATCCGGCGTTCCTCAGCACGGCGCAGCGGCTAAACCTGATCACCACCGAACTGCAGGAAGGCGTCATGAAGACGCGCATGCAGCCGATTGGAATCATCTGGAACAAGCTTCCCCGCATCGTGCGCGACCTGTCGAATTCGACCGGCAAGTCGGTGCGAATCGAGATGGCGGGAACGCAGACCGAGCTGGACAAAACGATCATCGAGGCCATCAAGGACCCGTTGACTCACGTCGTCCGCAACTCGCTCGATCACGGTATTGAGACTCCAGCCGAGCGTCTTGCCGCCGGCAAGCCGGCACAAGGATTGCTTTTCCTGCGCGCCTTCCACGAAGGCGGACAGGTAAACATCGAAATCTCGGATGACGGCGCCGGACTCGACCTGGATGCGATCCGCACCAAGGCCATCGAGCGCGGCATCGTCTCGCCGGCCCAGGCCGCCAAGATGACCGACCGCGAGGCCGCCAACCTGATTTTTCTCGCCGGCTTTTCCACGGCCCGCAAGGTGACCAACATCTCCGGGCGCGGCGTCGGCATGGACGTGGTGAAGACCAACATCGAAAAAATTGGCGGCACGGTTGATATCACCAGCGTGCATGGTCACGGCACCACCCTGAAGATAAAAATTCCTCTCACCCTGGCGATCATTCCCGCCCTCATCGTCACCACCGGCCGCGAACGCTTCGCCATTCCTCAAGTGAGCCTGGTGGAGCTGGTGCGGCTGGAGGGCAAGGCCGCCGACAGCGGCATCGAGATGATCCAGGAGGCCGCCGTCTATCGTCTGCGCGGAAGTCTGTTGCCCATCATCTACCTCAACCGCGAATTGAAGCTGGGCACCAGCGCGGGCGAGGGCGCCGCGGAGGCCATCAACATCGTGGTCCTGCAGGCGGACGGACAGCAGTTCGGATTGGTCGTGGACGAAATCAACGACACCGAAGAAATCGTCGTCAAGCCTCTTGGCAAGCAACTGAAAGGCATCTCCTGTTTTGCCGGAGCCACCATCATGGGCGATGGCAAAGTCGCCCTGATCCTGGACATCCTCGGGCTGGCGCAAGGCGCCGCGGTGGCGGGCGACTCTCATGATCATGCCGCCGGCAGCGGCAGGGCTGCCTCCGAGGAGGCCGCCGGACAACGCGAGTCCTGGCTGCTGTTCCGGGTTGGGGATCGCGGCAAACTAGCGGTTCCGCTCTCGCAGGTTTCGCGGCTCGAGGAGTTCGACCTGAAGGCGGTGGAGATGTCAGGCAACAGCCAGGTGGTTCAGTACCGCGGCGGAATCATGCCCCTGGTGCGCGTGGCCGACGCCCTGCAGCTCACGGCGCAGGTGGCGCGCGAGGGTCCCATGCAGGTGGTTGTGCATTCCGACGGCGGCCACAGCGTGGGCCTGGTGGTGGACGAAATCCTCGACATCGTCGATCAGCACGTCTCCATCACCAGCAAAGCCGGTAATCCCCATCTGCTTGGTTCCGCCGTCATCCAGCAGCATGTCACCGACCTGCTCAATGTACCGGAGCTGGTGATGTCGATGGCCGGCGAAGGGAGAATCGCATGAGCGCGACGCAGCAGCAGTTCTGCACGTTTTACATTCAAGGCCTCCTGTTCGGGGTTGAGGTCGAAACCGTCCAGGAGGTAATCCGGCACCTGGACATGACCGGCGTCCCGCTGGCGCCCGACGTTGTCGCCGGACTGATCAATCTGCGCGGCCAGATCGTCACCGCCATTGACCTGCGCCGCCGTCTCGGGGTGAAGGACCGGGACGAAGGCGAGTTGCCGATGAATGTGGTGGTGCGCACCACGGATGGCGCGGTGAGCCTGCTGGTGGACGAAATCGGCGACGTCGTCGAAGTGGAACAAAAAGATTTCGAAGAGACTCCCAACACGCTGGCCAGCACCAGCCGCGAACTCATCCGGGGGGTCTACAAGCTCAACAACGAGCTGCTGCTGGTGCTGAACACACAGCGGTCCGTGAACCTCAGCGCAGCGGCAGGCGAGAGCGGGCCGGGCGCTAACTGACAGACAATCTGCACACATTGGGGGAAGGAATCATGGCAGCAAAAGGATCAGCAGTGGGTCGTACAAACGGGAACGGAGCTTCACATGCCGCCGCAGGTCAAGTGTCTCGCGGCGTGGCTGCGGAATTCGATCGTTCCATTAATAAAGCCGGCTACGTTGACGACATCCCGGTGCCGGTCGTCGTGATCGATTGTGATCACAATCTCGAATACGTCAATCGCGCCGCGGCGCTGATGGCCGGCATTGCGCCGGAATCATGCGTCGGGCTGAAGATGTGGGATCTGTTTGAGTTTGAGGCCTGCCACAACGGCACCTGCGTAGCGGCTCGCGCCATGCGCGAAGGGCGGCCACTGAGTTCAGACGGCGAATACACGGTCAAGGGCAGCAAAATCCCCGTCCGTACCTTCGCCTCCCCGCGCTACGACGACCAGAACAAGATTGCCGGTGTCATCCAAATCTTTTATGACAATACCGAAGACGCCCGCTTCGCCGGCGAGATCTCCAGACTCGTACAGGCCTCTCGCGACGGGCAACTCTCCGAACGCGGCAAGCCCGAGCAGTTCAAGGGTGCGTATGCCGAGGTGATCGGAAATGTCAACCAGATGCTCGACGCCATCCTGCTGCCCATCGCCGAGGGTAACCGCATCCTGGCGCAGATTTCCGACGGCAAGATCGACGAATTGATCGCGCAGACCTACAAGGGTGACCACGAAAAGATGAAGCAGGCCATCAACAACGTGGCCACGGTCCTGCAGGGCCTGCAGAAGGAAGTGTCTCGCTTAACCGACGCATCCAAGGATGGCCTGCTCTCCGAACGCGGCAAGCCCGAGCAGTTCAAGGGTGCGTATGCCGAAGTGGTGACAGGCGTCAATCACATGCTCGACGCCATCCTGCTGCCCATCGCCGAGGGCAACCGCATCCTGGCGCAGATTTCCGACGGCAAGATCGACGAGTTGATTGCGCAGACCTATAAGGGCGACCACGAAAAGATGAAGCAGGCCATCAACAACGTTGGCGTGGCTCTTCAGCATCTGGTGGCTGATGCCGGCATGCTGGTGCGCGCCGCCGTCGAAGGCAAGCTTGCAACCCGCGCCGACGCCAGCAAGCACCAAGGCGACTTCCGCAAGATCGTCGAGGGCGTCAACGAAACCCTCGATGCCGTTATTGGACCGTTGAACGTGTCCGCTGGTTACGTGGACCGTATCTCCAAGGGCGACATCCCACCCAAGATCACCGACAGCTACAACGGCGATTTCAACCTCATCAAGAACAATCTCAACCAGTGCATTGACGCCGTCAACGCCATGGTTGCCGATGCGGGAACCCTGAGCAAAGCCGCCATCGAAGGCAAGCTTGCAACCCGCGCCGACGCCAGCAAGCACCAAGGCGACTTCCGCAAGATCGTCGAGGGTGTCAACGAAACCCTCGATGCCGTCATCGGACCGTTGAATGACGTTGGCGCCATTCTCAACAAACTTGCCGGGGGCGACTTCACCGCGCTGGTCACCAGCAAGTACGCGGGAGATTTCGAGCTCCTGGCCGACGCCGTGAACACGCTTTCCAAAACCGTGCGCTCGGCCCTGGAACATATTGGACAAAACGTTTCCGCCCTGGCCAGTGCTTCCGAGGAACTGAACAAGGTCAGCCAGTCCATGGGCTCCAGCGCGGATGAAACCGCAACCCAGGCCAGCGTGGTCTCGGCGGCGGCCGAACAGGTCAGCAACAACGTGCAGACGGTTGCCACCGGAGCCGACGAAATGGGCGCCAGCATCAAGGAGATCGCCAAGAACACGGCCGAGGCGACGCGGGTTGCCTCCTCGGCGGTTCGCACCGCGGAGACAACCAACGAGACCATCTCCAAACTCGGGCAGAGCAGCGCCGAGATTGGCCAGGTCATCAAGGTCATCACCTCCATCGCTCAGCAGACCAATCTTCTGGCACTCAACGCCACGATTGAAGCGGCGCGTGCCGGAGAGGCGGGCAAAGGTTTCGCGGTGGTCGCCAACGAGGTAAAGGAACTGGCCAAGGAGACGGCCAAGGCGACCGAGGACATCAGCCGCAAGATCGAAGCCATTCAAGGCGACACCAACGGAGCCGTATCGGCCATCGGCCAGATCAGCCAGGTCATCGGCCAGATCAGCGACATCCAGACGACCATCGCCAGCGCCATCGAAGAGCAGAGCGCAACCACCAACGAAATCGGACGCACCCTGGCGGAAGCAGCCAAGGGCAGCACCGACATCAGCAAGAACATTGGCGGAGTGGCCGAAGCGGCGCGGGCCACAACCGTGGGTGCGATGGACACTTCAAAGTCCGCGCAGTCCCTGGAAAAGATGGCCGCCGAGCTGCGCACTCTGGTCTCGCAGTTCCGGTTCTAACCGGCGCATTCCAACCGGCGTAGTTCGGGCACAGCCGCGGGAGATTGCTTTTCTCTCCGGCTGTGCTTCCATTCCACGCCGCGAAAGGAGACATCATGCAGGCCTTGATTGTTGACGATTCATCCACCATGAGGAAAGTGCTCAAGTCGATTTTGATCACCGCGGGGTTCACCGTGCTTGAGGCGAAATGTGGGGCTGAAGCGCTTGACTGTCTCAAACAAAACCGCGCCGAGTTGGCTCTGTTCGACTGGAACATGCCCGAGATGACAGGGATTGAACTGCTGGGCAAGGTCCGGTCCGATCACGGTTATGACGCTATGAAGATCATGATGGTCACCACCGAAAGCGAGCAACCGGAGATCGAGCGGGCATTACAAGAGGGCGCGGATGAATACATTATGAAGCCCTTTACCAGGGAATCGATCCTTGACAAGCTCCAGATCATCGGTTGCATCCAATGAAGTACCGGGTCTTGATCGTGGACGATTCCGTCGTGATGCGGCGCATCGTCAGACAATCGCTGGAGAGCGACCCGGAGATTGAAGTCGCCGGCGTGGCGGCGAATGGGAAAATCGCGCTCGCCATGGTGGGCCAGCACACGCTCGACGCCATCACCCTCGACATCGAAATGCCGGAAATGGACGGGCTCGAAACGCTTCGCGAATTGCGTGCACGCGGCGTCCGTACGCCGGTCATCATGTTCAGCACCCTGACCGAGCGAGGGGCCCTGGCCACGCTCGACGCCCTGGCCGCGGGCGCCGACGACTACGTCGCAAAACCGGCGAACGTGGGCAGCGTGCAGGACAGCATGGCGCGCATCCGCCTCGAAGTCGTCCCCAAGATCAAAGCACTCTGCTGGAGAAGCAAGGGATACCGCTGGCCGGTCGCGCCTCAGCCGCCGCCGCCGTTGGCCGGCGCCCTCGGCCCGCCGATGGCCTCCACCCGGGCCGCCGCGCCATCGGCTGCTGCCACGACGCAGCCGAGAATCGATATCGTGGCAATCGGGACATCGACCGGAGGACCGAACGCACTGGCTGAAGTCATCCCGCACATCCCGGCGGACTTCCCGGTGCCGATCGTGATCGTCCAGCACATGCCGCCAACCTTTACCCGCTTCCTGGCGGAGCGTCTCACTGCAGCTTCTCCGCTGCTCGTGCGAGAGGGAGTCTCCGGCACCCGGCTCGAGCCCGGCCAGGCGTGGATCGCGCCCGGTGACTTCCACATGAACGTCCGCCGCGAAGAAGGAGCGATCCGTCTGGCCATCTTCCAGGCACAGCCGGAGAATTCCTGCCGGCCGTCCGTCGATGTCTTGTTTCGTTCCGTGGCGGAGATTTACCGGGACAACGCACTCGCCGTGGTGATGACCGGCATGGGGCAGGATGGGTTGCGCGGCTGCGAGCACGTCAAAGTTGCCCACGGTCAGGTGATTGTTCAGGATGAAGCCACTTCGGTGGTCTGGGGAATGCCCGGCTTCGTGGCCAAGGCTGGGCTGGCCGACTGCATTCTCCCGCTGCCGGAGATCGCAGACGAAATTGTTCGACGCGTCAACCGGGGACGCCGGGCGTTGCCGTGCGCCGCTCCCGCCAGCAGCGCGCAGGAGCGGGTCGAACCAGATCCAAAAGGCGGTGAGTATGGGACTTGAGTCGGAAGAATTTGAGTACTTGAGGCAATTCATGGCGCAGCACTCCGCCATTGTGCTGGACGAGGGGAAGGGCTACCTTGCGGAATCGCGCCTGGCTCCGCTGGCGTACCGGGAAGGTCTGGATTCGGCCCAGGATCTGGTTGCCCGAATCCGTCGCACCTCGTTTGGGGGCCTGCACCGCAAGGTTCTTGACGCGATGATGAACAACGAAACCTGGTTCTTCCGCGACCACTTGCCTTTCGAAGCGCTGCGCCGGGTGATCATCCCGGAGTTGATGGCGGAGCGCACCGCCACCCGGCGGCTCAGCTTCTGGAGCGCGGCTGCTTCCAGCGGCCAGGAGGCCTATAGCATTGCGATGATGATCGCGGAGGAATTCGGAGGGTTGCCCGGTTGGAACATCTCGATCCTCGGCACCGATCTGTCTTCCGCCATCCTGGCGCGGGCCCGCCTGGGCCACTATAGCCAGCTTGAAATCAATCGAGGCTTGCCCGCAAAGTATCTGACAAAATACTTCGCGCGCGATGGGAACGATTGGGTCCTTGCCCCCGAAATCAGGAGCAAGGTGGAATTTCGGGAATTCAGCCTCACCGAACCATGGGGTACCTTGCCTAAGTTCGATACCATTTTTTTCCGCAACGTACTGATCTATTTCGAAGTGGATAAGAAGCGCGAAATATTCGGCCGCATTGTGACCGCCATGAAGCCGGACGGCTATCTCATGCTCGGGGCTGCCGAAACGACCTATGGTTTGAGTGATTCGTTTGCCCGGGTCAACTGGGATAAAACCGCTTACTACAGACTAAAAATGTGAGGTGTGTATGGGCGCTGATATGGACACACGTCTGCCCGATGCTGCACTCCATCCGTGGCCGCAGCCGTCGCCGCCGTTTGAGTGGCAGCCGGAATATTCAGTCAGGATTGGCGTCATTGACGAACATCACAAGCGGCTGTTTGCACTGGTGAATGAGTTGCATGACGCGATGCGCCAGCACAGCGGGCAAGCGGCGCTCGCTGCCACCCTGAATGAGTTAATCTGCTCCGCCAGAGTGCACTTCGGCGCCGAAGAAGTTTTAATGGAGGCATTCGGATATCCGGAAAGCCTGCCGCACAGGATTGAGCATGATCGCCTGACCCGAACCATGCTTGAGTTTCAACAGCAATTTGCGGCCGGCCAAGTGTCTATCGGGGTTCAGCTCACGGAATTCCTGGAGAACTGGCTCGTCAAGCACGTCCTCGGGAGTGACAAGAGATACGTTGACTTCTTCGCCGAGCGCGGCGCAAGGCAGTGAAGAACTGCTCTCACGGGAAGCATTGCGCGAGGGCGCTGTCTGCTACCTGATCCTGTTCCCGGAATCGCGTACCCCGCTACGCCTTAGAGGTTCAGGATGACTGCAGGCACACCCTTTGTTGAGCAAGCGTAAAACTGATTCGCGCTGCAAACAAACAATTGGTGAGAACCGCATGGCAATGCCGTGGAAAGCCTCGCCATGCGGAAATGCAACTGCGTCGCCGCTCTGCTCTCGCACAGGGCAGAGCGGCGGCGATTAGAACAGATACTTCAGCGAGAACTGGATCAGCCTCGGGGTACCCACGGTTTGATTGATCTCGCCAATTGCGGAACCCGCGGCAACGTTGGCAGTGCTGGTTGGGTTCATGAATGATGGATGGTTGAAGAGATTGAAGAACTCGGTACGGAACAATACATTCTGGTTCTCGCCCAGCTTAAACGTCTTGGCGAGGGTGAAGTCGATGTTCGACTGCCCCGGTCCGATGATGCAATTGCGGGGAGAGTTTCCGAAGCCGGTGGAACCGTCTGGGCCGACAACCGGCGCTGGGCGATAAGCGCTGGGGTTGACCCAGTTTGCAAGCTTGGTGGCGAGGCTGCCCGAATTCAGAGCGTTGTTGCAGCCGTAGCCGGGAGCGAAGTTGGCCGTGGAAACAGGGCTGGCCAATTGATAGGTCGATCCGCCATTCCCGTCCAGAATCGTGATCGGCTCACCCGATTGCAGGATGATCACGCTGCCAGCCTCCCAGCCGCCCAGCAGATGTCCCGTGAGATCCTGGCGGTGGGCCAGGAAAGGCAGGGCATAGTTGAAACTGGTGACCAGGCGATGGCGATGATCGAAGTCGGATAGCCCTCGCGAAGCGCGCGCATTGTTCTGATCATTGACGCGCGTGAGAAAGGCTACGCTGGCGGTTGAGACGTCGTCGATCGACTTGGACCATGTGTAGGCGCTCTGCAGATACAGTCCTTTCGAGAAGTGGTGCGAAAGGCTGGCCTGTAGCGCGTTGTAGTGGGAATCAGAGTTGGGATAGAAAGCCTCGTAAGCAGCGGGAGCGATCCCGACGTAGGGTGCCCGCGCCGCGGAATTGGCAATCGTATTCTGAGTGATCGTGTACTTGGTTCCAGTAGCGGCCGTCAAGCAGGGTGCGCTGGCATTGCCGCAGGTCAAGGTGATGGGATTAGCGGCGCTGGCCAAAGCCGGTTGGTCAGGATCAAAGGTAGAGCGCAGATGCGTGCCCTTGGTGCCCACGTATCCGAGTTCCGCTACCCAATTTCCACCAAGCTGGTGTTGGATCGACAAGTTCCACTGCTGCGTGGTTGGCACAATCCAGTGCAGGGGAACGCTGAGAGAAATGTAGTTGATGGCGGTTCCGGAGAACATTGGGCCTCCGGTCGTGTCACCGCCCGCAAAGCCTTGGAAGAAGCTCGGCGTCGGCAGGAAGGAAGTGTCCACCTTACCCAGGGGCGGTGTCCCGGCGAAGAGGTTGGCCATGGTTCCCGGCGAACCGCCGACCACGAGCACCGGATAAAACGGAGCCGTAAATGACAGGTTGTCTACCCCGCCAATATCTTCACGGACGCTATAGATGCCGTAGCCGCCGCGAACAACCGTGCTGGGGTCGCCAGGCAGGTTATAGGCAAAACCAATTCGCGGCTCAAACACGGTCGCGTACTCGTTATTCAAGGCGGCTCTGTTCAGGGTGCCGCTGAAGCCGGGGGTGTTGTACTGACTCACGCAGCTTGGATACACGAATGGATCGCCCATGGTGTTGGCATTCTGGGGAACCGCGTTGCCCAAGTGGCAGAGTTTGTCGTAGGCCGCACCCACCCACTCCGTGCGAAGCCCCAGGTTCAGAGTCAAATTTGAGGTGACCCGGTAGTCGTCCTGCGCGAAAGCGGCAAAACCTGGAATATGGTAATCGTGGTTCGACGCGCCGCCGCCGCCCTCGCCAAACGCTGGTTCGCCTAACAGAAAGTTCTGAAAATAATTGAGGGTCGCGTCGGCCCCAGGGGTGAAGTACAACAGGCCATTGTCCAACACGGGAAGGTTGCGCCGAATGGAAGTACGGTCGACTTCACCGCCGAAGCGCAGGGCGTGCGGACCGTGCGTCCAGCTGACCGTGTCCAGCCAGACAAGGGAGTCCGATAACGCCGATTGAAGCTGGTTGGGGAAGGGGCCGATCTGCAGTCCGTTGCCGAACTGGAAGCGGTACATGTCCGGCGCGCCGGAGCCGTTGTTGATGCCCAGTTCACTCGCCGAAACTCCAGGGACGGGAACGTTTTGCAGCGAATCACTGATCACATTTACGCCAAAACGAAACTCGTTGAGCATGGCCGTGGTGAAGGCATGAGTTTCCGAGATGCTGCCGAAACGTCCCCGCAGCGGGATTGCAAGGGGAAAGTTCAGGTTGCCAGGAGAAGGCGGCAGGCCCGTCTGAGTCTGCAAGTTATCGGCGCCGTACGGTTCGTAGGTTTCAGCATCCGACCAGAAGAAGCGCTCGGAGACATGATCCTTGCCACGGTTGAATTCACGGTCCCAGTTCGCCGTGAACTGATCGTCGTTGTACCAGCCCGGGTTGGTGATCGTCAGGCTACCGGCGAGATTGCCGGGTGTTCCCGCCACCGTCGGAATCAGGTAGCCGCCAGGGCTGGCGCCGAACTGATTGCCCTTGGCGCTCAGCAAATTTACGGCCACCGGATCCAGTCCGCATGTGGTGTTATTCGGGTTGACGGTGATGTAGGAAGGCAGGCCGCCGGGAAAGAAAGCGCTGACCAGATTCTGGCAGGATCGCACGGACGGCAGCACCGGAACCTGCGCCTCGCTGATATAGGTTCCCGGTGAATCGGCGCTGCGCTGGCGCGTGCCCTGGTAGTTCAAATAGAAAAATCCCAGTTTGGCTTTGGCGCCGATCGGTCCGCCGAAATCACCACCGTAGATGTTCTGCTTAATCCCAATGTCACCTAAGAAGTAATCCTTGGCATCCAGACTGGAATTGCGAAAATACTCCCAGAGAGCCCCATGGAATCTGGAGCTGCCGCTCTTGAAGATGGCGTTAATGTTTCCGCCGCCGTTGCGGCCTTGGGTCGCGTCATAGAGACTGGTGCCAACCTTGAACTCCTGGATGGAGTCGGGGTTGGGGACCGGCGTGAAGGTTAGTTCGCCGAACGCGTAGTCGGAGGCCGAAATGCCTTCGATCAGATAGTTGTTGTTATCTTCTCTTCCACCATTGACGTTGATGCGCACAACCCCGCGCCCCAGGGCGGCAGCGCTGTTCAAGTCCGAAGATGCGCCTGCCGAGAGGTCAAGCAACTGCTGAAAGTTGCGCGTGGCCAGCGGCAGAGAGGTGATGGTAGTAGTGCTGATGGACTCGCCCGTGGTGGCGTCCGAGGTGTCAAGGGGAGTCACTTCCGAGTGAACCTCAATCTCCTCTTTGACGGCCGACAGCTTCAGCACCGCCGTCAGGCGGGTGGTCTCCGTAATCCGAACCACGACCCCATCGATTTTGGTCTGGGCGAATCCCTCGGCGCTCACTTCAATCGAATACGTGCCAACGGGCAGAAGAAGGGCATTGAACAGGCCGGAATTGTCCGACTTCAGTTGGCGCATGGTTTGTCCCGTAGCGTCGCTGACGACCTGAACTTTGGCACCGGCCAGGACTCTCCCATGCGCGTCCTGCAATGTGCCGCTGATGGCGCCGGTCGCGCCTCCCTGGGAGATAAGCAACGAGCTGAAAGACATAATAAATACGGCAATTACCGCAAATTGTTGTAAACGCTTCACGGGACGCTCCTTAGTTTTCAGTCTTCACAATCGGAAGGGTACTAAACATACATGCCCTGCGAACGGTTGTTAGAGCCCAACTTTCGAGCCCACCGCGCAGGGTCAGAAAAACAGTTAAACCATTTACGGGCGATTCTTAAATTTTGTCAACAAAAGCTTTTGAAATAATGCGTGCGCATCAGTCAATCTTATGCATTCAAACGTTGCTGTTCGGATACAAGCCCGGCCAGCGCGGGGCCGATTTTCCCATGCTCACCATGGCCAACCGATAGTTGATGGATCAAGGTGGCCTCGCGTGCTATCGGCGTTCGAATGTATATACAGCGCAACGAAGGAACCGCCGGACGGCATCGGGAGCGGAACCGGGTCGTCACGCCACTCGCAAGGTCTGCGCCCGTCAAAGCAGAGGACAAGTGAACTGGACGAAGCGTTGCAGAGGAACACGTTGCCAGGTTCGGTTTGCATATTCATGCTCTATGCATATTTATGCATTGGGCCAACTCCTGACGACTGGCGTCTCTATTTGCCCGGGGAACATACGCAGGCGGCAAACGCCTTGCCCGTATGATTTGCGAGCGAGCATGCATACAGCGGCCAGAACGGCGTAAGTTCAGAAGAGCGGTCGCCCACATAGTAATTGCGGATGTAGTCCTGGCTTGCCTTGGTCTTTGCGCCGCGATCCTGCTCGAACTCCGCGATCAATCTCCTCACCGAAGAAGGCGAGAATTGAGCTTCATGGTAGGTCTGAGCAAAGTTGTACTCGCTAGCCCAGGTTGCAGCGGTGCCAGTTTGATTTGAAGCCGCAATCACCTCGTAGTCCTGCAACACCGCGGTGGACGGGTTGATGCGGGCAATCGTGAATGACGGGTTATTGCCATCAACCGGCGAGATGGAGGAAACCATTTTAATGACGACGCCGCGCTCCGGCGAGGCCGTTGGATCGCTACTCCGGGACTCCAGTAGACGCATTTCATCCATATGGGTGTGCGCGAAGATTCCCAACCGGATGACGTCGGCGTACTCGGTCATCAGCTCGGCCATCCTATCCGAGGACAGGAACATTTCCGGCATCTGGCTGCCGCAGACATCCTTGATTTTCGCAATCGTCGAGTACGGATCGACACCCGGCGGGATGTGACCCATCACCCATACTTTTTGTCTCAGTCGCCGCGCCTCGGTCAACTCTTTCTGCATCCATGCCATTTGCGCATCGGCCGCAGCGGAGTCGGATTTGCCAGCGCAGGTCCTGTAGCTGGGAGATAGAAAAAGGTCATTGACGACGATGAGGCGGGTGTCTCGCATGGGCGCGGCCATGGTGACGCTGTAGTAGCCGCCACTGGCAAACACCTTGAGCACGTTTTGCTGCTGAGACGGAGACAGACCCTTGGCTACGATGCCGCCGGCCCGGGCGAGAAACTCGCTTCCGGCATCAAGCCGGTAGTCGTCGCACGCGGTGTCGTTGTTACCAAGCGCCATATAGACGGGCACGCCTGGAAACGAAGCACGCAGCTCTTCCATCACAAAGCTCAGGGTTTTCAGGACGAAAGCCTGATACTCATTCTGCGTCGATCCGGGAGACAGTGTAGTGTACCGGCAGAAGAAGACGTGGGCGATCAAGTCGCCGCTCACCACTATGAATTTCGCATTGGGTTGTCGCAACCTCATGCCGCGCAGGCTGGAGCGCAGCAGGGTATAAGGCGTGTCTACTCCGCGCGCATGGCAAGCCTCCTGTAGCGTCGCGAACGCCTGCTGTTGGTTGGGCGAAGGCTGGGTTGACAGGATTGCTTTCCACTGGCCCACCGGAGCATCCGCCAGCAGACGCACTTTTTCGGGATCGTGAAAGGGATCGAAGTGGATGTCGCTGACCAGGAGCGCAGGGAAGATACGATTCCTGTCATCCGCAGCGTCTGTGGAGCGTTGCCGCTGACGGCCCTGGTAGGACGAAGCCGGCTGCGATTGGCCACCCCGGGCCAGTGGGCAAGCGACCAGAACCAGAAGCCAAAGACAATAGAAACTTTGCAGCCGAAAGAATTTACGAATCGATGTCAACGGCGCTCCTTTGCTGCCAGGGCTCAGAATCCGGTGAGCCGGTACTAGGCAGGATATTTTCTGCCGCCAGTAAGCAACATCTCTATAGTTCCTGGGATGTCCATGCACCCCCTGCCTTGGATGGTCTGGCATACCAGACACACGCTGCAAGTAGTATCGCCGCCATGGGTGCACGTCCAGCAGCACCAATGTCCCATTGATTACATTGGGGAAACGCATTTAGGCGTTGCGGAAAGCGAAGGGATTTCCCGCCTCAGGCGATCTGCTGAACCCATTGGCTTCGCCAGGCCGGCGCCTCGAAGGGATCCGCGAAATACTGTGTCTCGTGCACAACCTTACCGTTGCGGAACTCCATAATGCTCACTGTGTATGCTGGTCGCCCCTGGTAGATGATTGTGTATTCCGTGATCCAGAGATCACCTTTTCCGAGAATTCGCTTGACGTTGAAACCTGACGGCTTGCCTGGATGATGACTTCGCAAGGCCTGCAAATTGCTTCGCCCGAGGATTCGCTCGCCGGACTGGGGATAATCGCAAATGGCATCGTCATCGTAAATATCGTGTTCCGCGTTTGCATCGCCGGCTGCCGACGCGCGCCAATGCGCGTTCAGGGCCGCACGTATTTGTTCCTCTTGCATCGACCGCTCTGAGTGCTGCTTCGGTTTTCATGTTCTGCCTCGTGGAATGAATCCCGGGATGCCTGTCTTCACCACTTCATTGAGCCTCTGTCTAGTCTGAATGTCGATTGATTTCGTCAAACGCGTCTTCTGGAAGAGCGGAGATGTTGAAATTCTCCCGCGCGCGGACCGCAGTCTTTGGCGTGGTGAGCAAAGCCGTGCCACGTTGCACCGCCCATGCCAGCAGCACCTGCGCCGGCGTCTTTCCAACTCGTGCCGCGATTGCCGAAATGACTGGATCTTCGAGCAGCCCCGGCCTTATTCCGTGACCCAATGGCGCAAAAGCCAAAAACACAATGTCCTTCTCCTTGCAGAATTCCAGAAGCTCGGTCTCCGGCAGATACGGATGTGACTCGCCTTGGACCACGGCTGGCTTGATTCTCGCCGATTCGCATATGGGCATCAGCTCGTTCAGGCCAATGTCCGACAGCCCGATGGCGCCGGCACTTGCCATGGTCCACGAGACCTTCCATTGCCCTCCATGTATCGAGCAAAGTCACTTCGTGGTCGTAAAGGACATTGCCGTCTTGATCTCGTGGATCCTGTTCGTCTCCCGGTTGAAACGCAAACGGAGTGTGAATGAGATAGAGATCCAGATAGTTGAGCTTGAGCCTGGCGAGACTCGCCTCGAATGCCGGTTCGACGCGCTCGGGCCGATGATTGGAGTTCCACAACTTTGAAGTGACAAAAATATCTTCGCGCGTGATCCCCGCAGCGGCAATTCCTGCCTGCAACGCCTCGCCCACCTCGCGTTCATTCCGGTACCGCTCGGCACAATCGAAGTGTCGAAACCCGGCTTCTAGTGCGTCTCTGGTCGCAGTTATCGTTAAGGCTGCGTCGGGAATCAGGGTGCCAAAGCCTAATGCGGGCATCTGGCCGTTGCCGTGATTGAGCGGCATTCTCCTCATCCGAAGCTCAGGAGTTCCAATCATGGGAATACCTCTGCATTGCTTTGCTTTCTGCGGCACCGCCCGGATTTTAGAATTTGATGCCCGGCCCAGAGAAAGGCATCAACAAAGTTGTCAAAAGTGTTCTCCAGCTCTGCTCAACTCACTAGCACGATGCTCTGGGCGCCGGTGTGGCATGAGCTTCACTCCGTGCGGCCCTCTGACCCTGATCGTGTTAGGGTCAGCTTCCGCGGGTTGACCGACAACGGCTGCTGGACGGACCGGAAGCGGAAACGCCGCGAATGGTTTCCGGTCAATCTTCTCTGGCAGAACCGATCTGAAAACGTCTTGGCCCGCTTGGTGAGTTGGAATTGTACGTTGTTGTGCTTCCATAACAATTGCTTCTTTCTTGCCCGCCCGGTGCTGGACCTCTCGTCGTTAAATGAATGTCCATTCACAAATCTGGCACCTGCTGGAGAGGGTTGTTATCCGACAAACGCCTGAGTGTCTCTCATCAACAAATGGCGGAAGCCATTGAGATGCGCTGAGCATAATTTCGGCGCGACCAATTTCTTGCTTCGTTCATCCAACTGCCTATTAACGATTGCCTACCCTGCTTGCCAAGGAGATGAATCATGAAAGCAGTTGTTGTCCACCAATATGGCGGTCCTGAAGTGCTGAAATTCGAGGACTACCCTGATCCGGTGCCTGGTCCAGGAGAAGTGCTGGTGCGGGTCGCGGCCACCAGCGTAAATCCGATCGACTACAAACGACGCGCCGGGCTAACGAAAGACTTCTATCCCATCAAGTTTCCGGGATTGATGGGAGTCGATATTGCGGGAACCGTGGTCAAGGTTGGGCCTGGAGTTGAAGGTTTCTCTGGCGGCGATCCGGTGTTCGCCATGGCCGCAGACACGTACGCCGAACTTTGCGTCGTAAAAGCAGCGATCCTGGCGAAAGTTCCCGCGGGACTCGATTTGATCCAGGCGGCGGCGCTGCCTTTGGTGACGACGACCGGCAACGAACTAATTTCTGCAACAGAAATCAGGGCGGGCCAGACGGTGCTCGTCGCAGGTGCTGCAGGAAGTGTCGGGCGTTCGGCGGTGTTCACTGCAAAGCAACGCGGAGCGACCGTGATTGCAGGAGTTTTGAAGAGGCAGATGGGTGACGCGAAGATTATCGGCGCGGATCAGGTGGTCGCAACCGACGACGACAACGCGATTGCGAATCTTCCGCTGCTCGATGCGGTTGCTGATACGGTCAACGGCAAGACCGCCGAAAAGTTGATTGCCAAGGTGAAGCAGGGAGGAGTGTTTGCGTCGGTTGTCGGACCACCGCGGAACGCCGGGAAGTTCACCGGGGTGAAGGTGGTACCCGTGTATGCGACGCCTGATACGAAGACTCTCCGGTTTATGGCCGAAGCAGTTCGAGATGGCAAACTAGTGATTCCGATCAGCCGGAAATTGCCACTCAGCAACGCAAGCGAAGCTCAAGCCGTTGCGGAAGAGGGTGGTATTGGGAAGGTCCTGTTGGTGGCTTGACGTTCGTTAGGCATCCAAAGGCAACAGCGCGTCACCGCGCTCCAACTTGTCGATGCAGGCCATCAGATCGACGTAAGTCGCGAACGTCGTCGATGCAGGCAACATCTGAGCTGCTTCGTGGGCAAGCATTGATGCTTTGCATTGGAGTTAACATGTCGATCCGGCCTGTGAAGCAGATGATCAAATCTAAACCGGCTCTCGAAGCTGCGGGCGTGCACCTTCGCCACGCATTCGGTTTCGGAAATACGTGGTCCAATCGTAATGAACACGCAGGAACAACTGAGAGATGCATTCACGGAACTACAAGAAGGAACTTTCCTGAAAGGGACTAACCGACGATGAAGTACGATGCGATTGTCATCGGTACCGGCCAGTCTGGTCCATTCCTGGCGACTCGACTGGCGGATGCCGGAGTGAAGGTCGCGATCATCGAGCGCAAGTTCTTCGGCGGAACCTGCGTCAACACTGGATGCATTCCTACCAAAACGATGGTCGCCAGCGCCTACGCGGCGCACCTCGCAAGCCGTGGCCCGGAGTATGGAGTCCGCCTGCCGGGTGAGGTCTCTGTCGATATGAAGCGAGTACACGCGCGCATGAACGAGATCCGGTTGTCTGATCGCAAAGGCGCGGAAGAGCGGCTTCGTAATCACAAGAACTGTGTTGTTTACACCGGCCACGGGCGCTTCGAATCCGCGCACGAGGTGAGCGTCGGCAACGAAGTGCTTACCGCTGACAAGATCTTCATCAACGTAGGCGCGCGAGCCGTAATTCCGCCAATGCCAGGTGTTGATCAGATCAGCTACCTTACAAATTCCTCGATATTGGAGGTCGACTACCTGCCTCCGCATCTTGTCGTCATTGGAGGCAGCTACATCGGCCTCGAGTTCGGACAGATGTTTCGCCGCTTCGGCAGCAAGGTGACCATCGTCGAGATGGGTCCCCGCCTGCTCCTGCGCGAGGATGAGGACGTATCCGCGGCGATCCTCGACATTGTTCAGCGTGAAGAAATCAATGTTCGTCTGAATGCCAAATGTATCGGATTCTCGAAGCGGGAAGATGGAATCGGAGTAAACGTCGATTGTGAGGACAGGCTCACCGCAAGAGATCGGAACGCATGTACTCCTTGCGGTTGGCCGTCAGCCGAATACCGACGATCTTGGGCTGGAAAAAGCGGGCATTGCTCATGACGATCGGGGATACATTGTGGTCGATGACGAACTGCGCACCAACGTGCCGGGCATCTGGGCGCTGGGTGACTGCAACGGAAAGGGCGGGTTTACCCACACGTCCTATAACGACTTTGAGATCGTTGCCGCCAATCTTCTGGACAACGATCACCGCCGAGTCAGCGATCGAATTCCGGCCTACGCACTTTACATCGATCCTCCATTGGGACACGTGGGAATGAGCGAAACACAGGTAAGGAACTCAGGTAAAAAGGCGCTCATCGGGATGTTGCCGATGACCAGTGTCGGACGCGCGGTGGAGAAGGGAGAAACGCTTGGCTTCATGAAGATTCTGGTCGACGCGGATACGAAGAAGATCCTGGGCGCCTCCATCTTAGGCACGGGTGGCGATGAAGTTGTTCACAGCGTTCTGGATGTGATGTACGCCAAGGCTCCCTACACGGTCATTGAGCGCGCTATGCACATACACCCTACAGTCTCCGAACTCATTCCAACTATGCTCGAGAACCTGAAGCCCCTGACACCTCAAAATTAGCCGCGGCAAGGTAGTAGCAAGGCACCTGCAAAACCCGACTCTGAAGGTCCACGAAGCGAGTCGGCGCGCGACCGCTGAGTCCCCCGAAACTGGCATCTGGAAATTCACCATCCTGGGCGGATCGTCGGCCGACCGGAAGCTAACCCGCCAATAAGCTTTTCAAACGTCTGTGGGCGACGGAAACGTTTTCTACATCTCATGGGAAGGTGCTGCGCGCGTTTCTACTTTCCGATGCAGAAGGTTGAGAAGATCAGATTCAAAATGTCGTCTGCCGTAGTTGCGCCCGTCATTTCATCCAGAGCGCGTAGCGCCTGGTAGAGATCCAGCAGCACCATCTCGTGCGGAATCGCGTTCTGCACCGAGGCGGCGGCGGCGGCCAAGGCGGCCAGCGCCGATTGAACCTGGCTTTGCTGCCGCAGGTTGGTCAGCATCGCTCCTCCATCCTCGCCCGCGCTGCCGCGCACCATGCGCAGAATCTCGGCGCGTAACTCGGCGATTCCTTCGCCGGTCACCGCTGAGGTTCGAACCGCCGGCAGGTTTGCCACGCTTCTCTGCTCGCTGCTCGCTGCAAGGTCCGCTTTGTTGCGCACCACGATGGCCGCGCGTCCGGCAACGTCGGCGAGCAGTTCGCGATCCACGCCGTCCAGTTCCGCGCTGGCGTCCAGCACCACCAGCACGAGGTCGGCGTCTGCCAGCGCTTCCATGGATTTACGAATGCCAATGTCTTCGGCTTCGTCCAGGGCCTCGCGAATTCCCGCCGTATCCACCAGCCGCACGGGAATTCCGCCCAGTGCCACCGTCTCGGTCACCAGATCGCGCGTCGTCCCCGGAAGCGCGGTCACAATCGCGCGCTCGCGCTCCACCAGCTGATTGAACAGGCTCGACTTGCCCACATTCGGACGGCCCACAATCGCCAGCGTCAATCCCTCGTGCACCACCTTGCCAAAAGCGAAGCTCGCTTCCAGGCCGCGCAGCAGCGCACTGAGCTCTTCCATCGCCGCCAGAATCTGATCCGCCGGCATCACCGCGACATCGTCTTCGGCAAAGTCGATGCCCGCCTCGAGCTCGGCAATCAGCGCGACCAGCTTCTCCTTGATCGGCAGCAGGACGCGCGAGAGCGATCCTTTCAACTGCCGCGCCGCAACTTTTGCCTGGTATAAAGTCTGCGAATCGATCAGGTCGCGCACCGCCTCGGCCTGGGTCAGGTCCAGCCTTCCGTTCAAGAATGCGCGCTGCGTGAACTCTCCCGGCTCGGCCAGCCGCGCCCCTAGCGCAATCGCCATCTCCACCACGCGGCGCAATACCACGGGCGAGCCGTGGCAGCTGATTTCGACAATCTCGTCGGTGGTGTAGGAGTGCGGAGCCGTGAAACCAGGTCGCCACCACTTCATCGATGCGCTCGCCACTTTCGATCTCCACCAACTCGCCGAAGACCGCGCGGTTCGCCTCCAGGCTCCGTCCTCCGGAAAGATGCAACATCCGCCGCGGCGATGGCCTTCGACTCCGGACCGGCCAGACGCACCACGCCGATCCCGCCTCGTCCGGGCGGTGTTGCAATGGCTACGATGGTGTCGTCCAGATTCATGCCACGTCCCTCCCTGGCTGGTTCGAGCGCCGGACTCCGGCGCAGCGGAAACAGCCCCGCTGCGATATTCTCATCGAATCGCAACGGGGCTCAAATTGATCTGCTCGTTCTTGATTCAGTCTTATCTTCGCTGCCGTCCGCCGGACCGTCCGCCGGGCCTTCCCGCGGTGACGGGCGCCGCCGGAGCCTTGCCCTTGTAGTCTCTTCGGATACACAACCAGATGCCGCGCCGGACCTTCCCCTTCGCTTTCGGTCCGCAGGTCCTCCACGTCGCGCAGCGCAAGATGCACGACCCGGCGTTCGCGGCTGTTCATCGGACTGAAGGCGTACGGCACGCCGGTCTTGCGAACCTTTTCGGCCGCAACCTTGGCAGACATGACCAGCTCGTCGGTGCGCGCCTGGCGAAAGCCCATCGAGTCGAAGCTGATCCGGTCGTGCTCGTCCAGCATGTCGCCCACCGATTCCACGGTGACCATCTCCAGCGCGTGCAGCAGTTCCCCGCCGCGAGCCACCAGCAAGGCGCTGTCCGGACCGGAGAAGTCCACCAGGATCGCCGGCCTGTCCCACTCCGCTCCCTGGTTCACCGGCGGATCCACCGCGATGCGGTACTTCACGCGGAAACCGCCAAGCCGGACAATGTTGTTCAGCAATTCGTTGATTTGTTTTGCCGCCGCTATTTTTTCTTCGATTGCCATCGCTACTCCTCGCCGGTTACCGCTTCTTTTCCGCTGCTTTCAGGGCGCGTTTCTCCGCCATCGCGCGCATTTCGCGGCCCATCTCCGTCTGGTTCATGATCGTCTGCTGAACAATCTGCACCACCGAGCCGGTAATAATATACAGGCCCAGTCCGGAGGCCACCGACCAGGTGAACATGGCCAACATGACCGGAGTCATCATGTTCATCATCTTCTGCTGTTCCTTGCTCATGCCCGTGGCCGGCATCATGCGCTGCATCGCAAACATCAGAACGATCGTCGCAATCGGAATGATGTGGAAATGATCGGGCGCCGAAAGATCGCTGATGTAGAGCCAGCCTGCATGGCGCAGCTCAATCGCATTCTTCAGCATGGTGTAGAACGCGAACAGGAACGGCATCTGGATGATCAGCGGAAGGCATCCGCCCACCGGGTTCACGTCGTGCTCCTTGTAGAGCGCGGCGATTTCCTTCTGCATCTCCCCGCGGCGCGGATCATCCAGCTTGTATTTCTTGTACTTCTCCTGGATCTGCTGCATCTGCGGCGCGACCTTCTGCATCTTCATCGAAGACTTGATCTGCGAAATTCGCAGCGGCAGCAGCGCCACGTTGATCAGCACCGTGACCAGGATGATCGTCCAGCCCCAGTTCGAGGTCCAGTGCTGCTGCGTCCAGCGCACCCAGGCAAACAGCGGCCGGCCGATAAATCCGAAGAATCCGAAATCCAGCGTGCCGTGCAGGTCCACGCCGCTGGCGCTGTGCACGGTCTCAAGAACGTCCACCGCCTTGGGACCGGCAAACAGCCGCACGCTCGACGGAGCGTTCAGGGTTCCGACAGCAACGCCCAGCACTTCCGCCTTAACCTTTTCGCCCTGCGGATTGGCCGGATCTTTTGCGAATCTCGATCGCGTTGCGCAGTTCGGCAAAGCGGCGTTCTGCGGCTGCTCGGGAAGGAAGACCGCGCCAAAATATGCGTCGGAGGCGCCGACCCACTGGAAGTTGCCGGTCTGCACGCGTCCGCCGCTGATGGAGTTGCCCTTCTTGTCCAGCTTCAGGCGCTTTACGTCTTCGCCGGTGGCAACGTAGTCCAGGCGCTGCTCGGCGTAGCTGGGCAGCCCGGTGGCGTCGCCAAATCCCGCGGGCCACGCCGGGCAGCGCCGTCACATAGCTTCCGCCCTGGCGCACGCTCGTCTTCACCCCGACAACATAGCTATTGTCGAAGTGGAACTCCTTCTTCACCACCAGGTCGCCATCGGCGTACTCGAAGGAGAGATCCTTCGCCGAGCCCGCGTTGCCTGTTTCGCTGGCAACGTAGAGCGCAGCTGTTCAGCTTCTCGCGCAACGGCTCGTCCCAGCTCCATAGCGAAAGCGGATAGCCATATTGCGCCGCGGCCTGCTGCGTGCACCAACTCCAGCTCGTGGCCGCTGCTCGTCCTTGTACTTCTTCAGAATCCAGCTCTTGACCAATCCGCCGCGGTTGGTGAAGGTGATGCGGTAGAGATCGTTTTCCACGACCGTGGTGCTCTCGCTGGCCGCCTGCACGGCGGTCACGGGCTTGGTTCGCCGGCTGCAGCGGCGGGCAGCGGCGCTCAGGCTGGTGCCGCGCTGCGGCTGCAGGAGCCGGCGCAGTTCTTCGCCGCGCTGCTGCTGATTCGCCTGCTGCTGCGGCTTGACCAGGAACTGCTGGGCCAGCACCAACAGCAGCATCGTGACGGCAAAAACAATCATCACGCGCTTGTCGATGCCGGGCTGGTTCTGCGGATTCTGGAACTCGCTCAAGGTAGTATGCCGATCTGCGCGGCCGCGGCCGCCAGTTTATGTTTCACAGTCCTGACCTTGCGCGTCCGGCCTCCGCCAGTACGCGCGCCTTCGTTCTAATGCGTGCGGGCCGCCGCAGCGCTTTCCGCGCAGCGGCAGCCAAAATGTTCTGGAACCGGGTCCAGCCCGCGCCCGCCCAGGGGATTGCAGCGCAACAGACGCCAGAGCGCCAGCAACGTTCCGCCCAGCGCTCCATGCCGGGTCACCGCCTCCGCCGCATACTCCGAGCAGGTCGGCGTGAAGCGGCAGGCAACCGGCAACTGCGGCGAAACGTAGCGCTTATAAACCGCCAGCAACATCAGCATGAGTTTTCTCATCCGCGCCGTGCCTCCTGCCTTCCACGCTTCTTCTCCGGCCGCTTCGCAATTCTGCCGGATCACGCGGAACGCCCGCTCGATCTCCTGCGAGATCTGCGCGGAACTCCGCCGCCAGCAGACTCTTCTTCGGGTTGATCACCACGTCCACCGCATCGCTCGATCCCTTCCAGCATCCGCAGGTGGTGCCGGACCGCCTCCCGCGTGCGTCTCCGCATCCGGTTGCGCTCCACCGATCCGCCCAGCGCCTTGGAGACGGTGAATCCGATCGCACACCGCCCTCCTTGCGCGCGCACACCGCTCGGCTGTCCCGGCCTCGTTCGGCTCGGGAACAGCTTCGGCTTGGGTGCGCAAATAAAAGACGGTCATGTTCCCGGAAAAGTGGCGCCGCCCCTGCTGATACACCCTTTGAAAGTCCGAGTGCTTCAGCAAATGCGCGGTCTTCGGGAAACTGCCTTTCGGTGTGTCGCTCACGCTGTCATCCACGGCGTTCGCGTTCCTGCTTCTTCCGCTCTCAGTCCGCTCCGCTTTCAGGTTGCCATAGTTCAGCTTGCCTGCTCTGCCGGAATGGCTGCTTCAGCGTTTGTGAGTGGGCCAGGAACGGGCGTGGTCCTGCGTTGGTTAATCGCGGTAGCCGGGGCTGACGGAGACGCGCTTGCGTCCCTTTGCGCGCCGGCGCGACAATACGGCCTGGCCGCTTTTGGTCTTCATGCGCTGCCGGAATCCATGCACTTTGGCACGGTGGCGGCGGTTGGGTTGGAATGTCCGTTTAGGCATTTGACTGACTGCTCCTGCTTCAAGAAATGTCGATGAGCAAAGGGTAAGTATAAATGAAGGATGCCCCTTCGGCCAAACTGCTCCAACTTGATCCGGCCATCCCCGCTCTGCCATCTCATACATTTTTCTTGCCCTCTCTGCACCTTCTCCGTTGCATTGGTCAATTTCCCTCTTGACGAAGTGCCATCAAAAGGCGCAAAAGTGAGTACACTCCGTCGCAAGAAATGTTCGGAGCCGCTCTTTCGCAGGCCTTGTATTCGTGCTAGTATCCGATTGCGGTTACTGTTTTCTGGGCCTGCCCAGCCGCGAGTGCAAGTGGCGGTTCACGCTCCGCACCCCCCGGCTTCACAGGTCTGTTCGTTGTGCCTGTGCTGTTGAGTCTGTTCAGCGACGACATTTTAAAATCCGTCCAGCCAAGCCCCAGCAGGGCCGCCACCTTAGCATTTCCACAATGTGTAAGGCAGGGAAGCTCGCGGGCTTGAGTTAGGACAATGGTCGGCACATGTCAGCTTTGGTTACGTCAACTCCGAATCCGTGGATGCAAATCCTGGATGCCCTCGAAAAGAAGGTCAACCGCCACTCCTATGACACGTGGTTCAAGCCCACGCGCTTCAGCCACGACGCCGATGGCAAGCTCTTCGTCGCCGTTCCCTCGCCTGAGTTCTGCACCATCGGAGAGCGTTACAACGACCTGATTCTCGAAGCCATCGAGAATCTCGGCCTCACCTACGACGATGTCGAGTTCGTCACCGCGCCGCCCGAGCCTGAACCGGCTCCGGTTGCCGAGTGGTTCGCCACAACGGCGGACTGAACGCGACCTTCCTCGCGTCCGGCGGCGCAGTCGCGCTTTGATTTCGATGGCGCGGCGCAACTCAACCCGCGCTATACCTTCAGCGGCTTTGTCATCGGCAGCGGAAACCAGTTCGCCCATGCCGCCGCCCTGGCCGTCGCCACCGCTCCCGGCAAGGCATACAATCCGCTCTTCCTCTATGGCGGCGTGGGCATGGGCAAGACCCACCTGATGCAGGCGATCGGCCATGAGGTCAAGCTGCGCCAGCCTGACAGCTCCATCGTCTATCTCTCCACCGAGAAATTCACCAACGAGATGATCAACTCCATCAAGCACGACAAGATGGTGAGTTTCCGCGATCGCTTCCGTGGTGTCGATGTGCTGCTGATCGATGACATCCAGTTCCTTGCCGGAAAAGAGCGCACCCAGGAGGAGTTCTTCCACACCTTCAACGCGCTGCATGACACCAACCGTCAGATCGTCATCGCCAGCGATCGTCCGCCCAAGGAATTGGCCGAAATCGAAGATCGCCTGCGCTCGCGCTTCGAGTGGGGATTGATTGCCGACATTCAGCCGCCCGATCTTGAAACCAAGATTGCGATTCTGCAGAAGAAGGCGGAGAGCGAGCACGTCGTGCTGCCCGATGATGTCTCCCAGTTCATCGCCAGCAACATTCGCAGCAACGTGCGTGAACTGGAAGGCGCGCTGATTCGTCTGTTGCCTACGGTTCGCTGACCGGCGCGGAGATCAACCTGGCGACCGCCCAGCAGGTTCTCAAGAACATCATTGACCAGCAGAGCCGCAAGGTGACCATCGAGGCGATTCAGAAGGCGGTAAGCGAGCAGTTTGGCCTGCGCGTTCCCGAGATCAAGGCAAAAAACAACTCGCGCCAGATCGTTTTCCCGCGCCAGATTGCCATGTATCTCTGCAAGCACCTCACCGAGGCATCGCTGCCCGAGATCGGCCGCCAGTTCGGCGGAAAGCACCACACCACCGTCCTGCACTCGATCGAGAAGATCAATATCCAGCGCAAGGACGACAAGGATTTGAACAGGATGCTCAACAAACTCACAGAGCAGTTGAGCAACTAACTCCAAGCCTGGGCCGCGCTTCCGTGCCCCGGGCGTTCCTTTGCCTTTCTCTTGCCTGTGAATTCTCTGTGTACCCAGTGCACAACTCAGCCGCTTCTCCCCAAGCCGACTCTTTTATCCGCCATCCGGCCCCGTGCACGGTCCTCTTTTCCGCGCCGATTTCTTCCGTAAGGCAATAAGAATAAATAGATTTTCTACCTTTTCCACTTTTCCACCGGGCCTACTGTTACTGCTAGTATTTCTTCTTTCTTAAACTATTACTAAAGCACCAGTAAACCCTTCTGGAAAACTTTCCGCCCCTAGAAAACAGAACTACTGTTTTCCTTAATCGTGATTTCATTTTCAACCTCGCACCGGAAATGGTAGTGCGTGGCCAACCCTGAGAATCTCCACGGACTCCGCGCAGAATTCGGGAACTCCACTTCCGTCTCCGGCGTTTTCTGTCGCGTTGTTTCCTGAAAATGTTCCCATCTCCACTCGTTCTCGCCCTATGGCGGCGAAACAGTGATAGATTTTCCTATATTTTTCGCTTTTTCAGAGGAGCCTACAATTACTGCTGGTTTCTGCTGGCTTTAGTTTGATATAAGTGCAAGTTGTAGCCAGCGAAAGGTTTTGGGGAGCATATGCCAGAGACAGCGATCGCTCAAGGAACCGCCATGGAGATCACGGTCAGCAAATCCGACCTGCTAAAGGAACTCACTGCGACCCAGGGCGTGGTCGAGCGCAAGACGACCATCCCCATCCTGTCCAATTTTCTTTTTGAAGCCGCCGATGGCGAGTTGACCATCACGGCCACCGACCTGGATCTCAGCCTGCGCACCAGTTGCGCCGCCGCAGTCAAGAAAGACGGCGCCTGTACCATCCCTGCCCGCAAGCTTTACGACTACGTGAAGCTGCTCGGCGAGGGCGACGTCAGCATCAAGTTGCTGGAGAACCACTGGGTCAATATCCGCGCCGGCCGCTCCATCACCAAGATGGTGGGCATGGCGCGCTCGAACTTTCCCAGCGTGCCCGTCTTTCCCAGCCAACGGCGTGGTCAAAGATTCCCGCGCAGACCTTCCGCACCCTGATCGCAAAGACCGTCTTTGCCATCTCCAACGAAGAGTCGCGCTACACCCTGAATGGCGCGCTGCTGGTCTTGAAGCCCGAATCCATCACCATGGTCGCCACCGACGGACACCGCCTGGCGCACATCGTGAAGGAAGGCCTTTCCTTCGACATTACAGGCGAGCTGAAGACCCTGATTCCACGCAAGGCGATGGTTGAGTTGCTCTCGCTGCTGAGCGCGCCTGAGATCGAATTTGTGGAGTTCGCCAAGGACGACTCCACCCTGTTCTTCCGCCTCGGCTCCCGCCTGCTCACCTCGCGCCAGTTGACCGGCCAGTTCCCCAATTACGAGGCGGTGCTGCCCAAGGAGCACAACAAGAGCGTCAGCGTCCGCACCTTGGAACTGCAGGCGGCCATCCAGCGCGTCGCCCAGTTTGCCGACGAACGCTCGGGCGCCATCAAAATGCGCTTTGAGAAAAACGAGCTTCGCGTCTCCTCTTCCTCCACCGAGACCGGCGAATCCGAGGACTCGATTGAAACCGACTACAGCGGCGAGCCTCTCGCCATCGGATTCAACTCGCAGTACCTGGTCGAGTTCCTCAAGGCCACCGACAGCGAGAACGTCTGCATCGAGTTCAAGGACTCCCAATCGGCCGGCCAACTTCGTCCCGAAGGCGTGGAAGATTACAAGTATCGCTACGTCGTCATGCCGATGCGGATCTGAAGACACCCGCGGAAGGTTTGAGTAGAATTCCATCCTTCCCACCTCACCGATGAAATTCCGGGGGAGTGCGAAAGCTCCTTTTATCTTCCGATCGCCGTGATTTGGCATCTGCCGGCAGATTGTATCCGCTCTCTTCCACCACCGCATCGCAACACCTGCAGGGGCCTGATCCGGGTATCCCCGGCCACTTCCGCCGTGGCGCGCTCCGTTCATTTTGGAGGCTCTTTGCACGCGCTTCAAGGCCTCTACAATAAGCATCACTAAATCCCAATATTTCAATCGCTTACGGGAACTCCAGGAAACCATTTTTGTGCTAAAATGAATGTAGGTCGCAGTACCTCCAGATGACGACGATTCGAACCGGTCATCCATCGCAGCCGAAATCATTGAGCACCATCAGTGCAATGGATGTGAGCACCCCCGTATTTGCCGTCCCTTCTGCTTCAGGCGCGCTTCCCTGCCGCCTAAGGCACAACGGAATCCCTGGAAATAACAAATGTCCTTCGAAGCCAACTGCTGCCGAAACCGGGAAAGAAACGAATCTCCACGTGGAAGAACTGAACAAGAAAACCGCAACCACAGCCGAATCCGGTTACACCGCTGATTCCATCAAGGTTCTCGGTGGCATGGAAGCCGTCCGCAAGCGCCCCGCCATGTACATCGGTTCCACCGGCGAAATGGGCTTGCACCACCTCGTCTATGAGGTTGTGGACAACTCGGTGGATGAAGCGCTGGCTGGGTACGCCAGCAAGATTGACGTGATCATTCATCTCGACAACTCCATCACCGTGATCGACGATGGCCGCGGAATTCCCGTGGATGAAATGGATGTGGACGGCGAGCGTCTGCCCGCAGCCCAAGTCGTGATGACCGTGCTGCACGCCGGCGGTAAGTTTGACAGCTCGACCTACAAGGTCTCCGGCGGTCTGCACGGCGTCGGCGTTAGCTGCGTCAACGCGCTCTCCGAGCAACTCGATCTCGAGATCTGCCGCGACGGCGCCATCTGGGAGCAGGAATATTCCGAGGGCGTTCCCACCACCAAGCTCACCAAAACCGGCACCACCAAGCGCCGCGGCACCAAGGTCCACTTCGTTCCGGACCGCACATCTTCACCGTCACCGAGTACAACTATGACACCCTGGCCAATCGTCTGCGCGAACTCGCCTTCCTCAACAAGGGCCTGGTCATTACTCTTACCGACGAGCGCACCACCGACCAGAAGACCGGCGAGGCCAAGCATACTGAGTTCAAATTCAGCGGCGGCATCGCCGAGTTCATCAAGCATCTGAACAAGGGCAAGAACGTACTCCACGAAAAGCCGATTTACATGGAGTCGGAGAAAACCGAACTCTCCTGCGAGATCGGCTTGCAGTACAACGACTCCTACAGCGAAACTCTTTTCAGCTTCGCCAACAACATCAACACGGTCGATGGCGGCACGCACCTGCAGGGCTTCCGCTCCGCTCTCACCCGCACCATCAACGCCGCCGGCCAGTCGCTCGGCCTGTTCAAGGATTTGAAGGAGAATCTCTCCGGCGACGACGTGCGCGAAGGATTGGTCGCGGTGGTCAGCGTCAAGCTGCCGCAGCCGCAGTTTGAAGGCCAGACCAAGGGCAAGCTCAACTCGGATATCGCAGGTCCGGTGCAGGCGTTCATCAACGAACGCCTCGGCGCATTCTTCGAGCAGAACCCGCAGATCGCGCGCAAGATCATCAACAAGGCCATCGATGCCGCGCGCGCCCGCGAAGCGGCCCGCAAGGCTCGCGACCTTACCCGCCGCAAAGGCGTGCTCGACAGTGGCGGCCTTCCCGGCAAGCTGGCCGATTGCTCCGAGCGCAATCCCGATCGCTGCGAGGTCTACCTGGTCGAGGGTGAGTCCGCAGGCGGCACCGCCAAGCAGGGACGCGACCGCCGCTTCCAGGCGATCCTTCCCCTCAAGGGAAAGATTCTCAACGTCGAGAAGGCGCGCTACGACAAGATGCTCGGCCACGAGGAAATCCGCGCCATGATCACCGCCTTCGGCTGTGGCATCGGCAAGGACGATTTCGATCCGTCCAAGCTGCGCTACGGCAAAATCATCCTGATGACCGATGCCGACGTCGACGGCTCCCACATCCGCACCTTGCTGCTTACATTTTTCTTCCGCCACATGCAGGAGCTCATCAAGCGCGGCAACATCTTCATTGCGCAACCGCCGCTCTATCGCATCAAGAAGGGCCGCTTCGAGCAGTACATCAAGAACGACGCTGAGTTCGTGCAGGTCATGATCAAGCGCGCCTCCGACGGCCTGATTGTGCGTTACGGCGAAGGCGCTGCCCGGCTCGAGTCCAAGCAACTGGCGCAGTTCATGACCCGTCTCAACGAGTACCTCGGTTTCCAGGATAAGGTGGACAAGCGCATTCGCAACCAGCGCGTGACGGAAATGCTTCCCGAGTTTGACCTTTCCCACCGCGAAGACTTCCACGGCGCGCCCGACGCGGTTCCCACCCGCATCGCGGACATTGAAGCTCGCCTCAAAGCCATTCAGAAGGAAGAGCAGTTCATGTCGGTCTCCACCCACTTCGACGAAGAGCTCGAGCTCTGGGACGTACGCTTGGTGAACTCGCAGGGAACGCCGCATGCGATCGGTTGGGGACTCATCTCCAGCCCCGAATACAAGCAGATGATGGCGCGCTACCGCCAGATCGCCGAGTTCATGAAGCCGCCCTTCCAGGTCGAGTGGGTCAAGAACGTCGAGGCCGCCAAAGAGGAAAACGACGATACCATCTCCGCCGCCGAGAAGGCCGATGCTGAAAAGATCGAGGGCAAGACCATTAAAGGCGGCACGCCCACCCGCGTCGCAGCCAAAGGCGGATCGCGCGAGCCGGTCGAGAAGAAAACCGTCCGCGAACTTTTTGACTTTGTCCTCGAACAGGGCCGCAAAGACTATCAGATCCAGCGCTACAAAGGTCTGGGCGAGATGACCGCCGAGCAGTTGTGGGAGACCACCATGGATCCCGACCGCCGCACCCTGCTCTCGGTCAAGCTTGAGGATCTCACGGAAACCGAGGCCATCTTCACCACGTTGATGGGCGAAGACGTCGAAGCCCGCCGTAAGTTCATCGAAGACAACGCGCTCGACGTGAAGAACCTGGATATCTAACGCGCTTTGTTTGGAGGTGAATCACCGGCACAGCATTCAATCGGTGCAGCTTACCTGCGTGCGAATGCTGCGTTTTCGTCGAACAGCACGATGCTGACCCAGAAGAGACCGGAAGGATATCGTGGTGTGCGGGCGAACTCGACCCCGACCGCGCACGAGCCCACGCCGCGAATCGATGCCAGACGGGCGACATCCGCGGGGATTTGGTCAGGACTGGTGGTAGCGTACGAAGCGGCGAAGCGAACCCCGGGCAAAGCGAGCGCTGCGTGGCTGTCGGGCACTTCGCTGCTGGCCATCTGCGCAACCAGGCCGTGCAGGCGGGGATCGCCGACCAACTCCAGTGGCGGCAATCCGAACTGCTGTCTGAGACCCGCGAAGCGCTCTCCGACGCGCTGTGCGGCGGCTTCGTCGCTCGAGTCGAAGATGCGATGGGCAAAGTCCTCGACCACGTAAAGAATCCCATGCACATTCACCACCGCGATGCCGACGCCGTCATAGGCGGCGCTGAGCATATTTGTCCGGTGCGGGGCCGACTTGACGAAGGCTTCATGGGCGCCTTCGGCGCTTACGTCGTAGACGACGTTTTCACTGGCGGCATCCAACCGCACGGCGCGCCGGGTGAGACGCTGCAATAGGTCGGGTTCGCCCTCGAACTGGTGCGAAAGGCGGCCTTGCTGCGACATGATCTCCGCATGATCCAGCGCCGCCTCGGCAAGTTTCACATCCCAGCTGAGAGGCTTCTCGCCTGCCTTGTCGCGCTCGGCGTTGATCAAGTCGAGAAGAACCGCCTGCGGGTTCTGACTGCTGGCGGGAGGGGGGCTAGGAACCGTCAGCATGTCGGCTCCAGGCGTGTCGGCGGGGAGCCCTGGTTGAGGCTCGGCACCAAGAAGCCCGAAGAAAAGACACGCCGCAAGTAACACGATGGAACCTCCTGCCTATAGCAAGATCATCGGTTCCTGCGAGGTGCCTCACAACTTACGAAGGTAACTTTTACCCCTCTTCGGCAATCGAAAGTACCCAATCGAAGGGAGTATTGCCGGAATTCACCGGCTGGCACAGCCAACCTTCCAGACGCATGCTGCGCCTGCGGACTTGCGTGGATGGAGACTGGTTTGGAGCGGACGCGGATGCGCTTCGCGCAGCGGGTGGAACAGGCACGTCATCGAGACCTTGGCGGCCTCAGGAGCGCAAAACGAACCAGAGGGCGCAGACCGCGCCCTCTGGTCAACCCTAACTTGCGCTACCGCACCCGGACTATCGTCGCAGGCGGCGTTTCAGTACGGTGCCGATTGCCAGCAACCCGGAGCCGATTAGTGCAATGCTTGTCGGTTCAGGCGCGGTAATGATTTCTCCACTGGAAATCGTTCCATTGGTACTGCTCGCTCCGCCGCTCACCACCGTCCCCACAAAGGGATTTCCCTGCGGTAAGGTGATGGTCATGTCCAGAGGCACGATACTGCCGGCTTTCCAGAGCGCCGCAAAGATGCCCGTGGCGTTTGAAACCGTCAGCGTGCCGAGAATTTGAGGCGCATCGGTTCCGTCCTTCAGCGTGGTGAGCTGAATCGTCCCGGTGAAGGAACTGGAGCCGACGGAGAAGCTGAAGTTCAGAGTGCCGCCGTTCATATTGACGGCAAAGACGTCGGGAGAGCTGGTCGCCGTCAGGAGCGGATTGTTGCCGGTGATCCACATGTCATAGTTGCCGGCGCTGGACCCGATGTAGGCGTCACCATGGACGCAATTTGCATAGGCGCCGCACGAGCCGAGGAATGATATCGCGGCTGTGCCAACTCCCTCGTTCGTGAACTCGACGGAGCCGCCCGTGCTTGGTCCGATGGTGATTTGAGTCTGCGCAGCAGCAGCTACCGGTAAAAGTAACAGCAGCGAAGCCATTGCTAGAACGACTCTGACAAAATGGCGCATAATAATCGAACCCCCTGATGACCAGACAACTAAGTACGGTAGTCGTACGACTTTAGTCATAATGCACTTGGAACGCCAAAGCAAGCAAACTTTTGCACTATCCGATTTCATTTGGTTTCAGTACGTTAGATACTCGAGACCGGCGCCATCCAGAAGTCGGCGGTGCGTTTACCAAGATTTCCGTGCCCAAAAGTACCAAATCCTTGCACAGGTCTTTCGCGCCCGGTCAGCGTAATTTGTCGAGCGCCTGGCGGGCGTCGCGGGCGTTGTCGCCAGAAAGCTTCAAGCGAAGCGCACTCTCAAGTTCCGCCCTGCCACGGGATTGATCGCCGCCGGCCAGCAGCACCATGCCCAGATGATAGTGGTAGCCGGCCTGCTGCGGGGCGTAACGTACGCACTCCTGGAGCTGAGACTTTGCTGCGGAGTAGTTGCCCTTCTTGTACTGGACCCAGCCAAGGGTGTCGGTAATCGAGTCAAGCGTTGGCATCTGCTGTTTAGCTTTTTGCGCCAGTCCGAGGGCGACGTCGAGGTTTTCATTGCGCTCGGCATAAATCCAGGCAAGGTTAGCCTCGGCGATGGCGAAGTTCGGGTCGCTCGCCAGCGCCTGCTCAAAGCAGCGGCGAGCCGAGTCCAGATCGTTCTTCGTCAGGTACAGGTTGCCGATCAATGCCTGCAGCGGCGCAAAATTAGGCTCGATGCCGAGGGCCCGATTGTAGGTGGCCAGGGCTGCGTCCGGCTGGTTGATCTTCTGTTGAATGGAGCCCAAAGTCAGATAGGCGGAGAGCATTTGCGGATCCAGCGCGACGGCACGCTCGGCAGCGATGGCGGCTTCTGGATAAAGTTGGCGGCGCATGAGCACGGTTGCTAGCAGGCGTTGTGCCTCGGCATTGTTCTGGTGGGTGGCGGCGAACTGGCGCGCGCGATCCACCGCTTGCGCCGGCTGTGAGCCGTTTAAAAGGAACTCGACGTACTCGCCAAACAGTGAACAATTGTCGGGCTGCAGTGCCAGCGCCAGTTGGAATTCGCGCTCGGCTTCGGAGCTGCGTTTCTCCGCGGCCCAGGCCTTGGCCATGCGGGCATGCGGCCAGGGATCGCGCGGCGACAGATGCTGGGCGACGGCGAACTCCTCCCGCGCACGGGTGTACTCATGGGTCGCGTAGTAGGCCGCTCCGAGCAGGAGGTGTCCAGCGGCTGCGCCCGGCTCAAGCTGAATGCAGCGTTGCGCATAGAGGCGCGCGGCAGCAGTCTCTCCGCGCGAGAGCAGAAGCTCGGTCAGCGATTTCCAGGCTTCCACCATCCCGGGCGAGAGCCGGACGGCGGTCTGATAGGCATCGCGGGCCTGGTCCACGGCTCCCCGGCGCCACTGCGCCGTGCCGAGAACGTAGTGCGCCAGCGCCAGATCCGGAGTATCGGCCACCTGCCGTTGCAGAATCTGCACCGCGTCATCCAAGTGGTTCTGCGCCATAAGGATCTGTGCGCGCTGTACGTTGGCCGTGGGGTTGGAGGGACTCTCGCGGGTGACCTTCTCGTTCAGCGCCTGGGCCTCGGCGATGCGGTTGCTGCTCAGATAGACAGCGATGATACGGTTCTCGAGTTCGTTGTTCTTTGGCGTGGCGGCCAGTCCGTGCTGGTAGGCATCAAGGGCGCGTTCGTTCTGTCCCAGGCCGACAAAGAAATCGCCCACGGCGGCGGCCACCTCGGGGACGTTGCCGTGACCGCTGAGCAACTTTTGCAACTCCGCCTCGGCGTCGGACGTGCGTCCCTCATCGACGAGGACTTCCGCCAGAAGCACACTCAACGGAAATGCCTCGGGATTGCGCGATATACCTTGCTGCAGGATGCGTTCGGCGTCAGGCAGGCGCTTCTGGATGCGATAAAAGTTGGCCAGATCGGCGTAGGCAACCGGCATCTTCGGATCGACCTGCAGCGCCTTCAACAGGTTGCTCTCGACCGCGGGATAGTTATGCAGGCTGAGCTCCATCAGGCCGAGGTTGACGTATCCCGAGGCGTCGTTGGGAGCCAGCTTGATGCTGCGGGCGAAGGCATCCCGAGCCTCGGCCTCCCGGCCGCTGCTCAAATACAAGGCGCCAAGAAGCTGGTAGGCTTCGACGTTCGAAGGATCCCGCTGCAAGATGGCCATCGCCTGCTCCTCCGCCTGGTCAAACTGGTGCGAGGAAAGATACAGCCTGCCGATCGTCAGGCGAGCTTCGGTGAGGCCGGGATCCAGTTGTACCGCGCGCTGCAGGTTGCCGAATGCGTCCTGCCAGCGTGCGGTTGCAATGGCCCCCTTTGAGAGCTGGAGGTAAGCGTCGGCAAAGCGCGGGTCGATCTTGAGCGCGTTGCGGAACTGTATCTCAGCCTGCTGATACTTGCCCTCCTGCAGAAACTTCTGTCCGCTCTCCAGATACTGGCGTTTGGCAACCTCCGGATCCTTCTTGCATCCGGAGGCCAGCAATAGCGCAACCACGGAACAAACAACAATGAGATGAGTACGCAAGACGCCTCCCACTCTAACGCGGTATGACTTCATCGAGCCTGGGCGCGATCAGAATCGCAAACGCGATGGCGGACTGACGCGCGCGCGCCTCGTCGTCCGTGGCTGGGACCATGATCCGCACCAGTGTCGCGTCGGTGCGGTGCAGCAGCATGGCATCACGAATCGTGTAGTACTTGGCAAGATACTCACTGGCGATCATGCGTCCGTGCGATTGATACCAGTAGAGAACCACAAAGCGCTCATGTTCATTTTCCACGGTGTAAAGGTTGACTGCGGCGGGCAGACCCGGTTGCAGCGGAAGCATGATCCGCGAGGAATGGACCGGCTGCCAGCCAGCCCCGGGAAGACAATTCTTGGGCGAGTGCACGGAGTCTCCAGCGCGCTGGCTCCTGTAGTAGCCGATGTACAAACCCACCTCGCCTGCCGGCGCTTGACGATAGACGCGGTTCAAGTAGCTGTCCACGCGGGAAGCGGCAACCAGGCGCGCATCGATGGGAATGTCCTCTGCCGTCCAGCCGGCGATTGCCAAAGGAAGGTTCTGCAGCGGCGGATGTGGAATGGCGACCTCCGTGCGCGGCAGAGCGTATTCGGTTACCGCCGCCGCCAGCAGAATGATTAGCGCCGCCCACCAGCGCGTCATGATCGCCTCCGTAGCGAAGCCACCCGGTGCCCGGTCTCCGTAATCAGCGTGTGGCAGACAAGCAGAAGGAGCGTCGAGAAGAAAAAGAGAAAAAGGCCGGAGAGAAAGTGCGACCAGCCCTCGGCCGTCGAGGCGCCCGCGAGCTCGGCCGAAATCGCCGCGAAGACCACCCTCCCCGCATTGCCGACCACGGCAATGGGAATCACCAGCAGACACAGGATCCAGCGGATGAGGTTGTTCTTCTCCGCCAGGTAGGCGTACATCGCGGCGATGGTTAACAGGGAGAGTAAGGACCGCAGTCCGCTGCAGGCTTCCGCGACTTCCAGCCGGGTCGAAGGCAGCACAAGTACATTGCCTTCCCGCAAGACAGGAAACAGGTCGATGACATGCAGAATCCACGTCGCAAGCCGCGAGGCCAGAATCTGCAGCGGGAAGACCATCTGGTAGTAGATCACTCCAGGCAGAGGAATCATCAGCAGGAGCAGCGCCAGCGGAAACGCGGCGGCACGCACCATGCCCCATCCCCAGAGCCACACGATGAGGCCGGCGATGACGCCGAGCAGCGAAATGCGCTGCAGAAAAAGCTCGGCGCCGAGCGATCCGGCGAACAGCACCCCGAGCGACGCGCACAGAATTACCATCCCTGTCCAGGAGGGTTTGGGTTCTACCCTTCTCAGTAAATCGCCGCGCCGCCACAGTACATAAGCGCTGAACAGAGGCACCAGAAAGCCGTGCGAGTAGTCGGGCTCGTTCCACCACTGGCGTACCAGATAGCTGAGCACCGGGGCGTAGATCAGCAGGACGCAGGCCACAATCACGCCCGTCCGCCAGATGGCGCTGCGAGGCAACGCCGAAAGCATCAGCGGCGAGGAGACGACTGGCGCGGTCTGTGCGTCCGTCCTATCCATGGGTAATTGGAGAATGCCCACCTAGTTTGACAGAAGTGGCCCGCACAGGTAAGCGCAAAATACCACCGAAGATCGATTTAGCGCGATTAGGATGGCGCTGCCGCCTGCGCACGGGAGAAGAGAGGCCGCATTCAAGAACCTAGGGCGGCTCCAGTAAGTCGCCGGGGTACATGGCCGCTGCAGTGAGCAACCTGGTCAGCTCACCGGTATTGGCCCGCTTCCCTCGCATTCATCCCCCCAGGAGGCGCGCTCTAGCCATCGCCTGCTCTTGCCGCGCCGGCACGCTCATCTGCGAGCGCAAAAATGGCGTTGAAGAAGATTTCAGGCGCGAAGGCCTTGGCTGTTTGTTTCGCGTTTCGTTCCAGGCGAGTACAGAGTTCGGTGTCGTCCAGCACCCGGGCGATGGCATGATGCAGGGCGACGGCTTGGCCGGCGGGCACGAGCAGGCCGTCGTGTTCATTGGTGATGTAATCGCCTGCATCATCGTCAGCAACGATGACCGCTTTGCCCATGCTCATGGCATCGCCATAGACAGTTCGTCCGCCGGTTTCCAATGCGCCCGGGCGGAGGGGGACCACCACCGCGGCAGCTCCGGCCATCATGCGGCTGAATTCATCCGCCGGCAAGCCCGCAACCACTTCTACATTGGCCGGCAGCGCGGCGGCCGGCAGATCATGCAATTGGCGAGTCACTATGATGAAGTGACAATTGAGGCCTCGTGCCGCAGCCACCAGAGTTGCGTAATCGCGGTTGGAGTCACCCCCGGAAAAAACATAGTTGCCCCGGCTTACGGGGTACTGCTTAGCCTGCGGAGAAGTATGCGAATAGAGGAATACGAGCTTTTCGCGCGGTAGCCCCAGCAGCTTTGGATAGAGTTCCAATTGCCTGCGGGAGTACACCAACACGCAACTGGCCGAGCTCACGGCGGTGCGCAACAAAACGCGCCTGAACAGCTTTCTTACGCGCGACTTAGGCAGGTCCCACATGGACTGCATGAAAATGTGGGGAACCTTGCGCCGGCGGAACTTCTGCAGGATGGCGAAGACGAATGCCAGGCGCTCACTGCCGGTAATCACAACCTGAAATCTCCGGCTCAGACAAAATAATTTCCAGCCCCAGGCTAAATGTCTTGTGATCGGAAGCTCGCCCTTGAATCGCTCCAAGTCCTCAATGTAACCAGGTAGCAGTACCGTGCGGCTGCGCCAGAGCGGGTCGTATCTCTTATGATGGGTCGTCAGAATATCGTTCTGTCGAGGCGCATCACTCCCATCCGTTCCCATCCGAGGACCTCGCAATCCCTCTCACCCGGTCAACCTTTCGGGAAATTCTGTCCAACCTGAGTTTCTATTTTGACTGTGGAAATGCCGGCCTATTGCACCGGCTTACAGCCTGTTGCGCGTTGCTCGAAGCCGTTGCTTGATCCATGTCCCATCAGGACCGCCCCCAAGCGTCAGCGAGCCGCGCCGCTGCGCCGGGAGAACCCAGGATGCCAGCTCATTTTAGCGACCCATTTGCTTCTCCCCGTATAATAACGCTGCGAGGGCATCCCCTTCATGAATAACCACCCCACCTCGAAGAGCGTCAGGCTGACGCTGACCGTGCTGTTGTCGGCCGCAATGCTGCTTATGATATGCGCCGGCACGCACTGGCTCTACGCATCGGCACACAGCTTGTTTGGCCTGAAAATTGTCAACGCCACGTTGCTTCCCCCCGCGTCGATGCACGCCGACTACCGCCTCGAACTGCACGCCGAAAATGGAGAGCCGCCTTATCACTGGACGATAGACGGCGGGCATCTTCCGCCAGGATTGCTTCTTCAGCAGGATGGAACGATCCACGGGCAGGCAGAGGTTCCCGGCGAGTACTCGTTTGATGCTTCGGTGGCCGATAGCGGGCAAACGCCGCGCGCATTGCGCCAACCGTTCCTGCTGCGCGTGGCTTGGGGCGGGCTGGCGGTGGTTACGTCAAACCCGGAGCTGCCATGGGCACGCGCGGGGAACCAATACCTGGTGCGGCTGACGGCTGCCGGCGGTATGCCGCCATATTTCTGGAAAACCGAGGGCGGCTTGCCGGAAGGCATGGAACTCAGCGCCAAGGGTGTTCTTGCGGGCATCCCCGAACAGGGCGGCGATTTTCATTTTGCGGTACAGGTGCATGACCTGCGCGGCAACCAGGCACAGCGCAACTTCTCGCTCCATATCGGCTCAGCCCGGGTGGACCGCTTCGGCGGCGTTGTGACGCCGGGCGCAAAAGCCAGGGCTACCGGCAACTGGCGCGCCGCCAAGCTCGGCGATCGCTGGGTCTTGCTGACGCCGGAGGGAAATCCGTTCTGGATGATCGGAATCTGGGATGTGAGTGGCGATGTGCATAGGGACGAGCGCGGCCTCACCTACGACCAGCGGTTGATGACCAAGTACGGCAGCGAGCAGGTCAAGTGGCTGCAGGCCAACCGCAGACTGCGCTCCTGGGGTTTCAACACAATTGCGCCTTACAGCTATCGCATGTTGCTGCCGACGGACTCCGAATCGGAGTGGACCGGCAGCGAACAACCGGTGAAAATGTCGTTCGTGTGGATCGCGAATAGCCCGGCGTACGTAGGTCTCAAGCAAGGCGTCTTCAAGAACCTTTACGCCGGAAAAGATCCAAACGTCACCGTGCTCGGCGACCCGGGCTCAGGCATCTTTCCCGATGTCTTCGATCCCGCCTGGGTGCGCAACGCTTACGAAATCCTCGCCAGTGACCACTGGTTGGCGGACGAGGCGCAATCGCCGTACCTCGCCGGCGTCTTCAGCGATGATACCGACAATCTTTCAGGATTCGGCCCGGGACCGGAGTTCGCAACCCAGCCCGTCGGCAAGACGCACCCACACCTCGGCTATCTCGCGTTGGTCACCTCTCCTAGGCAGGAGAAAGTCAGGGGATCTGCTGTGCGGTACACCGACACCCAGGTGTATACCAAGACACGGTTGTGTGATTTTCTACGTGAAAGGTACGGCTCGGTGGAGGCGCTCAACCGCGCATGGGGTGCAAGCTATACGACCTTCGGCAGCGATGGCGGCTGGCCTGACGGCAAGGGATTGCTCGACGAGAATGGGCGCGCTGCGCACCGCTGGCTGGGCTCGGGCGACCCAGCGCTGCTGCTATCGGCGGGGGCAAACCCGAACATGGTCCGCGATCTCGACGATTTTCTTTATCTCATCGCGCGCCAGTATCTCTCCACCGTGCGCGCGGCGGTGCGCACGGTGGCGCCGCACGCACTATTCTTCGGGCCGACTACGATTGGCGGCTGGCAGGCTCCGGCGCGTGCCCCTATCTACCGGGCGGCGCGCGAATCGCTAGACGTAATCAGCATCACCACGGATACCAGCCAGGAGCAACTGGACTTCATTGCGCGGGCGGCGGGAGACATTCCCCTGATGATTTGGGAGGGCATGGTGGCTAACGCGGACTCCAGCCAGTGGCGCCACGCCAAACAGACCGATGGCAGTACACTTTGGTTCGTGGACACCCAGGCGGCGCGCGCCGAACGTTACCGCCAGGATGTGGACTGGCTCTTTCACTCGCGCGCATCCACCGGCGCGCATCCCTTCATCGGCCTCCTGTGGTGGGCGTGGACCGATAATCTGGTGGAGGAACGCAACTGGGGCGTGGTTTCTCTCATGGATAATGCGTATGACGGCTACGAGGCGGGCAAGACTCTGGGCACCGACGCCTGGGGCTTCCAAACCGGCGGAGAGGAACACAATTACGGAGACTTCCTGGGGCCGGCGCGGGAGGTGAACTTCTCGGTCATCGAACAATTGGCCAATGAACAGCACTGAGCCTGGTACGCAAGCGCCGCCGGTTACCCCGAAACCTGCGGCACCTCTCTCGCTCGCCGTCCTCATCCCGACCCGCAATCGGCCCCGCGATCTCACCATCGCCGTGCGAACCCTGCTGGAGCAAACCGTTCTTCCGCAGGAGCTGATTATCGTGGACCAGAGCCCGAGCGATGAATCCGAGCGGCAGGTACGCGCCCTGTTCGCGGAGCGGGCGGAGGCGGCGGCGCAGGTCTGCTTGCGCTACACGCTCGATCCCGGCATCACTAGCCTGGCGCTGTCGCGCAACCTGGCTCTGGACCAGAACCGTTGCGCCATCTTTCTCTTTCTCGACGACGACGTGGAGTTGGAGCCGGACTTCATCGAGCGGCTGCTCGAGGGCTACGCCGAAGATCCCGAGGTGACTGGAATTTCGGGAATCATCACCAACTACCCGCCGGGAGGATTCACCGCTCGCGCCTGGCGATGGCTGTTTGAGCACGGACCCTTCCGCGATGACCGGTATAACGTCTACTACCGTGCCGATGAGCTACGCGGCGGAGGAAGAATTCCCGTAAGCTGCTTTGGCGGCGGCCTCATGAGTTTTCGCGCCTCGCGCACCGGCGCTCTGCGCTTTGATGCCAATCTGCGCGGAGCCTCCGAGGGCGAGGATGTGGATTTCTGCCTGCATCTGCCCGCCGGCGCCAGGCTGGAAATCGATCCCCGTGCCAGGCTGGTGCACAACCGAAGCGCAGCCGCGCGCCCGGACGAACACTGGATTGCTTCGGCGGTGCGCGGCATCAGCTATCTGTACTACCGGAACTGGCGCCGCGGATGGAGCAATCGCATCGCCTTCTTTTGGTTGATGACCGGCTACGCCATCTTCGTTCTGCGGGCCTCGGTGAAGCGTGGCTCGCTTGCGCCCTGGAACGTATTCACTGCTTCCTTGCACTATGGCAAGGAAGTTGGCTTGGGAAAGAAGTGAGCGTTGGATCAGGAGCGCGGTTGCGCCAGACCCAGCAGGTTGCGCCCGCGGCTAGCCAACTGCTCGCGCTCACCCGCGGTCAACGCCAGCCTCCAGGTAAGACCAAGGTAAAGAGTTGCCTGCCATCCCACCGAAAGCAGCAGCCAACCCGCACTGTAGCCGTGCTGCCATGGGCGCAGCGCTCCGCAAACCCCCAGAACAATCGCGGCCACCAGCGCCGGCCTCAGCAGGGCTTCCCGGAAGTAACGCGCCGCCGGCAACGCAATGGTGCGCAGCGCATACCACGGCTGGATGAAGAGCTGCACCAAGATCATGGGAACGGCTGTTCCCAGGGCGATGCCCACCAGCCCGTAGCGCATTCCCCAGTAGATGCTCAGCCCCAGGTTGGCGGCACCTTCGCCCAGGTTCCACCAGCCGCGCAGGCGATGACGGCCCTGGGCTAGAAACAGAGTCCACCGAGGGCTGTTGCGCCAGCATCAGGAAATATCCCGAAAGCAGCACCAGCATCAGCGGATAGGAACTCGCATAGCCAGGTCCCACCCAGAGACGAATCAGCCCGGCGCCGTTTACCAGCAGCAGCAGGCTGACGAACAAACTGAGCAGCAGGCAGAGCCGCGTGGCGCGCAGAAAGCTGGCGCGCAGCGCATTGCTCGTCTCTGCGGCCCGCATCTTCATTCATCACCCCGGCCATCGGGCTGGCCAGAGAGTAACCCATCTCGCGAAACAGAACCATCAGGCGCCCTGGAATGACGAAGGGAGTGATGGCGGCGATGCCCAGCACGCGTCCGATCACAACCGAGTCGATGAAGAAACGGAGCTGATCGCCGAGTGTTCCCAGGAAGGCATTGCCGCTAAAGCCCAGCAATTCGCCGATGCGCCGGCGGGAGATATTTCGCAAACAGAAGGCGATCGCCGGATCGGCGATGTGCACCAGGAACGACGAGCTTACGAGCGAAAGCAGCGAGCAGCCGAGCGTGATCGTGGCTACGGCAAGCACGCGTCCGCCCAGGCGCAGGGCAACCACGATGAGTGCGGTGCGCAGAATTCCGGTCGCCTGCCGAGTTCAGGTTGTAGAAGTCGAAGCGGCGGAAAGCGCAGAGATAAGTTCCGAGAATCTGTGAGAGGAAGGCTGCCGCAACCGACCCACCCAAGAGCAGGATCAGCTCCCGGAAAACCGGCCGATCCGCGGCCGAAACGGCAAAGAAGCGGGGCAGCAGAAACACCGCAGCCAGAGCCGCCAGCAGGATCAGCACGGCGGAACAACAGGTGATCACCATGCCGGAAGCGAAGGTGCGGTCCAGTTCCTCGCGCTCGCCACTGCCGTAGTGGCGGGCAAGAAATCGAAACGATGCGGTGCGCATGCCGAAGTCGAGCAGACCACAGGAGTCCAGCACCGAGGCAACCAGCATGTACATTCCGAAGTAGAGATTGCCCAGGCCGTGCAGCAGAATCGGGGTCATCACCAGCGAGAGCAGCGCATTGACTCCCAGACCAGCCCAGTTGGCGATCACGCTGCGCACGGGGGAAACCCCTGCCGCCGCAACGGGCGCAGACGCCGGTGTCGGCGATGGAACCTGGGTACTCATCGCGCCCCGCCGCAGCAGGAGATGCGCTTGGTCCACGCTGGATGGACGCGCATGGGATGCTTTGTGAGTATGGAAGGTGGCCTGAACGAGAGCGCGGCCTCGTCCTGCCATTCGCGCTTTGTGCCGGAAGTCTGCAAGGCCTGTTCTGAAATCCTCTCCCGTTCAGTGGCGCGTCAGCCAGTTTCCAACCCGGATGGGAACCTGTTCCACGACAGCCGGCTCTTCCGCCACCGGCGCACTAGGCGCATTCTGGGCCTCCGCTTCCTCTTTTTTCTCTTTTGCGACGCGCAGCGACTGCGCCAGCAGCGGCCCGCATGCAGGCAGACAGGAAGACGGCGAACCAGAACACCTTGGCGTGCTTGGCCGAGAGAAACAGCGCCGCCACGCCGAAGCCAACCAAGCCGCTGCTGAGCGAACCGGTGAGGGCCGAGTAATAGGCGTCCTTGGCGGCGATGGCAGCGCGGCGCATGCGCCCCAGGTTCCACAAACTCAATGCCAGTAAGGCAACAAAGAGCAGCAACCCGACGCTGCCCAGTTCGACCGCAACCTCCAGGTAGGTGTTGTGCGGAACAACAAAATCGAGATCGACCCCGGGAGGCAGGTAGCGATGCATGTACTTGGGGAAGTTCCACAGGCCGACGCCGAACCAGGGGTGGTCGGCAAAGATCTTGACCGAGACCGACCACAACTGCAGGCGGATGTTGCTGGATTCAATGTCGCTCGCGGTAGGCTTCAACAGCCGGTCCAGCGGTGAATAGGGCGACGCCAGGCAGATCAGAACGATGCAGCGCGGAGATCGCAACCGCCATCAAGCGGCGGCGCGAGTCGCGCAGCCGCCACAGCAACATGCAAACCAGGCCGATGAAACCTCCACGCGAGGCCGCCAGAAGAAACGCGAACAGCGTGACTCCCAGGCAGCCGGCGATGCCCGCCCGCTGCCATCCGCGCGCGGCATGGCGTGATGGGAGCAGAGCATCAGCGGCAGAACGACCAGTGCCGACGCGCTGAACATGTTGGGATCTCCCGCCACCCAGCCCGGGCGGTAGCTGAGTGCCATACACCGGCACGTTGCCAATCCACTCTCGAATCAGGTACAGCGAGACCAGGCCCATGGAGCCGATCAGAACCAGGATCGTGTTCTGCAGCCGCTCGCGCGAGTCCACCAGGATCATGACCGTGATGAAAAACAGGAACTGCGAGAGAAAGATGCCGACAAAATCGCGAAACAGAACCTCTTCGGCGGTGAGCACGTAGGAGGTGATCGCCAGAACAACGTACAGGGCGAAGGCTTTGGCCTGTGCGGAGACAAACAACTCAGGCAGCGCCCGGCGCCGCGGCAGGTAGGCAAGCGCATAAAAGAAGCAGGCCGCGCCGATGATCTTCTCCAGCGTCAGCCCGGCGATCTCGCGGCCCAACAACCCGTGGTCCACGAAGGGCAGCGATAGCACGAGAAGGTAAAAGAGGATCATGGCAGCGAGCTTCCGGCCGCCGCCACGGCAGTGGACTGCAGCGATGCGAGAAGATGGCGAAGTTGCCGGCGCAAAGCAGGGATGCTGTACTGCTGTTCGACTACAACTCGCGCCGCGCTTCCCATTGCGGCGGCGCGCACCGGGTCTGTCAGCAACAGGGCAACGGCCTCGGCAAAGGCGCGTGGCCGGTCTTCCAGCAGAATCTCGCGGCCGTGACGCAGACTCCAGTCCTTCGGCGCCCAGCGTGGTGGAGACGATTGGCTTCGCCATGGCCGCCGCTTCCAGAATCTTCAGGCGCGTGCCGCTGCCGATGCGCAGCGGGACCACGCAGACCGCGGCGCGGCGATGATCGGGCGCAGGTCGGCGACCGTGCCAGTGAAGCTCACGTCCGGGACATTCGGCATAGCGCCGCAACATTGCCTTGGAAGGATTGCGCCCGGCGAGGACGACCTGCGCATTGGGCGCCAGCTTGCGCAGGTGCGGAAGAATCTCGCATAGACAAGAAACTCCGCGCCATCCTGGTTCGGCAGCCAGTCCATGGCGCCGACGAACAGCACGGAGCCGCCGTCGCCGCAGCCAGCAGGCATGTACTTGCTCGGTGTCCACCACGTTGGCGAGCCACGAACAGGCGGGCCGTAGGTGAAAGCTCACGCAAGCAGTTCGCCATCGCGCGCGGAGCAGACGGCGACGGCCTGCGCCGAGGCACATGCGACAGCCTCAAGGCGCTCAATCTTGCGCGCCTCCAGGACGGCATACCACTTCTTCAGCGGATTGCGCTCGCCGCAGGCGAACTGGCGCACGATGCGGCAAGTGATGTCGTGCTTGTTGAGCACAACCGGCACGCGATTGCCTTCGGGAATATTGCCCGCCATGTAGAAATCATCGCAGAGGATGGCGTCGAACTCTCCCTTCGCCAAGTGCTCGCGAACCAGCGACCGCATCGCCGGCACCGTCAGACGAATCGCTCCGTAGGGCTTGGTTCCAAAGGCTGCGCAGCAGGCGGCCGGCCGCGCTGCTCTGCGGAGATGGCAACAGATGAAACTCACGGCACAGCCCAGCGAACTCGCGCCGCGGAGAAGCGATCTCCTCCCGGCTGGCAAAGGCGGCCACGGTCACCTCGTGGCCCTCCAGGGCCAGCGCGTCGCAGCAGGCTGCGGTTGCGCACACGGTGTCCCGCCGTAGCCGGGACTGGCGGCGAAAGCAGGATGGCGAGGATTTTCATCGCACCCCTCGAACCCACGGATTGCAGACGGACACAGCCAACTATCCTCCCTCCACCAGGCCGGTCTTGCGCAGCATCTGAACCAGGGCGCGAACCGGGTAGAAGACGAAATTCTTCTCCAGCATATATTTCACGAACCAGCGATAGCGGCTCATGAAGTCCATGGCGGCAATGGCCTTGTCGAGGATGGCGGGCTCGAACTGGGTGGCATGGCGTGCCCAGTCGCCATCCACCTCGATGGTCTCTTGTTCCAAGTGCCCGAGCCCTTTCTCGGCGGTCAGCAGCAGGTGGCGGCAGTGTCTGCGGATCCAGCCCAGCCAGCCGCATCGCGGTGGCGTCCAGCGCCACGCTGTCGCGGCTCGCCAGCAGCAGGTCCATCCGCCGTGGCTTGCCGTTCGCCGGGCCGCGGCCCTCCATCGCAATAATGCCATCCATGATGGAAATCTGCGGCTTGAAGATGGCGTGCAACTCGGCCAGCATCGGATTGAGATACTGGTGCAGCAGGATGCGATCGTACTGCGGCACGCATCCCCACTGGTTCTTGATGGCGCCGGTGAAGTAGGTGAGGGCGTGCGTCTTAAGCACTGGCAGAGTGATGAATACGTCGCTGGTCAGCATCAGGCGTGGCAGGCGTCACCCGTCCCGCGGGCGGCACTTCCACTTCCATCTGCTCGGCTTCGCTCAGGTTCACCAGGGTTGCGCCCAGCGCCTCCAGACGGCGATAGCCGGAAACCTCGAAGGCTTCCCATGCGGTCTGGCGCAGCCCGTCGGACTCCACCACGTACACCTTGGCGGCGCGCGTCAGCAACAGTTCGCAAACCGCGTGCCGCAATCCGCGGATCGGTGTTTGACATCTCCCACTTGTCCGGCACCGCCGTGCACAGGTTCGGCTTGACCACCACTGTCGACCCCGGGTGCCACCAGGCTCTTCCAGTCGCAGAACTCCATGCACTCGCGCACCACCGCAGGCCAGTGTCTGGTCGTTGACGCCGCGCAGTATCACCTGCGCTGCTTGGTTGTCGAACTCCGACTCATCATTCGATTCCACCTACCATTCCCGCCCGTGCTGGCGGCCACGAAAAGGTTCTTGCCAAAGATCTCATCCCCGCATTCGACGCGGCGAAACACATCCCCGCCCAGCCGCATCAGTATCATGATTGCCGCCCAGTAAAGATGGATGGGCACCTTGATCGCTTCCAGACTGCTGCCATGGTGAAATGCCCATGTTCCGTCGTAGTCCTCAAGGCGTTGCGCAGGTTCTTGCCGCTGCGCGCCTGGATGGGCGCGGTAACAGCCGCAAGGGAGCCTCGTGCAGCCAGTGAAACAGGCGCTGCGACCAGGGCGACAGACGAAGACGATAGACTTTCCATTGCGTGAATCCGGCAGCGCGCAGTTGGCCTCCAACCCCTCGCGGCTGCGATAGAACGTAGGCCACCGGGGGTTCTCATAATTAGGAAATTGCATGAAGAGACTTCCCTGCGGACGCAACATTGCAGCCATGTTGCCGAGCGCAGTCGCGGGATCGGGAAGCAACTCGAAGACCTCGATCGCGACGATCGCGTCAGAACCGTGCGGCGCGCTTGCCGCCCTGTCCTTCACTGCACACGTCGCCGACCACAACTTCGACGTTGGGAGTGTGCTGCGAATCGCCGCTGAGGATGGCGGCGTTGCCTGCGGCAACTTCCATCAGCGTCAATGCTGCCAACCTCGCGCGCCATGCGAAACGCGGGAAAGCCGCTCCCCGGACCTACTTCAAGAATTTTCATCCGTGGCGAGCGCGGGACATACTGACGAATCAGTTCGTCGCGCACTGGAAGATCGGTGAGTGGCGCCCGCCACAGGTCAGAAAGCCGCCAGCGGGCCGATGGCAACCGACTCTCCAGAACGCTTCGGGCAACCCCGTCGCTCGTAATGTTCACTTGGTTCATGCGCGTGTCTCCGTGACGAACTCCTGGTAGTTCCAGACTAATTGCCGGGCCACCTTGGCGGCAGTGGCGAGTTTCGCCGTTCCATCCACCGGAAGAAGATCGCAAACGGCCTTCATGGGTTGGCTCTCGCCGTTGGAGTTCGCATCGAGTTGGGCCTGCCGCCATCGATAGGCCGCCAGATAAATCGGCGTGGCGAGGCGTCAGTTTCCGGGCGAGCAGCGAAAGCCATTTCGGCCAGTGGCGCGCCGAGCGCAACCATCCGGCGCGGCGGACGGCGAAGAGCCATCCGCGCAGCAGCCGCTCTTCGCCCAGGCCGCGCCCGAAGGCGCGAATCATTTCCTCGGCGCCGGCGCCCTGGTACTGCCGGTCATGCGCTGCAGTTCCCAAAGCCAGGCTTGCCACGCCCAGCGTGTGACTTGCTCCGCGAGGACGGCGCCGGGATCGGCCACAACTTCCGGCCTGCGAGTTTGGCCGTCGGTGCACAGCCGCAGCAGCGGAGAAATTCGGCGATCGGAATCGGCAATTGCTCCGCGCCGGGAGTCGACGGCAAACTCCTCCATGCGGTCGAGCCGGGCGCGATAGCCGGCCTCAAATCGCCCGAAAAACACCAGCAGCGACGATGCCAGATCCAGGCACAGCTTGATGCTCCGGTAGCGCAGCACATCGCCGGCCCCGATCTCCACCTCAAGCCCCATCTGCTCAACCAGGCGGTTGCTCAGCATGCGCCAGGCATCTTCCCTGGATAGGTTGGATGCGGCGTAGTTGGGGATCTGCTCTTCGAGGATGCCGGGCTTCACCGTAGAGCACCAACCCGCAGGTGCGCAATTCGTAGCTATAGATGTAGCGGCGGCAAACGGCGCAGATACGCCGCGTGGACCACGCTCAGGCTCACATGGATGCGCACCCCGCGCGCTTCCAGGCGGTGCTCCGCAAGCCCACACAACGATTGCGTCGCCTGCCGCGACGGGAGCGGCGCGCCATCCCGCAGCACAACTATGGCCTCCGCGTCGCTAATCAGGATCGCGTGTCCCTCCTTGAGCAGGTAGCTCGCCTCGTTCCTCGCCAGGCTGCCGGTTAGAACCACGGCGCGCAGCGCAGTGCCAAAGCTTTCGCGGCAAACCTGTACCAGATCGTCCTCAACCGGAACGGCCAACGCGGCCTGAGGGCCTCCGATATGTGCCGTGTCGGACATAGTCGTTTCTCAGCAATGCACTAACGGTTGCGGCGATCTCTCCTGGCGCCGTGGCGGCAGAGTGTTGCCGGTCTTTGCCGACCATAATCGTTCGTAGAGTTCTTCGGTCTCCTCAATCTGCCGCTTGAGGGTGAACCACTGCCGCACCCACTCAGCCCCGGCGGCGCCCAGTTGCACTGCCAGCCGCGGATCGCGCAGCAGCCGTGCGATGGCCAGCGCCAGCGCCACGGGATCGCCGGCCGCAACCGTCAACCCGGTCTTGCCGTTGACCACGATTTCGGGCGTACCATCGACTGCCGAAGCAACCATCGGGCGGCCCGCGGCCAGGCACTCGATGGCGAACAGCGGCAGCCCTTCGGCAAAGGAAGGCAACACGCAAACGTCGGCAGCGCTCATCCACCCACGGACATCGGGACAGTGTCCCGGCATGAGTACCGAATTCTCCAGGCCAAGCTCGCGCACTAGCCCCTGCAACTCGGCGCGGAGACTGCCTTCACCCAACGCCACCAGGCGCAAGTTGGGGAACTCGGATTTCAGCCGGGCCATGGCGCGCAGTAACACCTGAGTGGCCTTTCTGCGGCTCCAAACGCGCAACCACCAGGAGTACCGGGTCGCTCTCCGCAATCCCGGCAAGGCGCCTGGAGTCCGGCGCCACAGCCTGCGCGCGATCGAACCGCTCCACATCGCAGCCATTGCGAATCAGTGCAATCTTGCTCTCCGGCAGCCCCTTTTCCTCCACCAGGTATTTGCGGTTTGCTGCGGACACGGCAATGTAGTGGTCAACAAACCGTCCCGCCACCCGGTCAATCACGAAACTCGACTTCCATCCCTTGCGCCAGTATTCGCGCACGTGCGGCGTCTCCAAAATCACCGGCACTCTGGCGCAACGCCCCACCGGCGAAGCCAGGATGCTGGGACGGAATCCGTGCGAGTGCAGCACCTGCACCCGCTCCTGTCCGAGAAGCTGGTGCAAGACTCGCATCTGGCCCCATTGCAGGTGTGACTGCAACGCCAGTGGCACCGCCTCCACATCCCCCGGCAAGTCTGGCCGCAACAGCGCCAGTAGCTCGCCGGAGCAAACCAGCAGCGGGCGGAAGCGATGGCGGTCGAGCCCTTGCAGCAGGCAGAGCATATGCTCTTCGGCGCCGCCACGCACCTGTTCGTTGTCGAACATGCAAACCGTGATGGGCCCGGCGCTCATCGCAGCGCCTCCGTCATGCAGCCGAAGACATCGCGTACGGAAACCAGCGTCGCACTGGGAGCCTCGCTCGCCAGAAATACGGCGTCGGAGTTCGGATCCTCGGGATGATAGCCGTGCATTCCCGCCGGCTTCCATCCTTTGCCGTTAAACCCGCTCTCGGCGATGATGCAGCCGGGATCGAGCAGCATCACAAACTCTCCGTAACGGTGGTCGGAGAAATACACGCCGAAATCGCGCAGCTTGTCATCCGTCAGCAGCCGGGCATAGTCCAGTTGGCCCAGGCGCGCGCAAATCTCCTCGCGCGCCGCGGCGGAGAAGAACCAGAACCGCGCCATGGTGGAGTCATACACGGCAAGATAGTCGCGCGGCGCTCGGAAGCCGCACCCAGCGACCACCGCCGCCACGTCGCAGTGGCGCTCTACCGGCGTCATGCCGTGATCGGAGAAAACTGCGCAGCCGGGCGCCGGGGTCGCGTGCCTTCGCGGCGCAAAAAACCCGCCCGAGAGCTTCTTCGTACCACGCTAGTTTCGCCTCTATCCGTTCGGGCTCCCCGCGATTGAGATGCAGGAACATGTCCAGTTCGGAGAGATACAGGAAGTAGAATTCTGCCGGCTCATTTGTGATATCGCTCGCGGCTTGCCGCAGAATCTCACGGTCGGCGAGGGAGTCCCGGTAGCTGTAGATCCTGTGGTCGATCCCCTTCTCGTAGAGCCGGTCGAAGATGGAGCGCTGACCGGCAACGCCGCCGCGCGCATAGATATTGCGGCTCTCCGCCCAGTGGAACCAGGGCAGGGTTTCCGGGGGCACGCAGACGTCGAAATTGCTTCCCATGCCGAGAACCCTGCGTCCAATCTCGGTAAGCGCGCGGCGTCCCATGCGATGGTCGAACAAACGGCCGGCCAAAGGTCCCAGGGATCGCATGCGACGGAACGGAGAGTTCTGCGGATCGTAGTACACAAGGTTCCACATGCCGTTTTCCGCCGGAGTGCGGCCGGTCAGAATCGAAGGAATGATTCCCGAGCTGAAGCCCAGCAAAGTGCGCAAGCGCTGCCGGTAGCTCAGGAACTCGGCCAGAAACGGACGCTCGCGAATCAGTTCCCACCCCAGCGCATCGATCAGCACGAAAACATGGAGACCGCTCATTCGATCTCCTGATCCACCCGCACCCCAAGAAGCTGCGGCGCGCCGCGTCGCAAAAGTTGCTTCGGGATATAGAGAAGTGCGTCGCGGGTGCGGCGGGCCAACACCGGAAGAGCGCATCCGCGGGCCAGGGCGGAAAAGCGCGGTACATCCGTATCGTGATAAACAGCCAGACGCGAAACCACGGTCGCGTCCGCGGCGGCCAGCCAGGGAATCGAGGAGCATATCCAACGGAATCCTGCCTGCCGCGCGCTTTCAATCAGGGCACGGCTCAGAAAACCATAGGGCGCGGAAAAACTGAATGCCGGCTTGCCGAGCCCATCCTCCAGGGATGCCCGGGAGCGATGAAGTTCCCGCCGCACGGCCCCGGCTTCCAGGCCGGAGTAGTCGATGTGTTGGTGTCCGTGCGAGCCGATCGTCATTCCCGCCGCGCTCATCTCCCGCAACTGGCTCCAACCGAGATACCCGGCTGTACCCAGCAGCGCGGTAGTCACGAAGAATGTTGCCGTCAGTCCCACGCTCGAGCAAGGCCGGAAGCACGCGCTGGTAATGACTCGCCAGACCATCGTCAAAGGTAAGCACCACGCGGCCGCCGCCCGAGTTTTCCGCCAGCCCGTCTAGGTCTTCCACGGCAAATCCATGCTCGCGCAGGAATTCCAACTGCTCGCGGAACATCGCCAAAGAAAGCCGGTAACGCTCGCCTGCCGCGGCGCCGGCGCAGACATCGTGGTACATGAACACCGGCACGCCGGGGATCGCGAATCGCCCGGAGTTCAGTTTGTGCGCTGCCATGCCGTCTCCTTCCTTCCGGAAAGACTGCGCAGCAGTCCGACCAAGAAACGCCAGATGCATGGCAACCAGAAAGTAGCCGACCAAGCGTGAAGCGCACCTTGCTGAGAGAATCGTGAAAGACGAAGCCCGCCAGCGCCCAAAGCAAAATTGCAATCTGCACCAGCCATGGTCGCGACGTAAAACGGATGCCGCAGCAGAAACAGATTGCTCAGGAAAACCACGATGAGCAGCAGCGGAAGAATCCAGCGCAATAGCTTGTGCGAGAAAAACGCAAACGCCGTGAAGCCCGGCTTCGGAATTCGCAGCAGCGCGGGAAGAGCGCGGAAGCTGCCAGTGCTGATGCGGACCCGGCGGCGGAACTCACCGGCCACGCTCGAGGCGGGAAAATCGACGGCCCTCGCTTCCGGATCGTAGTGAACCTCAAATCCGGCCCGGCGCACGTTCATCAGGGTGAGGATGTCATCCACCAGTACATCGGAGGTGGGCGGAACGTAAACATCGCCACGCACCGCGTAGATCGCGCCGCTGGGAGTCAAAGTCGCACCCAGCCGCGCTTCCATCAAACGCAGGGCGGTTTCGTACTTCCAGTAGAGCCCTTCGGTCTGGCCGGACTCGGCGTTGCCGGCAAAGCTCAGCGCTCCGCAGACCGCGCCGATGGCGGGGTCCTGAAAGTGCCTCACCAGTTTGCGCAACGCGTCTGGGGCAAACATGGTGCTGCTGTCGCACAGCACGAAGATGTGGTTGCGGGCGCGTTCGGCGGCCACCGCCAGCGCCCCGCATTTGCCGCTGCGCTCGGACTGGATCACTATTTCAAACCGCGGATCCGTCAATCGCGCCCAGAATCGCGTTGGTCCCATCCGAAGAGCCGTCGGAGACAATCACAACCTGCAGCTTTTCGGCTGGGTAGTCGAGTTGCTTCGTGTTCTCCAGCTTCTCCGCCAGGTGTTCCTCTTCGTTGTAGGCGGCGAACAGCATGGTGACCGAGGGAAGCGCCGCTTCGGTCAGCTCCGCGCAGCGGCGGTCGTGCCGGTTGTGCAGGTACTGCCAGTCGCGTTTCACCTGCACCAATCCGTAGCAGATGAACAAGACCAATGGATAGCCAACCTCGGTATAGACCACCAGGAATACAGCAATCCAGAAGACGGCGAGCGCACCGCCCGGGATCATCGCGCGCCTCGCCCCAGCAGAAGGATCTTCGCCGTCTTGAAGAGCACCAGCAGGTCGAGCCCGAGGGAAAAATGCTTGATGTAGAAAAGGTCGAAGGCAAGCTTGTCGACGTTGTCTTCCAGGGTTTCGCAGTAGCCGCGGCTCACCTGCGCCCAGCCGGTCGCCCCCGGGCGCACGCTCCAGCGCAGCTTGTAGAACGGAATGCGGGCGCGCAGATACTCTTCCTGCTCGGGAACAAACGGACGGGGGCCGACCAGGTGCATGTCGCCGCGCAGAATGTTCCACAGCTGCGGCAGTTCATCCAGACGCCAGGCGCGCAGCCAGCTTCCGACGCGGGTGAAACGCTCGTCCTGTTTCTCCGCCGGACGGACGCCATCGGCGCCATCGCACATCGAACGGAATTTGTAGAGGGTGAAAAGCCGGCCACGCAGGCCCACCCGCTGCTGGCGGAAGATGACCGGGCCGGGCGAGTCCAGTTTGATGGCCACGGCGATCACCAGCATGACCGGCGCCGCTACCAGCACTGCGGCGGAACTGACCACGAGCGACAACAGCCGCTGGCAAAGCTGCGCGAATGCGGAGACCTCGAAGGCCGGCGAAAATAGCAGCGTGCTCGGGCGCAGGGAGTCCAGATACACCTTGCCCATGATTGCCTCATAAAGCTCGCTGCCCTCTTGCACCACCACACCCTGTTCCTTCAGGTCCAGCAGAACTTCCACCGGCAGCCGGCCACGGCGCTCGCCCAGGGTCACCACCACGCGGCGAATCTTGTAGGTGTCAACGAGGCGTTCGAGTTCAGCGGCGGGCGCGGGATCAGGCTGTTCTTCTATCTGGCACATCACCCGGTGGCCCAGCTCCGGACGCGTGTTCAGCATGCTTCCAAGTTCGGTCGCCAGCGCTCCTTCCCCAAAGATGAGGACGCGCTCCTGGAACGCCGCCCAGTGGCTCACATAGCAGAACATATGCCGCCAGCAGAGCGCGCCAATGGCGGCCGTGCCGGTCCCGGCCAACACCACTCCCTGCTCCAGGCGTACGGTAGGAAACATCATGTACACGCACGCCAGCAGCAGGAAAAACGACCCGAAACACTGGATAAGATTGGTGACAACCTCGCGCGAATTGCGCAACACGCTCAAGTCGTAGAGGTCAAAGTAGTACATGCAGAGCACAAACAGAAGCACCACCAGGGCAACCCGCGCATCCGCCCTCTCATAGCCTAGCGCCAGCCTGGCGTTCAGCGGCCCCAGGTAGGCGATCATCGCCGCCAGCAGCGCCAACGTCGCCAGCACCGCCTCGGAAAGCCCGAGAATCACCGATCGGACTGGGACATACGCATGGGGACGCCGATTCACCTCTTCGCTTCCTCTCCCGGTGCAGCGCTCAGGTTGCGCTCTGTGTAGTACTGGTCGTAATAGGTCACCCGATCGTAATCGGAGGCGTCATTGAGCACAATGCCCACCAGTTTGGGGTTGTCGAGGCTCTCGACGGCCTTTTTCAAAGCTGCGCGCGAGACCGCGCCCTTGCGCACGACCAGCAGCGTGCCATCGCTCAAGCGCGACCACAGGTTGGAATCCGCCATCGGCAGCAGCGGCGGCGTGTCGATGATCACCCAGTCGAACTGTTTCGCCAGGCCGGCAAACAACTCGGCAATCCGGGCCGATTGCAGCACGGACGCCGGATGCGCAACGTTGCCGGCAGGCAGCAGGCACATGCCGGTCTCGCCGATGCGTAACAAAAAGTCGCTGACGGGTGTCTCGGGTGCATCCCACCACTCGCCGATCCCGGCATGGTTTTCCAGCCCCAGCAGGGAGCAGACCGCTGGTTTGCGCAGGTCGCCCTCGGCCAGCAGCACCTTCTGCGCAAAGCGCGTGGCCAGCGTCATGGCTAGATTGACCGAGGTGAGCGTCTTGCCCTCGCCGACCACGCTGCTGGTCACCTGCAGCACGCCCAGCGCCTGGCCCATGCGGATGTTGGAGAGGCGGGCGCCGAGAACGCGAAACTTTTCCGCGCCCAGCCCGCGTTCGCTGTTCAGCGCAACCAGCAGCGATTGCGGCAGCGACGAAGCCGGAACCACCTTGAGCTTTGATAGATCGATCTCTGGACCACTAAGCTCCGGGAGCAGCGGGTCCGGAGGCAAAACGGTAACAGCCGAGCGCGCATCGGTTTCAAGATTCGGCCACGCCGGCTGCGGCGACGCGTCCACGAAACGGGCCGCAAAGGTTTCGGCGTTTGCCGGCGTCTGCAACGGCTGTGGGGCAACGTCATTCGCGGCCTGGTCGATAGCCACGGGCGGCACGATGGCCGGCACTGGAAACGCAGACAGGTCCGGCAAACTCGCCTCTGCCGGCAGTGTCGGCAGCGCCGCTTCTTCCTGTGTGTCCTCTAGGTCCGTGCTCAGCACGGGATCGTTCGGCAGCGACCCGGCAACCAGACGCCAGCGTTCGTCGCCGGGTTGGTTGTCTTGTTCGGACTGGCGTAGCGCATCGAAAATTCGACTCATCCTGCAACTCCCTGGGATTTCTCATTCTCCGCGTCCTGGCCGTGTTCCAGCAGCCGGGCCAGGCGCAGCAGCGTGCGTATAAGAGTTTTGCGGCTCAGGTCCTCTTCGGGCGGCGTGGCTGACATGGGCGTGCCGCTCATCTTGGCCGCCGAACTCTTCAGATTCAGGCGCAGGTCGGTGACCACTTCCTCGATCATCGCCGGAGTGATCGCCTTGGCCTGCCTGCCGTAGCCGTTGACCAGTGCGCTATCGCAGATGGTGTTGACCAGGCGCGGAATTCCATGCGCATAGTGCAAAATGCGCGCCAGTGTCGCCGGCGGAAAAATCTGCAGCAGGCGGTCGGGCGCGCCGGCAACTTCCAGGCGGCGATTGATATAGCCCCGCACCTCCATGTCCGCCAGAGGTTCCAGCGAGTAGCGCAGTGCGATGCGCTGCTTTACCTGGCGCAGTTCGGGCGAATCCAGGTTCAGATCGAGCTCTGGCTGGCCGACCAGAACGATCTGCAGCAGCTTGTGCTTCGAGGTCTCGATGTTGGTCATCAGCCGGATCTCTTCCAGCAGAATCGGCGCCAACAGGTGCGCCTCGTCGATGACCAGCGCGGTGACCCCACCGCGGCGGTACACGTCGATCAGGTACTCATTGAACTGCTGCAGCATTTCGGCGCGCGTCTGCTTCACCTCGCGAATCCCAAAGTCGGTGAGAATCATGTGCAGCAGGTCATCGGCCGAAAGCAACGGATTGAAGATGTAGGCGTGCGCCACCCGCGAACGGTTCAGCGTCTCCAGCAGGCAACGAACCAGCAGCGTCTTGCCGGTGCCAACCTCCCCGGTGAGAACGATGAATCCCTTTTGCATAAGCACGCCATAGGTAAGATTGGCGAGCGCCTCGTTGTGGCGCGCCGTCGCGTAGTAAAACGCGGGATCGGGACTCATGCGGAACGGATTCTGGTTGAAGCCGTAAAACTTTTCGTACATTGCGCTATCTCCGGAACATCGTGAACGTATTGGCGGCCACCATCACCGCCAGCATCATGCCGGCGCAGCTCCATTCCAGGATCCTTCGGCGGCGTTGCTTTTTCACTTCCTCCGGCGTAAATAGGTGCGGAATCCCCGCCAGAATCCGGACCTTGACAATGCGCATGATCTCGTCCTCGTTGCGCACCCGGTCATCGATCGCCTCTACGGCCACCGCCAGCCCGATGCCCAGCAGCAGTCCCGCGGCCATGCCGATCATGCTGATCTTCAGCCGGTCCGGCGACACCGGCTTGTTGGGCAGGCTGGGCGGATCGATGATGCGGAACTGTTCTCCCTGCTGGCGCTTCTCCAGGTTCGTGGCCAGCTGCGATTGCATCTGCTTCTTCAGCAGCGAGTCGTAGTTCGCTTTCGACTGGTCGTAGTCGCGCGTCAGGTCGGCCAGTTGCTGTTCGCGGATCGGCGTCTCGTTCAGCCGCGCCTGGTACGCCGCAATCTGTTCATCCACCCGCGCCGCCTCGCGTCGGGTGTCCGTGATCTCCTGCTGATTGGCCTTCAGTTGCCCTTCGAGCTGAAGAATCGGAGTCATCGTCTGCAAATCGTGCGGCGAGGTCTTCGACGGAGCCGGCGCGTTGCTGTTCGCGGCCAGGTTTGCCTTGATCTCGTCTCGCTGCTTCTCCGTGCGCGCAATCAGCCGCTTCAGGCGCAGCACGTCGGGATGGTTCGGCGTGTACTTGGTCTGGTCGTCCGCCAGTTCCTGCTTGAGTTTGGCCAGCTGCTCATCGATTCCCGGCAGCGAGTTGGCCCCGTTCTCAGCCTCAGCTTTCACCGACCGGTACTGCGCCAGCAGAGATTCCAGGTACAGCTTCTGCTCCTGCGCCCGGTTCAGCGACTGGCTCAGGTTATGCTGGCGCTCCTGCATTCCGGCAAGTATGCGTACGTTGCTTTCCATCTGGCTGGGAAGCTGCCCCAAGGTTTCCGGCCCTTGAACTGCTTGATCTTCGCCTTCCTGCTCGGCCAGCCGCGTCCGCGCCGTCTCCAGTTCGGTGGAGAGAAACTCCGTCGTGCTCTCCGAGCGCTGCGACTGTTCCTGGATGTTCTGGTCGATGAACAGCGAAGTGAGCTGCGCGTTCACTTGCTGCGCCAGCCGCGCCGAGGGCGCGCTGTAGGCTGATCTTGAAGGCCGAAAGTTGTCCGCGGTGGCCCGGCGCCTCCACCAGTTCGGTCTTGATGTCCTTGCCGCATCTGCTCGATGATTTCCTCCGGATTCCCGCTGCGCCGGCCGTCGCGGTAGAGCTGGAACTGGTCGATGATCCGCTGCAGACGGGTGCGGCTCAGAATCTGTTGCCGCATGCCTTCCAGCCGCTGCTGCAGATCCACCGACACATTGGCGACCACGTATTCCTCCGGCACCTTCTGCTGCTCGACCAGGATGACGGTGTCCGAGCGATAGACCGAAGGCAGCAGCCAGCTGGCCGACCAGACGATCAGCCAGCAGGCGAACATTGCTCCGCCCACCAGCCATCGCCGCTGGAATGCAATCTCCCGTCACGTCGCGAAATGTCATGGGAGTTCGTGCCGTTGCTTCTTCCTGCAACATACTTATTCTCCAAGGCTCTTGTGGAAGTGATAGTCAAGCGATCCCTGGATCAGGAGGTGATTTCCGGCAACCAGGGCCACGCCGCTTTCCGACTGGTGCACGTAAGCAACGTCCAGATGGAGAGACAGCGAACGTTTCAGCTCATAAATCGGCCCTCCGCCCGCCCATAGGCTGCGGAAGTAACTTCCAGTGCTGAAGTAGCCGATGCCTCTCTCATCCGACCAGTTAGCCGCGCACCTCGGCCAGCAGTCTCTGGGCGAAGCGGGCACGATAGGCAGCCCCGGCATCGATGGCCTTCACGGCGTCCAGCACGCCGCCACCGTTGCTAATCGCTGCATGCCGTTCACGTTGAACGCATGCCGGCCCTTGCTCCAGGCCAGGGTGCCACCATAGGTAGGATACCAGTGGTGTAAGTACACCGCGACGCTGATCGGGCCGATCGTCACCACCTGGCGCGTGCGCGCATACTGCGGACCCGCGTAGAACGTCAGCATGGTGTGCGGGCCGAGGTTCCATCTTGACAAAGCCCATCGGCGCCGGCGCCTGCGTGCGCGCAACTTCGGCGCCCGTGCTGTAGATGTCCGTATACGCAAATTGCACCCCGGCGCTCACCGACGGCGTAACCTGCTGCGAGAAGAATGCCGAGCCGGTGATCACCTTCGCGTCCACGAACGGGTTATACGGCACGCCCGTGCTTGTTTTCAGCGAGTCATAGCTGTACTTCTGGAAGCCGCCCGTCAATCCCACGGCGCTGTGCTCCGCCAGACGGTAGGTGAGGTCGACGGAGGAGACCAGTGAAGTACGCCGCGTCTCTGGCAAAACGCCGTCATAATTCGGACCGAACGGCCCGCCCAGTCCAGGCAGAAGGTCCACCCGGCCAACGCGTCTCGAACGGATTGTTGGTCAGGCTGTAGTCCGTGCGGGCGTGCAGCATGAAATTGGTATTCGGCTTCCAGTTGATTGTCGCCGGCAAGATTTTCGTGTACTGATCGTTGCTCGGGTCATGCTGGCTGATGCTGACGCCCGGCGTGTAGCTCACCGTCCAGCGTACCTGTCGAAAACGTACGCTGGAAGCCGATGCTGGGCTGTACAAAGTAACGCGCGTCGCTCGAGTAGTAGGGCGCCACGCCGCTGTGATAGAGGCCCTCGTTGTCGTAGACCCCGCCCAGGCTGAACCCGGCCACCAGCAGGTTGCGCACTTCCAAATCGGTATCAATTGCAAGCGCCGGAGCTTCGGCGCCCAGATGCGCCGGGCCGGCCGTCTCTTCCGCCACCGGTCTGGGTACTTCCTGGGTGTCCTGGGTGTCCTGCGCATAGACAAGCGTCGTCATGCCGAGGCACAAAATAATTGCGGACATCGAATAGAATTTCATGCGTGTCGCCCCTCCAATCGCGCCAATTCTGCCGATCGTTAATTTCTCTTGCTGCTAAGGCACAATGATCATGTCGTGCGGTTCAAGATCAAAATTTTGGTGCACGTCTCCGCTGAGCGCGCGCTTGTAGTCGAACGGAATCCGCTCAACGCGGCCGTCACGATGCGTCCGGACCACGTGAATCTTTCCCACCTTGGCGAAATCCTTGAAACCGCCGCCCAGGGCCAGCCCGTCGATCACCGTCAGCCGCTGCCCAAGCGCATACGACCCGGGCTTCTGCACTTTGCCGAAGATCGTAAAGAACTGGCTGCGCGGCTCCTGCACGATGACCGCGACCTCGGGCGCTTCGAGGAAGTGCGCCAACTTCGCAGCAATCGTGGCGCGCAACTCTTCCACGGTCTTCCCGCTCGCCTGCAACTCGCCGATCAGCGGCATCGTGATCTTTCCGTCGGTGCGCACCGGAACCACCCGCGTCAGTTCCGGCTCGTGCCATACGTTGATGGCAAGCAGGTCGCTTTCGCCGATGACGTAGGCGTTGTGGGCGTCCGCGGGAGGGGCCGGCTTGGCCTCCTCGGCCTGCTGCGCACTGGCCATCGCGGCAAGCGCCACAAACAGGAGGATCACAGCAATGAATGTCTTCCGAGGCTTCATGATAACTTCTCCAATCTGCTTTTCCCGGCTTGCGCCGGTGCCAAGTCGCGGCGGTTCTGGATGCCCACCTTTTTCAGCTTGTAGAGCAGCGAGCGGTAGCTGATCTTCAGTGCCCGCGCCGTGCGCTTGCGGTTCCATTGGTTGGCGTGCAGCGAGTCGAGAATGATTCTGCTCTCCAACTCACCCACGGCCGTGCGCGTCATCTGCCCCAGCGAGACGGAACGATCAGGCTCGGTTCCCGAGTAACCGGAATACCAGGCCGCGCTGCCCAATCTCGCTCAAAATCGCCTCCTCGGTGCCCACCACCACGTAACGTTTGGTCAGGTTTTCCAGTTCCCGTATGTTGCCGGTCCAGGGATGGGTGCGCATCAACAAAAGGCTCGACTCGGAAATCGGCGGCGCGTCGCACTTGAACTGCTCGTTGTGCAGCGCCACAAAGTACTCCACCAGTGAGGCGCAGATCCTCGCAGGCGCTCGCGCAGCGGTGGCAGTCGAAGCACCAGTCCGGTGATGCGGTAATAAAGATCCTGGCGGAAGCGCTCCTCGGCGACCTCCCGCTGCAACTGGCGATTGGTCGCGCAAATCACCCGGACATTGACTTTCTTTTCGACGGTCGAGCCAATCGCCTGAAACTGCCCGTCCTGCAGCACCTGCAACAGCTTCGATTGCAGCGACAGGATCAAGTTCCGAGATTTCATCGAGAAATAGCGTCCCACTCTCGGCCAACTCGACGCGTCCGGCCTTGGCCCCGAACGCCCCGGTGAAGGCGCCGCGCTCGTAGCCGAAGAGTTCGCTCTCCAGCAGCGTTCCCGGAATCGCCGGGCAATTCACCTTGACGAACGGTCCGCGGCTCCAAACCGAACGCTGATGAAGATACTTGCAGATGATCTCTTTGCCGGTGCCGCTCTCGCCCTCGATCAGGATCGGAATATTCGTGTCCGCGACTTTGAGCAGGCTGCGCCGAACCGCCGCCATCGCCTCCGTCTTCCCGAAAATGATCGATTCAGGCGGAATCTTCTCGCTTCGCAAGTAAGGGTTCGTCGCACCGTGTGTCATGATTATCAACAATGCAGCACGTTCATGGCCACGTTCACTTCCGGAAAAAATGAAATTTACATGTACCTATCAAGTTACATAACAACCACTTAGTGATACTCTTTGCATCGAAACAACCAATCCTTGCAGATTAGTTCCGAGGAAATGTCATTCCTTTGGAAAGTACTTTCCACGAATTTCTTGGTTACTAAAGATTGGGCCGCTTGGAGCTTCGCCGTGTTGGCTGATTCTGGCGCGTAGTACGATTACCTTGCCTGGAACAATCTGGTTCCATGGCTGAGCGGGCGTTCTACAGGCTTCTCAGAGCCATTTCCGAAGCGGCTGTGTCTTGCAACGAGAGTTTTCTGGCAGTCACTGGAATCTAACTAGAATCATTTCATAGGTTACTGAGCGGTTTGTAGGTTGCCATGTCAGCTTTAGTCAGTCAATTCGCAGGCGAACGCAATGTAAGGTCCACCCATCTTGCCATGGCCATGCACGACTTGAGGGGATATCTGGCGGTCATTTCCGGCCAGGCAAAGCTTCTGCGCGCAGGCAAACTGGGTACGGTCAACTCCCCACAGGTGGCAGCGCTGGCCGACATCGTCTCTGGCTGCCTGCTCATCGAACAGCAGCTTTCTGGAATGTTGGCGGCGGATGTACGCGGATCCTCTCCCTGGGAGCCGGTGCTGGCCACCTCCGACCTGCGCCAGTGTTTGCTCCGTGTCTACAATTCGTTGCAGGCGGAGTTCTCCGCCTACCAGTTGCGATTCGAGATCACGCTCGGCGATCTCCCGCTGGTTCTTCCCTTTGACGCCCATCTGGTGGCGCGCGTGCTCATGAACCTGCTCCAGAATGCGCGCCGTTTTACCCCGCCGGGAGGTTCGATCAAACTCTCCCTGGCGCCGCACTTCTGGGAGAGGCGTAGCGCCCAGCTTCCCGCGGACGTCGAACGGCGCGGCCGTTACCCGCGAAAATTGCCCAATGCGGCTAAGGTCGTGATCGCCGACTCGGGTTGCGGCATCGCCCCCGAATACCACCAGGAGATTTTTGAGGAGTACTTCAGCACGCCCGCTCCCGGATATTCCGCCAGTTCCGGGTTGGGGCTTGCCATCGCCCGTAACATCATCCAGGCTCATGGCGGAAAAATCTGGGTCGAAAGCGCCCCGGGCAAAGGCAGCAGATTCTGTTTTCTCCTGCCCTGCGTTGCGCCCTCTGCCATCAGCGGATCCCAATCCGAATCCCCCGCCGTTGCGGATGACGGAGACTAACCATGGCCGGCATCCTGATCGTTGACGATGATTCCATGATGTTGCGCTACACCCGCAACCTGCTCGAGTGCGAGGGCTACAACGTCTGCGCCGTCAACAGCGGGGCAGAAGCCTTGGAACGGCTGCAATCCGCCGCCTTGCCTGATGTCATCCTGCTGGACATGATGATGCCTGAGATGGACGGGATTGAGACCTTGAGCCGCATCCTGGAGTTGGATCCGTCCATCAAGGTCATTATGCTATCCGGCCAGCACGACGCCGCCGGAGTGGTGCAGGCCATCAAGATCGGCGCGGCCGATTATCTGACCAAGCCGGTCGACGAGCCGCGCCTGCTGGCGGCAGTGCGACTCTACATGACCGCAGCTTCCCAGGGAGAAGACCCTGCGGTACATTTCGAAGAACTCGGCGCGGAGAGCTTCTTCCTGGCGGCGGCGCCGGCCATGAAGAAGGTCTATGCCCAGGTCCAGCGTATTGCCCGTGTCGAAGTCCCGGTGCTCATCACCGGTGAGAGCGGCACCGGCAAGGAAATCATCGCCTTGCTGCTCCATAAGTATTCGCCGAGAGCAAACAAGCGCTTCCTCAAGGTCAATTGCGCCGCCATTCCCGAGGAGCTGCTGGAAAGCGAACTTTTCGGATACGAGGCCGGGGCATTCACCGGCGCCTCCAGAAGTAAACCGGGACACTTCGAGCAGTGCGACCACGGCACCATCCTGCTGGACGAAATTGGCGAAATGCCTCTTCGCCTGCAGGCCAAGTTGTTGCAGGTCCTGCAGGAACAGCGGTTTTTCCGCCTCGGTGGCAAGTCGCCAGTCGAGGTCGACGTCCGCATCCTGGCGGCGACGAATATCAATATCAAGCTGGCCATCGAACAGGAAAAGTTGCGTCTTGACCTTTATTACCGTCTCAACGCATTCAGCATCCACCTGCCACCCTTGCGCGAGCGCCGCGAAGAAATCGCACCCCTATTCCGCCACTTCATGATTCGGCTCGCCTCCCTGTACCGCCATCCACCTCAGCCGCTGACCGAATCGATGTTACATTCCCTGATGCAGCATTCGTGGCCTGGAAACTTGCGCGAGCTGCACAATGTGGTGAAGCGTTACCTGGTGCTCGGCGAGGAAGTGTTGGCCGCCCCGCCGGCCGTGGCCGCACTCCACAAAGTAGCTGGAATTCGCCGCGAACGCGTCGCTTCCAGTGGCGATCTGAAGCAGATCGTGCGCGAGCTGAAGGGAGAGGCGGAAGCGGAAGCCATCCGCAACGCCCTCGAACAAACGCAATGGCGGCGCAAGGAAGCAGCCGAATTATTAGGGATTTGTTACAAAGCTCTAATTTACAAGTCGCGGCAATACGGTATACTCAGCCCCAGAGAAAAGATGCTACCCAAGTCCACTGGGCCTGAGGCTGTTCGCGGAATGAGTCTGGCAGCGACCGGAGCCACCGCGAAGGGCAACGGCGGCAGACTCTCTGCTTTAAGGGCAGTCGGAATGAAAGACGCCGAGGATCTGCGCTGATTCACAGTTGGCGCACGCTCTGCGACGGACGGGTTGCTATATGAAAAAGACCATAGCAGTTCTCGCATGTCTGTGCATTGCAGTGCTCTCAATCCTTGGATTTGAGATTGCGCGGCGTCTGAAAGTGGAAGTCCTCGATATCAAGCCGCCGAAGATGACCTTCCGTGCCGCCAGGCAGATGTTTCCGTTCTCCATTGTTCCGGGCGGACTGCAGGATACGCGCGAACTGGCCGAGTCCATCTCCAAGGATCCAGTGGTGCGCGACCATTATCGCGACCTCCAGCCTGACCGCATGTGGTTTACGCGGATGAAGAAGCCGATGCTGGCTTACGTTTCCTACCGCAAGGGATGCGACGTCCACTGGACAAACCATCCGGTGCTCATTCCGGCCAATGAGCTGGTGCTCACGGACGGCAATCGTATGGTCCGTGCTCGCTGTGGAAACCGCATTGAAATCAAGAAGCCGCAGCCCCTTCCGACCGCGGTGATACCACCGGATGTGCCGCCTCCGGATATCGCCATGGAAACCGGACTTCCCGCGCTGGTTCCGCCGACCATTGTTCCGCCAGCGCCGCCATCCAGCCAAATCGCCCAGGGACACCCGGCGCCGGGCGAGCGGATCTCCACCCCGCCAACCACCTGGTGCTGCGGCATCGTCAACACCCACGCGATCGTTCCCGAGCCGGGGTCGTTCTTCCTGGTTTTCTCCGGAGCTCTGGGCCTGATCGCCATGGTCGGACGGAAGCTGCTCTAACCTGCGCCGAACCGCGGCGTGCGCTGGTTCCTGCGTTCCTGGTGTGCCTGTCGCACTCTGTCTCTGTAAGACCCATCCCGCGCTGCCGCAATCGTCTGGTGCGCCGGGCGTTCTCCGCCTGCCGCAAGGCGTTCCGCCAGGCGACCCGGATCATGCGCAACCCTGCCATGTTTTGTCGCGCGTTGATTCCTGATCCCAAATCGAGCTCGCAAATGTTACAAAGTAAGTCAGACCATCATGTCTTCCCAGCGCACTCCCAAACCCGTCCGCTCCTACCACCTGATTGCCCTGGTTCTATTGGTCGCCTTTTTCGCGCAGTGCGCCTGGTTTGTCGCCTCGGTGCCGCTCACCCAGCTTGAAGTGGATCAGATTCTTCGCGGGGTCGCGCTTCTCCGTCACGTCCCGCTCGCCACCGAGCCGGTCTCCTCGCCTCTGGTTCCATTGCTCTCCGTCGCCGGCATTCTCTTTCATCTGCCGCAGAGTCCGGTTCTGCTCGATCAGTTCTGGCTCGACCAGCATCGCTGGTTCATTCGCGCGCCCTTCCTGCTCGCCGGACTTTGCCTCGCCCTCTCGCTCTGGTATGTTGCGCGCCGCCTCTACGGAACGCCGCCGGCCACATCGTGCTCGCGCTCTTTGCCTTCAGCCCCGGAATGGTTGCGTGCTCGTCGCTGGCCGGGCCGCAGATCTTTGCCGCCTGGGGAGCCTTCGGCCTCATCTTCACCGCCATCGCCACCGCGCATACCCTCTATGCGCCGCGCGAAGTCATTCTCTGGAACTGGAAGCGCATCGCCCTGCTCGGCATCTCCATCACCTTCGCCGTCGGAGCCCAGTGGCCGCTTGCCTGGCTGCTCGTTCCCGCCGCCGCCTTCATGTTGTGGGCGGTTCCGCACCGCCGTTTCGCCGCGCTGCTCATCCTGTTCGCCGCCATCGTGCTTGCGCTCGTTCTGCTTGGACCTCTGCTATCTCGGCGACCTTCGCGCCCTCGCTGCACGGTCTTGCCCATGCCGGATGGCTCGGCTTCGCGCCAGCGTCGCTCTCGCCGCGTCTGCTCGCGCGCATCCTCGCGCAGTTTCTTCTTTGACGCGGCTCCGGCGCGCGCTGCTCACGTTTTTCCGTCGCCCTCGCCGCCTGGTTCGCTCGTCGCCGCATTCGCTTCTTCGGCAACACCGCCCCGCTCATCGTCTTTCGTACTGCTGCTCGCCATGGGAATCTTTCCTTCCGGAGAATGGCGCGGGTTCAATCCTGTTCGCCTCTCTCCCGTTCCTGCTGCTCTTCAGCGCGGGAGTCTTCGCCGACCTCATCGAGAGCAAGCTCCAGGCGCCTGCGCTCGGCCGTCATCTTCGCCGTCATTGCAGCCCAGGCCGCCTACAGCGTTGCCAGCCTGGTGCGCATGTATTCACGTCTTCCCGGCTCGTAAGCCGCTGGTTCTGCCCCGCGGCCGAGCGGGATCACCAGTGCTCGAAGCTTCTTCAGGCCACGCTCCGCTGCTCTCCACTGCCGCCGTTGCCATCCGCCAAAGTGCGATAATCGGAGCGGCATGACTTCCTACGAATCTGCGGTCGAACGTCTCTACGCGCTCGGCCACGAGCTTCAGCACGGCCCCTCACGCAAATTTGATCTCGCGCATATGCGCATGCTCTGCCACGCCCTCGGCAATCCGCAGCGCAGCTTCCCCTCCGTGCTCATCGCCGGAACCAACGGCAAAGGCTCCACCGCCGCCACTCTTGCCTCCATCCTGCACGCCTCATCGCACCGCGTCGGACTCTACACCTCGCCTCACCTGCTGCGCATCAATGAGCGCATCTGCTGTGACCTGGCCAGCCCATTCCAGACGCTGCATTCGCCGCCGCCTACGAGCGCGTCACCGCCGTCGCCGCCCAGCTCGTCGCCGCTTCCGCGCTGCCCCATCTGCCCAGCTTTTTTGAAACCATGACCGCCATGGCCTTCGACTTCTTCGCCTGCGTCCAACGTCGAAATCGCCGTCCTCGAAGTCGGCATGGGTGGCCGTCTCGACGCCACCAATATCGTCGATCCCGTCCTCTCCGTCATTACCGACATCGATCTCGATCACCAGAAGTATCCTCGGCAACACCATCGCTGAAATCGCTGGCGAAAAAGCCGGCATCCTTCGCCCCAGCGTCACCGCCGTCACCCTGCCCCAGCATCCTGAGGCCAATCAGGTGCTCGGCGAGCGCATGGCCTCGCTCGGCGCGCGCGCCGTCAGCGCCGCCCGCAACCTGCCTTCGCTCTCGCCCCGTCCTTCCGCGCTGGTTCAAAGCTCAGCGCTGGGGACCACGGTTTCAGCTTAAGTGTCCTGGGCAAGGAGGTGGAGATCGTCTCGCCTCTGGTCGGCCGCCATCAGCTCCGCAATCTCGCGCTCGCCATCACCGCCGCCGAGGAACTCGCCGCGCAGGGCTTCCGCATCACCCCGGAAAGCATCGCCCCCGGTACGCGCCAAACCTGTTGGCCGGGCCGCTTCCAGCGCTTTGCCGCCACCTTCAGCGGCCGGAGATCATTCTCGACGTCGCCCACAATCCCGCCGGTGCCTGGGCCCTGCGCGCCGCCCTCAGCCGAACAGTTGGGCGAGCGCCCGATGGTGCTGCTCTTCGGAGCCATGGCTGACAAGGCCGTGGACCAGATCGCACAGATTCTCTGGCCCCCGATGGCCCATGTCGTCCTTACCCGCATCGCCGGCAATCCCCGCGCCGCCACCGTCGCCAATCTTGCCGCCCTGGCGCAATCGCTCGGCGTGCCGCACTCGTCCTCGGAAACCGTATCCGAAGGCATGGATCTGGGGTTGGCTCAAGCCGCCAGAATGGGCCCTGAGTCCGTTCTCGTCATCGCGGGTTCCATTTATGTCGCCGGGGAGGCCATACCAAATTTGCACTGATCATGCCCATGATGGCGGGATTTCTGCTCTATTTGCTTGGCTTAGGGCCGTATTGCGGTATTCTTGTTGGTCTGTCGAGTGAAGTATCCGATGGAGGTAGAGGTGAGGTCGTTACTGCTCCGATTCATCATTCACGTCGGATTTGCCGCGGGTGCAGTCGCCGCATTCATTACCTTTCGTCATGCCGGCGTCGGCGTGCTGGCCATCGTCATTCTCGCCTACCTTAGCGTTCTCATTGTGGTCATGGCCGTCATGCTCAACTACCCGCGTTTGCCGCGGCAGGCAATGGTCAACGATTTTGCCGATGAACTCGAAGCGCAAAAACTTCTCGTTTCCACCAGCTTCCGCGTCGATCGCGCCTTTCGCGTCGGCGAGCTGGGCGAGGCGGGACCGCACTACTTCCTCGAGCTCGAAGACGGCGGCATCCTTCATCTTTCCGGCAACTACCTTTATGACTATGAGCCCATTGACGGCGCTCTGCGGCACTTTCCCTGCACCGAATTCACCGTGCGGCGCCACGCCGAAATCGGCTACGTTGTCGACTTGATCTGCGGCGGGCTGGTCATCGAACCAGAGGTCGAAGCGCCTCCCTATACCGTGCGCGACATCGAGGAGCGCGGCGTACCCGAGGATGGTGAAATCCTGCACGGCGTCAGCTTCGATCAGCTCCGACACGAGCGCACCGGCTCGCAATCGTCTCTGTTCTGATTCTCTCCCTGCCCATCCTGCCGCCGTCTTTACAGGCCGCTCCCGGTTCCGCCGCCGCCTTGTTCAGTGCCCGCCGTGGTAGGGATGATGGTTCAGGATGGCAAACGCGCGGTAGATTTGCTCGGCCACCACCACCCGCGCCAGCTCGTGCGGCAGCGTCATCTTGCCCAGCGATAGCGTCTGCTGCGCCCGGGCCAGCGCCGCCGCGCTCCAGCCATCCGCCGGGCCGATGGCAAAGATAAGCTCCTGCGTTCCGCGCTCCAGGTGCTGCTGCACAAATCCCGCCAGCTCTTCACTGCTAAACTGCTTTCCGCCCGAATCCAGCGCCACCAGCACGGGAGAAGTGCGCCCTGGCCGCTCCAGGCTCTTCAGCATCGCCTCCTCGCTGGAGTACTCGCCCGCATCCACCGGGCAGTAGCGTGACGCCCGCTTCACGTACTCGGCGGTCAGCTCTTCCACGCGAGCTCTCTTTGCCCGCACCCTTCCGTTTCGTAATCGAAATCAGCCGCATCTTCATCGGGCTTCTGTCCGGACAAACCAAAGCGCGGGCCCATGTGCCCGCGCCCGTTCGTGCTGAACTCGTTACTTGCGCTTCGCCCCGGCCTTTTTCGCCGAGCTTTTTTCACCGCTTCTTGACCGCCGACTTCTTCGCCCCTGTCTTTTTCGCCGCGGCTTTCCGTCGCCGGCTTCTTCACCGTCCAGCGCCGCCGGCGGCCTGCTTCGCCGCCGCTCTCACGCCGGGCGTCTTCTTCTTCGCGGCAGCCTTTTTCGCCCGCTTCTTCAGCACTGGAGCTGCCGGCTCGGGCAACAGCCTGCGGAGCTGCCGCTCTGGGCTGCATCAACTCCTCCGCCGTCAGCCTGTGCGCCGACTTCCACAGCCTTTCCAGGTCGTAGTAAGCGCGCCGCTGCGCGTTGAAGATGTGCACAACGAAATCCACGTAGTCCAGCAGGATCCACTCCGCCGTCTGGTAGCCTTCGCGCGCGTTCGGCTCCACGCCCATGTCTTTGGAAAGCCGCTCATCCACCTCGTCGGCAATCGCCTGCACCTGTCGCGGATTGCTGCCGCTGCAGATCAAAAAGTAATCGGTAAAGGTGCTCGACTCCCCAGGAAGCTGGAGCAGCGCAACGTCTTCGGCCTTCTTGTTGTTTACCGCCTCAAGGGCCAGTGCAACTTGTCTACGGATATCCTGCGTGGGCATCGTTCCTCTTCTCTGCTGCAACTATTGTGCTGGCCTTCGGCGCCGGATGCAAGCCTAAGGCGAGTAAGACCTGCTCCCCATCCCCGGATTCCTCGCCACTCGGCTTCCAATTTCCCTTCCGTCCGCGCCGCTTCACCGCCACGGCAGCTGCGGCGTTCCCGGCTCTTCGTCCTCGGCGTAAATCTTCAGCTTGGTGATGTACTCCGCGACCGCCGCGCGGCACCAGTTTTTCAAGGCCAATGCCTTGCCGCGCCGCTTCGCGAATCGCCGTCGCGCTCACTTCCTCGTTCACCCCCGGAAGCAGATGGATGGTCGCGCCGTTGGTTTCAAGCGACCCGGTCTCCAGCAATTTCCGGCTTCCCGCCTCGCTCGGCCGCAGCTCATCCGGCAGCGCCCGGGCCACATCCTGCAGCGAGAATCCCGGACGGCTGGCAACAACGAACTCCGCCGAGCGCAGCAATTCGACCGGCGAGCGCCATCGCCCAATCTGCTGAAACGCATCCATGCCGATCAGGAAGTACAGCCGCGTTTCTGGCTTCAGCCGGGCTCGCATCCGTGCCACCGTATCCACCGTGTAGCTTGCCGGCCTGGCCCGCTGCGCGCACAATCTCCGGCGCCTCCAGCAGCGATGGCAGAAACCGCTGCTCGCCCTGCAGCGCCAGCGCCAGCATGGCATGGCGATGATAAAAATTCGTCACTGGCTGCTGTGCCTTCAGCGGCTGCACGTCGGCAGGAACAAAGTAGACGCGCTCCAGCATGAATTTCGCCGCCGCCGCCCGCGCCACCTCCAGGTGACCCAGGTGTACCGGGTCGAAGGAGCCGCCGTACAGCGCAACGTTTTGGATGGGATCTTTCATCGGCTGGGCAAAATTGCGGCGCGGACCGCAGTGGCCCGCGCCGGAATGTTGAGTGATCCTACTTCTTGCGGCCTTCTTGGTGGCTTTCTTCGCGGCCTTCTTGGCAACCTTCTTTACGGCGGTCTTCTTGGCAGCCGGCTTCTTGGCGGCGGCCTTCTTCGTTGCAACTTTCTTTGTAGCAGCCATTGGTGTTCTCCCTTGTTTGTGTTGTTTCATTGCAGACTCTGGCTCCGTAACAAACAACACGGCTCCAGGAGCCTGTTCCTCGCCGGCACTCCGCCGGCGAACTTCCTCGACGTAACGCGCCATCGCCCATGCCAGCTCGGTAATTCCGGCGCCGGTCACGGAGGAAATCTCGTAGAACTCCAAACCCAGCTTGCGCGCGTGCCGCCGCAGCTTTTCCACCTTTGCCGGATTTGCGACGTCCGCCTTGCTCGCCACCACAATCATGGGTTTACGTTCCAGTCCCGCGCCAAACCTTCTCAACTCGCGCAGGATTACGTCGAAATCTTTGACCGGGTCCACCCTTCCGCTTCCGTCCGAGCAATCCACCAGGTGCGTCACGCACCGGGTGCGCTCAATGTGACGCAAAAACTGGGTACCCAGTCCCGCCCCATCGCTTGCGCCTTCAATCAATCCCGGAATGTCAGCCACCACGTAGCTGACCACATTCGGCATCTCGCCCAGCGCCACAACTCCCAGATTCGGTTGCAACGTCGTGAACGGATAATCGGCAATCTTCGGACGCGCCGCCGAAATGCGCGAGATCAGCGTCGATTTGCCCGCGTTCGGATATCCCACCAGTCCCACGTCGGCCAGCAGTTTCAGCTCCAGCCGCAGCCGCAGCTCAATCCCAGGTTTTCCGTCCTCGTGCTCCCTGGGAGCCTGGTGCGTCGGCGTGGCAAAGTTCTGGTTGCCGCGTCCCCCGCGTCCTCCCTTGGCAACCACGATGACCTCATTCGGCCGCGCAAAATCATGCACCACTTCGCCGGTGTCATCGTTATAAACAATCGTGCCCACGGGAACCTTCAGGGTGATGCTCCGGCCTTCCGGCCCGGTGCGGTTGGAGCCTTCGCCATGGCGCCCGCGTTGTGCCTTGTACTCAGGATTAAATCGGAAATGCACCAGCGTGTTGTGGCGCTCGCTCGCCTCCATGATCACGTCGCCGCCACGTCCGCCATCGCCGCCGCTGGGTCCTCCGCGCGGTACAAACTTTTCCCGGCGGAACGCCATGCAGCCATTGCCGCCCGCTCCGGAGGCAATGCGAATTCTTGCTTCATCGACGAACATGGATGATCACATCCCCGTAACTGTGCTATTTCACCACAAGTCATGCAATAAACATAGATGCGAATTGACCAAATCCAATAGATTTATAAATGTGAATATATAATTTGCGCTCTTTTCCCCTACCCGCATCCACGCTCCAAGCTGCCGCCTCATCCGCCCGAACCCCGCTTTCGCGCTTTATGCAGCGAAACTAGCACGGGGTGCGCAGCCAATGTTCATGCGCCCTCCGGCCAACATCGTTCGAGCGCCATCGTTGCCGCCCGGCATGCGGACTCGTCCGCGCTCGCCGCCGTTCGAGACACGTTGCAATCAAGCCGGCGCCATCTCCATCCGCGCAGAGAATTTCATTCGTGAACATTACGCCGCGAGTAAACCGGCCCGCACAATCGATAGAACGCGGTTCCAATCCGCGCTGGCCGCTCTAGTCCGCACGCACAAAAGCCTCGCCGCGGACAGTCTGTTACGAAACGCGGGCTTTGAATGAAAGTTAAGAACGGTGTTCCGGTGTCGGAGCACCGTTTTTGTTGATGGAGAGCGATTTTGGTTTGTGTAGAGCGTGGTTTTGAGCGCAGGACTGGGTTGCGGATGCTCAGCAGGCCAGTTCTGCTAAGAGTTTCCGGCCACCCAGCACGTTCATCATGCGTTTCAGGTTATAGACCATGGTCGCCAGGCTGATCTCGGTCTGTGCACCGCCGACTCCGCGCAGCAGAAAGCGCGGATGTCCAAAGATGCGGTACTTGAGCGTGGCAAACGGATGTTCCACCGTGGATCGCCGCAGCCGCATGAGGGCGGGTGTGACTCGTTGCTGCATCCGATTCAGGGCGTCGTCGTGCAGATGGCGCGTCGTCCAGCGCCGCGAGCCGGTCGTACAACGAACTTTCATCGAGCACGCTCCGCAGACCTGAGCTGGGGCGGCATACATCACGCAACGATCTTTGCGGGAGAGCTGGATGCGCACCAGCGTCTGCCCGGCCGGGCAGCGAAAGTTGTCGGTCTTCGGGTCATAGTGGAACTGGCTGCGGTCGAACAACGTGCCATCGCCCTTGTTGTTGATGGCGCGGTTGGCGGGAACATGTGGCACGATGCCTTGTTGCTCACAACGCTCGACCTGCTCGCCGTTGGAGTAACCAGCATCGGCGACCACGTTCAGCGTTTCCGGAGCCCCGACGGCTTGCTTGGCCGCCTCGGCCATCGGCAGCAAACAGCGTTGGTCGTTGCCTTCCGTCGTGACCTTCTGCGCCACGATCAGCGCGTGTTCGGCGTCCACCGCCGTCTGCACGTTGTAAGCCGGTGCGTGGTCATGAAAGCCCATGCGCATGAACCGCGCTTCAGGTTCGGGATGCTTCTTCAGTTTCTCCAGCGCTGCTGCAACCGCGCTGGGGTCGATGACGACTTCGTCCTGCGCGTCGGCTCGCTCCAACTGCTCCAGATAACGCTTTATTGCATCCCGTTCCCGCACGCTCCTGGCACTGCTCACGGCGTGGAACTTCGAGCCGTCAATTGCAACCCACTCGCCCCGGACCAGTCCTACCGCACGCGCAAAATGTACCAGTTCGGCTCCCGCTTTGGTCACCGCCTCGCGGTGCATCCGCCGAAACTCGGCAATCGACTTGTAATCGGGAGTTAAACGGCCCAGCAGCCACATCACTTCCACGTTGCGCTGGCACTCGGCTTCCAGCCGCCGCGACGAGCGGACCTGTTGCAGGTACCCGTACAGATACAGCTTCAGCAGGTCGCGAGGATCATACCCAGGACGCCCCGTCTCGGCGGGTTCGGCACGCACAAACCCAAGTTCCGCCATATCCAACTTATCCACGAACGCCTCAATGACTCGGCACACATGATCGTCGGGAACCAGATCATCCAGCGTTACCGGAAACAACGTCTGCTGCCCCCGCGCCTCGCCCTGAATGAACCCCATGAAAAATGCCCTCGCTTCCGCGAGAGCATTTTTACATCAACTTGCCCCAGAGTCACAGGGTTTTGTAACAGCCTGCGTGAGGCGAGGCTTTCGATGCAACTCAGTTTTGTTTACGCGTCTGCCGTCAGCGGGTCGATGGCGACGAACTTACCCAGTTGTCCGCGGTCGATAAACTTCACCTTGCCGTCCGTCTTGGCAAACAGCGTGTCGTCCTTGCCGCGCCCAACGTTCAGACCGGGCTTGATGCGGGTGCCGCGCTGGCGAACGATGATCGTGCCGCCCGTGACCGTCTCGCCGCCGAATGCCTTCACGCCCAGACGCTGTGCGTTCGAGTCGCGCCCGTTGCGGGATGTTCCTTGACCTTTTTTGTGTGCCATAACTCTATTCCTGTTCCTTCAGTCATTCGCCGCTTGCGAGGCGAACCGGAGATGATTTCTAGGATTTGCTGGCAACCGTCTTTTTCCTGGCTGCCTTCTTCGCCGGAGTCTTCCCGGCAACCGCTGCTGCGTCGGCGTCAACCGCCATTGCGGCCTTCGGCGCCTTCACGGCAATCTCGGGAGCCTTGAACGTCTCTCCGCCTGCGCTGATTTCCGTAATCCGTACCTGCGTGAACGGCTGCCGATGCCCGTTCAGCTTCTTGTACTGCTTCTTGCGTTTAAAGTGAAAGACCAGAATCTTGTCGGCGCGGCCCTCTCCCAGGATTTCGCCAACTACTTTGGCGTCCTCGGTTTTGGCGATCTTGCCTTCTTCGCCGCTGACTGCCAGGACTTCGAATTCAATGTTCTGGTCGCTGTTGGACGTCTTTTCAATCTTGATGACGTCACCGGGAGCGACGCGATACTGCTTACCGCCAGCGCGGATCACCGCGTACATATGCAAGGCCTCCATAAATCTTCCCTCCATCCCAGGCTACCGCCGTCGGCGGCTTCCGATGGAGTTTCTCCAACCCAATTCTGTGCGCTTGCACTTCCCCGTAGATCGAAAGATCAAAGGCAGGCCCAGCCCTTCAACGCGCCCAAACACAGGTGCGATGCCAAACCTGATGCGAGGTGCCCCTGACGAGGCAAAGCAGTACAGGCAAACCATACGATTTTAACGTTTTCCGAACATCAAGGTCAACCAGAGGAGAATCGCGGTAGCGTCCTAACTTGCCCGAAATGGGCAAGAGGGACCGTATTACAGAAACTTCTAGACACTCCTGCGGGCTCGGTGAGAGCATTCTGGCCATGGCAAACAAGGGCGGCGGCAAAGGCGGCGGCGGAAACGCGCATGATCGCGCCGTCGCTAAAACCGCATCATCTAACGCGGCAGAATTACCTAAACCTGCCTCTGGATCGCCGCCTACCACCCCTCCATCTCATTCCCATCTGGCAGAGGAAAAGAAAGAGCGCTTTCTGTGGAAGTTCTTCCGAGACACAATTATCGCAATTCTGGGAGGTGTCGTGTTAGAACCGACCTTCCAGAGAATCCATGTCGATGTAAACCCATACCTCCGCGAAATATGGCTGGGTATCCTTGGATTTCTGACAATCGACGCATTGTGGCGAACTAAGAAGGTTAGCGATTGGTCTCGCAGTACGTATGCTTCGCTGACCGGAAGGAGCAGGGCAGTGTCTTATTTGATCGTCGGAGCCGTTGGCGCACTTTGTTTTTGCGCGTATTGGTTTGGCGTAACGGCGGTCCTTGGGGGGCCAGAAAAGGCTGCTCTCTCGTTCGACGCTGAAGCAACGAATATACAGTATCCAGGTGAAACAATTGCCGGGATACCATGGAAAACTGAATATGCGAGAACCATGATAACCGTCAAATCTATTTATAACTTACCGATGGATTTGAGTTTTACCGTCACCATTATGGATCAAGGTGCCTATTTTGTAGTGATGGATAAGGTAAGTTCTACTTCGGATTTTCAAGTTCACTCTCCTCCCCCACCGGAGATCCCAGAGATCCAGATACTCGGGAAAGACGGGTCCAGAGCGAATGTCAAGCCGGTTTTCGAGGAAATGATGGCGAAGAATTTGAAACTGGGTGCGTGGTATCGGATTACCTGCCCTCGATTTGAGCCAGAAGATACGCTGATGATTGACGCAATTACCAACACTGAAAACAAGCCTGGAATTGCGCCCAGTCGCCTGAGAATTGCCGGTAGCTACGAGACTTCTCCCTCTGAAGGGAGTAAGCGCATCTCCTTTGATCGAGTGGTTACAGTACGACAATGACCCAAGGTTTTAGGTGTATTACGGGCAGTGTCCTAATTTGCCTTTTGTTCGTCTCTCTTCTTTGTTGTCAGGTGCCGGGTGTATTCGGACAAACAATCCAGCCGGGTGCAGGGTGCCCCAGGTTCGCGCCGCTGTTCTTGCGGCGATAACCTGGGAGGCGACGCCTTCACACCCCGCAACGCCGTTGCCCTTGTTCTACCCCCCACCGCATTCACGCCCTGCAGCGCCACGCCCTAACCTTGCAACCTTGAAACCTTGAAACCTCGCCCCTACCCCACCTTCATCACCACCACCGTCATGTCGTCATACTGCTTCGCCCCGGCCGTAAACTGATCCGCCGCGGCGATCACGCATGCCACCGTCTCCGCCGCGTTCTTGCCGTCGCACTGCTTCAGCGTCTCCAGCAATCGCTCTTCGCCCCACTCGTCGTCCGCCAGGTTCATCGCCTCGCTGATGCCGTCCGTAAACGCCAACAGCAAGTCGCCCGCATGCAATAGTACCGAGTCCTGGCTGTACGTACACTGCGGCAGCAATCCCACCACCGTGCCGCCCACCTCCAACCGCTGCACCGTCCACTCCGTGCCGCGCCGGCTCAGCACCATCGGAGGATTATGCCCGGCGTTCACGTAGGTCAGCGCGTGGCTCTCGGGCTCGTACTGCGCAAAGAAGAAAGTTGCATACCGTTCCGGGGACGACACTTCGTACACCAGTTGGTTCACTCGTTCCACCAGCGCCGCCAAACCTTCCCGCCCCTGCATGGTCTGCCCGCGCAGGGAAGCCTGCAAACTCGCCATCATCAGAGCCGCCGAAATTCCCTTGCCGGAGACGTCCGCCACCGCAACCCCCAGCTCTCCGCCGGGCAGCAGCAGAAAATCGTAGTAGTCCCCGCCCACTCCCCGCGCCGGCCGGCACATGCCGCAGTAATCCAATCCCGCTACCACTGGCGGATGCTGCGGAAACAGCCTTTCCTGTACCTGGCGCGCAATTTCAACCTCGCGCTTCATCGCCTCCCGCTGTGCCGCTTCTTCGGCCACAGCCGAGGTCAGCCTTGCGTTGTCCAGCGCCAGTCCCGTCTGCGCCGCAACCGATCCCAGCAGTTGCAGGTCGGCATGCGAGTACGGCTCCTCCGACCGTTTCCGGCTCAAACTGATGAAGCCCAACAATCGTCCCACCGCCAGCAGCGGAACCAGCAACTCGGATTGCAGCTTGGCCAGGGCTCCACGCTCCTCGCTGCCCACCTCCGCCTCGCGATTCACCCAGTTGTTGGCGTCGTCCAGATACACCCGCGTGGGCTGTTTTGCCTCCCGCAGTTGCCGCACCGTGGCGGAGCTCTCGGCAAATTCAATCCCCGTCGCGCCCTCATATCCCAGCGCGTAGGCCAGCCGGTACGGATGCTCTTCCTGCAGCAGCACCGCGACCCTGGGCACGTGCAGAGACTCCGAGACTCGCCGCGCAACCGTCTCCAGCAGCGAACGGGTTTCCACAATCGTGCGCACCTGCTCGCTCAGCTCCATCATCAATTGCTCGGTGTTGTAGGAGTCGCGGAAGAACCGCCGGTCGATCCACTTTGCCAGCCGCGCCGCCCCGCGCCGCATCAGTAGAATCGCCACAACGCCCAGCGCCACAATCAATCCTTCCGCCAGGCTCGCCCGGTGCGGCTGGGTCAACTGGGCCGCAATCGTCAGTACCAGTGACATCGTCAGCAGCCCTTGCAGCACGGCCACGCCCTTCCTGGCCAGCGTGTACTGCAAGCCCTGCCGCACCACCACCCGGATATCCATCGCCCGGTACACCACAATGATGTAAGCCAACGTCACCGGAAGCAGAAAGGTCAGCAACAGGCAGGGCAGTTCCACCCACGCCGGATAGTCGTCCACCCGCTTTTTCTGAATCACCGTGGCAATCAGCAGAGAGAGCGTCGGCACCAGCGCCAGGAACATTCCCCAATACAGCAGCCGCAGCCTGCGTTTCGCATCCGGCGTCGAGGCTACAAAATACTTGGCGATAATCGTTACGAAGAAGCCGGCGATAGCGATCAGTATAAATATCGGGCCGGCAATTGCAGCCGCCTGCGGGACCATGGCATTCAGGCGTGCCACCGCCGCGTAGCTGGTCACTCCGGCTTCCGTGTACATGATTCCGAGTGCCGCAATGGCTGCCAGCGGAATCAGCACAAACCACTTCAGCCAGGGATAGCGCCGCTCAAACTCAAGCTGTTCCGGAAAGTACAGTCCCAGCGCAAACAGCCACAGAACCCAGGTCGAGGCGCATGTCACCTTGTAACCCAGCGCCAGGTTGCTTCCCAGGCTGCCGTCCATGTTTTCTGGCGTCAGGCCAAAGATCTGGCTGAACCCCAGCAGCAACGCCAGCAGAATCCACGCCACCCGTTCCCGGGGCCGCAGAGCCGCTACCCAGAAACCCAAAGCCACGCAAGACAGCGGCAGCACCGCGTGCAGTATGATCACGAACAACCAGTGGTCGCTGGCGTCCCGGGGCCGTTCCACCAGTGGAACCAGCAGGTTCTCCCGCCTGCCGCCTTGGTGCTCCACGGTCAACCTCAGCGTATCCCCCGGGCGCGCGTACTCCAGCGCGCGACCCGCCTGGGCGGGGCTCTCAAACGGCTGTCCGTTCAGCTCCAGGATCGTGTCTCCCACCTTCAGCCCGGCCCTGGCTGCCTCGGCTTCCACCTGGCTCACAATCGGCTTGGAGTTCTGCACCGAGCCCGGCGCGCGCACCACGCCGATCCGTCCGCCAAGGTAATCAGCAATAAAGGTGAGGTGTTTTGCCTGGTAGGCCGCCGTGATCAGAAACAACACGGCCAGGATAAAGTACTGGACCGTCGCGGGCTTGTGCATTGCTGTCTCTGCTGGCATCTGGGAATCTCTCCGTTCGATCATCCCCCAAAATCCGTTCCCGCATGAATACGGAATTCGCGCCTGCCCTGCAATTCTCAGCCGGCCCGAGCCTTGCGCTTACCCTCTCCCGCGTAGCGCAGCTTCAGGCAGAGGATGGCGCACTGCAAAACCAGCGTCACCGCGTTGGCCACGATCACCGGCATCTGCTTCACCGCAATTCCGTACACCAGCCATAGCGTCACGCCCACGGTGAAGCACACCAGGGTTCCCATATGCAGGTCGGCGGCGCGCTTGGTCTTCCACACGTGCAACACCTGGGGCAGAAACGCAATCGTCGTCAGCGTCCCTGCCGCGTATCCAACCCAGGTGGACACGGTGATCATCGCGCCCCCCATCCCGTCTTCCAGAAGAAATACGCTGACATCCCCGCGCCAATCGCGATCACGATCCAGCGCACATGTTCCTGCTTCATCTTCTGCGCATACCAGGCGCCATAGTAGCCGCCCAGCAGCGCCCCCGCAACCATCACGCCCGCATGTTTCCAGTAGATGACGCCCTTGGTCACAAACGCCACCACGGCGATCCCGTTGCACACCGCCGCCTGCACCGTCTTGTAGGCGTTGATGCGGTGGATATGTGTCATCCCCAGCAGCGCCAGCAGGGCCATCATCAGGATGCCCGCGCCGGCTCCGAAGTAGCCAATGTAGAAAGCGACAAAAAATTGCGCCACCGCACCGCCCCTGGTGGTCAGCGCCGCTTCGCCGCCCTTGGAACCGAGCGCCGAGGTGATCCTCCGGCTGAACGCAAACAGCAAGGTCGCCGCCAGCAGCAGCCACGGAATCAGCCGCAGAAATGTCTGTTGCGGCGTGTACAGCAAGGTCACCGCGCCCAGCAACCCGCCCACCACTCCCGTCGCCAGCAAGGGAAACAGAACCCGCCGCGCCTCTCCGCCGCGCAACTCGTTGCGATACGCTCCGATACTGCCCAGGACCCCCGGATACAGCGCCAGGGTATTGGTGGCGTTCGCCTGGATCGGCGGCACGCCCACCAGCAGCAGCGCCGGGAAACTCAGGAAGCTCCCGCCCCCGGCCACCGCATTCATCATCCCGCTAACCACGGCAACTCCAAAGAGCAGTCCAGCTTGATGCAATGTCAGCATCTGGCAATTGTAAGCTGCAATCCCGCGCCAAACCGCTGCAATTCAACGGCAGAATCCATCCTGCCTGCTCTCGGGCCGGGCTCAACTGCGGTCGCCGCCGCATGCGCAGCAGGCGCCCCGGGCGGAGACGGTCTGCCGGATCTCTCCCGCAGGCCATCTCGTCCGCCTCTGCTCCGGCTAGTTCGCCGCCGTTCTGGCATAGTGGAACACCGTACTACTGCGTTTGCCGTCCTGCTCCCAGGTCCATTCTTCGTCGTGATGATTGGCATCGATCAGGACGATGGCCAGGCCCACCATATGCCCATCGTGCGGACCGATGTTGGTGCCATCCTTGAACTCAAAAGTTAACCGCGCCGGCGTAGCCGATACCAGCTTCATGCGCGGCTGATTATGTGCCGAGCAGTAATGTGTGGCCAGCACCTCGTCCATGTCCGGATAGATCATCGTGACCATTTCGTGCGTTGTTCCCGCGTCCATCCAGAGCATTAGCGCCGAGCCGTCGGCGGTTCGGCGCACCTCCACCTGCGTATGCTGCCCGCCCATTTCTTTGTCGCCGCGCAGGGCCATCCCTTCCCATTTGCCCGCCAGCGTCTGCAAGCTTTTCCAGGCTGGCGTATCCGGCGTCGCCCGGAACTGCTGCGCCGTCACCGCCACCACCAATGTAACCAGCACCGCCAGAACTCTACGCATGGTCGCTCCTCCCATCCCCAATCGCCGCAGATTGTATCAAATTCCCATCTCCCTTTGGCAGTTGCCCGGACGCAGCAACACGAGCTGGCATGCCTTCCTGTTTCCGAAGGGCAGCGCCAGAATGCACTCTCGCCTGTTCACCCATCTGCATCTTCCGGGCCTATCGCGTAATCCAAGGTTAGGGAAAGGCAATAGGCAGATGAAGATTCTGATGGTTCTTACTTCGCACGATCAACTCGGCAATACAGAACACAAGACCGGGTTCTGGCTGGAAGAGTTTGCGGCTCCTTATTATGTCTTCGTGGATGCCGGAGCGCAGATTGACCTGGCTTCTCCCAATGGAGGACAACCCCCGCTGGATCCTCGCAGCGACGATCCTGGATCGCAAACCGAAGCTACCAAGCGCTTCAAGAGCGACAAAGCAGCGCAGAATGCGTTGGCTCACACTCTCAAACTCTCTGAAGTAAACCACGCCAGCTACGATGCGGTCTTTTACCCAGGCGGCCACGGTCCTCTCTGGGACTTAGCTGAAAATCGCAACTCAATCCAGTTAATTGAAGCTATGTACGCGGCTGGCAAACCCGTTGCTGCTGTCTGCCACGCACCGGCTGTGCTGCGTCATGCCGTGGGCGCGGGCAATAAGCCGCTGGTTCTCGGCAAGCGAGTCACCGGCTTTTCGGATTCCGAGGAGGAGGCTATAGGGCTTACTAAGATAGTTCCATTTCTGGTGGAAGATGAGTTGAAGAACAAGGGTGGCCTTTACACCAAAGGGCCAAATTGGCAGTCCTATGTGCTGACCGATGGCAACCTCATCACTGGCCAGAATCCCGCTTCTTCCGCCGGTGCTGCAACCGAGGTTCTTAAACTTCTGGGCGCAAAGAGCAAATAAACGCAAGGCTCGGCGCAATGTCATGCGGAGCCGCCATCCGGGCCCGTTGCGGCCATAACAAAAGGGTCCGGCATCGTGCCGGGCCCTTTTAGATTACAGCTCCGTTATTCCAGCAGCAGCCCCAATTCGTCGCCATTGCCATTCCCGTTCACTTCTTCTTTCGGAAGCACCACGGCTGCAGCCACCCGGTCGTCGCCTTCCAACTGCAGCAGCTTGACTCCCTGCGTCGCCCGTCCCGCTTCGCGAATCGTATCCGTACCCATGCGGATGATCTTGCCGAACTGGCTGATCAGCATGGCCTGGCTCTCTTCGCTCACCAGCAGGATCGCAACTACCTTGCCGTTTTTCGCCGTCGTCTTCAGATTGATGACGCCCTTGGCGCCGCGTCCGGTCAACCGGTAGTCGTCCACCGGAGTCCGTTTGCCGTAGCCGTTTTCAGAAATCGTCAGAATCAGGTTCGGCATCAGTTCGCCGCTCTCGTCCGTGCGATTCTTCCTGCGCGTCTTGTGTTCGGCCCCCGGCGTTGCATTCTTCGGCGTCACCACCATGCCCACGAGATAATCCTTGTCCGCCAGCTTCATGCCGCGTACCCCGTAGGCAGGCCGTCCCATCGAGCGCACGTCTTCTTCGTCGAAGCGCACCGCCATCCCCAGGTGCGTCGCCAGCAGAACGTACTGCTGTCCGTCGGTCACCTGGGCGGACACCAGTTCGTCGTCCGTGTCAATGCCGATGGCGATGATCCCGCGCGACATCACGTTGGAAAAGTCCTTCAGCGGAGTCTTTTTCACCGTGCCCTTGCGCGTCGAGAAGAAGATGAACTTACCTTCTTCTTCCAGGTCCTTCACGCACAGGAAGGCGCGCACCGTCTCGCCTGGCTGCAAACTCACCAGGTTGCCAACGTGCTTGCCCTTGCCCGCCGCGCTCACGTCCGGAATCTCGTACACCTTCAGCCAGTACACCCGTCCGGTATTCGTGAAGATCAGGATGTAGTTATGCGTGGTCGCGGCGATCATGTGTTCTACAAAGTCTTCTTCGCGCGTGCTCATGCCCTTGCGGCCTGTACCCCCGCGCCGCTGCTGCCGGTAAATCGAGACATTCGTCCGCTTCAGATAGCCCGCGTGGCTCACCGTCACCGCCACCTGCTCGTCGGCGATCAGGTCTTCCAGTCGCAACTCCTTCGCCTCGTCCTGGATGATCGTGCGCCGTGGGTCCTTCACCGGGCCGCCATAGTCTCTGATGATCTGTTTCAGCTCGTCCACGATCACCGAGCGCAGCTTCTTCTCCGATCCCAGGATCAACTCGTACTCGGCAATGCGCTCCCTTTGTTCGTTCAACTCATTCACAATCTCATCGATCGAAAGCCTGGTCAGCCGGTGCAGTTGCAGTTCCAGGATGGCGTCGGCCTGCTTGGCGCTGAACGGATTCTGGGCGTCAACATCAGGGAATCGTCCCGTCAGGTTGACCGTGATCCTTTTTCCGCCGAAGTAAGCCACCAGGTTCTCGCGCGCCTCGGCCCGGTTCTGGCTGGCGCGGATGATCGCAATCACATGGTCCAGATGGTCCAGGGCTTTCTGGTAGCCCTCCAGGATGTGCGCCCGGTCCTTTGCCTTCTGCAGCAGAAACGCCGACCGCCGCCGGATCACGTCCACGCGGTGGTCGATGAAGTACTGGATCGCCTGCACCAGTCCCATCTCGCGCGGCTGGCCGTTCACCACGGCCAGAAAAATCATGCTGAAGCTCTCCTGCATCGAGGTGTGCTTGTAGAGCTGGTTCAGCACAATCTCCGGCTGCGATCCCCGCTTCAGTTCGATCACGATCCGCATGCCGTCGCGGTCGCTCTCGTCGCGGATGTCGCTGATCTCCTCAATCGTTTTTTCGTTTACCAGGTCGGCGATGCGTTCGATCAATCGCGCCTTGTTCACCTGGTAAGGAATTTCGCTGACGATGATCGCGTCCTTTTCTTTCGTCAGGTGTTCAATCGCAACCTTGGCGCGCATCAGGAAGCGGCCCCGGCCCGTCCGGTACGCCTCGTGCAATCCCGAGCGGCCGTGGATGAACCCGGCCGTCGGGAAGTCCGGCCCCTGCACAATGGTCAGAATCTCTTCCAGTTGCGTCTTCGGCTTTTCCACCAGCAGGATCGCCGCCGTTAGAATCTCGGTAAGGTTATGCGGCGGAATGTTGGTCGCCATGCCCACGGCAATGCCGTTCGAACCGTTGATCAACAGGGTCGGAATCCGCGAAGGCAGCACCGTCGGTTCCGCCGTCGAATCGTCAAAGTTGGCGACAAAGTCCACCGTGTCCTTGTCGATGTCGGCCAGCATCTCCGATGCGATCGCCGTCAGCCGCGCTTCCGTATAGCGGTAGGCCGCCGGAGGATCGCCGTCCACCGAGCCAAAGTTTCCCTGGCCGTCCACCAGCGGGTAACGCAGCGAGAAGTCCTGAGCCATGCGCACCGTCGCGTCGTACACCGAGCTGTCGCCGTGCGGGTGATACTTGCCCAGCACCTCGCCCACAATCTTTGCGCACTTTACCGTCTTGCGGCTGTGCAGCAGCCCCATGTCGTGCATCGCGTACAAAATCCGCCGGTGCACCGGCTTCAACCCGTCGCGGATATCCGGCAGGGCGCGGCCAATGATCACCGACATCGAATAGTCGAGATAGGAGCGCCGCATCTCTTCTTCAATGTTGATCGGCTGGATGTTCTGCGGTGGTCCGCCGCCGCCTTCCAGCGGAAGCTTTGGATTGTTCGTTTCGTCGGCCATGTCGTCCTAAATACCTTCCAGCAAGCTGAAGAATCTCGATGCGTACTCGTCCGCAGGTGGCAAGCGTTGGGTGCCCCACCTTCGCGCCGCGCTCTTTGCGGCGATAAGGTGGGAAGCAGAAATGCCCGCTCCGGCCACCCTCCCGCCTCGCTTTTTCCGTCTCAGGGCCTTCCACCCGCTCGCGGCCAGCCTGCGACTGCGAGCGGGTCCGGCCAAGCCCCGTTCCCCGGGCCGCCCGGCTCGCCGTTCACGCTACAGATTGGGGGGAATTAGCCACTCGGAAGCACAGAACATTATAGCACGCGGAAGTCTTCCGGCGGGCCGCCGAAACCTACTCTAACTTGCCGTCTTTCAATGGCTTACCAGCGCCATCCAAGGGCTCCGCCGGAAGCGCCGCGGGATCGGCTCCAAGCCTTCTCCGCCGGAACAATCCCGCCGTCGCCCAGGAGACGCCCACCGCCACCGCCGAGCCGATTACAACTTCTCCCGTCCGCTGCAAAGCCGCCGTCAGCCCGGCATGGGCGGAGTGGGACGCATACGCCGGCAACATCACAATCGCCGCCGTGATAGGCGCAATCCGCCAGCTGATCGGAACCTTCACCAGGTCCGAGGAGACAATTGTCGCCACGCCCATCGCCGCCAGCACCGACCACTCCGAGGCCCCCGCGAACTTTAGGAATCCCAGCGCCACCACGCTGCCAATCACCGTGTTCATCAGCCGCGAAACAAAGGCGTTCCACGCCGAGGCCGCCTTTACCTCGGTCACCACCACGCTGGAGATCAGACCCCACAGCGGGTCCGTCCTGAACCCCACCGCCAGGATCAGCCACACAATCACGCCGCTGATCAGCATCCGCGTCGCATAGCGCAGCCCGCTCACTCGCCGCTGCATCAGCAGCCACGCGCGATAGGAACTTCTCTGTGCCTTGCGCAACTTCATGATAGATATGGATGCAGCGCCGCCCAGCGCCCAACCACTCACGGAATTTACGGCAATCCCCTGCAGAAGAAAAGGCCGCTAGCCGGCGGCCCTGCCAACAATTCTCGATCACCCATTTAGGACGCTCGATCCCCATGCTTCGCCTTGCCCAATTCAATTCCACCGGCTGCCCGTGCATGCGGAGCACATGTGTCCTATCGTTTGTTCTTGCCAACCTTATGCCGGGGAACAACGGTCCGGGCCAAGCCTCATCGCCGTCGCAGCAAAGTGAACCCGTGCCGCGGCGCGGGTTCCAGCCACTCTTCCATCTCCGCTACTTCGCCGGCAGATAGCTCAAGTCCGCGCGAAACTCCATCATCTCTGAGACCGTATGGTCTACCGCGTCGCGCAGAGTTTGTAAAGTCTTGTCGTCAACTCCGTAAGCCTGTTGCAGCATCTCCTTCATCGGTTGGTCCGGCCCCTGCATGTCAGCCCACGAATAACGGTCGCTGACAAGCACGTAGCGCGGACCTTCGCCGCCGTTCGCCAGTTGGTACCAGCGCGAGGGATGCACCGGATACTTGGTCAGCACAATCGCCGCGTTGATCCGCTTCACCGAATCGATGAACTCAGTGAGACCACTGGGCTTCACAAAGTAGTGGGTCACCGTGATCATCTTTGGCTGGGTTGCGGAGTCCGGGGCCAGGCTGAGGTCCCTGCGCAGCACGTAGTACGACTGCTGGTTCGTGGCAGTGGCCGGAACCAACGTCTTCTCGATGTCTTCCATGTCCCGTTTGTCGAAGGCGTCATGCCCATCCATGTCCTTCCAGGTCAGCCCGCAGACGGTGGTCAGATACGCCCCCGAGTAAGGCCCCGTCGAGACTTCCCAAACCCCGATTTGGTTCTTGTCCTTTTCCGCCTTATGAAATTCGTTGTGCTTCTTGCGAGCTTCCTCAAACTGCTTTGCGCCGCCCGGGTTCGGAACGCTCACGTTGACCTCGCACACGCTGTCCGGCCCGGATTGCGCCAGGCCCAGCGAGCTACCAAGCAGCACTGACGCTGCCCACAACATTCCCAGCTTTCTCATACTTTTGCTTTCTCCTTCTCCACAATCAAATAGGGGAGCGCATGAAGGGTGCCCGGATCGCAAAGCTGACTAAGGAATAAACCGGCCAAATGTGCGTGGAAGCAGCCGGGGAGTTCCACCGCCCAGCCCGGTACTGCGCGCCGGCCGCTCATGAAAATTATTCTGAAAGAGTTTGCCTGTCAACTAAATCTTGAGCAATCACTCTAGAAAATCATCCGGCCGCACGAGAAAGCGATCGCAGCGTCATGGAAGAAATCTTGAGCAACGACTCAAGAAACGATGGAAAGGAGGTATCATCTTGGTTACCGAGGAGGCACTTTTGCATCTCACCGAATCAATCCATCCCATCCTGAAGCAGAAGAATGGCCTCGTCTGCTCTGTCTCTCCAGCGGACTCCGTTTATTCGGCCATCGCCAGGATGGCGGAAAAGCAGGTCGGCGCCCTGCTGGTTGTCTTCGAGGGCAAAATCGTGGGCATCGTCTCCGAGCGCGATTATGCCCGGAAAGTGATCCTCAAGGGGCGGTCGTCCCGCGAGACCACGGTCGCTGAAATCATGAGTTCCCCGGTCATCGCCGTCTCTCCCGATCACACTGTCGGCGAGTGCATGCAGATCATCAGCACGCGCCGAATCCGCCATCTCCCGGTGCTGGAGAATGATCGTCTCGTCGGTGTGATTTCCATCGGGGATCTGGTGAACTGGATTCTCTCCGCCCAAACCGAGACCATCCGCCACCTAGAGGCCTACATCACCGGCAGGCCAACCTGAGGCTCCGCATCCGCGCAAGACGCCCGCGGCCGACTCGTCAGGAGAGCAGGTCGAGCACGTCGGAGAGTTGCTTGCGCACCCGGCGCAGTTCTTCTCTGGGATGCGCGCCGCTCACCGGCGCAAGAAACGGCAAAGCCGCCTGTGCCGGACCCTCATCCTCTTTCCCGGCCCGGTTCGCGGTCTTTGCCGGCGGCCGGTTCAGCCGCAACTCTTCCCGCAGCTTCTCGCGCGCTCCCGCAATCGTGAATCCATCCTCGTAAAGCAGCTTGCGAATCTGCATCACGTATTCCACGTCCTTGCGCCGATACATCCGCTGCCCCGTGCTGCTCTTGGTGGGCTTCAATTGCGCAAACTCCGTCTCCCAGAAGCGCAGCACATACGTCGGCAGCTTCGCCAGTTCGCTTACTTCGCCGATGCGGAAATAGATCTTCTCCGGAATGACCACTTCCGTTTGTGCCCTGGCGTGTTTGCGTTTTGCTGTTGCCATGGGCAGCGACCATTTCCTGCTACCTGTTCTTGTAACACGTGTGCCGGGCCGCTTCAATGCAAGTCCGCTGCAAATGAAAAAGTCTCCGCGAACCGCGCGGAGACTGAACAATGAAGAAATCGAGGTCTAGCCTCCTCGCAGGTCTGAACTGTTCGCCAGTTCCGCAACACTTGATTAGAACCTTCTCCCTTGAAGGATATCGCAATCAACTGTAATCCATGCCCTACATCTTGGATGCAATCAAGTGCTAGTCCTAGATTTTGTGGTGAGTTGCATCTATTGTCAATATATTTTCGTCTTTTTTCACTTGACGAATGATTTTGTTCTCTTCGCCTCCCCGCATCCACTTTTTTCCATCCTTACCTGCTGATCCCCGCTCTGGGTGCCGGGTCTTCGCTGCTTTCAGACGCGCGCCAAGGTTTCGCTGCCCGCTGCCAACCCGCGCCTCTGCGCGGCGTGCGGCCGGCGCGGTGCTAGAATATGTGGTTCTGCGTACGCAAGTGCCCGGGCTTGGACACTTGCTCCCAGCCCTTCGGAAGAGGCGAATCGCCATGTCGAAGTCTGATGTCGGCCGTGGTCAAGAGCGAGCCCAAAGCGGGGGTCGAGTTCCGCGAGGTTCCAGTTCCCGTCATCGGTCCCGCCGATGTCCTTGTGAAGGTGAAGGTCGCCTCCATCTGCGGTACCGATCTGCACATCTACAACTGGGATCCCTGGGCGCAGGGACGCATTGCGCCGCCGCTGATTCCCGGCCACGAGTTCTGCGGTCATGTCGCCGCCATTGGCAGCGAGGTTACCAGCGTAAAAGAGGGCGACTTCGTCTCGGCGGAGATGCATGTCGCCTGCGGCAAGTGCCTGCAGTGCCGCACCGGCCAGGGTCACATCTGCCAGAACGTCAAGATCATCGGCATCGATCGCGATGGCGCTTTTGCCGACTATGTTGTCATTCCCGAATCCAACATCTGGAAGCTCGATCCCGCCATCCCCCACGAGTACGCCTCCATTCTCGATCCCGCTCGGCAACGCCGTTCACACCGCGCTCTCCGGCGATCTGGCCGCCAAGACCGTGGCCATCACCGGATGCGGCCCCATCGGCCTGTTTGCCATCGCCGTCGCCCGCGCCTGCGGAGCCGCCCAGGTCTTCGCCATTGAGGTCAACGAATACCGCCGCAACATCGCCCGCCAGATGAAGGCCGATCTCGTCCTCGACCCCGCCACCGAAGACGTGCGCGCCATCGTGCGCGATCACACCGACGGCTACGGCGTCGACGTGCTGCTGGAGATGGCCGGACACAAGGACGCCGTCAAACTCGGCTTTGACATCCTGCGCACCGGTGGCCGCGTCAGTCTGCTCGGCATTCCTTCGCGGCCCCTCGAACTCGATCTCGCCCGCGACATCATCTTCAAAGGCGCTACCGTGCTCGGCATCAACGGACGCAAAATGTTCGAAACCTGGTACCAGATGACCGCCCTGCTCAAGGCCGGCAAGCTCGATCTCCATCCGGTCATCACCAACCGCCTGCCCATCTCCGATTTCGCACAGGGCATGGAGCTGCTCAACTCCGGCAAGGCCTCCAAGATCCTGCTCTACACCGGCGCCGTCGCAGCGCATTCTAAGGAGGGGAATCCTCATGACCGCCGCTCGCACCAATCCGCTCGCCTTCCTCTCGGATGAACTAAACGCGCTGAAGCAGAAGGGAACGTATTTCAAGCTGCGCGTGCTTGACGACGAGCAGGCTGCCGGTCTGCCATTTCGACGGACGCAAGGTCATCAATCTCGCCTCCAACAACTACCTCGGCCTCACCACCCACCCCAAGCTTCGCGAGGCCGCCCTGGATGCCACGCGCAAGTACGGAGTGGGCTCCGGCGCCGTCCGCACCATCGCCGGAACCATGAAGCTCCACATGGAACTGGAAGAGAAGATCGCGCGCTTCAAGGGCGTCGAGGCCTGCGTCGTCTTTCAGTCCGGCTTCACCGCCAACGCCGGCACCGTTTCCTCGTTCCTCGGCAAAGACGACTTCATCATCAGCGATGAGCTGAATCACGCCTCCATCATCGACGGCTGCCGCCTCTCGCGCGCCAAGATTCTAGGTCTTCCGCCACAAGGATGTAGCCCACGCCGAAGAGCAACTCGCCAGCGGTCGCCGAACCTTCCCGGCAAAAAGCTGCTCATCACCGACGGCGTCTTCTCCATGGATGGCGACATCGGTCCGCTTGCCCGGCCTCTGCGACGCCGCGGAAAAGTATGGCGCAATCATGATGGTCGATGACGCCCACGCCTCCGGCGTCCTGGGCCGCAACGGACGCGGCACCATCGACCACTTCGGCGTCCACGGACGCGTCGATATCCAGGTGGGCACGCTCTCCAAGGCCATCGGCGCGCTCGGCGGCTACGTCTGCGGCACCCGGGACTTCATCGAGTATCTCTACCATCGCGCCCGTCCCTTCCTGTTCTCCACCTCGCATCCGCCCGCCGTGGCCGCCACCTGCATCGCCGCCTTTGACGTGCTTGGAGAACGAACCGGAACTGATCGAGCGTCTCTGGTCCAACACCCGCTTCTTCAAGAAGGAACTCGGACTGCTCGGCTTCAACATCGGCGGCGTCACCACTCCGGCCAGCGAAACGCCGATCACCCCCATCATCATCGGCGACGGCCGCGCCACCATGGAATTCAGCAAAGCCATCTTCGACCAGGGAGTCATGGGCACCGGCATTGCCTTCCCCACGGTTCCCGAGGGCAAGGCGCGCGTCCGCACCATCGTCACCGCCACCCACACCGAAGCCCAACTCAGCCAGGCGCTCGAAGTCCTCGGCCGCGTCGGCAAACGCATGGCCCTGATCGCCTAACGATTGCCTTTCGCGCAGCGCACGTGATTTTCGCGCCGCACAAACGGCAGCCTTGGCTGCCCATCAAAACCATCGCTCCGCCTGTCGCGCCTATCCCTTCGCGAGCTCTGCGAGCAACTCTTCTCCGTACTTCTCCACGCGTGTCGGCCCCATCCCTTTGATCCGCAATAGCTCGCCCATCGCTCGTGGCCGCGCCCGCGCAATCTCCAGCAGCGTTGCATCCTGCAGTACGCAATAGGGAGGCCAGCGATGCTTGCGCGCCAACTCCAGCCGCACTTGCGCAGCCGCTCAAACCGCGCTTCCACCGCCGCATCCGCCACCTTCTCAGGGTGGCCCACATCCGCCTTCCTTTGGCGAATGTGGGACGGTCGCTCCAACGGGCGCCCCATGTCAGGTGGGTGGCCTAGGTTAGCCTTCTCTGGGCGAATGTGGGACGGTTGCGGGTGCCCCATGTTAGTCCTCTGTTGGCTAACGTGGGGTAGTTGACTTTGCTCTTGTTCTTGCCCTTGCCTTGGCTCTCTCACCGCCCCCGCCACGTGTACAATTCGCATTCCAAAGTTATCCACGACCTTGTTGTGCACTTCAAACTCATCGCGCAGCTCATCCACCGACTTCGGCGGGTTCGCACTCAGCCTGCATAGCAATTCGTCCGGCAAATGCTGAAAGAAGATCGTCCCCAGCGACCGCACCACATCCCTCCGAACCTCTTTCAGCCGCGCCAGCCGAAAAACTTCGATAGCCGCCATCGCCGGGTGCCCCAGGTTCGCCATCGTTTGGCTAACCTGGGGCAGTTGACCTTGAGCTTGACCTTGGTCCTGAGCTTGATTTTGACCTTGCTCTTTCCCCGCGCTTTCCGCCGCCCGCCCCGTCACCCTCAATTTCGGACTGCGCGCGCCGCACACATCGCAACTGCAGTTTTCCGGAATCTTCGCTTCCCCGAAATATTCCAGAATCTGCCGCCGCCGGCAGCGCTCCCAGCGCGCGTAGTTCTGCATCGCGTCCAGTTGCCTGGTGCCGCGCCGTTGCAATAGCGCAATTTGTTTCTGGCTCAGCGTGCCGTTGGCCTCGCCGATCTTGTCGATGAAGAACTTCTGCGTCATCACGTCAGCCACGGCAAAATACAGAATGCATTCCGCCGGCAGTCCATCGCGCCCGGCGCGTCCCGCCTCCTGGTAGTAGGCTTCCAGGCTTCCCGGCAGGTTGTAGTGAATCACGTAGCGCAGGTTCGGCTTGTTGATGCCCATGCCGAACGCATTGGTCGCCACCACAATCGGATCGCCGCCCTCGCTGAAGCGCCGCTGGCTGCTATCGCGCAGCTCCGCCTCCATGCCCGCGTGATAGCTCACCACCGTGCGTCCGCGCAAGTTTGCTTCCAGCAAGGCAGACACCTGCTCCACCTGCTTGCGCGTCGAGCAGTACACAATCCCGCCCGCCGTCTGCCGGCGAAGGTAATCCACCAGCTCCTGGTCTTTGTTCCTCGCCTTGGCAAACACAATCGATTGATAGCTGAGGTTGGGCCGGTCGAAGCCGGTCACGTGAATCGCCGGATCTTTCAGTTCGAGGTTACGCACAATGTCGGTGCGCACCTCCGGCGTCGCCGTCGCCGTCAGCGCAATCGTCCGCGGCCCGCCCAACTGTTTGCGCAGCTCGCCCAGGCGCAAATACTCCGGACGGAAATCGTGTCCCCACTGGCTGATGCAGTGAGCCTCGTCAATCGCCAGCAGTGACAGCTTGCGTCCGGTGATGATCGAAAGAAATCCCGGCGCGTTGAACCGTTCCGGCGCAACATAAAGCACACCGCGGAATCCATCGCGCAACCTCGCCATCACCCCGCTCTGCTCATCCCAGCTCTGCCCGCTCGACAGCATCAGCGCCGGAATCCGTAACGCCCGCAGTTGCCGCACCTGGTCGGTCATCAGCGAGATCAGCGGTGAAATCACCAGCGTAAGCCCCTTCAGCGCAACTGCCGGCAGTTGAAAGCAGAGACTTTTTCCCGCGCCCGTTGGCATCACCACCAGCGCGTCGCGCCCCGCCAGTACGTCGTTCACAATCTCGCGCTGTTCGAGGCGGAACTGCTCGAGTCCGAAGATCGTGCGCAGGATGGAATCGATATCGTTCATGGCCGGAAGTCCAACTCTAACAGCAAAAGGCCCGCGCCATCAGGCTGTTACAAAACCCTGTGACTCTGGGGCAAGTTGATGTAAAAATGCTCTCGCGGAAGCGAGGGCATTTTTCATGGGGTTCATTCAGGGCGAGGCGCGGGGGCAGCAGACGTTGTTTCCGGTAACGCTGGATGATCTGGTTCCCGACGATCATGTGTGCCGAGTCATTGAGGCGTTCGTGGATAAGTTGGATATGGCGGAACTTGGGTTTGTGCGTGCCGAACCCGCCGAGACGGGGCGTCCTGGGTATGATCCTCGCGACCTGCTGAAGCTGTATCTGTACGGGTACCTGCAACAGGTCCGCTCGTCGCGGCGGCTGGAAGCCGAGTGCCAGCGCAACGTGGAAGTGATGTGGCTGCTGGGCCGTTTAACTCCCGATTACAAGTCGATTGCCGAGTTTCGGCGGATGCACCGCGAGGCGGTGACCAAAGCGGGAGCCGAACTGGTACATTTTGCGCGTGCGATAGGACTGGTCCGGGGCGAGTGGGTTGCAATTGACGGCTCGAAGTTCCACGCCGTGAGCAGTGCCAGGAGCGTGCGGGAACGGGATGCAATAAAGCGTTATCTGGAGCAGTTGGAGCGAGCCGACGCGCAGGACGAAGTCGTCATCGACCCCAGCGCGGTTGCAGCAGCGCTGGAGAAACTGAAGAAGCATCCCGAACCTGAAGCGCGGTTCATGCGCATGGGCTTTCATGACCACGCACCGGCTTACAACGTGCAGACGGCGGTGGACGCCGAACACGCGCTGATCGTGGCGCAGAAGGTCACGACGGAAGGCAACGACCAACGTTGTTTGCTGCCGATGGCCGAGGCGGCCAAGCAAGCCGTCGGGGCTCCGGAAACGCTGAACGTGGTCGCCGATGCTGGTTACTCCAACGGCGAGCAGGTCGAGCGTTGTGAGCAACAAGGCATCGTGCCACATGTTCCCGCCAACCGCGCCATCAACAACAAGGGCGATGGCACGTTGTTCGACCGCAGCCAGTTCCACTATGACCCGAAGACCGACAACTTTCGCTGCCCGGCCGGGCAGACGCTGGTGCGCATCCAGCTCTCCCGCAAAGATCGTTGCGTGATGTATGCCGCCCCAGCTCAGGTCTGCGGAGCGTGCTCGATGAAAGTTCGTTGTACGACCGGCTCGCGGCGCTGGACGACGCGCCATCTGCACGACGACGCCCTGAATCGGATGCAGCAACGAGTCACACCCGCCCTCATGCGGCTGCGGCGATCCACGGTGGAACATCCGTTTGCCACGCTCAAGTACCGCATCTTTGGACATCCGCGCTTTCTGCTGCGCGGAGTCGGCGGTGCACAGACCGAGATCAGCCTGGCGACCATGGTCTATAACCTGAAACGCATGATGAACGTGCTGGGTGGCCGGAAACTCTTAGCAGAACTGGCCTGCTGAGCATCCGCAACCCAGTCCTGCGCTCAAAACCACGCTCTACACAAACCAAAATCGCTCTCCATCAACAAAAACGGTGCTCCGACACCGGAACACCGTTCTTAACTTTCATTCAAAGCCCGCGTTTCGTAACAGACTGGCCATGCGGGCCCCTGCGCAACTCACCTGCGGCCGCCCCGCCTACAATTCACTGAACACAATCCTGCCCCCGGCAATCGTGGCCAGCGCCTTGCCGCAGAATTGCATTCCGTCATAGGGACAATTGCGCGAGCGCGAGCGCGTCTTCCGCACGTCGTAGGTCCAGCGCTTCTTCGGATCGAAGATCGTCACGTCGGCCACCGAGCCTTCGGCCAGCGTGCCTCGTCCGCCGAGCCCCACGATCCTTGCCGGATTCGTCGAGAGCAGTTCCACCACCCGCGGCAATGAAAGTTTGCCCGTCTGGTACAACGCCGTCAGCGTCGCCGCCAGCACAATCTCCAGCCCCGTAATGCCGAATGCCGCCTTGTCAAACTCCACTTCCTTTTCAAACAAAGCGTGCGGAGCGTGGTCGCTTGCGATGGCGTCGATGGTGCCGTCGATCAGGCCCGCCAGCAGCGCTTCCCGGTCCGCCGCCGAGCGCAGTGGCGGATTCATCTTGTAGCGCGTGTCGTAGCTCGAGGAGCTTTCGTCGGTGAACAGAAAGTGATGCGGCGTCACCTCCGCCGTCACATTCACCTGCGAAGCCCGTCCCAGCCGCACCATGTCGAGCGACTTGCCGGTGGAAACGTGCGCCACGTGCAACCGTCCGCCCTCCTGGCTCGTCAGCCGGATGTCCCGCTCCACCATCTGCCATTCCGAGGCTGCCGGCTGCCCGCGCAGTCCCAGCTTGAATGACGTGGCGCCCTCGTTCATTGGATTGTTCTGCGAGAGCCTGGTGTCCTCGGCATGCTGAATCAGCACCAGCCCGGCCTTGGCCGCCAGCGCCAGTGCCTCGCGCATCACGCGGTCGTCCAGAACCGGCTTGCCGTCGTCGCTCAATCCCACCGCGCCCGCCTTCTTCAGGCCGCGATAATCGCTCAGCTTTTCTCCCAGGCTGCCCAGGGTCGCCGCGGCAATCGGAAACACGTTCACCACCGCCCCGCGATCCTCGTCCTGAATCCATCGGGTCACCGCCGGCGAGTCGTTGATGGGCCGCGTGTTCGGCATCGCGCAAACCGATGTGAATCCGCCCGCCGCCGCCGCCGCCGTGCCGCTGGCAATGCTTTCCTTGTGCGTCTGTCCGGGCTCGCGCAGATGCACGTGCAAATCGATGAAGCCGGGAGCCACGATCAGTCCCTTTACTTTCAGGGTCTCATCGGCCACGCTCCGGGCCTTGCCCGCCCCGGCAATCTCCGCCACCCGGCCATCGCGCAGCACCACGTCGGCCGCCGCGTCGAACCCCGTGGCCGGGTCAATCACCCGCCCGCCCGCCAGCAGAATCGAGCTCATCGCTTTGCTCCCAACAGCGTTGCCAGGATGGCCATGCGCACCTTCACCCCGTTCAGTACCTGTTCCAGAACCACCGACTGCTTGCAATCGGCCACCTCGTCGGTCATCTCCATGCCCCGGATCATCGGCCCGGGATGCATCACCAGCGCGTCCTTCTTCGCCAGCTTCAGCTTGGCTGGGGTCAGCTGATAACGGCGCACATACTCATCCACGTTGATCTGCATTCCCGACAGCCGTTCCTGCTGCACCCGCAGCATCATCACCACGTCGGCGTCGCGGATCGCCTCGTCCATTTCGCGCACAATTTCCACTCCCGGCGCCAACTCGCGCGCCGTCTCCGGCAGCAGCACGTCGGGTCCGCAGAAAACCACCCGCCCCCCCAGCTTGCTGAAAACGTGGGCATCGCTGCGCGCCACGCGGCTGTGGAAGATGTCGCCAATGGTGACGATCTTCAGCCCTTTCATGCTTTTCTTGTGGTGCAGAACGGTGAATGCGTCCAGCAGTGCCTGCGAAGGGTGTGCGTGCATCCCGTCACCGGCGTTGATGATCGGAATATCGATCAGCCGCGACAGCAGCACCGGTGCGCCCGAGCTGGGATGCCGCATCACAATCGCGTCCACAATCGATTGCAGCGTCTGTCCCGTATCTTTCAGCGACTCGCCTTTTTCAATGCTCGCCGTGGTCGCGTGGATCACCACCGTCGAGGCGCCCAGCGACTTGGCCGCAATCTCAAAACTGGTGCGGGTCCGGGTTGAGTTTTCGTAGAAAAGAAGGGCGATGCGACGGCCGCGAAGGGTCAGGCTGGGCCGTGCTGGATTCATACGCTTCGCCAGAGCAAGAATTGCAAGAATCTGCCGCGAATCCAGCGGCTCGATCCCGAGCAGCGACCGGGGCTTGGCTTTCATCGTGTCCTTTGCTTAGCTTTCCGATTCCGGGACGCGTTCAACCATCAGAACTTTTTCCATCTGGTCGGTCTCGGTTAGCTTCACTTCGATGAGTTCCAAATCCGTCGTCTGCACCCGGCGTCCCACAAAGCTGGCCTCGATCGGCAGCTCGCGGTGTCCCCGGTCGATCAGGGTCAGCAACTTCACGCTGCGCGGACGCCCCTGGTCAAACAGCGCATCCAGCGCCGCCCGCACCGTGCGCCCCGTGTACAGCACGTCGTCGCACAGCACTACATCCTTGCCGGTGATGTTGAAGCCGATCGGGCGAGGTTCCACCACCGGCTTCGGGCCTACCGTGGAAAGATCGTCGCGATACAGCGTGATGTCCAGCGTGCCCACCGGCACCGGAGCTTTTTCAATACGCTCGATGTGCTTGGCCAGGCGCTCGGCAATCGGAATGCCCCGCCGCCGGATACCGACCAGCCCGAGATTCCCGATCCCATTGTTCTTTTCCACGATTTCGTGCGCCAGGCGAACCAGTGTGCGCTCGATTTCAGAGGCAGACATGATCTGCCCTTTTTCACGAAGATGAGGCGACCGTGATATGACGTTCATGACTGCCCGATGATACTCGTCCTTGCAAGCGCCCGGCAAGCGCCCGCCTCCGCGCCCCATCCGTCGCCGCATACCCGGCGGCCAGACGCCCGCGGCTCCACGCTCACGTTTCCTTGCGCCTGATCTCTCCGCCAAATAACGCCGCGCCCAACGCTCCGCCCAGGGCGCTGAAGGATAGGAAAAGCACTCCCGAGATCGTCGCGCCTACCAGGGTAACAACGATGAGGCCGTGGTCGGTCGCCACAAATCCCCTGAATTGCTCCACCCATCGCGCTGCATTGGGGTCGGCTACCGAAATGGCAGCCTCCTTCATCTTTTCCATGAGAGTTTCGCGCAATTTAGTGCGCCCACTCGCACTCAGCAGCACAATCACCATGAACAGCGCCTGCATGCCGAATCCCCAACTTCCGGCCAGCACGCCAAGTTTCGCGCCCATCCAGGCCGTCACCCGGCCAACCCCGGCGCGCCGACGGTACAGCGTTACCGCCAATCCGCCGGAGGCGAACATGCACAGCAGCGCCAGCGGAACGCTCGGAATCAGCGTACCCACGGTTGCCAGCATCCCGGCAACCAGCGCTGAGCCAATCGCCGGCAGCCAGATCAATTTGTTTTCCGGTGCCGGTGCTGGGCCGAATCCTTCCGGCGCCATCGCGTCCGCCGCGTCGCGTTCTCCTGGTATCGGCTCTGGGGGAGCCTCGACGTCCGGACCCCTTTCCGGCGCAACGCTTTCCGTCATCGCCGCTTCCGGCGGCCGCATCGGAACCCTGATCTGGGGCGCGTGGCATTGCGGACAGAATGGCCGCCCATCTTCTACCGCTGTCCCGCATTGGCCGCATCCGTGGTCCACTGCACAAAAGTTAACAGCCCGGTTGCCCGGACGCAAATCGCCCGCCGCCCGCCCGATTCCGTCAAACCTTCAACTCCAGTCTCTAAGAGGACTGTTTGCCGCCGTAATCGCCGTCGCTCTTGCCACTGCCCACGTGCACGTAAACCAGTTCAAACTCCGATCCCGTCGCCCGCGGCTTCACCGAAACATAGTGCTGATCGCCTTCGATTCCAACCTTCAAGCTGACCTCTCCGCTCTTGCCTACGTCCGTGCCGCATGAGACCGGCTTATCCAGCTTGCTTCCCAGTTGAACGTCTGCCTCCGCGCCTCTGCACTCCAGCACTGAGCCGTAGCGCTGCAGCTTGCCGCGATAAAAAGCCAGAACCTTTTCCGGCCCGTCGTCCGAGGTAAAACTCAATACCACCACCTTCACCTTCAGGAATGGCGTGTCTACGTTCACGCTGGCGCGGTCGTTGTCCTTCGCCTTGTCCCGTCTCTCCTGCGCCCCTGGGTACAGCGGGATTCCCGAATCGTTCGCCTCTGAGGAATTTACTTTCACGCTCGCGCCCGGTGCCTCAATGCTCACCTTCTGATCCGCGCCGCTGCCTTCGTTGCTGATCTTGCAGCCAGCGATCAGCAGCGCTCCGCCCATCGCCGCCACCCATACTATCCGCAACATTTTCGTCGTCATAGCTTCCTTTGTGTCGTGAACCCGTCCCTGCCGGCCCGCGTTCTCCTGCCCAGCTGCCTCGCCTTCGCCGCGCCGCTCTGGCGTGGTGCAGGTGGGAAGCAACCATGTTAACTCCGCCGACGGTTTGCCTTTGCTCTAATCCTTGAAACCTTGAAACTTTGAAACCTCTTCCCTCCCGTTTGACTTATCCCGCGCCGAACTCATACCCTTTTCCCTTGGAGACGCCATGAAGGTTCTTGTGCTGGGCGGCGGCGGCCGCGAACACGCCCTGGTCTGGAAGCTGAAACAGTCGCCCCGGGTCACCGGGATATTCTGTGCTCCCGGCAACGCCGGCATCGCGCAGCAGGCAACCTGCCTGCCTTGCGATCTCAATCGTCTGGACTCAATCATCGCGGCCGCTGTCCATGTCAGTCCGGACCTCGTCGTCGTCGGCCCTGAAGTGCCGCTCATGCTCGGCACCGTCGATGAACTGCGCCGCCGCGGCATTCCCGTCTTCGGCCCCACCCACGCGGCGGCCCAACTTGAGTCCAGCAAGGGATTTTCCAAGGCATTCATGGCGCGCCACCGCATCCCAACTCCGCTCTATATGCAGATTCAGGCGGTTTCCGAGATCAAGGATGCGCTCGCCAACTTCAGTCCTCCCATCGTCGTCAAAGCTGACGGCCTCTGCGCCGGCAAGGGCGTCGTCATAGCCGCCACCCGGGAGGAAGCTGCCCGGGCCGCCACCGCCATGCTCAATGGCGCGCTCGGAGAAGCCGGCCGCCACGTGCTCTTCGAGGAGTTTCTCGAGGGCGAGGAGATCAGCTTCCTGGTCATCAGCGATGGCGAGCGGGTCGCCCCGCTGGTTCCCGCCCAGGACCACAAGCGCATCGGCGATGGCGACACCGGCCCCAACACCGGCGGCATGGGCGCCTATTCCACCTCCGGCCTCATCGATGACAATATGCGCGATTGGCTGCTGCGCCACATCGCCCGTCCCGTTATCGCCGGCATGGCCGAAGAGGGCATGCCCTATACCGGAATCCTTTACTGTGGACTCATGATGACCGCCCGCGGTCCCGAGGTCCTCGAATTCAACTGCCGTTTCGGAGACCCGGAAGCCCAACCCATCCTCATGCGCCTTGACACGGATCTGCTCGACGCCATCGAGGCCAGCATCGAAGGCCGCGTCAGTGACGGCATCTTCCGCTGGAGTCCCGGTCCCTCGATCTGCGTCGTCATCGCTTCCGGCGGATATCCCGGCCCGTCCCAGTCCGGCAAGCCCATCGCGGGCATTGAGCGCGCCAACGCCGTCCCCGGCGTGCAGGTCTTCCACGCCGGAACCAAGCTCATCGATGGCCAGGTCATCACCGCTGGCGGCCGGGTGCTGGGCGTGACCGCGCGCGCCGCAGACCTGGAAACGGCCGTCGCCCGCGCCTACGAAGCCGTGCATTGCATCAGCTTCGACGGCATGCAGTACCGCACCGACATCGCTCATCGCCGTCTCAAACGCTGAAGAAAACCGCGTCCCAGATGGGAAAATGCCTTATGGAAAGAAAGCCCCTCGTCTCCATCCTCATGGGCAGTGACAGCGACCTCGAGATCATGAACGAGGCTGCCCGCGCCCTCGACCTCTTCAACGTTCCCTACGAGATCGACATCTGTTCCGCCCATCGCTCCCCGGCCCGCACCAGCGAATTCAGCCGCCAGGCCGCCGCGCGCGGCATCCGTGTCATCATCGCCGGAGCCGGTGGCGCCGCCCATCTCGCCGGGGTCATCGCCGCCGAAACCATCCTGCCCGTCATTGCCGTCCCCATCGCCGCCACTTCGCTCGGCGGCCTCGACGCCCTGCTCGCCATGGTGCAGATGCCCGCCGGAATTCCCGTCGCCACCGTCGCCATCGGCAAGGCCGGAGCCACCAACGCCGGAATCCTCGCCACCCAGATCCTCGCCACCGCCAGTTCCGAGCTGCGCCAAAAGCTTATCGACTACAAAGAGAAACTCGCCCGCGGCGTCGAAGAAAAATCGCGCAAACTGCAACAGAGCCGCGCCAAGCCGGAAAAAGACTAGAGGAGAATCGCCATGTCCACCAGCGCCCTCGCATTCACCTTCGCCGAAATGCTCGCCGCGCAACAGGTCGAGCTTACCAAGTGGGAGCAGTGGCTGCTCGACCAGCCCGCAACCCTGCTCGATCTTCCTCTCGACCTCGCCAAGGGAGAGGACTTGCGCTCCGCGTTCTTCCACATCTTCCGGGTGGAGCGGATGTTTGCCGAGGCGCTCAATGGCCTGCGCGATCCCAACGCATCGCAAGACGATATCCTGGCGCTTCCCAAGGACACCGTTGCCGATCTGTTCGCCGTGCACCACCGCAGCTTCGCGCTCCTCAATCAGTGGGTGGCCCAGGCCACGCCCCAGGACGCCGCCAGAATCTTTGCCCGGCGCGAGCTCCGCGTCTCGTACAAGAAAGCCTTCATCCAGGCGATGGAACACACCATCCGCCACCTTGCCCAGATTGCCGCGGCGCTGCGTAAAGCCGGCCATCCCACCGGCTGGAATCACGACTTCATCCTCAATCCCTCCATGTCGTAGCGCAGCCCATCGGGTGCACGCAAAAGGGCCAGCTTTTACGCTGGCCCGGCCCTCCGGAATTGCCGTCAGAGCAGTTACAGAGTTGCCGTAGCGCCCGCTCAGAACGGCATCGCCAATCCCGGACGCATCTGCATCAACTCGGTTACGGTCATGAAAACAAAACCCTTGTCCTTGTACTCGCCGATCAGCTCGTCGCTTGCCCGCACCGTGTGGCTGCGATCCTCGCCCATCTGCAAGTGACCGCCGTCGTGCAGCAACACAACCTCGCCGCCCGCAATCTGCCGCCGCGCATGCTTCAAAATCTTCTCGTGCGACTTCGCCGCCCAATCAAAGCAGGTCACCCGCCACATCACCGGAAACATTTTCAGCTCCTCCACCACCTTGAACGTCCCCGGACGCCGCCCGCCAAACGGCGGACGAAACAGGAAAGGACGCTCGCCCGTAGCTTCCTCAATCGCCTTCGAAGTCTCTTCCAGCTCTCGCCGCAGCCGGGCATCGCCGGCAAAAATAAGGTTCCGATGGGTAAAGCTGTGGTTGCCAATCGCGTGCCCTGCCTGGCAAACCGCCCGCGCAATTTCCGGACGCTCCCGCACGCGTTCTCCCAGCATGAAGAACGTAGCCGCAACCTGGTGCTTGTCCAGCACCTCCAGCAGCTTCATGGTCCATGGGTCGTTGGGGCCGTCGTCGTAGCTCAGTGCCAGCACCTTCACGCCTTCCCGGATGCCGCTGAAATTTTCCCCATAGAGCTGCGACCATGGAACCATGGTGTGCACTCCGGCAAATGTGGCGGCGCCCGCCGCCAGTGCTCCCGCAACGTATCCAATCATTGCTTTGATTCTATCCTCTTCCGCGCCGCCCGCGCCGAACCCTGTTGCCCCCGCCGCGTACCCCGCGCTATTCTTCCTCTTTCAACCTTGTAAACCGAAGCAACGCTCGATCCACCATGGCCAATCTCTTTGAACCATCCCGCTATATCGCCGTAGAAGGTCCGATTCGCGTCGGCAAAAGCACTCTTTCCAGCTTCCTAGCCGAGCAGCTCCACGGCCAGCTCGTCCGCGAGCCGGAGGCAAACCCATTTCTTTCAGCTTTTTATGACGGCGAGCCTGGCGCGGCGTTCCAGGTCCAGTTTGCTTTCCTCATCAGCCGCTTCGAGCAGCTTCGTCCCCTCGCCGCCGCCCGCAACGCGCAGAAAATCGTCGTCACCGATTACATCTTCGAGAAAGACAAACTCTTCGCCAACCTCAACCTCACCGATGACGAACTCGCCATCTACGACCGTTACTACAAATATCTCCGCGCCGAGTTGCCTACCCCTGACCTCGTCATCTACCTTCAGGCTCCGCTCGATGTCCTGCGCAAGCGTCTCCGCCGCAAGAACGCCGCCCACGAACGCGCCATCAGTGACGAGTACATGGAAGAGGTCGTCAAGGCCTACGAACATTTCTTCTTCCACTACTCCGCCAGTGATCTTCTGGTCGTCAACACCGCCGAGCTCGACTTCGTCGAGCGCAGCGAAGATCTCCAGCTCCTGCTCCGCCGGGTCAGCGAACCCATCAAGGGTACGCAGTACTTCCTGCCCCTCGGCCAGCAAGACGGCAGCCACGAATAGCCGCGCTCCACGGTTGCCTCGCGTCTCTCTCAGCAGCTACAATCACAGCGGCCGATCCCATCGGCCATTTGCGCTTTGGCGCACAGGCGGCATCCGCCTAGCGGAGCCACACTGGAGGAGTCATGAGCATTACCACCGGCGATTTCCGCCAACACGTTACCGTTCAAACCCTTGCCGACAAGAAGCGCAAGCACGAGCCCATCGTTTCCCTCACCGCCTACGATTACTCCGCCGCGCGCCTGGCCGATGAAGCCGGAGTCGATCTCATCCTTGTCGGCGATTCGCTGGCCCAGGTCGTTCTCGGTTATGACAGCACTCTGCCGGTCACCATGGATGAGATGCTGCATCACACGCGCGCCGTCCGCCGCGCCGTCAAGCATGCGTTTCTCGTGGCTGACATGCCCTTCGGCTCCTACCACACCGGCGCTCACCAGGCGCTTGAAAACGCCGTGCGCTTCGTCAAGGAAGGCGCCGCCGAAGCCGTCAAAATCGAAGGCGGAACCGCGCGCGTCCCGCTCATCCGCCGCATCATCGAAGCCGAAATTCCCGTCATCGGACACATTGGACTCACGCCGCAATCCGTCCATCGCATGGGCGGCTACAAGGTCCAGGGCAAGACGGCTCCCGCCATTGACGCTCTCCTGGCCGATGCTGCCGCCCTCGACCGCGTCGGCGTCGCGGCCCTGGTCCTGGAAGGCATTCCGCGGGAAGTCGCCGCCCGCATCACCGCCGAGGTTGCTACTCCTACCATCGGCATCGGCGCCGGGCCCGAGTGCGACGGCCAGATCCTCGTCTTCCACGATCTCGTTGGACTCACCTTCAATCCACCGGCCAAGTTCGTGCGCTGCTATTGCAATGCGGGCGAGCTCATCTCCCAGGCCATTCACTCCTACTGTGACGACGTGCGCAGCACCGCTTTTCCCGCCGACGCCGAGTCCTATCATCTACCCGCGCGAGGCGCGCCGGGCGCTCGCCGAACCCGAAGCGGCTCCCGCCGCGTTCCGGAAATAGGCGCAGTCATGAGGGTTTCCATCGCCGCCGTTGTTCTCCTCGCCGGTCTCGGCGTGGCATCGGCCCAGTCTGCGCCTGGCCAGGCCACGCCCAAGCCCGCTGCCGCCGCCCATAAGACCGCAACCGCGCAGCGCACCGAGTGTGTCCTCGCCGTCTCCCTCTGCGTCACCGTGCCCGCCTCCTGGCAGCGCCTCGGAGATGTGTTCGACGATCTCGGCTTCGTCGTCGCTGAGCCCCATCCCGGAGCCGATTCCGCTTCCTGGCCGCAACTCACCGTCGCCGCCATCGACGTGCCTCCGCCAGGCGCCGCCGGTGCCGCCCCGTCGCTCGATGCCCTGGTGGACATCGTGCTCACCCCGGACGGTTCCTTCACCTCGGCTGAGACCCTCGAACGCACCCATCTGCTGCTCAACCAGGCCGACGCCGAGATCGTTCGCGTGCAATTGCACCAGGACGCCGATCAACCCGCCGCCGTCGAAGCCATCGCTCTCATCCAGGGAGACGATGGCCTCGTCTATTCCATTGCGCTGCGCTGCGCGCCCCAGGACTTCGCCCGTCTCGAGCCGGTGTTCCAGAAGACCGCCCGCAGTTGGCGCATCCAGCCGCCCGCCGCCCAGCCGGCATCATCCTCCAAGCCCAGACAGGATTCGGAAAAGAAATGAGAATCATCCGCGACATCCGCGAAATGCACGCCGCCAGCCGGGCCGCCCGGCTGCAGGGATCCTCCATCGGCTTTGTTCCCACCATGGGCGCGTTGCATGACGGCCACATCTCCCTGGTGCGGCGCGCCCGCGCCCTGGCCAACCTCGTCGTTGTATCGATATTTGTGAATCCATTGCAGTTCGGTCCCGCGGAGGATTTCACCAAGTATCCCCGCAACCTTGAGGCCGACTCTGCCCGCCTCGACGCCGAAGGTGTCGAGATTGTCTTCGCGCCCGCGGCCGCGCAGATGTATCCCGCCGGCGCCACCACCGTCGTGTATGTCGAAGGGCTCAGCGAGAAACTCGATGGCCGCTCCCGTCCCGGACATTTCCGCGGAGTCAGCACGGTTGTCGCCAAGCTCTTCCACATCGTGCAGCCGGACTTCGCTGTCTTCGGTCAGAAAGACGCGGCCCAGGTGGCCGTTCTGCGCCGCATGGTGACGGACCTCAACATGGAGGTGCAGTTGATCGTTTCTCCCATCGTGCGTGAAGCCGATGGCCTCGCGCTCTCCTCGCGCAATGCCTACCTCAGCGCCGCCGAACGCCGCCAGGCACTGGTTCTGCACCGCGCCCTGCTTCAGGTCGAAACCCTTGCCAGCTCCGGCCATGGCAGCGCCCAAGAACTGCGTTCCGCCGCACTTGCAGTTTTAGCCTCCGAGCCCGCGGCCAACTTGGACTACTTCGAAATCGTCCATCCCGCCACTCTGGAGCCAGTCGGCGACGTAGCCCAGGGAGCTCTGGTCGCCGTCGCCGCATCCTTCGGCAAAACCCGGCTCATCGACAACCTCCTGCTCCCTGGGCGCTAGCGCGGTTCCTTAAGAGACGCATCCGCGGGTGCCCCACCTTCGACGCGCTGTTTTTGCGCGGCTAAGGTGGGACGGGCGCTCCCGCCGCGCTACTCGTCCCGGTGTACCGTCTCCAGGCTGAACGCCGGCAGGCACACGGCGATATACTCGGCGCCCTCCGGGGTTGAGTATTGCACCCACTCGCCGCCGTGCGCGATCACCGCCTGTCCGGCCTCAACGTCCAGCATCCCGTCCTTGCTGGTCACCCGCAGCTTGCCCTTCAGCACCACGGTGAATTCGTCGAAGTCAGGCTTCTGTCCCGGCTCCGTCCAGCCCTCCGGGCTGCGCATGTGCGCCACGCTCACCCCGGCCGTGGCGGAGTTGACCCGGCCAATGTACTCGTCAATCAGCTTCGGCTTGTTGCCGACGCAAGGAATTCGCTGCGGTTTTCCGATTAGAGTTGGCATGGCTGGCATTCTAGTACAGCCGCCGCGCCCTGTCCGGCGCAATCGAAGATTCGCATCCATTTACACCGCGACCCCGCGCCGCTCCCGTCGAGCACGGCAGCGCTACATCCTCTCCGCCGTGGCCACCACCATCTCGGCCTGGCAGCGCACCCACTCGCCGTCGAATGCTTCGCCCAGCGCCGCCAGCACCGCCCGTTCCACCTCGTCGTCGCCCTGCACTTTCTCCAGCAGCGCGTGGAAGGGAACCGTCACCCCGCGAAAGTAATCCCACAGCTCCTCCGGGGTTCCGTGCCAGTCCCACTGGATGCGCTGCACCTGCTCGTCCACGGCGCTAAAGCCGGCTTCACCCAGCGCCGCGCCCAGCGTCCCAGCTACGCCAAACCTGAACATTGCCAGCGCCGCCGGTGGAACCTCCAACTCCGGCCTCATGCGCCGCAGGGTGCCAATCGTCCGCTCAAAGTACGGCTGCTGCATTGCCCCCCGGGACAGCAGCGCCAAGCGCCCGCCCGGCTTCAGCACCCGTCGCATCTCGCCCAGTGCCTTCGCCAGGTCGCCAAAAAACATCACTCCCAGCCGGCTGGTCACGCGATCGAAACTTTCTCCGGCAAAAGGCAGCGCATGCACGTCGCCCTGCACGTAGTCCACATTCTCCAGTCCGCGTTTCCGCGCCCGCGCCCGCGCCACCTCCAGCGGCGCAGCCGCCATGTCCAGCCCAACCACGTGCCCCGTTCCCTGCAGCAGTGCCGCAATCGAGATCGAAGGCTCGCCGGACCCGCACGCCAAGTCCAGCACCCGCATATTCGGAGCCACGGCTGCCGCCGCCACAATCGCCTCCGTCACCGCCGCGCCCATCTCCGCTGATTGCGCCTTGAACCGCTCCCCGGCATTCAGCCGCGCAAAACTGTCCCAGATCTGCTCCGCCATTGTCGTCCTCCCGCCTGCACACCGCTGCCCGCTATCGTATACGGCTTTACCCCGGAAGAGCAGAACGCGTGGGACGATTCCACCCGGCGTTGGCGAAGTGCAACGGCTAGGCGTTATCATCGAGCGCATGAAGCCGCGCATCGCCATCCCCGTTCCCAACTCTGACCCCGAGTATTCCACGCGCGCTCTGCCCGACTATGTGAGGTCGATTGACGGCGCCGGCGGCGAGCCCGTCGTCATTGCGCTCAACCTCTCCAACATTGAGGCCGCGCAGCTTGCCAAGTCCTGCGACGGCATTCTGCTCCCCGGCTCGCCCGCCGACATCGATCCGCAGAAGTATGGCGAGACGCCGCAACCCCGCACCGCTGCGCCCGACGCGGCGCGCGACAACATCGACGAACTTCTGCTGCAGGATGCGCACAACATGCGCAAGCCCATCCTCACCATCTGCTACGGCACCCAGTCGTTGAACGTCTGGCGCGGCGGCGCGCTCATCCAGCACATCGAGTCCGCTGTGCAGCACTCGCGCACCCCCGGCGCGCCGCGCACCGACGTGATCGAGCATGCCGCCCAGGTCGAACCCGGCTCCGGACTTGCCGCGCTGACCGGGGAACAGCACATCAGGGTCAACTCCAGCCATCACCAGGCGGTCGCCACCCCAGGCGACGCCCTGCGCGTGGTGGCGCGCTCGCCCGCCGATGACATCATCGAGGCCGTCGAAGGCACCGCTGCCGGACACTGGGTCCTCGGTGTGCAGTGGCATCCCGAACGAACCTTCGAAAAAAACGAAGTATCGCGCCGAATCTTCGAAAAACTCATTGCCGAGGCACGCGCCTTTCATCGCCGCCTCGCCCAGCGCTCCCCCGACTTTGAAAACGTAAGGATTGACTGACCGGTTAATGGTTGAACGGTGGGAAAGTTACTCTTCCAGCAATCGTTCCGCAACCGCGCAAACGATTGACTGGATGGTAAGACCTCACGTCTCGAAAGTTGATGCCGAAGTAAATAACGGCAAAAGCGAAAACAGGAATAATTCCATCGCAGGGGTACACGGCGTTACCTCCCAGGTTATCGCCGAGGATCGCGGCGCAAATCTGGGACACATGGTTTCGTTCAGCGCTGCCTCAAGCACACAGGCAGGTACAAGGAAAAACTCAACCACCGCACATCTGCCGAGAACGGACAGATTTCTGTGCCCCGGCGGCTGTCTGCTCTGGGCTCCGGTTTCGAACATCTTGGAATCACCGAAAATCTTCTTTCCCCGTTATCATCCATTTAGGTGAACATGTCTCCCCCTGCCCAACCCGGCTCCGGCTGGCGCTTTCTCGTCCGCGCTCTCGGGCACCGCAACTATCGCCTGTTCTTCAGTGGCCAGAGCCTGTCGCTCATCGGCACCTGGATGACCCGCATCGCCACCAGTTGGCTGGTGTATCGCCTTACCGGGTCGGCGTGGATGCTGGGAGTAGTTGGCTTTCTGGGCCAGGTTCCCACGTTTCTGCTCGGCCCATTCGCCGGAGTCTGGGTTGATCGCTGGAGCCGTCACCGAACCCTGGTCTGGACCCAGGTGCTCTCCATGTTGCAGTCCTTCGCCCTGGCCGCCCTGGCCTTCAGCGGACGCATCGCCATCTGGCACATCGCCGTACTCAGCGTCTGCCAGGGCGTGATCAATGCCTTTGACACTCCCGCACGCCAGGCGTTCCTCATCGAGATGGTGGAAGACCGCGCCGTCCTCTCGAACGCCATTGCCCTTAACTCCACCATGGTCAACATCGCCCGCTTGCTGGGACCTGCCATCGGAGGCCTGATCATTGCCGCCGCAGGCGAAGCCTGGTGCTTCACCATCGACGGCATCAGCTACTGCGCCGTCATCCTCAGCCTCCTGCTCATGACCGTTGCTGCATCGGCTCCGCGCCGGCGGGAAGAGGAAAATCTCTGGCGCGAACTCAGCGAAGGATTCGGCTACGTTTCCAGCTCGGTTCCCATCCGCGCCATCCTGCTCCTGCTCGCCATCGTCAGCCTGGTTGGCATGCCTTATTCCGTCCTGCTGCCCATCTTTGCCCGGCAAATCTTCCACGGCGGCGCGCACACCCTGGGACTCCTGATGGGCTCAACCGGCGTCGGCGCCCTGATTGCCGCCGTCACCATGGCGGCCCGCCGCTCCATCCTCGGGCTCGGACGCCGCATCGGCCTCGCCGCTCTTCTGTTTGGCGGCGGACTGTGCGTCTTTGCTCTCTCCCGCAACCTTGCTCTCTCGGTGGTCATGTTGCTGGTCACCGGCTTTGCGATGATGCAGCACATGGCCTCCAGCAACACCATCCTGCAGACCATTTCCGACCCGGCCAAACGCGGCCGCGTCATGAGCTACTACACCATGGCCTTCATGGGCATGACGCCCTTCGGTTCGCTGTTCGGCGGAGCTCTCGCCGCCCGCTTCGGAGCGCCGCGCGCCCTGGCTGTGAGCGGCGTCATCTGCATCGCCGCCGCCTGTGTCTACTTTGCTTTTCTGCCATCCATCCGCCGCGCTCTGCGTCCCATCTACATGGAACTCGGCATCCTCCCGCAAATGGCGCAGGCCATCGACGCCGCCACTACCCTCACCTCGGACGCTGCCCCACAGTAGATCGCGTAAACCCCAGGGAGGCCGGATGGCCCGGTTTGCGCCGCTGGCGGGTGGCAGGGGCTCTACATCGGAAGGTGCGGCAGATTTGGCGCAAGTGGGCGGGTGATCCATGGCGGGAGACAGGCAGACATGGCGGGGATGGAGCAGGTGGACTACACTCTAAAACGGAATGCGCCGACGGACTCCTCCCGGGATTGGGCAAAGCCCGCTGTTGAGGTGACGGGGGATAGCGAGAAATAACCGGGGAAGTGCGAAATGGACAGCATGGGGGAAGTGAGCAGGGCCGAATGCCGCAGTGCGGAGGAGATGCATCGCATGTTTCCGCATTTGTATGACAAGTTCAGCCGGGATCAGTGGGCGAAGCTGCGTGCCAGCATGCCGCTGGAGATCAGCGCCGAGGATCTGGATGCGCTGCGCGGGTTGAACGACCCGGTCTCACTGGAAGAGGTGGAGGCGATCTATCTGCCGCTGGGCCGCTTGCTGAGCATTCATATTACGACCGCGAACGTATTGGGGCGGGTCAAGGATTCGTTCCTGGGCCGGCCCAGTCAGCGGCCGACCTACATTGTTGCGGTGACAGGCAGCGTGGCGGTTGGCAAGAGCACGTTTTCACGAGTGCTGGTCGAGGTGCTGTCGCGCTGGGCGGATCATCCGGTGGTGGAGCTGGTGACGACGGATGGGTTTCTGCTGCCGAACAAGATACTGGAAGAGCGCGGGCTGATGGAGCGGAAGGGATTTCCGGAGAGCTACGACCTGCGCCGGATGCTGGACTTCATGATTGCGCTGCGGCAGGGGGCCGCGACGTTGAAGGTTCCGGTGTATTCGCACGACAGCTACGACATTGTTCCCAACGAGTATCTGGAAATCCGGCGTCCGGAAATTCTGATTCTGGAGGGGCTGAACCTGCTGCAGTTGCATCTGCTGGCGGGGGCGCGGACGCCGAAGATTTTTGCCAGCGACCTGATCGACTTTTCAATCTACGTGGACGCGGAGGAATCGCACATCCGGCAGTGGTACCTGGAACGATTCATGCTGCTGCGGAATACGGCGTTCCGGAATCCGCGCTCGTTCTTCCACCACATCTCAGAGTTGGGCGAGGCGGAAGCGAAGGCGTTTGCGGTGGATGTGTGGGAACGGATCAACCTGGTGAACCTGGTGAGGAATGTGGCTCCGACACGGGAGCGGGCGCAGGTGGTGCTGCAGAAAGGGCCGGAGCACCGGGTGCAGGAGGTTTGGCTGCGCCGGGTGTGAGGCAGGAGAGTGGAATCCAAGAGCCGGGGCGGATGCTCCGGTTTTCTGTTTTCTAGTTCTGGTTGCGACGGTAAATCTCATAGTTGTCGAGGGCGGCGGCGGGCGAAAAATCGTGCGCGAGCAACTCCAGGAGTTGGGGGCGGAACGGGATTGGCTCCTCCTGCAGTTGCAGGGTGCGCTTGACCACGACCCAGGCGACGTTGCGCTGCCGCGCCAGTTGCGCGAGCTGAGCCGCGGAGTAGGGATTCACCGTGTTGTCCAGCAGGAGGACAGGAAATTGCGGAGTGCGCCCGGTGGTGAAGTAAAACAAATCCTCTCCCGGCAGCATGAGGATGGCATCGCCCGGCGGGATTTCGCGGTTGGAGAAGGCGACGAGTTGCTCGAAATCAGCAAGCCAGTCGCCGCGCATGGCGAGTCCGCGCAGAGGCCGGAGACTGGAGTGCGCCAGCGTCTCCCCGGAAAGGTCCACGTAATCGAGACGCTCGTGACTGAGCGCGTAGTAGGCGCCCGTGATGAGCAGCACCAGCGAGGCTATGGCCGTGAAGGCGGTAAGCGGCTGGATGGAGGGTTGGGGATCACCGGGCGGGCCGTCCTGGGTGGCGCGACATGGATTGCCGTTCGTGGCATTGAGCAGCCCGGCGTGGTCTTCTCCTTGTTTTGATGCAACAGCTGCCGGGCTGGCGGAACCTTTACGCGGGGCAAGGGCGATGAGGATGGTCGCGATGAGGATCATCAGCATGGGCCAGAGGGCATAGGTTGAGCCCCAGAGCTGCTGCGAGAGGAACGCGCCATGGATGACCGCGAGCAGGATAAGAGGAAGAATCTGCGCGACGGATTGGGCGCGCCCGAGTTTCCACAAGGCCAGGGCGAGGGATGCAAGCAGCAGCACCGGCCAGAGATGCAGAAGAGGTTCGACGCGATCAGAGTCATCCTGCTGCAGGAACAGCGCGGCCAGAGCCCAGAGGAATGGCAGAGAAAGAAGGACGGAGGCGATCCAGCGGGCGGCGCGACGGGCGATGGACGGCAGGAGAAAAAGCGCCAGGCCGGCGGCGAAGACCAGCAAGCTCCACAGGATGGCCGGGCCCTGGTAGACGCCGAGCATGGTGACGACCGCCGGCAGGCGGCGCGAGGCCGCGAACTGAACCGTCCAGCGGAGATAGTTGGCGACTCCGGCGGTGCACTGGATGAGCGCGATCGCCGCGACAAAGCCGGTGGCGGCGCCTGCCAGCAGGAGCAGAGCGGCGCGGCGTTGGCGCAGCCCCAGGTATGCGATGCACAGTGCGGCGCTGAGGAAGAAAGCCAGTCCGGTGTTCTGCTTGATGAAGGGTGGAACGGCGAGCAGGATTCCGCAGGCGAAGGTGGCCAGCGGAGGGAAGTTTGCGGATTCCACGCGCAATAGCAGCCAGACGCAGAAGAGGATGAAGAGGGTGCAGTCGGAATCGTAGAACGGATGCGGGAAAATACTGTTGGTCCCTAGAAAGATGAGCGGCGCGGCCAGCAGAAAGGCAACCATGCGCGCAGGCAGGCGCGAGGTGGCGAGCAGGCGGAGCAGAATGAGCCAGGTGAGCAGCGAAGCCAGCGCCCCGGCAAAGGCGGCGTAGAGATAATGGTGTAGGACGACGCGCCCGAAGAGTTTGATGATGGCTGCCTGGACGAGAAAGGTCAGGGGCGCGTAAGGAAACGGGAAGTCGCGGTAGGGAATCTGACCCGCCGCGATGCGGGTTGAGTTTTCCAGGATGTAGCTGAGATCCCAGAGGACGGTGAGGTGGGTGTTCTGCCAGAAGACAAAGGCAGCGGTGGCGATAGAGAGAAACGCTCCGGTGAGGAGATCGCAGCAGCGGGCAGCGCATTGCGGAAGTCGAGGATTGCGGCTGGACATGAGATCGAATTTAATTTTACGGCAGCTGGCCAGCGGCTGACGGTCTCGAGGTCCGGGATGGGAGTGGGTGGAAGGCCGTGGCACGAGGCTGGGCCCCGTGGTCCTTGTGCGAGGTGGGAGAATGGAGTTAAGTGTAGGGTGAGATTGCGATGCGGGGCCCGGGGGTACGGCTCCGGCGGGAAGGAGCGCGGCGATGTCGCACCAGAACGCAATGGAAAGTTACCGCAAGCTGTCGCAGAGGTTGAACCGGTTTCCACAGGGAGCGCCGCCGACGGAGTTGCTATTCCAGATTTTGGGAGTGCTGTTCTCGCCGGAAGAGGCGGAGTTGGTCTCGCTGCTTCCGATGAAACCGTTCCGGGTGAAAGCGGCGGCCGAAGCCTGGAAGAAGACGGAGGCGGAGGCGCAGGTGGTGCTGGACGAACTGGCCTCGCGCGGGATGATGCTGGATACGGAGATGGGTGGCGAGCAGGCCTACGTGATGCCTCCGCCGATGGCGGGCTTTTTTGAATTCTCGATGATGCGGGTGGGGAACCGTTACGATCAGAAGCTGCTGGCGGAGTTGTTTTACCAGTACTTGAACGTGGAGGAGGATTTTGTCCGCGAATTGTTCGCGGGAGGCGAGACGCAGCTGGGGCGGGTGTTTGTGAATGAGCCGGCGATGGCGGGCGCCGCGGGTGCTGGGCCGGGTGGCACCGTCCCGCCTTCGCTGGCGGGGGAGAACACGCTGCACGTACTGGATTACGAGCGGGCCTCGGAGGTGGTTGCGACGGCTTCGCATATTGGCATCGGCACCTGCTACTGCCGTCACAAAATGGGGCACCTCGGGCGGTCGTGCGCGGCGCCGATGGATCTCTGCATGACCTTCAACTCGACGGCGCGTTCGCTCATCAAGCACGGAATCGCCCGGCAGGTGGATGCGGGCGAAGGACGGGAAGTATTGCAGAGGGCGATGGCGAACAACCTGGTGCAGTTTGGCGAGAATGTGCGCGAGCGGGTTTCGTTTATCTGCAATTGCTGCGGTTGCTGTTGCGAGGCGATGCTGGCGGCGAAGCGTTTTGCGGTGCTGCATCCGATTGCGACAACGAACTTTTTGCCGGAGATCGATGCCCAGCGCTGCTCAGGATGCGGCAAGTGCGTGGACGTTTGTCCGGTGGAGGCGATGGGACTGGTGGCGGCGGGCGATCCGCACCGCTCCATGCGCAAACGCGCGCGGGTAAGCGAAGAGCTATGCCTGGGCTGCGGCTTGTGCGTGCGCCAATGCCGCAGCGGCGCGGCGAAGTTGAAGTCCCGGGCGCGGCGGGTGATTACGCCGGTGAACACGGCGCACCGCACCGTGCTGATGGCGATTGAACGGGGCAAACTGCAGGAGTTGATTTTCGACAACCGCGCCCTGTTCAGCCATCGGGCGATGGCGGCTATACTGGGCGCGATCCTGAAGCTGCCGCCGCTGAAGCAGGCGATGGCAAGCCAGCAGATGAAGTCACGCTACCTGGAACGATTGCTGACGCGGCACCGGCTCAGCCACCGGAACACTTAGGCGCGAGCGGCGGCCGGAAGACGGCGCGAGACATTTGTAGGGAGGGCAGGAATGGTGGCAGTAGGGAGGAAAGCATGTTCAATGTTGTGACCATCGCAAGGGAGTATGGCAGTGGCGGGGCGGAGGTTGGACGCCGGGTGGCGGAGCGGTTGGGATGGGAGTTCTTGGACCGTGAAATTATCGAACGGGTTGCCGCCCTTGGGAAGATCGACCGCAATTGGGCGGCGCAGGCGGATGAACAATCCTGTGCCTGGTGGGAGCGCGTTCTGAACGGCTTCCGGCATGGCGGGCCGGAGGTGTACGTGGGAGGGGTTGCCGATACCGGGGTGGACCGGGATTCGCTGCAACAGTTCACCGCCCGGGTGATTGAAGAGGCGGGAAAGACGGGCGACTGCGTGATCGTGGGCCGGAGTTCGCAATGCGTGCTGAGCAAGGAACCGCGAGCGATGCATGTTCTGGTGTACGCGCCGCTGGAGGAGAAGCTCGAACGCATGAAACACCGCCATCCGCAGGAACGCGATTTGCAAGGACTGCTGCGCCGCATGGATGCCGAGCGCATCCACTATGCGCAGAACTATTTTGGTTGCGACTCACGGGAGCGAAGTCTGTACCACCTCTGCCTGAACAGCACGATTGGGCTGGATACCTGTGCGGGGCTGATCATGAATGCGATCCGCTTTTCGGAGATGAAGCAGAGGCCGGAGAGAGAGGAAACTCCGATTTAAGGCGGTTCCCCGATTGTGATCGCTCGCTGACTCCCACCTTGGCCGCATAGAGCCGCGGCGAAGGTGGGGCGCCCGGCTGGTTCGCGGGATACGCCTTTTGCGAATCCGGCCTAAGAAGACACGCCACGAGACGGGACGCGCAGCGCTTCGATCAGACTTTCGACCTGCGGCGAGCCCAGTCCGGTGCACGCATTCCATCCCGGCCCGGCATGATAGTAGCCATTGTTTCCGCGGGTGATTTCCCGCAGGACGCGGGCGCCGCTGCTGGAAAGGCTGTAGAGCAACGGGGTGATGTATCCGCAGCGGGCGCCCAGGGTGGCGTTGAGGCAGGCCACCAGCGCCGCCCAGAGCGGAGCTACCGCGCTGGTTCCAGCCGACGGGCAAACCCTTCCGCCGGCAATGATCTTGCAGCCGCGGCGCGGATCGGCCGGTCCGGCAACATCGGGAACGCCACGGCCCTTCTGCCCATTCGGCGCCAGCGGCACGCCATGTTCCTTCTGCCACCGCGGCACTGGAAATCGCTGGCTTACGCCTCCGCCGGTTGCGCCGCGAATGCCGTGCAAGTCGCAGTTCCAGGCAGATTCGCGCACGTCCTTGCCGTGCAGAGCGTGCACCATGCTTCCGCCACAGCTCAACACGTGGGGGCTGCTAGCGGGGAAATTCACCCCGGGTTTGCCGCCGGTGGAACCATTCATTGCACCCTGGTCTCCAGAGGACACGCAGGCGGCGACGCCGAGCATGGCGGCGTCGCGCAGCAGTTCATCCAGGCTCTTGAGGTAGGCCCTGGAGAGTCGAGTCTCGGGCTCGCCCCAGCTGATGGAAAGCGCGCAGGGTAGCTTTTCCTTCCCGCTGATTGCCCGGCTCACCGCGTTGTGGATGCCCTGCTCCGAGTTGGAGGCCATGTAGACAACGATCTCAGCCCCCGGAGCCAGAGCGGCAGCCAGTTCAATATCCATGGTTACTTCCATGGTGGACTGCGCCGCCTGCAACACGTCCTCGGAAACCTCGGAAAGTTTGCGCTTGCCTTCCAGCACGTCGAAGAACTGCCGCATCTGATGGGGCGGCGCGGGCGAGTTCCGCACTCCGTCCACGCTGACGAACTGGATGGCCGGCATGGGCCGGTGCAGGCTGGAAAAAAACTTTTGCAGGTCCTGTTCACGGTAGCCGCCACCGAGTTCAATGAGCCCGATGCGCTGCTTTGCAGCGCTGAATGTGGCGGGAAAACCATAGGCGCGCGCCATTTCCGGCACCGTCCAGAACGGCTTGATTGTGTTGGGAACATGGACCCTGGGACGTTTTGCGCAGGGACGGGTATTCAGCCCCAGCACGGCCTGGACAATCTCCGCCAGTTCGAGTGGCACAGTCACTCGGCCGGCCGCCGCGCGGTACTTTCCGCGCGGGTGCTCGACCTCCATCAGGCGGACGCCGAACGCCTTCTCCATGGCCGCGGCTTTGCCGCCCAGCACAACCGCGCGCCGATGGGCGGCAACTTCAAGGAGCTCGAGTTGATGGCGGCGGGCAAACCGGCTGACCCGCGCAATGTCATCTTTGCGGGCTCCGTGTTTGCGCGCAAGCTCCTCGCGCGACAGATGCTGGCGCCGTCGTGGAAATTTATCGCCGAGCGCGGTGTGCAGCTCCGGCAGCTGGCGGCGGCGGCGCAGGATGAGGGTCACCTGCAGCTCCGCGTTGGGATCGGTGCCCCCGGTCCGCTTCTCCCCAGGCAGCGGAACATACTGATGCCCGGGCAATGCCGCTCGCTGATTCTTGTTGGGCGTGGCGCGATCCATGGCTTAAACCTCGAATGCTTCCCAGCGCTCCCGGGTGTTCTCGATGAGCTGGGCAAAGCCCGGCTCGCGGCGCACCTTCTCGAGGAACGGATCCAGATGATGAAGCAGCGGAAAGTTAATGAAGCCTCTTTCCACCGCGATGTTCAGCCACTCCAGGGCAGACGCGGTTTCATCGATCAATGCATAGGCCTGGGCCATGAGCCAGGCATAGTTCAAATCGGCACCCGCGCCGCTGGTCAGCTCCTTGCTCACAGAGAGCAGCGCCGCTTGCCGGTCCCCGCGCAAAGCGTGGGCATAAAACGTGCCAAGCTGCGAGAACAGGGTTTCTCCGGCAACAGCGGGCAACGCTTCCAGTATGGCGACGGCTTCCTCCAGGCGGCCATTGAGGGCCAGAACCTGGGCGTAGGCCAGTTGCAACATCGGGTTCCGCGGATCCCTGTTCAGGGCGCGCTCAAAGGGCGCCAGGGCGCGTCCGAATTCACCGGAAAGTGTCGCCACCAGGCCGGGAACCATCTGCCACATCGGAGTCAATGGATCGATATCGATCAATCTTTGCGCCATGGACGCAACCGCGTATCCCTTCCCGCTCAGGCTGCAGATGGCGCACAACCAACTGAGCGTATCGGGATCATTGGGATTGCTTTCCAGGGATTTCTTCAGCAGGCGCACGGCCTCCTGCATGCGGCCCTGGGCGGCTTCCACCAATCCCAGCAATCGATGGCCGTGGCCGGACTGGGCATCGAGCTCAAGAATGCGCCGGGCACACCGTTCCGCGTTCGCCAGGTATTCGGGATCGGTGGAAATGCCGGCATTTACGAATTGCCAGTACACCTGTCCCATGGCGGAGAGAAGCACGATGTTTTCACCGATGATGCGCTCGCCCTGTTTCAGGTAATCCAGGGCGCGCTCGAGGCCGTCGCTGGAGTAGGACAGGATTTCCTGTTTTGCCCTGAGGTAATACTCATAAGCGCGGATGTCGTGAATGGGCTTTTCGCCCAGGCGCAGGGACTCCGATGGGCTGAGTTTCACCTTCAGGGCCTCGACGATTCTTCGCGACAGGCTTTCCTGAATTGCGAAGATATCTTCGAGGCTTCCCGAGTACTTCTCCGCCCACAGCAGCGAATCGGTTGCCGGATTGATCAACTTGGCGGTGACGCGAAGGCTGTCGCCGCTGGTGCGCACGGTGCCTTCCATGACGAACTGCACATTGAGGCCGGCGGCGATCCCGCGCAGGTCCTGTTCCGATCCCTTGAAGCGGGTTGCGGAGGTGCGGCAGATGACCCTCAACCGTGAAATTGCCGAAAGATCGGTGATGACTTCATCGGTGAGCCCGTCGCTGAAGACCTCGGCCCTGGTGTCGCCTCCAAGCACGACGAACGGAAGCACCACGATCGACTTCTCCTGCGCAATGGCCGCCGGGGAAGCGATGCGCGGTGAACTTGAGGCGATCCCGGAGTGCGCGAACTGCTCCAGGTCAACCATGAACTCGTCGGCGCTCTGGTAGCGTTCCGTGCGGCTTTTTGCCAGCGCACGGAGCATGACGGCGTGGACGGATGGAGGCAGCTCGGGCCGATAGTCGAGGATCGGTTTCACTTCATCGTGCAGGATGGCGTGCAGAACAGCATAGGAATTTGCGCCCACGAACGGAAGCACGCCGGAGAGCATTTCATAGAAGACCACGCCGCAAGACCAGAGGTCGCCGCGATGGTCCACTTCGTGACCCTGGAGAAGCTCGGGCGGCAGATAACTAACGGTCCCCAGCAGGGCGCCGGTCTGGGTCAGGCACTCGACATTTTCGCCGAGATTGCCAGCCAGCTTCGCCAATCCGAAATCGACGATTTTCACCTCGCCCCCGGCGGTGAGAATGACGTTGGAAGGCTTGATGTCACGATGGATTACGCCGCGCTGGTGGGCATGGCCGAGGCCGGAGAGAATCTTGCGGCCGATATCGACCGACGGCTGCAACTCCATGGGGCCGCGCAGAATGCGGGAGGCGAGAGTTTCGCCCTCGTAATAGGCCATGACGAGTACGATCTGTCCATCCTCGGCCTCTTCCACCTCGTGGATGGTACAAACATTGGGATGATCGAGGCTGGAAGCAGCGCGCGCCTCGCGCAGCAGCCGTTCTCTTCGCGCTTTGTCCTGAGTCAGATCAGCGGGCAGGAACTTGAGCGCCACCGTGCGTTGCAGGCGCACGTCCTCGGCTTTGCACACCACCCCCATTCCGCCGCGTCCCACTTCCCGCAGAATCTTGTAGTGGGCGATTGTATCCCTCGTCAAAGACAACCTCCCGTCACTCTCGAACCAATGCGTGCTGGGTCACCAGGTCTTCGAGAATGCAGATCAGACCCTGGGTGGTTGCAAATGCGCTGGCTGTGATCAGCGACTCGTCCGCATCGGTCAAAGGCAGCCCGGCGATGGTTGTCCGCAGCTCCTCCAGATGGGCAATGTCGTCTGCCGCGTGCAGATGCATGCAGCGGAATGTTTCGGCCGGGTAACCGGTCTGGATGCGAATCTCTTCCAGGTGTTCGGCTAAGGGCGGGTTGCCCTCGATGACGCCGAGGTAGCCGAACAACGCTGCCGGATGGGCATGGCGTATCCAGCAATACTGGGCGCCCACCAGCCTCGCAACATTTGCACTGGGAGCGCGGCGCAATAGATTTGCGCGATCCATGCCGGCGGCCACCAGGTCGTTCAGCAGCCATTCGTCGTGATGGCGTTCTTCTTCGATGTGCTGCTTCAAGTACGCGGCGCTGGCGGCGGCAAGCGCGTCGGCCGGGGCCAGCTCCGCAGCGCGATCGTATGCCGCGCTCATCAAAGGCACGCTGCAGCCTACCAGGGAATAGAGTTCGCGGAGAAAAGAAGGAAATAGTTGCGGCAGATCGCGGTGGGACCAGAAGCGTTGGGCCGCGGCATTCAACAGACGTTGCGCCAGCGTCATCTTCATCCAGAGAACAGAACCGCGCGCCGCCAATGAGTTCTCTGCACCGGGCCCGGGCGAGCCAGGCGCAGGAGACAGTTCGATCACTTTATCCACAGGCAACCCTCTGGCAACCAGAGGGTGCGCGGCAGCACGCACGGTCTGGCTCCATGGCGAGCGATTCACTAAACGAAAAAGTTTGGTCTCATGTGCTGCTTGTCTTCGGCCGGTGCTCCGAGCTTTTTGCGCAGACTAATCAGGACATCGACTTCGTCGTCGCTGATCTTGGCAACCAGCGCTAATTCCTCGGCTGTGAATTGCTGCTTCTGGAGAATTCCGGCATCCACAAGCTTTTGCACTCTCGACTGTACATCTGACATCTAGACCTCCTCAGGTTCACGCCATGATTCCGATGATTCCGGGTACAACACAGATAGGGAAAGGTTCTCGAACTTAATGAGGAAAGTCTGTAGGACAAGAACGTGAATCCGGCAAGCAACGGTTACGAAACCTTGGGAGTATCGCTCCCATGAGGTGATTTCTTATAAGCCAGGCCAGGGCAGGTTGTCAACCGGGCAAACCCATTTCCGATGCTGGATCGCGGGAAAGCGCGGCGGATGGAACCTGGTTGGCGCAACTTTGTATTAAGGTTGAGGCGAGGACTTTGTGCCAGGACGGGTTTGCATTTGCAGCGGGTGCGGCAGCCGGGACGAAGATTGCGGTCAGGGTCCGGAGAAAATCCAGATTTCAAGGCAAGAAGAATGCGGATCAGCGGAGTAGCGACGGCGTTTCCGAAGTATTGCTTCAGCCAGAGAGAAGTAGCCGAGGCGCTGAAGTCGCAATGGGACGACAAGGTGCCGAACCCGGGAATCCTTAGCCGCATGATGTATCGGGTGGGCGTGGATCGGCGGCATTTTGTGCTTCCGCTGGATGGCTATCTGCCGATGGATACCTGGGGCAAGGCCAATCATGAATGGATTCGGGCAGCCGGGGACCTGGCGGAGCAGGCCCTGCTCAAGGCGGTTGAGTCGGCGGGGCTAGCGCTGGAAAACATAGGCGCGATTTTCTTTGTGTCGGTGACCGGAATCGCCAGCCCTTCGATTGAGGCCCGGCTGATCAACCGGATCGAGCTGCCGCTGAACGTAAAACGAATTCCGATCTTCGGGCTGGGTTGTGTTGCCGGCGCCGCGGGAATCGCGCGCGCCGCCGATTATGTCCGGGCATTTCCGGACCAGGCGGCGGCATTGATCGCCGTGGAGTTGTGCTCGCTGACCTGGCAGCGGGATGACCTGTCGGTGGCGAACCTGATTTCCTCCGCCTTGTTTGGCGACGGCGCCGCAGCCGTGATTGTTGCCGGAGCGGAGTTAAAGACGGGTGGCCCGCAAGTGCTGGCGTCGTGCTCCTCGTTTTATCCCGGCACCGAGGACGTGATGGGATGGGACATCTCCGAGAAGGGTTTTCGTATCGTCCTTTCTCCGAGCGTGCCCGACATGGTCTTCCAGCACCTGGCCAGCGACGTTGACAACTTCCTGGCGGGCAATGCTTTGACCAAAGCTGACATTCACAGCTGGATCATGCACACCGGCGGCCCCAAGGTTTTGGCGGCAACCGCGGAAGCGCTGCAGCTGCCCAAGGGCGCGCTGGACGCTTCCTGGGAAGCGTTGCGCAATGTTGGGAACCTTTCCTCGGCGTCCGTGCTGGTGGTTCTGGAATCCTACATGGGCGAGCGGCGTCCGCCGCCGGGGAGCTACTCGATCCTGGCGGCCATGGGGCCCGGATTCTGCGCGGAACTGGTGTTGCTGCGCTGGTAGGAAATGAGTACATGCTCACAGAGGGTACGGATGTCTTCATAGCCGGTGGTGGTCCAGCCGGACTTGCGGCCGCCATTGCGGCGGCCCGGCGCGGGTTTTCCGTAACCGTGGCGGACTCCGCGTACCCACCCATCGATAAAGCTTGCGGCGAAGGAATCATGCCGGACGGAGTGGCCGCGCTAGGCGGGCTTGGAGTGGACTGGAGCGCGGTTGCCGCGGTTCCGTTGGAAGGGATTCGCTTTGTGGACGCCGCCGGCGAGGCCAGCGCGCGATTTTCACAGCGCGCCGGAGTGGGAATGCGGCGCCCGGTTCTGCACGGCGTGCTGGTCGCGGCGGCGGAGAGTGCCGGCGTGCGACTGGCCTGGGGCACGAGGGTGGAGGCAGTCCGGCAGGGTGAGGTTGTGGCCGGCGGGAAGACCCTCCAAAGCAGGTACGTGGTGTGCGCCGATGGCCAGAACTCGCTCTTGCGCCCGATGGTGGGGCTGGGCGAGGGCAAACTGTACCGGCGGCGGTTTGGATTCCGCTGCCACTACAAGGTGCGGCCGTGGTCGCCGCTGGTGGAAGTGCACTGGGCCGAGTGCGGGCAGGCGTATGTGACTCCGGTTGGAGAGGAAGAAGTTTGCGTCGCCTTCATCAGCCCGGAGCAACACGTGAGGCTGCATGAGGTGCTGAAGTTGTTTCCGGAGTTGCAGAAGCGGCTAGCGGGGCAAACGCCAAGCGGAAGGACGATGGGCGCGGTGACCCTCACTCGCCGCCTGAGAGCCGTGACCCGTGGGCGGGTGGCGCTGCTGGGAGACGCGTCGGGCTCAGCCGATGCGATCACCGGCGATGGTTTGAGCCTGGCATTTCAGCAGGCGACGGCGCTGGCCGAAGCGATGGCCCAGGGAGAGCTGGCCGAGTACCAGAGGAAGCATGAGAGCATCAGCAACCTGCCGCGCAGGATGGGCGAGTTGATGCTGGTGATGGACGGCTCGGCGCGGTTGCGGAGAAGAATCTTCCGGGGATTCACGCGATCTCCGGAGATGTTTGAGAAACTGCTGCTGGTGCATACGCGAGCGATCTCTCCGCTGCAGATTGGGGTGGGGGATTGCCTGCGGTTTGGCTGGAGCATGTTGCGAGGCTGAACTCGCGGGACGGTATCCGCCAGAAAATGCTGACCTCTGGAATGCACACGTTGGCGCGGACAAGCTGCATCCGGTTTGCGATGGCTTAGGCGTCGAGGCGGAAGCGGCTTTCGGCGAGGCGGAAGAGCGGCTTCCAGAGGAGACGGTTGATGGTGACGACCATGGCGGCCATGACGACGGTGGCGATCAGGAGCAGGCGGGTGTTCCCGCTGTCGCTGGCCAGACTGATCTGGGCGCCGAGGCCGAGGGTGGTGTAGGTGTGGTCGTTGGTGCGGAAGTATTCGGCGACGATGCTGGCATTCCATGCGCCTCCGGAGGCGGTGACGAGGCCGGTGATGAGGTAGGGAAAGATGCCGGGGAGAATGACGGTCAGCCAGCGCTCGCGGAGGTCGAAGCGGAAGATGCCGGAGACATCGCGCAGGTCGCTGGGAATGGCCAGGGCTCCGGCAATGACGTTGAAGAGGATGTACCACTGGGTTCCCAGGAGCATGAGGACGATGGAGGCGGTGTTCATGCCTCCTCCCATGCTGATGATGACGATAAGCAGGATGGGAAACAAGGCGGTGGCCGGGAACAGAAGCGGCGATCTGGGCGAGGGGCTGGGCGTAGCGCGCGAGCCGCGGATGGAAGCCGATGGCGACGCCGGCGGGAATGGTCCAAGCCAGGGCAAGCAGCAGGGAGATGGTGACGCGCAGGAGGGTGGCGGCGGCCGCGTGCAGGGTGAGGGTGAACTCGGCGCCCGAGAGATGGGAGAGCAGCATGCCGGCTTTGAACACCGCGTAAAAAGCAAGCGCGGCGATGGCAAGGGCCGCGAGCGCCTCGACGACATGACTGGTGCGCGAGGTGGCGGGCCTGGGCGTGTCCGCGTTGGCATGGTGGTGGGCGAGATAGACGACGAGGCGCTCGGAAAGCGGGGCGACGACGCGGTGGCGCACGGCACCGAGGATGGTGGAGTTGAAGAGCATGGCCAGCAGAGGCGAACGGGGTGGCGCAGCGGATTCGACCTGCTCGAACTTGAACTTATCGGACCAGACAATGAGCGGGCGCCAGAGAAGCTGGTCGAGCAGAACGATGACTGCCGATGAGGGCGGCCAGGCCCCAGACCATGGCCTGTTTATCGCCGTTGTCGGCGGCGGTTTTGCAGGTAGGAGCCGAGGCCGGGCAGACGGAAGTCGCGGTTCTGAAGGACGAACATCTCACAGAGCATGAGGGTGAACCAGCCCTGGGCGACGGAGACCATGGAGTTCCAGACCAGTCCGATGGTGCTGAAAGGAAGCTCCAACTGGAAGAAGCGCTGCCAGCGGCTGAAGCCGTAGATGCGTGGTGGCTTCGCGCAAGTTCGCGGGGAATGGCCTTGAGCGAAGAGTAGAAGCTGAAGGCCATGTTCCAGACCTGTCCGGTGAAGATGAGGACGATGGAACCGAGTTCCAGGCCAAGCTGGCGGGTGGGAAACAAGGCGACCATGGCGAGCATGACGCCGGGCAGAAAGCTGAGCACCGGGATGGACTGGAGGATGTCCAGAATGGCGATCATGAGGGCTTCGGCGCGCTTGTTGTAGGCGGCGATGTAGCCGTAGGCGAGGGCGAAAGCCAGGCTGAGCACGTAAGCCACCGCCATGCGCACCAGCGAGTAGAAGGCGTAAACGGGCAGGGCGCCGCGGCGAGCGCCGGATGACGGCCTCAGCCACCGGGGCGGCAGAACCAGTAGCGGGTGACGACCGTGAGGGCGTAGAAGATGGCGATGACGCCGGCGAAGACGGCGAAGTCCACCAGCAGCGGCCAGGTGCGGGCGCGGGCGGCGGATTGAGCGAAAGTGCGGACGCGCCGGATCACTGGCCGACGGTCTCCGGGGTAGCGGCTTCCAGCTGGTGCAGATAGAGGCGCTGGCGGTCGGCATCGTACTCGAACAGCTCGGCGTAGCGTCCCCAACTGATGGCGGTTTCAAGCTGGCGCTTGGCTTCCTCTTCGCTGAAGTGCTCGTCGAGCAGATCGTGGAAGAGCTCCTCGGGAGCGGAGTGGTCGCGTCTTGGTTTCCAGGGTGCGGGTGATCTGGCGGAGAAGGGTGACATGGGCGAGGACGGCCTGGCGGAAGAGTTCCTTCTGGCGGAGGATTTCGGCATTGGCGAACTCGTGGCCCTCGGGAGTGATCTGGGCGTCGCCCTCCTCGACCTTGAGGAAGCCGAGCTGGTGGGCGGCATCGACGATGGGCAGCAGGTCGTCGAGTTCGAAGGAAAGCTCGTCGGCGAGGCGGTACATATCTTCGCGGCCGTTGGGGCTTTCGTCGACCAGTTCGAGCAGTCCGGCGATGCCGCCGGGACGGGCGTGCGAGAGCATCTGATAGGTGGCGCGGGGGGTGTTGGCGTAGGGAAGCAGCGGCCCCTGCGGCGGCTGCAGGGGCGTCGCGGTCATGCTGCGAGGGTGAGGTGAGCACCTTGTAGATGTAGTCCACGTATCCGGTGAATTCGGCGGACTTGCGCTCGCGCGGGCGTGGCAGGGCGACCTCGAAATCGGTGCGGATGCAGCCGGGATTCTTGCCCAGGACGATGATGCGGTCGGCGAGCAGGACGGCCTCCTCGATGTTGTGGGTGACGAGGAAGATGGCCTTGGTGGGAATGGCTTTCTTGGCCCAAAGTTCGAGGAGTTCGCTGCGGAGATTCTCGGCGGTGAGAACATCCAGGGCGGAAAAAGGCTCGTCCATGAAGAGGACTTCGGGCTCGACGACCAGGGCGCGGGCAAAGCCGACGCGCTGCTTCATGCCGCCGGAAAGCTCCTTGGGATAGGCCTGCTCGAAGCCGTCGAGGCCGACGGTATCGAGAATTTTGAGGCTGCGCTTGCGGCGTTCGAAGGCATGGACGCCACGGGCCTTGAGCGGGGCCTCGACGTTCTCAAAGACGGTAAGCCAGGGAAAGAGAGCGAAGCTCTGGAAGACGATGCTGACGTTGGGGGAGCAGTTGCCGATGGGCTTCGCCGTGCCAGAGCACCTGGCCGGCGGAGGGTTGGGCTAGGCCGGTGAGCATGCGCAGCAGGGTGCTTTTGCCGGAGCCGGAGGGACCGAGCAGGGCAAGGATCTGACCGGGTTCAATGGCAGAGATCGGTGGGGGCGATGACGGGGATGGTGGCCGAGTCGTGCTCTCCGTAGAACTTTTCGACCTTCAAGGCCTGGATGATGGCTTCCGGCATTGTATTCCTCTTCGGCGGGCTCAAGAATGCAGAGCACGGCGTGCTGCATGCGGCGATTCTTCTAAAAGATATCAGGGGAGTGTGAACGGACGGGGACAAATGGAGGTGGATGGGCGCAGAGTGGGCGGCGATGGAGCTGAATGGAAACTGAAAAGCCCCGCGCGAGCGCGTCCGGGGGCCTTCAGGCGGCGCGGGAGTGTCAGTCGCTGGTGTAGTAAGTCGACGGCGACGGGACTCTCAAAGAGCGAGTAGTCGCGGGTGACCACGGTGATGCCGCTTTCGGTGACGAAGTACTTCTGGCGGTCGGCTTCGGTGTCATAGCCGATGACGGTGCCCTCGGGAAGCTGGACATCGCGATCGATGATGGTTTTGCGGATGCGGCAGTGGCGGCCAATACTGACGTGGCTGAACAGGATGCTGGAATCCACCTCGGCGTAGGAGTTCACGCGGACGTCGGGCGAGAGGACGCTGTCGCGGACGGCGCCGCCGGAGACGATGCATCCCTGGCTGATGACGGAATCGATGGCAGTGCCGGTGCGGCCGGGCTCGGCGAAGACGAACTTGGCCGGCGGATACTGGCGCTGATAGCCGCGGATGGGCCAGCTCTGATCGTAGAGGTTGAAGACCGGGGAGACGGAGGCCACGTCCATGTTGGCTTCGTAGTAGGCCTCGAGGGTTCCGACGTCGCGCCAGTAGAGAGCTTCCTTGTGGTTCTCATCGACGAAGTTGAAGGAGTACACCTTGTAGTCATCGACCATGCGGGGAAGGATGTTGTAGCCGAAGTCGTGGCGCGACTCCGGATCCTCGGCGTCCTTGAGCAGGGCGGGGATGAGCACGTCGGTGTTGAAGAGGTAGATGCCCATGGAAGCCGAAATCATCTTCGGGTTGTAGGGCGAGCGCAGGTCGGTCTTCTTGGGCTTTTCCTGGAATCCGGTGACGCGGCCATCCTTGGCGAGTTCGACGACGCCGAACTGGACGCGACTCGCTGGGGTCGATGAGGATGGTGGCGATGGTGACATCGGCGCCGGACTGCTTGTGCTGCTCGAGCATGAGCTCGTAGTTCATCTTGTAGATGTGGTCGCCGGAGAGAAGAAGGACGTACTTGGAACGCTCGCTGCCGATGGAGTAGATGTTCTGGTAGACGGCATCGGCGGTTCCCTTGTACCAGTCCTCGCTGACGCGCTTCATGGGCGGCAGAATTTCGATGAACTCCCCAAGCTCGCTGGCGACGATCTGCCAGGCCTCGCGGATGTGGCGATTGAGGGTGAGCGCCTTGTACTGGGTGAGGATGTAGACCTTGCGCAAAGCGGAGTTGATGCAGTTGGAGAGGGTTACGTCGATGATGCGGTAGATGCCGCCGAAGGTGACAGCGGGTTTGGCGCGGTCGCGGGTGAGCGGATAAAGCCGCTCGCCTGCACCGCCAGCTAGCAAGACTCCCAGAGTATCCTTCATCTTCAATCCTAAGTGGTACCTGAGTAAAGACTTCCCGAGAAACGAATGCCAGAGAACTACCAGGGTACGGGACGAATCAAATGAAAAATCTCACCGAAGACCGATGAAGCGACAACAGAGGATGGTAGCACAGGAGACGGCGTTCGTCCGGGGATGAAAGCAGGGCGGAGCGGGACGGGGCCTTCCTGGGGCGACGGGCGGGCTTTGGCGGGCTGGCGCTGGGGCGTTACAATAAGCAGATGAGCGATGCGGGGCCGGGGAAAGAGAAATTTTCGCTGGGCGGGACACTGGGCGCGGGCGCAGGTACGGGATTTCGCCTGCTGCGCAGCCGGCTGCGCGGCAAGCCGGGCCGGAATAAGCGGGTGTTCAACGGTATCCGGTCGGGCGTAAGCGGATTTTTGAAGCCGGTGCTGCACGCTCTGCGGATCTTGTTTCTGGAAGTAAGCGGATTCATATTTCTTTGCTTTTCCGTAATCATCGTAAGTGCCTTCTTCCACGAATACAAAAAGTATGCGATGCACCAGGTTGGATTGGAGCGGGTCATACTGGCCGGGGCGATAGGCACCATGTTTTTTTATTTTGGAGTGAGTTCCTTCTGGCGAGCACGCCAGAAGCGATCGAGAATTTAAGCTAGGGGTTGGTTCATGTCTGATAAAGCAGCGGTGACAAAGAAGCCGGAGAAAGTTTTCCAAACCACATCTCATATCGTCATCAATCCTTTTTATACGCCTGCGGACTTTTCCGGTTTCAATTACGAGAAGGAACTGAACGCGCCCGGCAGCTTTCCTTATACGCGCGGGGTGCAGCCGACGATGTACCGCGGACGGCTGTGGACGATGCGGCAATACGCGGGCATGGGCGACGCGGAAGAGAGCAACAAGCGCTACCGCTTCCTGCTGAGCCAGGGAACGACCGGACTGTCAGTGGCTTTCGATCTGCCGACGCAGATCGGCTATGACAGCGACAACCCGTTTGCGCTGGGCGAAGTGGGGAAGGTCGGGGTTGCGATCGACACGATCGAGGACATGCAACGGCTGTTTGCGAACATCGACCTGGAAAAAGTTTCGACGTCGATGACGATCAACTCCTCGGCGGCGGTGCTGCTGTCGCTTTACGTGGCGGTCGCCAAGCGCAACGGATTCGATGCGAAGAAGCTGAGCGGCACCATTCAGAACGATGTGCTGAAGGAATATGTGGCGCGCGGAACCTACATTTATCCGCCGACGGCGGCGATGCGGCTGATCACCGATATTTTCGCGTACTGCAAGGAAAACGTGCCGGAGTGGAACACGATTTCGATCAGCGGCTACCACATGCGGGAAGCGGGATCGACGGCGGTGCAGGAAGTTGCGTTTACGCTGGCCGACGGCATTACGTACGTGCAGGCGGCGGTTGCGTCGGGACTGGACGTGAACCAGTTTGCACCGCGGCTGTCATTCTTCTTTGCCTGCCACAATAACTTTCTGGAAGAGGTTGCGAAGTTCCGGGCGGCGCGGCGGATGTGGGCAAAGATCATGCGCGAGCGCTTCGGGGCGACCTCGCCGAAGGCGCTGATGCTGCGCTTCCACACCCAGACGGGCGGCTCGACGCTGACGGCGCAGCAGCCGCAGAACAACATTGTACGCACCGCATTGCAGGCGATGGCGGCGGTGCTGGGCGGAACCCAGTCACTGCACACGAATTCGTTTGACGAGGCGCTGGCGCTGCCGACGGAAGACTCGGCGCGGATGGCGCTGCGCACCCAGCAAATCATTGGGTACGAGAGCGGTGTGACGGCGGCGATCGATCCGCTGGCGGGCTCCTATTACGTGGAGACGCTGACCAACGAGATTGAAAAGCGGGCCAGCGAGTACCTTGGCAAGATCGACACCATGGGCGGAATGCTGAAGGCGATCGAACGCGGCTACGTGCAGCAGGAAATACAGAACGCCGCTTATGAGTTCCAGAAATCGGTAGACAGCAAGGAGCAGGTGCTGGTGGGTGTGAACGCCTTCCAACTGGAGCATGAAAAGCCGATTTCATTGCTGAAGATGGACCCCGAGCTGGAACGTCACCAGGTGGAGCGGCTGCGGGCCTTCCGGGCCAAGCGCGACCCGGCAAAGGCGGAAGCCGCGGTACGCAAGGTGGACGAAACGGCGCGCGGCGGCGGCAACCTGGTGCCGGTGATCGTGGAAGCCGTGGAAAGCAATTCGACGGTGGGTGAAATCTGCGATGCGATGCGCAAGGTGTTCGGGGAATACAAGGAAGTGATGGTGATCTGAGGTAGCGATGGGCACGGGGCGCGGAGGGAATCCGCGTCCTTTGTTGTGCCCGAAAAATGGTTAAGGGATGGAATCAGCGCGGGTCTGGTTCCTCGAGACACGGGATCTCCCGGCCGGAGCGGGAGTAGCAGCGCGGCGAGAGTTGATCGCTACCGCCGGTCTTTTCAGCATCGGAAAGCAGGGACATGGCGAGCACGGCGCAGCGCAGGTTCTTAGGCGCCTCGCTGCTGCGCAGCAGGAGTTCGTCGCCAGCCAGTTTAATGGAGACATCCCCGCCGAGCAGGAGCAGAATGGCGCGGTTAGGGCGGATGATGTAGGAAACTTTGGCGGTGTAAAGCTCGTATTCGATACACTCACCGACCGTGCCGGGTCCGGCGGAGACGCTGGCGAAGCCGGAGAGAAATCCGCCGTGGCCGGAGCCCTGGCCCTCGGCGCAGGGAACTTTTCGCATGGCATGGACGGTTGCCTTTTCCATGCCGCCGGAGAGCGCGAAGGCCGGAATAGTGCAGCAGAGCAGAGCGAGAATCCAGCAGGGTTTCATGACCGAGTCTCCAACAGGACTCATCGGCAATTGTGGCGGCAACTCCAGTGCGGAGAGAGTACAGGCGGAGTTTTTGCGGCGGACCGGGGTGCGATCAACAAACCAGGATGAGCCCGGCATGCCTGAACAACTATGGAGCCGTACCGGTCACTTGCACGGCACTCGAAGGACGACCGCGCGCACGGCGCAGCCTCAAATCCTCATCGCATTTTTGCTGCTTGACCGGCGACGAAAGGTGTTATTGCGGAAAGGTCCCGATCTCCATTTGCGGAAAGATTGGAAGCGAACACCGATTGCGCCACACTCGCCGCGGGTAACTCGGCTCCTGAAGCCCTTGCGGCCTCCAGAACCAGATCCATGTCTTTGCTCATCAGCCGCAGCGGAAATTCAGGCGAGTAGTCGTCCTCCTTTATCTTTCGGAATTTTCCTACCAGCGCGGGAGGGATCACTGCCGTCCGGGATAAAACATCGAGCAGAACATTTCTGTCGATTTGAAGATGCTGTCCCAGTGAGATGGCCTCGGCGATTGCCTGCATATCGACGCCAAGGAGGAGGTTAACGACCAGTTTCATCCGGATGCCAGAGGACCCGGGCCCGACTAAAAACCATTGCTTGGCAGTGGACTCATAGATTGGAATGCATTGATCAAAAGTATTCTGATCGCCGCCAGCGAGCAGTGTGATCGTTCCCGCTTCGACCGCCGGCGTCGATCCGGCGACTGCCAGGTCCAGGAGGCGAACTCCCCGGCTGGAGGCCTCTTGATGGAGTTGACGCGACAACTCAGGCGATAGGGTGCTCATTTCGAGAACGATGGTTCCCGGCTTGGCCGCGGAAAATACGCCGCCGCCATCCAAGTACACCGAGCGGACCGCCGCATCATCGGTCAGGGACGAAATGATTACATCCGATTCGGCGGCGAGACTAGCGACCGATGCTGCGATCACTACCCCATCATGGGTTAGCGCCTTTGCCGGTTCTGGACTGCGATTCCAGGCTTGAATCTTCCATCCTGACGAGTACAGCCGCCGTGTCAACCTGGTCCCCATAAGTCCCAGGCCGATGAACCCGATTTTGGCGGTGCGTTGGTTCAGTTTGATGTCTGACATGGCAGTAAAATTATCTCCTTGCAATCGCTTCTTCTGGAGCAGCCAAGTCGCCGGCGACATTTACCGGCTGATTCCAGTCTGCGATTGAAAAAGGTTGGGGAGCGAACGGGAAGGCGTTCGCCCCCAAATAACGATGCGTTTGGGAGAGGCCGGTTCCAATCGATTCCAGACCTCTTGCGAGCTGCGCCGATTCAGTCATGACAAGACTTTTTCCTGGGCGTCAGCTTACTTCACTTGCTCCGGTTCGACCTACAACGCGCGGCAATCCGCTTTGTTTCCTTCGATGCGGTCAACATTTTGAACCGGACACCCAGTAAAGCCTCCATGGCTTGGACCATGCGCCGAGATTCAGAAGCTGTTCATGCTCTGCAGGACTGGAGCCGCACCAGTTCCAGGAAGTGTGTCACTGTCCGGCGAGGCGCTTCCCCGCAGCCCGTACTCCGCACCACCGGTTGCCGGTGCTTCTCCCTTCGCGCTAAGCCCTGCGTCCGGCGTCTGCTGGGCTGCGACTGTTCCTGGCAGCTTGACGATGGGATCCGCCATCGAAGCGATCCCGCTCTGCGGCTCGACTTCCTTCGATCCCGGCAGAACCGACTTTGACAGGTCAACCTTGGCATTCGCGAACAGCATTCCGCTGGCCATCACGGCGAGCGCTGCAACATAAGCAATTTTATTCTTCATAACAACTCCTAAATCGTGTTTCAAAAAAACACTTTCGGCCTCACATCGGTCACTTAAACGTGGGGCAGGTGAACTTCTGTCATGAAGCCGCGGCAGGAGCTGTTGACAACGGAGCTGTGAAACCTGCAAAACTTCTTAAGATTTCCCAACCTCTGTTCTTCATATCCGGCGTAGCTCATGACATCCTCATTGCTTCCACTTAAGCGGTAGTCACTTAAGCTGGATCAAGAGTAAGAAAAATCTTGACATGAATCAAATGAATTGATTTTATAGAAACGATAGCTGGGTTTCATGATCAATCTCAATCAATTACGCATCTTCCAGGCCGTGGCCCAGACCCGCAGCTTTACTCGCGCCGCCGACGTAGTGCATCTGACGCAGCCAGGCATCAGCAAACACATTAAACAGATGGAAGAGTATTTCGGTGTGCCCTTGTTTGACAGGCTCGGGAAGAAAGTAGCTCTGACGCATGCGGGTGAAATTCTTTATGAAACTGCCCAGACGATGATGGCTTCCACTACCGAGGCAGAGCAAAGAATCGAGGAGTTAAAAGGCTTGGACGGCGGCAAACTCGTACTCGGGGCGAGCTTCGCCATTGGCATCTATATCCTGCCTGACATCCTGGTTGGGTTCCGGGAACAATACCCGAAAATTGAAGTAACGCTGGACATAGCGCTGAGCGCAAGGATTGTGGCAAAGATCCTGGCCAATAAGCTCGACCTGGGCTTAGTCAACCGCGAGGCGCACGATCCGCGGCTGTCGGTCACGAAGTTCATGACGGACGAATTGATCGTGATTGTCCCCAGCAATCACCGATGGGCAAAGAAGAGCCGCATCAGGCCACAAGAACTTCCAAGGGAAACATTTATCGTGGGGGCCAAAGGTGGAGGGACAAGGGCGGCCGTGGAAGAGCGGTTGCAGGAGAAGGGCATTGTACTGAAGAATGTGGTCGATTTTGGAAACACGGAAGGCATCAAGCGAGCGGTCGAGGTGGGGTTGGGTGTCTCGATTCAAGCCAAGAGCGTAGTCCAGCGGGAAATCTCCGCCGGGGTCCTCGCAGGCATACGCTTAACGGGAATGAACAACACGCTTCCGTTCTTCTATCTTCGCCGCAAAGACAAACATCTCTCCAATGCCGCCAAGGCATTTCTGGCTTTGCTGCAGGCTCAACATAAGAGCTAATCCCGTTGCACTGGAGACCGTCGGCAACGTCCGTGCCTACGTGGCCGGCGGCAACGGTTTCAGCAACTGACGACGACGTGACCACCTACGATCCAACTCCCTCCACCAGCTATACGAAAGGCAAGCTCGCGGTCGATACTCCCGTGCTTCTCTACAAAGATGAATTGTCATACCGCAACAAGGGATTCTTCTCGAACATCAGCGCCGACTACATGTCCAAGCGGTACTACTCGTACGACAACACCGGTTTCGCCGGCAACGGTCCCGGCGGCCCGGTGGATACACGCAGGCTGCCCGGCTCCGCGCTGGCGCCGAAAAAGCTGCTCCCGGCCAGGCTTATGTCCGTCTGGCCGCAGACCACGGATTCGCCAGCGTCCAGCACGATGTAAACCTCTACGAAGCATTCCTCGACGCGGGACTGTTCACCATGGATGCGGCGCAACCCGTCGTCTCCTGCAAGGCCATGCCGAACTGAAGCCACTCAGCCTACGCCAGGTGGCTCAGCCCACCGCGTTGTATCGTCAATGAAATAATCCTGACTCCAGCGAAAGCCCCAAAGGTGTATCCTTGCGTCCGGCAATCGCCCGCGGGCCGTGCCGGCAAGCGGGAACCAGGAAGCGCGGGAGAAATTCATTGACCTCACCTACTGCCGCTGTTCTCGGTGAAATTGGACTGCCAGCTCCTGTTCGCGAACTCGCGTCCCGTACCTGGGACGTGATCGTGGCCGGTGCTGGGCACAATGGGCTGGCTTGCGCCGCCTACCTGGCACGCGCCGGCAAACGGGTGCTGGTGCTGGAGAGCCGGAAGCGGGTTGGCGGCGCCTGCACCATCGAGGAACCGTTCCCGGGTGTACATATGTCTCCCTGCGCCTACCTCGCGGGACTTCTGCATCCGCTCGTTGTTTCGGAGCTGAATCTGCCGGAGCGCGGCTTCCGGTGGACTCCGGCGGTGAATGGGCTGTTTGTACCGTTCCTCGACGGATCGAGCATTCAGCTATGGGACGAGGATGAGGCTTGCGAAGCCGAGGTGCGGAGATTCGCCCCGGGCGATGTTGACGGTTGGCGAGCCATGAATGATGTCATCCGCAGGCTGCGGGATAAGCTTCGTCCGTCAGGGGAAGACGACCTTTGGATCGGCGAGCCTCCCACCGAGGAACAGATCGAGGAGCGGCTCGGCACAGATGAAGAAGCAAGGCACGTGCTGTTCGACTGGTCGATGGCGGAGTTTGTTGAGCACTATCTGCGGGATGGGCGCCTGCAGACCGCATATCTAGGGCAGGGAGTGATTGGGACGAATGCCAGTCCCTTTGATGCGGGCACGGCTTCGATCCGCTTCCATCACTCCTCCGGGCGGTTGGGCGGGATGCCGGGGATGTGGGGTTACGTGCAGGGTGGCATGGGCATGGTCTCCTTCTATTTTTGCGATGCGGCACGGGAGGCGGGTGCGGTAGTTGCCGCGGGAGTGCCCATCGCGCAGATTGTTCCGGGAGAAGGCGTGGTGCTGGAAAGCGGCGAGCGGATTGCTGCGGCGGTGGTCGTCTCCAATGCCGACCCACGGCGGACGCTGCAGATGCTTGGCAGCCGTGCAGACGCCTCCTGGCGCGAGCGCGTCGAGGGAATTCCGATCGAGGGCTGCACGGTGAAGCTGAATGTGCTGCTGCGCGAACTGCCGGACTTTACGGCGCGGCCGGGAACCAACGAGGCGCACCACTATGGGCAGATCAATGCTCCGCTGACCAAGCGAGAATGGGAAGCAGGATTCGCCCGGGCGCGGCGCGGCGAACTGCCGGAACAGCTCTGGTGCGAGCTCTATTTCCAGAGTGCCCACGACGCGACGGTAGCTCCGGCTGGGCAGCATACGATGAGCGTGTTTGCGCAGTATGTTCCCTATCGCTTTGCGCACGGCACATGGGATGAGCGGCGCGAAGAGGTCCGGCGGCTGGCGCTCAACTCGCTCGGACGCTTCTGTTCAAACCTCGACACGGCGGTGATCGACGCACAGGTGCTAGGGCCACCCGACATTGAGCGGAAGGTTGGACTGACTGGCGGACATATTTTTCAGGGCGAATGCCTGCCGCCTTACATGTGGTCGAAGCGGCTTCCGGCGCGGACTCCGATGCCGGGACTGTATCTTTGCGGAGCCTGCACGCACCCGGGCGGCAGCGTGATCGGCATCAATGGCCGCAATGCGGCGATGGCCGTGCTAAAAGACATGGTCGGGAGAGCGAGAATCGAGATGCAATGAAGCTGGAGGTTGAGTGTTACGCGGGAAGGAAAGCCGACGAGAGGCCGGTCGGTTTCCGGCTGGATGGACACGAGTACCAGGTCGAAGACGTTATCGACCAGTGGTACGGCCCCGAGAAGGCCTATTACAAAGTCCGTGCCGACGATGGGAACCTTTATATCCTCGGCAGGGAGACTTCGACGCCTGACGGGGTTTGGGATCTCGTATTCTTTCGGCAATTGCCGGAATCGCGCTGACAAAATCTGGAATACGGCGAAGCAGAGAAGTTGTGCACAGCTTCCGCAGCAGAACCAGGGCAATCCCAATTAGGTTGAAACGCTGATCCTCGACCCGCTCAGCGGGCGCTACAATGAGTTGTGCGAAAAGTCATTGTTGTCGTCATTGCTATCGTCGTCTTGTTGCCGGTTGCGCTTATGGTGGAACGGTCTGCGACACCGGTTGTAGACTTGGCGTCTCCAGTCACCAGTCTTGGCCAAGCCACCCCCATCACCATCCACGTGCGCGACCCGCATGGTGTCCGCCGGCTGGCGGCGTTTGTCGAGCAGAACGGCGCCCGCTATCATGTGTGGGAACTCGCGGAACCTTCGAGCTTGGCGGACGCCACCTGGAACTTTACGGCAGGCATCAGGTCGACGCCGCAGCTTCAAGAGGGCAAGGCGAAGCTGATCGTGGAGGCCACCTCGAACGATTTGCTGCGCAAGACGGCACGCTACGAGGACGACGTGACGGTGGTTACGCGTCCGCCAATCGTCAGCGTTGACTCAGACCAGCACTACCTTTACCTGGGCATGGCCGATCTGGCCACCTTCAATCTTTCCGGCAACTGGACGGAAGCGGGCGTGCGTGTCGGTGATCAGACATTTCGGGCATGGCCCATGCCCGGCGGCAAGCCCGGCTTCTTTTCGCTCTTCGCCTTTGCCTGGAACATGCCGTCCGGCACAGTTCCAGTGGTCTACGCCTCCAACGGCACGGGAAACGACGTGACCGGTCCGCTGGTATTCCAGTTTCCCAAGAAGGAACAGCCGCATTACACCCTGCACGACTTGCAGGTATCCGACCGCTTCATGCAAAAAGTGAATAATGAGCTGGATCCGAACGGCTCGGGCGATCCCATCGCGCGTTTTGTAAAGATCAACAGCGAAATGCGTCGCGCCAACAACAAGGTGCTTTCGGATCTGCGCTTCAAGACCGCGGACAAGTTCCTATGGTCTCAGCCTTTCGCGCGGCAGTCCCACTCCCAGGCGGAAGCGAGTTTTGCCGACGTGCGGAACTATATGTATGAGGGCAAGAAGATCGACCAGCAGGTACACCTTGGATACGATCTCGCGGTTACCGAGCATGTTGGCGTGGAGGCGTCCAATGATGGCCGGGTCGTGTATGCGGCTCCGCTGGGCATCTACGGCAATTGCATCGTGGTGGACCATGGCTATGGACTACAGACGATCTACGGTCACCTGAGCCAGATTAACGTGCACGAAGGCGACATGGTGAAACGAGGCCAGGTGATGGGCACGAGCGGCCAGACGGGAATGGCCGGAGGCGATCATATTCACTTCGCCATGCAGTTGGACGGCGTCCAGATTGACCCGAAGGAGTGGTGGGACAGCCACTGGATTAAGGATCACATTGCGAGGCGGGTGGACCTGCCCGGGTTCCACGACTGAGGGCAGGCCACGCTTGGAATCCGCCGATCACAGCGGCCGTGCGGAAATCGTCTGGTCGACGAGGCGGGCGAAGCGCGCATCGGAGCGCAGGCGCGCAAAGGCGGGTTCTACTCCGAGGTAAACCAGCAAACCGCTGCGGTGGGAGGTTGCACGCTGCAGCAGCTCGAAGGCTTTATCGGCGTCGCCGACCATGGCGTATAACTTGGCTTTTTCATAGTCGGGGTAATATGGGCCGGCATCGGGCTTGCCGGTTTCCGCGATGATGGTCGCCAATACACCGGGATATCCGGATGCGGCATAGGCCCGGGCCAGAGCTTGCGCGATTTCCGGATGGCCGGCTGCGACGTAAAAGCGCTGTCGCGCGTCCAGCGCCTCCTGCCACTTGGCCTCTTGCTCATACGCCCAGGCAAGCTTCATAAGCGCGGGCTGGAAGGAGCCGTTGAGGCGAAGGGCTTCCTGATAGTTTGCGATCACGGCGGCGTAGTCATGGGCATAGTAATCCACCCAACCGAGATTGGTGATGATGATAAGGGAGAGCGGATCGAGGCTGCGCGCCTGGCGCAATTGCCTGCGAGCTTCCTCGAAGCGTCCCCGCGAGGCCAGGAACATGCCGAACCAGTGGTGCGCGGTGGCGTTGTTCGGGCTCCGCTCCAGTGCCTGGTGGAACTCGGTTTGGGCTTGGGGGAAGTTCCATTCGTAGCGCCACAGGTTGAAGCCAAGCGAGGCCCTGGCTTCCGAGAGGGCCGGGTCGAGGGTTAGCGCTTTCAAAGCGGCTTCTTTGGCTAGTTGCGGGATATGGTCGCTGGAGCGTCCCTCGTAGTACTCGCGCAACAGGTTGTAGGAATCCGCAAGGCCGATGTAAGCCTGCGCATAATCTGGGTCATAGACCAGGGCGTTCTGGAAATATTCAATGGCCTTCAGAAAGCCATCTTCGTTGCGCTTGTTGCACTCATAACGACCCTTGAGAAATGCCTCGTAGGCAGCCTGGCTCGCCGTCGTGCGGCGCGCCATCCGCACCTCTGTCAAGACCAGGGAAAGCGACTCGGCGACGCGGTCGGCCACCGATTGCTGGAAGCCGAGGATGCGCTGCCCGCTGACCTGGCCGTCATAGGTATCCGCCCAGAGCTGCGTCTGGTCATCGGAGCGCACCAGGATCGCCGTAATCCTGACATTCTGACCGGAGCGCTTCATGGTCCCCTCGAGGAAGTATTGCACCCCCAACTCCCGGCTGATCTGCGCCAGCGGCTTGCCGGAACGCTTGTAACACATGGCTGAGGTTCGGGCGATGACGCCGAGATGGATCGGGCTGATCCTGTCAAGGTGGACGATCATTTCGTCGGTCATACCGTCGCTGAGATAATCCTGCCCGGGATCGCCGGTGAGATTTTCGAACGGCAACACCGCCATCATGAGGCGAGGGGAAGGCTGGACTGGATGTGTCTTGCGCCACCTGTATAAGAGAAGCGAATGGGATCCAAGGAGCAGAGCTATCACGGCGGCCAGCGCCAGGAACCGGCTTGGATGCCATCTGGCTCCGGGCGGGTTCGCCGTGGCGGCCTCGTGGGCTCCGCCGGCGGCATCAAGCGGTGGAGAATGTTCAGCGGCAACCGGCTCCGCGATTGCCATCCTTACCGGAGCGATGAACCGGTAGCCGCTCCGGGGAACGGTCTGAATGTACCGGGGAGTGTTCGCGTCGTCGTCCAGGGCCGCCCGGATTTGGCGGATGCCATGGTTAAGGCCACGTTCGAAGTTGACAAAGATGTTGCTGCCCCAGAGCTGCTCCTGGATTTCCTCGCGGGTGACGAGTTCGCCGGGGCGAGATGCCAACAGCACGAGAAGTCTGAATGGCTGCGGTTGCAGGCGGATGGGGACGCCGAATTTCTTCAGCTCATTGTGGTCAGCATCGAGCTGGAAGACACCGAATGTGAGGACCGTCGACTTGGGCACAGTTGGGTTCATAGCGCTCGGGCTGCGTGGGACCTGACTTGGGGAATCGACAGACGGATTATAGACGCAAAGCTCCTGATTCCAACTCTGAATCGGCGGGTTGGTGCAGATTCCTGGCTTCGAAGTTCTCTCGACAACAGTGTCCAATTCCCGTTTTTTGTTGAGTTTGAAGAATCACATGACGCGGTCCGTAAGAATCACCTCATAAACATTGCTTTGCAGCCAGGCTCCGGCTAGCAATGCAGGTGGAGCAAACAGACCGTTGTACCCGTGCATACAGATCGGGCAAGCCCTGGTGCCGGTGTTCGGCGTGATGTTGGGGTGCGGGATCATTATGTTGACATTCTTCTCCGTGCTCCAGGGCGCGCATTTTGGATTGGGCAGGGGAACTCCCGCGGGCGCGATTCTGGTAGGCGTGATTGCGGGGGCACCAGGCGCGGTTGCGGCTGAGTGGCTCACTGGCGCCCCTGTTTCTGGACACATCACCAGCGGAGGGGTGGCAGGGTGTTTCCTCGCTGCCGGCGTCGCGGTGAAGGCCTGGGCGGCTGCCCGGCGAGTCCCCTGGTTGCGGCTGGCCGATTGCCTCAGCGCGCCGCTGGCCGTATGCCTCGTCATTGTGCGGATTGGTTGTTTTTTGGCCGGATGCGATTTTGGTAAGCCGACGGAGCAGGCTTGGGGAATCACGTTCAGGAGCGGAGTTGCCCTGGCTTGGTACGGCGCCCCGCTCGGAGTCCCACTCCACCCAACCCAGTTGTATGAAAGCGCGTTGGCTGGGGGAATATTCGGTTTCCTGATCTGGTTGCAGCGCAAGCATCTTGCCGAGGGTACCCTGTTCTGCGCATTCGTCTCTATCTATGCGGCAGGACGATTTTTCATTGAATTTCTACGCGGAGATCCCGATCGCGGATTTCTTGGTCCGCTCTCTGTGCCGCAGTTGCAATGCATGATTATTTTCTTTGCCGCTGTGCTCCTGTACGTCCGGGGTTTCCAACTCTCCCAGGGCAGCGCCGCGCAGGCCAGGGTCGCCACCCATCCGGCAACTCCGGAATCGGCAACGGTCAGTACCCAGGTGACGGCGCCGGAGGATCGCAGCTGAGCCTCGCAACGGCGCCAGCAGATGCTCACAAAAGGGCACAACTTACTTTGTTTAAGTGACCTACACGCACACATAGCTCTTGAAAAGAAATCACTTCACAGTCATTGCCTTTCCTCCGGGGGCGGAAGAAGCTGCCCAGAATCGAACTCGTTTGTTTACGAATATGAGGTTCCGAACTTGTCTGGAAGACCGCAATGTCGAACCGCCATCGGCGTGGACTCTTGCGCTACTACCGGCATTCGTGCCGTTCGCGGAGTGTGGTTTTTCAAACTGCGCAGCTCCAGACCGTCTTGAACGGGCCGCCCTGTTGCCATGAGCGGCAGGACGCAAATCCGGGGAAGGTGTCAGGCCACAATCGAATTTGATTTAGGAGGACTCAAACGATGATTTCTACGAATCGATCGCATCCCGCCGTGCAGAGGCATTTTTCTCTTGGTTTGCGCCAAGGCAGCATTACCGTCTCCGCTGCCGCCCTGCTTATTATCCTGTGCGCTATCGCAATGGGTCAGGCATGGGCCGCTCCGCTGGCGGCGGTGAGCACGCAAACGGTTTCCCCCGGCAACGCGCTACAGAAGGCCGCGGTGGCACTGACGGCGACCATCAAGGGGCAGAACGCTCCGGCTACCTTGAGCGATGCGGCGCTGGTCCGCTCAAACACCCCGCGAGAGGTCGTAAACGGCACGGCAAAACTCATTGGCCCCTATCGGGCAGCCAAGCTGCACGTTGTCCTGGGGTTGGCTCCTCCCAAGATGGCGGAGGAGGAAGCGTTTCTGCGGCAACTGCAGGACAAGAAATCTCCTTACTTCCATCAGTACCTGACGGCGGAACAGTGGAACGCCCGCTTTGCGCCGTCGGCCAGCGATGAGCAAGCGGTAGTCGATTGGGCCAAGAGCAATGCCCTGGCGGTTACAAAGCGTTTTCCGAACCGCTTGATCGTGGATGTGGAAGGTACCCCGGAGGCATTCGAGCGGGTCTTTGCGATTCAGATCAATGGTTACAAGCTCGGAGAAAATGCCGAGTTTTCCAATGACCGCGATCCTGTCATCCCCGCCCATCTGGCGGCCATTGTGCATTCGGTCGGCGGGTTGAACAGCATTCAGCGCGTGCACGCCGCGCATGATCGCATGGTGGCACCGAAATCCCCGGGCGATAGGTCCTCGATGCTCACACCGCTGCACGCGGACGGCGACCGGGCCGCCTATCAGGAGGCGCTGAAGGCCGCCGCGGCCGGGAGGGCCGAATCTTCCTCTGTCCTCAAGGGCGCAATCGGGGCAGAGAATGAGTCCTTCGGCCTTCAACCCAGTATCACGAACGGCTACATCGACCCGACGGATATCTACAGCGCCTACGGGTATGACTATAACGCGCTGCAAGGTTTAGGACATTGCTGCAACCCGACGGGCAACAGCGCTGGTTCACTTCCCGCAGCCACGATCGGTATCGCCACCGCCTACGACTTTGCCAGCTCCGATGTCGTGGGCTTCCATAACCAATATTCCTACCTTGCCTTGAATGTCGGCCGGGTATACGTCGACGGCACGCCGGGGTGCTGCAACGATGAAACCACGCTCGACACGGAGTGGTCTCTTGCCACCGCAAACAGCTTCGGGTCGTATTTGAATACCGCGACGGTCTATGTCTATGAGGGAGTGAACAACTATCTGACCACCTTCACGGACGTCTACAACCAGATGCTCACCGACGGCTACGCACGCGTCTTCACGACCAGTTGGGGATGCGGTGAGATTGACTGCACCGACAGCGACACAATGGACACCGATCACGCGATCTTCAACTCGATGGTCGGCCAGGGCTGGACACTCATGGCGGCATCTGGTGATCAAGGGGCAACCGCCGATTGCGGCGACGCCCTTCGCGTCCAGTATCCTTCGTCGGACCCGGATATTGTCGCGGTTGGCGGCACCAGCCTTGCCTTCTACACCAATGACACCTTCGCCTATGAGATTGGCTGGCAGGGTTCGACTGGGAGCGGAGCCTGCGCCGGTAATGGCGGCGGCTCAACCGGCGGTTGCAGTGCATACTATGGAGCCCCCAGCTACCAGACCACTCCCTATTGCAACAGCCGGAGCGTTCCTGACATTTCTCTTAACTCCGGATACGGACAGAACTACTACTATGACGGCGGTTTGTACGGCGTTGGAGGCACCAGTATCGCTGCGCCGCAGGTCGCAGGCTTCATGGCGCAGGCAAACGCCTACATGCTGGCGATTGGCGTAGGCTGCCCCTCGGGGGTGGGTACAAGCACCTGCGCACCCCTCGGCCAGGCAAATTATGCAATCTACTACGAGGGGTACCATGGCATCTACTCGCAGCATAATCCGTACTACGACGAGGTGGCGGGCTGCAACAACAACGACATCACGGTGGAGTACGGACTTGGCTACTACTGCGCGGCAACAGGCTATGACGCCGTTACCGGTTGGGGTTCCTTCAACGCGCTGCAAATGGCGTGGATGCTCAACTGGAACGATTTCGCCCAATATGGCGATCCGTACGTGAGCTTCTCCGGTCCCACCACCGGCGTGTGGTACAACACGAACAAGAATGTAAGCTGGACCGTGGTGGACTATTCGCCCACGTATCCCGGTACGGGCATCGCCGGCTTTACCCAGGGCTGGGACTCGATCCCGGCAGATTCGGCTTCACAGGGAGTCAATGCCAGGGCGTCGAGCGTCGCAGACTCATTCTATTACGGCCCGGAATATAGGAATGTTTCGACGGGATGCTTGGCCCTGGCGACCGGCGAGAGCTGTTCCGGCGGGGTAAGCCAGGGATGCCACACGGCATACGTCGAAGGCTGGAACAATATGGGCCGCACCACCGGTACTGCAACCTATGGCCCGCTCTGCTACGACACGGTGGATCCGACCATTTCGGTTTCCAACTCACCGTCACCGAACGCAAATGGCTGGAACAATACCAGCGTCCAGGTCACCCTGACCGCAACCGATCCCGGTGGCAGCAATGCCTCGGGCATCTACAAGACGTACTATGCGATCAACACGGGTACCTGCTACCCGGGCTCTCTCACAACGTGCACCGTTTATTCCGGCCCGTTTACCATGTCGGCGCAGGCGGAGAGCTACATCTATTACTTCACCGAGGACAATGCGGGCAACTTCAGTTCCGAGCCGTATGAGTATGTGGATATCGACGAAACCGCCCCGGTAACTTCGGCCACATTGTCCGGAACCTTTAACGGCAGTGTCTATAACAGTGCCGTGTCGGTAACCCTGGGCGCCACGGATAACCTGAGCGGCGTGCAGTATACCTACTATTCACTGGACGGCGGAGCGAGCACGACCTACTCGGGAGCTCTCAACGTCACCGCACTTGGCAGCCACAGCGTCAAGTTCCATAGCGTCGATTATGCGGGCAACGTCGAGAGCACCAAGACCGTAAACTTCACCATCAGCCAGGCCTCGCAGACCATTACCTTCAACAATCCGGGCACGCAGGTTTACGGTGTGCCACTGACGTTGACCGCGACGGCGAGCTCCGGACTGGCGGTTACCTACAGTTCCTCGACTCCGACAATCTGCACAATTTCCGGTAGCGTGGCGAGTTTCATCGCGACCGGAACCTGCGGCGTCTATGCCAACCAGGCTGGCAGCATGTACGTTGCAGCGGCTCCGCAGGTCGGACATGCGTGGGTGGTTTCGAAGGCACCGCAGACCATCACCTTCACCAATCCGGGTACGCAGACCTACGGTGTGCCACTGACGTTAACCGCGACGGCGAGTTCCGGACTCACGGTCACCTACACGTCCACGACTCCGACGATCTGCACGGTGTCGGGAGCCGTGGTTACGTTTGTGACTACCGGAACCTGCGGCATGGTGGCGAACCAGGCTGGCAATGTCGACTACACGGCAGCCACGGCGGTCGGACATGCCTGGGTGGTTGGGAAGTCAACCCAGACCATCACCTTCACCAATCCGGGCACGCAGACCTACGGTCATCCACTCACGTTGACCGCGACGGCGAGTTCCGGACTCACGGTTGCCTACACGTCCACGACTCCGACGATCTGCACGGTGTCGGGAGCCGTGGTTACGTTTGTGACCACTGGAACCTGCGGCATCGCGGCGAACCAGGCTGGCAATGTCAACTACTTAGCAGCTCCCCAGGTTGGACATGCCTGGGTAGTTGCAAAGGAAGCTCAGACCATCACGTTCGCGAATCCTGGAACGCAGAGGGTCGGAGCCGTTGTTCCTCTGGGAGCGACGGCGAGTTCCGGACTCACGGTTGCCTACACTTCCACGAATACGGCGGTGTGCACGATTTCCGGCAGCAACGCGACCATGGTCGCTACTGGAACCTGCGGCGTCGATGCCAACCAGGCTGGCAATGTCAACTACTTGGCAGCGCCTCAGGTCGGGCATGCCTGGATTGTAACGGCGCACTAACAAGGCGAAAGTTTGTGGCCCAGGGCAACCTGGGCCACAAGTTTCGGCTGGGTTGTGGCGCACCGTGGTGCGGCCAGTGACCAGAAACTTCCAGCCGCACTGGCGCAAGTCGCAGCGGACGTTTAGGGGCTCATCACGTGGTTATTAAGGCCAGCCCACCTAAGAGTCGCGATTGATGAGCCTCCGTTTTCGATAGCATCGCAACCGCCGAAGATGGCCCGGCGGCAATCACAAGAGTGGAGGAGAAGATGGCTTTTTGCCCGAAGTGTGGTTTCAAGATACAGGAAGCCGTTACCTACTGTGGTAACTGTGGAGCTTCACTCGAAGTTCCTGGTACCGCAGCTGCGCAGCAGGCCTCTGCCGTGAGCATACAACCTGGGATCAGCATGAACGGCGCTTCCGCCTTATGCTACCTCTTCGGATTCATAACCGGGATCATCTTCCTGGTGCTGCCTCCGTACAGTGAGGACAAGCGGGTACGTTTTCATGCCTTCCAGTCGATCTTTCTCAACGTGGCAGTCTGCGCGGTTCACATTGGCATCACTTTTGTGACGATCATGTTCCACGCAATCAGCTTCTCGCTGGGACTGATGATGGGTTCGCTGCACCTCATTGTAAGTTTGATATTCCTACTGGTTTGGCTGTTCATGATGTGGAAGAGCTATCAAGGCGACAAGGTAGTTCTGCCCGTGATTGGGTCCCTTGCCGAAAGGCAAGCGGGTGGCGCATAGCTGGGCGACGCAAAATGCGGCAAGAGTACCTGGGTAGTCAGAAATAAGGAAATAGTTGCGTCCCCGCGATTCGGGATGGGCCTGCCGTCCCATTGCGAGGACGCAGAAATAAAACCCTGGGTACTCGCTGCGCTGCAACCTACTTGGCGCCACCGAACGCCACGAACGCGCCCAGTCCCATCATTGCCACGCCAGATGTAACCCGCTGATTGCGGCGAAATCTCGAACTCGAACTGATTCGGGTGGCCAGCGGTGCGGCAAAAGATACGACCAGAAGATCAACGGTTGTGTTCAAGCTCACCGACATGACGCCCAGCATCAGGAATTGAACCGCAACATGACCGAGCTGTGGATTTACAAACTGGGGAAGAAAGGAGAGGAAGAAAAGAGCGGTCTTGGGATTCAGCACTTCAGTGGCGACGCCCTGACGGAATGCGTGACTGGAAGCCGTCGAGGGTGAGGCCTCGCTCATCGGCAGGTTCCGCGACCGCACCATGCGAATGCCCAGCCAGAAGAGGTAGAGAGCCCCAGCGTATTTGATCACCGCGAACGCAGTTGCCGAAGCAGCCAGCACCGCGGACAAGCCAAGTCCCGCGGCCACGACATGCATCAGTCCTCCGGCGAACGTGCCCAGCGCAGACAGAATGCCCTCGCGGCGACCTCCGGCGAGAGTGCGCGCTAGAACGTAAAAAATTCCGGGACCGGGCGTGACCGCGAGCAGGGTCGCCGCCGCGAGAAAGACGAGAAGGAGTCGTGGGTCCAACATTTGGGGATTATACGATGGGGAGCGAAACAAAGTGCGGATGAGCACGGCGTTTCACCGCATCTCGTCGCTTGTACCCACCGCTCCTTCGCTTGGAGCCACGGGGTCCGCGAGCGCATACTTCCAGCAACAAAAGCAGACACAGGCAGAATGAGTTTGGAGGTTGCCATGCCGTCCCGTACAACATTCCTCAGCAGGCTAACCGGGCTCTACCTGATTCTCATCTCGCTGGCTATGCTTGTACACAAGCAAGCGGCGGTGGAGACCATGAACACGCTGGTTCGCAATCCCCCGGTGCTGTTCGTAATCGGTTTGATTGCGGTGGCTGCCGGGCTGGCAATGGTCCTCAGCCACAATGTGTGGTCAGGCGGCGTGCTTGCGGTCGTTGTCACCGTGTCCGGATGGTTGCTGCTGATTAAAGGTGTGCTCTTGTTGTTCTTATCGCCGGGGGCGGTCTATGGGTTGCTTCTCGCGGGGATTCACTTCGAACAGTTTTTCTACTTGTACACCGGCATTGTGCTTGTTCTCGGCATCTGCCTGAGCTACGGGGGCTTCCGGTCAGCGCCACGCCGCGCTTAGCGGACTTTGTTGACCTTTGTCTTATGGCTACGAACCTTGATAACTCGGGCATCCCGCTTTCTTCTGTCGAGCCAGCCCTTGTCCCATAGCGTTGAGCGACCCTTGCTGCCAGTGGCGTCTCTTCTGTTCTGCTTGGCAAGGGTGTTCATCTCCCGTATCATTCCGGTCATCATGGCAATGGCCGGCCCGGAGCAGGAACGGGAGCGGCCCATGGAACGCTATGCCCGGATGAGCGCGGGTGAGCTTCAGCAACTTTTTGATAGGGAGTAACGAGATCATGCCCGGCAGCGCCATTTTTCAACCCGACTTGTTTCAGTTCCTGCGCCAACTGAAGCGCCGCAACAACCGCGAATGGTTCGCCAAGAACAAGGAGCGGTACCAGCAGGTCGCGGTCAAACCCGCCATGCAGTTCATCAGCGGCTTTGCCGAACCTCTGGCCAGGTTGAGCCCGCATTTTATTGCTGACGCCAGACCGACGCGCGGTTCGCTGTTCCGCATTTACCGGGACACCCGGTTTTCCGCGGACAAGATTCCCTACAAGACGCACATCGGCATCCGCTTCTCGCACGAGAGCGGCAAGGATGCACATGCGCCCGTGTTCTATCTGCACCTGGAGCCGGACGGGTGTTTTGCGGCGGCGGGAGTCTGGCACCCGGACATCCTGGCGCTCACCAGGATCCGGACGGCGATTGCCGGCCAACCGGAGCAGTGGAAAAAAGTGACCCGTAATCTGGAACTTGAAGGCGAAAGCCTGACTCGTCCACCCAAGGGTTTCTGCTCGGAGCATCCGCTGATCGAAGATTTGAAGCGAAAAGACTTTGTGGTCTCGGTGGCGTTGACGGAGGAGCAAGTCTGCGCCGTGACGCTCATGCGCGACTTCACCTCGGCGTGCCGGACGATGAAGCCGCTGGTGGAGTTTACGACCAAGGCATTGGGGCTGAAGTTCTGAGCAGCCGAATCAAAAGGCGTGCCTTGCCGACGCCAGATCCTGTGTCTTGAGCCGTTCCAAGGCCCCCCTGCCGCGCCGAATTCAGGTGCCGCGTCCGCAAGGTGACGCTCGCCTCGTCCGGATTTGAGGTTACTTTCGTACATTGACCGAATCACCCGCTATAGGTACCTTCGTGGCGAGAGGGATTTCATGAGACTCCTCGTCAAAGATGACTCGCTTTTCTACCGGGACATGCTGCAAGGATTGCTTGAGTCCTGGGGCTACCAAGTTGTGCTCGCCGTCGATGGCCATGAAGCACAACGCATCCCCGCTGGCGCCTCGGCGCCTCGGTTGGCTATGCTGGACTTGTCGATGCCGGAGCGCAGCGGACTTGAACTTTGCGAAGTGATCCGAGCGCGTAAACAGGGTTATCTGTACACAATTCTGTTGCGTGTGGCCGGTCAGCAAAGTGATGTTCCCAACGGATGTGAGTTCAAGGCAGACGATTACCTTGGCAAGCCGTTCGAGGAATTCGAACTCAGAGCCCGGCTTAAGGCCGGCGAACTGATCATTCGGAGTTACGAAGAAGAAGCAGCCGGGGCTCATGATGCAGTGAAATCCGAGGTTTCCCAGAACTGCCTACAACAAGGTTGGAATCGAACGGCGATGATCGAAGCAGCAGGTAAGGAACTGATCCCGGCAGAGCGGTCGCAAGCTCCAGTTATGGCCCAAGCGCTGACTGACAGCGAACTCGAGCGCCTTAACGATATTTTCCAAGGGGTAAATCCCGGAGAGGCCATGAGCCTCGAAGAACTCGACGGATTCTTCTGCGCCCTGATCTGCGGCCCGGAGGTTGTGCCGCCAAATGAATACATGCCACACATTTTCGGCCGTGATCCAGTTAAGGGGCGCTGGACCAGCACGGTCGAGGAAGAGCGAGAGTTGATGAATCTGCTCACCCGCCACTGGAACACGATTACCGCAACGCTGCTGCGGGACGAACCTTACGCGGTTTGGATGGGGAAATATGGAAACGACCCGATGACTGGGCTGGACTGGGCGCGCGGCTTTGAACTCGGAATGTCGCATCGCGAGGAGAGTTGGAGTTGGCTGGTCGATGATGACCGCTTTGCCGTTGCCCTAGTCCCGATCATTGCCCTGGCAGAGCAGAGCAACCCTGACTCCGGCCTGGCGCCGATGACGCCGGAGGTTCATGATGAAGCAGTCCGCGCCCTGGGAGCGAGCGTGCTCGTCATCTACCGCTATTTCAGGGAAGTGGTTTCCAGTGGCAACGTCGCCGAATGCTAGAACAAACAGAAACAGAATGATCCACCGGGAGCGGCGTGGTAAGCTGTTGCCCGCTTCCTGAAGCCGTGAGAAGACTCCGCGCCCCAGGTATTGAAACAACATGGACGCTGAAAAGGCCATTGCCGAAATCGAGATGCTGGAACACCTGCTGACGCTGCCGGACAGAAGGCCGCTCCAGATGTCCGATTGGAAGGCCGCCAACCGGAAGCATGATGAGATATACGCTGAGAATCCGTGGTTCCGTTTGTGGAAGCGGGACGGCGGACAAGCACGTTAGTTGCCCCTCCCGTTTATGCTGAGTTCAGTAACATCCTCCTCGGCTCCATTTCATCCGCTCGCATCACAGAATTGACACCGCGGGCATTCGGGCAAAATCGGCTGTCTTTTGCCGGCGTGCTCCTTTTGGTTGGGCCTCTCCGGATTGCAGTAGCCCCAGCGCCTTTCCCAACCAAAACTCCCCAGCCCGAAGCAGGTTTCCCAATTCATTTACCGGCAGTCTGTGGAATGCCAACCTGGGCTAGGATACATTGAACTGGCGGAGCGTGAGGAACCGGTGGGGTGCTCCGGGGGCAGGAGGATCAATGCGGGTTTTCATATTGCTTGCCGGCATTGTCTGCCTGTTTGCCGTGCTGCTCGATGCCTTCCAGACCATCATTCTGCCGCGCCGCGCCAGTGGCCGCTTCCGGCTCACGCGCATTTTCTATACGCTCACGTGGAGACCTTGGGTCTTCTTCGCCAAGCGGCTTCACGATCCGCGCAAACGCGAATCCGCGTTCAGCTACTACGGGCCCATGTCGCTGATTTTTCTGCTGGTCCTGTGGGCGGGCGCGATGGTGGTGGGCTTTGCGCTCATCTTCTATGCCCTGGGCAGCCCCTTCAACGACACGACCGCAGCGACCGGGCTTTCGATCCGACCTCTACGTGAGCGGAACCACCATCTTTACCCTGGGGCTGGGAGATGTGACGCCGCGCAGTGTTTGGGCGCGCGAACTCGTCATTCTGGAAGCGGGAACCGGGCTGGGCTTTCTGGCTGTCGTGATGGGATATTTTCCGGTTCTCTACAGCGCGTTTTCGCGCCGCGAAGTGAGCATCTCGCTGCTGGATGCGCGGGCCGGATCTCCGCCGACCGCCGCGGAACTGATGCGCCGCCATTCCTATGAAGGCGGGGATCGCGCCCTCTCGCTGCTGCTGGAGGAGTGGGAACGCTGGTCGGCGGAACTGCTGGAGAGCCATATCTCTTATCCGCTGCTCTGCTACTTCCGCTCGCAGCACAACAACCAGAGCTGGATCAGCGCTTTGACCGCCGTGCTGGACACTTCGGCGCTGCTGATTGCCGGCGTGGAGGGGCACGAGGCGCGTCAGGCCCAGTTGACCTTTGCCATGGCCCGCCACGCGATGGTTGACCTGGCGCAGATTTTCTCGCTGGCACCGGTCAGCGATGCTCCCGACCGGCTTCCCCCTGAGCGATACGAACAGCTTTACAACTGCTCTGCCAGAGCGGCGTAAGCGTCTGCCGCGACGGCCACTCCTATCGAGCGGCTTCGCGAAATGCGCGCCCTCTACGAGGGCTATGCCGAGACGCTCAGCGACTATCTCTGCATGCCGCTGCCGCCGTGGATCGCCGACCAGCCGCGCAAGGACAACTGGCTGGCCGTGGCCAAACTGCGAGCCCAGACCGAGGCGGCCAACGCACCATCGGGCAAGGCATCGCCTGCCGGCGATGAGTCGCATGCCACCGGCCACCTGCCGGATGATGCTCACGAATTCTGAAGCTGTAGATTTACGGCGAGTTTAGATTTTGGGTGCGGGCCGGCTTATGCGAGCTCTCGCCAGCGCCCGCATGGCGCCTGTCGCGCCGGCGAGCCCTGGCGCTGGAAGGAACCTTGAAAGGCGGTCCCAGAGGTTTCTATTGCTCGTGCCATTCAAACCACGGCACTTAAGCCGCAAGTTCGTCGAGCATGATGGCGTCCACATAGCACCAGACCCAGCGTTCTCCCGGCTCGATGGAGCGGATGAGCGGATGCTGTGTCTTGTGGAAATGTTTTGTGGCATGCTGGTTGATGGACGAGTCGCAGCAGCCTACGTGCCCACAGGTAAGACACAAGCGAAGGTGAACCCAGGTGTCGCCCGTTTTGACACATTCCTCGCACTCGTGTTTATGGGTGGTTCGTACTTTGATTTGATCGAGGTGATTGCATTTTTCTGGCATGGGTTGCTCCTGCTCTGGATTATGAATGGTCCACCAGCGTTGATTCCCGGCTCTTTGCACATTTGCGGGCGTCTTAAACCGCGGTGAGCAGATTTTCCGCAAATGGCCAGGTTTCGTCGATCCACTGCGCCTCGCAGCGAAAGCCGGCGCTGCGAGCCATCCGGAAAATCTCCGCGGTTGAATACTTGTGACTACTTTCCGTCCAAATGGTTTCCCCTTCCTGGAACTCTACCTCCAACCTCGCGGCTGCGATGCTTACCCTCTGCTTGCGGCTCGATCGTAAATGCATCTCAACGCTTCGGGCCTCGTGATTGATTCTTGCCAGGTGAGAAAACTGCTTGAGGTCAAAGTTGGCGTCGAGCTCGCGATTGATGCGGGCCAACAGGTTGAGGTTAAACGCCGCGGTTACGCCGAGTCCGTCATCGTAGGCTTGAAGCTGCTGCGCGCTGGATTTTTCCAGGTCAGTCCCGAGCAGCAGAGCGTCCCCTGGCTCCAGTATCTGCCGGATATCCGCCAGAAATCTCACCCCGGCGTCGCGGTCGAAGTTCCCAATCGTACTGCCGAGGAAAAGCACGAGAAGGCTTTGCCCGGTCTTGCGCCGGCCCACAACTTCCAGCAGTCCATCCAGGTATTCACGCTCAAAGCCGACAATGCTGATTGAATCGATATCGCCGAGTTCCCGCTTGCACATGACAAGGGCGGAGCGGGAAATCTCCACGGGATAGTACGTCGTTCGCTGCCTGCGGGAGAGCGCTTCGAGAATCCATCGGGTCTTTCGGCCGCTCCCGCTACCCAGTTCGGCTACGGCAACCGGCATGGGCACGCGTTCGACGATGTCACTCGCGTAGCGCTGCAGCAGGCGCTCGTCGGCCCGGGTCAGGCCGTATTCCGGCAGCCGGCTAATCACCTCGAACAGAGCCGATCCCACCTCGTCGTAGAAGTACTTGGACGGGAGTGTTTTCTGACCCGGCCGCGTGAGCCCGGCACGCATGTCGCATGCGAACTCGTAGGTGGCATTTCCCGTGATTGCCGGAACAAACATTTTCTGTCCCCTAGCAGTGGCTGACGCAGCGGAATCCCGCATATGCGTATTGGTAATGGGCCTGGAACCAGTTACGAAATGTGCGCCGCAGCATGCATGCCGCCGTGCGCGCCGAGCCTCCTTTTAGGACGAAGTGCTTTCCGTCAAAAAAGTCAGCCGAATAGCCCCGGTAAAACGGGAATGGTTCAAACCCGGGAAACGGGGCGAACACCGTGGACGTCCATTCCCATCCATTGCCCAGCATGTCAGAGATGCCAAAAGCGCTCTGGCCCCCGGGAAATGCATTCACTGGTGTGGGATCCCAGCGGCTGAAGTCAAAATTGCCAAGGCTCGAACCGGGCGCTGAACTTCCCCACGGATAGTTTCTCTCGCTCCCATCGGCGCAGCCATACGCGGCGCGATGCCATTGGGCTTCGGTTGGGAGCTGCTTCCCGGCCCATCGTGCATATGCGCTTGCTTCTGCATGGCTGACATAAACCGGCCAGTCGAGCGGAAGCGCCACCTCGGCAAACATCGTCCGGTAAAACCATCCGCCGCCCTCCTTCTTCCAGAAAACGGGATGCGAGATGGCGCCGGCGGTTTTCCAGTCCCAGTCTTCGCTGCTCCAGAAAGCGCGGGTTTGGTAGCCACCTGCCTCGATGAAATCGAGATACTGGCGGTTGGTAACCTTGTACTGATCCATGGCGAATGCAGGGACGTCCACGGTGCAGGCTTCATACTCATTGTCCCAGCCAAAAGTTTCAGAGCCACGGGGAAGGCCCAGCGTCGACCGGCCCGCCGGGATCGCAATGGTCTGGTGGACCACCGCACCTGCGTCAGGATTGTGCGGCGCGCTTTGCCACTCCTTTTTGTCGAGCGCCAACTGGTGCAGCATGTAGGCCAGCGTTTCGACGTGCATCATGCGGTGTTCAACGGCTACGTTGAGCAAGGTGCTCAACGGAAAGCCGCCCGGCGCGGAAGACTGAGACGCCGATGCTCCATTGCTCAGTCCGTCATCCAGAGCGGTCCGGATCCTGTTTACGTAATTCTGTACCACGCTCAGTGAAGGCCAATCGGATGGAAGGTCGCGGGGAAGTCCGCCTCCGACTGGGTCGATGCCAAAAGCAAACAGCTTGTCGAACTCTGGGTGAAAGCCCTTCAGTCCAAGGACATTCTCATGGAGCAGATTCCAATCGAACGCCTCGAGGTGCCCCACATAGAAAATGAAGCGATGGCGTTCGGCGATCGGACGCTCATATAAGCAACCGGCGCGGATCACGCGAAAAAGCTCATCACTTCGGAGCCGCGCTTCGTGCAACCTCCCGACGATCTCCTGACCCAGTGCGCTGCAACGTTCCGTGACCGGCATTCTCAGCCTCCCAGTTCTTGGATTTCGGCCATGGGACACGGCCGTGGTACGCCCCGGAATCGGCGGCAATTACCCGGCGCCTCCCGCGCTTGAAAAGGCCGCAAGTTCGCCGGTAAACTCTCAGGCTGGTTTGCCCGGCCCGGCTCGCAGGTCTGTGCGGGTAATCCAGGATTGAACCGTCATTTCAAGTTATGTGGGGCGTTCGGGCCAATCCAGTCGAAGACATTCGCCCCGGCCATCCCCCCGTGAAGGTCTTAGATGACGGATTGTTGAAAGTGGTCGCAGCCGATTGGCGGTGTCGTCGAGAGGATCAGGGCCGGCAGCACCGGGCGAGGCGCGAAGGATTTGTAACCGGTTGCGGTGTTTGGAGGAACCTGGTTCTGCCGCGCCGAGTGGACGCATATTCCTGCAAGTCTCCCAGGTGGATCACGGCCGCTGGATCGAGAAACAGGGCACCAAACGCCGCGTTCCGGAATCAAGTTAGAATTGAGAATATGAACGCGTTCCGAGTCGCACTCGCCAACCTCCGGTTCCCGGCGACTCCCGAGGAGTCGGTCACCTTGGCCATGCAGGCAATCGCCCAGGCGTCCATCGAGCACGCCGGCATCATTTGTTTTCCGGAGTGTTTCACCCCTGGGTACCGGGGACTCGGGAAAGCGGTGCCGCCTCCGGACCCTGCATTTCTGGAACGCGCCTGGTCCGCCATTGCGGCAGAGGCCGCAAAGGCAACCATCGCGGTTGTGCTCGGCACCGAACGCGTGGTCGATGGCGCCCTTTTAGCCACTGCACTGGTCATCAATCGGGACGGAAGCATCGCAGGTTTCCAGGACAAGGTTCAACTCGATCCCTCCGAAGAAGGCATCTATTCGCCCGGCTCTGGGAGGCGCGTTTTCCAAACTGGTCCGCTGACGTTCGGTGTCGTAATCTGCCATGAAGGCTGGCGCTATCCGGAAACAGTCCGTTGGGCCGTCCGCCACGGCGCCCACGCCGTCTTCCATCCTCACCTCCACGAGGCCGAGCCCGGCGGTTACGTGGCCTCGAGTTTCGCCGATCCTGCAAACTCATTCCATGAGAAAGCAGCCTTGTGCCGCGCCGCCGAGAATACCTGCTATTTCGCAACTGTAAACTATGCCAGCGCCGGGTCGCCGACCACCTCGGCGGTGGTGCGGCCCGACGGGACGCTGCTCAACTACCAGCCCTACGGTAAGCAAGGGTTGCTCATCGCGGACATCGACATCAGTACGGCCACAGGTCTGCTCGCGGCGCGCTGCAAATCTGTCTAGCTATTCCGCGGCTCCGCAGTCGGGAGAGGCACGCGCGCAGGCGAGGCGTTTTTCCGCGCTTTGTTCAGGTACGCGGTTGGAGAGATCGGCCGCGCAGCAAGCGGCGTTGAGCTTATCGCAGAAATGCGTAATCATAAGAACCTAGCCCGGCTCCGGAGCGACAAAGATATGGACGTAGCTGAACCCACAGCGGCGGTAGCGATGGTGCGCGCGAGCGTCCCGGGAGAATCCATTCTGCTTATCCGGCGCTCCGAGCGGCCTGACGATTCCTGGTCGGGACATTGGTCGTTTCCCGGAGGCCGGCGCGACCCTGAAGACTCCGACTTGTTGCGGACTGCCCTCCGCGAACTTGAAGAAGAGTGCGGCATACGTCTCGACCGTGAGTATATGGTCACCGCATTGCCGCCCGCGCTGGCGGGACGGAGAGCGGGACCGTTCGTTCTAGTGGCGCCGTTTGTTTTTGCGGTAGATCGAGTGCTGCCTACGGTTGTGGATCATCGCGAGGCGGTGGAAGCCGTGTGGGTTCCGCTGGACGTGTGGCGCGACCCTGCCCAGCACTTGCTCAGGGCTGTGCCGGGTCTACCGGGGAATTGGCTGTTTCCGGCAATTGAGCTGAACGGGGTCCCGGTGTGGGGATTTACCTACAGGCTGGCCACGGATTGGCTCGGCCTGCTCCCCGCGCGGAGTTCGATCGAACAGGCGGGCTTCGAGGAGGCTTGCCGGGTGCTTGACTTCCTGCTTTCCCATGGCCTGAGTCTGAAGCGCGGGTGGGAAGATAGCATCGCGCAGCCAGGAGGGGTGGGACGGCGGGCGGCGAAAGTTGCCACGGTGGATGGCGCAATCCCGGTGGCGCCAGTGGTTGCTCAATTTGCGGCGCGGGGCAAGTCTTTCCCGCGCATCAACGCTCTGGAAATCCGATCGGACATGATTCGCGTGGTGGGGCTCGCGTTCGAGGAGTATCTCATTTCGGTGTCCAGCTAGGATGGCCGCTCGCGCTTACAGTTGCCTCGCTCCGCAGACGCTCCTGGCCGCGTTCTCGGGCGCGGTTGATCCGTACGGGTCCGTCGTCGAAAACTTAGAAGCCGTTCATAAGTTATTCCATTCATTCTAGAATCTGTTCTTTCCTGAAATGTGGGAGCCTGCACGGTCCGTGCACCTGCGGCGACCGGAGCAAGCGGATTTGCGTAAATGAGTATCGCCGTCACGGCTCGCCAGGTCCCCGCGGCATTGTTCCCTCATCCGCCATTGCCCAACCTTCCTGAGCGAGGGACAAGTTTTCTCACTGAAACCTGTTTTGACTGAAAGTGCGGTGTCGCCGGGAATAAATCGCGTTGAGCTCAGTTCTTGCATACGAGCAACGCGACGCATTTCAGGGAGATCCTGCATGAGCAAAACGAAACTTGTTCCAGATGAATCAACACGGCGCCTCGAACGAACTGCCTCGACATTGCGGTCAAGCTCTGACGGCATTGACCGGCGCGAATTCTTGCACTGCATGGCCTGGGCGGGCACCGGAATTATCTGGAGCTTTTCCGGAGGCATTCGAGTTTCCAGTGTCTTCGGCGCCACTGCGGCAAAACCTCGCAACGGGCTCCAGGGACGCAGCCTCCGCATCATCCAGGGAAACCTGCGCAGCCTTCAATCCGCCACGCGAAGTGAGAAACGTGTTCCTCAGAATTCTGTACATCCAGGCGCGTGTGCTTGGAACTTTGGGCCTCATAGCGACGGCGAGGCGGTCTCGACCGCTGCCCGCCTCATCTTTCCTCGTTTCCAGCAACCGGATGGGGCAAGGATTGACCAGAAAGATAATGGTTTGGGAAGGCAAATGTATCGATTCGCCAATCCTTGCGCAGGGTGCGAAAGGATTGCCTTCGGCGGCACCGTCTGGGCGCTGAGCGAGTACGGATTAGTACATGGCACAGGGTTGCGTGCGGCGCCCTCGGCGGCGACCGGGAAATGATTTCGTACATCGCGAGGCCATCCCGCGGAACGACGAGGAATCCAACGGATCTGGTTCGACAGGTGCGGCGGCATCGACCTTACGAGCGCATAAGAATCGCAAGGGACTCCGGAGAGACGAAGTCAGCGGGCGACAACGCGCGCGATCGCGGTGTCGAGGACTTCGCGGGTGAAGATGGCGCCGGCGGTCTGCCCGGTTCGCTTGCGGTAGAGAGCCGTGGTTTGGCAGAGCACGACGATGTCTTCAATCTCCGCTGGGTTCACCACACATTCCAGAATTTGCGAACGGAACTCCTCTTCCGTCACGCCCGCGAGTTGGAAGCCGCGCAGCTTCGCCTCGGCAAGATAGAAGTGAGTCACTTCGGATAACACGCGCTCTACTTCACCGGAAATTTCAGGACGGTCAGCGGGATCGAGACCCGCGCCGGGAAGAGCCAACTTGATCCCGAAGATGTTATCCAGATCGCTGTCGGCCGCAAACCAGACGGTGGTCGCGACGACGAGAACATTGGGTTGCTCCGAGGTGGTCTCAATCAGGGCATCGAGTTCAGCGAGTAACTGAGCATCGCCCATCTGATAGGCGAGGTCGATGCGCGGCAGCAGCAACATTACCTTCTTGCGCTTGTAGCCGCGTACGATCCCCTTGGCCTTGGCCAAAGCGTCGCTGTCGCGTGGATTGTAGACGGTGACGAGGCGTTCCATGCCCGCCATCTGGGCGATGCGCTGCGCCAGGCTCTTCTTCCCGCTCTGGTTGGGACCGATGATAAGCACTTCATTGCCGATTCCCAGATCCTGATAGGCGGCGGGTGTCCGGGCGCGGTCCACAAGGTCGGCGATGCCTTCGAGCAGGCCGTCAAGGCCCGCGAGGCGCGGCCTCAGGCTGCTGACCGGAACATCATCAAGGCTGAGATAGACGCGCTCGCGCCGCTTGCGCCGGTCGGAGATGAATTCGATGAAAGCGGGAAGGGCGGCGACGGAGCCGACGATGGTTGCCAGGACAAGAATTTCCTCGGTCAGTAGCAGGGCGGAGTCGCTGCCAGCCGCGGGGTCGAACATGTCCAGAGGATAACACCATCCGAATTAGCGCAGAAGGCGGTGGCCAACTTCCATCCGTGCCGGAAGTGCAATGGCGGCGGTACTATTTGCCGCCACTGCTTCCGGCTGGTTTTGAACGCGCCTGTACTCGCTACCAGGTGAGAGCGAAACTTCCGGGGCCGGGCGGAGGGCTGCCGATGGTCAGAGCACGCCTTCGATTTGCGCGTAGATTTGTTCGTCCGTGAAGTGGCGGACCTTGATGGCTCCGGCGGGGCAGCCGGCGGCGCAGCAGCCGCAGGCCTTGCAGACGGCGCTGATGATGTGGCTCAAGTGCTTTTCCGCGTCGTACTCGATGGCGCCGTATGGGCAAAGAGAAAAGCAGGTGCGGCATCCGGCTGCAAAGTTTGTCCTGCACCTCGGAGTAGACGGCATCGACGGTGATCTTGCCCTGGGCGACCTTGGCGAGGATGCGGGCCACGGCGGCGCGGCCTTGCGTGACTGAATCCGAGATGTCCCTGGGAAACTGGCACGCGCCCGCGATGTAGACTCCATCGGTGGTGGTGGCCACCGGGTCCAGCTTGGGGTGACTCTCGATGAACCATCCGTCTTTGTCGCAACTGATGTTGACGAGACGGGCGATGTAGGGATGCGTCTTCGCGCGGCTCCATGCTGACCATTAGAACGACGAGGTCGGCGGGCATTTCGATTTCTTCGCCGGAGAGCTGCTCCTTGACGGTGATGAGCATGCTGCAGCCGTCGAGCGCCGCAGGCCTCGCGGATGGACGGCAGCTGATTCTTGGCGAACATGACGAAGGAGGTCCGGGCCTCGGAAGCCTTGCGGTAGAAGTCCTCGCAGCCCTTGCCGAAGGCTTCCATGTCGCTGTAGAGATTGGCGACGTGGGCCGCGGGGAGAGCGGACTTGACCTCAAATGCGTACTTGAGGGCCGCGGTGCAGCAGACGCGCGAACAATAGGGGTGGAATTCCTTGCTCCGCGAACCCACGCAGTGAATGATGGAGACATAGCGCGGCTGCTTGCCGGACTTGGTCTGCAACTTGCCGCGCCGCAACATGGCTTCCAGTTCGAAGGAGGTAATGACGTCGGGCAGGCGTCCGTAGCCGTACTGCTCGATGCGGGAGGCATCGAATTCCTTGTAGCCGGTGCAGACCAGCACGGAACCGGCGTCCAGCTCCAGCGATTCGCCGTCTTCGGTCCGGATGCGCGGTTTGAAGTTGCCGTTGAATCCCTTGAGTTCGGTCAGTTCGCTGTTGAGAAAAATGCGGATGTTGGGATGGCGCTCGACGCGCGAGATCCAGTTGTGGAGGATGTCCTGCGCGGAGTCGAGATAGGGCGCGGTCAGGTCGAGGCGGGCGACGTTTCCGCCGAGGTGGTCCTGCTTTTCGACCAGGAAGACCTGCTGGCCGGCATCGGCCAATTCAAGCGCGGCGGTGAGTCCGGTGACGCCGCCGCCGAGGACCAGGGTGGCAGGAGCACATGGGCGCGGTGCGGCTTTCCAGGGGCTCGTTGAACTTTACCCGCTGGACGGCGGCGTGGACCAGGGCCTTGGCCTTTTCCGTGGCGGCCACGGCGATCGTCGTGAATCCAACTGCACTGCTCGCGGATGTTGGCCATCTCCAGCATGTAGGGATTGAGGCCGGCGCGCTTGATGGCGCCACGGAACGTGCCCTCGTGCATGCGCGGGCTGCAGGAAGCAACCACGATGCGGGTGAGCCCGTGCTCCGTGGATGTCCTTGAGCGATCATCTCCTGGCCGGGATTGGAGCACATGTACTTGTAGGAGCGGGCAATGGCCACGCCGGGGATTGCCATTGCCGACTGCGGCGACCGCGGCCACATCGACGATCTTGGCGATGTTGGTTCCGCAGTTGCAAACGTAAACGCCAATCCGTTCTTCTGCCATGGTAGCCTCCTGTTTCCTTATGCGGCCGGCTGCGGTTTGCCGGCTCGCCAAGAGGAACGTGCCCGTTCGGCCTGGGCTGCCTGTTGCAGTTGCGCGAAGTAGATCGCCAGCGGACGATAGGCCAGATGCGACCACTTGCTGAATGGCACCTCCAGGGCCAGCATGGGAACCACTCCCATCAGGTGCACGATGTAGGTGATGTTTGCGGCCATCGGGAATCCGGCGCGATGCAGCACGTGCTGCACGATTCCGGTGACGGCGACAAAAAGAAGCAAGCCCAGGAACATCCAGTCCGACTCGTGGGAGTGGCGGTGGTAAGCCGCATCCTTCTTCAGGCGGCCGCGCACGGCGAAGATCGCGGTAGCGACCAGTCCGATGGCGGACGAGATAGCCGAAGACGTGCACGTACCAGTTCACCTTCGGTCCGGACTGCATCTGCTTCAGGAAGAACATGATCAGCACGAGCATGGTCAGATAGCTGAGCATGAGGACGAGGTGATTGGCCCAGGGCGTCTTGTTTTCGCATATGCCGGAAGCGCTTCTGGGTAAAGAAATGCAGCGGCAGCAGAAGCAGGTGACGCAGCATAAAGCGAAAGCGAAACCGGCGCGGAGTGCTCATTGCGCATGGTGAATATGCCACATGCGGACACAGTTGATGGAGAGCAGGAGGCCGAGGATGATGCCCATGGTCCAGTCAAAGACGTGGATGTCGTGAGCGGGAAGGAACGCGCCGGGGCCGTCGTAGACGGACAGGTTGCCGCCTCCGCGCAGGAATCCGAAGCTGAGGAAGCCGATGCCGGTGAGCAGCGCCACCGTCAGCACGGCGGCCAAGTTCCGGTGCTCCAGGAGCGGTAGAGCAGCCGGGAAATTCCGTGAAGTCGTACTGGCGGTGAGCCAGCGGCGCATGCCCATCATGGTCTCGCCGGGCTCGGCGCCGCGCGGGCACTGCTCCGAGCACTCGCCGCAGTAGTAACAGAGCCAGGGCTCGAGCGCCGAGCGCAGCGGCTTCTCCAGGCCCATCTGCAGATAGCGCATGGACTTGCGCGGGAACACGTACGGGTCATCGGAGTGCGAGCAGGCGGCGCTGCAATTGCCGCACTGGTAGCACTTGACGACGTCCTTGGCGCCGAAGTGTTCCAGTTCGTCGATCAGATCCGGATTTGCACGAACTGCCATGTTATTTCCTCTTCCCTTCAGCCGGTCAGGAACGCGCGGGCGCAGCCGCTTTTCTGCGATCGTCTGGAGCGGCGCGTCGGCGTGGTCCTGGCTTTGCGCAGCTGCGGCGCCGACGATGGAACGCAATGCATGGGCCGCCGCAGCCGAGGCCTGGGCCACCGTGTCTGGAATGTCCTTTGGTCCCTGGCAGACGCCCGCCACGTAGATTCCTTCGCGGCCGGTGGAGTTCGGCTCGGAGTTGTAGTCCAGCTCGCGGAACCAGCCATCGCCATCTCTCGGGATATCGAGCTTCTCGGCGAGTTCGGCGGAGCCGTGCGAAGGCTGCAAGCCGACGGAGAGCAGAACCATATCGACCGGCAGGGTGACCAGGTGCTCGGCGATGGTGTCCTCGCCGTGGATGATAGAGCTGCCCGTCCCGCTCGTTGACGCTGGCCGAGCGTCCGCGCACCAGGAATACGCCCTCTTCACGAATGCGCTCGTAGAACTCCTCATAACCCTTGCCGAAGGCGCGCATGTCGATGTAGTACTCGTAGCACTTGGCCTCGGGAAGCTTTTCACGCACGAGATGGGCAAACTTGAGCGAGTACATGCAGCAGACGCGTGAACAGTAGGCGTTGAAGTTTTGATCGCGCGAGCCGACGCAATGAACAATCGCCACGGCCTTGGGCTTGGGACCGTCGGGCTCGAAGACCCACTCCTCGGTCTTTGTCTTTTTGTTGAGCCGCTTGGTCTTCATGACGATTTTGCCGCCGGTGGGGCCGGAGGCGTTGGTGAGGCGCTCGAATTCGAGAGAGTTCAAAACGTTGGGATAGGCGCCGTATCCGTAGCGCTCGATGCGGCGGGCATCCAGCATGTCATAGCCGGTGGCAACGATGATGTTGCCGACCGCGAGTTCGACGACTTCGTCCTGGGCGTCAAGATGGACCGCGCCCTTGGAACATTTCTTGGCGCAGGCGCCGCACTTTTTTCCGCCGCTGAGAACCCAGGTGCAATAGGCGGGATCGATCATGTAGGCATTGGGCACCGCCTGCGGGAAGGGAATGAAGATTCCCTTGCGGGTTGCGATGCCGACGTCAAATTCGCTGGCGGTGGTGACCGGGCAGAACTGGGCGCAGTCGCCGCAGGCAACGCAGGCGCTGGCGTCAACCCTGGTGGCGTGCTTGCGAACCTTGACCTTGAAGGCGCCAAAGCTTCCGGAAACTTCTTCCACCTCGGAAAGCACGAGGAGTTCGATATTGGGATTCTGGCTGACGGCGACCATCTTCGGCGTGAGGATGCAGGCCGCACAATCGAGCGTAGGAAAGGTCTTGTCGAACATGGCCATGCGTCCGCCGATGGTTCCGGTGCGCTCGACGAGATAGACCTTGTGGCCGGATTCGGCGATCTCAAGCGCGGCCTGGATGCCGGCGACGCCGCCGCCGATGACCAGTGTTGCCGAATCAAAGGAGGCAGCTGCGGGCTCGGCGGCCAGGGTGAAAGGAACGCCCTGAACGGCACAGGCAAGCACGGCTTTGGCTTGAGCGGTGGTGGGAGCGTCGCCGCGCTCGTCGAAAGATGCGAGGCGGACCTGGTCACCGGCGCAGCCGGCCAGGACCAGGGCGCGGGAAAACACAGGCTTGTAGAAGCCGGGGTGAGCCGCGGCAATGACGATGGTGTTCAACTTGGCTTGGCGAAGCTCAGCGGCCAGTGCGTCTGGATCGAGGGCGGAGGAAACGGTTAGGGTACGCACCGTTTCCACGCCGGGAAGGCCGGCGGCGTAATCGGCAACCGTGCGCAGGTCCATCGCCGCCGGGGGCTCTGGGCCGGTCTGAAGGAGATACACTCCTATGCGCGCCCCGGCGCCGGTGGTTGTGGCTTCAGTCTCGGCAATGGTGGTTTCCGCTTTGCTCTTCACTGAACTCTCCCGAACTTGATTCACGCGCTGCCGCATTTAGAACTCCTGCGGCAGATCCCGCATCTGGGCGGCGGTAAATACCGGGCCGTCCTTGCAGACGTAGGTGGGGCCAATGTTGCAGCGTCCGCACTTGCCGAGACCGCATTTCATACGGTTTTCCAAGGTGGTGTAAATGCGTTCGCCTGGAAAGCCCAGCTTGGTGAGCACGGGCAATGTGTATTTGATCATGATGGGCGGACCGCAGATGACGGCGAAGGTGTCCTCGGCCGTGGCTACCGCCTGTTCGACGGCGGTGGGAATGCGCGCCACCAGGCCCTTCCAGTCTGGAGTTTCGCCGCCGGGATCGACCGCGAGGCAGAGCTTGAGATCGGAGCGCGCGGCCCAGACTTCAAGTTCGCGTTTGTAGACAAGGTCGGCAACCGTGCGCGCGCCGTAAATGATGGTGACGTCCTTGAACTGTTCGCGAAGGTCGAGCACGTTCCAGATGACGCAACGCACCGGCGCGAGACCGATGCCTCCGGCGATGAAGACGATGGAGTGACCCTTCATCTCCTCGAGCGGGAAATGATTTCCGTAGGGTCCGCGGAAACCGACGGTGTCACCCACGCCGAGGCGGCGCAGGGCTTGCGTCACCTTCCCGGTTGCCTTGAAGCTGCACTCGATGTAGCCGGCCCGGGTTGGCGGAGAGGCGATGCAGAAGGTGCTTTCGCCTTCGCCGAAGACGGAATACTCGCCAAACTGCCCGGCGGAAAACTGGAACTGCCCGGCGAAGGCTGAATCCTCGAACTCGAGTTTCAAGGTACGGGTGTCGATGGTCTCGTCCGTGATCTCGCGGATACGCATCAGATGGGGCTGGTAAATGTTCATTGACCACTCACCTCAGGCTCGGTTTGCGCCAGCGTGACGATCTCGCCGAGGAGATTGGGTAGATCCATGCCGCCGGGACAAGCCCGGGAACAACGGCCGCAACCGGTGCAGAGAATTTCTCCAAAGCGGCTGGGATAGATCGAAAACTTGTGCTGAATCCGCTGCCGGAAGCGCTCACTCTGGCTCTGCCGCGGATTGTGTCCCGAGGCATGGAGGGTGAACAGGGAGGTCTGGCAGGAATCCCAGTTTCTGCGGCGCACGCCGGAGTCGGCACTGTCATGCTCGTCAACAATGTCAAAGCAATGGCAGGTTGGGCAAACCGCGGCACAGGCTCCGCAGCCATGACAGCGCAAAGCGATGGTCTTCCACAACGGGTTGTCAAAGTTCGCGGCCAGCCAGCCGGAAAGTTCCGCGGGAATGTCCGCGAGATTTTGCTCCACCTTTTTGCGGACTTCACTTTGCGCCGATTCGGCCGAGGCCAGGGCCTCCGCGGAAGCTTCCGCCGTGTGTCCCTGCAACAAGGCCTCGCCTTTCGGGGTGATGACATGCGCCAGATAGCCGCCGTCGGCGGGCACCAGCAAGACGTCGGATCCTCGGAAAGACTCCGGGCCGAGGCCGACGGCGGTGCAGAAACAAGTCGAGTCCATGAGGGTGCAGAGGAAGCTGACGATGGTAGTTGCCTCGCGCCTTCCGAACCAGAGTTCGTCGCGGTAATCCCAGCCCATCACCTTGTCCACAACCTCCAGGGCGGCGGCATCGCACGGGGTGGCGCCGAAGATGACTTGCGGCGGCGCCGCGGTGGGCACTTCGCGGATTTCAATGCCGGCCTTGGTCTGCTGGTAATGCAGCAGGACCTCGGTGGGCGGAAGAAAAAACTCTTTCAAGGAGCGGCGCGGCAGGCGGAGGCCAAACACCGCATCTTCGAACTTCTGGATGGGCATGTAATCGACTTGCCCGGGATCGTCTGCGGCGCGGACGGGAGCGATGACTCGCTTGTTGGCGGCGAGCAAGCCGGCGATCAGAGCCGCGAATCCTTGGTGGGAAAGAAAACTGTGCGTCACCGGATGAACTCCTCGTCGTCGCCGGGGTTGAACGCGCCGAAGGGCGCTGCCAGGGACGGATCTTCGCAGGCTACGTAGTCAAAGCGCTTCTCTACCGCGTCGGCGACATAGCGGGCGAGCATTCCAAGCGGAATATGTTCGGGACAGGCGCGCTCGCATTCCAGGCAATCCACGCATCGGCCCGCCTGGTGCAGCACCCGCATGGTCTGCCAGGCGCGATTGGCTCTCGGAGTGGCCGAAGGATCGATCCACTGCGGCTGGGTTTTCTCCGCCGTGCACTTTACGCAGAAGCACATGGGGCAGGCTTCGCGGCAGGCATGGCAGCGAATGCAGCGCGAGAGCTGTCCGGTCCAGAAATTCCAACGCTCCGCGGCCGTCATCTTTTCCAGCGCGGCGATCTGATCGATGCGGCGGGTATTTACGGGAGGCTCCGGCGGCAGTTCGCCCAGAACGTGGTCGAACAGCTTTGGGTCGCGGTCGGTGCAGCCGGCGCAGCGCACCGACACGGTGTCCGCGGTCAGCTCTGAATCCGTTGCGGAATTCTCCAGCACTCCGCCGCAGCGCATGGCGAGGATGACGACGTTGCCGCGCTCGACCTGCTTCTCGCGGATCATGCCGGCGACGGCGCGTGCGTCACATCCCTTGACCACAACGGCCACTTTTCCAAGCTGGGCAATTTGCTTGCGCCGAGGATTCAGGTAAGCGGCAAGATTCTGAACACAATGAATGTTGAAGACGAGCTTGGCGGCCTGCTCCGGAGCGGTGATAAATGCGGGACGAATGCCGCGCGGCCCGGCTTCATAACCGATGACGACGTTTACCGCTCCGTCGCTGAGTAGTTGGCGGGCGAGATCCTGTAGCGGTTTCATTGCGGGCCGCCGCCTTCCCGCTCCCCGAATCCGCCGAATGGTCCCAGTTGCTTGACGCGTTCGGTGGTCTCATTGACCACTTGCTGCCACTTGTTGCCCTCGGAAGCGGAGACCCATGCAAAGGTCACACGATCGGCCTCCACTCCCATGAAGTGAAGAAGGTCATGGAGAATGGCAAAGCGGCGGCGGGCATGGTAGTTTCCGGTGCTGTAGTGACAGTCGCCCGTATGGCAGCCGCTGACGATTACGCCGTCCGCGCCACGCTCAAAAGCCTTGATGATGAAAAGGGGATTGACACGGCTGCTGCAGGGGAGCTTTATGACACGAACGTTGGGGTCCATCTTGAGGCGGCTCGTGCCTGCCAGATCGGCTCCAGTGTAAGTACACCAGTTACATACAAATGCTAAGACTTTGGGAGACCACGAGGGAATGGCCTCCTGCACTACCTTGCTGGACATGGTAAGCCTCAGAATGAAGGCATGAATAAGAGCTTTTAAGCAGCGATTATAACGGATTTTTCAACGCGAGTCCACCTACGGCGCCGCGATTTCATCGCATACGCGATGCATGTACGGTCATCTCCTCCATGGCAGCCGGGCGATGTTAGCAGAGAGGATTGCGGAGGCTGCAAATCGCGAGGGCGGATCAGGAGCATTGGGTCCGGAAAAGATAACCGGCGCGCCGTCGCACCAGGGCTCGACACGCCGGAAATCGTACGCTACTTCGGTGGAGCTGGAGGCTAGGGCAGTTTAGACCTCAACTGTTTCCTCCTCAACCGCTTTGGCCTTGGCCCGGGCTGCCCCTGGTTTGCGGCGCGCGGACGCCTTGGCGCCATGATTTGGTTTGGCGGCGGGCTTGATGCGCGCGCGCGACTTCGACATCGAATCCAGAAGCGCATGTTCGGCGTCCACGAAGCTCTTGACGCTCTCGCCTGCGATGTCAGCCACGGGCAGAAGCCGGACCGGCATCTTGAGATCGACGGCCCGGGTGGCGGCCTGCATGTTCACATTGAGCTGCTGTCCCGCCAGATCCAGGAGCTTTTTCTGAGCATCGATGAAAGAGTGCGCCGCGTCGCGTCCAAGCTTCGCAAGCTCGGTTCTGTCCGGCTTTCTTCCGGCATGCTCTTTCTTTCCGGCTTCCGCCACGCTTGTCTCCTCGGAAATTACGTCGAGGAACTTCGTTTGTGCGGCGACGAACTCATCCATCGCTTCACCGGCGAGTTCAACCAGACCGTTTCCTTCCCAGATTTTGCCTGCTTCCGCACCCTGCAACCATCCCTGGGTGTGTTTGCTGGCGAGGACGAGGAAGTTGTGCTGCATCTCGACAAACGTGTCGATGCCGCGGCGGATGACGTTGGTCATGGCCACGGCAGTTCCGAAATCACTGACGCGCTCCTTGATGCCGTTCATTACGATTTCATCTTCCTGCTGCGCCAGATCCAGCAGAATGCGCTGTGCTTCGATGTAGTTTGCGGTCCCCTCGACCGCCAATTCCGTGAGAATCCTGGTGGCGGAATCCTTTGCTTCCGATTCGGACAACCCCTCGCGGATTGTCTTGATTGCGTTCGTGTTCTGACGCATGACCAGATCGACGAGAATGCGCTGGGTGGCACAGAAGCTCTCCAGTCCCTGCTGCGCCCAGCCGGACAGCAGAGAAACGAAGGAAGAAGGACGCCCATGAGCCACTGGAGCCGCGCTCGAAACTTTAGCCATACTAGCCTCCGATTGCTGCAATGCAGCATTCCGGAACATCTTAGTATTTGGTGGTCACCATGTCAACGGCAGAACGACAATTATTGCGTCGCAGCATGGAGAAGCACCCTGCGATAACCCGGCGAGGCCGCCGGTGGAACGCGGGCGGGAGCGGAGTTGCGGCACAACGGCCTGAATCATCAAGGAGATGGCGCGCCGACCTGAGCGGCGCTGGGGCAGCGAGGCGCTGCCCAGCTCGCTTGAGGCGGCCGCGCAGGATGAGGAACGAATCGGAGCGCGGCCCACGCCAGGTCAGACCGTTGCCGGCATCAGGCAAACACGGGTTCGGCCGGCACCGCGTTTTTGACGGGCTCGGCGGCACCGGCGAATCCGCCATCGGAGCTTGACGCGCCATTCCCGCCGGGGATGGCGGCACGCCGGACCTTGGGCTGCGGAATCTTTACCTGCGCAGGCGGACGTTTGCTTTTTGGAACCTCGACGTGAACCGCATCCCTGAGTTCCGCAAAACTTTCCGTGAAGAATTCCGGAAGTTTTGCCAGATCAGGAATCGCCACGGCATCCCCGGTAAAGCCGACAAACAACACCCCGTCGTAGCTCATTACCGCACAATTCATTCCCATTTCGCCGCCGATGGGAACGCAGGGATAAATGGAAAGCATTCTGTGGCCAAGCAGGTAGAGCGGAACCTTCGGGCCGTGCACATTGGTGCAGATTGAATTGCAGAGGCTGATCTTCAACTTGCTCAGGAATTCTCCGGTCAGCGACTGCAGCGGCGGGGGGAGTGCCCCGAGCATGACCGCGGCCAGGCCCACGAGCTCCGCGCCATGAGCGGTCTTGGAGAACCTGGCCCTTTTCTGCACCAGGGCGAGAAGTTTCCGGGGATCGCGAGTGCTGATGGGGATGTCCACGGGAAGAAAGGTAATCTGATTCCCGGTGTTGGCGGATTTCCCTCCGGGGCGCAGATCCACGGGTACGACAATGCGCAGCTTGCGGCCCTTCAGCGGCACCTTGTGGAGCTCCGCATAACGGCGCAGGGCGGCGCTGACAACCGTGAGCACAACCTCATTGACGGTGGCGCCGCAGACTTGCCTGACCGCGTTAATCTCCGCCATCGAAATCTCGGTCCAGTCGAACTTCTGCGGTCCGTGGCAAAGAACATTGAACGGCAGGCGCTCGGTGGGCAGGGCCAGCTCGGAAAGCAGCAGCGCCAGATCTCCGAGCGGCGCGATGCGCACCATTGGACCCACGGAAGCTTGCAAGGCATCCCCGTCCGTCTTCTTGCGATTGGGAAGAGCGGCCTGTTCGGCCATGCGCAACAGTTCCGAATGCGCGGTCAAGCACGCCTGGGCGGTCGAGAAACAGGAACTGATGAGAGTATCCAGCAGGGTGGTTCCAGCGTCTTGCGGAGGAGTGGCAGGCACGCTCAACTTCTTGTGACGGAACGGCGGGCAAACAGGACTTGGGTCGAGAAGCCCGTTGATCAGTGCGACTCCGGCGACGCCATCGACCAGGCAGTGGTGCATCCTTATAATGACGCCGGTGCGCCCGCCCTTCAATCCGTGCAGCAGCGTAATGTCCCAAAGCGGACGGCTGCGGTCCAGGTGTGAGCTTAGCAACTCCGAGACGGCGGCTTTCCACTCGACATCGGTTCCGTGCTTCAGTTTGATCTCACGAACATGATTACAGATGTCAAAATGCTGATCGTACTGCCAGGTTGGCGGACCAACGCTGAGCGGTGGGATGACAACGCGCTTGAGAAAACGGGGAATCGATGGAAGCCTCGATGCCACGTAATCCCTGCACTCGTCGAGAGGGATTATGCCTTCGAAGGCGCTGACCGCCGCGACATTGAGTGGTGCTCCCGGCTGCTCGATATAGAGGAAAAATGCGTCTGCAAAACCGAGACATTCATTTACATAAGTATCTGACATGACCGTTATCCTGCTCCATTACGGACGATTGCGCCCAAATCTTTCATGCGCGGTGACCCAGTCACCATGAAGAATGGCCGAAGCAAGAGAAGTTTCCCCGGCCAGGACCACAGCAGCGCAAATCTCTGCAAACTTGTATACCTTACCTTTGCCGTAGCAGCCAAGCATTTCCAGGCACTCCTTTTGCGTGGCCAGCCCGGTGCCTCCGCCAATGGTGGCGACGATGAGGGAGGGGAGGGTGATCGACCAGTAGAAATCGCCGTTTTCCAGGGCGCGCGCGTAGGTGATCGCCGCATGCGACTCGGCAACGTTTGCCGCATCCTGCCCGGTGGCGATGAACAGGGCCGCAATGGCATTGGCCGAGTGGGCGCCGTTGTTGGATGACCCGGCAATGAATGCCCCGGCCGAGTTGATCTCGGAAATGCTGGCCAGATCCGCGGCGGTGATGTGCATGACCTCGCGCAGGATTTCGCCGCGAATGACCGCCTCGGCGACCACTCGCTTGCCGCGCCCGAGGAGAACGTTCATCTGGGAATGCTTCTTATCCGTGTCGATGTTTCCGGTAAGGAGGTAGCCGGGGTGCAGGGGATGATTATTCTTGATCCACTCGCAGGCGGCAAACGTCGCCTTGCCGGACATGTTCTGTCCCGCGGCATCGCCGGTCGTGAAGTTGAAGCGGAGGTAACGCAATGGACCGACCGCGAACTGGTCGATGTCCCGCAGCTTGCCAACATGGGTCGTAGCTTCGGCAACCTGCTGAATGGCGGCAAACTGCTCCCCCACCCAACGCCCGAATTCCCGCGCCTGGAGGGCGTCGCCGAAGGTGAAAACCGGAGCCCTCTGCATGGCGTCATCCAGTACGGTTGTCTTCACCCCGCCGCATTCGGTCAGCAGCCGCATGCCCCGGTTATAGCTGGAAATCAGCGAACCCTCGGTGGTGGCCAGGGGTATGTAGAACTCACCCTGGGCATGCTCCCCGTGGATGAGGAGCGGGCCGGCGATGCCGATGGGAACCTGCGCCACGCCGGTGAAGTTTTCTATATTGCCCGGAAGAGTGGAGGGATCGATCGAGTACTGTCCTACGTGGGTTAGACTGGCGCCGGTATGCTGTTGTACGAACTCCCTCCGCTTGGCTGCGCTTTCGTGGGTATAGTCGTTCTCCTTGTACCGGGGAATACGAATCCGTTCACCTGCTACTGCACCATCCATCTGCGGCCTCCGCGCCCAAATAAGGACTCCGGGCGATAGTAAAACAATTGAATTAGCGTATCATGCGGCCCAATCCCTGCCCTTCCCGGGGTCTGCAAAAAAGGGCACCCGGTTTGACCGCCCGCGCCTGCACGGACGCGGGATTCGACTCTCTGCCGGGACACTACAAGCCTCGGCGGAGGACAGGCCGCGGCGGCTTCCCCGCGGCGCTTGCCTGTCTCTGCGCCCTGGAGAACGCGCTCGCCCGGCCGCACGCCTGTTTCCCCGAGAGTGCGGGCAATCCGGGAGGCGTACTGCAATTCCTCAACCTTTGTATCACCGCGATTCTCGTAGTGCAGCCGGAGGTAGCTTCCAAGGCGCCCGATGTTTTCGGGCTCGAGGAAAGCCACGTTGGATCGGCCTACCGCAGAGACGTCAGGGCTGAGTGGCATAAACCTTCCTCCAGCAAGGCAATTGGCTGCGACGGTGCGGGAGCGGCGACCAAGGTGCGCACGAAGTCCTGCGCGGGTTGCCACCATCCCTGAAAGACTTGAACGTCGCCAAAACGAACTTGCAGCGGGCGCCAGCCACGGGAGCCAGAGGAGGACTGCAAGGCGAGCGCTGGAACGTCTCCGTGATTGTCTTTGCCGGGGAGGCGAGGCGCTAAGTTTACCCCTACGCAGCGGGTGTCGAGCCGGAGTCCCTCGCCCAGTGCCTTAAGTGCGCTCTCCTTGCCGCTCCACAGCAGAGTGACGAACCGGGGCCGGTCCGCCGGGTCTACCAGCCGGACCAATTCCTGTTCTTCCACCGTGAAATAATCGGCGACAAACGTGTCACTGCGCGGCTCGACCACTTCCAGGTCACAGCCCAGCTCAGCGCCGGAAACCGCTACCGCACAGATCGCAATCCCGGCGCTGTGACTGAGTGAGATGGTGACATGCGCACGTTGGCCCGCAAGAAAGACCTCGGGTGCGCCGGAAGAAGCCGGGCGAATTTCCATTTCCGCCAGTGACCGGGAATCGGCGGGCAGGTCCAGACAGGCGGCGAGCGCGCGCTTTGCCGTCCACCTTCCCAGGCGCCAATCGGCGCGGCGTTTTTCGAAGCGCATGGTGCTGAGCCGAGCCGTTTCACTTGCGCTCAACCAATCGTTTTGCTCCGGTAAATCCGCGTCACATTGTTCCAGCCAATAAACGTCCATGATGCCTGCCTAATCCGCGGGCACGAGAGTATGCTCGTGCGACCGCAGTGCGTTCAACAACTCACCATTAACACTTTCTGGAAGTGCAACGGTCTGGTAGCCGCTTACCTGCAGGTACAGGTTGCCTGCCCCATCCATTACATCCGCATCGAAGCTTCCCTGCTCCGGATGGGGCGTCACCACGGCGTAGAGCGGGCCGTTGGCCAACTCCGGCGCACGCCGCCAGCAAACCCGGCTCACATGGCGCGGCAGGCCCATGCGGCCTTCGGAGTTGATTTCCCAAAGCCCGGCGGTCTGGAAGCAGAGCTCGATGAGACGCGGCGCCAGCAGCGTCAGCGCGCCGGATGGGTGGTGATTGTTGGGCAAGTCTTTTGCCAGCTCACCTACCATGCAGTTGCCCTCCTGCCAGGCACGGCTCAAAACCCGGTACGCGGGTCCGTGGAAATAAATGCGATAGATGTCAGCGGCCTGGAAGGCGGACCCGTTTGCTTTGGGAAATCCCTTGGCGGTGACGGGTTCGGCTGCGTGACGGGTTAAACGGACGCTGGCCGTAAAGTGAGTGGTCTCTTCCGGCTCCGGCTTGTTGGGAAGAATTCTGCGGCCGGTCAAGCGGCAATCCGCCACCACCCCATCGCGCTGCTGGGAGATGACAGCCTGGATGGTCAACGTGCGCGGCTGATTGCGGTAGAACTTGAACGGACTCAGGAAGTGGATGCCTTCGACGGCCTCGACGTGCCAGCCTGGCAGCATCACCTGGGCAGCTTCGGCAAAGGCCTCGATGCCCATGACCCCGGGCAACACCGGCGTGCCGCCGATCTGGTGATCATGCAGGAACGGTTGCAGCGATGGGTCCAAGGTGGTTTCGATGGTGAGGCCACTGTGAATGCCCATGCTTGCGATCTTGCCGATCATCGGTCCGTGCCCCAGCTTTTCGACCGCCCCGTTGACCGCGGCGATGTCCAGGCCACCGGTGGGGTCGAATTCATTCACCATGATGCCAAGACGCTGGGCGACGACGATTTCACCGCGCGTTGCTCCGGCGGTCAGTTCGCGGCGGATCAGGGGAACCCCGGCTTCCGGCGGCAGCATGTCGATGCCGGCCAGTTCCATCATCTTGGGAATGGAGCCGCGCGTAGCCATGCCGATGCCGCCCCAAGCCGTCCAATCGATGGCAATGCCGCGGGTGGCGGGCCGGGTAGTACGGAAACTCGAGGTGATCTTGCACAACAGGTCATTGGCGGAGCTGTAGTCGGCCTGGCCTCCGTTGCCGAAGCGGCCGGCAATGGAGCTGAACGCCACCGTCGCACCCAGGGGCATGTCGCCGATGGCATGCAAGAGGTTGAACCATCCATCACTCTTGACGTCAAAGATCAGGTCGAATTCACGCGGATCCTTGTCCGGCAGGAAATGACTGCGCTCCATGCCGGCGGCGTGCAGTAACACGTCGATGCGCCCACTGCGCCGGCGCACCTGGTCGATGACCTTGGCCACCGCGTCGCCATCGGTAAGATTGACGCTGAAGTAGTGCGCGGTTCCACCCGCCGCGCGCACCGCATTGATTGCAACCAGAGCGGCCTGCGCCCGTTCCAGGGCCGCCAGTTCTTTTTCCACCAGGGCGGGAGTGGCGCGCTCGCCGCGGGCCTGGATGCGTCCAAACAGTTCGCGCTTCAATCCCTCTTTGTCGCTCGCGAAACGGGCGAGGTCGGGATTGTTGGGATCAGGCTCCGGCACCAGGTCGAGCAGATAGAAGATGCCGCCGGAAGCAGCCGCCAGGTCGGCGGTGATCGCCGAAACAATTCCTCCCGCTGCTCCGGTGACCACGAACACGCTGTTGGAATCCAAGGTCAGACCGGGTTGGCCATCTTCGGCGGGTTGTTCCTGCAGTCCGACCGTCCAGCGCTCGGCATCCTTGTAACCCACCTCGACCGCGCCGGGATCGCGCAGGGTCTCCTCGACAAGAAGCTCGGCGAGTGTGGAGAGGTCGCGCCCGGACTCGAAATCGACTGCCTTGACGAGCACGTCGGCCCGCTCCCGCTTGTAGGTCTTGGTCATTCCGACGACGGGGCCGCCCAGCGGCGCGAGCGGCTCCGGCCGCGTCGTATCCGTGCTGACCTCCGAGCAGAGTTGCGGAAACCAGGAACGTGCCCGGCGCCGCAATCTGCTCGTACAGCGCGCGCATGGTGGTGTAGAGCAGTTTGACGCGAACCCGCAAGGCTTCACGCCAGCCGGCGAGGTCCATCGCCTGGAGACCTGGCTCGCGATCCAGCGCGGTGAGCCAGTAAACTCCCTGCACTGGGCCCGTGGCCGCCCATTGGTTGAGGCAGCCGGTGAGTGTATCCGCGTCCGGCGCGCCTTCGATCCGCAGGACTTCCGCACCCATTGCCTGCAACCGTTGCGTCAGCGCATCCGCCACTCCACCTTTGTCCGGCATCAGCACCACGCGAGAGCCAGGACCGAGGACGACCCCGGTGGGCTTGCAGAGCACGAGCGCCGGGCGCAGTACCGGGATCGGCACGCGGCGCGGAACGGCATTCGCCGCGTCCAGAGACGCGAGCGGCGGACGCGGACGCGCAACCGGGGCGGGAGCGGGAGCTTCAGGCTTGGCGGGCGGCGCAGGCGGCGTGGGAGCTACCGCCGACAGACGATCCTGGGCAAACTTGATGACATGGGCCAGGGTGGGGAAGTCGCGCAGCTTCACGTTCTCATCGCGCGGAATGTTGTAGGCAGCGCGCACGGCGGCAAACATCTCCGCCTGCTTGACGGTATCGACGCCGAGGTCGGCTTCGAGATCCAGGTCCAGGTCCAACATGTCCTTGGGGTAGCCTGTCTTTTCGGCGACGATTTCCAGGACCTTCTCTTTGATGGATTCAATCGTGGGCGCAACGGTAGAAGCAACCACGTCCGGTGCTGGCACGGGCGCGGGAGCTTCAGCCTGGGCGGGCGGAGCAGGCGGCGGCGTGGGAGCCACCACGGACAGGCGATCCTGGGCAAACCTGATGACATGGGCAAGGGTGGGGAAATCGCGCAACTTCACGTTCTCATCGCGCGGAATGTTGTAGGCGGCGCGCACGGCGGCAAACATCTCCGCCTGCTTGACGGTATCAACGCCGAGGTCGGCTTCGAGATCCAGGTCCAGGTCCAACATGTCCTTGGGGTAGCCGGTCTTCTCGGCGACGATTTCCAGGACAGTCTCTTTGATGGATTCAATCGTGGGCGCAACGGTAGAAGCAACCACGTCCGGTGCTGGCACGGGCGCGGGAGCTTCGGCCTTGGCGGGTGAAGCGGCAGCCACCACGGACAGGCGATCCTGGGCAAACCTGATGACATGGGCAAGGGTGGGGAAATCGCGCAACTTCACGTTCTCATCGCGCGGAATGTTGTAGGCGGCGCGCACGGCGGCAAACACCTCCGCCTGCTTGACGGTATCAACGCCGAGGTCGGCTTCGAGATCCAGGTCCAGGTCCAACATGTCCTTGGGGTAGCCTGTTTTCTCGGCGACGATCTCCAGGACAGTCTCTTTGATGGATTCAATCGTGGGCGCAACGGGAGTCGCAACTGCAGGCGCAACCACCCCCGGCGCGGGCGCGGGCGCTTCAGCCTTGGCGGGCGGAGCAGGCGGTGCGGCAGCCACTGCGGACAGGCGATCCTGGGCAAACCTGATGACATGGGCCAGGGTGGGGAAATCGCGCAACTTGACGTTCTCATCGCGCGGAATGTTGTAGGCGGCGCGCACGGCGGCGAACACCTCCGCCTGCTTGACGGTATCAACGCCGAGGTCGGCTTCGAGATCCAGGTCCAGGTCCAACATGTCCTTGGGGTAGCCTGTTTTCTCGGCGACGATCTCCAGTACCTTCTCTTTGATGGCGATTTCCATCGCTTCCTCCTTGATAAGGCCGGCGGGGGCAGGTTGGACCGGAACAGCGGAATGCGGCGCGGGCCTGGATACGGCTGATGTTGGCGGCGAAACCGGGCGTTCACGGCCGGGTTCGGGCACCTTGAGGGTGATCTTTTTCGCCTCGGTTGCCGCCACCATGGGCTTTGGTTCTTTGGCCCGCTCTCCGGCAGGAGCCGGGGTGGGCGGCGCGGAAGCCAATGCTACGAAGGGTTGCACATACGGACTCGCGGCGATGCTGCCAAGGTGCGGCCTTAGAACCGGTGGGGCGACAACCGGTTTGCTTGGCGGCGCCTGGACGGCGGGCGCGGGTTGCACGATGTGGGCGGCTTCGGGCACCCTCACCGGTACGCGAGGGTCATACACCCGCAGGGTGCGTTGGACCACTTCCAGATGCACAGCCGGATGGCCGGCGATTGCGCTTAACCAAGCCTTCCATGCTTCGGGATCGGCCACGCGGTAGGCGTATCCGAGAGCGTCCTGGCTGGGATGGACGCCATCCTTCGTCGCCACCCAGCGGAGCAAAGTCAGACTGATCTGCGAGCCAAACCCCGCTGCCAGCCGTAATGCGTACTCGACCGGATAGGAGCCTCCCTTGGAAAGATTCAACGGCCCCAACTCGGGATCGACTTCCTTGAAATTCGCCACCGGCGGCACGCATCCCGTTTCGAGAGCTTTGACGGCGACGACCTCTTCAATGCCGGTAGCCATGGCATGGCCGGTGAAGCCCTTGGTGTTGGCGATCACGATCTCATCGGCAGCGTCTCCAAAGACGTGCCGCAATGCATGAATCTCCGCCGAGGCACTGCCGCCGCGCGCGGGAGTGTAGGTTTCATGGGAGACAAAAACCATTCGGGGCGCCATGTGGCGGCGGGAAACGCCATGATGAAGTTCCGCCTGCGCAACCAGGTTCTCCATCAACTGGCTGATGTGCCGCGCATCCAGGCGAGTGCCGTGGAAAGCGCTGTTTGCGGTGACCGCACTGAGCACTTCGCAGATTGGCTGGATTCCGCGTTCGCCGGCGGCGTCCGCGCTTTCCACCACCAGGGCGGCGGCGCCCATGCCCATGATCATGCCGTGGCGGCGATTGTCGAAGGGAAGGGCGGCTTCTTCCACCGCTTCGTCGGTAGCTGCCGCGCCGCTGGCCAGAAAACCGGCGCCCATCCATTCCATTAGTTGGTCGGAGCTGACGTCGTCCGCCGAGATGATTACCACCCGGCGGCAGCGCCCGGCCCGGATCCAGTCTTCCGCCATGCTGACGGCTTGCGCGGTGCTGGCGCAGGCGGAGTTGATCTGGGTGTTCGGCCCCCGGGCGCCGATGAACTCAGCGAATTGCGAATGTCCCATCGGCAGGACCTTGAGCAGGAAACGGCGATTGAAGGTATATGGATCCTTTTCGACGGCAGCTTGCAGTTCCAGGATGCGCCCGATGATCTCCTCTCCAAGTTTGGAATGGCCATTGACCTCGGCTGCGCGTGCCTGCAGGTTTTGCAGCATGGCCAACTGCTCGCGCCGGGTGCGGTCGTGGTGATACCGGGACATCTCATCCGCGAACGAGTTGCAACCAGGGAAGGCGGAGGCGAAGATTACGCCGGTGTCGTCGCGCATGGCTTCGGGCAATACCCAGCGATCCGACAACTGGGTGCCGATGGTGGTTGTCTTGTAACGCATCACGAGAGGAATGCCGGCGTCGCGCAGGGCATCGATTCCAGCGGCAATCGCCAGGGCCGTGACACGGTCGAAGGCGAGAGCGCGTCCGTTGGGAACTCCGAACTCGGATTCGACATCGAACGAGCCGCCGCGGCCCGCCAGCTTGATGACGTCCTCCACGCTGTCGATGGTCTCGAACTTGCCTCCGTTTTCGTCCTTCACCAGGCGGGTGATGTGTTTGTCGAGCATGGCGCGGCGAAGATGGGCGGGAATCGCACGGATGAACTGGTCGCCTCGGAGGACGCGTCCCAGGTTGGAATCATCGAAGATGCGCTCGGTTCCAGGCAGTCCGAGGGCAGCGCCGGTAATCACCACCGGAGTCCTGGTTGAGCCGGCGCCATGCTCCTCGACTTCGCGGTTGCCTGCGGTGGGAGCCGGTTGAGCGTCACTTGCGGGGGTAGACAAAGCCGGCTGCGCGGCTTCGGCCGCCGCTGCCGCTTCGCGGGACAGTTCGACCGGCGCACCTCCCAGTCCTGCCGCATAAAGGCCGCAGAGCGCCTGGTTGAAGGCCACGACATCGCCGAGTTTGGGATGGTTGGTGAACAGCGAAACCACGTCGCCGCGATCGCCGAGCACGTCTTCGGCAAAACCCTGCAATGCTTTCTTGGGACCGGTTTCAATGAAGATCCGGGCGCCGGCCGCGTAGAGAGTTTCCAGGCCTTTGACGAACTGCACCGGAGATGCGACCTGCTTTGCCAGCATCTCCACCATCCGCGCTTTCGCGTCCGGGCCGGTAGGATAGAACTCGCCATTGATGTTTGCAATGATCGGCAACCGGGGCGCCTGCAGGCGCAGCCGCACCAGCATGCGCTTCAATGGTTCGCTGGCCCCGGCGACAATTGCGGTGTGAAAGGCGTGGCTCACCGGCAGCGGCACGGCGTTGACGCCGGCCTTCAGGAAAATCTCCAGCGCCTGCTTGATTGCCTTGCTCTCACCGCCGATGACGGCCTGGCTCTTACTGTTGACGTTGGCGATCACGACGTAGCCGTCGATGGTTTTCAGGGTCTGCTCGATTTGCTCCAGCGGTGCGAACACGGCCGCCATCCCGCCATTGTCTCCGAGCGCCACGTTGGTCATTTCGCGGCCCCGGGCGCTGACCGCTTCCATGGCGTCGGCAAAGGGCAGGGCTCCGGCGGCGACCAGCGCTCCGTACTCGCCCACGCTGTGGCCCATCGCCATGTCCGGCTGGATGCCATAGGCGGCCAGCAGCCGGGTCATGGCAACGTCGGTGGCGATGACGGCGGGCTGGGTGATGGCAGTCTGGCGCAGGTCGTCTTCGGCCTGGGCGACGGCGCCGGCATCGGCTCCGTCAATGAAGATGAACTTACTGAGAGGCTTTCCCAACAGCGGCGTGAGAACCTGGTCCGCTTCCGCAAAAGTCTGGGCTACGACGGGTTCGGCGGAACGCAGCGCCTGCACCATGTTCACGTACTGCGAACCCTGCCCGGTATAGAGGAACGCCACCTTGGGCGCCGGTCCGTGACCGCGGAAGATGCCTTGAGCACGCAGAAGTTTCCAGATTGCGGGCTGGTCCGCCGCCAGCGCCTTGAGCGCCTTCGCAGCCTTGTCCGCCAGTTCCGCGGCGTCACCATAATCAATCGACAGGCGTTCGGGTGAGTGCAGCTCCGCATCCGAGGGAGCCACCGGGGCCGGCGCCTGACCTGCCGCGGCAGCCTGCTGCACCGCGCGCAAGCGTTCGCCTAGCGCAGCCGCCGAGCCGGCGCCAATCAGCAGGGCGCCACGCAGCGGCGCCTTGCGGGAAACCGGGGACACTGCGCCGGTCTCAGCACGGGCTACTCCACCAGCGGCCTTGTTGGCGGTTCCGGGAATTGCGCCCACGGCCACCGCGTGCTTGCCGTTGCCGTTCAATCTGCCAGGGATGTATTCCTCCATTACGATATGGAAATTGGTCCCGCCGAAACCAAACGCGCTCATTCCGGCACGGCGCACGCCGTCGGGAGGAACGGTCCAGGGCCTCAACTCGGTGTTGACGTAGAGCGGGGAGTGGGCGAAATCAATATCCGGATTGGTGTGGGCGCAGTTCACACTGGGTGGCAGCACCTTATCGCGAAGCGACAGCGCCACTTTCAGAGTGGCGGCGGCGCCAGCGGCTGCCTTGAGATGCCCGATGTTCGACTTGACCGAGCCTAACGCCACCGATGCGGTGGGAAGGTTGAAGCCGCCGAGGACGTGGGCCATGCTCTGAACTTCGACCACATCGCCCACCCGGGTCGAGGTGCCGTGGCCCTCCATCAAGGTTGCGGTAGCCGGCGAGAGTCTCGCGTTCTGCCAGGCGCGCTCGATGGCAAGCTTCTGGCCGACGGGGTTCGGCGCGGTGATGCCCTTGCCCTTACCGTCACTGGCTCCGCCGATGCCGCGCAGCACGGCGTAGATTTTGTCGCCATCGCGTTCGGCATCGGCCAGACGCTTCAGCAGGAAGATCGCGGCTCCTTCGCCCATGACGAAGCCGTCGGCGCCCTCGGCAAAGGGTCTGGTCCCGGTCGCCGAGAGTGCGCCGATCTTGCAGAACTTGACGAAGGTGGGAATTCCCATGTTGCGGTCAATCCCGCCGGTGACCGCGACATCGAAATCATGTTGCACCAGTCCGTTCACCGCCGCGCTCAAGCCTGCCATCGTCGAGGCGCATGCGGCGTCGGTGGTGAAGTTGGGACCGTGGAAGTTGTAGATGTTTGCGATACGGCCGGCGAGGCAGTTGGCCAATTCGCCGGGCATGCTGTCCTCGGTGATTTCAGGAAAGAGTTTCGCGACCCGTTGCAGCAGTTGACGGCTGATGTCAGACCGCACGGCCTTGGGCAGTTCGGCGAACGCGGGGCATTCGTCCAGTTGTTGCGCGTACTCGGGAAAGTACACCCGCATGGCGGTCAGATAATGTTTTTCGCCGCCCATGGCGTTGCCGAGGATCACCGCGGTGCGATCGGCGTTCAGCGGCCGCGCCGGATAGCCGTAGTCTTCCAATGCTTCACGGGTGCAGGCAAGCGCCCACTGCTGCATTTCATCCATTGCCTGGGCGACACGTGGCGGGATGGGCAGGCGCCATTTCACCGGCTCCCAGGGAAACTCCCGCACCCAGCCGCCGATCTTGGAGTAGGACTTGTCGGGCGCACTGTGATCGGAGTCATAGTGGAGTGCCGGGTCCCAACGGTTGGGGGAAACCTCGCTGATGCAATTGCGCCCGGTTTTAATGTTGTTCCAGAAAGCGGCTACGTTGGAAGCATCGGGCATAATTGCGCCGGCTCCCACGATGGCGATGGCTCGATCAGCTGTGTCTTCCATGATGACGCTCCTGATAAATCGCGAAACGCATCCGGGCCGTGAAACCTGGGCCGGAGTGCCTGAGTCCACGACGACTCGAATTTACGAGGCCGAAACCGTTGCGCGTTCAACGACCCGGTTGAACAACACGTCCGCTACATAATCCATGTCGGCGAGCAGGGCTGCCTGGGCGCGGTGGATGGCCGGCATTCCCAACCTCGCTTCAAACTCCGCCATCTCCGCCTCGGCCAGTCCGCCACCTCCGCAGATCCAGCGGAAACCATCCCCTGCTACCTTGAGTGCGGCCTCGCGGGCGAAGACCCGGCTGATTGCCGCCAGGGCGGTTGCGTCAAAGCGCATGCTGGCTTTTTCGTTGAGCTTGCCATCGGCCATCAGCGCCGCGCGGCGGGCCAGGCTTCCGGCGCACTCCGCATAGGCGATCCACTCGCCCAGGCGCAGCAGGATGTGCTGGTGCCGGGTGAGACGGGCGGTACGCGATTTCTCCATTAATTCCGCCAGGGCGTGCAAAGCCATGGCGACGATGTTGGCGCCCACTTCGGGATGGGCAAGGTGCATCTGTTCGAACTTCCTCGCTTCGTCGTGATAGTACAGGCCACGCGTCTTGAGATGGAGTTGCCAGCGGTCGCGGCTGATCGTCATCTCCATGATCTCGGAGGTGCCCTCGTAGATGGTGGTGATGCGAACGTCCCGCTTGATTTTTTCCACCATGTACTCGTGGGTGTAGCCGTAGCCTCCCAGCGCCTGAATGCTGGCTTCCGCCGCCCGGTTGCCGGCCTCGGTCGACATGTATTTGGCGATGGCGCCTTCGGTGTTGAGATTGCCTTCGCCGGCGTCGATGCGCTCGGCGGTTTCTTCAATCGAGGCACGGCCGGCTTCCAGCCGGGCCACGTTGCGGCACGATCAGCTTGTGGGTGTATCCCTGTTTCTCCGACAGTGGCGCGCCGCCCTGGATACGCTTGGTGGCATAGGGAATCGCGCGATCCAGCGCGGCCCAGCCGCCTCCGAGGCCAAATGCCGCGACCATCAGGCGGGTATAGCCGAAGACGGCCTGCGCCTGATTGAGTCCCTGTCCTTCCACCCCGCCGATCAGACGGTCGGCATCGACATAGACGTTGTCGAGCGCGAGCGCGGCGGTGTTGCTGAGGCGAATGCCGTGCTTATCTTCCGGCTTGTCATGTTTGAATCCGGGCGCGCCCTTTTCCACGATGAACCAGCTCGGACCGTTGGCGGTGGCGGCCAGAATCGTGTAAGCATCGGCAATGCCGCCGTTGCTGATCCACTGCTTCAGCCCGTTGAGCTTGTAGCCGACGATGCGGCCGTCCTCCATGACGCGCTCCGCCGTGCTCTTGAGAAGTCCCAGGTCGCTGCCTGCCTCCGGCTCGGTGGCGCCGTAGGCGAACAACAGCCCTTCGTCGGCGATGCGGCCCAGCCAGAGCTTCTTCTGCTCGGCAGTGGCGCCGACGAAGATCGGGTCGCTGCCGAGGAACGTAGCCAGCACGGCCGTGGCTACGCCCAGATCGATGCGCGCCATCTCCTCGCAAACGCAGTACACATCAAAGGCGCCACCGCCGAAGCCGCCGTACTCTTCGGGAATAAACAGCAGTTGAATGCCCAGTCCCTTGGGATCGCACATTTGGTGAATGATCTCCAGCGGGCATTCGTCGCGGGCATCCAGATCCATCAATACCTGGTCGGGTAGCTGTTTCTTGGCAAAGTCTCGCAGGGACTTCAAGCTCAGTTTCAGTGTCTTCTTTGAAATTGTCATGGCGCGCCTCTATTTCACGGTTGCACGGATTTTTGTAGTTAACTCCGGCAGGAACTCCAGAATGTCATCGACAATTCCCACGTCTGCCACCTGGAAGATGGGAGCCTTGGGATTCTTGTTGATGGCGACCATAAAGGGATTGCCTTTAATTCCAGCCATGTGCTGGAACGAACCACTGATGCCGCAGGCCAGATAAACCTTGGGCTTTACGGTATGGCCAGAGGATCCCACCTGGCGGGACTTCGGCAGCCACTTGGCGTCAACCACCGGCCGCGAGCAACTCACCGCCGCGCCCATGGCTTCAGCCAACTCCTCCGCGAGATGGACGTTGTCCTGTTCCTGGATGCCGCGGCCTATTGAAATCAGAACCGGTTCCTTGCTGATGTCCACATCGCCGGATTCGGCGACCACGGTTCCCAGATAACGCCGTCCGGACTTTAGCGCGCCGACCGCGGACGATTTGTCGACCACCGTTCCGCCAACCGGAGCCATTGCGGATGGCTTCAACGCGCCGGGACGAATCTTGATGACCGCGCCGCTGGAGATGTCACACCAGACGTGGGTGCTGATCTGTCCTCCGAATTCCTGGCGGACCACCTTGAGCCGGTTTCCTTCGACGCCCTCGATGGCAACCACGTCGGAGACGGAAGCCGCCTTCAACTTGACCGAGAGACCGGGCCCCAGGTCGACTCCGAAATGAGAATGGGGAAGCAGGACGATGCATCCGGGAGGCAGGATGGCGACCAGGGCCTGGCGGACGAGTTCAGCATTGGGGTAGGCAAGTTCTGCCTGCGATACCTTCCATACCTCCGCATAGGAATCCTGCAGGGCGTTGCAAACCGCATCAAGCTGCGGCGCTGAACCGGTCACAAGGGCAGTTGGAGAGGAGTTGGCATCGATCAATTTCGCGGCGGCCAATAACTCGGCGGCAGTATCATCGGCGGCGCCGTCTTTGTGGGCAATGTAGGCAAAGATCCGAGCCATTATTTCAACCCTCCTTTGGCTTTCACCAACTCGATCATTCGGTCGATCACTTCGTCCCTGCCGCCGTTGAGAATCTCGGCTCCCTTGCCGGCGGCGGGGACAAAGTAATCCGTGCGATGCACCCTGGCGGCAGCCTTGCCGACCGAAGCGGCGTCAATCCCCAGCTCTGCCGGGCCCAGGGTCGGTATCTCCACGGAGGCCACCTGCCGGATGCCCCGCATCCCGACATAACGCGGTTCGTTAATGCCGGTCTGAATCGAGAGCACGCAGGGCAGATCGATCTCGTTGAGTTCCTTGTTTCCGCCTTCGATCTCGCGGCTGACTTTGAGTTTCGCGCCATCGAGGATTTCGATTGAATCCACCAGGGAGGCGAAGGGATAGTCGAGCATGGCCGCCAGCATGCCACCGACCTGGGCAGCGCCGTCCTCCGCCTGCGCGCCGGTCAGGATCAGGTCATAGTGGTTCTGCTTGACGAATGCCTTGAGGAGGCCGGCAATGCCCGCGCCATCGGACCCTTCAAAAGCCGCATCGGAAATCAGCGCGCTGCGATTGGCGCCCATGGCCAACTCACGGCGCAGCACCTCCTCATCGTCCTCGCCGCCGACCGTGGCCACGGTCACGTTTCCGCCGTTTTTTTCAACGATGCTGAATGGCCTCTTCGACGGCGTAGTTGTCCCATTCGTTCACCGAATACACCAGGTCATCGCGCTCGATGTCGTTGCCGGCACGGTTCAAGTTCGATCTCGTTCTCCGACGTGTCAGGCACTCGTTTGACGCAAACTAGAATCTCCACAGTCATCCTCCCCGGATTGATCTTCGCCGCACTACACATTGCTTGCCCCGGCAGTCAGCGGTTCCGTCACATCGGTTCGAATTCGCCGCACAATCTGCTTGTCCACCAGCTCCGCCAAGGTCGATGGCGGTCATCTTGCCTTCCATCCCCGCCACCTTGATGGCATCCTCCATATTCACCATGCAGAACGGGCAGGCCGTGACGATGACATTCGCCCCGGCTTCGGCGGCCATCCGCACCCTGATACTCCCATTCGCTGATCTTCCCTGGGTTCGTAGAACAACATCAGTCCACCGCCGCCGCAGCAGAAGGAACGGTCGCGGCAACGGCTCATCTCGACTCTCTTCAAACCTGGAATCGCATCGAGCACGTCTCGGGGATCGTCGTATACCTGGTTGTGCCTCCCCAGGTAGCAGGGGTCGTGATAGGTGTACACGGCGCCGGCGTCTTCAACGGGATTGAACTTGATGTTGCCGGCCTTGACCTGCCGCGCCATCCACTGGCTGATGTGCTCCACCGGCGGCACATCCTTGTAATCGTTTTTCAGCGCATTGTAGGCATGCGGGTCGGCGGTGACGATGCGCTTGGCTCCGGAGGCCTTGATGGCTTCGACGTTGTGGCCGCGCAAGGCATCGAACAGCATCTCTTCGCCGAAGCGCCGGACATCATGACCGCTGTCCTTTTCCGCCGCGCCCAGGATTCCGAAGTCCTCTCCGACATGATCCAGAATCCTGGCGGTGGCGCGCCCAATCGCCTGGATACGGTCGTCGTAGGAAGTGATGCTGTCGACAAAGTACAAGGTCTCGGCACTCTGCCTGGCATCCAGAATCCTGACCTTGCAGCCCTCGCGGAACTCCTTGTTGCTGGTCCAGTCGGCCTTTTTCTTCTCCATTTTGCCGTAGGGATTGCCGCGGCTCTCCAGTGCCTTCAGCGGCTTCTGCATGGACTGCGGCACATTGCCTTCATCGACCATGCCGCGCCGCAGATCGACGATCTTGTCGATGTACTCGATCATCAGCGGGCACTCTTCCTCGCAGGCGCCACAGGTGGTGCAGGACCAGATTTCATCCTCGGAATAAATGCCGCCGATCAGGCGGGCGTCGTTCGCAGCGCCATTTGCCGTCCCATTCGCCTTCGCCCGGCCGAAAACCGGATAGTGCCGGAAGCTGTAATCCCTTGCCTTGATCGAGATGAATCGCGGTGACAGAGGCCTTCCCGCGGCATTGGCCGGGCAGTTGTCCGAGCATCGCCCGCAATCCGCGCAGGTGTAGAAATCCAGCATGTGCTTCCATGTGAAATCTTCGAACTTCTTCACCCCGAACGATTTCAATTCATCCAGGTTGGCCACTCCCCACCGGACCGGTTTCACGGTTCCGCGATCCAACTTTGCGAAATAAACATTGAAGATCGAAGTGACAACGTGAAAGTGCTTTCCCAGAGGCAGAAAACACAGGAAGGCGAAGAACGTAAGGTCATGGGTAAGATAGGCACCGTCGTGGAGAGCCAGTAGAAAAGGGCGCGACGACGAAAGCAGCGCACTCCGGAACAGCCAGGCAAGCGCCAGGGGAGCCAACGGCTCAACTCCCTGGCCTCCGCGCGACGAGAGCACAGATTGACTGGCCTCGAACAGACTCTCCGACAACATGAGCAGCGCAATCAATCCCAATATCAGGACGGCCTCAGCGGTGTGGTCCTTGCCGTATTGCACGGGCACCGAGTATCGCGATGGCTTGAAGATTGCCCTGCGAATCGCAGCCATGATCACCGCGAGAAAAACGAGGGTTGCCGCATAATCCTTGACGATGTCGTAGGGATGCCACAAGAAGCCGGCGGTTGCAAAGTGGCCGGAAATTCCCATCGCCACAAGTGCAATGGAGCGGACCGACAGCACGACGAAGCCGGCGAAGATGAGAATGTGAAGCACACCCGCGAGAGGAAAGCGCGGCTGCTTCCACTGTCCCAGCCAGAATTGGAGGACCCTCGCCAGGCGGGTCCAGGGCCGGTCAAAACGTGGATCACGTTCGCCCCGGAGCAGCGGAGCCACACGCCGGGCTACGGCATAGGAGAACAATGCGAGACCGAGAAGGGCGATCAGCAGGAACAATGTCCGTCCCTGACCCAACCAATCTGAAACTCGCGCCGTAGCCTGGCCTGCTTCAACCATAACCTTGTACGTCTCCTGAAACCGTTGCCGAACTCAAGTCCCGTTGCGCCATCACTCCCGTGGAAACCGGGTGGCTACCATTGTTGGAAATCGCATTGAACCCGCACGATGCGATTCGCCTCCTCAAATCACAGCGGGATGTTGCCGTGCTTCCGGCGCGGCCGCAGTTCCCGTTTGTTGCCGAGAGTCTCCAGAATTTCAATCAGCCGCATCCTGGTTTCGCTCGGTAAGATCACCGCATCGACATAGCCGCGGGAGGCCGCGACATATGGGTTGTACAGCTCATGGCGGTAGTGATCGATCAACTCCTGCCGTTTGGCCTTGGGATCGGCAGCTTCCTGTATCTCGCGGCGGAAGATAATGTTGGCTGCGCCCTCGGCTCCCATGACTGCGATCTCCGCCGTGGGCCAAGCCAGGGTGATGTCGGCTCCAAGATGACGCGAACACATGGCGATGTAGGCGCCGCCATAGTTTTTCCGGGTAATCAATGTCATCTTGGGCACGGTTGCCTCGGAGTAGGACCAGAGCAGCTTTGCGCCATGACGGATGATTCCGCTCCACTCCTGTTCCGAACCGGGAAGATAGCCCGGAACGTCCGCAATGGTCAGCATGGGAATGTTGAAGCAGTCACAGAATCGTATGAACCTGGTGGCCTTGTCCGAGGAATCGACATCCAGACACCCGGCCAGCCAATTGGGTTGGTTGGCGATGATGCCGATGGTATTTCCGTTGAGCCTGCCAAAACCCACGACGATGTTCGGGGCGTAGTAGACGTGAGGTTCGAAGAAATCTCCGTTGTCGACAATCGAGCGGATTACATTCTGCACATCGTAGCTTGCCGCGGGACTGTCCGGAATCATGGTGTCCAGTTCGGGAGCCAGGCGATCCGGACTGTCACCGGTATTCACTCGCGGCGGATGCTCGGTGTTGTTGCTGGGCAGAAAAGACAGCAGCCTCCTGATCTGGTCGAGACAGTCGCGGTCATCCTCGGCGGCGAACTGAGCGACGCCGCTCTTGGCGTTGTGGGCCATGGCGCCACCCAATTCCTCCTGGGTAATCTCTTCCCCGATCACGGCCCGGACGACGTCGGGTCCGGTGATGAACATGTAACTTGTCTTTTTCACCATGAAGACCCAGTCGGTCATGGCCGGCGAGTACACGGCCCCGCCCGCGGTTGGACCCATGATGGCCGAGATCTGCGGGATCACTCCGGAACACAGCGAGTTGCGATAGAAGATCTGTCCGAAGCCGGAGAGGGAATCCACCCCTTCCTGGATTCGGGCCCCGCCGGAGTCATTCAATCCTATGAAAGGGATTCCCGACTTGAGGGCCATGTCCATGACTTTGCAGATTTTCTTGGCGTGCATCTCGCCCAGGCTGCCGGCGCAGGACGTGAAGTCCTGGGAAAACGCAGCCGCCGGGCGGCCGTTGATCTTGCCGAAGCCGGTAATGACGCCGTCCCCCGGGATGTCCGTTTTGTCGATTCCAAAGCGGGTTCCGCGATGCTTCATGTACATGTCTGTTTCCCGGAACGTACCGGGATCAAACAGCAGGTCAATCCGCTCCCTGGCGGTGAGCTTGCCGCGCTTGTGCTGGGTGGCCACGGCTGCGGTGCCGCCCATCTCCTTGATCTTTTGTTCGCGCTCGCGCAGGTCCTGAAGCTTGGCGGCGACCACGCCTGTTTTGATTTTGTAAGCGGGAATCGCGGTCGGGTTCACCTGGGCGCCGGGTAGGTTCCCGGCTACGTTGCCGGCAACGCAGCCGGCGGCGCAGGTATCCGCTTCCAGGCCCTGGCCGATCCGCGCCAGCACCGCGCCTTTCTCCACCTTGTCGCCCGTGTTGCACAGGAAGGCCGTAACCTTGCCGGAGACGAGAGCCGAAATCAGGATTTGCATCTTCATGGTTTCCATGATCAGCACTACATCGCCCTTCTCTACCGCCTCGCCAAGGTTCTTTTCGAAGAGCAGGATGACGCCCGGCATCGGAGCCACCAGTGGGGTCTCCGTCTGCAAGCCGGTGGCGGCGGCTGGAGCAGTGGCAGCGGCGGGCGCCGGCACCGGAATGGAAGGCGCAGGACTTGCCACGGTGCGCGGAACCGCTCGGGCCGGGAGCGAAGCGACGGAGGCTACAACCGAGGCGCCTCCAGCCACGGAGGCAATCCCCGCACTGGCTGGCTCAACCGGCTCGACTTTACCTAATTCAGGGGTAGATATTCCGCATTCAACAGGCATGGTTCGTCTCCCTCAAAAGCAGTTCGTAATTGCGCAGGGGACCGACGGCAGGCAACAGACCTACGCCGCGGCCAATCCGCACAACCCGAAGGCAAGCTGGATCAACGGCGGGGTAGCCCCAGGGCTGCCGAGCAATTCCCACAATTCTTGGTATCACTTTTTGAGGGTAAAAGGAGGGAGATCACGCGCGCAACTTCACTTGCGGCAATTGCAACTTGGACTCAAAAGCATCGGCTCTATTCTTGAAGCCGACCCCGTTCGTCCTCGTAGTCCACACACTTGGGTTTGCAAGAATGAAAGCGTTCGGGTTCCCCCGAATTAGAAATTATTAGATGTAGCCGTATCTGCCGCCAAGGTGTCCTAGTTTGATCCCCGAATTCTTATCCTCTTTTTCCCCGCGTACATCGTCTCCTTTACTGCACTGGTTATTAGGGTCCACACATCGGAGGCGCCATCATCGGCCTCGAAGATCCTCGCCCCGGGGCCGCTGGCGTGATAACCACCTCCCAAAACAGGAACTCAGTTTGGGTCAGAGTGATCACAGTGTCTGTCTGGCAACAGACACAAGAGAAAAATACTAGAAAATATTAAAGTAGCCCAAGGCGGCGGAACTCTCCCCGCACGGTTTCATAGCACTCGCAAGAGGCATGCTCCAGCCCCATCCTGTTCTTGATCTGGACGCTGCCGCGCGAGTAGTCAACCAGTCCCGCTTGCTGCAGCAACTTTGCCGCCAGTGTGACCGTGGTTCTGGGAGCGCCCAGCATCTGGCCTAGAAATTCCTGGGTGAGCTGTATGGAGTCGGACTCGATGCGGTCATGACAGGTAAGAAGCCATCGCGCCAGGCGTTCAGCAATCGTGTGCAGCCGGTTGCAGGCGGCATTCTGCGCGCTCTGGACCATGTGCGCCATCATGTACTTCTGCAAAATATTGTGGAGCTGGCCCGGCCGCTCAAATTCATCCTTCAAGTGTCTTGCATCGATGCGATAGCCGGAACCTCCGACTTGGATGAAGGTCTGCCCGGGCATGGTTCTTGCTCCCAAGAGCGTGGGAATCCCGACCACGCCGTCGATGCCGACCACGCCGACCTCGACCGTAGCGCCGTCGGCCAGGGTCAGCACAACCGAAGCCAGTCCGTCTTCCAGAAAATATGCGTAATCGGCCCGGCCGTCCAGCAGCAGGGTTCTGGCTTTGAGGGTGACTGGTAAGAGATTAGGGGCGAGGCGTTCGATTTCAACTCGTGGCAGTGCTGCCAAGACACGGTTCTTGTATTGCCTGGTAGGCGGACTCATTGCTGCACCTTTGCCGTTTCGGCATCCGGATGCGCACTTGAACCACCCCTCTCGGGCGGGAGAGATGCGTATTAAGATGTAGCGCTATCATACGCCAATTTCAGACCGCTGCGCCGTTATGTCTGGCACCGGACAAAACAAGTCAAGATACCGGGATGGAAATTGCAACCAGCAAACCAGCGCCGGGGCGGCCGGACACGCCGGGCGATGATTACATCCCGTGGGCCGGATTGCGGTCCTGTCTTTGGTTGAGGCCGCACGGGGCCGATCAGGAGAGTCTGGGACGGGAGCGCTGCGGCAGCGGAGCGAAACTCAAGGCTTGGACGAGGATTCGGGGGCAGGATCGTTTGCCGCCGTCAGCTTTGCAAACGGCAGTGTATCGTGCAGAGTTCCAGGGCAACGGTTGGCCTCGTCTCCTCCGGTGCAACCGGGGCAGCGCACGATGACGGCAACGTCGGGATGACTGGCCGCCAGCTCCGCGGCGATGCTCTCGCGTTCCTGGCTGGACCACGAGTGCATGCAGACGATGACGCCTTTCACCGCTTCGGCCTTCAGAACACTCCGCGCCTCCGTCATGTTCTTCGCCGCCAGCAAGACCAGCCCGGACGCATCCAGCAAGGCCTGGGTGCCGCAGAACTGCGCGCTGCGCCTGGTAATCGCCAACACGGTGCGGTGGTTCAAGGGAGCAACCTCCAGGCCATTCTCCCCCACGATCGTGGTTTGCGGCAAGGACAAGGCCGTCTCGCCGGGCGTGCGCATGTACCGGAGCAGCCTCCAGGAAAGCGGTCGATCGAAGCCGGTGGTGTCCACCGAATCATGCGGATGAGAGAGGGCGAGCGCGAAATTCCAGGGTGTCCGCCCGCACGGCTGGAACTCCCACCAGCACTACAACCGTGTGCATTTCCATGGAGCCGGCCACGTGGTAGCCAGGTAGCGGCGGCAACCCGCAATTTTGGCTTGGATGAAGAAATACCGGCAATTGTGATCCAACTCCTAGTCTCGGCCCCAGGATCGCTCTATGCTAGCTGTGTACTCTTCGCGATGCCTTCCGCTCGATTACCCGAGGACATCACAACACGCTACGGTTCCCAGTACCATGGAAGGTGTCGGCAATGCGTTCAGATATAGTTTTTGATGCGTTGGCAACGAAAAACCGCTTTGAGTTGTGCCACCAGGCGTTCAAAGCGATTCGACTGCTTCACAAAAACAATACTCGCATCGAGGATACGGCCAACGATGCACTGATGCGTCTTGCGGGTGCGGAGGCAAGCTTGATCAAGCCGGAAGATGTTGCCAGCGCCTCGGCGGGGCCCGTAGAAGGCGAATAACCGGGAACGGCCTTGCGGCTCCATGCCGGAAGATGAGCCCCGTGGTTGAGCCGGCGATGAGTGCAGGAGGTTAAGGTCCAGCGCGGCCTCGGCTCCAAGCCGCGCGCTTAGCCAAGGCAGCTCGCTGTTTCTCGTGCCGGAACTCCCTGCCGCAGTCCAAGCCCACAGCGTGTTTGCATTCGCGCGGAATCCTTATGGAGCGGATCCCGGCGCGGCCCAGCCGGAACTGGCGCCGCCTAGGTACCTTTCGATCCAGATCACAAAAAATAAGGAGGGTGAGGGATTCATGTCGCCGCGCATTGTGCTGAATACAATACTGCTTACAACTCGAAGCCAACAGGATACCCGCAGATGTACCCGCACTCTAGCGGCGCTGGGCTTAATTTCCGGCTAGGATGCCCGCACCCCAGTAGTTTGTCCGAACGTAGTTACAGTAGCATTCCGGGTTCCCCTTGGGGACATGAAAAGCAAATGCTTTTCATAGCTGAGAAACACCCGCAGCGAGGACGGCGGTCAAGGGCGCGCGTTCGGCGCGTTCATCGGAGCGAAGCGGAGACCCTTGACGGCCACCGCAGCGAAGGGTATCCGCCGTGTGCCCAAGGTTTCCGCGCAAGGGTTCTTTGCTCGCGTGGCATGAATCAGCCGCCGACGTTCAGCCCCCGCGCTCCCAGAAAAATCAAGAGGCATCACCTGCTGTCGTCGCCTCTGGGGCTGTCCGGCTTGGCCTTCTTTGCAGCCTGCCGCAACTTGGCGGCGAGTTCGTACTTCACCTGGCTGATTTCGTCGAGGAATCTGTCAAAGGTTTCGGGGGACAGTCGCTGGCCTATCAGGAGTGGACGAAGCACATTGACCAGCAGCAGCCGCACGCCAAGAATCTCGGCCAGCACAGGATCGGGCCTTTCCTCGCTGGCTTGAAGCATCACATCCCGGCACCACTCGCCGAGAGTTAGCTGCCTCGTCCGCGCCGCCGTTGCCAGTCGCGCGTACTCCTCTTCGCTGACTTTGAATCCAATGGACCTCGTCCGCAGTATCGGCTTTCCCATCACCCAGAACTCCTTTCTCGCCCTAGCTGCCGAGATTACCAGCCACCTCTGGAATCAACAAGTTCGCCGACGCGAACCTGCCGCTGCCGGGCGCTTCCACAATTTCTGGGTTTCCCCGCCTATCGCTTTTCTCTTAACAAGTTCGCGCCCGCTAACCGAAGGTTCGCGCGCAGCACCCTTTCAGGGGTGGAGTGTCATCTTACTCCCGGTGCCTTGGCACCGAGAAAACCTCGTTCCCGCAAAACGTCTCATTGAAATAGGTCAGCCAATCTAAGCTCCCTCTACCTTGCGCGCGGTTCCCGGTTCTGTGTCGTTATCCGGGGCTCCCAAGATCGTTGCCTTGAGCGACGAGGCGTACAGAGCTACATGGCTCTCCAACAGGTCACGGATGGCTTCGCGCGGCACGCGAAATCCTTCCAGCCATCTGGTCGCGCCGTCAATCGCTACAACTGCTCTTTCTTGTGCGTCCAGGACACGCGCCGACAGTCCGGCCTCCGCGATTTCCTCGCAGGAAAGCAGTTTGACAAGGGCTAACGCGTCCAGAGCCGTTGCATCCACTGGCAGGTCGGCAATTCTGCTGCTGAAGCGTGTCAGTTCAATGTCCGGGTGTGAAAGTCCGAAGTTCTCGATTCGCAGCCGCCTTGGCTCAATCCTCAGTCGCACACGGGCTGTCTTATAGGATGTGGCGGCACGCCGGAGGCTCTTGAGTACGTCCAGCGGTACTCTGGCGTATCCCGCTTGGATCACGGTGGCCTCAATCCCCGTGCTGCTTCCGGTGGAACACAACTCAAGGGTATCGGCAACGGCTCGAAAATCGGCGGTGTCGTGGAACTGATACTCTTTGCGGCCTACAAAAATGAGACGGATTGCCTTCTTTAAGTCATTGGTTCTAACAATCAGCTCCAGCATGACTTTCTCCCTACACATCCGGTAAGCGCTTCACGCTAAAGGGCTGCCGTCGCAATCTGATCCGCTACACTCATCCCATCCTTGACCTTTTCCGCCATGAGAAAAACAGCCTTGCCGCCGCTCCGCGAAGCCCACAACTCACCCAATTTACGTTTCTCTTCGGAATCGTCGCCGCCCGCAAGATGTTCGCCCTTGTACTCCACCGCGAGAATGCGCCCATCATGCAATTGCGCCACGAAATCCGGGTAGAAGCGATCCGTGGATGTCTGAAGCCAAAACGAGGAGTCAGGGCGCTTGGCGAGGTTCCGCACCCAAGTCTGCACGTCTTCGCTCCTGTCGATCTCCACGGCACAATCAAACTCTTCGCCATCGCGCTTCAGATCGCCCGGCTTCGGATAGAAGTGTTTCGCAAACAGCCAAGGCCCATCGTAGGTGGAGTCGGGCTGATAGGCGTCAGGGCGATAGACGAAGGAAAATTCGTCACTCGCCTGCACTTTTTCCATATCGTCAAACAGGAGCTGATCCCAGCCCCGCTTGTACGCTTTCTTGCGTGCGTCGGCAATCGAATCCGCCAGCTTGCGGAACAGAATGAACTTGGCGCGGATCAGTACGGGCAATGACAGCGTGGGCCGCTCCAGCAGCGCAGTGACCGCTTGCAGCACCCACGCGGACATGACTTGGTGAGACACATCGAGCTGCCGCAATCGTTTCGACAGCCAAGCCACAAGGTCCACATCCGTCTGTCGCGTAGGCAGCAGGTTCAGGTTCAGTTGCTCTCCTTCCTTCGGATGGATCACCACTTTGCTGCCCTCAATATCCAGTTCAAAGGTCTTGGCTGTGTCATCGTACTGGAAGCCCGACAGCTCTGCCGGGTAGTTCAGCAGGTTCCACTCCGCAGCCTCTTCGATGAGCTGGTCATCCACCAACTCCAGCTTTCCCTGATACTCCACGCACAGCCGGGGAACGGAGAACACGACGCCGCGCTGGGAGGGTGATAGCTGTCTCTCCACTGCCGCGCGGTGCTCCGCGATCTTCCGTCGCACCTCAGCCTTTGCTGGCCCTGGCACGGCGGACAGAACCTGCTCCTCCACGGCGGAGGCGATGCTCCCACGGAGTGCCACCTCCACCTGTCCCGGCGCAATCTCTGTCACTGTCACCGACTGCTGCTCCGCCAGAGGCAAGGCCGAAAGGTCGGGGGCGCTCTCCACCGTCAGTGTCAATGTCGGCCCGGCGGAAGCGAACAGCGGCAACTCTTCCTGAGCAGGTTCGATGTACTGCTTTGCCTCTTCCGCCTCAAAGCCCATCGCAACCAAGCTGTCGGCTAGGTCACGCGCGGCCTGCCCAAAATTCGGGCTGGAAACGTGGGCGTATGCCTTGTTCAGCTCCGGCGTCTTCCGCCGCTTCGCAAAGGGCATTCGCAGCACGCGGCCAAGCAACTGCTCCACCTCTTTGCTGCTGTGGATGTTCGCGGTTGAGCAAAAGACGTAGGCAAACGAGCAGTCCCATCCCTCTTTCAGTGCCTGCACAGTGAGGATGATCTCCACCGGAACGGATCGCTCGAACAGGTTGATCTTGTCGAGGTCGTGCTGATCGCCCGTTGCTACCGCGATTTGCCCCGCTGGAACTTTCTCCACGTCGAGCAGGTACTGTTTCACCGCCTCCACATTGGCGGCCCTGTCTTTGTTCTCAGCTTGAATCAGCAGGATGGGGCGGATGTACTCAGGCTCCTCCTGCGGGGCAAACTCAGCAAGGCGCTTGCGAGTGCGGAGCGCGGCGCTCACAGCTTCCTGCCATGAGGCGGGATGCTCCTGAAGAACGATGGGCAGCTTAATCATCGCCTCATCCTTCAACTCGCGGGCAGAGACGCGATACAGCACGTTGCTGCCCGTCGCAGATACGGTTTCCGGTGTTGCTGTCAGCTCAACGATGCAGGATGGCGACACGCGCCGCAGGGCATCGAAGCTCAGGCTCGTGCGGGCATTGTGGGCCTCATCAATGATGACCATCGGATTATGGATCATCATCAGGTTGGCGAACGAGAATTTGACCTTGCCCGCGTTTGGGCCATCGGCAATCGTCTCCAGCCCCGGAGTGCTCAGATTCGACAGTTTGAAGTGGGCTTCGAGCGATTCCTTGTGCGCGTACACCTCGCGGCTGTCAGTCTTCTCAACCCGCAGCGTCTGGATTGTGGCAACGATCAAGCAAACGCCTTGCACCATATCTGCCGGGCGGATGTTGTCGATCTCATCAATCTCGAAGACTCGAACACGGCCGCCGAACGCCTCATCCAGAGCGACGCGGTAGGGGTGGCCAGTCTTCTTGAGCGCATCCGCCGTCTGCTTGCGGATCGTGTTCGATGGGACCAGCCACAGGACAACCGGATACTCTTTCTCAATGAAATTCTGGGCTGCCACTCGAATGGCGTATGCCCCGAGGATCGTCTTGCCGCCTCCCGTGGGCAGCCGCAGGCAGACGTAGGGGACAGTCTCCAAGCCCTTCACCGGAACGTGATAGCTGGGCGTGCGGCCCGCCCCTGCGCTGGCCACCGCCATAAACGCCTGCCGGGGATCGCCGCTGACCTGCACAGCCTTGAAATAGTCGCGGAGCTTGTCGAGAGCGGTCTGCTGGAAATCTTTGAGCTGAAATTCCATCCGGGCCTTTCCTCTATCGTGCCTTCACGTCGTAGGGTGTCTGCTTGAAGATCACGCCAAGCCGCTTCATCGTCGCCTCGCTGAGCCGCGAAAATTCACCATAGATGACTTTCGGCCCATCGTGCGCTGGCAGTTCATCCAGCACTTTGCGCGTCAGCACGTTGCCGCCATCGGGGCGCTTATCACCCAGAATGCCGTTATAGAGCAGGTCGTAAGCCGTCTCGCCGTGCCTGCCTAGCAGCGGGGAACGCCTACGCTTCAGAGCAATCGGAGTGCGTGTTTCGGCGAACCAGATGTGAGCGGCGAGATGGTCAAAGCGAATGGACGGCTGGATGTGCCCCTGCTCATCAAAGACCTCGTTGCCGAGGCGATAGAAGCGGAAGCCGCCGCCGCCCTTCCAGCCAACTACCTCGGAGACGCCGCCCTGTTCCCCATCTACAACTTTCTTGAGGCGCGGCGCGCAATGGGTTAGCGCCTGCTCACCCATCTCAACCCCGATGTACTTCCTGCCCATTTTGTGTGCGACAGCGGCAGTTGTTCCCGAGCCAAGGAAGCAGTCGAACACGAGATCGCCCGGATTGGTCGCAATGAGGACAATCCGGCGTAAAAGGGCTTCGGGTTTCGGCGTTTCAAATGCCGCCTTCTCCCCGAAGAGCTTTTCCATTTCCGAACTCGCGTGTTGGTTGAGTCCGGTGTCATCCCAGATCGAAGGGGTTGACATCCCCTGCTTAGCTTCGGATGTGAACAGCTTTCTCATGGGGGTTCGAGCTGTTCCTTTGACGCCCCAGTAGAGGCGACTATCAGCCTGCAACCTCTCCATTTCATCCTTGCTATGCCGCCAGCAGGTGCCCTTGCGCGGCCACACTTCTTCGCCGGTGTATGGGTTCTTGATCCCGTAGTACAGGCTCTCGACATAGCGCCCACCCTTGCCGTTGGCAGTCGTGTCGATCTTGCGGAATGGGCCACGGGAATCAGGCCCGGACGGCTCAGTGAAAGTCGCGTATTGGGCGTCAGCCTTCTCAGTGCGAGGCATGAGATTGAAGCTCTCTTCGGCAACAGTCTTCTTTGAGTCTCCGATGCGGCGCTTGGCCCAAACCAGCACATGCTCATGGACTGCGCCGATCTTGCGATCATTCGGTGGTCCATCCCGCTTCCGCCAAGAGATGTCAATTACGAAGCTCCGGCGTCCGAAAATGTCGTCTCCGAGCACCTTGAGGTAATGTGCTTCGGTGTCGTCGATTGACACCCAGATGCTGCCGTCCTCGGATAGAAAATCCCTCAGTAACTCCAAGCGGGGATACATCATCGCGAGCCACGTACTGTGCTCCAGATTGTCGTCATAGTGCTCGAACGCGCTGCGTGTGTTGTAGGGCGGGTCGATGTAGATGCACTTCACCCTGCCCGCATAGAAGGGCAGCAGCGCCTTGAGGGCTTCCAGATTGTCCCCTTGGATGAGCATGTTTTCAGTCTGCTCATCTCCGTAGGACAGTTCCGGCACAGCCTCCAGCAGCCGGTACGGCACACTGGCGGCAACTCGTTCATCTTCAGAGCGGGTCAACCAATCGAGCTTCGGCATATTGAGTCTTCGATTGAGAATTGTAGGGCATTGGGCTGGGGGATTGCAGTGCCTTCGGAGTTTCAGTCCTGCTCAATCGCCATCAAGGCTGCAAGCACGATACTCGCTCCAGTCTGTTTGGCGGCCAAATGAGAGTAAACTGAGGCCGATCATAAGAGCCGACGTGGAAACCCTGACCGATGCGCCTATTCAAGAGGCAGCGTAGAAAACCAGCGGGAACGCAAGGAGAGCAGACTCGTGAAGCTAGAAATTGCAGAGATAGTTGGAAAGAGAATCGCGGGCGTTATCGTGAAGGAGAAGAAGGAGAACGTCCGCGTTTCATCACCGCGTCATGTTTTTCTGATCTTCGAGGACGGAACCCATTTCGAGTTCTATGCCAATTCTGAGGTCACATGGAGCGCAGGAGTCCGCCCCGGCGGCATCGATTGGGTACGGAACTATTGTGCCACGCACTACCAGGTCAGCTTTGAACATATCGACTCGAAATTCGCGGAGAACGAATGAGGTTAGCCGCTACCCAGACCGCGGCGGAGCGAGTTCCACTACCTTGCCGTTGCCTCTTCCGTCGCCTTACTGCGCGACACTCGCAACTCCCCTCTCATTCACGATCTGCATGGCAGTGTTGAAGGCCAGGGACTTGATCTTGTAGCTCTCTCCGAACCATAAGCTCTCTAGCCACTTCCCCGCGCGCGAGCTGGTCAGTCCATAGTCTGCGTGTTCGGCGATTCCGTTGTAGGCGGCCCAGAGCGTTCCTTGTGCGCCCGGCAAGTCATTCCCTTTGCCGGTCTCCCAAAGTGCTTTGGACCGTTCTCGGTTTCGCTTCATAGCCGCAATGGCCTTCTCATACCGCTGGGCGTCGTCACCCTGCGCTGGCTCGGGAAATACCGCTTCCATGTACTTTGTAAGGCTCTCCGTGTTCAACTTGACCTTTGCCATGCGCCCGAAGGCGGCTTCAACTTTCTCAGATTGCTTCAGTACCTCATTGAGCGCAGCGGACGCCTTCGCCAATTGTGCGTACATGGATTTCCTGTGCGCCACTCGGAAACTCGGGCCTTCGCTCAGCGCCTGGTTCAGCGTATTCCGGCAGACCACGCGAACCGGAGTGAATTTCACCTGGATAGCTCCTGTTCCATCATGCCGGTGAGTCAACAGGAGGTAGCGCGCCACGGTATCATCCTTCACCACCTCGAAGTCCCTGCGAAGCCGCGCCATCACCCACACGCACTTACCTGCATAGAGCGCGCCAGCAGACTCATAGCACGCCTTTTTCTCTTTTATCATCGGGTCGAAGAACTGGAATGCCTCGATGTTCTGGAGGGGTTCGTAGTCTTCACTTACCTGTCCGAAGATTGCTCCCTCCTCTTTCAAATGCCAGCGGTCCTCACGCACAATAGCGAATTCACCGGGAAACGGGCGCGTCTCTTCGCCGTCGCCGACATAGAGTTGCTTCTTCACAACAGGCCACCCCATGTGTGCAGCTTGAATCGCGTCGGCAGCGGTCGCGGGCGGCTTCTTGAGTACTGTGCCGAGACCATGCCAGGGCATTGCGCCCACAAACATTCCTTCCCAACTGCCATCCGGGGCCTGCGACATTTCATGCGACATTACAATTCTCCTTTCTGTGAATCTGGATAGCGCCTGAACTGCACGGGCGGCTTGAGCTTGCGGGGAGCCATCGGGTCTTATGCCTCGATAGGATGTGTTTGGGACTGCCTACCTAGCCTAGCACCGAGATAGCTGAATGCAATGGACAGATTGCAGAGCCTCGCGCAGGGAAGGATCAAGCTCGTACTGCCCCTGTTCCGTCCCTTGGGGAAGAAATGCGATTAAACGAGAGTAGTCGCCCCACCCTAAACAGTGACTTCAAGCGAGGATGAGAAACCATGAGAAAACACTGCCCAGAAAACGAGCGGATCAAGCGCGAATACTACACGTATCTGAAAGAAGCCAAGCGGCACAGCGAGCCGACCGTGGACGCCGTTGCGAAGGCGCTGAGCCGGTTCGAGGAGTACACCCAATTCCGGGATTTTCATGCCTTCCATTACCAACAGGCGATTGCGTTCAAGAAGCATCTGACCGAGCAAACGGCGCAACGGACGGGAGAGAAGTTGAGCAAGGCGACGTTGCACGCCACTCTGACGCAGTTGAGGCACTTCTTCTTTTGGCTGGCGGGACAGCCGGGATACAAGGCGCGCCTTGAGTATTCCAGCGCGGACTACTTCAATTTGTCCGATAAGGACACCCGCATCGCCACGGCCCATCGGGAGAAGAGTGCTCCGACGCTGGAACAGATGAAGCACGTCATCCAGACGATGCCGCACGGCAACGAGATTGAGCTGCGCAACCGGGCGATGGTAGCCTTCACGCTGTTGACCGGCGCAAGGGTTTCGGCAATTGCCTCGATGAAACTGAAGCATGTGGACCTGGTTGGAACAGCGTCTTTCAGGACGCACGTGAGGTGAAGACCAAGTTCAGCAAGACCTTCACGACGTTCTTCTTCCCGGTGGGCGCCGAGATTCGGGAGATCGTGGCCGAGTGGGTGCGCTACCTGCGAGAGACGAAGCTGTGGGGCAATGACGATCCACTGTTTCCGGCAACGCGCGTTCAATTGGGCGAGGCGCGCCAGTTTGCCGCCTGCGGACTGGAGCAGAAGCACTGGAGCACCGCCGCGCCGATACGCACGATCTTCCGTGAGGCGTTCGAGCGGGCTGGGTTGCCGTACTTCCATCCGCACAGTCTGCGGAGGACGCTGGCGCGGCTGGGGGAGCAACTCTGCCATACGCCGGAGGAACTGAAGGCGTGGAGCCAGAACATGGGCCACGAAAAGGTTCTGACCACGTTGATGAGCTATGGAACGGTGCAGACACATCGGCAGCATGAGATCATGCGGACGTTAGGTACCGCCCGGCCCTCAACGCAGCCCAACGCAGAAGTCATTGCTGAGGCCGTCCGAATGATTCAGGGTGCCTTGCCTGACAACTCACAGAAACGGTAATTGCATTCCCTATGCCACGGAACCCCTGAACGCCAGCACCTTGCCGCCCCGCTGGGTTTGCTCCAGAAAGTCGGCCCAGTCCTGCATCATCTTGGCGCGCGGCTCCAGGTAGAGCGCGTGGTTGTAGGCTGCGCTGACGGCGTTGCGCGGCGCGTGGGCAAGCTGCAATTCGATGTGCTCATGCGCGTAACCCTGCTCATGCAGCAGAGTAGAAGCCACTCCACGGAAACCATGCCCGGTCATGCGCCCCTTGTAGCCCATCCGCTCCAGCCCCTTGAGAATGGTGTTGTTACTCATTGGCTTCTTCGGGCTACGGTCGCCGGGGAAGAGCCACTCGCTCGTGCCGGAGAGCGTCTTCAGAGTGCTCAGCACATCCGCAGCCTGGCGGGAAAGAGGGACGATGTGCGGCGTCCGCATCTTCATGCGCTCGGCTGGGATGTCCCAGCGAGCTGCCTCCAAGTCGAACTCCGCCCATTTGGCGGCGATCAACTCGCTGGTGCGCACGAAGGTGAGAGCCATCAGCTTCATGGCAAGCCGGGTGATGTGCGTTCCCTGATAGACCTCAATCGCCCTGAGCAGCTCCGGCAAGTCCCTCGCATCGACGCGGGGATAGTTCACCTTGCGCGCGGAAGGAAGAACGTCGCTCGGGCGAATCTCTGCGGCGGGATTGCGCTTGGTGTACCCGTGGGCGATGGCATAGCGGAACACTTGCCCGGTGGTCTCCAAGGCGCGCTTGGCGATGTCCCGTGCGCCACGTTCCGCAATCGTCTTGCTCATGGCCACCAGCTCCGGGGCCTCAATCGCTGCGATAGGGCGTGCGCCCAGGCTGGGCAGAATATCGGCCTCCATGCGCCGCTGAACGTAGTCCGCGTGACGCGGACTCTTGCCTTGCTTCCAGTGCTCCATCCAGAGTTTGGAGACGCTCTGAAACGAGTTCTCCTCGGCAGCCTTCTCAGCTTTGCGCTCGGCCATCGGATCGACGCCGGAGGCCAGCAGCTTACGCGCCTCGGCATGGCGTTCGCGCGCGAGAGCCAGTGGTACATCGGGATAGCGGCCGAAGGCCATCAGCTTGGCCCGGCCCTCATGACGGTAGCTCCAGCGCCAAATCTTTCCGCCGGAAGGCGTCACCCAAAGGAACAGCCCGCCGCCATCACTGACTTTGAACGGCTTCGGCCTCTGCTTCATGCGCTTGATCTGAGTGTCGGTCAGCTTCATTTTCGCCCCTTTTCCAATGTACCCACAGCCGAAAATCAATGTACCCGCAAATGTACCCGCACGGGAAATCGGCTCTCATAGTACCTCGATGGATGAGATAGAGCAACAATTCCTTTATTTACATCGACATCATGTGTTGGATTGGATTGCACAGGACGTTGCTGGAAGTAGTACTGGCGGAGGGTGAGGGATTCGAACCCCCGTTAGAGTTTCCCCTAAAGCGGTTTTCAAGACCGCCTGTATCAACCACTCACACAACCCTCCGCGGTGAGCTAACCCTACCACTTACGGCGTGATGCGATCAATCAAGTCCGTACGCCAGGCATTCCCGCTGCATGGCTGGTTCCTAATGGCCACGTCCAGCCTCCCTGCGGCCAGACAGGGTGAGTGATCGCATCTTTTTCGACAGAGACTTGGCGATTCGCGTCTAAGGAGAAATCGGCCACAACTGCCTTGGATCACCCGCCGAATCCCAGAATGGTGCGAAATCGTCCCACTTTTCAGCCATAGACGCAGGCATGGTCGTGATAGCCCGGTTGCGAGCGGTACAATGCGGGCGAATCGTTCTGAATAGGGAAAATCCCGTTCATGCTCCAGTGGGCATCGCCAAGACTCAATGCCGCGCCGGTCACCCTGCCAATGGCGGCGGTGCTGCCGCCCTGCCGCTCCCAACCGGCCCCACAACACGGGAGGCCGCGGATGGATTCGCGCCTTGGCAGTGCGGGTCACGTGATTTTCCCCGCGATTGCCGGTCCGCGGGTTTCCGTTGGGCCATGGGCACATGAGGCGAACCATCGCAAGCGATCCGGGTATGATTTCGTGATTCCGAAGACGGACCCCGGACAGCGGCGGAAGAGGCACACACCCTGGTGATTTCTCTGCGCCGGATTTCCGGCGGGAAAGAAGAGTTGTCATGCGCAGCAATGCAACCCATTTCGCGGTAGTGCTTTTCCTGGCCCTGGCGGCTCCGGCGATGGCCCAGAATGCGGTCACTACGGTGGCTGGCGGAGGCTCGACCGGCGTCAAGGCAACCTTGTCCAGCATTGGCGAACCCACGGGGGCAGACTTCGACAAAGCCGGGAACCTGTATGTCGCCGATGCATGGTCGAACCGCGTCTACAAGGTTTCTACCGCGGGCGTGTTGACGATTGTGGCAGGCAACGGCGGCAACGGCTACACCGGGGCAAGTGGCCCGGCAACCAGCGTGCAATTGGGCGCTCCGCGGGGCGTTGCGGTGGATTCTTTGGGCAACCTCTTTATCGCCGTTCCTTCCCCAGTCGGTGAAGTGCTGGAGGTTGACGGCAAAACCGGAGTGCTCAGCATCGCCTACCCGCCTTATGGTTCCAACACCGATGTTGACCAGGTGTTTGCCGATGCTTCCGGTCACATCTTCATCGTGCAGTCGGATTGGTGCGATGTACATGAGTTCGACCTTGCCACCTCCACCGACGTGATCGTCGCCGGAACCTTCGAGGCATGTGGATACAGCGGCGATGGCGGCCTGGCCACCAGCGCCAGGCTTAGCCAGATTGAAGCCATCTTTGTGGATTCCAGCGGCAATTTGTTTATTGCGGACACGGGTAACAACGTCATCCGCGAGGTGGTCGCCAAGACCGGAAAAATATCGACGATTGCCGGCAATGGCACGGCGGGCTATTCCGGCGACGGCGGCGCCGCAACCGGGGCTGAGTTATCCGGTCCTGCCGCGGTATGGGTGGACGGTTCCGGCAATCTCTTCATCGCGGATCAAGGCAACAACGTCATTCGCAAAGTAACTGGCGGCAAGATTTCCACCGTAGCGGGCACCGGTTTGGCAGGCTACAGCGGCAATGGCGGCCCGGCAACCGCCGCCGAGCTCGACACCCCAGCCGCAGTGCTTGTCGACGGCAACAAGAACATCTTCATCGTGGATGAATACAACAGTGCGATTCGCGAGGTGGTGGCGGCAACCGGAGATATCCAGACATTCGCCGGCAACGGCCAACTGAGCTACGCCGGCGATGGCGGCCCGGCCATGAACGCTCAACTCGGTGGTCCCTCGGGCGTTGCCCTCGATTCTTTCGGAAACCTCTACATTGCCGACCAACTCAACAATGCGATCCGCGAGGTGGTAGTTTCCAGCGGCGAGATCAAGGCTGTCGCCGGCAACGGGAAGCAAGGTTACTCGGGCGACGGCGGCCCGGCAACAACCGCGCAGCTTGCCCAACCTTACAGCGCATTTGTGGATGCCGCCGGCGACCTGTTTATTGCCGACACCGGCAATCATGCCATCCGCGAAGTGCAAGCGGCCACCGGAACCATCTCCACCGTAGCCGGGACCGGCGCCCCAGGCTACAGTGGCGATGGCGGAGCAGCCGCCAGCGCCCAGCTTAACGGTCCCACCAGTGTGTTCGTGGACCGCGCCGGAAACATCTTCATTGCCGACTCCGACAACAACGTGGTTCGCGAGATAAGCGCCGCCAGCGGCCTGATTGAGACCGTGGCGGGCAACGGAACCTGGGGCTACAGTGGAGACGGCGGCGCGGCCACCAGCGCCCAACTCATGTATCCCACCGCTCTGTTCGTCGATAGCAGTGGAGACATCTTCATCGCCGACACCGATAACAATGTCATTCGCGAGGTGGTAGCCTCAACCGGCAAGATTGAAACCGTGGCGGGCAACGGAACCGCGGGCTACAGCGGCGACAGCGGCCCGGCCACCAGCGCCGAACTCTATATACCTTCCGGAATCTACGTGGATGGCGGCGGCAATCTATTCCTCAACCAGCCCCTCAGCTACGTCAGCAACTACGAAGGCAACGTAATTCGAGAAGTAGCGGCCGGTACGCACTTGATTTCCACGGTAGCGGGCAGTCCTTACTATACGGGCTATCTCGACAGTACGGCGGCGACGACCGCCGAGTTTGATACGCCGCTGGGTCTGGCGGGAGATCGCGCGGGCAATCTGTACGTGGCCGATTCGGTGAACCTGCGCATTCGCAAGATCGCGGGCATCCTCGGCACCGATCCCACTCCCCTGGCGCCGCCGCCAACCTTCTCGCCGGCAGCGGGCGTCTATCCCACGGCGCAATCCGTGATGTTGAAGGATGCCGCCAGTGGCGCCGTCATGTACTACACCACGAACGGCGCCGCGCCGACCAGCGCTTCCACCAAGTACACCGCGGCGATCGGCGTCTCCAGCGCAGCCACCATTAACGCCGTAGCCATTGCCTCCGGTGACTCGCTGAGTCCGGTGGCGCAGGCAAGCTACACGATCACAACGACGGCGCCGGCACCAACGTTTTCGCCGTTGCCGGGCAGCTTTGTCACCGCGCAAAGCGTAGCCCTGACCACGGATGTCGCCGGCGCAACCATCCACTACACCACCAACGGCACGACGCCGACGGCGGCTTCTACCGCGTACACAATGCCGATTGAAGTTTCCAGCACGACAACCATCAAAGCCATCGCCGTCGCCACCGGTTTCCATGCCTACGCGCCCGGCTCCGCGGTCTACACAATCCAGACCCAGGCCGCAACGCCTGGTTTTACTCCGCAGCCGCGCGGTTACATTACCGCGCAGCCGGTGACGCTGAGCGACAGCACCACGGGAGCGGCAATCTACTACACCGTGGACGGCACCACGCCCTCGGTGAAGTCGGCCAAGTACTCCGGCACAGCCATCCTGGTCTCGAAGACCACGACAATCAAGGCAATCGCCATTGCCTCGGGCGATGTGTCCAGCGAGATTGCAACCGGGGTCTTCGCGATTGACGATGCTTCCCTGGTCGAGCAACGGGTTCTGGCGCAGCAAGGGATCGGCATCGGGCTGGCCACGCAAACGTTCCTCAGCCAGTTGTCACTGGCCGAAAACGTTCTGCTATTCGGCCAGGACGGACAATGCGCGGACGCCAACTCCACCCTTTTTTCCCTCACGGAATCCGGGCATCTCGGCGGCATCATTCCCTGGAACCCAACCTCGCTCAACAGTCCTGGCTACGGAACCATCTTCTTTGACAACCAGTGCACCCAACCGTGGGTGGAGGCCGAACTCTCCAATTGGACCTTGTCACTCAACCTGAACACCTTCAGTCTCGCCGGCAGCACCGACGAATCGGAGAGCTTTTATGGTCTGACCGGCTCCCTGCTGGGAACCATGAAGCTGAGGGAGACGATGGACATTACCCTGACGGGGAACACCCTGGCCACGACTTACGGCCTGGGCGCCTTCACTCCGCAGAGCGGCGCACCGCCGGCGCAGTTGGGTCTTGCCTGCTCGGTGAACCTGGTCGGCTTCCTTGAGGAAGGTGAGCCGTCGCTGTGCTCCGGCGGCATGGTGCAGGATTTCCCGAGTCTCGACCTCTCTCTCGGATTCATGCTGCCACTTTCCTTCACCCCGGTCATCACCCCTGGCATCACCTGGGCGGGATCGCAGTTTGTTGCGGTCAGCGCGGCCGGCGCCATCCTCACTTCTTCCGATGGAAGCAAGTGGAGCGCGTTGTCCTCGGGAACCGGCAATAACCTTAGATCCGTGACGTCGTCGGGATCTCAATGGGTCGCCGTCGGTTCCAACGGAACCATCCTGACTTCTCACGACGGAGGCCTCGAGTGGAGAGCACAACGCTCCGGAAGCGATGCCAACCTGGCTGCAGTGGTTTGGTCCGGCTCGCGCTATGTCGCGGTGGGAGCGACGGGATTGCAGGGAACTATCCTCACCTCACCCAACGGAACCACGTGGAGGACCGTCCGCGGCTTGGGAAGCGGAGAACTGATCCTGCTAGGCCTCGCTTCGTCGGGGTCGCAATTTGTCGCCGTGGGAACGGCGCCCGCTGGCGGAGCCATCCTGACCTCGCCCGATGGAAATACCTGGACTTCTGATTCTTCTGGAACCACGGCGACGTTGCGAGGCGTGACCTGGTCGGGATCGCAATTTGTCGCCGTGGGGGATTACGCCACGATCCTGTTCTCAACCGATGGTAAGACGTGGACCAGTCCCTCCAAGTTGATTCCAACGGAAAACAGTCTTTACGGCGTGGTCTGGTCGCCGCAGAAGAAGCTTTTCGTGGCCGTGGGACAGGCGGGAACGATTCTGACTTCTCCCGACGCCGCGACCTGGACCGCCCGCACTTCGAACGCAACGTTTGACCTAAAGAACGTGGCCTGGGGCGGGCAACAATTCGCCGCCATCGGCTCGGCGAACACGGTTGTGACCTCGCCGGACGGCATCATCTGGACCGCCCAGACTTCCGTGCCGGGCGCCGGGGAATTGGTGCATTATTCCAGTAGCGGTTCGGCGGTGGTCTCCGGCCCTCTCGGCGGTCTGCAAATGACCGCCCCGACCACCCAGACGCTGGCAATCTCCGGAGGAACTGCTTACGGCACGGCCACCTTCAAGGGCTACGCCGGTGACCTGGTAGTGTTCGTGCCCACGCCAACCGGATGGACGGCCACTGACAGCGCTCACGACCAGCAGTTCCAGATTGCGCTGGTCGACAACACGACACGCCTTCTCAAGGGAAGCATCACCCGGATCAGTACCGGCGCGACCTTGGCCACGTTCACGCTGGACAGGTCGGGTTCGGGTACGATCACTTACTCGGACAGCTCAGAGGCGGCGGTGACCAACTGGCTGCCGGCTGACTGACCTGCAATTAGGAGGATTTCGGACTGATGATTCCGAACCGGCAGCGGCCATGAATCCGCCGCCCGAAATCCCCCCGTTCAACTTGTCGGGCGCCTGGGCTTTTCAGCGCAGCTTTACAGGCAACCGGGAAGCAACCGGATGCGCGATGAAAGCATTTCTGCAGGGAGGCGTACCGATCGCGTTGTGCCCCGGCTACTGCGGCGCCGGCTGTACCACCAGGTCGTCCGCCAGCTTGAAGTGCACAATCGACTCTGCCGGTATTTCGACATCTCCGTTGCCGGTCAATCCCGCGGCTGCCGTTCCAGCGCCGCCACCTACCAGGCCGCCCACCACTAGTCCAGCGCCGCCCGTGGCCACGCCACCCACCAGCATGCCCAGACCCGCGCCTCCGGCAATCAAGCCTGTCGAACGTCTGCCCTTGCCTTTCTTGCCGCGCGCCAAGTCTCGCGTCGTCAGCGGATACTTGGTCCCATTCAGCGTCATCGAAGTCAAGCGCAGCTCCAGCAGCGACCTGCCTTTGAAGTGTCCCCGCCGGTGCGACACATCCACCACGCCGCCCACCGGCGTATTCTTCGGCACCAGCACACTGTTGTCGCCGGCCAGCACCGGGTCCACCATCTCGCCGGTAAAAGTGTTGCCCGCGTGGCTGGTTTTAACGCTGATGTGCTGATCGATCCGGATAGTCAGCATTGTGCCCGCCGGGATGCTTACGCTGACCGGCGCCGGAGGCGGCTGCGGCACGGCGGAAACCGCCGGTTCCGCGGGTGCTGGAACCGGTGCCCCAGCCACGGGCGGTGTCGTCGTCGTCGTGATCGCCTGCGTCGTTTGCCCGGCCGCCGGCGGCTGCACGATGGTCGTCGTCGTGGTTCCTGTCTTGTCCACGGAAACAACCTGCTGCGCCTGCCCGGTTGCGGCCGCCTGCTTCTTGGCCTGCTCCAGCGCCTGATCCTGTTTGGATGCGCATCCCGAAAGGATGCCTGCCACCAACACCAGCGCCAGAAACGGAATCCGTCCGGCGCCAGCCAATGAATTTGACTTGATCATGATCGATCCTCTTTCGCGTGTCTTCTCACGCCAACACGTCATACGAATACGGACTCCGCCGCCGCATCAGCCCGGCGGCTGGAAGCTCGGTATCGGCTGCAAATGGATGGATGCACATCCCTCCAGCAACACAGTTTCTCGCGGAAAACTTCCCGCTGCCGCACCGGTCTCCCCGCGTATTTCCGAGGGTAGAGCCAAGCGGAGCGTGAACAGATACTGGCTGGCCGGGATGCAGATAACAACCGCGCCCCGTGAGCCATTGCCGAACCCCGGGAATATCCTCCGGACCGGGTTCCCCGAAGTTACTTCTCGAACACTTTTTCGATCTGCCCGATCTTCTTCTCGATCTTTCCGCTGATGTGTTCGGACTTGCCTTCAGTCTCCAGGTCAGGGTTGTTTGTGACCTGGCCTAGCGCCTGTTTGACTTTGCCTTTCACTTCATGAAACTTGCCTTTAATCTGATCCTTCGTACTCGGGTCCATAGGGTTCCTTTTCGGTGAATCTTGTAGATGGCGCCATTCGGCGCCGGGCCTGCGTGCCCCTGAGCTTTGCCAAGTCTGATAGGCCGAGCCTTGAGCCGTCTGGTCAAAAGTGAACACATTCATGCATTACGAATTCACCGGCGTCAATCCCTGCGCCCAACCTTCACCCTCCGGAATCCGCTCAGCCTCGCGCTCCACCCGCCGGTGCGGAAGTTCTCTTGCCCAATCCCATCTTGCCAGCCTCCGGGAATCCCGGTACCTTGTCCTTTGTGGACCATCCTTGGCGCTACCCTTGTGTATGCGCCGGTGATCGGACATTGCAGAGGCGCTGCCGCCAGTGGCTCGACAGACATTTACCGGCGTCATCATTGAAACGTTTTTTCCAGCTAAGAGTAGGGGGGAATGCAAATGAAGCGAATGCATCGTGTAACTCTGATGCTGGCTGCCGTCGCTCTGTTCGCGATCTGCATGCCTGCGAGGGCGTCACGGAAGGATGACCGGATCGAATCATCCGCCAGGAATTTGTATATATTCAAGACCTACCTTCAGTCCGATGATATTAAGATCCGATCCTTGAACGGCGTTGTTACCTTGACCGGAACTGTCTCGGAAGAGTCCCACAAATTACTGGCCCGCGAGGCGGTGGCGAACCTGCCAGGGGTTAAGAGTGTGGACAACAGGCTGGAAGTCAAAGGTGCGCGCCCGGCGAAGAACTCAGATGCGTGGCTGATGATGAAAGTGAAAGCCACCCTCTTGCTCCATCGCAGCGTCAGTGGCTTCAGGACTGAAGTGATCGGCGTGAAAGGTGGAATCGTTACGTTGCGCGGCGAAGCATCCAGCCAGGCGCAAAAGGATCTGACGACCGAATACGCCAAAGCCGTGGAAGGAGTCAAGGAAGTACGCAATGAGATGACCGTGGCGCAAGCAGATACATCCATCACGGTAGGTCAGGAAGTGGACGACGTTTCCATCACCGCCCAGGTGAAGTTGATATTGCTCTATCACCGCTGGAGCAGCGCCCTGGATATCTCGGTCACCACCGACAAGGGTGTGGTTACCTTGGGTGGCAAGGCGAAGAACGAGGCTGAAAAGGACCTGGCTACCAAGCTCGTCAGCGACATCAATGGCGTCAAGAGCGTAAACAATCTTATGACCGTGGAGTAGCCCCACGGGACGCGCACGGCGTGCCCGTGGGGCAGCGGGCATGCATGGCACAGCGGTTCAACCCTGGGAGGCCTTGCCGGAAAGCAAGGGTGCGTCTTCGCTTCCGTCCATGGCTTCCAACCACGGCGATGGCGCTAGACGACCAGGTCGGGAATCTCCATCTGCTGTTTGCGGAAGGCGCGGACAAAGGCTGCGACCACGTCCGGGTCAAACTCGCGGCCGGCGCCTTTCTCCAGAATCTCGCGCGCCTCATACGTCGTACTTCCTTTGCGGTACGGCCGATCGCTGGTGATGGCGTCGTAGGCGTCAGCCACGGCCAGGATGCGCGCTTCCAGCGGAATTTCTTCGCCGGCGCGATCGCTGTAGCCGGTGCCGTCGAAGCGGTCGTGATGAGACAGGATAATGGGCAGCACGCGGCGCAATGAGCCGCCGACGGGCTCCAGCAGGTTCACTCCCTTGGACGACGTGCTCCCGCATTTCCTTGAATTCATTCGCGGTCAACCGCGCCGCCTTGTAGAGGATCTCGCGGCTGATGTCCAGTTTGCCGATATCGTGCAGCAGTGCCGCGGCGCGCACGTCCTCGACGCGTTCATCGTCGAATCCCATCTCCGACGCCATCCGGGCGGCATAGATCGAAACCCTGTAGGAATGGTTCTGAGTGTAGGTATCCTTGGAAATGAATTGCCGCAGGATCATCAGCACGCCATGATAGGTCTCACGCAACTCGCGCATCCGCGCGGCGTTGCGGTCGTACAGCGTGCCCATGGCAAATGCGGTAAGAATCAGCGCCCCGCCCCATACGCAGATGTCAAACCACTTCTGCGTGGCTGAGGGCCTCGCCGCCGTGCTCGAACATTTTCGGATTCAGGAACGTGACCAGAACCACCATCAGGACGCTGGCCAGCGCCGTGAGCATCGCGTGCCGCCGGCCGTAGTTGTAGGCGGAAAACAATGTCGGGAAGGTGTAGAAGCTGAGCAACATTCCACGGTTTGCAACCAGAAAGTTACACAGCGCGGAAATCACAAACAACGAAAACACCAGCCAGAGTTCGCGATTCACTTCCGTGAATTGTTTCAAGAAACTCTTTTTCAATTCAATCTCCAACCGGACACTGCAGGCACATCACAGCAGAACCGCACACCGAGCGCAGTCAGGGAAATCAACCAGCTATGGTACGTGAGCTTTCCAAGGCGGCACAATAGCACGAAGGATACGGACCTGTCATGTACATTGAGACGAGAAGGGCAGCCGCTTGGCTGCCCTTCCCACTAGAACTTTTCGGACGCGAAAACTAAACGGCCGTTACGTTCTCTGCCTGCCAGCCCTTAGGTCCCTTGACGACGTTGAACTGCACCGCCTGGCCTTCCTTGAGACTGCGGAAGCCATTTGTCTGAATAGCCGAGAAGTGAACGAAAACGTCTTCGCCATTCTGGCGGCTGATGAAACCAAAGCCCTTCGCGTCATTGAACCACTTAACGATTCCTTGTTCCATGGTGTTACTTGTTCCTTCGTGAATTGAAATCAGGCTGAGTGAATCGGAGGGATTTCGTCTGCAGATACGTGTTCCGGAGCAGCGCTTTGTTTTTCGCTCTCAGGGCGCCTCTACCGCTCGCGTCCATCCAAATCAGAAGCGGGGTCATTCTAGCATTCTATTTCCTGAATATGCATTCAAAAAGTTCGGAAAATGTCTAAGTCGCTGAATCAAAATAGACATTTAGTTTTGTGACGCTTGTCCTCGACAAATTCCGCCGGGAGGCCACAGTGGAGAGATGAGGCTCACGCGGAATTCCGACGGCGCAAACAGGGACGCGCCCGAACCCGCCCCTTTCTGGAAATGCTGCTCGGCTGCCATGCCCGGATTCGCCACTTCGTGCAGTTGAGCCGCACCCTGGCCGAAGCCGTCCTTGTTCCCGATGCCGAGATAGCCGAAGCCGCGGCGGCCGTCTTCGACTACTTCAGCCATGCCTTGCCCCTGCATCGAGGCCGATGAGAATCAATCCCTTTTCCCACGCATCCAGAGCGCCCTGCTTCCCGGTGGGCTGGTGCGCGAGGCAGCCGAGACCATGGTTGAGCAGCACCTGGCAATCGACGAACTGACAGCGGAGTTATTGTCCCTGTGCGATTCCCTTTGCCACCGGCCGGAGCGGCTCCCCAGCCTGGCGCGCCGCCTGCAACACCTCACCAGAGCCCTCAGCCAGATCTTCGCCGCCCACCTCCACCTGGAGGAAGCCGTGATTTTTCCCGCGCTTCCGCAGTTGCTGACCGAGACCCAAATGCAGGAGATTTCCCACGAGATGCATCAGCGGCGGCGGCCGCCGGCCGGCACCATCCACCTGGTTCAGTAAACTACCCCGGTGCGCCGCCCTGCCGGGCTACTCGTAGCGCAGCGCTTCCACCGGGTCCAGCTTTGCCGCCTTGGCCGCCGGATAAATTCCGAAGAACAGTCCCACGCTCATCGCCGCCGCCACCGATGCCGGAATCACCCACCCCGGAACCGCCATGGGCCAACTCGGCAGCACCACGTTGAGCACCGCGATCAGGGCCAGGCAGAAGAGCACCGCGGCCACGCCGGCCGAGCCGGTCAGCACCATGGCTTCCACCAGGAACTGCCGCACCACGTCCTTGCTGCGCGCGCCAATCGCCTTGCGCACTCCAATTTCGTGGGTCCGCTCGGTCACCGACATCAGCATGATGTTCATCACCCCGACTCCGCCCACCAGCATTCCCACCGACGCCACCGCGATCGTCAACAGAGCAATCGAGCCCATGATGCTGCGGAACTGGTTGGAAATCGCCTCCGCCGAGGAGATGCCGAAGCTGTCCGGTTTGTTGAAGGCGTCGCCGCGCCGCCGCCGCAGAATTCCCGTGATCTCATCGGTTGCCGCTGACTTCTTGCCCGGCAAACGCCAGCGCGGTCAGGAAGTTCTCCTTGTCCTGCGGCCGGTGCTTCAGATAGGTGAGGTAGGGCATGATACACCTGCTTGTCGGCATGAGCTGTCGCGCAGGAAAACTCCCTTGCTCTTCTCCAGCACGCCAATCACCCGGAAGGTCATCCCCGTGACCTGCAAATCTTTGCCGATCGCATCCTTGGCCGGAAACAGCGTATTCGCCAGGTCGTGTCCGATCACCGCAACATCGAGGCGATGGCTGTTTTCGGTGTCGGTCAGGAACCGGCCCTGCTCCAGGTGCTGGTTCTGCACCGCTTCGAAACGAAGGCGTCGCGCCCTCAAAGTCCACCGCCAGTCACTTCCTTGCCGTTGTAGCGCGCCGCTGGGAATAAAGGTCGGCGTGCCCGGCATGAAGCTGGTCGGGTCCGATCTCCACGCAGACTTCCTTTACCGATGGCGCTTCCTCGCGAATCGCCTCCGCGTCTTCATACTTCAACGGCTTGCGCATGCGCAATTCCTGCGGCAACCGGCCCAGTTGGATTCCGGGCTCGAACTTGAAGACGAACAGCGTGTCGGTGCCATACTGCTCCAGCTGCGCGCGCAGGTCCGCGTCCACGCCATACATGATGGAGAAGACCATCACCAGCACCACCACGGCGATGAAGACTCCCAGCACGGTCAGCGCCGAGCGCATCTTGTTTGCCAGCAGGGTTTCAAACGCCATCCGGGCGCTTTCGCCAAAGGAGAAATATCTGCGCTTCGAATTTCATCCGTGTCCTCCTTTAGGAATCTGCCCGCAGCGCTTCAATCGGATTCAGGCGTGCGGCTTTGCGCGCGGGATACACCCCGAAGAACAATCCCACCGCGGTGGAGACGCCAATCGCCACCAATCACCGCCGAGAGCGGCACGGACATCGGCAGCGGCGTCGTCTTGTCCAGAATCACCGCCAGTATCCACGCCACCAGAATCCCGATGATGCCGCCCATCGCGCTCATCACCGAAGCCTCCACCAGGAACTGGCTCAGGATGTCCGAGGTGCGCGCCCCCAGCGACTTGCGGATGCCGATCTCCCGGGTGCGTTCGGTCACGCTGGCCAGCATTACGTTCATGATCACAACGCCGCCAATCACCAGGAAGATGGAGACAAAACCCACCATCGCTCCGGCCAGCGTTCCGGTCAGATTCTTCCACAGGTCCATCAGGTTGTCCGAGCCAAAGAGTCCAAAATTGTCTTCTTCGTTCGGCGCCACGTGACGCCGCGCCCGCATCATCGCGCGGGCTTCGTCCTTGGTCTCGCTCCATCATCTCCGGCGAGCGCGCCTGGATGTTGATGGCGAAGCTATCGTTGTGCGGTGCCGTTGAGCTTGAACCAGGTCTCCACCGGCATGTAGATGAAGTTGTCCTGCGGCTGCCCCAGCACGCTTCCAATCGCCTTGGCCACGCCGACGATTTCGAAGTCGTAGCCTCTTACCGTCACCGTCTTGCCGATCGGGTCCGTGTTGGGAAAAAGCTTGGTCACCAGCTCACTGCCGATCATGGCCGTAAAGCTGCGATGTTCGTTATCGTTTTCACTGATGTAACGCCCGCGCGCGACCTCTTCGACGTCCATTTCGCCGATGTTGGCCGTCACACCGCGCAGCGACACGTCCTCGACGCTTAGTCCCTCGTGCCGCACCTTCTCCGTCGAGCGGCACTCCAGACCAACGTTCTTGGGCAGCTTCAGCCCGTCGCGCAGCGCCAGAAAATCATCGTAGCTCAGTTGCTTGTTGCGCCGCGTCGCCTTCCAGAATTCCTCGTCGCTGTTGATGATGCCGTAGCGCGCGATGAGAAACACCCCGTTGCCCATGTTGGCCACGCGATCGGCAACATAGGCGTTGGTGCCATTGATCAGCGCAACCACCAGGATCAGTGTCGAAACCGAGAGAATGACGCCGAGAAGCATCAAAAACGAGCGCAGCTTATGCGAGCGCATCGTCTCCAGCGCAATGATGGTCGGTTCCTTGAGCCTGATTCCTCGCATGATTTTTCCGATCCTGGCCAGCCATCCTGCACTATGGGATACGAAAATAAACGCCCGCAGGTTCCCACCCCGCAAGCCGGTTGTCTACCTTACCCTGCAATCCACAACGCAGCCGTTCGCGAACCAATAATCGCAAACTGGAATACCCCGCGATCCTCCGTTGTCTGCCCCAAGGGACGCCAGCGCCGTGCGAAGTCCGGCAAAAAAGCCAGACAGGTTCCCAGGTAGTAACCGAACCCGGTGCCATCGCCTGCCACTCCCAGCGCCGGCTGCCAACACCTGTAGCAGCGCCACCGGGCATAACCCCAGGATTCGAGTCCCTCCAAAGCAGGTTTATACCGCCTGCAAACGCAATCCGGAATGCCGCCGTTGCCGGTTCTCAAACGATCTCCCGCCACCATTCGTCATTGGGACATGGTCTTCAAGTTCGCCGGCAGGAACCTGGAACGGTATCAGCTAACGCCGGAGCTGTGTTACCGTAAGCCAAACGGAATCGGTCACTCCCTGCGTGCGTGGATTCGGAGACGCAGTCCCGCGCGTGCAGGCGCTTTGGAGTGCAATCATGTTCGGTATTCGGTCGTTCAACAAAGAAAAATCGCGTGCCAAGGCCGAGGGCTATCTGCAGCAGAACAAGCTGCCGAACGCCATCGCCGAATACGAGAAGATTCTTCAGGTCGAGCCACGCGATCTTGCCATCCTCAATACCGTGGGCGACATCTACTCCCGGCTCGGGCAGAACGAGAAGGCGATCGAGCGCTTCCGCATCGTCGGCGAGTCCTATGCCACCGACGGCTACACCCTGAAGTCCATCGCGATGTACAGGAAGATCACCAAGCTGGACCCCAATGGTCTGGCGACCATGGAGAAGCTTGCCGAGCTCTATCGCAAGCAGGGTCTGGTCAGCGACGCGCGCTCCATGCTGCTGCAGGCCGCCGAGGCCTACACCCGCAAAGGCCAGTCCAAGGAAACTCTGCGGCTGCTCAAGCAGCTGGTTCTGTTCGATCCGGAAAACGTGCAGGTGATCACCCGCACCGCCGACCTGATGACCCAGAGCGGCCAGAAAAAAGAAGCCAAGGAGATGCTCTCGCAGACCGCCTCCACGCTCGTCGACCGCCACGCGCTGGAGCCCGCGCAAAAAGATTCTCGACCGCCTCATTGCCCTGGACCGCGCCAACCTCCGCGCCCAGGAGCTTCGCGCCCAGGTCACCTTCGAGCTGGGGGATGCGGACAAGGCGGCCGAACTCTACGAAGCCATCCCTGACCTGGACTCGCGCCCCGAGGCGCTTACGCAATCTTCTTTCCGCCTACCTGAAGCTGGGAAGGCTCGACGAGGCCCTGCCCATCTGCCGCAAGCTGGTCTCCGTCCATCATGAAGCCGATGGCGTGTTGAAGGTCGCCGCCCGGCTCTATAAGGACAACGATACCCTCGGCGCCTCGCCCTCTACAACGAATTCTCCACCGAGGTGCTGGCCCACGATAAAGAGGATGTGCTGGCCCATCTGCACGGCGCCGTCGCCCGGGTGCGCAACAATCCCGAGGCCCTGCAGACCCTCTACAACCTCTTCCAGCGCGCCGGCGAAGACTCCATGATCGCCGAGATTCTGGAACTGCTCGCCCACGCCTGTGTGCAGGTGAACCAGTTCGAGCGCGCCCGCGACGCCTACAAGGAACTGATCGAGCTGGAGCCCGAGAACGCCGCCCATCTCCAGGGCTATCGCCAGGTTTGCGCCCGCCTCGATCCGGTCGCGCCCGAAGCCTCGGCGGATGGCGGCGCCACCCCGGAAGCCGGGCCGCACAGCCTGGAGGAATTCCTCAGCGAAGACGAGCCCGCGCTGCCGCCGCAGAGTTACCCGCCGCGAGGTAGAAGAGACAGATCGTCAGCCGCCCTTACCGAAGCCGAACTTTGCGAGTCGTTTTCCTCGAAGACGCGGCGGCATTACCGCGCTGGAGCTCGCCCTGCAATCCGCTCCGGAGGATCTGCGCCTCAACCGCACCCTCGGCCTGCTCTACCGGCAGGAGGGCGACTCCGCCCAGCGCCGCCCGCTGCTACGCCGCCATGCAGCGCGCCCTGCAGAAACTGGGCGAGACCGAGGCAGCCGAATTCTATGGCAGCCTCGCCGGCTCCGGGCAGACCACCACGTGGGAGGCAAAAGGCAGCGAGTTCACCGCCCGCGACTTCGACCTCGCACCGCCTTCCGAGGAAGGCGATGACGCCGGCAATGCCGAGGAGATCGATCTCTCCAGCGAGTGGGAATCCGTCTTGCAGGAATCCTCCGCCGAGCCATCTGAGCCGCCGTTCCCACCCGCGGAAGCCGCGCCGCCCGCGCCCCATCCCGCCGCCTCGCCGGAGGTGGTCGCGGAGCTGCTTGAAGAGGTTCGCTTCTGTCTGGCTCAGCAAATCTGGGACGAGGCCGAAACCGCGATCGCCCGCCTCGCCGCAGCCTCCCCGGATCACCCCGAGCTGCCAACTCTTTGCAGCCAGCTGCGCAGCGGCCGTCCCACCTCCGCCCATCCGGATCTCAACGTTCTCCCGGCGCATTATGCTCCCGTTGAAGTGATCGAGGTCGGCAACGGTCTTTCCACTTCTACGGAATCTTCAGTTGGCGATCTTCATACGCCGGAGCCGCCGCAGGCCGCCGAGTTTACCCTGAATTCGCTGGCCGCCGAGTTGGACATCGAGCTGGGGGACAACTTCGAAATCGCTTCCGAGCCCGGCGGCGAGCCGTCATCGCCCATCCCGCCCGCGGCCGGGACCGTAGCCGCCGCCACGGCGCCGTTCATCCCTCCAGCGGCGCTGCAACCGCCGGCTCCCCTGCCCGCCGCCCGCTTTGAGCCCGCTCCAACCGCCGCGCCGCACGCGCAGCCGCCGCAGCTCCCAGTTTCCTACATGGCGCCCGTGGTGGAGCGTCCCTCGGCGCCCGAGCCGGCCCTCACGCCGAGTGTTTTTGGCGATCTCCTGCAGAATTTCGAGCGCGACCTGGCCGCCCCGGAAGAAAACGACAACGATCCCGAGACCCACTTCAACCTCGGCATTGCTTTCCGGGAGATGGGATTGCTCGATGAGGCCATTGGCGAGTTGCAAAAGGTCTGCCGGATGGCCGGGCAGGGGTTGAGACCCGGCTCGCGCCCAGCAGGCGTATATCTGGCTCGCTACCTGCTTTGTCGAAAAGTCCGTGCCCGAGGCCTCGCTCAAGTGGTTCCTCCGCGCGCTGGAAGCCGCGCCCGACGAAGAGTCGCGCACCGCCGTGAATTACGAGCTTGCCAGTGCCTACGAGGCTGCCGGACGCAAGCGCGAGGCGCTCGACCACTTCATGGAAGTCTATGGCACCAACATCGACTACCGCGATGTGGCGATTCGCATTCGCGAGTTGCGCGCGAGCGTCTGAGCGTTCCCGGCGATGAGTGCGGCAAACCCGTTTTCTTCCGCCGCACTCCCGGCCGGTTCCGTCTTTTGCATTCTTCAGCGTAGAATCAGCTTCATGCTTGCCGGGGCTGGAACATCCGCTGGCCGCCCGGCTTCATGGCCAATCGCGGGAACCGGCACGCAATCGAATCGACGATGGAAGTAGGACCGCTGAAGCAGAGCTCACAAACGCCCGCGCCAGAGGAACAGTCCGGCCCGCCCACCGCACCACCGGCGCACCCGCCGGTGTGGGCGCAGCGCCTGTTGCTGGTGGTCGAGGTCGCCATCGCCGTCTGGGCCGGCATGCTGGTCATGGTGCTTCCGTGGACGCGCCTCTGGACCGAGAACCCGCTGCTGGCCGGATGGCCCGCGCTCAAGTTGTTCTCGACCAGAATTTTATCCGCGGATTGATCTCCGGCATCGGATTGATCGATGTATGGATGGGAGTTTCCGAAGCCGTGCATTATCGCGATCTCCGCTAGCTACCCGGGGAAGCTGACTTCTTATGGCTGATCAGACAAAATACAAATCCACCCGCGTTCCCGCTGGCGTACGAAAACGACGCCTTCCTCAAAGGCCCGGATGGCCGCCCCTTGCGCATTCTCGCCGAATACGCCGAGCCGCTCGCCCGCTTCCGCCGCGAAAAAATCCAGGACACGGTGGTCTTCTTCGGCTCCGCCCGCTTCCGCAGTCTCAGCAGCGCCGAAGAGGCCGTCGAACTGCTCGCCCGCCCCGGCTCCATGCAACCCGCTCCCGCCCACGAGCAGGAAGCGCATCGCGCCCAGCGCGCCGTGGACATGGCCCACTACTACGAGGACGCGCGCCGGCTGGCCCACCTGCTCACCACCTGGACCCGTACCCTGCCCGGCAAGCGCCATCGCTTCGTCGTTACCACCGGCGGAGGTCCCGGCATCATGGAGGCGGCCAATCGCGGCGCCCGCGAGGCCGGAGGCAAGACCATCGGCCTCAATATCGCCCTGCCCTTCGAGCAGGTGCCCAACCCCTACATCACCCCGGAGCTCAACTTCGAGTTCCACTACTTCTTCATGCGCAAGCTCTGGTTCGCCTATCTGGCCAAGGCCCTGGTCGTCTTTCCCGGCGGCTTCGGAACCCTCGACGAGCTGTTCGAGATCCTGACCCTGGCCCAGACCGAAAAGCTCGCCAAGAAGATGACGGTGCTTCTCTACGGCGAGGAATACTGGCGGCGCGTGCTCAACCTGGAAGCGCTGGCCGATGCCGGAACCATCGCTCCCGAGGACGTCAACCTCTTCCAGTTTGTCGAGACCCCGGAGGCGGCCTTCGCCACACTCCAGGAGAGCCTCATCCGCGACCACCTGCAGTCGCCGCCCCAGGCCAAGCGCTATCAGCCAGAGATCGCCACCACCCGCCGCTGATAAGAGAAGAGCGCCCTGCCTCCTGGCATGGCGCTCGGCATATCCCGGCTTCGCTTTCTTTCTCAGGGGCAAGCGATCCATTGGAGGATCGCCGCCCTGACGCTCTACCCCACCCAGCTGCTCTTCACGGCCACGGCTCCCACGCACCACAGCAGCGCGTCCTCCAGCTTTTCCCGCGTCATTCCGCTCTCGGCCAGGAAGCCGGCAAACTCCTGGCTCTCGCCCAGCCGTCTGGCCACTGCGCCCAGCACCGCCGCGTACTCGGCCGGAACGTTCAGCTTCACCGCCCGCAGCAGGTCGTCGAAGACCGCGATCAGCTCGAACAGCACTCCATCGCCATCTTCATTTTCCTGGTTGGCAACGTAGAGCGCCTGGCTCAACGTCGCACAGCAACTCCAGCTCCGTCGGCACCGGACGCACGTCGCAGAAGCCGTTATCGCTCGCCATCAGCGCCTTCAGCGCGTCTGCCGGACGGCGGAACAACAGCACCCGCTCGCCCCGGGTGATGGGACGTTCGCTTTCCCCTTCGGCGCCGATCAGGGTGTAGAACTGCGGACCCTCCGCCGACGGATCCAGGCGGAAGCCGATCAGGTATAGTTCTTGGTTGAGAACCTTGGGCGGAAATGCAACCAGCTGGCTGTCCATCCGTCTATTTTAGTGCACAACTTTCCTCCTGCACTTGTGTTTCACGTTGTGCAGAGATTTCTGTTCCCTGGTGGATAAAGCCATGCGCAAGCTACTTCTCACCCTGATCAGCATCGTCTGCCCTTGGCGCCTCTGGTTGGCTTGCGGTGGGAGACTCGTCCAACAATACCCTCCGTGCCCAGCGGACCTACCGGCGGAAACAACGCCGGGTTCACCAATGCCAGCCTCAAGGGAACTTACGTCTTCGCCGCCAACGGCATCAACCCAAGCAACAATTTCGCCGTTGTCGGAACCTTCAGCGCCGATGGCAACGGAAACATCGCCTCCGGCAGCCGTAACACCGTCAACGACACCGGCGGCCAGATGCCGAACGAAGCCATCACCGGCAGCTACAAGCGTCAATCAGGACGGACGCGGCCAAATGACTCTGACGGGCAGCACCGGCCAGGCCATCTACCCCTTTATCTTGTCGTCTCCCTCGGCCGGCAAGCTCTTCCAGGATGGCCGCCTCCGCTCGATGCCGTCGGCAGACTCGAGTTGCAGACCCGCCGCCGTGCCCGCGCTCTCCGGCGCAACCTCCACCTGGTCATCCGCCTCGATGGGCGAGGACCCCAACCAGTCTCCCTACGGAGCCGTCGGCGGGCTGACCGTGACCGGAAGCGCTCTCGCCGGGACCATCGATGAGAACGACGGCGGCACATTTAACCAGCAGCTTCCCGCCGCCGGAACCATCTCGTTGACCGGGGCCAGCGGCACCCTGAGCTACACCACCACAAACCTATCAGCCCAGACCACTCACGATTTCGCTGTCTTTTACGTCTCGCCCAGCCGTCTCGAATTGATCAGCACCGACTCCCACTGGTTCCTTTACGGCTATGCCGATCTGCAAACCTCGGTCTCGGCCAGCACCTCCGCGTTCACTGGAAATCAGGTTCTCAACCTCTCCGGTTTTGACGTCCTCGGCCCCCTCGAGGAGACCGGGCGGCTCATCTCGACGGCGTGAACAACGTATCCAGCGCCATAAAGGACTACAACGAGAACGGTACTCTCTACCAGGACGTCAGCTTTAGTGGAACCTACAACATCACTGGCGCCACCACCCCTGGCCGCTGGACCGCCGTACTGACTGCCAACTCCGGCGCCATTGTGAATGAGGACATGGTGGGCTGGCAGGTCTCGCCCCAGCAGTCGCTCGTTCTGGTCAACTACGGCGCCAACCCCAGCGTTTCCGGTTACAGCCTTCTTGAGACCGGCGACATGCGCGCCCAAACCATCGGCCTGTCCAACGCTGAATGTCAAAGGCAATTACGCCCAGTTCTCTCCAGGGCTACGACTTTGGCGGGGTTGGTAATTTTGAATCCGCGGGCAACTACCTGGCCGACGGCAATGGAGGGCTCGACGGCACCATCGATTTCCAGACCGATAGCAATGGTTTCACCCAGAACAGCTCTCAGAGCGGCAACTACGCGGTCGACCACATCTTCGGGCGCGGCACCGCAACTTTCAGTGGCGTTCCCGTGATCTTCTACACCGTGGATGACAGCACCATCTACCTTATCTCCTCCGACGCCGCGGCCGCCTACCAGGGCACGCTGACGCTGCAGACGGCGACACCGTAGTTCGTCCATTCCGTGGGCGAAGCCCTGGCCTCTGCATCGGGCCGGGGCTTTCCCACATCTTCCCCCATTCCTGCTCGGTTCGTGCCAATCCCGAACCTTTCCGCGCGGCCTCGGAAAGCAGCCCGGTCCTACCGGTGGTTACTTTCGCTTTCCTACGGCCAGAGGTACTATCGAGTTTCATTCGTACTAGGTTCATACTGGGGGAAACAGGATGGTCGGCGATGAAAATCGGTGATTGGCTGAAGTCGGAAGTGGAATATGGGCGCGATCTTGCAGGCTCGGGATGGCAGGGTGCGCGTAGCGCAGCCGATTCAATTTTCCAGGACGAGCACGTCGGCTCGGTCTCTCGCGTTCCGCGCGTGCCTCCTGGGCGCCAACCGTGTTGGGCGCCGGCGTGGGTGCGCTCTGCGCTTTCGTGGCCCAACACCGCAAGCCAAGGCCGGTTGCCCTCGTCGCCATGGGAGTGGTTGGCGGCTTCGTCGGCTTTAGCGCGGCTGTGGCCTGGGAGACCCGCGACATCTCCTCTGGAATCGCCCGTGGAGCGCTGCGCAAGATCGGCACCACGCGCGACTCCCATTGGCTCGGCAAACATCCCATCAACTTCGGTTGATAGGGCCGGGTCTCGCAAGTTTCCGCAATAAAAACTGGAGAGCCCCGGGCTCTCCAGTTTTGCATTGCATCGTTCCGGCCGCAGCCGCAGGTTCCGCCTCCAGCCACGTTGCGCTACATTACTTCGACGTCGGCCACCTTCTTCCCGGCCTTGCCCGGCTTCACCGGTCTTGCCGGCGCCGCCGGCTCCGCTGGCGGCTCTGGCGGCGAGGCCGTCGTCGAGGCCTCCGCCTTGCTGATCTCGATATCGCCGGTATCGGATGTGATGTTGATCTTCACCCCGCCTTTGCCCACCGCTCCCGTCGCGCTGGAAGCGCCGGTGTGGCTCTCCGAGCGCACGTTCTCAAAGTCGCTGGAGATATCGCCATGGTGGGTCACCACCTGGTACTGGAAACTCGCCTTCGGGGGCAGCCGCAATTGCACGTTGCCATGGTGCGTCGTCAGATCCAGGTTGCCCAGCGCCGCCGCCGAAGTTGCTCTCCAGGTGATGTCGCCGTGGTCGTCGCTGATGTGAACGTCGCCTTGCAGGTTCCGCAGATTCACATCCTTGGCCTTGGTTGAAAGCGAGAACGGACCCAGCATTCCATCGCCTTGCAGGTCGCCGGAATCCATCGTCAGATCGCCATCCAGCTTGGCAAACTGCAACTCCGTGCGCGAGGTGCGGATCGTCGCGCCCTTTTTGCAGCTTCGACAGCCGCGTGTCGCCAAAAATATCCGCCGTAACCAACACCGTGCCCGAATCGTGTCCAGCGCCAGGTCATCCAGCCGTCCATCCGCCGCCAGATTCCCGGTCACATTGCTGGCGTGCAGCGATCCGTGCCGGGTCGTCACGTTTACGTTTCCCGTCACCTGGTCCACGCGTCACGTCGCCGCGCTGCGAGCTCACCTTCACGTCGCCGGTGCGCTGGGTCACGGAAACATCGCCGCGCCGCGCCGTCAGCTTCCACGTCCGCCTTCAGCGGAACGATACACTTCAATGTCGGACGCAACCCCCTTTGGCCCCGCGCCTTCCGTGTTGGCCTGCACCTCCACGGTCGTGCCCTGCGCCTGCAGCTGCGGCGCGGTGGACTGGTTGGTCGAATCCGCCTCGCCCTGGCTGCCGGCAAAAATCCGCTTGTGATAGACCACCTTCACCTGCGGCTGATCCCAGTTGGTCACCGTGATGTTGCCGCGATCGCAGTTCACCCGAAGCGCGCCGCCCGCGGGAAGCGCTTGCGTGACCTCGCCGTCATAGGTGTACTCGTTGCCGAACAGATGCATCAGGTCGTCGTCCACATCCACGTTGTCCCGCAGCGAGCCCCAGTTGATGTCGTTGCGCTCCTGGAATACGGCGCTCAGGCACGACCCCGGCCGATAATCACGATCATCAGCAGAAACACCGTGCCGCCGCCCATTCCGCGGCACCGGACGCTGGGCGCTGCGCGCTGCGAAAAACTCCGCCAGACGCACCAGTCCCAATCACCACCAGCAGCAGCGGCCAGTACTGCACAAAGTTGTGGAACAGCGGAATCGTGTAGCCAAAGTTCCGCAGCAGAAACAGCAAGCCCATCACAATCAGAATCAGCGGCCCCACCACGGAATGGCGGCGCGGAGGAGGTCCATACATCGCAGGGCTAGCCATTGTGCACCTCGTGGACATCTGCGCCGCCTTCGCCCGCTGCCGCCGCGCCCGTTGCCGCCGCGCCCGTTGCCGCCGCGCCCGCTGCCGCCGCGCCCGTTGCCCCCGCCGGCCCACCGCTCGGCGGAGCCGCGTTCTGTCCCGCCGCCGCATACACGCCCGCCTGGTAAGGAGGCGGGTACGGAGGCGGCGGATACTGCCCGGGATTGAAGTGCCCGCTATCCGGAATCATGTAGCGCACCACTTTGATCGCTCCAATCACAATCAGCAGAATCGGCCACGTCCGCTCAAACGGATAGTCCGACATATTCGCCAGCAAAAACAGCAACCCGAGCGTGACCAGCACCGCCGGACCCATCAAGCCGCGGGTGCTGCAACGGCCGCAACCGCACGCCGGATTCGGTTGGTAATATCTCATCGCAGCCCTCCCTTTACCGCGCGTCGCGCTGGCGTTTGATGAACAGCCACACCCCAATGAGGATCAGAATCACCGGCCAGAAGTGCGTGATCCAGTGGAAGCTGAACCAGCCCAGGTTAGCCAGCAGAAGCAGCACTCCCAACCCAATCAGCACCACCGCGCCCACCGGGCTGCGTTCGTGCTCCTTCACCGGGGGAGCCGCATAGTAGGTACCTTCCGGCCCGGAGTAGTACGTCCCGTGCGGTCCCACGAATGCCGAACTTCCCGGGGTCGCACTTGGCGTTACCCCCGGCCCAGCGCCCGGCCGTGCATCTTGCGCAGTACCCGGCGCTGGGTTCGGCGCCGTACCCGGGGGTGGCGGAGCGTTCGCCGCCGTCACGTTCGCAGCCGTGCTCCCCGGAGCCGCGCCCCCAGCCTTCTGCCAGTGCTGGCCAATGTTTTGCGCCGCGTATTCCACCTGCGTGCCCATCCGCTCGCCTGCCTGCTCCACCCGCTGGCGGAAGGTGCCTTCGCCTGCCTTCCAGAATCGCGTTCAGTCCAAGCGGATCGGGAATCGGCAGTCCATAGCGGCGCGCCTTCGCCGTGTCTAGGCGTCAAACACCATGTAGAAGAACCACGCCGCGATCATTGCATCCCGCCGAGGCTCCCATCCCATGGTCATGCAGCCAGATCAGCGTGCCCAAACACAATCACATGTACGAAGCCTTTCAGAAACTGGCCGTTATAAAACGCTCCCACGCCCGGAATAAATCCGAGAAACAGCGCCAGTCCGGGGCTGGCATCCTCGGGGCCGCGCGGCGGCACATAGCCCGCGCCGGCATTCCCCGCGCCTGGGCAAAGTTCGCGCCCGCCCCCGGATGAATCCGCGCCGCCAGGCAGGGTTCGCAGTAGATCGTTCCCTGCACCTCGCGCTTGCAGGCCTCGCAGAGCGCCTTGCCGCAGCGCGGCAGTAAGCGACCGCTGCCGTCTCGGTGTGTTGTGCGCAGTTCATAGTCACTCCTCTGCTTGGCGAGCTTACCAGGGTAAAATTCACTTCCGTCCAGCGCCGCCAGCCAGCGCGGGTTGGGAGCGCGGCTGAAGTTCCTGTTGCTGGCGCCGCTCCGGTTCGCTGTTCTGGTTCTGCTCCTGCGTCTGGTTGTTGTTCTTCTCGTGACGCCGGTTCCGCTCCTCGCGTTCGCTCTCGTCGGTGGCGTTGCGCAGGGTCCGCACCCGCGACTCAATCTCGTACACCAGCCGCATGTTTTCGTAATACTTCATCAGCTTGTTCTGGCTGCTGAAAACGTGTGGCTCAGGTTGTGCGGGGTCAGGTCCCTGATCCGGATCTGCGCCATGTTCAGCACCAGCGTGATCGAGAAGAACGCCATCCCCATGGACATTCGCAAAGCGCGCCGTCAGCACCGGCGCAAACAGGTCCCCACCTGGCGCCGCAGCCGCTCCCACGCGGAGGGCCGCTGCTCGGCTTTGCGCCTCCAGTTGCGCCGCCCCGCTGGTCGCGGCCAGAATGTTGTGCACCAGCTTCCGCGGAGGCGCAACGTCCTCCATCTCCTCCAGCCAGGCCACGCCGCTGGTTACCTCGGCAAACAACGCCTGGCACGCCGCGCAGCCGGCTTTGTGCTGCTCAAAGTTCTCGCGCCGCTGTCCGCTGAGAGTGCCGTCAATGGCCTCCGCCAGCAAAGCGTCGAACTCCGCGCACTGCATTCCGGATTTGCGTCTCGTCCCACCATTTCAACTCACCTGCCTCGTCCTGCCCTGCCGGATGAAGTCCTCACCCCGGAACCTGACTCACCTGGACTATAGCGCTTGTCTGTACGTACGTTGCAGCAACCGGGCTAGTTCCGCCCGGCCGCGATTGATCCTGCTTTTCACCGTTCCCTCGGGAACTTTCAGAACCTGCGCTATCTCGCGGTAATCCATGTCCTGCAGATCGCGCAGGATCACCGCCTCGCGCAAGTCCGGCGAAATCTGCCGCAGCGCCCGCTGCACCATCTCCCGCCGCTCCCGGCTCTCCACATGAACCTGCGGCCCCGGCGCGCCATCTGACAGCCGGTCCGCCAGCGTGGGCCCGTCTTCGTCCGCCCCGCGCACGGCGTCCATCGAATCCGTCGCCCGGTCGTTGCGCGTCTTGCGGAAGTGGTCCACCAGCAGATTGCGCGTCACCGTCGTCACCCAGGTGCCAAACGACGCCTTGTCGCCGTCAAAGCTGCCAACGGTGCGATATACCTTGATAAACACTTCCTGGGTCAGATCCTGGGCGTCATCCGCCGATCCCGCAAAGCGGTAGCAGATGTTGTAAATACGGCGGTGGAAGCGCACCACAATCTCTTCCCAGGCGGCGGCATCGCCGGAGGCACACCGGCGTACAAGCTGTGCGACAACCTGTGCCTCTTCCACCCGCGCCTCCGCCGGACGGCCACCAACGGCCGTGAACCGGGCCAGCATGGGTGAAGCCGCACCAGTAGCCATGCTGACTTACTACGCAAAGACAGCGCGCAATGTTCCCCCGCGCCGGTAAACCCCTGAATTCTACCAGCCTTCGCGTCCCCGCCAACAAGCACCCCGGGCGCGGGTGCAGCTGCCTCCGGCCGCACCTCCTCAGATTCGCTCCGGCGGGGATGTCAACCCCTCGCTTCACATTGCCCTTGCCTCCAGCGCCCCAGGTTTGCCATTTCCTGGCTAACCTGAGGTTGTTGACCCTCCCTCAGCCACGCTCTTGTAGCAAAATAGCTTGATGACCTCCGTACGCATCGACAAGTGGCTCTGGGCTGCCCGCTTATTCAAGACCCGCGCCCTGGCCGCGCGCGCCTGCGACCTCGGCCGCATTCTCTTCCACTCCCAACCCGCCAAGCCCGCGCGCGAAGTCCGCGCCGGCGACCTGCTGCAAGTCACCAACGACAGTGGCGTCTTCCAGATCGAAGTCCTCGACCTCAGCGAAGTCCGCGGCCCCGCCACGGTTGCCCAGACCCTATACCGCGAGACTGAAGCCAGCCGCGATGCCCGCCAGAAACTGGCCGCCGAGCGCAAATCCTCGCCCGCGCTCTTCGAACCCGCACCCGCCAGCCGCCCCTCCAAGCGCGGCCGCCGCGACATCATCCGCTTCCGCGGCAGACCATGACTCGGCCTTCGCACCCGCCCCCGTTCCCCCATCTCTGCCTGTTGTTTGGAGATCAAAACCGGGGGGCATTCCCCAAGTCACCCCATTCGCCGCCGACTCATCCCCGTTCACTTTCCATATCCGTTACACTATGCTGGGCGTATCCCTCGCCCCGGGATATCACTCTCAGTGGAAATTCTCGACCTCCGTCATTTCGCATCGTCCGACTTGCGCGCCCTCCTCGAGGAGGAGGTCGCAGTCTGGCGGGGCACTCTCCATTGGGACTATCGCTCCTCGGCGGACATGGTGCTCCGCTACGCCGACTCTCGCATCCTGCCCGGCTTTGCCGCCATCGAGCGCGGGCGCGTCCACGGCTATTGCTTTTTCGTATACGAGGGCGCCAAGGGCGTCATTGGCGATCTTTTCGTGGAGAACTCCAACTCCACCGGGGATCGCCGCCACGCCATCGAGTTGGAGTTGCTGCACCATTCCATCAGCACCCTGCAGCAGTCTCCCGGACTGCATCGGGTCGAGGCGCAGCTCCTCATCCATCCCACCGATCACCTGGCCGCGCCTTTCCTCGCCGAAGGTTTCCGCCGCTATCGCCGCCTTTTTCTCACCCTTCCCATCGACACTCTCTACTCCGCGCCCGACCGCCCGCTTCCGCCTGAGGTTGAGATTCATCGCTGGACTGAAGCCGACTACCAGCCCGCCGCCGGCGTCATCACCGCCGCCTACCAGGGCCATCTCGATAGCGATGTCAACGACCAGTACCGCACCGTGGCAGGCTCGCTCCGCTTCCTCAACAACATCGTGCGCTTTCCCGGCTGCGGAGTCTTCGACCCCGCCGCATCCTTCGTAGCCTTCCACCTTCCCACCCACACCCGCATCGGAATCCTGCTCTGTTCCCGCGTCCGTCATGATGTCGGCCATATTACCCAGGTCTGCACCCTCCCCGAATTCCGCGGCCGCGGCATCGGCGAGCATCTTCTGCGCTATTGCCACGCCGACCTCTCCGCCCGCCGTTTTCGCGAGCTCTCGCTCACCGTCACCGAGGAAAACCAGCGCGCTCTCACCCTCTACCGCCGCTTCGGCTACCAGCACGTCCACACCTTTGACGGCTTCGTCTGGGAACGCTGAGGGCGCCTACGTCTGCCGCAGTCAGCAGATGTGGGAAGAGAGCCGCCAAGAAGAATCCTCCAGTCCGCCGTCGATTTTCTGAATCCACTGTTCAGTCCTTGCCGTGCTCGCCTACAGCTTTCCCGGAGCAGTTTCCCCTGAACCGGAACCGTTCCTCACCGCTCCATCCGCGAAACATTTCCCTCCACCCACGCCACTTATCCATCGTCGCCGCCGCCGTTCCCGAACCGCGCGCGGACTGATTACCCGGCCCAATTTGGAACCGCCCTGGCTGGCAGCGCCTGATTCGGTTCCAAGCCAGCCTCGCCATCATGATTTCCCTTGTGATCGCAATTTCCCGGCGTTAGACTTCGGCTCTCCTTGGAGCAGTGGTTTCTTTCTTCATCTATTTCGGGCCCCCGGTGTGCCCTGTTCGAGTCCACTCGCCCCATTGAAGAGAATCGCGATGGAGGATACCTGTGTCTCGCCAAAATTCAGCTTCCTGCCCGTTCCTCAACATGCGCCGCTTCCTGGCTGGCTTGTTTTGTGTAGTCTTTCTACTCGGCTGCGCCTGCGCCCAAGACACTGCCGCCGTTCCGCAATTGGTCAAGTTCAGTGGCACCATCTCGGGCGCCCAGGCCGGAACCGTGGGCGTCATCTTCGCGCTCTACAAAGATCAAACCGGCGGCGCGCCGCTCTGGCAGGAAGTCCAAAACGTCGCGGTGGACGCCAGTGGCCATTACAACTCGCTGCTCGGCGCGCGCAGCGCCACGGGTATTCCGCTGGAACTTTTCAGCAACGGTGAAGCGCGCTGGCTCGGCGTCCAGGCTGAAGGTCAACCCGAACAACCCCGCGTGCTGCTGGTCAGCGTTCCCTACGCGCTCAAAGCCTCAGACTCGGAAACCCTCGGCGGATTGCCTGCCTCGGCCTTCCTGCGCTCGGACGCTGCCCCAATGGTCGCCGCGCCACTGGCCACCACGGCGCCCGCCGCCTACATCAATAGCGCTGCCGTAAACTCGGCGGCCAACCGGGTGGTCGCTGCCGCCGTGGCCACCAACTACACCGCCGGATTCCTGCCCGTCTTTACCGACACCACCGGCGACCTGGCCGACTCGTTGATCGCGCAATCGGGCAACTTCGTCGGCATCGGCACCGCCGCTCCGGCGGCCGCGCTCGACATTGTGGGCACCAATCCAACCCTGCGCATCGACAACTACTCGAACGCTTCGGGCGATTCGCCAAACTTCAACTTCCTCAGCGCACGCGGCACTTCGACCACCCCGCTGGCCACCCAGAGTGGCGACAACCTGGGCCAGTTTGCCTCTGCCGGCTACAACGGGTCGGCCTTCCCCAGCAGCCGGGTCAAGGTCAGCTTCATCGCCACGGAAAACTGGAACACCGGCGCCAACGGCACCGCGATGACCTTTGCGACCACCGCCAACGGCACCACCTCGCGCGCCGAGCGCCTGCGCATCGACAACAGCGGCAACGTTGGCATCGGCATTACCGCCCCGGCCTATGCGCTCTCGGTGAACGGCGTGGTGCAGAGCCTTTCAGGCGGCTTCAAATTTCCCGACGGCAGCACCCAGACCTCGGCGGCTTCGGGCGTCGCGCTGAGTTCGCCGGATTCCTCGATCACGGTCGGCGGCAGCGGGGCTGCTCCCACCGTCGCGGTCAACACCAGTGTGATTCAGAAACGGGTCGGCAGCGCCTGCTCCAGTGGCAGCGCCATCGCCTCCATCAGCAGCACGGGCACGGTCAGTTGCCAAACCGTCAGCGGCGGCGGCGCCGTCGTCCTGCCAGTGAACTGGAGCAGCACGGCAACCGCGCCCAACGGCGTGCTCAACGTCACCAACACCAGCAACGGGCCAACGTCCCCGGAGCAAACCTATCCAACCGCAGCCTTCTTCGCCACCGTGCCCTCGGCGATCGTCGGTACGGCTACCGGAAGTGGAGTCACATCCGGAGTCAGGGGAAACGTAACCGGAACCAGCGGAGTCGGTGTCGTTGGATTCACCACTACATCTCTCAATCCTGCGGTTGTGGCCTTCAACGGAGTCACCGGATACACGGAAACCAGCAACGGCAACCCGGCGCAGGCGATCTACGCCGAAATGGCGAACGGCGGGGGCGGCATTGTCATCCAGGCCGCCGCAACTGCCGCCACGGCTCCAACCTGCTCGCAAGGTCAAAACAATTGCCCGTCAACCAGGATCATCGACGCCGAAGGAGAAGCAACTTCCGGGCAGATCACCGCGTTCTACTCAGACTTAGCCAGCCCATCCGCCACCGGTCTCCAACTCAACTTCGAAGTTCCACCAACCTCCGGAAGCTTCATCAACGCTAGTGTCAACTGCAACGGCACCAGTGCTTGCCCATACTTCAACGTGGACGGTAACGGGGACGTCAGCTTCAGCGGAAATCTCCACGTGGGCGGGAGCATTTCCAAGGGAGGCGGCAGCTTCAAGATCGACGATCCCCTCGATCCCGCCAACAAGTATCTCTACCACTCCTTCGTCGAGTCGCCCGACATGATGAACATTTACAACGGCATTGTCATCCTCGACAAACACGGCAAGGCCGTCGTCGCCCTGCCCGACTACTTCGAGGCTCTCAATCAGGACTTCCGCTACCAACTCACCGCCATCGGCGCGCCCGGCCCCAAGCTCTACGTCGCCGGCGAGATCTCCGGCAACAAATTTGCCATCGCCGGAGGCAAGCCCGGCGCCAAGGTCTCCTGGCAGGTCACCGGCGTTCGTCATGACGCCTACGCCGACGCCCACCGCATCCAGGTCGAGGAGGACAAGGGCAAGGAGCGCGGCACCTACCTGCATCCCGAGCTCTTCCAGCAATCGCCGGTCGTAGCCCGCAAGTAGTCCTAATGTCCGGGGCCGTGTGGCGCCGGCTCAGCTCGCGGTAAACCATGCTTCCGCCCCATCCTGGCGCCGCCCGTTCGGCGCCAGGATGGGGCATTTCATCCTGCTGCAAGCAGATGCGCCCTGGCAGCGTGTCCTCAGCCTCCCGCGCCCATCCAAGGATTTCGCGCCTTGAACGCAGGCCTCCGCGGCAATGGTAAAATAGGCAAATAACTTGAGCGTTGCCTCGCAACTCGTGCGGGCGTTTGGACCGTGAAAGCAGAGCATGGACCGCACCTCGATTCGGAATTTCGCAATCATCGCGCACATCGACCACGGCAAGACCACGCTCTCCGACCGCATGTTGGAGATCACCGGCTCCCTCACCGCCCGTGAAATGGCCGGCCAGGAGCAGGTGCTCGACGCCATGGAACTCGAGCGCGAGCGCGGCATCACCATCAAGGCCCATGCCGTCCGCATGATGTACCTCGCCAAAGACGGGCACACCTACCAGCTTAACCTTATCGACACCCCCGGCCACGTCGATTTTTCCTACGAAGTCTCCCGCTCGCTGGCCTCCTGTGAAGGCGCGCTGCTGGTGGTCGATGCCACCCAGGGAGTCGAGGCCCAGACCCTCGCCAACAGCTACATCGCCATCAATCACGGCCTGGAAATCATTCCCGTCATCAACAAAATCGATCTGCCCAGCTCTGACATCGAGCGCACCAAGGAGATGATCGAGAGCGCCGTCGGCCTCGACGCTTCCGCTGCCCTGCCCATCAGCGCCAAGACCGGCGAGGGCGTCATCGAAGTGCTGGAGCGCATCGTGCATCGCGTGCCTCCGCCCAGAGGCAGCATCGACGCGCCGCTGCAGGCCCTCATTTTCGATTCCTGGTTTGACAGTTATCGGGGCGTCGGCATCCTCGCCCGGGTCGTCAACGGCCGTCTCTACAAAGGCCAGAAGATCAAACTCATGGCCAAGGGAACCACTTTTCTAGTCGATTCCATGGGCGTGTTGACGCCCAAACCCGAGGAGATCGGCGAGCTCACCGCCGGCGAGGTCGGATTCTTCTTCGCCACCATGAAGACGGTCGGCGATGTCAAGATCGGCGATACCATTACCGATGCCGACCATCCCGCCATCGAGGCTATGCCCGGCTTTGAAGACATCAAGCCCATGGTCTTCGCCGGCCTCTACACAGTCGACTCTCACGAACATGGCCTGCTGCGCGACGCCCTCGAAAAGCTGCGCCTCAACGATGCCTCATTCTTTTTCGAACCCGAAAGCTCGACCGCCCTGGGCTTCGGATTCCGCTGCGGATTCCTCGGCCTGCTCCACATGGAGATCATCCAAGAGCGCCTCGAACGCGAGTACAATCTCGACCTCATCATCACCGCGCCCAGCGTGCGCTACCTCGTGACCCTCACCAACGGCGAGACCCTCGAAGTTGACAATCCATCGCGCTGGCCCGACCCAACCCTCATCGCCAAGATCAAGGAACCCATCATCACCGCCATGATCCTTACCGCCGAAGAGTATGTCGGTGGGATTTTGAAACTCGTCGAAGAGAAGCGTGGCAAGCAGAAGAACTTCGAGTACGTCGGCTCCAGCCGCGTCATGATCACCTATGAACTTCCGCTCAACGAAATTGTTCTGGATTTCTACGACCGCCTCAAGACCGTTTCGCGCGGCTACGCTTCACTCGACTATCACCTCTCCGGCTGGTGGGAGTCGCCCATGGTCAAGCTTGACATCCTCGTCGCCGGCGATCCCGTTGACGCGCTTTCCATCATCGTGCATCGCGAGTACGCCTACGAACGCGGCAAGGCACTGGTTTCCACCATGCGCGGACTCATTCCACGGCAGCAGTTCGAGGTTGCCATCCAGGCCGCCATCGGGGCCAAGATCGTCGCCCGCGAATCGGTCGCCGCGCTGCGCAAGAACGTCATCGCCAAGTGCTACGGCGGCGACATCTCGCGCAAACGTAAGTTGTTGGAAAAGCAAAAAGAAGGCAAGCGCCGCATGAAGCGGATCGGGAAAGTGGACATTCCCCAGGAAGCCTTTCTCGCCGTCCTGCGCGTTTCCAGCGACGAGAGCTGATCCCTGGCCCCAGTGCCGCCCGCAGCCGTAATATCACCCCTGCCGATGACCCCCGTAAGACGCATTTGCAAATGTCGATATGTGCAAAACTTCAAGACTCACTTTCTTTAATCACCCCGGTTGACCGCCGTCAAGAACATCTTCAATTTTTTCGTATGCTACTGACCAATAAGTACTTAGACACATTTTTCCCGTGCCGCAGCCGCTTTCCCGCCCTGAAACTTGCCCGTAACAATTGAATACACCGCAGTTTTGCACTGTTTTTCCACACCCTTGGGGCAGCCGGGTGCAATGAAAAAAGCCGCCCATGGAACAGCAGTCTGTTACGAAACGCGGGCTTTGAATGAAAGTTAAGAACGGTGTTCCGGTGTCGGAGCACCGTTTTTGTTGATGGAGAGCGATTTTGGTTTGTGTAGAGCGTGGTTTTGAGCGCAGGACTGGGTTGCGGATGCTCAGCAGGCCAGTTCTGCTAAGAGTTTCCGGCCACCCAGCACGTTCATCATGCGTTTCAGGTTATAGACCATGGTCGCCAGGCTGATCTCGGTCTGTGCACCGCCGACTCCGCGCAGCAGAAAGCGCGGATGTCCAAAGATGCGGTACTTGAGCGTGGCAAACGGATGTTCCACCGTGGATCGCCGCAGCCGCATGAGGGCGGGTGTGACTCGTTGCTGCATCCGATTCAGGGCGTCGTCGTGCAGATGGCGCGTCGTCCAGCGCCGCGAGCCGGTCGTACAACGAACTTTCATCGAGCACGCTCCGCAGACCTGAGCTGGGGCGGCATACATCACGCAACGATCTTTGCGGGAGAGCTGGATGCGCACCAGCGTCTGCCCGGCCGGGCAGCGAAAGTTGTCGGTCTTCGGGTCATAGTGGAACTGGCTGCGGTCGAACAACGTGCCATCGCCCTTGTTGTTGATGGCGCGGTTGGCGGGAACATGTGGCACGATGCCTTGTTGCTCACAACGCTCGACCTGCTCGCCGTTGGAGTAACCAGCATCGGCGACCACGTTCAGCGTTTCCGGAGCCCCGACGGCTTGCTTGGCCGCCTCGGCCATCGGCAGCAAACAACGTTGGTCGTTGCCTTCCGTCGTGACCTTCTGCGCCACGATCAGCGCGTGTTCGGCGTCCACCGCCGTCTGCACGTTGTAAGCCGGTGCGTGGTCATGAAAGCCCATGCGCATGAACCGCGCTTCAGGTTCGGGATGCTTCTTCAGTTTCTCCAGCGCTGCTGCAACCGCGCTGGGGTCGATGACGACTTCGTCCTGCGCGTCGGCTCGCTCCAACTGCTCCAGATAACGCTTTATTGCATCCCGTTCCCGCACGCTCCTGGCACTGCTCACGGCGTGGAACTTCGAGCCGTCAATTGCAACCCACTCGCCCCGGACCAGTCCTATCGCACGCGCAAAATGTACCAGTTCGGCTCCCGCTTTGGTCACCGCCTCGCGGTGCATCCGCCGAAACTCGGCAATCGACTTGTAATCGGGAGTTAAACGGCCCAGCAGCCACATCACTTCCACGTTGCGCTGGCACTCGGCTTCCAGCCGCCGCGACGAGCGGACCTGTTGCAGGTACCCGTACAGATACAGCTTCAGCAGGTCGCGAGGATCATACCCAGGACGCCCCGTCTCGGCGGGTTCGGCACGCACAAACCCAAGTTCCGCCATATCCAACTTATCCACGAACGCCTCAATGACTCGGCACACATGATCGTCGGGAACCAGATCATCCAGCGTTACCGGAAACAACGTCTGCTGCCCCCGCGCCTCGCCCTGAATGAACCCCATGAAAAATGCCCTCGCTTCCGCGAGAGCATTTTTACATCAACTTGCCCCAGAGTCACAGGGTTTTGTAACAGCCTGATGGAACAGGCGGCCTCATTCCATTCGAAAGCCCTACTTCTTTGCGGGTGCGGCCGGTGCGGCCGGAGCGGGCGCAAGCGGCTTGGCCGCCGCCGTGGGCTTGGCTGGAGCCGCAACCCCGGAGTGAACGTTGTAGGCATCCACCACCGGCTTGGTAATATCCACCGACGAGGCTGCCCACAGGACCGGGCTGGCCTGGCCGCTCACATCCAGAATCAGGGTAAAGCTGTTGTCCTTCGCATACTTGTCCAGAACTTCGACCAGTTTCTGTCCAATGCGGTTGGCAATCTCATTCTGCTGCGCCTGGATATCTGTATTGGCGTCTTCGTAATTGCGCTGCAGCGTCTTCTTCTTGGCGTCAATCTGCTTCAAAAGTTCGCCGCGAGCTTCGTCGCTCAGCTTGTCCTGCTGGGCGTTGAATTTCTTCTGCAGCTCGTCAACTTCCTTGTTCAGGTTTTCCAGTTCAACGCGCTTCGGATCGAATTTCTTCTGCAACTGCTCGAAGTCACGCTGACCTTCGTTGGAATTCACAATGGCAGCCTGAATGTTGATGATGCCGACCTTGGTAACTGCGGGAGCGGCGGCGGCCGTGGGAGCAGCGGGTTGGGCGACGGCGGGAACGCTGAGAATCAGTGCCAGCGCCATGGCCGGGATCAATCGTGCAAAGTTGCGATTCATGAAGATTAGCCTCAACTCCTCTAGGAGCGTACGGAGATTCCGCAGAAACCTTTCAGCAGGCGGGCGAGCCGCAAAGCATCAGCTCCAGCCCCGATGGAAAATTCCTCTGACGGATACCCTCGATTATAGGTTGCGAGAAATAGAGCGTCAAACCACATTCGCCCTGCCTGCCCTATTCCCGAAGAATTTCACACACTTGTTAGAACGTTGTCGCAACCGTAAAGCGCAGCGTTTTCCTCGGCTCTCGAATCTGGTACGCCGGATTGTAGGTCGCAATCGTGTTCAGGTACGTATAACTGCCCGCGTCGGTCGCCGGGAACATGTCCCGCGTAATCCTGTTCTGCGACGGCGCCAGGGTGTCCACCCGCAGCGGATTGTATGCGTAGTAGAGCCGGAATGGCGCATTCAAAACCGGTAGAATTACCTGCAACTCCATCCCCGTGGACATCCGGAGCGCATAGTTGGTGTGAGCCAGCGGCACAATATCCTGGCCGTACTTCAGGAACTGCGTTCCTCCCACGCAGGTCTGGGCGTAATGACCGTCCACGTCCGTCACCACGGGAGGGTTCGGGCAACCAAATGGCTGGTTGTCCAGTTGGCTGGTCAGCTGGTCGCTCAGCCGCAACTGCGACTGCCGCACCGCCATGTTCATTCCCGCATCGTCGAAGATCGCCAGCGTCACCGGCCCCACAATTGGAATGCGGTATTCGACGTTGCTCACAAAGCTGGTGTCGCCGCCAGGGTAGATCAGGCGGGTGATCGGCACCGGAACGCCCCAGTAACCGGCGCGGGGATTGCTCGGATCGGCCGGAACCGGGCTGCCATCCGGATTGGTCAGGGTCACAATGGTTTTGTCCGCAATCAGCGCAATCGGCGAAGCCGCCCGGATATCGAACCCGCGCAGGTCCGTGTCCCCGCCCTGGAAGGTGCGCTCGAACGGAGGCGCCGTCTTGCCGCCGTAGCCCGTGATGAAGCTACCCTGGAAACGGACACCCAGCGTCTGCATCCCATCTTTCTCGGAAATGGATTCCCTTCATCGGGAAGAACTGCTTGTACTCGCCAATCGGGCGGATATCGGCCACGTTGCCGCCGATGCCCGCGATGTCCATCCCCACAAAGTAGCTGCGCCCGTAGTGGGGACGCATCGGGTTGTCAATCGTGCTGCTGCTGAAGCTCGGAACCAGCTTGCTCGTCCGTATCCCCTGCAGCGCGTTCAACCCGCCCACGCTGCGGAACGCCAGGTATTCAAAGTATTGCGCCGATGCCGTCGAGTACGTGGTGATGTTCGACGTGTCCCACGAGTAGGTGATGCCGACGCGCTTGAACGAGTGGTGCAGAGGGTAGGTCGCCGATAGCGTAAATCCCGTGCTCTGTCTGCGAGTAGTTCTGGAGCGAATTCAGGTAGCTGACCGGCAGGGCAATCTTCTGTCCCGAGGAGATGCTCGCCTGCCGCGCCTGGTTGTACTTGTACTCGCGGGTAAAGGCCGTAAACCCGGCTTGAATCGGCTTGTCGAGGAAATATGGCTCGGTGAACCCGAACATAATGTTGCGCTGGTAGGTGCCCAGCGAGGCCGAAATCGAAAGCCGTTCGCCAAGTCCCAGAAAGTTGTTGGTCTCGTAGTTCAGTCCCACGAACGGTCCAGACAGCCCGCTCAGGCCGCCATTCAGGCCAATCGAGTTCTTCCCCTTTTCCTTGACCTTGAGGTTGATGTCCACGGTGTTCTCGCCAACGTCCTGGTGAACTTCCGAATCCTGTTCCGGCTTCAACGTCTCGAAGTAGTTCAACTGGTTCAGCCGCAGCAGGCTGATCTCCCACAGGCGCGAGTTGTATATCTGGCCTTCTTCCAGGGAAAGTTCGCGGCGAATTACCTTGTCCCGCGTCGTCGTGTTGCCGGAAAACTCAATCCGCCGCACGAAAAACTGCTTGCCTTCATCCACGTCGATCTTCAGCGTGATCGTCTTGTGCGCTTCGTCGATTTCCGTGTCCGGAATGTTGGTCTCGTTGATGTAGCCCAGCGAGCCGTAGGCCTTGCGCAGGTCTTCCAGACCCTTGCTGATCAGGGTCCGGTTGAACCACTCGCCGTCCTTGATCTTGAACAGCCGCCGCAACGCCGCCGTGTTGACCAGCGACTTGTTGCCCGTGAAGGTGATCTCCTTCAGCCGGTAGCGGTCGCCCTCTTCCACCGGAACCGTGATGTCCACCGACTTGCCGTTGCGCGACTTGAACGGAAAATACCAGGCAATGCCCCGGACGTCGCGAATCTTCGTCCTCGGATCTTCCACAATCGCCTTGAAGTAGCCTCTGTCCTGATAGGCGAAGCGCACCCGCTCGGCGTCTTCACTCAGCTTGGTGGCGTCAAAGGTGCGCGAAATCAGGTTCTCCAGGAAGATCGAGTGCGGAATGCCGATCGGCTTGCTGTTATGCATGGCGGCGCGCAGGTAGCGTGTCCGCACCGCCTTGTTGCCTTCAAACCTGATCACCCCGACCTTTACCTTTGGGCCTTCCTTCACATTGAAGGTGATGCCTACGGCGGCCGGGGGAATCTGCCGGATTTCCGTGGTGATGGTGGCGAACTGGCGTCCGTGTGCCGCCAGCAATTCCTTCAGCACAACTTCGGCCCGCTTCACCTTGGTGGGATCAAACTGGCTTTCCTGGCTCAGTCCCACCTTCAGCTCCTTGAACTTGTCCAGCACGTCGCTCTGCGAAACCGCGTTCAGCCCAATGTATTTGATCTCGCGGATGGTTGGCTTTTCCTTCACGTACACATGCAGAATCCAACCCTTCGGGCTCTCCTCGCGCTCAATGCGAAGGTCGTCAAAATAACCCGCATTCCACAGCGAATTGAAGTCGCGCTCGAGGCCCGCCGGATCATAGACATCGCCGGGACGGGTAAACATCCGCGAGCGGATGGAGTCGGCGGGGATGCGACGGTTGCCGTGGACCCGAATATCCTCGATGATGCCCTGCTGGGCAAACGCCGCTCCGCCAAGCAGCAGAACCACCAGGCAGAAGCCGAGCAACTGGAGACGGCCACCACAAAACAGGCGGCTCAAGCGAGGCATTGCGCAGACCTTATCAGTGCAAAGAATGGCGAGACCCTCAAACGTAAATCTTGGGCGCGGAAGCACTAATTATACAGGTTCATATCCTCCGCACGCCATTCACTGCGGCGATACCCGGCAGCGGCCGCTATCCCGCCTTGGTAAATCACAAGCCCCGCTCAAACCTTTTCAACTTCTACCAGGGCGGAGTAAAACGTCGCGCCTCCACCCATGTCCGTCAGACGGTCGCTGGTCAACACGTTGATGCTCTGCCCGTCCGGCGCCAGCCGCGCCCAATCCAGGTACGCCGCCACCACCCCCGGCGGGACGCTGTCGTCCACCCGCGCCACCAACCGCACCTCGCCACGGTCGTTGCCGACCCGCAGCGCATCGCCGTTGCCGATCCCCCGCGCCTCGGCGTCCACCGTGTTCATCTGCAGTTCAAAGCGCCGCTCCATCTTCTGGTGGCCGGCGAGATTGCAGAACGTGGTGTTGAGAAAATTGTCGTGCTTGCGCGCGAGCAATTCCAGCGGGTATCGCCCCGCCAGCTCGCCCCGGCCGCGATTCCGTGGGCGCATGGAATTCGGCCACCGGGTCCAATCCCTCCGCCGCCAGCCGCTCGCTGTAAAGCTCCGCCTTGCCGCTCGCGGTTGCAAAGCCGTCGCCAAAGGGAAGGTAGACCCCGTGGCTCAGCGGAAGATTGAGCGCAATCGAGTGTTCCCGTTCCAGCGCCGCCCGCGTGATGCCCTTCAGAAACTCATGATCGCTGTCCAGCGCATCGTCGATCAGCTCATCGTCGGAGGCGGCAAGGCAGGCATCGTCAAATCCCATGCGCCGGCCAGCCGCCGGAACAATTCCGCGTTGCTGCAAGCCTCGCCCAGCGCCTCGATTGCCTGCTCGGAAAGTTGCAGATAGTGATGTCCGTAGGAGGTGACCAGCTCCTTCTGTTCCAGAAACGTGGTCGCCGGAAGCACCATGTCGGCATAGTCCGTCGTATCGGTGAAAAATTGCTCGTGCACCACCGTGAACAGGTCCCCACGCCGCAAGCCTTCCACCACCAGGTTGTGATTCGGGCACACCGCCGCCGGATTCGACTCATACACGAACAGCGCTTTCACCGGCGGCGTCAGGGAAGCATCCGTCAGCAGCTTGCCCAGGTGATTCATGTTCAGGATCCGCGCCGGACGCCCCAGCGCCACCGTCATCAGATCTTCCCGCTGCAATGCCTGCTTGTTCAGCTTGAAAGTCGCCGAAGTCGACAGCGTCAAGCCGCCGCCCTGCTGCTGCCACGCTCCCGTAATGGTGGGCAACATGGCGATGGCCCGCACCGCCATGCCTCCGTTTTCCGACCGTTGCACCCCGTAGTTCACCCGGATCATCGCCGGACTGGTCGTGGCGTACTCGCGCGCCAGCCGCACAATATCCCCGGCGCCGAGGCCGGTGATTTCCGCCACCCGCTCCGGCGTGTATTCGGCAACCCGCTGCTCCAGTTCTTCAAAGCCCGTCGTATGCTCGGCCACAAAGCGCGCATCGTGCAGGTTGTTTCCGATGATGGAGTGCATCAATCCCAGCGCCAGCGCCACGTCGGTCCCAGGCCGGATCGCCAGATGCCAATCGGCCACCCGCGCCGTGCGCGTGCGGAACGGATCGATGACCACCAGCTTTGCCCCGTTGCGCCTGGCTTCTTCAATAAAGGGCCACAGATGGATGTTGGCGCCGTGAATGTTCGCGCCCCAGGCGATGATGTAGCGCGCGTGCGGGAAGTCTTCCGGCCGGGAACCGTATTTCGCACCCGTCACGCTGACCAGCGCAACCCCTCCAGCCTCCGCGCAGATGGTGCGGTCCAGTTGCGACGCCCCCAGCCGATGAAAGAAGCGACGGTCCATCCCATTGCCGTGAATCTGCCCAATCGTGCCGCCGTAGGAGTAGGGAAGAATCGATTCCGGCCCGAACCCGGCCGCCGCTTTCCCCAGCCGCGCGCCAATTTCGTCCAGCGCCTCGTCCCAGCCAATCCGCGCAAAGGCCGCCGCGCCCGGCGTACCCTTGGGAGCAATCCTCCGCATCGGATTAAGCAGCCGGTCCGGTGAGTAAACCCTCTCCAGGTACTTGGCCACCTTGCCGCAAAGAAATCCACGCGTCACCGGATGATCCGGATTGCCTTCAATTCGAGTGGCGCGCCCATCCTCAATGGTTACCAGGACGGAACAAGCGTCGGGGCAGTCGTGCGGGCAGGCTGTGTGTACAACGCGAGACATGGGCGGATTATACCCCGAGCCGCGGGTGTCTATCTCCGCCCGCCGGGCGCCTGCAGCGGGCGCCCCATATCTGCCCGTTGTTTGTTCAGTTCCATGGCATCTTTTACAGTTTCTTACGGTGTCATCGTGAGCGCAGCGAACGACCCCAGCGCAGCTCAAGAATCCAGCACGCCCCCAAAGGCTTTTCCGCCCCCACCCCCACCCAACCGCGCTCCAAGCCGAATGCACCAGGATCATCACCGCTGCCGCGCGCGCGCCCGCGTGCGGCGCCTTCCGGGGACCAGGCGCCATTCCCCGCAGCGTCTAATCCATCGCCAAATTCACCCGCACGCAGCAAAGCCCGGGATTTTCCCCGGGCTCTGCGAACCACCGGCCTTCCTCAAACCTGCATGACTTCTTTTTCCTTTACCTTGAACATCTCTTCCATCTTCTTGATTTCGTCGTCGGTGATCTTCTGCATCTGGTCCAGCGACCCGCGTTCTTCGTCCTCGGAGATTTTCTTGTCCTTCATCGCCTTCTTGATCGCTTCATTGCCATCGCGGCGGATGTTGCGGATCGCCGTGCGATGTTCCTCCAGAACCTTGTTGAGATGCTTCACCATATCCTTGCGCCGCTCCTCGGTGAGCGCCGGCACGGGGATGCGAATCACCTTGCCGTCGTTTTGCGGATTGAAGCCGAGGTCGGAGCTGCGGATGGCCTTTTCGATCGCCGCCGTCAGGGAAGTGTCCCACGGCTGAATCGTGATGAGTTGCGGCTCCGGCGCGCTGATGTTGCCCACCTGCGTCAGCGGCACCTGCGCACCGTAGGCGTCCACGTGAACGCTGTCGAGCATGTGTACGTTGGCGCGCCCGGTGCGCTGCGAAGCCAGTTCCTTGCGGAGCGCTTCCACCGCCTTGTCCATGCGCGTCTTGAGCTGGTTGAACGTCGCTTTGAGGGCGGGCAGTCCCGCCATGCTGATCTGAGCCATAGATTTACTCCGTACAAGCGAGCCGATTATAAACCCACTCTCTCCCTCACCGGTACTCTAAAGCGGAACCACCCGGATGTGTTCCCGCCCCCAATCGCGCACCCCGATCACGCGGTTACGATCGAGCCAATTTTTTCTCCCAGGCAAACCCTGCGAATATTCCCCGGCGTGTTCAGATTGAAGATCAGGATGGGCAGGTTGTTCTCCCGGCAAAGGCTGATCGCGGTCGCGTCCATCACCCTTAGCCCCTGCTTCAGCACCTCGGTAAACGTGATCTCGTCAAACATCTTCGCGTCTTTGTCCATGTTGGGATCGGAATCGTAGATGCCCTCGACCTTGGTCGCCTTCATAATCACTTCCGCCTTGATTTCCATCGCCCGCAGCGCCGCCGCCGTGTCGGTCGAAAAATACGGGTTGCCCGTCCCAGCTCCAAAGATCACCACCCGATCCTTTTCAAGATGCCGGATCGCCCGCCGCCGGATGAACGGCTCGGCCACCTGGTTCATCTCAATCGCGCTCATCACCCGGGTATGCACATCCTGTTTTTCCAGGGCGTCCTGCAGTGCCAGCGCATTGATCATCGTCGCCAGCATCCCCATGTGGTCCGCCGATACCCGGTCCATATCCCTGGCCTGCTCGGCAACTCCGCGGAAGAAGTTTCCCCCGCCCACCACCAGCCCAATCTGCACCCCCAGCCGATGCACGTCGGCAACCTCGGCGGCAATCTCGTGCACGCGGGTGTTATCCACGCCAAAGCCCTGGCCCGCTGCCAGTGCTTCGCCGGAAAGCTTCAAAAGTATGCGCTTGTAAATGGGATCGGCCATGTTTGATTTACCGCAATCAGTGTAAACGATATAAACAGAATTGTCGGGTGCCTGTAGATGCTCAAGACGTTGTACCCGATTCGGTTCGGTCCCCTGCCCCGCATCAACCGCAGTCCGCAGATGTGGAAGATCGCCCACCCCCTGGCGCCCCCAAAACAAACGGGGCGGATCTTCTCCGCCCCGCCGCATCCCGCATTTCTTCCGTTCTACTCAGCCTTCTCTTCCGCAACCTTTGGCTTCGCCACCGCCACCGTCTCTGTCGTATCGCCCACCTTGAAGCGGGCAAACCGGCGCACCGAAATGTTCTCTCCCAGCTTGCCGATCACCGTCGCAATCAACTGCGCGATGGTCACGCTCTGTTCCTTGATGAACGGCTGTTCCAGCAGGCAGACTTCCTCGTAGAACTTGCCCATCTTGCCTTCCACGATCTTTTCGATCACCGGCGCCGGCTTGCCCGTCGCCGCCGCCTGGGCGCGATAGATGTCCTTTTCCTTCTCCAGGTCCGAGGCGGTCACGTCCTCCTTGCGCACGTAGCGCGGGTCCACGGCCGCAATGTGCATCGCAATGTCATGCACCAGTCCCTGGAACTCCGCCGTGCGGGCAACAAAGTCGCTCTCGCAATTCACTTCCAGCAGTACGCCAATCTTTCCCCCGGCGTGGATGTAGCTGCTCACCACGCCCTCGCTGGTCGTCCGGCTCGCCTTTTTGGCTGCCGTCGCCATGCCGCGCTTGCGCAGCACCACAATGGCCTGCTCCAGATCGCCATTCGCCTCTGTCAGCGCTTTCTTGCAGTCCATCATCGGGGCGCCGGACTTTTCGCGCAGCTCTTTCACCATGCTTGCCGTAATCTCCGCCATTGCAAAACCTTTCTTCGATCAGTGCCGCCCGGCCAGGCCAGGCTTCTGGTTTACTTTCAAGTGCCGGTCTCAAATGCAGCGTTCCACCAAAGCTCCAAAACAATTCTCGCAAAACGACCCGCGCCTCGGATTGCAGCGCGGGTCGCTTTTCACGAAACATTCGCGAATGCCCCGTCTGGGCCGCCCGGGCCCCCGCGGCTGTCTTTGCCACGTACCCGGCCGCTTAGGCCTCCCGGCGGGCTTACCGCGATTCCACCTCGACATCGCTTTCGGCAACGGCCGTCTCAACCTTGCGCACGCCCTTGCCGAGAACCTCTTCCATGTTCACGTCTTCGCCAGTCCCAGCGTCGCCGGCTCCCGCTTCCGCCTGCGAACCTTCCTCGCTCGCCTTCACGCCCGCGGAAAGCTCCGCGCTCTGCTTGTCGGTCGCCGCCTGCGAACCCTCCACCACCGAGTCGGCGATCTTGGACGCAAACAGCCGAATCGCCCGCAGCGCGTCATCGTTGCCCGGAATGATGTAGTCCACTTCGCTCGGGTCGCAGTTGGTGTCAACCACCGCAACCACCGGAATCCCCAGCTTGCGCGCTTCCTTCACCGCAATCTGTTCCTTGTTGGAGTCGATCACAAAGAGCACGTCCGGCAACCGGCCCAGGTTCTTGATGCCCGCCAGGTTGGCCTGCAGGTGCTTGCGTTCGCGCTCCAGCTTTACCACTTCCTTCTTCGGCAGCAGCTCATAGCGGCCATCGGTCGCCATCTCGTCGAGTTCCTTCAGCCGCTTTACCGACTTCTGCACCGTCACCCAGTTGGTCAGCAGTCCACCCAGCCAGCGCTGGTTGATGTAAAACATGGCGCAGCGTGTCGCCTCTTCCGCAATCGCTTCCTGCGCCTGGCGCTTGGTGCCCACAAACAGAACCGTCCGGCCTTCGGCGGCGTTGTCCTGCACAAATTTCGACGCTTCCTTGAACATCTTCAGCGTCTTCTGCAGGTCGATAATGTAAATCCCGTTGCGCTCGCCAAAGATGTATTCCTTCATCTTCGGATTCCAGCGCTTGGTTTGATGCCCGAAGTGAACCCCGGCTTCGAGCAATTCCTTCATGGTGATATTGGCCACTGAACCTCCTTGGATGGATTTGCATTGCCTGCTTGCGCCATGAGTGCGCCAGGCAATTCAATTCCCGTTGCCCGTCCCGGATGAGCGGGAGCGGGAAGATTTTTTCGGTTCCGGACACAACAAAGTGCCTCGCGCCGCCGGAACCCGCGGCGCAGGGCAAAAATTCCAACACCCATCGCAAAGCCAGCGTACGAGAGTGGCCCACATCCGCCCTCTTTGGGCGAATGTGGGGCCGCCACTGCTCTAGCGCTTGCTGAACTGGAAGCGCTTGCGGGCGCCCTTCTGGCCGTACTTCTTGCGCTCTTTCTGCCGCGCATCGCGCGTCATCAAGCCTTCCGCCTTCATCTTGGGACGCAGCTCGGGATTGAACTCTTCCAGGGCGCGCGCAATTCCCATGCGGACCGCGCCCGCTTGCGACGTCACGCCCCCACCCGAGCAGTTGGCGATCACGTCAAAGCTGCCGGCGCTCTCGGTAAGAATCAGTGCCTGGCGCGCAATAATCCGCTGCACGTCGGTCACAAAATACTCCTCAAAACCCTTGCCGTTCACCTTGATCGTTCCGGTGCCAGGGCGGAGGAAAATGCGGGCTACGCTCGATTTGCGGCGCCCCGTTCCGTAATATTGAACCAGCTCAGCCATGCGATGTTAGTCCTTAAATCCTTTTGTGACGCCTGGTTTACGCGAAAAGTTCCGCGACCGGCTTACGCAACCGGCGCAATCGCCTCAGGCTTCTGCGCCTGGTGCGGATGCTTCTCGTCGCGGTAAACCTTCAGCTTGGTGGCCATGGCGCGGCCCAGCTTTGACTTGGGCAGCATGCCTTCAATGGCCTCCTGCACAATCAGCTCCGGCCGGCGCGCCAGCCGCTTGGTGAATTCTTCTTCCCGCAATCCGCCCGGAAATCCCGTGTAATGGCGATAAACCTTCGCGTTGGCCTTCAACCCGGTCAGCTTTACCTTGGCCGCGTTGATGACCACAACATGATCGCCCGTATCCAGAAACGGCGTATAGCGGGGATTGTCCTTACCGCTCAGAATGCGCGCAACGCGCGTTGACAACCGTCCCAGCGTCTGCCCATCGGCATCCACCACGTACCACTTGCGCGCAATCTCCCCCTTGGGGAAATAGGTTGACATGCCAAACTCTCCCTGATGTAAAAACCGGCTTCGGAGATGACCGTTCCGGTCGTACTCCGCCTCATTCCGGCAGGCACCGCTACACCCCCCGGCAATTTCTCGCCAAGGAGTCGAAGACCCAGGACTTTGGTCTGGGAGCTTCTGCACCTTTGTGCATGACAAAACCGTCAGCAGAACCACTTGGCAGATCCCGGCCGGTGAGGCCGATGCGATCCACGACAGCTTACCGTCAGGCGGGCAACCGCAGAACAGCCGGAAAAATATACGGTAGCGCATGCCAGACTGCACTGTCAACGCTGGCAAACGCACGGATGTCCCAGGACGCTCTCACGCCCCCAGAACACCATTTCCGATCCTTCGCAGTATAACATACCCCGCGCGACCGCCCGCCGCGCGCCGCACGCGCGCCAAGTCCTTTTGTCCTGGGCTGTCATGTCCACCAATGGCGTCATCTCCCCAAGTGTCATCCTGAGCGAAGCGAAGGACCCCAGCGCAGACGGCACCAGCAGCACCGTTCCAAGCTTTCCAGCCATGAATCGATTTTCCCAACGAGCGCGCCCGATGTCAGCCTGCCTCTGGCGAATCTGCTCCGCGAAAGGGAGGTTTCCTCGACTATCAGCCCCCCATGATCCAATCTGCAGCGCACGACGCAAGCAGTGGCCGCGTCCTGCCTGATAGACTGGTTCGCACCGTGTCCGTCAATATCCCTCGGAACCCGATGAAATTGCGCTGGCTCACAATCGCAGTTGTGTTGGCAGTCTGCATGGGCGCCGCCGCGCAAACTCAAACTCCCCCACTGTCCGCCGCCGAGCTCATGAATCAGGTCGTGGCCAACGAACTGGCCGACCGCGTCGAGCAGCGCAAGTGGATCTATCAGGTCTCCCGGCGCGACGGGACTCGCACCCTCAGCGAACTGCAGGTGGACACCAAGGACGGCCCGCTCTATCGCCTGCTTGCAATCGACGGCGCCCCGCTGAACCCGCAGCAGCGGCAGCAGGACAACGCGCGCATCGAGCGCCTTCTGCGTGATCCCAGCCGGCAGTTGAGGGCCAAGCAGGATCATGACGAAGACGAGCAGAAGTTGCAGAAGCTGATGCGCCTGATGCCGCAAGCTTTTCTTTACGACTACGACGGCGTCGAGGGAAATTTTCTCCGGCTCAAGTTCCGTCCCAATGCCAACTACAATCCCCCGGCCTACGAAGCCCGCGTCGTGCACGCCATGGCCGGAACCATTCTCATCGATGCGCAGCAGAAACGCCTGGCAAGGCTCTCCGGCCAACTCAACGACCGGGTGGAGTTTGGCTATGGCATCCTGGGCTACATCGAGAAAGGCGGCACCATCCAGATTGGCCGCACCCAAGTCGGGCCTTCACGATGGAAGACTGCCCTGATCAATATTCAATTGTCCGGCCGCGTCATCTTCTTCAAGACAATCAACAAACAGGAGTACGAAATCCGGTCCGGCTTCCGCGCCGTTCCCGGTGATCCCAACCTCGCCGAGGCCCTTGAGCTGCTTACGCACTAGGGCAGGCGCGCAAATGAAATGCCCCGGATCGCATCCCGGGGCACGGTTTATAAGCCTTTCCGCAACCACTACTCGTAGGCCAGCGCCTCGATCGGATCTTTCTGCGCCGCCCGCAGCGCCGGATACAACCCGCCCAGCAGCGCGCCGACAATGGCGATCAGCGCCGCGCGCAGCACCCAGTGGCCGTCCCACACCATGCGGTGCAGCGGAAACCTGTAGTTGATCGCGGCGCTGCCCAGGGCCGTAAACGCCAACCCCAGCAGCACGCCGCCAATCGCCAGCAGCAGCGATTCCCGCAGCACCACGTTCACAATGTAGAGCCGCGTGGCGCCCAGCGACTTCAGAATCCCAATCTCCCGCGTCCGCTCCATCACCGCCGTGTACATCGACTGGAAGATCACGATGAAGCCGATGGTCACCGAGATTCCAATCACGATATCGATGAACGTTCCCAGGAACGGAATGTTGCTCACCGTCATCAGGGACGCGTATTCAGCCAGCGAGCGCGCCACGTACTGCTCCATCCCCGGAATCTGCTTGATGGCCGTCACCGCGGCCTCTGCGTTCTCCGGCGCATCCGTCTTCACGTAGAACATGCTCGCCTTGCCCGCCGAGCCAAGCAGGTCCTGCAGGGTCGCAATCGGCACATACCGCCGCGCTCCCTTGCCGTGCTCCACGATGCCGCAGATGCGGAAGTTCTGGTTGAGCACCTCGATAATGGTCGCCAACCTTGGCGTGATTCTGTTCCGCAAACAGATCGTCCACAATCATGTCGTACGGGCCCTGAAACGGGCCGCCCGCAAGATACTGGAACGGCCGCCCCATCCTGTTGAAGTCGTTCGGCGAATTCGGATCCAGGTCGATCCCGTCGATAACCTCCAGGTTCTTCGTGGTGATGATGTGCATCACAACCGGAGCCACGGCGCTCACGTGCGGAACCGTCGCGCAACTTGTCCGCGACTTTGATCGAGACCGGAGCGCCGGTGATGCCGGTAAAGAAGCTCGAGCCCGGCGGCGACACCATCACGTCGAAGCCGATCCCTTTTTGCGGTCGGCGTTATCGTTGAGCATGCTCATGCACAGGCCTACGATCAGCAGAATCAGCGTGACTTCAATCGAAATCGCAAAGACGCTGATCATGGTGCGCAGGGGCCGGTGCACCAGGTTGGAAAAAACCATCTTGTTCACCTTTCGAGGATAACAAATCCTCGGGCTGGAATCAGGCGTCCAGACGCAGGAGACTAGAATCGCAAGGAGGAAACCATGTTCGGACTCATTCGTCGCAATCAGAATGCGGTGGAGAAGAGCAGAGGCAATTGGAGGCGTGGCGCTGGGCTGCGGCTACCGTCGCCGCGCTGGCCGCGGGCGCATTCGCCGTGGGCGCGCTCGCCATCGGAGCCTTCGCCATCGGGCGCCTGGCAATTGGCTCGGCGCACATCAAGCGCCTGGAGATCGACGAACTGACGGTGGGCAAGCTGACGATTCGAGAAAGGTAGGCCGAAGGCAATCACTCCGGCCATTGCGACCGGCGTTTGCATACAACCGCGCAACTCAAGCGTTGGAGCCCGATCGCTCGACAAAGGCACGGTGGCATCCGCCAGAATTTCGCTAACTGTCTCGGGCCGACGCCGCTTCGCAATAAACGCGCAGCAGCGGCTCGGTGCCGGAGCCGCGCAGCAGCACCCATGCTTCTGCTCCGTTGCCGCGCGTCTGGCGCGTCATCCGGACGTCAGAAAAACTTGAAACCATCCAGGATCTTCCACGCGCCGCACTCTGTAGCTGCCAATCGTGGCGGGCCTGGCGGCGGCCCGCCGCAGGGCGCTCTGCTTCACCTCTTCGGTCAGGTGCAGATCGCGCCGTCCGTAGTAGTGGCGGCCATATTTTTCCTGCAAGTCTTCCACCAGTTGGCCCAGGGTTTTTCCCTCCTCGGCCATCACGTTGGCCAGCAGCAGGGCGTTCAACGTGCCATCGCGCTCGGGTAAAAATCTGGGAATGCCGATGCTGCCCGACTCCTCGCCGCCGATCAGCACCTGCTTGCCGCTGAGCACGATTTCCAGCCACGTACTTGAAGCCCACTGCCATGCTCGATCAGTTCGCGGCCATAGGCTTTGGCAATTCGATCCAGCATCCCGGTCGTGTTGAAGGCGCGGGTGATGGCCCCGGGCCACTGCTTGCGCTTGAGCAGCCATTCCAGCAGCACCGCATAGCATTTATGCGCATCCACCAGCGACTGCCATCCTCGGCCACTGCGCCAATGCGGTCGGCATCGCCATCGGTGGCCAGGCCCGCGTCGCAATGGTTGGCGACCACCGCCTCCTGCAAGCCGCGCAGGTGCGGCAGAATCGGCTCGGGATTCATTCCCGGAAACAGCGGATTGATCTCGCCGTGAATCTCCAGTGCTCCACGCCGAGTTCCTCGAATATCGCCGGCGATGATGCCGCGCCCCGCGCCATACATTACATCGACGGCAAACTTCTGCTTCGCCTGGGCGATCAGCTCTGAGATCGACGAATCCCTTGACCGCGGCAATGTAGGCGGTCTTGAAGTCCGCCTCCACCACGCTGCCGCCCTTGCTCTCACGGTGCGGGCTGTCGATCAGCGCTTCAATTTTCCTGATGATCGCCGGAGATGGCCGAACCGCCATAGCTGGCCTTGAACTTCACTCCGTTCCAGTCCCATGGATTGTGGCTGGAGGTGATCATCACTCCGCCGGCCGCGCCCAGTTGCCTGACCATGTAGCTGAGCGCGGGCGTGGGAGTGATCTCGCGCGCCAGTCGCACGCCGATGCCGCTGCCGCGATGGCTTCGGCCGTGATCTCGGCAAAGCGCCGCGAGCCAAAGCGCGTGTCATAAGCAACCAGGATTCCCTTGGACGGGTCCTCGTACTGGTGAACGTAATTGGCAATGGCATGGGCGACACGGCGGACGTTTTCAAACGTGTAGTCGTCGGCGATTACGCCGCGCCATCCGTCGGTGCCGAAGCTGATCTGCTCGGACATCGCAGCAATCCTTCCGGGTTACACCAGCTTCGACCGTTTCTGCTGGTCGAGATGTTTCACGATCTTGCCGACATCCTGCGAGCGCTCAATCGTGGTGATCAGCAGTGCGTCGCCGGAGTCCACCACCACAAGGCCCTCCACTCCGACGGCCGCAATAAACTTTCCCGGTGCGTAAAGTAGTTTCCGTGGGCGTCCAGGAGGAAGCTGCCGGCGGCGGAGATGACATTGTCCTGTCTGCTTGTCCCTGCGCGATGCGATGCTCAAAGTGAGCTGCCCAGGAACCCAGGTCGTTCCATCCCCAGTCGGCCGGAATGCAGAAGATATTCGAACTCTTTCTCTCCGCATGCGGAACGCGGTTCCAGGATGGCGTAGTCCACGCTCTTGTCTTCACACTTGCGGTAAAGCCTGCGCAAGTGTTTCGTCGAAGCTCGCGGGTGCCCCAGGTGGCCGCGATTTTTTCCAGCAGCGCGGCGGTTGCCGGCAGATATTGCCGCAAGGCATTCACCAGCGTCCTGGCCGACCAGAGGAACATCCCGCTGTTCCAGTAGAAATTTCCGGCGGCAAGAAACTGCTCCGCAACCTCTTTTTCCGGCTTTTCGCGAAATCGGCGCACCCGCCATCACTTCGCCCTGATAGACGGCGCCGGCCTCGACGTATCCGTATCCGGTCTCGGGGCGGGTTGGCTTAACGCCCATCACCACGATGTTTTCTCCCGCGGCGGCCAGCGCAATTCCTGTCTGCAGATCCTTGCGGAACTGCTTTTGTTTTTCGATCACCTGATCGGAGGGAAAAAGTCCAAGCACCGCCTCCGGATTCTGGCGATGCAGGATGAACGCCGCCAGTCCAATGGCGGGAGCGGTGTTGCGCCCAACCGGTTCGGCAACAATCTGTTTGCGCGGCAACTGCTTGAGCTGGCGCGCGATGTTCGGCCGCAGATCGCCGTTGGTGATGATCCAGAAGTTTTCCGCGGGCGCCGCGGGCAGCAGCCGCGCCACCGTTTCCTGAATCATGGATTCGCTGGAGTTGAGCGGCAGCAGTTGTTTTGCGAATGTCTTGCGGCTCAGTGGCCAGAAGCGGGTGCCGCGGCCTCCGGCCAGAATGATCGGATAAAACTCCGGCTTACGAGTCTTGCGCCAAGATCGCTCCTCCGATCAACCATGCGCGGTTGCGCTGCCAGTATGCAAAGTTGTGAGTCGGCTCCGCCACGGTTTGCGCGGGCAGGCGCATGCGGAGAATCTCGGCGCTCCATTGCGGACCGCAGCGTCACCGCCGGCGACGAGGCGGGAATCACCACGGCTTCACCGCGCATCAAAGGCAGCGGCGGTGAGCCGGCGCACTCCACCACCGCTCCGCCGTCGACGGCACACCAGCACCTGGACCGAGCTCTTCCCCGGCTCGGCGCCCAAGCGTCACCGGGCTTTGAACCTTGTACTTTTCAACGATGAAGCAGGGCGAGGCAGACCAGCAACTGGCGGCCATCCACGGTCTGCGGCTGCACCCGGCCCGCGTGCGTCTTGTCCCGCATCGCCGCCATGCCGCGCATCCAGGTGGAGTTCGCGCGGACGGCCGTAGTCGTAAAGGCGATAGGTGATGTCGCAGTTCTGCTGGGTCTCAACGATGATGGAGTTGGGGCCGATGGCGTGAACCGTGCCTGCATCGACGTAGATCATCTCGCCGGTGCGCACGTCCAGCCAGTTCAGCATGTGCTCGGCCTGGTTGGCTTCGATGGCCAGGCGGAACATTTCGCGATCGATGCCGGGGCGCAGGCCGACGCCAACCTGGGCGCCTGCGATGGCACGGGCCACATACCAGCATTCGGTTTTGCCACAGGCCTCGCCGGCCAGGCGCGCACCCGCATCATCGGGATGCACCTGCACGCTCAACTTCTGGCGTGGAAACAGAAACTTGATCAGCAACGGAAAGCGAGTCGGCTTGCGGCGAAGCCTCGCCCGTAAGTTCGGCACCATATTGCTCCGCCAGTTCGCGCAATGTTTGTCCGGCCAGCGGGCCGTTGGCGACCTGGCAGGCTTCTCCGGTCAGCCAGACCTCGCCAATCGGCTCGCCTTCCACGGCGCGGTGAAAGTACGGACGCAAATCGCGCGTCCCCCACACCCGCTCGTAAAACTCCGGAAGAACCAAGAAATGGATACAGTGCCGGCATGATTGGAGCGCCTCTGCCAACAGAGTAGCGCAAACCTCACGTTGGATGGGAATTGCGGAGGAATGAGATGCCGGGCGGCTCCTCACTCCTCGCGACAATGTCGGAACTACAGGGAAGCGAAGAAAGTCGCGAACCCGCTCCAGCCCGCGATCGATCTCTGCCGGCCGACGTTGCGTAGGAGAACCGAATGTGTCCGGCCATCCCGAACGCCTCGCCGGGAACGCCGACCACGTGGCCTTCGCGCAACAGACGCGAGGTCAGCTCGGTGGTGCTGATGCCGGCGCGCGCGGCAATTTCGCTGACATCCGGGAAGGCATAGAACGCGCCTTCGGGAAGGTTTACCTTCACGCCCGGGAATGCGTGCGCAGTCCGGCAACCATGCGGTCGCGAAGCTGGATGTACTCGGCTGCGCATGTCCGCCACGCACTGCTGCGACGCGGTCAGCGCGGCCAACCCCGCCTTCTGCACAATCGAGGTCGGATTCGAAGTGGACTGGCTCTGCAACTTCTGCAACTGGCCGATCACGGCCTTCGGCGCCAGGGCAAATCCAAGCCGCCATCCGGTCATGGAATAGGTCTTGGAAAGCGAGCCCATCAGCAGCAGCGAATCCTTGTACTCCGTGCAGCGAGCCCAGCGAAAACGGACGGCCCGTGTAGTCCAGGTACACGTAGCACTCATCGCTCATCACATAAATTCCGCGCGAGGCCGCCAGCTTGACGATTGCCGTCAGGTCCTCGGGAGCAACCACCGCACCCGACGGATTGTTCGGCGAATTGAGCAGAATGATGCGGGTGCGCGGCGTGATCGCCTTCTCCACCATCGCAGCCGTCAGGCGGAAGCCTTCCTCGGCATGGGTCGCGACAAATGCGCACTTGCCGCCGCAGAACTCCACCATGTCCTTGAATGAAACCCAGTACGGCACCGGGATGATGACCTCGTCGCCGTGATCGATCAGCACCTGGAAGGTGTTGAACAGCGCGCTTTTGCCGCCGGTGGTGACAATGGTCTCGTCGAACGTGTAGTTGGAGCCGAAGTCCTGCTTGTGGCGCGCCGCCACGGCTTCGCGCAACTCCTTGATTCCGGCCACCGCCGTGTACTTGGTGAAGTTCTTCTGGATGGCTTCGATCCCGGCCTGCTTGATGTGCTCGGGCGTGGTGAAGTGCGGCTCGCCCGCGCCAAAATCCACCAGGTCCACGCCCTTGCGAACGCAGCGTGGTTGCTTCGTTGTTGATGGCCATGGTGGCCGAAATTTCGATACGGCCGATGCGCGCGGTGAATGCGGTGGCTCCTGCGGTTGATGACACTGGAATTCCTTTCCGGTTGCGATCTGTCTTGTGCTCCGGCCCTGCGGACTGCGGAGCAGCGAAAGACTTACTTGGAAGCCGGCGGAGCATCCCCGAGACGTGCGCGAAGCCGGCTCTCCACCGAGGCGGGAACCAGTCCTCCGAGCGCGCCGCCAAGCGAGGCGATCTCGCGAACCAGCCGCGAGCTCAGATAGGAATACGCCCCGGCCGGCATCATGAAAACCGTCTCCAGGCTGGGGTCGAGCTTGCGATTCATCCAAGCCATCTGGAGTTCATACTCGTAGTCGCTGACGGCGCGAATGCCGCGCAGAACCGCCTGGGCGCCGCAATCTCGCGCATAGTCCACCAGCAGACCCGCAAAGGACTCGACGCGAACATTTTTCCACCGCTGGTGCACTCGCGCAGCATTTCCAGCCGCTCGTCCACGGTAAACAAGGGAGCTTTCTCCGAGTTGCGCAGGATCGCCACCACCAGTTCATCAAATATCTTTGCGCCCCGCTGAATCAAATCAAGGTGGCCGTTGGTCGGCGGATCGAAGGTTCCGGGATAGATCGCAATGACTCGCTTCAATGTTCCTCGACAACGGCGGACGATACGTCAATTTTATGCCCCGTTGGAGAGCCGAATCAACCCGCGGCAGGTTTTTCTGCCCAATGCAGTGCTTGCCCCCGGCAAACCCGCGCCGGCAACCAGGGGCAATCACCATGGCGGCGCGAGCATCACAGAGCGACGGACCTTAGGGCGACAGCGACTCTCCTGGCTGCGGATTCTGGCGCATGGCTCTACAATGGGGCGACTCTCCAAGGCCACCTCCTTCATGAGCCTTCTCGACAAGAACACGCTGCGCATTCTGTTCACGGTTCTGGCGACGGCGGCGCTGCTCGCCTTTGTGTGGCTGGCGCGCAAGCCGCTGCTGGCCTTCCTGTTCGCCATGCTTTTCGCCTACCTCCTCGAGCCGCTGATCGCGCAATTGCAAAAGTGGACGCGTTGCAGCCGGGGAATCGCCATCGCCGTCACCTACGCTGCCATCCTGGCGGTCCTGTTGACCGTGGGAGTGGCGGTGGGTCCGCGCGTGGTGGAAGAGGGACGACACCTCTCCGAGTCCGCTCCCGAACTCTACAACAGAGTGGCCAGCGGAAGCATCGCCATCCAGATTGGCAAGGCGCGGGGATGGAGCGAACAGACGCAGGTCAGCTTGCAGCAGTTCATCGTGGGACACCGCGACCAGGTTCTCGCCGCCATCAGCGCACAAAGCACCAAGCTCACCGAGATCGCCGGAAACGCGCTCTGGCTGGTGCTGATCCCGATTCTCGCCATCTTTTTCCTCAAGGATAAAAGCCGCTTTGCGCGCAGCATCTGAAGGATTGCTGGACAACCGCCGCAGCCGCCAGCTCTTGAGCGAGCATCATGGGCGATCTCGACGAGATGCTGTCGCATTTTGTGCGGGCGCAGGTCTACCTGGCGGCAATCTCGGGAACCGTGTACATCGTCGCGCTTTCGCTGATGCGCGTCCCCTATGCATTGGCCCTGGGCGTGCTGGGCGGCCTGCTGGAGTTCATCCCGTTTGTCGGCCCCCTGGTGGCTGCCGCCCTGATTCTGGCCGTCAGCATTGGATTGAACTACGGCCACGTGGCGATGGTGCTCCTGTTTCTGCGTGCTCTGGCGTGGGCTGCAGGATTACGTCGTCTCTCCGCGCGTCCTCGGCGGGCGTGTTGAGGTGCATCCGCTGGCCGCCATCTTCGGAGTGCTGGCGGGCGGCGAAATCGCCGGCGTCGCCGGAATCTATTTTGCCGTTCCTCTCATTGCTGCCGCGCGCATTCTCTGGATCAACTGGCGCCGCCATGACAGCCAGGGCGAATCCAGGCCGGAACCGCCTCCACAAACCGCCGGAGATTGCTAGCTTCATCGCTCCAAGGAACGCTTTCCGCTTCCCGGAATCGTTCCCTTCACGCATTCTTTATTTCATATTCATTCGTCGCCAACTTCTCTTCTCTAGCTTGGATGACGTTGAGGATATGAGAGAGAATTCAACCGAAGGAACGGTGATGGATCTGATTCTGGAAGTTCGAACGGGCCGCGAACGCGTGATCCTGGCCTGCCATGGAAAGCTGATCGGGGGCAAGGAAGCCGATGCTTTCCGCCGTAGCGCCCTGTTGCTGTTAGGTGGTTTCGACAAGCTAACCATCAACCTGGCGGGCGTGCGCACCATGGACTGCGGAGGTCTGGGCAGCTTGGCCGCCGTGCTGGCATGGTCCATAAAACAGGGAAGCAGGTGCGAATCACCCACGCCAACCCGCTCATCCTGCGCCTGATCCAGGTCTTCAAGCTGGACGGAATTCGCTGGAGGTGGGCAACATTCCGGCGCCGCCAATAGCCCCCAGCCACCGCCAGGCCGTCGCCTGAGGACCGGCCAGCGAGCGAAGTCTATTTCCCCGGCCCGAGCGGCGGAAATCAAAGAGGGGCGGAGTGTTTTCCGCCCCTCTTCAAAATTTCCGGGAATTACTTCTTGGGCATGGCGGCTTTGGCCGCGGCCACTTCCTTGGGTGAAACCGGCAGCGGATCGGCAGGCGCCTCGGCGGCGGCCCTGTCCAATCCCAACGCTTTGCGAACCGCGAGCTCGATTTTCACGGAGACGTCCTTGTTCTCCTTGAGGAAGTTCTTCGTATTCTCGCGCCCCTGTCCGATGCGCTCGCCGTCAAAGCTGTACCACGCGCCGGACTTTTCGACGATGTTGCGCTCAACCGCAACGTCCAGCATGTCGCCTTCCTTCGATATGCCTTCGCCGTACATGATGTCGAACTCAGCCTCGCGGAAGGGAGCCGCCGTCTTGTTCTTGACGATCTTGACCTTGGTGCGCGAGCCCACCACCTGGTCGCCATCCTTGATGGCGGCAATGCGCCGGATATCAATCCGAATCGACGAGTAGAACTTGAGCGCGCGTCCACCGGTCGTGGTTTCCGGGTTGCCGAACATCACCCCGATCTTCTCGCGAATCTGGTTGATGAAGATCAGGCAGGTGCGCGACTTGCTGACCGTGCCGGTCAGTTTGCGCAGCGCCTGCGACATCAGCCGCGCCTGCAGGCCCATGTGGCTGTCGCCCATCTCGCCGTCCAGCTCGGCCTTGGGAACCAGGGCCGCCACCGAGTCCAGCACCAGCACGTCGATGGCGCCCGAGCGCACCAGCGCTTCGGTGATTTCCAGGGCCTGCTCGCCGTAGTCGGGCTGTGAAACCAGCAGGTTGTCCACGTCCACCCCGAGACGCTTGGCGTAGGCGGGGTCCAGCGCGTGTTCGGCATCCACAAAGGCCGCCATGCCGCCGGCCTTCTGGGCTTCGGCGATAATCTGCAGGCAGATGGTGGTCTTGCCGGAGGATTCCGGTCCGAACACCTCCACCACGCGGCCCCGCGGAACTCCACCCACCCCCAGGGCAGCGTCAAATGAGATGCTGCCGGTGGAGATCACCGCGATGGGAACAATGGGCCCCTTGCTTCCCAGGCGCATGATGGAACCCTTGCCAAACTGCTTTTCAATCTGAGCCAGCGCAACATCGATTGCGCGGGACCGGTCGTCGGCCATGAGGCACTCCTTGCCTGCCGCCTTCAGGCGGCGCGGCACTGCTTTCCTAATCTCCAGAGGCGGGAAAGACTCCGCTCCACCGCCGCCGGAACCGCGAAAAAGTGCGGCTTACGCATGGTTTCACATGGAGGAGGACGGCTGCCCGAAGAATAGCACGCGCGGGCGCCCAGGGAAATGAAACCAGAACGATCGGGGTTACTCCGGTTCTGGAGTCTTGCCGGGAAGTATGACCCCGGCTCCTGGCCGCCCGTGGGATGGACTTCTCCGTTCCCGCCGTCCTCACCTTTGCAGCAAGTCCACCGGTTCGTGGATATCCGTAACCCGGAAGTATTTGGCCAGCGCCGGATAGCGTTTCGCGACGCGTTGGTACATCTGGTAGGCCACGTTGCGGTAGCTCCAGTGGCCGCCCACCCCGGTGCGCAGCTCGCTGATGTAGACGACCTCGGCGAAATCCATCTTGAAAAGCGTCCGGTTGCGGTAGGCCAGCGGCAGCAGATAATGCGCTGCCTGCACGGATTCCCCGCGCGCGGCCAGTGTGTCCGTAAGCAACCGGCCCGCCTCGCCGGCGCGCTGCATCGCCAAGGCGTAGGATTCGGCGTAGCCCGCATCGCGAATTTCGCGCGGCACCTCAAACCCATGCGCGAAGCAATATTCCTGGTGAATCTGCACGCAGCGCCGATGCCGGTGCAGATCGCGGTAGGCGCCAATGTCCATCAGGATGTCAAAGCGGAACTTTTGTCCCGCGCAATAGGGTCGCAGCAGTTCGTCATGGCGGCCACGATGGCACATGCCCAGGTCAATGATTTCCTCTCGCCGCGCCCGGCTCAGCGAGACAACGGCCTCCCGCAACTGCCGGTAGGGATGGCGGGAGTGTTCGTAGAGCAGCGTGGTTGCCAACTCAACTTCGAGCGGCTCATCGTCCAGCAGATCGACCTCGGGCGCCGGAGCAATGCTCTGCCCGCTCATCAACTCGGCTTCCACCTGGCGCAATTCCTGGCGCGAGGCCAGCTCATAGGCACTCGGTTCGGCATACTTCATCAGCGTGGGAGAGACGCGGGTCTCGCGCAACAGCTCCGCCCGGGCTTGTTCCCCCAGGGCCGCGTCCTTCTCGGCGATTGCCTCAACCAGTGCCAGGCGCTTTCCGGCATTCACGTCCCAGGCCGCGGAACGCGCGGCCTCTTTCATTCGTTCGCCCAGCCGGCGCACTTCGTCGTAGGGGCTGCCGAGCAGGCGCGAGACCTGCGTCTCCAGGGTGCGCGCGTTCACAATCTGTCCCAGCGAGGTGTTGGCCGCCAGCGGCAGCAGGTAGCGGGAAATGTCAAAGGCGCGCGCCCGCAGGGTGCGCTCGTAGGACTCCTGCGACATCTCCCGCGGCTTGGCGGTCCGAGCCACCAGGTACTGGAAGTTCAGTTCGCTGAATTTGCGGTACTCGGCAAAAAGAAACGCAATGGTTTCCTCATACAGCAGCCGGTCCGCGGGATCGCTGAACTCCGGCACGTAGTGTCCGCTCCGGCGGAAATCCTGGTAACGGGTCGAGCGCTCCTGCCCGTCCCAGCGGGTTTCGTCCACCACCAGCGTGGCGGCCAGCAGCGAAAGCTTCTCAATCGCCATGGCAACGTGCGCCAGGTCGGCAATCGAGCGGTGCCCGTACTGGAAGTAGAAGGTGGTCAGAAACTTTTCCGCCTTCTGCTCGTTCAACTCGGCCAGCGACTGCTTCAGTGAGAGCGACGAACGCGAATACTTGGCCAGGGCGTAGGCCTGTACCTCCGGATCCGCGCCATGGATGCAATACACCTGGGTTTCAGATGAGGTTTCAACCGACGTTTCGGAGGAAACTTCAGCCGGCTTCTCGGCGGAGCCGGTCTCTGGGTTGGAAGGAGTGCCGGAGGCAGGAACGTTCATGCGCTTGATTTTGACCCAAAGCCCGCCGTATTGCCAACTCACAATCCACAACTTAGTTTCCCCGCCGCCTGTCCCGCCGCTTTCCTCTCTAGCCCTGCGCCAGCTAGCATGGAAGCAAGCGCCACGACGCGGGAACCGGTTCCGCTCCAAGGGAGGACATTTTTCTTCCTGCGCCGGGAAGGGAATTGCCCGGCATAATCGGAGCTGGGGAGAATTCCGGTACAACCTGGCGGCGATTTAGGCTACGCTCTTGCCGAGGCAGACACGGTGGAACCAGACGTTCAGACCCAATTCGTTACCGCCGGCAGCTTGCTCTACTCGGTGGAGCATCGCCCCTGGCTGCCCCCGGACTCGCAGTGGCTGCTCTCGCAGAGATGGAACGACCTGCTCTTCGCCCATTTCGCAATCGACGCGCCCAGGTTGCGCCAGCTGGTGCCCAGCGCCCTCACGCTCGACCTCTATGACGGCGTCGCCTGGCTCACCATCTCACCCTGCTATACCAGCCATATGCGGCCCAGCGGAGTCCCGCCCCTGCCTGGCGTTTCGTTCTTCTCCCAACTGAACCTGCGTACCTGCGTCACCATGGAAGGCAAACCGGGGCTTTTCTATTTCAGCGTGGACGTAGCCAATCTGTCAGCCGTATGGTTTGCCCGCGTCTTCTTCCGCATGCCGTTCTGGCACTCTGCAATTCAGTTCAGCGGCGCCACCATTCAGGCACGCAAACCGGCGGAGAAAACCATTCGCTTCCGCTCCCGCCGCCTGCATGGCCCCGCCTCGCTCAACGGTCCCGCCAGGTTTGAAGCAATCTACGCTCCCGAAGGCGATCCCGAGCGGGCGCGCCGCGGCAGCCTGGATGAGTTCCTCACCGAACGCTATTGCGTGTATTCGTGGAACCGGCGCAAATTTTACCGCACCGAACTGCATCATCAGCCCTGGCCCTTGCAGCGGACCAGCGTCGAGATCCGCGCCAACAGCATCGCCGAACCCCTGGGACTGGCTCTGCCCGCACAGCCCGACCTCTGCCATTTCTCCCGGTCGCTCAGAATGCTGGCCTGGGCGCCGGAGAGCATTCGCGCCTCCCGCTGACCCGCAAGCCCCGCCGCTTTGCCATCGCAGGCACAGTCCTGCCAACCCGGTCGGCTATAATCCGCTAGGTTTCATTTGCACACCGAGGTGATCTATGGAGTCCTTGCAGGGACACGTGGCGCTGGTGACCGGAGCATCGCAGGGCATTGGCCGCGCCTGCGCCGTCGCGCTCGCCCAAGCCGGCGCAACCGTGGCGCTGGCCGCACGCAACGAACAGAAGCTGAAAGAAGCCGTGGCGCAGATCGAAACCGAAGGGGGCAAGGCCGCGCCGTTTCGTCTCGATGTGACCTCCGAGGACGCCATCCGCTCCACGATAAAGGAGATATCCTCCCAACTCGGCAAAATCGATATCCTGGTCAACAACGCCGGGATGACGCGGGACAACCTCGTTCTGCGCATGAAACGCGCCGACTGGGATGACGTTCTCACCACCAACCTGAGCGCGCCGTTCCTGTTGATCCAGGCTGTCCTGGGCGGAATGTTGAAGCTGCGCTGGGGGCGAATCATCAACATTACCTCCGTCGTGGGCGAGATGGGTGCGCCAGGACAGGCGAACTATGCCTCTTCCAAGGCCGGACTCATCGGACTCACGCTTTCGGTGGCGCGCGAAGTCGCCTCGCGCAATATCACGGTCAATGCCGTCGCTCCCGGCTTTATTGCCACGGCCATGACCGAGGCGCTCACCAGCGAACAGCGGCAGGCAATCACCGCGCAGATTCCGCTGGGGCGCCAGGGCGCGGATTCAGACATCGCCAACGCGGTGCGGTTTCTTGCCGGCAATGAGGCCGGCTACATCACCGGCCACGTGCTCGACGTAAACGGCGGCATGTTGATGCGCTGATCGAAACCAGCGCCGCGCGCCCGTCGATCTCCCCGCGGACTACCTGGCCCAGTAGCGATAGGCCATCGCGCACAGGCACGCGAACAACGCCAGCAACAGAAACGAAGGAACGAACGAGGACTCCGGACCAATCTTGGATGGCTGCCGAAGCAGCGGCGATGGTCCGCTGACCTGGAACCGCTCCGGAGTCGGCGGCTGAGCGCTGCGCGGCGTCCGAGCCTCCCCCGGAGACTGGCGCAGGGCCTCGCGCAGCAGATCTCCCGTTCGCGATCCTTTGCCCGCGCCACTGCCCGCGGCAGGTTTGGATTTCTTCGGCGTCATGACCGCGCGAAAAATCTGCATGGCCGCCAGGAACCCCACGATCAGCACAACACGGATCAACGTCGCATTGGATCCCAGTTCTCGCATCGCAGCTCCACTCGCCCGTAGTGTACGGGAATTTCCCTCATCCATCCAGCCCGCCGCCGGGCCAGCCATTTCGTCTTGCTTTGGAACTTGGGTTAAAGTTCTCTTGTGTTGACTTACTACATCACGGATCGAACCCAGTTTGCTGGGGCCGAAGCGGAACGCGGGAACCAGCTTCTCGAAACCGTCCGCAACGCCGCCGCCGCGGGAGTGGACTTCATCCAACTGCGGGAGAAAGACCTCCCGATCCGCGATCTCGAGTCGCTTGCCCGCCAGGTCCTGTCGGTCATCCGCGCTGCCGGCCGCGCGCGCCTGCTGATCAACCATCGCACCGACTTGGCCCTGGCGGTTGGCGCGGACGGCGTCCACCTGACGGGCGACGACCTGCTGGCCTCGGATGTGCGCGCAATGGTCTCCAAAAGCCGTCCTGCGGGGGAGTTTCTCATCGCAGTTTCCTGCCACTCCGCTCCGCAGGTGCGGTTGGCCGGAGCAGACGGAGCTGATTTGGCGGTGCTGGCGCCAATCTTCGAAAAAGTGAATACCGGCGAAGGTGGAATTGGGCTGGAGGAGTTACGCCGGGCAGCCCGCGGAGATCCGGAGCCTGGGCTACCTGCCGCGGCTGGCGACACCCGCGGGGGCTTTCCGGTCTTCGCCCTGGGAGGAGTCGATGCGGAACGCGCGCCGCTTTGCGCCGCGGCCGGCGCCACTGGCGTCGCCGGTATCAGGCTCTTCCAGCAAAGCCTCGATCTGCCTGCATTGGTCCGCTCGATGCGCTCTCTCTAGTGGCCGGAAGGCGTCAGCCACCGGGTTATCATCCCCAGCAGCGAGAGCAACAATGCACCCCAGAATGCGGGCGCAAATCCATGCACAACGAATCCGCGCACAAAATGCGAAGCAAACAATAGCATCATCGCATTGATGACCAGCAGGAACAGGCCCAGGGTCAGCAGCGAGAGCGGAAAGGTCACGATTTTCAGGAACAGGCCCAGGGTGGCGTTCACCAGTCCGATCACAAACGCGGCGATCAGCGCCGAGCGCAGGCCATCGACCTCAAAGCCGGGCACCAGGCGGGAAACCACCAGCAACAGAATTGCACTGATAATCCATCTCACCAGCAATTGGATCATAGAGTTGATCGCGCCTTTCCGGAACCAGCGGCGTTCCGCTCGGCCCTGGGTTCCTGACGGCTATGATCCTATAGCAAAATCCCAATCGACGTCCGCGGGAGAGCCGTGGACCCGGCCGCAAGGCCGCCCGGTCGCTCGCGCGGCAGCCGGTTGCTTCGCTTCCCGCACCCTGCTCAATCCAGCGGCCCCCGTGAGGCTTTCTCGATATCCAGCCCCAGCAAATATTCCTTGAACGCCGCTCCCAACTCCTCGTGCTGCAGGGCGTACTCCACCGTGGCTTTCAGAAAGCCGAGCTTGTCTCCCGCGTCATGGCGCTTGCCTTCCACAACAAAACCGTAAATCTTCTCGTGCTGCAAAAGCTTTTTCAGCGCGTCCGTCAGTTGCAGCTCTCCGCCCGCGCCGGGCGCAATCGTCTCGATCATCTCGAAGATGCGCGGCGTCAGCACGTAGCGGCCAATGATGGCCAGGTTCGACGGAGCATCCTCGAACTTCGGCTTCTCCACCATGTTCGTGATCTCGTAGAGCCGGCCGTTGAATCCCGCCACCGGCTTGGCGTCCAGCACGCCATAGGCGGAGATCGCCTTGCCTTCCACAATCTGGGTCGCAATCACCGAAGCCCGCTTCTCCTCAAATACATCGATCAACTGTTTCAGGCACGGATTTCCAGGCGAATCCACAAGGTCATCGGGCAGGATCACTCCGAACGGTTCGTCGCCCACCAATCTTTTTGCCATCAGAACCGCGTGTCCCAGTCCGAGTGGTTCCTTCTGCCGGACCGTGCTCACGTGCGCCATTCGCGCAACCAGTTGCGCGGTCTCCAGCAGCGTGGATTTGTGACGCTTGGCCAGCGAGTGTTCGAGTTCAAAGCTAATGTCGAAATGGTCTTCCATCAGGACTTTGCCGCGCCCGGTCACAATGATGATCTCGTCGCACCCGGAAGCAATCGCCTCTTCCACCCCATACTGAATAATCGGCTTGTCGACGACCGTTAACATCTCCTTCGGCATCACCTTGGTCGCCGGCAGGAACCGCGTGCCCATGCCCGCGGCTGGGAAGACTGCTTTACGGACATTCGCGTTCATCAGTTCCCTCGCTGCATTTAAGAGTCAGAACTCAACATTGTATGCGCGGCGCATCCCGCCGCGCAGTTAAATTGGAGACACCGGTCACAGCGTTGGCGAGTCATCTTCTAACAGCGCCCTCCGTATCACTTTCACCGGCGCCACTCCCTGCTGCATGAACAGGTCATGGAACTCGCTGGGCTTGGGTGTTCCTTTTTGCCGCCGGGTCCAGTCCGCGCGCAATTTCTGAATCTGCAACTTGCCCAGCGTGTACATCAGGTAGGTGGGGTCGCCGGCTCCGCGCTTCACCTCGCGAACGGCATTCGACTTCGTCTGGTAACCCTCTGTTTCGAAGAATGCAATCGCCTCGTCCACACTCATCGCGCCGGTGTGCATGCGGATGGCAACCACGAACCGCGCGTTGCGCAGCAGCGCGTCCTGCAGCTGTCCCAGCCGCAGCTTCAGGTACGCGGTGTCCGCGCCTCGGCTACCTTCGGGGTGCGGCCGTAGCCTTCGTCGATCATCATCTGCTCGGTGTAATGCGCCCAGCCTTCCACATTCGTTCCGGAGAAATGACTGCCGATGTTGCTCAGGTCCAGGCTCAGAAACTGCCGGATGCGCGAGGGCACATGCTCATTCCACAAATACTGCTCGTAGTGTCCGGGAATCACCTCGTGGATTGCCGTGCTGGTAATGACGCCCCAGTTGTACCCAGCCATGTACTCTTCCACCTGCGGCGGCGTCCAATCCTTCTCCGGCAGGGTTACGTTGAAGAACGCCTCGGTCGCCTTGGTCTCAAATGGACCTGGCGCATCCATCGACGCAAACGTGGTCGCGCGCATGAACGGCGGCGTCTCCTCCAAGATTGGCAAACTGCGCGAGGGCGTGGTGATGATGGCGTGCTCGTCGGTAAACTGGCGGATGCCCGAAAGTTTGCCGCGGAACGCCTCCAGCAACTCGCCCGCCGGGGGATGATCCCCTTCAATCGCCTGCAAAAGTTTCTCCGGCGTTTGCGAGGGATCAATCAGCTTGGCCACGCGCTTGAGTTCATTCTGATTGCGATGCAGGTTCTCCACGCCCACCTGCAACAGGCGATCCAGCGGCACATCCACCATTTCCTCGTACTCAAGTTTCCTGCTGAGATTGCGGGCGCCCAGCCTGAAGTCTCCCTTCGAGCGCGGCAGCAGATCGCCTTGCAGCCAGGCTTCGTACTCAACCAGTGCCGTGACCACCGCCCTGTTGGACTGCGCGAATTCCGCCTGCATCCGGGCATCCTTCACATCGAGGAACGCCGCCGGCACATCCTTGCGGAAAAATTCGATGATGTCCGGCAACTGCTCCAGCGCGATCTCGGTAAAGATGCGTGGAGGATTTTGCAGATTGCTGCGCGCTTGCCGCAGCAGCGCCGGCATCTGGCGCTCGCGCGCGGTCAGCGCCGCCAGCCTCGTCCCGAGCGGCGCAAAGTCGCGCCCCATCAGCAGAAACGTCGAGTCGCTCAGCACCGACGAATAGTAATCCGGATTCTGCCGCCAGGTTCGCTGCGTCTCCAGTTCGAAAATGCGCGAGTGCACAAAGCTCAGCAACATCTCGCGATCGTCCTGTGCCCAGCGCGACCATCCCTTGCCGTCAAGCGCCGTGATTCGCTTTACGTACTTTCCGTAGAGCGCAATCTGGCGGCGAACCCGGGCCGCGTCGTAGCTCTCCAGGCGCGCGTCGTACTGGTGGAACCCGGCGCGCGTACCCGCGCTGGGTTGAAACTCGAAGAAGCTCGCCATGAACTCATCGTTCAGTTTCTCCAGGCTTGGCGGATAGCCCGGCGCACTTCCCGGCGCCGCCAGGCTCACCCCCGCAAGCGCCAGCATGGCGATCACAATCGCAATCGTTCGACTCATCTTCCATCCTCGATGACTTACCGCGGCGGGTGGAATCATCTCCGCCTTTTTCCGGAACCGTCCCGATGCTTACTTGAATCTTGTTGCCAAGCCCTTTACGGCTGGGCCGGCTCCGCCTCGAATCCTTCCAGCAGTTTGCGCAACCCATTCAACACTTCGTCGGGCCGCGACGCCTTCAACGAAAATTTCAAAATCCCTTGCGGGGTAAAGACCACGCCCTTGTGCCGGGCCACCAGTTGCATGATTTTCTGCGGATCGGCTTCGGCCGTCTGGGTGAACTTCACGCTCACCTGGTCGCGCTTGCGCTCGATGCTGGCAACGCCCAGCCGCTGGCACTCCAGCCGCAGGTGCGCGTATTGCAGCAGGTGCTGCACCGCCGCCGGCGGCTCGCCATAGCGGTCGCGCAACTCGTTGGCCACGTCGCTCAACTGTTTTTCGTCCTCCACCGCCGCCGTCCGCTTGTAGATGCGCAGGCGCTGATTTTCCTCGCGGATGTAGTCGTTTGGAATGCGGATGTTCAGTCCCAGATTCAGCGCCGTATCCAGCGCCTCCTGCACGCGGTTCGCCCTTCAATTCGCGAATCATCTGCTCCAGCATGGTGGTGTACATCTCAAAGCCCACGGCTTCGATGTGCCCGCTCTGCTGGCCGCCCAGCAGATTTCCCGCGCCGCGCAGTTCCAGGTCGAGCGCCGCGATTTTGAAGCCCGCGCCAAGGTCGCTGAACTCCTTCAGCGCCGCCAGCCTGCGCCGCGCCACATCGTTCAGTTCGCGGTCCGGAGGCACCAGCAGATAGGCGTAGGAGCGCCGGTTCGAGCGGCCCACCCGCCCGCGCAACTGGTACAGTTCGCTCAATCCGTGCCGGTCCGCGCGATTGATGAGGATGGTGTTGCACAGCGGAATATCGAGTCCGTTTTCGATGATCGTGGTGGCCACCAGAATGTCGGCCTCATGCCGCATAAAGGCCAGCATGATTTTCTCCAACTCGCCTTCGCCCATCTGTCCGTGGCCCACCAGGATGCGCGCTTTGGGCACCAGTTCGCGCAGCTTCGCCGCAATCTCGAAGATCGACTCCACCCGGTTGTGCACAAAATAGACCTGCCCGCCGCGTTCCAGCTCCTGCTCAATCGCCGAGCGAATCAGCTTCTCATCCCAGGTCGCCACCACCGTCTGGATCGCCAAGCGGTCGCGCGGCGGAGTTTCGATCACGCTCATGTCGCGCAGCCCCAGCATCGACATATGCAGCGTGCGCGGAATCGGCGTGGCCGACATCGTCAGCACATCCACTTCCTTGCGCAACTGTTTCAGCCGCTCCTTGTGCCGCACGCCGAAGCGCTGCTCCTCGTCGATGATCACCAGGCCAAGGTCGGGGAACTTGATGTCCTTGGAGAGCACGCGGTGCGTGCCCACCAGAATGTCCACCTTGCCGTTCTCGACCTTTTCCACAATCTCTTTCTGCTGCTTCGCGGTGCGGAAGCGCGAGATCATTTCGATGTTCACCGGGAAGGCCGCGAATCGGCGCTTGAAGGTCTCGTAATGCTGGAAGGCCAGCACCGTGGTCGGCGCCAGAACCGTGACCTGCTTGCTGTCATTCACCGCTTTGTAGGCGGCGCGCATCGCCACTTCCGTCTTGCCATAGCCCACGTCGCCGCAGAGCAGGCGATCCATCGGCTGCGGACCTTCCATGTCGCGCTTGATGTCTTCCACCGCCGCCGCTCTGGTCGTCGGTCGGGTTGTACTCAAACGCGTCTTCAAACTCGCGCATGAACTGGCTGTCGCCGGAGTACTGGAATCCTTGCGCGGTCTTGCGCTGCGCATAGAGTTTCAGCAGCTCGTCGGCCATGTCCTGCATGGCCTTTTTCACGCGCGCCTTGGTCTTCACCCATTGCTGCGTGCCCAGCCGGTTCAGCACCGCGTGCCCGCCCTCGGCCGAGCGATACTTCTGCACCAGGTCGAGCCGGGTCAGCGGAACATACAGCCGCGCCCCTTCGGCGTATTCCAGAACCATGAACTCGGCCTTCGAGCCGTCCGCCTGCGGAATCTCGCGCAAGCCCTGGTACTGGCCGATGCCGTGCTCCACGTGCACCACGTAATCGCCCAGCCGCCAGGTCGCGGAAGTCCGACAAAAATGCCGAGGTCTTGGAGCGCTGCCTCGGCTGCCTCAGCGCGCCCGCCTCGGAATCGTCGAACAGATCGTTGGCGCCGAACAGAACCAGCTTCGCGTCCGGCAATTCCACGCCTGCCGGAACATATCCATAGACCAGCGTGGTCGCCGCGCTCTCGTCGTTGAAGTAGGTGGCCTCCTCGCTGACGCTGGCCGTCTTGGCCCGCGTTCCCAGCCGGTAGGGCACCTGGTACTCATTGAAAATATCCGCCAGGCGTTCCAACTCGCCCATCGAGCCCGCCGCCAGCATCACGCGCTCGCCCGCCGCGGAGAGCTTCTTCACTTCCTCCAGCAGCTTCGGCACCGCGCCATGGAAGCGCGGCGTGGGACGCGAGCTGAACTCCACCAACTCCGCGCCATCGCTCGACGCCAATCCAAGTTGCTCCACGTCCAGTCCGCAGGTCGCCGCCACGCGCTCGCGCCACGCCTCGGGAGTAACGTACAACTCCTCCGGACGCACCAGGTTTCCAACGCCGCTGCGCTCGTGCGCATCCTGCCAGCCGCTGCCACCAGCCGTCGTGATCCTCGGCCAGCCTCTCCGGTTCGTCGAGCACCACGGCGGCATCGGCCATCAGATCGAAAATCGTGTTCTCCGCGCCCGCCACCGGGGCAAAGAACTCCCAACCCGGAAACACCGTCACTCCGCCGGCCCGCGCCGCGTCTTCCAGTGCTTCTTCGCTTCCGCTGACTCGCTTTCCGCTCAGCCGCGCGTTGATCGTCGCCAGCAACTCTTCGGTCACCGGAGTTTCCGTCAGCGGCAGCAGCGCGGCCTCTTCCAGGCTCATCGCCGAACGCTGCGTCACCGGGTCAAAGCGCCGCACCGACTCCACTTCATCGCCAAAAAGTTCAATGCGCACCGGCCTTTCCATCTCCGGCGAATACACATCCAGAATCCCGCCGCGCTGCGCATACTCGCCCTGCTGCTCCACCACGTCCGTCTGCCGGTAGCCCACAATGTTCAGGTGCTGCACCAGCTTTTCCAGATCCAGCCAGTCCCCCTTGCGCACCATGCGCGCCAGATTCGCGGTAGTACTCGGCGTCGCGCAGACGAATCGCCGTGGCCGCAAACGGCGCCACCACCAGCGATGCCGTGCCGCTGGCAATCCGCCAGAGCGCACGCGCCCGCACCTCCTGAATCTCAGGATGCGGAGATAGATTTTCGAAGGGAAGTACATCGCGCGCCGGAAGGTAGGCCACGGAATCCGGCGTGGCCGCGCCCGTCATCTCGCACAGACTTTGCAGCAGCGGCAGCAGCTCTTCCGCCGTGCGATTGTCGCTCACCACCAGCAGCAGCGGCCGCGCCGCAGGCCCGATGCAGCAGCGCATAATGCAGCGCCCGCGCCGTCGGCGTCAGTCCGGAGACACGGATGCGCCCCGCGCCTCCCTTTAGATGGGTTGCAGCACGCTGAAAACCTGGAGGTCGCCTCGGCATCCGCAAGCAACTCGCGGACGAACGGTAGGATCATTTCCCCACTATTCTATCAGCGTGCGCCGCCCTGCCAAACCTCGCGCCCGGCAATCAGGACTGGAGCCGCCGTTTTCTGCCGATCAGTCCAAGGCAAAGGAAGTAAACGCCGAAAGTTAACCCCAGGGTCAGAAAATAAATCCTGAGATCAAACGTAATCGTAAACACCAGCAACCCCAGCGCCAGTCCCCAGAAGAACATCTCTCCCAGCAGCCCCTCGCCCCAGTCCGGCTTGCGATCCGACCCGGCGCCGCGGGGTGTAAGCGATGGCCACAGCCGTGGTACCTCGCGCTGGTAGCGCAGATAATTCTCACCTTGCACCAGCGTCAATTCGCGCTCCTCGCGCAGGATGATCCGGTAATTGAAAGCGAAAACGCCCGCCACCAGCAGCACCGCGCCCAACCGGCTCGCCATCACCGCGTAGCCCAGCGCCAGCAGGTTCGTACCCAGGTACAGGGGATTGCGCACATAGCGGTAGGGGCCTTCCGCAACCACGGTGTGAGTGCGCAGTTCGCCATCCACCATCACGTCGGGACGGATGTATGCAGTGGCCCAGGTGCGCAGCAGGGCCGCCAGAACTGTCAGCAGAACACCCACCAGGTACACCATGCGCACGGCGGCCATGCTCTCTTCCCGATGAGCGAAGCCACACAAAGTCCGCGCGATCAACTCGCCGAGATTTCTCGGGTCGATCCGGTAGGCCGACATTGAAATCCAGAACCACGCTCCGAAAATCCAGAAGCGATAACGGAACTCCCATGCGCTGGCTGCTGCGTTCACTCGCACCTCGAAGCGATCTTCTCACCGCGGCCCCAGGCGCAGACGCCGCAGGGAATTTTGAATTTCCGTGGCCGTGGGGTAACCTTCCCAGCCGCACTACAAATCGACATGCAACCGCAGCCCGGGCGCCAGCACTGGACCGCGGTCGCGATTGTAGCCCGGATTCCAGATCCGCTGCACATCCACGCTCAGAAAGATTCCGCGCCACAGGTGCATGGTGTAGTACGACTCGATAATATTTTCCCGCCCATAGCGCAGGCTGCCGTCGCCCAGCAGAAAGCCCAGCCCGCCATCCTTCAGATAATGTTGATGATCCGCCGAGATTCCGTTGGTCACCACCGCCAGCCCCATCTTGTCCAGTTTGCGGCGCCAGTGCCCGCCCCCGAGGTCCGCGCCCGCCTCCATGGTTGAATCCACTTCCGTGTAGGCAAAGGATTCGTGCTGCCCCTCGTTCCATCCCAGCCGCACAAACGTCCTCAGATTCTCCGGCAACTCCTGCTCCGCATTGAAGCCGAAGCCGTACTTCACCGTGCCCTGGCGCTCGGTATTCTGAATGATGGGACGCGGATCCAGTTTTGCCTTGTAACGCGCTACCGCCTCCCGGTAGTCGCCCATGTCGGCATGGTTCACATAGGCCAGCAGACGTACTACACTCTTGCGCTCCTTGAGCAGGTCTGGGCGCAATTCCAGTTCGTAATTCTCCGCCCGCGCCCGCCGCAGGTCCCAGTCGAGATCAATGCCGTTGGCAACCTTGGGCATCAGCATTTCGCCAAAGCGGAAGGCCCAGGTAACGCTTTGGTACTCGGCCTCGAAGCCGTAGGTATAGCCACGCGTATCCGCGGCGTAGTCATACGCGCCGTTGTTGTCCGCCGTCCAGTTCTCAAACTGCAAGTGGCTGTCGCTGCCAACGCCGTTTACATCGAAGAAATCCACCGTGCTCATCTTGCCGAAGCGCAGTTCCAGCCGCCGCGCCGGGGCGCGGGTGGCCAGGCCTAGAATGCCGCGGTCCACCGCCACGTCCTGCGCCGACAATCGCAGCGTCTGATGAAACTGCACTTTCGCGACATACGGCGCCGATCCAAGGGCCGGATTGCGCACCACGTCCAGATTGGTGAATCCCGCCAAACCCAGCGCGTCGCTCATCCCGCGGCCGCCGGTCGATTCAATGTCCAGCAACGCTTCGGCGCCGTGTCCCAGCAGGTAGCCGAGATACAGAGTCTCCAGCAGAGAGGTCGCGTGCTCGCCTTGGGCATGGAAGCTGTTCGTGCCGCTGTAAGCCGCGTGGAACTCCGGATGCGCCTGGAAGATGGTGTTGAACTGTCCGCTCACCCACCAGCGGGCGGTTTGCGAGTGCGGGAACATGGTCACCGTCTCTTCGCTCGCCTCGGGAGCAACCGGCGCATCGGACGCCGCCGGCGCGTTGGCCTGCGCCGCACTCCGCTGCGGCCACGTCAGGGCGCTTACCAGCAAGATCACAATGGCGGGGAAAAAAAATCTCTTGGGCATGATGAAAGGTGGACAGGTCAAAACAGGCGCTTCTTTCTTCTCTCATCCACATGGGGTGCAACGCAACGGCAGAGATAGTGAAAATCTCATTACAATGGAAATGAAAAAGCATTTCACTTCCAGACTAGACCGCCCCGCATCGCTCCTCTGTGACCACTGTCACCGCTCCAGGTGACTCCTGTTCCTTACTGCGACGTGCCCCCGCCCATTTCCGCCGGCCGCGTCCCGGCTACAAAGGGAACCACCTGTCCCCGCAGCCGCTCCATCAGGTCCCAATCCTTGCGGAAGAATCCCAGCGTCTCCCGGTCCTTCGGCTTCTTGCGCAGCTCGGCGTCCACCCGCGCCAGCGCCACCAGGTATCCCGTCTTTCCATCCGACCCCGGTTCCACCAGGGTATTCGCGCTCAATCCAACTCTCGGCTGCGATTGGCCACCTTGCGCATTCAGCCACAGGCCGCCTTTTGCATCCATCGTGATCCGGCTGTTGTAGACCGTCCGCCGCGTCAGGCTTCCGCAAACTGTCCAGGTCGCTCGCATACCCCTGCTCAACCGCTTCTGCCTCGTAGCGGTGAAGGCTGAATCCGTACCCCGACCATTCTTCCCTGGTACCCAGCGCGTTGGCGCGCGCCGACCGGATACGCTGCTTGTATTGCTTCTCCTGCTGCCGGTCGCCCTCGGCGCGAGCCTTCCGCAGTGCAACTTCCAGGCCGATCACCTCGTCCGTCGGCCGCCGCTGCAGTTCCAGCTCCGGATTGAATTTCCCCGTAAGGATATAGCTGCTGGCGAACACTCCCAGCTCGTAGGGAGTCAACACCGCCATGGGCAGCCGCCACCGGTTCGCCCGGTACAACTCTTCGGTTCCCTTGCGATTGTCCCGGCTCGACTTGTATTCCCCCGGAATCTGCGAGAAACGAACCACATGGAACTCAAGTTCGGGATGCTTCGTCCCATAGTGTGCAAAAGACTTCGCAATCGCCTTCGGACTCGTCATGCCGAAGTCGTTGATGTGATCCGCCTTGGCAGCGCCCGGAAAGTACGTATTCACAACCTCGGCGACAAAGTCCGCGCAGTTGTATGTCATGCCGTGGTAGTGGCCTACGTTACCCTCGCGGTTGAACTTTTCGATCAGGGCGCTGTCTTGCTCCGTCGTCGTCTTGGCCGTAAACATGTAAATGTCGCGGATAAACGAGGCGGCCACGGTTTCGCGCCACAAGGCGTTGGGATTCGTCGCGCAAGCCCCCGTGCATCGGGTTCCCAGGAACTTCTCGCGGTAGCGCTCCTGCAACATCCAGCGCGCCGCCGGACTGGCATAGAGCGGCCGCGCCGACTCGTCTTCCACGCCGTACAGGTATACATTCAGCGGAATCGCATTCCACTCATACGAGTGGTCTTCGCCAAAGGTGCGGTAGTTGGTGAGGACTACCCCATTCTCGCCCGCTTCGCACAATCTCAGGGACACCGGCGAAGCCACGCACACCCCGGACAGATACACTGCCGAGTGTCCCGCGCCTGTCCACTTCGATGCGCCTTCTCTCAGGGCCTCATCCAGCATCAGGCCTACGCCGGCATGCATGGCAGGGCACAGCGCCATCAGCAACCCTGCAACTCCAGCCAGTCGAAGAACCGATCGTGTCAAATTGTTCATAGTCTCAAGTCTTCAGGTTGCTTTCCAGGACCCTCTTTAACCTATGAAAACAACTTGCCGGATGGGCCCCTCGACCCGGCAATCAACCAACCGGTCAGCCAACCTGGCGTTCTCTCCAGATGCGTGCGAATGCCCAGCTTCTGTCTTGCCTCGTGCGTTTCCCTGGCTGCCGCGCTTGCTGCGGTGTCGGCTGCCGTGAATGTGACGCCGCTCACAAACCCTCATCCCGCGTTTTTGCTATGTTGGGAGGTCATGAAATTCCCTTGCGCGGGGTCGTCCCTATTATAAAACCCACTGCGCCCCGGATGGTTTCTGTGTCCAGAAAACTTAATCTCTCGCATTCCCTTCAGCAACGTGCGGAAACCTTCTTCCCTGGGGGCGTCAACTCTCCCGTTCGGGCATTCCGTGCTGTCGGCGGCGAGCCACCCATCATCGTCAGCGGCGCGGGCGCCCGCATGAGCGACGCCGATGGCAACCGTTACATCGACTACGTCCTCTCCTGGGGCCCATTGATGCTGGGCCATTGCGCCCCTGAAGTCGTTGAGGCCGTCATCCAGGCCGCCCGCAAGGGCACCAGCTTCGGAGCCTCCACACCCTCGGAGTCCGACCTCGCCGAGCAGGTCATCCAGGCTTTCCCTTCCATCGAAAAACTGCGCTTCGTCTCCAGTGGCACGGAAGCAACGATGTCGGCCATCCGCCTGGCTCGTGCCGCCACCAACCGCAAGTACATCGTCAAGTTTGAAGGTTGCTATCACGGCCACAGTGACACCTTGCTGGTCAAAGCCGGCTCCGGCGTCGCCACCTTCGGCATTCCAGGCTCGGCCGGCGTTCCCGAAGAATTCGTGAAGTTCACCCTCGCGCTTCCCTACAACAATGTTGCCGCTCTGGAACAGGCTTTCGAAAACTTCAAGCGTCAGATTGCCTGTGTCATCATCGAGCCGGTCGTGGGCAACATGGGTTGTGTTCCGCCCAACCCCGGCTACCTCCAGGCGGTGCGCGCCTTAACCGAGCGCGAGCACAGTCTATTGATCTTCGACGAGGTAATGACGGGCTTCCGCGTCAGCTATGGTGGTGCACAGGAGCTCTATTCCATTAGGCCAGACCTCACCACATTAGGCAAGGTGATTGGTGGTGGACTCCCCGTCGGCGCCTACGGCGGACCGGCCGCGCTGATGAACCAGATCTCGCCGCTTGGCCCCGTCTACCAGGCCGGAACCCTCAGCGGAAATCCCCTCGCCATGGCCGCCGGACTGGCCATGCTCAAGACCCTGGGCGCCGGCCGCGGCACCATCTATCCCAGCCTTGATGCCCTCGCATCCAACCTGGTCACCGGCATCTCCAGCGCTGCGCATGACGCCGGAATCGCCGTCACCGCCAACCAGGTTGGCAGCATGTTCACCTGGTTCTTCACCGATCACAAGGTCTTCGACTGGGATAGCGCCGCACCCTGTAACACGGAACTCTTCGGCCGTTTCCATCGCGGCATGCTCGACGCCGGCGTCTGGCTTCCTCCCTCGCAGTTCGAGGCCGCCTTCCTCAGCACCGCCCACACCGCCGCGGACATCGATGCCACCATCGCCGCGGCCCGCGAGGTCTTCGCCGCCATGCGCGCCTGAGAGCGATCTCCGCCTCGGCTACCCGAGGCAAGCAGCCGCATCCTCTCACGACTAGTCTTCACTCCGGGCCGCCGCACCCAGGCGGTCCGCGCCCTTCGTCGCAGCAGATTTCTTCTATCGGCGTTACTATCAGGGTGCTACGGATCGGGAGGTCACCGCGTGGGCTACGTTCAGCAGAACTTGAACCCCGGCGAGCGCATTCTCTACACCACCCACTTGCACTGGATCGTGCTGTTCCGTTCCATCCTCGTGGACACACTCTTCTCCACCGCCGGGCTCGCGCTGGTCGCCTGGGGCATCGTCGGCAAGCATCCTGAGCGCGGCGAAGCTCAGGTTGCAGGCATCGCCGGATTGCTGCTGCTCCTGGCCGGCAACGTGATCCTCGCCATCGCCGCGGTCCGCCGCAATGCCACCGAGATGGCCGTGACCAATAAACGAGTCATCATCAAGGTAGGATTCCTCACCAAGCGCACCGTCGAACTCTTCCTCTCCAAGGTTGAGAGCGTTGGCGTTGAACAGACCTTGGTAGGAAGGATGATGGGTTTCGGTAGTATTTCCGTGCGCGGCACCGGCGGCACCAACGAGCCGTTCAGCCACGTCGCCAACCCGCTCGAATTTCGCCGCCAGGTGCAGGATCAACTCGAGGCGCAATCGAATTCTTAGCTGGAAGCCGTCCATGCAATCGATTCGGGCGTATGCGTCGTCAAGGCCGGATGCCTCGGCCGGGCGCTCCAGGTTCGCGCCGCGCATCTCGGCGATATCCTGGGAGGCACATCCGTCCATTCCTGCGGCGGAATGTCGCCCGTCGTTGCACCTGTTTACAAGTCGGTTACTAGCACGACCCCACCCATGACCATCCAACCAATCGTTGCCGACTCCCCGCAACCATTGGTCAATGAGTAATCTTTTGGTTTCAAACGATTACCCATCTGGTAAATGGTTCCTGCTCTGGCGGTCATTGGTTTCTTCCTGGCGACTCGAACCTGTGTGCCGACGCACACGTCGCCGTGTCAGCCCGGACACGCGGCATCCTGGCCCAGCGCTTCAACTCCACGCCAATCGCTCCTCTCCGATTTGGCAGTTGACTTGCCACCTGGCCTGGTAGCGGAGGCCGTCAGAGCCCAGAAAAGTCTTCCGCAAATCGTTTTTCCGTCGGCTATAGTGGAGAGCACAACTCAATGACGGGCAAGATCAACGCGCGGAAGCAGTGGTTGTTTGTGGCAGTCGTTCTGCTTGGGGCCGCCATCGCGGTTGCCGGAATCACTTTCTGGCGGGCTGAGGTTGGGTTCCGGTTGGCGAGCCAGGCCGAGAGCGCGGAATCGATTCTGAATTTCAACGTGCATCCATTGTTGCCGGCCACCGATAGCGGCTTTGAGTGGGTCAGCGCTCCGGCAGCTTTCACCCAGGCGGCGGAGTTGAACGGCCACCTTTATGTTGCAGGCCCCGCCGGATTGTTCGAGTTCGACGGCCAGGGACAGCCGGGTCGCGACTTTCGCGTTGGCCGTGAGCTTCCGCCCGCGCCGCTGCTGCGGGTGGCGCCGGCAATGCTAGCCGATTCTCGCGAGCCTGAGTTGGTCATCGCCACCGATGGCGCGGGGATTCTCGCCTTCAACGGCTCAGGCTTCCGCCAGATACTGCCCGAAGATCGCGACTTGAGGCATGTCACCGCCATTCTCCCAACCGCCTCCGGCCACCTGCTCATTGGCACCCCCAAGCGCGGGTTGCTGCTTTACGATGGCCAGCGGCTCACGCCATTCCATCCAACCCTGAAGCAGCTTCACATCACGGAATTGGCGGGCAGCGAATCCGATCTATGGATCGGCACTCTGGACCGCGGCGTCGCCCACTGGCACGGTGGCAGCGCCCAATGGTTTGACGAAGCCAACGGATTGCCGGACGCGCGCGTCTACGCCATCGCTGTCGCCGGAAGTCGCGCGTACGTGGGAGGTCCCGCGGGCATTGCCGAGTTCGAGTCCGGTCAACTCGTGCGCACTCTTGCCCCCGGAACATTTGTCCGCGCCCTGCTCATCCAGGAAAAAACAGTACTCGCCGGAACCATGGACGATGGCGTTCTTGAAATCCCCATCGAGCACCAGACGCGCGATCACCGCGAGCTTTCCGCACCGGGCGAGCTCGCCGGCGTCGAGCAATTGTTTACCTCCGGAGAGTGGCTCTACGCCGTCACCGAGTCCGCGGTCTATGCGCGCCAGGCAACGGGCGGTTGGAAGCGAGTCCTTCAACCTTCCGGAGGATTGCTTACGGATCGCAACGTTTCGGCTCTTGCCGTGGACGCTACGGGACGCCTCTGGGTGGGATACTTCGACCGTGGACTCGACATTGTCGAGGGCTCGCGCCCGCATGCCCGCCACGTAGAGGACGATCATGTTTTCTGTGTCAACCGAATTCGTCCGAATGTATTGCGCGGCGCAACGGCGGTGGCGACTGCCAACGGACTGGTTCTTTTCGACGCTCAGGGAAATCGCAAGCAGGTGATTGGCAAGGCCGAGGGGCTGATCGCAGATCATGTGACTGACATTGCCCCGTATCGCGATGGCATCGTCGTGGCAACTCCGGCCGGGCTCACCTTTATGGACTCGGCTGGAATGCGCAGCCTCTACGCCTTTCATGGTTTGGTGAACAACCACGTCTACACGGTGGCGACCAACGGAACCCAGGTGCTGGCCGGCACACTTGGAGGGGCCAGCCTGCTGGAAGGCGACCAGATCCGCGCCAGCTACACCACGGCGACCTCGGCGTTGAAGCACAACTGGATCACCGCCGTGATTCCGCTCGGCAACGCTTGGTGGATCGGAACCTATGGAGCAGGCATCGCCCGCCTGGACTCGTCCGGCAAGTTCGAGGCAAGCAATGGCGCCAATGGCGGCCTCGTAATTAATCCCAACGCAATGCTTGCCCTCGACCGCGTGCTGCTGGCCGGCACCATGGGGCAGGGGCTCTACGTGATGGATCGCAAATCGGGCAGATGGTTTGCACTGACCGATGGGTTGCCTTCGCTCAACGTCACGGCGCTGGCTGCTGCTAACGGTTTTGTCTACGTGGGAACCGACAACGGGTTGTTGCGGATTCAGGAGCAAAGGTTGGAACGATGAAACGGCTACTGCAACTCATAGTGGTGTTACTCTGCGTGGTTGGGGTGGCGCTGGCGGACGCGGGGGTTCTGATTCCGCGCGATAAGAGCCAGCCCGATCCCTCGATTCTCTCGCTCGACGAGATGGAGATTCGCGTCACCATCGATAATGGCGTGGCGCGGGTCTACGTTCGCCAGATCTTCGGCAACCATACCGGCGTCATCGAGGAAGGGAATTACATCTTCGCTCTACCCAGCCGGGCCACCGTAAGCGACTTCGCTGTCTGGGACGGTCCAACCCGCATCCCAGCCGTGATCCTGGAACGCAAACGCGCCAACCAGATCTACAACCAAGCCAAGCAGCAGGCGATTGATCCCGGCCTGTTGCAGATGGGCGAGCGCGGCGTGGAAGAGGCGCGGCGCAGTGCCGCATTCAGCGCGCGCATTGTTCCCATTCCGCCTTACGGCACCAAGCGCCTTGAATTCGAATACCACGAAAATATTCCGCTTGAGAACATGAAGTCGTTCTTCGCAATTCCAATTCATCCCGACGCCTACCAGGCGCAGGCCGCCGGCCGCCTCAGCATCGAATTCGAACTGCGCTCGGCGCACCAGTTATCGGATTTCCAGTTCGTTGGCTCAACCTATCCGATGAAGGTGACGGCCAGGGATGGGCACTCGATCAAGGCAAGCTTTGAAGGCCGCGACGTCAACCTCGCAGAAGACTTTGCCCTCAGCTACCAACTCGATTCAAAGCAGGCGGACACCCTCGACATCCTCACCTATCGCAACCCTGAGTCAGCCCAGCCGGACGCCGCGGAGAAGCTTCCCGCGCGCAGCCACGACGAGCCGGGATTCTTCGAGGCACAGGCCCTGATAGGGACGGGCGCCACGGTGGTGAGCAACGGCGGAGCGCCCAAAAACCTCGTTGTGCTCTTTGACAACTCGCTTTCCATGCAGTGGGAGAAGCTGGAACGCAGCTACGCCGCAATGGAGACGGTCCTGCGTTCGCTCGGTCCGGAAGATCATTTCAATCTCTTGCTCTTCAACAACAAGGTGGCTTCCTTCCAGCCTGGGATCGTTCCCGCCACCCGCGACAACGTTCAGAAAGCCCTGGAATTTGTTCGCGCCAGCCGACTGCGCGGAGGAACGGACCTGCAGCAGGCACTCGGCGCGGGACTCGCGCAATTCGCCAACGTTCATGGCAACGCCTACATCCTTTTGTTGAGCGATGGCGGCGCCACCCGCGGACTCATCCAAACCGGTAGTCTTGCCACCTGGTACACCGAACACTGGAAACAGCTGCCCGAGTCCGGGCGGCCGCGTACCTATGTGTTTGCGGTCGGAGACGACGCGAATCTTCCCCTGCTGCGTACCCTGGCGCGCAATGAGGGTGCGATCGAGAACGTATTGTCCACCGAGCCGGTTGATTTCAAGCTCAACGCTTTCGTCTCGAAAATCGGCCGCAATCCGGTTGCGCAACTCGGTTTCAAGGTCTCGCCGGAAGCCTCCGTCCAGATGGTCTACCCGCTCCAGGACACCGCGTTTGGCGGCTCAATCGCATCGTGGGTTGGCCAGTATGGTAAACCTGCGGGGACGGTTGAGATGTCCGTGCATGGGCTGCGCGACGGCAATCCGTTTGAAATCAAGACCTCCGCCCCACTCCCGGCGCAATCGTTCGAACACCCGCAGTTGCCGCGGCTCTGGGCGCGTGCCCGCGTCGATGCCCTGCTGGAAAAAATCGAGCGCGAAGGCGAAGACGCAAAGACCGTGGAGGAAATCATCCGGCTTTCGCGCAAGTATAAATTCGTCACCCCGTACACATCTTTTCTGGCCGTGCCGCGCGCGCTCCTGCGTCCGCGGGTCATACGTCCCGGCGATCCGGTATTGCGCGTACATACCGACGAGTCGATCCATTCCGTGGTGGCGATTTTTCCCTTCGGATTAACCAAACGCCTGCGCTACCTGGAAACCGAGGACGTCTGGCAAACCCGCTTCCTTGCGCCGGACGACATGCAGGACGGAACTTATAGCGTGGGCCTCGTGCTGCGCGATCACGCCGGACACACCTATCGCGAATCGAAGACGTTCGTCATCGCCAGCAAGCCACCCGTGGTCAGCATCCGGCTCGACAATCGCCGCTATCACCGTGGCGGCACAGTTCCGCTCAAGGTAAACGCCACCGCCAGCACACGCACGCTCACCGCGCGCCTGGAAGGAGTTTCGCCGGTCTCCTTGCGCTGGAACCAGAAGGCGGGCGCCAGCACCGGAGAGTTGCAGATTCCATCCGACCTTCCGGCGGGAACCTATGGCTTGACCGTCATCGCCGAGGATGTTGCCCACAACATTGGAACCCAGGAGGTGCAAATTGAAGTACTTCCCTGACCCATCGTTTGCCAAAGCCGGACGCATTCTGTGGCCCTATTGCGCGGGACTTCTGCTGGTTCCGGCCATCGTACTCGGCGCGCGCGCCACCTCGCCCTGGAGAATCGCCGAGTCCGGCTCCGCGATCGAAGCGGCGCTCTATCGCTGGATGCCGATGCCCGTCAGCAAAGTATTCGGGCTGCGTCCTCCGCGCGAGGCTACCCCGCTCCTGAGTGACCTGATTAAACGCCAGCCGAGTGCGGAACTGTATTCTCTTCGCGCTCTGAACGAGGAGGCGTCGCTGGACTTTGCCGCCTCCGAGGCAGATTGGAAGAAGTACGCCGAAGCCGCGCCGGATCGCACCCAGGCGGAATGGTCTCTCGCGGATTTCTACCACCGGCGCCTTCGTCCCATGGATGAGATTGCGGCGCTAACCCTGATCGGCCGTGCCCCCGCACCCTTGGCGGAAAAGCTCATCCCCGTGGAACAGCAGCGCTCCTGGCTGGCCTTCGAGCGAATCTTCCAGGTTATCGCCGCGAACGCTCTCCCAGCCGATGTCTCCGCCCAGGGCTACCGCGCCTGGCTCGACCGCTATCCAGGGCAGAAGGCTGTGTACAGCCGGTACTTCCAGTTCCTTCTCGATCACAAGTCTTTCGCCGACGCCGACAAGCTCATTGCGCAATACCACGCGGCGGTGCCTGCCGATGAGGTACTTCCCGTAAAGCAGCGGGCGTTGCTGGAATACAAGCGCGGCTCCATCGAGCAGGGGTTGGCAATCTACGACACTCACTTCCTGCCCTTGTGGCCACAGGAATTGATGGATGGCTACTTCGCGCTGATGACCGAGACGCGTTCGCTGCGGAGGTATCTCGATCAGGCGCACGCCGCCGTGGAGCGGAATCCTGACGACCTGAACGCCTCGGCTCGCATCTTCTATTACTATCAGCGGCAAGGCCGAGCTGACGCCGCCGGGCAAGCCCTCACCGAGTACCGCCTGCGCAAGCAACAGCGCAATGCAAAGTGGAATTCGCAGGAACTCTACACCCTGGCAAAGCTCAACGAGGGCATCAGAAATTATCCGGAAGCGGCGCGCTACTATTACGCGCTCTACAGCACCAATGACCAGCCGGACGCGGCGGAACTCGCTCTTGCCGGCCTGGTGAACGTTTTGCTGGACGCACCGGAGCAGGACGTGCGCGCAGGCAGCGGCGAGCTCTCCATGTATCGCGACATCGGCGCCATGGATCGCGGCCCGGGGTTTCTCAACGGCATTCTTTCTCTGGTGATGAACTCGACCGCGCCCGCCTATGCCTATTCCGAAGAAGAACAACGGGCGGTGCCTTACTTCCATCGCGCCGAAGCCGCGCAACTCATTCGCCAGTTTGACGCTCGTTTCCCAAACTCGCAGTTGCGCGCCGGCCTGCGCGCGCGCCTCATTGAGACTTATGCGGCTTACGGCGAAAGTGGGGCGGTGATCCGCGACGGCCAGCAATTCCTGAAGACATTTTCCAACCATCCCGATCGCGAGCGCGTGGCCTTGCTTCTTGCCGATGCCTATGCCCGCGAAAACCGGACGCAGGAGGAATTCGCGCTCTACGACGAAGAGCTGGCCGAACTCGCCCGGCGCTCCGGCGGCGTTCCTCTCGGCATCAAAGCCAGCGAGCCGCCGGAGTCACCAGGCGATACCGTGACCCAACCATCGACCCTCGATGAAGCCGAATCCCAAAGCGAGTCCAGCCGGAGCGGGCAGGAGCCCGGGAGCAGCAACCCGGAGCACGGCCAGGCCTTTTCGACGCAAGCCTCCACCACTGCCCAGGGGCCAAAGAGCGCGTCAGGCGTGGTACTCGGATTATCTGGAACGCTATCTCTCCCGGCTGGCGTCGATGAACCAGCTTCCCCAGGCGCTCGCGGTCCTGCGCAAGGAAGTAGACCGCAACCCGGACGATCCCGGACTTTATGAGCGGCTGGCGCAGTTTCTCGAACAGAACCGGCTCGGGCAAGAACAGGAACAGGTCTACGAGCGCGCCCTACAAAGTTTCCCGACCGCTCCTGGTATCACAAACTCGCCCGCTTCTACCTCCGGCAGAAACGTAATGCCGACTTCTCCCGTCTCAGCGAGCAGGTCGTGAAGATCTTCTCCGGAACCGAGCTTGAGAATTACTTCTCCGACGTGGTGAACGGTGCCCAGTACTACACCCGCCTCAATGAGTTTGCCCATGTCAGGTTTCCCCATGACCTGCTGTTTGTGCGCAACCTGCTGCGCGCCTACCGTCGCCGCGGGCAGCGCGCAATCAGGATTGGGAGAGCCTGCTGCGCCAGCATTGGTGGGAAGCAGAAGACCTCAGGGATCAATACTTCGAATTCCTGTCACGCACCGGCCGTCTCGACAGCGAACTCGCGGACATCCAGCGGGCAGAGACGTCCATGCAGCAGGAGCGTTGGAGTGACCTTGCCGGCAGCAACCCGGTCGCGGCCCGTTTTGTCGGTGAGGCAAGGTTCTGGCGTTCGCATTTTGAAGAAGCCGCACCCGTGATGTACGCGTTGGCGCAGCAGTATCCCGCGGATTTTGAACTGGGCCGCCGGGCCTCCGCCGTTCACCGTTCGCTGGCCGCATACGATCCGCGCAACACCGAACTCGCCGTCAAAATCGAGGAGAACCTTTACCGCGCCGATCCCGGCAACCGTGACACCCTGGCCCGCATCGGCGATGTGCTTGCCGACCGCGAGTTGTTCGACCGTGCCGCACCGTACTGGAATCGCATGGTGCAAATCCGCCCCGGCGAACCGCAGGCCTATCTGGATGCGGCAACCATCTATTGGGATTACTATGACTTTGATTCCGCGCTCAAACTGCTCAATGAAGGTCGCGCCCGGCTCGGCGACCCGTCGCTCTACGCCTATGAGGCGGGCGCTATTTACGAAGGCAAGCGCGAGTTCCCGCAAGCCATCGCGGAATACATAAAGGGGGCGTTGCAGGAACACGAAGGCTCGCGTTCCTATAATCGGCTCCTCGATCTCGTACGCCGGAAAAGTCTGCGCGACGAAGCCGAGCGCGCGACCGCGTCCTTGACCGAAGGCGCCTCACCCAGTATCGATGCGATCAAACTGCGCGTTGCAGTTCTGGAAACAGAGAACCGCCCCAAGGATGTGGAGCAAACTCTGGCCGCAATCGGCGAGCGCACCAGTTCGCTGGAAGTCCTGGAGTGGCTGGAGGAGACGGCGCGCCAGAAGTCCCTGGAGACGGTACAGGAGCGAGCCCTTGAGAAGCAGGCTGCCATCACCACGGACCCGGTGCGCAAACTTGAGCTGCGTTATTCCCTGGTTCATTTCTATGAAGCGAAGAAGGACGTCGAGCAGGCGCAACGCAATGTCGAAGCACTCTATCGCGAGGACCCGAAGATCCTCGGGGTGGTGCGCTCGACGGCTGATTTCTACTGGCAGAATCGGCAGCGGCAACGTGCCATCGATGTCCTCCTCCAGGCGGCCAACGATTCCTATCCCGGATTGAGCGCACAATTCCGCTTTGAAGCCGCGCGCAAGTCTTCCGAGTCTGGACAGTACGAACCATCGCGCCGGTTGCTTACTCAGCTTCTATCCGGCGCGCCCTACAACGAGGAGTATCTGGCGGCGATGGCCGATACCTACGCTCGCGCAGCAGACGACGAAGGGCTCAAGAGGTTCAGTCTCGAGAAAATCGAGGAATTCGGAAAATCGAAGCTTTCCCCGGAGGTCCGTACCCGCCAGATTGCGGCCTTGCGCCGTGGATTGATCCCGGCATTGACGCGCATGAAGGACTATGCCGGAGCCGTTGACCAGTACATCGAGGTCATCAACCGCTATCCGGAAGACGATGCCTTGATTTCCGAAGCGGCACTCTATGCCCAGCGCAATGGCCGCCAGCAACAACTGTCCGGGTACTACGGCAAAACCATCCAGCAGTCGCCCCACGACTATCGCTGGCCCATGGTGCTGGCGAAAATACAGACCCAGGTGGGAGACTATGCCGCGGCTGTCGATACCTATGCCACTGCCACCAGTATCCGTCCCGACCGCGTCGATCTGCGCACCGCGAGGGCGGAGTTGCTCGAACGCCTCATGCGCTTCGACGAATCCGCCGCCGAATACCAAAAGCTCTACGAACTGAACTACCACGACACGCACTGGATGGAAAAGGTTGCGGAGATCCGGGCGCGACAGGGCAAGACGGCGGACGCGGTCACCGCGTTGAGCACGGCGCTGATCGAGAATCGTCCCCCCAAGCCAGCCAACTTCTTCGCCGCCGCTACCCGGCTGGAGGGTTGGGGCATGCTGCAGCCCGCGCGCAATTTCGCTCAGAAGGGCGTTGATGCGGCGGGACGGGACCTGCTCGCCGTGCCAGAAAACCACGCAGGCGCCCAGCGTTATGTGGAGATCATGACGCGCCTCCGTCAGCAGGATGCAGCCTACTCGCGGTTGCAGCTTGCGCTCACGGATGCGACCTCGTTGGGTGCAGAAGTCTCCGTCGCGGTGAATCAAGTCGAGAAGAACGGCATCGTCTCCATCACCGACCAGCAGTGGCGCAACCGCGCGCTGGCAGCGCGGCGCGACTACGCTCGCACTGGCATGGGGTCTGCGATGCAGGCCATGGGCACTGCCGCCGGCCAGTACTTCACCCCGGAAGAAAAAGTGCAGTTCTCATCCTGGCTGGACTCGCAGGCCACAAAGGCCGGCAACGACGAACTGGCGGCGAGTTTCGTTCCCGCGGCGACTGCTGCCGGATTACCCGATTTGGAAGCGCGTTGGCTCAAGCAGTTGCTCCTCAGCCGCTCCGCCGGAAGCGAAAAGTACAAACCGCAACTGGCCGATTTGCAAACCCGAAGAATGCGTTTTGAAGAACTGGGCGCCGCCCTGGAGGCATACGCGCAAGAGCTGACGCCTCAGCAGGGACGTAATGGCGTGCTCGTAGAAGCTGCCGACGCATACCACGCCGGAGCCTTGTACGATGCCGAATTCAGCGTGCTGAAGGGGATTGGGTTGCAGGGCGACGAGCAGCTGCGCCGTCGCTACTTCGAGCTTCTTCTGCAACGCGCCCCGCGGGAACTGGTGCAGCTGGCTGGCAGCTCCAGGGACGGAGTCGGCGATGTAGCCTGCCAGTTCGTTCTGGCCCACGGTTCACCCGCGCTGGCGCAAGACGCTGTGGCCGCGCGCGGACACGCGCTCGATCCGGTGTGGACCAAGGCATATTCGGCTCTCACCGGTCTGTATTTTTCTGACCACAGCACGGCTGTGAACCAGGCATTCCTCAATGCGCTGGGCGACGGCACCATTGGTGAACGCCTTGGCAAGCCTGTAAACCGGGAGCGGCAACTGGCCGGCAACACCTGGTTCTACTATGGTTCGCGCTATGGCGAGTGGCTCGGAGACTCGCGCTCTGGCGATCCCGAGGACTTTCTGCCCGCGCAACTCGAACAGTCCCCAGCCTCGGCCTCCGGCTACATCGCGGTAGCCGAGTATTACGCGGATCTGGAAAAATCGATCGCGCCGCAGATGACTACAATCGTACCCTTGAACTCGCCCCGGGCCGGGCAGACATTCACGATCGCATTGCCGTACTCTACTGGCGTCAGCAGAAACGTACCGAAGCCGTGGAGGAGTGGAAAAAGGCGCTGGAGTTGCTGGACGCGCAGGTTCATCAGCGCGTGGTGCCGCCAGCCTTCTGGCCCACCTTCGGCTATGTCATGAATCACATCGGCAATCGCCATGTGGCCGCCGAGTTGCGCCCGCAGTCCGATGCGGTCTTGCGGGATTATGTCCGCCAGAATGGCGCTTATCAGGTGGATGGGCTGCTGCGTTCGGCTTACATCGCGATTGGCGATCCCCAGACCGGCGTCACTTTTCTCATCGAGCTGGCAGGGATTGCACCCGATCCGAGTGCGGTACTGGAACTGTTGGTCGAAGCCGATTGGATTCCGGCAAAGATGAGGAACCCGATTTACGAGCAGATCATTGCGCGCCTGCAGGACCGGCTGCGGTCCACCGAAGACCTCTCCCGGCAGGGCGCCGAAGACATCATCCGCTCGTGGCAGGCGCGTTATGCCATGCATCTTGTCGAACTGCAGGAATTCGACCACGCCGCCTCGGTGCTGAAACCGCAGCAGGATCCCACCACGGCCGAGCTTGAGATTCGCTTCCGCATTGCTCTGGCCAGCGGCCAGTTCGATTCGATTCTGGCGCAGTATCGCGCCAATCCTGAGAAAGCGCCGAACCCGGAAAGTCTGCGCCAGGTTGCGACCGCGCTGCAGACCGCCGGCCAGCGTCCGGGGGCACGTAAACTCCTGGAGTATTTGTTTGTTCAGGAGATCGCGGCGCATCAACTGAACGCGGCCAACATGCTTGGCCTGGCGGAGATTCGTCTGCAAGACGGAGACACCGCCGGAGCCATGGACGTCCTGCGCCGTCTGGTGCTCGCTGTCGGTCAGCCGTTTGAAAATCTCGATCCAGCCGCCTCCCTGCTCTCGCACAACGGACGTCACGCCGAGGCTGTTGAGTTTCTCAGCCGGCTGGTGAAGGCCAAACCCTGGGACCAGGGCGCGCGGCTCCGTCTGGCGCAGGAAGAAATCGCCGCAGGTCAGGACGCGGCGGGCGCGCGGGCGCTTGCAACTTCTGTCGCGACCGATTCGCAGTCGGCTTACGCCGACCGTCTTGCCGCTGCGGCAATTCTCAGCGGAACTGGCCCGGCACTGGGCAGCGCGGAACTCGACTTTGTGGCCCATGGCACCGGCTCCGCCGATAAGCCATACTTCTACGCCGCGCGACTGAGTGCGGCAAAAAACTCGGCTGACAAGGCGACATCGGCCCGGCTGTTGGGAAGTACGCTGGCCGACGCCCCGGATAGAGACGCCGCTCCGGGTACCTTTGTTTTACGCCCTTGCCGCCCTGAAACAGGATCGGCTCGCCCTGGCCGCCATCGCGCCTCTCTTGCGAGGGGTTACCTGGCGGGATTGTCCAGTCGAGTTCCGCGTTCTTACCCTGCCGACGTTCGAGCCGGAAGACGCAGCCGCCGGCGCACCGGATGCCGCGCCGGGAGCCTGCCGGCCAAGCGACGTGCAAAACGAAATACCGCCAGGCGAACGCGCGGCTCTTGCCATTGCCGTGGCCAAGTCCAACGCAAATCTCGGAGCACTGGAAACCTCGCTTAGTTACTACCGCATGGCTCTCAATGGGAACCTGTCGGGCAATGCGCGAGCCGAAGTCACGAAGAACATAAATAGCGTCCGCGCTGCAATCCGCTAGAAATGCAAACAATGCACAGCGCATGCCGGTCATTCACAAGGAAATCGATCAGGACCATCTGGTGCGCCCGCGACTGGTGGCGGTGCAGAAGGCTCCGCCGTCTCCGAATGCTGGTCGCGGCGCGAAAGGGGGAGGCGCACAATGAAGCGAATCGCAGCTTTTTTCATCCTCGTTCTTCTGGGGTTGCGGGTTGGGCAACCTATCAGGACGTGCCGCCAATCGCCGGCGGCCTCGCTGGCGCGCCTGATGCCGCAGAATGCTCTGCTCTTTCTCGAAGCTCGCGATTTCGGCGCCGTGCTCCGCGAATGGAACTCTTCGTCCGAAAAACAGCTTTGGCTCAGTGGCGATAATCACGAAGTCTTCAGCCGGTCCCGCCTTTTTCTCCGGCTCAAGCAGGCGCAGGATGAATTCGCCTCTGCCGCGGGCTGCCTCCAGACATGTCTTTCCTCGGCGATGTTGCCGGGGAGCAAAGCGCACTCGGCGTCTATGACATCGGCAAGCTGGAGTTTCTCTACGTCACGCACCTGCCATCGGCACGCGCGATGAAGTCCGGAATCTGGCAGCAGCGGGCGCAATTCGAGACCCGCGAAATCGAGGGAAAGCAGTTTTACGTGCGCACCGACCCGCAATCCGGGCGCGTCGTTGCTTTCGCCATGGATGACCATTACCTGATTCTCGGAACCAGGGAAGACCTTGTCGCCGCGGCTCTCTCTCTGCTCGCCAATCAAAAGACTGCCGCGCTGAGCCAGCAAGGCTGGTTTGTCGATGCCATCAAGCCTGCCAAGGAACCTGGTGAGTTGCGTCTTGTGGTTCATCTTGCCGAGGTCGACGAAAACCCCACAATTCCGCACCTACTGGGTACAGCAAAACATCACCGAGTTGCGCCAGTATGAGTCTTCCGTGAGCGACCTGTTCCGCTCGTCGACACCTACCGCGAAGAGCGCGCCTGCTGCTCAAGAGACGTTCCGGAGGCGCCGCGGACGCCGCCGATGCAGGCCCGCAAGTGACCGAACTCATGCGCCTGGTTCCGCCGGAGACCGGTTTCTATCGTGCCTTTGCCGCTCCAACCGTGGAAGATTCGCTGGCGTTGCTGGAGCAGAAAGTGCTGACCCCGCGGCTTGGCCCCACACCGGTTTCCAAAATCGCGCCGAACCGTGCCTTCGGGAGTGCAGCCGGCAGGCGAACGAATCAAACCTCGATGTGCGCATCGACACCCCTCCATCCAGCAATGGCGAGGAAGCCAACGGCGACGGCGCATTGAAGGATATGCTCAAAAAGGCAAAAGTCCGCGCCGCTCTTCAGCTGCACGGCTCTGAGGCGGACGGCGATGGCGTCTTTGTCCGCCTTCATTCGACGATCGTGTTCCGCGGCGCTTGCCGACTGGGAGGAACCGTGGCGCAGCAGGCCATCCAGGCACTTTTATCGCCTGGACTGACGGCCTCCCGTCTCGGGGTCGAGTGGAAGAAAGCAGGAACCGGCGCACAGAGCTACTCCGAGTTGGACGGACTTGCTCAAGGTCGCGCTCGCGGTAGAGGAAAGTGTCTGTTCGTGAGCAATGACCCGGCAACGCTAGCAAGCCGTGCTGGCGCGAATCTCACAACCGGTATCTGCCGAATCTGCTATCTACTACGCCGGCTTCGATCATACTCGCGAGCGACAGAACTTCTTACCGGCTCACTTCGCTCATAGACCAACCAACCCGCACCGACGCTGCCAGCGAACGAATCTCGCGAGCCGCAGTTCTTCTCACAAAATGTCACCAGCCTCAGCCAGACGCTGGCTGGCGTGAAGTCACAATCCATCGTCGCCAAACGCACAGGCCGCGTGGAATCGCAGACGGTGCGCTACGAATGGGCGCGATGAAGACGCTTCGACACATCGCTGCGCTTGGCATTCTGGCCGGATGCCTGGCTACCACTGATCTCGGCCGGCACTGGCCCGCGCCAGCCCCGAGTCTCCTGGCTCCACCTCGCCCGATGCCTCCGCTCTGTTTTCGCGTACCGCATCGCAGACACTGGCGCGGGATTTCTCGTCGCCCAATATTTCCTATCTGTTTTATGACGAGCGTGACGACCGCTTCATCGCGGCGAAATGGCGTGAAAGCGGCGCAGCCCATTCCTATCGGATCGCTGGTGAAGCCATTCACTGCTTTGGCCTATGCCGAGACTCACAATTTCCGTTTTCCAGAGCACGTCTGCACGGGCGGCAATTCGTGCTGGCTCCCGAAGGGACACGGAACGCTCGGCATCGTCGCGGGCCGTCGCCTTCTCTTGCAACTCGTACTTCACCGCACTTGCGGCGAATACCGGGGAATCGCAAGTCACGCTCGGTCGCTCGGCGCTTCGGTCTCAACGGCCCTGGAGCCGATGCCTCTCCCGAAGCAATGGCCGGCAGGTTCGGCATATGGCGTGAATCGCCGGAGAGCCTCGTACGCGCCTATGCGATGCTGTTGGGACGCAGATCGCAGCCGGCGATCCGGGACATCGTGGACGGTATGGCGGAGTCAGCGAGAGTGGGGACCGCCGCTGGTCTCGCACGCCAAGGGCTGCATCAAAGCTTTCTCGCTAAAACCGGCACCGCGCCGTGCACGCATGCGGAACACGCTCCTGGAGATGGCTTTGTGTTAGTCGCGTGGCCAGCCGATTTTCCCCGCTACCTGTTGCTTGTGCGTCAGCACGGCGTCCCGGGAGCACAGGCTTCGGCGCTGGCCGGCCGCATGTTGCGCACCTTGGAGCCATAGCGTGAGATGGATGCGCGTCAATCGTTCCTGCTGCTGGTGGCGGCAAGCGCCACCGCGTCGGCAACCGAGCGAGTGAGCATTGCAGTCCTGGGTCTGTTCCACACCAGCCAGTTTGTGGTTGAAGTTTCGCCCGCGTTCCCCATGCTGGTGGATTCAGGGCAGCATCAGTTCGTTGCCGGCGCTGGTGCGTGCCAGAAAATTGCCATCCGCCTGATCGGCAGAAAGGTCATTGTCGATGCGCCCAGTTCGCGGATCGTGGGCGAGCGGTTCACCTTTGGCGCGCGTGCGGGCGGCGAATCCGAGTTCGTTCTCGTTGTCCCCGGAAAACTTCGTCGGCGCTATCGAGGCAATCTCACCATCACCGCTGGCAAAGGGAGCTGATCGCAGTAGTGGAAATGGAACTTGAGACGGCCGTGGCCTCTGTTCTTGCGGCCGAGTTATCTCCTGACGCCCCGCTTGAGGCCATGAAAGCGCAGGCAGTGGTTTCACGTTCCTTTCTTGTGAGCGGTGGTCCTCGCCACCCGTTCGCTGACTTCTGCGACACAACGCACTGCCAGTTTCTTCGTGAACCACCTCCTGCCGCAAGCCGTGCCGCGCTCGCCGTCCGTGCAACTAGGGGCCTGGTTCTCGCCTGGAAGGGCAAGCCCGTTTGCCGCCATGTACTCCGCCAGTTGCGGCTGGCCGCACTCATTCCCTGGCCCAAGTCGGTGGTCCGATGTTGATTATCCTTACTTTTCCGTCGCGTGCGAGTATTGCCGGCGCGTGCCCGGAAAAATGGTCATCGCAGGTTAGCGGGAAAGATGCCGCCGCACTGGTCCCAGACAGCGAGTAAGAACGCATCAAAGCCGGCCGCAGATTGGGATGGAATTCTCTGCCAAGCAATACGTTTACAAGGTCGGAAGCAGCGGGCGCTGTTGTACTGAACGGAGTGGGCCGTGGCCACGGTGTCGGTTTGTGCCAGCGTGGGGCGGCTGGCATGGCGCTGGACGGCAATGACTTTCGCGCCATCCTGGCCCACTACTTTCCCAACACAACCGTCGAATCCGTCGCATCGTTTTGAAGCACTGCGCCGCGGACTCGCCGTCCCCCTTGCTCACCCTCACTCTTGGAACGCCTACTCGTCTCGAGCCGCATCGCAATACTGTGGGCTCTCGTCGCTGAATCAAGGATCTCCGGCGCCGGACCGCGCTCATCCGCGTAGTCCAGCGCCGGGTAATGGTATGTTTCCTTCGACCTCAATTACCGGGTATGGGCTGGCTCCGGTTCCTCGGCTTTCGCCTTGGCGGCCGCCGCTTCGACTCCGGCCAGGAACTTGCTCCGTGCATCCCAGGCATCGTAGTAATGCGGCACCAGACCCTTGTAGATTTCATACACTTCCGCGTACTGCGCCACCGTCACCGGATTGGGCTCGTACACCCGCTCCACTCGGCAGAACGAATCCACCGCATCTTCCCGCGTCTTGAACAGCCCGATGGCAAATGCCGCATTCCACGCCGATCCCTTGCAGCCCAACTCGGATCCGGACGGAATGCGAATGGTCGAGTTCAGAATGTCAGCGAAGATCTGGCACCACACCGGACTCTTGGCGCCGCCGCCGGAGAGCCGCACATCGTGAATCTTCACCGGATACACGTCCAGGCAGTGTTTGTTGGAGAACGCAACCCCTTCGTAAATGGCCCGCAACAACACATAGCGGTCGCTGTGGAAGCCAAGTCCGAAGAAGGAAGCTTTGGCTGTCGTCTTGGTAAACGGCGCCCGCTCGCCGGTCGGACTCATATACGGATGGAAGATCACGCCGCCGGAACCGGCTGGCACCTTGGCGACTTCTTCGTCAAACAGATCGAACAGGCCGCGGCCTTCTGCCTTGGCGCGAACCTTGTCGGCCTGTCCCATGGTGTCCACAAACCAGTCCACGTGCGGCGTGGCCGTCATGGGCGCAATCAGTTGCAGCCACTTATCCGGCACAGAGTGGATCGACTGCAACCCCAGCCGCTTCGGCTGGAAGCTCGCTTTCGGCAGTACAACCTCAATCACGCCAGACGTGCCCAGAATGATGTTTGCCTGTCCGTCATGAATGGCGCCAACTCCCGCCGTGCAAGCCACCACGTCCCATCCCAGGCGAACCACCGGCGTTCCTTTCAGCAATCCGGTCTGCTCGGCGGCCTTCGCCGTGACGCTGCCCACCTGGTCCCACGGGTTGCAGAGTTCCGGCAGGACGCGGCGATATTTCGTGATTCCTTCCAGCTTCAGAATCTCGTCCGAGTATTCAGTTTTCCGGGCATCCAACTGGCTGTAAACATCGGTCGCGTTGGCATGCAGTTCGCCGGTCAGATTGTAGGCGAGCCATGTGGTTGGAAGCAGGATGGTATCGGTGCGATCCAGCATCTCGGTTTCATACTTGGCCAGCCAGGGAAGCAGCAGTCCAAGGTCTCCGGGCATCAGCCAGTTGCCGCTGATCTCGAAGATCGAATCCATGGTTCCGTCCGCGATCCATTTCTCCATTAGAGGCACGGTGCGCGCATCGTTCCACAGAATCCCAAGGCGCAGGGGCTTGCAGGCCTTGTCAACAAAGCAGCATCCAACTCCCTTGCCGCCGATTCCAACTACCTTGACCTGCTCGGCGGTTATCTTCGCCGCGGCGAGCGCTTCCTTGATGGCCAATGCGGTTTCCCGCCAGTCGATGTCCATGTCGAACTCGGACCAGCCAGGGTGCAATTCCTGCACGGGCGTCTTGCGATTGATAACGGCAATCTCATTGCCGTTCAGGTCAAACACGCAGGCCTTCACAACCGAGGTCCCGCTATCGATTCCGATTACGTAAGTTTTTTCCATGACCGCCTCCAGAATTAAGAACCGTTGCTCTTTCACTACCTGAAACAGCGCAGACTTCGCCTCCGCCCGCTAGGGAGTCTGCGCGAACCGGACAAACGCCGGCCTCCCGTGAACAAACCAGCTACACGGAAACGAGGTCGGGATCATATTTCACGCCGGCTTCGTCATAGGCCTTCATCGGCCGCTGTACCGCCCAAATGCCGCCATCACAGGGAACGATCTGTCCGGTGATGTAGTCCGCTTCCTCCGATGACAGGAACCAAACCAGCTTGGCAATCTGCGATGGTTCACCGAATCGCCGCAGCGGTATCTGGGCCAGCTTCGGTCCAGGCCGTTCGACGATAATGTGGTGCACCATCGGAGTATCCGTCACCGCCGGCTGGTAGGCGTTGACACGAATACCGTAAGGAGCGAATTCGCCAGCCATCACACGGGTGAGCAGGCCGACCGCACTCTTGGTCGCACCGTACACCCCCAGACCAACATCGGGGAACGCACCCAGGATGGAGCACGCATTGACGATGCTTCCGCCCCTGCGGCGCTTCATGATCGGAACGGCGGCCCGCGTGCAATCCAGCAGCCCCTTCAAATTGACTCCAAGCAGGAGATCAATCTCTTCATCGGTCGAATGTTCCAGGGTTGCCCGAATGAAGACTCCCGCGTTGTTGACCAGTACGTCGAGTCTTCCGAATGCCTCATCGACTTCACGGAATGCCTTGCGGACAGAATCCCGGTCGGTCACATCACAGGAGAAGGCGCGCGCATTGCTTCCCTGCAGCTTTGCGAGTTCTGCCGTTTCCTGCCCCGTTTCCTTGTTTTTTTCCACCACCGCGACGTCAAAATCCCGAGCCGCGAAATGTAAACAGATAGCCCGCCCAATGCCTTGTCCCGCACCGGTAACAGCAATCACTTTACGGTCTTTGTCGGCCATAGCCGTTCTAAGCCTCCCTCGCAGCTACTTGGCTGCGTCCAGAATTGCATTGCCGCTGCTGGTGCCGATACGCGTGGCGCCCGCCTGCAACACTGCCAGACTCTTTTCCAGCGTGGAAACTCCCCCGGAAGCCTTGATGCCCGTCTGCGGCTTCAAAATAGATCGCAGCAGCTTGACATCCTCCGGCGTGGTCGCCCGCAGTTTGAGTCCCTTGAACCCGGTGGAGGTTTTGACAATGTCGGCCCCGCCCTTTTCCGCGGCTAGCGCCGCCCCGATTACCTGGTCTTCGGTCAACAGGGGAACTTCGATGATGGTCTTCAGAATGTGACCGCTGCCGATCGCATCCTTGACCGTCTTCACTTCAGCGGTAATTGCGTCGAAACGCCCCATGCGGGCCTCGGCGACGTTGATCACCATGTCGATCTCGTCCGCGCCTAGGTCGATGCAGTTCAGGGCTTCGTACCGCTTCACGTCCGCCGTGTCGGCCCCCAGCGGAAAGCTCACTACGGCGGCCACCTTCGTCTTGCTGCCCGCGGTAATCCGTCTGGCAGTCGGAACCATGTTGGGAAACACGCATACGGAAACGAACCCGCTCTTCACCGAGGCGGTGACAAATTCTTCCACCTCTGCGCGCTTCGCTCCCATGGTCAGATTGGTGTTGTCGATTACTTTTTTCAGGTTGTCGGTGGTTGTGGTAGTCATCGCTTGGCACTCCCGTCCAGGATCGCAACCACGGAACTGGTTGCGACGCGATCGGCGCCCTGGTCAATCATTGCCATCGCATCTTCGTAGGTCTTCACGCCACCGGAAGCCATCACCTTCAGGTCATCCTTGAAATGTTTCTTGATGATTGCAATGTGGTGTGGAGTGGTCACGTTGCCATATCCGGGATTGGTTTTCAGGAAGTAGATTCCCGCATCCAGAATCAGGCCCGCAGCCTTGATTGTTTCTTCATCGGTCAGCAGGGCCGTGTAGGGAATTGCCTTCACGACGCGATCGCCCGCCGTGCGCCGGACCGTGCGCAGATCGTCCAGCACCTGTTGGTAATCTCCCGAGCGGAATGCCGACAGATCCATCGCGATGTCGATTTCGTCGGCGCCGTCTGCAATGGCCTGTTCAGCCTGGAATACCTTGGCCACTGTGGTCATGGCGCCCAGTGGGTAGGAAATGACGGTCACCAGCTTCTGCCCCCGGGAATGCAGATAATCAGCGGCCCACTTTACGTAACTTGGCTCAACCATTACCGCGGCAAATTTGTGCTTGTCGAGATGTATGCTTTTAAAGAAGTTCAACGTTTCTGCTTCGGTAGCCGCTGGTGTGCCACCGATCGAAGCGTCGATCATGGAAGCGAACGTTTCAGTTTGTAGTACGGCCATATGGGAATACCCTTCTGCTTGTAGCGTTTTGTGCCTCTGTTTGAAGACACAAAGGTTATATCCGCCGGACTTTGTAGTCCCACGGTGCAATTCCTTAACTTGCTTAGGCCATGCCCAAGACAAATCAAGGCAAACGAAAAGCCGCCCCTTGCTGTAGCAGATGACACTTCGGCATCTGCTACAGCAAGGGGCGGCTTTAAGAAATCTCTTACCGCGCGTAACAGCTATAACACGCTCGCAAAAAAATTGTCAAGGTCAATTTGAGCCCCGGATCGGTTTCCAAAAAGGTGAACTACTCGTATACGTTACCGTGGCTTCTTTCGAGCCACCCCAGTTGTATGGGATGCTATTTCCGAGTACAGTCGCTATGCGTCGCGTTGCTTGCCGCTGAAGGCAGGCCGGAAGACGAGGTGTCTGATGCACCTTACCCCAGCCAAACGAGGAGCTGTTCCCGCCCGGGCCCTTCGTGATCGTCAAGCCCTACGTGAACAGTTTCGAAGTCTGTTGGAAGAGTCGCGCGTGATCCCTTCAGTTCGTGCACTGGAAAATCTGCCAGCAGCTTGTGAGTCTCCATCCAAACTCATATTCCTGTTATATGGCGCGCCGCTGACCGTGCCCACGCTCGCCAGTCAGGTACTTAAGGCGCACAAACTGCCGGTCGCCAATCTGGATTTTTTCACCGGGTTTGCCAGAGATAATTCGGCGATTGAATTTCTCGCGGCGGCTGGAATGGTCGGAGTAATCTCAACTCACAAGGATGCACTCCGCGCCGCCCGTGCCAACGGCATGCTGGCGATCCAAAGAACCTTTGCCCTGGATTCGACTGCTTTGGCGAGCAGCATCCGGGCTCTTGAGGATTTCACTCCCGACGTAATCGAATTGATCCCCGCCGTCGCGGCTCCTTTTGGGATTTCCTTGGTACGCAGTATGCGTCCGGAACTGCCCGTGATCGGCTGTGGCCTGGTAAGGTCGCTGAGGCAAATCCATAGACTTGTAAGGCAAGGGATTCTCTCCGTGTCCACCAGCGACCCTTCTCTCTGGGTTGTTTAAACCGTTTTGCACAGGAATCTGTAGCGGTCACTGATGAAACAGGCATTTTGATTTTCTGAAACTCTGGCTGCACTTGGCGGGATGCGGGACAACGAGTGCAGCAGAGTTCTTGGGTGGCTGGGCTAGCGCGCCTACCGTCACGAAATCGAAGAGCCGGGCAAGACGCTGAAGTTGTGGGTTTGGAGCAAGCGCGGCAATGGGAAGCTGGTCTGCTCCGGTTGCGGGCGGAAGTTCACGGAGGTCCACGACGTCTGTGAGCCAGGCGGTCTGTTTTTGATTTCAAAGTGGCTGTGATGTTATCGTGAGTCGTTTTAGACGGTTCTGGCCCCGGCAAGCGCGGCCTCTGATCGAATGCCTGTCCTCGGGACTGCGCTACCCTCCATGCCTGGATCTCAATACTTCCTCGCGTGGACTCACGATGGACCCTGTCGCTCATGGACATTCTTGACCTCGTTGTCGGTAAGCCGATCAAGACCAGTGATGAACGCGCCGAACAGATCGGTCCGGCGCAGGGCATCCCCATCTTCGGCCTCGACGCCCTCAGTTCGGCGGCTTACGGCCCGGAAGCCGCCCTCAGCCTGCTGATTCCGGTTGGCCTGCTCGGCGTGCGCTACATTGTTCCCATCAGCGCCGCCATCATCACCCTGCTGGTGATCGTCTACTTTTCCTATCGCCAGACCATCGCCGCCTATCCGTCCGGCGGTGGATCCTATACGGTGGCGCGTTTCAACCTTGGCACCCCCGCCAGCCTGCTTGCCGCCTCCGCCCTGCTTGCCGATTACATCCTTACCGCCGCCGTGGGCATTTCAGCGGGAGTGGGCGCCTTGGTTTCCGCCGTTCCGTCCCTGCTGCCGCACACGGTTCCCATTTGCCTCGGCATTCTGATCCTTATCACGATCCTCAATCTTCGCGGCGTACGCGATGCCGGCCTGGCCTTCGCCTTGCCCACGTATCTGTTTGTCGGCACGCTTCTCATAACCATCCTAGTCGGCGTCATCCGTGTTCTCCTCAGCCACGGCCATCCAATCCCTGCAGCTCCGCTCCCGCCTCCGCCAGCCATGACGGAAGCGGTCAGCTTCTGGCTGCTGCTCAAGGTGTTCGCCAGCGGTTGCACGGCACTGACCGGCGTAGAGGCCGTAAGCAACGGCGTCAAGGCGTTCCGCGAGCCCTCGGTAAAGAACGCTCAGCGCACCCTCACGGTAATCATCTTTCTCCTGGCAGTGCTGCTGGCGGGAATTTCCTACCTGGTAAAGGTTTACGGCATCGCTGCAACCGATCCCGGCCAGCCCGGCTACCAGAGCCTGCTCTCCATGCTCATTGCCGCCGTGTTCGGCAAGGGTGTGTTCTACTACCTGACCATTGCCTCGATTCTCCTGGTTCTCTCGCTCTCCGCCAACACGGCGTTCGCCGATTTTCCCCGCCTCTGCCGCGCCATTTCGCAAAATAACTACCTCCCTCACGCCTTCGGATATCGCGGACGGCGGCTCGTCTATAGCTACGGCATCGTTGTCCTGGCCGCACTCTCGGGCGCCCTGCTTATCATCTTTGGCGGCGTCACCGACCGGTTGATCCCGCTCTATGCGGTCGGCGCCTTCCTGGCCTTCACCCTTTCGCAATCCGGCATGGTCGTGCATTGGCGGAAAGTTCGCGGCCCGCATTGGATAAAGAGCGCGCTGGTCAATGGACTCGGCGCACTGGTCACCGGCATCACCGTGGTTGTGGTGCTAGTTGCAAAGTTCGTCCAGGGCGCATGGATTACCGTACTTTTTATTCCCTTGACGATCTTTTTCTTCGTTATGGTTCGCCGCCACTATCACACCTTGAAGCTGCTCACCACATGCCAGGATCCGGTTGACGCGGCCCGGCTCAGCCAGCCTCCCATCGCCGTCGTTCCCATGGACCGCTGGAGCACCATGACCCGCCGTGCCATCGAGTTTGCCGCCCGCCTTTCCCCGGAGGTGATCGCCCTGCACGTCGAACCCGGCGAGCACTCCGAGCTGCTGCAAGCAAACTGGACGCGCTACGTTGAGCAACCGTTCCTCTCGGCGGGCAGGGCGGCGCCAAAGCTCAACGTCCTGCCTTCGCCGTACCGATTTATCATCATCCCCATCGTCCAGTTTGTTCTCGACCTTTCCAAACAGCACCCTGACCGTACCATCATCGTGGTCATACCGGAGCTTGTGGAAGACAGGTGGTATGAATACTTCCTGCACAACCAGCGCGGCCGGCTTCTGGAATGGACACTGCTGGTCCGTGGCAATGAGCGTATTTTTACGCTAAGCGCTCCCTGTTACGTCGGCAAACAAAGCTGATCTTCCGTGCCGGCGCGGATGCGCGCGCCTCTCCACACGCAATATTCCTGCTTCTCTTAATCCGTTGCAGGTGCTACCATTTCGCGGAAATTCCGGAGATGAACATGTCTGCTTCTCTTCGTCCGCTCACAACCGGGCAATTGCTAGATCTGACCTTTCAAACGTATCGCCAGAACTTCATCCTGTTTGCCGGCATCAGCGCACTGCCGCAAGTGTGCCTGCTCGTGCTGCAGCTTTGCTTACTCGGGGCGGGCGCCACGAGCGCCGGAAGAACTCCTGGCAAGGTCGCATGGCTGACATTCATCATCGCCATGCTCATTCTTCTTGCCTCCCTGATCCTGAATTCCATCGCGACAGCCGCCACCACCTTCGGCGTGTCCGATGCTTATCTTGACAAGGAGACCAGCATCCGGGCGTGTTTTGCACGGGTCAAGGGTAAGGTTGGCAAAGTCATCTATGCTTCGGTCGAACTTGGACTCAGGGTCTGGATCGGCTTCATACTTCTGATCATCCCAGGGATTTATTGGGCTGGAGAGTACGGTCTCGCGGTGCCTGCGGTAGTTCTCGAAGACATCAAAGGGAAACGGGCGTGCGCGCGCAGCGCTGAACTGACAAAAAACTGCGTCGGACGCATCATCGCAATCTACTTTCTTACCCTTATGCTGATTCTCGCCATCGGCGGCGGGATCGGGGTAGCTCTGGGCATCGTCGCTCCAAGCTTGACCAGAGCCGCCGGGACAACGACTGCGGCTGTGTTTCAATACCTGGTGTCGGCAGTGGTAAACACCCTCATCACCCCTGTCATGTCTATCGCGCTGACCCTGGCCTACTACGATCAACGGGTCCGCAAGGAAGCGTTCGACATCGAAAGCATGATGAGCCTGCTGGACGAGTCAAACGTCGCCACGGCGGAGAATACAATGGGAGCTACGTCGTAGGACCGGAGCAGGAGCTTGGCGATCCGCGGACTGGCTGTCATATTCGCAATCCTGCTGGGGAGCAGATTCGCATATCCTGCGCCCCAACTGCCCTGCGCTTCGGCGGCGCAGTATCGCGACCTGCTCGCCCAGGTGGAGCAACGCTCCGGCCAGCCGGATGTCTCCCTTGCGGCACTGGCCGACGCCCTGCCTGCGCAATGCGATTTCTCGCTTGCCGGCCAAACCTTTCACCTTTCCAATTTCCAGATGCAGCGCGAGCTGCGCGAGATCGCGGCGCAGCCGGACCGGCAGACGTCCCGCGTTACCCGGCTCAAGGCCTTCCAGGATGGCCTGCGCCGGCAACTCGGCGGCATCGACGCTTATGAACGCGGTGCGAACCCAACCGCCAGGCAAAAGCTGCGGGAGATCATGCGCCAGCGCGAGTTCCGCCAGGTTGGCTCGCAGGACCCGAGGGCGTATTTGCAGGAATGGGTATTCCTGTTCCTGGAGAAGTTCCTCTCGCGGGTGTTCAAGGATCCGTCCCGCGTCGCCCTGGGAGCAAAGATTGTCGCTTGGTGTCTCTGCATTGCCGCCGGCGGATTCGTCGTCTGGGTGATTTCCCGCTGGGCCTTGCAAAAGCGTCCGCCCGAAGCCGTCCGCCAGGTGATCCCATTCGCGCCTTCGGCCAGGAACTGGCGCAACTGGCTCGCCGAGGCGCGCGCAGCCGCCGCAAGGGGTGAACTGCGGGAGGCCGTGCATGCTGCTTATTGGGCCACCATCTCTCAACTGGAATCCTCCGGAGCCTGGCGTCCTGACCGGGCGCGCACTCCCCGCGAGTATCTGCGCCTGATTGCACCAGCCAATCCGGCCCATCCTTTGCTCGCCGGCATTACCCGCGAGTTCGAGGTGATCTGGTACGGCAACCGCGTGCCCGCGTTCTCCGAATGGGAAGCATTCCTGGCAAAAGTGGAGCGGATCGGATGCCGCTGAAGATTGCTCCGGAAGACCGCAAGCTGGCGATCGTGTTTGCCCTCCTACTAACGCTGGCGCTGGTGCTATCGGTTTTCGTGGTCACCACGGACCGGGGAAGCGGCGCGCTTCCATCCTCCTATTCCGCCGGGAACGACGGCACCAAGGCCGCATTTCTGCTGTTGCAGCAGATGGGATACTCACCCAGGCGCTGGACGGAAAGCCCGCGAGGACTCGCCACCCTGCCGCCGCATGCCACCCTGATTCTCGCCGGACCCCTACCAGGCGATGAAAGCGATATGGAAGCGGTGCGCCAGTTCCTCCGTACCGGTGGACGCGTGGTAGCCGCCGGCGAGAGCTTTGCTCCGTTCGTTCCCACGCACCCAATGCAGGCTGGCAGGCCGCACTTCCAGTGGAAGGCATACCGGCCCCACGAACCCTCGGACCTGACCAGGGGAATCGGCGAAATCGAGCTGGCGCCAAAATTTTACTTTGACAGCCGGGACGCGGAAGCTCCTTTCCTCGACGGCGACGAAAGTCCGGTCACCCGTTTTTCCTGCGGCGCGGGCGAAGTCATCTGGTGGAGCACCGCGGAGCCGATGTCAAACTCCGGCATTCGCGAGAAGGATAACCTGCAGTTGTTCTTGAACTCCGTCGGCGACGCCGGGCGCGGCCCGGTGCTCTGGGACGAATACTTCCACCAGGGCGGCAGGACGGTCGTTGAGTCCGTGCTGGCCAGTCCGCTGCGCTGGGCGCTGTTACAGGCCGCGCTGATCGGCGCTCTCGTCTGCGTGACCTATTCGCGCCGGTTTGGCCCGGTGCGGCCCAGCGTTGCCGCATCACGGCTGGCTCCGATGGAGTTTGTGGAAACCCTCGCCGCGCTCTACCAGAAAGCCGGGGCGGCGCACATCGCGGTGGAAGTCGTGTACGAGCAATTTCGCGGGGCGCTCGACCGCCGCCTTGCGGTTCGAACCAGGGAGCCTGCCGCGCCGGTCGCCGCGGCCATCGTCAATCATCTGCCGGATGAAGACCTGGCGAAGATCACAACCCTGATCCGCGAAATCGAAGCCGCGGTCGAGAATCCCGCCCTGCGGGTCGCGGAAGCAACCCGGCTGATCGGCGCAATGCACCGGTTGAGCACCCGGTTGAAGCTTAAGACTGAGGGAAAATCATGAACTCGTTGGGCGCGCTCGTGCGTCACGTAAGCGATGAACTGAACAAGGTTGTCGTGGGCCAGCAGCAGCTCATCACCCAGGCACTGGCAACCGTTTTGTGCGGCGGGCACGCCCTCATCGAAGGTGTGCCCGGTGTCGCCAAGACGCTGACCGTCAAGTGCATGGCCCGGGTGTTGAACGTGGGATTCCACCGGGTACAGTGCAACTCCGACCTGATGCCGGCCGACATCGTCGGCACCAACGTCTTCGATGCCAGGATCGCCGATTTCCGCGTACACCAGGGACCGCTGTTCACCGAGTTGCTGCTGGTCGATGAGATCAACCGCATGCCGCCACGCACCCAGGCTGCGCTGCTGGAAGCCATGGAGGAGCGCCAGGCCACGATCGACGGCGTCAGCTATCCCTTGCCGCCATACTTCACGGTCTTCGCCACCCAGAATCCCATCGAGTTTGAAGGTACCTATCCGCTGCCCGAGGCGCAACTGGACCGCTTCCTGCTGAAGATTTCGGTTGGATATCCGGACCTTGCCTCGGAAGTGAAAATTCTCAATGAACACAATGGTCTCGAGGTACGCAACGTGGAGGAGTTCGGTCTCCGCTCGCTGGACCCCGAGGCGCTGGAAGCGGCTCGCAGAGCGGTCATCGACGTAAACGTGGAGGCAGCCCTCACCGAATACGTTGCCCGCCTGGCGCGTAAGACGCGCGACTGGCCGGCGATCCGGCTGGGAGCAAGCCCCAGAGCGGCCATCGCCGTGCTTCGAGTTGCCAAGGCATTCGCAGCCATGGAGGAGCGCGACTTTCTCATTCCCGACGACGTGAAAGCCGCTGCCCTGTGCACCCTGCGTCACCGCATTCTGCTCAATCCGGAGGCCGAGTTGGAAGGGGTCACGCCGGACGAGGCGCTGGAGCAGGTGATCCGCTCGGTCGAGGTGCCAAAGTGACGATTGGCTCCATGCTCCCGCCCGCCGCAGGCGCGGACGGATCGAGCTACGGACGGCCTCCCATGGCCGCGGGCCAGAGGTTGTTTGCCTTGCTGGGCGTTGGCCTGATCTTTGTTCCCCTCATGTTCGTGGCGGCATCGTTCGGCTGGGCGCTGATCGCTTGGAATGGTTTCCTGGCGCTCCTGTATGTGGCCGACCTGCGCCAACTCCCACCGGCGCGGGAGTTGAATATCGAGCGCAGCTTCAACGGAGTCCTCAATCAACTCCAGCCTGCGCGCGTTACCCTGACCATCGCCAACTCTTCCGCCAAAGTTCTTCACTGCACCCTCACCGACGACGTTCCGCAAGGGCTCACGCTGCTGCCTCCGGAGTTATCAGGTGACTTACCGGCCAAGGGTTCGGCTTCGCTATCGTATGAGATTCAGCCTTCGCGGCGCGGCGATAGCGTCTTTGGAAAAGCGTACCTCCGGTATGAATCTCCGCTTCGCATCGCACAGCGCTGGGCGGCGTTCGATCTTGCCGCCAACGTGCGAGTCTATCCCGCGATCAAGGATCGTGACCAGCAGCAGGCTGTTCTTCTGCGCAGCCGCCAGATCGAGTTGCAAAGACGCATGTTCGCCCAGCGCGGTCATGGCCGTGAGTTTGAAAGCCTGCGCGAATTCCTGCCCGGCGACGAGTTGCGCGACATCTGCTGGACGGCTACGGCACGCCGTTCCAAGCTGGTGACCACGGTGCGCCAGAGCGAACGCAGCCAGACCATCTGGACCGTGGTGGACTGTGGCCGCCTGATGCGGGCGCGCATGGATGGCCGCTCCAAGCTGGACTATGCCGCTGAAACCGCCATGCGCCTGGCCCAGCTTGCAAATTACGGTGGCGACGCCTCGGCCTTGCTCGCTTATGGGACGCGGATTCAGCAGCGCCGCCTGGCGGGCAAAGGAAACCAGCATTTGCGCGCCATGCTCGACCAACTTGCCCTGCTTGAAGAGGAGAGCGCCGAAGCCGATCACCTGCATGCGGCCGCCACCTTGCTCACGAACCAGAAGCGCCGCGCCATGATTGTCTGGATCACCGACCTGGCGGACCTGGCCATCACTCCGGAGGTTGTCACCGCGGTTTTGCAGGCGGGAAAGCGCCATCTCGTAGTCGTGGCCGTGCTCGGCCAGCCCGATGTGACGCGCCTTACCGCCACCGCTCCCGCAAATCCGCAGCAGACGTTCCTTTATGCGGCAGCATCGGAGACCAGGCGCAGACGTGAATTGATGCTGGCGCGCCTGCGCAGCCGGGGAGTGAACGTCATCGAAGTCAACGCACCAGCACTGACCAGGGCGGTGTTGAATCAGTACCTGGAAGTGAAGCAGAGAAACCTGATCTGACCCGCGCTGCTGACAACACCCAGACCAGCAGCGCCGAAAACAATGCCGCACCCAGCGCAAACTTGAGCGCGGGATTGATCTCCAGCGGCGAGATGAAACCCTCCACAATGCCTGCGACGATCAGCAGCGGCAGGGTTCCCAATTCCAATTGCACCGCCTCGGTCCCCGCCACGCGGATTGACTCGCGCCGGCTGAGCTGTCCGGGAAACAGAACCCCGGCGCCCAGCCGCAATCCAGCGGCGCCTGAAAATAAAATAGCTGGAATCTCCAGACTCCCGTGTCCGGCAACAAAGCCCCATAGTGACAGTGACATGCCATGGGTCGCGCACATGGCCCCAACCACGCCCATCAGCAGCCCATTGAAGGCGATCATGTACAGAGTACCCAGGCCCGCCGTGATGCCCAGGGCAAAGGTCATAAAGCAGACGGCCAGGTTGTTCGTCATGATTGCGCCCGAGGCCAGCGGTTTCATGGCCACAATCGACTGCGTCCACATCTGGCGCCGTTCGATGCTGTCGATCATCTGTGGCCCAAGCACCTGCAGTGCAAAGTCGGGATTCGCCAGCGTCAGCAGAACTCCGGCCATGCCGCAAAGCAGGAAGACGGCAGCCACCACGCCAAGGTAGGAGCGCATCCGCCAGGCCAGCGCCGGCCAGTCATGAGCAAGAAAAACAAGCAGCGAACCAACACTGGTCCTCTTGCCCAGGTAGATGATACTGTGGGCGCGTCCCAGCAACTCATTCAGGTGGCGCGAATAGTGCGTGCCCGTCGGGTCCTGCCGCAGAATCGACAGGTCGGCGGCAACCTGCCGGTAAAGCAGTCCGAATTCGCGCAGATCGGAACGGCTCAGATTCACGGTCCCACCACTGCCGCATTGCATGACCAGCGCTTCCAGGCGTTCCCAGTGAGGTTTTCGCGTCTCGATCCAGAAGTTGGAGATCATAGATAGGTGACCAGTCAACGGAAGCTTAGCATCGATACCCCGGAGCAGATCAACCTGGAGTACGAACTGGCAGGACCTGGCAGCCGTTTCATGGCGCTGTTCGTGGACTTGATGATCCAATTGATCGCCGGAATCTTAATTTTCATTCTGCTGTCGTTTGCCGGCATCGCCTTCCATCCTTTCCGCGGCGGCGGAACCTGGATGCTGGCCTTGACCATCATTCTCATTTTCGTCGTGCAATGGGGCTACTTCGCCATCTTTGAAATCCTGTGGAACGGACAAACCCCGGGCAAGCGTCAGGCAGGCATCCGCGTCATCAATGAGACCGGGCGCCAGGCCTCCGTGTATGAGGCGGTGGCGCGCAATCTTCTGCGCGCCGTCGATGCCCTCCCCGGACTCTACGCCGTTGGCGCAATCGTCATGTTCCTCAGTCCGGAGAGCAAGCGCATTGGGGATTACGTCGCCGGAACCGTGGTGGTCCACGACCGCAACAACCAGGAGCAGGCCATCTTCTTCAACACCAGGAGCGACGACGAAGCCGCTGAGATCAATTGCGCGACCCTCGGCACCGGCGACCTCCAGGTCATGGAGACATTTCTGCAAAGGAGGCTCGATCTCCCGCTCGAGGTGCGGCAGAAGACGGCGGAAAAATTGGCCCGGCACTTCCGCGAGAAGTGCGGCGTCCCCGCGGGCACCCTGCCCGATGACGAAGCCCTGCTTGAGCTTCTTGTGCGCGGCATTCGCCGCGGCGGCCGCATCCAACCGCGCTAGACTCTCGGCGAACCCATGCACTTCTGCCGCTCAGGTGCCAGCTTTTCCCGCCTCACCAGACCCTGCAAGTCTTTACCGGAACCATCGGCTGCCCCACTCTGCAACCAAATGCCTTGCCAAATTCCGGCATGTTGACCAGGACTCCATTGGCCCGGAATCGGTCCGGTGAATGCGGATCTGTGGTCGCGATTAGCCGCTCCAACTCCGGACGCCACTCGGAGCACCAATCCTGCGCGAAGCCGAGGAAAAACTGCTGCATCGGCGTGTAGCCATCCGCGGATTTCTGGTTGAGGTCCACGCCATCCTGGCTGGTCCGCGCCAGGAACGCCGCATACGCCAGCCGCATGCCGCCGTTGTCTGCCGTGTTTTCACCGAGCGTCAGTTTTCCGTTCAGCTTCGTGTCTCCCACGCTGAATTGCGCGTATTCGTCAACAATGCACTGCGCCTTCTGGGTGAACTTGTCGCTATCTTCTTTCGTCCACCAGTCTTTCAGGTTGCCATGCCCGTCGAATTCGCGTCCCTGGTCGTCGAACCCGTGGGTGATCTCGTGTCCCATGAATAGACCGATGTGTCCGTAGTTCAATGCATCCGGCTGCGCTGCATCGAAAAATGCCAACTGCAACACGCCCGCCGGAAAATTGATGTCATTCATACTGGGGTCATAGTAGGCGTTCACGGTCGGCGCGGACATGAGCCACTCATTGCGATCCACAGGCTTCCCGATTTTCGCCAGTTGCCGCCGCGACTCGAACTCCGCCGCCCGCAGATTGTTCCCGAACCCGTCGCCTCGCACAATCTCCAGCTTCGAGTAGTCCCGCCACTTCTCCGGATAGCCTACCTTGTTCGCAATCAGGTGCAGCTTCTCTTTTGCGCGCCCCTTGGTGGCCGCGCTCATCCAATCCAGCGAGTCGATGTCCCGATCCATCGCCGATTCAATGTCGTGGATCATGCTCACGGCCTTGTCCTTGCTAGCCGATGGGAACTGTTGTTCAACGTATGCCTTTCCCAGGGCTTCCGGCAGCGCACCATCCGTACTGCGGACGCACCGTTTCCAGCGCACTTCCTGCTTGGGAGTGCCCGCCAGCTTGCGTCCGTAGAAGTCAAACTTTTCTTCATCCAGCGCCTTGGGCAAAATCGATCCCGCAATCGAGCTGGCCAATTGCCAGCGCAGGTAGGCCTTGATCGTCGCCAGGTCCGTGGCGGCGATGACCTGGTTCATTCCCCGGAAGAACTCGGGTTCGGCAACGTTAATCTCCGTGAATGCCGGCGATCCCGTGGCGGAATAAAGGCGATCCCAGTGCAACACCGGTGTCAGCGCCTGCAGGTCCTTGTTCGGCATCATGTGATAGATGTTGTGCGGATCGCGTTGCGCGGTGATATCCAGCGATACTTGCGCCAGCGCCGTCTCCAGTTTCATGATCGCCGCCGACTCGCTGGCCGCCTGCGTTTCGCTCGCCCCCAGCAGCTTCAAAATGTTGCTGATGTGCTGCACATATTGCTTCCGGATTTCTTCATCCTTCGCGCCCGCCCGGAAGTAATAATCCTTCTCTGGAAGTCCCGAGTCCGTTCTGGCTCGCAACCGCAATCGTCCGGGTCGCGTCCTTGAAAGTCCTGCTGCGACCCAAATCCCAGAAACGCATTCACGTTGATCAACTGGAAGTGGGCCAGCAATTCCGGCAACTGTTCCTTGCTGGTAAGGCTCTGGATGCGGTCCAGTTCCGGCTGCAATGCCGCCATCCCCTTCTCGTGCACCGCTTCCTCATCCATGCAACTGGCGTAGTAATCCCCAATCTTTCGCGCCGTCGCGTCGCGTGACGGATCATCCACCGCCGCTTTCTCCAGGATCGCGCGCAGCACCTGCCGGTTGTACTGTTCCAGGTTGTAGAACTGGTCGGAGTACGGCGAGTCGCTCGGAATCGGATGCAACTTCTTCCAATTGCCGCACGCGTACTGATAAAAATCGGCACAAGGATCGGCCGTCGCGTCCATGACGCCTTTGTCCAGCCCAGGAATCAGCATGAACGGTTGCGCCGCGGGGCTCACCCCGGCTGCGTTTCCGGTTGCCTGTGCCAGCATCACGCTGGCGCCCGCGAGTAGCAGCACTGCGGCAAGACTTCTGATGGTCGAGAGCATTCGTTTCCTCCGAGAACAAGAATGATACCTGAACCCGCCGGGGCGCTGGCAAGGCCGGTCCCGTGGCATGGCTCGTTCTCCCAAAACCGGCCTTCGGAGCCGGATTACAAAACCGCAGCATGACAATGTCAATTTCTGATTCCAGCGTTGCGCCAGCCTTCGACCCGTGCCCCAAGCCGGCCGCCCGGTTGCGGATTGGACGCACCCTGGTACGCATCCGCGGCAGAAAAAGTTGCCGCCCGCAATAACATTTCCCACCCGATCCATTTGCCATTCCAACGGAAGATCGGGCGCGATTATAATGGCTGCTTCAACACATCCCCGCGTCCGGGGACGCGGGCTCAACCCAGGCTAGGGTTTCCGCAGGGATTTCTTCGGCGCCATGATGGCATGAACCGCGGCGAGCAGGCTTGACGCCCTCCACGCGGGAGCCCACATTTTTCTTTCATCCGGCCCTCCGCTTGCCGCTTCCGCTGCTCGCCTCCGCCGGCCAATCCAATACTCTTATCGAGGCTCATGGAATGAAGGCTACGTCAAAGATTGCGGTGTTTGATACCACTTTACGAGATGGCGAACAGGCGGCAGGAACTCGCCTTGGGGAGTCGTGACAAGATCACCATTGCGCGCCAGCTCGCCCGTCTCAAGGTGGATATCATCGAGGCCGGCTTCCCGGCTTCCTCGCCGGAGGACTTCGACGCCGTCCGCAAGATCGCGCAGGAGATCGAGGGGCCTACCATCTGCGCCCTCTCGCGCGCGGTCGCCGCCGACATCGAGGCCTGCGGCAAGGCGCTTGCCAAGGCCGACACGCCCGCGCATTCACACCGGCATCGGCGTCTCCGACATTCACATCATGGGCAAGTTCCGCGACGAGCGCTATGGCAAGATCGCTGGCCGAAAAGAAGGCTGAAGATCGTCGCCCTCGCCGTGGATGCCGTAAAGCGCGCGCGCAACTGCGTGGACGATGTTCAGTTCTACGCCGAAGATGCCGGCCGCGCCGATCCCGCCTACCTGTACGAAATGCTGGAAGCCGTCATCGATGCCGGCGCAACCGTCGTCAATATTCCAGACACCACCGGCTACACCGTTCCCGAGCAGTACGGCGAATTGATCCGCGGCATTCGCGACAACGTTCCCAACATTGCGCGCGCAACCATCAGCGTGCATTGCCACGATGACCTTGGTCTTGCCGTGGCCAACTCCCTGGCAGGCATTCGCAACGGTGCACGCCAGGTGGAGGGCACCATCAACGGAATCGGCGAACGCGCCGGCAACGCCGCGCTGGAAGAGGTCGTCATGGGCATTCGCACCCGCGCCGACTACTACGGAGTCAGCACCGGGATCGAGCCGCGCGAGTTCTTCCGCACCAGCCGCATGGTCGCCGACATGCTCGGAATGCCGGTTCCGGCCAATAAGGCCATCATCGGCACCAATGCATTTGCCCATAGCTCCGGCATCCACGTGGACGGATTCCTGAAAGACCGCCAGACCTACGAAATCATGCGTCCCGAAGACGTTGGAATCACCGAAAGCCGGGTCGTCCTCACGGCGCGCACCGGCCGGGCCGGACTGCGCTCACGCCTGCAGAAGCTCGGCTACGAACTCTCCAAACCCGAGCTTGACACCGTCTACCAGCGCTTCCTTACCGTGGCGGACAAGAAACAGGAAGTGCTCGACGAAGACCTGGTTGCACTGGTGCACGATGAGTTGCCACCGGCCGAGCAGAACTCTGAAGCTGGAGTACCTGCACAGTTACAGCGGGACGGCGGCAATCCCCACCGCCACCGTGCGCCTGCTGGTGAACGGAAAGACGAAGGAAGGCGCTTCGATTGGCGACGGACCGGTCGATGCCGTCTACAAGGCAATTACAGAACTCACCGCGATCAAGGCAAAACTCCTGCGCTATGACATTCGAGCCGTAACCGGGGGAACCGAGGCCATGGGTGAGGTCACCGTCCACCTGGAGGTTGGCAACCGCCGCGCCATGGGCCGCGGCGCATCCACTGACATCATCGAGGCCAGCGCCAAAGCCTACGTGGACGGGCTCAACCGCCTCGCCTGAGTTAGCCGGGGCGGCGGCCACGGAATTGCCGCGCCGCCCCAGTCACGGCCCGGCCAGGGCCTCGTCATATCGCCCGCCAACGCAGGTCGCAACCCGCCGCCAAATGAAGGATGCCGGATGAAAGATGCTAAAGTTCTTCAGAGCGTTCCCTTGGCTTTCAAGGGATGACCCGCCGGCGGCTGGCTGCCGGACTCGCAAGGACCCCAACCCACCATGCATGACCAAGTCGTAGTCCGATGCAAAGACCTGCGCAAGACGTACGAAGGCAAGGTGGAGGCGGTTCGGGGAATTGACCTGACCATCTACGCCGGCCAATGCTACGGCCTGCTCGGACCCAATGGCGCCGGCAAGACCACGACCATCGAAATCCTCGAAGGCCTGCTCCATGAGACTTCCGGCACGGTTGAAATTCTCGGCCGCACCTGGCGTGAAAGCCCCGCGGAATTGCGCGAATTGATTGGCGTCTCTCTGCAGGAGACGCGGCTGGCCGAAAAACTCACCGTGCGCGAGACACTCGAGCTCTTCGGCGGTTTCTACCGCAAGGCCCGCCCGGCCAACGACGTGCTCGCCGAGCTGGCGCTCACCGAAAAAGCCGATGCCTGGGTGGGCAAGCTATCCGGTGGCCAGAAGCAGCGCCTCGCCATCGCCACCGCGCTCGTGGGCTATCCGCGCATCTTGTTTCTCGATGAGCCAACCACCGGGCTCGACCCGCAGAGCCGCCGTCAGGTCTGGGACATCGTCCGCCGCTTCCAATCCGAGGGAGGCACCGTCCTGCTCACCACCCATTACATGGATGAGGCCGAGCGTCTCTGTGACTACATCTCCATTGTCGATCATGGTACGGTCATCGCCGCCGGAACTCCACCGGAACTCATCTCCGGAGTCGGCGGGCACCATCGCGTCGAGTTCGCCCTGGCCTCTGAGGCCTCGGCCGCGCCGGCCCTTTGGCGATCCCTTCCGGGAGTCGCCGCCGTCCAAACCGATGACGCCGTGACTGCCCTCACCGTCGAAGAGCCGCATCGCACCATCCCCGCCTTGCTCGCCCTGGTGGAGCAGAATGGCTGGCGGTTGAGTCAGTTGACCACCCGGCAGTCAAGCCTCGAAGACGTCTTCGTCAATCTCACCGGCCGCCACTTGCGAGAGGAATAGCATGATCGACCCAAGCAGCGATCGCCAAACGGAACTCGCTCGGCCCGCCATCGTTCACGGACGCTGGACCGGCTACCGCAGGTTGCTCGTGGCGCGGCTCAAGGAGTTGTTCCGCGAGCCGGAGGTGATCTTCTGGATTTTCCTGTTTCCCATCCTGCTCGCTCTCGGGCTGGGAATTGCGTTCCGCAACAAACCGCCGGACGCTGCCCGGGTCGTCATCGCCGCGCAGCCCGGCTCCCAGCGCATTGCCGATCTGCTCCGGCGCGCTCCCGAGGCGCAATCGCTGAAAGTCGAGGTGCAGCCGCCGGCGCAGGCAGCCCTCAACTTCCGCCTGGGAAAGTTTGACGTGGAACTGCTTCCGCAGCCCGGCGGCGTAGTCGAGTTTGTCTATGATCCAGCGCGCCCGGAGAGCGTTTTGGCGCGCAGTGTGGCCGACCACGCCTTGCAGGCGGCGGCCGGAACCAGGCCAGAGGTCCCGACCCTATCGCGGATAAACAGCGAACCCGGCAGCCGCTACATCGATTTTCTGATTCCCGGCCTGCTTGGCATGAACCTGATGGGTTCTGGGATGTGGGGCATTGGCTTTGCCCTGGTGGAGATGCGCCAGCGCAAACTGCTCAAGCGTTATGTGGCCACTCCCATGCGCCGCACCGACTTTCTCCTCGCCCTCGCCAGCAGCCGCCTCATCCTCATGATGACCGAAATCGTTCTCATGCTTGGCTTTGGCGTCGTCGCATTTCACATGCGGGTGGTCGGATCCTGGCCCGCCATCGTGCTGGTGTGCGGTCTCGGCGCCCTCTGCTTCGCCGCCCTGGGCCTGCTCACCGCCAGCCGCGCTCAGAAAATCGAAACCGCCAGCGGCATCATGAACGTGGTGATGATGCCCATGTGGATTTTTTCCGGCATCTTCTTTTCCTATGAGCGCTTTCCCGCCGCCGTGCTGCCACTCATCCGCCTGCTGCCACTCACGGCGCTCAATGACGTGCTACGCGCCATCATCCTCGAGGGCAGTTCTCTCTCTTCCCAGGCCGCGCCGCTCGCCGTCATCTGCGTTTGGGGCGCAGCCTCGTTCTTCTTCGCGGTGCGGTTCTTTCGCTGGACCTAAGCGCCCTGCAGCCATGCCGACGGTCCGCGATATTTCCCATATAAGAGGTGTCATTCTGAGCGCAGCGAAGAACCCCAGCGCAAATCAAATATGCAGCGCGGCCCCAGAGGCACTTCAGCCACCAACCCCGCGTTCCGCGCCAAGGCGTGTGCTATATCGCCCCCGGCCGGGCAAGCTGCCCTTCCCGCGAAGTTGCCGCGCGTCTCAAGCGACGTCGCCATCCCGCTCTCCCACTCCTACGGCGCCAAACTGCTCCGCTGGCCCGCCATCCTCATCGAGAAATTTCCTTAGCACCCCGACCAGCTTATCCGGCTCAGCCAGGAAGGAGTCGTGCCCATGGGAGGAGACAATCTGCTCATACCTGCAATCCACTCCCGCCTCGCGCAGCTCTTCGGCAAATTCAAGCACGTCGCCATCCGGAAACAGCACGTCGCTGGAGATGCCGAACAGCAGCACCTTGGCGCGAATCCGCTCCCAGGCTTCGCCATTCCAATCCCGCTCCGGATCGAACAGGTCCATCGCCCGCGTAATCGCCAGGTAGGCGTTGGCGTCAAAGCGTTCCCAGAAGATCTTTCCCTGGTATTCAAGGTAGCCCGCAATATCGAACCTGCCGGCCTCTGACTCCCACGGCGCGCTCCCCTTGCGGTCCGCCTTGCGCCCATGCCGCGCGTGAAACAGTTCGGCCGACTTGTACGTGCACATCGCCAGCCCGCGAGCCTGCGCCAGTCCGTTGCGCGGCCCCGGCCCATCGTAATAGTCTCCGCCCCGGAACTCCGGGTCCAGCCGGATCATCTCGCGTTGCAGATGATTCAGTCCCAGCCCCAGTGCGTTCAGCGCGGTCGTTCCCATGGCCACCACCCGGTCCACCCACTCCGGATATTCCACCGCCCACTGCAGCGCCTGCATGCCTCCAATCGATGGCCCGATCGCCGTCCGCAGGTGCCGGATTCCCAAGCTCCTGCAGCGCAATTTTCTGCGAGCGCACCCAGTCCCTCACCGTCACCTGCGGAAAGCTACCGCCGTAAGGCTTGCCCGTTGCCGGATCCAGCGAGGCTGCGCTGGTCGAACCGTAGCAGGAGCCGATGATGTTGAAACACACCACGCACTCCCGCTCCAGGTCGAACACCCGCTCCAGCAGGTCCGGCCACCACTGGTCCACCCGAGCCGATCCTGACAGCGCGTGGCACACCAAGGTCACGTTGCTGGATTCTTCGTTCGGCTCGCCGTAGATCGCGTAGCGCAGATTCACGTTGGCCAGCGTCTTGCCGCTCTCCAGTTCAAATGGACATCGTTTCGTCACCGAAACGGTTCCCTGGGTTAGATGCAGCCTCGCCTTTGCATTCGTTGTCATGGCTATTTTCCTGTCCCCCGGATTGCCGTTTCGGGCAAGGTGTGGGTGCGTGCCGTTGGCCGCTTCAATCGCCTGCGCCAGGTCGCCGATGATATCGCGTACATCCTCGATGCCCACCGAGAGCCGCACCAGTTCCGGCGTTACGCCGGTGTCGGCCTGTTCGGCCACGCTCAACTGCTGGTGCGTCGTCGAGGCGGGATGGATGATCAGTGACTTGGCGTCGCCGATGTTCGCCACATGGCTGAACAGCTTCACCGCATCGATCAGCTTGCGTCCCGCCTCAAAGCCGCCCTTGATCCCAAACGTCACCAATGCGCCCTTGCCGTTCGCAAGATACTTCTTGGCGCGCTCGTAATACTTGCTCGTCTCCAGCCCCGGATAATTCACCCACTCCACCCCGGGATGCGTCTCCAGGTAGTTGGCAACCTTCAGCGCGTTCTCCGAGTGCCGCTCCATGCGCAAATGCAGCGTCTCGGTCCCCTGCAGCAGCAGGAAGGAACTGAATGGAGAAAGCGCCGCGCCGGTATCGCGCAACCCCTGCACCCGCGCCTTCAGAATGAATGCCAGGTTTCCGAACGCCGCCGTGTAGCTGATGCCGTGATAGCTCGGGTCCGGATCGACAAAGTCGCGCTGAAAGCGTGGCGACGCCGCCCAATCAAATTTTCCCGCGTCCACGATGATGCCGCCGATCGTCGTGCCATGGCCGCCGATAAACTTGGTTGCCGAATTCACCACAATGTCGGCGCCCCATTCAATCGGACGCGTCAGCGCCGGCGAAGCCGACGTGTTGTCGATCACCAGCGGGATTCCCGCCGCGTGCGCAATCCCTGCCAGCGTTTCAATGTCGGCCACATCCAGCTTCGGATTGCCCAGCGTCTCGGTGTACAGCGCCTTGGTTTTTTCGTTGATCGCGGCGCGCAATCCGTCAAAGTCGTCCGCGTCCACGAACCGCACCACAATCCCCAGCCGCGGCAAAGTGTAATGGAACAGGTTGTAGGTGCCGCCGTAAAGCGAGGTGGTCGAGACAACCTCCTCGCCCGCCCGGGCCAGCGTCACAATCGTCAGCGTCTCCGCCGCCTGGCCTGACGCCGTCGCCAATCCCGCCACTCCGCCCTCCAGCGCCGCAATCCGCTGTTCAAACACGTCCGAGGTCGGATTCATGATCCGGGTGTAGATGTTTCCGAATTCCTCCAGCCCGAAAAGCCGCGCCGCGTGGGCGCTATCGTCAAACACATAGCTGGTCGTCTGGTAGATCGGCACCGCGCGTGCCTTCGTCGTCTTCTCTACCGTTTGGCCGCCGTGGACGGCCAGTGTGCCAAAGTATTGCTTCTTTTCGTTTTCCGGCATCGCATCTACTCCCGTTGCAGATTTTTTTTCGAGACAAGACAAAACGGCCCACGCTCTTCGCCGTGGGTCGTCTGGAAACTCTTGATGTCGCTTGGCTGGTTATCTACCTAAGCTTTCGCGAATTCTCGAGCGCGCCCACGGCAGTAGGCATGCACATGATGTGCATACACATGGCCATGGTCGCAATGAGGATCGCGTTCAACATCGTGCTGTGTTTTTACAAGAACTGCCCCCGCCCTGTCAAGTCCGCCGGAGAATATGTTAATCGCGCACCATCGCCCCGGGTCTCTGCATTAGACTGCCACATCGCCTTCCGGGCGCTCCGGTCAAGCTGTGCATGGCAGCGGCTGCGATAGCGCGTCAAAGCCATTTTCTGCAGTACTGACGTCGTGTCCTGCGTTGTTCCGGCGCCCGGCCAAACTCTCGCGATCGTTCGGTTCGTCGTCGACTAGAAGGATTTGGCGCTTCGATGTGTCACCCATGGCCGATACACCCCTTCGTACCGGACCGATCGCAGGGTTCCCAGGGGTTCAAAGCTTCGGAGCCAACCGTGGCCGCTAGTCGTGAAGCACAACGCTGACCAGTGAACTGTGGACGTTCATCCCACCGCCGCTGTATTCGATGAAGCCCATTTCCCTGAACCGGTTCATGAAGAAACTGACTCGCGAACGGGTTGTGCCGATCATTTCTGCCAGGGTTTCCTGGCTCATTCTCGCAATAAGCGGGATCGGTTTCGACTCCTGACCAAAGTTGGCCATCAGCAAAAGAAGCCGGGCCAGGCGCTTTTCGCTGGAGTTGAAGAGGTGATCGACGAGGTCCGCTTCCATGCGAATATTCCGGGAAAGAAGATAGACAAGAAAGCGTTCGGCAAACTCCGGCTTGCGATGGAGCAACCCCACCATCGACTGTTTTGTCAGCCGGAGGATCGTGCTCCGTCCAAGCGCGCCGGCCGTGGCCATGCGGAGCGGTTGCCCCGCTAAACAGCCCTCACCGAAGAAACTGCCTTCCGGCAAAATGGCAACCACCGCCTCTTTGCCGCTCTTGGAAACTACGGTGAGCTTCACCTTGCCGCTCTTGACGTAGAACACCGCATCCGCCATGTCCCCTTGCACGAAGACAGGCTCATCATCCTGGTATTCCTGTCTGCTTTTTCCCGCGGAAATTAGTAGCAGGAAAGCGCGAGGATCGAATACATCAGTCTGTTCAGATGAGGCGTCGCTCACTGCTGGGCTGATCGTTGCTCCGTGAGCTGTCGCCAGGTGCAAAAGCGCACGCTGGTTGCCTGGAGTCTTCCGTTCTTTCTTCTCCGTTACAGCCCCACATTTGACAGCCATATGCAAGCCCCTCATCAGGATGCAACGAGTCAGATCGTGTGGGTAGCGGGGATGCTGCCAAAAATGAAGGGTTTTGTCGGGGAAATCCCGGACACGATGGCCTGGATGGACTCCACTCCCGAGCCGGGCGGCGCGGTTTAAGTCTCCAGCGACTCCGCGGTTAATTTCCCCGTTCGGACTGCATACCGGACGAACTCACTGCGCGTGCGCAGCCCAAGTTTGTCAGCAATGCGGGCACGATACGTTTCCACGGTTTTCACGCTCACAAGAATCCGATTGGCGATCTGTTGACTGCTGTATCCCTGCGCCACAAGTTCGAGCACCTGCTGCTCACGGTCGCTGAGGATGTTCACCGGAATCCTGGCACCAGACTTCGCGCCTTTCTTTGATAGCGCATCCTGGACAAGAACGCTGGCCAGGCTTGGGTCCACGAACGTCCCTCCACGATGCACCGCGCGTATGGCTATAAGCAGCTCCGTATCCACCGTCCGTTTCAACACGTAACCAGAGGCGCCGGCGGCCAATACCGCCCGCAAATAGGCAGGGTCATCATGCATCGTCAGGATGATCACCGGGGTCTGGGGGCAGTTTCGCGTGATCTCCTGAAGCGCTCTCATGCCCCCGGCCCCAGGCATGGTGAGGTCCAGCAATGCCACATCCGGTTGCGTTTCCCGTGCCGCTTGAACTGCTGTTTCTCCATCGGGAGCTTCTGAAACGACTTCCATATCGGCCTGGGCGTTGATCAGCATTCTTAGCCCCGCGCGGAGAATTGCGTGATCATCCGCGATCATGATTCTGATCTTGTGCGTTCGCGCCGGCATTCTTAAGTACTCGCTTTTCCCACCGGGGACGGAAGATCCCTGGCTGTGCAGTGGGATTTGGACCAGAACCTTGGTCCCCTTGCCGGGGAAAATGAAACTGATCGTTCCACCCAACATGGCTACTCTTTCCTGCATGCTCTGGATCCCCAAACGATGCGAGGAGACAGCCACCGCTTCAGCGTTAAACCCACATCCGTCATCGATGACTGCTACCTCCAGGGCCGAGGCCGAACCCGCGAATAGGATGCTGATCTGCTTGGCGCCCGAGTGCCTAGCAACGTTGGTCAGGGCCTCCTGGAGAATGCGATACAACCCGATCTGGACGACCGATGGCAGGCTGATGGAGTCCAGTGCACCCAGCGTGAGATCCACGGCTATCTTGTGGGTTGCTGCAAACTCGTCCACGTATCGGCTCAGTGCTACGCCCAAGCCATGGTCGTCCAGCACCGCTGGGTGAAGTCCGCGGGCTAGCCGTCCAATCTCGTCGATTGCCCGCACGGTGATGGTCCGTAGCCACTCCCCCTGGACCTTGGCATCCGCCAGATTCTGGGAGTGTTCCAGGGTGCGCAGTCCAACCAGGAGAGACGTGAGCAACTGGCCGGCTTCGTCGTGCAATTCGCGCGCAACGCGGCGCCGCTCCTCCTCTTGTGCTGAAAGCACTCGTTCCAGGAAAAGCCGGCGCCGTGCTTCGGTTTGTTTGATCTCTGCAATCTGCTTGCGTTTTTGCTCGCTCAGATCGGTGATCACCATGCCCAGGGCAAGGCCTTCGTATCCTTGAAACCTGTTAAGGGACAAATAGGCCGGGACCAGGCTCGCATCACCGGATCGCAGGTTGAATTCGCCTCTTGCAACTCCTTTTTGAGCCTCCGCCATGAGAATTTCAAATCTTTCCCGTTCCGTTTCGCCGACCAGCGATTGAACCGCAATTCCGATAACCTTTGCTGGCGGCCTGCCAATCAGTTGTGCGAAATTGCGATTGCAGTAGAGCACCTCGCCATTCCAGGACAGAGTCGCCGCGCCTTCGCTCATGGCCTCTACCAGCATGCGATACGCAGGCTCTCCACCGGCCAGAGTGACCACCTTCGGTCCGCGACGCCCCGAAACCATCAATGCATCCACTTCGCCGGACTTGATGGCGTCCAGGGTCTCCTCTGCGGTCTTCATCCGAGCCAGGATCTTTCCTTGCCGGTCAGGCGGCGCGGATGACGGCAGTTTGCGTGGGGATTGTCCGGGATTTCCGCGAGTTCCTTTAGGCCCATCGGCCTTGCCAGTCAGCCCTTCTTTGAGGACTCGGTTGCCGGAACTCGTTCGCTCGTTAGACATCTGCTGCTAAAGTCCTTGCTTCAGCGCATCGGTTGAAGATCCAACCCCACGATGACACTCTCGGTCTTGGAAAGATTGCCAATGATTTTCTTGACCGGAGGCGGGAGCCTTCTCACCAGGGTCGGAATTGCGATGATCTGATCGCCCTTCGCCAGTTGTGGTTTCTCCAGCAGGTCGATGACTTCGATATGGTACTTGCCCTGTAGCTGTTCCTCGCAAATTTTCTTGAGGTTGCTGATCGCCAGAATCGAATTCGTGGTTTGGCCTGCTATGTAAAGCCGCAATCGCCAGAAGTCACTCTTCTCGCTCTTGGCGGGAGCGCGTTTGGCGGGGGGGCGTATCGTTGCTGAGCTCTTCTTCATGTCGCTGCTCGATGTCTGGTCCAGATGGACCCAAATGCTACTCGGTTGCCGCGATTGCACTTGGGCCTGCCCCGGTGGTCGCCAGCGTACCGTCCTTCGGTACGATACCCAACTCTACGCCGCGGTTACTTACGGTTAGGTCACGAACTTCGCGGGAATGTGCCATGCCGCGGGATTTCAGAATGTGAAGTTCGCGTCCTCGCCGCCCATTGGGCCTTCTGTCCCGCAACACAATCCAGGTGTCCATAAGGGAGGAAACGGCCGCTGCGGTTCTCTCCTGGGGATCGCCCGCGAAGGTCAGATTCGTGAACATCGAGGTGATCTGTTCCACCTTTAGAAAATCAACCAGGCGCGTGAGCATCGATCGAACGCCATAAGTGCCTGAGGCTGAAACCAGGTTCGTAATCGGATCGATGATCACGACGCTGGGTCGAAGCTGGCCGACCAACTTGTGAATCGCAGCCAAATGTCCTTCCAGGCCGATGCTGGTTGGCCGCATCGCATGGAAGTGCAGCAAGCCCTTTCTTACCCACCGCTCCAGATCAATGCCAACCGAGCCCATATTACGGAGAATTTGGCTGGGAGATTCTTCAAATGCGAAATAGAGGCAAGGTTCGCCACGGGCGCAGGTGGCGCTGGCGAAGCTTGCCGCCAGGCTGGACTTTCCGGTTCCCGCGGTGCCCGTCACCAGTACACTGCTTCCACGGAAGACTCCCTTACCTTCCATCATCTCGTCCAAGGCGGCAATTCCCGTTGAAACGCGGTCCGTTAACGCTTTGTGGGCAAGTGCCAGCGAGGTGATCGGCACCACCGAGATGCCCTCGTGATCAATCAGAAACGGATGCTCATCGGTGCCGTGGGAAGTGCCCCGGTACTTGACGATTCGTAATCGCCGCGTGGAAATCTGTTCCGTTACCCGGTGGTCCAGCGAAATCACGCAGTCGGCGACATATTCCTCCAACCCGTGACGGGTCAGCGTGTGCTCTCCCGCTTCGCCGGTAACAACGGCCGTAAGCTTGTGGTCTTCCAGCCACTGGAATAGCCGGCGGAGTTCTGCCCGCAGCATCGTTGAGTCGCTTAATCCGGCAAAAAGTGCCTCGATGCTGTCCAGGACGACGCGTTTTGCTTTGATCGTATTGACGGCGTGGGCCAAACGGATGAAAAGGCCGTCGAGGTTGTACTCTCCCGTCTCGGCAATTTGGTTGCGCTCAATGGAAACGTGGTCCACCAGCAGTTTCTTGGATTTGGCAAGCGCGCGCAAATCAAAACCCAGCGATGCCACATTGGCCGTCAGTTTCTCCTCGGTTTCCTCGAAGTCCATGCACACGCCGGGTTCACCGTATCGAACCGCGCCGTGCACAAGGAATTCCATCGCCAGTAAGCTCTTGCCGGAACCAGCGCTGCCACACACCAGGGTGACACGCCCTTTCGGCAGGCCTCCGCCCGCAACTTCATCCAGTCCTTGAATTCCTGTCGGGGCTTTGCTGAGCAGGGGGCGAATGACTTTTGTTTTGGCGCGGGGCATAGCAACTCTCCTGAAACCAAATCTCCCTTAGGTCAGGTGTTGACCGTTGCACTGGTCAATTTTATACCACGCACAGGTTCCGATGTGAGGCTGGCCACGTGAGGCTGAACGGAGAAAACTAGCTCGGCAATATTTCGCAGCACGAGTCAGGGATGCCGGCGCCGTCGCCAAGTACGGCTGCCTCAAGTCCAATTCAGTGCTTGAAATTTTGGAGGCGCGGGCCAGAATCGAACTGGCGAATAAAGGTTTTGCAGACCTTGAAAATCGTCCGCTAACCACTGTGTTTTCAATATGATGTTCTGACGCTTGCTCAATTTAGTCCCCTTTTAGTCCGCCACGACCAAGACTGGTCTCGTGAGGCTTTCTGCTCGTACGCTCTTGACGACTTCACGATTTGTGAAGTACTTTAGATGGGTGCATATCGTCACCCGCAAGCATCTGAGCGATGCAGTTAAGCAGCATCCCAGCGCAGCGGATGAGATCGAGGCATGGACACGCATCGTTGAAGCTGCTCGGTGGAACAGCTTTCTGGAAGTCAGCAGCACCTTCAAGGATGCCGACAACGTCAACGGGTATGTAGTGTTCAACATTCGGCGGAATCGGTTCCGGCTCATTACCGTCATCCATTATGCAAAGGCAGGAACCCAAGGGCACGTCTACATCAGGTCTTTTCTGACGCACAAGGAGTACGACAATCCCGCCAACTGGGATAGGAGGTTTGGAACAAAATGAGTGCAGCCCTTGCCAACCCGGTGGAGATGATCGAGCGCGGTGCGCCTCGCATCATTCACAATGATTCTGAGCTGGAACAGTACACAGAAGTCCTCTTCAATCTCACGGCTTTGGAGAACCCCACGCCGCCACAACAAGAAGCGATCGAGCTGCTCACTCTGCTGGTGGAACGCTACGAACAGACACATTACCCCATTCCGGTGGCAGGTGCCGTTTCAGTGGTAAAGTTTCTCATCGAACATCAAGGGCTAACTCAACGTGATCTAATCCCGCAGTTTGGGACGGAGAGCGCGGTTTCAATGTTCTTGGCCGGACAGCGAAAGCTCACCCTGAAGCAGGTTCAGAACCTGAGTTCACGGTTCAAGCTTCCTGCTGATATCTTCATCTCGTGATGCACGAGATAAAGACGGAAGACAAGCGCCAACGGAGTGGCCATGGCAAAACTGAATAAACCAACCCACATGACGTACGGTAGCGTGCTGGATGACCTCGGCTTCTCGCCCGAGAAAGCAGCCGTTTTGAAAATGAAGGCGGAAATTGGAGCTCGACTGACCAGTCGGATGTCCAAAGGAAAAGCTCCTGTCGCGGCGAAAGCGAAGCGGCTTGCATCTGTGTCAGTGGGGTAAGGGGATTGAGTATCCGGCGGACCACCATATCAACAGCATCTTTGCTTGCTATCTGAAGCTCGTTGACCTTTGCCTCATAGAAACGAACGGCCGCTTTGGTGCCTCGGTGGTCACCATAAAACCGGCCGCCTGCAGGATGCGGGCAGGTATCCCTGGAGCTTGCCGGTTCCAGAATCGTTCGAGCCGGAGGTTAGCCAGACGCAGGCCGACTCTCCGTTACCGAACCTTTTGGTCTCAAGGACTCTCGCTCTGGGTTCAAGTTAATTTACCCAAGTCGCGCGACATGAAACCTCGCCCTTCGCCAATCAAGGGCCCCGAACGGACTAGCCGAGACTCGTCAACCTTGACAGCATCTCCTGCTCAATAGAATCTCGGTCCGCGCTGAAGTGGGCCTTGCGGTGATCGTTGGGACAAAGGGCGATCACGTTCGTCACTCTGTCCTCCCCATCGTCTGCGAGAGCAATCACGTGATGTGATTCAAGGAACCGACTACCGTCGACCTTGAGAAAGCCTTCTTCTCCGCAGTACTCGCACCTTCCTGCGGCTCTATGCAACACCGCCGAGCGGACCTGCGGGTCGCGGAGATAAACGTAACCGGCATACAGGGCTCTGGCCGGATCGTCCGTCCCGATATCATTCAAGGCACCGTACAGAGGATCGGAATCGTCACCGATGAGACGACGGTATAGGAAACCGCCATACTTCCGCTGAACTAACTCCCACGCGGCCTGATGGCCAAGCGGCTTCAGGTAAGAGAGCTCACGACCTATGGCTTTGAAATCCGCCTCGCTGAAGCTATGGGCGAGAGAACGATCGAGTATGGCAACTCTCGCAGTACCATACTCCTTATCCCAAGCTTGCGGATTTATGTCCCCGTTTATATCCCGGACGGCAACCATGGCAAGGAGAGGAACACCTGCGAGGCAGGCAGCGGCATCCAGAATGTTACATACTTGTGCCATATGGCGGGAGTGTTTCTCGTGGTCGCCTATTCCCAGTTTCTCTGCGACACTTCTATACGTTAGCTGTCCGCTGTGTGCTCCAACCTGCGCGATGATGTCCAGTAGTTCCTTTGCATATGCATGTTGAGATTCTGACATTCCCGCCCCCTATGCAATAGTAAGGCTATAAACACGGTAGGTTCTGCTCACAGTTTGAGATGTGCATCAAGAGGCTGGACTGGATCGGTACCAGTAAACGCCGCAGCATCCGGTATTCCCTGCCACAGCAAAGCTGGTAGGAATATTCAGATTATCGTTCACAAGGTGGTTGGCTATCATCCAATTCTTGACCGAGGATCGTGACACTCCGGCTCATGATCCCGCGCTTGCCTAGCGTTTGCTGGATGCCTTCGCCCCTTCGCTTCCCTCCAGCCACCTGGCCCATTCCCTCCGACCACCTCTGGTTCCAACTCAACATCCTGCTCGGCATGCCAGAAATCCCCGCCCCTGCCTATAATCACATTCGGAGCGTGACAAATGCCGCTGTTCATCTGTCGCTGGCAAAATGGTGACTTCTCAGCCGTCAGCGCCTCATCGAAGAAAAACGCCATCGAACTGCTCGATGAAGTCGGGAATGCCGAAACTTGCGAACTGTTCACCGCGAAGAATTTCATGGTGCATTTCCGCCTGAAGCAGCAGACGGATGACATTGATGACTTTCTTCCCGTCGAACTGGAGGGGCTCGGCGAAACCACCGAGGAGGTGCTGTGTAGCCGTTTATATCCGGGCTACTTCAAAGCCTCCATCACCGAGAGTGAGAACTGGCTGGATAGTGACGAAGAGGATTCAGAGGAGAAGATGGAAGCCGCGCTCCGTGGCCTCAATGCAGCTCTCGTGAAGGAGCGCACCCGGCAGGGTGGCGAAATAAAGGAGCCCCAGATTTCAAGCGACCCGGTGGCGGCTCGTCTTCAAAAAGGCGGACTTGATTTCCCAAAGACCTTGGCGGAACGGACAGTGAAGGAACACCGTCATCGTCAGTTTCTCAACGCGACTCCGAAGACGGATAAGGTGCAATGAGCTTGATACCCGGTTGGCGTCGATATCCCGCTGGCAACCGACGATGGGCGCGGCACCGCTCACGGCACGCTCCGTCCCGCCACTTTCCCCAGCTCCCCCAACCACCGCTGGTGCCACCTCAACATCCTACCTGGCATCGCCAACGCGCCTCTGCGCGAATACGTTCCCAGAACCTTCTACAACGATATCTCCGGACGATACACTCAAAGCGTCCCGATCCCCATCTCAAGAGAAACGACCTGAATGACCACCGAACAGCAACTTCGCGAAAAACTGCGCAAAATAGCAACTCTCTTCGAGGGAGCCACCACCGCTGGAGAGCGCGACGCGGCGGCCGCGGCGAGTGCTCGAATTCGCGCCGTCCTGACCGCCGCCGAACAAACAGAGCAGACCATAGAGATGCAATTCCGGCTGAGCGACCGCTGGCACCGGCGACTGTTCCTCGCCTTGTGCCGCCGCTATGGGCTGAAGCCCTACCGGTATCCGCGGCAGCGGTATTCGAGCGTGGTTCTACGCGCACCAAAATCGTTCATCAACAATACCCTCTGGCCGGAGTTTCTCCAGCTCAAGGACGCCCTCGATGAATACCTGAACGAGGCGACAGAGCGCATCATCCGCGACGAGGTGTTCGGGAACGCAGAAGAGGCCGAAGAGCAGGCGGCACCGCCGGGCGCACTGGCGGCGCTGACTGCCATCAGGTTTGACTGAGTCTCTTCGAATCTCTCACGGACGACTTAAAAATGCGAAATGGACGAAGATGAAATCCGGAATGGACGAAAACGATTACATTCTTTTCCCCGCTTTTCCGCCGCCCTCGTAATCGCGCTCAAGGATACACAGGTAGCGCGCACAAGCTTTTCGCTTCCTCGTTGGCGGTCGAGTTGAGGAGACCATTCACTTGGCCTTCCTTGGGCGCCGGGGACGGTTCGCCAGCAACGGGGATCGTCCGATTACCGGGCTAGGGCTCTCAAGTTTGGGTGGGTCTGATATTCCCTGGAATACCTCGCTTGCTTCCCACGCACTCATGGCATAGACGCGAGGTTCTCGCAGTAGCTGGATCCCTTCGCTCCAAGTCGCAAGCATCCGCTTTCCAATGTCCCGGAATCCCGGTAACTGGTTCATCTTTTCTCGAACCGCGGGGGCTGCATCCGAGACCGCATCACTGATGCGCTCTACCATCTCCTTCTGCTCTCGCTGAGAAATTCCGAAGGTGGTCGAGATGAACTTGACCAAGTTCTTGCCGGGCAGCCACGTCTTCTTGCCCATGAAGCTGATCCCCGGCGGATTGTGCTGGTAACCGGCATAGACGGAGGTCGTGAGGAAATCGTACGCGGGCGAGAGACGGGCATCCGTGGGCGAGCTGTAGAGCAATGCCAGGTTTTTCGAGTGGCAATCGGCGTTTCTCAGTGCGTACGTCAGGAGCAAGATGGATGCCATCGTCTGAAACGTCTCATATTGTCGTCCGCCCGGCACATGGTCACGGACAGCCTTGGCGATGCGCTCCCACGTCGTCTCGTACTTGGCCGAAGGACGCAGACCAAGGAGCGCACAGAAGTCTTCCATCGCGAGGCTCGGCTCTCCCTTTTCGTCCACATCAAAACGGTGGACGACGAGCACGTTTCCGTCCTCTGACAATTCAGTCTTGGCACAGGTGACCACCCTCGCCGCCACCTGCAAGCACAGATGCTCGTTCACAGTGGCGAACGGAAGCTTGACCGACGAGCCCTTGATGATGTGACGGTGAGTCAGCAGGGTTGCCTTCTGATACTTGCCGAGCCCAGCCTTGGGAGACCGTTTCTTCTCTTCCTCCGTGTCCAAGAACTTTGGCAGGACACCGGAGACGCCGCTTCTCGCGTGCTCGCGAACCAGTGCGGTGAAAGCCTCCTCCGAGTTGTCCCCCTTCAGTATGTCGGCGACGTCTATCGGACTCGCGGGCTCATTGAGTGCCGCGCCGGGAGGAGCTACCTGAAGCCTACCCACCATATTCCGACCGATGACGGACAACAGGGCCATTGGGCTTGCACCAATGTGCGGCCCAAACTCTTCCTGCAAAACCTGCAACAGGTATCCCTCCGGCAGGTTCATCTGGAAGATGGGGTGGAGCTGGTCCTCCCACACGTAGGATTCCGTGCGTACAAGCATGGTGAGGGAGACGAGATTTTCCGATGCTGCGTCCGGGACGTAGGTCAGCACGCTCTTGAAATCGCCGATAGGTTCGAGGACGGCGACGTGTTGGCCAAGGACGTAGACGTTCAGCTTCAAGCGCCACCTCGCTCACGCCGAAGTTCGTCGAGGGAGCCCGAGGTTCCAACCTTGGTGAAGTTCAACTCCAGACCAAGCACGGCCAGCACCGCCAAGAGCTTTCGCGAACCGAACTCGGGTAGCTGGCCGCGCTCGAAGCGGGAGAGGGATTCCTGCGTGATGCCGGCCTGGGCTGCGACATGGCCCTGCTGAAGTTTCAGCTGTCTCCGGTGATCAGCGACCGCTTGTCCCAATTCTGGCAGGGTCTTCATGAATATGATTAATACATTAAATTGTTGCGAATATCAATTCTAATATGACGTATGTCTCAAATTCCAAGCCGTTGCCAACGCGCAATTACGCGCAATATAAAATTGCGCGCATTTCTTCCGCGCAATATAGAGGAATTTGCGCGCAATATTCGTGCGGACATTACAGGCTATAATCTCCGCATCACATGCGGACTATCCATTACATCCACGAGCTGACAGACTGGCCCAACTTCCATTGGGATCGGCTGGCCCTGAGCAAAACGTTGGCAGATGTGCGTCACCGGCAGGGCCGGCTGGTTGGCCGCATGGAGGGCCTCGGCTTCAAGCTGCAGCAGGAAGCAGTGCTGGAGACCCTGACCGAAGATGTTCTCAAAAGCAGCGAGGTCGAGGGCGAGAAACTGGACATCAACCAGGTTCGTTCTTCGGTCGCGCGAGGACTCGGAATGGACATCGGCGGACTGAAGACTGTCGACCGTCACATTGAAGGCGTCGTCGAGATGATGCTCGATGCCACACGGCGATACCAGTAAACTAGACGGCACTCCGCAGTCCGAAGCAAAGAGTCGTGCGAATTCCTACAACCTGTGCTGCTTAAATCACATCACTCCTGAGAATGTGCGCCGGACTGCTGTTCGCCGGAACGATCGTGCGGTAACAGAGGAACGGCAATGAGATGGCTCATCACCAACCGCAATGTTACGAATTCTGAGTTTGGTACCGACTTTGCCGATATGACCTTTTGGCTGCAAGAGCAACCAACGGCAGATACCTGGAATTTTTCCGCGTGGACGAAAGTCACCATGGACGCCTTCAAGACGGCGCTGGTGGCCACCGCGGACCAGTTTCCTGCACCCCTTACGACTTCGCCCGAACAGCACAAGCAAGTCGCCATATTGGTCCATGGCTATAACAACGACTGGGATGCGGCCATGCGCCTGCATGACAAAGTTGAACGAAACCTGTTTTCCGGTCCTAGTTCCCTTGGAGTGGTCGTTTCATTTGATTGGCCATCGAAGGGATCACTGTTGGGCTATCTGCCCGACCGAAGCGAGGCCAGGAAGAGCGCAGAGGATTTATCGGAGGTTCTCTCCGAACTTTATGATTGGCTCTCGATGAAACAGACTCAAGTTGCAAAGAATTCTCAGGATGCGTGCAAGGCGAAAACATCGCCTCATCGCGCACAGCATGGGTAACTACGTTCTTGAATGCGCCATGAACTATACGTGGACACAGAAGAATCGGCCTCTGCTGGTAAACGCTGGCCTGCCGGCGGTCCGTGGTCAGCTAGCGCGTAAACCAGAAGTTCCGCTTGATGCCTTCAAGAAATCCATCCAGAAACACCCCCGTGAACTCTTCCAGATGCGTCCGGCCGACAAGCCAGAGAGTGCTGTCGTCCAGTGACCGTGGATCACTAGTTCCAAATGTTGCTCGACTTTAGCTCATGACCGCTCCGAGCCAGACTCACCCGCGTATCGCAGCCTCTCTGACTGCCAAGAATCAAACCCATAACAATAATATGAAAACTATATATGTTATTGTATTGTGATAATCGAGAGGAGTTCCATGTTCAAGGTGGCGTTTCGGCTTGTGTACCGCATCCGGGGAAGATGCTCCCGGCATCCAGCCTACAACCCCGCGAAGGACGAGCAAGCGGGTATCAAGGGGGGATGTCAGGAGTGTTACCGCCTCTTCCAGGCATATCGGGCCTGTCTCACACTGCGTGAAGCGATCGGGGCCTTCGAGACCACGGTCCACTCTTTCATCACCAACAAGCAGGCGCGCGGAAGGTGCGGGGACCAGCGCGCATTTGTGCCGGAGGCACCACTGCGACTGGCGCGGCGTGGAGCCAGGAGGATGGCGATGGTATCGCTCCAGAGGTGCTCGGTGAACCAGGCGAGTGAAAACAACGAGATGTTCGATTCGCTAGAGCCGGCGAAGGGAATCTTGCTCGGCCTGCTGATCTCAACGCTTTTCTGGACGTGCCTCGGCTTGGCCATCTGGAGCTTAGGCAGTGTGCGGTGCAGGCCGTGGCACGCCGGAAGGCTGGCCAGTTTTGTGCATTTAGCGGACGAAAACAACGGAAAGGCTGATAGACACGGCGATCATTAGCGCAACTGCCGCAGCAATGCAAAATACCACAGTGGCCGCACCCCGCGGCTCCTATCGTGGGCGGTTATTGCCAGTGGGCGCCACGATTCTCTCCTCGGTCCCTTGCCCTCCTGGCGCAATCTGGAACGAGTGTGAGACGAAATCTCCGCGCGCGGTTCAGATCAGACGGACTACAGCTGCCACAAAACATATTGTGAACTTCAGAAAACCTTCGGAAAGGATGGTAAGGACTTGCCACGCACACGAAAGCGAAAGAAGTCGTCAGCAGCGTGAACCACAGATGCGGAGCAGTCGTAGGTGCGTCGTTGGCACCACCAATGGAAACGAGGTTCGGTCCCTCGGAGCCGCTCAACATAAAGCCGCCATCCGGTGCGGGGAAACCGGGACGAGGTCTATTCGTGTTGCCTGATAGTTTGATCTCGCCTGAGGAACTGGCCCAGAACTTGGGCTTATCGCCAGCGACTCTAGCGGATTGGAGATGCCAGCGGAGGGGCCCCGCCTACCTCAAGGTCGGGCGACGAATCTGGTATCCGAAAGATCGGGTGGACGCATGGCTGAAGACGAGACTGCAGGAGACACATGATGACGCTGAGAAAGCGATACGGGATGTGGAGTTACCGGTTCAAGGTGTGCGGAAAAGAGTACAGCGGAACGACCGACTTGGCCGCCACGAAACAAAACGAGACGCGAGCGAAGCAACTCGAGGCTGAGCATCTCATTGCCTTGGCTGAGGGACGAAATCCGTCCCGGCGCATGGTCGTACGCGAATTCAGTGACGCCGCCACTGATTTCTTGGACTGGGTGAAGGTGGAGCACAGGTCGCACCCCAATAGCTTCCTGAGAATCGAGACCAGCTTCACGAGCCTGAAGTTGTTCTTTGGCAGGGAGCCGGTGTCGCTGATTCATGAGGGCAGGGTAGAAGCGTTTAAGGCGTGGCGAGTCACTGAGCATGAGGTTCGCGACATCACTCTGCGGCATGACCTTCACGCACTGTCGAAGTTCTTCCGATATGCAATCAAGCAGCGGTGGCATCGAGAGAATCCCGTTCGCAACGTCAAGATTCCGTCTGATGCTGATGCAGTCAGGATGCACATAATCACCGCAGCGGAAGAGAAGGACTACTTCCTGCGGGCCGCGAAAAACAAGAATCTCTGGGATTTGGCGAGGCTGATGCGGAATCAGGGTATGCGTCCGGAGGAGGCCCTGTCCCTCGGTAAGGCAGACATAGACCTCGAACGGGGACAGCTCCATATCAGGCAAGGAAAATCCAAGGCGGCGAGGCGGACGCTCGACCTGACGACTGAGAGCAAGTCGATCCTTGCCCGGCGCATGGAAAAGAACCCCAAGAAGAAGGACTCGCCATGGATATTCCCGTCTCCTACGAAGCCGGGAAAGCACATTGTGCGTCTCAACAGGGGGCACGATGCTGCCATCAAGGCTGACAAGAAAAAGAGGCTCAAGGCTCTCGATTTCGTGCTCTATGATTTTCGCCATTCCTTTGCAACCAGACTCGCCCAGGCCGGAGTCGATCTGGCTACCCTGGCGGCGATTCTCGGCCACAGCTCCATTCGGATCGTCCAGCGGTATGTTCATCCCACGGCTGAACACAAGCGCCAGGCGATGCTGAAGTACGAGAAAACCCTCGCCGTTGCCGACGAACTCGCCGCGAAGAGTGAGGACACCCGCAAGAATTGAAGGCTGCTCGTCGAACATCTCGAAGTGCGGGCGCCATCAAGAAAGCCCCGCTCAGCCCTTCCTTAAGCTCAGTTTCGCTCTCGTGGCGAACAAGCGGCGGCGCTCGATCCCGGCCTGGTAATCGAAGCCTCAGATGTCGTCGTCTGCGGCACCCCGGCCGCGATCCCAGGCAAAACCATCTCCAGTCGCTGCTCCCGGGGGCTATCCGAAAGCCGTGGCCCTCTCATTGCCGGCGATGGAGTGGGCTTCGCTGCAAGCACAACCCGGAAAAAGTCCGCCCTCACCCCACTTGGAGAGGTTTTGCCGAATTCCGTACCTGGCTGGAAGAGGCCTCAATACTGCTTCCCGCACAGTATTCGGATCGCCGACAGGTCGAGAATTACAGTCCGCTTTTAGTCCGCCACGGAGCCAAAATGAGGCCAGTTTTGGTCAATTTTTCCAAATTCAGCCACAATGAGGTCAAAGATATCGAGTTTTGTAAATTGTGTTATGTCAGTGATTTACAAGGAAATTTTGGAGGCGCGGGCCAGAATCGAACTGGCGAATAAAGGTTTTGCAGACCTCTGCCTTACCACTTGGCTACCGCGCCCCGATTGCCGAAGAGCCGGAAACGTCGGGGGGAATAGTTTCCCTTCATGGCAAACCCTCGCACGCTGGCGAGGGCCTGGAATTCTCTGGAGCGGGAGACGGGATTTGAACCCGCGACTTCGACCTTGGCAAGGTCGCACTCTACCACTGAGTTACTCCCGCCCGACTGATTTATCTTAGACAAAGCACCTTGCTCTGTCAAACGGATGGCTCCACTTAGCTGCGGATTCCCCGCGTATTTACTGCTCGCGCCGCATTTAGTGGACGGCGCCGGACCATTGCGGATCCAGTTCCGGCCCCACCACCTGGCCGTCGCGAAAATGCAGAATGCGATTGCCAAAGCGCGCCGCCTCCGGGTTGTGAGTGATCATCAACACGGTCTGGCCCAGCTCCTGATTCGAGCGTTGCAGCATCTCCAATACCACGGTCGAATTCTGCGTGTCGAGATTTCCAGTGGGCTCGTCGGCCAGCACGATCGCCGGTTTGTTGATCAGCGCCCGTGCCAGGGCAACGCGCTGCTGCTCGCCGCCGCTCAGCTCGCTGGGACGGTGATCCAGGCGCTTGTCGATGCCAAGCAGTTGCGTGATGTTGCGGAAGTGATCCGGATCCTGATTGGCCGCATCGCCGGCAATGTCGAGGGCAATCTGAATATTGTTGCGCGCCGTCAGGGTCGGCAGCAGGTTGAATTTCTGGAAGACGAATCCAATCTTTTTCCTGCCGCAGGTGGGTTCGTTCCGCGTCGGTTGTGCTTGCAAAGTCGGTGCCATCAATCAAGACCCGGCCGGAATCGGCCTGCGCCAACCCGCCAAGGATGTAGAAGAGCGTGGACTTGCCGCTGCCCGAAGGTCCCACCACGCTCAGGAATTCGCCCCGCTCGACGGTAAAGGAAACACCTCGCACCGCGGGTACGTCCACTTTGCCGACGCGATAGGTTTTGGTGACATTCTCAACTTGAATAATGGCTGCCATGGGTATGTGATTCCATCTTACACGAGCGGCCCGGACGCGGCTTTCCGCACCGCGGCCGTCAGCGCAGCGATGGCGCGTCGCGCAACCCGTAGCTCTCCGCCTTGGCGGGTTCCATGTCCGCGAGCGTTTGCGCAGGCAGTGGATTAACAGGCCGCAGCGCGGCCTGCGATGGGGGAGGCCCCGCCGCGGTGCGGTCCGCGGCGCTTCACCAGCAAAAGCCGAATGCGCTCCAATAGCTCGGCCGGAGCGAAGGTGCCTTTCCGCAGCAGCAGATCCACCGGCGCATCGGTATGGAATGCCCGCTTCGGACCGCTTAGCAGGACGATCGGAATCAACGGGGAAATCAACTTGATGCGCCCGACCAACTCGGCGGCGGAGGCATCGGGAAGGTCCACGTTGCTCAAAACCAGGTCCACGGTTTCATCACTAAAAGCTCGCATGGCTTCCAAGGCCGTGTTGCAGGTCACCACGCGATAACCTCGAGTTTCCAGTGTGAGCTTCTGGATGGAAAGGTTCTGCTCGTTATCCACGCACAGGATCGTTTTTTTTGCAGTCATTTTCAAGGGCTCTACGTTTCCCGCAATCCAACCCGCTGGACCGATTAGGACGGCAACATTGTCAGGTGCATGAGTGATGTGAATCGTACGGAGAAGAATGCGATCCCACAAGTGCCCAGTTCGCCAATTGCATTGTGGTCACGACGCCTGAAAGTTTCCACTCGCAAAATCCGTTGAAAGCAAACGCGCGGCTGTTTACTTCAATGCAAATTCACCGCGCGCCATCTCGACAACGCCGCCGCCGACCCGGATGTCGATCACGTCCGAGCCTGATTTCCGTCCCCGGATCAGGATAAAACTGGGCCTGCCGATCTCCAGTCCCTGTTCGATCAATCCCTGTTCCTGGCTGGCGAGCACGCCATGGCGCACCGCCCAGGCGGCGCAACAACCCGCAGCCGAGCCGGTGGCGGGATCCTCGCCGTTGTAAAACTGCATGCGCGCGTGCAGGGTTGCGCCCGGGGTTTCGGTCTGGCGCGAAACAAAGTAGAAGAAGTGTCCGCCGTGTTCGCGGCTGTATGCGCTGGCGCCTCTCTGATCGACCTGCAACTCGCGCATGGCAGCCAGAGATTTCAGCGCCACAATGGTAAATGGGATTCCGGTGGAAACCGTCTGGATCGGCAGCGTGGTGTCCATCCACTCCAGCGGCACGCCGGTCGCCCGCGCTACGTCTTCGGCGCGATGGATTTGTCCGAATTCAGGATCGCGCTGGCGCATCTCGCCCACCAGCCGGCCCAGGGCGTCGGTGGCAAAGCTGACTGGAATCTTGCCCACGTTCAACGCCAGAGCCACCGTGTCTCCACCCCGTTGCTGGCGCAGATGCCAGGCAGTTCCCAGGGTTGGATGGCCGGCAAAAGGCAACTCCTCCCGCACCGTGAAGATGCGCACCCGCACGCCGTGTTTGCGCTCCATTGCCGCTTCGCCAGGAACAATGAAAGTTGTTTCAGAGAGGCTCGTTTCCCTCGCCAGGTCCTGCATCTCGGTGTCGCTCAAGTCGCGCGCATCGGTGAAGACCGCAAGCTGATTGCCTTCCAGCTCGTTGTGGGTGAACACGTCCAGCAGTACGTAGGGATAACGCCGAATTCCGGCCATCGACTTTTCCTCGCCATCAGGATATCGCAGCAGCCGGCTGAATTTTCCGCCGGCATGGAAAATGCGCGGCCGCCGCACTGCCGCGCATCATTGCCTCGATCGTTGCCTGCCTTAGCAGTTTCCCACGACACTATATCAGCGTGGGAATGAGGCGGCAGATTTCATCCAGCGCCTCCCGGCCCTTTTCGCTCAGTCCCTCAATGCTCTCGAAATTTGCACCCGCGCCGGTGATCAGCATCGCCCGCGGCGCCCGTCCATAGAGCGTCCGGGCCAACGCAAGCAGTGCCGCGGGTTGCACATGATGCGTCAAACTGGACGCATCCTCCGACTCCGGAGACAGTAGTTTCACGTCTACCGTGCCGGGATCGCCATCGCTGGTGGCGTCCACAAACAACGCCAGATCGCAGGCGGCGACCCGCTCGGCCAGCTCCGGAGTCAGTTGATGGCAGCTTAGGAATTCCGCATCCCCAAGCCGCGTGCGCAACCGCTCCAGCGCCATCGGACCCAATGCGTCGTCGCCCCGCAAGGTGTTTCCATAGCCGATCAGCAGCACCCGGCTCACCGGGCGCTACCTTCGCAGCCGGTCCAGCACCGCGCCGTCGGCCGAGAGCAACTGGATATCCAATGGCATGGCGCCGATGGCGTGGGTCGAGCAGCTCAGGCATGGGTCAAATGCGCGCACCACGGCCTCCACGCGATTCAGCATGCCCTGCTCCATGGCGTTTCCTTTTACGAATTGCCGCGCCACCTGCAGCACTCCATGATTGATCGCCAGGTTGTTGTGCCCGGTCGCAATCACCATGTTGGCCGTCTCGATCAATCCGTTCTGGTCGATATGGTAGTGGTGGATCAGGGTGCCGCGCGGCGCCTCCAGGATGCCGACGCCCTCAAACCTGTTGGGCGCCGCATGGGCGCGAACATTCTTGCCCAGAATCTCGGAGTCGTGCAGCAAGGCTTCCATGCGCTCGATCGAGAACAGAATTTCGATGAGCCGGGCATAGTGGTAATAGAACGAGCTCAGCACCGAGTGCCGTTCCAATTCGCGGAACTCCGCCAGTTCCTCATCGGCCTGCAGAGTGCCCGCCGACTGGCACATATTCAGACGCGCCAGCGGTCCCACGCGATACATGCCGTTAGCCAGTCCGTACGGCTTGTAGTAGGTGGACTTCAAATAGGAATCGTCATTGGCGGATTCGCCGATGTAATTCATGTAATCGGCGCCGGTAATGTGGTCGGCCACAATGTTCAGGTTGGCGTCAATAAAGCGCAGCCAGCCGTTGTAGGCCGAGAATTCCTGGGCGTCGTTTGCCATGGCCAGGAACAGCGAAGGGAAATTGGCAAACGAACGCACCTCGGCGCGGAAGAATTCAATCTGCCCCTTGAACCAGCGCAGGGCGCTGCGCGTGATCCGGATCGCCTCAGGAATCTCATTAAGAATCTGGTCGCGCTGTTCGGCCAGCAACGGATGGCTTACGCCGCCGGGCACGATCCATCCGGGATGAACCCGCTTTCCGCCCAGCGTTTCCAGCACCCTCTGGCCAAACTGGCGCAGTTTGATGCCGTCGCGCGCCATTTGCGGATGCTTGCGCACCACGCCCATGATGTTGCGTTCTTCCGGATCGGCGTCCATGCCGAGCAAAAAGTCCGGCGAGGAAAGATAGAAGAAGCTGAGAGCGTGGGATTGAATAATCTGCGCCAGGTTCATGATGCGGCGCAGTTTTTCCGCCGTCTCCGGAATGCGCACCGCCATGATGTCATCGCAGGCCTTGCTGGAAGCCAGCAGGTGGCTGGTCGGGCAGATGCCGCAGATGCGCGCCATCAGCGCCGGCATTTCGGTGAAAGGGCGGCCTTCGCAAAGTTTTTCAAAGCCGCGCACCTGGGTCACATGGAAGCGTGCGTCCTGCACTTCTCCCTGTTCGTCCAGTTGCACGCTGATCCTGGCATGGCCCTCAATGCGGGTTACGGGATCGATCATGATCGTAGGCATATGTTTCCTATGCTCCAAAGCGCATGGTCGTACTCAAATCCGGCATGCGCCCTTCCAGCAGTTCGCTGATTGCGAAGAAAATGTCTTGCGCCGAAGGCGGGCAGCCCGGAAGGTAGAGGTCCACGTTTACCACTTCGTGCAGTGGCATCACGCGCTCCAGCAGCTTCGGAACCATCTTCGTTGGCACATGTTTGTTGATCGTTGTGTTCTCCTCGTAGACGCGTTCCAGCACCTTCGCCAGCGGAAACACGGTACGCATCGAGGGAATGTTGCCGGTCACCGAGCAGTCTCCCAGCGCGATCAGCACCTTGGAATTCGCGCGAATCAGCCGGATCTTGTGCAGGTCGTCCTCGCTGCTGACCGAGCCCTCCACCAGCGCCACATCCACGTTTTGCGGAAACTGCTTGGCGTCCACCAGCGGGCTGTAAACCAGCTCGATTTTTTCCTCCAGCAGAATCAGCCGCTCGTCCATGTCCAGCAGGGACATGTGGCATCCCGAGCATCCATCCAGCCAGGCCGTTGCCACCCGTGCCTTTGCCACTTTCGCGTTTGTCATCTCGACACCTCCCGCATCATGCTCAAGTAGGGCAGGAAGGCGCGGCGCTTATGCATTTCTCCCGCGGCCTGTCCCTTTTCACTCAGCGCCCCGGTCGGGCATACCTGCACGCACTTGCCACAGCCGGTGCAGCTTTCGCTTGCCCCCCAAGGCGAGCACAGGTCGGTGATCACGCGCGCCTTGGTGCCGCGGCCCATGATGTCCCAGGTGTGCGCGCCTTCCACCTCGATGCAGACGCGTACGCAGCGCGTGCAAAGAATGCAGCGGTTATGATCGGCAATAAAGCGCGGGTGTGAGGCATCCACCGGCATCAGCGGATGAATGTAAGGCATGGTGATGTGGTTGACGCCCAGTTTCTGCGCCAGCGCCTGCAGGTCGCAATGGCCGTTGGTCACGCAGACCGAACAGATGTGGTTGCGTTCGCTGAACAGCATCTCCAGGGTCAGCTTGCGGTACTCCGCCAGCCGCTCGGAGTTCACCGTGACCTCCATGCCCTCCTGCACCTTGGTGACGCAGGCAGGCAACAGCTTGTTGCTTCCCTTCACCTCTACCAGGCACATGCGGCAGGCGCCGATGTTGCTCAGGCCTGGCAGCCGGCAGAGGGTTGGAATAAAGATGCCGTTTTCCTCGGCCACTTCGAGAATCGTCTGGTCGGCGCGGGCGCCGCACTCGTGATTCTCGATCATCAAAGTGTGAATATCAACTCCGGTTGTGCTCATGCGCTCACCTCCGCTTCGACCTTGGCCGGATGACAGATCCCAGCCGGGCAACGCCCTTCTTCAATGTGCGCGCGATACTCGTCCATGAAATAGCGCAAAGTGGTCAGCGTGGGGTTGGGCGCGGTCTGCCCCAGTCCGCAGAGGCTGGCAGCCTTGACCATGCCGGTCAACCGTCCCAGCAACTCCAGATCCTGCGGTCCCGATCTGCCTTCCGTGATGCGCTCCAGAATGTTGTGCATCTGGGTGGTGCCCACGCGGCAGGGAACGCATTTTCCGCACGACTCCGACATGCAAAAATCCATGAAGAACCTGGCTACATCGACCATGCAGGAGGTTTCATCCATCACGATCATGCCACCCGAGCCCATGATGGAGCCGACCGCGGCCAGCGAGTCGTAGTCCACCGGGATATCCAGGTACTGTTCGGGAACGCAGCCGCCCGAGGGACCGCCCGACTGCACGGCCTTGAAGCGCCTCCCTTCCGGAATGCCGCCGCCCAGCTTGAAAATGATGTCGCGCAGCGTCATGCCCATGGGAACTTCAATGAGGCCGGTGTTGGTGACCCGCCCGGCCAGGGCGAAGACCTTGGTCCCCTTGCTCTTTTCCGTGCCGATGGAGGCGTACCATTCGCCGCCCCGCCGGAGGATGGGCGCAATGTTGGCGAAGGTCTCCACGTTATTGATCAGCGTGGGTGCGTGCCACAGGCCTTCCATCGCCGGGAACGGCGGCCGCGGACGCGGCGTGCCACGCCCACCCTCGATGGAGCCAATCAGCGCTGTCTCCTCGCCGCAGACAAAGGCGCCGGCGCCCAGCCGAACCTCAACCTTGAAGTCGAAGTGGGTGTCGCCGATGTTCATGCCGAGCAGTCCGTTGTTTTCCGCCTGCCGAATCGCAATCCGCAGCCGCTTCACCGCCAGCGGATACTCGGCGCGGCAGTAGATGAAGCCCTTGGTGGCGCCAACCGCGTAGGCGGCAATCGCCATGCCCTCCAACACCCGGTGAGGATCGCTTTCCAGCACGGCGCGGTCCATGAACGCGCCAGGATCCCCTTCGTCGGCGTTGCAGATCACGAACTTGCGTGCGCTGTTGGCCTTGTACACGGTGGTCCACTTCAGCCCGGTTGGGAATCCCGCCCCGCCCCGCCCGCGCAGCCCGCTCTTGGTGATCTGCTCGATCACTTCCAGCGGCTTCAGCTTGGTAATGGCGCGGAACAGAGCCTCGTAGCCTTCGCAGGAAATATAGTCTTCGAGGCTTTCGGGATCGATTTCGCCCGAGTTCTCCAGGACAATCTTCTTCTGCCTGGTGAAGAAGTCCAGCTTGTTGTCGAGCACGATGGCTTCGGCAACGGGCTTGTTCTCCATCACGTTGTCGATGATGGACGCCGCGTCGGCGGGCGTCACTGCCTGGAACATCTTCTGGTTGGCGTCGGCCGAGACCAGGGGCCCGGCAGCGCACAGACCCATGCAGCCCACTCCCTTGATCTTGCAGCAGGTTTCCAGTCCGCGGTGCTTGACCTCGCCTTCCAGTTGCGTTTTTACCTGCTCCGCATTGGCTGAAAGACAACCGGCGGCAACGCAAACCTTCACCACGTGATCGAAACCCTTCTCGCTGTGTTTGGTTTGAGCCGAAATGTTTGCTAAATCGTCCTGGTTCATTGCTGTGCCTCCACCGCCAAAATTTCAGGTGCGCTTACCAGGTGGGCAAGGATGCGCTGCTTGATGGTTTCGGCGGTGATCTTGCCGGCCACCTGGCCGTCAAAAACTACCGCTGGAGCCAGCCCGCAGGAGCCCAGGCAGCGCGCCGTCAGCAAGGAGAGCTGCCCGTCGCTGGTGGTTTCACCCGGTGTGATTCCAGCCACTTCCCGAACTGCATTCACCAGTACCGGAGCGCCCTTGATGTAGCAGGCGGTGCCGGTGCAGATCACGCAGGTATGCTGCCCTGGCGGCTTCATGGTGAAAAAATGATAGAAGGTGGCAACCCCGTAAACCTTGCTGAAGGGCACGCGCAGCGAGAGCGCCACGTATTTCATGGCATCATCGGTAAGGAACCCAAAAGTCTCCTGAACCGTGTGCAGCACCTCGATCAGCGCGTAGGGTTCGTAACCATGACGCCGCATCATGCTTTCGACGATCTTCCAGCGTTTGTCGTCGGAAGGCGGCGAAAATGTTTTTGGTGTAAGTAACATTACTGGCTCCTCAATCCTTCGTCTTTGTCCACACAATTGCCCCTCCGCCGGTGAGGCGGCCTGAATCATTCAAGATAGAGGTGGAAACAATCGGTGGGTTGATCGAAAAAACGGCAGCCACGGCGAGGAGAAGAATCACATACGCAGCCGGAATCTGCCAGTGTTAGGGTCATTGTCTTCGTTCGCGCGGAATCATTTTCTCTCGCGCATCGTTACGGGCTGTTCTCCCATTACGCAACAAAGTCTAAGCGTCGAGCCTGGGATGCGATGTGATTTTGCTCACTCCCGAGTGTGTCAAGCTTCCACAAACGCGCGTTGAACAAACCCGCGCCCCAGTCCTGTCCCGCTTCAGGAGCCGCCGCAGCGGCAGAGCAATCGCCTTGGCCGCGACGCCGGCCCACGCCAGGCAGCGCGCGCCGGGTGCTTCGTAAGCAGATGATTTGTAAACAGAAAATGAGCCACGCCAAGAATCGCCCGGCTCCACGGAAGAATTGCGCAGCCTCCAGATTCAACCACGACGCCTAGCAGATTCTCGGAACTCCTAGACAGCAAAAAACCCGCGCCCAGGCCTGCAGTGTCCAAACGAAAGCAGGACACATGTTTCAACGTGGCACAAAGTTCTACGCCGACTACCGCGATACGCTCGGGCAACGCCATCGCAAAGCCTTCACCTCCGAAGTGCTGGCCCTCGAATTCGAGCGGGCACAGAAGATGCAATCAGCCAAGCTCCGGATCAACAGCCCCAACAGCCCAAAACGGAAGGCGCAGGAAGCCTCGCCGACTGCCTGCGCCCATGGCTCACGTCAGAAGCGCCCAGGCCCCGCAAAGCAGCGCAGTGTATCCTCGCCGTCTGCAGGCGGACGCCGCCCGCAGAAATCCGCGTCGCGCAAATCCTCGAAGCGCAAAGCATGATGACCGACCCACAGGCTCAGGCAAACACCAGGCGTGGTCATATCCACGCCCTCCGGACCTGCGTGCGGGCGCTTGTCGTTGCCGGCGCGGATCGGCGCTTGGAGAAGTGCTTGCCACTCACCGCAAGGCCCGCGCCGCGCTCGACCGTGGCGGCAGCCGGCGAACTCGACCGACTGATCGCCGTCGCCCGTCCCTGGGAACAATTGCTGCTCCTTCTCGTGCACGACCAGGCACTGCGGGCCCGGGCAGCGCTCGAGCTGAGTTCCTCTGACTTCCAACCGCAAACCAAGACAATCACCAGTCGGGGCAAGCGCAACCAGGTCACCCGCATCCCGGCCAGCGGCAGGGTCGCTCAAATGCTCCACGACTGCCCACCCGGCGACGGAAGTTATATCAGCAGGTATGCGGGTCGGACGATCACCTACCCCGTTGCGCTGCAGCACTGGTACGCGCTGCGGGCGAAGGCCGGCGTGAATCAGACTCTCAACATGCACGACCTTCGCCGCACAATGGCCGAAGATACCTACCGCATCTGCGGCGACCTCCGGGTGATCCAGACGCTCCTGGGCCACAACCTACTGCACAGCACAACCGTCTATCTTCAGCGGCCCGCCAGCGAGGCAACATTTGAGGCGATCCGCAATGCACAGGAGGCAACAATTGAAACAGCACCAGCACGCACAAAATGATGCCATCCGGGAAGTGGTGGCCGATGAGCTCGCCACCATCCGGGCGCTCAACGCATCGCTCCTCGGTCCGGCGCTCAGCGACGCCGAGCGCGCCACGCTCAGCGACGCGCGCCTGATCGCGCTGGCACATCTGCGCGATGCTCTCGATCAACTGCACCCACGCATTCGTCGCGAACATCCGCTAAAGGTCGCACGCGCTGTCGCGCGGATCGCCGAAGGAGGCGAAACCGAATGACCACCTGCCTCTACAATGTCCGCATCTTCATCGGCGACCAGTGCGATATCGGGTGGTCCCTCGAATCGGTCGGCCCAACGGAGCACGCGGCCATCGCCGTTGCTCGCCGGCGACTCGCCGATGCAATGCCGCATCTCGTGGTCACAGGGCTCTTCGACGGACCAGGCTACGCCAGGCTCGTCCGCGTCGCAAATGCCCATGATCTGCGTCTCGCCAAATTCAACCCACAGTCGGCGAAGTCCGGAGCGGTCACGCCGTGAGCTCCCAGGCCGGTCGCCGTCTGGCGCCGGCGCCGGGTGCACATCTTGCCGGCCCGCGTGGGGCGGCCAGCGGCCCGAGTCGCCTCCTGGCCCTCGGCTCTCAGGCCAGCTCCGCTGGCACGCTCACTTCCCCGTCCCCGAGAACCGGGGGCGGGCCGTTCGCTGCGGTGCGGCCCGCCAAAAACAGGCGGGCCGAATCGTTTAATCACTGCCAACATTTGTATTACTGCCAGCAGGAAGGCGGGCCCGCAAAGGACGCGGGCCCGCAGATCAAGAGCAACCCCAAGGACAACCCCAAGGACAACCCCAAGGACAACCCCAAGTGCAACCCCAAGGACAACCCCAAGAGCAACCCCAAGAGCAACCCCAGGAGCAACCCCAAGAGCAACCCCAAGAGCAACCCCAAGAGCAACCCCAGCGATGGTCCGCACCTTCAGCCTTCAAATGGATGGTCACGCGGGAGCCGTCCGCCTCAAGGGTGCCACGGCATGCGTCGGCGACAACCTGCCCAGCCGTGGCGAGCAAGGGCCGGGGCGCGGGCTGGCCTGCGTTCCATGTCCTCCGCCGCGCCCGCCCTTCGGGCGGAAGGCAAAAGCCGCGCGGCTCCCCCCTTAACTTCCACTCCAGCCAGCCCGCGCCCCGTCCCCAGGCAGGCCAAGGCGGGGCAGGTTCTCGCCGCCGCACTCCGCTGCGCTCCGCCCTTGACCCGGCCAGCGCCACCCGCGTCACCGTCCCGTTATGAAGGCTGAAGGTGGATTGAGCCGAAGCCTTCCAAGGAGCCGTCATGCAAAAGTACCGCATCAGCTTTCACATACAGCCGTCCCACATCGATGTGTCCATTACGGTCACCGCCAGCGATGAACATCAGGCCGTGATCACAGCCGCCTCGACGTTCCGCCAGCAACACCTGCACGCGCTGCTGCCGTACCTGTTCGACGCCACGGTCACGCGCAACGCGATATAACTGTGAGCAATACCGGGCGGTAATCGAGCCGCATGGACACCGACCCCGCAGGGGAGCCAATGTTCATGCGGTTCTGCCCATGCGGAACTGTTAACTACAAAGGCAACAAACAGCCAAAAACCATTGACCATCTAGCCAATGTTTCCATCCCGCGGGATGGGCCTGCGCCCAAACTGGACACCGTCAAATAAACCTTGTGTCCAATTCGGCCACAGTGTACAATCGCCCCGTTACATCAACTCACCCGGCAACTGCCGGTTCCACGCGCGCCGCTTGCCTAGCAAATGCGCGGCAGTTGTTCACCGCTCAACATGTCGATGATGCGGGTGGTGCCGATACGGCTTTTCATCTTGACCAAGCCGCCGCGTTCCTGGCTCACCCGGCCAATTTCCACCGCGCCTGCCGCATGCGGGTCGGTACGCAACAACTCCAGCGCCCGCGCCGCTTCGCTCCGCGGCACAAAGACAATCATGCGGCCCTCGTTCGCCAGGTAAAGCGGATCAAAACCCAGAACCTCGCAGGCGCCGCTCACATCCTCGCGCACCGGAATCTTCATCTCGTCGATGGTGATCTCCAGCCCGGTGGCTTCGGCAATCTCGATCAGGGTGGTGCCCAGCCCGCCGCGGGTCAGGTCTCGCAGGCAGTGGACTCCAACCCCGCCGCAGATCAGCTTTTCGACCGCGCCGTTCAGGGGAGCGCAGTCGCTTTCAATCTGCGACTCGAACTCCAGCCCCTGGCGCATGGCCATAATCGCAATGCCGTGACGGCCAAGATCGCCGCTCAGCAGCACCGCGTCGCCCGCCCGCACGCTGGCCGGAGCGATCGTCAACCCATGTTCCACAATGCCAATCCCCGCCGTGTTGATGAACACGCCGTCGCCCTTGCCGCGATCGACCACCTTGGTATCGCCGGTCACCAGTTGCACTCCCGCGGCCTCGGCTGACCGCTTCAGGCTCTGCACCACCGCCCACAGAGTCTCCATCGCCAATCCTTCTTCCAGGATCAGGCCGCAGCTCAGGTAAACCGGACGCGCGCCGCACATGGACAGGTCGTTCACCGTGCCATTGATCGCCAAAGAACCGATGTCGCCGCCGGGAAAAAACAGCGGATGCACCACGTAGGAGTCGGTTGTAAAGGCCAGCCGCGCGCCGCCCAGTTCAAAGACCGCGCCGTCGTGCCGCGTCTCCAGCAGCGAATTGTTGAAGGCCGGCAGAATCATCTTCTCGATCAACTGGTGCATCAGCTTGCCGCCGCCGCCGTGGGCCAGCGTCACCGTGGGATAGTCGCTGATCGGCAGCGGACAGGTCAGGGTGAAGTCCTTGATCGTGCTCATCGTTGTGATGCCTTTCCTGTCGCCGCCAGCTCGGCCCGCCGGTATCGGTAATATGCGGCGCATGCGCCTTCGTTTGAGACCATGGGCGCGCCCAACGGTTTCTCCGGCGTACACTGCTTGCCGAAGGCAACGCATTCGTGCGGCTTCTTCTGTCCCTGCATGATCAGTCCGCTGATGCACAACGGGCTTTCTTCCGCCGTGTAGGAGCCTACGTCAAAGCGCAGCTCGGCATCGAACTCGGCGAACTCCGGACGCAGACTCAGCCCGCTGGCTCCAATCTCTCCAATGCCGCGCCATTTGCGATCCACCACGTGAAACACTTCCTTGACGAAGCGTTGCGCGGCGCGATTGCCGCCCTCGGGAACCGCACGCGTATACTGATTCTCCACCTCGTGCCGGCCCCGCTCCAGTTGCGCTACGCACATGGCAATGCCCTGCAGAATGTCGAGCGGCTCAAAGCCCGTCACCACGATGGGAACCTTGTACTTGGCCGCGATCGGGATGTACTCCTCGTATCCCATGATGGCGCAGACGTGCCCCGCCGCCAGAAATCCCTGCACCCGGTTGGTCTCCGAACCCAGGATCGCCTCCATCGCCGGGGGCACCAGCACGTGCGACACCAGCACGGAGAAGTTCTGGATCCCCTGCTGCTTCGCCTGGTACACGGCCATGGCGTGCGCCGGAGCCGTGGTCTCAAATCCCACGGCGAAAAACACAATTTCCTTCGACGGGTTTTCTTTCGCGAGCTTCAGCGCATCCAGCGGCGAATAGAGAATCCGCACATCGCCGCCGCGCGCCTTGATGCCGAACAGATCGAACTCGCTGCCGGGCACGCGCAGCATATCGCCGAAGGAGCAGAAGATTACCTCCGGCCGCTGCGCAATCTGCACCGCCTTGTCGATCAACTCCAGCGGCGTCACGCAGACCGGGCAGCCCGGTCCATGCACCAGTTCCATCTCTTTCGGCAACAACTCATCCAGCCCAAATTTCACGATGGCGTGGGTCTGTCCGCCGCAGATTTCCATAATCGTCCAGGGCCGCGTGGTGATTCTGCGAATCTCCTGCGCATAGCCCTGCGCCGCGTCCGCGTCGCGATACTCCGATGAAAACTTCACTGCTTCACTCCTGGATCCGGCCGTCAGAGCCGCCAACTCGCCGAGTTCGCCCATCTCCTTCAGGTAGCCGAAAACCTTGGCCGCCTCCTCCTCGTCCACAACGCTGATGGCGAATCCCACGTGCACCAGCACGTACTCGCCAATCTGCGCCTCCGGAACGTAGGCCAGGTTTACCTCCTTCAGCACTCCCGCCAAAATCCACGCGGGCCTGCCGCGCCAAATCCTCGCCGCTAATGCTGATGATCTTTCCCGGCACCGCTAAACACATTGTTGCTCCCTCGCCTTTTCTTCGAATCTCAATTGCCGCGCCGCCGCCACTACCTGCCCCAGCGCAATGCCCCCGTCATTCGGAGGAACCCTCTGGTGCCAATATACCTTTACCCCGGCGGCTTCCAGCCGCGCCACCGTCAACTCGGTCAGCAACCGGTTCTGGAAACATCCGCCGCTCAGCGCCAGCGGCACTCCCGCATGGGCGCCGGCCACCCGGCAATCATCTCCGCCAGCGTGTTGTGGAACTTCCGCGCCATCGCTTCCGGCTTCGTCTTCCGCGTCGAAGTCCGGCCACAATCGCGCGCACCATGGGAACCCAGTCCAACTCCGCCGGTGCCGCATCGCTTGGCAGCCGCGGTGATCGCAAACTCGTATGCGTCCCGCATCGCTGCTCTCGCCGGCCAGCCACTCCAACTCCATCGCCGCCTGCCCCTCGTAGCGCGCAATCTGCCGCACCCCAATCAGCGAAGCCACGGCATCAAACAACCGCCCCACGCTCGAAGTCCACGGACTATTCAATCCCTGCCGCAGCATCTGTCGCAACAATCTTCCGCTCGGCCGCCGAGAACGCCTGGACGGGATTGAGCTCCTCGCGCTCGAAAGTCTGCTCTCCCCAGTGTCTCGAACAAGACGACTCAATCCGCAGCGCCGTGGTTCGCGCACCGCGCGTTCGCTGCCCGCCAGCCGCAGCGGGCGCAGGCGCGCCACGCGGGTATATCCATATTCGTCAATCTTCAGAAACTCGCCGCCCCACACCGTTCCATCCGGACCCCAGCCGCTGCCGTCCCATGCCACGCCCAGCGCCGGAGCCTTCACTTCGTTCTCCGCCATGCAGGCCAGCACGTGCGCATAATGATGCTGCACCCGCGCCGGATGCGCGCAAACCCGGTTCGCGTACTCCGTCGAAACGTAGTTCGGATGAAGGTCGCAGGCCACCGTCTCCGGCTTCACCTCGTAAAGCTCTTCCAGGCTCTTCCACCACGCGCTCGAATGCCATGCTTGCCTGCGCGGTTTCCAGGTCGCCAATGTGCTGGCTGAGAAATACCTGCCGTCCCACCGAGAGCGCGACCGTGTTCTTCTGGTGCGCCCCCACGCCGAGCAGTGCCGGCATCTCTCTTCGCAAGCAGCACCGGCAGTGGCGCAAATCCGCGGGCCCGGCGCATCACCATCTCGCGTCCGGCCATCACGCGCACAATCGAGTCGTCCACGTGGCGCAGAATCGGACGGTCATGCACCAGCAGCAGGTCCGCGATTTCGCGCAGCCGCTCCAGCGCGTCTCGCTCATCGGTGCAAATCGGCTCATCGCTCAAATTGCCGCTGGTGGCGATCACCGCAAAGCCCAGCGCCCGCAATCAGCAGATGATGCAGCGGCGTGTAGGGCAGCATCGCGCCCAGCATCGGATTGCCAGGCGCAATCGATGGCTGCGAGCGCCGATGCCATCTGACTCCTGCGCCGCACCAGCACAATCGGAGACTCCGGCGAGCGCAGCAGGCGCTCTTCCAGCGGCGTCAGCTCGCACTCCCGCAGCACGTCTTCCGCCGCCGGAAACATCAGCGCGAACGGCTTTTCCTCGCGATGCTTGCGCTCGCGCAGCCGGCGCACCGCCTCTTCATTGCGCGCATCCACCATCAGGTGGAAGCCGCCCAATCCCTTCACGCCAACGATCCCGCCCTCGCCGCATCGCCTCGGCAGCCTCTGTCCAGCGCCGCTTGCGCGCCGCGCCAGCACCGCGCCCGCCATGCTCCAGAGTTCGAGTTGCGGACCGCACTCCGGACAGGCGTTGGGCTGGGCGTGAAATCTGCGGTTCGCCGGGTCGCCGTACTCGCGCGCGCACTCGGCGCACATGGTGAATTTCTTCATCGTGGTGCGCGGCCGGTCGTAGGGCAGCGACTCGATGATGCGTGTAGCGCGGCCCGCAGTTGGTGCAGTTGGTAAACGGATAGCCGAAGCGCCGGTTGCAGCGGGTCGAAGATTTCGCGAGGCACTCCGGGCAGGTCGCAATGTCGGGCATCACCAGCGCGGTCTTCTCTCCGCCCTCGCTCTTGCGAATCTCAAAGCCCGCATAGCCGACCGGATCGGCAAAGCTGCTTTCCAGACTTTGGATGAATGAAATTGCGGGCTTCTCCCGCTCAACCCGCAGCAGAAACCAGTCGAGCTTCGCGCGCGCGCCTTCCACTTCCACAAAGACGCCGCGCGCGGTGTTGTTGACCCAGCCGTTCAGCTCCAGCTCGGCCGCCAGCCGATAGACGAACGGCCGGAAGCCCACGCCCTGCACCGCGCCGCGAATCGTCATCTTCAGCCGCGCCGAGGCGTTCGGCCCTGTGCCGTGCCCACCACGCTCTGGTCTGCGAGTCGCCAAGCTTCCTCTTTTCGCACCGGGTGCCATGAATCGGCGGATCACCCCATCCGGCAGCCTAGATTCCAGAGCTCACTTGCGCAGAGAGCATAGATCACAGCGTACATGTGATTCCATCATAAACCGTCTTGCCGCGCCACCGCCGCCGGGCCGATGTTAGAATCGCCACAGTCCCCGGCTCGTCCGGAGTGGAATCCCGTTCATGACAGCTTCATCCTCCGCCGCATCCAAGCCCGTTCCCATGCTCGACCTCAAGCGCCAGTATGCCACCATTCGCGAACTGGTGCGTGCCGCCATCGACCAGGTCTGCGAGTCGCAATCGCTGGTGCTGGGCGAGGAGGTCGCTGCCCTGGAGCGCGAGATTTCGGCGTTCCTGGGCGCTGCCTCCACCGTCGGCTGCTCCTCGGGTACGGACGCCTTGTGGCTTGCCCTGGCCGGCGCCGGCGTCAGCGCGGGCGACAGCTTCATCACCACGCCCTTTACGTTTTTCGCCTCGGCCAGCTCCATCACCCGCTGCGGAGCCCGTCCCGTCTTTGCCGATATCGATCCGGCCACCTTCAACCTCTCATCGCACGCGGTCGAGCAGGCCATTGCAGAGCCAGCGTCCCGCGCAGTCTCAAGGGCATCATGCCCGTGCACCTCTACGGCCAGTGTGTGGATGCCGACGCTTTCGACGCGCTTGCCGCCGCTCACCAGCTGGTGATCGTGGAAGACGCCGCCCAGGCCTTCGGCGCCACCTGGAAGGGACGGCACGCCGGAGCCCTCGGCCATACCGCGGCCTTCAGCTTTTATCCCACCAAGAACCTCAGCGCGTTTGGCGACGCCGGAGCCGCAACCACCACCGACCCGGAGGCCGGCGAGCACATGAAGCGCCTGCGCAATCACGGCGCCGCCCGCCGCTACTACCACGACGAGATTGGCTGGAACGCCCGCATGGACGCCATCCAGGGAGCGGTGCTGCGCATCAAGCTGCGCTACATCGAACAGTGGAACCAGCGCCGCGCGCGAGATCGCCGCAACCTACGATTCAGCTTCTGCAACAGGCCGGACTGGCACGGCGCGCGCGGAACATCGACATCATGTCGATGCTCGCAGCCGCTGGCTCTGCCCGCAACCGCGCCCGAGGCAAAACACATCTTCCACCAGTACGTGGTCCGCGCCCATCGCCGCGACCAGCTGCGTGAGTTCCTGCAGGCAGCGCCAGATCGGCTGTGAGATTTACTATCCCGTGCCGCTGCATCTGCAGCAATGCTTCGCCTATCTCGGCTACAAGCCCGGCGATTTCCCGGAGGCCGAGCGCGCCTGCCGCGAGGTGCTCGCCCTGCCCATCTTTCCCGAACTCACCGCCAGCCGAGCAGCAACGGGTCGTCGCCGCCATCGCGGAGTTTTACTCGAAGTAATGGCTTCGCCCTAGCCGCCCGGAAATGGACTTCGCTCGGCCAAACTGCGCCGCGACTGTCAGCTCTTCTTCTTGCGCGGCGTCGCGCCTTTTCCGTGCGCGGATTTCCTCGCCGCGTTTTTCGCAGTTCTCTGCGCAGCCCTCTTCGAGGCCAGGGAATTCTTCTTCGGCTCGCCGGGCGGGTGCGCCGCGTGCTGCGGCGCTTCGCCGGGCGCAAGCACCTGGCGCACCACGTTGCCGATTACGCGGTACTTGCGCTCGCTGATCGGAGCCATCGTCGTTTTGCTTGCGGATGGTGAAGACCGGCATCCAGCCTTCCTTGCCGAAGTCCTCGATGGAGACCGTGGCCGGAAAATATCCAATGATGAAGTGTTCGCGATATCCGGTCTCGTAGCGATGCCTCTTCAGGTTCCAGGTGAAGACGCGGACCTGGTTGAAGTCGTAGGGGATGCCATCCTTGTTCTCATTCAGCAGCACCAGGTACTGGGGAATCGCGCCCTTCACTTCGTCCTGCACGGTGTTGAGCACAAACGCCGCCTGGATGCGCTGGCCCTCGGCGTACTGCGCCACGTCCAGAGGAATATCGAGATCGACCATGCGCGCCAGCACCCAGCCGACGTGTCCCTGCTGATCGCGCACCAGCCACCAGTCGTCCATCGGCTTTGGCTTGCGGCTCTTCGGCCGGGGCAGCGGGCGGAGTTGCCGACGGAGCCGTGGGCGGGGCCGCGGATGGCGTCGCGGACGGAGCCACGGATGGAGCCGCGCTCCGGCGCGTCTGCGCTGTGGTTGGCTGCGTTTGCGGCGACGGCGCGGTCTGGTCGCGGAGCTTTTCTTCGGAGCAGACTTGGTCTGCTCGCCCGCGGCCTTGGCGAGCTCAGCCGCCTTGACCGCGGCGATTTCCTCCGGAGTGGCGCGCTGGCCGGTGGCGCGCTTGAGCAACTCCACCTTGGAACTTTCGGCGAGCTGATAGAGCGTGTCGGTCTCGCGTCCGGGGCTGACGTGCATGTTCAACTCGACGCGGGTAACGCCATGTCCCTCGACGGGCGTGGCGCGATTGTCGCTGCTCAATCGCTGGAACTGATCGTAGATTTCGCGGGGCACCAGCGCGCGCAACTCGATCCAGCCTTCCAGCTTCTGCCCGGTGCGCACGCGCAGCAAAGCGCTTCTGGCGCTCCAGAACCTCAACGCGTTCTCCGTTTTTTACCGAACCCACGCGGTTGTAAACGGTGGAGACGTGGTCGCGCAGATTGGCCTGGGGAGCGGAGACATACATGACCTCGCCGCTGCCGACGGAAGCCTCCGGGTGCCTGCAGGAAGCGGCAGCAAAGCAGCAGGAGCAGCAGCGCGCAATGCGGAGAACCTGCGTAGGCGAGCGAGGACGGAGACAGGAGTTCGAAAAATACAATGGCTTTCTTCCGGATGAAGCTCCACTATAACTCAGGGCGCCGCGACGGAGAAACGATTGACCATCTAGTGAATGGTTTGGACAGGGTAGGGTTGCAAGTTAGTGAATGTTTCCGCAACCTCCGCAACGATTGGTAAAAGCGCCATCATCGCGCCAAAAAGGATTATCTGGAAAGGTAATGTCTCACCCGGTCTGGCGACGTGGTCCTGGCCGGGTGGGACAATTTACTCCTCGCCGAAGTGGATTCCGATGGAGCGGGCGGTGTTGACCAGTTCGCCCTTGGGATCGACGGACTTCATTTTTCCGATGGCCTCGGCGATATCGACGTACTCGATCTTGCCGCCGCGCAGCGCCACCATTTTCAGGAAGCCGCGTTGCGCAATCAGGTCGACGGCGGCCACGCCGAAGCGCGTGCTCAGGATGCGGTCGTAGGGCGAGGGCGAGCCGCCGCGCTGGGTGTGGCCCAGAACGGTGACGCGTACCTCCTTTTTGGAGCCCGGAGGCGATGGCTTCCCCGATCAGGTTGCCGACGCTGATGGCCTTGGGGATGGAGCCGTAGCGCTGCAGAACGTCCCTGCGGATCTCCTCGGGAACCTGTACGCCTTCGGCCAGGGAGATGATGGTGAACTTCTTGCCGAAGATGTGGCGCTGGCCAATGTAGGCGCAGACGCTTTCAACGGTAAAAGGAATCTCCGGGATCAGAATGATGTGGGCGCCGCCGGCCAGTCCGGCGTGGAGCGCGATCCAACCCGCGTCGCGGCCCATCACCTCCACGATCATGACGCGGTGGTGGGATTCGGCCGTGGTGTGGATGCGGTCGAAGGCTTCGGTTGCCACATGCAGCGCGGAGTCAAAGCCGAAGGTGACGTCGGTGGCCGACAGGTCGTTGTCAATCGTCTTGGGAACGCCGACGACGGGCAGACCTTTGGCGGCCAGGTCGAGGCCGATCTTCTGGGTGCCATCGCCGCCGATGACGATGAGAGCGTCCAGGCCCATGACTTTGGCGTTATGGATGACTTCGTCGGAGAAATCGCGCACTGCCTCATGCCCGTCATTGCTGATGCGGTAGGCGAAGGGATTGCCGCGATTGGTGGTGCCAAGGATGGTTCCGCCGCGGGGCAGAATGCCGCTGACGTCATTCAGCACCAGGGGACGGCTTTTTTCCGGCCAGATGAGGCCGTCAAAGCCGTCGCGAATGCCAATGACTTCATAGCGATACTTGAGGATGGCGGTTTTTACGGCGGCGCGGATGACTGCGTTGAGACCGGGGCAGTCTCCCCCGCCGGTACAGATGCCAATTTTTCTGATCTCAGCCATGCGTAATTTTCTGGAATGATTGCGAATTCGGCTCTTATGCCGTTGCTGTGATTGTATATCAGCGAAAATGCACCCATGGAGCGCCGGCGAGAGCGCAATCACTCCAATTGGGACCGGAATGGGCGCGGGTAAAACGCGCCGCATTCCGGGAAAACTCCTCGGCTAGTTAATGGTGAAGGTCTGGGTGCCTTGGACGGTGGTGCTGGCAAAGGTAGCCGTGGCCGTAATGATAAAGGTAGTACTGGCGGTTGCCGTGGTGAGCACGCTCACATTTCCGTTCACGTCCACCGTGGCATTGGAAGTGTCACTGCTGTTCCAGGTGACGTACTTGGAGATGTTTTGGCTGCTGTTGCCGTTGATATTGGCGGCGGCGAAGACGGAAAACTTCGAGCCGGGGCTGACCAGGTTGGGATTCACTCCGGAAGAGTACGTCAATGCCAGCGTCGAGGGCGCAGTGCCGCTGTAGGTGTAGACCGTGCTGCTGCCGGTCTGTCCGCCATCGGTTGCGGTAATGGTGGCGGTGGCGCCTGCCGTGGTGCTGCCGATGGGGATGGTGACTACGCCGCCGCTGGCGACCGAGGCTGTCTTGGAGTTGCTGCTGCTCCAGGTGGCGGTCGCGGTGTCATCCGCGGTGGTACCGCCGACGGTGGTGGATTGGGACGACAGCGTATAGGTGTCCCCAACGACGGTCGCGGTGCCAACTTTGAGGATGACGGCGGTGGGGCTGACCGCGACGGATTGGATGGAGTTCTCGGAAACAAAAAAGCCATTGCAAGACGCGGAGAGCAGGAAGAGTGCGATCGGAGGCAGCAGGCGGACGAAACGGCGAAGCGTTGCATCGGGGAGCACTACGCCGGGATGCGTGGCACAGCGAAGCATTGCGCGGTGAAACCAAGGCATGATTTCCTCCAGAGCGTTCATTGTAGAGCCTTTTGCGCACGCCGTGGCGGAGGGGAAACGGGTTCGGCAGGAAAGGATAAGCCGGCGGAGTTGGAAATGGGCAGGCCGGCCAGCGGTTCCAGAACCGGGCGCACGGTATCAGGGAGTGACTGGCGCGGGTTCAGCGGCTTGGCTGGAGACGGAAGTGTCCAGCGACCAGCCATCGCGTCCCTCCTGCTTGACGCAGTAGAGGGCATGGTCGGCCCGGGCCAGCGTTGCCATCCAGTTTTCATCCCTGGTGGCGGGCGAAAACACAGCCGCGCCGATGGAGACGGTAAGGTGAAAGTCGGTTTGGCCGGGCACGCGGATTTGGGTCTGCTGAAGTTGATGGCGGATGCGGTTGCAGATCAACTCGACATGTTCCGCGCTGGACTGCGGGCAGATGAGGGCGAACTCCTCGCCTCCCCATCGCGTCACCACGTCGGAGTTGCGCACGCATCGGCGGAGGGTTCTGGCGACCTGCACCAGCGCCTCGTCTCCCACATTGTGTCCCCAGCGGTCGTTGACGCTTTTGAAATGGTCGATATCGGCGATCAGTATGAGAGCGGAGACGGCAGAGCGGCGCAGGCGTCCGGTTTCGTGCTCCATGAAAGGAACGAGAAAGCGGCGGTTCTTGAGTCCGGTGAGCGGATCCTCCAGAGCCTGGTTGTTGCGGACGACGTTGACTCTCCATAGCGACCAGGCGAGAGCGACGGTGAGCAGGAGGCAGACGAGCAAGAGCGCCGAGAGCGCGTTCTGCAGTTGACTGCGGCGGGCCATGGCGTCCATCTGGAACTGCTGGTTGCGCTGTTCCAGGATGAGTTGCTGGCGCGCCTTCTCGGCGGCAATCAGTTGGCTCTGGGCGCGGAGCGCGGCAATCTGCTGGTCCTTGCGCAGCAGGTCGAGCGTTTCCGGCCGCGTGCGCTGGGTTTGCCGGGACGCATCCGGAGCCCCGGTTTGAGCCGCCAGCGGCGCGGCCAGGAACAGAAGCGCGAGAAGCAGAACCTGGAAGCAGCGCGCGCTGCCTGGGATTTGAAACCGGGCCGTTTGCCGCGAAGAGTGATTCACGGACGAATAGGAACTTCTCAGGATGTGCATGTCACGTTTATGAAGTAGGCGGCCAGTATAAGCCGGGGCGGCAGGGATGAGAAGAGAAAACGGATGCGGGCAAAACCGTTGGGCGTAGCTCCGGGCGAGCAAGGGCAGGGATGCGGGTATGGATTGCGGCGCAATCCGAGGGCCGCGGCAGGCAAGAAAAATCCCCGCTACGCGAGCGGGGATTGCCATGGCGTACTTGGTTGTAGAGGCGGTTAAGGCAGCATGTTCCCGGTTTTCATGAAGCGCTCGTGGAAGCCGTGAGCCTCGCTGAGAATGTGCGGCGTGTGCTGTCCGTTGCGGCTTTTCTGGGCGCGGTCGAAGTAGTCCTTGAGCAGCGGCTTGAATTCGTCGGCGGCGCAGTTGTCGATGACCAGGCGGGCGCGCTGCTTGGGCGAGAGTCCGCGCAGATCGGCCAGACCGCGTTCGGTGACCAGTACCTGGGTGTCATGCTCGGTGTGGTCCACGTGGCTGACCATGGGGACGATGGTGGAGATGGTTCCCTTGGCGGCCAGCGAGGGAGCCATGAAGATGGAGAGGTAGGCGTTGCGGGCGAAGTCGCCCGAACCGCCGATGCCGTTCATGATCTTGGAGCCCATGATGTGGGTGGAGTTGACGTTGCCGTAGATGTCCGCTTCGATCATGCCGTTCATGGAGATGACGCCGAGACGGCGAATGATGCCGGGATTGTTGGAGATGTCCTGGGTGCGGAGGACGATGTTGCGGCGATAGTGGCGCAGGTTGCCGTAGACCTCCTTGATCATATCCGGGCCGAGGGAGAAGGCGGTGGCCGAGGCCGAGATCATCTTGCCGGACTTGATAAGGCCGATCATGCCGTCCTGGATGACTTCGGTGTAGGCGGTGAGGTTGTGAAACTTGCCCTGCTCGAGGCCGAAGAGCACGGCGTTGGCGATGTTGCCCACGCCGGACTGCAGGGGCAGAAGATCGGCGGGCATGCGGCCCTTCTTGACCTCCCACTCGAGGAATTCAAGGATGTGGCCGGCGATCTGCTGCGAAACCTTGTCAGGCTCCTTGAAGGCGGTGTTGCGGTCGGGCGAATGGGTCTCGATGACGGCGACAACTTTCTCGATGGGGATGTTGAGGTAGGGGCTGCCGATGCGCTGGCCGACGCGGATGATGGGAATAGGCTCGCGGTGGGGAGGAACATCCAGTCCATAGTAGATGTCGTGCATGCCCTCCAACTCGATGGACTGCCAGGAGTTGACTTCAAGGATGACCTGGTCGGCGCACTCCAGCCATGACTTGTTGTTGCCCAGCGACGTGGAGGGAATGGCGCGGCCATCCTCATAGACTGCCGTGACTTCGATGACAGCCTTGTCGAGTTTGCCGAGGAATCCGTAATCCATGTACTGGGCGACGTGGCTGAGATGGATGTCCATGTACTCCATGTCGCCGTCATTGATGCGCTTGCGCACCGCGGGATCGGACTGGTAGGGGAGGCGGATCTGCATGCCATTGGCGGCCGCCAGGGCGCCGTCGAGCTCAGGGCCGGTGGAGGCGCCGGTGAAGACGCCGACGCGCAAGGGATTTCCCTCGGCGTGGAGCTTCGTCCATGCGGCGGGCAAGGGCGGTGGGAAACTCCTTGGGATAGCCGGAGCCGGTGAAACCGCTCATGCCGATGTGGTCGCCATCGCGGATGAGGGCAGCGGCCTCATCGGCGGACATGATGCGCTGACGTAACTCTGAGTTGAGAATCCGATGTTGTAATGTGGAAACCGTAGCCATGAGGACCTTCTGAAAACTGGAGATAAGTAAGAAAGTGAAGTACTCCTTAAGGCTAGGGTGCAGCGAGGGTTTCGTCAACCCGCGAGCGCGGTAACGGCGAGCAAGCGGGATTCCGAAATGGAAAAGCGAAAGCCGCCAGGCCCCGGTTCAGGGGAACTGAGCGGCGCTGCGGGCGGCCTACTTCTTGTCCAGGCGCAGGGAGGCGGAGTTGATGCAGTAGCGCAGGCCGGTGGGCTGCGGGCCGTCTGGAAAGACGTGGCCGAGATGACCTCCGCAGCGCGAGCAGGTGACCTCGACGCGGCTCATGCCGTGGCTACGGTCTTCGTGCTCCTCGACGTGTTGCTTGTCGAGGGGATCGTAGAAAGCTGGGCCAGCCGCAACCGGAGTCGAACTTGGTTTCCGAGGGAAACAGTTCGAGGCCGCAGGCGGCGCAGAGATAGACGCCGGGAGTGTCCATTTCCGCGTACTGCCCGGTGAAGGGACGCTCGGTGCCTTTCTCGCGCAGGACCCGGTACTGCTCGGGAGTGAGCGAACGGCGCCATTCCTCATCCGACTTGAAAATTTTGTCCATGGTTTCCAGGGAACTCCGATGCGGGTGCTTCGATTGCGCCCGCGATTCGTTTAGATGCGGGAGTGGGCGAAAAAGCTGCGGAGAACCGCGGCGGCGTCGCAGCCTCAGAATCAGAACCCGTGGCGGCGGTACAATCTGGCATGGCTAATTTATCGCTGGTGTACGGGTTGAGGCTGCTGCCCGAGGGTGAGCTGGATGAAGTGGGCTCGGGCAAGATCAAGCTGAAGAACGGGCGCGAAGAGCACGTCACGCTGCATCTGCTGGAAGGCAGCAAGGAAGAAATCGAGGCGCAACTGAAGCAGAGCATCGAGGCGTTCTTCGATATTTATCCGGAGATACAGTAGGGAAAACTTCGTGGGAAATTGCGAGCTGGGGATGATTGTGCCCACCATATCGCCGCGAGAAACGCAGCGCGAAGGTAGAGCGCCCGGCTGAGATCGAAAAAACCTAGGCTGCGTTTGGCGGACGAGACTTACCGGATCAGCATCCAGATGGCGGCGAAGTGGCAGGCGGTTCCTCCCAGCACCCAGAGGTGCCAGATGAAGTGCATGTACTTGCGCTTGGAGGCGAAGAAGGGAATTCCCGCCGAGTAGCAGACGCCGCCGGCAAACAGCAGGGCAAAGACCGGATGCGCCAGCAGAAGGTACATCGACTTGATGGCGAAGACGCAGGCCCATCCCATGGCCAGGTACATTGCGGTGGACACCGCGTTCCAGCTGCCGGCGAAAAATGCCTTGACGATGACGCCGACGACGGCGCAAATCCAAACGATGGCGAACAGCGTCCAGCCCAGCGGACCGCGCAACCCAAGCAGGGTGAAGGGTGTGTAGGTTCCGGCGATGAGCAGGTAGATACAGGAATGGTCCAGCGACATCATGAAGCGGTAGGCGCGGGTGCGGCTGAGCGAGTGGTACAGAGTGGAGGCTAAGATAGAGCAGAATCGCCGAGGCGCCAAAGACCGCGCAGCAGACAATGTGGCGTGCGTCTCCGGCTCGGGCGGCGCGAAGGGTCAGCAGGACCAACCCAGCAATCGCCAGCAGCGCGCCCACGCCGTGGGAGACACTGTTGGCGATCTCTTCGCCGATGCTCTGGTCAGGGTTCGTCATCTCTTCTTCAATGCTAACGCCCGGCCAAGGTCCGCTTCCGCCTGGCGGGCGATCCTGACAAAGAAATTACACAGGGGTGGGAAAGCGGGAACGGACGCATGGGAACTGCGCCCGTTGGCCGTGCGGTTGCCCCGTACTTCTTGAGGGCGGCCTCGTAGCGCTTGTTGACCTCGGCCCAATTGACGACGTTCCACCAGGCTTTCAGGTACTCGGCGCGGCGGTTCTGATACTTGAGGTAGTAGGCGTGTTCCCAGACATCGTTGCCCAGGATGGGAGCCAGTCCCTGCGAGATGGGGCTGTCCTGATTGGGAGTGGAGAGCACCTGAAGTCCGCCTGAACCCAGGGCGAGCCAGGTCCAGCCGCTGCCGAACTGCTTGACGCCGCCGTCGTTGATCTTGTCCTGGAACTGGGCGAAGTCGCCAAAGGTCTTGGTAATGGCGTCGGCGATGGGGCCGGTGGGCGGCCCGCCGGCGTTGGGAGCCATGATGGCCCAGAACATGGTGTGATTGACGTGTCCGCCAACGTTATTGCGGATGGCGCCGCGCACCGCTTCGGGGACGGCGGCGAGGTTCGCGAGAAACTCTTCCGCGGACTTTCCCTTGAGTTCCGGGGCCTTCTCCATGGCGGCGTTGGCGTTATCCACATAGGCCTGGTGGTGCTTGTCGTGATGCAGGTGCATGGTCTGCGTGTCGATATGGGGCTCAAGCGCCTCGTAGGCATATGTGAGGGCAGGAAGTTCGAATGCCATCTTTCGTAAATCCTCCATCTTGATGGATGAGTCTGGCGGGGCGAGGGTTTCAAAATCTGCTGAGGCTTGCCCCGAGGGCGGAGCCGGCAGGCGCGGCGTGCCAGCAAACGAACTGGCGGCGGAGCCGGCAATTATGGATGCCGCGAGCGCGGTCGAGGTCCTCAGGAAGTCACGACGGGAATGGGACATGGGCATTGTCTCCAGGGCGGCGATCATCGGCTCGCCGGCGGCAGGTTCAACTCCAAGGCGCCGGAGGGGCCACGCAATCCGGTTGGATGCGCCGCCAGGCGAAGCGATTCCCCGATGCGGGTGAATTCCTGCCGGCGGCGAAATGGTGGGGATGGAGGCTGGCTTGAAGATGGCGTTGCCGGTTTTAGAAGTCCAAGGGAATCAGGATTGAGCTCCAAGAGCGAGGGCAACGAACCCGCTTCTGCCAAAGCACGGGCAGTAACGGGGCAGCATGGCGCATATGTTGGATCGTGGGCTTGCTAGCGCTTGATAAACCACATGACCCAGCCCGCTACCAGCACGCCGCCGATGAACCAGGCGAAAGCAGTAGAGGCCATAGCGAATCATCTGGCGGGTATTGTCGCGCTGAGTGATTCCGAAGACGACCGAGGCGCAGAGCGAGAAGACGAGCGCGGCGGTGAAATGAGAGAAATTGAGGGTCATTGTTTCTTCCCGATGGCGATGTGGTGGGCGTCGATGGCGGCGATGATGTTGAGCAGACCGCCGCAGACCAGGAACTTGGTGCCGTAATCGGCAGTAGCGCGGAAGATGGCGCGCTGTCCCCAGTCCATGGCCGGCGGCGAGGAAATAGAGCAGCCCATTGCCGAGGTCACCGACGAAGCCGAGCATGTCGAGCAGGTCTCCGAGGTTGAAGCCGTAGACCTTGCCCTGCATGCCGAGTCCGCATAAAAACATCAGCGTAACGCTGACGAAAATGAGCGCGCCGCGCACCCAGCGCTTCTGGATGACGTGTCCGAGGCCGGGGACGAGCCAGCCCGCCAGCGGCGCCACCACCGTCATCATTCCTGTTTGCGGCCGGGCCGCATTTGCGATTGCTTTCTCGTTGGCCATTTAGAAAATCACTAGCTCTTCCTGCTGGGGTCCGGTCACCTGCGCACAGCCGTTGTGGACGAGGACATCGACCTCGCTGCGCACGCCAAACTCGGGCAGGTAAATTCCCGGCTCTACTGAGAATAGCGTATTCGTCAGAATCTGTCGGGTATCTTTGGTTTCCAGGTTATCCATATTTGCGCCATTGCCGTGGACGCTGGTGCCGATGGAGTGTCCAGTGCGATGGACGAACCACTCGCCGTATCCGGCGCTTGTCGATTACGGCGCGGGTGACCTCATCGACCTCCCAGCCTTCGATGCGCTGGCCATGCGGCAAAGGCGTCGATGACCTTCTGCGAGCCGGCCTTGCGTGCGTCGCGCACGATGCGGAAGACCTCCTGGTGCTTGGCCGAGGGCTCGCCGAGCACGCCGGTCCAGGTGATGTCGTAATAGACGGCGCCGGGCGTGTCCTTTTTGGCCCACATGTCGAGCAGCACGAGGTCGCCTTCGTGGATGGGCTTGTGCGTCTCCGCGGTGGGCTCGTAGTGCGGATTGCCGGCGTTTTCATTGGCGCCGACGATGGGCAGGTCGTCGGTGACGAGGTGCTCGCGCGCGAAGGCCTCGCCGAGCCACTGGCGCACGCCCCACTCGTCCCAGCCACCGTTGCGGACGCGGTGCGCCGATCTCCTTGAAGGCGGCGGCCATGATCGGGTCCATGGCGTCGCGGGCGGCAAAGTGGGTGGCAATCTGCTCGTCGGTGAGCGTGGCCTCAAAGCGCGAGACCAGGTCGGCGGAGGAGCCGACCTCGACGCCGAAGCTGCGAATCAGCTCGAGCATGCCGCCATCGACCAGCGAAATCATACATGATGTCATTGTTGGGCGAGTACTGCATGGCAATGCGCTGGTAGGGCTTGAGGATGGCGGCCAGCTTCTCGTGCAACTCGCGCCAGCCGCCGTAGTGCTGCTGCTCGCCGGGGAGCGAGGTGAGGTGACGGGGTTCGACGCGATGATTCAGCTTGACCGGCTCGCCGGTGGCGGGAATGAGATAGAACCAGCGCCGGGTTACGTGCAGCTCGGGAAGTCCGAGGATGGAGTAGGCGATTTCGTCGCGATGATGATGGTCGTAGAACAGCCAGGCATCGAAATCCTGCTCGCGCAAAGCTTGCTGAATCGCAGTCAAGTCCATAGGAAAGTATTGTAACGCGCGGGAGCAGTGGGAAGATGCAAAAGGCCCGCCGAGTGAAGTCGGCGGGCCTTGCTGTTTGCTGAACGCGGCCGCGGGTGGCGCTTACATGATGGCCGTCGGCGGCGCGGGTTCGTCGGGATGGCCGGCGTTGCGCAAGCGGAACCTGCACCATCAGGACGAAGAGGAATACGAGGGCGACCAGGCCGCTGAGGATGTGGGGATGCTCGAAGACGGTGGGCAGATCCCAACTGATTTTGCCGCTGGCCTTGAGGCCCTTGATCGCCGCCACGCAGAGTCCGCAGAGAGCTTCTCCGGCGATGAGGCCGCTGGCGGTGAGGACGCCGGCGTTGTCGATGCGAGCCTTCTGCGCGTCGTTGAACACGCCCTTGTCGCGGGCGATGTCGGTGACCCAGCGGATGATGCCGCCGATGAAGATGGCGAAGGTGGTTTCCAGCGGCAGGTACATGCCGACGGAGAACAGCATCGGGCTTTTGACCTCGACCATGATGAGGGCGAAACCCATGAGGATGCCGACGATGACCAGCGGCCAGGCCATGTTTCCGCCGACGATGCCCTGGGCGAGCGAAGCCATCAGTCCGGCCTGCGGGGCGGGCAGTTCCTTGCTGCCGAAGTGGTAGGCCTGGTCGAGGATCATGAGCACGGGGAACAGTGCCAGCGAGCTGACGACGATGCCCATCAGGTCGCCAATCTGCATTTTGGACGGGGTGCCGCCGAGGATGTGGCCGACCTTGAGATCCTGCAACATTTCACCGGCGACCGCCGAGGAGACGCAGATGACGGCGGCGACGCCGAGGACGGCGATGACTCCGGCGGTGCCTTTGACGCCGATGGCGATCATCAGCAGGGCGGCGATGACCAGGGTGCAGAGGGTGAGTCCGCTGACCGGGTTGTTGGAGGAGCCGATCATGCCGACGAGGTTTCCGCTGACGGCGGCGAAGAAGAAGCCGAGAACGATCATGACGACGGCGGCGACGACGGCTCCGATGATGACCTTGGTGAAGAAGAAGTAGAGCGCGATCATGGCGCAGAAGACGATGGCGAGGCCGATGAAGACGACCTTGCTGCTGAGGTCTTTTTCATAGCGCAGCGAGGACTGCTTCTGCTGGCCGGTCTTCTTCAGATCGCTGATGGCGCGCTGGATTCCGATGCCGAGCGACTTGCGCATGCGGAAGAGGGTGAAGGACGCGCCGACCAGCATTCCGCCGACGGCGATGGGACGGACGATGGAGAACCAGACGCCGTTGGATATCGGCGGCCCAGTCGACCGTGGTTCCAGCGGCGGCGGCGTTGGCGGCGATCTGCGGACCGAGGAAGTAGGTGAGGAGCGGAACCATGAGGCCCCAGGCCAGCAAGCCTCCGGCAAAGTTGAGGGCGGCCAGGCGCGGCCCGATGATGTAGCCGACGCCGAGATAGGCGGGGCTGACGGCGGGAGCGCTGAAGGTGGTGGCGCCGCCGGTGGCGACGATGGGAGCGGTCTTGGCGCGTCCGAGCTTCAATCCGAACGAGAGCGCGGGAATGTTGACCAGGACTTCCTTGCTGGCGTTGAAGATGTTGATGGCTCCGGCGAGGAAGACGGCGGCGCCGATGCCCATGTTGGCGAACAGAATCTTGGCGGCGCGCGAGCCCTGCTGGCCGGCCTTGTGAATCTCGCGAGGCGGCAACCGACTCCGGGAAGGGCAGCTCGGGATCTTCGACCATGACGCGGCGGAGCAAGGTGACGAAGAGAATGCCGAGGGTTCCGCCCACCATCATCAGGGCCACGCCCTGCCAGTAGTTGTCCGCGCCCAGCGCGGGCCACATGCCGCTGATGACGAATGCCGGAATGGTGAAGGTGGCGCCGGCGGCGACGGATTCGCCGATGGAGCCGATGGTTCGCGCCATGTTTTCTTCCAGCAGGCTGCCCTTGACCAGCTTGAGCAGCGCCATGCCGATGACGGCGGCCGGGTAGGTGGCGGCGATGGTCATGCCGGCGCGCAGGCCAAGGTACATGTTGGCCGCGCCAAGAATCACCGTCATGATCAGTCCCAGGAGTACGGCGCGCAAAGTGAACTCGCGCATCTGGCGGTCAGCGGGTACATACGGACGGAAGGGTTGTGAGCTCATTCAAGATCCTCAATCGCGACTAATTACGTGAGTTGCAGGATGGCGCAAGGTAGCACGCGCCCGGCGTTCAATACAAGCGCAAGCGAAACTCAGCCACCATCATAAATACAGGCGCGCATAGATCACGAAGTAAGTTGCGGCCAGCAGGAATGTCGGGGCGGCGCAACAGAAACGCCGCTGCGCGGGGCAGCGGCGTTGCGTTAGCAGATGTAGTGTTTACAGCCGCCAGATCAGCAGTTCGCGTTCGTAGACCATCTCGGAGGGCAGATGATCGTGCAACTTGATGAACAGCTCCTCGTGACCGATCACCTCGTGCTTCCAGGCTTCAGGGTCGACGTTTTGCAACTTGTCGAAGGTCTCCTTCGGGAATTCGAAGCCCTGCCAATCGATGTCCTCATAGCGGGGAACCCAGCCGATCGGCTGTTTCCTTGCCGAGCGACCGGCCGTGCACGCGGTCGATGATCCACTTCAGAACCCGCATGTTCTCGCCGTAGCCGGGCCACAGGAAACTGCCGTCTTCGCCTTTGCGGAACCAGTTCACGTGGAAGATGCGTGGCGTAACGCTGAGATTCCGGCCCATCTGGATCCAGTGACGGAAATAGTCGCCCATGTGATAGCCGCAGAAGGGCAGCATTGCCATGGGATCGCGGCGAACCTTGCCGATGGTTCCGGCAGCGGCGGCCGTCATCTCAGAGCCCATGGTCGCGCCGGTGTAAACGCCCGCGCTCCAGTTGAACGCCTGGTAGACCAAAGGCATGGTCGTGGCGCGGCGTCCGCCGAAGATGAAGGCGCTGATCGGCACTCCGTTGGGATTCTCCCAATCGGGATCGATGGTGGGGCACTGCGACGCCGGCGCCGTGAAGCGGGCATTCGGATGCGCTGCCTTGGCGCCGGTTTCCTTGGCAATCTGCGGCGTCCAGCGCTTGCCCTGCCAATCCGTGCACTCCGCAGGAGGCTCGTCGGTCATGCCTTCCCACCACACGCCACCCTCGGGAGTCAGCGCAACGTTGGTGAAGATGGTGTTCGTGGCCAGCGCCGCCATCGCGTTCGGATTGGTCTTCATCGACGTTCCAGGAGCAACACCGAAGAAGCCGGCTTCCGGATTGATGGCGCGAAGCTGGCCATTTGCGTCCGGCTTGATCCAGGCAATGTCGTCGCCGACGGTGCTGATCTTCCAGCCTTCAAATCCACTCGGGAGGGATCAACATGGCGAAGTTCGTCTTGCCGCAAGCGCTGGGGAAAGCAGCGGCCACGTAGGTCTTTTCGCCTTCCGGACTCTCCGCGCCGAGGATCAGCATGTGCTCGGCCATCCAGCCTTCGTCGCGCGCCATGGTCGAGGCGATGCGCAGGGCGAAGCACTTCTTGCCCAGCAGCGCATTGCCGCCGTAGCCGGAACCGAAGGACCAGATCTCGCGGGTTTCGGGGAAGTGGACGATGTACTTTTCCTTGTTACAGGGCCAGGGAACATCCTTTTCCCCGGCGTGCAAGCGGCTTGCCCACGCTGTGGACGCAGGGCACCACGCGCTTTTCGTCCTTATCGATCTCTTTGAACACGGGCAGACCCATGCGCGTCATGATCCGCATATTGACCACGACGTACGGGGAGTCCGTCAGTTGCACGCCGAGCTGCGACATGGGCGAGCCGACCGGCCCCATGCTGAACGGCAGCACGTACATGGTGCGGCCCTGCATGCAACCGTCGAACAGCCCTTTCAGCTTCTTGCGCATGGAAAACGGATCTTCCCAGTTGTTGGTCGGGCCGGCGTTTTCCTTGGAATGAGAACAGATAAAGGTGCGGTCCTCGACGCGGGCAACATCGCCGGCGATCGGACTTGGCGTAATAACAGCCAGGCCAGAGCTTCTCGTTCAGTTTGGTGAATGTCCCATTTGCCACCAGCTCGGCGCAGAGTTGATCGTATTCCTCTTGCGACCCGTCAACCCAGTGGATGGCGGCTGGTTTCGTCAACGCCGCAATTTTCTCAACCCACTTCAGCAGGTTCTTGTTCTTGCTTAGGGGTGCGGCATGTTTAGTCTCGCTCATTAGCTGCTTGCTCATAAACTCCTTGCCTAGCGCGTCGAGCGGCAGATGCTGCCGCCGATTCATGTTCGATTGATCAAGATAAATAAAATCCGACACTGGTCGGTGACAGGGATTCCCAGATGCGATGGGTGGCTGCACCGCCAAATAGGCGCCAGCGAGAACATGATTTGCGCCACCCTGCAGGAACTAACCGGCGAGGACGCCAGCCTCTTTAAGAACCGCATCCAGATGCTGGAGGGTTTCGGCGACGGAAAGCGTATAGAGGTCACGCCCGCTCTCTTCGCCATTCTCCAGAATGCTGCGCAGGTAATGGCCTGCGATCTCCACCGCCAGCGGATCGGTGATGACGTTTCCGGTCTGCTCTTGATGCTCGGCCCACGCGGGAATGAGCCAGAGCGATCCAGACCGGGCGCCCGTTGACGAGAAACTTTACGTCCACGGCATCGGCGTGGCGGGTTGCAATCGCCACCATGATGCACTGATAGACACAGCGAACCGGAGTTCCGGTCCAACGCTCGACGGTGCTGAAGTCTTCATACATATCGATAAAACTTTATTCTGTTAGGAAAGTCTGGCAACGTGCACCGCCAGCAATTTCAGGACCCGATAGCCTACCTCAAAACGGGAGATTGGCATGGCAAATCTTGCGCCCGGCGTGCGGAAACAGAGCTCTCTGGTGAAGGCGAACCGGCATCGGCTACAATCAAAACCGTGACCATGCAGAAAAAATCCTCTGCCCGAGGCCCGGCGGCCTCAGCCCTGAAGACACAACGCGCCAAGCGCGATCGCGAGCGCTCCAGCCCGCGTCCGCTGAAGGCCTCCACGGTCAAGATTCTTAGCTCCGAAAAGCTCTGCGGAAATTCCCTGGCTGCTGCACGGCTTCAGCACGCGGCAGGGCGGAGTGAGCCAAGAATACGGCGGGCAGCAACTGAATCTCGGATTTACCGCGGAAGACACGGCGGAAAACGTGGAGCGCAACCGCGCACGGCTGCTGCGCAAGCTGAAAGCCGCAGGACGAGGCCGGCAAGCGCGTGGCCGCTGGTGCTGCTGAACCAGGTACACTCGGCGGCGATCCACCGGGTATATGGGCCAGCGCGGGCCGGAGTGGGCGCGGCTGCGCAAGGAACAAGGTTCGTGGAAAGCGGCCGGCGACGGGCTGATCACCAACACGGCGGGCGTGCTGCTGGGAGTGAAGGTTGCCGACTGCTTCCCGGTGATTGTGGCCGACCGCAAGCGCAAGGCCGTGGGCATCTTCCACGCGGGATGGCGGGGCACGGTGCAGCGCATCGTGGAGAAAGGCGTCGGCGAGATGCGGCGGCAACTGGGCTGCGATCCGGAGAACCTGGTGGCCGTCATCGGGCCGGGCATCGGCGGCTGCTGCTACGAGATTGGCGAGGAAGTGGAGGACGAATTCGACTCGCAGTTCGCCTACTCGAAGGAGCTGTTTGAAGATGTCTTCGATAGCTGGAGCCTGAAGACCAAGTACCCGATGCTCTTCCTGAACCAGCGCGCGCCGGGACACGGCGAGCCGGCGATGTCGCGGCATCTGGACCTGGTGAAGGCCAACTGGTGCCAGTTGCTGGACGCCGGGGTTCCGGCGGAAAACATCGAGTCGATGAACCTGTGCACGGCCTGCCACACCGAGCTGTTCTTCAGCTATCGCAAGGAGCACGTGACGGGACGGATGCTGGCGGTGGTGGGGATCGGGTAGGCAGAGGGGTGGGGCATTCTCAGGGCGGCCCGTCTATCTCCCGCTTCGGGATTGTTGGATACTTGGCGATTTATCGTTGCATATCGCTGCTGAGAGGGCCGATCTGTCACACGCTATCACAGCGTCAGCAGTTCGGGTGCATCTTGTCCCAGAACTCGTTCATGTCCAACACAACTGAGTACCAGTCTTTCTCCAGACGGCGTACCGATACGACATTACATGGAATTTCTCTGTATTTCGCTGACGTATCGCCGTTGTTCGCCGCTGAAAGGGAGTTAGTCGGGTCGTACACGACGTAAGCCGTCCAATCACCTACAGGCGTGCCACCCCACCCGTCCCACTCGACATGCCTCAGTTTGCCGTTAGTTGCGCCTTCCGATAGAACTGCGGACTTATAACGGTGTGACAATACCAGCCACTTGACGCTGATGCGAACCTCGTAAGAACTCCAATAGACGGCGATAAAGGTGACAATGACCAATGCCGCAACAATGACCAACCGTTTGCGCGATTGCTGCATGATGCCAACACTTTACGCCGAATCACGATCAGAGTTCCACGATTGTTGAATACTACAGCCCAAGTATTCCACTATCCCGGAACGGGAATCCTCTGCCACGCTGGAGTCACTAAGCTAGAGACCAGTCAAGAGCGCAGGACAATGCAGGTCGTGCTCTTGATTGGTATTGCCGCTAGGCGTAGATCCCGCGGGTGCGGATGGTGGAGGCGACGCGGTCGATGGCCAGCATGTAGGCGGCGATGCGATTGTTGACCCCGTGCGATTCGGCGTAGCGCAGGACGGCGGCGAAGGAATCGGTCATGATGTGCCCCAGCTCGTCGTTGACCCGCGCCTCCTTCCAGAAATATCCCTGGCGGTCCTGCACCCACTCGAAGTAGGAGGTGGTGACGCCGCCGGCGTTGGCCAGGATGTCTGGAATGATGAAGACACCCTTGTCCTGGAGAATGTCATCGGCGGCGGCCGTGGTGGGGCCGTTGGCGCCTTCGGCGATGATTTTGGCCTTGATGCTGGCGGCGTTGTGGGTGGTGATCACGTTTTCCGTGGCCGCCGGAACCAGCACCTCGCAGTCGGAGATCATGCAGTTCGTCCGGATCGGCGGACTCGGCGCCGGGGAATCCCTGAATGGTGCCGTTGGCGGCCTTGTACTCGAACAGCTGCTTGATGTCGATGCCGTTGGCGTTGTGCAGTCCGCAGTTCCACTCGGCGATGCCGATGATCTTGAATCCCTGTTCGTGCAGGAGCAGGGCGGCGTAAGAGCCGACGTTGCCAAATCCCTGCACCACGACGCGGGTATTCCAGGGCACCATGCCAAGCTTTTTGACCGCCTGGCTGACCACCAGCATGACGCCGCGGCCGGTGGCTTCACGGCGTCCGCGCGAGCCGCCGATCTCGATGGGTTTGCCGGTGACGACGGCGGTGACGGTCTGGCGCATGTGCATGGAGTAGGTGTCCATCATCCAGGCCATGGTCTGCTCGTTGGTGTTGACGTCCGGGGCGGGGACGTCTTTTTCCGGGCCGATGACCTCGATCAGCTCGGCGGTGAAGCGGCGGGTCATGCGCTCCAGTTCGCCGCGCGACATGGTCTTGGGATCGCAGATGATTCCGCCCTTGGCGCCGCCGAAGGGAATATCGACCACGGCGCACTTCCAGGTCATCCAGGCGGCGAGGGCGCGGACTTCGTCGAGGTTGACCTCCGGGGCGTAGCGGATGCCGCCCTTGGCCGGACCGCGCGCCATGGAGTGCTGCACCCGGTAGCCGGTGAAGAGTTCGATGCGGCCATCATCCATTTGCACCGGGATGTGGACGGTGATTTCGCGCGCGGGCTGGCTGAGAATCTTCCACAGACCTGGGTCGAGGTTGAGCTTTCGCGCGGCCAGTTCGAAGCGCGCTGCCTGCGCCTCCCAGGGATTGGTCTCCATGTGCGGGTCCATTGCGGTTGACATACGATCCCTCTCCGGTTTTCTGGCGGCGGCCGCAGCCTCGGCCAGGAGGCACAACTCTCCCGCCTCCCCGTGCCGAACGCAAACCGGCTAGTATATGCACCGCGGCATGGATGAGGCAAGCGGATGTGCACAGAGGAAGAGCGACATCCGCGCCGCATCGCTGCCGTTGGGCGGGAGAAAGTGCCGGGGAGATTCACCGCACAAGAAAATTCCTGACCTCCCGGAGGGGAAGTCAGGAATGGTTGCTGCCGCTTCTTGGGCGCCGCGCCGGTTGCGGGCGCGCCAAGGCAAGGAACTGAGTCTCAATAGCTACCTGCTCTCCGCCGGTGGGGCGCCGTTGTCCTGGGGCGGAGGCGCAGGCGCATCTGCCGGAGGTGCGGGACGCTGGTGGTTGTGGCGCATGCCGGAGTGCGGCCGACCCATCGGTTGCGGGAAGCGGTCGCGGCGGGGGCGGAGAGCGCGGAGTTGCTTCCACTGCTCGGGAGTGAGGACGCGGCGGATGGCAAAGGCCATCTGGGCGTTGGCTTTCTCAAGATTGGCGCGGGCGGCGGCGATGCGGTCGATCGAGGCCAGCACGGCGCTTTCATCCGGGTTGTCGGCCTCGAGCAGAGGCTCAAGCTTGATCTCTTCCTTCTGCAGGGTGGCGTGGATATCGACGAGTTTCATACGGCTATCGACGGAAGATCTGCTCGATCTTCTGGACCTGGGCATCGCTGAGTCCGATGGTCTTGGCAACTTCGGCGTTCTTCCACCAGCGCCCCCAGAGCACCAAAGCCTTCCGCCATCCGGCGGCTGCCCGAAGTTGCGATGGTGCTCGCCGAATCCTGGCCCTCCCTGCATTCCAGGAGCGCCTTGGGGCGGCTGCGCCAAGGCGACTGCGCACAAGAGCAGGGTTGCGATAAAAAGCTTTCGAATCATCTGTCTTCTCCTCATTCCTTACCGGAAAGATTGCTGGGGGTGGCCGCCCCGGAGGACGCAGCGGCGATTTGGTTGCGCGCGACGGTAATCGCGCTGACCGGGGCGAGCGCCTGTGGCACCTCGCGGCTGAGATCGCTATTGACGGCTTCGAGCAGCTCGTCGTCGCTCATCGAGTGCGTTGGGCTGCGGTTGCAGAGGAGCGCTCACGATGAGCGGGTCGGTGCGGGTGCGGTTTGTTCATCATCCAGGGGTCTGGGCACCGAGCACAAGCGCCAGAGCACCAGCTGCGGCCCAGCGCAAGCGGTGCCGCAGCAACGCCTTTTGCGGAGCGAACTGTCCAGCCATGGACACGTTCTGAGCGTCGGCGGCCTGCCGGCGCACGGCGATGGCGTAGCGCGAGAGCCCGTCGCGGAGATCGAGCGCCTCGGTGCGGCATTGCGCGCAGGTGGCAAGGTGCGACTGCGTCTGCTGACTGTCTTCTCCTCCCAGCCATTGCGCCAATTGTTCGTCCGTCAGATGGTTCATGGTTTGTTCCTCTGCTGCCTGAGTGCGTTGACTGCGCGCGATAGATGCGACTTCACGGTTCCGACTCCAATGCCCATGGCCTCTGCGACTTCCTCGATGGAGAGTTCCTCAAGGAAACGCAAGTGGAAGGCCGTTTGCTGCTGCGGCGAAAGACTCTTGACCGCTGCCATGGTCCTCTGCAACTGCTCGCGGGCCAGTAGCGCGCGATCGGCGCGGGGGGTAGTGTCCTCGGCCCCATCGGTCGCCAGCTCGGCTTCCCGGGCATTGCTTCCCCGCAGCCGTCTCCAGAAACTCTGGCGGCGGTTGCGCTGGTAGTCGCGCGCCAGGTTGACGGCAATCCGCACCAGCCAGGTGCTGACGCTGGCCTCGCCGCGGAACTCCGAGCGGCCGCGATAGGCCTTGAGAAAGCAATCCTGCGTCAGGGTGGCGGCGGCTTCGTCGTCGCGTAGCTCACACCACAGCACGCGATAGATCCTCGCCTGGTGCTGGCGCACGATGTCGTCGAATTCCGCAGCGGTCCATCCCGTGGCGCTGATTCCCGGCACTGTCAAGGTCTCTTCCATCGCCGCTCACACCATTGGACGCAAGCGGTGGTCAGGAGTTTACCGCAGACTTATTCCGACTGGACTAAGGTGGGCTTTACTGTACTCCGGAATGGGAACCTCGGCACTCGCGGGGGATTCGGTCCGGGGATTCAAGTTGGTATATACTGGGTGCGTTCAAGCTGCAGACCAGGGCGGAAATTGATTCCACTCCAGAACTGTCTGCAGGGCTCGGGCATTTCCAAAGGAGGCCAGTCTTCAGCAGTAGCGGGGACAGCATACCGAAAGGAAAACCGCAGGCTCCCCGAATCGTTGGAGATGCGGTAAAGAGCCTGCTTGCGGCCTTATTTCCCTCTGACTGCCGAATCTGCCGCTCCTCCTTGTTCTCGGTTTCGCGCCTTCCCGTCTGCGCCTCCTGCATGCAATCCCTGGAACCGATCCGGGTGGCCCGCTGCAACGTTTGCGGCGACCTGCTTGCCCCGGCCGACGCGGCCTATGGCGACGCGCGCTGCGGCGAATGCTCCCTTGACGGTCCGGCATTCGAACGCGCGGTCAACTATGGAGCCTACCGGGGCGTTCTCCGCCAACTCATCCATCTGCTCAAGTACCAGCGGGTGAGGGTGGCTGCCCATACCCTGGGGCGGCTGACGGCCGAAGCCTGCCTGCAACTGGAAGGGGACGTGGACGTTCCGGAGTTGCTGATGATTCCGGTGCCGGCGCACAAGTTGCGGATGCGTTCGCGTGGTTTCAACCAGGCGGAGTTGATCGCCCGCGCCGCGCAGCGTGGCATTGAAGAATCGATCGGGCGGCGGGTGAAGCTGGACGTGACCGCCTTGTTGAGGGTGCGTTTTGCCCAGTCGCAGGTGGCGCTGAGCGCGCAGGAGCGGCGGCAGCAGATTCGCGGAGCGTTCAAGGTTATCGCCGGCGAGAACGTGAAGGGGCGTGAAATCCTGCTGGTGGACGATGTTCTTACGACCGGGGCGACAGCCTCGGAATGCGCCCGCGAACTGCGCCAGGCGGGCGCCACGCGGGTGTGGGTGGCAACTCCGGCGCGCGCCCTGGGGCACGACGCGGAGATTGAAGATCTGGGCAGAAGCGAGCCCGAAGTTGAACCGGCTGCAGAACCACGACGTTTGTTCAGTCCGTCCTTATCCCCTAAATCATCGTCAGGCACGGTGCTGGAAACCCTCCTCCGGCGCCACGGTATTGCATGGCCCCACGGAGAGCAACGAGTTGGCCGGCAGCGGTTCGGTGCCGCCCGCCCTGAGGACTACGCCAATGGAGAGTCATAGAGCAATCCATCTGCACAACGATCACTCCGAGCGCGGCTACTCGGCAATGCACGCCCCCGTGCTTGTTCTCAACGCTTCCTACGAACCGATTAATATCTGCGCGGCGCGGCGGGCCATTGTCCTGGTGCTGAAGGGGGTGGCTGCAACCGAGGAAATCAACGGACATTTTCTGCACTCCGCGCGGGTTGCCATCCGGGTTCCGTCGGTCATCCGGCTGTTGGAGTATCGCCGCATCCCGCACCAGACGCGGGCGCTATCGCGCAAGAACATCCTGCTGCGCGACCGCAACACCTGCCAATACTGCGGGGTGGTGCTGCCGGCGGCAGAGTTGACCCTGGACCACGTGCTGCCGCGCTCGCGCGGCGGACTGTCAACCTGGGAAAACCTTGTGGCCTGCTGCCATGAATGCAATCGCAGGAAGGGAAACGCGTTGGCGCATGACTGCGGAATGCGGCTGCTGAAGGAGCCGCGTCCATTCTCATTGCATACCAGCCGGCACCTGATGCGGATGATGGGACGAAGCGACGCCAAGTGGCGCAAGTACCTGTTCTATTGATTTTGGTTAGCGCGGCAATCCACGGCGCGGACACCGGTTGGGTCCCGTCTTACTTCTTCTCGTTCTTCTGTTCCTCGTCCGATCCTTTCACCTCCTGACCTTCATAGAGGATTCTGGTCTTTGAGCCGAAGCGGCGGTAGTTTTCATACCTTACAACCTGGCGGATGTGGACATCGCCCATGGTGAAATGCAGGTTGTCGTCCACCTTGGTGTAGGTAGGAAACCAGTATTTTCCGTCGATCTGTTCGCGCCAAGTGGTGAAGCGTGGGAACAGGTTCTCCTCTCCCTTTTTGACCTTAACGAGATCGGGAACGTTTTTTCCGAAGGTCTTGACGATCTGGAAGTCATGGTCGTCGACCCAGATGCGGCCTTCAAAATAGCGCTGCCCCTTGTCGATCTTCTTGGGGCCCAGATCGAAGACATAACAGTTCAGTTCGTCCTCCTGCTGCTGCCCCAGGTACTTCACGTTGTAGGAAGGAAGATCGTCGATGGTCATGGTGAAAGGCATGCGCTTTTCGATGTCGTCGAGATCCTCCTTCGTCATCTGGATGCGGGTGAGGGTGTCCTGGGGAGCGAACTTGATCTGCTGGATGCGTTTGCCGCGGTCATCGAAAACCACGTCGAAGACCTGCTGGTATTCGCCGTCGACGGCGCTGCCCTCAAGGGTTTGCACCTTCACGCTCTGGGTCCAGGTGTACTGCTCACGCGCCAGTTTGAACTCTTTTTCCTTGGTGGCGAAGCGCTGGATCAAGTCATCGACGGTGATGCCTTTGGGCGGGACATCATTGAGCACACCTTCTCCCTCCTGGGCGAAGGCAGGCTGAACCACCCCAGGCAGAACCAGCCATGGCAGAGACAACATGCACAACAAAAATGCACCGAGCGCAGCCGCCGCTAGAGTTCGCGTCATCGAAGTTCGAGTCATGGTTCTGAGTCACTCCCGCTGAGCCGGATTCGATCAGTTCTAGTTCGATGCGTCCCGGCAAGGGGCCGGTGCACGACGATGGAGAACTGGCGAACGCGGTCCGCAGCCTTCCATTCTGTCACGGAGAGCCGCAACGAATGCGAACGTCAAGGCAAACTAGCAAGATTTAGAACTTGAGGTTTCCGCAAATCGAGCCGGTCGCGGATACGCGGACCGGGCGAAATCCTCGGAAACGGCTGGCCGGCGGTTCCGCCCAGGGACAGTGGGTGCGCGGCAGGGCAAGCGCGGGATTACAATTTCCATCAGCGATGACGATTGCTACCAACCTGGCGGAAATTCGCGAACGGATTGCACAAGCTGCGCGGCGGGCGGGGCGCGAGCCCGGCGAGGTCGCGCTGATGGCGGTTTCCAAAACCCATCCGGCTGCGGCGATTCTGGAGGCGATGGCCGCTGGGCAGACTCTGTTCGGCGAGAACCGGGTGCAGGAATTCGCCGCCAAGCGCGACGAGGTGCTGGCCGGCTCCGGCGGCGGGCGCTTCCACCTGATTGGACATTTGCAATCGAACAAGGCGGCGCGCGCGGCAGAGCTGTTCTATGCCATCGACAGCGTGGATTCACTGCGGCTGGCCGAGCGGCTGAACGAAGCCGCGGAGCGGGCGAACCGGCGGCTGGATGTGTTGCTCGAAATCAACGTGGGCGGCGAGGCGGCGAAATCCGGGATCGATCCCGCGTCGGACGAATTGACGGCACTGCTGGATGCACAAGCCCGGCTGCCGAACCTGGTGATTCGCGGCTGCATGACGGTGCCTCCGTTTACCCCGGATCCGGAGGGAGCACGAAGCTGCTTCCGGCAGTTGCGCGAGTTGAGGGACCGGTTGCGCACCCAGAGTGGATTGCAACTGGCCGAGCTTTCCATGGGAATGTCGCACGACTTTGAAGTCGCCATCGAGGAGGGTTCGACCTGCGTGCGGGTGGGTACCGCCATCTTTGGAGCACGCAACTACGCCGAGGCAGGATAAGCAATGGCGTTCACCGTCCGGGACACCGCCCAGGGCGCACAGTTTGCGTTGCGCGTGCAGCCGCGCGCCAGCCGCAATGGCTTTGCCGGCGTGTTGGGCGACGCCATCAAGCTGGCCATCACCGCGCCACCCGTGGATGGAAAAGCGAACGAAGCTGTGATTGACTACCTTGCCGAGTGGTTTCAGGTTCCAAAGTCAAACATCGTCATCGTCTCGGGCGCGACGGGAAGAAACAAGCGGATTGCGATTCGCGGGATGCGGGCGGAGCAGGTGCGGCAGGCGCTGGGGCTCTGAATGCGTCCCGAGCCGCCGCCGCCGAATCCCTGTAAGATGATTCTTCGTTCAACCCAGAGGTCCCGGAGTGCAGATGGTGAATCTTTATGCCGTGGTGCTCACGCTGATTGTAGCCGCGCTGCTTACGGTCAGCGTGGCGCAGATGCGCAAGGTGCATACCAAGGCCGATTACCTGGTGGCCGGGCGTTCGCTGCCGGCCTACGTGCTGGTGTTTACGCTGCTTTCTTCCTGGATTGGCGCCGGATCGCTGTTTGCGGGAGCCGAGAACGCCTTCCACAATGGCTTTGCGGCCCTGTGGGGGCCGGCGGGAGGATGGGCAGGACTGCTGATCATTTACTTTGTGGCGCCGCGGGCGCGCAAGTTCGCGCAGTTCACCATTCCCGACCTGCTGGAGGCGCGCTACAACACGGCGGCGCGAATCCTGGGGACGATTGCGATTCTGTTTGCCTACACGGCCATTACCAGCTACCAGTTCCGCGCCGGCGGAGACATCCTGCACCTGATCTTTCCGGCGGTTGCCAAGACCCAGGGAACCATCATCATCGCCGCGTTCGTGATTGTATTCACGGCGCTGGCCGGCATGGCCTCCGTGGCTTACATGGACGTGGTGATCGGGATGCTGATCACGGTGATCGGCTTCACCGCGCTGCCGATTCTGTTTGGGCAGATTGGAGGATGGCCGGGGCTGCACCAGGCGCTGCCCGGTTCGCACTTCACCCTCTTTGGAGAATGGGGACTGGCGCGCGACGGGGTTCGCGATCACAAAGAGGCGTTGATTCGCGCCCTGGAGTATTTTTTCCCGACCTTCCTGCTGATGATCGGCAACCAGTCGATGTACCAGAAGTTCTTTTCCGCAAAAAGCGAGAAGGACGCGAGCGTTGCGGTGGTGGGCTGGGTCTTTGGCACGGTGGTGCTGGAGACGATGATTGTTGCCATGGCGGTGGTGGGTTCGGGGTTGTTCCACCTCTCGCTGGTGGCGGCGCCGGACTTTGCCCCGCGTGAAATTATTCCCTTCACGGCGCGGCACTTTCTGAATCCGGTGATGGGAGCGTTGCTGATGGGAGCGGTATTTGCCAAGGTGATTTCCACGGCCAACAACTATCTTTTCTCGCCGGCGACGAACCTGATCAACGACGTCTATACGCGCTTCATCCGGCCGGACGCGAGCCAGAAAAACGTGCTCTTGGTTTCGCGCTTCCTGGTGGCGGCATTGGGCATCTGGGCGCTCGTGCAGGGAATCAAACTGACCTCGGTGCTGGCCAAGGCAATGTACGCCTATACGATTTACTCGGCCGCCATTACACCGGTGGTGATGGCCGCTTTCTTCTGGCGGAGGGCGACGCGCGAGGGCGCGGTGGCCTGCCTGCTGTCAGGCACGGTCATTACGGTTGCGTGGGATACGTTCAAGGCTCACCTGCCGAAGGTGATCGGAGAGCGGGATGCGATCTTCCCGGCACTGATCGTAAGCGTGGTCGCGCTGATCGTGGTCAGCCTGCTGACTCCACGCCCCAGCCGGGAGCAGATTGCCATGTTTTACGAATAGGGGAAATTTTGATGCTGCGGAATTCTTATTGGCTTCACTTGCGATTCGTTTTTGCCACACTTTTGCCGACGGCTTTGGCCGGCTGTATGGCGGCGCAGACCTCTGCGCCGGGGCGGACCGTTCCGCCCGTCTGGACTCCGACCTACAACGCCGAACAGGGCCCGCTGCCGGATACCTCGACCTGGCCAGTGGTCATTCGGGGGAAGCACGTCGCTGTCCGCCTCGCGCCGGGCAGCGACTGGAGCCAGTATCGGAAGATTGCGGCAGGCGATGTTCGCTATACCGGCTCGGAGATCAAGCTCACGCCGCGCCAGATTGCCGAGGTGACCGACCTGTTGGAGACGCGGCTGGACAAAGATCTCCGGCAGGTGAGACTTGCTCCCGCGCCGGGCGCCACCGGCAAACTCAAAGTGGATGCGAACATCACGGATGCCAAGGCTACCCTCCGCAAGTTGAACCTGGCCTCGGAGTCGGTCGGCGTAATTGGCGCGGCCGATACGGGCGAGGCCAGCGTGACCGTCTGGGTGCTGGACGAGCGGACCCGGAAGCCAGTGGCTTCCGTCGAAATGACCGAAGGCGGAAAGTACTACCAGAGGGGGATTGATCTTTCCGCGACCGGGCAGACCCGGCTGGCGCTGCGCGAGGAGAGCCGGACACTGGCGCAGGTACTGACCCAGGTGGGGCCGGCCCTGGCCGCGGAAAAGGGGAAAACTCCCGCCAAATAACAGGAACCATGGGTGCGGCGGCACTTTCCTCCGGGGCCCGGCTGTGCTTCAATATTCCGCATGTCCAAGCCTGCCGGCTACATTGCAGATCACCTTCGGCGCGTCCTGGTCAACGGGGCGAGCGCTCCTCACACGGCGGAAGTGCAGCATTTTTTCAAGGATGAGATCCAGTCGCGGGGATGGTATACCCATGAACTGCGCAAACTGGCGCGGCGGTTTTCCCGCGTCATTCGCACGCAAGAGGGCCTCGACTACCTGGTTGAGGTCGCCGACAACCTGTTTCACGGAAGCGTCCTGGAGGAAAAAGTCCTGGCCGTGCTGCTGCTGGAGCCGTGCGTGGGTGATTGTACGGCCGCGCATTTCAAGCTCTTTGAAGGCTGGCTGGACCGGGTGAGCACCTGGGCCGACCACGACGCCCTGGTGCAGTGCATCCTGGGAACCATGGTGGTGGCCGATCCGCGCCGGCTGCGGCGGGTGTTGCTATGGTCGCGCTCACCGCGGCGCTGGCGGCGGCGCGCCTCGGCCGTTGCCTTGCTGCGCGGGACCAACCAGGGGTTGTTCTGGAACGAGGTGCAGCAGATTACCCATGCGTTGCTGGCGGACGAGGACGACATGGTGCGGAAGGGGTTGGCGTGGCTGTTGCGCGAGACGGCGCGCTTCGATGGCCCGCGAACCATTCCGCTGCTGATCTCGATTCGCGCCAAGGCTCCGCGCCTGGTCTTGCGCACGGCCTGCGAGCGCCTTCCGGCGGCGGATCGCGCCCGGGTTTTGTCGCGCTCCCAGGATCGGGAGGACAGCGAAGCGCAGATCGCCTGAAGGCGTCGCATTTACACATTCCTGGGTCGGAAGCTAGGATGACTAGATGAAGCCTATTGCCTCTTTGCTGGTGGCGCTCGTCCTTCTGGGCACGGCCTTTGCCAAGGATCGTCCGTTGGAGAATGGCACGCTCGTCGAGATTTTTCTGCAGAATATTGTTTACCCCAGCAAGGGGGGTACCAGCAAGATGGCCTACGTGTATCAATTAACTGTCCGCGTAGGTTGCACGGAATATATCGGGGCTTACGCTTCCGAGTCGTCGGACATGGTGGGGGCATACGTCTCAGGATATCCCTGGAAGTCAGCGTGACCAAGAAAAGGATCTACGCGAGAACGCCGGGGGTGGAGAAGTTCATGGAGATACAGCTCGCCTCACAGCGCACCATTGATAAATGCCCGGCGAGCAAGTAGCCAGGGTACGGATCAACCGGCCACGATCACGGACACATCCCAGGACGGGCGGAAGCCTTGTTCCAGGGAAGCGGCTACAGCGCCCGCGCAGCCTCGCGTTCTTTTTGATGTGCTGCGATCCAGACGGCCAGGCGCCAACCCAGCAGGATGGCAAGGATCGCGAGATAGAAGAGCGGCTCCTGCTTGTCGCGCTTGACCAGCCAGTAGAAGTGGATGGCTCCGGCAGCGGCGGCAAGGTAGACAAGGCGATGGAGGCGAAGCCAGTTCTTGCCCAGGGACCGGATCGCCTTCTGGGTGGAGGTGAGAGCCAGGGGAAGCATGAGAACCCAGCAGAGAGTGCCCATGGTGATGAAGGGACGCTTGACGACATCGTGGGCGATGGCCGTGACGCTGAAGTTCTGGTCCAGCCAAAGATAGGTGAGCAGGTGTAAGGAGCCGTAAAAGAACGCGAAGAGGCCGAGTAGCCGCCGGTACTGGATCAGCCATAGCATCCCTGTCCACCGGCGCAGGGGAGTGATGGCCAGGGTGGTCAGGAGCAGGACTAGAGTAGCCAGGCCGGTGCGATGAGTGATGCGCTCGACAGGGTTGGCGCCGAGGGTTCCGGCAAATGCCCCAAGAACAAGCCTTGCCAAAGGCACGAGGCAGGCGATCCAGACCATCGGCTTGAGAATGTGGTTTCTGGTCATCGCAATCATTGTATCGTTTGCACGGCGCAGCCGGCACGAGAGCGCCATGGGGCTCGGCAGGGGATTGTGCCGAAGGCTGCGAATCCTTCTTATTCTATTTATTTTCAGCATCGTAGATGTCTTTTCCACATTGCACCGTTCTTGGGGAATTGACCGCGGCGGGCAGGCGTTCTAGTCTCGCTCTTACCAGCCGACACTCTGTGCGGAAAAGCGGGGTGTGGGAGAGGTCCTCGCCGGTCTACTCCCCCGATTTGGAATGAGAAAGAAGGAAATACTTTAGAAGCCGTGGTTTAGCTGGGAACTCCGGTTGGAGAGTCGATTATCCATCCGGAAGCATCCACGGTAGAGGTGTCGTGCGTGCGCCGGATTTGAGTTAAAATACAATATATTGCGGTACCAGCTTGACTAGCACAACATAAAGAGCTATCTTTCGCTTCCTACGTGTCTGTTTTGTTTTCGCTGACGTCCAGGGTTTCCGCTTCCTGAGGTCAGCCAAAGTTCAGTTTCAGCCGTAGGTGCCCGTGCTTCGCGCCGGCTGATGAACGCCCAAGCACCCAGGTCTCCGCCATCATGAATGACGGTGTGCCGGAAGTACTATCTCTCTTAGATTGTTCCGAAGCGGTCGTCCACACTGTGGCCAGTTTGCTTACGGAGTTCAGGACCGCCAACGCGGATCAGCGTGAGCCGCGGGCGTTGTCGTCCCTATTTTGCCGGCGCGGGCACAGAGCCGTGCGCGAATGCCTCTCAGCGCGGCTTGCCGCGCAACTGTTTTGAAGGAGTAAAATCGATGGCCGAAGTAACCGAAAACATCACCGCCGCCAGCACGGCCCCCGCGCTTTCCGGCGACTCGGCAGGCCTGGGCGCGGTCTCTGCGCCGCAGGAAAATCGCCCGGCTCCGGGTCTGGCTTTTGCGCGCCACTTCAGCAAGTCCGGCGTATCGCCCTACGACCGGCTGACCTGGGAGCGCCGCACGGCGGCGATAATCGACAGCAAGGGAAACGTGATCTTTGAGCAGAAAGACGTTGAGGTTCCCCAGGACTGGTCGATGACGGCGACCAACATCGTCGCCAGCAAGTATCTGCACGGGCCGCTGGGCACCCCACAGCGCGAATCCGGGGCGCGCCAACTGGTCTCGCGGGTTGCGGAAACCATTCGCGACTGGGGCTGGGCGGACGGCTACTTCCGCAGCCAGGAGGACGCGGCCAGCTTCCACGATGAGCTGGCGCACCTGCTGCTGAACCAGTACGCGGCGTTCAATTCGCCGGTGTGGTTCAACGTCGGCTGCGACCGCCTGGAGCCCAACTCCGATGCCAGGAACTGGCACTGGAGCCCGGAGTCAAGGCGCATTGAATTCGGCGCCACCGGCTATCGTTATCCGCAGTGCTCGGCGTGCTTCATCAACAGCGTGCAGGATTCGCTGGATTCGATTCTGACCCTGGCCAAGACCGAGGGCATGCTGTTCAAGTGGGGCTCGGGCACGGGAACCAATCTGTCTCCGCTGCGCGGATCGATGGAGGTACTCTCCGGTGGCGGACAGGCCAGCGGGCCGCTGAGCTTCATGAAGGGCTTTGACGCTTTCGCCGGCGTGATCAAGTCGGGCGGCAAGACACGGCGCGCGGCCAAGATGGTGATCCTCAACATCGACCATCCGGACATCGTGCAGTTCATCGAGTGCAAGCAGAAGGAAGAGGCCAAGGCGTTTGCGCTGGCCACGGTGGGATACGACGCCAGCGGGCCGGATTCGGAGGCTTACAGCTCGATTTTCTTCCAGAACGCCAACAACTCGATCCGGGTGACCGATGAGTTCATGCAGGCGGTGATGGACGACAAGGACTTCACTACGCGCAGCGTGCGCGACCGCGCTCCGGTCGAGAGCTTCAAGGCGCGCGAGTTGCTGCGCAAGATCGCCAAGGCAACATGGGAGTGCGGGGATCCGGGAATGCAGTACGACACCACCATCAACCGCTGGCACACCTCGAAGAACACGGCGCGGATCAATGCCTCGAATCCGTGCTCGGAGTACATGTTTCTGGACGATTCGGCATGCAACCTGTCTTCGTTGAACCTGGCCAAGTTTGCCTCGACGGGCACCTTTGACGTGGAGTCCTACAAGCGCGCGGTCGAGATCATGATTACGGCGCAGGAGATCCTGGTGGATCACTCCGGGTACCCGACGGAGGCGATCGGACGCAACTCGCACGACTATCGGCCGCTGGGCCTGGGCTACGCCAACCTCGGCGCCTTGCTGATGGCGACCGGTGTGCCCTATGACTCGGATGCGGGACGCGATTACGCGGCCTGCCTGACGGCGATCATGTGCGGCCAGGCGTATCTGCAATCCTCGCGGATTGCCGAACAGTGCCCGGCGCTGCACTCGGCGACGGAATTGACGGCACGGGTGGAGCACACCGATGGGGCCTGCCCGGGATACTTCGTCAATCGCGAACCGTTCCTGGACGTAATCCGCATGCATCGCGCCGCGGTGGGAAAGATTCGCAAGACGAATGTGCCGGCAACGCTGCTGCAAGCGTCGCAACAAGCATGGGACGAAGCCCTGGCGCATGGCGAACAGTTCGGATACCGCAATTCTCAGGTGACCGTGCTGGCCCCGACGGGCACCATCGGCTTCATGATGGATTGCGACACCACGGGCGTGGAGCCGGACCTGGCGCTGGTGAAGTTCAAGAAACTGGTCGGCGGCGGCATGATGAAGATCGTTAACAACACGGTTCCGGAGGCGCTGTTCAAACTCGGATACACGGCGCAGCAGGCGGATGCCATAGTCAGCCACATCGACAAGAACGGCACCATCGAGGGCGCGCCGCTGTTGGATGCCAGTCACCTGGCGGTGTTCGATTGCGCGTTCAAGCCATCCAAGGGCACGCGCAGCATCGCTCCCATGGGGCACCTGAAGATGATGGCGGCGGTGCAGCCGTTCATCTCCGGCGCCATCAGCAAGACGATCAACATGCCGACGGAAGCCACCATCGACGAGATTGCCAGCGCCTACGTGGAAGCCTGGAAGCAGGGAATCAAGGCGGTAGCCATCTATCGCGACGGCTCCAAGCAGAACCAGGTTCTTACCACCAAGCAGGACGTGGCCAAGAAGCAAGCTGCCGTGGCCGTGGAAGAGGGAGACGACCCGGAAGGGCCGCCGCGTGCGCACCGTCACAAGCTGCCCGACGAGCGCTTCTCGGTTACGCACAAGTTCAAGGTGGGATCGCACGAAGGTTATCTGACGGTAGGACTTTTCAAGGACGGAAGTCCGGGCGAGTTGTTCATCACCATGGCCAAGGAAGGCTCGACGGTGAGCGGGCTGATGGACAGCTTTGCCTGCGCGGTTTCCATCGCGCTGCAGCACGGAGTTCCACTGCGCCTGCTGGTGAACAAATTTGCCCACACCCGCTTTGAGCCGAGCGGCTGGACGCAGAATCCGGAGATCGGCTATGCCAACTCGATCATGGATTACATCTTCCGCTGGCTGGACTTGCGCTTCCTGACGGGAGAGCAGCAGAGCCTGTTTGACGACTTGCGTCCACGTTCTCATGCCCATCCGGCGGCCGTGCCGGGAGAGCCCGCGGCGAGCCCGCAAGGGTCGCTGTACGAGACGGACGCCTCGCCGAGCCGCAACGCCATGCATCCATCCGACGCGCTGAGCGAAGTGGTAAATCTGGGCGACGCGCCAAGTTGCCATTTGTGCGGCGCCATCATGACGCGCAACGGTTCCTGCTACCGCTGCCAGTCCTGCGGCTCCACCAGCGGTTGCAGCTAAACAGGGTTAGGCAAGCAGCCGAACCCCCGTGTCGCAGGATGCGGGGGTTTTCCTGGCGCGGACGCGGGGCAGGCGGCCGGAGGCGGCCACGCCCACCTGTTATCCTAAAGGCGTTTCATCAATTCCCTGAAGCGAAGCCGGATCAGACCCCCAGCGAGATCGACCGCTTCCGACCCTGTCTTGGAGGAAATCATGGCTGCACTGATCGACGCCATCGACGTAAAGCGCAAAATGTTTTTTGAGGTTGAAAACACTCCATTTGTGTGCCTGGAAGCGGAGGTGAACACGCCCACCGCCCGCGGCGGACAGACGCTGGTGCGCCTGAAGATGCGCAACCTCCTCACCCGCGCCGTCTTTGACCGGACCTTCAAGGCCAGTGACAAGTTCAAGGAGCCGGACCTTCAAATGGCCCAGGCATCGTATCTCTACAGCGATGGAGATGGTTCGCACTTTCTGGACCAGGAGAGCTTTGAAACCCTTACTCTGTCCGGTGAGATGGTCGGCGACGCCCTGGATTTCCTGGTGGAGGGAGCCATCATCGAATTGCATAAATTCAATGGCAATCCCATTGGGCTGGTGCTGCCGACCCATGTGGAGTTGAAAGTCACATACACCGCCCCCAGTACTCGCGGCGACACGGCAAGCGGCAGCCAGACCAAGCCCGCCAAACTGGAAACCGGCATCGAAATCCGCGTTCCTCCCTTCATCAAGGAAGGCGAAACAGTCAAGGTATCCACGGAAACGCGCGAGTTCGCAGGGCGGGCCTGATCGCCTGTTGACCGCACCTGGGCTGGGAACCGAAATCGCCCGGGCGGCATACTCATTGCCTCATCAAGGCCGCCAGGAATCAACGCTACCCTTCGACCCGCACTCCTGCCGCGGACCGCATCGCGGCTAGCCCAGCTTCACAAATTTTGAACGCACCTTTTCGAATTCATAGCTGCCGAGTCCGCGCTGGCTGGCCAGCTTCAGATACGGCATCGCGTCCACGCCCAGGTTCCAGTAGGCCTTCGCAACGTAGGCGTCAATCGCTACCGGATCGGTTCCGGCCACCAGTGTCTTCTTCAGCGAGACATCTTCCAGGCTTCCACCGGTCGGACCATTGCGCAGCAGCACGCGATAGCAATCCACCACGGTCAGCGTCGGGCGTACAAAATCAGCCAGGTCCGCCAGGCTTTCGTGAATCTGCTGATGCAACTGGTTGCGTTGTCCGCCCAGAATTCCGAACCAGTTTTTCATGCCGAGAGTCGCGCCGCTGAGGCTGTGATGTTTCGCGATGGGTAGATTGATGATCTTATCCGCCGCCAGAAACGGCTCGAACACCGGCCAGGTCCGCAACACTTCGCCTTCCAGGTCAACCTCCTTGAACCTGTCTGCATCCGGCAGCAGAACCTCCGCACCCGCCGCGCGGGCCGCCTCGGCAATTCCTGACCGCTGAAAACATCGGCGTGCATCGTTACAACTTACATCGGTCACCATCACCCTTTTCGCGCCCGCGTTGAAGCACTGGCGAACCACCTCGGCAACCGCCTCCGGATTGGTGTTGGCGGCCTGTTCCGGAGTCCGGTCCCAGCCGATGTTCGGTTTTACCAGGACCACATCGCCGTGGGAAACGAATCGTCCCATGCCTCCCAGTTCGCGCAACGCCGCCTGCACCAGCGCCGCCGGTTCACCCCCTTGCACAATCACCACATCTGGAAGCTTAAGGTCCTCGGCTACGGTGTGGCTGCGTTTGGCGTTGGAGGCCACGGCTTCCACCGGACGATGGCTGCGCCCGCTCAACCACGCCCCTAGCGCCGCAATGCCCGCGCCCATGGCGCCGAGGCGCAGGAGTGTGACCAGCGCTTCACGGCGGCTGACGGTATGATTCCCGGACGGTGTGTCATCCTTGGTGCTCAGGGAGTTCATCTACACCTCCAGCAGAGTGATTCTCTTCGGATCATTGCTGCCCAGCCGATGCCCGGCGTCTGCCGCCGTGGCGATGTAGCGCGGCGCCCTGCCTTCTGCTTCCAGCGTTTTGAGCCCGTGTTCCGCACGCTTGCGCTCGATGATCTGCCACGCCGTGTGGTCCAGCGCGACGGGATCGCTGCCAACCATGAGACTGTCGGGCCGCCACACATATTCCGGCTTGCAGAGCGGACCGCCGTGATAACAGGCGCTGCTGGCATCGCCAATCGTGAAACGAACCTTCTTCCGGATCGTGGGCAACATGTTCACATCCGCTACCCCCGGATTGCAGCCATCGCCATGATAATCGTGCGGATTTTGGATGACGCCGTACATGTTCTTCATGCTCAGCGTTACCCCGGCCCCGCCATGATCCTTCAGCAGAGGAACGTTGAGGATCACATCGCAGGTTCGGGTCAGAATCTTGGAGAGGCAACAACGGACGCTTCCGTATGTTTCCGGCGTGTCTTCGTAGCCCACCGCATCGCTGCCGGTGCAGCGAACCATTCCGGCGGCGGACGACAAATGAAATCCGGCACGCTCCAGTTCACGGCCGGTCCTGTCCCAGATGACGACATCATAGGGCCGAATGCCGGCCTGCTGAAGTCTTTGCGCAATCGCTTCCACCAGGACCGTGTTGGTGGAGAGTCCCCGCCCGGCGATTGTGTTCACTTTCAATCCCACAACCTGGCCCGGCCGGACCAGTTGCTTCCAGGGTTCCAACGGGTTGTTGCTGCCAAACCAGGTCTGCATGGCGCGATCCAGCAAGGCGGACATGCGTTGGGGGTCAACGTTAGAACCTGATCCCCGCAGCATCGCGTCCCTGGCAATCACCACCTTGGACCCGGCAGGCATCGCGGGTTTGAACTTCTCGGCAAAAGCCAGCGCGTCGGCAGCCCCCAGCGCCACCGTTCCGGCCACACAAGTTCTTAGAAATTCGCGGCGGTTTGGACCTTGTTTCCCGCTCATGAGCGCCTCCTCCGGGCATGTCTGACGAATGCCGGTTCCTAGTTTGAAAGTCTCTTCTCGATGCCTTGCGCCAGCTCTGTCAGCGCCGGCCCCGTATCCGGCGTCTCCTGGTAGGCGACGATCCGGACCAGGTACACCCCCTCGCGGAAAACCAGGCTCTGGCTGAACACGCGCGCTGCGTCACCCAGCGGAATCGTCCTGGCATTCCCGGCGGGATCGGCCTCGAAGATCGTCTTCGCCGCTGCCGCGCTAGACATGACATAGACATCCGCCACGGCTTCGATCCTGCCTTGGAACTTATAGTCCGAGGTGGAAACGCCGCTGAACCCGGCCTTCAGGTATTGCTCGGCGCCGCCGTCGATGTAATCGGACAAAGTGGCCGCCGTGTAGGTTCGCGTTTCGCCTGTCTTCTCCCAGCCCGCAACCTGGTTGGAAGCAGGCAGCGGTTGCTCTGTCGCTTCCTGCTTTCTGCATCCGGCGGCAATCAACATCGCAGCCAATATCGACGCCGTTACCGCCGTCCGCAGCCTTGTGCGCATCCTCATGAAGCGATTCCCTCTGTATCTGGTTCCCTTATATCTTTGCTTTTCCCTTGATTCGGTTGAGCAGAATCTGGTTGTCGCGGGAGCGGCTCTCACCCACGCTGGTCACGGCGATTGCCGGAAGGTCCTGGAGAACGCAGGCGCGCACGCAAGCCCCGCATCCCACGCATCGATCCGGATTCACCCGGGGTTGCTTTAGAATCTTTGTCTGGCCGTTGGCGTCGATCACCTCGCCTTGCTGGACATAGATTGCCTTCGGAGAAGTCGGGCACCATTCCTCGCAAACGATGCAATCGGTCGCCATCGCCCAGGGCAGGCATCGCCCGCGATCATAGAACGCGGTTCCAATGCGGATCGGCTTGCGGTCGCTGCCGCCCACATCGACCACCCAGCCTTTTTCTTTGGCTGTAATCTCCCAGATCGCTCCCGTCGGGCACACCTGCGAACAGAGCACGCAACTCGGCTCGCAATAGCCGATGCGTGGAACCACGACCGGCGTCCAGAGTCCCTCCAGACCTGCTTCAGTGATGGCCGGATGGAGCGCGTTATTTGGACACGCCTTCATGCATTCGCCGCAGCGAATGCAGCGTTGCAGGAAGTCACTTTCCCGCAACGACCCCGGCGGGCGCAGCAGGTGCTCATCGTGTCCGGCGGAAAGCCCAGCCGTGGTGCGCAGTAGCGGAATGGCCACCACGCCCGCCGCAATCCCGGTAAAAGCCTTGCGCCGCTGCAAGTCCGGTCCCTCGATCGGCGCCGGTCCTTGCGGGAAGAACTTGAAGGCAAGGCTGTGTTCCGGGCACGCTTCGACGCAGTTCATGCACAGCAGGCACTCCGCCTTGCGCCACCGTGCGCCGCCGATGGGATCATCGCCGCCCTGGCAACCGAGCACGCAGCGATTGCAGTCGTTGCAGGTTTTCGCGTCCTTTTGCAGACCGAGCACCGCCCAGCGTGAGACGATGCCGAGCAGCGCGCCCAGCGGACAGATCGCCCGGCACCAGAACCGCGTCACGCGCAGGTTCAGCGACAAAACAAAAATGAAGAGCATGCCGAGAAAGATGCCTTGCCGGAAGTATGGCTGTTTGAAGTTCAGCAGGGTTGCGCCAAAGACAAAATGCAGCGCGCCTCCGGCCATCTGGACCGGCGCAAACCGGCTGTGCTCCAGCCATTGGAATGATGCGTTCAACGCATAGTTCAGTCCGGGCAGAATCGACATACCCATGGACCGCACCAGGAACGAAAACGGATCGACCCAGCCAACCAGTCCCGAGCCCAGTGCCGTGGCTGCCAGCACCGCGAACAGGACGTAGTATTTTGTCGTCTGCCAGCGCTTGTACCGGTTGGACTCGACGAGGCGCTTGCCCAGTTTGCTTTCTGATTTCAGGCTGCTGAAGAAGTGATGGATGGAGCCCATTGGGCAAATCCATCCGCAAAAGATTCGGCCCAGAAACAGAGTGCAGAGGATGGTGAGCAGCGACCACAGCAGCCCGCGGTAGAGGGCATGGCTGGCGAGCGCATTGGATAAGCCGGCCAAGGGATCGAGCTCGAAGAACAGGCGGACAGGAAACGGCAAACGGATTTCGCCGCCACTGCCATGCGCCGGGCCGCGATATTCGGTCCGCAGCAGCAGCAACAGGAAAAACAGGAAGCATACGATCTGCGACAAGCGCCGAAGCTTCGCCAGCTTCCCGTGTTCCACGGCAACACCTCTCCATGCTTTGTCCGGCACGGATGCAACCGAATCGGGAGATTGAACTGGAAGTCTGCCGCGCCCGCTTATCAAGAACTTACAACGAATTCTCCAGGTTCTCCAAGGGGCGCGGATCACAACGCTGGGTGCGATCGATCACTCGGGAGGCCGGTGGGCATTGCTGCACTCACCGTTCGGCGAGTCCGTGGCGTTTCTCATCACCCCCGAATGGCTCAGGCTACTCCCATGATCACGGTGTGGGGGCTCATGGGAATGGGGTGCGCCGTAACGCCTCCAAAGCCTGCCTCGGCGTACATGGCCGTCAGTTCGCTGAGAGTATAGGCATCGCCTGCAACCGTGGAGGTCAACATCGTCATGCTGAAGGCCGCGGGCATGGGCGGGGAGACGCGGTCCTCATTGGGCACAAACTCCAGCGTGGCGGCTCGCCCGCCGGGCCGAAGCGCCGCGTGGACTTTCTTCAACAGAGCCACGCAGGCTGCCTGATCGAAGTGGTGGAGGAAGTTGGTGAGCAGCACGACATCATAAGGCCCGCCAAACTCGACCTCAAAGGCCGAACCCGGCAGCATGTCATAGCGGTCTTCGACGCCGGCCTTGCGGGCGTTGTCCAAGGCCACGCGGAGCACCGGCGCCCAGTCGAGGCCGGTAACGCGGGCGCGCGGATTCTGTTTGGCGATCTCGATTCCGAACAGGCCGTGGCCGGCGGCAATATCAAGCACCCGCATCGGTCCGGAGTATCCCTCCAGCACAGCCGTGCCAAGCGGACCCACCATGGGAGCCATCATCGGCGCCATGGTTTCCGCAAACTGGACCCAGATCGGGTTCTCCGGCTCCACGCTGCCGTCGCCCGGCAAGACAGTGCGGCCGGTACGCACGATTTCCGCCAGATGGTCGTAAGTGCTTAGCAGCACCCGGTTGCTGAGAAATTGTGCAATGGAGGCCAGGCACGAGGGCGAGCCTGGGTCTAGGAACGCGGCGCTGGTTGGAGTGTGCCGGTAGTTTCCATTCTCTTTGACAAGAACTCCGTGGATGGTGAGAAAATCGCAGAGGATCCGGATGCCGCGTTCCGATGCCGAACAGTGGCGCGCGATGGAAGCGACGTCTCCCGGTCCTTCACCCACGGCCCGGAAGACATCGAGATCGATCGCTGCTCTTAAAGCCGCCGTGCGCTGATGCGCCTGTAGCATCTCAAATACAAGAAAGGGGCTCAACGGACCTTCCGAGCCATCCCCAGAGTGCATAACCAGCCTCCTCTTCAAAATATAGGCCAAGGTTTGCACGTTTCCATCCCTTGCCAAGTATCCGGCAGTGTACACGAACCGCCATGGCTCATGCGATCAGCCGCGATGTTTGGCTGTGCGAAACTGGTCCGGAATGGCCGCAATCTCCCGCGGCCCGGCGCTGGCAGGATAAAATCACCTGTTCCACCGCGGAATTGCCGGGTTGATCCGGTGAATCAGGATAGAGTGACGGAGAATCCGGAAATTATTTTCAGTGGAGCATTCCCGCAGTCTGTGGTTGCAAGATTGCGGCTGTTCTTTCGCAGGTCAACAGCAGATGAGAACGTTGCAAGTCCTACACACGGAGGGTTCGGAGGATGGCGTTTTCCCGGCGTGAATTCCTGTTGCGGGTAGGCCAGGCAGGTGGCTACAGTGCTGCCTTTGCCACCATGCAGGCCCTCGGCCTGATGCCTGCGGAGGGTGTGCAGGCAGAACCAATCCGGGCCGAGGCCGGTGCCGGCAAGGGAGTGAAGGTGGTGGTCCTGGGAGGCGGAATTGCCGGCCTCGTCTCCGCCTACGAGCTGAAGAAGTTGGGCTATGACGTGGTTCTGCTGGAGGCGCGCGAGCGGCCGGGCGGACGCAACTGGACAGGCCGGAATGGCGCGAGGGTCGAGTTCGTCGATGGAACTTCGCAGACGGTTCACTGGGAGGACGGGAACTACCAGAACTTTGGGCCGGCGCGCTTGCCGAGCACCCACTCGACGATGCTGGGCTACGTCCGGGAACTGGGCGTTCCACTCGAAGTGGAAATCAACACCTCGCGCTCGACCCTGTTGCAAAACGACAAGGCGAATGGCGGCAAGCCCGTGCCCCAGCGCAAGGCGATCAACGATACCCGCGGCCATGTCTCGGAGCTGCTATCCAAGTGCATCCGGCAGGGCGCGCTGGACTCGGAATTCACCAGGCAGGACAGCGAACGCATGCAGGAGTTCCTCACCGTCTATGGGCCGCTGGATAAGAGCGGCGCCTATGTGGGATCGGATCGGGCAGGAATGAAGGTGACTCCAGGCGCGGGCAAGCAGGTTGCCGTCGATGAGCTCCTCTGGATATGCGAACCCTGCTCGATGGCAACTTCTGGGCAGCAATGCTGGTCGAAGAGGAGCGGGACTGGCAGGCGACCATGATCCAGCCAGTCGGCGGAATGGACCGCATCCCTTATGCGTTTGCCAAGTCGCTGGGTCGCCTCGTGCACTTCGACGCGCCGGTAACGGAAATCCGCAAGACCTCGACCGGAGTCCGCATCTCCTACACTCAGCACGGCCACGCCAAACAGGTGAGCGCTGATTACTGCATCTGCGCGCTGCCCTTCTCCATGCTGAAGAAGATCCCGAATGACCTTTCGAAGCCTGTTCAGAGAGTCATCGAAGGCAGCACCATGGGAAGCGGGTTGAAGATCGCTTGGGAGAGCCGCCGCTTCTGGGAGCATGGATTACAACATCTATGGCGGACTGTCTTTCCTGGAGGAAGGGTTGAGTCCGGTCTGGTACCCGAGTTCGCGGACTCATGCATCCCACCGGCGTGGTGGTGGCAGGTTACCTGTTCGATGAAAGGCAAGTTCCCGGGTTTGCCGAGCTGACCCTTGAGCAGAAGTTCGCGGCCTCGCGCGCCTCGGTTGAAAAGCTGCATCCGGGGCACGGAAAAGAATTGCAGAATCCAGTCTTCTGCGGCTGGAAGCACGTCAAGTGGAATGAAGGCTCGTGGATCGACAGCTTCGGCGGCGGTCCCGGCGGCTATGACCTGGTGATCGAAGGCGACAGCCCTATCTACTTTGCGGGCGACACCATCAGCCATCTCAACGGGTGGCAGGAGGGCGCCGCACTCAGTGCGCGCCGTGCCGTGGGGATGATCAGCGAAAAAGTCAGGATGACAGGCGCGGCGGTGCGCCCGCGCATCGTTTCAGCCTGACGTGCGCATGGACTGGTCTTCAAATTTGGCTGCATGAATGGGGCAGACGGTTCCTGTTGGTCACTCGCCTGCCGCAAGTCGTGGGGCATCGGGACTGCTTCAGCGCAGCAATGCCAGGGTGGCGCAAGTTCGGTTGATCATTTCCTGCTGGGAGGCGATCACGTTCACAAACCCCAGGCCGTAGCGGTAGCCTTCGCGGTTGCAGATTGAAACTTTCATCTGCACCGGCCGGGCCGCGTAGGGAAGCTCGAACTGTACTTCCAGAAGCTCTCCTAACTGCAGGTCCGCGGCCATCACGGCGCTGATGCCGGCGCGGCTCAGGTCCACAATCCGGCCCCGGATCACGCGGCTGCGATTGTGAGTGGGACGGGCAACCAGACCGGCGTCCATGGGATATCGTTCCGCTTGCCGCCGGTCAGACTTGTGGCCCGGCAGCGCCAATCGTGCTCGCGGTTCTCCAGCCTCATCGCCCATGGCAAGCTCCGGATTCATCGCTACACCAGCAATTCCGGCACCTCGAGCAGACCTTGATTAAATGTCTGGGTGAAGGTGTCAACCACCGTCGGATCAAAATCCTTTCCCGATTTGTTGATAATGTAGTCGCGCGCTTCAAAGGGAGGCAGCGCCTTGCGGTACGGGCGGTCACTGGTCAGTGCATCGTAGACATCGGCCACCGCGATGATGCGCGCCCCGAGCGGAATTTCCTGCCCCACCGCGCGATGGTTGCCCGAGCCGTTGAAGGTGTCATGGTGGGCCAGGATCAGCGGCACCACGCGCCGCAGCGAGCCCCGGGCCAGGTTCACCAGATCGCCACCCTTGCTGACATGCTGCGCCATCTCCGCCGACTCGTCTTCGGTAAGCTGGGCGCTCTTGTAGAGAACCTGGCGGCTGACCTCGATCTTGCCGATGTCGTGCAGCAACCCGGCGGCCCGGATATCCTCGCAGAGTTCGGCCGTCACCCCCATGTTGCGCGCGATGCGAGTGGCATAGACGGACACCCGGTAGGAATGATTCTGGGTGTAGTTATCCTTGGAGACGAAATGGCACAGGATATTCAGCACGCCATCGTAGGTTTCCCGCAGTTCGGTCAATTGCTTGGCCTTCAACTCATACAGCGTACCCATGGCGTAGGCGGTAAGCACCAGGATGCCGGCCCAGACGGACAGGTCCAGCCACCGCTGCAGCGGACTCACATTTTCCTGCAGAATGGAAGGATTCAAATACAGCACCAGCAGGACCAGCAGAATGCTGGCGACGGCGGTCAGCACGGCATGACGGCGTCCATAAAAATAGGCGGAAAACAGGGTGGGCAGGCCATAAAAGCCCAGAAGCACCCGATGCGAAGCCAACACGAAGTTGAATACGGCGGCAATCACAAAAAGTGAAAACAGCAGCCAAAGCTCCTTGTTGACATCAATAACCTTCCTGAATATCTTCGGGGGCATCGCTTGATCGCTCCTGCGTACAGTACAAGGGAGTATTAACTTCCAACTGCTCAACCACAAGTAACGATCGTAATGATTCCGAACGTTACTCTAACTGGGAACGTTTCTTTGGCGCTGATTCGCCCGAACTGTCCTTCCTAATTCAGCTTTACTTCGTACACAAAGGTCGCCACGCATCCCGCCGGCATTGTACCGGTATAGGTGGCCTGTGCGGCGGCCCCGGTAACGGTGATGGTTCCGGCCGTGAGCCCGGTACACGAAGTGCCTACCGAGGCGGCCGGCGTTCCAGTTTGCAGCGTTGTATAAGGTGGTGCATTGTCGTAAAGGATGAGACCGCTCAGCGCGGAAGCACCCGTGTTCGTGGCTTGGATCTGGTACTTGATGCAATAGCCGGACTGCGCCGCCTGCGTGCTCGTCGAATAGGTTGGGCTGGCCGGATTGGCGCAAGTGGTATCGATATAGGTCGATTTAACCAGTTGCAGGTCGCCCGAGGTTCGAGTATCCACGCTGGTGAGGTCAATGACGGTCAGGGTGGTGTTGGCAAGACCGCTGGAACTGCCGTAGGCGAAGGTTGAAGTAATGCTCACCGTGTTCTGCATGCCGTAGCTAGCGGCCAGGGAGACATTCTCTTTCATCATGAGGCAGAGCTTGCCGCCTCCGGCTGGGATGGTAACGGACGCGCCCCAGGCTAGGTAGGTCGCCGTGGCCAGATTGCCGCTGCAAGTGGTGTCGTTGTAGAGAATCTCGTTGAAATAGTTGGGCTGGCTCTGGGCCAGGGTTTCCGTGAAGGTGACGGTGCCGCCGGTGATGCTCGTGTACTGATGTGAGTAGATGGCGACCGAGCCGGGCACCGTGGTCAGTTGCCCGTTGGGACTGAAGATGTTTCCCGACTGGATGAATCCGAAGTTGACGCCCGTATACGCTGTGTTCGTCCAGGTGACGGTAAACGTGTAGACGAAGGTTGTGGTGTTGTAGGTCCCTCCGGTAGCCGGGCTTCCGGTGTCAAAGCCGGTGGCCGTGTAGCCGCCGATCTGGGAGATGGTGAAGTTAACCGGGTTGACCGCCGTGGAAGGCAGCCACAGAGTGTAGTTCCCGCCGCCATCGACCGCAGTCTGGCCGAGCAGGGTACTGCCGCTGTCCTTGGCGGTCAGGACAATGCCCGTTATGCCAGGCTCGGTGCCGTTCCAGTGGCCATCATTGGCGATGCCGCCGGTGCCAGCGCCGTTGTCCTTGAACACTTTGCCGCTGACCTTGACGCCCTGGAACAGGCCAAAGTTTTGCGCGAGGACTTGCGGCGGTGAGGTGGTGCTGGTGGCGATGCTGACAGAGGCAGTGTTGGGGTTCACCATGATCCAACCGGCGGGGATGGAGACGGCTGGCTGCGTAGTGTAGATGCCCCCAGCTCCCGGAGCTACCGTGGTGAGATAAAGCTGGTAAGTGTCACCAGGGGTGATGTTGCTGAAGGAGAAGAAGCCGGTATCGCTGGAGGAGCCGAACGGGATGGTCTGGGCGCCGAGGGTGGTGCCGCCCACCGCGGCCTGGGCGTTCTTGGTCGTGTCCCACAGCACGGCGTAGACGGCGGCGCCATTCTGCCAGGTCTCTCCCGAGTCAAGGGTGCCGTTGTGATTGACATCGTAATAGACGTAGCCCTGGAGGGTGAGCGCGGAGGCTTGCACCAGCAGATCGGGGCCGAATTCCGAGGTGGAACCGGTAACAGAGTCGGTCGCCGTCGAGGTCAACAGGGTGGTGCCGGCGGTGATGGTAACGCCGGCGGGAAAGCTCGCGGAAGAAATCGTCTGATCGAACAGCCCCTGCGAATCCGACTTGAAGGTGGCAATAAAGGTCTGTCCTTCGCCGTGCGGCACCGACAACCCGTCACCCAGGAAAATATTGCCGTTCTGGTTGTTGTCCGTTTTGTTGGCGACGAAGAGCTCGACGGTTGCATTGGCGATGGTGAGATTGGTCGAACCGCCGACGTATCCCTTTACGTGCAGATTCCCGCCCGTGTAGGTCGCGGTTGTAATGACCGGGTAATTCATCTGGTAGTTCGGAGAGCCGGAACTCTCAGTGCCGGTATTCGGGGTGACGCCGGCATAACTGGACGTGCTGAAAGCGTTGGGATCGCAGGTGCCACAGTTGGAAAAGAGGGCGATACCGGGTCCAAGGTTGTTGGTGGTGAGGCCGTTGAGGTAGATCGAGTTCTGCGAGATGGTGAAGCCGTAGGCGCTTTCCACCAGGATGCCGACGCCGCTGGAGTTGGTGATGAGGTTGTTCTTGACGGTGACGGTGGACCCCTGGGAGATCTGCCAGATGGCGACGTTGGCGCGCTCACCGGAAGGGCTGGTGTAGCTATAGGGAGCGCTGCCGGTGAGGTTCCAGCCGTTGGAGCAGATGGTGTTGTTCACGATCTGCTCGCCGGTCATGGTTCCGGAGCCGGCGAAGCCGAGTTCCATGCCGCCGCCCTCGAGATCATGCAGGTAGTTGTATTGCACAAGGTCGCCGCTGTAGGCGGCGGGACCGATCAGCAGGATGCCATCAAAGGTATTAGTCTGGCCGGTTGTCGGCTGGGTCACCTCGTTGTACTGGTAAGTGTCTCCGCTGGAACCCTGACCGTCGTTGCGGATGGCGGAGTTATTGACGCGGACATAGTTGTGATTGATATTGCGCCCGCCGCCGTTGCTAAGGGAGATGCCGAAGTTTCCCGCCACGGCGGTAGTCATGGTGCCGTCGGCGTGGACGCCTATCAAGTTGCCTTGTAGGGTTACGTTGCTCGCACCGGCGTAGAGGGTGCACTGATGGAAGGCGAGTGACTTCACCTTATCCTCGCTGCCGTTGATCTTCCACTGCGCGTCGCCACAGTTCTGAATCTCCACCGGGGGGACCGCGTTGGCATTCGTGTCTGCCACATACGCTTGCGTCCACGCTGAAAGCTTGACCGCAGTGGTTCCCAGCGTGGTGTTTCCCGATGCGACGGTGGGGCCGCACTGTGAGTTGGAACCCACCGAGCTATGGTTTGGATTGGTCTCGTTTAGGTTGGTTGCTTCATTATTGCCGTTGATGGTCGCATTCGTCGCCGTGAGGGCGGGCAGCGCCACTCCACCCATGTTGATGATGAAGCCTTGGTTTGTGCCGCCGCTGAGCGTGACGAGCAGCGTTGGATAGGTGGTGTTCATCCCGATGTTAGTCGCACCGTCGTAGAGCATGAAGATGGCGGACGGCGCGGCGGCTCCGGTGAGTGCGTTGGCGTTGGTGATGAACTGCGCCAGACTCCCCTGGCCACTGGCGTTGATGTTGACCACGGTGAAGAAGTTGAAACCGAAGTCGATGAGGCTCGCAGCCGGCTTGGCGGTCGTGAGCTGGACGGTGGTAATGGACTGTGAGTTGGCGGGGACGCCCGCGCCCGTCGCGCCATTGCCGGGATCGACCAGGGTTGGGTTCTGTCCGCCCACATAGTTGGTGACGGCCGTGGGAGCCGCCTCGCAAGCCGTGGTGCAGTTGGTGCGGTAGGTCTGCACCGGGACTAGTCCCGCGGTACCGCCGCCGGTGTAGTTGGAGACCACCGTACTGTTCACCACCCGCACGGTGTAGCTCTTACCGGCAGCGCTGCTGGTCACGGTGCATCCGACGGGGGCGTTGTTGGCGAAGCTGTAAGCTCCTCCGGCCGCGGTGGTGGTGGCGCAGAGGTAGTTTCCGCCGGAGGTGTACAGTTCGACGCGGGCGCCGGTTACGCCTCCGCCGGCAGCGGCAAAGTTGCGGCCGGCGCCTCCCGTATAGCCCTGGTCCTCAAAGACGTGGCCGGCGATGGACTGGGCGGCTGCGGGCAGCACAAATACCGCCCACAGCAGCATCAGGCCAGGGAACGCCATCAGCGCCGTTGCCAGCTTCCGTCGAATGGTGAAACTCCTTCTCACGCTTGCGCCTTCTCCGGCAGAACAAATTCTAACCTGCATCGAGCTATTCAACTTGGACGAGTCGTCGGCAATGTTGACTCAAAACAGACCCGCCAGCGTTGCCTTGGCACTCTTGCTGCTTCCTTTCTGTGCGCCACCCGGCGATTCGGCTGCGAATGTTCCGTTCCAAGCGCTGCACGGACGTCAAATCAAATCTCTTTCCCCGGCTTCAAGAACGGGAACAAGGATTCATCAAACTTGAATCGCAACCGCACAAATGGACCGCGCCGCGTCGCTTCCTCCCCGGTTAGGTCGCGGTCGTAGAAACCGGTAATGTTGTAGCCAACCGAAAGCCAGAGGTTCGCGCGCAGCATGGTGCCGATCTCGACTCCGTTGGCGTATTGAATGTTGTTGAAGTGGTCTGAGAATAACGCGCTGCTGTCCACGCCCACATCCCAGCGGGGATTGATGTCATGGGTCACGCGGGCGGTCGTCATGTGGCCATCGAAGGTACTATCCACCACGTCCGTGACGTCGTCATTCCACTCGGTGGCGTAGCGGAAGGAAGCCACGGTCTTGGCGCTTGCCTGGTAGTTGACAGCGGCGCTGAGAATGGCGACCTTGCGGTCCGGAATCACGATGGCCGAGGTGCCGTCTTCCTCCTGCTTCAGTTCCAGCATGGTGAGGAGCGTGAGCCGGTTTGAGTTGGGTGGCCGGTAGGCGATACCGTTCTGAACCCGGATTTGCAGGCGGTCCGTCTCACCCGCCGTCTTGGGCATCACAACCGAGTAGACGGAGCGATTCAGCAGGGTGTAACTGTCATTGAGTTTGATGGCCAGGCCAAAGCTGCTGAGGATGGAGCTATCCGTGGTGCTGCCGCGCCACTCAAACCTGCCGGAAGACTTCCATCTTGGGGAAGCGGTGTATTCCAGCGAGCCGGTCAAGGCCAGGGCGCTGTCGGTCGCGGTGCCACTCAGCGGCCTGACATTCTCGGCGCTCACGCTCATCTTCAGCCCCGGACGGATTGGGAAGACGTTGCGCAAGCCGATCGCGGCCTCGGTCTCTCTTCCCGAGAAAGCGTCGATTCCGCGGTACTCGCTGAATACGTGCTCATCCTTCAAGTACGTTGTGTCAATGCCGAATACGGTGGAGTTCTGCTGCTGGACTCCGTTGAGCTCGTTGAGATTGCCCAGCGAGGAAATCAGTTCATGGCGAACGTAGAATTTTCCCTTTGGCAGGAATTGATAGTTTCCGCCTACCGCAAACATCTGCTTGCTCTCGTCAAACATGTCGGCTTCGTACTCGCTGTAGAGCGAGAGCTTCTTCAGTTGAGGAGGCTTGATCGTGATTTTGGCGCGCAGGTCGTCATTGGCCGAGGTTGGCACGGAAGTGTCGCTGGTACTGGTTGCGGTGCTGCTTGTGCCGGTCGCCGGAGGGGTGGACGGGACGGTTCCGGACAGGGATTCCGTGCTGGTGATGGCGCCGGCGTGTCTGTATCCGAACTCGATGGAGAACGTCTTGTTGAGGTCTACCTGCGCGGTGGTAAAGATTCCGGTCTGCGACACGCCCGTGTCGGTGGCCTCCGAGCGGATCATCTCAAAGTGCAGGTCGAGGTGCTTCCGGGCATGATAGGTGACGTTGGCGCCGCTCTCGCCGCTGCCCTGGTTCAGCATCGCGTTGGGATTGTCGAAGCTGGCGTCGGTGCGTCCAAAATAGACGCGGGTATCGATCTTGCTGTTCTTCTGTTTGAACTCGGCGTGCACCCCGCTGCCTGCGCCGAGAGTCGGCGTCCAGGTGCGGGCATACTCGGCGACCAGGGTCGCGGTCTTGTTGAACTCATAGGTACCGTTGGTGCCCCACAGCCGCATCCCGGCGGAAGGCGTTTTGTCGTCGTAGTAGGTGCCGCCGACGCGCAGCTTTGCGAAGCGCGCCGTGGTGTCGATTCCGCTCATCCAGTACTTGGGACCGCCGTTGTTGAACTCGTAGGTCACGCGGATCGAAATCGGATTCCCGCTCGGATCAAAGCTCGGAATCGGCTGCTGGAAGAGGATCTCTCCGGTGAGGCTGTCAAAAGAGTAGTCGGTCAGCAGGGTCTCGGTGATGTCCTGCAATATGACCGACGGCTGGTTGCGGTTGCGAATCAGAATCTCAACCGTTTCCGAGTTCTGCACCAGGTCCATACGGGTTACCAGGTACGGTCCCGAGGTGCCGTTGGCGGGAATCTCCTCCACGTACTGCTGCACGCTGTCGCGTGTGGTGAAGGCAGTGTATTGGAAGTGCGAGTCTTCCTGGTGAATCTTGAAGCCGGTGAAGCTGCGATTAATGTTGGACAGGACCTTGGCCGGATTCTGGCTGTCACCGGTGTTGTAGTCGCCGTACATAATGTAGTCTTTGCCACGATCCAGGCGCAGATAGAGGCGGCTCGTGGACTGTGCCTCATAACCGCGGGTGGAACTGTCGCCGTACACCAGGTAGTAGTCGTCCGGCTGCGCGTCGCGAAACATCGGGTCGCCGGACTGCTTGTCGGAGTCGTAGGACATCGTCAACAAGGTGCTTCCCCAGATGCGGCCCTTGATGAATGTGCCGATGTGCGCCTGATAGTCGGCAGTACCGCTGGCGTTGCTGGCCTCCAGGCGGCTTAGCTCGTTCTGCAGGCTGTAGAAGCTGGCGCTGCTGGCCCCGGCGCCGGAGAACCCGCGGAAACTCAACGTCTGGTCCACCACCCCAATCGCCATCAGCGGGCGGAGTTCGGGACTAAACGCCAGCTTGAGGTCGCTGGTCAGGGTTCCGCTGGACACCGCGATCTTGCCGCTGACGGGCTCCATCGGAGGCATCAGGACGAAGACAGCCTCGCCGCCTTCAATAAATTGCTGCGTCCCCGGTTCCCTGGGATTCAGGTCCACGACGTCCCACTTGCCGGCCGTGGTTTCCAAGGTCACCGGCGTGCGCGAGGTGACCGGGACGCCGTGGGCATCGACCAGGCGGACCCGCACCCGAACCGGAGTCTTGCCGTCCGCAACCGGATTGCGGCTGGCCGGCTCAACCAGAATTGACGCCAGATTTCCGGGCGCAATCAGCGTTACCTTGCAGTAGCCGCGCTGGTTGCCGAAGGAGTCCAACATCTTCGCTTCCACCACGTTGCTGCCCGGGTTCAGCTCCAATCCGATATACAACCAGACTTGGAGATTGATCGAGTTTTCCGTACTGCGCTGTCCGATACGATCCGCGGAAATCTCTTTTCCATTTACCTTCAGGGCAAAGTTGGTACCGAGCACGCCTTTGAGTGCGATGTTGACCTGGGTCGAGGCAACGACTTGCCCATCCTTGAGTCCAAGGAAATCGAAATCATTGGTCGTACCTGGGCGGATCAGTTTCTCGACACGCAGACCGCCCTGCATCTCGGATTCGCGGGGCTCGCTGTTATCCGGACTTTTCCCTGCACCTGGGGCCGCTGGTGCTGCCCCATCGGCGGTGGCGGATGCCGGACTGGCGGCGGCGGCAGCAGCCGGACTGGCGGTCGCCCCAGCCAAAGCGGCAGTAGCGGACATGGCGGGCGCGGCGGCGCCGGCGGACGGCGAGGGAATTGTCCCCGGTACCGGGGCAGCGCCGCTGTTGCCGGACACCTGGGTGGCGCCCTGGCCGGAGCTCTTGGGTGCACCGGCGCCATCGAGGATGGCCGCGGTTGCAGCTCCGCGGCGCTGTTCCATCGACATGTCGGTCCGATCCAGCAGGGGGTCTTTTTTCAACAAGGCCGCCGCTTCCGAAGCCGCTGCGCCCTTGGCCGGCGCCCGTGCCGAAAGCGCCTTCATGGACTCCACCGAACACCCGGTCACGGCAAAATCGGCGCGATGCAACTCGGCGGCAATCATGTCCACAAACTGCGACTTGCCATCGCCGGCGTTGGTGGAGTAGATGGCCTCCGGTTTAAAGCCGGCGGGCAGGGTGTAATTGTCCATCCGTAAACCGTGCAACCGCGCCGTCACCCCATAGATGCTGTATTTGCCGGCCTCATCCGTGATCGCAAACGTTCCATTATCCAGGTAGACACGCACGCCGGGAATGCCCGGTTCGTTGTTGTCCTGCACATGATTGCCGTTGCAGTCGGCGTAAACCTTTCCGAAGATGACTCCGTTGGTGTCAAATACCCCGGCGATGATCCTGATGCTGGCCCGGGCGATGTTCGAGCGTGTGATGCCACTGGTTGCATAGGCGGTGTTCGTCGTGTTGTTGTTGTTGGCCTGCGGCAGAAGGCGCACATAATAGTGAATCTTCTCGTCGGCGGCGATGGGCAAATCGCCAATCTTGAAGTTCAGGACCGGACCTTTTCCCCCGGCCGGATCCGTCAGGGTTACCGAGCCCAACTGTGCGGAGTGCAACTGGTACATGAAGCCGGGCGGCAGCGTGTCCACCACGGTCGCATTCGGCATGTCGGCGCCGGTGTTGTTTGTCACCTCCAGCGTATAGCCAAGCAGGGAGTCGGAATCAACCTCGACTTCATCCGGAGTCTTCTGGATGAAAAGTCCGCTGAGCGCGCCTTCATCGAGAGGAACGTCGAAATTGACGATCCCGCCCAGGGAAGAAAGCAGAAAGCTCCCGCCGTAGGAATCGGGCTGAATCACCTTGCGTGACGGCATCGACAACGGGGAGAGCGACGAGGGAAACTTGTAGCCATTGGGAGGCAAAAGCGTCAGTTTGTAGGTGCTGATGGCAACTTGCGGAAACTGGTAACTGCCGTCGCTGCCGGTCGTAACCGTGCTCGGTGCCGGAGTCTTGCCGTCGGCCAGGTACACCGTGGCTGGCTGGCCGGGATGTCCGCCATTTCCCTGGCCGGTCACGTCGATGATCGTAACCTGGGCGCCGCTGACGGGATTGTTGGTGTGACTGTCAAAGACAACCCCGTAGGGATCCACATAAATTGTTGCGACGGCCGTGGCCGCGGCGCTCACTCCGCACCCTTCCGTGTTGATGGTCGCCGTCAGCACCTCGCCCTTGTCCACCTCGAGGGTGCCGTCATTCTGCACGACGGGAGTGCTATGGGCGTCGGCAAGCGGGACATTCTGCACCTCGAAAAGGCCTGTGTTCGGACCGGTCTCAACCGCCTGAAAGGTCTCCAGGTCATGCGTCTGATTGGTGGTGATGGTGATGGTGTGCGTTTCCGCCACCAGCGGATTCAGGTTGCAGGCGGCGGCCTGGGCCTGGATGTGAATCGCGCCGCCGATGGTGGCAACCGTGGCCGTCTGGGTGAACGTGGTATCGGTGTAGTAGCCGATGGTCGGCGGCACCAGGGGCACGGAGACGGTTACCGTGTTTGACTTCACCGTCTGGTTCTGTCCATTGAATGCAAAGGTCACAGCGGCGGTATCATTGAAACTTCCGCTGGCGTCATCGTCCACCCGAACGCTGAACGAAAAGCTATAGCTCTGGCCGCCATTCAGCGTGGGCACTGCAAATCCGACCGTATCAATGTTCGCATTGCTTGGAGCAGTCGTCGTAAACTGCCCGCTCGGGGCGCCTAACGCGTGGTAAAAAACCGTCAAACCGCCCGTGTTATTCGCAGAGGCTGCAGCGGCTCCCGAATGCTGCCCGTTGCGGGAGCCGAACGCCTGGTTGGGAGCCGTCGCGCCGCCCGCGCTGACAATGCTCGCAAAGTGGGTGTTCGCAGGAATCTCATCCAAAACATAGATGGCCTGCTGGGTGACGCCATCCAGCACCAGCGGGCCGGTGCTGGGATTGCCAGGTCCGGTGTTGGAAAGCGACAGATTGAAGGTGACATTCTGTCCGCGGGAGGACGAGGTCGTGCTCGCCGAGATCAGCAGGGCGACGTTGGGGTTTGACCCGTCCACCGTGGTCTGAACCGGGTTTGAGGGTGCGTTGTTAACCGGGGCCCCGGAACTCGCCAGGTAGCTTACATAGGCGATGTTTTGGATGATAGATCCCACTGGCGCCTGTTGGCACCATGCAGCCACTGCACACAGCATCAGCAGCCACAACCCGGGTTTAGGCAGGAATCTCATGACTGGGATGGAGCGCCCCTTCGCGTGTCTACAAAGAACTTCCGTGGCGAGAAGGAAGGGGAGCAACCTCCCCGCCACGGTTTACAGCAAGCCGCAGTTAGTTCAGCTTGACTTCAAAAACGATGGTCGCCGTGCAGCCTGGCGTCATCGATCCGGTGAAGGTGTAGCTGACGGGCGAAGCACCGCTCAGTGCCGCAACCGTCGGGTTCGTCAATGAGCAGCTATTGGCCGCCGTTGGGATAAAGGTGCCTAGGTACGTGGTGTAGGGCGGAGCCCCGTCCGTAATGGTCAGGGCAGTGGCGTTGGTCGTCCCGGAGTTGGTGGCCACAATCTGGTACATGATGCATTGGCCGGAAGTGACCGTGCTACCGCTGCTCGTTGTATAGCTTACCGATGCCTGGTTGCAGGTTTTGTCAACAAACAGCGACTTCACCAGCTTCACCTGGCCGGAAGCGACCGTGCTGGTATCCGTGACCGCGATGGCCGTGGAAATGTTGCCGGTGACGGTGATGCCCCATCCGGTGACATCCACGTCGCCGGGATTGGCACCGGCCGGAGCCTGGACCACCACGTAGTAGATCGCCGAAGCGCCCGCACCCAGGCTGAGGGTCGTGGTTCCGGGAACAACCGGCGTAGCAAGCGTATTCAGAGTGCCAGTGCTGTCGGCCGCAAAGATCGCAACCGTCCAGCCACCCGAGTTGGAGTTGGTCGGAACGGTGAAGTTGACGGTGTCGGAAACGTTGCCGCCGTTGGTGATGACGTGCTTGTAGCTCGCCGTGCCGCCGGCATAGATCGTGCCCTGGTTGTTCGGGGAGATCGAGACGCTGTTGTAGCTGCTGACGCTAGCCTTCACAGCCATCTGGTCAATGCCGCCGGTGCCGCCGGACTGTGCCTGAACCGCAAAGTAGTAGGTGCCTTGTGCGTAGCCTGCCGGAACCTGCATCACCAGGCAGTATTCTGCGCTGCTGCCCTGGGCAATCACACTGGAGGCCGTGACCGGAGCGCCGTAGGTGGAGCAGGACGTGCCCGTGTTGGGCGCGATCTGCACCGTCCATGCCGGGATAATGCCGCTTGCTCCCGGCGCGGTGCCCGCCTGCGCACTGGTGAACGGAGTGAGCGGAGTGCTCAGGGTACCGATATCAGTGGCGCTGTAACGGAACGACAGGTTGTAGGCATCCGGCGCGCTGCTGGTGCCGTTGTTGAAGATCCAGAACGGAATAACGACGACGGAGCCTGGGTAGCCGCCATACGGACCAGCGGCTTCACCGCTGACGCCCGTGCCGTTACCAATGGTGTCCGCGGCGTTCGCCGCCACGTCAACTCCGGCGTTCTTGGTGCTGGTGATGGTGACTTCATCCTGGATTACGTCCTGCAGACCAGGCGTGGCAAAGTTGTTCGCTGTGGCGTTGGTCGAGGTTGCAACCAAATTCACGTCGAATGTGGTAGAGGAAGTGACGGTGAAGTTTGCCGGCACGGTTGCAGCGACTACGATCACGGCTGTGCCGTTGGTGCTCAGCGGACCGGAATCGACGATGCCGTCGCCGTTGCTGTCGGTCAAAGGAGTCTTGCCGTCACTGCGATAGAGCTGGAAGGTGGTTCCGGACGGGAAACGGCTAGCCGCGGCGATGGTCGGATCCAGCGTGGTGCCGGCGCCCGTCGGGTCCAAAGTCAGGTTGAAGGTGTCGGTGACCAGGCCGCTGTTGGTGATGGTCTGGGACCAGAAGATCGTCGTGCCCGCACTGTAAACGGTCGGCGCGGTGATGAGGTCGGTGTCAGGGGTTGAGTTCGCAGTCGGGGCCGCGCCGGTGCCGGCCGTGTAGGTGACGGCGGTGGCTGGGAGCATGGCGGTGGCGGCGGTGAACTTCACGCCGGCATAGCCGTTGAAGGCCAGGCCGACCGTGTTGGTGTTGATGTAGGTCGAACCGCTCGGAATCGTGTTGCCGCCGCCATCCACGTACTGGTACTTCGCGTAGTTGGAGAACGTCGCCGGGTAGCTGCTCGGCGTGGCCGCCAGCAAGTTGTAGGTGACGGTGCCGGTGACACCAGGAGCAACCGAGGCCACCGTCGCGGTCATGCCGCCGGTGGGCGTGGTGATGGTCCAGGTAAGGCCCGTGGGACCGCCCGAAGCATCCGTGAAGCCAGTGCCATTCCACGTGGCGGAACCCGTGCCGCTGGAGCAAGTGGCAGCCGTGACGCCTTTGCAATACGTGAAGTTCGTGCCTTGTGCCACCAGGTCATCAACCATCGCGACCGTCGTGGCCGTGGCATTGCCGGTGTTGGTATAGGTCAGGGTTACCGTGTATAAGTTGCTCTGACCAGTGACCGGAACCATCGACTTGGTCACATTGATGACGCCATTGGACGAGTAAACTACCGTATCCGTGTTCGGAGTGCCGGTTACCACTCCCCCGCCAGAGCTCACTGCGCTGAGATTCAGTTGGAAGTTGGCTGTGGGATCGGTTTTTAGAGCTCCGGAAGCAAGCGTTGCCACGACGACGACCTTCACAGAGGCGCCCGCGGCAATTGGGATGCCCGTTCCGCTGAGATCGGTCGTGTTGTCCGGGATGCCGTCGCCGTTCGCATCAATATATACGTGAACGTTGGTGAGATCGGAACCCACCGACCCGTCGGTCAACGTCACCGTATCGGGTCCGTTACCGGTGTTCAGGTAGGTGTGCGGGAACAGCACCTGCGTACCCGGCGTGGCGTATTTGCTCTGCGTCTGGGTCAAGGTGCCTTTGTAGATCTGGCTGACCGATGTCTGAACCAGGTTTGAAAACGCCTGGCGCGACACGCTGTTGGAGTCGGTGTAGGTTGCAGTCGCCTGGTTGCCGATCACAGACCCGGCAGGCGCGACAATTTGCGCGGACAGCGTGGGCACGAACAGGGCGGCGACGAATAGGAGTGTCAACGCCACTGTTGCGAACCTGGCTAATCGCAGCTTGGAGGAACGCTCGTGGATTGGATTCATACTTTTCTCTCTCTCTGAATGCTTTAGAAATCAATGTCAAGAAATGTTGTGTCGAGGCGGGCGCGAATCAAGACAGCTAGCGCGCAGCCGGTCCGGTGCTTACCTTGACTCGCGCTGATACGGTGCGGCTTGCGCCGCCCGCCAGGTCACCAAGTGACCAGCGCAGAGCTCGATACTGGGAGAATGCAACTTCCTGCTCAACCAACTTTCCTTCGCTGTTCTTAACCACGTGTTTTAGCGGAATGGGCGCAAAGGTGGTGCCGTCCGTGCTCGCCCAGGCGCCCGCGGGAGTCGCCGTGCCGGGGAGATATTCGGTGCCGGTGGGTATGGGAAGGGTGGCGTTGACTCGCGTGGCGGGCGCTTTGTCTACGTTCTTGTAAGTGGCAGTGTATTGGAGAATTTCTCCGGGAGCCGCCTGGGTGGCCGCCGAGAATACCTCTTTGCCCTGTTGAATGTTGACTTTTTCCGCCTTCATTTCTACTTTCACTTCCGCTTGCGCGGCAAATGAAAGTAGTACGAAAACGGGTATCATCGAGAGAACAAACTTTAGTGTCTTCACTGTTTCCCCTTTTTATGTGCGTGAAGAGCGCGAATTACTCGTTCTTCTAAGATGTTTCTAATGATCCGAGGTGAATTGAAACATAAGGGCAGGACCTTGCGTAATTGATAATCAAAGCACCTGACCGAAGTAATGGGTACGTTAGTACCCCACAATGTGAAACTCAGGTGACATTTGGGAACTGAGTGAAGGCGAACGAGGCTTTCGAGGCAGATCCGCCAGTGTTCGCGGCCTCGATTCAGGCGCTCAATTCGTGATGTGAGTGGGACTTCTTAAAAGGTTGAATGACAGCCGATCCGTGCCCGGGAGTTGCAATAGGATTCAAACCAGCACGATGCGACGCGAATCATCGCACTGCCGGGAACCAGACCGCGCGGGCCGGCGCGGTCAATCCACGCAAGACAATAACTCTGGGAAAGCAGTCCGATGGATAGCAGAGGCGCATGAACAGGCACGATTCGCTGTCGCCGCAGGGCGCGGCTGCCAAACTAACTGGACGTTCCGGGCAGTCTGAGCAGTGCCCTGTTCCCACTGCCGTCGCGCCCGCTTGCGCAGCGCAGCGCTCGCCACGCCGATGGCGCTGGTACCAGAGAACCGGGCCGATTTCATCCCGATAGGAGAGGATTCGAATAGAGATTGCGCGTCGCCTCGATTGCAGCTATGACTCCTGCGTGGTCTCCAATTTCGCGGCTTCCATCGCCGCCGCAAGCATGTTACCCCGGAGGTTACTCCACAGCAGCAGGCATCTGGATGAGGGCCAGTTTCTCTGCCTCCGAGATCATCGCGTCCAGGCTTACACGGATGCCGTCACCCCAGAAGGTCTCTTCCGTCGCATCCAGGCCGAACGGTTGCAGGAGCTCAAACACGCTTTTCGTCGCGCCGGAACGGAGCAGGTCGAGATAGAGCGGCTCAAACCGGCTGCCAAGTCGCATTTGCTGGGCATACAAGCTCTGCGTCAGAAGTTCGCCAAACGCATACCCGTAGACGTAAAACGGGCGATGGAAATGCGAGATATAGGACCAGAGATGGCTGGCGTTTTCATAGGTGAACACCTCGCCATCTTCTCCGTATAGTTCCTTCGCCGTAGCCAGCCACAGAGCATCCAGCTCTTCCACGGAAAGTTTCTGTCGGCTCGTTCCACTCCGTGTATTCCGCATTCATGCCATGAATGCGGCGCTCAAAATTGGAAAATCCAATCTGGCGCACCACCGTGTTCAGCATTCCTTCGATCTTGCGGGTTATCAGTGCCAGCAGCGCGGCGTTGTCTCCCCTTTCCGCAAGCTGTTGCCGAGAAAGCTGAATGTCGTCATCTCGCCGAAGACGGAAGCCGTCTCGCAGTATGCGATCGGCGGCTGATACATGAGCGGTCCCTGCGCTTCGCCCGCGAGAATGCCGTGGACTCCGTGGCCGAGTTCATGCGCCAGCGTCATTACGTCGTGATTTGAGCCCAGGTAATTCAAAAGCGTGAACGATTGCGGCCGGTTTCCGGGCAGCACGAGAGAACAATTGAAAGCTCCGCCGCGTTTGCCCGTGGTCGCGGGAACGTCGATGCGCTTGGAGGCAATGAAATCCTGGATGATGCCGCTCAGCGTGGGACTGAAACTTTCATAGGCCGCAAGCACCGTCGCAATCGCGTTGTCATACGGCACCACCGTGGTGTCGGCAAACGGCAATGGCGCGTTGCGATCGCTCCACCGCAGCGTTTTCAGGCCGAGCAACCCGGCCTTGAGGCGATAGTAGCGGCGGGCCAGCGGTCCGGCCGCGTGCAGTACGGCGCTGTGCAGGGCATCGACAACCGCGTCAGGAATGCGGTTCTCCTTATTCCTCGATTCCATGGGAGTGCGGTAATGGCGTTCCTTGCGCTCCACCCCGGCCTTGCCCACGATCACATACAGCGTCTGCGCTGAATACTTGGCGAAGTATCCTCCGAGGCCATCGTTGATCGTCTTCTGCACTTCCCCGCGCAGCGCGCCATCCTTCGAATTCGTAAGAATGTCGAGCATTTCGGTCAGGTTCTTCTTCTCGTCCTTCAGGTCGAATCGAAGATCCGCCTCACACTCATCAAAGAACTCGTCCCACGAAGCCGGGCCGAACGGAGCGCGCTTGGTAAGAGCAGCTTCCACGGGTTCGCTCAGGAAATGCGGCTTGAAGACCCTCTGATGCTCGATCCACGGCCGGTGTCTTCGGACCACGGGATCGCCTGCGTACCACTTCTCAAGCGTCGCATCGTCGAGCGCAACCAACTCCAACTCAAAGAACGTCAAATACTCGCCCTGAACCTGGCTCATCGTCTGCTGCGCCGCGGCCATCTTTGCCTTCACCGCCTCATCCGTCACGTCCAGACTTTGCTGGAGAGAAAGATAGACCATGATCTTTCCCCCAAGCATGTCCAGTTCCGCATAATCGGAGATCGCCTGGCCCAGCGTATCGGCTAGTTTTCCCTGGTAATCCAGGTTGAATTGCCGCGCACTTCTCGTAAACTCCGCGATGTCAAGATCGATCTGCGGATCATCGATTGCGGCGTAGATGGCGGAAAAATCCCAACGGACATTGCTATCGCGGTGGATTGGGTAGGCATGGTGTGGATTCGGATAGGCACCTGAACTGAAATTGTAGCAAAACTCGGAAAACATAGGCGCGGCCCACGCCGCGCCGCGTCTGGCTGCCTACTGCAGTTCGACGATGATCGGCGTATGATCCGACGGCTTCGCCTGCGCTCGCGGCGCCCTGTCGATCTCGCAGCTTTAACCGCCCGGCCAACGGCGGAGACAGCAGGAAATGGTCGATGCGAATGCCGCGATTATGCTCGAACGCCTGCCGGAAATAATCCCAGTAAGTGAACTGGCCCGCCTTCGCCAGGATGCAGCGAACGGAAGGCATCGGTGTAGCCAAGGTCGAGCAGCGCCCGGTAGCGCGCTCGCGTCTCCGGCTGGAACAGCGCGTCGTGGATCCAGGAGGAAGGCTTGTGGCAGTCGATATCCTCCGGAATGACGTTGAAGTCTCCGCCGATCAGCACCGGCAGTCTCTTTGCCAGCCAGGCGCTCATCTCCAAATTCAGCCGGTCCATCCAGGCCAGCTTGTAGGCGAATTTCTCGCTCCCCACGGGGTTTCCGTTGGGAAGATAGATATCGACGACCGGATGCCCTGGATCGTCGGTTTCCAGATACCGTGCATGACTGTCCGCCTCATCGCCGGCCAGCGTCGTGTTGAGCGTCTCGATCGGATGGCGCGATAAGATTGCGACGCCGTTGTACGCCTTCTGGGTCACCGCCACGCTTTCATAGCCCAGGTCCTTAAATACCGCGGCCGGGAACTCCGTGCCCTTCAGCTCCTGCAGCAGCAGCACATCCGGCTGGCGCGCCTTCAGCCACTCGGTGACATGGTCAAGCCGCGCACGGATCGAATTCACATTCCAGCTGGCGATTTTCATCATCCTCACCCCAATCCCGTCTGTCCCCGCGGTACTTCAATCTCACTTCAATCGAAGGCTCCGCAGGACGGCCAGGCTCGCCTCGGTATCGTTGGGATCAAACGAAACCGTCCCTTCGCGGTCTCCGTCTTGAACCACCACACAGCCCGCAGCCATCAGTTTTTGCCGGGACGAAACCCAGCGGCCGGTGATTGTCACCGCCAGCAGGTCGTCCGTGTGTTGGCATAGGTTCCCACCGGTCGCGGCGACCGCGGCTCCCTCGGCGCCTGCGGTCACCTCCACACCATAGTCTCGCGCCCATGACTCCATGTCCGTGGAGCCGGGAAATCTTAAGAACATACCTGAACCTTAGATGCCGTGGACGCGCCGCGGACTGCTTGCTCAAGGATCGCAGTGCAGCGCCGCCGGCAACAGGATTGTGTCCGTGTCGTCCGTCCACAAGCGCGGCTGGATTACGGCAATCCCCGCCCGGTCCAGCGTCGCAATTCTCGCCTGCCACTTATCGACGAGTTTTGCCGCCCTGGTTTGTTGTCGTTGGGCCCGTTTGAGCATGCGCTCAGCGTGCCCCCGCTCACGATTTGAATCCGGCTTCTTCATGTCCGCCATACCATCAAGATCGCAATCAGCTCCTCGGCCAGCCGAAATAACCGGAAAGATTCGATCCCATCGTACCACCACGGCAACGCCGTCCTGACAGCGGGCATCCACACGGACGTGCCGATGCCAAGGCCGAATCTTGCGATCAGCGCTCGCTAGACTTCAAACCCGCGCCCCGTCACCTGCCGGAGCCGCAACCTAAGGCTAACCGCGGGTCATGGTTCCATCCCAGGTGCTGACTTTCGCGGGAATCTCCTTGCCGGCGAACCAGGTCGAGGTCACGTTCTTGGTCTCCGTGTAGAAGATAAAGCCGTCGCGCCCCATGCAATGCAGATCGCCAAAGAACGACTGCTTGTGTCCAGTGAATCCGAATATCCCGAGCGGAACCGGGATGCCGACATTGACGCCGACCATTCCTGCGTCGCTGCGCCGGGCAAACTCCTGCGCAAACTGGCCGCTTTCGGTGTAGATCACCGAGCCGTTGGCAAAGCAATTGTTATTCATGATCTGGAGACCTTCTTCGAAGCTGTCCACGCGCTTGATGCAGAGAACGGGACCAAAGATTTCTTCCCGTCCGCACGCCATATCTTCGGTCACGTGATCAAAGATCGTAGGTCCAACGAAGAAGCCTTTTTCGCATTCCGGCGGGACCTTGGGATTTCGCCCATCCAGAATCAGCTTGGCGCCCTCCTTGATGGCGGTCTCGATCCCGTTCAGCACGAACTCCTTGTGTCCCAGGTTCACCACCGGGCCCATGCCCGTCTGCTTGTCATAGGCGGGGCCAAGATTTACCTGCTTTGCAAGCCGCACCACGGCTTCCACCAACTGCTCGGCGACGGCGTTCTCCACGACCACCACCGGAAGAGCCATGCAGCGTTCGCCGGCGCATCCGCAGAAGGAGTTGATGATGCCCTGCGCCGTGCGCTCAATGACCGCGTCGCTCATCACCAGGGCGTGGTTCTTGGCCTCGGTGAGCGCCTGCACGCGCTTGCCCTGACCCGCGGCCGTCGCGTAGATATGCCGGCCGACGCTGGTGGAACCGACAAAGGTCACGCCCTTGATGTCCGGATGCCGGAGCAGAATCTCCGCCTCATTGCGGCTGGTGGTAACCAGGTTGAGGACTCCGTCGGGCAGGCCCGCCTGCTTCCAAAGCTCGGTAATACGCATCGAGGATTGCGGCGCAAAGCTGGCAGCTTTCAGCACCATGCAGTTTCCGCTGGCAATGCAGATGGGAGCCATCCATCCTTGCGGGATCATGGCGGGGAAATTCCACGGCGCGATGCCGGCGAAGACGCCCATCGGTTCGCGGAACTGCACCGTGTCATAACCGGGAGAAACATTCATCAGCGACTCGCCCTTCATCATCTGGGGCGCGCCGCAGGCGAATTCCACAACCTCGATGACCTTGAGGATATCGCCCATGGCCTCGTCCCACTTCTTGCCGTTCTCCTGGGCGCAGAGGTAGGTCAGTTCCTCCAGATGCTCGTCGAGCAACTGCTTCATCTTGAACAGCACCTGCACGCGCTTGGTGACCGGAGTATCGCGCCATGCCGGGAATGCTTTGACCGCGGTCTCGATGGCCTCTTCGACCTCGGTGGCCGTGCACTGCGGCGCATAGGCAATCACCGCGCCCGTCGAGGGGTCGTAACATGGCATGTACTTGCTGGTTTTGGATTCCTTCCAGACACCGCCGGCGAAGTACTTGAGCTTTTTCGGATACGCGCCACTGATGGCGTCGGGCTCGCCGTCATTCGCGGCAAAGTAATATCGATCGGTGGTTACGGCATCGGCAATCGCGGCTGAAGCGTTCATAAAGTCTGCCCCCTCAATAGACATTGTAGTCCAGTGCCGCAGTGAAGCCGCCGCCGGAGTGAGCGGCCGGCGGCCGTTCGTGTCGCCATCCATGGTTACGTTTACGGCGCAAGAAGTGCCCGAGAGTAGAATTTAGCCAGGGAATCCGGCACGCCGGAATCGGAGGCAATCATGCAATATCGCAAGTTTGGAAAGCTGGATTGGAAAGCTTCGGCCTTGGGTTTTGGCTGCCTGCGCTTCCCCACCCTCAGTGGGGAGCGCTTCGGTGCCGATATCGATGAAGCCGAAACCATCCGCATGATTCGCCACGCGATTGACAACGGCGTCAACTACCTGGACACGGCCTCGAACTATCATGGCGGACGCAGCGAAACCGTCGTCGGCAAGGCGCTGCAAGCGGGCTATCGGGAAAAGTCAGCCTCGCCACCAAACTCCGGCTCGGCTTGGTAAAGGAGACGTCGGACTTTGACAGGCTGCTCGATGAGCAGTTGACCCGGCTGCAGACCGATCATATCGATTTTTACCTCCTGCATAGCGTGCATAAGGCTCGTTGGCACAACATCGTCTTGAAGCACAATCTTCTGGGGAAGGCCGAAGCGGCGCTCGCGGATGGACGCATCCGGCACTTCGGATTCTCCATGCACGACGATTTCAAGGTCTTCGAGGAGATCCTCAACGGCAGCGACCTGTGGAGCTTTTGCCAGATTCAGTACAACTATATGGATATCGAGAACCAGGCTGGAACCCGTGGCCTGAAGCTTGCGGCCAGCAAGGGACTTGGCGTCGTGATCATGGAACCGCTGCTGGGCGGCAGGCTGGTGGATCCGCCCAACGAAGTTCGCGCCGCCATGGAAGCGTTCCCCGTGCAGCGACCCGTGGCGGAGTGGGCGCTGGGGTGGCTATGGGATCAGCCTGAAGTTTCCGTGGTTCTAAGCGGGATGAGCACCATGGAACAGGTGAAAGAGAATCTGCAGTTTGCGGACCGGTCGCGAGTCCACTCTTTTACCGATGCCGATCAGCAGCTGATCGCACAAGTGCGGGAAATGTACCGTACCAGGTCCGTGATTCCCTGCAACCGGTGCGGCTACTGCATGCCGTGTCCCAACGGCGTGAACATTCCGGGCAACCTGGATTTGTACAACTACGCGCACCTGTTTGATGATGTTGCGGGAGCCCGTTTCAAATACCAGTTCTATCTCAACGCGGATCAACGCTCGGCTTCCTGCATCCAGTGCCACGAATGCGAAGCCCTGTGTCCGCAGAAGATTGCCATCAGCGAGTTGATGCCGGAGGTTTCCGCGCTGTTGGGCTGAACCCGAAGGTTCACTGACATGCTCCCCACTTTGAACGCACGCCCAGGAGTTCGGATCAATCAGGAAATCTAGTCTGGGATGCAGCGGGGAGATGCCAGGGATGGGATATGCGAAACCGTCCCAGCCATGGCGCAGAGACCCATCACCACCGGCAGCCGGACGCAAGCGGTAGTCTGAAGCAGTATCGCGGGAAACTTTCTTAACTATACGGCGGTCATCCAGAAGCATAGCTAAGTTTGAGGTGAAATCGAAATGGCGAAAGTCACAGTGCCGCTCGCAGACTACTTTGCCCTGACAATCCAGCGCATGCAGGAGGACGGATTGTTACTTGTAACTACGGGCACGGATGGAAAACCAAACGTCATGACCATTGGCTGGGGTACGATTGGCTCCATTTGGTCTCGCCCAATCTTTATCGTTCTCGTCCGGCACTCACGCCACAGCTACAAGTTAATGGAGCAGGTCAGCGATTTCACGGTCAACGTACTTCCGCGAGAACTGGCCGCCGCCGCCAGCCTCTGCGGAAGCATCTCGGGACAGGAGCACGATAAGTTTCAGGAGGCGCAACTCACCCCCGTTCCAAGCCGCGAGGTGCGCTCCCCAATCATCAGGGAATGCCTCGTGCATTACGAGTGCAGGACCGTCAATCGGGTTGACATGGCGCCTGATGCACTGGCGCAGAGCGTGCGTGAGCAGTTCTATAAGACCGGTGACTTCCACCGAATCTATTTTGGCGAGATCGTGGCCTCCTACGCGGATGAGGACGCAACCCAGCGTTTGAGCGTCCAAGGACAGGGTCGCATGGGTTCTCTGCCGTAGTTAGCCAATCCGCTCCCGAATTGGAACGCAACCTGGATCGCACATGACGGGCTCAGGGTGCACTTTCCGCGCTGAGTTGGAATCAAGATTGAGACAGAAGAAGGCCGCAAACGCGCCGTGCTTCGTTGGAGCCAACCAATGGCACTCACTGACTTTCGATGTATCCACCGCTTCCGTGTCCCGTTCTGTGACGTGGACATGTTACAACATGTGAACAACGCGTCCTATGTGGTCTGGGTGGAAACCGTGCGTTGCATCTACTTCGCCGATGTGCTCAAGGAATCATTGGCCGGAGCCAACGGCATCATTCTGGCGAGGCTGGAACTTGACTATGAGCAGCCTCTGGACTACCGCGAAGAGGTCGCCGTTGCATGCCGCGTCTCCCGGATCGGACGCAAGTCCTTCGACTTCGAGTCCGAGATATGGAGCGAGACGCGTCAGTTTCGTGCCGCCCGCGTACTCTCGGCCATGGTTGCTTACAACTATCCGGCCAAGGCGTCCATCGTGATCCCAGCGCGGTGGCGCCAACTCATTACTGCTTACGAACTCATCGCACCGGAGGTGGGTAACTTGGGTGCGGCTCTTACCCATCCCATGTCTTGAGGCGCGATTTTTCTACCCTTTCTCCAGTTCCAGAACCGCAGGCCGCTCACTATGGTAACCTCGCTCGACTAGGGTTTCTCTTGACGGTTGTGATCGCGTCCCACAGAATCATCGCCAGCGCTCATGCACCACACCAGCCCCGGTCAAGAATCACTGGAGAGTGTCAGGTGGGAAAACAACGTGGTTTCTCGCTCATCGAATTGATGATAGTTGTTGCCGTCATCCTGATCATCGTCGCCATCGCCATCCCAAGTTTTCTGCACGCCCGCATGTCAGCCAATGAAGCTTCGGCCGTGGACTCACTGCGCAACATTGACACCTGTCAGGTCTCTTATGCCTCGACCTATCCTACCCTTGGCTTCGCCCCTGACCTGAATACCCTGGGGCCGGGCGCGACCTCAACCGGCACTTCCACTTCAGCGAACGCCAACCTGCTGGACAATGTTCTGGGCTGTCCCGCCGGAGTGGGAACCGCTCCGTGCCTGAAGAGCGGATACAATTTCAACATCACCGCCGGCGCCCAGGTTCCAATCAGTACCTACGCGTCGAACGCGAACCCCCTCGCCTTGGGAACCACTGGCTCACGTTTCTTCTATAGCGATAATTCCGCGGTACTTCGCTACAATGCCACGGTAATCGCCACTTTCGCCGACCAACCTCTGCAGTAGATAGTTTCCGGGCACTGGGAAAATAATTTCGTCAAACTGGAATGCTCCCTCCATGTTGCCGCGCCGCGGAAACACTTCCCGTTCCCCAGGTTGGCGGCTTCATTGGGACATGCCGCGTCTGTGGCCGCCGGGAGTACACTAGAGGGAAAGACACCGGCGGTTTGGCCGCGAGCGAACAGGGAGCATACGCCATGAGACAGATCGTGGTTGATACCAATCTATGCAAGAAAGACGGTGCCTGCGTGGCCGTTTGTCCGTCCGGAGTTCTCACTCTGAATGAGGAGAGACTTCCCGAAGAGGTTCCCGGGGTCAACTGCATTCTCTGCGGTCACTGCGTCGCCGTCTGTGACTGCGGCGCCCTGACTCACGGCGGCCTCCCGCGAGAAGATTTCCTGCTTGCCTCCAAACAACTGCCGGCTCCTGCCATCATCGACGGGTTCCTCGTGAGCCGCCGTTCTGTGCGCGAGTTCAAGGACCGTCCCATCGCCAGGGAAACATTGCAGGCGCTGCTGGACGTGGCCCGGCGGGCTCCCACCGGTCACAATTCGCAGAAGCTGCACTGGATTGTCGTGAACGATGCGGCCAAAGTTCACGCATTGTCCGTGGAAGCGATGAACTGGTTGCGCACTTCCGGCCTTCCCCCGATAAAGCTGGAGCAGTGGGCGGGGGGATATGACGTTGTATTGCGTGGCGCTCCCACGGTGGTCCTGGCCTGCGCCCCAGCGGATTACCAATGGGGAAAACAGGATTGCGCCATTGCCCTGACCTTTCTGGAATTAGCCGCCGAGGCTCGCGGTCTCGGTGCCTGCTGGGCCGGTTACCTGACCCGCGTATCGGAGGTTCACGCCCCGCTCCGCCAGGCGTTAGCGGTCCCGGAGAACTACATCGTGAACGGCGGCCTCATGCTCGGAGAGCGCAAGTACTCCTACCGGCTGGTACCCCCCAGAAAACCGCTCAGCGTCCAGTGGCTTTAGAAACGGCGCCCTTGCTCTCGCCGCCGCTCTCCTACTCGGGATTGCTAAGATCCTGGTAAAACGGCGCGAAGCACGGGAAAGAAGTCGCTGTGCGCTCGCAGACCGGCTCCTGGTCGGGTGCCCGAGATTCACGGAGTCGCCGCCAGGAAGGTCGCGAAAGGCCGGTGCCCTGAGGGTGAGGCTGCAACTGCCGCCGGTCTTGCTCCGCTCGTCTGCCGCCAATCGATAGACAAGGAACGCCAGAAGCTTTTCAGCGCGCTGAACAAATGTACGATTGGGGCCGGCAAAAACAGTCCGATCGCTCCAGAGATTCTGAAGCATCTTTTTGTCCACACTCGCGAACACCCTGCGTGGAGTGGGAGCCCGGTACTGGCCGGTGCACACGGCACCTCCAGCAGCCGCCATTCTTTCTATAAGAGTAACCCGACCCCTCCGCTTCGTTTACAACTCCCGTAACCCAGCAGCGAGTTCGTATCATCCGGTCGTTTTCTTCGACGCTCATGGCAACCAGCGCGGCTGCCCCAAGAGAGGCCACGACCCATTCCTGTCCCGATGAAAGATTAATGAAAGTGGGAAGGCAGCCGATGAGTAAATCAACACCTGTTTTCCCGTGCGGAACGGTTTGCAAGCCCAGGGGCCCGGTGTGCGGAAAGTCAACCGCCGAGAGAGTAGGAGACTTTGTGATGCATGCACAGGATCTTTCTCCACTGGTTTTTGTCGTCGATGACGATCCCAGCACAGTTCGCACAATCGATGGCCTCCTGGAGCGGGCCGGGTTCGGAGAGCCGGATCCTCATCGCTGACTGGAACGGTGAGACCCTCGGGCTCTTGGTGGATCGGGTGGCGGATGCCATCTCTGTCGAAGCGGGCAATCTTGCCCCCGCTCCTCCAAACCTGCACGGCGTGCAGATGCAGAAACTGCGGGGAGTGTTTCGCAGTGGCGAACGTCTGGCGGCGTTGCTCGATCTGGCTAGCGTGCCCAGCGCCGACGACCGCCTCGAGGAACCGCCGCGGGAAGAGTTGTTGCCCGAAAAGAAGAGGGTATAGACGTGAGGGTTCTGGTAGCCGACGATGCGGTGCTGTTCCGGCGGTTGCTGGCCGATGTGCTGGCGGCAATCCCTGGGGTTGAAGTGGTAGGAAGCGCAGCCAACGGCAAGATTGCCCTGCAGAAGGTCCGGGAACTTAAGCCCGATCTTCTCACCCTCGACATTGAGATGCCGGAAATGGACGGCCTGGCGGTCTTGGATGCACTGCGCCAGAGCGCTCAACCGGTAGAAATCATCGTCGTGAGCGCGCTCTCTCAGCGCGGCGGTGACCTCACCATGCGAGCCTTGGAGAAGGGTGCGTTTGATTTCGTCACCAAACCGGAATCCGCCACCCCGGGAGAAGGACGCGAGGCGCTGCTCCAGGAATTGGGCTCGCGCGTCCGCGCCGTCGCACGCCGTCTGGAGGTGCGCGCAATCTTGCGCGGCAAATCATCCCCGGCCCGGCGCGAGGTTGCATGATCATCGGCTCAACCGAATCTATCTCGGGTCTTTGTCCGGAACTTGAGCCCAAACGTTAGTTGCGCTCGGTGTTTTACCAATGGAGGGCACTGGCATGCGTTCAGTAGCGAAAGTACTCGGTTCCGGCGAAATCTTCCGGTTACCCATGGTTCTCGTCGTTGATGACCAGCCCGAACTCTGCCATGCCATTTCGCTACTCGCCGGAAAATATTACCGATGCGTCGAAGCATGGAGCGGAGATGCCGCGCTGCAGGTCCTGAACGATAACGACGTTGATGTGATCGTTTCCGATCTCCGGATGCCCGGCATGAACGGGGTTGAATTTCTCCGGCGCGCCCAAGTAGTGCGCCCCAACGCCGCACGCATTCTGATCTCCGGTTACTCCGAGTCGGATGACATCATCGAGAGCATCAACCAAGGACACATCCTTTACTTTATCCACAAGCCCTTCGACAAACTGACAATTCAAGCCACTTTGCAGCAGGCGGCCCAGCACTCGCGCCTCTTGAAGGACCGTGCCCGCCTGGTCGATGAACTTACCCACCTAAGTCGGGAACTCGAGCAGCGCGTTGAACAGCGCACCCTGGAAGTTGAGCTCAAAAACGCCGAGTTGGCAAGAACCGCCGAGGAATTGACGCGGGCCATGATCAAGCAGGCATCTCTGACTTCGGCCATCGAGCAGGCGGCGGATGGGATCATGATCACTGATTCGGACGGGAAGATCCGATATGTGAATCCCGCGTTTACCGCGATGACCGGCTACGCCAGCGAGGAAGGCGTAGGGCAGTATCCGCGCTTCCTCAAATCCGGGCGCCAACCCCTGCAGTTTTACGAACAGCTCTGGAGCACCATTCTGTCCGGAAGGGTCTGGCACGGTGAGCTTATCAACCGGCGGAAGAATGGAAGCTTCTATAACGAGGAAATGCGAATCGCCCCGGTGCATGGCGCCGATGGTAAGATCGCCAGCTTTATCGCGATCAAGAACGACGTGACGGAGCGCCGCGCGGCCGAGGAAGCGCGAGCTTTCCTGGCAGCGATTGTGGAGAACTCCGAGGATGCCATTCTTGCCTACACTCCCGCCGGGACCATCCTCACCTTCAACCGCGGCGCGGAAGCAATGTTCGGTCACGCCGCCGTGGACATGATAGGGAAGCAACTGTCCCTGCTGGTACCCCCCGAGCGGCTGACTGCAATCGGACAACTGGACGGGCAGGTGCTGCAAGGGAATGCGTTCTCGCAACAGGAAGGTTTATGTCTGCACAAGGACGGGCGGAGAATTTGCGTGTCGGTTACCGGATTTCCCATCCGCAACGCCGCCGGCGAAGTGACGGTCATCGCCCAAATTCTGCGCGACATTACCGAGCGCAAGCGAACCGAGCAGGCATTGCGGAGCAGCGAAGAGAAGTTTCGCCAGTTGGCGGAAAATATTCATGAAGTGTTTTGGATGATGCCCCCGACAGCCGACCAGATGCTCTATGTCAGCCCTGCCTATGAACAGGTTTGGGGCAGAAGCTGCGAGAGCCTCTATCAGAACCCGATGTCATGGGTGGAGGCGATCCATCCCGATGACCTGGCGCAGGCCCATTCATTGTTTGCGAGGCAAATACAGGGAGAGCGGATCGACTCGGAATACCGCATACGAACCCCGGACGGGCAGGAAAAGTGGATCCGGGACCGGGCTTTTCCCATTCGCGACCAGGCCGGGCAACTGATTCGGGTCGTCGGAATTGCGGAGGAGATTACCGAGCGGAAACGCTACGAGCAGGAACTGATTCACGCCCGCGAGGGCGCCGACGCCGCCAATCGGGCGAAGAGCCGCTTTCTGGCCAACATGAGCCACGAAATCCGCACGCCGATGAACGGCGTCATCGGCATGATTCAACTGCTTCTGGAAACAGATCTCACTGCGGGAGCAACGAGCAATACGCCAACGTGGCGCAGACCAGCGGGCGGGCTCTGCTTGCCCTCATCGACGACATCCTGGACCTTTCCAAGATCGAGGCGGGAAAGATCGCCCTTGAAAATCTGAGCTTCAACGTGCGCCACACGGTTGCGGACGTGGTCCAGCTTTTGAGCGTCCAGGCGAGCGCCAAGGGACTCCAGTTCCATTCGCGAGTGTCGCCGGAAGTTCCGCCGCTGCTGCGCGGCGATGCCCACCGCCTGCGCCAGGTGTTGACCAATCTCGCCGGCAATGCCATCAAGTTCACCGAACGGGGCGAGGTGACGCTCGAGGCGCAACTTCTGAGCGAAGCAGATGGCAAGGCAACGGTTCGTTTCGCCATCACCGATACCGGAATCGGGATACGCCGGACCAGGTCGCGGCACTGTTCTCGCCGTTCACCCAGGCAGACGACCTCCACGACGCGCAAGTACGGCGGCACCGGACTCGGGCTGGCGATCAGCAAGCAACTTGTCGAGATGATGGGTGGGAAGATCGGCGTCGAGAGCCGGGAAGGCGAAGGCTCGACCTTCTGGTTCACCGCAGTCTTTGAACGGGCGCCGGGCGCTGGCGCCGGGCGCGGAGCTGGTTGCGCGGAATCCCGCGAGCGAGCGCACCGATGCGCGCTTGGTTTCGCCGAGGGGGTTGACCGTCACGGGGCGCAAGCCGCGAATCCTGGTGGCGGAGGATAATGCCACCAATCGCGCCGTAGCCCTGGCGCAACTGGAGAAGCTTGGCTACCAAGCCGACGCGGTCGCCAATGGCGCCGAAGCCGTCGAAGCGCTGCAGCATGGCGAATACGATCTGGTTCTGATGGACTGCGAGATGCCGGTGATGGACGGCTTCGAAGCGACCCGCCGCATCCGCCAGTCGCCGCATCCACGGGTTCCAATCATCGCCCTTACGGCCAGCGCCATGTCGGGAGACCGGGACCGATGCATTCGCGAAGGGATGAACGATTATCTCTCGAAACCAGTGGACTTCCAGCAACTTGCCGAAGTGCTTGACAAGTGGTGCCCCGGACCTGACCTCGCCGGTCAAAGTGCGATCCAATCCGCGGAAAACGCCGTCGCGGAGCCAGGCATGGCGATTTTCGATGCCGAGGCTTTGCTGCAGCGGCTCATGGGAGACCGCCAGCTTGCCGGGGAAATCGTCAAGGGCTTCCTGGAAGACTTTCCATCGCAGTTGAATAATCTGCGAACGCGGCTCGATGAGGCTGATGGGACCGGCGTTCGCTTGCAGGCGCATACGCTCAAGGGATCGGCGGCAACCGTGTCCGCCGCAAGTCTGAGTGCAGTGGCAAAGGAGATGGAGCAGGCAGCGGGCGCAGGCGAGCTGGACCATTGCGGCGCGCTTCTGCCCCGCACCATCCAGGAATTCCAGCAGCTCCACCGTACCCTGGAGCACGCCGGATGGCTATGAACCAACAAGGGAGAACACGAAGATGAAAACGCTTATTGTCGAAGACGACTTCACCAGCCGGTTGTTTCTGCAGACTTTTCTTTCCCGCTACGGCGAATGTCATATCGCCGTCAACGGCAGGGAAGCCGTGGATGCATTTCAGATGGCCGCCGGCAACGGATCGCCCTACAACCTGGTCTGCATGGACATCATGATGCCGGAGATGGATGGCAAGGAGGCAGTCAAACAGATACGGGCCGTGGAGGAGTCCCATGGGGTGAACTCCACTCATGGCTCAAAAATCATCATGACCACGGCGCTGACGGACGTCAATGAGATGATTCAATCCTTCCGGGAGCTTTGTGACGCGTATCTATTCAAGCCCATCGACACCGCCAAACTCCTCACCGAGCTCAAGTCTCTGCGGCTGGTGCAATGACAGGATTCAGCGCTGCTGGATACTCGGACCAGGGATCCGGCGCGGTCCCGAAGTCCGAGTCCGGGGAGCCGGCCCGCTTCCCGGACTCGGCTCACCGAATTGGAGGGCCTGTCCACTCGTGAGCACGCAGCCCGGTTTGCGCGCTGGATTCGTACCGGCCAACGCCGCTCAGTCCCCGCTCCGTCGCCCAGGGGACGGCAGCGCCGAACTTTCGCCGGGGATCATGGCCTTTTCAGCTTCGCTCCAGGGCCATGATCCGCTCAGCGTCTGAGCGTTATGCCATCGTAGCCCAGAGCGACATAGCCGATGCTGTCCAGAAACTACATAGAAGATGCATGGTTTCAATTACGGCGAGGCTGTGCAGCAGAATCCTGCGAAACATTCCGCTTCCACTGACTGACTTATAGGATGGGGTTTACCGATGGTGCCGGGAGGGGGAATCGGATGGCAACCGGGTGTTGAAACCAAACAAGTTATTGACTTTTATAGCACGCACGATACGCACAAAACTGTGGAAACGCGGTTATTTGGTACGCCACAAGTACATGGGATTTAAGTGGAAAACGATCATTGGCGGGTCGGCGTTTCGATTTCGCCGATACGTAGAGTAGCTGCCCCGCAGTTGTGACAGAAATTTTCAGAGACCGAAAGTTGTGCTCCACAACTCACACAATATTTTGGTTGAAGCGCCCCCGTTGGTGGCGGACTGGCATGGGGGCTTTTGCTGGCGTTATAAAGAGGGTATTTGCGCCTCATCCTAAAACGACCAAGTTGCCATAGCGCAAACAAGAGAATCCCAATCCGAAATCCGATCTGAATTAATACGGTTCCGGGGTCATTCGACATTAAAGAAAGCACAGCAACGAATGCGGCAAATACGATCATCGTGATAAACATCAGACGATAATGCGTATCACTGGGCGGCTTTCCGCCTGCTTTGAGATAGCGCCGGTCGCAAACGAGGCCAGCAATCGCAAGGATCAACAAAATGCCAGTGCTGCCGCCGTCATGGCTCATGTCAACCCTCCTGGTTTGAATTGGTCAAATTCTAATGCTTTTGCCTAATTTCCTCTCAGTTCGATTTTTCTGGAGACCCTTCCCGCTCGCCAAAACCGTGTCCACCTCTCCACAGCTTCCATTTCCCCGAACTGCCACAATTCGGGCAGTCAATCTGGATGAGCGGAACCACCGGGTCATAACCCTTGAAATCCATTTCGCACGCTTCGCCACATTTCACGCAAACCACATGCAAGTAATCACCGCTCGGAATAATCTTAAACATTGGGTCCTGAATGTAGCTCATGCCACCTCCTGTGCACAACTCAGCTTGCGATTTTACGCCAGTGTGCTTTGATTTAGGTAATGGCAAGAGAAATCAAATTCCGGGCTTGGGACAGGTTTCAAAAACAATTCATTGCTGAACTCTACCGCTTTTGGGTTCTCGGAAATGGAAGCGTCTGGGAAAGGGACCAGTATGGCGATCCATCGCTTGCTAATGAGTGGTTGGAAATTCAGCAATTCACCGGCCTCAAGGACAAGAATGGAAAGGAGATTTATGAGGGGGACATCGTTGATGAGTTTAGGAGCAGCCGCAGTTTCCCTGAAGGAAGGCACATTAAACGGGTGATTGAATGGAATAACAATATGACGCTGGATGATACTTACGGTTGTACCGCAGTCGGCTTCAATATGTTCGGTGGCGAACTTGAAGTCATCGGCAACATCTACGAAAACCCCGCCCTGTTGAAAACGACCTAAAAAGTACGTATTAGGTACACGGGTTTCTTGGGTTGCTTGTATCTGCAAGCAACTAAACAACTTAGTATGGTGCCGGGAGGGGGAATCGAACCCCCATGACCTTGCGATCGGCGGATTTTGAGTCCGCTGCGTCTGCCAGTTCCGCCATCCCGGCGAGGAAGTGGTGGTATCAACAATCTAGCACAGCGTCCGGATCAGCCCAAAATCCCAGTTCTACAATCGCGTCCACTTGCTCAGCGCACTCCCTCTACCACGAACAAGTCCGACAATTCCCGATCGAAGGAATAGGCGTACGACTTGCCGTCGGCCGTCATGCGGACATTCAGAACTGCGGTCACTCCGGCAGGGTCGTTCGGGCCCAGGGTCGCCACCAGTTGTCTCCTTCCAGTTGCAATATCCAGCCAGTAAACCGGCGCGGATTGTTTCTCGTCGTGGTACACGTAGGCCGAGCGTCCATCCGCCGACCACTCGATCCAATTATCTTCCGGCAACCAACCGGCAAGCGTTCTGGGTTCTCCCCCTGCGATTGGATAGAGCCCGCCCTTCCCGTTCAACTCGCGCGCAAAAATGTATTTGCCATCCGGTGAAACAAGGTGGGATTCAAAATGCCACGGCCTCACCGAAATCACCGGCGTAACCCCACGCGGTTCGCCGCCCGCAAGGTCCTGGACGAACATTCGCCATCCATGGCCGTCGTTGTTGGCGAAGTAGACTGCCTTTCCATCGGGCATCCAACCCATGGAACCGGATTGTTGGAGGCCAACGGAGTCGAGGATCTGCGGCTCTCCCACTCTGGTTGGCAACAAGGCAAAATGGTGCGAGCCCACCGAAGTAGCTTCAAAAGCCAACACCCGCGTCCCATCCGGCGAAAGCACCGGCGAAGACCATGTGCCCAGTTTTACGGCTGGCGATCCATCGGTTTTTCGCAAGTACGCCAGCCCTGAGATTCCAGCCGCCGATCCCCAGTCGTCGAACACGACCTCTGCACCGTCGGGTGAGAGATCTCTCAAGGTCGCGTAGTCCAGCCAGGAGAGGTCGCGTTCTTTCGCTTCTCCCGGAACCCGGAACTGCAATCCGCTCCGCCACAATTCGCTGGACATGAGAATCCGGCCGTCCTGGGACACATCGTGCAGCCTCAACATGCCTGGCAGCCTCAGCACAATCCTCTCGGTGCCATTGAAGCGCAGGCCGCGGATGGCATCGGCCCAGCACTCATGCTGGCTCGCTGCCACCCACACTTCTTCTCCCGATGGAGGCCACGCCAGTCCCTCGACGCTGACAAACGTCGCCGAGTGCAACAGTTCCTTGCCGCCCCGGCCCACGGCCATCACCCACCCGGAATCGCCGTCAACGCCGATCATCTCCGCGAACGCAACCGCGTCCCCGCGCGGCGAAACCCTCAAAAACCGCAGCGGGCGGTCGCTTTCGTAAATCACTTTGCCGCGCGGAAATTCCACCCGGTACTTTCCCCCAACCTGCCGGAGAATGGCCATCTCAGCGCCATTCGCCGTCCAATCCGCGGCAATGGCATCCTCCACAATCTCGCGTGGCGACCCTCCGGAAACCGGCACCGTCGCCAATGTACCCAGGCAGTTTCCAATGTATTGATCTTTGCAGCCGGTCGAAATCGCCATCTCGGAAGCGGAAATCGCAAACAATGTCGAGTCCAGCAGATTCAACGGGCGCGATTCCGGGCTGCCTGGGACTGTCGAATAGAGTTGCAGAGGTTCGCCTTTCCAGCTTGCGCTGTAGTAAACCGAGCGTCCATCGGGCGCAAACCGTGCCGCATAGACCAAGCCCCGTTCGAAGGTCAGCTGGTGGTAAGAAGGAGGCACATTCGAGCCGGCTCCGCGCGGCAACAGCCAGCCTGCTCCAGCTCCGGCAATCAGCAGCACGCAGGCAACCAGCGGCATCAGCCATTGCCGCGGCTGTCGCTTTGGCAGCTTCACCGCGGTGATGCCGGACGCGGAACTCTCCGACAGGCCTTCGAGATTGAAAGCAAGATCGCGCGCCGATTGAAACCGTTGCAGCGGTTTCTTTTCCAGGCACCGCCGCACAATCCGGTCGAGCCCAGGCGGGATGGGCTTGCCCGGAGTGCTCAGTTCCGCGGGCTCTTCTTTCAGGATCGCCGTCATCGTCTCGGCCGTGGTATCCCGGTGGAAGGCGCGCTGGCCGGAAACCATCTCGTACAAAATGGTTCCCAGGGCAAAAATGTCGGAACGTGCGTCGGCGGCTTCGCCCCGCACCTGCTCCGGAGCCATGTACCCGACCGTACCCAGAACCACACCCGCGGAGGTTTGCTGCGGCGTGCTCCCCAGGGTCGCGCATTCACTGGCGGCGGCTTCCGGTTTCAGTAGCTTCGCCAAACCGAAATCCAGAATCTTGATCCGTCCGTCCAGGGTGACAAAGAGGTTTTCCGGTTTCAAGTCGCGATGAATGATGCCCTTGTCGTGCGCTGCCGCCAGCCCCTGCGCAATTTGTGTACCGTACTCCACCACCCGTCGCAGCCCCAGGGCGTTGCCGCTCAACTCCTGCCGCAGGGAGTGGCCTTCCAGACACTCCGACACAAGATACGGCGCTCCGTCATATTGGCCAACATCGTAGATGGAAAGAACGGCGGGATGGTCGAGCGTGGCGATGGCGCGCGCTTCGATCTCAAACCGCCGCAACCGGTCCGGATCGCTCGCATACGCCGCTGTCAGTACCTTGATCGCAACGTCGCGCCCGAGCCTGGTATCGCGCGCACGGTACACTTCTCCCATGGCGCCGGCGCCTAAGGGCGAGAGGATTTCGTAGGGCCCGAGCTTTGTGCCGGAGCTTAGAGTCATGTGTGCAGGCAATTATAGTCCGCCCGGCTCCGCTGCTTTCTTTGTTTACTCGCCTGCCTCAGTGGTCTTGCGTCCGATCCTGGCGGGCGCCGCTCCGGCGCGGCGGGCTCGGGCGCTGCCGCGCAGCCGGAAAAGATGATGCACATAATCGACGAAGACCTGCAGGGAAGCCTTGCTCTGGTCGCGCTGCCGCGAACGAAAAACGTATCCCACTTCGACGATGCTCTGGATGCGGGAGCGGACCAGCACTTCCACCAGAATCTTGTAGCCGCATGGCGCCAGCAGCAGGTCTTGAATGGCGGTCCGCCGAATCACGAAAAATCCCGTCATGGGATCGGAAACCAACCCGAGCACGCCGGGCAGCAACAACTTGCCCAGGGCCCGCGATCCCCTCGAGATCAGCAGCCGCAGCAGACTCCAATCACTGACACCGCCGCCATCGGCTTCGCGGCTCGCCACCGCAAGATCGGCGCCCGCCCGCATGGCTGCAATCAACCGCGCGGTAACCTCGGGAGGATGTTGCAGGTCGGCGTCGATCACGCCCAGCAACTTGCCGCGAGCCACCTGCCAGCCGCGCACCACGGCCGTCGCCAGTCCGCGTTCATCCATCCGGCGCAACGCAACCACGTGCGCGTCGCTAGCGGCCATGGCGGCGGCAACCTGCCAGGTTCTGTCAGGGCTATCGTCGTCCACCACAATGATTTCGTAGGAATCCCCCACCTCGGAGGCGATGGCCGGCGTCAGCCGTGCAATCAACTCGGCGAGATTATGGCTCTCATTGCGGGTGGGAACCACCAGCGAAAACTCCACCTGGCCGTGGGCGGGCAGCGGCCCCACCACCAGTTCGCCCGCGGGCACCGGAGACAATCCTCCCGCCATCTCATTGGACACTGCGCACGCCATAGGAATTACCTTTCATTGCAGCACAGGCAGGCCGCCGAGTCTAGGAAGGCGGCGCGGAAATCTGCTACTTTCGCAACTTATCCCGCCTTCGCTTCCAACCCGATCGAGGAGCCGGAGTCGCGAGCCGCCGCGAAACTACTCGCGGATACCGGGGTTTCGACTGAATACGAGGACGGCATTCCAATGCGGACCTCGGTTCGACGACTGGAAGTGGAGAGAATGAAAATGCGTGGAACTTGGATCAAGAGCACGGTACTGTTGCTGGGCATGACCCTCGGCGGCGCCGCATTAATGGCCCAGCAGGCAACAACGCCCGCACCGGAAGCGGCCAACCAGAGCACGGCCAGCGCCACCGGGAAACTGCAACTCACCCTGGAGCAGAAAAAGCAATTGCGCGACCTGCGGGCAAGCGCGCGTGATCAGGCGGCGATCATCCGCCATGATCAAGCGTTGAGCGCCGGGCAGAAACAGGGCAAGCTGAAGGCATTGCGCGCCAGCACCCGCGAACAGATGAAGTCCGTGCTCACCCCTGAACAGCAGAACGTGTTTGCCCAACGCCGGGCCGAAGCCAAAGCCCGCGTCGCCGCAAAACTCGGACTCACCTCCGAGCAGCAGGGCAAATTAAAAGAGCTCGCCGTCTCGACTCACCAGCAGCGGCAGTCCGTGCTCACCAACCCTTCGCTCGGCAACGAACAAAAGCAGGCGCAGCTTAGCCAGATTCGCCTGGCATCAAAGGCCCAGTTGGCGACCATTCTTACTCCGGAGCAACTCGCAAGATTCCAGCAGATGCGCCGGGCCCACCGTCACTCCAAACTCGGGTAACGCGACACCGGCGCGACGGATCGAGATCGCGCCTTCACCAGCAAGCAAAGGCCGTCCGAGGTTGGGCGGCCGGTTCGTGCCTGCGCAAATTGCCTTAGAAAACCGAGCAGACGATGCATTTCAAATAATGTGTCTCCGGAACATTCAGCAACACCGGATGGTCCGCCGACTGCATCCGTTTTTCAACGATGTGCAGATTGCGGCGGGCATCCAGCGCGGCGCTGGAAAGCATCGCCAGGAAATCGGCCTCGCTGACATGGAACGAGCACGAGCAGGTGACGAGCACGCCGCCGTTGCGCGCCATTTTCAGGGCTCTCAGATTCAGCTCCTTGTAGCCGCGCAGCGCGTCCTCGGCGCTCCTCTTCGACTTGGCAAACGCCGGCGGATCCAGCACGATGGTCTCGTAGCGCTGGCCCGAGTCGGCATACTGCCGCATCAATGCAAAGGCGTCGGCCTCGACAAACTCGATCGCCTTCTGCTCGTTCAGTGCTCGGTTTCGCTCGGCGACCGCCAACGCCTCGGCGGAAATGTCAACCGCGGTAACCTGTTCGCAGACGCGATTCAGGTGCAGCGAAAACCCGCCCTGGTAGGTGCAGATTTCCAGCGCCCGTCCACGCCCGTAGCGCTCGGCGGCCGCATAGTTTTCGCGCTGGTCCAGAAACGCTCCCGTCTTCTGTCCGGCGCTGCCGTCGTAATGGAACGCGATTCCGTTCAGGTGGAAAACGGTTGCGGTCCGGGGCTTCTTCAGCCGCGAATATACCACCTGATCCTCAAGCGGCGCCAACCCTTCGAGTTCCCGAATGCGCCCATCCACCCGCTCCAGAATCGTCTCCGGCGCGAATGCCGCCTGCAATTCCTCCAGCACAATCTGACGCGCGAACTCCGCATCCATGGCCTGGGTCAGCACCTGGAAACCGAGGATGTCGTTGTACTTGTCCACGATCAGGCCGGGGATGAGGTCGGCTTCGCTGAACAGAACTCGGAATGCGTCGGCGTCGCGCACCACGCGCTGGCGGAATGCGATCGCCTGGCGTATGCGGTAGCGCAGCAACTCGGGAAGCTTCTCGGCCTCCACCGGATTCGGCGCGATCATGCGTAGCGCAATCTGCGAGCAGGAACTGTAGAACGCGGCCCCGAGCGGCTTGCCGCGCTGGTCTTCCACCCGCACCAGGGAGCCGGGCGCGGCCTGGTCGATGCGCTCAATGTCGGATTTGAAAATCCAGGGATGGCCGCCGCGCAGCCTTGCCGCCGCGTGTGCGTTCACCCTGACGCGCGCAACCGGAGCCGGCAATGGTTTGCTTCTTGCTTTCATGTGGAGACCGGTGCGCGGCACACGCGATGATCGGATTCGACCGCGCCCCGGTTACACCTCGGGAAGCTGATGCCGCAGATCGTCCAGCACCTCGGGGGGCAACTGATCCTTGTATTTTTCTTCCAGGTTCGCCTCGTCCACAAACAGGTTGCGCGCGTCGCGGATCTCCTCGGCAAATATTCTCTGGCACACCGCGTTCTTTTCCACCCGGCGAGCAATCGCCTCCCCGGTCGCCGCGTCGTACGCCTTCATGGTGGCGTTGCCCTTGTGATTGATAAACACCACAAAAGCGCCGCTGCTGCCCATCGATGGCACGAACATCCATTCCCGTTCCGCCTGGTGCGCGATCCCGGTTGCGTTGGCGGCCGCGGTTTGCACGTTGTGTTCCGGCAGGTAATACAGCATTCTTCCGCAGGAGTCGCAGTGCACAACTTCCTGCGCCGCGCGGATGTTCGACAGCACCTGCGGGCGCAGCATCACCTGGCAGGCGGTGCAACGATGTTCCAGCACCTCGGCCACGGCATAGCCGCGCGATTTCAGAATGCGGTCATAGGTCGCCAGCAAGGTATCATCCACCGCCTGGCGCAAGTGCTGGCTCCTGGCATGGGTCTTGGCGGCGGCGGCCCGGTCGGCGGCGGCGCTTGTTTCAGTCTCCGTCTTCTGCCGCTCCACTTCGGCGGATTCCGCTTGCAGCGCCGCCTCGGCTTCCCCCAGTCGCGAGTGCAGCGAGTCGGCGTTCAACATCAGCTCCAGAATCTTCTCCTCGTAGCCGGCAATCTCGCCTTCGGCGTGGGCGATCTCTGAGAGCAGCGCCTTGTACTGTTCGTTGTTCTTTATGCTCGAAGACTGGCCGCGGAACTTCAGAATCCTGTCATTCAGACCCTGGATCTCCTGCTCATACTGGCGCTTGGAGGCTTCTCCCGTCTTGATGGCGGCGCGTGCATCTTCCACGCGCTTGCGGGCGCTGGCCAGTTGAGCGTCAATCCGCGCCAGGGTCTTGGGAACGGCCGCCAGTTGCGCGTTGAGCCGTGCCAGTTCGAGATCAACTTTCTGTAATTCGACGAGCTTTTCAAGGTCGGTTGGCATGGATACCCGGGAAGGTCGTGAAGTAGAATTTTAGCACGCCGGGGCAGGCCAGGGTTTTTCGCCGCCCTGGCCGCCTGCTGCGCAGTTTGAATCATCCACCGATATTCAGTCTCGGGCGGATCGGCGTAGACTGAAGACATGGCAAACAAGAACGCTCCAAAACGTGAAACCAAGAAGCCGCCCAAGAAAAAGAAAGCCAGTTAGGACGTGAATCAGGCGGGGCTCAGTATCGTTACAGAATCGCCTCAAAACCAGGAGTCCATCCAGTTTCTCTTTCGTGTGTGCTTGGCGGCTCACGCTTAAGAGTTTTCTGGACGGACTCTCTTATCTTTTATCTTTCAAACTTCTACTTTCCCCGGCAGTGCCGGAAAGCTTCCCGCTCCCGCCAACCGGGAGGGTTGACCTTGCGCTTGTCTTTTTGGCCCCGCCAAAAATGCTCTTTTCCGAGCCCGCCCCAAACCCAGGGATGTATCCCTCGTTCAGCGGCCGGAAAGAGGCTCCGAATCCATCCCCGGCTCCCCTGCACCCTCGGCCCGCCGGAAATCCGATAGCACCAGTTGCAGCAGCCCGCCAAAATCCTTGTGCGTGTTCTGCTCAATGCGGAACAGCACGTCCAGAACGTCGCCGCCCGCCATCGGTTCGGCCCCAAGGCGATGCGCCATGCGCCAGCCCAGCGCCTCCAGTCCGCGCGCCAGCGCGCCCGGCTCTACATTCACATAGCGCCGCAGCTTCAGCTTCAAATGTTTTTCGCGCATCACCTTGGGTTGCCCCATCAGGGTCACCCCTCGCGCCACGAACACCGGCTCGGGATTTCCCGTGCCAAACGGCTGCAAGGCGCGCAACTGCTCCCAGAAGCGTGGCGTCACCTGTTCCATGCTCAGCTCGCCGTCAAACTCCAGTACCGGCTGCAGTGCGTCGCCATTCAAGCGCGGCGCGGCATATTCATTGATCCGCCGCCGCAACTCGTCAACATTCTCCGCGCGCATCGCAAATCCCACGGCGCCGGCGTGGCCGCCAAAGCGCAGGAATAATTCCGGCGCCGTCTCCAGGGCATCCAGCAGATGGAAGCCCGGAATCGAGCGGCCCGAGCCGTGCGCCTCCTCGCCGTCGCGTGATATCACCACCGCCGGACGCCCAAAGCGCTCCACGATGCGCGCCGCGCAGATGCCGATCACACCCCGATGCCAGCCCTCGCCTTCCACCACCATGCAGGCCGCCTCGCGCAGCTCTGCGCTCTCTTCCACCTGGCGCAATACGGCTTCGGAAATGCGCTGCTCCTCCTGCTGCCGCGCCCGGTTCAGCCCGTCCAGCTTTTGCGCCAGTTCCCGGGCCCGTGCGGCGTCCTTCACGGTGAACAGCTCCACCACGTCTTCGGCCACATCCATGCGCCCGGCGGCGTTCATGCGGGGCGCCAGCCGGAAGGCCACTTCGGTCACGCTCGGCACGCGTCCCTCGCCCGTTCCAGCCGAACCTAGTTCCGAAACTTCCAGCAGCGCCTTCAGTCCCGGATTCACGACCCTGCCCAGCCCCTGCAATCCCAGCGCAACCATGACCCGGTTCTCGCCCAGCAGCGGAACCGCGTCGGCCACGGTCGCAATCGCCACCACTTTCAGGAACGAAGGAATCAGCCGCGCCCGCCCGGCGCGCTCCAGCAGCGCCTGCGCCACCTTGAAGGCCACGCCCGCCCCGCACAGGTGCTTGCACGGATACCGGCAATCCGCCTGGTTGGGATTCAGCACCGCCAGCGCCCTGGGAACGCCTTCCGTCTGCGCCACCAGGTGGTGATCGGTCACAATCAGATCCACGCCTGCCCGCCGCGCGGTTTCGGCCTCGGCAAAGGCGCGGATCCCCGTGTCAACGCTGATGATCAGCCGTATCCCGCTGGCCCCGGCGCGCTCAATCACTTCGTCGCGCATGCCGTAGCCTTCCCGCAACCGGTGGGGCAGGTGAAACTCGCACTGCCCGCCAAGCAGTTCCACCACGGTCTTCAAAATCACCGTTGCCATGGTGCCGTCCACGTCGTAGTCGCCGTAGATCAGCATCGGCTCGCGTTGCGCAATGGCGCGCTCCAGCCGTGTCACGGCTGCTTCCATGCCCAGCATTTCCATTGGAGAATGCAGTTGATCCAGGGAGGGATGAAGAAACCGGTTCGCCTCTTCCACCGAGCCAATGCCGCGCGCCGCCAGCAGTTCGGCCACAATCCCGGGCAGGTCCATGGACGCCGCAAGCAGCCGGGCCGTGGCTGCGGGACTCTTGCCGTTCGCGCTCTCCTGGGCTCGCCGAATCCAGCGCACCCTCAGCGCTCGTCTTCCTCGGAACCGTCCGTCGAGCCGTCAATCATGATCCCGCCCAGATCGTCGGCCATCTCCTGCAGCGCTTTGTAGCCTTCATACCACTCGGTGCTGAGTTCGCAGAGAAACATGATTCCCTGGTAGGGAAATCCCAGTTGGATAAAACCAATGCGTCCAAGATAGGAGCGCAACTGGCGCGCCGTCTCCAGGTCTTCGTCGCGGCTCAAGCTGGAGCGGCGCAATTCCGACAGCAGAAAATCCACGTCGTCGGCCTCCAGTCGAACCGAGTTCATGGTGATGAACGGTGCCCCCGTCGCGCGCGCCAGCTCCAGGAAATCCTTCCAGCTCTCGTTCACATCTTCACTGTCCCAGAGCACGCTTGGCATCTCGTCGGGAATGTAGCCGTGAAAACGACGCAGTCCCAGCCCCTGGGTAAAGGCGTCCATGTCGTCATGAATGCTGGTCAGGTCTTCGATTGACATCACTCTGCTCTTCTGGCAAATGCCCCGGATGGCCGCGGCCCGCCGCAACTCCCGGCGTCCGTTCATCATACTCCCGCTGCCGTCATCGGCTCCCGCGCCGGACATTTCTCGTTTGCAATTTAACATCCGGCCGCCATCGTCCGTTTTATCACCATGGCAGACCTTGCGGACGCAGGTTACTAGAACCCCGTATCCATCCGGCCAGCCAGCCAATCCGGCGCTGCACTCCTGTAATGCGTCCGGGCGCCTGATGCATTGACCCGGACCGGTCCGCATCTTACGGTAAGTAAGACAACTTCCAATCGGAGAGACAGCGTGTTAGGGCAAAGGATCGATCGCATGAGAAAACAAGCGGGCTTCTCTATCCTTGAACTGCTCATCGTGGTGGGCATCATCATCATCGTGGCCGCCATCGTGATCCCGAACCTGCTGCGCGCCCGCGCCGCCGCCAATGAATCCTCCGCCGTAGGCTCCCTGCGTGCAATCGACGCCGCCCAAATCGGCTATCTCCAGGTTTATCCGGATCTGGGCACCTACGCCTGCCAGTTGAGTTACCTCGGACCGCCCCTGGGCAGCGGTCCCGTCAACTCCACCGCCGCCGACCTCATCGACATGAACCTCGCCAGCGGCACCAAGAGCGGCTACGACTTCACCATGGACTGTACCCCTCCGGCCGGTAATGGCAGCACCGGCTATGAGGTCAAGGCCGCTCCGATTGGTGTCAGCATCACCGGGACCACCTGCGGCTCCGATGCCGGCCGTTGCTTCTACACCAACTACTACGGTGGAGTCTACCTGTTGCTCGGCTCCGGCAGCAGCATGGGCACCGCATTCAAACTCGCCCCCATCAGCTAGCCGGCCGCTCCTGACGGCTCAGCCCCCCGCTGTGATAAAATTTGGTCTTACACAACGCCAGACTCGACACACATCATGCTCTTTTCGAAAGAATACGTGGGCTACCTTGCCCGTCAAGTCGTCAACCGGCTGCAAGTCAATCATTTCATTCAAACGCACGAGCCCGAGAAGGTCGTCGAGCGCGTCCAGAGCTCCATGGTCGAAGAACTCAGCCTCGAGGACCGCATCAACGACGAGGTCCGCGTCATCCTTGAAGCCTATTCCGACGAAATGCGCAAGAGCGCGGCCAACTACCAGGAAATGTTCAAGCGGGTCAAGAACGAGCTGGTAAAAAAGTACAAGGCGGTGTTATGAGACTGTCGCGCGAAAAACTCAACAAACTCGCCTCCGCCTCCACCGAACAGCTCGCCGGCCTCAAGAACGTCGAGTTCCTCGAAGGCTATGACGATATCCGCCAGGAGACGCGCCGCATCCTCGAAGATCTCCTCGCCAACGAAGAGAAACTCGACAAAGCCGCCCGCCTCAAAATCGAGAGCCAGCGCCGCATCATCCCCGAAGGCACTCCCGAGTGGATGATCCTCTACCACAAGTACTACAACGAAGAGGTCAAGAAGCTCGGCATCTAGATCGCAGTCCTAAATTTCCGCTTGAACAAAGCCTGGCTGGCAGGTGGCCCACATCCGCCTTCCTCCGGCGAATGTGGGACGTAGCGAGCACTCTCCAAGAACGCCTCCCACTTACACCGCCTGTCCCGCACTAAATCCCGAAGCCCACGCCCACTGGAAGTTGTACCCTCCCAGGTGTCCCGTTACGTCCACCACTTCGCCCACAAAATACAGTCCCGGAACCTTCGCCGCTGCCATCGTCTTCGCCGAAAGCTCGTCCGTATCCACTCCGCCCGCCGTTACCTCGGCCTTGGCAAAGCCTTCCGTCCCCGCCGGCACAAACTCGAAGTGATGCAGCGCCGCTCGGCCTCTTCCAGTGCCGCGTTCGTCCATTTCTTTAATGGGATGCAATTCCAGCCAGCGCTCGGCCAGCCGGATCGGCAGCACCTCGCGCAGCGCCGCTCCGGCCGCCACCATGTCGCGCCGCGCTCCCTCGGCCAGCAGTCGTCCGAACACCGGCCCGTCAGGCGCCCAGTCCAGCGTCACCTTCTCGCCCGCCCGCCAGTAAGAGGAAATCTGCAGCATCGCCGGACCGCTGAAGCCGTGATGCGTGATCAGCATCTTCTCCCGGAAGCTCTGCTTGCCAATCCCTGCCACCACCTCGGTGGAAACTCCGGTCAGGTCGCAGAAGCGTTTCGTATCCACGGGATTCAGCGTGAACGCCACCAGCGCCGGTCTGGGCTCAATCACGTTCAGCCCGAATTGCCGTGCCAGATCGTAGCCGAACGGCGTTGCTCCCATCTTCGGAATCGACAGTCCCCCGGTCGCCACCACCAGCGCGTCAGCCGCAAACTCATGCTCGCCGGTCACCGCCGTGAACTGTCCCGCCCTGCCGCACTTCGCGCACCTGGGTCGAGAGTTTCACCCGCACTCCCACCCGCACGCATTCCTCTTCCAGCATCGTCAGGATATCCTGCGCGCTGCGGTCGCAGAAAAGCTGACCCTGCTTCTTCTCGTGCCACCCGATCCTGTGCCGCTCCACCAGCGCCATGAAGTCTTCCGGCCTGTAGCGCGCCAGCGCCGACTTGGCAAAGTGCGGATTGGCTGAGAGGTAGCTGTCCGCGCCGCTCTCCACGTTGGTAAAGTTGCAGCGCCCGCCGCCGGAAATCAGTATCTTCTGCCCGGCGCGGTTCGAGCTCTCCAGCACCGTCACCGAGCGCCCGCGCTTGCCCGCCTCGATGGCGCACATCAATCCCGCCGCGCCCGCGCCGAGGATGAGAACGTCCGAATGGTATTTCATGCGGAAACCCTACGCCAATTCCGGGTGACTCGATGCAATGGGAACCTCGGCTGCTAACCCCTCGACAATCGGAGCCGCCACTTCCTTACGTTACGCCAGTTGCGTCCGCCGCGCGCAATCCACGCCATTCCAGCTTCCGCCGTCCGCTTCCGCCGCCGCTCGGAAGCTGTATTCCAAAAATTCAGCACACTATAAGCGCCACGAATGATCTTTCCATTTAGGATTAGCTAAGCAAACCTCGGGCGGGCATTTGCGCGAAACGGAGTTTGGCGACGATGATGCAGACTTTGCCAACGATGGTCGAGACCATGCCGACTCAAACCACCAGCTACTCCCGGGGCCCGGACAATCCTCCGCTGCTCAATCTCTGCATCGGTGAAATGCTGGACCAGGTGGCGGCCCGCTATCCCTCCTCGCCCGCGCTCATCCTCCGCCAGGAAGCTCTGCGCTTTACCTGGAGCCAGTTCCACGCCGAGGTGGAGCGCACCGCCCGCGGCCTGATGGCACTGGGATTTGCCCGCGGCGACCGCGTCGGCATCTGGGCCACCAACGTCTCGCAGTGGGTGCTCATGCAGTTCGCCACCGCCAAGACCGGCATCGTGCTCGTCAACCTCAACCTCCGCTTCCGCGCCCACGAACTGGGATTCGTCCTCAAGCAATCCGGCTGCAAGGGACTTGTGATGGAGCGCGCCTTCCGCGACTGCGACTACGTCGATACCCTGCGCCAGCTTGCTCCCGAGCTCGACTCCTCGATCCCTGGACAGTTGCAGGCAGAACACTTGCCCGATCTCCGCCAGGTCGTCTACATCGGAAGCAATCCTCCCCCCGGCATGTTGAGCTGGAGCGAAATGCTCGCCCAGGGCGAGCGCGTCCCGGCCGCCGAGTTGCGTGCCCGCGAAGCCGGCCTCGGGCCCCACGACACCATCAACATCCAGTACACCAGCGGAACCACCGGCACGCCCAAGGGCGCTGAACTCAGCCACTACAACGTGGTCAACAACGGCCGGTTCATTGGCGATTCCATGAAGCTCAGCGAGCGCGACCTGGTCTGCATTCCCGTGCCCTTCTACCACTGCTTCGGAATGGTGCTGGGCAACATGGCCTGCCTCACCCACGGCTCCGCCATGGTCATCCCCGCCAACTACTTCGATCCTCTGGCCACCATGCAGGCCGTGCATGAGGAACGTTGCACTGCCGTCTACGGCGTTCCCACCATGTTCATCGCCGAACTCTCCCATCCCCGTTTCGCCGAATTTGATTTCACCTCGCTGCGCACCGGCATCATGGCCGGGTCGCTTTGCCCCATCGATCTGATGCGCCGCGTCATCCGTGAAATGCACTGCTCCGAGCTCACCATCTGCTACGGCCTCACCGAGGCTTCGCCGGTCATCACCCAGACCACCACCGACGACACCCTCGAGCGCAAGACCACCACCGTGGGCCGCGCCCTGCCCCATACCGAAGTCAAAATCATCGATCCGCAAACCGGCCGGGAAGTGCCGCTCGGCGAAAACGGCGAGCTCTGCACCCGTGGCTACCTCGTCATGAACCGCTATCACAACGATCCCGGCAGCACCGCCGAAACCATCGAGCCCGACGGCTGGCTGCACTCGGGCGACCTTGCCAGCATGGACGAACACGGCTACGTCAGCATCACCGGGCGCCTCAAGGAGATGATCATCCGCGGCGGAGAAAACATCTATCCCTGCGAGATCGAGGAGTTTCTCTACTCCTATCCCGGCATCCGCGACGTGCAGGTCATCGGCATCCCCAGCGAAAAATACGGCGAGGACGTCATGGCGTGGATCATCCCCCACGACGGCGTCACTCTCGAAGCCGAAGCCATCCAGGCCTTTTGCCGCGCCCAGATCGCCGGCTTCAAGGTTCCCAAGTTCGTCAAGTTCGTCGATTCCTTCCCCTACACCGCCAGCGGCAAAGTGCAGAAGTTCATCATGCGCCGCATGGCCATCGAAGAAATGCACCTCACCTAATCCCCTTCACGGCCGCAACATCGAGGCGCTCCGGCGCCTCATTTTATGACGCCCAAGTTAGAATCGTTCTATGGGGATCAGCCGGAGGCCAGGCGACTGGACTAAGAAATGACGCGCTGGAGAAAAACATCGGGATGAGTGGGCCATCTCTTTGGAGCCGCCAACCCCTGGCCGGCATGGTCGCATCCGAGGTGGCCATCACGGTCTCCATCGAGTGGCTGGCGCGCCGCGCCCATCTCTCGCTGGCAACCATTCTCGTCGATCGCTCTCTGCTCGCTCTTGCCTTGCTGGTGCTCATCCTGCGCCCGGCGCCCGCGCAGTGGATGCCGCGCTCGCCGCGACTGGCGCTGCTTCGCGTGGTCACTGGCGGGCTCACGTTTGTCGGCTGGTTCGGGGCCATCGGATTGCTCAGCGGGCGCGTCACCCAGTCCGTTCTGCTGCTCGACGCGTTGATCCTCGCCTACGCGCGCGGCTCGCGCCGCGCCTATGAACGCCGCACCCTGCTGGTGCTGGCCGCCGCGCTGATCCTCTTCGCCGCCGAGGCCGTGCGCGAACCGGGGACGGTCTTGAACGCGCCTCGCGGCATTGTGTTTTTACTCATCGCCCTGGCGTCGCGCGCCGCCACCTACAAGGTCTGGGAGCGCGCCCAGGGCAAGGACGAACATCTGTTCTGGCTCATCGCCCCGGCTCTCGGCGGGGCCGCGCTGGGCGGAATTTTTCTCAGCGTCAGCACCCACACCGCGTTGCAACCGCTCTCTCCGCTCATGTGGGGCGCAATGCTGCTGGTCGCCAGCGTCGGGCTCACCGGATATTTCTACATGAACACCGTGATGGCGCTGCTCGGCGCCTTCTACACCCGCGTGGTCGAGTTGTGGCAGGTGCCCGTGCTCTGGGCCATCCACCTGCTCACCGATCATGCACAGGCCGACATGGTGCAGGGCGCACTGGGCGCATTGGTCGCCTGCGCCTCCGCCTACGCCTACCTGCAACAACGCCGCGGCCAGGCTCAAGGTGACCAGCGCTCAACCGCGATCAGCGATGTTCGCGAGAAACCTCCCGCGGAGCCCAAGCCGAAACCATAAGCAAGTATGCCAATCCTTTTTTCCCAAGAGTTTACTACTTCGGCAATCGTCCCGCACTTTGCGCAACCATTGGCGCTTCGGTCAACTTTTGGTTCCTAACGATTCACCAGGTCGCCAATCTTCGTCAAAATCTTGCACAATCCGTGGTGCAAAAAACGTTTCCGCGCTCAACGGGGATCGCATCCGCTTCCGTCACTTTGCCAGGTACTGCTCCCACTGCCAGAGCATGCGATTGAACAGGTGCGTACGCGCCTGCGGACCGGCGATGCCGTGAGTCTTGCCGGGGTAGAGTTGCAGATCGAACGGGCGTCCGGCGTTGACCATGGCATCGACGAACTGGATGGAGTTCTGCATGTGCACGTTGTCGTCGCTGGTGCCGTGCACCAGCAGCAAGCGCCCACTCAGCTTTGCCGCCGACTTTACGACGCTGGTCTTTTCGTATTCCTTGGCGTTGTCTTTCGGTAGTCCCATGTAGCGTTCGGTGTAAGTCGAGTCATAGTTGCGCCAGTCGGTCACCGGCGCAACGCTGATCCCGGCTTTGAAGCGATCCGAGTGGGTCATGGCGTAGGCAGTCATGGTGCCGCCATAGCTCCAGCCCCACCAGCCCAGGCGCGTGGGGTCCAGTCGCGGAAACCTCACCAGCGCCTGGTCGAGCGCGGCGAGATTGTCGCGCAACTCCACCTCGCCAAGATGATGGTAGGCCGCCATGGCAAACTCGCGCCCGCGATTGCCCATGCCGCGGTTGTCCACCTTGAGTACGGCGAAACCGTGATGTGCGAGCACCTGGTCAAAGGCGTCGATGGTGCGGGCGCTGTCGCGCACATCCTGTCCGTGCGGGCCGCCGTAAGGATTCAGGATCAGCGGAACCTTGCCGTTGACTTCCGTCGCGCTCCCGGCAGGCGGCAGCAGAAGCACGCCGCGCAAGGTTTGGCCGTCCTCGGCCTTGAAGTCCACAAACTGCGGAACCAGGGTGTCATATCCGTCCCATGTGTGCGAGGTCCAAACCTCGGTGCATGAGCCAGCCACGGCGCAGATCTGCATCTTCGCCGTCCCGCCCAGCGCGCTGTAGGTGTCCACAAAGTATTTCGTGTCGCCGGTCATGGAGACCATGTGCACACCCGGCTGCCGGGTCACGGGCACGGCCTCGCCGCCGGCCAGCGCCACGGCAAACACTTGCTCCTGGCGGTCGTCGCCCTTGTTCGCCTCCAGGTACACGGTTCCCTTGACCTCGTCCACGCCGAGCAGGTCATTCACCTCGTAGCTGCCCTGTTCCAGCCGCCGCTCCAGCCTGGCGCCGGCAGCCAGCGGCTGGGCGGCATCAAAGCTATATAGATAGACATGTGTGAATCCATCGCGCCAGCTCAGCCAAAGGAACCCGCTGCTGGAGTCGAGAAAGCGCACGCCCTGGTGCTCGCCGCGGCCCATGGCATCGTGCAGCTCGATGTAGTCGGGGTCGCTGTCAACCAGCACCCGCCGCGACTTTCCGCTGCGCACGTCGATGAAGTACAACGCCTGCTCGTTCTGCGCCCGGTTCAGCACCATGGCCCAGGCCAGGCCAGGCCGCGCCCAGCCAAAGCGGGGAATGTAGAAATCGCCTTTCACCCCGAGATCGATTTCCGTTGCCACCCCGTCCAGGCCAGTTAACATCAGCTTGACCGTGGGATTCGGATCGCCCGCCTGCGGGTAGCGTTCCTGGTCGGTCTCCGGGTGAGTAGGGATCCAGTCAACGATTGGGTACTGCGGAACCGGCGCCTCGTTCATCTGGAGATAGAGAATCTGGCGGGCGTCGGGCGACCAGAAATAATTCGAACGCACGTCCAGCTCTTCCGAATAGAGCCAGTCAACTTCGCCGTTAAGCAGGTTTGGGTCGCTGGCTTTGGTGAGCGCAACCTCGGCGCCGCCACTGATGGGGCGCGCGTAGAGATTATGACCGCGCACATAGCTCAGATACTTTCCGTCGGGCGAGAACTTAGGATCGCTCGATGCCTCCTTGGCATCGGTCAACTGGCGGCCCTTGGAGGTGGCCAGGTCAAAGATCCAGAGCTGCCCCAGGGCATCGAACAGCAGGCTCCTGGAATCGGGCGACCACTGGTAGTCAGCCACGCCATAGCGGGCGCGGTTTTCACGTTGCCGGTCATTCTTCAGTTTACTGGTGGAGGGAACCAGCGCCGCCAGTTTGCCGGCTGCAACCAATTGCGCGCTCTTGCCGGTGGCGGGATCGAAGTAGGCGAGCGAGTCCTGCTCGCCGTCGTCGCCATGCTGGATGTAGGCGAGCTTGGTTCCGTCCGGACTCCACTGCAATCCCGCCGGCGGACGGCCACTGGACGGGGGAGCCGCGAAGATGGCCTCCACGGTGTACTGCTTCTTGGCCGGCGCCTGCTGCGCCATCGTGGTCACGGTTGCAAGCATGCACAGCGCCACAAGCGATCTGGATGTGATCAATGAAGTCCTCCGCCGGAGCCATCTGCTCCACTGGCGAAGGTAAATCCGAAGCGGTTGGAGTTGCAAGGCGAGCAGCGCAGCCGGCCGCGATGTCCTGGACGTGTTGTTCCGCATCGAGCGGAACACGCACAAGGATTTTGTCGGGGTGCTGCAGCTTGTGCCATCGGATTTCCGGCGGGCCGGGAACCGGGCTTGGAAAACTCGTGGAATTCACAACAGGGGAATGGTGCGGGTGCTGGGCGGCTCGCGTACACTGGTGAGGTCATGCCGGTATCGATCCCGCGCCTGCGAATCTGGTTTGCCGTGATGGCCCTGGCCGCTGTCGCGGTGGTGACGGGTTTTTACCTGCGGGCGCGCTACGAGATGCGCAGCGCGCTCAAGAATCTTCCTGGAAAACTCGGCATTGAGATTCAGCAGACGAGCGAAGGATTCTCGCTTTCCAAGAGTGAAGGCGGGCGCACCCTGTTCACGATTCGAGCTTCCAAGGCAACCCAATTCAAACAGGGCGGGCATGCCGAGTTGCACAACGTGGACATCATCGTGTACGGGCGCAAGTCGGACCGCTTCGACCAGATCTACGGCGATGACTTTGAGTATGACCCGCAGGCGGGAACCGTGGTTTCCCGGGGAGAGGTCCACATCGACCTGCAGGGTAACACCGAAGGCGAGAGCCTGAATGACCAGGCGCTGCCGCGGGAGATGCGGAATCCCATCCACTTGCGCACCCAGGGGCTGGCGTTCAACCAGCACACGGGACTGGCCGAGACCGCCGGGGTGGTCGATTTCCGCATTCCCCAGGCGGCAGGGACGGCGCAAGGTGCGACCTACGATTCGAAAAACAACGAACTGACGCTGCATTCGGCGATCGACATCCAGACCGAAGGTCAGCGCTCGACCCGAATCCAGGCGATTCACGGGACGATTACCAAGACGCCGCGCGTGCTCACCATGGAATCCGCCGAACTTTCCGACGAGCAGCGTACGGTGCTGGCCGACCACGCCACCCTGGACCTGGCGGCGGACAACTCGATCCAGCAGGTGCACGCGGCGGGCAACGTGCGCCTGAACGAATCCGGCGGAATGCAGTTGCAGGCGCCGCTGGGCGAGCTGAAACTGGGCGCGAAGAACACGGTGGAATCGGCGCTGTTCAGCGGAGGAGTGGATTTTGAGTCGCCCAAGGAAGCGGCCAGCGGGCACTCCGGCGAGATGCGGATGAACTTTGCGCAGGAGCAGGCAAAGCAGAGAAATGAGGGCGGCCCAACGGCGCAACTAAAGACCATCTACGCCAGCCAGGGAGCCACGTTGCGCCAGGCAGCGCGCGAGGGCAGCAAGAATCCGCAGAGCCTGGTGATGAGCTCCGACGCCATGACCTTTGAATTGAGCAGTGGCCGGCTGTTCCGCTCGGCGCAAACCGAAGGGCCGGGACAGTTGACGATCAGCGCGGCCGCCGGCAAGAGCGCAGGCGAGCAGACGGTGATCGACGCGCAGCATTTCACCGCTGAATTCGGCGACGAGAACCGTTTGCGCACGGCCCATGGCACGGGCCAGGTTCGGGTGAACAGCCACGTTCCAGGGCAGCCCGACAAGGTGAGCACCAGCGATACGATCGTGGCGCAGTTCACCCCGGCGGGCGAGATTTCGCGGGTGGTGCAGGAAGGCAATTTCCGTTTCAAGGAGGGACAGGTCTCGAAAAGCGAACCGGGCGGGCGCACCAGCACGGCCGAGCGCGGAATTTATTCCTCCCTGGACGACTCGCTGACCCTCCAGGGCGATCCGCGAACCGTCGATGGCGGAACCACGGTGACGGCCGACAGCATTCGGCTGCTGAGGGGCAGCGGCGAGTTGTTTGCCCTGGGCAACGTGAAGACTACCTACAGCGAACTGACGGTCGAGCCCAACGGGGCGCTGCTGGCCACCGCCGATCCGATTCACGCCACCGCGCACGCCATGAACGCGCTGCAATCCTCCGGCCTGGCGCACTACAGCGGCGCGGCACGGCTGTGGCAGGGCTCCAACATCGTGGAAGCCCAGACCATCGACTTTGACCAGAAGGCGCGCACGATTGTGGCCCAGGGCGACCGCAAACGCCCGGTCAGCAGCGTATTTCTGCAGGTGGACCAGAAGGGCAAGGCTTCGACCCTGGTGGTGACCGCGCCCCGGTTGAACTACGCCGATAACGAACGCCAGGCGCGCTATTCCGGCGGGGTTACGGCACGCGGCGAGGACGGGGTGATGACGGCCGATCGCGCCGACGTTTTCCTGAACGCGGCCGGCGCCTCGCGCAGCACCGGGCCCAGCCAGTTGGACCACATTACGGCGCATACCGGGGTGCTGGTGCGACAACAGGAGCGCCGCGCCGAGGGCGAGAAGCTACTGTATACGGCGGCGACCCAGAGCTGGGTGATGACCGGTGGCTCTCCGATGCTGAGCGATCCCGTGAACGGCACCGTCCGCGGGGATTCGTTGACCTTCTATAGCCGCGATGATAGGGTGGTCGTCGAGGGTGACGGTTCTTCGCGCGCCATAACTCACACCCACGTTTCACACTGATGCAGACGCTTTTCACCGAAGAGATCGGCAAATCTTATCGCGGCCGCCGCGTGGTGAGTGGCGTTTCCCTGGCGGTGGATCGCGGCGAGGTGGTGGGGCTGCTCGGTCCCAACGGCGCGGGCAAGACGACCAGCTTTTACATGATCGTGGGTTTGATTCCGCCCGACACCGGGCGGGTCATGATTGGGGATGAGGACATCACCGATGTTCCCATGTATCTGCGAGCGCGCAACTACGGCATCAGCTACCTTCCCCAGGAGGCTTCGGTTTTCCGCAAGCTGAGCGTGGAGGAGAACATCCTGGCGGTGCTGGAGACGCAGAATTCGAGCTGGCAGGAGCGGCGCAGCAAGGCCGATGGCCTGCTCGACCAGCTCGGACTGGCCCACATCCGCAAGAGCAAAGGTTACGCGCTGAGTGGAGGCGAACGCCGCCGGGTGGAAATCGCGCGCGCGCTGTGCATCAACCCCAGCTTCATTTTGCTGGATGAGCCCTTCAGCGGCATCGATCCCATTGCGGTGCTGGATCTGCAGAAGATCATCTTCACCCTGAAGGAGACCGGGATTGGAGTGCTGGTGACGGATCACAACGTGCGCGAAACGCTTTCCGTGGTCGACCGGGCCTACATCATCAACGAGGGGCGCATCTTCCGCGCGGGCACTCCGGAGCAGTTGGGCAATGATCCCGAGGTCAAGCGAGTCTACCTGGGCGAGAGTTTCACGTTGGTGTAGGGAAATCGATCGGGCCAAAGCTGTTCCAGCAGCATTTTGATTGCCGAAACCCGGTGTAAAACCGAGCTTGTGGTTTAGAATCAGTTGTGGGAAATTTCCCCTTAATCGTTGGTACATGTCATTTCTGCAGACAAAGCTGAATCTCAAGGTTACGCAACGCCAGATTCTGACTCCAGGACTGGTGCAGATGGTCAGCGTCCTGGCGCTCAACAAGCTTGAGCTCAAGGACATGATCAACGAAGAGATGGTCGAAAATCCGGTGCTGGACGAGTACCTGGACGCAGTTCCGACCATCGACGAGATTGCCGCCCGCGAGGAGCAGCGCGAGCGCGAGACGGCCGCGGCCACAGCGGAGGAACCCAAGACCACTCCGGAGGAGCGCGATCCGTTCGAGGAAGTCGATTTCGGCTCGTTTTTCAACGACTATCTGGACCCTGGGTACCGCAGCAACACCGAGTTGGAGTCGATTGAGAAGCCTTCATTCGAGAACTTTCTTTCCAAGCCGACAACCCTGACCGATCACCTGATGTGGCAACTGGGCGCGATGCACGTCAAGGACGACGTGCTGGCGGCGGCAGAGCTGATCATTGGGAACCTGGGCGATGACGGTTACCTGCTGTCGAGCGACGAAGAACTGCTGGAACAAGGTGCGGGTTCGCTGAGCGTGCTGCAGGGCGGCGCGGCCCTGGAGCGGGAGTTGGGCGAATCGGGCGGCGTGGCTGGGAATGGCGACCCCGAGGTGCGTCCCAAGCTGGTTCCCAAGCCGGACCTGCCGTGCAAGGCGCTGTTTGGCCGCGATGCGCTGCATGAAGCCCTGGACCTGGTCCGGCAGATGGACCCGGTGGGCGTTGCCGCGCGCGACCTTCGCGAGTGTCTGATGGCCCAGCTGAAAGACCTGTTGCGGGTGCATGACGAACGCGGCGGCGAGCCGGATATGCCGGAGCTGCTGGAAGACGCCATGGTGATCGCCGACAAGCATCTCCACCTGCTGCAGAACAAGCAGATCCGCGAAATAGGCCGGGCAATGAGCAAGAGCATGGAGCGGGTGGAGCGCTGCGTGGCCTTGATTCGCACCCTGGACCCGAGGCCGGGCCTGCGCTACAACGTGCCGGAGACACGGCTGATCGAGCCTGACGTGGCGATCATCAAGCAGGGCGACGAGTACCTGGTGGTGATGAACGACGACGATATGCCGCAGCTCCGCCTGAACCCGACCTACAAGAAACTGCTGAGCCGCGAGGGCAACGAAAAGGACGTGCGCACCTATGTCAAGGAGCGCTATAAATCAGCCATCCAACTGATCAAGAACATCGAACAGCGCAAGCAGACGATCCTCAAGGTTTGCTACGCCATCATTGGCCGGCAGACGGAGTTTCTTGATTTTGGCATCGACTCCCTGAAGCCGATGATGATCAAGGACGTGGCGGAAGAGATCGGCGTACATCCTTCGACGGTGAGCCGGGCGGTAGCCAGCAAGTATGCGCACACCCCGCAGGGTGTCTTCGAGCTGCGCTATTTCTTCAGTGAGAGCGTCAACGGACCCGAGGGCGGCGCCACCTCGCTGCTGATTCTGAAACGCCGGGTGAAGAAGCTGATCGAGGAGGAAGATTCCTCGCGGCCGCTCACCGATGAGCAGATTACCCGCATTCTGCAATCGCAGGGCATCCAGGTGACGCGGCGCACGGTGGCGAAATACCGCGAGGACATGAAGATTCCCTCGACCCATCAGCGGCGGGTCAAGAAATAAAATTCTTCTTCCGGACCCGCGCGGGGACTGGCAGTGCCTCTTTACATCTGATATAACCAAACGCCCACGGTAGTTTTTTCGTGGCGGCATGCGCTGATGGAAAGACCCCAGCACAAGAATGCGCTGGAGGGCCAAGGAGGGGAATTCGAATGAACGTGGAATGCATCGGAAGGCAATTCGACATTACTCCCAAGATTCGCAAGGAAGTGGACGCGGGTCTGGCGAAGCTGGCAAAGATTGTGGGCGAGAACTGCAGCAGTAAAGTGATTCTGACGGCGGAAAAGCAGCGCCGCATCGCCGAGATCACGTTGACGCGGCGGACCAGGAAGCTGGTGGGTCAGAGCGAAGGCACCGACATGCTGGCGGCCATTGATGAGGCGCTGGAGCATATTGAGAAGCAGGCGCTCAAACTGAACACGCGCAAGCGGGACGTGAAGCGCGCGGTGAAGGCCAACTGGAAGCGCGAGGCGCCCGAGGTCGAATTGCCGATCGCGGTTGGCACGACGGCGGTCACCGCGGTTCCCGTGGTGGTGCATAAGTTTCCAGCCAAGCCCAAGATGACCGAAGCCCACCTGGTGAGGAGCCAGGAATCGGTGGCGCTGCAGCCAATGACGATCGAAGAGGCGGTGAAGGAGTGCGAGTTCCGGGACCGGGGAGTATTCATCTTCCGAGATAAAAAGGGCATTGTGCGGGTGCTGCACCGGCGCAAGGACGGCAAGCTGGAGCTGATCGAAGTGCCATAAAGTAGTTGTCCACGGATGCACCAGCCGCGAACGCGCCGGGGAGCCAGCTCTCCGGCGCATTTATTTGGTACGAACCACTCGCAGACGGTGGTTCGGGGGATGGCCCCGGGGGAAATCGCCTTCCATCCACCTGGTGCTTTCCGGACAAAGGAACGTATTTTATCCGGGCCAGGTCTGATCCTTTCAGGTTTGCCCCTTTCTCCGGATCGCCTTCTGCTGCTAAATTACGCGTATGGCCCGCGTAGATCGCAAAGCCGCTCCCAGGAAACGATTGCAGCCGACAGCCGCAGAGCTGGAGCGCAAGAGCCCGGCCGCCAAGGCCAAGCTTGTGATGCTCACCGGGTTGAGCGGTTCGGGGAAGCTCACCGCCCTCAAGGTGTTCGAGGACATGGGCTACTACTGCGTGGACAATCTTCCCGCGGAGTTGATTCCGAGTTTTGCCCAGCTCATCCAGGACGCGCGCGACAACCGGAACGCGGCCATTGTGGTGGATATCCGCGAGGGCAGCCGGCTGGAGCAGCTTCCGGCGATCATTGGCGACTTGAAGAAGCGGCTGGACGTGACCCTGATCTACCTGGATACCAGCGACCGGGTGCTGGTGCGTCGGTTCAGCGAGACCCGGCGGCCGCATCCGCTGGGATCGGCGGCCTCGGTGTCGAGTTCGATTACCCGCGAGCGGCGCAGGCTGGAACAGATCCGCAACATTGCCGACCTGGAGATTGACACCTCGAAGTTCAACGTACACGAGCTGCGCACCCACCTGGTGGAGCTTTTCAAGAGCGGCGGAGACGTGCCCCAGCCGCTGCTGGTTTCCTCCCTGAGCTTTGGTTTCAAGAACGGCGTGCCGGAGAGCGCGGACCTTGTGTTCGATGTCCGGTTTCTTCCCAATCCGCACTTCATTCCCGAGTTCCGGCCGTTCACGGGACGGCACCCGCAGGTGGCAAAGTACATTCGTTCGTTCCCGCAGACGCAGGAGTTCCTTGCCAAGGTGATGGACATGCTGCTGTTTCTGCTGCCGTACTATGTGGCCGAAGGCAAAAGCTATCTGACCATTGGCTTTGGCTGCACCGGTGGGCAGCACCGCTCGGTGTTCATCGCCGAAGAGGTACGGAAGCGGCTGGCCAAGGCGGGCTACCGGGTGAAGGTGGAGCATCGCGACAGCCCGCGATAGGGCGGGACGATGCGGGTGGACGGCAAAGGGGCAATGGCCTGTTTTAGGGCAGGCGCTTCCAGTAGAATCAAAGTTTGCACTGCAAATCCTGGTGCCGGATGGGCCGCCATCTCATGAGTAGTTCATGCGCCGACTGATACGCCTGATGTGGTATGTCCGGCCCTACTGGCCCCAGTTGTTTGCCAGCGTTGTGCTGTTCTCGCTGGTGGGACTGCTGGAAGCATTCCGGCTGGCGCTGATCCGTCCCATTTTTGACCGCGTGCTAACGCCGGAGACGCCGGGGCGCTCGATGGCGCTGGTTACCGTTCCCGGGACTGCGCACACGATCTACCTGGAGCAACTGGTTCCCAGTTATTTTCATAATCCCTGGACGGTATTTGCGTTTGCCCTGATTGCCTCGGTATTTCTGAAAGGCGTCTTCGATTACGTCGGCACGTACCTGGTGAACTACGCGGGCTTTGGCCTGGTGACGGACCTGCGCAACGAGATCTACGGCAGCGTTCTACGGCGCTCGGCGGCATTCTTCCAGAAACATTCGACGGGAACGCTGGTTTCGGCCATCATCAACGACATCGACAAGGTGCAGTTTGCGATGTCGAGCGTGCTGGCCGAGTTTCTTCAGCAGTTTTTTGTCTTTGTGTTCACGGCGGCGCTGGTGATTTTCGCGGGCGGCAAACTCGCGTGGATTCTGCTGCTGTTTGTGCCCGTGATTCTGTTCAGTTCGCGCAAGATTGGGCGGCAGGTGCGGACCACCACGCGCCGCGGCCAGGACAAGCTGGCCGAGATTCAGAACATCCTCCACGAAACTCTCACGGGCAATCGCATCGTCAAGGCGTTCAGCATGGAACTCTGGGAGACGATGCGCTTCAAGGCGGCTGCCAAGCGTTTGTTCTCGGCCAACATGCGCTACGTGGTGGCGATGGCGCTGAGTTCTCCGCTGATGGACCTGCTGGGAGCGGTGGCGATTGCGCTGCTGGTGAAGCTGGGGCGCGATCGCATCAATCACGGCACGATGACGATTGGCGGCTTCGTGGTGTTCATCGGGGCGTCCATGAGCCTGTACCAGCCGGTGCGAAAGTTCGCGCTGTTCTATAACAGTTTTCAGCAGGCGCTGGGGGCGTCGGAATCCGTCTTCACGTTCATGGATGCCAAGGACGAAGTGCGCGAGAAGGCGCACGCGCGCAAGCTGCCCGGCTTCCACGATTCGATCCGCTTTGAAGACGTACACTTTGGCTATGGCGATGGGGGAGACGAGCGCGAGGTGCTGCGGGGCATCAACCTGGAGGTGAAGGTTGGCGAGATGCTGGCGATTGTCGGCGGCAGCGGCGCTGGAAAGTCCACCCTGGTACACCTAATTCCCCGCTTTTTCGATGTGACGGGCGGACGCATCCTGCTGGATGGGTGCGACGTGCGCGACGTGTCCCTGGCTTCTCTGCGCAGCCAGATCGGCATTGTGGCCCAGGAGACGATGCTGTTCAACGACACGGTGCGCAACAACATTGCCTACGGCCAGCCGCACGTTTCGCAGCGGGAGGTGGAACGCGCGGCCCAGGCGGCGCTGGCGCATGACTTCATCCGGCAGATGCCGGAGGGCTACAACACCATGATCGGCGAGCGCGGCTTCCGGCTCTCCGGCGGCGAGCGGCAGCGGCTGAGCGTGGCGCGGGCGCTGTTGAAGAATGCGCCGCTGCTGATTCTGGACGAGGCGACCTCGGCGCTGGATTCCGAGAGCGAGGCGCTGGTGCAAACCGCGCTGCAAAACCTGATGACGGGCCGCACCGTGTTTGTCATCGCGCACCGCCTCTCGACGGTTCGCCGCGCCGATCGCATCCTGGTGCTGGAGAACGGAGTGATTGCCGACCAGGGCTCGCACGAAGAACTGCTGAGCCGCCTGGGAACCTATCGCCGGTTGTATGAGCTGCAGTTTGCGGACATTGAAGGGCCAGGCCAGGGTTCGGGCCTGGCAGGAGGCGGTAACTAGAGATGCCAATCCGATCCATGACCGGCTTTGCCCAGATCAAGGGCCAGCAGGGGAAGACCGCATACACGTTCACGGCAAAATCGGTGAACCACCGTTTCCTGGACCTGCACCTGCGCCTGCCGGGAAGATCCGATCTGTTCGAGCAGCAGTTGCGCAAGCTGTTCAAGGAAAAAATGCATCGCGGACACGTGGAACTGAGCCTCACGCTGGAGTACGCTGATGCCTCCGGGATCAGCGTGGACCGCGGACTGGTCTCCGGCTACGTGAAAGCGTTCCGCCAGTTGTCGGACGAGTTGGACCTGCATGGCGAAGTTGACTTGAACGCGATTTTCCGTTTGAATGGCGTGCTCTCGGCGTCCAGCGAGATGCCGGAAGAGGCCGAGTTGCAGGCGGCGCTGGAGGCGGCGGCAGGGGAGCTGATTGACCTGTTGAATACCAATCGCCGCCTGGAGGGCGACCACACCTGCAGAGAGTTGGAGTCTCGCATGGAGCAACTCGAACGCAATACCGCCGCGGTGGCAACCCTGCGGGACACCGTGCTCAAGGCGCACCTGGAGCGCATTCGCGCGCGCATGACGGAGCTGCTGGAAGCCAAAGCCGATCCGGATCGCATTCTGCAGGAGGCGGCCATGCTGGCCGAGCGCAGCGACGTGCAGGAAGAGATTGTACGGCTGCAAACGCACATCCGGCATTTCCGCGGGCTGCTCGAAGAGGACGGGGATGTTGGGAAAAAGCTTGACTTCCTGTTGCAGGAGATGAGCCGGGAGGCCAACACCATGCTCTCGAAGACCACCGGGCTGGCCGGAGACGCGATGCGCATCACCGAGCTTGGCCTGGCGCTGAAGAGCGATATTGAAAAATCCCGGGAACAGGTGCAAAACGTAGAATGAGCCTGGTGTTTATCATTTCAGCGCCCTCCGGGAGCGGCAAATCGACGCTGGTGAACGAGATCAAGCGCCTGGTGGACCGTCTCGAATTCTCGGTTTCCTACACCACGCGGACTCCCCGCGGCAGCGAGGAAAACGGCCGCGAGTATTACTACACCAGCCGGCAGGTTTTTGAGCGCATGATTGGCCAAGACGATTTTCTTGAATATGCCGATGTTTTTGGAAACTATTACGGCACGGCGAAGAAGTTTCTCGACGATGCGATGAAGCGCGGTCACGACCTGCTGCTGGATATCGACGTGCAAGGCGCATCGCAGTTGCAGGAAAAGTTGCCGGAGGCGATCAGCATCTTTATCCTGCCGCCGACCAAGCAGGAGTTGGAGAAACGGCTGCGGCGGCGCAGTTCGGCGGAACACATGACCGACGAGGCTGTGATCCGGCGGCGCCTGGAAACCGCGACCCGGGAGATTGAAAAATACGAGAAATACGACTACATTCTGGTGAACGACAGTTTAGACGATTCGATTGACGCGCTGAAGGCGATTATCCTCACCGAGCGGGCGCGCGCTGCCGGCGGTGAACCGACGCGAGCCGACGAGCAAAAGCTCGCAGAGCTGGCGCAAGGACGCAGGCTGGAGAGTGTCCGTCCCAGCCTGGGCCCCATTCTGGAAAGTTTTCGCGGGACGACCGTGTAATTCTCAGGGGGATGAAGTGGATCTCTACAACGGGTTCGACAGCAATTACCGTTACATTCTGGTGGCCGCCCGCCGCGCCCGCCAACTGCAGTCCGGCGCAAGCCCGCTGGTCGCAACCGATTCCACGAAGCCGTGCCGCATCGCCGCACAGGAGTTGCTGGCCCAAAAGGTGAAGTGGGCGGCCAAGCCTCTGGGTCTAGCTCCGGCGGCGGGCGGGAAAACCGGGGACGCGGCTTAGAGCCCCGTTCGCGGGGAAATGCGGACGGATGGCGCTGCGAGGCAGGGCGCGATCATTGCTGTGCCCGCAAGCATCAAACCTGGGTAAAGATTGACGCCATGAAGATCGCACTAGGAGTTACGGGCGGCATTGCCGCCTACAAGGCCGCTGAAATTGCGCGCCGCCTGCAGGAGCGCGGCATTGGCGTTCAGGTCATCATGACCAGGGCCGCGCAGGAGTTTGTGCGCCCGCTAACCTTTGCCGCGCTGACCGGCGAAAAGGTGATCACGGAGATGTTTGCCGAGCGCGACTCCAACGCCACCCTGGATTCCTCGGTGGAGCACATCGGCGTGGCGCAGGCAATTGATGCGCTGCTGGTAGCGCCGGCGACGGCGGCGACGCTGGCCCGCTTTGCCCATGGCCTGGCGGAGGATTTCCTCTCCACCCTCTACCTGGCGACAACGGCTCCGGTGGTGGTGGCGCCGGCGATGAACGTGAACATGTGGCGTCACCCGGCGACGCAAGCCAACCTGCGGATTCTGCGCGCCCGCGGCGTAACCATCATTGAGCCGGGCGAGGGCTGCCTTGCCTGCGGCATGACCGGCGAAGGGCGGCTGGCGGAGACCGATGCGATCGTCTCGGCTTTACTGGCGCGGATTGCGCGGCGCGAGGACCTGAAAGGCGAACGCGTTTTGATTTCCGCCGGACCTACGTTTGAGCCCATCGACCCGGTGCGGTTTCTGGGAAATCGCTCCAGTGGGAAGATGGGGTATGCCCTGGCCGAAGCCGCCCTGCGGCGCGGCGCGCGGGTGACGCTGGTCAGCGGCCCGACGGCACTGGCGGCTCCGGCGGTGGAGGAACTTTTGGGGGTGGAAACCAGCGCCGAGATGCGCGACGCGTTGCTTGGTCGCTTCAGGCACGCCAGCATCACCATTATGACGGCGGCGGTATCGGACTTTGCGCCGGTCGAGGTTGCGGGGCAGAAGATCAAGCGTGCCGGTGGGCTCACCCTGGAGTTGAAGCCCACGGCGGACATTCTTGCCGAGCTTGCTTTGCGGCGCGCGCCGGGACAATTGCTGGTTGGTTTTGCCGCCGAGACCGAGAACGCGGAGGAGAACGCGCGCGGAAAACTGGAGCGCAAACATCTGGATGCGATCGTGCTCAATGACGTTTCGCGCCCCGGGCTGGGTTTTGGCTCGGACCGCAATGCGGGCGAGATCATCACCGCCGATGCGACGACGGTGATTGCGGAGATGAGCAAACTGGAAATGGCGGAGCGCATTCTGGATGCCGTGGTGAAGCTGCGCGCACGGCCGCAAACTCCCAAGGTGACCGCATAAGCATGGCAAAATTTCTGGACGGGCAGAGCAGGAAGGCCGTTGCGGCGACGCTGCTCTACTATCGCGAACTGGGAATCTTCGACCTCTACCGGCGCGAGGTGCCGGAGGGCGTGAGCTTTGGGCAGGCGATTGCGCGCGAAGAGCTGGCAGCCGTGACGGAGGCTCCGGGCGCCGAACCAGTGGAGCCGGTCGAGACCGCGGCCGATGGGGAGCAACTGGCCCGCACGCTTGCGGACAAAGCCGCCGCCCTGCGGGTGATTCGCGAAGACATTGGCGATTGCACCCGCTGCAAACTGAGCCAGGGACGCACCAACATTGTGTTTGGGGTGGGCGATCCGCACGCCCGCATCCTGTTTGTGGGCGAGGGTCCGGGGGCGGACGAAGACGCGCAGGGCGAGCCCTTTGTGGGCCGCGCCGGACAACTGCTCAACAACATGATCAACGCCATGGGGATTCGCCGCGAGGACGTCTACATTGGCAACGTGGTGAAATGCCGCCCGCCGCAGAACCGCGCTCCGGAGCGCGATGAATGCGATACCTGCGGACCCTTCCTGATGCGGCAGATTTCCGTGGTGCGGCCGGAGATCATTGTGGCGCTGGGAGCGACGGCGGCGAAGTTTCTGCTGGGCGCCTCGGACTCGATGGCCAACCTGCGCGGACGCATTTACGATTTTCATCCCATCGTGGCGCACACCGCGCCGGAGCGCGATCCGGAGTTCACGACCAAGCTGGTGGTGACCTATCATCCGGCCTACCTGCTGCGCGACCCTCGGCAGAAGAAAGAAACGTGGGCAGACCTGCAGAAGGTGATGCAGTACCTGGGAATGCCGCTGCCGAGGCGCAACGCAGAACGCGAACCAGAACGCCAACCAGAGCGCAATCCAGAAGCTTGATGGCCGCCGAAACCGAAGCCTCGCAAGAATCGCTGCCGCCGGCAACGCAGATGTTGTATTGCGACGTTGCGCTGCCGGTTCCGCTGGACCTGATTTTCACCTATGAGGCCGGAGATCTGGAGCCGATTGTGGGCGGGCGCGTGGTGGTGCCTTTCGGCCGGGGCGCGGAGAAAAAACTATCCGGGATTGTGACGCGGGTTCACCACGAGCCTCCCGCGGGACGCCAACTCAAGCGGGTGGCGCGGGTGCTGGACTCGGTTCCCGTGCTCGACCCGGAGCTGCTCGCGCTGGGGCGATGGATCGCGCAGTACTACCTGGCGCCGCTGGGCGAAGTGTATCGCACCATGCTGCCGTTGCAGGCCGAGTTCCGGCAGGCCTTCGGCTACCGGATTACGGAGCTTGGCGCCGAGGCGCTGTACGACGTGGCGGGCGCGGGCTCGGCGGGGCGCGCAGCGGCAGATCCCGAGCGCCAGGAGAATGAATACGCGGTGCTGGACGAGCTGGCGGAAGGCGACCTGGTGCGCGAGGAGCGGCTGCGCACGGCCACCGGCGCGACGCGGGAGGTGTTGCGCACTCTGCAGCGCAAGAAATGGATTGTCCGCGAAGACCTCTCCGGGGTGAGGGACGCGCGGCGGCTGGTGAAGTTCGTGGTATTGCGGGAAGCGGCCGACGGAGGGAAAACCCATAAGCTGAATCCGGCGCAGCAGCGCATTGTGGAAGTGCTGCGAGAAGCGCAGGGCCGTATGCGCATGGAGGATCTGCGGGAAACGGAGTGTTCGTCGAGTTCGCTGAAAACCTTGGTGAAGCACGACCTGGTTGAGATTGTGGAGGCGGTCGCCGAGCAGCCAGTGCCGCAGATGAAGCCGCACACCACGCTCGAATTTCTTTTCACACCCAGCCAGAAGGAAGCGCTGCGCGAGATTCGCGGCAGCGTGGAGGAGCGGCGTTTCAAGGTCGCCCTGTTGCACGGGGTGACCGGCTCAGGCAAGACGGCGGTGTACCTGGCGGCGATGCAGTCGGTGCTGGCCGCGGGGCGCGGCTCGATCCTGCTGGTGCCCGAGATCGGCCTGACTCCCGGGGTTGCCGCTGATCTCTATAGCGTCTTCGGCGAGGAGATTGCCATCCTGCATAGCTCGCTCAACGATGCGGAACGGGCCGAGCAGTGGCATCGCATCCGCCGCGGCGAAGCTCGCATTGCGGTGGGCACGCGTTCGGCCATCTTCGCGCCGGTCCAGGACTTGGCGCTCATTATCGTCGATGAGGAGCAGGACCACAGCTACAAGCAGGAGGAGACGCCGCGCTACCATGGCCGCGACGTGGCGGTGGTGCGCGCCAAGGCATTGCAGGCGACCGTGGTGCTGGGCTCGGCCACGCCGTCGCTGGAAAGCTATTACAACGCCACCCACCCCAGGGCGCCCGCCCCCGGCGCACAGCCGGGTGGGGCGCACCCGGGAGCGAAGTACGCGCTGATCGAGCTGCCCGACCGGGTGCAGGAGCGTCCGCTGCCGGAGGTGGAACTGGTGGACATGCGGGCGGAGTTCCAGCAGACGGGCAAGGAGAGCGTGCTCTCGCGCAAACTGATCGAGGAGACGACGGCGAGCCTGGAGCGGGGCCAGCAGGCGATGATTCTGCTGAACCGGCGCGGCTACTCGGCCTGGGTGATGTGCCGCTCGTGCGGGGACACGATCCAGTGCCGCGACTGCGCCGTGGCGATGACCTATCACAAGCGCCAGCAGCGGCTGCTGTGCCACTACTGCGGTTATCAGCAGGCGGTGCCAAGGCTCTGTCCGAAGTGCGGCAGCGAGTACGTTCAGTTCATGGGCACGGGCTCGGAAAAGCTGGAGGATTTGCTGCATGCGGCGTTTCCGCGGGCGCGGATTGGCCGCATGGATCGCGACACGGTGCGCGGGCACGACGACTTTGAGCGCATGTTGAGCGAGTTCCAGGCAGGCGACATTGACCTGCTGGTGGGCACGCAGATGATTGCCAAGGGGCACGACGTGCATGGGGTAACGCTGGTGGGCGTGGTGGGCGCCGATAACGCCCTGGGGCTGCCGGACTTCCGCGCCGCCGAGCGCACCTTTCAACTGCTGACCCAGGTGGCGGGCCGCGCCGGACGAGGCGAGATGCTGGGCAAGGTGGTGCTGCAGACACACTTTCCGGATCACTACGCGGTGCAATTCGCCGCCCGCCATGACTACCATGGCTTTGCGGAAAAAGAGCTGCGCTTCCGGGGATGGATGCACTATCCTCCGTTCGAATCGCTGGCCAACGTAGTGGTGCGCAGCGACAAGCAGGAAGAGGCGCTGCGCTACTCCGGGCTACTGGGGCGGTGGTTTGAGCAGGTGCGGCACGAGGGCGTGCGGGTGATGGGCCCGGCGCCGGCGCCGATCATGCGGCTGAAACGGGATTACCGCTTCCACTTTGTGCTGAAGGCGGCGAGCCGCGAGCGGATGAACGTTGTGCTGCGCGCCATGCTGGCCTCGGCGCAGCAGGAAAAGATTCCGCGGGCGAACATGATTGTGGACGTGGATGCGATGTCGCTGGCGTAGGTGTGTGGACTGATCCCGGCTGTGCATTGTACTCACGGGGTCCCGCGCGACTAGCCAAAACTGCTGTTGCCTGAGACAATACCAAAACTGATCTGGAGCTGACTTGCCGATCAAGCCGCGTACACCCAATGCAACCCGCACCGCATCGCCGCGCCGGCTACGCGCCCAGGCAGCTTCATGCTCAAAATGGAGGTAACGATTCCAGCGCTGGCCTCCGCCATTTCGCCGCTGGTGGATGCCGTGATGACGGCGGTACGCAAGCAGGCCGCCGCCAAGGAGTTGGAGATTGAAACCGCGTTACGCGAGGCGCTGGCCAACGCCATCAAGCATGGCTGCCTGGGCGATCCCACAAAGTTCGTGCAGTGCTCGGTGGTGTTCGAGGACGACCACAGCGTGCTGATCGTGGTCAGCGATCCGGGCCCGGGATTCAACGCCAAGGGACTTCCCGACCCGACCGAGGGCGAGCACCTGTATGAAAACCATGGCCGCGGCATCTATCTCATCAATCATCTGATGGACGAGGTGCGCTTCAAACGCGGCGGCGCCGAAATTCATATGCGCAGCAGGTTCTAGTTTCCGATTGCTACCGGCTGCCGTACTTGATCATGTGCGCCACCTGCGGGAAGGTGTCGTTGGCCACCGGCGCGGGGGTAAAGGTAAGCAGCAGCATGGCCAGGGCGAGCAGGGCCATCCAATGGCGGCCGCGTCCCACGCCTGGCCAACGCGGCACGCTGGGCCGCTGCAGTCCGCTGAGCGCCAGCAGAATGGCCCAGACCATCCATCCTACCCAGCAATACCAAGCCATCGTGACCAGTGCCCCGACCAGGGCCCAGGAGACAAAGCGGTGCAGCCTGGGGGAGACGGCAAAGACCAGATGGCCGCCATCGAGCTGTCCGCCGGGAAGCAGATTGAGCGCGGTTGCCAGCATTCCAGCCCAACCCGCCAGCGCCACCGGATGCAGGTAGTAGTGCGCCAGCGCGGGTCCGCCTGGGTGCAGGAAAGCATGACCCAGTTGAAAGATCATGGGAAAGCCGAACTGCAGGTCCGAGTCTGAGGCGCCCGCGACGGGACGGGACATGGCCAGCCCGGCGAGCATGGTGGGTACGGCCACGACGAAACCCGCGATCGGACCGGCGATGCCGATATCAAACAGCGCCTTGCGCGACCGGATGAAGCCGCCGATTCGAATAAAGGCTCCGAGGGTTCCAATCAGGGTGGGAGCGGGGATGAAGAAAGGCAGAGTTGCGCGCACCCGGTAGCGCCGGCAGAAATAGTAGTGTCCCATCTCGTGCGCCAGCAGAATGCCCATGATGGCGAGCGAAAAGGGAATGCCGAGCAGAAGCAGGCGCGGACTCTGCCACAGCCACTGCACCGGAAACAGCGGCAACAGTTCGTTGCCGGAGGCAAAGGCCTCCAGGTGATGATTGAAGTTGAACTGCAGGCGCGAGCCCACCAGGACGGTGGTGCAGAAGGTGGACAGCAACATCACCAGCGGCAAGCCGTAGCGAACCCGGGGAACGTACTCGCGTGGGAGAGCCGGGGCATCCTCGGGCACAAAGTTGGAGATGGAGTCAGACATCGGGGAGACGCTCGCGGAGACCAGGCGGAGCCGGAGCAGCGGCCCGGCTCCACGGGACTAATCGATGGACTGGAGTTCTTTGCCAGGCTTGAAGCGAACGGCTTTGCCGGGAGGAATGTTGACCTCGGCGCCGGTGCGCGGATTGCGGCCGATTCCGGTTTTACGCGGACGCACGTTGAAGACGCCAAAGCCGCGCAACTCGATGCGGTCGCCCTCGGCAAGCGCGTTCTTCATGCTCTCGAAGACGGTCTCCACGGCGCGCTCGGCCTTGGTCTTGGTGACCCCGGTGCGGTTTACCACTTCGTTGATGATGTCGAGTTTGATCAAGGGATCGGCTCCGGCGCTTCAGATTGAAAATCAAGGGCTTACCCACTGATGCTAGAAAATGACGCGGGCGTTGTCAACGTCTGCGCGCTGGCCCGGCCGAGGCGATGGCGGAAACGGCATGACCGCGGCGCGATGGCAGCCCGGCTGGTTCGCTGGGCGGAATGGCGAATGTTAAGATGGCCCTAGATGATCCAGCCCCTTGCAATTCCGAATGCGTCCACTCTCGCCGAGGGCCTGGTGCCCGATGTTCTGCGTTTGATCGGTGATTCGCAGACTGCTCTGCCGAGGATCGCAAAAGACCCGGAACTGATAAGGCAGATTGAGACGGCGGTGCACCAGATGCCCACCGCGCACGACCTTTACCTGGGCGACTCGCGCCGAATGGATGTGATTCCAGATTCGAGTGTGCACCTGGTTCTTACCTCGCCGCCCTACTGGAGCCTCAAGAAATATCGGGACACGGAGGGGCAGTTAGGACACATCGAAGGTTACGATGCTTTTCTCGACGCCCTGGACCAGGTCTGGAAGCATTGCTGGCGAGTCCTGGTTCCTGGTGGAAGAGTGGTTTGTGTTGTGGGAGATGTGTGCCTGTCACGCCGGAAGAACAATGGCCGCCATACGGTTGTCCCGTTGCACTCCTCCATCCAGGAACGCTGCCGATTGCTTGGATTCGATAACCTTGCACCGATCATCTGGCACAAAATAGCGAATGCGAATTATGAGGCGGATAGGAACTCGGGCGGATTTCTTGGCAAGCCGTTCGAGCCGAACTCGGTCATCAAGAATGATATCGAGTTCATCCTGATGCAGCGCAAGCCGGGCGGATACCGTAGTCCTTCCCTTGCCACTCGCATCCTCAGCGTGATCTCAGTCGAGAATTATCAGCAATGGTTCCAGCAAATCTGGACGGGGCTCACGGGAGCCTCTACACGTGAACATCCCGCGCCGTACCCGGAAGAGCTCGCGGAGAGGCTGATACGCATGTTCAGCTTCGTCGGCGACACCGTGCTAGACCCCTTTATGGGAACTGCAACCACAAATATCTCGGCAGCCCGCTGGGGACGGAGCAGCATCGGATTTGAAATAGACCCGCATTATTTCGATTCGAGCGCCAAGAGATTCGATTCCCAGCACTCCCGGTTGACCACCGAGGTTAGGACGCATGAGTTCAGAGCAGACTGAGGATTTTCATCTTGATTCCCGGCTGGCGGGAGCCGTTTGCTCGTACTGGGCGGTGCTGGAGAGCCAAGGCACAAATCAAGGCGCCGATTCGGGTCAAAAGGATTACGGCGACCGCTCCAAGGTTACCGGGGGCAAACAGATGGACGCGTTTGCCGAACTCCTCAAAGACTTGCTCGATCATTGCGGCATCGACCGCTCCAACATGCATTGCGGCCGGAGCACGAGTCTGCCGGGGTTCTACCGGCCGACGAAAGACTGGGACCTCGTAGTGGTTGTCGAAGGGAACTTGCTGATAGCGCTAGAGTTGAAATCTCTTCCAACGTCGTTCGGAAATAATTCCAACAACCGCGTCGAAGAGGCCTTAGGCAGTGCAGTCGAGCTTTGGAAGGCCTATCAGAAACGGACCTATGGAAAATCACAGCGTCCGTGGCTCGGATACCTGATGATGATCCGCGACGAAAAGGCATCGTCCTCACCCATCGCGATTCCGGAGCGGCATTTCGCGATACGCAAGGAGTTCAGGGACGTGAGTTATGGCAAGGCGTCGCGGGAAGGCAGGAAGCCGGTGAAGGTTTCCGTGCCGTATCTGAGACGAATGGAGTTGTTTTGCGAAAAGGTGAAACAAGAGGGGTTGTATGATGCCGCCTGCTTTCTGGTAACGGACCATGCGCGGGGACCGTCCGGGTTTTATCGCGAACCCGCGGCGGAATTGGCATTTCGGGAGTTTGCCGGTTCCATGATGGGTAAGGCGCTTGGCTATGTGCAGGCGAAAAAGCTATAAGAGGAAGCGAGGAATCTGAGGCGAAATGGCGATAAAGAACGATCGCTGGATCCGGGAGATGGCGCAAACACAGGACATGATCAGCCCGTTCTGCGAGAAGCAGGTGCGGGACGGCGTCATCAGCTATGGGCTTTCATCCTACGGCTATGACCTGCGGGTGGCCGACGAGTTCAAGATTTTCACCAACGTGAACTCGGCGATTGTGGACCCCAAGAAATTTGACGAGCGCTCCTTTGTCACCATTCGCGCCGACAGCATCATGGTCCCGCCGAACTCCTTTGCCCTGGCGCGTTCGGTGGAATATTTCAAGATTCCGCGCGACGTGTTGACCATCTGCGTGGGCAAGTCCACCTACGCGCGCTGCGGAATTCTGGTCAACGTCACCCCGTTCGAACCGGAATGGGAGGGCTTTGTCACCCTCGAAATCAGCAATAGCTACGCCGCTGCCCGCAAAGATTTACGCCAACGAAGGTCTCTGCCAGATTCTGTTCTTTCAGGGAGACGAACCCTGCGAGGTAAGCTACAAGGATAAGGGCGGCAAATACCAGAACCAGACCGGCATCGTGCTGCCCAAGCTGTAGGCGGGGATGAAAACACTGCGCCTTCGCCTGACTGCTGCCGTGCTGGAGCGGGATCCTGCCCTGCTGGAAGCCGCGCGGATTCTTCGCGCCGGCGGGCTGGTGGCGTTTCCCACGGAGACGGTTTACGGATTGGGCGCCAACGCTCTGGACGACGGCGCGGTGGAAAAGATTTTTGCCGCCAAGAGGCGTCCGCACTGGGATCCGGTCATCGTACACGTGGCCGATGTGGCCAGCGCCCGCGGGCTGACCCTGGCATGGCCGGTGGCTGCCGAACGGCTGGCAGGAGCCTTCTGGCCTGGCCCGCTGACGATGTTGTTGCCGCGCGCCGCCGGGATTCCGGACCTCTGCACGGCTGGGCGCGAAAAAGTAGGGCTGCGGCTGCCCTCGCATGCCGTGGCGCGGGCGCTGATCGCAGCCGCGGGAGTGCCAGTTGCCGCGCCCAGCGCGAATCGATTCGGACACACAAGTCCCACCACCGCAGAGCATGTTCTGGCCGACCTGGATGGCCGCATCGACGCCATTCTGGACGGAGGCCCGTGCGCGGTTGGAGTCGAGTCCACGGTGATTGATCCCAGCACCGATCCGGCCACGATCTATCGCCCCGGCGGAGTCACCGCGGAGCAGATTTGCCAGGTGCTGGGCGATGTTGTGGTGGCCGAGCGCAATCGTCCCGCCGGCGTGGCGCCCGAGGCGCTGGAATCTCCCGGCCTCGGAATCCGTCACTATGCGCCGCGCGCCCGCATCATCCTGGTGGAAAGCGAAGGCGAACTCAGGCGGGTGCTCGGGCGCGAGGCCGGGCGCCACCGGGTGGGAGTGCTGCTGCCACGGGGATGGACCGCGACGGGCGAGGCCGTGAAAGTGCTGCCCTGGGGAAGCTGGAGCGAGCCGGAGTTGCTGGCCCGCGACCTGTATTTGCAGATGCGCGCACTGGATGACCTGGGGGTCGAGGTCATCGTTTGTCCGCTGCCGCCGGCGGATGGGATCGGACTGGCCATACGGGACCGGCTGCGCAAGGCTGCCAAATAGAAAAGCCCGCGCCGGGGCGGGCTTCAGAGGCCGCGCGCGGCCGTTTACTTTGTGGCCTCGGCTTCCTTGAACATGTATCGAATGCTGGCTTTGTAAATCATCAGGTTGGATTGACCGCTGCCGCGATTGAGCTTGATGCAGTTTTTGTCGTACCACTCGATGACGCCGTGCAGTTCCTCGCCGTCGCGGGTTACCACAACCATCGCCGTCTTGCTCTGCATCTGCTTCTGATAATAGAAATTTTCCGCGTGCGTCTGTTCCGCGGGCGCAGCCTTCTTGGCGGACGCCCCGGAACTGCGTTCAGGCGCGCGCGGGGTTCGTTCCGCAGTTCGTTCGCGGGTTTCGGGAGCGGGCTCGGCGGCGCGAGCCTGGTCGCGATTCAGGGAAGGCCGGATCAATTTTCGGTTGCCAAAGCTCTCCAGTTCGGGTGTCCGTAGCGCGGCGGCCGGCTCAACTCCGTTTCTCATACGATTCCTTCCCCAGGGGGATATCAAAAAGTCGTTGCGCGATGCACGCTGAGACTCCTCCGCTCGGAACAAAAAAGCGCACGCACGGGATAAAGTGCGGGACCGGATTTCCTGGAGGATAGTTTCAGTGATTCGTGGCTAAACCGTACCACACGCGCGGGGAAAAAAACAACAAAAGTCTGAGTCAATCTGGGGTGACTGAAGTTCGCACTTTCCCAATCCCGGGCGTTTGGCGCATATATCAGAGCATTCCGCGAGGGGCTAGGTTTCCAGCGAGCTGGAGTAGCCGTCCAGCGAGAGCGAGCGCAGGAGATTGCGCCGCATGCCATTCTGCACATCCCCCAGGCCGTCGCTGGCGCGCACGATCCAGCTAAAACTGACTTGGCTGGCAATGCCCGCCAGCTCCGCCTGGAAATCCTGGTTCCGCAGCAACTCGACTGAGCCTGCCTGGAGAAACAGCAGGTCTTCGAGGATGGAGTGCAGGACGGAGATCAGCAAGTCGGTTTTGCTTTTGCCCTCGCCGCCGGCGCGGTAGGCTTCGGTGGCGCGGAAAAGCGCGGAGTGGTCAGTTTCGCCCAAAGCGGAGGTCAACAGAAGCAGGGCGTCCTTGCGCGCCGCCAGGTATGCGTTGAGATCGAAGCCGCGGGCGCGGCCGACGGCGCCCGCGGATAGCCGCGCCACCAGTTTTTTCTGCGCCGCCGTCCATTCCGTGCGCAGGGCCAAATCCTCGGCGATCTCCCCGGCAGTCAAGGGCGCAAGGCGGAGGGTAATGCAGCGGGAGCGAATGGTTGGCAGCAGGGCATTGGAATTTTCCGCCAGCAGAAAGAGGGTGGCAAACTCGGGCGGTTCCTCCAGGACTTTGAGCAGCGCGTTGGCCGCCTCCTTCATGAAGTTCGATTCGGAGAAGATGTAGAACTTCTGGCGTCCTTCCGCAGGGCGGTAATACATTTCGCCGATCACGTGGCGCACCTGGTCCACTTTGACAAGCATCTGCGGCGGATCGGGAGGGATCACCAGGACTTCGGGATGGGTCTGCACGAAGATGCGGGTGTCGCGCTTGTCGCTCTCGCGCAGATTCTCCCGGGTCTCCACGGCTTCGGCGAAGCGCTGGTCGAGCGCGTCGGCCTGCGCGATGCGCTCGCAGTTGCGGCAGACGCCGCAGAAGTCGGGCAGGCCATCGGCGGCGAGGGGGCGCTGGAGGCAATTCACCGCCTTTGCCACCATCTGCGCCAGGGTGAATTTTCCGGCGCCGCGCGGCCCGGTGAGAATGATGGCGTGGGGCAGGTGGTCGCGGGCGATCATCTCGCGCAGGCGTCCCACCGTTGGGGCATTGCCGCGGAACTGATCGAATCCCATGCCTAGCCCTGCCTGGCCAGCAACCGCTCGCGCACTGCGGCCACCACGTCGTTATGAACCTCTTCCACGCGGCGGCGCGCGTCGATCAAGACCACGCGCTCGGGTTCGCGATGGGCAATTGCCAGGAATTGCTGGTGCACACGCTCGAAAAAGACTCGGTTCTCCTGCTCGAAGCGGTTCTCGTCGAGCTCGTCGTCGGGCGGCCAGATTGCGGCGGCGCGCCCGCGCCACGCTGGCAGCCACGTCATTGTCCAGCAGCAGGGTGAGCTCCGGTTGGAGGCCCAGGCAGATGACGCGATGCAGGGTGAGCACGGCATCGACGCCAAGCTGTCTGCCGGCGCCCTGGTAGGCCTCGGAGGAATCCGTGAAGCGATCGCACAGCACCCAGGCGCCGCGATTGATGGCCGGCAAGATCGACCTCTGAGATCTGCTGCGCGCGCGAGGCGAACATCAAGGCCAGTTCCGCCAGCGGAGCCAGCCCGCGGGTGCGCGAGTCGAGCAGAATGCCGCGAACCCGCTCGCCGATCTCGGTGCCTCCGGGCTCGCGCGTGGTCAGCACCTCGAAGCCCTGCTCGCGCAGAAAGCCGGCGAGCTTTTCGAGGTGGGTGCTTTTGCCGCAGCCGTCCAGCCCTTCGAAGGTGATAAAGCGCCCGCCATTTGCTCCGTGCCGCACAGGGGAATGATAGCAAAGCGGGAGCCGGGTGCGTGGCAGCGGCGACTGGGCCCGTCTGTTACACTCGGAAACTTGCAGCCGCGAGGACGTCCCCGGCTGATTCACGGATCCGCGCCCTGGCGGTGTGCTCAGCACTTCGCGGATGTATTTTCCGCGAGCCGAAATTCTCCTTCAGGAGTTGCAATGCGACATTTGCTTTCGTGCATGGCTGGTGGTTGCTCCTGGGATCGGCTTCCGCGTTCTCGCAGAGTGGCCCGGCCCTGAGCAGTTCGATCAAGACCTCGGGCTTTGCCGCTGGTGGAAACCCTGGCCGTCGATGCCACCGAGGCGCCGCGCAAGGTCTTTCACGCCAGGCTGACGATTCCGGCGACGCCCGGAGACTTCGTGCTTCTCTACCCGAAATGGATTCCGGGGGAACACGGCCCCACCGGCCCGCTGGTGGACACGGCCGGAATCTATTTCCGTGCCAATGGCCATGTGCTCGCTGGCACCGCGACCCGGTGGATATGTACGCCTTCCACGTGGAGGTGCCGCAGGGCGTGAGCTCGATTGAAGCCACGCTGGATTACCTGAGCCCGGTTGAGACGCCGGGCGGCTTCAGCGCCGGTTCCTCGGCCACCGAGAAGCTTGCCGTGCTCTCCTGGAACTGGCTGGTTCTCTATCCCAAGGGGTACGGCTCGGATGAGATTGGGGTGAAGGCCAGCCTGCAAGTTGCCGGCCAACTGGCAGTGGGGAAGCGCGCTGCCGCATTCCTCCAGCGCCGCGGGCTCGGCCGACTTTGCCTTGGCATCGCTGACCACGCTGGTGGATTCGCCGGTGCTGATGGGGCAGTACCTGAAGAAGATTCCGCTGCAGGCGGGCCAGCTTCCGGCGCACGAGCTGGATATTGTGGCCGACGACGCGGCCGCCCTGGCAGATGCTGCCGCAGCAGATCAAGGCCTTTGACAACCTGGTGGCCGAGGCGGGCGCGCTGTACGGGGCGCGGCACTATCGCGAGTATCACTTCCTGCTCACGCTCAGCGATCACGTTGCGCACTTTGGATTGGAGCATCACGAGTCCAACGACAGCCGCGTGGGCGAGGGTTACCTGACCGATCCCGCGCAGTGGACGCTGGGCGCATCGCTGCTGCCGCACGAATACACGCACTCATGGAACGGTAAGTACCGCCGTCCGGCCGGACTGGCGACGCCGCAATACCAGGCGCCCATGGAAGGAAACCTGCTGTGGGTTTACGAGGGGCTGACCGAATACTTTGGCTACGTGCTGACCGGGCGCAGCGGACTGCAAACTCCGGAGCAATGGCGCGAACATTTGCGCCGAACTCGCCATGACGTACTCGCACCGTCCCGGACGCAAGTGGCGCCCGCTGGAAGATACGGCGACGGCGGCGCAAATGCTGTATGAGGCTCCGGACGCTTTCAGCAACTATCGCCGCGGCGTGGACTACTACGACGAGGGCGCGCTGATCTGGCTGGAGGCGGACACCATCATTCGCCAGAAGCAGCGGCGGCAAGAAATCGATGGACGACTTTGCCCACCTGTTCCTGGGCGGTCTGAACACGCCGCCGGAGGTGAAGACCTATACCTTCGACGACGTGGTGAATACGCTGAACCAGGTGCAACCCTATGACTGGCGCGGCTTCCTCACCGACCGGGTGCTGAAGGTGGCCGAACATGCCCCGCTGGGAGGCATTGCCAACAGCGGCTGGATGCTGGTCTACAACGATCAGCCGAACCTGATCGCCAAGCTGCGCGAGCAGGAGGGGCGCGGCTATGACACGAGCGCGTCGGTGGGGCTGCTGCTCAGCAAGGACGGAGTGGTGGACGACGCCATTGAGGACGGAATCGCGGCCAGGAATGGCATTGGGCCGGGGATGAAAATCATCGCCGTGAACGGGCGAAAGTATTCGCCAGGAGTTTCTTGCGGCGGCGCTGCGCGAGGCGCAGAGTTCGCAGCAGCCGATCCAGTTGCTGGTGGAAAACACCGAGTACTACCGGACGGTTTCACTCCCCTACTTTGACGGGCCCCGGAACCCGCACCTGGTGCGCGACGAGAGCAAACCAGACCTGCTCGGCGACATCATCCGGCCCAAGGTGACGACGCTGCCGGCGCCGGTGCCGGGCGCGGAGTAACAGGTTAGAGGCAAGGAACATGGGGCAGCCAGCGATGGCGAGGGCAGGGCGCATCGCCCATACTCCGTCTGAAACGGGCGGGATGCGAGGCAAGATTGGCGCCTGACTTGCCAGTGTGGCGTAGTTCCGCGATAATGAAAGCTGCTGCGATTGTATGGCGGGCGCGTGTCCGGTTGTTCCTGGGACGGGTGCCTGGCGATTCCTTTGTGGTAGAGTCCGTGGCGGATGTCGATCCGCCGATTGCGCGAAAAGCGCGGCGGGCAACCAGCGTTCGAATCATGGCGGGTCTGGCTGGCGGAAGCCGGCTTGACCGGTTGCGATTTCCGGTCTCCGGAGAAAAAGTCTGCGGGGATGTCGAGCGCTGGAGTGAAACGAAGAGAGGAAAAAAGCCTGTGCTGATGATTCGACTTTCGCGCCGTGGGGCGCGCAAGCAACCTGTGTATCGTATTGTTGTCATCGAGAAGGACCGCGCGCGCGACGGCCGTTCGATTGAAGTTGTGGGTCTCTACAATCCGCGCACCAACCCTGCCACGGTGGATTTGAAGAAGGATCGCATCGAGTACTGGCTTGCCCAGGGCGCACAGTTCTCGCCGACTCTGGCGCGGCTTTACAAAAACGCTGCGTTGGGCATTCTGGCTCCGGTGGTTGCCACGGCGCCGGCTGCGCCGGTGGTTGCGGCTCCGGTTGCTGTTGTGGAACCGGTTGTGACGGCTGAACCGGTGGCGGCTGAACCAGTGGCTGCGGCTGAACCGGCGACGGCGGAGGCTGCGGCCGATGTGGCTGCCGAACCGGCTGCGACTGAGCCGATAGCGTAGACGAGGAGCAGACATCCATGGTTGCCAATCTGACTGGACTTGCAAAAGAGTTGGCCCAGGCTCTAGTGGATTTTCCCGAGGAAGTGGTGGTTGTGGCCTCTGGCGACAGCGAGTACGTGAAGCTGGAACTGGAGGTTGCAGAAGATGACCTGGGCCGGGTGATTGGCCGCTCGGGTCGCACTGCCAGGGCACTGCGCACGATTCTTTCGGCCGCGGCGGATAAGAACGGGCAGCGCTGCTCGCTGGAAATCGTGGAGTAAGCCGGCGGGATGCGGGAAGATGCCGATAACGCCGGGTTTGTCACAATTGCGCGGGTGGTGAAGGTGCAAGGCCGCGTGGGAGAAGTTGCGGCGGAGTTGCACACGGACTTTCCCGAACGATTTGAGCAAAGGCGAACGTTGTACGCATGGCGGGAATCCAGCGGCCAACGCCTTAAACTGCACCTGGATGAATATTGGCCTCACAAGGGCGGCATGGTGCTGAAGTTTGCGGGCGTGGATTCGATTGAGGCGGCGGAAAGCTTGCTGGGGTCCGAGATTCAGATCCCCGTTGAAGAGCGCGCCGAGCTGGAAGCGGGTACGTTCTACGTCAGCGAGTTGTTGGGCTGCCTGGTGGTGGAAACCGGCCAGGCGGAGCGGGAAATTGGCACGGTTGTGGATGTAGATTTTGGGGCGGGAACCGCCCCGCTGCTGATCGTAAGAAGCAATGCTCGCGTGGCGGATACGCAGCCAACACCGCCGCTCCGGGCAGAGGCGCATGACGGCGGCAGAGAGTTCATGATTCCCTTTGTGGAGAGCTTTACAACGAAGCTCGACTTGAAGGGGAAGCGGATCGAGATGCAACTGCCGGAAGGGATGCTGGAACTGGACGCTCCGCTGGGCGCCCGGAAGCTTGACCGGCAGCGGACGGCGAAGCGTTAGAAAACGGCGGTCGCCAGAGGGCAGCCAGTGCGGTTTGAGATTGTCACCATCTTTCCGGACTTTTTCACTGGACCGCTGGAATACGGCATCGTGCGCAGGGCGCGCAACGCCGGGCTCATTGAAATTGGAATCCACGACCTGCGGGCGTTTACCCAGGACCGGCACCGAACCGTGGACGACCGTCCATTTGGCGGCGGCGAGGGAATGTTGCTGAAACCCGATCCGCTGTTTGAGTGTGTGGAGCGGCTGGGGGTTCGTCCCAGAGCGGAGCGAGTGAGCGGGGAAGCCAGGGAATCGGTCGTGCTTCTATCGGCGTCGGGAAATATCTTTACCCAGGCGATGGCGCAGGAGCTGGCCGGACTGGAGCGGATCACCTTCCTGTGCGGGCGCTACGAGGGCGTGGATGAGCGAGTGACCGAGTACCTGGCGGATCGCGAGGTATCGGTGGGTGACTTTGTGATGAGCGGCGGAGAGCTTGGGGCCGCGTTGATCGTGGACTCGGTGACACGTTTGCTGCCCGGGGCGCTGGGCAACGATGCTTCAGCCAGAACGGAAAGCTTTAGCGGCGTGGAGGCAGAGGCGAGACGGGACGAGCGCGGAAGGTTGGAGCCGGATTCGACGGTGGCAACCGGGGGGCTGCTGGATTCTCCTCACTACACGCGGCCCGCGGAGTTTCGCGGGATGGCGGTTCCGGAAGTGCTGATGAACGGGAACCACGAAGAGATCCGGCGCTGGCGCCGCCGCCGCGCCCTGGAAAAAACGCTGCGCAATCGCCCGGACCTTTTGCAGAAGGTGGTCCTGAGCGCAGAGGACAAGGCACTACTCCGCGAGATTAGGCGCGGAGCTGAAGAAAACTAAGAAGATTACGGGATCGACCGGGGCTGCTGGCCCAGGCATCCGAGAAGAGAAGAGGAAATCGCAATGTCGTCATCTCCCATTATTACCCGGTTGCTTGCGAAAGCGCAGCGCACGGACCTGCCGAGCTTCGCGGTGGGCGACACTTTGAGGGTTCACGTAAAGATCAAGGAAGGCGACAAAGAGCGCGTCCAGATCTTTGAAGGCATCGTGATCAAGAAGGCCAACGGGCAGCAGCCGAGTTTCACCGTGCGCAAGATGAGCTTTGGGCAGGGCGTGGAACGTATTTTCCCGCTGGGCAGCCGGATCATCGACAAGCTGGAAGTGGTGCGCTCGGCGAAGGTCCGCCGGGCCAAGCTGTACTACCTGCGCGCCCTGCGCGGCAAGGCGGCGCGGCTCAAGGAAGTGGATCGCGTGAGGTAATTAGCGGGCAAGACCGCAAAAGATTGCGAGCAAGGGGCGAGGCGCATGCTCATCCCTTGCTCGCCTTTCATGGGACTGATTAGGCAACCTTCATGCACACGGACTTGGTTTCCGTGTAGGCATCGATTGCGTTGTGGCCCATCTCGCGACCCCAGCCGCTCTCCTTGTATCCGCCGAAAGGCAGCGCCGCGTCAAAGATGTTGTAGCAGTTCACCCAGACCGTGCCCGCGCGCATGGCCGCAGCCAGTTGGTGCGCCTTGGCCAGATTGTTGGTCCAGATGCCGGCAGCCAGGCCGTAGGCTGGATTCGTTGGACAATTCGACCACTTCCTCCAGGGTGTCATACTGCATGGCGGCCACCACGGGGCCGAAGATTTCTTCACGAACGACTTTCATGTCCTTGTGGGTGTTGATCAGCACCGTGGGTTCGACAAAATAGCCATTGTCGCCGATCTGCTTCCCTCCGGTGCTGGCGCAGGCTCCCTCCACCAATCCAGCGTCGATGTAGCCTTTGACGCGGCGCAACTGCTCTTCGGAGACGAGCGGGCCGAGCTGCGTACCAGGCTCCCAGCCCGGACCGACGCAGATCTTCTTCGCCTCATCCGAGATGCCCTCGACCACCTTGTCAAAGATGCGACTTGTGCACGTACAGGCGCGAACCGGCGCAGCAGCACTGGCCGTGGTTGAAGAAGATCGCGCTGGCGGCGCCGGGAATCGCGACGTCCAGATCGGCATCTCTCATGATCACGTTGGGGGATTTGCCACCCAGTTCCAGGGTCACCTTCTTCAGATTGCCGGTGGCTGCATGAACGATCAGCTTGCCGACTTCCGTGGAGCCGGTGAAAGCAATCTTGTCGACATCGGGATGGGCGGCCAGGGCGGCGCCGGCAGTCTCGCCGAAGCCGGTCACGATATTGACCACGCCCTCGGGGAAGCCCGCTTCCTGGATCAATTCGCCCAGGCGGATGGCGGTGAGAGGAGTTTGCTCGGCGGGCTTGAGAATGATGGTGCAGCCAGCCGCCAGTGCCGGGCCGATCTTCCAGGCAGCCATCAGCAGGGGGAAGTTCCAGGGAATGACCTGGGCGACCACGCCGACAGGCTCGCGCAATGTAAAGGCGTGGTAGCGGGCGCCGGGAGTGTAGGGGACCGAGATCGGAATGGTGTTGCCCTCGATCTTCGTTGTCCAGCCGGCCATGTAGCGCAGCAGATCGACCGCCAGGGGAACATCGGCGGCGCGCGCGACGGCGAGCGGCTTACCGTTGTCCAGGCTTTCAAGGGTTGCGAATTCTTCGGTGTGCTGTTCCAGCAGGTCCGCCAGCTTCCAGATCATGCGTCCGCGTTCGGAGGCTGTAAGCTTGCGCCAGGGACCGTGGTCAAAGGCTTCGCGCGCGGCCCGGACGGCGGCATCCACGTCGGCTTTGTCGCCCTCGGCTACGTGCGAAAGCACCTCCCGGTGGCTGGGTTGTAAGTGGGAAAGGTCATGCCGGATGCGGCTCCCACCCATTTGTCCGTTGATCAACAGTTTGTGGGTGCGCTCAACGAAGTTCAAGGCGGATTTGTCAAGATGCGATGCAGCTGATGGTGGCCATAGATACTCCTAGGTTTGGGTTGAAGCGTACTGATTGAGTGGCGGACCATTTGCACTAGCCTAGCGAGAAAGAACCAGCCCAGACGCTCCGCCATTGGACCAGGGCGAGTAGGCTGACCGGATTCATCTGGAGTCGGTCTGGTTCGGGGGTGTAGATTCGCTGACGCCGGAATCGGATTGCATAGTCTTTAGGACGCATATTTCATGCTTGACGGCTGCCTGCCGCGGGACCGGAAGAGAGCGTTTGGGGGATTGGGGAGATGGCTCCGCGCTCGACCGGGGCGAGCCAGCCTGGCCCCCATTGAGGTGCTAGAATCATCTGTCCGGCAGCCCGCTCCGGCGCTGATCGGATCGAGCCGCTCGGAGATGGTTCAGGCGGAATGGAATTTTGAGAGGACGTTATGGCGACCGTAGAGAACAGTGTGGCAGCGACTACCGTGGAGAGTTCGGCGTTGACGGCATTCAGGAATGAACCTCTTGTGGACTTTACGCGGCGCGGAGAATGCGCGGGCGATGCGCGAAGCGCTGGACAAGGTGCGGCGGCAACTTGGCCGGGAGTATGACAACGTGATCGGCGGCCATCGGGTGACGGACGGAGGCGAAGCTGCAGTCGATCAATCCTTCGCATCCGGAGCAGGTGGTAGGCACGTTTCAGAAGGCGGACGGCGAACGAAGTTCCGGCGGCCGTGGATGCAGCGCTGAAGGCGTTCGAGAGCTGGAGACGCAGCGCGGTGGCCGATCGCGCGGGGTTGCTGTTCCGGGTGGCGCACACGCTGCGCGAGCGCAAGTTTGAGTGGGCGGCGTGGATGGTGTTTGAAGTGGGCAAGAACTGGGCCGAGGCCGACGCGGACGTGGCCGAGACGATTGACTTTGCGGAGTTCTACGCGCGCGAGGCGCTGCGCCTGGACAAGGCCGAACCGCCGATCCAATTGCCCGGCGAGCGCGACGACCTGCGCTACATTCCGCTGGGCGTGGGAGCGGTGATTCCGCCGTGGAATTTTCCTTCGGCGATCATGGCGGGAATGACCATGGCGGCGATTGTGAGCGGCAACACCGTGGTCCTGAAGCCGAGTGGCGATGCGATGGCGATTGCGGCAAAGTTCTTCCAGGTTCTGGAGGAATGCGGGATTCCCGATGGAGTTGTGAACTTTGTCACCGGCTGCGGGAGCAGTTTTGGCAACGAATTGGTGAAGCATCCGAAGACGCGGTTTATCGCCTTTACGGGATCGAAAGAAGTGGGACTGCACATTCACGAACTGGCGGCGAAGGCGCAGCCGGAACAGATCTGGATCAAGCGCACGATTCTGGAGATGGGCGGCAAGGACTCGATTCTGGTGGATGCCGACTCGGATCTGGACGCGGCGGTGACGGGCGTGATCGCTTCGGCTTTTGGCTTCAGCGGGCAGAAGTGCTCAGCATGCTCACGCGCGATTGTGGATGAGCGGGTGTACGACAAGTTTGTGGAACGGCTGAAGGACCGGGCGGAGAAGCTGACGGTGGGCGCGGCGGAGGACAACCCGAACCTGGGTCCGGTGATCAATGAGGCGGCGAGAAATTCGATTCTCGGCTTCATCGATAAGGCGATCGACGAAGGCGGGCGGTTGATTACGGGCGGGCACGCGGTGGCAGGCAAGGAGGGCTATTTGGTCGAGCCCACGATTATCTCCGAGGTGAAGCCGGGCGACACCCTGGAGCAGAAGGAAGTGTTCGGGCCGGTGCTGGCGGTGATTCGCTGCAAGGATTTCTACGAAGGATTGCGCATTGCCAACGATACCGAATTTGGACTGACCGGGTCGGTGTACACGCAGTCGGAAGAGCGGATTGAGTTGGCGCGGCATGAGTTCCACGTTGGCAACCTTTACATCAACCGCAAGTGCACCGGGGCGATGGTGGGCGCGCACCCCTTTGGCGGCTTTAACATGTCGGGCACGGATTCCAAAGCGGGCGGTCCGGACTACCTGTTGCTGTTTACGCAGGCGAAATCGATTGCGCGCAAACTGTGAGGCGAAATCTGCGATTTGACAAACCGGCATTGCCTGCGGACAATTGCTGGAACTCGAATGCCCGCAAGGCGGCCACACCGCCCAGGGCGGATGGCAAGGACTTCATGGCGCGAATTCTGTGCATCGACGATGAGCCGGACATGGTAACGCTGAAGCGCGCAATCCTGGAGCAGGCGGGACACGAAGTGACGACGGCCACTTCGGCGCACGAGGCAGTCGATCTGATGAACCACAACGCATACGAAGCCGTCGTGACGGACTGGCGGCTGGGAGATGGAGACGGACGCGCAGTGGTGCAAGCGGCCAAGGCACACTCGACGACGCCCGTGGTGGTAGTCTCCGGCTACGTGGCCGAGGCCTACCGGTCGGCGGAGCCGCTGGCGGATCTTTACCTGGAAAAGCCGGTGAATCCGGAGGAGCTGTTGACCATCGTCGATGAGCTGCTGAAGGCGAGCGCACGAGGCGCGTCCGACTAGGACGACGTCACGGTCGCAAAGCGCATTTTTCCTCATGGTGCAGGTTTTTGCCGCGGCGATTCCGCAAGTGAGAGGTCGAAGGACTGGTGGACAGACTGGCGGACAGATGCAGCCGGGCCGCCAGGGCTGAGCCGGACTGTGGTCTGAAGTCTGGGTTGCGTAAGTGCAATGCCCCTGGGGACGCAGGGCGGACTGGAACAATGCCGCGGCGCCTTACCGCGGCGGGATGAGAATCGCGAGCAGAGGAAACGCAGCGCTTGCAGATGATGCTCCCAGAAAAAACTGAGCGCTCGAGCACATGCGGCTCGAGCGCGCGGGACAGCAGGAAGGCGGATTTCTCCGCCCTGAAACTGCACTAGCCGGGAGCGCCGGAGTTGGACGGCGGGACGGCGCGCATGGTGGCCGCGCTAGCCGCGGCGGCTTCGGCGAGAATGCGGTGGTGGATGGTGAAAAGCGCGAGTTCGAGGCGGTCCGAAACACCGATCTTGTCATAGACGTTGCGCAGGTAATTCTTAACGACCTGCTCGGTGGTGCCGAGTTGAGTTGCGATCTCCTTGTTCTTGAATCCTTGCACGATGAGGGCGACGATCTTTAATTCCTTGGGAGTGAGACGGTCACGAACCCGGGCGCCGACAAAATCGTCGGTATCCAGGTTGCGGGCGACGGTGCGCAGATCCTGCACGTAAACCTCGCCGGCGCTGACCTTGCGCACGCAGCGCAGGAGTTCGGCGCCATCGGCGGAGCGGAAGATCAAGCCGAGCACGCCGGCATTGAGGAAGCGTTCCGGCAATTCGTTATTATCGGCAATGACCACGAGTTGGATTGCGGATTCGCGCGCCAGGGCCGCCACCTTTTCGGTGTCTGGAAGAAAGCTGGAGGCGTAGATCATGATGGAGCCGCGAAATTTCTCGACGGCGATCATGGCTTGCTCGGCAGTCTGGGCCTGGGCGACGATGCGCACGTCGTCCTCGACGGCGAGGACCTTGGCAATGCCTGCGCGAAAGATCGCCTGATTGTCAGCCAGGATAATTTTCAGCATCTATTCGCCTCCTGCTTCGTCCGCGCGCAGGAACTCGTAGCGCTCGATGACGCAGGCAACGCCGGCGCGGCCGGGTTCCTGGGGATTGTCGCAACGTACGACACGACCGTGGCAACGCAGGCGAACGTCGTTGCCTGCGCCGATGGCTTCCCGCGGAATTGTGATCTCAAAGTCAGCGGCAGAGCCCACTTCCAGCCCGCCATCGACCCAGAGATAGACACCCGCGGCGCTGATGTTTTCCGTGCTACCGAGATGGAGTTCCTGATCTCCGAGCACTTTAAGCGGCAAGTGCACGGGAAATCTTCTGCTCGTGCGAATATTGGCCACATTTGCTCCCGCAAAGCTGGAAAAATTGACGTGGATCATCGTCAGAGTTGGATTATGTCACGAATGGGAAGAGTTTTGGTAGTACGGAGATTTCCCTAGAATCAGGCGAATCAATGATTTATCGGTGACGGGATGGAGGCGCGCGGGAACGCTGCCACCCAATGCTTCAATTCCGCTGGCAAAAGCGGGCAATGGGACCCCGGCGCCATGCCCGGGAGTTGCCCTGATGCGCAGCGGGTCGCGTTCGGCGCTGGTCTAAAAGGCGTCGCCGCCGCCACCGCCGAAGCCTCCACCGGAGAATCCGCCACCGCCGCCGAGGCTGCCGCCATCGCCAAAGCCGGAGGCGTCGGAACTGCCCTGGGGAGCGGCAGAAAAAGATTGGTAGGCGGAGGTGGAGAAGGTGCTCATGGCATCGGTAAACAGCAGTGGCGTCCACAACATGCCGGGACTTCCGTAGCCGGAGCCAACATACCAGGAGGGCGGCTCGGTGATCAGTCCCTGGAATGCGCGCGCCCAGTGCCGCTCGACGCCGAAGGCCATGGCGTAAGGCAGGAATTTCTCGAAGGTGTCGGGCGGCATGCGCTTGATGCGGTCGCCATCGACGCGGGTCATGAATTCCTTGAAGCCGAGACATTCGACGCGGGTGCGCGCACCGCGGATGGTCTTGGCTGCCAGACGGCGGCCGAAGAGAACGACGATCAGGACGCTGAGCGCCACGCCTACTCCCAACACGGCGGGAGAGTTGCCGGCGCGGATTGCCCCGGTCATCTGCAGCCAGACGAAGGGCAGGGCAATGACCAGCACGCCGACCAGGGCGAGTCCGTGGGCCGAGTCGGGATCGACCGAATAGAGTTCCTTGGCCTTGAGCGAGTCCATGATCTCCTGCCGAATCGACGGCAGGGCGATGTAGAAGCGATTCTTGAGACTGGAGAGCGTGGTTTCCTCGGCGGTGACCTCGGGGAAGATGTTGTTGAGCACTTCGACCTCGTGAGGCACGAGACTCTGCCAGTCGGAGCGCGGCTTCAGGAGGCGGAGAATGTAATCCTTGTGGGTGAGGAAGAGTATTTTGTCGTCGTGCTCGACGATTTTGAGATATCCCTTGACCGCAAGATCGATCAATGTCGATGTAATATCGCGGGACTCGATGGCGTCGGCGAGCAGGGTGCCTGCCTCGGCGGGAGTGAGTCCCTTGGGCGGCTCATAGACGGGCGCAACCGACATGCCAGGATCGGCGTCGCGCCCCTTCCACCACCATAGACCGAACATGACGGCGAAGGCCCAGACGGGCAGCAGGGCGATGGGATTTCCGCCGATGAACCAGAGAAAGTAGCGGGTGAACCAGGACGGCTGCTTGAGGATTCCCTTAGGAATGTAGATATCGACGGTGAGGCCGCTGCGAGGCGGCAGAGGATCGGCGGTTTCAAACGTGATGTTGCTGCCGTCGATGCTGGAGGCGGCGTCTTTGCCGCGCGCGCCAAAGGCTCCGGTAAAGGCCTGGGCCTTGAATTGTCCGGCGGCGGCGCCGGGCAGTGAGACGGAGGCGGAAGCCTCGTCGATGGGCACCTTCCAGTCATTGCCGGTGACGTTCCAGTAGAACTCGTCGTGATCCTTGAAGAAGCGCACCGCGTTGGCGGCGCGGTAGGCGATGCGCACGGTGGTTTCGGTATCGGCGCCACCGGCGAAGATCTTGAGCACGAGGAACTCGTGCACGTCGCCAGAGGAGGTGCGCTCGGTCCGCGAACTTTGCTCGAAGCGGATTTTCTGGCCGTCTTCGCCGGTGACCGAATCCACTTTGAGGAAGAGTTTGTAGGCGGTTCCGTCGGGGCCGGGATACTCAACGGGAATCTCACGCAGGATGCCGTTGTAGGAGCCTTGAAAGGATGGATGGATTTCCTCTTCGATCAAGACGGCGCCGTCGTCTGCGACCGTGTAGCGGGCATCGAAGCGGGCGATCTTCCACGAGCGGGCGAATGAGGGAGCGGCCAGCAAGAGGAGTGCGGCAAGCAGGAAACCCCAGCGAATCGGGCTGGGGTTCGGGAGGGTCGAGCGCGGAGTGGGATTCATGTTGATCCGAAGTTGGGAGCTCACGTTATTGGAAATTCACGATTGGAAATTGACGTTGGGAACGGCGCGGTCAGCGGGCTCGCTGATCTCAAAGAACTGCCGCTGCTGGAAGTTGAATGTCCCAGCGATCAGGTTGGTTGGGAAGGACTGAATCCTGGTATTCAAGTCGCGTACCACGGCGTTGTAGTAGCGGCGCGAGTTCTGCAACGCTTCTTCCAACTCGGAGAGCGATTGTTGCAGCGCCTGGAACTGGGTGTTGGCCTTCAGCTCGGGATACGCTTCGGCAACGGCGAGCAGGCCGCGCAGCGCCTGGGTGAGCTGGCCTTCAGCCTGGGCGCGATCCGGCGCCGAGGTGGCGGCCATGGCGGCGGAACGGAAACGGGCCACATCTTCAAAGGTGGTTTTTTCGTGGGTGGCATAGCCTTTGACGGTTTCGACCAGATTCGGAACCAGGTCATGCCGGCGCTTCAGTTGAACATCAATGTCAGACCAGGCATTGTCGGCGCGAACCTTGAGCTGTACCAGTCCGTTGTACATGCCGGCGATGATGAAGCCGATGACAGCGAGGATGGCAACGAATACGAGCAAGGGGATCATGCGTACCCTCCGGGATTTTTCCCAAGCGAGAATCCATCTTATCCCGGCTAAGGCGATGAGGGAAGCCGGGGAAACGCCGGCGGCAGCGATGGCGATGAATTGTTGATGACGGCTCTGATTCCCGCGGACTGGGTCTGGCGGCGAAACCGGCAAAATACCAGGTAGGGAACGAACCTGCGATGGCATGGCTGGCAAGCTGAAGCCAGCCGCTGCGGTGAAGCATCCAATCAAGAGAGAGGGTATTCGCGCCGATCATTCATTCATGATTCATGGCGGGTGGTTTGCCGCGGTGAAGGGAAGGACTCATTATGCATTTCTCCAATCTTCATTTTCTGGCGCGGCATGGCACGCTGTGGATGTTTGTGGCCACCTTTGCGGAGCGGATTGGGCTGCCGCTGTTTGTGACTCCACTGCTGTTTGCCGCCGGGGCGTTGGCGGCGATGGGCAAGCTCGACTTTGGCTTGCTGCTGCTGGTAACGACGGTTGCCTGCCTGGCGGGAGACACAGTGTGGTACGAGCTGGGACGGTGGAAAGGCAGCGCACTATTCGGGCTGCTGTGCCGGATTTCGTTCCAGCCGGACTCCTGCGTGCGGCGCTCCGAACTGGCCCTGGAAAGGAGTACCGGGCGTTCCCTGCTCTGGGTGAAGTGGATTCCGGGGGTGGGGCACCTGGCGGTGCCGCTGGCTGGTGCGGCGAGGGTGCCGCGGGCTCGCTTCCATTTCTATAATGCGGTGGGTTCGGTTGCGTGGCTGTCCCTGCTTCTGGCGGGCGGGTATCTGTCAATGCGTACGATCGACTGGCTGGGGCTGTTTGTGATTACGGCACAGTGGGCGGTGGGAGCGGCGCTGGTGGTTTCCGTGGTGCTGGCGGTGAGGAGTTACCTGGAGCGGCGGAAATCCCTGCTGACGATGCGCATGGCGCGCATCTCGCCCGAAGAGTTGTACCGGCAGATTGCGGCGGGCGAAGAGCCATTGATCGTCGATCTGCGCCATCCCCTGGATTTTCTGGCGGCGCCGCGTACCCTGCCAAGAGCTTTGCGGATGACTCCGGCTCAGGTTGGCGCGCGCTGGAAGGAACTGGCGGGTGATCGCGAGATTGTGGTCTATTGCACCTGTCCCAACGAGGAGACAGCGGTGAAGGTGGCCAGGCAGTTGCGCGACCTCGGGGTAGAACGGGTCCATCCATTGGCGGGCGGCCTGGCGGGGTGGGAGCGGCTGGGTTTTCCGATGGAGGAACGCTTTGGCGAAAATGGCGAGCCGCTGGTGATGATCCGGGCAAGCTGAGGGTTGGCGGGCCATTTGGTGCGGGCTGGGACGCCGCGGAGCGGCACGAAGTCTGCCGGGGTTCGCACGGCTGGGTCTGGATGCGTCGCCCGGCGAGTACTCCAACTCGGTGGCAGGTGGAGAACGAGCGGTAGCCGGTTTGCTCCGTCCGGGTTGAGGCCAACATCCAAAATCAAAAGCGAGGGCGAAGGTTGCGGAGAAACGCAATCCGTTTTACGCTCGTGTATTCCGCAAAATGTGAGTTTTCCGGCCGGGCGGCCGGAGGAAGGTGAGCATCGCGGCGGGCGCGGACTTCTGGCGGCGCGATGTGCGTATCGATTCCCGTATGTTTCACGCAACCGATAATCTCAGAATCAAGTGGGTGAAGGTGGTGCTGCCTCCGGCGTTTCTGGAGGAGGAATTACCGATGACCGACGCGGCCTCGGCGACCGTTTTCGAGAGCCGCAATGCAATTCGCAGGGTGCTGGCGGGAGTTGACAAGCGGCTGGTCGTGGTGGTGGGGCCCTGCTCAATCCACGACACCAAGGCGGCGCGGGAATACGCCGGCAGGCTGAAAGGCTCGATTGCCGAGTACGGCAACGAACTGGTGATCGTGATGCGGGTGTATTTTGAAAAGCCGCGCACCACGATTGGCTGGAAGGGACTGATCAACGATCCCTACCTCGACAGCTCCTACAAAATCAACGACGGACTGCGCATGGCGCGGCGGCTGCTGCTGGACCTGGCGGAGATGGGCGTGCCTGCCGGAACCGAGTTTCTGGATATGATTTCGCCGCAGTATGTGGCGGCGCTGATGAGCTGGGGAGCGATTGGAGCGCGCACCACGGAGAGCCAGATCCATCGCCAGCTTGTCAGCGGTCTCTCCTGCCCGGTGGGTTTCAAGAATGCAACCTCGGGAGACGTGCAGATTGCGATCGAGGCGATGCTATCCTCGGCCCATCCGCACACGTTCCTCGGGCACTCGAAGTATGGACAGTCGGCGATTTTCTATACCAGCGGCAATGAGGATACGCACGTAATTCTGCGCGGCGGCAATAAAATGGTGAACTACACGGCGGAGGCGGTGGCGGAGGTTTGCGCAAGGCTGGAAAAAAGCAGGCTGACGCCGCAGGTAATGATCGACTGCAGCCACGCCAACAGCCAGAAAGACCACACCCGGCAACCTGCGGTATGCCGCGATGTTGCCGGCCAGGTCGCCAGGGGTGAAAAGCGCATCCTCGGGCTGATGGTCGAAAGCAGCCTGGTGGCGGGCGCGCAGAAAATGGTGAAAGGCAAGCCGCTGACCTATGGGCAGAGCATCACGGACGCCTGCATCGGATGGGATGAAACGGCCGGCTTGCTGAAAGAGCTGGCGGCGGCCGTGAACGCGGGGCGTTGAGGACGAGGAAGCAACGGTAGCAACGAGAACAACAACATAAACATGGGCGGCCAGAATGATGGCCGCCCTTTGCGTTGAGGCACTGAGTTAGGGGCTAATTCTTTTTGGTGTCTTTCCTGGCTGGGGCGGCGTTCGCGGCGGGCGGCTCGTACTTGACCTCGACGGCGAGAGGTTTGCGGGGAAGCAGTTCGTCGCGGGTAGCGGCGTTATAGAGGAACGAAGCCATGATGATGGACGCCTGGATGAGATCGTCCCGCTGGGCGCGATCGTAGACGTCCATGTTGGAGTGGTGGGTACGGGTTTCGTACTCGACCGGATCCTGGATGAACTGGAAGCCGGGGATGCCGATGGCGTCGAAGGAGACGTGATCGGTGGAGCCGGTGTTGCGCATGGTGACCGTGGTAAAGCCGAGGTCGCGGAAAGGCTCGCCCCAGCGCTGGAAGATGGGGACTACCGCGGCATTTCCCTGGGCGTAGATGCCGCGAATTTTCCCGGTTCCATTGTCCAGGTTGAAGTAGGCGGAAACCTTGGCTTGCGCGGGTTTGAGGATGACGGGCAGGGGCGTGGTGCGCAGGTAGGATGGCGTTTTGTCGCCGGCGGGAACGTCGGGATAGCCGAAGTGATCCTTGACGTAGGCTTCAGAGCCGAGCAGACCTTCCTCTTCGCCGGCCCACAGGACGACGCGGATGGTGCGGCGAGGTTTGAGGCCGAGTGCCTGCAGGATGCGCATGGCTTCCATGGCAACGGCGACGCCGGCGCCATTGTCGGTTGCGCCGGTTCCGGCGTGCCAGGAGTCGAGATGGCCGCCAGCCAGGACGAGCTCATCGCTCCGGTCGGTGCCAGCAATTTCGGCGACAGTGTTAAAGATCTGGCCGTTGTCGGGCGATTCGAAGTGCGATTTCACGTCCAACTCGACGGTGACGGGGACCTTGCGGTCGAGCAGGCGCGACATGCGATTGAACTGCTCGGCGGCGATGACAAGTTGGAGCACGCCGTCGGGCGAGCCGGGTTTGAAGTTCTGGGTGCCCTGGACGAAGAGCAGACCTTCGTCGCCGCGGCTTCCCTCGATGGAGGCCGCGACCTTTTCATCCCGCAGAAACTTTTCGATGGCCACGTTGAGGCGGCGGCGCTGCATGATTTCTTCCCGGGTCCAAACCTTTCCGGTGGGATCTTTGTAGGGCACGCTGGAGATCGGAAATTCGGCGAGTTCCCTGAGCTTGGCATCGTCGTAGCGATGCAGCGCGGGCTCACTCTCCGGCTTCAGCTCGCGCGGTTCGCCGAGCAGGATGATTTTTCCTGCCAGCTTTCCTTTGAATTTATCGAGATCCTCGATGGTGTTGATCCGGACGGCGACGACCTCGCCTTGCAGAGGGCCGTTGCTGGCGGGTGTCCAGGCTTTTGGGAATCCGAACAGAATGGCATTGTCGGGCGAGGTCATGCGCAGGGAGATGGAATCCAGCGCCCAGCCGCGGCCGAAGGAGAATGCTTCCAGGTGAGGGTTGGCAAGTCCCCAATCCGTGAGCTGCTTCTGCACATAGAGGTTGGCGTTCTTGAGATTCTGCGAGCCGGCCAGGCGCGGGCCGATGCGGTCGGCCAGTTCGGAGAGCGTTTGCATGACCTGGCTGTGCTGCACGCCTTCCTGGCGGATGCGCGTGACCACCTGCAGATCTACGGTCTCCTCCGCGGATGCGGTGGCTGCGGCCAGAGGAGCGGCGGCAAGAAAGAACAGCAGCACGGAAGCGGCGGCAAAGCGGATGGACCTGGCCTGGCGAAGAAGCGTCATTGATCAAGACCTCGAAGGGATGCGGATTCTTAGGGCTGGCGAATTCGCGAGTTGGAACCGGATGCCGAATCTTAGCATTTGCGAGCTGCGGCTGGCGAAGAGCGGGACTGGCAGGGGCGCAGTGTGCGTTGCAGGAACCAACGCCGGCTCATCCGAATTGGGACGATTGTTCTGTTATGGAGTCCCACTTGGGGAACTGGCGGAATTGCCGCAGAAGAAGCGCACGAAAACGCGGGTTTTCGCAAGAATGAGAGAGCGCCCGATTGGAATCATTCTTGCAATGAGTGAATCGTGCGGTTCTAGCGGAGGAAAACAAGTGCGCGAAATGGTTGGAGCGGGCAGTGCGTTTCCGAATGCCGGAAATGGCGATCACGTGGAGTCGATGCGGCAGACGATTCTGTTGGTGGAAGACGAGGAGATGGTTCGCGGGCTGATGTGTGAGGTTCTGGAGCGGGAGGGATATGAGGTGTTGTCCTGTGCCCACCCGAAAGAAGGAATCGAGGTGAGTCAGCGCCATGGTGGACGGATCGATCTGCTACTGACCGACGTGGTGATGCCGGGCATGAACGGCCGTGAAATGGCGAACCGGATTCTGGAGATGTTGCCTGAGCTCCAGGTTGTGTTCATGTCGGGCTACACCGAACACGTGCTGATGCAGGAAGGCGAAGTTGATACGCATTTTGAATACCTGCAGAAACCCTTCACCCTGCAGACGCTGACGCGGAAGCTGGCGCACCTGCTGACGAAGGTTGAGACGCGTGTGCAATAAGTCAAGGCTTCAAAGTCTCGGAGGCGGTGGGTATGTTAATCAACTCCCGGCACGGGCGCCTGCAAGCGGCCTTGGTTGGCAGGGGTTGACGGAACGTCGAAGATCGGTGTCGCTCTCAGAGGGTGGCATTGACGGCGCGGTTCGGGCGTCAGAGCCGGAACAGGACCGAGACCAGCGTTCTAACCTCCTTGACGTAGCTTTCGATCTCCAGGGTAAAGCAGACCATGTCGAGGTTGCGCAGGCGCGGCGACTGGGCGGAGACGATTTTCCATGCGGGCTCATCCTGCAGGGTGATGGCGATGCTTTCCTCGTAGCCGTAGCCGAGGCTGGAGGTTCGGCAAAGCAGATCCGCAATGTTGACGATGGCGGTGAGGACGGGCTCAAGGGTGGCTTTTTCGACGTCGTGATGGCGGCGCATGACTTCCGAGAGGTAGTCGAAAAGATGCCATTGGGTGGCGAGCAGGTCTCCGGTGATCTCATGCGAAATGCCGAGCTGTTCCAGTTCGACATCGCGCAGGGGCCGCTGGGATTCGGCGGCGATTTTGAAGACCTGGGAGAATTCGCGAGGCATGAGCAACATGTTGACGAGGATTCCGAGGTCGTGGACGAGGCCGGCGAGATAGGCGCGCTCGGGCTCCGCATAGTTGAGTTTGCGGGCGAGATTGCGGGAAATAAGAGCGCAGGCCAGGGAGTGCTCCCAGAAGGAAGCGGCATTCCACTCGCCGTTCCTGGTGGGCGAGATCTGCATGAGGCAGCAGGAAGTGACGATGTCACGCAGGCGGTTGACGCCGAGCGTGAGGGCGGCGGCGCGCAGGGTGCTGACTCTCTGGCGCAATCCGAACAGCGGCGAGTTGGCCATGTGGAGGACCTGGGTACTCAGAGCGCTATCGTGGGAAACCAGCTGGACGGTCTTCTGCAAATCGACGTTGTCGGTGTTGCCATCGAGCTGATTGAGAACCGGGAACAGGATGGCGGGAAGCGATGGCAGCTCGTGGAGTCCCCCCACGCGGCGCTGAAGATCAGTGAGCGACATTGCGGGCATGAGTCACCTCTTGGCCGGCGTTTTGATGTACGCCATGGCGCCGGGAAAATGGACGAGCCGGAAATCGTCGTGAACGCCGAACAGGGACTCGGCGTGGCCGAGGAACAAGTAGGAATTGGCAAGAAGATTGTTATGGAAGTGCTGGATGACCCTCTGCTTGCTGGCGCCGTCGAAATAAATGAGGACGTTGCAGCAGAAGATGACGTCGAGGGATTTGACGAAGACCATGCGTGCGTCATCGAGTAGATTGAGGCGGCTGAACTTGACGTGCTGACGCACCTCGTCGCGAACGCGAAACTCGGTGGAACCGGGAACGGGTTCGAAATACTTGCGCAGGACCTCCGCTGGGACGTGGCGCAGAGCGTAGTCGCCATACACTCCCTCCTGGGCGCGGAGCAGGCTGCGGTCGTTGAGATCGGTGGCGATCACTTCAAAGGTAAAACCGCGCAGGAAGCGATGGGCTTCTTCCATGAGAATGATCGCCAGGGTGTAGGGCTCCTCCCCGGTGGAACAGCCAGCGCTCCAGATGCGCAGATGCTTATAGGGAACCTTTTCCTTGGCAGCGGCGAGGGATGGCAGGACCAGACGCTGCAGGGCGGCGAGTTGCGGCTGGGTGCGGAAGAAGCAGGTTTCACCGATGGTGATTTCATTCAGCAGCAGGTGCATTTCGGTGGTGCGAGAGGCGGAGCGGGTGAGCAGCTCGTGATATTGCCGCAGACTGGTGATGCTTAGCTCCTTCATGCGGCGGCCGCAGCGGTCCTCAAGAAATGCGAGGCGGTTATCGGTGTGAAAGATTCCTGCGATCCCGTAGATGAGATCGCGGATCTGATAGGCGGTTGGATTGGTGGCCGCGTTGCCAGGCACTGTGAGACTGGTACTCATAAAGACCCTCTAGTGAGCTGCGTATGGCGAACAACCGTCACGAATCAGATGGTCCGCATCGAGTGCGAAACGCACCCGGCCATCTGCAGTGATCGCGGCCGCGGCGACGCGGATTTTGTCGCGCAGAATAGGAACGGGCGGATTGCGGATGGACTCGATCACGGTCTTATCAGCCCCGGTTTCCGGACGCAGTGGATGGCTCCCTCGCCTTTGTGCAATGGGTCGGCCGGTTGCATGAGATCATCGCTCCCGGGAATCGAATCCTTCAGCGTTACAGCTGCGACTAAGGTTGCCATGGCCCATCCGTTCAGGGTTGCCGTACAAAGACTCCATCGGCGAAAGGGGAAGATTTCTTTACCGGCTACGGTCCCGAAAACGGGGACGGATGGCCGATCCGATGGGGCACGATGATGACGATATCGACGCGGCGATTAAGGCGGCGTCCGTCTTCGGTGGAGTTGTCGGCGATGGGGTGGTACTCGGCGTAACCGGCGGCGGAGAGGCGCGTGGGGAGCAATGCCTTCGCGGGTAAACAGGAGGCGGATGATCTCGGTGGCGCGGGCGGTGGAGAGTTCCCAGTTGGACTGGAACTGAGGGGTATGGATGGGAACGTTGTCGGTGTGGCCTTCGATGCGGAGATTGCTTCCGACCAGAGGCGAGGACGGAGCCGATGCGGTCAAAGGCTGTCCATGGAGTTGGCGCGCAGGGTTGCCGATCCGCTATCGAAGAATCCGACTTCGCGAAGGCTGAGCACGAGGCCCTCGGAAGTGTCGCGCAGGGAGACAGTATGGCTGGTCGAGTCTCGTCGGCGAGTCCGAGCTCAAGCTTGTGGCGGATGGATTCGGCGGTCTCCCCGGAGCTGGCGCGGATGAGTGGCGGGCAGGGGCGTAGTGCCGGGAATGACGACGGGGCGCCACCCGACCTGCACCGACGCCGAGCTGCTGGAAGCCGTCGGTGATGGCGTTGGAGAGGCTTGACCATGCGCGGTCTTGTCGACCTGGGAGGAAGAATAAAGGACGACGAAAAAGGCGAAGAGCAGGGTCATAAAATCGGCATAGGAGACCATCCATCGTTCCTGGTTGCCATGTGGCTTCGGCCGCTTTTTCATTGCGGCGTCATGCGCGCTGCTTTTGGGATTCGGCTCCGGCTGGCGCATCGGAGTCGTGTTTTTCGGCTGGCCTGCTGGAGGAAACCGTTGAGCTTGGCCTCCAACATGCGAGGGTTGATGCCTTCGAGAATGGAGATGACTCCCTCGAGGGTGAGTTCGCGAAGAATCTGGCGAATAGCGCAGGCGATGGCGCAGTTTGCCGGCGATGGGCAGGGCGACGAGGTTGGCGAAGCCGACACCGTAGATGGTGGCGACGAAGGCGACGGCGATGCCTCGGCCGACTTCGTCGATCTTATCGAGATGCTGCATGACCTGAATGAGGCCGAGGACGGCGCCGATGATTCCGATGGTTGGGGCAAAGCCTCCGGCGGCTTCATAGACGCGGGGCAACTCTTCTTCGGCTTCGGCGCTGGAGTCGAGTTCAAGCTGCATGATGGCGCGTAACTCGCTGGACTCGGTGCCATCGACGGCGAGCATGAGGGCGCGGCGCATGAAAGGATCGGCGATGTTGGGGAGTTCGGCGTCGAGCGAGATGATGCCGTCGCGGCGCGCCTTCTGAGCGAGCTTGGTGAGGCGGCTGATTTCGTCGCTGGCGCGGGAGCGGGGCTCGAAGAAGACGATGCCAAGATCGCGAACGGCGGCGAAGACGGTGCTGAGAGGGAACTGGAGGAGAACGGCGCCGATGGTTCCTCCGGCGACGATGAGCGCGGCGGTGGGCTGGAGGATCTGACTGAGCTTTCCGCCTTCGAGCAGAAGCCCGGCGGTGATGCCTCCAAAACTAACGGCGATTCCGGCAACGGTTCGCCTTGTCCACGGTGGGCCTCTACTCCTGGGGCGGACGGTTCGGCTGTGGGCTCAGGCTGCCGCGACTCGGGCCGAGGACTGGGAGCATCGGGATGAAGAAGATTGCGGCGGTAGTGCGAGCACGCGACGCATCACCTCGGGTGCGGCTTCGCGCACGACCATTTTGTCTCCGGTGACGAGCGTGATGACGGTGTCAGGATTCTGCTCGACGAACTTGATGAGCTCGGCATTGATGATGATGGGATGTCCATTGAGCCGGGTGAGTTCAATCATCATGAGCCGCCTTTCATAGAGTGTTATCGGCGGAGAGAGGGAAATTCTTGAGGTGGCGGAAGGCAGCGCGCGGCAAGGCGAAGGAGGCATGCAAGAAAATTTACGGACTTTATTAAAGGTTGCGGGAAACGGGCCGATAGCAGTGGTGTAGAAAGCAACGGCCCCAGCGGAAAGAACGGCAATCTGGCCGGCGCCGCAATGAGGCAAGAAGGAGACTCTCCATGTCACTGAGCATTCTGAACAACATTTCCGCTCTGACGGCCGAAAACAATCTGAACTCGACGCAGGCCAGCCTGCAGAATACGTTGACCCAGCTTTCTTCGGGTTCGAAGATCAACTCCGGTTCCGATGATCCCGCCGGCCTGTCGATTGCGAATGGTCTGACTGCCAACATCGCGGCGCTGACCCAGTCGGTGCAGAACGCCACCAACGGCACGGGGCTGCTTGCAAACCGCCGATGGCGCGCTGTCGCAGGTCACCACCCTGCTGAATCAGGCGGTTACGCTGGCCACAGAGGCGAGCAACGGAGGCTTGACCGGGACCCAGGGCATTGCCATTCAGAACGAGTATGCGACGATTCTGACCCAGATCGGCAACATTGGCACGACCACCAACTTCAACGGCAAGCAGGTCTTCGTAAACAACAACAATGCCTCGTTTACTTCGACCCAGGCAGGTCTGTTATCCACCAGCGACCTGACGGTGGGAAAAGAGATCACCATCAATGACGCTCAAACGGGCGGCACTTTTGTGTACACGGTTCCCGCCGCCAATACGATTGCGGGTCTGACGACTGCCGTTACAAACGCAGTCGCCGCCGGAACCCTTTCGGCCGGCACGACTGCTGGAATCGTAGGCGGGAAGCTGGTGATCGCCACCACGACGAACGGTGACAGCTTGACGGTGACGAGCAACGACTCGGCGCTGGGCGTCATGAATCCCACCACAACTACCGCCAACTCGGCTTCCGTCTACATGGGGGATGGCACGGCATTGGGAGCGAACTCGGTCACGACCAGCATCACGAACCTTACCACGGCAAACCTGGGCCTGGGCACGGTAGCGGATGCACTGGAGACGACTTCCACGGCGGCGACCGAATTGAACGCGATCAATACAGCCATTTCTACAGTTGCGAGCTGGCGCGGCACGATTGGCGCCAACGTCAACGATCTGACGGCGGCCACCAACGTTATGAACAACCAGATCCAGAACCTGACCAGCGCCGAGAGCGGCATCAGCGATGCCGACATCGGAGCGACGGTGGCAAATATGTCCAAATACACGACCTTGCAGCAGACCGGTATTGCCGCCCTGCAGCAGGCGAACCAGGCATCGCAGTCGATTCTGAAGCTTTTGCAATAAGTGGCTCCAGCAATGGCGGGAGAATTGCCTCCCGCCATTGTGTTTTTTCCGTAATCCGGATTTGAGAGGTGCGCGATGAGTTCCGTGGGTCTATCCTCTTCCGATTTGGCCTCGTTGCTGGGTACGTTCGACATCGTCGTCCGCAGACGGCATCGATCTAAGTTCGCTCCTGGAAGCGGCGACCGGCTCCAGCTCCGAGGGTATCGACGTAACCTCCGCGGTAAACGCCGCGGTCACCGCCGCCGAAGCTCCGGAGACGCAGTGGCAGAGCCAGGCAGACGGCGATCCAGGACCAGGAAAACGATCTGACGACCATTAGCAGCGGGACCACGGCGGTGGAAAACGACTTGGCGGCGCTGAATAGTTATACCGGCGCACTGTCGTCCATCGACGTGACTTCCTCGGATTCCAGCCTGGCCACCGCGTCCGCCACGGGCGCGGCCGCAACCGGCACCCACACCGTAATCGTGAGCAATCTTGCCGCCACGGCTTCCTGGTATTCCGCATCTTCGGTGGCCAGCAGCAGCACTGGACTTTCGGCGGGCAGTTTCTCCTTGCAGGTGGGCAGCGGCGCCCGCGGCCCAGATCGCCGTGACCAGTGGCGAGACCCTGACTCAACTGGCCAGCGCCATCACTGGTCAAAGCCTCGGAGTCACGGCCAGCGTGGTCAACGACGCCAGTGGCGCCCGCCTCTCGATTGTCAGCAATAGCTCCGGCAGCGCCAGCAACATCACCATCAGCAATACCTCTCCGCAGTTTACGCAGGCATCCGATGGATCGGCATGGAACTCGGCATCCGTCGCCGACAGCACGGGAGTCTCGGCCGGCAGTTTCTCCATGCAAGTGGGCAGCGGCGCGGCAACCCAGATTACGGCCACGGCGGGCGAGAGCCTGAGCGCACTGGCCAGCGCCATCAATGGTCAGAGCCTGGGAGTCACCGCCAGCGTGGTGAGCAACGGCGATGGTACTTCCTATCTTTCGATTGTGAACAGCGCAACCGGCGATGCCAGCGGCATTACCATTGCGAACACGTCCCCGCAGTTTACCCAGGCAACGCAAGGAGTGAATGCGGTACTGACCGTTGATGGGATTCCCATCAGCAGCGCAAGCAACACGGTAACGGGTGCGGTAAGCGGGTTGACCATCAACTTGCTGGGGGCCGACGCCAAGACCAGTGTGACCCTTACGGCTACGCCGGACAACTCGACGATTACCTCGGCGATCAATCAGTTTGTTACCGACTACAACACCCTGATCGGCCAGGTGAACAACGAGTTTACGTACAACGCAAGCGGCAGCAGCGCGCCTCCGCTGGAGGGAGACAGTACGGTGGAGATGCTGCAGAACTATCTGCTGGGAGCGGGCAGCTACTCGGCGAGCGGCAACGGCAGCATTTCGACGCTGGGCTCGCTGGGCATCAGCATGAACAACGACGGAACCCTGAGCGTGGATAGCACGACGCTGGACAACGCCATCCAAAATAATTTTCCCGAGGTGCAGCAGTTTTTCGAGGGCACATCGCTGAATGGATTTGCCAGCTCTCTGAGCAACCAGTTGCAGAGCCTCACGGACTCGTCCAACGGCGCGTTCACGGTCGAACTGAGCAGCATGCAGAGCAACTATAACGATCTGCAGGATGACATCACCAATTTTCAGACCAACTACCATCGCCCCTCTGCAGACGAGCCTGACGGCGGAGTACGACGCGGCGGAAATCGCGCTGCAGGAGCTGAACACCACCACCCAGGAAGTCAACGCAGAGTTGGGCAACAACACATCATCATCGGGGAATTAGATCATGGGGAATCGGGAACTTACGGCGTATCGTGAGGCGGATGTGCAGGGCGCCTCGCCGGTGGAAGTGGTCATCATGCTGTACGACGTACTGGCAAGGGATATGAAGCGGGTGATTGCCGCCATCCGGGCTGGGGACATTCAAGATCGCGTCAATCAGTCGAACCACGCATTCCAGGTGCTGCAGGAGTTGGAATGCTCGCTGGACATGGACCGTGGGGGGAGCACGGCCAAGGATCTCTCGCGTTTCTATTCACATGTGCGGGCAAAGTTGATGGAAGTGCAATTCAAGCTCAATCCGTCGCTTCTGGAGAGGCAGATCGAGATGGTGATGGAACTTCGCCGAGGTTGGGTGGAGGCAATGGCTACGCCTGAATTGACCCCGATGGCGATGGCTCCCGTGTCTGCCGGCCCCGGAGCCTATCCCGAGGCCGGGGCCATGGAAGAGCCATGCTGCGCGTGGTCGGCCTGACGCGGTTGCCGTTTGTAGCGGATGGGCGAAAAGAAGCTGGCTTCCTGACGCCGCGATAGGCCAGTCAGATGCAGCGGCCGTTGCTGAAACGGTTTCAACAGGGAATCTGGCAGGCCGGGAGCGAGGCCCGGAGAGGCTTCATCCCATCCTTGCCAGGCAGGGCCGGAAAGGAGGAATGGCATGGCGATTGATGCATCACTGCCGGTGTCCCGGGAGATTGCGTTGGCCAGTGCCGTGCCGCAAGCTTCTCTAACCAGAAGGGATCGGGAATTGCAAGTTTCGGAAGGACTTCCGCCGATTGAAGTCACTGAGACGGGGATGGAGGCGTTGCGCTGGCGCAAGAGCGAGGATCTTCGCGAGAAGTGGAGAAAGCGGAGGGAACAACGACGCGCCCGCCGGAAGGCATCCCAAGCCGAACCGCGGGAAGAAGACGAAGAGGCAGGTGCGGAGCCATCCCAGCCGGAGCAGGCAGGCGCGGAGTTTCCAGAGGAAGAGTTGACGGGAACGTTGTTTGATGACCGGTCGTGAGCAGGACTTACGGGGAGACGGAGATTCGCGGCTCCGGCAGGGTGGGGATACAAAATCCTACTCTCTGCCATGGCGGCCGCCGGCCTGCGCGAGGTGCGTTGCAGATGGAACGCGGCAGTGAAGCGGGCGGAGGCGCATCTGTCCCGCCTCAACCTCCTGGGGCAAGCGAAAATCCGGGAAGGGCAGAGCAAGCCGGACATCTCTGTTTCGAAAGGAACGCCAAATGCGCAAAGCTCCCGTCAGCGCGGGAGCTTTGTTTGCAAACCGAGGGCGAGCCGTGGTTGAGACTGGCTCGCTATCGGAGCATCAGATTACTTCTATCGCCCGCCGTGTCCTGCGTGACCTCCGCCGCCGGAGTGACCACCCCCGCCCGCGTGCGCACCGCCGCCCGCGTGCGCACCGCTAGACATCGCTCCGGCCCCGTGAGTAGCGGAGCCTGCTCCTGGACGACTCGCTGCTCCGCCTGGGCGTCCGGCTGCTCCGCCTGGGCGACCGGCTGTTCCGCCTGGGCGTCCGACTGCTCCGCCTGGACGTCCGGCTGTGCCGCCTGGACGTCCGGCTGTGCCGCCACGTCCAACGTTACCGCCAGGCCTGCCAGCGCCGCCAGCACCGCGGTTGCCCATGTTCGACCGATTGCCTGTGACACCCGGATGATTGAATCCACCGCCGGGCCGCGCATAAGCTCCCCGCGCTCCGAAGCCGCGGCCTGGCCCGCCGGGCCGGCTCAATCCACGGTTCATTACCGTTGAGCTGTGCGTGTAGTAGTGGCCGTGGTTATAGAAGACGGAGTGACTGTGCCATCCCATGCCCCAATGGCCCCAACCCCATCCCCAGCCGCCCCACAAACCGATGCCGATACCGATTCCGAAACCGATCCCGAAACCACCCCAGAAGATCCCCGGAGGAGGAGCATAGAAGTAGCCTGGATACATCGGGAACGGCGCGCCATATATCGCCCAGGGGTCATAGACCGGAACATAGACGACCGCCGGGTTGGCGGGCGCGATGGTGATTGGGCCGCCGTCAGAGCTGACGGTCTGCTGTTCCGAACTGCGCAAGTGACCTGCAGCCTGTGCCTTCTGGCGCATTGCCTGCACGGAATCCATTACGTCCTGGGGCTGGTTATAGTAGGCGTTGCCCAGGTCGGTTGTCCACTGGAGGTTCTTATCCATCTGCGCCAGCACGGTTGGAAACGCCACCAGCGCCTTGACGCTGGGATCCCAGTTATGGGAATCGGCGCCGGCTGCGATCTGGTCAGCGGGGGCATTGCCCTGCGCCTGTACCCAGCGATCGGCTTCCACCACCTGGGTAGGATAGGTGGAGGCAGCCAGAACCTGTGCCACCAGCGCATCGGGATAGAGCGCGATGGGTGCTACCAACTGGTCCAACTGATCCGCCGACAAGGGTTGCGCCTGCGGCGCTTGCGGAGCGGCGTCTGGGGGCGGTGCGGTGGCGGGCGCGGGTGCGGGCGCCACTTGCGCAAAGACATCGCCCTGCCCCATTGGAACCATAATCATCAAGGCGCTGAGCGTGATTGCCAGCCCCTGCCGAGTCAGCTGTCCTATTCTCGTTGCCGTGGCTGCCTCGGCCTGCCCAGGCTGAAGAATGTCATACAGGAGCGATCCCAGCCATCCTGTGGTGTATTTTCCAGTATTGAATCTCATAGTGCTCACTCCTCAAACGCAGCATCCTAGAGCTGCATGCTTCCCGACACGGACGGGTCGTTTGGTACTAACCCGATAGGGCGCCTGTAGTTTCGCCGTGAGCGCCGAAAGCTGTGACGCTGATTGACTTGCTGGCGGTTGCGGAGAAGTTTGAAGGTGTGAGTGGGAGATTGTCAACCTTGTTTTGAACACATTAGCTTAGATGTCACGATTCCGACCGAGTGGAAACCAGCAAACGCATGAAACGAAACCGTTCGTCGCGACGAGCCAAGTCGAGCCTTGGGAATTGGATCGGGATGGCACCTGGGGTGCATTTCGGCGGTGCAGTACTGAGGCTACTTGCCCGAGGAAATGGGATGCGGAGCTACCGGCACCCGCACCAAGTCGATCGCCGAGCAGATCGATATCGCCATACCGCCAATCGCCATCAGAACACCGACCAGCGGATGAGCTCCCAAGGCCAACAACCCGGCAATCAGCGCCGAGTAGCCGGTCAGCAGCATGACCAGGCGGCCCATCCTCTCGCGGCTCACGCGCATTGGCATCGCTCAGGTACTAGGCTTTAGTCCCGGAAAAAGTGCTGATCGGCGCACGGTCCTCACCATGTTTCCATTCTCTGTATTCATCTCTGCAAATTTCCGTACTTGTTCCCGTGCGCCAATCACCAGCAAAGGCAATTTCCAGTACCGTACCGCAGATAAAGGTCCAGCGGAAATTGAAAGTATTTATGGTTGCGATCACGCATTGTTATGCGGTTGGGAGCCCGTCCCGGGTATCCGTGCTGGATTTCCGGCGACCGGCGCAAGACGTCGCCAGGCCGAGCGATGCGAAGGAGTCCACCAGTTCCTGCGCGCAACGGGTGGCGCACGCGCATTCCGGAGGGTGTCTCTGGGAAGAAAACAGAACGGCAAGTGATGGATTCAACAGGCCTTAACTTCCAGGAACAGTTTTAGCGAAATAAAGACATCCCCGGGTGCGTTGCGGGAGGATAATGGCCTCCGCTGGGGGGTGCCGGGAAACCGGCGTCCTTCACAAAAGGAGAATCATAATGACCCAAGCACTATCTTCCGCTCATCGGATGTTCATCGATGGTCAGTTTGCCGGGACCTCTAGCGGCAAGACCATCCCGGTCATCAATCCTTCTAATGAGGAATTCATCGCGGAGGTGCCGAGCGGTACCGCCGCGGATGCTGATGCGGCCGTGCTGGCCGCACAAAAAGCGCAGAAAGGCTGGGCAAGGAAACCGGCCATCGAGCGCGCTGGCTATCTGCGGGAGATCGCACAGCTAGTTCGCGCCCATGCCGACGAAATTGCCCACACGCTTAGCGAGGAGCAGGGCAAGATCCTGCCGCTGGCACAGGTGGAAGCGTCGTTTACCGCGGACTATTTCGACTACATGGCCGAGTTTGCCCGCCGCTATACCGGCGAAATCATACAAAGCGACCGCCCCAACGAAAACATTTTGCTGTTCAAATTACCGATTGGCGTGATTGCCGGCATCCTGCCATGGAACTTTCCTTTCTTCCTGATCGCGCGCAAGATGGCTCCCGCACTGGTGACAGGCAACACGATCGTCATCAAGCCAAGCAGTGAAACCCCGCTGAATGCTTTCCTGTTTGCGGAGCTGGTGGCGCAGTCGAGTCTTCCCAAGGGCGTATTCAACCTGGTCTCCGGCGCTGGAGCCGTGGTTGGCAACGCATTGGCAGCCAATCCCCGAGTGGGCATGGTGAGCCTGACTGGCAGCGTGGAAGGCGGCGTGGCGGTAATGCGTGCAGCCGCTGAGAACGTCACCAAAGTTTCGCTTGAGTTGGGCGGTAAGGCTCCGGCGATTGTCACCCCCAGCGCGGACCTCGACCAGGCAGCAGCCTCGATCCGTGCATCGCGAATCATCAATACCGGCCAGGTCTGCAACTGCGCCGAACGCGTGTACGTGCATGAGTCGGTTGCCGAGGTGTTCACTGCCAAGGTGGCGGCATTGATGAAGGCCACGACGATTGGCGATGTGCTGGCCAAGCCCGACGTCGAGATGGGGCCGCTGGTGAGCAAGCAGCAGTTGGAAAACGTTACTGCGGCCGTGGCGCAGGCGGTGAAGGACGGCGCGAAAGTTGTCCTCGGAGGCAAGCGGGTCGATACCAAGAAGGGCTTCTATTTCGAACCGACTGTACTCACGGGCTGCCGCCAGGAGACCAACATCATGCAGAAGGAGATCTTTGGACCGGTGCTGCCAATCTCCACCTACAAAGATCTGGACGAGGCGCTTGATAAGGCCAACGACTGCGAGTACGGCCTGACTTCTTCGATCTATACCAAGGATATCGACACCGTGATGCGCGCCTGCAACGAATTGAAGTTCGGCGAGACCTATGTGAATCGCGAGAACTTCGAAGCCATGCAGGGCTTCCATGCCGGATGGCGCAAGTCTGGCATCGGCGGCGCCGACGGCGCGCATGGATTGGAAGAGTATCTCCAGACCCACGTTGTGTATCTGGACCACGACAGGGATAAGAAGTAATCGGGATGCCGCGAAGAAAACGAGGCGGTCCGCAAGAGCCGCCTCGTTGCTTGGACCAGGACTGGCGGCGGTCGGACTCGAACCACCACCGGAGGATGCTGAGACGTACTTTGCGAACGGCCGTTACCGAGGATGTTCTGATTCTTGTGTAAGGAGATTGTGTCTTTCCATTGTCGAGCAACAACCTCTCTACGCAAAATCGCGGGCGCTGCCAGTTATCTCTCCCCAATTTTTGTAATGTGTACGTCGAACTCCGATGCGGGCAGTAAAGATGTCAGCTCGAAAACGCGATAACCATCGCCGGTGATTTCGGCGCGGCGATACAGGTTCGGCTCGGTTTCCACGACTTCACGTCCGCCACTCAGATTCGCCACGTAGCGTTCGGCTTCGTGAAGGTCGGGCACAGCTTGCGAACTCGCCGAAGTCATTGCCTCGGCTACGTAACTGCGCATCAGCTTGGGCCAGTACTTTGAGAGCAACTGCGTGCTGGCGAAAACATCCGCCCACAGGACGCGTCCGTTTACGGCTACTACTACGCCAACCGCTCCGCTGCTGCGCAACTCGCGCAAGATTGCCCGCTCGCTTTCCGCTCCGCCGTACTCGGCGATTCTCTTCTTCACCGGCTCGCTTTCGAACACCTTGGCGTACGAGCTTGTGCCTGCTACCACAACGGCTTCTGAACTGGTCAAGGCGGCGGCCATCTTGGCGTTGGAAGCGCGCACGTTGTCCCACACCTGGTTCTGATTGCGGTCGGCCATTGCCGGGCTGCGCACGCTGGGCTGCGCCATCTGCGCTCCCATGGAGCCAAACTTGACGCTCGCCTCAACCCATCGTCCGGGCTCCACGCAGAAAACGCCGAGATCAATCGGTCCCGCGTTTGGCGCGACGATGCGGTCGGCGCCGATCACACGATCCTGCTTACCACCGGTGACGATCTCTCCGGCGAGCAGGAGCAGCGGCCGGCTGGAGTTGTTGAAAAGCACCAGGCGGTTTACTTCGGCGTCCGAGCGCCTCCGCGGGATCGGTTGTCCGGGGCGAACCAAGCCGCGCTCGTCTCCGGCTTCGGTCACCGTGACCTGTCCGGACCGGACACCTTCGTCCAGCGTCATCAACAGGGATGTGTCATGCGAACGGCTGGACACAACCGGAAAGATTGCCAGGTTTCCACGAACAATGACCGGAAGAACCCGGTAGGAACCGTCCTCCTTCGGCATACCCGCAAAGGCCGGAATCACCAGCAGCAAACAGAACAGGGCGGCGGCGATCGCGGTCAGGTTTTTCGGTTGCCATCCAAGTGGATCTCGAAGGCTGGAACTCACATCTGCATTCATAGCATTCTCCTCGTGCGAACATTTCCGGTTCTTGCACATAAGAAGAACGTGGAGCGGTGTGCTTCTTGCAGAGAATTTGCTAGCATCTCTGCCAATGCCCTCCGACACTCCAACTCCGGCCGAAGCTCCCAGGCTGGGCAATGCCGTAAGCGCGGCGATCGCGCGGCGCTATGCCGAATCCGAAGCGGAGCGTTACGGCGTTGCGCCGGAGCGATACGGTGAAATCGTTTCCGCCGTGGTGCTCCATTACGCGGGGAGTTCAAGCGAGATGGAACAATTGGAGTTGGTGGCAATGTTGCGCGTCAAGGAGCTGTTGCTGGCGCGAGCCTGCTCTGCCGGCAACGAAGCCGCGTGGCAGGTGTTCCTCACAGAGTTCCGCGCACCACTCTATGAGACGGCTTACCGCATTGCCAAGGATGAGGTCACCGGACGCGAACTGGCGGACGAGCTTTACGCAGACCTCTATGGAGTTCCCAACGACAAAGGCCGCCGGATCTCGAAGCTCGACTATTACATGGGCCGGGGGTCGCTCGAAGGCTGGCTCCGAAGTGTGATTTCGCGGCAATACGTGGACCGGTACCGCAGGCAGCGCCAAGATGTAAGCCTGGAAGAACGGGTCGAGGCGGGAGTAAGCTTTGCGGCACGCCCCGCCGCGGACGAAGCCGTGGTTGACCCTCGCGTGGCTGCCTCCGTGGCGCAGACACTTGCTGAACTCAGCGCCGAGGAACGCTTCCTGCTAGCTGCCTATTATCTGGACCAGCGCACGCTGGCCGGGATCGGACGCCAATTGCGCGTGCATGAGTCCACCATCGGCCGGAAACTGGAGCGGCTTCTGGTCGAACTGCGCAAGCGTGTGCGCAAACGATGGCAGGCGGCAGGGCTGAGTCCCCGGCGCTGCGAGGAACTGTTGCAGGAACTCGACGTGCGCGACCTTGACGTTGATGTAGCGGCAAATGTACGGCAAGAAACAGCTGCCAGCGCGTTCTATAAGAAAGATGGTTCGGTGACGTGAAACAACCTGATTCCAATTCGCTGCGAAGGGAACTGGCGCGCAGCCAGCAAGCCGGATCGCACCCTGATTCCGAGCTGCTCACGGCCTTTGCCGAAGGCTCGCTGCTTGCCCGGGAGCGCGCAAGCGTTTTGGAGCACCTTGCGCTCTGCGTCCGGTGCCGCGAAGAGTTGAGCATTGCCGCGGACGCCTCGTCTGAACTGTCGTCCGAATTGCAACCGCTGCCACTGCCTGGCCCGACGCGTCCTCCGTTGCGGAGTTGGCTGCCGTGGGCGGCCGCCGCCGCAGGGGTGCTGATTGTCAGTTCGGCCTTGCTGCTTCACGAGCGATGGAAGCCAGGCGATGAGGCACGTTTTGGTAAGGGCACCAGCGCAGCTACGAAGGAGATCGCTCAGACGACCGCGCAGCCATCGCCACTTTCGTCTCCGCCAGAAGCGAAGCCGATGGCTGCTCCTCACAGGACACCTGACTCGGTCGGGCGCGCGGGGCCAACAACCCGGCGACAGGAAACAACGGTTGTGGCGAGTGTCGCTCCGGTACAACCCGCGCCGTTGCCGGTGCAGAACGTTCAGGCTGTTCCTCCGCAGTCTGAAGCCGCCAACGCAAACGACAATCTCGTCTCGAGTTCTCCAGCGCCGAGCGCGAAGAGAGTTGCGTCGCCGGGGCCGCGAGCTGAAGGGCTTTCCGCGGTACTGCAGCAGAGCCAGCGGAATCCGGACCAGGCGGCAAGGGTGAAGGCCATACCGCCGAGTTCCGAAGTCGTGGAAGTTCAGGGAGCCGTCAACTCAGACTCCGCCGCCGGGTTCACTGACGCGGGTTCAGCCGCCATGGCGCACAAAGCCGCCCCGGCCCGCGCCGCGCGCCAGCTCTGGCGCATCAATGAATTTGGCCAACTGGAGCGCTCCTCCGGCGGCGGTTCCTGGCAATCCGTGCCTATGTCTGGAACAGGGAAGCTACGCGTTGTTTCGGTGTATGGGAGCGAAGTTTGGGCTGGCGGCGAGAACCTCCGGCTAGAGCACTCCCGTGACGACGGCGCGACCTGGGAATCCATTAAGCTGCCGGCCAAGGACGGGTACGATCACGCCCTCACCCACATCCGCTTCCAAACTCCACGGGAGGGCACGATCGATGCAGAGGATGGAACCTCATGGAAGACAAGCGATGGCGGCAGGACTTGGCAGTGAGTTGGCTGGCTCGCGCCGCTCGTCGCCGCGTACTCCAGAGGGAAAGGTTTGAGTGGCGGACCGGCGAGGTGATCCTGTGCGCTGACCTCTTTCGCCTGTCAGCCCGCATACCCGCCTTCAGACGAGAAGTTGCTTCCCGAATTTAGCAACATGGAATGCTACCGAGTTGGGGACGATGCCGGATCATCGCAACAATCTACTTCTCTCGACTTCACTAAGACAGGGCGGCAATCCCGCGGAAAACCTGCCGCGGGGGATGGGATATCATAAAGACTCGCGACAACTTTTTGGGCAATGAATGAGTTGCGGAACATTCAGTGTTGGGGCCAACGGAGTTCAGCAGCAATGAAGCTCTCAGATTACGTTGTAGGATTCGTTGCCGATCTAGGCGTAAAGCATGTTTTTGTTGTGACCGGCGGCGGAGCCATGCACCTCAATGATTCACTGGCGCGCTGTGAGCGGCTGGAATTCATTTGCAACCATCATGAGCAAGCGTGTGCGATCGCGGCTGACAGCTACTCCAAAGCTACCGGCCGGATTGGCGTCGCCATGGTCACGACCGGTCCTGGCGGAACCAACGCCATCACCGGATTGGCAGCCGCGTTCCTCGATTCCATTCCCTGCCTGATTCTGTCTGGGCAGGTAAAGCGCGCTGACCGCATGTTTGCCGAGGACGGAACGCCACTGGGAGTCCGGCAGAAAGGGCCTCAGGAGCTCGACATCGTCTCCGTGGTGAAGCCGCTAACGAAGTATGCGGTCACCGTGACCGATCCCGCTTCGATCCGCTATCACATGGAAAAAGCGATTCACCTTGCGTTCAGCGGCAGACCCGGGCCGGTCTGGATCGACCTGCCGCTCGACATCCAGGCCGCGAACATTGATGAGAAATTGCTGGCTCCCTACCAACCCGAGGAGGCGTCGGAGGATGGATCGCAGCTGCGCGAGCAGGTGCGGCGAGTGATCGAACAGCTCAATCACTCCCAGCGTCCCTTTCTGTTGTTAGGCAACGGAGTACGCCTGGCTCAGGCAGCGCAGGAGTTTCGTGAACTGGCGGCGCTGCTGGAAGCTCCCGTGGGCGTAACCTGGGTGGCGAAAGATCTCTACGGCGAAGAGAACGCGCTCTGCATGGGGAGTCCGGGAACACTGGCGCCGCGTGGCGCAAATTTTGCGATGCAGAACTCGGATTTTCTACTCATCGCCGGCGCCAGGATGGATGTTGCGGTGGCGGGCTGGACGCGGCAGGAGCTTGCGCGCGGCGCTTGCAAGGTGATGGTGGATGTTGACGCGGCGGAGTTGGCCAAGCTTTCCGACGTAGTTGAAATGCCGATTTGCTCCGACGCAGGCAGCTTTCTACGGGAGATGCTCGCGCAGAAGGCATCCATCGCCGCCGTTGACCGCAGCGCTTGGCAGACACGCTGCAAGGGTTGGAAGAGCCGCTATCCAATTATCCAGGAAGAGCATCGCGGGAAGGGAGCGGTGAGCATTTATCACCTTGCGGAGGTAATTGCACAAGCTGCCGGGCCGCAGGATCAGCTCGTTTCGGGCAGCTCCGGCGTCGGCATTGAAATCTTCCTGTTCGCGTACCCGGCAAAGACAGGGCAGCGCGTATTCCATACCGCGGGGCTGGGTCCGATGGGATTTGGCATTGCGGCCAGCATCGGTGTGAGCTTGGCGACAGGACGCAGCCGCACCATCTGCGTGGATGGGGACGGCGGCTTTCAGATGAACATCCAGGAACTTGCGACAGTCGCTCATCACCGGTTGCCACTGAAGTTTTTTGTGCTGAACAACGGTGGATATGCGGCAATCCGCGGGTCGCAAAAGGGATATTTCGGGGGAGCGAATATTGGCTGTGATCCGGCGACGGGATTGACCTTGCCGGATCTCTGCGCGGTGGCGCGCGCCTACGGGCTCGGGACGGCGCGCATTGAAGAACAGACCGACCTGCTGGGGCAGGTGCGGCGTGTGCTGGAGATGCCGGGGCCGGTGATTTGCGACGTCAGAGTGCTGGCCGAAGAGCCGCGCGCGCCGCGCGTGACTTCGGTCCAGCTTGCCAATGGCTCAATGGCTTCAAAGCCACTGGAAGACCTCTGGCCGTTCCTCGACCGCGAGGAGTTCCGCGAGAACATGATCGTTGCGCCGCTGGGGGAGTAATTCTAGACCTGTTCGCGACGTAGCGTGAGGTAGATCGGGTAATATCCTTGCGCAGCGACGATCAGGTGTCCGATCCAATTGCCGGCGTTGAGGCGCTGTGCGACGGCGATGATGGTTCGAAGTTTACTGGCTGTGCTCTGCGCCTCAAACTGGAACGGTTGCGCAAGACGATCGAGAAAGACGTCGTCGCCCAGGGAGATGAGTCGGACCGGATATTTCCTGCTCACCCGCTCTACCGCACGCCGGCACCACAAAGGATTGATTTCAGTTCGCATCGTCCGGGCAAAAGACGGATCGCGTCCGAGAAGACGCACCCACTGCGGCAGCAGCGATCGCCACAAGATCGGTGGTTGCGGGACCATGTAGTGGCCCTCGAAGTAAGAGAGAAAATTCGGCATCTCGAAATGCAGGATGCCTGCCGGACGCAGAACCCGCACCGCCTCTTCCAGCACCATCCGTGGGTTTTCGGTGTGCTCAAGGACGTTCGCTGAATACACGATGTCAAAGGAAGCATCCGCGAAAGGCAGTGTCTCGCCTTTCACGGGAATAATACGTTCCGGGTCCATGCCATTGGCAACGAATAGCTCCCGCGATGCCGCGAATGAAGCCCCGAACCCCACTCCATCGGGTTCCGTACCGTATCCGTCAACCTGGTAGGACTTGATCCAGGTAGCCAGGTTGGTTCCGAAGCCGGAGCCTATCTCCAGAAGCTTCTTGTTACTCAAGGGTGCGTAGCGTTCGAGCAGTTGTGCGCGCTTGAATGACTTAGCCAGATAGAGATGATCGTCGGCAGCCGCCCTGGGCGGTGTCTTCGAGATACTCTCAAAGAAAGCCCCCATGGATTTTTCCGCCGACGCCCGGACCGACTCCGGAACGATAATTTCAGAACTTAGCATGGGATACCCATTTTTGTGGATAACATCAATGAACACTTTACCGGAACGCCGTGCAACCGCCGTCCAGCTTGTCTTCGTACAAGAGGATCACTTGGTTGGGAATCCCGTTCCTCCGTATGGTCCCGGCGATCACAGCTTGCGCCTTCCACGACGAAACCAAGATGGGTGGCTGGCCCGCAATGGAGCCGATCTCACCGGGCGCAATGATGCGTCGGCCGGCCAACTGCGTTCCCTGGTAAGATGGGTCCCCATCGATGAAAGCCGCAATGTTGGCCTTGTCAAGTTCACCAGAGCCGAGCAGCCGCTGCGTGTGTAGCCCGGCTCCCCAAACTAGAATCCGTCTCCCGGATTCTGCCAGCTGCCGAATTTTCCGAAGAGCGTCCTGCTGGAGTTTCCGGGATACTGTGGCGTAGTTCGAGACCTCGGACTCGGTGTTAGAATCCGTGGCAAATGGCCGGCGCTTCCATACCGAACCGATCACAGCAAGCGGGTCAGCAGAGCAGGAAACTTCTTCAAATCCGAAGCGGGTCATCAGATTGCGGAGCGATGCTGGCGAAAAGAAATTGACGTGCTCGGGCGTGAAGTGGGTGTACAGGTCGCGAATATAGATCCACTCCCCAGGACCTGCAGGATTGGCGAAGCGGCTGAAATCGGCAGCATTGGGAACTTCAACATAGAGAATCCCCCGCTCGCCAATCAAGCTCCACAACCGCAAGAGGAATGCCGGTAGGTCTACCAGGTGCTCCAGCACGTGGCAAGTGGTGACAAGATCGAACTCCTCTCCCTGATAGTCGAAGATACTGCCGACAATCACAGGCACATCGTACTTTGTTCGTGCAATCTCGGCGGCGGCGGGCGATTGATCGATGCCGGAAACCTGCGGGAAACCGTTTTGCTTTAGCAGGCCAAGGAGGCGTCCGGCGCCACATCCAACGTCAAAAATGCGATCTCCAGGCTTCGCCAGGGGCAAGACGGCCTTCAGCGTGTTGCGGATGTGCAGCAAATCACGTTCGATCTCAACGCTTTCGCCCAGCGACTGTGCGATTTTGTTTGGGCCTGAGTAGTGTTCATCCAGAGCGTCCTGCAAAACCGCGGTATCCGCATAGACAAACCCGCATCTGACGCACGCGACGATGTCGTATCCCGCATACGTGCATCTTCCGTCTGGCACCATCAGAGGCTGCCGAAAAACGATTCGTTTTTCAGCGCTCTCGCACACTGCGCAATTTCTCGTTTGCATTTTCACATTTGCTCTTCGAAGCCCACTGTCAGATTCCATTTCTCCCGGCGGCAAAATCCAAAATCAAGCAGTACTCCAGGCTAGACGGAGGTCCAGCCGCCGTCCACCACAATGCCTTGCCCTGTCACATAAGATGACGCTTCGGAAGCCAGGAACAGGAGCGCACCGGCGAGCTCCCCGGCTCGGCCGATTCGTCCAAGACTGGTGTTTGCCTTCAGTTTTTCAATGAAGGGATCTCCGGCCTGAACCGAATTCGGACCTGCGTCCTCGGTGTTGGAAAACGGTCCAGGGAGAATTGCGTTGGCGCGGATCCCGTACTGCCCCCAGAACGAAGCGACATAGCGAGTGAAGGCCATCATCGCAGCCTTCGAGGCGGAATATGCCGGCGGATTTAGAAACTCCGTGCCTGCATACAACGCGGGGCGCGGGGCCACCAGTGCGTACATCGTGGAAATGTTGATGATGCTTCCCCTCCCGCGCTCTTTCATGCCCGCGCCAATTCTCTGCACGGTGAGAGCCGGCCAGCATACACCGGCGGTGAGGTTTCGCATCCACACGTCGATGGTTCCCTGTTCCAGAGAGCCCGCCGGTGTGTTGAATCCGGAAGATGGCGCCAGTTCATGTGCGTTGTTGATCAGCACATCGATGGCGTGACGAGCGGCGATTCCATCGAGGGTTTTCGCCAGCGCGTCCAGGTCGTACATATCGACGAAGTAGCAATGCACACGATCCGGCCCGTACTTCTCACTCCACAACTGCTGCTGCTTGCCGAGCTTAGCCGGGCGCCCGACTGCCACCAGCTCCGCACCGTTGGCGAGCAACGTCTCGGCAAAGGTGCGCCCGAGAAATCCCGACGCGCCCGTCAATAACGCGACCTTGCCCTGAAGTGAAAACAACGAGGAGCGGTCCAATCCTACCAGCACGTTCTTCCTCCATCCACAATTAGATTGGCTCCGGTCATGTAGGAGGACGCGTCGGAGCAGAGAAACAGGATCGAGCCCTGATATTCATCGACATGGGCCATGCGTGCCAGCGGAATACGTTGATAAAGTTCTTCCAGAAACGCTTCGGGCTGGTGATTGAAGACGCCGCCCGGCGAGATGGCGTTCACGCGGACTCCCGACGTAGCCCAGTAGGTCGCCAGATAACGGGTGAGGCCGATCAACCCCGTCTTTACCACTGAGTAGGTGACGGGTTTCACGGGTTGCTGGTCCTCGGGAACACCTTCCTGACGGTACAGGCGCTGATCGGGGGCGATCACCGCGAGATCCGAGGCGATGTTGAGAATGACCCCTTTGCCTCGCTTTGCCATCTCGGAGCCAAATACACGGCTACACAAGAAAGCTCCCGTGAGCCCGACGCGCAAGTCATCATTCCACACTTCAAGAGGAAAGTTCTCCAGACGCGACCAGACCTTGGAGCCGCCGGATTCAACCTTCGGGTTGTTGGCGGCGTTGTTGATGAGGATGTCCACGCGCCCAAAACGTGCCAGCAGTTCATCCCGAACTTTTTCGACGACTGCGAGTTCGGTGATATCAGCGGCATACCCGGTGCCCTCTACGCCGTACTTCTTTGCGATCAAGGCCGCGACCACATCCGGATTGGCCTGGGGCAGGTCGAGAAGCACGGGAAATCCGCCTGCCGCAGCGATAATTTCGGCATGCTTTATGCCCAGCATCCCCGCGCCGCCGGTAATGACGGCTACACGTCCGGTGAGGTCAAACAGCGCCTTCACCCGGTTGGTCTCTTCATAAACTTCTGGTTTGTCCGCCATCGGCTCTAATACACTCTCCCGTCATAAAAGCGGCTGCATCCGAGCAAAGGAACACGGCAAGTTTCGCGATTTCTTCCGGCGTACCGAAGCGGGCAAGCGGCACGCTGGAGTCGATCATCTGCAGGACCTTGTCTTTATTGTTCTCCAGGTGACGTTCCCAAGTTCCACCGGGAAACAAGATATTGCCGGGCGCTATGCAGTTCACCCGGACACCGAGCCTTGCAACCTGGTTGGCCAGATTCTTTGAATAATTGATGAGCGCCGCTTTCGCCGCACTGTAGGGAAGCGGCGCCGGGGTTGCTTCCACGCCTGTAATTGAGGCGATGAACAACAAAGCTCCATGCTGGCTCTGCGCGAGCAGAGGGATGGCGGCCTGGGCCAGCTTCACGCTTCCCCAGAAGTTCAACTGGAAGAGACGCTCCCACTCCTCGTTTTCCAATTGCCAACCGGTTCTACCGCTTCCGGAGCCCAGATTCGCGACCACGACGTCGAGCCGGTCCCAGCGATCGTGGGTGGTACGCAGAGCCTGCTCGACCGTAGCGGAGAGAGTGAGATCGCCGCAGAAGGAAATGACGCGTTGATCGCTGAATTCGGATTGGAACTCGGCCATAGTGGACGACAGCGGCGGTTGGCTGCGGCCGGTGATACAGACGCGGCAGCCCTCGCGGAGAAAGGCCGCCGCAATCGACTTGCCGATGCCTCGCGAAGAGCCGGCAACCAGTGCAACGCGATTCTGCAGGGAGAGATTCACACGTTTACTTGGGCCAATGGGAACGGACCCACGCCACATTCTGTTTTGCCCAGGCAACTTCATCGCCTGGAATTCCGCGTGCCACTTGCAGGGTGAAGTCTCCCTGGTAGCGGATTTTCTCAAGGCCGGAGAACAGTGCGGGAAAGTCCGTGTCGCCGGTTCCGAGAGGAACGGTCCCGCCATTCAGCACGCGGTCCTTTATGTGAACGCTGCCAATCCGGTCGCCGTAAGCGGCGAACTCGTCAGCCGGAGCATAGCCTAGCGCAGCACTGTTACCGGAATCGTAGTTCACCTTCAATTTTGGATGAGGAACGCCGTCCAGCAATCTGGCGAACTCGGCGGGTCCTAACGAAGTTTCGAGATGAAGTTCTACCCCGGTCTCTTCGGCGAATGGGATGGCAGCGTTGAGCGCGTCCTGGACCGCCGCAAAATCCTCACTGGAACAAATGGCGGAGGCGTCCACAAAAGGAATCACGACACGATTCACGCCAACCGTACGGCCGTTGCGCAGAATGCGTGCCAATTCCTGCAAGCGTACGTCGAGGTCGTCTTTTCCGCAGCGGACAAGGGGCTTGTCCATGAAGTAGTCAGCGCAGATGGACCGAATGGAGACTCCGGTGGATTTGCAAAGTTGCTTCAACTGCTCTACGCCGGCCGGGCTGCCCAGCGGATTCACATCGTGTCCGTAGAGGTCATAAACCCATTCGATGTAATCGAAAGGAACCCGCGCAGCATGCGCAAACTCGCTCTGCCATTGTTCACGGGGGAAGCATTGAAACCGGCCATCTTCCGGCGGCACGAGTCTCCCTTCCATAATCCCCAACTTTGTCACAAAGCAACTCTCCCGAAGAGCAATAAGGAAGCATAGCGGCAAAACATGGACCAAGCAAGGCTATCAGGGAATCCGCTCCGCCAGAGTGGTTTTTCCGTTGGTCACGCCTACCTCAAACCACGCCATGCGAAGAGGCTATCCCCGGCGAGCGGCGGACCATCTTTTGGGCGGAACCCTCTTGAGAGAGGGCTCCGCCATCCAGATTTGTTAGCAGCAGTTACTAGCTGCCGGTGCCCGAGAGCGCTACCGTTTGCGGAGAAGAAGCCCCGCTGTCGGCAATGCTCAAGGTCGCCTTGTATGCTGCCGCGGCCGCCGGTTTGAAGGCCACATACACCGTGCAACTTGCAGCCGGCGCCAGGGTTGCGCCGCAGGTATCAAGCGCTTCAAAGTCCGCCGGATTGGTCCCCGTCAATGTGATCGAGGACAAGGTTAACGTTGCGGTTCCGCTGTTCATGAGGGTTATCGCCTTTGCCGCGGAGGTGGTTCCATGGGGTGTTGTGGGGAAGGTCAGGGTCGTCGCGCTCAACTTCACTGTGGGCGTCGCCGTTCCCGTCCCTGTGAGAGTTACCACCACGGGCGAGCCGACGCTGGCAGTCATAGTAGTCGTTCCCGAGAGCGCTGCCGAAGAAGCCGGCTTGAACGCCACGTACATCGAGCAGGAGGCCCCCACCGCCAGCGTAGTTCCGCAAGTGCCGATCTCCTCGAAGGAACTGGCGTTGGTTCCGCCAAGCACGATCGATTTGAGCGTGACGGTCGCGGTGCCAGTGTTTTTCACGGTCACAGTCTGGGCATCGCTGGTCGCTCCGACAACTGTCGCCGGGAAGGCGATAGAGGACGGCGTTACCGACATGGTTGCCACGCCTGTGCCGCTCAGCTTTACCGCCTGCGGCGAGCCGGCGGCGCTGTCGGCAATCGAAAGCGTCGCTGTCAATGCTCCCGCAGCCACTGGCTTGAATTCCACCGAGACTGTGCAGGTTGCTCCAACCGCCAGCGAAGTTCCGCAGGTGGTAGCCGACTTCACGAAGGAACTCGCGTTCGTGCCGGTGATGGTCGCGGAGGTCAGCGCCAGAGCCGCTGTCCCCGAGTTTTTCACCGTCACCAACTGCGCCGCCGTCGTCGCCCCGTCGTTGGTGGAAGCAAAGGTCAGGCTGGTGGGCGCAAGCGTCACCAGCGGTACAGCTACGCCCGTGCCGCTCAGCTTTACCGCCTGCGGTGAGCCGGCGCCGTTGTCGGCAACCGAAAGCGCCGCTGTCAACGCTCCCCCAGCCACTGGCTTGAATTCCACCGAGACTGTGCAGGTTGCTCCAATTGCCAGCGAAGTTCCGCAGGTGGTGGCCGACTTCACGAAGGAACTCGCATTTGTGCCGGTGATGGTCTCGGAGGTCAGCGCCAGAGTTGCTGTCCCCGAGTTTTTCACCGTCACCAACTGAGCCGCCGTCGTCGAACCAGTGTTGGTGGAAGCAAAGGTCAGGCTGGTTGGCGAAAGCGTAACCTCGAACGCTCCCGCGCTTGCCGGCCAGGCGTTCACCAGGTTTGCCACGTTGAGCGAACCCAGGCCGGTGGTCAGGTCATACCCAGTCGTGGCGGAGTAGCCGCTGAGGATTCCGACCTCGTCTCCGGATGTGCTGGTCACGCAGTTCGGATCGCCGCTCATGCACACTGCCGCGTTCGAGCCGGTAGTTGTGTCATAAAAGATACAGGAGTTGCCGGCCGCAACGGTGTTCGAGTTACACGACGTATAAGTCTCCTTTGCCGCCAGGCTGTAGAAGACTGGATTTGCCAGACCTTGCGCTCTTCCAGTCTTTTGGACCACCAGGGCCATGATGCCCGCCGTCATGGGCGAAGCCGCCGAGGTGCCCCCGTTTTCCTGGTAAATGATGTAGTCCGGATCGCTGTAGTCGCAGCCGTTGGTTCCGTTTTGAGATTCGCAAATGAGCAGAGCGCTGCCCGGAATGCCGGTGCTTGACTGGAAGCCGTACGCGGCAAACATCGACACATCGGGCAGGTTCCGCTTGCCGTTGGCGGGGATGCCGGTGACACCGGCTTGCCAGCTCGGCTTCGCGTATCCACCGGCACAAGTGGACGCTGTGGTTCCCGAGGGGGCGGTGCAATTGCTGACGCCGCCGCCGCCGGAGGCCATCTCGACGAGGCCCGGCAATCCGGTGATGGCGGCATTGCAGAGCGCCTCAACGCTGCTGTAGCTGCTGTATACGTTCAACAGGATCGGATTCGAGCAGGTATCGTTCCACGACATTTCCGGCATGTAGCCTTTGGCGGAGGCGCCGGTGGTGGGGTTGTTGGTGGTGTACCAGTAGTCGGTGTAAGGATTGGTGCTCGCGACAAACGGCCATTGCAGATCGGTTCCGCCTACCGCGGTGGCATAAGGGGTTGAAGCCATGCCGCTGACCGCCAGGCCGACAGTGTCCGCATAGGGGGGCGTCCCGTCCTGGCTGGTGCAGACGGCCGATCCGGAGTCGCCTGCCGCAACAAAGGAGCTGATCCCAGCCGTCGCGGCTTGCTGGAAGGTCTGATTGTAGAGACTGTTGCCTGAAGCGCCCAGGTCGAGCTCGCATGCTCCGTAACTCATGGTAAGAATCGGCGCAACTTCATTGTCGACAATGTAGGTCACTGCCGTAACCAGGCCGTCCGTCGTCGCGTTGCTCACATCCGCAACCAAAACCACCGTTGCCCCAGGGGCGGTTGCCGAGACCATCTCCGTGTCTTCGGTGTTTTCTCCCTGGCTGTCTGTAAGCCCAGGATCGGCTCCGCTGTGCAGAGTCACCAGGGTGCCCGCCGGCAGGCCGAACGAACTCCGGTAGAGGTTGAAGTCAGCGGTCACGACGTCGCTCAGCCCCACGATCGCCACCTTCACACCGCTTCCGTTGATAGGTTTGGTTGCAGTCCACAACGGCAGAATGTTGTAGATCGTGGCCACGTCGTATGGGCTGAGTTCTTCGCGCTGGTAGCCGGTGTTCGGATCGACATAGCCGAAGTCCGGCTGCACGCCGCCGGTACTTCCCTTGTTGCCGAGCAGACCCGATTTCAACTCCGCATTCTCATCCGGAGACGGTTGGGTTTCCACCAACGTGTACTTTCCCGTCTTCATGTTGCGCTTCACGTAGTTGCCGGGGTGCGAAAAGTGCCTGGGCCGGAAATCATGCAACGACGCGATCCCCGTAACCACCGGGAAAAGCGCCTCGGGAATCTCGGGGTCGCGGTCGTTCGCGATGTGCAGCCTTCCCTCAACCAGGTAGTTGTGCATCTCCACATGGAATGCTTCCTCAACCTGTCTCACCGTGCCGGTGAACTGAATCCAGACGCGGCCCTTGCTCACCTCGTAAATCTGGAAGCCATGGTTCTCGAGCCAGCTCGTCACCTGGGTGATGTCGGAATCGGATGGCCCATAAAGCTTGCCAAACTCCCCGGCATGCAGCCACTGGTGGAAGTCCGGCGAGTTGGGGTCGTATTGACGCTCGTTGAACGCCGCCAATGCCGCCTCTTGCTCCGGGCTGCGCTTCAGCACCAGAACCAGGCGCTCGAGCAGCTTGCCTGGGTCCACCCGGCCTTTGTCGAACTTCGCCAGCGCCATCGGATGCACATTGCCGGTCAGCGAGACCAGCCTCGCATCATCCACATGGTTCAGTACCAGCGACGGAGCCACAAAAACTTCTGTGCTCTCGCCGGATAAGGGAACCATTTGCGCGGCTGCGGGAACCAGAATTCCGATCCCCAGGATCAGACAAACCAGAAATTGTGTGAATGTCTTAATTTGCATGTTGTCTTCCTCATTGGCCCGCCGTGGAATCCCGTGCCCCCGGCCGCGCTCTTGTTGCAATCACCCAAGATAGAGCCATCGGCCGCCCGCAGGAAAGCTTGACCTCGAGAGGCGGCCGGTATCCTGGGGAGAGATGCGCCCTCACCTTAGTTGCGTGAACGGCGCGGAAAATGACTCAGACAAACAGCCAATAGCCATACTATTTTTGAACTGGACTTGAAGCTTTGCGGAAATCCTTGATGCAGGTGCCCGTGGGAGACTCTGGAACTCGCTCACTGGCCAGATCCCTCCTTGATTGAAAGCCCAATGTTTCTAAGGAGGAGAACCGCTTTGGTTCCTCTTCGCCTGCCGCGGAACAAGGACGATTCTCAGCGCGGTGAGGACGCTGTCCAGTGCGAACAGGGAGGCGCCTGAGTAGCCCCAGGGCGCCGATGACAACGTCGGCAAAGACGATGTAAACTACGCATCCGAAAAGGTGCACGGTTATCCTGCGGCGATTCTTAGGACTAATCAGCGGGCAGGTTTTGCCGGCCATGGATCGCCGTCTTGCGTCACAGAAGCGTCGTTGGAGCCCGCGCAGGTTTTGCGACGCGCTTCAGGCAGTCCGCATCTCCTTCTCGGCAGGAGACGTCCGCATCATGCCGAAAGCCATCCGTTTCAACCAGCTCGGTGGTCCCGAAGTCCTTCATATCGAAGATCTGCCCGAGCGCCAGCCCGGTCCTGGTGAAGTTCTGCTCAAGGTGGAAGCAGTGGGCCTCAACCGGGCCGAAAGCATGTACTATCACGGCTTCTACATGGAAAAGGTGAACCTGCCCTCCGGCCTCGGATACGAGGCGGTCGGAAAGGTCATCGCCGTTGGTCCCGAGGTCGATCCCACTCTCATCGGCAAGCGCTTCGGCACCATTCCGGGTTTTTCGATGAACCAGTACCCGGTGCTTGCGGAAGAGGCCGTCGTTCCCGCCAGCGTTCTCGCAGCCGTTCCAGACTCCTTCTCCGCGGTCGAGGGCGCCGCTGTCTGGATGCAGTACTGCACCGCCTATGGCGCGCTCGTGCCCTTCGGCAAAGTGGCTGCCGGCGACTTCGTCATCATCACCGCTGCCAGCTCGTCGGTTGGGCTCGCGGCCATCCAGATCGTCAAGGCACAGGGCGGTATCTCCATCGCGACCACCCGTACCTCCGCCAAAAAGGATCAGCTCATAGCCCTTGGCGCCGACCACGTCATCGTCACGGAAGAGGAGGACCTGGTGGCCCGGGTTCAGTCGATCACCGGCGGCAAGGGTGCGCGCGTCGTCTTCGATCCGGTGGGCGGCGACTACATCAACACGCTCGCGCAGGCCACGGCCAACGGTGGCACCATCTTCCTGTATGGCATGCTCTCCGGCAAGCCCACGCCCTTCCCCATGGCTGCCTTTGGCCGAACCATCGGCATGTTCGGCTACACCTTCGGCGAACTGCGTGGCACCCCGGAGTGGGAAACCATGAAGAAGTACATCTACGATCGCCTGGCGGATGGATCCTTCAAGCCGAAGATCGCCCGGACCTTCCCCTTCGATCAAACCGTCGAAGCCTACAGGTACCTCGAAAGCAACCAGCAGATAGGCAAGATCGTCATCACTCTGTAGACCTTGGCTTGGGGCTCTTCCGCGGGTTGAAGCGGAAGAGCTTTCGTCTTACGCGAACAAAGCCGGGCTGTCCACCGGCTGTGACTTGTAAGGAATAATTCATTCCTGACCCAATCGCGTTTCCCAATATCAATACTCGAGTTTGGGACGCATCGCCCGCAGTTTGTCACAGTATCGGCGTTTATCGCTGCTCACAACAAATAGCAGCCTTCATCATCTTGTGGATTGCCTGTTAACGGATCGGTCTAGAATCACGGCAGTCCGCCTGGTCTCGGTGCGGAGTTAGCACTGGTGTGATCACGAAACCTCAGGAGATTACCCAATGCCTGCATTCGCCGTTTCGATTCCATTTCATCCTCTTCCGCTGCGGATCGATGCACTCACCAAACGGTTCGGAAAAGTGACTGCGGTGGATGGGGTTACGATCGAGCTGGCTAGCGGGGAATGTCTGGGGCTACTGGGGCCTAATGGGGCGGGAAAAAGCACGTTGATCCGCAGCATCGTCGGTCGCGTACTTCCCGGAGCGGGTTCGGTTTCGGTGTTCGGCTCTGCTGCCGATTCAGCCGAAGCACGCAGAGCACTGGGATGGGTTCCGCAGGAGCTGGCACTTTATTCGAGGCTCACCTGCAGGGAAAATCTGGAATCGTTCGGACGATACCACGGCTTAGCCGGGAAAGCGTTACAACAGTCGGTAGCATGGTGTCTTGACTGGGCAGCGCTTCTGGACCGTGCCGATGAGCCGGTCAAGAATCTCTCCGGAGGAATGAAACGACGACTCAATATGGCCGCCGGTCTCATCCACCACCCCAAACTCATTCTGATGGACGAACCGACCGTTGGTGTCGATCCGCAGTCGCGCAATCGTATTTTTGAGATGATCGAACAATTGCATGCCGAAGGCATGTCGATCATCTACACCACGCACTACATGGAAGAGGCCGGGCGACTCTGCGATCGAGTCGCGATCGTCGATCACGGCCGCGTCATCGCTCAAGGCACCAAAGAAGAGCTTATCCAGAACGCGTTTGCCTCGCGTAGCGAGGTGGTGATGCGTATCGCGGGAGGGGAAGGTCAAATTGCCGTATGGGTGCAACAGCGTGGTGGCCAGTACGTTGACGAGGCGGCGCGGTTCACCGTTGACCATCCTACCGGGATCACCCGCTTGCTCGATGCCGTCGCCAACTCTGGGCTTGAGCTGGTCGACGTATCCCTGCGGAGACCAACCCTGGAATCGGTATTCCTGCACCTGACCGGAAGGGAGCTGCGCGATTGATTCTTTCTATTGTCCGCACGTCTCTGGTTGTCTTGCGCCGTGATCGCGGTGCGCTGGCGCTGAGTTTTATTCTTCCCATCACCTTCTTCAGTATTTTCGCGGTAATCTTTGGCGGGCACCGCGACGTTACGCCAAAGATCACGGTCATCTTCACCGACGAGGATCACAGCGCAGCATCGCGGCGATTGCTGAAGGGCCTTGAAGCCGAAGGCTCTCTGACTATCATGACCAGACCCGCTACAAAGAAGAGTGTCGAACAGCCCGAGTACACTGCTGCCACCGCTGAAGCCGCCGTCAGGGATGGAGTTGCGCCGGTTGCACTGGTAGTTCCCGCGGGCTTTGGAACAAACCCAATCTCATTCGGCAGGGGAGACAATCGTGTCACCCTACAGCTACTCAGAGACAGCAGTGACATGATTGCGCCGCAGGTGATCACAGGACTCCTCCAGAAGATTGCGATGACCTCTATGCCGGACCTGATGGCCGCGGAGGGATCGAAGTACATGGATCAATACCTCGGCGGATTTACCCGCGAGCAGCGCGAGAAAATGAACGCGGGCCTGGAGCGCCTTCGTCGCCAGCAGGAGAGCGGGCAGGATGCAAAGTCAACCAGCCTCGGCAGCGGCGAAATTCTTCCGGTGAATACGCGAGATGTCGTCGGCGCAAACAAAGACAATCCCATGGTCTCCTTTTACGCGGCGGCCATCGGCGTCATGTTCCTACTCTTCACCGCGAGCGGTGCCGCCGGTTCACTGCTGGAAGAGGTGGAGAATGGCACCCTCGACCGCGTTCTAAGCTCCCGCGTCTCCATGACCACCTTGCTGGCCGGCAAACTTTCCTATTGTGTACTCCTGGCTTTCTCACAGTTGGTGCTGATGTTCCTTTGGGCCTGGGCCGTTTTCAAGTTGGATTTCTTCTCCCATATTCCCGGCTTTGTAGTGATGGGACTATCGACGGCGTTTGCCGTCGGCGCGTTCGGCATGCTGCTGGCAAGCATCTGCCGCACCCGTGCACAACTGGGTCCGCTCTCAACCCTGGTAATCCTGATCATGTCGTCGATTGGTGGCAGTATGTTTCCCCGTTTTCTCATGCCGGAAGCAATGCAGAGAGCAGGATTGCTCACGATCAACGCCTGGGCCATCGACGGATTCACCAAAGTATTCTGGCGCGATGAACCGCTCCCCCGCCTCTGGCCTCAGGTCTCCGTGCTCCTTGCCGTCGGAATTGTGCTCTTCGTGATTGCCCGGAAGCTGGCACAGCGATGGGAATACAGTTAGCGTTTGCTGGATTAAAATCCCACGTGGGTATTTGAGTTCCTTCCGAACCTTCTGGGTGGTCAGCATCCAACGTTTAGATCGGTCCAGTTAAGGCGGCCAATGTGCGGCTTTCCAGCTGCCCTCGAGTGCTCCCGATTTCCAGCTGGATCGGCGTTTATGTACCGAACTAAGATGGTTCTGTGATGATCAGAATGCCTCTGTGCCTAATAGGAACCGATGTGTGTGCGCGGCGCTAACCACTGGCGGCTGGTCGTGCCTGAGCCGTCGAGTTTCGCGGCTCCCACGTACTCTGCGAACGCTTCTACAAAAGCGAACTCCTAATCGGAAGGATCCTTCATCTAATTGGTGTACGAGCCAATTCGCAAAGTTGACTTAGACGAATTCTGAGGAGGCACATGACGGAACCATCCGATCTCGGCGGCACATTTGCCCTTCCCAATACTTCAATAACCTTGAATCGCATGGGTTATGGCGCAATGCAGCTTGCCGGGCGGGATGGCGATAAACTGGTCTGGGGGTTGCCGCGCGATGTCCCAGGTGCGATCGCTGTTCTGCGCGAGGCCATTGCCTCCGGCGTGAACCACATCGATACCAGCGACTTTTACGGCCCACACGTAACCAATCAACTGATCAAGCAGGCGCTCCATCCTTACCCGGACAAGCTCGTCATCGTGACCAAAGTGGGCGCGCGCCGGGGCAGCGATGGCTCATGGCCGCACGCACGCTCGCGCCAAGAGATTGTCAACGCGGTGCACGACAACCTGCGAAATCTCGGCCTGGATGCGCTCGATGTCGTCAATCTGCGCCTTGGCGGCTTCACCGGGCCGGAGGACGAACGGTTTGAAGAGCCGCTGACCGCGCTTGCCGAGCTCAAGCAGAAGGGCCTGATCCGGCATCTCGGCCTCAGCACGGTGTCCCCCCAGCAACTGACTGAGGCGCAAGCGATCACGGAGATTGTCTGCATCCAGAACTTCTACAACGTGGCCCAGCGCAGCGACGACGGATTCATCGATGCTCTCGCCGCGAAGGGCATCGCCTACGTGCCGTACTTTCCGCTGGGAGGGTTTTCCCCGCTGCAGTCGGCCAAGCTCAATGCCGTAGCCGCGTCCCTTGAGGCCACTCCCATGCAGATAGCGCTCGCGTGGCTGCTGCGGAGATCTCCGAACCTGCTGCTGATCCCTGGCACATCGTCGGCGAAGCATCTGCAAGAGAACCTGAAGGCTGCAACGCTGGAGTTGCCGGAGGAAACTCTTGCAGACCTCGACAGCATTGGCGCCGCAGCCGCTTAGAAGCCAATCACAAAGCGGCTGACGCTTCAAAATGGGTGGACCGCGTCAGGACCGTTCTCGATTCGCTTGCTGCACTCCGAGTCGTGGACCAGCGCGGGATCGGCATTCTCCGTGATGTGTTTCTCGGATCACGCTGGCAGCACAGGAAGCATCGCGCTGGGCGTTTACTCGAAGACGAGGTGGGATAAACGTGTCGAAACCGAAAGGCGCGTTGTTGAAATGGTCATGACCGAAGCGGAGCAGAACGAAAGCAGCAACGTTGCATCGTCACCCCGCGAAGGCGGCGATCTCTGGGAACCTTCTTGGGAACCCCGAGGTAGTAATCCCGACTTTAACTGATCGCAAATTATTGAAAAGAATGGTCGGGGAGAGAGGATTTGAACCTCCGACCCCCTGGTCCCGAAACGATCAACGATTTGCTATCTTGTTGATTCGCTTAGGCCGGTACTGCATGATTTTGAGTCCAAATACCCCGTTCTTGGCAGTGTTTGGGGTATTCGGACTCCAAGAAGACTCAAATTTCGACTCCTTGTTTTTGTGTCAAAAAGGAGTCATTTCTTGCACCATTATCGGTGGATGTGTTGCACAATATCTAGTGCATTTCCGACCGGAATCACCGCCTTCAAAAACCGCCTCTGACGCGCTTCGGACTCACGGTTTATTCCTTGACCCCCATGGTCCGCAACCATTCTCGGCCAGGTTAGACCGCGAGAGCCTCCTTGCGGCGGGCGGTCGATGCGGCACGGGGTTTGCTGCGGCGCGGCGCCGCCGCCATCGGGCGCACGGCAATGCTGGTTTCCAGGTGCAGGCGATCCGCATAGCGCAGCAGCTTTTCGATGCTCACCTGCGAGATTCTTCCCTTCAGCAGGTTGCTCACAGACGGCTGGTACTCATCCAGCATCTCCACCAATTGCGCCTGCGTGTAACCCTCCGCCCGGACGTGCTCAAGGATGGCGGACAGAATCTCCGCCTTGACCTTCAAGGCGCTCGCCTCAGACGCGGAGAAGCCCAACGCATCGAAGATATTTCCTTTGACGATGTGGGCCGGCTTATTTCCCGCTACGCTTTTCATGCTGTCTCTGCTCCTGAATTCGCTGCCTGCACCAGTCTTAGGCGCTGGCTCGCGATCTCAATGTCTCGCCTATCGGTCTTCCGGCTGTCCTTCTCGAAACAGTGAAGAACATAGACGACGTTTCCAATCCTGGACAGGTAGATCGCCCGATACCACGTCCGTTCATCGGCTTCCTTCAATTCGTAAACGCCAGAGCCAATAGAACTCATGCTGCGCGTCTGCGATGTCGGCTCCCTGCCGATCTGAAGCTGCCGAAGGGAGAATCCGAGCGCCCGTTTGACCTCATCGGGAAAGCCCGACAACACCTCCAGAGAATCCCCCTCAAAATGAATTTCAGCGGCTTGTTGGGATTTCTCTTTGGATGCCATCACGCCGATGGTATCGCATCGCTCTGATTTATACAAGATATGCTATATGCGCGCCGCGTCGGAACCATTCCGCCGTCCGCCTGAGGGACAAAGAAGCTCTATGTACGAATGGTCATATACCCGCTATGATTGCGATGTATACTCTCCGCAGGGAACCACTATCCATGCCTCGAACTAAAGCCCCCGACGCCGCAGAACGAATCAAGGCTTGTACCTCTCTGGACGAGCTGACGCTGACCTTACTTGAGAAGATCAGGCACAAATTCCATCTGTCCAAAGTGGATGCCGCGAGAATGGTCGTGGGGCTCGCCCTCGAAAAGAAGATCAAGCTGTCGGAGATCACGAAATTTTACCAGGAGGTCTGGAGCAATCTCTCCTTCGAGAGCGGACAGCGCTTCTCGCAGTTGCGCCTTGATTGGACGCCAGAGGAAAATGCTTTGCTTTTGATCTACGCAAAACATCTTTTCAGTTCGAACAATCGAAGCGAGGCCGTGCGGATATTGATCGCCTACTTCGCCGTCCAGAACAAATTCGCCGTCGTTGGCCAAGTCAGGAAATCCACGATCATCCCTATCTAGACGGGAATTCTGAATGTCGCCAGCCGGGAATCACAATTGTCGCCCGTCAACAGACGAGAGCGAACGCGGAACAACTTAGGCAAAGTGCACGAACGCCGGCGAGAATGCACAATTCCTGAAGTCTAGGTACACCCGCTCCCATGTACCGGTTCCGTTGTCTGCAGGGATACAGGCAAGCACATCCATTTGGGACACTGCGACGAGAGCTTTCCAATCAAAACCGATGCGCTTGGTGATCCAGAACAAGACCTCGCCTAATGCTGCAGTGACGCGATGTACTTCGTCAGATTGCGAATGCGCAATTGCATCGAACCATCGCTCGTCGTTCCCATCGACGCAAAGATCGAACCCCAAACCGGCATGTCCTTGGAGCCGTGACTCGGAATTCCGTAGTCGCCCTTGATCGTCTGAGATACGTGATTCTCAGGGAACTTCCCTCTGTTGCTTGCCGCAAGCTGCGTCAAATCCGTAGGGACGGACTTCAGGGCGGATGCCGCTGGGCCGTTTCCTTTGCCGTCCTTCCCATGACATGAGGCACAGTACGCCACATACATATCCTTGCCAGAGGATGCTCGCGTGTAGGGAGCCGGTATCTTCTTGACCTGTGCTTTGTTCTCTCCGCAGGTTGACGCCTCCTGGCCTGAGCTCTCGCCGAGAGAATGGCAACCGGGACTGCGATCAGAATTGCTGCGGCAAAGGCGATAATCCCTCGGCTCATGGTTGTTCTCCTCACTAGAATTCCAGCCTAGCCTGAAAAGCAATCATCCGGGGACTATTATCGCCGCCCAGTCCAACGCCAAGCAGTCCTGTTGGTGGCGAGGTGGTGTACGTCAGCGCCCCGAATCCTGTCTGCGTTGAAGGATTGCCCGGAACGCCAGCCAGCACCATGCTGGGCAGTCCAAAGTTGGGATGGTTGAAGACGTTGAAGAACTGGCCCTCCACTCTCATGGTCAACTTGTCGCCAAGAGGAATTCGTTTCGTAAGGTACATGTCGGACCAGACAAATCCAGGACCGCGGAACTGATTCCTGCCCGAGTTGCCAAACTGGCAGTTTGCCGCGCTATCTCCACCAACGCAGGCGCCCGTGCTGGGATCCACCGCCGATGCAAACGCATTAGGATTCAGCCATTGCATCGTGCCAGGCTGCGTGGACGCAAGATTGCAGTGGCGGCAGTAGGGATCGACTCCGGGCACGAGGCTTGCGAACTGAGGGCCGCTGCCCTGCACGATGCCGTTTCCGTTTGCCGAGTATGGCGTGCTCAAGCACGGAGAACGGAACGCCGCTGTGCCAGAACAGTGTTCCCGATACTTGCCAGTCGTTCACGATGTGCCCGAGCCATTGGCTGCGGACCTTGACCGGCAGTTGGTAAACATACTGTGCGTTCAGGTTGCTGCGAATGTCATAGTCACACGGACCGTAATCGCGATGAAGTCCTCCGGGCAGAGGCGAGAGAATGCCACCCGCCGAGAATTGCAGGAATCCGCCGTTGGAGACTTCATCCATGCAGCGGCTCCATGTGTAGTTGATCTGCCCCTGCAAACCGTGCCCCATGCGCTTCATCGCCGTCAGTTGAAGCCCGTGATAGTGGCTGTTTGCGCCGGTCGAGAACTGTGTCACCGCCGCGAATCGCGGATCGGTTGGCTGCATGTAAGGAAACGGCGCAAAGCATCCTGGACACACCGTCTGGTAACCATTCACCTGGGTCAGGTAGGGTTGGTTGACGGCGCGCGTGCCAACGTATTGCGCCTTGACGCTGGCTGTGGTTCCGAACTGATGCTCAAGTCCGAGGCTCCACTCCATGAAGTACGGCGCGTGAAGCTCGCCGCTCGGCACCGCCGTAATCGCAACCGGTGGAAGGCACGTTGCGGCGTTGGCGTGCGATGAGGCGCATGAGAGCTGGCCCTGCTGAAATCCTGCGCCGAATCTCTGATTGGCGGCCACGGTGGCATCGACTGCGCTATTCGGTACTCCCGGGCGCAATCGCCGTGCCGCCCACCGTGCCGAGCAACCCGCCCTGAAACGTCCTGACGTAAGGCGGATTGGTGCCGACCAGGTCGGCGATACTGCCCGGCATGATGTCGCTGAAGATGCCGAAGCCGCTCCGAAGTACGGTGTTCGGTGCAAACTGCCATGCAATTGCCGTTCGCGGCTGAAGGATTGCGACCGGCGTGGAGGAGAACAAATTACCTAGATGAGTCTGGATCACCGCGTTCAGGGGCTGATTGACATCATGGGATATCGAATCGAAGGAGCCGCTAAGACGGCCAATCTGCTGGTGCGGATTCAAGGGATTGGAGTTGTACGTATCGCGGATGCCGATGGTCCATGTCAGCTTCGGAGTCACCCTCCACGTGTCCTGGGCGTAGAAGTCCAGGTTGAGAAAGTTGAATGGCTCGTTCGCCGAGGTCGGGAAGGTCTGCGTTGCGGTGGACGCTACGCCGCTGATGAACTGCGGCAGGGTTGTGTAGGAGACCGTGGGAACCGTGCCCTCACCGAAATCATAGTCGTTGAGGCGGAAGATCCGGGTATTCGTGCCGAACCTGAACTCGTGGGCGCCGTGGCTCCAGGCAAGATTGTCATTGATGAAGAAGCGGCTGGCTCGTCTTCCCTGAACCCAGGTGTTGTCGAGGCCTCCGATGGTGGTGAAAGGCGCGTTGGCTCCGCTGCCTTGCAAAACAATCGGAAAGGCGGCGAGGGTCTGCTGAAAATTACTCGGCGCAAACAAGCTCTCATACCAGGAGAAAGCGGGATTGAAGTAGTTCACGACGTTTTGCGAGAACACGTGCGTGTACCCTGCCGCGAATGAATACAGCGGCTGGGAAGAAACCGCGTCGAATAGCGGGTTGATGGGATCGGTCTAGGCGGCCTGCAAGCCGGTGTCTGATTGAAAGCGAAACCAGGCGCTATTACTTGCATTGATGTTGTAGTCGATGCGGGCCGTCTGTACCTGTTCGCTGTCATCGCTGGAGTGGGAGACGCCGCGGCGATTGGCACAACCGTCTCCGTCGACTGACTCGAGGTCAGTGTGCCGTTGGCGTTTAGCGGGCATCCGAGCACAGCAAGAGGCGTCCCAGCGGTGTTTCCGTATAGCGAAAACATCTTTGTGTAAAACGGCAACTGCGGCGATGCCGAAAGCTGATTCAGCACATACTGCTGGAAGGCGGCGCTGGGCAGAGTTGCGGTGGTAAAGATGGGCAGCGCAATCCGCACCCATTCGCTATCGAAGAAGAAGAACAGTTTGTCGTGCAGAATCGGCCCGCCGACGCTGCCGCCAAAGTGATTCACCGTCGAGCGCGGCTTGTGAATGCCGGGCGTATCACTCAAGAAGTAATCCGAGGCATTCAGAACCGAACCGTTCCACAGTTCGTAGAGATTGCCGTGGAATTGATTCGTGCCGGACTTGGTGACGTAGTTGACTTGCGAAGCGCCATACCGGCCCTGATCCACCGAATAGGAAAGGGTGTTGACGGTCACCTCTGAAATCGAATTCATGCCGAGAACCAGGTTGGTCGCAAGGCCGCTGTTCAGGTTGGTGAGCGGATCGTTGGTCTCCAGGCCGTCAACGATGTAGCCGTTGGAGAGCGCAGGCAATCCATTGAATTCCACGTTCCCGTAGCCGTTCGAACTTCCAACGAAATCATTGCCGCTGCCTGCGGTATTGATGAGGGCTCCCGCGGCAAACTGCAAGGGATAGGTCAAGTCGCCACCGGGGTTCGGCAGGTCCTCCAGTGCTCGTCGTGCTCAAAGTGGTGGTGGTATTGGCAGTGGCGGTGTTGATCAGCGGCGCTTCGCTGGTCACCTCGACCGACTGATCTGATTGAGCCACTTTCAGCGTGAAGTTGACCGTTTGTTTCTGGCCCAGACCCGACACGACGTTGTCCTGCTTCGGCTGGAAGCCTTGCGCTTCCACCTTGACCGCGTAGGCACCCGGCTTCAGCTGGGGAAAGTTGAAGCGGCCCGCGTCATCGGTCTTGGCGCTACGCTTTAGACCGTTCTCCTGATTCGTGATCGTGATGCTGGCTCCCGCAACAACCGCGCCGGTCGCGTCGGTCACCTGGCCCACGATGGCGCTGGTGGTTTCACCTTGAGCGAAGGCCTTCCCTGGGAGAAGCGAGGTGGCAACGATCAACAAAGCAAGAATTACGGCTCGCGACAAGAGAAACGAGGAGTCGCGTTGCAGCCGGTCTGATGCAGGCAGTCTCATGGTTTACTCCGCTGGCCGCCGAGTTCGGACAGACTGTCGCCCTCACCTGAATAGCCATAGTACATCATGAGATGTTAACTATAGTTAATACGTTGCAGGTAATTATGATTTCACAACCCAGATCTTCTCGGCGGCAGAAGCGCCCAGCCGAAGTCGTTCTCTTCCCGACCGCCAGGGAGAGCGTGCCATCGTAGTTGACGGCCTGGACGGCCAGTTGCGAGCCCGGGACGGATTCCTTCGCCTTCAAAGAAGTCCAACAGCTTGCGGTCCCGTTCGTAAACGCTGGCGACCCGGTATGAGAAGCCTTCCTCCGCTTCGCTCAGCAAGCGCTGGCCTTTCTTCCGCCGTTCCGCCGGACTCCGCAAGGCGAGGCTGTTCCCATGAGGACAAATGTCGTTGTCGCCCAGCTTCTCCACAAGCTTCTTCTCGAATGCCGGCGAAACGGCATGCTCCAGACGTTCTGCCTCCTCGTGGACTTCATACCACGGCATGCCAAAGATCTCAGACAGCATGCGCTCGATGAGGTGATGGCGAAAAATGGTCTGCTCAGCAATCCTGTCGCCCCTGAGAAGTTAGCTGAATACGGCCATCGTTCTTGACCGCGACCATGCCATCCTTTTTAAGGCGCTTCAACGCTGCAGTCACTGCAGGGCGCGAAACTGCAAGCCAATGCGCAAGCGTGGCAGAGATCACGGTCTCGCCCTCGGCTTCAGCCTCGGCGAGCGCCTTCAAGTAGTCCTCTTTGGAAATGGTAATCATTGTGAAACTTACCCAGCGTGCACCCTCCGAACGGGGACGTAGCAATAAGGATGCGCGAAGGGCTGGTTGAGTACTCCGACACGCATTAGCTCGCGAAACACGAAGCACGCGCCCATTCCCAACCCGCGTGTTAGGGCTGGAGCATCGGGTCCCCCTCCAGAAAACGAAGCGCTGGTACGCGGAGCGATGATCTCATCGATGCCGAACGGCCGCTTGAAGCGATCAACATTTAACCATGCGTCAACGTACTCTGGTAGCCAGCGCGAGTATCTGGAAGATGACCACGAACTGCTTCATCCACAGGTAATAGTCGAGCGTGCCGATGGGATCGTCGAGATACTCCTCCAACATTTCGATCCATCGTCGTCCGTCCTGTTCGACATCCGCGAACACATCAAGCCAGCCCTTCTTGTCGCACCTCCTCAAGAAGTCTCTGTGTTGCACGAGTTGTGTTCGTCCAAGCGTGTGAAGAGAGCCGAGGATGAGGAGCTTCATCCATTCACGACGGTCGTCCATGTCCTGTGGGTTGAAACGGCTCTGTACGCTCGGTGGGCGTCCCTCGGGGTACAATCGTTTCTCATACTCCGCAGTCCACGAAACTCCGTGCACTTGCCACCAATCGAACAATTTAGCCATCGCTTCCTTGGTATCCCATTTAGGTCCGCTAGGCTCAGGCGACGCTGGCGGTTCATCTGGCGTGCCGACATCCAACCATGCTCGGAAGAGCGTTCCCGTCAGAACATCCTCTGGGATAGCGCCGGACGCTGCGGCCTCTGCGCTGGAGAGGCGTCCTTGGGCGCTGGGAAACCAGGCTGACCGGAAAAGGTCGATTAGCTCCCAGTAATTCCGGAATCGGTCGCCTTCGGCAAGGTAGCGCAGAATGCCTGTCCCGTCTGCAGCGGTGAAATCAGAAACTCTCACCCATTCACGGATGTCATCCGGACTTGGACCTTTCCGAAGGCCGGCTTCCCTCAACAGCTTCAAGGCGGGTTCGTCATAGGTTCCACTCAGCTGTGCAAGAAAACGGCGAGGCAGATGCTGTCTTCCCGGAAACTCACGCGGCAGGAGCTCTCCTGGCAAGAGAACCGCCGGTCGTCCCTGCCCGTCCTCTCCTAGAACGCGACATTGCGCCACCCACATTGCCACAGTGCGCGACTGTTCTTCGGTTACGGAAGCCCCAAGGCAGCACAATAGCTCCGGCCTCTCCGCGAACCAAGGCTGTTTAGCAAAAGCTGCAGCTATTTCGCACCATCCGACAGCCACGAGAGTTGGAGCTGGCCGAACACCCGCGTACTCGCAGGCTCGCCGGTAAGCCCCTGCGAAACCTTCGGCCACGACATTGGTCCGCGATAGAGCTGTTGGGAATCTTCTTTCTAATGACGGCGTTGGGTTTGGCGCAGAATGTCACAGGATCAGGGACGGCTGGAACGATTCCCGTATTTACCGGCACTTCTGCAATTGGAAACTCCGTTATCACGCAATCGGGTGGAAACGTGGGTATAGGAATCCTCACCCCCGCAGCCGCGCTCCACGTTGTGGGCACCAATCCCTCGATACGGATCGACAACTACTCCAACAACGGCAGCGACTCACCGAACTTTAGCTTTGAGTCGGCGCGTGGCAGCTCCACCGTCCCAGGCGCCACCCAGAGTGGCGACAACATAGGCCAGTATGCCGCGGCTGGATATAACGGTACCGCCTTTCCGGGCTCCAAGGTCAAAGTCAATTTCGTCGCCACCGAGAACTGGACACCTACAGCCAACGGCACGGCGATCAGCTTCCAGACTACAGCGAACACGGATACGACAGTGACTCGCACCGAGCGCATGCGCATTGACAACACCGGCAACGTCGGCATAGGCAACTTCTCCAGCGGCGCTGGGCCGGCCAATCTTTTCACGGTTAATGGAGTTATTCAAACCACCACAGGTGGAGTAATGTTTCCGGATGGCAGTGTGCAGACCCAAGCGTTCATTCCGGCAAACTGCGGTGCGGACTACGCCGAGGCCGTAAACGTAACCGGAGACCGGACCAATTATCAACCAGGCGATATCCTGGTGATTGACCCGCAGACGCCAGGAAAGTTCCTCAAGTCAACTCAGGCATATTCGACACTCGTAGCGGGAATCTATTCCACAAAACCAGGTTTTGTGGGCAGATTGCATCCGGCGGATCCGCAAACAAGTGCAAGTGAAGTGCCCATGGCAATGGTGGGACGAGTGCCGACGAAGGTGAGTGCTGAGAACGGCCCTATCCATGTAGGAGACCTCTTGGTCTCTTCATCCACCCTGGGCTACGCCATGAAAGGTACGGACCGCAGCCAGATGCTTGGGGCGGTCATTGGCAAGGCGCTCGGTTCGCTCGACTCCGGCACAGGCGTTATCGAGGTGTTGGTCACGTTGCAGTAGAGACGAAGCTATCTCCTGGCGGGAGCACCGGGCGCAACTTCGCAGACAGCTCCTGCCGTTGCCAGTAGTCTCGGACCGATACATAGCCCACACCTAGCAATGGAGGGATTCGATGAAAGCGCGATTGTGGTATTTTTCATTCTTCGCGGGCCTGTTACTCTGCTTCGCAATTGCGGAGGGAAGCGCATTCTCGCAAGTTGTGCTGCCCGCCACGGGCTACATCACGACAGTTGCAGGAAACGGCACTCGGGGCTACGTGGATGACGTGCAGGCTATCAGTGCTGAGATCGCAATCAACGCTACACAAAACTATCCGGACGGCGTGGACGTAGACATGTTCGGAAACATCTACATCGCGGACCAGGGCAATCAACGCATCCGCGTGGTTAACACGCAGTCCAAAACAATCACGGTCTTCGGCGTCTCCATTCCTCCGGGGGACATTCAGACGGTGGCCGGGACTGGGACAGCGGGCTACTCCGGGGACGGTGGGCAGGCTACCAGCGCCGAGCTAAATGGGCCAACTAGCGTAGCGGTGGACGCTGCTGGAAACCTGTACATCGCGGATGCGAGCAATGCGCGCATCCGCATGGTTACCGCATCGACGGGCGTTATTACGACGGTGGCCGGGACTGGGACAGCGGGCTACTCCGGGGACGGTGGGCAGGCTACCAGCGCCAAGCTAAGCAATCCCAGTTATGTCGCACTTTTTGAGTTCGGTATCATTTACATCGCAGACCAGAACAACCAACGCATTCGCGCGGTTGATCCCGCGACAGGCGTCATCACAACGGTGGCCGGGACTGGGACAGCGGGCTACTCCGGGGATGGTGGGCTGGCTACCAGTGCTGAGATCAATGGCCCCACGGGGTTGACTGTGGATCCATACGGGAACCTGTTCTTCGCGGATGCCGGAAATGCCCGTATTCGCGAGGTAACGGCCTCAACGGGCATCATAACCACGGTAGCAGGAAATGGAACAGCGGACTACGCCGGAGATGATGGGCCAGCTACCAGTGCTGAGATCAACAGCCCAATTGGGGTAGTGATGGACACGCACGGGAACTTGGTCTTCTCGGATGCGGGGAATGCCCGTATCCGCGAGGTAGCTGCCTCAACAGGCATCATCACGACGGCGGCAGGCAATGGAACGGCGGGCTACGCTGGCGATGGTGGGCTGGCCACCGGCGCCGAGCTTAAGCCCGGAGGCTTGGCGGTGGATGCGAGCGGGAACCTGTACATCGCGGATGGTTCGAATGAACGCATCAGGGTAATCGGAGGACCTGACGCGGTGGCTCTTGCTACAGCGAATCTCGTTGTCAACTCGGACTGCACAGAAAACATCAACGGCTGTCCGACCAACGTAACGAGCAGCGCTGCCACCTTTAGTGGCAAATTTGGTTGCGCTTACAGCTTTACCACTGGTTGTGGCAGCCCATATCTCTACCCTCAATACACTTGGTATGGAATAGAGAACCCTACTAATGCTAGCTGTACACCCCCAAGCGTGCCGCCGGGAGGGACTTTTACTTGTACCATTCCGGTTATAGTTGGGTCGAACACCTCAGGTGAAAGATATTCAATTGTTTACATGACGTCACCTGGGGCCCAACCGTACGTCACTGTTTCACAGTTAGGCCCCACGGAGACACTCTTGGTGTACGTCGGTGTCGGAGGCAGTGTGAAGAGCTCGCCTCACGGCATCAATAGCGGGGGTGGTAGTGCCGCCGCTGGATTCCAGTACGGAACGCAGGTCACGCTTACTGCTACGCCTAACACCGGATACACGTTTTCAAATTGGTCCGGCAATTGTTCTGGCACGAGCACCACTTTTACGCTTGTGATGAACAGTCCTGCCAGTTGCACTGCCACGTTTGTGTCCGTAAATCCAACATTCACTGTCACGCTAACCAATCCGAGTCAGACGCCGCCGCTGTCTTTGGGGCATTCCATGACCTACACGGTGAATGAATCGTCGCTCAATGGATTTTCCGGATCGGTCGCACTCTCCGGAGTTAACTTACCGCAGGGTGTGACTGCCAGCTTTTCTCCAACTTCCATCACCACCTCCGGAAACGCAACGCTAACGCTTACCTCGTCTTACAGCAACCCGACCACGGATATAGGGTCGTTTTACGCTTACGTAATTGGGACGAGTGGCAGTTTACAGGAGGGGACGGAGTTTGTATTGACTACTGAAACATTGCAGTACAAAGGTAGTTGTGGCGTCCAGTAACTGTGATCTCGTAGCTAGGGGCATCGAATCAGAATGCGTAGCGTGTCGTTGGGTCATAAACAGGGTAAGTATCCCCGCTTAGCCGGGGGGATGCTTACCGCAGACCTCCTCGGGGACGGGTGACACATAAGCCGAGAGCTGGCTCACACAAATTTTCACGCTACGAAACCAGACTTTGCTCGCAGACCGCAAGAAATCGTCCTTGGATTTGCAGAGTGAAGATAATACTTGCGGAGTCCGGTCAATACCATTTCCAATTCAAGCAGATGAACGCTTGATTATCTCCGGGGGCGAGTCTTGCGACAGACCAGCATAGTACATTCCTTGCTCTTGTTTCTTGCTTTCTCCTTTGCAACCCTGTTGTCTTCGCAATTAGACGCGCAAATTGCTGTTGGATCGGTGGATGAAAGCCGACTGACTACACTGCATGGAACAGTTCATGCACTGGCCCGTGCGGAGTTCGACCACGGTGCGGTCGCTGACGACTTTCCGATGCAGAGGATGTTGGTGATAATGCAGCCGCCGCCGGAACACCAAGTCGCGTTGCAGCGCTTTTTACGTCAGGCGCACACCCCCGGCTCTCCTGTCTTCCATCAGTGGGTTAGTCCCGAGGAGTTCGGCAAGCGGTTCGGCGCTCAGGACGGAGACATTCAGACCGTCACCGCTTGGCTTGAGATGCACGGATTTTCCGTTGCTCGCGTCACAGCTGGCAAGATGATGATCGAGTTCTCTGGAACTGCGCGGCAGGTGCGCGAGGCGCTGCATACGGAAATTCACCGATACTACAATGGCGGCAGGAGCTTCTACTCGAACGACCGGGAGATTGTCGTTCCGGCGGCGATCGCCTCGCGAATTCGTAACTTCGCTCCTTTGAATACTTATCCTCTCACCAGCTATCTTGCCTCGGCGGGCAAGGCCGCGCTCTCACGCAGCGCGCATTCCGCGAGACCTGAGTTCACGACGACGTCGAACAACGCTCAGTTTTACGCGCTTGCTCCGGAGGATTTCGCCACGCAGTACGACTTGCCCCCCCTCTACAACGCAGGCACGGACGGGTCTGGCCAGACCATCGGAATCATTGGGTACACCAACATTAATTTGGCTTTGGTGGATGCTTATCGTCAGCTTTTTAACCTGCCCGGCGACCATACCCAGATTGTGGTCGATGGCGAGGATCCTGGCGATGGTTCTGCCCCGAACGTCGAGGCGTTCCTCGATGTCGAGTTGAGCGGCGCCGTGGCCCCTAATGCAACTGTCAACTTTTACGTGGCTGGTGTGTCTTATGGGGACACTCTTGCGCTGGCGGCGTTGCGGGCCGTCGAAGACAATCAAGCCTCCGTGCTCAGCTTGAGCTACGGATTATCCGAACAAGATCTCGGCCAAGACGCAAACCAGTTCTGGGCTGGGCTCTGGGAGCAAGCGGCCGCGCAAGGGCAAACCGTGCTGGTGTCCAGTGGAGATACAGGGCCGGTAGCGGGTGGGTCTGGCCTATCCGTCAGTGGTCTCAGTTCAACCCCCTGGAATGTTTCGGTGGGCGGAACGGACTTCTACTACTCCGATTACGCCAGCGGAGGGGAGAGCATCGCTTCGCACTGGAACAAGGTGAACGAGAGCAGCCTCGGGTCGCTGATGGCGCCGCTGCCCGAGCAGCCTTGGAACGACACTCTTGGATTTAACGCGACTCAACATGATCTCGGTGTGATCCCTTCCTATGCGGGGGGAGGAGGCAGCAGTAGTTGCTCGTACTTAAGCGCGAATTCGACCTGCGTTGGCGGTTATGCAAAACCGGTATGGCAGCAGGGCACGGGTGTTCCCAATGACGGCGTTCGCGATTTGCCCGATGTTTCCCTTTTTGCCGCAAATGGATCCAATCTGAGTGCATGGGCGATCTGTGTCGATCCTGAGGATTGTGCCGCAGGCGCAACCTCATCCGTCACTTTGGTTGGTGGAACATCGGCTTCCACCCCTGCGATGGCCGGCATCATGGCGTTGGTCAATCAGAAGTACGGCCGCCAAGGGCAGGCCGACTACACCTTGTATGCATTGGCGCGCCATCAGCCAGGCGTTTTTCATGACATCACACTGGGAACAAATGACATTATATGCTCGGTGCTTGTACCTGGGTCTCCGGGTTCAGTCCCAGGATGCACGGTTTTGCACACATCCCCCGTTCAACGGATACTCCTTTGGCGTATACGCGGCCGGACCGGGATACGATATGGCGACAGGCCTGGGTTCTTTTGATGCCAACGCGCTGATCTCTAACTGGGATGGGGCAGCGCTGTCACCGTCCACAACAACGCTCCAGCTTTCTCCCGCAACCGTTGGGCACGGCTCCCCAGTCGCAGTAACGGTCAGAGTGAATGCCGATTCTGGCTCTGGCGTGCCTAGTGGCGATGTTGTGCTTGAGACGAGTCCTGCTTCCGCGATGCGCGGCAATGGTCTACTTACCCTCTCGAATGGAACGACTTCGGAAGACGTGACTACGCTGCCTGGAGGCACATATCAGGTAGTGGCGCAATATGGAGGCGATGGGGTCTTCGGTGCTAGCACATCCACGCCGATCACATTGACGGTAACTCCGGAGAAGAGCACAACCAACCTGAGTTATATCAGCACCTCTATCAGCGGCCCGGCCGGTCAGGAGTATTTCGGTAGCCCGGTTACTTTTACCGCAACGCCAATGGGACAAACAACCAACTCTTCCGGCCTTGCTACCGGCTCGGTGACCTTCACGGACGGCAGCACCACGGCCACCGTGCCGCTAGATGCAACCGGCGTGGCCAACTGGACGCCGCAGACACTCGCCTTGGGTCTGCATTCGATCTCAGTGAGCTACTCGGGCGATGCCAGCTATTCTCCCTCCAGCTCCGGTCCAATCGCGTTAACGGTTGTGAAGGGAATCCCATATCTCTCTGCTCAGATCGTGAGCGAGGATCGTCTGGCTGGATCGACGTTCGTCGTGCATGCGATTTTCGAACCCTCCAACGGGGCTGTGCAGCCGACGGGAACGGTCACGGCGCAATTGGGTGGTTTGACGGAGACATTTCCTATTGTTGCCAATACATACAGCTATGAGAATGTTGCCACAGCGTTTGTGATGCTTCCCAATGTGCCAGCGGGAACGTATTCGCTGAGCATCAAATACTCTGGAGACAGCAATTGGAACGCGACGTCCTGGACCTACCCGCAACAACTCACCTTCACCACCGATGGCTCCGCCATAACTACAACGACGACGCTCACGGCGGCTCCTTCCACTGTCGATAGTCTTGAGAGCGTCACCTTCAACGTCACGGTCACCGCAAGCACGAATCAGTATGGCGCCCCATCTGGCGATTTGTGGTTGCTCGGAAACGGGACCACGTTCGGGGGCGGTTCTATTTCCGCCGGTACGGCCACGATCAAGCTACCAGTTTCGAGCCTGCCCATCGGTCCATTTAATGCCATCGCGGTCTATGCGGGAGGAGGCGCGTTCGAGTCCTCGGTCAGCGTCCCTGTGCCGCTCAATGTTACGGCTATTGACTTCACTCTCTCCACCGCCGCGCAGAGCCTTACGCTCCAATCCGGCCAAACTGGCACGGTGCCGCTACTGCTCGGCGGACCCTTTGGAACGGGCGTCCCCGTAGCGCTCACATGCACGCCCTCTTCCCCCACCTTCGCGTGCAGTGTGAATCCCGCCTCGTCCACGGTAAACGGTTCAGGCACGGCTACCCTGACGATCACCGCATTGTCTCCCAAGGCAACAGCAAAGCTCCACAGGCCGCCCTGGAACTATCCCGGTAGCGGCCCAGGCACTGGCAACTGGCTCGTCGCTGGATTTGGTTCGGCGCTTGCTCTTGCGACGTTGTTCTTTTTCCCGGTTCGTAGGCGGAAGTGGACCTTGGCCAGTTTGGTGCTCATTGCGGGCATATCGTTCACTGCGGGATGCGGCAGCACGAACCCGACCTCCACGCCCGCCGGTACATACAGCGTCCTGGTCACTGGCACTGCCAGCGGCGTTGTACACAATGTCGAGTTGACGGTGGTGGTTTCGGCCCAGTAAAGGCCACACACACACTCATGTAGACCGTCGCATTGCTGTGCGGATCTTGGTGAGTACGGACGTTTCCGTCTTCTCGAATGGCTGTATCGAGAGTGACGTAACCGGAAATCTTTGTACCAGGAGGAATGAGAGAGACACTGGAACAAAAATCCCCCGTCACGTCACACGAACAACCGCGCCGGTCGCGTCGCTCACCTGCCCAACGATGGCGCTGGTGGTTTCGCCCTGAGCGAACGCCTTCCCTGGGAGAAGCGAGGTGGCAACGATCAACAAAGCAAGAATTATGGCTTGCGACACGCTGAACGAGGAGTCGCGTTGCGGTCGGTCTGATGCAGGCAGTCTCATGGTTTTCTCCGATAGCCGCCGAGGTGTGGACAAACTGTTCCCCCACCATCAGAGACATAATACAGCATGAGATGTTAACTATAGTTAATACGCTACAAATATTATGATTTCACAACCCAGATTTTCCCTGCGGCGGAAGCGTCCAGCCGAAGCGTTCTCTTCCCGACCGCCAGGGAGAGCGTGCCGTCGTAGTTGAGGGCCTGGACGGACAGTTGCGAGCCGGGACGGATTCCTTCGCCTTCAAAGAAATTCAGCAGCTTGCGGTCCCGTTCGTACACTCCGGCGACCCGGTAGAGACAGCCCGCATCGGCTTCGCTCAGCAAGCGCTGGCCTTGCTTCCGCCGTTCCGCCGGACTCCGCAAGGCGAGGCTGTTGCCATGAGGACAAGTGTCCTTGCTACCCAGCTTCTCCATAAGCTTCTTTTCGAACTCCGGGGAAACGGCATGCTCCAGACGTTCGGCCTCGTCGTGGACCGCGTACCACGGCATGCCAAAGATTTCCGACAGCATGCGCTCGATGAGGTGATGGCGAAAAATGGTCTGCTCAGCAATCTTTCGCCCCTCAGATGTGAGTTGAATGCGGCCATCGTTCTTGACCGCGACCATGCCGTCCTTTTTGAGACGCTTCAACGCTGCAGTCACCGCAGGGCGCGAAACTGCAAGCCAACGCGCAAGCGTCGCAGAGATCACGGTCTCGCCCTCGGTCTCAGCCTCAGCGAGGGCCTTCAAGTAGTCCTCTTTGGAAATGGTAATCATTGTGAAGCTTACCCAGCGTGCAGTCTAGCACTGCGCTTAGCTTTATGAGCACGGCCCGGAGCACCTGGTGCAAATCCAGGGGGTTGACCTTCGAAGCTGGGCGCCTAACTACATTGCGTGGAGGAACTTAGAGAAGGCCCATCTTTGCGGTCTGGCCGACTGTAGTCGAAATTGTGCTCAAGGAACCTCCAAGAACCCCAGAATCCAACAATTTGCCTCTGTAACTGATTGATTCTAAGGGAGGAGTTTTGGGTGGGGAACCTGGTCCCGAACCGGATTTCGCCGTTTATTGATATTTGTTGAAATAGCGCGAAATTAACTGCTTTGGATTGAATGCGTTGCGGCCATGCTATTGAACGCCGTAGTTCTGAATGGCTCCGGGATGCTTTGACCGCTACGATTTCGTCTACACCGCGCCTAATCCGAGAAGTTTCGGACCAAAACCCAAGGGCGGACCGGTCGAAATCAAAATCACTTTCCTGTTTCAAGAATTCCGGGAAATCCGACCGGAACCGCCGGAATGCTCGTACCGAAGAAACTGTGGATACCTCGGAGCACGTCGCCATTTACGAGCACACTACGGGCCTCCTCCAGTTCTGCGGCATGAATCCAGCGGAATTTCTGCACCGACTGTCCGATATTCAGTTGAGGGTCAATACATGAAAGCCATTCGGGAGCGACCCGCATGGTCACGACACAAAATTTGAAAATATAGGTCACCAATTCTGAAGAATAGCCGATGTCCGGCTTTACGCTCACCACGAACTGATCCCCCAGACTCTCTGTGGAGAAATCGGCTGGGGACATAAGAAAGTAGCCCGCGATGATTTTAGCGTTCTCCGCTTGGCGCACTTGTTCGCTCTCGCCTGGACTCTTGTACCGAAAGGGAAATAAGTACGCCTGCCAACCGGACTTCGGCTTGCCGCTAAAATATTTTAGGAGGTATGGATTCCCTCTTGCATCATTGGCGCGGAGCAAACAGATATCGATATCCATGAACCGACGCAGCATGGAGCCAAAGGGAGAGAATTCAGCCGCAAGTCGTTGCCGATCCTCGGGAGGAATCTTCTCCCAGATCGGATTGATAACAACGTCGGCCGAGAGCGTCATTATAGTGGGAAATTTATCGGCTGCTAGAACCAGTCGCACCGCATCAGCCACGGGCTTCGCAAGCAGAAGCGCGTCAATGCGGTTTTCGAGATCGCTTGGCAAACTATGAGGAAACGCGACCTCCTGTCGGTTCCCACTATCTTCATATTCAACTTCCGGCACAAGCGTATACGGCCCCGTAACAATGAACTGCTCCCGATTACCATCGTTTTCAAATATATTGCGCAAACGTGTTATGGAGTGATGCAGGTCATCGAGAGCTCCCTTTTTTGCTCCCCAGGCGTAATCGATTATTTGCTCGTTCGTGTAGGTTTCTTTCTTTAACCGCTTTTCGAGAAGGAACTCCAGTACCTTCGCATCTCGCTTGCCAAGGCGGGCTCTGGGCGCTCCGAATAAACGTCTCGTGTACGGCTCGAATTCAATCCCTTGAAATCGCCATCGCATTTCACCGTCTCCCAGTATGTTCCATCAGGATAAATCACGAACAATCAGGGGTCTTTTCAGCTTCCTTCCTAGAGGCTTCAGGCGAATGGCCCGCAAGCTTGCCTCCAGTGGGCATGAAAAAACCGGGCGTGCTACCAACACACCCGGCCATCCCCGCAGAACTTCGCGGGACGTGCCCACCATAAGTAAGGAGGACTTATGGCGACCACGCGCCGGGAATCCACTGCGTCTTATCGCGGTGAAGATGTTACTGACTCAGCAGGTTCAACCCTGATTCCTGCTTTGGGTTCTGACCCCAATCTTTATAACGCCGCCGAGACAATTTGTCCAGAAACTCTCTCCGTGCCGCAGCCGATCCGGGAGCCGATGATCTCCAGGATTGGAGCCGCAGCGGACGCCGCTTTTGCATTGCATACAAAGGCAGGAGGGGCAACCGTAAGCATGATTGACGGGAACATGGCGGGACGGAAGCTCTATGCCGTCTCGATATATCCAGAACACACCATTGAACTCGAAACCCCGCCGAGTTGGCGGCAACTTTTCGCTTATGCCCTGACCAACGTAGCCGAGTTATTAAAGCCGGGACGCGCGCTCGGCACATGGTTCAATAAACCGAAAGGGCGGCATGTGCTCGATATTGTTGTGTGCTGTCCTGATCTCTCGGTGGCGATAGCCTTCGGGCAGCGCTTCCAGCAGGTGTGCATCTTTGACCTTGCAGCAGGCCGAGAAATACAAATTGACCGCCCATCCAGTCTATCGGGCTTCTGCGGTAGGGGAGGTGCGCAATGAAAATACCTAAGGTGGATTCATTGCCAGTTGCCTACTTCAACCTCGCCCGAGGGCGCGACCTTTTATTGATCGGCTCAGAAGCAATGCTTGATCGTCTGATTGCAGGCTTCCGCGATAGACGATTGGTGCGACCGCGTGCCTACACCTCATACGCCATACCGCCCGCGACGCTGCTCGCGGGGGCTGCCGCAATTTTCGTTTATGAAGTCGAACAGCGCGAAAGATACCGGCAATTGAGCATCTGTTGCGAGTATCAGCGTAGATGCGGCGGGATCAAGCTGATTTTTGCATTTTCAAGCTGCCTTGATGCTGGCCTTGCGAAGCGGGTGCGCGACAGCGGGGCCAACTTCTTCCTCCAATAGGAAGGGCGAGGCCCTACCGATCAGCGCCTCGGGAGATGAGTCGTCATGCTGCATAGCGATCTCGATCTTGCATTGTTCTACTACGACCTTGCGATGCTTGAGATCGATTTGCTGCAACGTGGAAAGGTGAATATTGTCCTCGCCCATAAGTACGCCGATGCCGCCTCGGCGCTATCTGGCCGCTGCACACCGGGCGAAGAAGTGATTGCTGCCTATATTGTGTGGGGAGGAGCATCGCATCGGTTATCCGAGCGAGATTTACTGACACGATAGCCAGCAACGGTGAGTTGTGCAAGCAAAACAGATTATGTTCCGGGCATTGAACACGATAAGGTATCCCCAACCCATTCCGACAGCCACGGCACTCGTTGGATCAATCTGGAGTAGCTTAACCCGCTTTCACGTGGTCGCTTTCTATATTCCTCTCGCCACTCGTCGATGCGTGAGGCCATCGTTATGGCTGCAGGGTCTGCCCTCCTGCCGTTTTTCGGTTTCGCTGGTGGTTTTTCAAGCCGAATAATTTCCTCCCACCAGAATCTTACATACTCATGCGTGCGACGGTTGTTATCGCCCCATACCCATGTCAGCATCGCGCAAAGCAGCGAAAACGCAACGGCGGTGACTCCGTGCCCATTAGTTAGCTTCCACACACCCGCAACGGAAGCAGTCTCGAACACTGCAAAGTAGCTGTTGCGAGTCCAGTAGGAATTGACTTGGAAGCGCCAAGTTTCACACGCAATTTTGTAGGCGTCGTCCTGGGTGATCATCTCTGGATTCTACTATTTTGGGGTGGGCATGTCTGTTTTTGTGCGGGTTGATGGGCAGTGCCTTGGATGGGCCTGTGACACACCGATGTGTCCCGTATTTACTGACTCGCCTTGAGTCCTTAGTGCCTCTCGGATAGCTGCACTGCGTAGGCTTTCCACTGATGAAGCCGAGCGTTGGCACCCGGTTTGAGTCGATCACTACAACATTGTCCCGATAGAATTCGCCGATCTTCCGACCGCTCGCCTCGACCAGTTCCACGATCCCCTCCTCCCAATACACCCTGCTTCGGTCGCAATTGTCTTCAGGTGACCAAAGTAAGTTCTCTCTGGCCACTATGAATCATAGTAGCCATATACATAGTATTAATATTTGGTATAGTCACACTATGTCATTGCAACTCTGTGCCTCGAACTTTCGCTCCGTCTACGTCATCCCGGTGGATGACGTAGACCACAAAAAGCCAAGCCCATATAGCATGACACGCCACCCCTTACAGGGTAGCTGCACAGCAACGCACGGTTGCCATATAGCAACCGCGCCAAACGACGCGTCTTCGCCAGGCACCGGCCACGGGGTGATGCGATGAAAGAGGGCTTTCGCAGCAAATCCGTGACCACAAAAATCACGGAGCCGGAGTACGAGCGCATTGTCCAGATGGCCGGGGCAAGCAATCGCAATATCAGCGAGTGGATGCGGGAGTGTTTGTTCCGGGAGTTTGGCCAGTCAACATCTGCTGCGGAACACGAGGTCCTGCTCGCCGAGATTCTGGCCCTACGGATAATCATCCTCAATTTGTCTATCCGGACTAATGCCGGGGAAAAGCTCAACCAACAGGACGTGCTCGACTTAATCCGGCACGCCGACCAGGACAAAACCCAAAAAGCACAACAGCGCCTCCATGAGGCAGAAGCGGTATCAACAAAAGGAGAACATGAATAAACCGCGTGAATTTCCAAGCCGGGTTCGCGTCTGGCAAGCCAGCGTGAGCGCCATAGCAATTCTTTCCTTCTTTTCCTTAATGTGGCTGACCTACGAAACGCAATGGACGTTTGAACAGAAGCTGTACGTGAGCGCATACGCCAAGACGTGGTGGGGCGGCATGTTGCCAAACAGCAGCTCAAGACACAAATTGCTATACGTGGTCAATTCGAAGGGCGAACGGTTGCCGGGAATCGAGGGCGAAATCATGCCGTCCACCCTGGCGGATGGAACTAAAACTTTCGCGCTCACAGAATACGCAAAGAATGAAGGCTTCGTGAATCTGGAAACGCACGACGAGGTCTTCAACGATCAGAAATTGCACGACTTTCTCAGCCATTACATCTATGATGACCAAACGCTCTGGGACTTCGTCTCCCATCCGGCTTACGGAGCGCTGATCATCCTGTTCGCCGGGCTCATCATTGCAATTCCCAAGGACGCCGCAAGGGCACGAGTGCGCCGCGAAGGCCGGGTAATCAGCGGGCCGGAACTGGTCACCGTCGCAGAATTCAACCGCCGGATGAAGTCGGACGGCGTTGGATTTGATCATGTAGAGAGTGGATGGTTCAAGCGATTGTGCGGGAGAAAGGTCGCTCAACTCCGCATCCCGCAAGACACGGAAAAACTTCATTTCATGGTAATGGGGGACACCGGAGCTGGAAAAAGCGCGATCATGAACCAGTTACTTTTACAGATACGTGACCGAAACGAGGGAGCAGTCATCTACGATCCTGCGATGGAATACCTTCCGCAGTTTTACGACTTCGATCATGTGAGAGTGGATGGTTCAAGCGATTGTGCGGGAAGAAGGTCGCTCAACTCCGCGTCCCGCAAGACACGGAAAAGCTTCATTTCATGGTAATGGGGGACACCGGGGCCGGAAAGAGCGCAATCATGCGCCAGTTGCTTTTGCAGATACGCGACCGGGACGAGGGCGCGGTTATCTACGATCCCGCGATGGGGTACCTGCCGCAGTTTTACGACCCGGCTCGCGGCGACATAATCCTAAACCCGCTCGATGCACGCTCTCCGTTCTGGTCGCCGGGTTCGGAGATCGTCAACGAAGCCGAGGCATTGACGGTCGCAACCAGCATGTTTCCGGAGGAAAGCGAACGCAATACCAATTCTTCATCGACGCTGTCCGCCAGATTTTCGCGCACCTGATTAACTTGAAGCCAACGCCCCAGGAACTGATCGAATGGATGTGCAATACACAGGAGATAGACCGCCGCGTCAAAGGAACGGAAATGGAAGCGATGATCGATCCCCACGGCGGTCCACAGCGGGCGGGCGTGCTTGGCTCATTGAACATGGTGGGCAACGCCCTCAGGTTGCTGCCAAAGGAAGCCGATACCACCGAGCGCTGGAGCGCGGTGGAGTGGGCGAAGCGGCGCAAGGGTTGGATCTTCATTACATCCCAGGCAACGGTGCAGGATCGATTGCAGCCGGTCGTCAGCACGTGGCTTGACCTGTTGATGCTAAGACTCATGAATGAGGGACACACCAACAAATCGCCGGTGTGGTTTGTGCTGGACGAAGTGGCAGACCTGAAACATCTGCCTCAGTTGCCGAAGGCCATGACGCAGAACCGCAAGTCGAATAATCCGATGGTTCTCGGCTTCCAAGGCAAAGACCAGATTGAGACCTTCTACGGCAAGATGGGCAAGACCATGCTGTCGCAACCAAACACGCGAATCTACCTCAAGACCGGGGAACCGGATGCCGCGGAGTGGATCGAGAAGGCAGCTTGGCCAGGTGTACATCGAACGGCTGCGCGAGACCATTACAACCGGGCCGGACGGTCAACGCACTATCAGTGAAACAATCGAGCCGCCGCGACCGGAGCCGCTGGTTCCGTACTCCAGAATCACCGGCTTATCGAGGCTTCAAGGATTTCTTAAGCACGACAACTTGGTTGTTGAGCTGAACACCCGCTTTCTCAATCTGGCAGGAGCGCTATGAAAAGTTCATCGAGCGTCCGCAGAATCCTCCGAGCGCCGATGTTGCAGTGAACAATTCGGGTCCTGGCGAGCCAGCCATCGACCAACAGAATGGCCGTGGAGTGTTCTTCGAGTGAGGGGCCGCCGCTGCTGACCATATCCAAACCGATCAGTGCCGGTCAGGCACAGACGTACCACCGGGAAGAGTTCTCCAATGCCAAGGAGAACTACTACACCGACAACGACCGGGTGCGCGGCGAGTGGCAGGGGCGTCTCGCCGCCCGCTTGGGCCTCACTGGCGGAGTGAATGAGGCACAGTATGCTCGCCTGAGCGAGGGGCAACACCCTTTCACGGGCGAGCAACTTGTCTTCCACCAAACCAAGCGGGAGTACTTCAACGCCGATGGCAAGATCGTTCGGACGATGGAACATCGTGCCGGATGGGACGCCACGTTCTCCGCGCCGAAAAGTGTTTCTCTCTCGGCTCTGCCCGGAGGAGATGAACGAATCCAGCTCGCACATCGCGAGAGCGTAAAGATCGCGCTCGACGAGATGGAGCGCTTTGTGCAGGCGCGTCTCGGAGGCAATCTTCCTTCCGAGACTACCGGCGAATGGATTGTCGCCAAGTTCGAGCACGACTCCAGCCGCCCGGTTGACGGCTACTCCGCTCCCCAACTCCACACTCACGCCGTCATCTTCAACATCGCAGAGACAGCGGATGGAAGCGCTCATGCCCTCCAGCCGCAGGAGCTGTTTCGTACTCAGAGGTACGCGACCGCCGTCTATCGCGCCGAACTGGCAATCCGTCTGCAGAATCTCGGCTACCAGGTTGAGCGGGGTGAGCATGGAAGCCCCGAGATCAAGGGATACTCCAGGGAATACCTCGAAGCATCGAGCCCGCGCCGCCAACAGATCAAAGATCACATGGCCGAGCACGGCGTCTCCGGAGCCGAGGCCGCGCAGATTGCCGCCCACCAAACCAGAGAAAAGAAATTGGACTTGTCGCGCGAGGAGGTACTCGCGCAGCACCAGGCGATGGCGGAGAAGCACGGCAATCAGCCGGAAGTGGTCGTGGCCTTAGCGCGTGAACGCGGCGACTCTGAGAGGCTGGAGCGCAGTTCTGCCGAGCAAGTGAGCTAAGGCAATTGCGACCGGCAAAGATCGCAACATTGAACGGGAAGCAGTCGTCGGCGAGCGCGCCATTCTTGCCGATGCGCTACGTCACGGAATGGGAACAGTGCTCACCGCTGACGCACGGGCCGAGTTCGAGCGGAGCATTGCAGCCGGTGAACTCATCGAGGTTGCCCAGAAGCCGGGGAGAGCCGGACGTGTTTTCACCACGCCGGAAATGCAGCGTTATGAGACCGACATTCTGCAGCGCATGGGCCAGGGGCTGGACGGGTACGAACCGCTTGCGCCGGGCGGCATCCAGCAAGCGGCGCTTGAATCGCACGCACACCTCAGCGACGCCCAGAAGTCCGTTGTGCTGGAGATACTCAATCGCCATGATCAGGTCATGGGGCTGGAGGGCGTGGCGGGCACAGGAAAGACAACGGCGCTGGAGGCGGTCTGCGATGCCGCCAAGCAAGCTGGCTTTCAGGTGGAGGGGCTTGCGCCAACGTCCCGCGCCGCACTCAATCTCGAAGATGCTGGCATTGAGACCAAGACCATGGCGCGCCATCTGACACAAGACCAACCGATTGCGCCGGGATTGAAACATCTCTATGTGGTGGATGAGTCGAGCATGGCGAGCACCCGGCAGATGCACGATTTTCTCCAAAGCATCCGGGATCAGGACCGCGTGCTCTTTGTTGGCGACACCCGGCAGCATGAAGCCGTGGATGCTGGCCGGCCTTATGCCCAACTGCAGGAGGCCGGCATGCATACGGCACGGCTGACCGAAATCATCCGGCAGAAAGATGCGGGCCTAAAAGCAGCCGTGGAGCAACTTTCCATGGGCGATGCCGAGGGCGCGATTCGAAACCTGAGTAAACAGGGACGCGTCCATGAAATCGTTGAGCGCGATGAGCGCATCCAGGCGATTGCACGCGCCTACGTCGAACAGCCCGCGAACACGCTGGTCATTTCTCCAGACAACGAATCCCGCATGGAAATTGCCATTGAAAATCCATGAGGAGATGAAAGGAATCGGAAAAGTCAGCCAGGATGAGCACGCTATCAAGGTGCTTGTGACGCGCCAGGACTTGACCAGCGAGGACCGCCGCTGGGCGCAGAACTACGAGCCAGGCGACGTTCTTCGCTACACAAAGAGCAGCAAGACCATCGATGTGGCCGCCAGAGAATTAGTCCGCGTCCATGCCACGGATGAGAAAGAAAACCTGATCACGGTGGCGCGCGAGAACGGCGAACTCATCACCTACGATCCACGCCGGGTGCAGGGAGTGACCGCCTACCGGGAATCGGATCGATGCTTTGCCGAAGGCGACCGCATCCAGTTCACCACAGCGTTTCATCCCCAGAGAATCGCCAATCGAGAGCTGGGCACGATTGAAGAAATTGACGGGATGGGCAATCTGAAACTGCAAATGGACTCAGGCCGCATCGTTGGCTTCAATCTGCGCCAGCATCCCCACTTGGATTTCGGCTATGCCGTGACCAGCCACAGCAGCCAGGGAGAAACGGCAGACCGTGTTCTGATCCATGTGGATTCCGAACATGCCCACAAGGGCCTCATCAATAACCGCATGGCCTATGTGGCGGTTTCGCGGGCTCGGGAGGATGCGCACATATTCACCAACGACGCGGAATCGCTTGGCCACGAGTTGAGCCGCGATGTCTCGCACTCCTCCGCCCTTCAGAAAGAAGCTAACCAGCAGGAACACTCAGTTGGTCAGGCGGCTGGAATTGGACATGGGCACGGAATGGACGCCGGGCATGGAATGGGCACTGGACATGGAATGGGGGCAGGACATGGCGGGGGATTTGGGGAGTAAGACCGAAAAGCCAGGCATTTTATTTAGGAGCTATATGGACCTGAAAAATCCGTTTGACGCGCAATTGATGACCGTTTCCGAAATTGCTGAGGCGCTCAGGGTTCCCGAATCCTGGGTCTATGAACGCACACGGCGAAGGGGATCGGAGCGAATGCCGCATATCAAGCTGGGCAAGTATCTGCGATTCGAGCTGACCGATGTGCGCTCATGGCTCGAAACAATGCGAGAGAGCTAGATTGCAAACTTCCGGCTCGATCAATACACTTGCCTCCAGCGCAGAACCGCCTAAGCGGGTCAACCGTGGAGATACGGAATGACCCAAAATAGACGATTCCAGTATGGCTCGCTTTTCAAGCGCGGAACGCGTACGAAGATGTGGGTCGCACGTTGGTGGGAAGACTTGGTTGGTCCGGATGGGAAATCGGAGCGCATTCGGCGCTCTGAGGTTCTCGGGACCGTCGCAGAACTTCCGACCCGCCGCGAAGCGGAGCAATTGCTTTCTGATCGGCTCCGGGGAATAAACAGCGGCGATTCACGGGTGCAATCGACTTGGACGCTCAAGAGCTTCATCCAAGATCGCTGGCTTCCGGATGTGCTGCCCACGATTAAGTACTCGACACAGATTCATTACAAATACATCGTCAAAGTCCATTTGATTCCAACGCTCGGCGATATGCAGCTTCGTCTCATCACTCGCGAATCGGTTCAAAGCCTGCTCACCAGCAAGCGGCGAAGCGGTTTGTCCTGGCGGACGGTAAAGCATATCCACACTACATTCGGAACGATTCTGGCAGCGGCGGAGATGGAGGGACTTGTTCCCAACAATGCCGTGCGCAAGACGAAGCTTCCGCGTCGTGGTCCGATTGCAGAGAAAGTTCCAATCGATCCGAAGAGAGTGTGCGCACTTCTGGAAGCACTTCCGGAGCCGTCGCGCTCTTTGGCTTGGTTGCTATCCTTTTCCGGCCTGCGCATCGGCGAATTGCTGGCGCTCCGCTGGCGTGATGTCGATCTCGAAGGGGGTTTGATTCGGGTTCGGCAGACCGTCTATGAGGGGCAATTCGATGATCCGAAGAGCAAGCATAGCCGGAGAACGGTTCCGCTCGGCACTCAAGGCGCGCGGATTTTGGCGGCTCGTAAACCAGAAGCCTGCGATCCTGAAGGCCTTGTCTTTGCGGCTCGGAACGGTTCGCCGCTGTCCCGTCGCAATCTACTCAACCGTCAGCTCAAGCCGACCTGCGAAAAACTAGAGCGGAACCAGGGTTGTTATATCCATAGTTGTGGGGGTGAGTAGAATTGAGTTGGCGATCTCCGCGACGGCGAACGAATGGCACAGGCTTATTCTGATGATTTGCGCTGCAAGCTATTGGAATCCTATGAGGTAGGCGACAGCAGTCTGCGGGAGTTGGCGCAACAGTTCCGGGTCAGTTTCGGGTACAGCAAGAAGATTCGTCGGCAACAACTGCTGACCGGGCAGAAAGAGCGGCCTGCGCAGTTGCGTCACGGTCCGGTGAGCCGGATCGATTCCGCTGCCCAGGAGAAGCTGCGCGGCTGGCTCCGCCTGCAGCCGGACTTGACCGAGGTGGAGTTGCGCGACCGGCTCGGCGAGGCCGGGGTTTGCGTCTGCAAAAGCCGGATTGGGCAGGTCTTGCGGGCGATGGGGTTGCGGCGTAAAAAAAATCCCTCCACGCCGCCGAGCGCGACCGCGAAGCCAACCGCCAGCGGCGCGAAGAATTCCTCGCCACCATCGCCACGATCCCGCCGGAAAGGCTGATTTTCCTCGACGAAAGCGGAGTGACCACGCAGATGACGCGGCCGTGGGGACGAGCGCCGAAGGGCGAGCGCATTGCCGAAGCCGCGCCGCAAGGCCACTGGAACGTGCTGACCACGCTGGGTGCCATGAGCCTGCGCGGCATCGTCGCCGCCATGACCATCGAAGCGGCCACCGATGCCGACGTCTTTGCCGCCTATATCGAACAGGTGTTATGTCCGAAACTGCGGCCCGGCGACGTGGTCATCCTGGACAATCTGTCGGCCCACAAGGTTCAAGGAATCGAAGCGTCGGTTACCGTCTGCGGCGCACGGCTGATCTATCTGCCGCCCTACTCGCCGGACCTGAACCCCATCGAAAAAGCATGGTCCAAGTTCAAGCAGTTCTTACGAACCGCCAAAGCTCGCACCGCCGAAGCGCTGGACCAAGCCGTCACCGAGGCCCTGAAAACGATCACCGCCGACAACGCAGCCGCTTGGTTCCGCCACTGCGGATACGGGACACATTAATCATGGTTTCGCTCTAAAGCTGGAAGGTGTGACCTGGCATTGGCTGCGGCACGCTAATGCAACCTTGCTGAATTCGGCAGGGGCATCGCTGGGAACGATCCAGGCTTTACTGGGACACGCGTCGGCAGAGATCACGCGCGAAGTGTACTTGCATTCGGTTCCGGAGGATGCGCGGCAGGCAGTACAGAGGGTGGAAGAACTGATTGGACCCAAATGGACCCAAGTTTTGGTGTGGCCAAAACCATTGACCGATGTAACTCAATGATTCTTTTGGGATTTAATGGTCGGGGAGAGAGGATTTGAACCTCCGACCCCCTGGTCCCGAACCAGGTGCTCTACCAGGCTGAGCCACTCCCCGACTATTGAAAAAGGCGCGATTCTAATCGCGTTGAACGGATTATAACAGAGCAGGAAGGTCGCGCCCAAAAGCAGGTTGTGCATTTCGCCTCATGGAGACGATCGCTTCGCGATCGCGCGGTTTGAACGTTACTTTGTTTTCACCTGGTGGGGCGTGCCCGGCAAATTCTCGAAGCCACGCGTCGCCGCACAGGCGCCAGAAGAGTGCTTTCGACCTGCTTGCGCGGGGTTCTGTCCGGCGTGCCTTCTTTGGGGGGAGCTACCCCGGGAGATTAGTCTGTTCCCCTTCAGCGAAAGTGGGACTTTTGGGACTGGAAAGTTAAGCTACACGTGTGAGCTTGAGTCACCCCGTAACTGGGGTTAGCTACACCAGCACGGTCCCGCCATACACCTATCCGTCCTTGGGCTTCACCTACGACGGCCCGAGCTGCCTCATGCTCGGCGGCTGCCAGAACATCGGCCACCGCACCGGGATGACGGACGGGGCTGGCTCCGAGTTATGGGTCTACAACGTCGTGCGCTCCTACGGCAGCGTTCACCAAGACCAGCGCATCAACAACACCTCGACAGAAACCATCAACAGGACGACGACATACGTGCTGGATTTTGCCGGAAATGTGGTGCAGATGGTTTTTCCACAGGGCGCACGGTGTCCCGGTGGAAGCCCACTAGGATCGAGCGTCTCATTTCGAAATGTGCAAGTATCGCTACGCATTGTTACCCCCGCTGCCAGTTTCCGTACCTCGGGCCTTCTCTCCCAATTCTGATGAACATCCTCCTTAAGACGCAGAAACAGTCCCTCGCCTCTTACCTCGGAAGCTTGTAACATACGTCGAAAATCTTCATTGCTACTTTTTTCTGCGATCATTTTGACCTTGACAATATGACGAACAAATGACACGCTCCAACCAGCGGTAGAGCCCTCATAAATAGCCGCCCTATTTGGCCATGACTATTACAGCCGAGTGGGGCGGCTTCTTGTGTGCCTGAGACCTTGTGTCTATAGAGGTGTGCGGAGCCGTGCTACTTAAATGAAAAAGCTTCAGCCGTGCTTACTAGCACAGAAGCCGCATTTGAAGTCTTGTCATCGAGCTATATGCAGGCAATCGCATTCGAGGATGAGGGTGCGGAGGTTAAATCTGGAGTTCACTGACCGTAAGTCTGCGGGCCGCGACATCCCGCAACCCGCAAGCCTCGCCGGCTTCAACAGGTTGCCAGAGGAGTAGCGCCATCGAAGGTTATCCGCCGGTCTGAAAACAGCCGATGGGAATGCGTTTTTGCCGGACTTGAGCAACCTCTCTCTCATGATCAGGCAAATAGCGCATGAACTCAGGAGGGTTGATTCACGGCAACTCTCCTGAATTCTGATTGACGTTTTCAGAGTTGGTGAGGAACTCCGGGTTGCCGCTGTCGGGCAAGTTGGAGAAATCTGTTGCTCCATTTCAATGACTGCCGCTCCGGTCGGGGAAGTGCGGTGCGAAAAATCAGGTTCAGGACAATTGAAGAGGTTAATTATCGCTGGTCACGCGGGACTCACTTGGCATTACAAGCAGCCGAGAAAGGAAGGTATTGAGTTGATTGCGCCAGAGCAATTGATAGAGTTGAAGCAAACTCCGGTGCTACAAACGTCCGTGGATCGTGGAGCGAACCAACGCTCGGCTCGGAGAGCGCTGCCGATTTGTGGTTTAACATATGTACCTGCTAACTCCCTACAGAGCGTTCCTCCGCTTCGCCCGCTTTTGACTTACAGGCTAAGAAACTATTTATGAAGCAGGCCCTGAGCGACAATATCAAACACCACAATAACAACAGCAATTCAACTGGAACTAACCTGTGATTAATGGGAAAGTGGTTCAAATGGGTGGAAAAGGCAATAGATTGCAAGGGGATGTTGCCTTTGTAACGGGCGCAGCCTCAGGAATTGGTCGAATGGTTGCTATTAACCTGGCGCTTAACGGCGCCGCGGTAGCCTGTGCAGACATAAACGAAGAAGGAATTGACGCAACGCTCACAGCGATCAACGAACTAGGCGGAGACGCCATGAGCGTGCCTGTAAATGTAGGAAATTCAGCACAGGTTAGAGTAGCTATGGCAGATGTCTATCGGAAAAAAGGAAAAATATCTATCCTAATCAATTGCGCAGCCATAATTAGCTATACCCATATAGAGGATTGTACCGACGAAGAATGGACAAAGATCATGCAGGTCAATATTGGCGGATATTTCAATTGCCTCAGAGAAATAGGGCCTTTTATGAAAAAAAGCGGCGGAAGAATAGTGCAGTTCTCTTCGTCCACCGCATTCAGTGGCTCGTTTTTTGCAGGGCCGCCGTATACTGCATCCAAATCTGCTGTTATTGGACTGACCAAGTACATTGCCGGATACTGGGCTAAGTATGGAATCCGCTGCAATACAATTTGTCCTGGCCTAACGAATACCAATATAGTAGTTGTTGGTGAGGGAGAGATAAAGGACAAAAAAGAACATGAGACTAAAATACCTCTTGGCAGGATAGCAATTCCTGAGGATATGGCGAACGTAGTGCTTTTCCTTGTATCGGATGAGTCAAGCTACATGACGGGACAGACGTTGCATGTCAATGGCGGTAAATATATGTACTGTACTTGATCAGGGTGCCCGGACTTCCGGGTTTGATCGAGGCACGCACGCCGCAGGACAGCGATCCCGTTTCGAAGACAAGATATCTGTCCTAAGCGAAGGGGTTCGACGGGGTGAAGAAATAGCTGCGCTAGGAGAGCGGACATCTCAAACAATTGTTCAATCTAAACTATGGTACTTTTGAAAAGTCAATGACAGCCTGCATCGTTCGTGAAGATGCGGAGAGTGGCTATGGGTGTCGCGATTTTGAGGCGCAGACGCTCGCGGCTGCATGAGGTTGGCTGTATTGACCGGAAAAACTAACTTGGGCGTAGCGACACTTTTCAGGCAAAGCTTTCCGTCGTATCAGGCAAAGCTTTCCGTCGTACGCCGTCTGCGCAAATTTGGAAAATGATGTTTCGGAAAGGGTGATGTAGGATTATCCCGGCGAGGCACCCAGTGCCAGCACTACCTGCCAGAAGGTTGGCGGGAACAAAAACGACGCTGGCAGGTGCACAACCAAACGGCGAACTATTCTATTTGCATCTAGAGTTTTTTGGTAGAGAAAACAGTCGGTGACTGGCACTCCACATCGATTCAAGCATTACATGAGCGTGCCTCTCAAAAGCGACCATGTACGCTACGTTGTAATTGGCATTGTAGTCCGAAAAACCGGCGATCAGTCTATTGAGATAATCGGCAGTTAACGCGCTCCATGTGGGCTTAATTCGTTTTTCTAGGATTGTCTCGATGTCTCTGCGCGACAGAGTGAAGTGAAAGTTCTTTTGACATTTGTCAAATAGCGTAGTGCTTCATTCCCACGCTTTTTAGCCAGAGCATACCCGCCAGACTCATCCCATATCAGAAAGCTGTTTATTACAGCAGTTACTTCCACGTTCTTGTCCGTATCATTGATCGTTCTTTGGGCTACTTTGTAATTAGCACAGGCGGGGCCCAATCTTCGTCAGAAAAGCTATTATCAAAAAAATATCAAAATAACTTGACTCTGAAATTCTGGCATGTTAGAAATCCTGCAGCGGTAGAGAAAAACATTCAAGAGCCGCCTTCCTAACATCTGGTGTTCTGTAACAACACCAGCACTTAGGAGGGCGGCTTTTTCTCTGTGACCCTGGCGGTCGCTGTCGAGCCCAGTAGTCGGGATGGGACCGCGCCGTGGGCGCGAGGGAATTGTTTGTCCAATCAAACTGCGCCAGGGAAGAAGAGGGTATAGGGGTGTTTTTCGCCGCTTCGGTTTCCCCTTTTCGGCCTGCCCTTGGAGCACACGACGCCGAAAAAGTGAATTGCAGTATTCGGACGTTGACCGGAAGCTCGAACGCGCGGATGTTACTCGAATTATTGACGGCGAAAAGCCGTACGTTGCGAGGGTTCTTAATCTGCTCCAGGTTAAGCGTCTCACAGAACATATTTTGCATTACCGAAAACATAGGGTAGCGGAAAAAGCAGACGGACCAGATGCTGTGCGGCATAACTTTCCGGTACTGAGAAATGCCCAGCTGCCGGATACGCGACTCATCATCTGCAGTAAGGTAGGCCAGGACAACTATCCCGATATTGATTGAATGTTATCGAAGACGAGCTTGCGGACATGATTGAGTGGGTGGATTTGACAGCCAAGGCGAATTACCTTGCTGGGTTTACGACCGCAATCCAGATGGTCTCATATTAGCGAAGGTTTCTAAATGCTTCCAAGGGACAACTAGCATTATGCAAATTCTCCATCGCCAATAAATCTGTACATGGAAGATTGCGCAGCCTTTCGTGATTAAGGTGTAGATGAAAGCACTTCGGGCTTTTGGAGCCTCTTCTATAAATAGTGCCTCAGGTAATTCAGTACTAAGTGACGTAGAAAACGGTATGGGAAGCGGAGAACAGACGCATATGGCGAACTGGCGATCGACGGAACTCCTCAAGTCCTGCGTTCGTCCGCTCCTCGATTCAACGGTGTTTGAAGTACGGAAATTTGTGTCCGTCTTGGTAGTGCCGTACCTTGTAGCAGTTCCGGTAGAGCACAATCCGTCCGAAGTCCGCGGTCGTCCTCGGTTGGCCCAGCGCCGCCTCAGCGAAGAAAGCGGGTGCTCCGTTAACTAGTATTGTTCATCAGTCAATACCGTTTGCCTCTTTTTCATGACAAAAGCTTGTCAGCCAACCCGCCCCACGAGTAAGTGCCTGCCGTGCGGCCGAACCTTTTAACAAAACACACGATGCTATCTGTGAGGAGAACAAGTCCCATGGCTAAAAAGTATGTGGTAGGCGTTGACTTTGGTACCACCGGCACCAAGTCTGTAATTTATGACCTCCAAGGCAACGAATATGGACAGTGTTACTACAACACAACCACGACCTTTCCACGTCCAGGTTGGTATTCACAGGACGCCAATGACATCATTGAAAAATCTTTTCTGTCAGTCAAAGGCGCGATCGACAATGCCAAAATCGACGCGAAGGACATTGCTGGCGTAAGTTTCACGCATATCTGTACGTCTTTTGTGCCTGTCGATAAGGATGGAAACTTCCTGTATAACATCCTTCTCTGGTGTGACATGCGTGGGAAGGAGATGTTTCCCTATATCCGCGAATGTTGGGATAAAGCCGGCATCACCGAAGCGGAAGAATATCAAATTACCGGCTTCCCGCTTGGAACGTTGCCAACGCTTTCTAAAGTTTTGTGGTTTAGAAAGAATTTTCCAGACCTCTGGGCAAAGACCGACAAAATTGTTGGAATGCACGCGATGATGAGCAAGGCCTTCACCGGTGGAGTTTATTACGATGACAAACCGGGTATTGCCTATTCCAAACTTGCAAATGCGACTACTTTTCAGTTTGATCCCAAATTGGCAGCCATGTATGATTTGGACCTTTCATTGTATCCGGAAAGAAAAGACACCGGTAGCCTTATCGGGACAATCCCCCAAAGTGTTGCTGAAAAGACAGGGCTGGTTGCGGGAACACCCTGTTTCGCAGGCGCGGGTGATCAACGGTGTGCCTGCACCGGTGCTGGCGTTGTCAAGGATGGCATGATGTCCTTGTGCTTGGGCACAGCCGGCGTTGTGCATGCGTATTCTAGTAAACCTGTTCGCCACAAAGGCGGAAAGATTCAGATTCTGGGTCATTGCATTCCCGGCAAGTGGCAAATCGAAGCCAACTCCAGCTCGGCAGCAAGTTCCATCGAATGGTTCAAAGAGCAATTCTGCCAACTTGAAGTTGCGAACGCCAAACTAATGGGGTCCTCCGTGTTTGAAGCGCTGACCCAACAGGCGATGCGTTCGCCCGTGGGATCCAAGGGGCTGATCTATAGTGCCTGGATGGCAGGCGCAGACTGCCCGCGCTTTAACTATGATGCAAGAGCCACCTTCACCGGCCTAACATTCGCACATGGCAAGAATGACTTGCTCCGCGCGATCATGGAGGGGGTGTGCTTTGAAATATACAGCATGGTTTTAGGCATTGAAGATACGATCGGGCAAAAGGTTGATTTGATGCGGGTCACGGGTGGTGGTGCTAAATCCGATTTCTGGAATCAAATTCAAGCCTCTGTCTATAACAAGACCATTGAAACCATTGTTTGCCCAGAGGCTACGTCGCTCGGAGCAGCCATGTGCGCTGCCGTTGGGTTGGGCGAGTTTAAGGACCTGCGGGAAGCCGCTGGAGTGATGGTTCAAGTCGACAAGCGTTTTGAACCCATCCCCGCAGACGTTGAGATCTACAAAGAGCTGTTTGCGTTGTATGACGATCTATTTAAGTCATTGACGCCCAGCTTCTTCCCGGGTCTTAACAATTTCCAAAAAGAGCACGTAAAAGAGGACGTATAACAATTTTGAAGGAGCGAAGAAATGGTTGATCTATCTAAGTTCGATAAGAAAGCAATTGGAAAGCTTTTCGATCTCGCTGTCTTGCCCAAAAACACTACGGAAACTGACGTTCGGAAGGGAGCTAAGGATGCAATTGCTTACAACACTAACATTCTTCAAGTTTCCAGTCCCTTCTGGTTGCCTGTGGTAGTTGAGGAATTGAAGGGCACGACTGTGCGCCCTTCCAGTTGCATCGCATTCCCTTTCGGTTCCACTACAACTCTGGTAAAGACGGCTGAAACCGAACAAGCGGTAAAATTGGGAGCCACAGTCCTTGATATGGCTATGAATATCGGCGCTCTCCGGAGCAAAGAATTCAAAGCCGTCGAAGAGGAGCTAAAGAACTTTAAAAAGGCTTCCCAGGGAGCTGAAACGAGGGTAATTATTGACGTCACCTTCCTGACGGATGGAGAAATTGCCACGGCTACTAAATTGATTGTGGATGCCCAAATTGATTTCGCTAAGACGGCCACGGGTCAGTTTGAAGGGCCCACAATGGAGCAGTTTCTTGTCGTGCGAGACACGTGCGCTGGTACTTCCACAAAGGTGAAGGTATCCGGCGTCAAGTTCCCGCGTCCGCAGAACGCTTACTGCTTCTTGCTAGCCGGCGCCGATATTATCGGTACGCGGGCCGCCCCTGAGATCATCGACGCACTAGACACCATGCGTGCCGTTGGGCTGGTTCCCGCCTATCGGCCCGCGCAGGCACGATGAATCATCAAGGAAGTGAGGAGGTAGTGTAATGAACTTTTCGTTTTTAACAGCATCCAGAATCGTGTGCAAAAGCGGCATTGTCGAACGAAATTGGCCCCTACGTAAACCACTTCGGAAAAAAGTTTCTGATTGTTACGGATAGAAGTGGCCTGCCCGATCTTTTGCACCAGTTTCATTGTTAGGGTTGTGCCGCGGTTCGGATTATAACTCCATTGCCGCCGCCGTCGGGGGTGTGGAGAAGTGGGAAGCGGTTTTTGCTTTCCACTTCTCCATGCCCCGGTTGGTTTTGTGACTTTTCTCCCGCGTGGTTTGCAGGCAAGCACACCTGTGGTGCCGGTGGCCAGTAGGCCAGCGAGGAGCGCGGTCTCATCGTGCTCTAGTGGATTCTCCAGCGTTCAGCGAGCACGCGCATTTCCTTCCTCGAGTAGATGATCTCGCCATTCAGAAACTCATCTCGCAGCTTCGAGTTGAAGCTTTCGCAGTAGCCGTTCTCCCACGGATAGCCGAGTTCGATGTACAACGTCTTTGTGCCGGTATCGGCCAGCCAGTCCCGCAGGTCTCGGGCCACAAACTCCGGGCCGTTGTCTGACCGGTCTGTTCCCCTTCAGCGAAAGTGGGACTGTTGGGACTGGAAAGTTAAGCTACATGTGTGAGCTTGAGTCACCCCGTACCTGGGGTTAGACTGCCGCAGCGAGCGCAGGCAGTCTAACCCGGCGGCCGTCGAGGCTGGAAAAGGGTGACGATGAACGAGCAGGAAAGTCCACACGTCCACGCCACGGGCACCACCCGTTCGGCGGAAAGCGCACGAAGTCTGATCCGCAAGGCCAAGCAGGCCACACGCCGGCGCTTCAGTTCCGAAGACAAGTCCGCATCCTGATGGAAGGCGTCCGCGGCGAGATCGCCGTGGCCGAGCTGTGCCGGCGCGAAGGCATCCATCCTACCGTCTATTACAAATGGCTGAAGGACTTCATGGAAGCGGGCAAGGCACGCATGCGTGGCAACGCATTGCGCGAAGCCAAGCGCGGCGAGGTGCAGCAACTGCGCCAGGAGAATGAACGCCTCAAGCAGTCGGTCGCCGATCTCTCGCTCGCCAACATGATACTCAAAAAAGCCAGTACTCGGGCTGATCGATCGCAAGAGGAACTCTCGTATGCCGGTCAGCAAGAAGCTGGAAATCGTCACGCTGGCGAACCGCTCGCCTGTCCCCAAACGCGAGACATTGCGCGAGTTGGGCTTGGCGCGCTCGACGTTCGATCGCTGGCAGAGACGCTATCGCGCGCAGGGAGAAGTGGGACGGGTGGACCGCCGCCCGGAACCGGGCCCGGTGTGGAACCGGCTGCGTCCCGCCGAGCAGGAGATGATCCTTGCCGAGGCCCTTCAACAGCCCGACCTGAGCCCGCGCGAACGGGCCTTCTATGTCAGTGACCATCGCGGCTTCGCGGTCTCGGAATCGACCGTCTATCGCATCCTGAAGCGCCACAGCCTGATTCGCGAGGTCAAGCTGCAAGGCTTTCCGGCGGGCAAGGAGTATCGCGGGAAGACCACCCGCATCAATCCGCAGTGGCAGTCCGACGCCAGTTACTTCTTCGTCGTTGGCTGGGGCTGGTACTAGCTGATCTCGGTGCTGGACGACTTCTCGCGCATGATCCTGGCCTGGGACCTGATGCTGGACATGACCGCCGAATCGATCGGCGAGATCGTCGAGCAGGCGGTCGCCTTCACCGGCATGCGCGGCGTTCCGGTGGAGGACAAGACCAAACTGCTCACCGATAACGGGCCCGGCTACATCGCCAAGGTGCGGGAGGATTATCTGCGCATGCCGTCGATCCACCACATCCGCGGCTCGCCGCACCATGCGCAGACCAACGGCAAGCTGGAGCGCTTTCAGCAGACGCGGAAGACCGGGCTCAACGTGCTGGTCTACAGCAGCCCGGAGGCGCTGAAGCGGGCGATGGCGGAGTTTATCGAGTATTACAACCAGCGGCGCTACCACGAGGGCATCGGCAACGTGGCGCCCGCCGACGTTTCCTACGGCCGCCGCGAAGACATCCTGCGGCGCAGAGAGGAGCAAAAAGAACTTACCATCCAGGCGCGCCTCCGCTACAATTTGGGGCGCAGGGACCCACAACCAGAGGGCGACTCGAAGCTCAAAACCGTAGCTGCCGCTAACGGAAGCTGAGTCTCAAAGGCTCTGAAGATGAACACCCTCGGGAGTCTGCCTACCCGGTCCTCCCAGCCAGCAAGATGGAGACGGACTCGGTATCCTTCAGGACTTCATTCTTACTGGTTTCTGTCCGGCAAGGCGGCAATTCTCAGCCGCCGATCCTACCCAATCCGATTCCGATGACGTAGGTCACGATTCCCTCTAAGGCACCCACTGCGGTCATCTCAAAACCGCTGCCCCACCAGGAGCGGATCGTGATCAGCGACTTTGCCGCGCCCACTGCAAAGTGCGCCGCCAACGATATGACGGCCGAGGAAATTACCGCCGGATATCCACTCAAGAAGAAAAAAGGAATAATGGGAACAAAGGCGCCGATTGCCGTGGACAGTGCGCCGGAAAAAGCCGAGGTCACTGGATTGCTCAGCGCTTCTTCGGTTGCGTTCAGGCGTTCAGCGGCCAGCGCGCGCAGCATCTGCTCGGGATTCCCGGCGATGTGCTCGACGATGCGGTCGGCATCTTCCTGGGGCAATCCCTTGACCTGGTAATAAAGTGAAAGCAGCTCGCGAGCTTCGAGATTATTCATCTGGATGGCCTCGCGTTCACGCGCCACCTCGGCCTCGTAAATTTCTCGTTCGCTCTTGGCCGCAAGGTAGGCTCCTGAGCCCATGGACAGGGCGCTTGCGATCATGCCGGCGATTCCCGCCAGGAGCACATAATGCGAGTTGCCAAGTGTTGCGCCGGACACACCGGAGACAATTCCGAAGATTGCACCAAGCCCGTCGTTGACACCGTAAATCGCGTCGCCAATCCAGCCGGCGGCCTGCTTGCCAGTGTTGGACCGCTTGGCGAGCAGTTCAGCAATGACTGATTTCGGATCGGCTTTCACTTCGGCGACGGCTGCCGCCGGATAGTGATTTCGGATCAGGTCGCCGAGCTCATGATAATGCTCCTGCTCGTCCTCGATGACATGATGCAGGATGCCGATGCTCGGCTGGTCACCGAGCTCGATCAGTTGCTTTCCGTAGCGCGCGATGTCCCGGCTCTCGTCGATCTCCAGGCGGCGCAACGCCATGCCTGGGCCGCCCACGCGGTTTGCCAGGCTGTCGGCGTCGCCTGCGGCGCGGCCGTCATAATGCGGCACGCTCCCGCCCAATTCCTGGATACGCTTGGCCCACAGGGCTGCGTGCCGGGCCTCGGCCTCAGCCAGGTTGCGCAGAATACGCTTGCGGATTGGGTCCGAGTCGCGCTCGGAGAATGCGTTGTAGGTGTGGAAGCCGCGCATCTCGGCCTGCCAATTCTCCGAAAGCGCGTGCAGAATCTTGCCTGTCGCGGGGCTTGTCATCACCCGCCATCATACCTTTGGCGGCCCGTCGAGACAATTTAGTTCCACTTCGGCAGCCTGCAAAGCGTCACTTAGCGACCTGTCGCGGGGCTGGGCCGCACCATCTTCGCGGGATCGACCACGCGGTCGAATTCTGCCTCGCTCACATAGCCCAACTCCAGCGCGGCGGCCTTCAGCGTCAAGTCCTTCTCCATCGCATGGTGAGCGATCTGGGAGGCCTTGTCGTAGCCGATCACCGGCGCCAGCGCGGTCACCAGCATCAGGGAGCGTTCGACACTCTCCTTCAACTTGCGCAAGTTCGGCTTCGTACCTTCCACCAGGAACTTGCGGAAGTTTGTGCACCCATCTGCCAGCAGCGTGATCGAGTGGATGAGGTTGTAAATCATCAGCGGCTTATAGACGTTCATTTCCAGGTAGCCGCCGGCGCCGCCAAAACCCACGGCAACGTCGTTCGCCATCACCTGCACCGCAATCATGGTGAGCGCCTCCACCTGGGTTGGGTTCACCTTGCCCGGCATAATCGAGGAGCCAGGCTCGTTCTCGGGAATCATCAACTCCGCAAAACCAGCGCGTGGCCCGCAGGACATCAGGCGGATGTCGTTGGCAATTTTGTACAGTGAGACGGCCACCGTGCGTAAGGTGCCGGAGAGTTGCACCAGAGCATCATGCGAGCCCTGCACCGCGAACTTGTTGGGCGCGGTGACAAAGGGCAGTCCCGTCATGCGCGCAATTTCGGCCGCGGCGGCCTCGGCAAAACCCTCCGCCGCGTTGATTCCCGTGCCCACCGCCGTGCCTCCCAGGGAGAGTTGGTACACCCCCTTGAGCGCTTCGTCGATGCGTTCCAGGTCGTCGGCGAGCAGGGCTGCGTACCCGGACCATTCCTGTCCGAGGGTGAGCGGCGTTGCATCCTGCATGTGGGTGCGCCCGATCTTGATAATGTCTTTCCAAGCTTCGGCCTTTGCCGCAATCGAATCGTGGAGCGCCCCCAGCGCCGGAATCAACATTTGTTTAACCTGCAAGGCCGAGGCGATGTACATGACCGAGGGAAACGTGTCATTGGAAGACTGCGACATGTTGACCTGATCGTTGGGATGGACCGGAACCTTACTGCCCAGAGCCTTCCCGGCCAACTGCGAACAGCGGTTGGAGATGACCTCGTTGACGTTCATGTTGAACTGGGTACCGCTGCCGGTCATCCAGACGTGCAGCGGAAACATCTCATGGTGCTGCCCCGCCAGAATCTCATCGCAAACCTGGCCGATCAATCCGTGCGCCTCGTCGCTCAAGCGCCCGCCGGCATGGTTTGCGTTGGCGCAAGCTTTCTTCAGCACGGCGTAAGCCGGGATCATCTCGCACGGGATCAGATCCCTGCCGATACTGAAGTATTCGATCGAGCGCTGTGTCTGGGCTCCCCAGAGCTTGTCGGCGGGAACCTGGATTTCTCCCATGCTGTCGCGTTCCGTTCGCATTTCGTTCATCGTGGTCGCTCCGCTCCTCTTCTGCTTTGCGCCTGAGCCTGGGCCGGCTTATCTCCCGTGCAGTGAGCCGCCCCTCTCTGCTACCGGCGCCGGACAGACGCGCGCAATCCAAGTATCCAGGGCAAACCACCCCGGTCCAAAGATCAGCACCAGCAAGGCAGCAAAGAGGAACGTGTACGGATCGGCGCCGTAGAATTTTCCGGGATCGCTGAACACCGACAGCAGTGCCTCCCGGTCCGCCGTAAAATAAGCGACCATCATGTTCACCGTGAGCACCAGTCCCGTCAGGCGCGAGCCCAGTCCCAGGATCAGCAGCAATCCGCCGAAAAACTCCACGCAAGCCGACAAACAATGCAGTCGGCCCCGGCGCGGGAATCCCCAAGTTTGTAAAAAATTGCGTCGACCTGCGCCAGGTGGTGCAGTTTACCCCATCCCGTCTGCATGAACTGCCAGCCCCAGTATAGCCGCACGAAAAGAAGAAACGGTGACTGCGCCAGAGAAGCGAACCAAGTGAACCAGCCGTAGGCCTTGGCGAACACGCCACGCGACTGGTTGTCGAACTCATGCAAGCTCCTCGCTTGGCCGCTGCGCTGGGTCGCAGAACCATCCCAGGGCGGCAAAGAGCGCAAAACTATCATGGATATGTTGCTGGCATTGTTCCGGGGTAAGGGTCGATTCCGCGTAGGCAATCTCGATCGCGTCGGCAATCGACGCTCCCTGCGCCACCGCGTTCAACAGCCGGAACATTTCGGCGTCGAGTCGCTTGTAATGCACCACCAGTTCAAAGCGATGGATCGCCAGGTACGACTGGGGTTCGTCGGACGTTGCGCGCGCGCGATCCTCTGGTGCGGTGATCGTCGCGCGGCGCGCCGCCCTTGCGCTTGGCGGATTCGCGCACCTCCAGCAAAAGCGTATCGACTTCGTGCCCGGCCTCAATCAGCCTCAGATGCGGTTGAAGCCTGCAGCGTGCTGCCGGGCGCCGAGAGCGGCAACATCGGCGGGGCTCAAGCCGCTCATGCTCGGCGGCGTCAAACGACTCGATCTCCGCCCACTCCAGCTTTGCCATGTCCAGCGCAACGCGTAATGCGGCCCGGCCAGCGCCGGATTGCGCTCCATCCACGCCGGCAAGATTCTTTCCCAGATCGCGCATGGTGAATGACTCGGAGGGGCAATCGGCCAGATAGCGGCGGCGCAGGCGGTCGAACCGCCTGGCGCCCAGCAGTGCGCGCACTCCCGGAAAATCCTCGCTGAAGGCCTCCAGCACGCGAGACCAGTAGGAGCGGTTATAGATCTCCAGGCGCTCAAAACTGCTGAGGCGCGAATTCGGCTTCACCAGCGCGATGCCGTCTTCGCGCGCCGCGCTTCATGTTGTCGCGCGAACTCAAGCGGCCGCATCACCGCCCGCGCCAGTGTGCGCTGGAACTCCAGCAGCGCGGTCATGACCGCACTCCTGCCAATTGCCGCTCTGCGCTCGCGCTGGCCGCGCGTGTCACCGCGTCCAGATACTTCTTCGCCTTCATCGCCTCGTTGTGAACCTCTTCAAAGGGAGGAATGCGGTCATCCCACTCCAGCAGCGTGGCCGTCGGCCCGGTGCGCCGCAGCGCCCGCTCATAGAGCTTCCATACCGGATCGATCACCGGATGATCGTGGGTGTCGAGAATGAAGCGTTCGTAGCGCGAATGTCCGGCAATGTGCATCTGCGCCACGCGCTCGGCGGGGATGTAGTCCACGTACTCTGCGGGATCGAACTCGTGATTGATCGAGCTGACGTAGATATTGTTTACATCGAGCAGAATGCCACAGTCGGCGCGCTCCACCACCTCGGTCAGAAACTCCCACTCGGTCATCTCCGAGTCGTGGAACTCCGCATAGCTGCTCACGTTTTCCAGCACCACGGGAACTTCGACGAAGTCCTGCACCAGGCGAATGTTTTCCGCCGCGACCTCGGCCGCCTCCCAGGTGTAAGGCAGCGGAAGCAGATCGTGAGTGTAGCGTCCATCCACGCTGCCCCAGCACAGATGATCGGAGAGCCACGGCGTTCCGGTGCGGCGCACCAGCCGCTTCAATCGCTTCAGATGCTCGCGATTGAGCGGCTGGGTCGAGCCGAAGTACATGGAAACTCCGTGCTGCACAACCTTGTACTGCTCCAGGATCGGGTCCAGAATCGCCAGCGGCCGCCCGCCGTCGATCATGTAATTTTCCGAGATGATTTCGAACCAATCCACCACCGGCTTCTTCTCAAGAATGTGCTGGTAGTGCGGAATCCGCAGTCCGATTCCGATTCCGTATTCGGTGAAGCCGTTGAATCGATTTGCCGGCATGGGCGTCCCTTTCTGGAAGAAATCAGGAGGACCGGACCGGCCGGTCCCCGTGTGGTTGCTGCCATTGTGATTAAGCTAACGGCCTTGGCTTGGAGCCGTCGGTGGCGCAGCCGCCCTTGCCCTTGCAGGAGTTCTGTGCCCTTGCAGCCGTTGTCGCCAGACTTGCAGCCGCCCTTGCCCTTGCAGGAGTTCTGGCCTTTACAGGCGTGCTTGTCGGTCTGCGGTTCGTCGAAGCTGGACGAGGAAGACAGGCCCAGGGCGCGGCGTGATGCTGTTGGCGCCCGGATTGGTGTCGTGGTGGCGGCGGAAACCGTGGTGGTAGCGCCGGTCAGCAGGCCGGACATGGCAGCGGTCATCAGCAGAGACTTCATCGTAGCTTTGGTCATTGGAGTTTCCTTTCAGAATAGGTTGTGATGGTTGCTTGACTGGCGTGATCGGCCGCTCCGGCATTGCCTCGTGACGCCCATTGACTCGATGGAGAACGGGAAAGTTACAGCGAAGATGAAATTCTTTTTCAATATTAATTTTCGTAGCCCTGTAACTTTCTGGGAGATAATCGCGTCTCCTTATTAGCGGGACGATCGAGTTTGGCGCGCTCAGGGCAGGCTGCGTGAATTCAGCGGCGGACAAGACGGGAAACAGACGGCTGCAGCCGCCGACGACCGCGGCGCGTGAGGCTGGCATGATCGCCCGAATCCTCGCCGGCGAGCGCGAACTGTTCCACGATCTCATCCGTCCCTACGAGCGCGGCCTCTACCTTGCCGCCTATTCGGTTGTTCAGCATGAGGCCGATGCCGAGGACATCGCGCAGGAGGCCGTGATCAAGGCTTACAAAGGTCTGAAGAATTTTCGCGGCGAAGCCAAGTTCAGCACCTGGCTGATGGCGATCACCTTGAATGAAGCGCGCAGCCGCTGGCGCAAGACCAATGGCGAGCCAGCTCGACTTTCTCTCCGATTGCGAGGAGCCCGCCGGCGATTACACGCCTTCGGTGCTCGCCGACTGGCGCTACATTCCATCGCAGGAACTGGAGCGGAAGGAGCTGCGGCAGGCGCTTGCAGGAGGCGATTGCAAAGCTGTCGCCCGAGTATCGCGAAGTCCTCATCCTGCGCGACGTGCGCGGCATGAGCATCGCCGAAACCGCCGCCGCAACGGGAGTCAACGAGGGCCTGGTAAAGGTCCGCCTCTTCCGCGCCAGGCTCTCCATGCAAAAGCTGCTCGCACCCCAGTTAGCGCCAAAGCAGCGCGGACTGCTGGGCTGGCTGACCCGAAAAGCTGGTGGTCAATGACACTCGATTGCAAACACGTTGGGCGCAGGTCTCCGATTACATCGACGGATCGGTGACCCCGGAGATGAAGCGAGGCCATCGAGCGGCATCTCGCCAATTGCCGCCACTGCTCGGCGGTGCTGGATTCGACGCGCAACATTCTCGTGCTCGTTGGCGACGAGCGCACCTTCGAGGTGCCCGTTGGCTTTGGCCGAGCGCCTGCACGGCCGCCTGCAGGCTTGGATCAGTGCAGCCGCTCCGGGAGCATAGGTTTTTGCCGATGCGGCGCCGGCCTGGCGGATGGCCAACTGGCGGGACAAGGATGGACGCACGGCAATCAGAACGGGGCCTCATGGCCCCGTTTTGATTATGCCGGCGGTATCTTTAGAAATCTTTTCGCAGATCCATTCCCTTGTACATCCCTGCGACAAAATCTCCATAGCCGTTGAACATCAGGGTGTCGCGCTTGAAGATCTCGCCGATGCGGCGTTCCTTCGCCTGGCTCCAGCGCGGATGATCCACCTGCGGATTCACGTTCGAATAGAAGCCGTACTCCTTGGGGACTGGCCTCGTTCCAACTCGTCGCCGGCATCTTGTCCTGTCAGCGTGATTTTCACAATCGACTTGGCGCTCTTGAAGCCGTATTTCCATGGCACCACCACCCGCACCGGCGCGCCGTTCTGGTTGGGCAGCGTCTCGCCATACAGGCCAACCGTGAAGAGCGTCAGCGGATTCATGGCCTCATCCAGCCGCAAACCTTCCCGGTAGGGCCAGTCGAGCACATCGCGCTGCTGTCCCGGCAGTTCACTGGGACGCATAACACTGGTGAAGGCAACGTACTTCGCCTTGGAGTTGGGTTCGACGCGATCCAGCAGCACCTTCAGCGGATAGCCGGTCCAGGGAATCACCATCGACCAGCCCTCCACGCAGCGATGCCGGTAGACGCGCTCTTCCAGCGGCGCAAGCTTGAGCAGGGCATCATAGTCGAGCGTCTGCGGCTTGTTCACCAGCCCGTCGATCTGCACCGCCCAGGGCAGCGGATGAAAGCCGTCCGGCAAGCTTCGCCGGCGCTTCCTTGTCGGTCGAGAGCTCGTAAAAATTGTTGTAATGGGTGATGTCCTGGTAGGGTGTCAGCTTCTCGCCGGTGGTGCTGATCGGGCTCTTGTGCGCCGGAAGCGTGTTCCAGCAAACGCGTGTGCCGAGGGCGAAAACAGTTCGGCAATCTTTTCCCCGACAGCGCCACGGCCCCGAATCCAGCGGCCGCGGCCAGAAAGCGGCGGCGATCCAGGTAAAGCGATTTGGGCGTGATCTCGGAGGACTTGGGCTGATCGATTTTCAATTTCACGGTGCTGTTACCCTCAACTTCCTCGTACCTGTCCTGCTATGTTCGATTGAAAATCGGCGGAAAAGTTACAGCAAAATGCACATCGGTCCGGCGCGCCGCCGACGCCACGCACCGGACGCGCCGTGGGATGGCGCGCCAGCCTTTGTTAGAAACAGGAGAAGGCGATTAGGAGCGAGAAGCAGGCTCAGGACTTCTTCAGTTCGACCAGAACCTGCCGGGCAATCTCTTTCAGAGTTTCAAATACGCCCTGGCCCTGGCGAGGCGATCGACTCGAAGACGGGCTCCTCGCGGCGGCGGAACTGCTTTTCATCTCCTCAACCGAAAGCACGTTGGGAAGGTCGCGCTTATTGAGTTGCAGCACGTAGGGGATCGTGGCGAAGTCGTATCCGTGCTCCTGCAGATTGCTGACTCAGATTTTCCAGCGCTTCCACGTTGGCGTCGGCGCGCTCGGCCTGCGAATCGGCCACGAACACCACCCCGTCCACGCCGCGCAGAATCAGCTTGCGCGAGGCGTCGTAGAACACCTGGCCGGGGACGGTGTAGAGGTGAAAGCGAGTTTTAAAGCCGCGAATCGTGCCCAGATCAAGCGGGAGAAAATCAAAAAAGAGCGTGCGATCCGTCTCTGTCGCCAGCGAGATCATCTTGCCCTTTTGCTGTTCGCCCGTCTTGTCAAAGATGTGCTGCAAATTCGTCGTCTTCCCGCCCAAGCCGGGTCCGTAGTAGACGATTTTGCAGTTAATCTCGCGCGCGGCGAAATTGATAAAGCTCAATGATTCCTCAACCGTGCCCTGGAACGGCGTCCGAAAACCAGTGGCGCCGCAATCGGTCGCATCCATCCAAGGGAAACCAGGCTGCGCAGGAAGTTCCGATTGCCGCCGCTGCCGCAACACTGCCGGACAGAGCAGATACTTGGGTTATATCACACCAGACAGGCGAACGACTTCGCAATGATTGTCATCCGTGTGACGGCCATGTAGTTCCGAATCAGTTGCCTCGAACCTAGATTACGAAAGTGCATGCCGTCAGCAGCCTGCTCATGGAACCTGCACCCCAATTTCAGAGAATCACGGGCGCGGGTCTTATCCAGAAATCCAGTTCCTATTGCTTCTGCGGCGCCGGATAGTAGCCGTCGCGAGCATACACCTTCAGGCTCGGACCGTAGCCGCTGACCCGAACCTCGATCCTGCGGTAGGACGTGGACGCCGTTGCCGAGCGTGTTGTACACCAGCGTGTACTGGCTTCGTGCCTCTTCCATCGCGCTGCCGTAGGCGGACTCCAAGCGCCTGCTTGGTGAATTCCCTGAAGATCTCCCCGCCGGTCGCCGAGGCGTACTTCGGCAGCACGTTGTTGTAGCCCTGGCGCCGGCAGGCGAATCTTTGCCAGCTTGTCGTAGCACCGGAATGGCCGCAGCATCGATTGCCACGCCGTACACGCTCACGTTGTTGGTGAGCAGCAACCTTCAGAACGTCCTTGTAGCTGGCGCGCGAGCCCGACTCCCGTCCGTCGGAGACGATGAAGATCACCCGGCGGCGCGCTTTCTCGCGGCGTCCCAGATCGAGGGCGGCCTGCAACAGCGCGTCGTTGAGCACGCGCGAAGGCTCCGCATCCTTGGGCGGCGCAAATTCAATCTGATTGCGCTGCGTGCCCGGATCGAAAACCCGGCCGTTCACCGACGGCCCCACGGTCATCGGATTATAGACAGTCTGGCCCGGAACTGCTTCCCTGCAGCTGCTCGATGCGCGTCAGGGTCCGGGTCGTGGTGTCGCCCAGCGCAGCCAGGTAGTCCTGCTGCTGCTTCACCGTATTGCCATAGGTGTAAATCGAGAGCTCGTCGAACTGGCTGAACGAGCCGACCAGCGCGGAGAAGGTTTCCTTCACCTTGCGCAACGCAATCTCCGGCATTCCCACATCGATGATGATGGCCGCCGAAACCGGAAAGGGATCGCTGGTGAAGAAGTTGATCCGCTGCTTCACGCCGTCTTCATAGACCGAAAAATTATCCTTCGTCAGCCCGGGAAACAGCCTGTCCCGTGGCGTCCTTCACCGTGACCGGAACCGGCACGGCGTTGACGTTGACGCGAATGATGCCGCTGGTCTCGTCGTATCCGCTGCTGGGCGTGTTGGCCGCCCGGTTGGACGGCACCACCCGGCCCACCGGAGCCGTGGACGCGGGTCGCGGTGTGGCATCCTCGCCGGCAGCTCCGCGCCGTATCCGCCGAACTGGCCTCGCCCGTCGGTGCCTGGGTCTGCTCGGACGGGCTGACCGGAGCTCCGGTCAGCGGAGGATTCGGCGAAGGCGCATCCGGCAGAGACTGCTGCGGAGCAGGTTGGGGCTGAGGAGCCTCCGGCAACCCCTGCTGCGCAATGCCAGCCAGGGAAAGCAGAGAGTACGATCGAAAACAATGTTGCAAAACGCCATGGGCGCCGCATTTGGAAACCCTCCGCGAAGAGCTGTAGCCGATTTCAGAATTGCTAAACCGCAACCCTAAATCACATTTTGATGCTGCGGATACACTCTCGCAAGCAACTAATCCTATAGTGTCCGTAGGTAAGTACATACTAGACTACGGGCGGACGGTCGAGAAGCCATGCTCACCCTAAGGCAATTAAGAATACCCGCCATCTCGCTCATTCGCACTTTGTTTGATGTCGTGGAGCGCCGCCCAGGCGCAACGTCCTCCCAAAGAACCGCCCAAGGCCTCCAATGCCCCTGACGACAACGGCTATTCGACTGCCCGAGGGCCCCAAGCTCCAGGACAAAACCGCGCTCCCAGGACCAGCCCGTCGCCACCCTCAAAGTCAACGTACAGGTAGTGAACCTCTACTTCAACGTCAAAGACAAGCGCGGAGCCCTGATTCCGAATCTGAAAAAAGAAGACTTCCAGGTCAGCGAAGACGGCAAGCCGCAGACCATCAAATACTTCGCGGCGGACTCCAACCAGCCCCTCACCCTCGGCCTGCTGATCGACACCAGCGGCAGCCAGACCCGCGTGCTGCCCATGGAAAAGGAAGTGGGCGCAGCCTTTCTGCGCGACGTTCTGACCCCCAAGGACCTGGCCTTCCTGATCAACTTCGACATCTCCGTCAATCTCCTCCAGGACTACACCAGCGACGCTGCCCGCCTGCGCCGCGCCATGGAGCAGACCGAGATCAACGACGGAGGCGGCAGCGGCGCGGGCGGCATCGCCGGCGCCGGACAAGGCACGATCCCGGTCTCACGTCCCAAGGGAACGCTGCTCTATGACGCCGTTTACCTTGCCTCCAACGAAAAGCTGCAGAAGGAAACCGGCCGCAAGGCGCTGGTTCTGCTCACCGATGGAGGAGACCAGGGCAGCGACGAAACCCTCGCCAACGCCATCGAGGCCGCCCAACGTTCCGAGGTCATCGTCTACGTCATCATGATCGCCGACCGCAGCTTCAGCCCCATGTATCTAGGTTCCGGAGCCGAGCGCAATGCACAAGCTCGCCGAGCAGACCGGCGGCCGCGTCATCGACGTCGGCAACAATCCCAAGAAGCTGCGCGACGCCTTTGACCAGATCGGCACCGAACTGCGCAGCCAGTACATGATCGGCTACGCCCCGACCAACGCCGCCATCGACGGCAAATATCGCAAGCTGGAAGTCAAGACCGTCAACCCGGACTACAAGGTACAAGCCCGCAAAGGCTATTACGCCCCGAAAGAGTAAGCTTGCCGGCTACGGCTGACGCATCGGCGCATAGTATCCCTTGCGGGCGCGGATCTTCACATTCGACCGTTTGGGAGCGTCGATGGAGATCGCGCGGTAGCGCCCGTCCTGCACAAATCCCTGCGGCTTGTAGGCGATCACGTACTGGCTGCGCAACTCGTCCTGAATTTCCGCGAAGGCGTTGGAAACCTCTTCAATGCGCAGCGGGAAAAACACCCGGCCGCCGGTGGCTTCGGCGTAGCGCATCAGCATCTTGTCGCCCTTTCTTGTCCTCGTCCGTGATGTTGGTGCTGATGACGTAGATGATGACTTCGGCGCGCAGCGCCGCTTCGATGGCTTCCTCGCGGGTATGCCGGCTCTGGTTGTCGTCGCCGTCGCTAAGCAGGATGATGGCCCGGCGCGAAGGCCCGCGTACCGGAGCGCTTGGCCAGCTTTTCGCAGGCTTGGAACACCGCGTCATGCAATGCCGTGCCGCCACCGGGACGCAGAACCCGCACCCCGCGGGCCAGCGCATCCGTGTTGTCGGTGTAATCCTGGGTCAGGTCGGAGAGCGAGTCGAAGCCGATCACGAACGCCTGGTCCGACTTCGGACGCACCATCTGGTGCAGAAACTCCACCGCCGCGTCCTGCTCGAAGCGGAAGCGGTCGCGAATCGAATTGCTGGCGTCGATCAGCAGCCCCACCCGCAGCGGCAGTCCGGTTTCGCTCTCAAACGCCTCGATGCGAAGCGGCGGCTTGCCCTCGTCGAGCAGCCGTATGTCTTCCTTCTTCAGATCCTTGATGAAGCGGCCGTGCTTGTCGGTTGCGGTGAAGATCAGATCCACCAGATCGACCTCCACTCCGATCCGGAACTCACCGCTCTCGGCCCGCTCCGCTGCTTGGCCTGCGGCTGCCCGCCCGGGAGATGCGGCTGCCGGGCGCCGCCATCGCCTGCGACCGATGCCGCCGCATCGCCGCCGGAACGGGGCCGTTCCGGAGCAGCGTCAGTCGCTGCGGCGTCCGGTGAACCATTCGCTGGCGGCAGCGTCGTAAGCTGCGCCGCATCCCCTGGCGTGCCGGGCGTCACCGGTGCGTTCCGCACCGGCTTCTGCGGTGGCTGAGCCGGTGCGCCCGGAAAGCGCGGCTGCACCGCCGAAGGAGCAGACGGCAGCTCCTGCGAGTTCTGTGCCGAAGCCGCCGAGGTCAGCAATAAGGCGGCGCAACAGGGCTGGTACCAGCTTGGTCATCTTCCAAGTGTATAACGGGGACGCAACAGCCTGGGCGTCCGCAGCTTGCACCCGCGCCCGAGGACGCGCCATCCCTCAGGCAAGTCGCTTCGGCACGACCGCCGCAGCTTCTCCAGAAACGATTGCAGATCCTCGGGCAGTCGGCGCGTCGAATTCCACCGCCTTGCCGCTCTTCGGGTGGGTGAAATTCAAGTGCGCGGCATGGAGGAAATTGCGCGCCAATGACAGCGTGGCCGCGCTCTCGCCGTGGGCCGCGCGCCTTCTTGGCCTCCGTGCGCGAGCTGATCGCATTTCCCTGGCGCTCGCGGGCCAAGGTATTCGGCAGCAGAATCTGCGGCGCGCCATACAGAGTGTCGCCCATGATCGGGTGTCCGATCGACGACATGTGCACGCGAATCTGGTGGGTGCGCCCGGTTTCAATCCGCACCTCAACCAGCGCGAAGCGGCCGTAGGGAGTCAGCAGCCGCTCGATGACCTTGTAGTGCGAAACCGCCGCGCGCGGCTCGATGCCGGCGACGCTCATCCGGGTGCGGTTGCGCGGATCGCGCCCAATCGGATCGTTCACCGTTCCCTCGTCCGTCTTGGGCCAGTTGTGAACCAGCGCAAGGTAGGTCTTGTGCACCTGCCGCGATGAAAATTGCTCCACCAGCTTGCGATGTGCAACATCGTTCTTTGCCACCACCATCAACCCGCTGGTGTCTTTGTCCAGGCGATGCACGATGCCGGGGCGCAATTCGCCGCCCATCTCGCTGAGCCGGTTGAAGCGGAAGAGCAGCGCATTCACCAGGGTTCCGCGATTGCGTGCATCCTCGGCGCTGCCTGAGCTGGCATGCACCACCATGCCTGCCGGTTTGTTGACCACCGCAAGTTCCTTATCCTCAAACACCACCTCCAGCGGGATGTCCTCGGCAAACGCCTTGAGCGGAGCAGCGTCGACGGTCTCCGATGATTTCGATCTGTTCGCTGCCCTTGAGCTTGAGCGAAGCCTTGGCCAGGCGTTCGTTGACCAGCACCTTACCCTGCTCCACCAGTTGCTGCACCCGTACCCGGCTGACGTCCGGGATACGCGCGACAAGGTAGTGGTCCAGACGCAGACCGGCATCTTCCTCCGCCGCATGGAAGACAGTTGGGGCGTACGCTTCTCCGGCAGCGGGGACTTCCACGACGAGTTCTTCCGCGTCGATCAGCTCGGGCTGGGTCGCGGATTGGGTCGCGGATTGCGTCGGGGGAACAACTTTGCGGGCCATTCCATCGAGCATAGCAGGTAACTGCGGGTCGAACATCCGCCACTGGACGGGGTCCACGCCGTGGCCGCCGCCGATGCCCGCGCCGAAAGCCCGGGAATGCAATCGGCCGGCAGTGTAACCTTTTTGCCAACCTGTGCCGATAGAGGATGAGTCCGCTACCGGAGTTCTCTTATGGCCGCAATCAGACTACTTTCCGCTCCGGCCGATATGGCGCTCACCGCCGACGTGAGCAGCCAGCCCACCAGTCTGGCGATCGCCGCCAACCCCTCGCTTGCCACCCGGCCACGCTGGCAAAGCGACAGCGCCTACATCAAGGATGGTTATCTCTGGTCGGTCTCCGCTGGCGAGGATGGCTCGTTTCACTTTTATGCGGTGCCCCGGAACAATGCCGCAACCCTTGGCTTTAGCCAGTGGCAAGACAGGATGCCGGCGCCATCCTCCACCGCCTCCTGGGAGACGATGCAGACGCGCAGCGCGGCGGCCCAATACGCGTTCTGCGCAAGCATTTCCTCGCCCGCGTACGGGCATTTCCTGGACGTTTATGCTTAGCCGTCAAACCCGTGAGGCCGTCGCCGCTCCCGCCTTGGGAGCACCCGCCGCCTGGGCGTCGAAGGAACGCAGCGGGGTGCGGCGGAGATAGATCAGGAAGCCGCCAACCACCAGTCCAAGCGCAATCAACTGGGTTCCGGTCATCAGTCCGCCCAGCACCTCGCCGCGGCCCGGATCGCCCCGGAAGAACTCGAAAATAAAGCGCTCAATGCCGTAGACAATCATGAACAGAGCTATGACCTGGCCCTCGAACTTCTTGCGCTTGCACAGCCAGTATAGGAGAGCAAAATTGATGAACTCGGCGACCGACTCATACAGCTGGGTTGGATGCAAAGGCTTGTTCAGAGGCGTTCCCTGGAACTCTCCGGCCCACGGATTGTGAAACGTGATCGCCCAGGGCACATGGGTTTCACGGCCATAGCAGCATCCCGCCGCCAGGCAGCCAAGCCGCCCAATGGCGTGCCCCAGCGCAACTCCCGGGGCAAACAGTCGGCGGCAGAGAGAAACGGAATCTTCTTGCTCCGCAGATACCACCAGACACTGAGAATGGCCAGCACCAGCCCGCCGGAAAAAACTCCGCCGGATTGCAGTGTCTCCAGGCTGAAAATACGGCCCGGCTCGGCCAGGTATCCGCGCCAGTCCACCAGGATCATCAGCAGCTTCGCGCCAACGATTCCGCTAAATGCAGCGATGGCTCCCAGATTCCACATCTGGTCGGGATCAAGGCCCCGGAAACGGGCAAGCCGGAAAACTACGGAGAGGCCGCAGACCATGCCGAGTGCGGCGAGGAAGCCGTAGGTGGGCAATGCGAAGGAACCGATCTGGAACAAATGTGGGAACACTTTTCTATTGTAGATGCAGAGGCGCGCAACCGGGGCGCTGCCGTGGGCAGGAAGCGTAAAAGCGACGGCGCGACATGCCGCGATGAAAAAACCGACGGCACCGGCCCGCGTGGCCGTGTGAGGCGGAGGTGCTGTGAACCCGATTCACCAGGTGGGCGCCCTCCGTGGTCCTTCAGGCCGATCCAGCTGGGGATCAGCACACCAGACCAATTGTCGAGTCGGGCACCCGATATAGAAATATCGGTTCGCAGTGGTGTACCACCCCATCACTAACTTTGCAGGCCGGCACCGTAGCGAGATACATGCTATGAGAGAGCAGACCGCAGCGCAAGAGAGGGCGCGCGAAATGTTGGCAATTGGCGTGCCTCAGCCGGGACTGCGGCACAACCTCTGGCTGGCGGTTTACGATCATCTCCCAGGGGTTATTTTTCTTTCGCGATTTGTCCTGCCTGCTCAGCTTCCACTCAGACCATGCCGCCCGGGTGGCGCCACCCGCTCTACGCGCTGAGGCTCTGGGCCGGCACCGGGAAGCTGAATAACCTGGTGGCGTTTTCGGAAAGATAGGCGCGTCGCGCCGCCGGACTCAGTGCCAACCCCTGCGCCACCTCCACCGCGGAAGGCCAACCATTTGGGGAAGAGCGGAACAGCGCGCGTTCGCGTCCGTGCAACTCAAGGTAGGCGCACAGCACTTCATCCGCCTGCAACTCCTCCGGGGTCAGCAGAAACGAGACCCGCGGAAAGCGTTGCATCAGCCGCAGGATGCTCGCCGTATCGGTCCGCGGCGGGAGCGCCAGCAGAATGTCAAGCTCGGGAAAATCCGCGGCTACCACCTCTACCTGCGGGCGGTGATGCGGCCAGCGCTGACGGTTCGCAAAGTCCAGAACCATCGGCGATCGCAGCTTGGCGCAGAGTCCGTACAGCGGATACATGCGCGCAGCGTCCAGCCCGGAAACACAGCACTCCGCCTGGGCATAGGCGCCCGCCAGTCCGCCTTCGCTGACCGCTTCATCGATCCATCGCAGACTCTCTCCAATGCGCAGCGGGTCGTAGGAGGCAAGTCCGCGCAACTGCTTTGGATTTTGTGCGACCGCGTTCATAATTTCGTGGGTTCTGCCGGTCCGCGCAGTTCCATTGGTGCTGGCATTCCGCGCAACAGCCATGCGCCAGCACGGCGCCGGCGATCCCGCTGGCGTGCATCCGCGGGCTTATGTCCTCCGTGAACGGAACACAGTCTGATATCTGCGCAACGCCACCCTTTTTGGGGATGCAGAAAAAGGCATCGATGATTGCCGTGTATGCCATGGCGTACTCCTGAAGGTGCGAACAGCCTAGTATCTTCGGCTCCCCATTTGCAGTGACAGGGGTCACCGGGCTGGGCCAGCCACTATCGAAACAAGGAGCCGCGATCAATCCTGCGCCTTTTACTTGCGATAGTGCGTCCTCGTTATTTGTCGTAGTGCAGCAGTGAGAACACTTCGTAAGGCGCAAGCCGCTTGCGCCCATTCAGGAAGTCGAGTTCCACCACGAAACAGAGCCCGCAGATATCGGCTCCGAGTTTGGTCGCCAGTTTGGCGGTTGCCTCCGCCGTACCGCCCGTAGCCAACAGGTCGTCCACGATCAACACCCGCTGTCCGGGCTGAATCGCGTCCTTATGAATTTCCAGCGTATCGGTGCCGTACTCCAGATCGTAGGTATAGCTTACCGTCTCGAAGGGTAACTTCTTCGGCTTGCGTACCGGGATGAATCCGGCGTTCAGCCGATAAGCCATGGCGGGGCCAAAGATAAAGCCGCGCGCCTCCATGCCCAGCACCAGGTCCACGTTCCTGTCCAGGTAGGGCGAAGTCATGAAGTCCACGACCCGGGCAAAGCCGGCGCGGTCCTTGATCAGGGTGGTGATGTCGTAGAACAGGATCCCAGGTTTGGGATAGTCGGGAATCTCGCGAATCAGCCGCTTCAGATCCTCGGGAGAGGTTAGGGTCAGGGACAAGGTGATCACCTGGATTCTTCAATTTGAAATGTCTTGTATCCGCGGAAGGGCGCCGCCTCATCCACCTCGACCCGGTCGATGCGGGCGGCGCGCGGTCCTTCCTTCAGACTGTCGTAAAGCGAGCCCAACTGCGCGTTCGTTCCCGAGGCCATCACTTCCACCGTACCGTCGTCGCGATTGCGCACCCACCCGCCAACCCCGATCAGCCGTGCTTCGCGCTCCACAAACCAGCGGAAGCCCACGCCCTGCACGCGGCCCGTAACCAGGTATCGGCGGAAAATTGAGTGGAAGCCATCGCCTCCTCAAATCATCAAGAAAGATCGCGCGCCGCTCCACCTGGCACGCGGCGTCAGAAAACTTCATGCGCGCGACAGGTAGGTGCCTTCCGCGGTATCCACGCGGATCTTGTCGCCCTGGTTGACGAACGGCGGTACCTGCACAATCAATCCTGTCTCCGTCGTCGCCGGCTTGGTCACCGAGGAAGCGGTGGCCGATTTCAGTCCCGGCTCGGTCTCCAGCACTGTCAGCTCAACCGTCTGCGGCAGGTCCACGCCCACCGGCTTGTCGTCGAAGAACTCCACGGTCACCTGCAGATTCGGTGTCAGGTAGTCCACCGCGTCGCCCAGCACGTCGCGATTCAGCGCCGTCTGCTCGTAGTTCGCAATGTCCATGAAAAAATAGTTGTCGCCGTCGTTGTACAGATACTCCATCTTGTTTTCGTCGACCATGATCTTATCGATCGCGTCGCCGGAGCGGAAGCGGTGCTCAAACATTGCACCGCTGCGCAGGTTGCGCAGCTTGGCCTGGATGAAGGCGCTCAGGTTGCCCGGGGTGCGGTGCTCCACGCTGAACACCGAATGCAACTCGTTGTTGTGCTTGATAATCATGCCGGGACGCATTTGCGTGGCAAGAATCGCCATGATGGATGTTGCTCCAATCTTTTCTTCTGAAAAATTCTGGCCTCGGGCGGACGATGCCATCCTCACGGGCGGGTCGTGCCCTGGCCAGGGAACCCAGTCAGGGCGAACAATCAATTTTACCCTGCCCGCATGATGTTTGGGAACGACGGAGATCTGCCCGGTGCGTCCGCCGATCGCCAGCCGGGCTTTCGCAACCGCTCTTATTTGCTCCCGCTCGATCCAAACCCGCCGCCTTTGCGGCTGCTCTCCGCCAGCTCCTGCACCACCTCCACCGGCGTCGTCAGCACGGGGTAGGGAATCAGGTTCACCAGCTTGTCGCCCGCATGAATCTCCGCCGCCTGATCGCCCAGGTTTTCCATCAGCACCCGCACCTCGCCGCGATATCCCGCGTCGATCACCCCGCCGGTGCGGTCAGCCGCCGCGCCGCCATCGAGGATTTATCGCGCAGCAGGCCGCCCAGCGGCTCACCCGTCGCCGTCGTCATTTCAATGGCGATCCCGGTCGGCACCGTGGCATTTCCCCGCGGTGCGATGGTCACGCTTCGCTGGCATAAAGGTCGTAGCCAAGGTCTTCGCCCGGATGTGCAATGGTCGGCGCCTTGGCCGCCGCGGAGAGCAGTTTCACTTTCAGCATGGGCTGAATATATCAGCCCAGTTCGGCCTTGAAACTTTGAAACCTTGAAACTTTGAAACCTTATAATTGCAACCTATGTCCTCATTCCGTCCCGTTGACGAGCAACTGGCCTACCTTCGCAAAGGTGCGGTCGAAATCATCCGTGAGAGCGATCTGCGCGAGCGCCTTGAAAAGTCATTGCCAACCGGCAAGCCGCTGCGCATCAAAGCCGGCTTTGATCCCACCGCCCCCGACCTGCACCTGGGACACACCGTGCTCATCCGCAAGCTCAAGCACTTCCAGGATATGGGCCACACCGTCATCTTCCTCATCGGCGACGGCACCGGCCTCATCGGCGACCCCACGGGCCGCAACGCCACCCGCCCGCCGCTGACCCGCGAGCAGCTCGACGCCAACGCCGAAACCTACAAGGCGCAGGTCTTCAAGATTCTCGACCAGCAAAAGACCGAGGTCCGCTACAACACCGAGTGGCTGCTCAAGCTCGGCTACGAAGGCTTCGTCCGCCTCACCGCCAAGTTCACCGTCTCGCAGATGCTCGAGCGCGAGGACTTCCACAAGCGCTTCCAGGAAGAGAAGCCGATCAGCGTCCACGAACTGCTCTACCCCATGATGCAGGGCTACGACTCGGTCGCCCTGGAGAGCGACGTCGAGCTCGGCGGCACCGATCAGAAGTTCAACCTGCTGATGGGACGCAAGCTCCAGCAGGATTACGGCTTTCCGCCGCAGATCGTGCTCACCATGCCGCTGCTCGAAGGCCTCGACGGCGAGCGCAAGATGTCGAAGTCCTACGGCAACTACGTCGGCATCACCGAAACCCCGCAGGAGATGTTCGGCAAGCTCATGTCGATCAGCGACGCGCTCATGTGGCGCTACTACGAACTGCTCACCGACCTCACCTCGCCGAAATCGAAGCAGCTCCAGGCCGACGTGGCCTCCGGCACCCTCCATCCCATGCGCGCCAAAAAAGACCTCGCCAAACGCATCATCGCCGACTTCCACTCCGCCGCCGACGCCGAAGCCGCCGAGGAAAACTGGGCCAAACAATTCCAGAAAGATGAAGTGCCGGAGAACCTGGAAGAGTTCGAGATCGTCGCCGCCGAGGTCGGCACCATCGCCGATGGCGTGGCGAACATCAAGCTCGACAAACTGCTCGCCCAGGCCGGACTCGCCGAATCCAACAGCGATGCCCAGCGCAAAATCAAAGCCGGCTCCGTCAAAATCGACGGCGAAACCTGCAAGGAGCTGTACCTGCAAACCTCGCTCCCGGCAGAGAAGATCTTCCGCGTCGGCCGCAAGATGAAGAAGGTCCATTTCAAGTAATCGGCTGGTGGCCCACATCCGCCCGCTTTGGCGAATGTGGGGCCGTCGCGATGCGATTCTTGTAGCAGTTTGGCCTCCGCGGGTGGCCGATTCAAGCCATCGTCTGGCTTGACGTGGGAACGTTATGCGCGCCCTCGTCCTGCCGCCGTTCTATACTGTCCTCATGTTCGCCCGCAAAATCCGCGTGGAATACGACAACGCCGGAACCATCACCCCCGCGCCCTCCACTGGCTCGACAACTTCGCCATGCGCAACTTCACCAACGATTCCATCTTTGACGACACTCTTCCCGTCGCCGACGGCCTCCTCGAAATCGGCTCGCGCGTGCCCCTCGATCTGCTCGGCGACCGCCTCACCGACTGGTTCCGCCGCAAAGGCTATCTCGGCCCCAGCGGCACGCTCCACCTCACCGAACTTTAGGCGCGCATCCGTATAATCAACACGGTCTCGCCATGCACGAACCAAGAGCCTTGTCCGAACCATCCGCGCGCGCTTCGACCCACGCTTTGCGTGGTGCTGGTCGTGCTGGTCTGGCTTGCCCTCTACGTTCCCGGCATCTGGAGCCCGCCGCTGCTCGACGATGCCGATTCCGTGCACGCCGAGGCCGCGCGCGAGATGATGCTCCGCCACGACTGGTCCACCCTCTACATCAACGGCCTGCGATACCTGGAAAAAGCGCCGCTGCTCTACTGGGGCATGGCCGCCAGCTATGAACTGTTCGGCGCAACCGATTGGGCCGCGCGCCTGCCGCTGGCGCTCGCCATGCTCGCCCTGCTGCTGGCCACCTTCGCCATCGGCCATCTTCACTTTGACGCCGCCGCCGGACTCTACGCCGCGCTTGCTCTGGGGCTCTCCTTTGGCCCTTATCTCTACACCCGCATCCTTATTCCCGATATCCTCGTCGCGCTTTGGCTCACCCTTGGACTGCACTGTTTTCTGCTGACGCTTGGGCAGGCTCGCCCGTCGCTTGCCGCCTGCTGGGGGCTGGCCACGGCCACTGCGCTCAACGTGCTCACCAAGGGACTGATCGGCGTCGTCTTTCCAGCCGTGATCATCGTCGCCTACCTGGCGCTCACCCGCAACCTGCGGCATCTGCTGCGCATGAGGCTCGTCTCCAGCCTGGCAATCTTCCTCGCCATGGCCGCACCTTGGCACATCGTCGCCGGATTGCGCAATCCGGCCGCCGGTGAGGCCAAGGCTTCTTCTGGTTTTATTTCGTCAACGAACATTTTCTGCGCTACATCAACCAGCGCTTTCCGCGCGACTATGACACGGTGCCGTTGCTGCTCTTCTGGGCACTGGCGTTGCTGTTTCTGCTGCCGTGGTCGGCCTTCGCCTTCAAGGCACTGGCCTCGGTGCCCCGTGACTGGCACCAGTGGCATTCGCTCGACCGCCGTGGGCGAGCCCTGCTGCTGTGGGCCATCACCATCCTGGCCGTGCTCGGATTCTTCAGCTTCAGCAGCCGCCAGGAGTACTACGTGCTTCCGGTGCTGCCGGCGTTCGCTCTCATCCTCGGCGCCTGGCTCAGCCAGGAGCAGCGCTCGCCCGCGGACTCGCCCCTGCGAGGCGCCGGCCAGCGGATCGCGCTGGCCAGCTTTGCCGTGGCGCTGCCCGCAGCCTTGGCCGCGTGGGGCCTGTTCTGGTTCTCCCAGCGCGTGCCGCCGAACAGCGAACTGGCCGATCTGCTGACCCGCAACCCGTCCGAGTACGCGCTCTCCTTCGGACACATCTTCGACCTCACGCCGCGCGCCACCGGGCTGTTTCGCCCGGAACTCTTGCTGATCGGCGCAGCACTCTTTTTTGGCACGCTGGCCAGTTGGGGACTGCGGCGGCGCAACCGTGCCGGCGCGGCCAACGCGGCGCTGGCGCTGATGATGTTAATCTCTCTCCAGTGTGTTCACGCGGCGCTGGTTACATTTTCCCCCGTCCTGTCCTCGCGCGCGCTGTCCGATGCGCTGACGAGGCTGTACCGCCCGGCGATGTGATCGTCGTCAACGGCGCCTACGAGGATGCATCGACTCTGAACTTTTACGGGCATCTGCCGCTGCATGTGTTGAATTCGCGCGAAAATGGAAACCTTTACTTCGGTTCGCTGTTTCCAGATTCGCCGGCGGTGTTCGAGGACGATGCATCGCTGGATCGCCTCTGGCGAGGTGGTGGACGAGTCTTTCTGTTTACCCCAGCAGGACCAGATTCCCGCTTTGCTGCGGCAGACCGGCTATCAGAGCATCGCCCGCAGCGGCGGCAAATTGATTTTGGCAAATCATCCATGACGCACCCGGGAATCATGCACGCAGGAATCATGCACACAGCGGTTTTCACCGTGACGTTCGGGCCGTTGACCACCGCCCCGGCTACCGGGCTCTGGCGGGCGCTGCTTGCCCTGGCGCTGCTCGGCACGGTTTCCTCCACCGTCTTCCTCGGATTGGTGCTGGTGGCGGCCGTGCGCAATCTGCGCCTGGCCCGGGCGCAGTCCCAGGCTTTGTCCGAAATGCCACCCGTCGCGCTTCCGGCGGTCACCGTCTTCAAGCCGCTGCACGGCGCCGAGCCTCGCCTGGAAGAGAACCTGGAAAGCTTTTCCTCCAGGACTACCCGCTGTTTGAGATTGTCTTCGGATGCCGCAATGCCAGCGATCCCGCGCTTGAGGTGGTCGCTCGTCTCTGTGCGCGCCATCCGCAGGTTGCCGCGCGTGTCGTGCTCTCCGGCGACCCACCGTGGCCCAGCGCCAAGGTCTGGTCGCTGGACAAGATGATTGCCACCTCCGCCAACGATTTCCTCGTCATCAGTGACAGCGACATTCTGGTCGGCCCTGATTTCCTGCGCAACGTGATTCCGCCTCTCTGCGAGCCCGAAAACGGACTCGTGACCTGCCTCTATCAGGGCATTCCCGCGTCCGGCTTCTGGTCCGGCCTGGAAGCTCTTGGCATGTCGGTCGAAATGCCCGCCGGGGTCATCACCGCGGACATGCTGGAGGGCATGCAGTTCGCCCTCGGTTCGGTGATGGCCGTGCGCCGCGATGCCCTGGAAAAGTGCGGCGGCATCGCCTCCACCTCCGACTACTACTCGGATGACTTCGTCCTCGGCAACCGCGTCCATGCCGCCGGATACAAGGTCGTGCTCTCGCACTATCGCGTCGGCCATGTCCTCACTACCCAGTCCTTCGGCAAAACCTTTGCCACCCAGTTGCGCTGGATGCAGAGCACCCGCTACTCGCGTCCCAAGGGACACCTCGGCACCGGTCTCACCTTCGCCGTCCCTTTCGGAGTGCTGGGCCTCGTCGCCGCCACCGCACTCGGTCATCCCACCCTCGGCGCAGCCCTGCTCGCCTGGAGCCTGCTCAATCGCATCATCCAGTCCGCCGCCGTCGGATACGGCGTCATCGGCGATCGCCGCGCCCTCGCCTTCTGCTGGCTCTACCCCTTGCGCGATCTGCTCGGATTCGTCAGTCTGGGTAGCCAGCTACTGCGGAGGCAGCAGCTTCCGCTGGCGCGGCGAACTCTACCGCTTCACCCCCGGCGGCAGAATCGTCTCCGTCAAGCGTGCCACCCAGGCGCAACCGGACTGAACCTGACCGGTGGTCCACATCCGCCCGCTGTCGGCGAATGTGGGATCGAGGTCTGTCCCCGGACTCGACGCCTACGCCCTCGTCAGCCGCCCATCCTTCAGATGAAACCTTTCCCCGCGCCACACGATCGTGTCGCCGCCAAAGCTGGCGAACCAGATCGCAACTCCCACCACATCGCGCGCCGGAATCAGCCACAGATCGCCGCAGCGTCTGCCGGTCATGCAAGGATTGGCCCGCACAGCATATATCCCGAGGCAAAGCGCGCCACCGCCACCGCCGCCAGCAGCCCCAGCGACCACCCCGCCCCGCCCGCGCACAGCGCCGCCGCCATCGCCCACGGCAACCCGAAGGTCAGCAGCACTCCGAGGTAGCCCCACTTGCGCAGATCGCGCACCGTTCGCGCCCAGCGCAACTGGTGCTCGAACATCGCGCCGAAGCTGTACTCCGGCAGAAAGGTTTCCACCACCACGTCGGAGAGCACAACCTCGTATCCCGCCTCCGCAGATCATCCGCCCCAGTTCGTGATCGTCGGCCAGATAGTCCAGCAGCTTCCCAAGGCCGCCGATGGCCTCGGCCGCCGCCCGCGGAAACGCCAAGGTCGAGCCCAGCCCGAAGTGCAGCCCGCCCTCCAGCTCCACCGCGCACAGCACCCCTCCGGCAAAGTCGGTCGCAATCGTCACCGCCTCCATGCGCGAAGCAAAACTGCGTCCGGCCTCGGCCCGGTACAGCGCGCGTCACCAGTCCCGACCCGCGGCATCCTCCATCGGCGCAACGATCCGCCGCAGGTAATCGCGCTCCACGCGAATGTCGCTGTCATTGATGACGATGTGACCGTACTTCGCCTGCGTCCATCATCTGCGCCAGGTTGCTGACCTTGCGATTGCTGCCCAGCGCCTCCGGGCAGACCATGAGCCGAATGTCGCGCCCCGGAAACTCGCGCAGCAACCGTTCCACCTCCGCCACCGCTTCGTCGCCGCCGTCTTCACGCCGAAGATGATTTCGTACTGCGGATACTCCTGCAAGCAGTGCGAGCGGAAGCTCTCATACATCTGCCGGTCGCTGCCGCGCAGTGGTTTCAGAATGCTGACCGGAGGCGTGTAGGCCCGCGCAGGCTCGCAGCCGTGCCCGGCGCCTCCGCACCAGAAAGCGCCATTCGCTCCACAGCGAAAGCACCAGGTAACCCAGCCCGCACAGGGCCAGCAGCGCGAACACATACGCGGCGAAATGGATGAAAGTTTTCAGCATGGCTGCCGCATAGAGCTTATCGGAAGTAGGCCACGGCCTGAAAGTGCCGCATCCGGAATCTTCCTGCTGTTCGCCGTCCCCGGATTTCAGGCATACTCAAAAAGAATCAAGGAGAATCCGATTGAACCCGAAACCTCTTGATTGGCGCGTGGCTGCCGTTTTGGTCCTGATCGCCTGCGGCGTGGCCTTTTACAGCCACCAGGTTGGCGAGGGACGCAGGGCTTTCGAGCGCCTGGGTTGTCCCTCCTGCCACATGGCGGGAGGCGCGCCCTCGCTCGAACACGTGGGACGCAAGTACGATCGCGCAACTTTTGTGGCCTGGGTCAGCGATCCCGAGACCATCTACGCCCGCTTTGGACGCAAGCCGTTGAACCCCGGATACCTGCCCATGCCGCGTCTGCCAGCCTCACATCACGATGTCGAGGCCATTTCCTGGTTTCTGTCGGCCCAGCGTTAAAGTCCGCATGCCGCGAGTCCAACCGCAACCGATCGCCAAGACGAAGGAGAGAATGTGGTTTCAAAGGTGAAATGGCTGTTGCTTTTGGCAGTTGCCGGTTTTGCTCTCTGGTCGGCTTACCACGCGTATCAGTTGGAACTCGGCAAGAGAACCTTTGCCCGCCTGGGATGCGCCAGTTGCCACTTCTCCGGCGGTGGTCCCAACCTCAGCCGCATCCTGCCGGACTATGACGAGAAGACGGTCGAGGACTTCATCCGCGACCCTGAAGCCGTCTATCGCAGACTCGGCCGCAAACCGCTCAATCCCGGATTCGGCATCATGCACCGGGTCAAAACCACCGACGGCGAAGTCCAGGCCATGGCAAAATATCTGAAGAGCTGGTAGCAGGCAGAGGAGACCGGCAATGTGTGCAATGCGCATCGTGTCACGGCTGCTCGCCGGGTTGGCGGCATCGCTTCTGCTCTGCGCACTTGTCCGGGCGCAGGAGCCGCCGAAGCCACCGGTCATCTCGCCACACGCGCGCCTCATGGCCGCCCGCAGCATCTTCATCGAGCACGCCGGCGGACGCCTTCCTAATGATGTCATCGGCGACGCCTTCCAGGGCTGGGGACGCTTCCAGGTGGTCGGCGACCCGGGCAAGCAGACCTCATCGTCTCCATCATCGCTCCCGTCTCCGATTCCGGCGTGAGTGTCGGCAGCGGCCCCGGCAACGGGCGGCGCGGCGTGGCAGCCGCCAGCACCACGGTCACCCAGATAAGCCTGCTCGTGCTCGATGCCCATGATCGCGTCGTCCTGTGGAGCGGCAGCGAGCAGCCCAAGGCCTCCATGAAGGAGAAGCAGCGCGAAGATAATGTGGTGGACGCCTCGCTCCTACTCTTCCGCAGCTTCCGTGACGCCATTGAGCCGGAGTCCGCGCCCTAGCTCGCACCGGTTTTGCACCTCCTTCCACAAGCTTTCCCAGTTTTGCACAGGATATCCACAGCGCCCGCGCCGTTTTCCCGCCCAACCCGGCTCCGCCTGTTGCACTCTTCCATAACGCAACCGTGCATCGTACGCTGCGTGGTGCTTCCCGGCTCGAACAGCGGCGAAAGGCATTGCAGAATCCAGTTGGCGGGCGGCTTCCAGGTTTGCGGTGACGCAAAGCTCTGCCATCGGCACGGCGCGAGTAATCGCAGCCGACGGCGGCAGAGGAATCCGTTCATCAGCCGGAAGCTGCATCGCTCCTTGGCAACAGGGCCGCCGCCGAGAGACGGAAGGGGAGCCGGACGCGAGCCTCCGGAAACGGACCAAAGTCCGCGGAGTCCAGTCGCCAGACGTGGGCCGCCGGAGCGGCATTGATTGCCGCCTGCCCGGCTGCAAGCGTCGTCCAGGCTCCCAGGTTTCCGCAAAGGCGGCGGGAGCGAGTCACCACACGCAGCGCGGTGCACGGTTGAAGGCCCGGAGAGGCGGCTGGCTTCTCCGGGCCTCATTTTCAGCAGGCATTTTTCTTGCGCCTTTGGCTGGAAGCGCTTACATGGGTCCCAGAAAGTTTTCCTCAGCCTTCCACAGCTTCCGCGCGTTGCGGTCGGCCGACTGCAGCGCAATACCATCGCAGCAGGTTCCGGAATTTGCTCCGGATGTGCGCTGTGCATGTGGGTGTAATTTGATCCTGATCCGTTGCCTATGCCTATGCCTGTTACTGATTTCAGTCTCGATCGCGGTCTTCCGGCCAGTCCTGAGGCCGAGCGCTCCATCCTCGGCGCCATCCTGCTCGATAACAACCTGCAGAATGAAGCTCTCTCAACCCTCAAGGCCGAGCACTTTTTCCTCGACGCCCATCGCCGCATCTACCAGCGCATTGCCGATCTCTCCGAGACCAACCGCCCCATCGACATCGTCACCCTCACCGAGGAATTGCTGCGCTACAAGGAACTGGAAGCCGTCGGCGGAGCCGGATACCTGGCCTCGCTCACCGACGGCGTGCCGCGCCGCTCTTCGCTGGAGCACTACGTCCGCATCGTGCGTGACAAGGCGATGCTGCGCAACCTCATCCATGCCGCCAACGGCGTCATCTCGCAAGCCCTGGAGCAGGCCAGCACCGCCGCCGAGGTCATCGACGCCGCCGAATCCAGCATCTTCAACATCTCCGAGGAGCGCAGCGGACAGCAGCTCACCGACATCAAGACCATCGCCCAGGAGTCCTTCGGCGGCGATCTCGACAAGCTCTTCCAGCGCGGCGGACGCGTCACCGGACTGGAGACTCACTACTCCGATCTCGACGACATGACCAGCGGCCTGCAGAAGTCCGACCTCATCATCATCGCCGCCCGTCCGTCCATGGGCAAAACCGCCTTCGCCATCAACATCGCGGAAAACGCCGCCGTCCTCGGCGGCAAGAGCGTCGCCGTCTTCTCCCTGGAAATGTCGAAGGAAGCCCTGCTCAACCGCATGTTGTGTTCGCAGGCCCGCGTGGACGCCCACAAAATGCGCACCGGCTTCCTCGCCCGCGAAGACCTGGGCAAGCTCCGCACCGCCCTCGACAAACTGATTCAGGCGCCCATCTACATCGATGACACGCCCGGCATCTCGCTCACCGAACTGCGCGCCAAGGCCCGCCGCAAGGCCATGGACAAAGATGGCCTCGACCTCGTCGTCGTCGATTACCTGCAACTCATGTCGGCCTCTGCCCCCGGTGGACGCCGCTATGAGAACCGCACCCAGGAAGTTTCCGCCATCTCGCGCGGACTCAAGGCCATCGCCAAGGAACTGAAGGTCCCGGTCATCGCCCTCTCGCAGTTAAGCCGCGCCCCGGAGACCCGTGGCGGCAAGGACTCCGAACCCAAGCTGAGCGATCTCCGCGAATCCGGCTCCATCGAGCAGGACGCCGACATCGTCATGTTCATCTACCGTCCCGAGTACTACAACCGCGACAATCCCGAGCTCGAAGGCAAAGCCAAAATCATCGTCGCCAAACAGCGCAACGGCCCCACCGATACCATTCAGCTCGCCTTCATCAAGGGCTCCACCCGCTTTGAAACCCTGCTGCGCTCCGAGTGGCTGCACGAGTAAAGCAGCCATCTGCCCTCAAGTGCGTGATCCATCTTCAAGCATTTTCAAGAGCGCTGTCTCTCTTCAACGGTGTCATCTCTCCGCAATGGTGCCATCTCTCCTCAGCGCTGTCATCCTGAGCAACGCGAAGGACCCCAGTCGCAGATCAAATATTCCGTGCCGCCTGGGAGGCTTTTCGGCCGCCGCGCACCCCTTAGGGATAGGTCGATATAAGCCCTTTTTGCGACAGCTACCGCAGCGTAGAATGTTGGGCACATGGCGAACCCTAAAATCCTCAGAGCCGTCGGGAGGCACGCTCGCGGAGTGATTCTCTCCCTAGCACTAGGAATCTATGGCGGCGGGCTTTGCGGTGCAGCCATACTTTCATCTATTGATCTGATGGGCCGCAGCGGCACCACTGGGCAGGAGTACGTTGGCCACTGGAGCATCGGGGACATCTTAGTTGGATTCATGTACGGCGCTCCCCTCGGTGCGATTGTTGCACCTTTGGCCTATGCCACTCTGGTTAGAACGATCGGATTCAGACGAGCCATCATTCCTGCGACCTTCGGAGCTGTAGCAGGTGGAATCGCAGGCGGGCTTGTCCATCCCTTGCTCTCACAAATGACCGGGGTCGCCCGGTTCTTCATTGCGCTATTGATTGTCAGATATCCATGTCGGAGCCGCTCGACGCGATAGATGGCGCAAAATCGCCAATTATTCACCAAACCCACCCGCCCTAGCCTCCTTGCCCACTTTTTTCCCGCCCCCGTACCCGGCTTGGTACTCATCTCCAACCCGGCCCTCCGAGCTATACTGGAATCCATAAAGGTTTGAATCATCTTGTCATCCATACAGCAGAAATTCTCCGTGCACACACGCCCCAACTGGGCTGAAATCTCTCTCTCCGCGCTGGCGGAAAACTATCGCGCCGTCGCCCGCCATCTCGGCCCCGGCGTGACTCCCTGCTGCGTCATCAAGTGCGACGCCTATGGACACGGAGTCATCGAATCCGCGCGCGCCCTCGAAGACGCTGGCGCCGTCTGGCTCGGCGTTACCTCCACCGAAGAGGGAATCGCCGTGCGCGAGGCCGGCGTGCGACTGCCCATCCTCGTCATGACCGGTTTCTGGCGCGGCGAAGAGGAAGCGCTGCTCGTCCACTGCCTCACTCCGGCCATTGCCACCGCCGAACAAGTCGAAGCCCTCGAGGCCGCCGCTGCCGCCGTCGCCTGCAACCACAAGGTTTACGTGCACCTCAAGGTCGATACCGGCATGTCGCGCCTCGGCGTCTCGCTTGACGATCTTCCCGCGCTCGCTGCCCGCATCGCGGCTTCGCCGGTGGTCCGGTTGCAGGGCGTCTTCAGCCATCTCTCCGAATCCGAGGTGCTCGACTCTCCCGTGGCCGAACATCAGCGCATGGAGTTCGAGCGCGCCATCGCCGTGCTGGCCGCTGCCGGACTGCACCCGCAGTACCGTCACCTGGCCAACACCGCCGCCGTCGCCGCCCGCCCGGAGACCTGGAACAACATGGCCCGTCCCGGCCTGGCGCTCTACGGATATAACCTGGTTTGCGAACGAAGCGGCCAGGGCCCGGTCGCCGTCCAACCCGACCTGCCCGTGCGCCCGGTGCTCACCTGGAAGACCCGCATCATCGCCTTGCGTTCCATCCCCACGGGCACGCCCGTCGGTTACAACCAGCGCTGGCACGCCGCCCGCCCCACCCGTCTCGCCGTCATTCCCGTCGGCTACGGAGACGGATTCAACCGCCATCTTTCCAACCAGGGTCAGGTCATCCTCGCTGACCACTATGCCCCCATCGTTGGCAATGTCAGCATGGACCTCACCATGATCGACGTCACGGACATTCCCGAAGCTGCGATTGGCGACGAGGTTCTGCTCATCGGCCGCAGCCCGCATTGCTCCATCGGGGCCGATGACATGCCGCGCCTCGCCAACACCATCACCTACGAAATCCTCTGCGGCCTTTCCCCGCGCGTCCCCCGCTGCTACGTGGAGTAGCGCGAGCGCCGTATTGCACCAGCGAAACGCAGCCGTGCGAGCCAGGTTCTGCTGCCCCATGTTTGCCCGATTTTGGCAAACGTGGGGGCGGTTGACTTTGTTCCTGATCTTGCCTTCGGCGTTGCTTTTGATCTTGCCCCTGCCGTCAGCCCGGTGGGACAATGGCCGCGAGCATTTTTCCCCGACCTTGAAGTGCTATGAGGTGCCGCGATGCGTTCCTATGGCCGTTCTCTTCAATGGCTTCTGCCTGTCCTCTTGATCCTCTTGACCGTCGCTCAGACAGCCGCTCAAAACACTACGAAGCAACCCAACGTGGACACAGCCGAACTCGTCAAGGAAGCCGAGAGCGGGAGCGTCGCGGCTCAGTACCTCCTTGGCTACGCGTATGCTCATGGCGAAGGTGTTGCAAAAGATGAAGTTGAAGCGATCCACTGGTACCGCAAGGCAGCCGAGCAGGGAGACGCAGCTGCTCAGAACAGCCTTGGCTGGGCGTATCAGAACGGCGAAGGCGTTGCGAAAGATGGAGCCGAGGCGATTCGTTGGTACCGCAAAGCCGCCGAGCAAGGAGATGTGTCGGCTCAATTCAGTCTCGGCGTCGCGTACGACTTAGGTGAGGGTGTGCCCCAGAATAGCACCGAGGCCGTTCGGTGGTACCGTAATGCCGCCGAACAGGGAGACGCGGAGGCTCAGTACCTCCTTGGCCTACAGTATGTGTATGGCCGAGGTGTCCCAGAAGATGCGGTGGAGGGGGTACGCTGGTGCCGCAAAGCTGCCGAGCAGAGAAATGTCTGGGCTCAGTTCGCTCTTGGCTCGTTGTACGCCGACGGCAAGCGTGTTCCAAAGGATGAAGCCGAGGCCTATTTCTGGCTGAACCTTGCGGCCTCAAGCTCCGGTGTGTTTAAAAAAAAGCGAGACAAAATTGGCGCGAAACTGACAACGGAGAAGCGTCTGGAAGTTCAGGAGCGTTGCCGCAAGTGGACGGAGTCACATCCACCGAACCGCAATTAGAGGCTTTGGGGCGCGCGCAACGGTGAGCCGCACTCGCCTATCTTCGAGTCGGCAGGAGGAGCATCTATGGCGTTGACAGAACCAGAAATCGATACGCTCAGCATTGTTCTGATGGGCAAGCTATCTGACCTTTCGATCAAGGAGAAATGCGCCATTGCATTGAAGGCCGGAATAGACACTTCAGAAGTCCCATCGGTGCAGAACAACGCGTTGGTTAATTTAGCACTTTCAAGCGCGCTTGCTAAGTTAGACGCTCAGAGAAAACAAAAAGCGCTGCCGATTCTCGCCGAATATATCATCGCAGCGAATTGCGGCGGCGAGCGGGACGAGCTGACTAGGCTTCTCGGACAGCACGGCTATCAATACATCGACGGAGCCTTCGTGCCTGTTGGCCTGATCGATGCGCGGGAAGTACTGCATCTTCCGGAACAAGCTCGTGCCGATCTATCGCGCGCGATGACGTTCTTGGCGGACGGAGACAATGACGATGTCGCCGCTGCCTTGGCGTGCGGGGCCGTCGATAAGGTGATTGAGGCCATTTACAAGAAGAACGATTGGCAGGACCGTCCCAATTGCTTCCAAGCTGGTGTGAATACTGCAATGCAGCGGTTGCGAATCTTCGAGGAAATGGAAGCAGAACTCGTCGCAAGCGGAGTCAATGCGAGTGAGGCATCAACAACAGCTCGTGAGATGGCGTGTACAATCAACCACGCCGCGCAGGCCCTCCAGATCATCCGCAAAACACAGGGCGTAGCGCATGGCTCAAGACCTGCGCACTCCCGCATGGTGTACGACACAATCAAGTGGGCATCTGCGATCTGCGGCTTACTCGAAGGTAAGACATAAACGCAAACCGCATGGAAGCCACCAACGTGACGCTCACCCCTCCCCGTTAACCCCCGCCCCATCGCCTTTCAGCTTCCCCCATCTGCCTCTGGCTGCAAGCCGCTCGAACCCCCATCGGCCGCCTGATAAACTCGTCATACCGATACTTATGATCCGCTCTCGTTATGCACGCTGGATGAACGCCTGGGAGTACCGTCTGGAAACCCGCGACAGCAATCGCGTGGTGCGTCCCTTTGAGTGGGGCATGGAATGGACGGCCGATTTCCCCGGCGTCACCGCCCTGTCCGCCTCCGCCTCGCCCGAGGCCCAGAAGCGCTATTTCTTCGACCTCAACGACCGCCTCATTGCCAACAGCGACGAATTTTTCGGCTACAAAACTCCCACCGATTTCCGTCTCGAACAGCGCCCCATCCGCGTCCACGGTACCGGCAGCAAGGCCAATCCGGCGGTCGATGACGCCAAGTATGCCGGCCAGTTCGGAACCTTTCTGCGCTTCACCTCGCCCGTCCGCTCGCCCTACCCGGAAAACGATCTGGTCAACGCGCGCTGGTTTCCCGCGCCGCCCGCCAAGGGCAAGCCCAAGCGCGCCATCATCATCATTCCGCAGTGGAACGGCGACGCCATCAGCCATAACGCATTCGCTCGACTTTTCCGGATCTTCGGCGTTTCCACCCTGCGTCTCAGCATGCCCTATCACGACATTCGCATGCCCGCCGAGCTGCATCGTGCCGACTACTCGGTCAGCTCCAACATCGGACGCACCATGCACGCCGCGCGCCAGGGCATCATCGACATTCGTTGCTGCGTGGATTGGCTGGAGCAGCAGGGCTATACCGAATTTGGCGTCCTGGGAACCAGTCTCGGCTCCTGTTACGGATTCAACGCCAGCGCCCATGACGAGCGCCTCCGGGTCAACATCTTTAATCACGCCTCCACCTATTTTGGCGATGTGGTCTGGACCGGCTACTCCACCCGCCACGTCCGCGAAGGCATCGAAAAGGTGCTCAACGCAACCGAACTGCGCCACGCCCTGGCCTGCGTCAGTCCCATGAGTTTTTTCGGGAAGTTCGAGCGCTGGCCCAAGCAGGTGCTCATGATCCATACCGCCTACGACCGCACCTTTCTTCCTGAATTCAGCCGCAAGATTGCCGCGGAATTCCGCCGCCGCGAGCTTGAGGCCGAAATCCGCTGTCTGCCCTGCGGCCACTATACCTTGGGCGAGGCGCCATACAAGTACATGGACGGCTATCTGGTTACCCGTTTCGTCGCCGGCGCCTTCAACCGCGCCTATCCCGCCGATGATGCCGTCCGCGCCGGATCGCTCCAGACCACTTCGTAGCCCACCACCAGCCAGGCCACCGCTCGATCCCGCCGCACCGCCGCGACAACCTTCGAATCTGCCGGCCGCCGCCAAGCCACAAGGTCGGTCTGTCGGCTGGACAGCACGCATAGTGTTTTTCTCTGGCGCCAAACCTGCCGCTCCCGGATACAATAGCGGTATGAAGATCGCAATGGGAGCCGACCACGCCGGCTATCTCCTCAAGGATCGTATCCGCCAATACGTCACCGATCGCGGACATCAGGTGATCGACGAAGGAACCAACACCTCTGACTCGGTGGACTACCCCGACTACGCCTTAAAGGTTGCCGAAGACGTAGCCGCCGGACGCGCCGAGCGCGGCATTCTTGTCTGCGGCTCCGGCATTGGCATGGCGATCGCCGCCAACAAAGTTCCCGGCATTCGCGCCGCCAACATCAGCAATGTGTACGAGGCTCAGATGTCGCGAGAGCACAACAATCTCAACGTGCTCACCCTGGGCGGCCGCATCCTGGATGAGACCGATGCCGCCCACATCGTCCAGATCTGGCTGGATACCCCGTTCTCCGGAGGCCGCCACTCCGGCCGCCTCGAAAAGATACACGAGATTGAAAAGGCTTATACTTAGAGCACCGCGCCGCCAGGTTATCCTCTGCAACCGGCACGCGCCGCCCGCCTGCCGCCGCTCCCTGGTGCTCACAAGAAATCTCTCCTGAACGGAAATTTCATCCTGCACCGTCCACAACCAGCGCTATACTTTTCCGGTCGCCGGGAGGCCAGTGTGGGGATCCCGGCTCAAAACGCTGGATGCCGTCACAAACAAATCAAAAGGGAGGTTGGTATGAGCCAACTGAGGATTATGCGTATCGTTCTGTCCTGCGTCTGCCTGGCAGGTCTCACCCTGCCGCTTTGGGGACAGAACTCAAGCGGAAGCACAGCCGTCCCGGGTGTTCTGAATCAACGCCCTGGTAGCGCTCAGCCTACGCCAATGCACTTGGTGAGTGATGTGACCACCACCACGCGCGCCGGCAAACTGGTCTTCGAGTTCACCATCACGGTGGATTCGACCTTTGCCACCAGCACCCCTATCTACTGCGAAGTGGGTGCAGGCCTCGTGGATGACATCACCTCCGGAACCGGTCGCGAAATTTCAGAAAGTGCGGCAGCGACTGCGACCCGCACCGGTTCCACCGCAAAATGCACGGTGACCATCCCGTATTCCTGGTCCCTGGCCACTCCGTCCACGGACATGGTCGTCCTTAGTTACACCATTATTGCGGCAAACGTCTCGACGTCGTCGGTAACCACAGTGGCGCTTCGTACCTCTGGACAATCCCTTCCAAGCATTCTGGTTCCCGCCAACGAAACGACCCACACACAGACCATCACGGCCACAATTTAACCCGGGGCATCCCGCCATCAAGGCGAACCCCGCGACCCTGCTCCAGCCGCCCCTCCTAGGGCTGGGGCAGGCTTTTGACGCGGCCTAGCCGCCGTTCGCCCCTCGGCAAAGCCAGGCAATTCCTTCCGGGCCTCAATCCGCGCCGGCACGGACGGTCAACACCTTCCAAATTCACTTGTGATTCCAAATTCCCGGCGTTAGACTTCCAACTTCCGATGGAGCAGTGTGTTTTTGTTGATCTACGGAGTCTGTATCCCGGCACGCTGGGCTCGAGTCCACTCGCCCCCGTGGAAGTGAATTGCCATGGAGAATAACGGTGTCCCGTCAAGATAAGTCTTTTTTCCCATTACTCCTTCATCCTCGCCCCCTCCTGGCTGCGTTGTGCTGCATGGTTCTTCTGGCTGGCTGCGCCTGCGCCGAAGACGCTGCCTCCGTCCCACAACTGGTCAAGTTCAGCGGAACCATCTCGGGCGCCCAGGCCGGAACCGTCGGTGTCATCTTTGCCCTCTACAAGGATCAAACCGGCGGCGCCCCACTCTGGCAGGAAGTGCAGAACATCCCCATTGACGCCGCCGGTCGCTACTCGGCTTTCCTCGGCGCGCGCAGCGCCGCGGGCATTCCGCTGGAACTTTTCGCCAACAATGAAGCGCGCTGGCTCGGCGTCGAACCCGAGGGTCAAGCTGAACAGCCGCGCGTGTTGCTGGTCAGTGTCCCGTATGCGCTCAAAGCCTCCGACGCCGAAACTCTCGGCGGACTGCCCGCTTCGGCCTTCCTGCGCTCGGACGCCGTCACCGCTCCTATTGACGCGGCCGCGCCCGCCAGTTACATCAACACCGCTGCCGTAAACTCGGCGGCCAACCGGGCGGTCGCCGCCGCCATCGCGGCCTCCGGCGCGACCGCCGGATACCTGCCGGTCTTCACCGGTACTTCGGGAGAGCTAGCCAACTCGCTGATCGCGCAATCGGGCAGCTTCGTCGGCATCGGCACCAGCAACCCGGCGTCCGCGCTCGACATTGTTGGCATCAATCCAACCGTGCGCATCGGCAACTATTCCAACACCGCCGGCGACTCGCCAAACTTCAACTCCCTCAGCGCCCGCGGCACCCCGGTTGCTCCGCTTGCCACCCAGAGCGGCGACAACCTTGGCCAGTTCGGCGCCGCCGGATACAACGGCACGGCCTTCCCGGACAGCAAGGTAAAGATAACGCTCCTCTCCGCGGAGGACTGGAGCACGACGGCCAACGGCACCGCCATCGGCTTCGAAACCACCAGGAACGGCACCACCTCCCGCACCGAGCGCCTGCGCATCGACAACACCGGCAACGTCGGCATCGGCACGGCCGTGCCCGCCCATCCACTGTCGGTCAACGGCATCATCCAGAGCACCAGTGGCGGCTTCCTGTTCCCCGATGGCAGCACCCAGACGACAGCTCTAACCGTGCCCATACCGGTGAGCCAGGGCGGCACGGGCTCGACCTCGCAGAATTTTGTGGACTTGAGCAGCCCGCAGGCCATCAATGGCGTCAAGACCTTTGCAGACACCGTTCAGGTAGGAACAACCGGCCCCACAACCATCAGTCCGGGAACAGGCGTCAACACACCGGCGGTGAGCATCGCGGGGGCTGCGGCAGATAGCTATGTCAAGGCCGATGGAACCGGCTTTGGCACGCCGCCCGGCTCGGTCGTCTTACCATCCACCGAGACGGCCCTCACGGTCCCTCTCACTCCCGCTCCACGCACCGATCAGAACTTCGTCTTCATTGGAGACAGTCTGACCGCAGGTTACCCTCTTACCTCGGCCTACAGCTATCCGGTGCAAGCTCAGGCGTTGCCGTTTTTCCTGAATCGCGGAACCTCCTACACAATGGGCGAGACGGGAGGATATTGCAGCACTCTTCTCACCAACTACCCGACGATTGCCCACCCATACCGGCCCGCGGGTTCCATCACCCGGAGCTACGTGTTTATCGAATGTGGACATAACGATCTGGTTTCCCTCGCACAGACGGACACAGCCGTGTTTGCTTCCCTGCAGGCCGTCTATTCCGAGGCTCATGCCGACGGTTTCATCGTCGTGGCGTTTACCGTAGCCAAAGCCACCTCCTTCAACGCCAGCGCAGAGACCTACCGCCAGGCGCTAAACGATCGAATCAGGGGCGCAAACGTCCAGCAGCAAGGTGCGGCCGGATGGGACTATCTGATCGATTTTGACTGGCTCTTCACCGATCCAACGAATGAAAAATGGTTTCAGCCGGGCGGCGTACATCTCACAGCAGCGGGATATTCCGTACTTGCCCGCTATGTAAATCAAGTTATGATGACGGGCGGCGGCCTGAATGTCGCGCAAGTCGGCAACCCATCCCAAGCCTCGGAGATTCGCGGCTGGTGCGCCGGTACAGCGTCGTCAAGCACGACCATCGCGCCCTTCGGCTTCGGACAAGGCACAACCACCTCCTGTGCCGGAGAACCTGGTACCGTGGGCGGATTCCTCGCCACTCACAATGGCTTATTGCAGCATTTGTACATCTCGGCAGGCACCGGCGGCGTCAATGCTTCCAGCGGACTCTGCACCGTTACCGACAATAGCTCTCCAACCGCGATCCATTGCACCCTGGGCACAGCCACAGCCTGCAGCGACCTATTGGATTCCGCCAGCGCAACGGCGGGACATACCTACAGGTTGGCCTGCACCACCCAGGAGGCTGAGACTCTTGGCGATCTGAATGTATCGGTGGAGTTCCAATAACGCGGCTGGACGTGTGCCCAATCTCCGCCTCTTTTCGTCGCTGTAGACCTATTCGCCGTGGCGGCCTGCGCTCACCCGCTGAATTTCCCTTGTGATCGCAATTTCCCGGCGTTAGACTTCGGCTCTCCTTGGAGCAGTGGTTTCTTTGTTCATCTATTTCGGGCCCCCGGTGTGCCCTGTTCGAGTCCACTCGCCCCATTGAAGAGAATCGCGATGGAGGATACCTGTGTCTCGCCAAAATTCAGCTTCCTGCCCGTTCCTCAACATGCGCCGCTTCCTGGCTGGCTTGTTTTGTGTAGTCTTTCTACTCGGCTGCGCCTGCGCCCAAGACACTGCCGCCGTTCCGCAATTGGTCAAGTTCAGTGGCACCATCTCGGGCGCCCAGGCCGGAACCGTGGGCGTCATCTTCGCTCTCTACAAAGATCAGACCGGCGGCGCGCCGCTCTGGCAGGAAGTCCAAAACGTCGCGGTGGACGCCAGTGGCCATTACAACTCGCTGCTCGGCGCGCGCAGCGCCACGGGTATTCCGCTGGAGCTTTTCGCCAACAATGAAGCGCGCTGGCTCGGCGTCCAGGCTGAAGGTCAACCCGAACAACCCCGCGTGCTGCTGGTCAGCGTTCCCTACGCGCTCAAAGCCTCAGACTCGGAAACCCTCGGCGGATTGCCCGCCTCGGCCTTCCTGCGCTCCGACGCTGCCCCAATGGTCGCCGCGCCACTGGCCACCACGGCGCCCGCCGCCTACATCAATAGCGCTGCCGTAAACTCGGCGGCCAACCGGGTGGTTGCTGCCGCCGTGGCTACCAACTACACTGCCGGATTCCTGCCCGTCTTTACCGACACCACCGGCGACCTGGCCGACTCGTTGATCGCGCAATCGGGCAACTTCGTCGGCATCGGCACCGCCGCTCCGGCGGCCGCGCTCGACATTGTGGGCACCAATCCAACCCTGCGCATCGACAACTACTCGAACGCTTCGGGCGATTCGCCAAACTTCAACTTCCTCAGCGCACGCGGCACTTCGACCACCCCGCTGGCCACCCAGAGTGGCGACAACCTGGGCCAGTTTGCCTCTGCCGGCTACAACGGGTCGGCCTTCCCCAGCAGCCGGGTCAAGGTCAGCTTCATCGCCACGGAAAACTGGAACACCGGCGCCAACGGCACCGCGATGACCTTTGCGACCACGAAGAACGGCACCACCTCGCGTGCCGAGCGCCTGCGCATCGACAACAGCGGCAACGTTGGCATCGGCATTACCGCCCCGGCCTATGCGCTGTCGGTCAACGGGGTGGTGCAGAGCCTTTCAGGCGGCTTCAAATTTCCCGACGGCAGCACCCAGACCTCGGCGGCTTCGGGCGTCGCGCTGAGTTCGCCGGATTCCTCGATCACGGTCGGCGGCAGCGGGGCTGCTCCCACCGTCGCGGTCAATACCAGTGTGATTCAGAAACGGGTCGGCAGCGCCTGCTCCAGCGGGAGCGCCATCGCCTCCATCAGCAGCACGGGCACGGTCAGTTGCCAAACCGTCAGCGGCGGCGGCGCCGTCGTCCTGCCAGTGAACTGGAGCAGCACGGCAACCGCGCCCAACGGCGTGCTCAACGTCACCAACACCAGCAACGGGCCAACGATGGATACGCAGAGCGCCCCGGCCCAGAGTTTCTTCACTTCCATTCCCTCCGCGATTGTAGGCACGGCGACGGGAACAGGAGTGCCCGCAGGGGTCACCGGTACGGCGACGAACGGCGTCGGCGTGGTGGGATATTCGGAGGGCAGCCAAGGCATGGGCGTGGTGGGATATACGTTTAACTCGAATCAGCCGCCTGTAATGGCGTACAGCGGCCTTACGGGATTTAACAACGGCAACGAAACCAGACCTCGCGCGCTGGAGGCAGACATGGTGAATGGCGGCGGCGACGTTGTAGAGGTCTATTCGTCTGCTGCTGCGGCCTCCTACCCGATCACCGGAGTGAATGTTGAAATCGACGCAACCTCGGGCAACACCAGGGCATTCGCGGCAAACTTGAACAGCCCCGCCGCGGTTGGCCTCGGCTTGTACTTCAATGTTCCCCCGACCTCCGGGGCGATGATCCAGGCCAACTCCCAGAACGGCGCCAATTTTAGTGTGGACGGCAACGCCAACGTCAGCTTTAGCGGAAATCTCGACGTAGGCGGAACCCTCTCCAAATCGTCCGGCACGTTCAAGATCGACCATCCCCTCGACCCCGCCAACAAGTATCTCTACCACTCCTTCGTCGAGTCGCCCGACATGATGAACATCTACAACGGCAACATTGTGACCGACAGGCACGGATTCGCCACGGTCGAGTTGCCTAGCTATTTTGAAGCTCTCAACCAGGACTTCCGTTATCAACTGACTGTGATCGGCCAGTTCGCACAGGCGATTGTGATGCGGGAGATCGCGAAAAATCATTTCACTATTAAGACCAGCAAGCCTGCGGTCAAGGTGTCGTGGCAAGTCACCGGTATCCGGCATGACGCGTACGCCGACGCCCACCGCACCCAGGTGGAGGAGGACAAGGGCAAGGAGCGCGGCACCTACCTCCATCCCGAGTTGTTCAATTCCCCGCAGGTCATCGCGGAGAAAAACTGAAGCAACCTTTGCTCTCCATGCCTGTTCCTCGGGCGCGCCCGCAGGCGTGGAGAGCAATCTTCCTCCTTACACTCTGTCCGAGCATCGCCGCCAACCGCTCCCCCATCAAGCTCCCGAACCGGAAACGGAGCCGGATATGTTAGTGTCCGTATGGTGTACTTGGGCATCAAAACTGGGGTGATCTCCATTCTTCTGCAGGCCGTGAGGAAACAACCCGGCGGGTTCACGGCGGCACTTCGCCATCTGGGCCTTTTCGGTTTGTTCTCCCTGGCCATTCTGGATAGTTTTCCGCTTCCGACCTTCGGCGGCCCAGACATCCTGACCGCCATCCTCGCTGCGAGGCATGCGGATCCCTGGTACGTATACGCCGGCATCGCAACCGCAGGTTCGCTGCTCGGAGCCTTCATCACCTTCCGCTTGGCGCGCCAGGCTGGCATCACCTACCTGCACAGCAAGTTCGGAAGCGCACGTGCGCCGACCATCCTGAAAGTCTTTGAGAAGTCGGGCACCGGGGCTCTGGCCGCCACTACAGCCGTTCCTTTTCCGCTTCCCACCAGCGTCTTTTTTGCTGCCGCGGGAGCTTCGAACTACCCCGCGCGAAAATTTCTCGCGGTCGTCGGACTTTGCCGGGCGTTGCGTTATTCGCTCATCGCCTACATTGCCGCCCGCTATGGACGTCACTTCATGCGCATCATCCGCCATCCTACCCAGTACTGGGGCTGGCTATCGCTGTTCGCCGTCATCATGGCCGCCATGGTTGCCGTCGGGATTTTGATGAACCGGAGCCTGGGCGCCACTTCCGGCGCAGGATGAAAAGGTAATCGGCATAATGGACTTGTCCGCAGCGGATGGAACGTTGGTTTTGCGCGTGCGTGGCGCCGGCAAACTCTGGACATTCGAAATTTCGCGTGAAATCCCGCCGCACGCCGCTCGCGTCTCCAGGATGTGCGCCCAGGGCCGAGAGGCTGCAAAGGTGGTCTAGCGGAACGGAGAAGTTGCGCTAGGGCGTGGGCCGCGAGGCATGATCGTTTCCCCCTTTGGCATACTTCAGAGCGGCTGCGTTGTCCACTTCCGTCCCATCGTCTTTCCCGTATTGCCTCCAATGGCCAGGATCAGAGTCGTGTTCGAGCTCGTGGTGATAGGGATCATACTGGAAAAACTCAAGCGTCCGGACCTGCCGGGATCCCAGGTTCACCTCAATCCGGAAGATCTCTTCCTGGATGTGTTTCCGTTTTATCGGAATACGGCCCGGCGCCAGGCGGGCGCCCGAGCTGGACTCCATTGGCTTGCTATAGACCACCCTGGACCAATAGATGAGGCGGTCACCATCCCGGCTAACGTTGTCCGCATCGATATAGCACGCGCCAGCGCCATGATCCAGGTCCCTGGAAACCACCCAGTCGGCGGCCCACGCAGGGTTGGAGACCGCAAACAGGAACAGCGCCAACGAACAAGCGATCCGACTCATGCCGAACGCCTCCTTATTTTTCCAGGAAGCCGAGCTTTGGCTCGCGCTCCTGCCCCGTGTCCCAGCTCTGGACCGCGGTATTGTACCGCGCGAGCGCATCCGCAAACCCCGAAAAATCCTCTGCAAACGCAATTGTCGAAGAAGGTAAACCGGTGCCGATCACTCAGCAACCTGGCTGAGGGAAGTTCGCGATTGTTCCCGCAGTAGGCCGCTGCCGGATCGCTTTTGTTGCCACGCCGCAACCGACGGGGAAGCACCGGTGCATGGTTACGGCGAGGCTGGCAGGATCCAGGAAGCCCACCTGAATTCCCTTGTGGACCCAGATGCCCGGCGTTAGACTTCGATTCTCCTTGGGGCGGTGTTTTTTTGATCTGCGCAGCCTGGGTCGCGGTACGCTCTGTTTGAGTCCACTCGCCCCACGGAAGAGAATCGCCATGGAGGATGTCATGTCCCGCACGTCCATATTATTTTCAAGTCCCTTCCAATCCCATCTTCGCCGCCTCCTGGCGGCTTTGTTTTGTGCACTCCTTCTACTCGCCTGCGGCTATGCGGAAGACGCTGCTGCCGTCCCCCAGTTGGTCAAGTTCAGCGGGACCATCTCGGGAGCCCCAGCCGGAACCGTCGGCGTCATCTTCGCGCTTTACAAGGATCAAAACGGCGGCGCGCCGCTTTGGCAGGAAGTCCAGAACATCACGGTGGACGCCATTGGTCGCTACAGCTCACTGCTCGGCGCGCGCAGCGCCACAGGCATTCCGCTGGAGCTTTTCAGCAACGGAGAAGCGCGCTGGCTCGGAGTCGAGCCCGAGGGTCAACCCGAACAGGCGCGCGTGTTGTTGGTCAGCGTTCCCTACGCCCTCAAAGCCTCCGACGCCGAGACCCTCGGCGGGTTACCCGCCTCGGCTTTCTTGCGCGCTGAGGCCGTCGCCGCGCCGCCATCCTCCACAGCGCCCGCCAGTTACATCAACACTGGTGCCGTAAACTCGGCGGCCAACCGGGCGGTTGCCGCCGCCATCGCGGCCTTGGGTGCAACTGCCGGATTCCTGCCGGTCTTTACTGACACCTCAGGAGACCTGGGCAACTCGCTGATCGCGCAATCGGGCAACTTCGTCGGCATCGGCACCGCCGCCCCGGCGGCCGCGCTCGACGTGGTGGGCATCAATCCAACTTTGCGCATCGACAACTACTCCAATACCCTCGGCGACTCGCCAAACTTCAACTTCATCACCGCGCGCGGCACTTCGACCACACCGCTAGCCACCCAGAACGGTGACAACCTCGGCCAGTTTGCCGCTGCCGGTTATACCGGCTCGGCGTTCCCGAAGAGCAAGGTGAAGGTAACATTTGTTTCCACGGAAAACTGGACGCCAACCGCCAACGGCACGGCGATGAGCTTCCAGACGACCGCCAATGGCACCACCTCCCGCACCGAGCGAATGCGCATTGACAACACCGGCAACGTCGGTATTGGCACCAGCACCCCGGCCTATCCGCTCTCTGTCAATGGCGTGATCCAGAGCACCGCCGGCGGCTTCAAGTTTCCCGATGGCAGCACCCAATCAACGGCTGCGACCGGTGGCGGAGCGGGTGTGACGCTGAGTTCGCCCGATGCTTCAATCACCGTCGGCGGCAGCGGGTCCGCGCCGACCGTTGAAGTCAACACCAGCGCGATTCAGAAGCGGGTCAGCAGTGCCTGCGCGAGCGGCAGCGCCATCGCCTCCATTAGCCAAACGGGCGCGGTCAGTTGCCAGGCTGTGACCGGTGGCTCCATCCCCCTCCCCTTGACCTTGAGCGGCGCAGCCGTCGCGCCCGCCGGTGTCGTCAACGTCAACGACAGCACCAACGGCCAGGTTATCGTTCCGGGAGTCCTTCCGGATTACAGCGACGTGCCCTCGGCAATCACCGGCAAGGCAACCGGCACCGGAGCTACCGTCGGAGTCGCCGGCCTCGCTGCGGACGGCGCCGGAATTTCAGGGTTGGCAACGGGAACGCAAGGTATAGGCGTCTTCGCCTTCAGCAACAATTCCACCTCTCCCGCAATGTACGGAGGGAATTTCCTTACCTCGTACGTGCCCACCGGCCTCGATCCCTGGCCAATCGGAGTGATGGCGCATGTGTCCAACGCACCGGGCATCGCGTTGGAGGCCGATGCGGTTGCCGGCTCATCTCCAGCTTGCGCCGCAGGCACGAAAGAATGCTACGGCGTCATGGGTGTGAATGCGGACGTCTATGCGACTTCCGGACCGGTCACCCTGTACCATGGACATGCCTACAGCGCATCCGCCAATGGCCTCTGGCTTGACTTCAAAGTTGCCCCAACCTCCGGAATGATGATTCGATCCGGGCTGACCAGCGGTACCGGTCCATCCTTTACGGTTGATGGCAACGCCAACGTCACTACCACCGGCAACCTCTACGTTGGGGGCACGCTTACCAAGGCTTCCGGAACGTTTAAGATTGACCATCCCCTGGATCCGGCCAATAAATATCTTTACCATTCCTTCGTTGAGTCGCCCGACATGAAAAACATTTACGACGGCGTCGTCGTCACCGACAGGCACGGATTGGCCACGGTTGAGCTGCCCAGCTATTTTGAAGCCCTCAATCAGGATTTTCGTTATCAACTGACCGTGATCGGCCAGTTTGCGCAGGCGATCGTGGCGCAGGAAATTACCAACAACAGTTTCACCATTAAGACCAACAAGCACTCGGTCAAGGTTTCCTGGCAGGTCACCGGCATCCGGCATGACGCGTATGCCGACGCCCACCGCGTGGTGGTGGAAGAGACCAAGCCCGACAAGGAGCGTGGCACTTATCTCCATCCCGAGCTGTTCAGTACTCCGCAGGTAATCGCGGAAACGAGGTAACCGAAAGCTCTCGGTCTCTCCATGCCTGTTCCATCCGTGGCCCACAGGCATGGAGAGGTATTTCGCAGCGGCCGCGGCCGGAGAAGGGAAGCGCCACCGCCGTGGTTTGCGTACGCCTGTTGCGCTAAACCATCGTAAGCATGTGGCCCAGTTTCTGCTTCTTGGTGGTCAGATAAAACAGGGCCTGAGGACTTGGCGAAACCTCACAGGCAATGCGTTCCACGACCTCAACTCCAGCACTGGTGAGCGCCGCAACTTTTTGCAGGTTGTTGGTCAACAGGCGCACCCGGGAAACTTCCAGCTGCTTCAGTATCGCGGCCGGCAGGGCGAAGTCACGGTAGTCCACCTCAAACCCAAGGTGCTCGTTTGCCTCCACCGTATCCAGACCATCGTCTTGCAACTCATAAGCCTGTAGCTTCGCCATCAACCCAATCCCTCGACCCTCCTGTTTTTCGTAGATCAGGATGCCAGCGCCTTCCTCGGCAATCGCATTCATGGCAAAATCCAGTTGCCCGCCGCAATCGCACCGCAGCGATCCAAAGACATCGCCGGTGAGGCACTGCGAGTGAATTCGCACCAGCGGAACTCCAGTGGAAATGTCTCCCATGATCAGGGCCACTGCGGTCTCCGGGCCATCCGCCGTGGAGCGCTCAAATCCCAGCGCTCGAAACTGTCCCCATCGCGTCGGCAAGTCCGCGCTGGCCACCTGGGTTGTGGTACTGCAATCAACGCCTAAATCCATTTCGGTGCCCCCGTATCGGGATCTCTCTCCGTGTTCGTGTTCCCGGCATTCATTGCGCGTGTTCATTGGAGTCCCATTTCGCATCCATAAGGTTTGCGATCAGCGCAGACCCGGCTCGCTGCGATTGCGCCATCGGAATGGTCCACCAGCATGAAGGGGAATTCCCGGCGCGCATCGTCCAGGTCTTGGGCCAAACTTTCTTCGAAGGAAGCCACTGCCGGTTCTAGCAGGGCTGCGGCGGAATGGAAGGATGCCATGGTGAAACGCTCCTCGCGCACAAACTCGACGAAAAACGTTTCAGGGCACTACCTCGCCGCAAACTCCTACACGCATCCCCAGGAGCGATCTGCCCGGAACCGCTCGCCCGGATCAGATCGGAAGATGCGTGCAATGTGGCTCGTCTTCTTTCATCCGGACTGTTACCGTCGGCCCTGGAGTTTCACCAGATCTGCTGACCCTGCCCAGAGGCAGGCGCTCGCGGGCTTTCACCGCCGGTGGGGATTCACACCCCGCCCTGAAGACGTACGTCAAATACAGATTCAATCTTACGCCTTTTGCGCCGGATTGCCGCAATGTGTACGGTCACTTCACACTGTGACGCAGGGCTGCAAATGCGAGCCGAACCAAGCACACCCGTCGGCAAACTCACAGGAAAGCAGTTGCAAAGCGGTTCCGGCGGCCATCTCCTGGCTGCGTCGGCGGGGCCATCGCGCCCACGGTGGCGGCAATGGTTTCTCCAAGGCATTGTGCAATCCCCACGATTCCCACATGGGTGGACTCGACTGTCTACTCTGCCGCCACGTCCATAAGAAATCGGAGAACTTTTGCGCGCAATGCCACTGGTGGAAGTACACGGTACCGTAAGCCGGGAGCAGAATGAAGCAGCGGTTCGCCCCAGCCAATCAAAGCCCGTCGCGCAGATAACCTTCTTTGCTTGGATCGGGCATGAGGATCGCGACCATCAACGCCACCGCGCATAGAACCGTGACGTACCAGTAAAAAGTCGACTCCCTGCCGATCGATTTCAATTCCAACGCAACGAATTCAGCCGAACCGCCAAAAATCGCATTTCCCAGTGCGTACGACAAACCGACAGCTAGGGCGCGCACTTCCAGGGGAAACATCTCGGCCTTGATCAATCCGCCGATCGATGTGTACAGGCTGATCACTGCCAACGCCAGAAACACCAGTCCGAATGCCGCATATGGGTTCTTGATAACAGCCAGCGCACGCAGAATTGGTACCGTGCTCAGCGTCGCCAACGCACCAAACCAGATCATCGACGTACGCCGGCCGATCCGGTCTGACAGCGCACCGAATAGCGGTTGCATCAGCATATAAACGAACAGCGCCGCCGGTCATCACCGCACTTGCTGTTCTGGGTTCATTCCCGCGGTGTTCACCAGGTACTTCTGCATGTACGTGGTGAAGGTATAAAAGATCAACGAGCCACCGGCCGTGAAGCCGATCACCGTCATGAAGGCGCGCTTGTGCTTCATCAGGCCGGCGATGGTGCCCGCATCCCGGTTCTTGCGCGAATCGGTGGTCGAGGTTTCCGCGAGTGATCGAAGCAAGTAGAACGCCACCACGGCGGTACATGCACCCAGCACGAATGGAATCCGCCAGCCCCAATCCTTTAGCTGTTGAGGGGTCAGCAACTGCTGCAGAATCACCAGTACCAGCAAGGCCAGCAACTGGCCGCCGATCAGGGTTACATACTGGAACGAAGCAAAGAAACCACGCCGCCCGCGGAGCGCCACTTCACTCATGTAGGTTGCGCTGGTACCGTATTCTCCCCCAACCGACAAGCCTTGCAGCAAGCGCGCGAACAGCAGCAATGCCGGCGCCGCCGTGCCGATGGCAGCATAGGTTGGCAGGCAGGCGATGAGCAAGGAGCCGGTGCACATCATCAACACCTGCGTGATCATCGCCATCCTGCGGCCATGTTTGTCAGCGAGGCGGCCAAATACCCAGCCGCCGACCGGGCGCATCAGGAAACCAGCCGCAAACACCCCGGCAGTCTTTAACAGTTGGACGGTTGGATTACCGCTGGGGAAAAAAGCTGACGCAAAATAGATGGCGCAAAATGCGTAGACGTAAAAATCGAACCACTCCACCAGATTTCCCGACGAGGCTCCGACAATCGCAAGAATGCGTTTACGGGTATCTGCTGCAGTAGAAGTTTCCTGTGGCGCCATCGGCATGAGGATGTGTTGTCCTGTCTTCAACCCTCGGGCTGCCCGAGCCGCCCCAGGCGAATCCTAGCTGAAAATATAAGCGCCCCAGAAAAAATAGACCACATTACGCCGTGACATTACGCCGCGACCCAGGGCGCTATGAAACTCCGTGATTCTGTTGTAAGCAGACGCAGCAACGCTCGCGCGGAAACGAGGCCATTTTCATGGAGTCTGGCTAGAAAAAGCATCGCGCCCAGCGAAGGCTGCTTCGCTCGCTGGCAGAAGTGGATTTCAACCGGACGATGGCGTCTGGGGTGGGGCGGAAACCGGCAGGCGCACGCCGGGCTGGGCGGACGGCTCCCGTAAACCTCCGTAGCCGCGCTCTCGGGAGGCAGGAAACTTACATCAAGGATGGCCGGAACAGGCTCGCGCCGGCTCGGTCGCCGTTGGAAGATCGACTCCCATCGATTGAATCTCAAGTAGGTTAAAAGATTGTTGGCAGCGGCGTCGTGCCCGTGGCACGCGATGCGGTGATGCCCGTCACAGCACCCGGAGCAAGGTATCGATATTATGTTATCGATAAAATTATGACGACTGTTCTGATTCCCGAGCCCTCACTCCGCCGACTGCCGAAATACCACCATTTCCTCGTTGAGCTGCGCGAGCGCGGACTCCATGAAGTCTCCTGTACGACCATTGGCGAGGCGCTGAATCTGCTGCCCATCCAGGTTCGCAAAGACCTGCAGTATACGGGCATCGTGGGCCGCCCCAAGGTCGGGTTCCAGCTGGCGGAGCTGATTCAGGCCATTGAGTCATTTCTCGGCTGGGACAACACCAACGACGCATTTCTGGTGGGTGCGGGAAATCTGGGATCGGCGCTTCTGGGATACGACCGCTTCGAGAAGTTCGGGCTCAGCATTGTCGCCGCTTTTGATAACAACCCGGACATCGTTGGTACAAGCATTCATAACAAGGTTGTTTTGCCGATGGAAAAACTGGCCGATCTGGCGCAACGCATGGCAATCCATATCGGGATCATCACCACACCCGCCGCGGTTGCGCAGCAGGCGGCCGACCAACTGGTAAAGGCGGGAGTGCGGGCAATCTGGAATTTTGCCCCGATCACGCTGAACCTTCCGCCCAACATCATTCTGCAGAACGAAGACCTTTATAACTCGCTGGCCGCGTTGAGCTGCAAGCTCGCCAAAGCCATGCACTCATCCGGAGAACCCACCTATGGAACCCGCTGCAACGAGCGCGCAGAAGTTCGAACGAGTCTGTCAGATACTGACGGATCACCAGAAGAGGCCTGCTCGACTGGTGCCCATTCTGCAGGCCATACAAAGTGAGTATCACTATCTTCCCGAAGATGTAATGACGTTTGTGGCGACTTCGCTGGGAGTTCCTCCCGCGCGCGTCTTTGGAGTTGCCACTTTCTATGCGCACTTCGCGCTCGAACCCAAAGGCAAATATGTAGTGCGGCTGTGCGATGGTACGGCCTGCCATGTGAAGCGTTCCGAGCCCATCCTTGAGGCCATCCGGCAGCGGCTCGGGGTGAGCGAAAAGAGCAAGACCACGCCCGACCAGCTGTTCACCGTGGAGACGGTGGCCTGCCTCGGCGCCTGCGGACTGGCTCCGGCCATGGTGATCAATGAAGACGTGCATGGGCAGATGACGCCGCAGCACGCCGTCGAATTGCTGGACGCAATCGTCCGCAAGGAGGCGCAATGACGGCGCAGTGGGCGGAGCAGGCAGCAAAACAGCGCCGGGTCATCATTTGCGCCGGAACCGGCTGCATGGCCAACGGCTCCATGAAGGTGTTCGAAGCCTTTGAGCGCCAACTCAACGAATCAGGTCTCAACGTCATTCTCGAACTTAGACCGGAGATGGCGGACGACGAAGTTCGCCTGAGCAAGAGCGGATGCCAGGGCTTCTGCCAGATGGGGCCGCTGGTAACGGTTCTGCCGGAGCAGATTTTGTACTGCAAGGTAACCGACGCGGACGTGGCCGAAATTGTAGCGACCACTCTGGTATCGGGCGCGGTCGTGGACCGGTTGCTTTATATCGATCCCGCCACCAGAACCCACTGCCGGGGAATCGCCGACAACCCGTTTTACATGCAGCAGACGCGCTTTGTACTGCGGGAATGTGGCCATCTCGATCCGGAAGATGTAAAGGAGTACATCCTGCACGGCGGCTACCTGGCGGCGCGGCGCGCCTTCGTCGAGATGTCCCAGGAGGAGATCTGCAAGCAGGTGCTGGACTCAGGCCTGCGCGGGCGTGGCGGCGGCGGTTTTCCCACGGGGCGTAAATGGGAGTTCGCGCGGACGCAGAATTCGGCAAAGAAGTACGTCATTTGCAACGGCGACGAAGGCGATCCAGGCGCCTTCATGAATCGCAGCGTGATGGAAGGCAATCCGCACTCGGTCATCGAGGGCTTGATTATTGCGGCGCGCGCGATTGGCGCCGACGAGACGTTGATCTATGTGCGCGCCGAGTATCCCTTGGCGGTAAAGCGCATGCGCAAGGCGGTGGCCGACGCAGAGCGTGAGGGCATCCTTGGAGACAACGTATTCGGAACCGGGATGCGGCTGCACTGCGAGGTGATGGAAGGCGCGGGCGCCTTCGTGTGCGGCGAGGAGACGGCGATGATCGCCTCCATCGAGGGCCGGCGCGGCATGCCCATGCCCAAGCCGCCGTTTCCGGCGCAGCGCGGACTTTGGGGCAAGCCTACGGTGATCAATAACGTCGAGACCCTGGCCCACGTGGTGCGCATTCTGAACGAAGGGCCGGAAGTTTTCCGCTCCATCGGCGTCAAGACTTCACCTGGTACCAAGACCTTCGCGCTGACCGGGCATGTCGCCAACACCGGGTTGGTGGAAGTGCCCTTCGGCACTCCCCTGCGCGATGTTGTACTCAAGGTGGGTGGAGGCGTGACGAACGACGACGGCTCCATCGACAAGAATGGATTCAAGGCGGTGCAGATCGGCGGGCCGTCGGGCGGATGCCTGACCCAGGAACATCTTGACCTGCCGCTTGATTTTGACTCGCTGAAGACCGTTGGCGCGATGGTGGGCTCGGGCGGGCTGGTGGTGATGAACCAGCGCACCTGCATGGTCAGCATGGCGCGCTTCTTCATGGACTTCACCCAGCGTGAGTCGTGCGGCAAGTGCGTTCTGTGCCGCGAAGGCACGCGCCAGTTGCTGTCGCTGCTGGACGACGTGATCGAGGGCCGCGCTACCGAGGAGACGCTGCAACTGATGGTGAAGCTGGCGCACGCGGTGCAGGTCGGTTCGTTGTGCGGGCTCGGCAAGACGGCGCCGAACCCGGTGCTGTCAACCATGCGCTACTTCCGCCAGGAGTACGAGGATCACGTCATTGGCAAGCGCTGCCGCGCCGGTCGCTGCAAGGCGCTGTTGCGGCCGGAGATCAACCCGGCCAAGTGCAAGGGATGCGGCCTGTGCATGAAGGCATGTGCCGCGGGGGCGATCACGGGCGAAAAGAAACAGCCGCACCACATCAACCCGGAACTCTGCATCAAGTGCGGTGCCTGCGCCAAGGTGTGTAAACCGGGCGCAGTGGAGGGTGTGTAAATGACGGCGATTCCGCAGCCCGTATTGAACATCGACGGCCGCGACGTTGTAATCGCGGGAGAACGTAACCTGCTGGAGCTGATCCGCAAGGCGGAGATTGACCTGCCGACCTTCTGCTATCACTCCGAGTTGAGCATTTATGGAGCTTGCCGCCTGTGCCTGGTGGACGTGGAGGGCCGCGGCGCCATGGCCGCCTGTTCCACGCCTCCGGAGCCGGGATTGAAGATCCGTACCGTCACCGAGGAGATCCGCGAAATCCGCAAGATCACCATCGAGCTGCTGTTGGCCAACCATGACCAGAGCTGTCCGACCTGTGCCCGCAGCGCCAACTGCCAGCTACAGGCGCTGGCACGCCAGTTGGGCATCGAGAAGGTGCGCTTCAAGCCGGTTCGGCGGACCGGCCCATCGACACCTCCTCGCCGTCGCTGGTGCGCGATCCCAACAAGTGCGTGCTCTGCGGCGACTGCGTGCGCATGTGCTCGGAGGTGCAGGACATCGGGGCCATTGACTTTGCCTTCCGCGGACACGATTCGGTGGTGCTGCCGGCGTTCGGCAAGGACCTTGCAGAAGTAGCGTGCGTGAACTGCGGCCAGTGCGCCAGCGTCTGTCCCACCGGCGCGCTCACCGTGAAGTCGGAGATGGATCCAGTTTGGCAGGCGCTGGGCGACAAGAAGAAGACGGTAGTGGCGCAGGTGGCGCCGGCGGTGCGCGTCGGCATCGGCGAGGCTCTTGGGCTCAAGCCCGGCGAGATTACCACCGGACAGATTGCCGCCGCGCTGCGCCGGTTGGGCTTTGACCAGGTGTACGACACCTCCTTTGCCGCGGACCTGACGGTGATGGAGGAGGCAAACGAATTCCTGAAGCGCAAGGCCAGTGGCAAGTGGATGCCCCAATTCACCTCGTGCTGCCCGGCATGGGTAAAGTACGCCGAGCAGTTCTTCCCCGAGGTGCTGCCGCATCTGTCCAGTTGCCGCTCTCCGCAGCAGATGTTTGGTTCGCTGCTGAAGGAGATGTTGCCCGGGCAGTTGAAGGTGGCGCGCCAGGACCTGGTGGTAGTTTCCATCATGCCTTGCACGGCGAAGAAGTTTGAAGCCCAGCGCGATGAGTTCCAGAGCAATGGAGCGCGCGACGTGGACCACGTACTCACCACCCAGGAGTTGGCGCGCATGATCCAGTCGGCAGGATTGCGCTTTTCGCAGCTCGAACCGGAGTCGTGGGACATGCCGTTTGGTTTCTACACCGGCGCGGGCGTCATCTTCGGCAACTCCGGCGGCGTGACTGAGGCGGTGCTGCGCTACGCGGTCGAGAAGGTAACGGGCGAGAAGCTGCGGAAAGTGGAGTTTGAGATTGTGCGCGGCGAGTCTGGTTTGCGCGAGGCGACCATCGCGGTCGGCGGCGCCGAACTCAAGCTGGCCGTGGTGCACGGTTTGCGCAACGCCAGGGTGGTGGCCGAGCAGGTACGCGCGGGAACTTCGCCCTATGACCTGATCGAGGTGATGGCCTGCCCAGGCGGTTGCGTCGGCGGCGCCGGCCAACCTGTAACCACCAGCCGCGACGCCCGGGCGCTGCGGCGCCAGGGACTCTACAAGGCAGACAAGGAAGCGCCGCTGCACAAGTCGCAGGAGAACGTCTACGTCACCGAATGCTACACCCGCTTCCTGGGCGAGATCGGCGGCGAGCGGGCGCATCACCTGCTGCACACCCAGTACCATAACCGCCGGCGCATCAACGAAGAGCCGCTGCCGGTCATCAATTCGCTGGAGAAGCGGCTGAACATCGGAGTGTGCGTGGGCACGAACTGTTACCTGAAGGGCTCGCAGAAAATCCTGCAGGGGCTGCTGCACCACGTGGAGGAAAAAGGCATGGGTCACCTCGTCGATATCCGCGCGAAGTTCTGCTCGGAGCATTGCGAGAACGGTCCGACGGTGACCATCGGCAATCAGAACCTATCGCAGTGCACGCTGGAACAGGCACTGGAAGAAGTGGATACGCGTCTGCAATCGTCAGCGATGGCGGATTGAGAATCCACGGGAGTATACGCAATGAGTCAGAGCGGCATCGCAGTCTCGAACTTTATTGACGAACAGGCAATCTATCAGAGCCTGTTGCGCACGGACGCGCCTGAGGCCCCCCGCGTCCGTGCGATTTTTTCCAAGGCGAAAGCACTGGAAGGATTGAGCCTGGATGAAGTCACGGAGTTAATCGCCCTGAGCGATCCTGAACTGATAGAGGAGATGTTTGCCACCTCGCGCGCGGTGAAAGAAGAGATATACGGTTCGCGCCTGGTGCTGTTCGCGCCCCTCTACATTTCGAACCGCTGCGTCAACGAGTGCGTCTATTGCGCCTTCCGCGCGGGGAACCGCGAGGTCAAGCGGCGCACTCTGTCGCAGGCAGAGATTGCCGCCGAGATTCACGTGCTGGTGGAGCAGGGACACAAGCGGGTGCTGGTGGTGGCGGGCGAATCGTTACCCGGAACCAAGACGATGGACTACCTGCTGGAGACAATTGCGACGATTTACGCGACTCGCACCAAGCGTGGCGAAGTCCGGCGGGTGAACATCAACGTGGCGCCGCTCCAGGTGGAGCAGTACCGGCAGTTGAAGGATGCACGCATCGGCACCTACCAGATTTTCCAGGAGACCTACCACCGCAAGACCTATGCGCAGGTGCACAAGACGGGTCCCAAGACGGACTTCGACTGGCGCGTCACGGCGATGGACCGCGCCATGGAGGCGGGCATCGACGACGTGGGCATCGGGCCGCTGTTCGGGCTCTACAACTGGCGCTTCGAGGTGCTGGCGATGCTGCAGCACATCCGTCACCTGGAGGAGCGCTTCGGGTGCGGACCTCACACCATCAGCATGCCGCGTCTGGAGCCTGCCGTGGGCAGCGCCTTCGCCTCGCATCCGCCGCATGCGGTCAGCGACGCGGATTTCCTCAAGCTCATCGCCATCTTGCGGATGGCAGTGCCGTACACGGGAATGATCATGTCCACCCGCGAGACGGCGGCGATTCGCCGCCAGAGTTTCCACATCGGAATCTCGCAGACCTCGGCGGGAAGCCGGACCGACCCGGGCGGTTACGGAGAGACGGAGGATGGATTCCAGAGCGGTCAGTTCGCGGTCGGCGACCAGCGGCCGCTGGCCGAGGTGGTGCGCGAGATCGCGGAGATGGGCTTCACCCCGTCGTTCTGCACCGCCTGCTACCGCCTGGGGCGCACCGGCAAGGATTTCATGGACATGGCCAAACCCGGCGCCATCAAGTATCACTGCGAGCCCAATGCGCTTTCGACCTTTGTCGAGTACCTGGAGGATTTTGCTCCGCCGGCAACCGTGGCGCGCGGCTGCGCGCACCTGGTGCGGCAGATTGCCGCCATGGATAACGCGCAGAAGACCATTGCCGAACCGATGATCGCCCGGGTACGGGCGGGAGAAAGGGACGTGTTCGTATGAGCCAGAATGAACAGACGCGCGGAACCAGCAAGGGCTTCCGCCTGCACATTGGAATTTTCGGACGGCGCAACGTGGGCAAATCGAGCCTGCTCAACGCCATCACGCGCCAGCAGGTGTCAATCGTCTCCGAGATTGCCGGCACAACCACGGATCCGGTGGAGAAGCCGATGGAGCTGTTGCCCCTTGGTCCAGTCCTGTTCGTCGATACGGCCGGGGTGGACGACGCCGGCGCCCTGGGCGGGCTGCGAGTGCAGAAGACACGTCAGATCCTGACCCGCACCGATCTCGGAGTGTTGGTGAGCGACGGCGCCTGGGGCGACTTTGAGCGCGAGATCGTCGCCGAACTGGTCAAACGCGAAATCCCGGTGGTGATCGTATTCAACAAATCAGACCTGGCCTCGCCGGAGCCAACTGCGGTAGCCGAACTGCGGGCGCGGGGCCTGCGGTTCGTGGAAACCGCCGCGACCCTCGGCGTCGGAGTTCTGGAGTTCCGGCAAGCCCTGATCGATGGCGCCGTACGCGAGGCAGAAGAGCCCCAGGTGGTTTTGCGGGATCTGGTGGGGCCGGGCGAAACCTGCGTCATGGTAATGCCGATCGACCGCGAAGCACCCAAGGGAAGGGTGAAGATGCTGCAAGTGCAGTGCCTGCGCGATCTGCTGGACGGCGACGCCATCTCCGTGGTGGTGCAGGACTCGATGCTTGCACCGGCGCTCGGCAACCTGAAGACTCCACCCCGGCTGGTGGTGACCGACGCGCAGGTGTTCGCCCGTGTTGCCGGCATTACCCCTCCGGAAGTGATGCTGACCAGCTTCTCCATCCTGTTTTCCAGGCTGAAGGGCGACCTGCGCGAGCAGGCGCTAGGTGCGGCCGCCATCGCCACGCTCCAGCCCGGAGACAAGGTGCTGATTGCCGAGTCATGCACCCACCATCCGGTCGAGGATGACATCGGGCGGGTGAAGATTCCGCGCTGGCTGAACCATGCGGTGGGCGGCGAACTGCAATACACCGTGGTGCAGGGCAACGACTTCCCCGAAGACGTCTCGCCCTACAAGCTGGTGGTGCACTGCGGAGCCTGTATGTGGAACCGGCGGCAGATGCTGGAGCGGATTCAGGAGTGCCGTCGCCAGGGTGTACCCATCACCAATTACGGCGTTCTGATCGCTGCCGTGCATGGCATGCTGGAGCGCGCCTTGAAGCCGTTCCCGGAGGTTCTGGCGGCTTACGAAGAAGGGCGGGTGAAGCCCGAGGATGTTCAGGCTTTCGCATAACGAACTGCTCGGCTGGCTCGAGGAACGCGACGAAGCGGCGCTGGCGCCCCTGTTTGCCCGCGCCGACCGCGTGCGCCGGGAACATGTGGGCGACGCGGTGCATCTGCGCGGGTTGATCGAGTTCAGCAGTTACTGCGGGCGGCTGTGCGCGTACTGCGGCCTGCGGGCGCCGCGCCGCGTGCCGCGCTACCGCATGACGCGCGCGGAAATCCTGAGCTGCGCCCGCAAGGCCACGCAGCTTGGCTTCGGCACCGTGGTGATGCAGTCCGGCGAAGACTTCGGCATCGCGGCGGAGTGGGTGGCCGACATCATTCGTACCATCAAGCGTGAGACACCCCTGGCGGTGACGCTGAGCCTGGGCGAGCGGCGGCCGGAAGAGTTTCGCCTGTGGCGGGAAGCGGGCGCCGACCGTTACCTGCTGCGCTTCGAGACCTCGGATCCGGAACTGTACGCCCGCATTCATCCAGCGCGTCCAGGCGAAACCAGCGATCGCATCGCGCTGCTGCGCCAGTTGCGCCAGCTGGGCTACGAAGCCGGCAGCGGTGTCATGGTCGGTATTCCCGGGCAGAGTTACCGGACCCTGGCGCGCGATTTGGGAATGTTCGCGGAACTCGATCTCGACATGATCGGCATCGGACCATTCCTGCCCCACCCACAGACTCCGCTGGGTGAGCCAAACGCGCCCCATGCAGGCGCTGACCAGGTGCCCGCCGACGAACTCATGGTGCTGAAGACCGTGGCCCTGGCGCGGCTGCTGTGTCCGGACGCAAACATCCCGAGCACCACCGCCCTGGCGACGATCAACCGCGTGGATGGCCGGGAGCGCGGACTGCAGAGCGGCGCCAACGTCGTCATGCCGAACCTCACCCCGCATCCCTACCGGCAGATGTACGAGATCTATCCTGGCAAGGCGTGCGCCGACGAAGAGATTGAGCAGTGTGCCCATTGCGTGAGGGGACGTATCGCGCGGATTGGCCGCAGGGTCGGCAGCGGCCCGGGAGCAAGAGCGCATGCCTGCGCGATTGCGCAGTGACGTCGCGCAGTAATGCAGAGAGGACCAGAACCATGAGAAGCAGCGAACAGCCGGTCGAGATCACCATCTGCATGGGCAGCTCGTGCTTCGCGCGGGGAAACGGCGAAAACCTGACCGCGCTGCAGAACTTCATCCGCCAGAACCAGCTCACCGTCCAGCTTCGGCTGCGAGGCCAGTTGTGCCGCGAAATGTGTACCCTCGGACCCAACATCGTGATCGACGGACGCGAGCACACCAACGTCCAGCCTGGCACCGTGGTTTGGCTCGTGGAACAAGCGTTAAGGGAAGGACAATCCGCATGAAGTCCCTCGCGCCCATCTACACCGAACGCAGCGAATGCCAGGACTGTTACAAGTGCCTGCGGGCATGTCCGGTCAAAGCCATCAAGGTGCAGGACGGATGCGCCACGGTGATGGGCGACAACTGCATCTATTGCGGTCACTGCGTGCAGGTGTGTCCGAATGGCGCCAAGCACGTACGCAACGATCTGGAGACCGCGCGGCAAGTATTGCGGCAGGGCCCGAGGGTGATTGCGTCGCTGGCCCCGTCTTTTGTCTGCGAATTTGCCGCCACCAGCCCGCAGCAACTGGTTGCGGCGCTGCGCAAGCTCGGCTTCGACGCTGTTTCGGAGACGGCGCTCGGAGCCCAGCAGGTGACCCTGCACGTGAGCCTGGAGATGCAGAAGCGCAGCCAGCAGGTGTACTTCTCCTCGGCCTGTCCGGCGGTGGTGGAGTACGTTCGCAAGTATCACCCGGAGGAGGCGTCGCGGATGGCCTCGCTGCTCTCGCCGGTGCTGACCCACTGCAAAATGCTGCGCCAGCATTATGGCGACGACACCCAGATCGTATTCATCGGGCCCTGCATCGCCAAGAAGCGCGAAGCTGATGCGCGTCCGGATCTGCTGGCAGCCGCATTGACCTACGAAGAGTTGCGGCAGTGGTTGCAGGAGGAAGGAATCGTTCCGGAGACGTTGACCCCGGTGGCGGATGACCGGTTCATGCCGGAAGACGCGCGCGACGGCGCACTCTATCCCATCGAGGGCGGCATGTCTTCGGCAATGCGGGTGCAGAGCCCGACCGACGGCCGCTTCATGTCATTCTCCGGACTTTCCAGCATCAAGGAAGCGGTGGCCGAAATGGGCGACTGGCATCCCCAGGAAAGCATCTTTCTGGAGTTGCTTGCCTGCCAGGGCGGATGCATCAACGGACCCAAGACCCGGCGGACGGAAGGCACGGTACGCAAGCGCTACCAGGTGATCAGCTATGCCAAGCCGACCGTGGTCGAAGAAAGGGTGACGGTCGCGATCGATGAGCCGCTGGAGGCTCCGATCCTGTTGCGTCCCACGTTTACCGAGGCGCAGATCCGCGGGGCGCTGCGCACGGTCGGGAAGTCCTCGGCCGCCGACGAGCGCAACTGCGGCGGTTGCGGGTATGACTCCTGCCGCGAACTCGCCTGCGCCCTGCTGGAGCAGAAGGCGGAACGCACCATGTGCGCCACCTACATGCGCCAGTTGGCGCAGAAAAAGGCTAACACCCTGATCTCGAAGATGCCTTCGGCAGTGGTGATCGTGAACGACAAACTGCAGATAGTGGAGTGCAACCAGCGCTTCCGCGCCATGTTCGACGAGGAATTCGAGACGGCGCGCGCTGTCAGTCCGGACGAGGAGCCTGCACTGACCGAGGTTGTGCCGTTTCACTACCTCTTCCAGCGCGTGCTGGAGGGAGGTGAGGACGTGCTGGACCGCGATATCCGTTTCCGCAGCGCCATCCTCCACGCCAGCATCTTCACCATCGAACCCAATGTGCTGGCCGGTGCGGTTCTGCAGGACATTACTCAACCTACCATGCAGAAGGAACAAATCATCACCCGGGCGCAGCAGGTCATCTACAAGAACTTGAAAACCGTGCAGCAGATCGCCTTCCTGCTGGGCGAAAACGCGACAGAATCGGAGATTACGCTGAACTCGATTGTCGAGTCGTTCTCCACCAAGGACGTTGGGGATGCCGACAAACACTAACGGCAGAGGGTTCATCGAAGTCGACTACTGCCAGGTTGCCAAGCGCAAGCAGCACATCTGCGGAGACGTCTTCGTCTCGCAGAAAATCCGCGAGGAGGATCGCCTGATCAGCGTGCTCTCCGACGGGTTGGGCAGCGGTGTGAAGGCGAATGTGCTGGCCACGCTGACGGCCACCATGGCGCTACGCTACACGGCGTCCAGTTGCATGGACGTGATGCGCTCGGCAGAGACCATCATGGATACGCTGCCCGTCTGCAGCGTGCGCAAAATCAGCTACTCCACATTCACGATTGTCGATATCGACACGGCGGGATACACCCGCATCATCGAGCACGGCAACCCGTCGTTCGTGGTGCTGCGGCCGGGCGGGGAAGTGGAGATCACGCGCACCGAGCACCGCTTGCAGAAGTGGCAGGACCGGGTGTTGACACACTCGGTATTCCGCGCCGCGCTCAATGACCGCATCGTTTTTTTCTCTGACGGCGTGACCCAGGCGGGCACGGGTGAGTTTGCCACGCCTCTGGGCTGGGGCGGGGAGGCAGTGACCCGGTATGCAAAAGAAAGCGTGCAGCGCCGCTCCAAGGTCTCGGCGCGCGACCTGGCGCGCGAGATCGTGCAGCGCGCGCTGGCCATCGATGGCGCCGCAGCCAAGGACGACATCTCCTGCGCGGTGATCTACTTCCGCACCCCGCGCAAACTGCTGATTGCCACCGGGCCGCCGTTCTCGCGCGGGCGCGATGCGGAAATGGTCAGGACCGTCGAATTGTTTGACGGACGCAGGGTCATCTGCGGTGGCACCACGGCCTCCATCGTTGGCCGCATCCTCGACGTGGACGTGGACATGGAGCTGGACCAGCCGATCGATCCGCAGATTCCGCCCGTGGCCAGAATGCCGGGGATGGACCTGGTGACCGAAGGCACGCTGACGCTCGGCGAAGTGGCGCGAATCCTCGAAAGCGATACGCCGATCGACCAGCTCCGTCCCAACGCCGCACGCCGGCTGGTCTACATGCTGATGGATAGCGACATCGTGCAATTCCTCGTCGGCACGCGCATCAACGAGGCGCACCAGGACCCGAACATTCCGGTGGAACTCGATCTGCGGCGCAACATCATCAAGCGCATCGCGACTCAACTGGAGCAGAAGTTCCTCAAGCAAACCAGCGTCCGGTACCTCTGAATCACCCGCCCCGCCGAATCACCCGCTGCGCCGCCGTCGTGGCTTGGTTCGCATCGCGGGCCGGCTGACGCGCCTCGCAGATAAAACTTTGTCCTGCCCGAGGTCCTTCGGGCGCAGCGTTCCGTTCCTCTTTCGCACCCATCACCAAGCCCGGGGTGCTGCGCACCGATTCCTCATTCGTAATGCACCGGCGAAGCAGCCAAGATTCTAACGGCGACGCGCCCAAAGTTCTCACTGCTTGGTGATAGAGAACGTCCCTGTCGTGCCGCTGGTTCCGCCATCCGTCATACCGTTTACATTGCCGCTTATGATTGTGCTGCTGCCATTCAGTGTCCCGGTAAAGTAAAGCATTTGGTTGGTTCCCCAATAGCTGCCAAAGCTGGGGCCCATGTCTGTATTCACCTGGACACTCGAGCCTGCAACCATGCCTCCGCCACTCACGATAGGGTCAGAGGTCAACAAGGTTGCCAAGGTGCACTGATTATTCGAATAGTCTACGGAGGCCACTGTCATATTCGTCAAGCTCACCGTGCCGGTCAGCATGTCCAGTTCATCCTCGGAAATAACCATCGTAACGGTTCCACTGTAGGCAATGGGTGTCGTGAGGTTGGAGCAGAGGTACGAAAAATCCGTAGTGAACGAGTAATTGCCTATCCAGGTCCCGGATATCCCGGTTCCTCCGCCGCCAGTTGAGACGAATGTTGCCGTAACCGTCTGGTTGGAGTTCATGGTCACACTGCACGTGCCCACTCCTGAGCAAGCCCCGCTCCACGCAACGAAGATGGAACCGGCGTTGGCGTAGGGCGTCACTTGCACCACCGTGCCGGCCGGATAGGTGTAGCAATTCGTTCCACAGCTGGTTCCCGTAGGATTTGGCGTGAGCAGGCCGCCCCCGTTCGTCGTGGTCAAAGTGAGGTTGTAGTAGACAGGCGTCGGGGTGAAGGTTGCGCTGACGGAGCGGGCGGCACTCATCGTCACCGAACAACTGCCCGTTCCCGAGCAGGCGCCGCCCCACCCGGCAAAGGTGTAGCCGGAATTTGGGGTTTCCGTCACTTGCACGACGGTCGCAGACGTGTAGGAATAACAGTTTGTTCCACAGCTTGTTCCCAGCGGGTTCGGGGTGATTTTGCCGCCGCCGGTTGTGCTCAGGGTCAGGCTGTAGGAGACAGGGATCTGGGTAAAGGTCGCGCTGACGTTCCGGGTGGAGCTCATGGTCACGCTGCAGGCGCCCGTTCCTGAGCAGGCACCGCCCCATCCCGCAAACGTGGAACCTGCGCTCGCACTGGCCGTCACTTGAACCACGGTGCCGGACGAATAGGAATAGCAGTTGGTTCCGCAGCTTGTCCCCACTGGCTTCGGGGTGATCGTTCCGCCGCCGTTGCCCGTTGTGCTCAGGGTGAGGTTGTAGATAGGGACCAGGTTGAAGGTTGCGCTGACCGTCTTGCTGGAACTCATGGTTACGCTGCAGGCGCCCGTTCCCGAGCAGGCGCCGCCCCATCCGGCAAACGTGGAACCGGTGTTCGCCTGGGCCGTAAGCTGCACCACCGTGCCAGTCGAATAGGCATAGCAGTTTGTCCCGCAGCTCGTTCCCAGCGGGCTTGGAGTGATCGTGCCGCTGCCCGTTATGCTCAGGGTGAGGTTATAGATGGCGACCAGGTTGAAGGTTGCGCTGACAGTCTTGCTGGAACTCATGGTTACGCTACAGGCGCCCGTTCCCGAGCAGGCGCCTCCCCAGCCTGCAAACGCGGAACCGGGGTTCGCACCGGCTGTGAGTTGCACCACGGTCCCGGAGGCATAGGAATAACACTTCGATCCGCAGCTAATTCCCACAGGGTTTGGCGTAATCGTACCACCGCCGGTGCCAGTGGTACTCAAAGTCAGGTTGTAGATGGCGCTGGCAATGGTGACCAGGGCAGTGGAAGTCTCACTGGCATCGGCTGCACTGGTTGCGATTACCTTAACCGGATTGGCAGTGGGCACGGTCGGCGGCGCCGTGTAAAGGCCGCTGGTTGTAATGGCTCCAGCCCCTGAACCGGATGGCATCCCAGCCGCAACGTTCACGCTCCAAAGAATGCCAGTCTTGAGCGTACCCGTCACGGTTGCAGTAAATTGCTGCGAAGCTCCGACTTGCAGAAGCGCGCTGACGGGAGAAATCGTCACCGTGATCGGTACGGCAGTCTTCATCTGAAATGCTGCCGACGAGCCCGCCGGATTGAGGACTGTAATCGGCACCGGCAGCAACGCGTAGGCTGGCGCCGGGATCACGGCCGTAATCTGCCATGGGCTGGCATAAGTCGTGGTCAAAGCCACGCCGTTCCATTGCACTGTGGATTTGGAAACAAAGTCCGCGCCTAGCAAGCTCAGCATGTAATTGCCGCCGCCATCGGCTGTATCGACGATCGAGCCGCCGGAGATCGCCGCCACCGGAGTACTTGAAACCACCACGAACGGCAGTGCCGGGGATGTCCCCGGGTTCGGCGCGAAGTTGGCAACCGTAACCAGATCCGTCCCCTCATTGGCGATGTCTGCCGCGCTGATCGCCGCCGTCAATTGCGTGCTGCTGACATAGGTCGTCGCCCGCACCGCGCCATTCCAGAGCACCACCGAAGTGGGAGTGAAGTTCGGCCCGGTTACGGTCAGCATAAAGCCCGCACTGCCCGCCGTCGCAGTGTTGGAAGACATCCAAAGCGCCACTGGCAGCGACGTTTGATAGACCACCAGGGTTCCATTCGTCATCGTGACGCTATAGTTGGAGAGCTTCTTGTTCGGGTCGTTCAAGGCCGCCGTGATCGGATACGAACCCACCGCCGAACCCTGGACTGCCGTAGTCGCATAGCTGGCCGTGATGCCGTCGCCGCTGATCACTTCCGTCAGCGTGCCGGTAAGCGCCGGGATCGCCGCACCGAAAGCCGCCATTTGATTGTTGGCTGCCACCATCAGTGGGAGCGGGTTGACCGTTAGTGTGCCATTTACAAAGCTGAAGATATAATTCGCCGCCGACAGCGTGCCCGGCGCGGCGTCGATCGGATAGCTTCCGGCCTGTGGAGAGGATGCCGCCGTCGCGGTCATCCTGGGTGCGCCGGTTGTGGCGCCGGCTTCCGTGTCACCGTTCAGGAATCCCGTTATGGTGTAACTCAGGGGTGGCAGCGTCGTTTCACCGTAGGTCATGCTCAGGCTGGTTGCAGTCACCGTCAAGGTGGCCGGGTTCACTACCAGCGTCGCCGTGCCTGTGGCCGTGGCGTAGTCCGTGGTATCGGTCGGCGTAAAACTCACGTTGAGTGTGTAACTGCCCGTTGCCAGGATCGTTGCCTTTATCACCGCCGCCGCCGTTCCGCCGACCGGCGTCGCAGTATAGGAAAACGTACCGGGGATGGTGGCTGAGCCGCTTTGAGCTGTCGCAGTCAAAACCGTGCTGAGGTTGCTCCCATAAGTGATGAGCGCAGATGTTGCCCAGGTAATTACCGGTGTGCTCTGTATGCCGGTGCCGCTCAGATCAATGCTCTGTGCGGCGTAGGTGGGAGCCGTGGATGCGTTGAGCGTGTTGTCGGTCAATGTCAGCGAGCCGCTGAGAGAGCCCACCGCGGCCGGCGTAAAACTGAGGGGCAACAGGCAGGAAGCACCAGGCGCCAGGGTTCCCGCTACCGAGGAACTGGCAGTTACCAGCGGACACGCCGATGCCCCGCTGGTGTTCAGGCTGAAGTTCGTGCCAACCATGCTTGGATTGTTTCCGGCGCCCGGTACCGGAAAGCTCAGCGCGGCGGTGCCGATGTTTTCAACCGTGACCGTCTGCGGGCTGTCGCTGCTGGTCGATCCGAAGCCTGTCGCCGCAAAGCTCAGGCTCGGTGCATCGGCGGAATTCTCCTTGGCGACCAAGCCGTTGTCGTAATCAAGGGCATAAAAGTTGCCGCCCCCATCTACCGCAATGCTCATGGGATTCACGGCGCCGGTCGATACCGTGCTCTGAATGTAGCCACCCGCCGACGGGGTTTCTTTCAACACGCCGCGATTCAGGGACTTGAAGTAGACGTTGCCGCTCCCATCCACCGTAACCATATAAGGATCGCAAAAACCATTGGTATAGCATCCGCCGGATACAATGGTGCTCTGGAGATAACTGGCCCCCGACGGTGTCTCCTTCAGAATCCGGCTGTTGCCGGTATCGGCGATATAAACGTTGCCATTCCCATCGGTTGCAACCCCGTCGGGGCTATTCAGAGCGCTGACGATGGTGCTTTCGGTGTATGTGCCGCTCGGTTGCAGTGTCTCTTTTAACACCCGGTTGTTTCCGGAATCGGCAATATAGATGTTTCCGCTCCCATCCACCGCGATCTGCTCGGGATTACTTAGCGTGCTTGTCGGAACCAGGTACGGGGCATAGCTCCCCCCTACGAGCGTCTCTTTTAATACCCAGTTGGTCGCCCATTCGGCGGTGATGTAAACATTGCCGCTCCCGTCCACAGCGACTAGCTGGGGCTCGTAATAGCCACTGGGGAAGCCAGTTTGGGATACGACCGTGCTCTGGGTATAGTTACCCGCTGAAATCGTTTCCTTTAGAACCCGGAAATTCTCGGTATCGGCGATATAAACGTTCCCGAATCCATCCGCCGCGATTCCCGTTGGATAGGAAAGGCCGTTGGCGATCGTGCTCTGGGTAGCGGGCAGGAAGTTCACCTGCGGCCCCAATCCAGCACCCTGAAGGTAGCCGGTTGTAAGCACGTTCCCGTAGCTATCCGTAAGGATTACCGCGCCATAACGGCTGCCGACGAAACTCGGCGCAAATGACACATTGACCGTGCAGGTAGCTCCGGCGGGATAGCTCGTTCCTGCCTTGCAGCTTCCCGTACCGGCATCGGTAAAGTCCAACCCTGGCGCTCCCTGTGTTGACACGGCCGTGCCGGCCGGCGTCCCGGCGGCATTGAAGGTGAAAAACAATGAACTCGCCGGACTCTTAGTCCCAACATTTACCGTCCCCAGGTTTGCGCTGGACGTCATATCCTTCATCACCCGGTTATTATTGGTGTCGGCGATATAGATGTTGCCGCTCCCATCCACCGCGACCCCAGCCGGCAGAGACAGGCTGCTGGAAACGACCGTGCTCTGGCTGTAACTGCCGGTAGCCGGGGTTTCCATCACCACCCGGCTATTGCCGGTGTCAGCAGCATAGACTCTTCCGCTCCCGTTGACCGTGACTCCAGCGGGATGGTTCAGGCCGGTCACCACCGTGCTCTGGGTGTAGTTGCCCGCCGACAGCGTCTCCATCACCACCCGATTATTGTAGGTATCTGCAATGTAGACGTTGCCGCTTCCATCCACCGCAACCCCATCGGGATAAATCAGGCCGCCGGATGCACCGGATGCAACCACGCTCTGGGTGTAGCTTCCCGCTGAAAGCGTTTCCTTCAGCACCCGGCTATTGCGGGTATCGGCGATGTAGACGTTGCCGTTCCCATCCACTGCAACTCCAGAGGGGTCATTCAGGCCGCTGGACGCAACCACGCTCTCGATGTAGCTGCCCGCCGACGGCGTCTCTTTCAACACACGGTTGTTGTACGTATCGGCGATGTAGACGTTGCCGGCTCCATCTGCGGCAACGCTCAGGGGAGAGTTCAGGGCGCTGGTTGTGATCGTGCTCTGGGTGTAGCTGCCCCATGAGAGCGTCTCCATCAGCACGCGGTTGTTATACGTATCGGCGATATAAACGTTGCCGCTCCCATTCACGGCGACTCCCGAGGGAGAAGAAACACCGCTGCCAAGAGGGCTTTCGGCTCCGCTGAAATATACAGGTGATTGGTTGAACGTCGCGGTGACATACTGATTGGTGATGCTCGCCTCCATGTTGCAAGCGCCCATTCCCGAACAAGTACCGCTCCACCCAGCGAACTCGGAGCCCAGGTTTGCACTCTCCGTCACTTGAATTGTCGTGTAGCTGTAGTAAGCAAGGCAGTCCGTTCCACAGCTTGTTCCCGCCGGACTCAGAGTGACAGTGCCACCTCCGCTGCCCACCGTGTTCCAGATGATTTCATAGTTCTGCGCGTGTAGTCCGGTTGACAGAATCAGCAGCAGCAATGACACGCAAGTGAGCTGGACTTTGCGGTAAGTAAGACTTGCGGCGTCCATGACCACGGAACGGCTCAAGACACTACGGGAGAGAATCTGTCGCACAAAATGCCTCCGGCCCTCGCAAGTACGCGAATCTTCGCAGCACTGCTGCCCAGGATCAAGAAACCGTTACCGAATCCGATTGCGAACAGCGGAGCAGGCGTTGCCTTGCAGACTGGGGCCCCTGCTCCCATGACTGGTGGCGCCGCGCCGCAATCATCAGCCCGGCCCGGCCACGAACGCAATTCAAACCATTCCTGTTGAAAGCTGGAATCAGAGAAAATCCATAGCACTTTGCACCGCTACTCCGCTATGCGCTGGGTCACGGCGGAAAGTGACAAGTCTGCCCGGCGAGCCCGTTCCTGTATCGGAATCGCCGAAATAGATGACTACATCAACAAACGTTGGCCACAAGCTAGTCCGGATCGGCAGAGGTAAAACGTCCATCTCACTTGGGATCAGGGCCCGAAGTTGGCCTTCGGGAGGGTTGGCAGCTCCACTGGCGCTTAGGTCGCGAGTCGATGGCGAATGACTCTTCCCAATCTGGTATTACATGAGTAGCAGACGATCGAAAAGTGACCGTTTGTGAACCGAAGGCCATCTTCGCCCACGCCAGAAGAATTGCAAGTGTGGCCGCGGTCGATGGATAGAGCGGGGTGCAGGCGCCCGGAAACTCCGGGTAGAATGCTTCGAAGCCTTGTCATCGGCTTCAAAGATTGATGCACATCGAACGTCTATTCCCGGGATTCTCGAAAGGCACCGTTCCAGTGAACGGGATTGAGATCCCGTACCTCACCGCCGGAACCGGCCTTCCGCTTCTCCTGCTGCACGGATTTCCGCAGAATAAAGCGATCTGGCACAGAGTGGCCGTCGAACTCACTCGCCGATTTACGGTGGTGATCTCGGATCTGCGTGGATACGGTGATGCCGGCAAACCGGAGGGGCTGCCAGATCATTCAACCTACAGCAAGCGCGAAATGGCGCTCGATCAGCTCGAACTGACGCGCTCCCTGGGCCACGGCGTGTTCTCCGTGGTCGGCCACGACCGCGGTGCGCGCGTCGCACATCGGCTTGCGGCCGATCATCCGAATGCCATCACAAAGCTCATGACGCTGGACATTTGTCCTACGCTCGCTATGTACGAGCAGACCAGCATGGCCTTTGCCACGGCGTATTGGCATTGGTATTTCCTGATCCAGCCTGCGCCTCTGCCGGAGAGGCTGATCGACACCGATCCGGTCTTCTTCCTGACCCAGTTCATCGGCAATCGCAGCCCAGGCCTCACGCCATTTGCGCCCGGGGCCTGGAAGGAATACGAGCGCTGCGTGAGAGATCCGGCTTGTGTACACGCCATGTGCGAAGATTACCGGGCGGCTGCAACAATCGACCTTGCCCACGACCGCGCCGACCTTGCCGCCAGGCGCAAACTCGTGTGCCCAATCCGCGTGCTGTGGGGTAAACACGGCGTAGTGGAACGCTGCTTCAAGCCGCTTGAAGAATGGCGCAAAGTGGCGGAGACCGTGAGCGGCCAAGCACTCGAGTGTGGTCACTACATACCGGAAGAGCTGCCCGGGGCTCTGATCTCTCAAATTGAAACTTTTTTCTCATCCGGGGAATAGGGAATCTGGAAACAAGTCTTGGGGTTCGCGCTTCTCGCAACACCCCGGCTCTTAATTGGTCCTTCAGCTCGCCAGTGGACGCATTGTCTCCGAGTCGAAGGCCACCCTTCCACAATCCGGCTAGGGAACGACGGCCGGCCGTGATTCAATCGAAGTGAAAGGTTTTGCTATGTCGGTCGAACCCAGCGAGTGCGGCGTCCAAGGGAAAGGCCAGAGTCTCACCAAGTCCCCGGTATTTGGGATTCTGCTGGCGATTGGTCTGGCCCATTTGCTCACTGACATGATTGGCGGACTGGTACCGGCTACGTACCCTCTCCTGAAGAGCTCTTATCATTTAAGCTTTTCGCAGGTCGGTTTAATCACTCTTACTTATCAGACAGCGTCGTCCCTGTTGCAGCCCTTGGTCGGCTTTTACACCGATCGACGGCCCCATCCATTCTCCCTGGTGGCAGGCATGGGTTGCACGCTCGTGGGTGTCATCATGCTCTCCCGGGCGGCGACATTTCCCGCCATTCTCATTGCGGCTACCGTGGTTGGCATTGGCTCCTCGGTCTTTCATCCTGAATCTTCCCGGGTGGCGCGGTTGGCTTCCGGCGGACAGCACGGTTTGGCACAGTCCATCTTCCAGGTCGGTGGAAACTTCGGATTTTCCCTGGGGCCTCTATTAGCCGCGCTTGTGGTCTTCCGGTACGGGCAGCCTAGCATCGCCTGGTTTTCTCTCTCCGCGCTCCTCGCCATGATTGTGCTATCCCGCGTGGGCAGTTGGTATAAGAGAGGGGCTTTGAAGAAGTTGCAGGTTCATGCCAAAAGCGCCCCGCTGCGCTCACCCTTGCCTCCCGGCAAGGTCGCTGGAGCCATTACGATTCTGCTGGTTCTCATTTTCTCGAAATACATCTACATGGCCAGCATTACGACTTATTTCACGTTCTACCTGATAAGCAGATTCCATATTTCGGTGCAAAGTGCTCAGATTCATCTCTTCTACTTTCTATGCTCCACTGCCGCCGGAATTCTCGTTGGCGGCCCCGTCGGCGATCGCATTGGCCGCAAATACGTGATCTGGTGCTCGATTCTTGGGGTACTGCCATTCACCCTGCTCCTGCCGCATGTCAATCTTTTCTGGACGGGTATTGTAAGTGTGCTGATCGGATTGATTCTCTCCTCTGCCTTCTCGTCAATCCTGGTGTTTGCCCAGGAACTGATCCCCGGAAAGGTGGGCATGATCTCGGGATTGTTCTTTGGCTTCGCCTTCGGAGTCGCGGGCATCGGTGCTGCGGTGCTGGGCAAGGTTGCTGATTGGACCAGCATCGGTTTCGTTTACCATATCTGTTCGTTTCTCCCAGCCATCGGAATTCTTGCTTACTTCTTGCCGGACGTAGAAACTCGGGTCTCCGCCAAAGCCGAGCAGCAGTTCGCCATAGAACCAGCCTGACAACCATCAGGCTGGACAAAAGTGAACCAGCGCTTGCTCCGCAAATGTGAGCACGCCGCCGCCCGGATGGACACACCGCTTTTCCCAGCCCAGATGGTCACCTGTTCAAGGTGACCATGGTCAATTGCAAAGCCAGTGAGCAGGCCTAAGATAAGGATTGTGTTTGCACAAATCGAGAAAACGCCTGCGGTTGCTGCGGCGCTCGTAAAGCGTTCCTCTGTGCATTTACGCGCCGTTGCACCGCGGCTGCGTCTGGAGCCGCTTTCGCCCGCCAAGATTGCCCAATGGGATGAAATCGTTGCCACCTTTCCGCAGCGGACGGTATTTCATCGGCGCGCATGGCTCAACTGCCTCGCCGAGAGCCACCAAGTCGAGTGGCGTTTCTGGTCCGTGACGCAGAGTTCGCGTGTGGTTGGATACTTCTGCGGCGGCATCATACAGCGCGGACCGTTCCGCATGTTGGGCAGTCCGATGCGCTCCTGGTACACCAACTATCTTGGCCCTCTGCTCCGCGAAGAAGCACGCGGAGAGAATTTTGCCGCCGCACTCGATGACTTGGCGCATGAAGAGCGCCTGGCCATCATCGAAATCGAATATCCCGACATGCCCAATTCGGATTTCCTGGGCGCAGGCTACAACTGTCACAACAGCTGGACGCAGCAAGTGGAACTTTCACGCGATCATCGCGAAATGCTTCTGCGCATGTCGAACGGACGCAAGCACGGCGTGCGCAAGTCCAGGCGCCATGGGCTTGAGGTCGTGGAGTGTGAAGATGCAGCCACCAGGCTCTACGGCCAGTTGACGCGCGCGCTGCATTGCAAGGGAGCGGTCTGCCCCTTCGCGGCGGAGTTCCCGCAGGCGATCGTCAAGCACCTGCAGCCCGCGGGATTGCTCTACACTCTGGGCGTCCGCAACCCCGAGGGAGAGATCGTCGCCACCGGAATCTTTCCTTTCGACAACGGTACGGTCTATCAGTGGAATAGTTCGAGTGAGATTGAAGGCCGCAAGTGGCATCCCAACGACCTGCTGCACTGGGAACTGATGTGCAAGGCAGCCGACGACGGTCTGGGACTTTACGACATGAGCGGCTACGGACGCTTCAACCGGGCCTTTGGCGCAAAAATGGTCGCCACGTTCCGCTGGTACAAGTGCTACTCCATAGCGGCGAAGTTGGCGCGCGCCAGCCTGGAGAAACTGCTCCGCCTCGAGCGCCGCCAACTGCTTGCTGGCAACCTCGTTCGACGCTTCCTCAGCTGAACCGTTCCAGGCTCAATGCGCGTGCGGACACAAGAGCAAAGCTATTGCCATTCGTTTCCATTTCTCCAGCCAAAAGGTTCAAATCTTCGACCTCTGAAAACAGCTAAGGTCCGGAAAATAAGACTCGAGCGATTGCCGATGGAGTTTTGTGTGTCGGTGGCGGAGCATCCCCGTACCCCTTGCCCAAGGGTCTGCGGATCGGCGTGTGCGGGACAAGCAGAGCCGTGCGCCGGGGATGCCCGGGAATCGCGGCCCAAGTACACGGAGAACGATCGCATACGCTGACCCGGTCACGCTGGGGACGGCCGAACCGCGTTTCTTGAGCAAAACAAACCCCGCTGATTTAGCGGGCTTTAGCGTGTGTAGTCACCGGTCACAACGAAGAGGCTGTAACGGTAATAAATAACAAGGCTAACCAAAAACGGGATTGACAGGTGTGCTAATAGTAGAAATATGTGTCCTCACAAATCGCGGTTCGAAGCGAGCCAAACCTTCCCCAAGCTATGGAGAGTGCCGCTGACGAAATGCGAGAGATCGCGGAGCGTTGGCACGATCGCCTTACCGTAGAACGGCATTCCATTGCCGAAAACTATGCCGACGGTCGCGTTTCCCTTATCTGTGATTTGAACATTCTTGCGCCCGATGCAAGGGTAGACCGAAACGCTCGGGTGAATCAGTGCCCATTCAATGACGGTGAGGTCTTCGCCTCTTCCGTCTTTGCAGTGGATCGTCCGAATGTGCGTAACATCCTTTTTCGCGATCAAGAGCCGGTGCTTGTCTTCGATATCAAGTCTGTGCAGACTCCAGAGGGGATCTCCGTTCCCTCCCTTGTAAGGCTGTATAGAGTCCACGACGAAGTTGAGGACGTGTTCGGGGGCCTTCTCTTTCAATCTGTTATTGATGGTAGCTATAAGGTCATTCCGGGTCGGGCGGATAGGGAATCCGGTGCGCGGGTCTCTCGCGCCAATCGTGGCGAATTCAATATCGCTCATAGCGAAGTCAAGGGCGCTTCTCAGGTTATGGACGGCATCACCGACAGTGAGAAGCATTCGGTCTGGGGCAGCCTGACCCGTGCTGATCTTAAGGACGCTATCTCCAGTCTTAGGATTATCCTCGACCACAATACTGTACGGGCCAGTCTTGGAGAATTCTCGCGATTGCAGGTAAAGGTCGTTGATGTGATGATTGGCCCGCTCGATCTTTAGCTGTGCGCCATGAAATGGTTTAGTCATGGAGTATGTGAAATGCGAAAACTTATAACAGCTCGTTCTTCAGTGATTGCAACTCTTGATCGAATGCTGAGCATTGCATCCGAATCTTCCTCCCTAGTTCGCCTTGTTCTAGCTGGTGAGTTTTCTTTTGAAGATCTGACTGAAAATCCTTATCACCTCGATCTGTCATTACCTCGCGCACCGCAGCTAGCGCAAGGACCAGTTTCTTCGTCTCCGCAAACTGTTGAGACTGGAGATCGCACAGACGCGTTATGACTGGAGCAATATCAGATTTTTCCATACACTCTCCTGAACTGCCATTTCGCGATTGCGATATGATAACGCCATGAAATCGAAGCCGGAAGTATCGGATGAGTACACGGCATTTCAGACCGTGTTCCGACGCGCTCTGCAAGTCTCCAAGCCGGAGCTAGACCGAAGGGTTGCAGAGGATAACGCCTCACGCGCAGACAAGCCAAGACGTGGCCCTAAACCGCACTCTTCTGCTTCGGGCCACGTTTCTTGCGAAAAGGATTAGAAGGGCGTTTCTTCCACCTTGCCGGTGACTTCGGCCCAGGTGAGGCGCTTGCCCGCGATCTGCGAGAGTAATAGGCGGAAGCGGTCACCATCTGATACCTTCTCGCTTCCGTGCTTCCGATGGTTGTAGCGGAATACTTGTTCAACAACGTAGCGTTGCAGGTGGAACGGCTCAACCGCTACATAAGTTCCATGCAAGCCGCGCTTAAGCAGACTCCAGAAGTTCTCAATTCCGTTAGTGTGGACATTGCCTCTATGGGAGTTGCCGCCATGCTGTGACGCCGGTCACGCGTCCGGGCGCAAGTGCTTGCGTAATATGTCTCATACGAAGTGAGGTTCAGGAATGGAAAATTTCCGGCTCAAGGTGTTTCGGTCAATCTGCGAGCACCTGAGCTTCCGCCGCGCCAGCGAGGAGTTGCACCTGAGCCAGCCGGCGGTAACGCAGCAGATCAAAACACTTGAGGACGAGCTGGGCACCCGGCTACTGGACCGCACCGGCGGACGCGTGGTGCTGACTCCGGCTGGCAGATTGCTGAAGCAGCGCGCAGGCGAGATCGCCGAACTGGTGGCGCTCACCCAGGAGGAGCTGGCCTCGCTGAACGGCCAGCACTCAGGAATGTTACGCGCTGGCGCTTCCACCAGCATTGCGCAATACGTGCTGCCGCGAATGCTTGGCAGCTTCAAGCGCGAACACCCACTGGTGAAGCTGCAAGTCCGCAGCGGCAACACGGAACAGGTGGTCGAGTGGCTGATCGAGGGTAAAATTGCCATCGGCCTCATAGAAGGCCCGGCGCTGCGAAAAGATGTGCGCACTGAGCCCTTCATGGAAGACGAACTCGTGTTGCTCTATCCTGCGAATCGTCCATGGAAAAATCGCAAAGAGCTGACCGTGGAAGATCTGAGGGGGGCTCCATTCCTCCTGCGGGAGCGTGGTTCGGGAACCCGACGCGTTCTCGAAGCCGCCTTGGAAAAGTCAGGTCTCAAAATGAAAGACTTGGAAGTGGCAATGGAGTTGGACTCCAGTGAGGCGATCATCTCCAGCGTGGAGTCAGGGCTGGGGATTGGCTTCGTCACGCGCGCGGCGGTGCTGCCGCGGCTGCCGCTGGGTAAGATCGCTACGGCGCCGATCCAAGGGCTGCGCATTCCACGTAACTTCTCCCTGGTCTATCCCACAGGGCCCAAGCCGGAAGGACTCGCCGGCGCCTTCCGGCAGTACACCCTGGAGCACTCAAAGGACTGAGTGTGAGACCGCCATCGTTTTCCCAAACGCGGCCACGGCTTGGATAGGTGATAATCGAGTATCCCGATGCGCCCTGAACTGGCACAAGCGATTGCACTGCTCACCTCGAAGGACTCGGCGCGTATCAATGAGAAGATTGCGCTCCTGCAGAATACGGTCTATTCCTTCAGTATGAAGGTGTGCGGCCATCAAGAAGACGCCGAGGACACCATGCAGGAGGTGCTTTACAAGTCCCTTCCGCACCTTGCCAAACTGGAAGATCCCCGCGCTCTGGCCGTCTGGCTCTACACTGTCACTCGCAACCAGTGCCGCATGGCTAGACGCAAGAGCAAGTTCGCTCCTGCGCCGGCAATGACCTTGGATGCGCTGATGCCCGACGAGCACGAGATGGCAGCGTTGCTGGCCGACACTCGCGTCACGCCAGAGGAGTCAGCCATCCAGCAGCAGGACGAGCAGCGTCTGCAGCAGGCCGTCTTGAAGCTTCCGCCGCAACATCGGCTCATCCTCGTGCTGCATGACATGGAAGAACTGGAAACGGCCGAGATTGCAAAGATCACCGACCTCAAGGAGGGCACGGTCCGCGTCCGGCTGCACCGTGCGCGGCTGCTGCTGCGGCGCGAACTTGCCCAGCCTAGTTCGAAGAGCGAGCGCCGTCTCCTGCCCAAGAAACCCGCGGGCCACAAGCGCTCTGCCGGGTGCCGCGAGATGTTCGCCAACATCTCCGAATACCTCGACCATCGCGTCGATCACCTGACCTGCGAAGAGATGCAGAAGCACATCGAGAGCTGCGCCCCGTGCGTGGCCTTCATCCGCGACCTGGAACGGGTCGTGGAGCGGTGCCGTCATCTCAATGCCGGCTGCGCACCGGAGACCTCCGCGGCGATCCGCAAGGTGTTGACTCAGGAGTACTTGCGTCTGCTGGAACCGAAAGCCACCCACGCCGCCCAATAAAATCCTGTAACGTCCGTCCGCCAATTGCATTTGTTCGCGTAGAAGCGCCTGGGTGGCGCCAACTAGCGATGCGAATGACTATTTTCTCCCGAACCACAATCCTGCTTGTGGCGGCGCTGCTCGTCTCTCCGCTCGCAGCGCAGGGACCCGAGCTGACACTGCAGCAGGCGGTGGCCGCCGCTCTGGAAAAAAATCCCGCGCTCAAGCTTGCCGCGGCCGACGTAGCCTCCAGCGAGGCGAGCCTCCGGCTCTCCAAGGCGCCGTTACTGCCGCAAGTACGGTTCTCCGAGAGCGTCACCCGCGGCGACGATCCCGTCTTTGCCTTTGGCACCAGGCTCCGTCAGCAGGTATTCAATGCCTCCGACTTCAGCCTGCCGAGCCTGAACCATCCTGCGCCGCTCAGCGACTTTGTCACCAGCTTCTCCGGCCGCTGGACCGCCTTTGACTCGCTGCATACGCGCTATGAGATCAGGCGCGCATTACTGATCAAGCGGGGCGCGGCTGCCACGGCGGACCGAACTACGCAGGAAATCATCTATCGCGTAGTTGGCGCTTATGAGTCCGTGCTGATCGCCAGCCGTGAGGTGGCCGTCGCTAAGCACGCGATGGACACCGCGCAGGCGCTCTACGCCGACAGCCGCACCCGCGTGGATGCCGGGCTGGCGGTGGATTCCGATGTACTCTCCGCGCAGGTCAACCTTTCGGCGCGGCAGCAGGAGCTGATCCAGGCGCAGGGCGAGGAGCAGAGCGCGTGGGCCGAACTGGAGGCAGCCGTGGGCGCTCCACTGCCGCAGGGGCCGGATGGGTTGGACCAGCTCAAGGAGCGCAGCTTTGCAACCGCGGTGCTGGCCGACGAGGTGGAGCAGGCCATCAAGAGCCGCGCCGACCTCAAGAGCCTTGCGCTGCAGAGCTCCGCGCAACGAACAGCCGTACAGGCGGCAAAGTCCGACTTCGGCCCGCGGGTAGACGCCTTTGGCAGCTGGCAGACTCACCGCGAGAGCTTTGCCGGCACAGGCGGAGGTAACTGGATGGCCGGTGCCGAGCTGCGGGTGGACCTGCTTCCGTTCGACAAGCAATCTCGCCTGCAGATGGAAAAAGCCGGGCTGCTGCGCGCACGGGCGGGCGAGGAATCGGCCAGAAGCATGGTGCAGGTCGAGGTCAGCCGCGCCTACTTTGGCCATCGGTCGGCTGCCAGGATGCTGGAGGTTGCACGCGGCTCGATGGATCAAGCTGCCGAGAGCCTCCGAATCCTGCGCAACCGCTATGACGCTGGGCTGGTGACGCTTACCGAAGTCTTACGCGCAGAGGATGCTGACCGCCAGAGCCAGACCACTTACTGGCGGGCGGTCTATCGCAACGCGCTCAGCTACGCAGCGCTTCGTCTGGCAACCGGGACATTGAACACAGAACAGGTGGTGAACTTCCAATGAATACTCTTCGACCTTATCTTTTTGCCGTACCTGTTCTTCTGGCACTCTCCGGCCTCACCTCCTGCTCCAAGCAAACTGAGCCTGCGGCAACGCCGGAGCTGGTTCGCGGCGTGCATGTCTTCCAAACAATGAATCAGAAGCTCCCTGACACCGTCGAACTGGTCGGCACGGTACACGCTAGTGAGTCGGCCACGCTCTCGGCGCAGCTGATGGGCGCCGTTGCAAGCGTCACCGTGCGCGAAGGCGACCACGTCCGCGCCGGACAAGTGTTGCTCTCCATCGACGCCGCGCAGATGGCCTCTCAGGTAGAGCAAGCGCACGCCGCAGTCGCAGCCGCGCAACAGCAAGTGGCCGAGGCGGAGAACAGTGCGGAGCTTGCGGCCGGCACACTGAAGCGTTATGAGATGCTGAAGGCGCAGAAGAGCGTCAGTCCGCAGGAGTTCGACGAGGTACAGTCCCGCGCGCAGGCCGCCTCGGCGCGACTGGCTGCTACCCGTGCGCAGGAAGGTCAGGCCAAAGCCGCCGAAGCCGCCGCGCGCGCCATGCAGAGCTACACCCGTATCCATGCCCCCTTTGATGGCGTCATCACCGAGCGCAAGGTCGATCCCGGTGCAATGGCCGCGCCGGGCGTGCCGCTGCTGATGGTGGAGAAGACTGGTCTTCTCCGTCTTGAAGTTCCGGTCGATGAGTCGCTGCTCTCCTCGATTCATGCCGGTTCGAATATCCTCGTTGTGATCGATGCGCTGGGCGTTTCCCCGATTACGGGCAGCATCGCGCAGATTGTTCCCGCCGCTGACGCCGCTAGCCGCAGCTTCCTGGTGAAAATCGAACTGCCTCTCGTGCCTGGCCTGCACAGCGGAATGTTCGGCCACGCATTGCTTCAGCGTGGCAGCCGTGATGCGGTCGTGCTACCTCGCTCGGCGATCGTCGCCCACGGCTCGATGAAAAGCGTCTTCGTCGTGGGGCAGAATCAGACCGCCGCCGTGCGCTACATCTCCGCCGGCAACGCGCACGATGACTCTGTCGAGGTTCTCTCCGGCCTGAGCGCAGGCGAATCGGTCATTGACTCTCCTGGCGAGCGTGAACTGAGCGGTAAGCGCATCGAGGTCGGCAATGAAGCACGATCCCGGCATCGCAGGCCGCATCGCACAGACCTTTGTCAACTCCAAGCTGACGCCTCTGGCGATAGTTGCGGCTCTGGTTCTCGGCATCTTCTGCCGTGATGCAATATTCCACGCGAAGAAGAGCCACAGATCGTCGTCCCCATGCTCGACGTGATGACCGCCATGCCCGGCGCATCACCGGCCGAGGTAGAGCAGCGCATCACCACGCCGCTGGAAATGATTCTGCGCGAGATTCCCGGCATCGAGTACGTGTACTCCACCTCCGCCCCCGGCCAGAGCCTGATCATCGTACGCTTCCTTGTCGGCACCAGGCAGGAAGACGCGCTGGTCAAGGTGTACAGCAAGCTCTATGCGAACCTCGACCACATGCCGCCCGGCGCCTCACCATCGCTGGTCAAGTCGCGCTCCATCGACGATGTGCCCATCCTCGCCCTGACCTTGTGGGGCAAGAACTATAACTCCTACCAGTTGCGCCAGATCGCCTCCGAGCTTGAGAACACCATCAAGCAGGTGGACGACGTCTCGGAGACGCGAATTCTGGGCGGCCAGCCGCGCAGCCTTCGCGTAGACCTGAGCACGGCCAAAGCTAGCCGCCTACGCCCTCTCGCCCATGGCGGTGGTGGCGAGCCTGCGGTCAGCCAATGCCCGGGTGGAGGCCGGAGAGTTCGCCAGCCAGAACCAGCAGATTCGTGTGGAGGCCGGCTCGTTTTTCACTCGCAAGGAAGATGTGGAGCAGGTTGTCGTCGGCGTCAGCCACGGCCGCCCGGTGCTGCTGCGCGACGTTGCCGAGCGCATCGAGGACGGGCCGGCCGAGCCCGACCAACTTATGTTAACTTCGGCGTTGGCCGCGGAGCACTGCGCAGCGATGCGCATGCACAGGTCGGCGCGGAGTTTCCGGCAGTCACCATCACGGTAGCCAAACGCAAGGGAACCAATGCAACGGTCATTGCCAATCATGTCCTCGCCCGCATCGCAGAGTTGAAAGAACACGGCGCTTCCTGCGCGATCTCAACATCACGACCACTCGCAATTACGGCAAGACCGCCAAGGCCAAGTCCGACGAACTACTCAAGCACCTCTGCTCGCCACGCTCTCCGTCACGCTGCTGATCGCGATCTTCCTTGGCTGGCGGGAGTCGGGCGTAGTGCTGCTGGCAATCCCGGTAACGCTGGCGCTTACCCTGGGCATCTTCTATCTGCTGGGCTACACGCTGAATCGTGTCACGCTCTTCGCGCTGATCTTCAGCATCGGCATTCTGGTGGACGACGCAATCGTCGTTGTTGAGAACATTGTCCGCCACTTCCGCCTTCCGGAGAGCAAGGGGCGCCCGTTACGCGACGTTGCTATCGAATCCGTCGCCGAGGTCGGCAACCCGACCATTCTTGCGACCTTCGCTGTCATCGCGGCAATTCTTCCGATGGCCTCCGTGCACGGATTGATGGGGCCGTACATGATGCCCATTCCCGTTGGCGCATCGTCGGCGATGTTGTTCTCGCTGCTGGTAGCCTTTGTGGTTTCGCCGTGGGCCTCGCTGCGGCTGCTGCGTCACACGGCAACCAGCGCGAAGTACGCCTCGCACGAGAAGGAAGACTGGGCAACCCGGGCTATACCGCCGCTTCATGACGCCGATGATGCACTCGGCGAAGTGGCGCTACTCTGTTCTCTCTGGCCATCGTTCTGCTGCTGCTGGCCGCGGTGGCGCTTGTGCCGCTCAAGCTGGTTCAGGTCAAGATGCTGCCCTTCGACAACAAGAGCGAGTTCCAGGTCATCATCGACATGCCCAACGGCACTACGCTGGAGCAGACGGCACGAGTAGCGCAGGCGCTCGGCCAGTACCTCGGCCAGCAACCCGAGGTCGCCAATTATCAGCTCTACGCCGGGACTCTCCGGCCCGTACAACTTCAACGGATTGGTGCGGCATTACTATCTGCGCAATCAGCCTAACCAGGCGGACATCCAGGTGAACCTGCTGCCACTGGAGGAACGCAGCGCACAAAGCCACGAGATCGCCAAGCGCATCCGGCCCGAGTTGCAAAAGATCGGGCTGCCGTTTGGAGCGCGCATCAAAGTCAGCGAAGTCCCGCCCGGCCCGCCCGTTGTGCAAACGCTGGTCGCCGAAGTCTATGGCCCCGATGCCGCCGGACAGATCGACGTAGCCCGGCAGATCAAGCAGATCTTCCAGCAGACACCCGGGCGTGGTGGATGTGGATTGGTACGTCGAGGACCCGCAACCAGAGTACCGCATCGAGGTTGACCAGGAGAAGGCCGCGCTGCATGGCATTTCCGCCGCGGCGGTGAGCAATGCGCTGCACGACGGTGCTGACAGGGGACTGACGCCGGGCTTCTGCACTCGCAGACATCGCGCGAAGACATTCCGGTCACGGTTCGCATGACCCGCGCCGACCGCTCGTCGCTCGATGCGCTGGAGAGCACCAAACTGACCGCGGCCGATGGCTCGCTGGTCTCGCTGCGGGAGATCACACACACGCGGACAACAACGCTTGAGCCCAGCATCTACCACAAGAACATGAAGCGGGTGGTGTACGTGACCGGCGATGTTGCGGGAGCGGCGGAGAGCCCGGTATATGCCATCTTCAAGATGAACGAGGCGCTCGACCGCTTGAAACTCCCGGCAGGCTACGCGCTCGAGCGCTACAACGCAGTGCAGCCTGATTCCACCGACCGCTACGCGATGAAGTGGGATGGCGAGTGGCACATCACCATCGAGGTCTTTCGCGATCTCGGCATCGCCTTCGGCATGGCGCTGCTGCTGATCTATGTGCTGGTGGTGGGCTGGTTCCGCTCCTTCATCGTGCCGCTGGTGATCATGGCGCCCATTCCGCTGACGCTGGTCGGAATTCTGCCGGCGCACGCGATGATGGGCGCATTCTTTACTGCAACATCCATGATCGGCTTCATTGCCGGCGCGGGCATCATCGTGCGCAACTCGATCATTCTCGTCGACTTCATCGAACTCCGCCGCCGCCAGGGAATGGCGCTGGCCGATGCGGTGGTGGATGCCGGTGCGGTGCGCTTCCGCCCCATGCTGCTGACGGCCGCCGCGGTCGTGGTGGAGCGCAAGCGTCATCCTCTCCGACCCGATCTTTCAGGGACTGGCGCTTTCGCTCATGGCGGGCGAAGTGGCGTCAACCCTGCTTTCGCGTATGGCGGTTCCAGATTCTCTACTACATGGTGGAGTCCAGAACTCAGGCCCAAAGGACACTGTTTCAACGATCGAACGCGAAAAGGAGATAGCGCAATGACTGTTGAACGTGGACTGAGATTGATGGCAGGGTTATTCATACTGTTGTCGGTCACCCTTGGCATGACCGTGAACCACTACTGGTATTGGTTGACCGCCTTCGTCGGGCTCAACCTCTTCCAGTCGGCCTTCACCAACTGGTGCCCTGCGATGTTCCTCCTGAAGAAGTGCGGACTTCGCGAGTCGAAGAACTTAGAGGCATGAATGCCAGCTATCCTCCAAATTGAGCACTCAGCGACCCGCTGCGTCGGCGGTTGAACAAACGCGGCATCGACCTGATTGTGCCGTATCGGGAGGACAACAGGGAGAGGCGCGACGAAGATGGGCGGAAACTGCGACGATATCTCCGCCGCTGGATTGTGGAGCGCACCAACGCCTGGCTCGGACAATTCCGCCGATTGCTGGTTGGTCATGAACATCTGCTCTCCACCTACTACGCCTTCTTCTACCTAGAGCGGAACCAGGGTTGTTATATCCATAGTTGTGGGGGTGAGTAGAATTGAGTTGGCGATCTCCGCGACGGCGAACGAATGGCACAGGCTTATTCTGATGATTTGCGCTGCAAGCTATTGGAATCCTATGAGGTAGGCGACAGCAGTCTGCGGGAGTTGGCGCAACAGTTCCGGGTCAGTTTCGGGTACAGCAAGAAGATTCGTCGGCAACAACTGCTGACCGGGCAGAAAGAGCGGCCTGCGCAGTTGCGTCACGGTCCGGTGAGCCGGATCGATTCCGCTGCCCAGGAGAAGCTGCGCGGCTGGCTCCGCCTGCAGCCGGACTTGACCGAGGTGGAGTTGCGCGACCGGCTCGGCGAGGCCGGGGTTTGCGTCTGCAAAAGCCGGATTGGGCAGGTCTTGCGGGCGATGGGGTTGCGGCGTAAAAAAAATCCCTCCACGCCGCCGAGCGCGACCGCGAAGCCAACCGCCAGCGGCGCGAAGAATTCCTCGCCACCATCGCCACGATCCCGCCGGAAAGGCTGATTTTCCTCGACGAAAGCGGAGTGACCACGCAGATGACGCGGCCGTGGGGACGAGCGCCGAAGGGCGAGCGCATTGCCGAAGCCGCGCCGCAAGGCCACTGGAACGTGCTGACCACGCTGGGTGCCATGAGCCTGCGCGGCATCGTCGCCGCCATGACCATCGAAGCGGCCACCGATGCCGACGTCTTTGCCGCCTATATCGAACAGGTGTTATGTCCGAAACTGCGGCCCGGCGACGTGGTCATCCTGGACAATCTGTCGGCCCACAAGGTTCAAGGAATCGAAGCGTCGATTACCGTCTGCGGCGCACGGCTGATCTATCTGCCGCCCTACTCGCCGGACCTGAACCCCATCGAAAAAGCATGGTCCAAGTTCAAGCAGTTCTTACGAACCGCCAAAGCTCGCACCGCCGAAGCGCTGGACCAAGCCGTCACCGAGGCCCTGAAAACGATCACCGCCGACAACGCAGCCGCTTGGTTCCGCCACTGCGGATACGGGACACATTAATCATGGTTTCGCTCTAGCCTGCTTCTGGACTACGCTCCGGAGGTGTTTTTGAAACACGCTCTAACCTCATTTCGTGGTTGCAACGCTGCTTGACCATCGGCTAGCCGAATAATCAGCGCGAGTGATATTTAGACTGTGCATCCTGGATATGAGCGTAGTTCTCTTACGCCCAAGGCGCTCTGCCGCGCCGCCATTTCCGCCTAGTTTTCCGGACGTGCTTTTCAAAGCATCGATGATTAGCTGCCGCTCGGCTTGTCGCTCGGCTTGCTGGAACGACAACGCGACTGTAAGCACGGTGCGGTCTGAGCATTTCAGTTCTGCGCGTGGCACATTCAATTCGTCCGATTGCGTGAGAATCACACAACGCTCAACGAAGTTCTCCAGCTCGCGGACATTGCCTGGCCAATCGGCGTTCAACAGAGCCTTCATGGCCTCTTCCGGGATTGATCGGATGCTTTTTTGCATACGGCGGGAGAGGCGCGACACAAAAAAGCGGACTAGGAGTGGAATATCTTCGCGCCTGTCGCGGAGCGGCGGGATTTTAATCGGAAAGACATTCAGCCTATAAAAAAGGTCCTCGCGAAACTGATTATCGCGGATCATAGCCGACAAATCGCGATGTGTGGCCGCAATCATCCGCACATCGACACCTATGGTTCTGGCGCTTCCCAGGCGTTCGAATTCCCGCTCCTGCACCGCCCGCAACAACTTCGGCTGCAGTTCCAGGCTGATGTCCCCGATCTCATCCAGAAACAGCGAGCCCCCGTCGGCGAGTTCAAATCTGCCCTTTTTCTGCATCAGGGCGCCAGTGAAGGCTCCTTTTTCGTGCCCAAACAGGTCGCTCTCTAACAGGCCCGAGGGAATAGCGGCACAGTTCATGCGCACGAAGGTGCGATTGCGCCGGGAACTGAGGTTGTGAATGGCGCGTGCAATCAGTTCCTTCCCCGTACCCGTCTCCCCGTAAATCAGCACGGTGGAAGCCGTCGGTGCAACGATGGAGGCTTGCTTGAGCACCTCCTGAATAGCCAGACTTTTGCCGATGGTTCCTTCGAAGCAGTAATCAGAGCTGGCTTCTGATTCCAGATACGGCCGCCGGCCTTCAAACCCGCCCAGTGTGGGAAGACTCGCTCCTGTAAGGCGGCCGGGGTCTGTCAATGCAACCGTTGCTTGCGCCATGGCTTCCTCCCCAACCTCACTCCGTTTCGGCCTCTAGTATTGCGAGCATTGTTTCAACAAGCTGCGTTTGCGGCGACCCCAACTCGGGGCAACTCGCAGACTCTTGCGAGGCAAATAGCAGCCTTCTTTTGAGCCAAGAAATTTGGTTGTTGGGCGAGTGTCTTACGCAGACTTTGAACTACTCTTGCCAGGTGGTGGTTCGACGCGCTTCCAGCCGAAGATGCGAGCATCAATTGACCACATACCCGGTCCTAACATTGCGAGAGCGCCACCGATGGTTCCCAGCAAGAGGGAAACCCATAGGTCCCCAGCTAGCGCCAGAACCTGCCATATTTCGACCAGAGCAACCAAGGTTCCCGCGATGGGCGTCCATAGCCCGGGGATTAGAAGAATTCCGGATCCCGCCAGAAACAGGGCCGTTATGTTCGTGCTTATGGGCGCGTCGCTCGCCAACACCAAGCCCGCGCGCACAACCAGTGCGGAGCCGGCAACCAGGCGCATGAGAAGCAAACCTGAGCCAGGCCAACCGCCAGCGAATGTGGAATATAAACGTCGCACTGACGTACCCTTTTGAACCGACCTATAGGGTCTGGCATCGCGGAGAAAATGCGAAACCCCAAAAAGGGTTTTGATCGTCACTCTTTAGAGTTTCTTACAAACATCAGCGGGTGAGGAGACAAGCTCGGTGAAATTACAGCTCGATGATTCCTCTCTTGAGGCCGATCATTGCGGCGTGGGTTCGATCGTTGGCGCCCAATTTGGAAAGGATGCACTTGACTCGGCTCTTGACGGTTTCTTCGGTGATTGAGAGCTGATCCGCAATTTGCTTGTTCGCATTCCCAGCAGCAATCAGTCGCAGCACAGCGACTTCTGCTGGAGTCAGTCGGTCATCAGTCGCATGTTCGGCAATTTGGTACGAGGCCTCTGGCGAAAGGCTCTTCTTTCCAGCATGCACTGCTCGGATGGTCTCCAGTAATTCCTTGTGCAACGTATTCTTTAGTAGGTAAGCATGCGCACCGGCCTTGAGCGCGCGGAGAATTTGCACATCACCCGTATAGGTCGTAAGCACGATAACCCTTGCATCTGGAAATTCATTGCGAATCGCAATGAGCGCGTCGAGGCCATTCATTTCCGGCATTTGCAAGTCCATCAGCGTAACGTCCGGATGGTGCACCCGGAACTGCTGAATAGCTTCACGACCGTTGGACGCTTCACCTACTACGATCATATCCGGCTGCACGCCAACCAAACCGGCGATCCCTTCGCGCACGACTGGATGATCATCGACCACGAGGATCCGGATTCGCGAGCTGTCGCCGCTCATGAGCGATATCCTACTTCAAGCCTTCATCTTCCGGGCAAACTTTCTTGAAAACCAGGAACCTTTCTCCGTTATGTAGGCGGTGCGGCCAGGAACACGTAATTCCACTTCCGTACCCGCATTGACGGCACTCCACACCGTCAATTTGCCGTCAATCAGTGTGGCGCGTTCCCGCATACCGTGCAGACCATAGTGTCCACCAGTGCCCTGCCCGGAGAGAACCGCTGGATCGATGCCCTTTCCATCGTCCCGTACACGCAATCGGAATTGCTCATTGTCATAGCGGATTTCAACCTCGACATGCAGTGCCTGGGCATGCTGAAAGGCGTTCCGCAGCGCTTCGGCAGCAATCTTTGTAGATCTCATCACGAAGGATGGGATGTAGATTCCGCGCCTCGCCTTCCACCGCTACACGGAATGCTGCAGATGGGTGGTTGGGTGAGTTGGTTGCGAGTTCTTCTCCGATGGTGCTTATGGCCAGTGCGAGATCGTTGCTTTGGACCGTGGAAGCGCGCAATCCCTGCACCTGATCCCGAGCTTCGGTAATGAATTCCGCGGTCCGGTCGATCACGCTATCCAACTTCTCCTTCGCCTCCGCCGGACGCCCTGGCAGCAACTGGGAGACGGTTTGGAACCGGAGCAGCACACCGTGGGCGCTTTGCAGCAGTGTATCGTGAAGCTCGCGCGCGATCCGTGTGCGCTCGCCGACGCGTGCATCCAGCGTCAGTTCGAACTGACGATGCAGTTGCCGGACACGCACGGAGTAAGCCGCCCAAAGCAACGCGACGAAAGCTACCATACACAGCGCGCGGAACCACCCTGTTTGATAGAAGGCAGGCAAAATAGTGAAGTCTACGATTGCAGTATTGTCTGTCCACGCCCCATTGGTGTCGCTGGCATTCACCACGAAGTGGTACGAACCAGGAGGAAGATTTCGGTAGTTGACAGAGGTGGAGCTCCCGACCGCGTTCCAGTTGCCTCGCATCTTGTAGCGAAAACGAATCGCCTCTGGATTCAAGAGGCTCACGTCCGCATAGCTGATCTGCACGTTGGAGGTATGTGCCGGGAGCCTCAGTGGTTGACCCAGTGCATAGCCTTTATCATCGGCTGAAACCGACTGAATCGAAACCGGAGGCGGCGTGACCTTGTTTGACGTTCGAGTGGGATCGAGCCACACGACACCGTTGTTCACAGTGAACCATAGCCGCCCATCAGTGCCTTCGATAGCTGTGGGCATCCTTGTGAGCTGTGACGGAAGCCCCGGAAGTCCTTCGCGTCTGTCAAAGCGCTCCCCGCTGACCTCATGAGCCGAGTTTCTGAGTGCCTCTAGGACTTCTGCCCGGCGCGACGTGAGATGATTCCTCCCAAGCCATTCAGCCACAGGTCCCCATTGGCGGTTTCCACGATTCCGGAGATTCCTCGCAGAGATGCTTTATCTACAGAATGGATGATACGAAATCGCCCGTGCTCGAACTGCTGCAGGCCAAATTCGCCGCCGATCCAAATCTCCGATCCTCGTCCATAGATCGCTGTGATATTACCTACTTGGACGGCGTCCTTTGGACCGAATTCCTGTACCCGATCTCCATTAATCAACGCTAATCGATTCCTTGTGGAGCCAAACCAGACGCGTCCCTGGCTGTCCGTGAAGGCAATCAGTACTCCGAACTTTGGGAGGTCACTTCGTCCTCCATCTCTCGCCCAAACGCCGTCCTTGAATTGATAAAGCCCAGGAGGTCCGAATGATACCCACAATGCTCCTGCTCGGTCTTGCGTAGTCGTAACGAGGTTCGCCGCCTTGTCAGCCATCTCCGGTGGGAGATCAACTCGGGCGAGACGGCCATTGACCATATGCCAGAGACCCCCTTCGCCGCCGAACCACAATGTCCTATCAAGCGCCCGGTACGCGAAATTCGTCACTCCCGCCTGTGAAATCTGATATTCCTTTTTCCCGTTAACCAGGCGATAAAGACTTGATGATCCATTCCCGTTTCCAGCGCTGATCCATACCACCACCCCTTCATCAGGCGCTACCGTGAAATGCGGCCCGTCCGCTTTGGGGAGCTCCGGCTCCATCAGGGGACTATAAGAGAAACGGTGAACACCACTGGGATCTCCGATCCAGATGCTGCCCTCGCGATCTACCAGCCTAGCGTAGCGGTACGGATTGATGTCATAGACTTGCGAATTGTGCCGTGAGACCTTGCCGAACATAGCTGCCAGCGCTTCGCCTGTAGGATGACGTAACACGAAAGGATCTGTGGAGAGGAACCAGACGCCGTTCGTACGGTCAACAATCTGCTCAGAGTTCTTTCTTAGGATTGGATACGCAGGAAGCGACCCTTCCAACTCGATACTGGACCCTGACTCGAGCGGTCTTTCTTCATGGGTGGTCACAACGTTGTAATCGGCATCCCATGTGAAGCTTTGAACAAAGAGATTTTTTCCTGCCTTTCGAAACTGCCTCCCGTCCGGCAGAAGATAGAAGAGCTCCCGCCCATACTCCCGACTGGTGTTGTCCGTTAGAACCCAAAGAATGCCCGCTCGATCAAACCCAACCTGAGCAACTTGTCTCAGTTGCGGATCCCACCCATTCGGATTCTGCTGCCACAGCGTGCCATCGAATCGCCACACGCCACTGTATGTAGCAGCCCACAAAATCCCATGCCGGTCCTGAGCGAACCCTTGAACACTTCCCGTAGGGGCAGGAAGATCAATGCAGTTTGTAACTTTGCCATTGTTTATAAAGCTGAAGGCTCCGAAACGGTAGCCGACCCAAAGTCCGCCACTAGCAGGAGCAAACAATGCCGAAACATTTGTCGACTGAAGCTGATCGCCAAACTGCGAGCGGAAAAGTTCGAAGCGAACACCGTCGAAACGATACAGTCCAGATGGAGTTCCCAGCCACAGGTAACCGTCAGTCGTCTGCGCCAGAGCCTCAACTGCCTCTGGTGCGCCCTGTCTGAATGTCCAGGATTCATGGATAATCCGCATATCTCCGGGCGCGGCTGTTCCCGCCATTGCCAAGCCACAGGCCACAACAAGCACGATCAGAACCAGCCGAAACAACCGGCGGTCCAGAATCTTCGCCGTCCGGATTGGTGCGCCACTCGCCAGCGTGACTGACGTTCCGAGTCTCATTGCGCCGTCAAGTGTACAACCTGTGATAGCCCGCGCGACCAAAGTATTTCACTACTGGATACCTGAATCTGCGTACCGGCGCCATTCCTTGGATTCTTGCGCTGTATGGCCTCAGAGGAGTTGCTGGTGGACCAAACCAGCCGGGAAGAGGGTCCGCAAGCCCCTTCGCAAGTTGCTGATAACAAGTCATCGGAAAACGCCGTCTTGTGTAATTATGAACAATCTCGCACGGGGCTGCAGCGAACTTGGCGTTAGAACCGCAAGCGCCGGTCGGGATGAATCATCATCTCTCTTGAGGTAAACTGTCCTGATGATCAGGCTGTTCGGCTTTCCCCGAAGAACGGTATGAACGGAGATGTGCATAGGCCGGAAGACAGCTCGCGGCGCCACGCAGCCGTGCTTCGCATCAGCGAGGCAATTCCTGCATGTAACGACCCACAGGAGTTGGCGACGATTCTGGCAGGTCAACTGATCGATTTCCTTTCCTTCGACCAGCTCGATGTGGTCATCTTCAGGGAGAAGTCCAATGAAATCGAATGGCACGCGTGGGGCAAAGGTTCAATGCCTTTTCCGGATTTGCCAATAGAAGAACTGCCGGAATGGAACGTTTACAACAGCCAGGAACCGCTCCACATCCGGGATTGGAATACAGATGAACGTTTTTCGACGCTGAAGAAGTCGGGCGCAGCGTTGGGTGTGGATGCGGGAAGTATCGGCTCAGTCATACGCGTTCCGCTGGCGACGCCACACCGCCGATTGGGTGCGTTAGGTATCGCTAGCGCCCGAGGCATTACCTACAGCACTGATGATGTGGCCTTCTTGCAAGTGATCGCACGTGTCGTTGCCTTCGCGATTGATGACGGTCTTAATCTCAGGCGGGCGCAGCAGCAAACCGAGAGGCTTCAGTTGCTGCTGAATTTGACCAGTCGAATCACCTCGAGCCTCAAACTTCGCGATCTTCTGCGTGCCATTGCCGCCAACATTCGAGAGGTCATGGACTGTGATGTTGCAGGAATTTCGCTGCCTGGAGAGGAAGCGGGAACTTTTAGGGTCTATGCGCTGGATTTTCCGGGCGGCAAGGGACATGTTAACGAAGAGCTGATTGTCTCTCCCGGTTCAAACGATCCCGGAAAGCGGGCGTTTGAGACGTTGAAGCCGGTGATCGGAACCATGGCCGATGCACCTGACGCCGGCGCGAGATACTACGAAATAATTCTCGCTGAGGGCATACAGAATTTTTGCGTCATTCCGCTCGCGAATCGTGGCCGCGCGCTCGGGACTCTGGCGCTCGCGCGGGTGACCGAGCGTTCTTTTAGCCCGGAGGATGTCAACTTCCTCAGTCAGGCCGCAGGGCAGATCGCGATTGCCATCGAAAACGCGTTGGCTTACGACGAGATTTCCGAATTGAAAGACAAGCTCGCGCAAGAGAAGGTCTATCTTGAAGAAGAAATTCGCAGCGAGATGTATTTTGAGCAGATCGTGGGGAGCAGCCCGGCGCTAAACCATGCTCTGGAACTCGTTGAGACCGTCGCTCCAAACGATTCCACGGTCCTGCTTTTGGGCGAGACCGGAACCGGGAAAGAGCTAATCGCCCGGGCGATTCACGATCGCAGCCGTCGTAGGGACCGAACATTTGTAAAGCTTAATTGCGCCGCCATTCCTACGGGACTACTCGAGAGCGAATTGTTCGGGCACGAAAAGGGCGCGTTCACGGGCGCAGTCAGCCAAAAGGTCGGGCGGATGGAACTGGCGGATCAGGGCACGCTGTTCCTGGACGAAGTTGGCGACATTCCTACTGAGATTCAACCGAAGCTGCTACGTGCGTTGCAGGAGCGGGAATTTGAACGTCTGGGCGGTACTCACACTCGCAAGGTAAACGTTCGGCTAATCGCGGCGACCAACCGCGATTTGGAAAAGATGATTGCTGACCGCGAGTTCCGCAGCGACCTGTACTACCGCCTGAATGTATTTCCCATTCGGATTCCTCCACTTCGGGAACGTAAAGAAGATATTCCCCTGCTGGTCAGTTACTTCGTCCAGAAGTTTGCGAAGCAAATGCAAAGAAAAATCGAGACGATTCCTGCGGCGGTGATGAAGGGGTTGACCGCCTGGGAGTGGCCGGGAAATATTCGGGAATTGGAGAATTTCATCGAGCGTGCCGTGATTCTTACGCGCGGCAAGGCACTCGACGCACCGCTTGGCGAACTTCGAAAACCAAGAGGAGAGGAACCTGCGCGGAACATGGCGCCAGTGCAGGGCGACATCGCCAGAATCGTGAAAGAAACGATCAGTGCTCTAAACGGCAAGAAAGATTTTGCCGACGAATATGCCAAGAAACAGCGCGAAGAAATTGTGGGCGCGCTGACCGAAAGCAAGGGCCGGGTTGGTGGCGCCGACGGGGCTGCCGCTCGCATGGGCATTAACCGCACTACCCTCATCTCCCGCATGAAGAAGCTCGGCATAGACCCGCGGCAGTACGCCTGAACCGGCTGGCTGCGCTATCCTTTGCTGCAGCGTCCGCGTTAATGTCCAGGTCGCCTCATAAGGGCAGTTGGCTCACTTCTCCCGATGATCTCTACCCGTATAGCTGTCAAACCTGCCTTCGACAGTTTCGACTTTTGACACCACTACTTTCGACAGCACCCTGAAAATTCATCAAGTTACGGGCCTGCATATTTGGCATGTGCCTTGCCCTTATTCCCCGCGTAGAGGGAAAGGCATGTTGAAGATTTCGATTGTTGAGGTCCGTAACAAGCGGCGGTTGCTCGTGGAAGGCATGCTCATCGCCCCGTGGTCGGCTGAACTTGTGAGCGCATGCTACGACGCCCGGGAGGGCTTGGACGGCCGTGAACTTCTTGTCGAGTTGGTGAACCTAACGGCCATCAACCAGGAGGGCGAAAACGCACTGATTGCCCTGATGAATGAAGGCATAAAGTTCCGCGGCTGCGGCGTGTTCGCAAAGCAGGTGTTGTGGCAGCTCGCTCACAGAGGACGGAAGCCCTTTCAGGAGTCAGAGAAATGACCTTTTTCATGAGAAAGCGGGTCGCGAACAGCGAAGCAAACAAATACTCCGGTGCGGAAGATTCTCGCAGAGCATTTTCCCGCACGCGGAAAGCAAACTCGACGGCTGCATCTCTGCTCGGGTCGTCAGCCGTCCACGGCCTCACTATGTCTGCCATCAACAACGTCAGAAACGTGGAGCAGGGATCGACGGAGCAGGGCACAGGCAAGATCCTGATCATGATGTTTAGACGGCATGGGGCAAAGGGATGAATCGGCGGGGTAACAATATGAAGCTCAACCACTTATTTTTGATTCTCTTCGCATTCGCGGTTGTGTTTCCGTCCACATTGCTCGCTCAACCGCAACCGGCGAGCGAGGATACGCAGGTTCCTCTGCTCACGCTCGATGATGCTGTCTCCCTCGCCTTGGAGAGCAACCGTCTGGTGAAGAACTCGTGGCTGGAAGAGCGAAAGTTCGACTTCCGGGTGGACACGGCGCGGAGCCGGCGCCTGCCGCAGTTCCAGTTTGCCGTCCTGGGCGGCGAACTGCTGCAGCCATTCGATTTCACGATCCCCGCGGGTACGTTCGGCACCTACCCGGGCACGGGTCCGCTACCGTCGACGAACAGCAAGGTCCATACCCCGGCACAGTTTGTGACCAACACCACGGCGGCCTTCGATGAACCCATATCGCAGCAGTACAAGATTCACCTTGCGATTCGCGCCACCGAACTTGCACGCGACATCTCGCACCAAGATGTTTGCGCCCAGCGTCAGAAGATCGCCTCCGAGGTTCGAAACGCGTACTTCAATCTGGTCGCGACAGAGGCCGGGGTGGAGGCGGCGCGCGAGGCTGTGAAGACGCTGGAAGAAGCGCGGCGCGTCACCGCGAAGTACCAGGTAGAACAGACCGTGCTGCGGGCCGATGCCCTGGAAGTCAACGCCCGGCTGGCGAAGGCTCAATATGACCTGTCGGTTGCAGAGAACGGAGTTGCGACCCAGCGCGAACACTTGAACCAACTCCTAGGGCGCGATCTGGCGACAGTTTTCCGGGTTGACTTGATGCCTGAAACGGCGGCCGAGGACCTCCCTCTGCAGGTTGCAAGAGAGCGCGCGCAGCGGAGCCGGCCCGAGATTAAGCAAGCGCAGCTCAAACAGAAGCAAGCCGAGTACGACCGCCGCATCGCCAAAGCGGAGTACATTCCCGACCTCAGCGTCTCCGTTCGTTATCTCGGAATGAATAACGTTTCGTTTGTTCCAGGTAACGTCGGTGTCGCAGGATTTTTTTTCAGCTGGGAGCCATTCGATTGGGGGCGTCGCCACTATACGGTCGCCGAAAAGACGAAGACCGTCGAACAGGCGCGGAATGGCATCGCGGAAACCGAGTCGCAGATCGCAGTCGAAGTCGGAATGAAGTATCGCAGGTGGCATGAGGCCTCACTGCTTCTTAGGGTCACGCGGACCCAGCACGATGCCAGCACCGAGCGGCTGCGCGAGGTGAACACCAAGTACAAGGAACAGGCGGCACTCATAAGAGACTTGCTTGAGGCGCAAGCTCGTATGTCGGAAGCGGATTACCAGTATCAACAGGCACTCTCGTCCTATTGGGGCGCGCTGGCAGATCTTCGCCGCGCGATGGGGGAAGAATAATCATGAGAAACACTCTCGCAACCATCTTGGCGGCGTCGATGTTCATGGCCAGCTGCCATTCCAACAAGCCGCTCGAGCAACCACCGCAAGGCGTCCACGTAGAGACGATCCAGGCCGCTTCGAGCGTCAGCGACGGACTGCGTTTTTCGGCTGTCGTGACGCCCTATGCGCAGGTTGCGCTGGCGTTTCGTATTCCCGGATACGTTACTTCTCTCAAGCAGGTGCGCGCCGACGGCGCCATTCGCGATATCGCGGAAGGCGACAGCGTGAGCAAAGGGGCCCCTCTCGCCCACATCCGCGCGACTGAGTATGCGGACAGGGTGCACCAGGCGACATCGGAGGCGGAGGCCGCGAAAGCCGCCGCAGTCAAGGCGCAGCTTGACTTTGATCGTGCCTCGCGCCTCTACGAAGCTCAGAGCCTGACGAAGCCCGAGTTCGAGGCGGCGCGCGCACAACACGACGGGACTCAGGCACAACTGCGAGTGGCTCAGGCACAGACGGCGGAGGCACAAGTTTCCTTAGGCGATACCACTCTCGTCGCTCCGTTCTCCGGCGACATTGTGAAGAAATCCGTAGAACTCGGAGCCTTCGTAGGACCGGGAGCGCCGGCATTCGCACTCGCTAGCACCGATGTTGTGAAGATCGTAATCGGCGTGCCTGATACGGCTGTGCGGGCCATCAAGGTAGGGCAACCGGTTGACGTCGCCATCGAGGCGTTTCCATCGCGCACTTTTCATGCACGAATCAGCCGTATCTCATCGGCAGCAGACACCACGACGCGCAACTTCGACGTCGAGGTCGCAATACCGAACCACGACCACTTGCTCAAGGTGGGCATGATTGGTTCCTTGCAGTGGGCGCAAAGCGAAACGGCAAGCGATAAGCGGGGACTGTCTCTGCTGGTTCCGCTCTCGGCGATTGTGCAGGCGAATGATGGCAAATACGGCGTGTTCGTAATTTCACAATCGGCCGCCGGAGACATAGCGAGTCTCCACAGTGTGGAAATCGGCGCTGTGAATGGAACCGACGTAGTCGTGGTAAGTGGGTTGAATGCGGGTGAGCGGATCATCACCACCGGCGCGAATCTGCTGAAAGACGGACAGCGGGTGGAGGTAGTTCAGTGAAATCGGAAGACGCTAACAACAGCAAGAATCTGGCGCGATTCTTCACTCACAACCGTCAGATCGCGTGGGTCGCTTTAGTTGCCACGTTGATTTGGGGTGTCTTCGGGTACATGAACATGCCCAAGCGGAAAGACCCCGACATCCCGGTTCGCGTTGCGCTTGCCATCTGCCCGTGGCCGGGGATCTCAGCGGACAAGGTGGAGCAGTTAGTAACGCGAAAGATCGAGCAAGCTGCAACCGGCAACAGCAAGGTGGATCGGGTGGAATCCACAACCCAGGACAACGTCTCCGTCGTGACGGTTCGTCTGCTCGACAACATCCAGAACACGCAACAGGAATTCCAGGACATCGGGCAGCGCCTCAATCAGATTAACGATCTTCCCGACGGCGCTGGACCGATCACCTGGATCAGTGACTTCGGTGACACCGCGGCATTGATGTTGACCGTAGCCAGCCCGCCCGTTCCGGACGTGGAAATCGAGTTGCGTGCCCGTGGTGTGCGGGATGCGATCGAGCAAGCGCGCCGAGGAGATACGCAGGCACGGGTGACTGTTCTCTATTGTTACCCAGACTCAGTTTCGCCCGCCGTGATTGAGCGGCCCTTTGCAATATTCGGCACACAGATGCAGCGGGATGGTGTCGGACGGGATGTCCGTCCCATATCCGTGGGGAACTGTTCCGGAATTGATTTTGCAACTTCGAAGCCAGACAGCGAGATTCGTGCCTATGGCCAACAGTTCATTGAGAAGCGGCTGCAAGAATATGACTTCCATCCAGATGCGTGGGGTCCGATCCTCATTCGCGATCCCCAATCCGCAAAGGAACGTATTACAGAAGTCGCCAGCGACCGGTATTCGTATCGCCAGCTTGATGACTATACCGATCTGCTCCAGCGCACCCTGCAACGTGTGCCGGAGGTAGCAAAGGTGCAGCGTGCAGGTGTTCTGCCGGAACAAATTTCCCTAGAGTACTCCGACGATCGGCTTGCCGCCTTCAAGTTGCAGCCGACGAAGATCAAGGACATTCTGAACGCGCGGAATGTCACGGCTCCCGGCGGAATCGTCCAGACCCAATCGCGAAATGTGCTGATTGACTCGACCGCCGAATTTAAAAGCACCAAAGAGATCGGCAACGTGCTCGTCGGTGCATCACCGACCGGCGTGCCTGTGTACCTGCGCGATCTTGTGGACACGTCGCGTGATTACCAATCGCCGAGACGCTACCTGAACTACATGGACACTCGCGATGCGAAGGGGAATTGGCATCGCAACCGCGCCATTACCCTGGCCGTACAGATGCGCTCGGGTGAGCAGATATTCAAGTTCGGTGAAGCCGTCGATAAGGCGCTTGCCACCGTGCGCCCGCAACTGCCGGCTGACCTTATTGTGTCGCGAACCTCAGATCAGCCCAAGCAGGTGCATGAACTTGTCAGGTTGTTGATGGGCAGCCTCTATGAGGCGATTGCCCTCGTCGTCATCGTTGCCTTGATCGGTTTTTGGGATTGGCGCGCGGCGCTGCTGATGGCTGTTTCCATCCCGCTGACGCTGGCGATGAGCTTCGGGATCATTCACGTTCTTCACATCGATATTCAACAGGTCTCGATCGCGACCTTGATCATCGCGCTCGGCTTGCTGGTGGACATGCCTGTGGTTGCGGGCGACGCCATCAAGCGCGAACTGGGCTCCGGCTCCCCGCGCGATCTGGCATCCTGGCTTGGGCCGACCAAACTGGCCAAGGCGATCGTATTCGCGACCATCACCAACATCGTCGCGTACTTGCCGTTTCTGCTGTTGACCGGCGACGTGTACTTCTTCCTGTACAGTCTTCCGGTCGTGATGACGTGCACGTTGGTCGCTTCCGTCATCGTGTCCTTTACGTTCATCCCGTTGATTGCGTACTACCTGATCAGACCGCCAAAGCATCCGGAGCCACCGATGTCGGAGCGACGCACCCATGGTTTTCCGGGTCTCTACTATAAAGTAGGCGACTTCGCGCTAAGACACCGCTGGGGCGTCTTCGCCGGCTCCCTCATCGTCCTGGTGTTGGGCGGAGCGTTCTTCAAAATGCTGCATCCGCAATACTTCCCTAAGGACCTCTCGTACCTGTCGTACGTGGATGTCTGGCTCCCGCCGGACGCTCCGCTCGGTGCGACAGACACGGTTACCCAACGGGCAGAAGCCGTCATCCGGCAAGAAGCCGAGCGCTTCGGAAACGAACATCATGAGAAGGATGTTTTGAAATCGCTCACAACTTTTGTCGGCGGTGGCGGTCCCCGGTTCTGGTTCTCGGTCGAGCCTGAGCAGCAACAGCTCAACTACGCGCAGATCATCGTTGAAGTGACCGACAAGCACTTTACCAATGAGTTTGTCGGACCGTTGCAGACGGCTCTAAGCCGGGACGTCCCGGGAGCCCGCATCGACGTACGACAGCTCGAGACTGGAAAACCAGTCGGCATTCCCATCTCGATACGGGTCTCGGGGGCGGACACCGCCGTACTGCACCAGCTTTCCAATGACCTGCAGAACATCCTCCGCTCCCAGCCGAATGCGGCTCGTGTACGCGACGACTGGGGAGAGCCGGCCATGAATGTCCGGCTGAAGGTTGATCCCGATCGTGCGAATCTCTCCGGGGTCACGAATCTCGATGTTGCAATGTCTTCCGCGGCAGCGATGAGCGGATTGCCAGTCTCAACGTACAGGGAAGCAGACAAGCAAATCCCCATCGCGGTTCGCCTCCGCATGGAGGAGCGAGCTGGACTATCTGACGTGCAAAACACCTATGTGTACTCGATGACCAGCAATCAGCGCGTGCCTTTGCGACAGGTATCGCAAGTCACCACTGACATGTCAATTCCAAAGATCAAGCGCCGCAACCAATTCCGTACGGTCACGGTGTCGGCGTTCCCGATCCCGGGCGTGTTGCCGTCGCAGGTGCTTACCCCCCTGTTGCCCAAGATTCAGGAGTTTCAAAAACAACTTCCTCCCGGCTATTTCCTCGAGATCGGTGGCGAATACGACGAGCAGCAGAAGGGTTTTAAGCAGCTCAGCGCGGTGATGGCGATTTCCGTGATGCTCATCTACATCGCCCTGGTGCTCCAGTTCCGCAGTGCGATCAAGCCTCTGCTCGTGTTCGCGGCGATCCCCTACGGAATGACAGGCGCGTTCGCGGCACTGGTGGTCATGGGACAGCCATTCGGCTTCATGGCCTTTCTGGGAGTCGCGAGTCTTGTGGGAGTGATCGTCAGTCACGTCATCGTGCTGTTCGACTTCATCGAAGAAGCGCATGAACGAGGAGAGCCGTTGCGCGAAGCGCTACTCGATGCGGGTATCGTGCGCTTGCGCCCTGTAATGATCACCGTCGGAGCGACCGTGCTGGGACTGGTACCGCTGGCCATGCACGGCGGCCCGCTCTGGGAACCGCTCTGCTACGCGCAAATTGGCGGCCTGACCATTGCGACCTTCGTCACTCTACTACTTGTGCCGGTGCTTTATTCGATTTTTGTGTTGGACTTGAAGCTGATCAAATGGGAAACCGCCGCTCCGGCGAAGGAGTCGGAAGCATGAAGCGCTGCGTGGACGTGCTTTGTCTGGACGCGGAACACATAGACCGCTTCCTCAACCAGCTAAACCTTGGGCTTCCCTTTGTAATGACCGATGGGGCTCGCCGCATTGAGATACTGCCGCGCGAGGTTCGGCAGAGTGTGACTTCGATTTCGGAGAACTCGAATTGACCCGTGATCTCAGTAATGCCGCTTGCCGCTTCTTGAAGCAGAGCCTCGCCGGACTGGAGTCGCGGATGATTTACCGGGCGCCCAACGATGTGAATTCATGAATGCTATCGTCCAATTCGTTCTAAAGCACGGCTACGCAGTCCTGTTCGCTGCGTTATTCGCGCACCAGATAGGTTTCCCGGTACCCGGACCTCTGTTTCTGCTTGCAGCCGGGGCGCTCGCTAGGAACGGGAACTTTGGCTTCGCGCCAGCGCTCTTCCTTGCTGTCCTTGCCTGTGTGCTGGCTGACTGGGTGTGGTACGAGGCAGGTCGGCGGCGGGGAGACAAGGTCTTACATTTCGTCCACAGCCTCGCCGCGCGAGACCCTGACGCCCATGATCGCAGAGCGAAAGAAATCTTCGCCCGTTATGGACCTCCGCTACTCTTGCTTTGCAAGTTCGTCCCGGGACTGGATGCCGTAGTGCCTCCCATGGCCGGGGCATCCCGCACGAGTCGGCTCCATTTTCTGGCCCTTGAGGCAGCTGGCGCGAGCCTCTATTCGGGCGCGTATGCCGGACTCGGCTATGTTTTCAGCAATGACCTGAACCGCGCGGCTGCCTACGCTTCCAGAGCGGGAAAAGTTCTTGGCTGCTCTAGCGTTTACTGGACTGTGCGTTTACGTCGCGAGCAAACTGGTTCGTTCGTATCGCCGATTACGCGACTCTCGATGTGTGCGAATCATCCCAGCGGATCCGATGGGATGTGGAGGCTCCGTTGCCAATCCCTGCAGGATCGTTGAAGGACTCGACCATGATCACTAACACTGATGCGAAACGGCAAGCATTGACGGATGCCGCCAGACTCCTTAACACTCAATACGGGTGCGGTCCGGTACAGTTTGCCGGAACGGACGAAGCCCTCTATGAAAGGCACCTGCTGTTTGACAATAGCGTCGACTTGGTAGCGGCAACGGCGCGCGACAGGTTCGAGGCGCTTGCCCGGTCAGTGCGCGACATTCTATCTCAGCGATGGCTCCTAACAGAGAAGACTTACGAACAGCAAAATCCTAAGCGGCTCTATTACCTCTCGATGGAGTTCCTCATCGGCCGCTCACTCGCAAACAACGTTACGAATCTTCTGCTTGCTCCACTGGCGAACCAGGTCATTGAGGATAAGAAACTCGACCTCCTTGAGATATTGGAGCAGGAGCCCGATGCAGGCCTGGGCAACGGTGGGCTCGGGCGTTTGGCAGCCTGCTTCATCGAATCCGCCGCGACCATGCAGCTCCCAGCCATGGGTTATGGACTGCGATATGAGTACGGCATGTTCAGGCAATCAATCCGGAACGGATGGCAACAGGAAATGCCGGACAACTGGCTCCGTTCTCCCGACCCGTGGGAAGTGGCTCGCCCCAACGAGAAGGTGGAAGTCAACTTGGGTTGCTCGTTCGAACTGAGCGGAGGTAGTCTGCGCCCTGTACCTGGCCTTCCATCAACTATGATCGGCATCCCATTTGACCGCCCTGTAATCGGGTACGGCGGGTCGGCGATCAACACGCTCCGTCTCTGGGCCGTGGCCGCGCCGGACTACTTCAACTTTGAAGAGTTCTCGCACGGCGACTTTGTAGAGGCGTTTACCCAGACCCTCTCGGCTGAAACGCTAACGCGGGTCCTTTATCCCGATGACTCAAGGCTCATGGGTCAGGGATTACGTCTTATGCAGGAGTACTTTCTGGTTGCGTGTTCGCTGGCAGATACGGTGCGCCGCTTCCAGCGCGGCAACTCGGATTGGCGCTTGTTTGCAGAGAAGGTCGCGATCCAGATGAACGATACGCATCCGGCTCTGGCCGTGCCGGAACTCATGCGAATCCTGGTTGACCAGGCCCACCTTGGATGGGACGAAGCCTGGCATATCACACAGGACACGCTGGCGTACACGAATCACACCTTGCTGCCCGAAGCGCTCGAAGAATGGCCGGTGGAGTGGTTCCAAGACATGCTGCCCAGGCAACTCGAAATCATCTATGAAATCAATCGCCGCTTTCTCGGTGATGTTCGCCGGCGGTTTCCGGGCGATGACGACCGCCTTCAGCGCGTGAACCTTATCGAAGGCAAGAAGATTCGCATGGCTAACTTGGCGGTCGTGGGTTCCCACAGCACCAATGGAGTGGCTGCGATCCACTCGAAACTATTGCGTGAGACAACGCTCAAAGAGCTGGCAGATATCCTTCCTGAGCGTTTCAATAACAAGACCAACGGAGTTACGCCTCGGCGCTGGCTGCTACTGTCAAATCCTGAGCTTTCTGGCGTGATCACCGAAGCGATTGGAGAGGGTTGGATTAGTGACCTAAGCCAGTTATGCAAGCTGAAAGCATTCACGGCGGACAAGGCCTTCCGTGACGACTTCCGGAAGGCTAAGCGCCATGCCAAGCAACAGCTTTGTGATTGGTTCCGGCGGTCAACGGGGTTAATCCTTGACCCGGATACGATCTTCGATTGCCAAATTAAACGCATCCATGAGTACAAACGTCAGCTCTTGAACGCGCTCAGGATTGTAGTGCTTTACAACCGCCTACGCGAGAACCCCGGGCTGGACATGTATCCCAGGACGTTCTTGTTCGCCGGCAAGGCTGCCCCTGCGTACCGGCTCGCCAAAGTGATTATCAAATTCATTAACAATCTGGCTGGCACCATCGATGGCGACCCCGTAGTGCAGGGGCGGCTTAAAGTGGTATTCCTGCCCGACTACTGCGTCTCGGTCGCAGAGCACCTGATCCCCGCCGCCGACGTCTCAAACCAGATTTCGACGGCAGGCTATGAAGCCAGCGGCACAAGCAACATGAAATTTATGATGAACGGCGCGGTAACAATTGGCACATGCGACGGCGCGACGATCGAGATGGCCGCGGAGGCGGGCGAGGAGAACTTCTTCTTCTTCGGCCTAACGGCGGAGCAGGTGACAGGCAGCCGCGGGTGGTACAACCCGCACTGGCATTACGAGCACGAACCCGAGACCCGCAAGGCCTTGGATTTGATATTCTCCGACTACTTCAGCGCCAACGAATCGGGCGCATTCGCCCCATTGCGCGACATGTTGCTAACGCAGGGTGATCATTATATGCACTTGGCGGACCTGAAGTCGTACCTCGAAGCAGACGAGCGGCTGCGCGCATTATATGCAGACCCGGACGAGTGGGCGCGCAAGGCCATTTTGAACGTGGCGGGCTCGGGGAAGTTCTCCAGCGACCGCACGGTCAACGAATACGCGGCTGAGTATCTGGAATGTGCAACCATGTCCGGTTCCATAGAAGAACTCGTTGGGCTCACAGTCGCGACGTTCATCTTGCCGCTGCTTGTGCCTCTGGGAGCATGCGCGAAAAGGCGCGGTGAAGAAACACTTGAACGGAGTTGGTTCGGACGGATGACGAGGTAATAGCTCATGGTAAACGCGGTAAGACGAGTGGCAATCAATACTGGAGGCGGCGACGCACCTGGCCTGAACGCAGTTCTTCATGGCGCAGTATATGCCGCGCGCGGTCTCGGCTGGCAAATCTTCGGTATTCGCGACGGCTATGACGGATTTCTGGAACCACAGAACTATCCCGATGGCGGACTGATTGAACTTAGGCGTTCTATGGTTCGCGAGATATCTCACCTGGGCGGGACGATCTTAGGCACGACCAACCGAGGCAACCCTTTTTGTCGCCAAACGAAACAGCCCGACGGCACGGTCAAAGAAGTAGACCGTTCCGACGAACTCATCGAATGTTTTCGGAAGAACCGTCTTGACGCGCTGATTGCCGTCGGAGGCGATGGTAGCCTCAGCATTGCAGACAAGTTGCACAAGAAGGGCTTGTGTGTCATCGGTGTGCCGAAAACGATTGACAACGATCTTGAGTCCACTGTTCTTACATTTGGCTTCAATACCGCTGTCTCGTTTGCCACCGAGTGTATTGACCGGCTCCATAGCACGGCGATGTCTCATCAGCGGGTCATCGTGGTCGAAGTCATGGGACGCTACGTGGGATGGATCGCGCTCCATTCCGGGTTAGCCGGAAGAGCGGACGCGATCCTTATTCCGGAGATCCCATACAAAATCGAGAAGGTCGCAGCAGATCTTCGACGCAAGCACCAGGAAGGCAAACCTTATTCCATCGTGGTGATTGCGGAAGGAGCAAAACCCCTGGGCGGAGATGTAACTGTCAGAAGTCGCGAGACCGGTCGAGCCGAACGACTCGGCGGGATCGGCGAGATGGTTACAGCCCAACTTCAGGAACTCACCGGGAAGGAGAGCCGTTGCGTGGTTTTAGGACACCTATTGCGCGGCGGATCGCCTACGGCGATTGATCGCATTCTGGGAGTTACGTTTGGTGCGGCCGCTGTTCATGCGCTCTCATTGGATATGGACGGAGTGATGGTGGCACTTAACCCGCCGCGCATTGATTTCGTAGCCATTGAGCAGGCGATCGCACAACTGAAGTTGGTGCCGCCTGATAGCGACTTTGTAGTTGTTGCGCGCGCGCTCGATATTTCTCTTGGGGACAGCGATTGATGTGGGCGTTGTTTGCCGACCCGGACGAGTGGGCGCGCAAGGCGATTTTGAACGTGGCTGGCTCGGGGAAGTTCTCCAATGACCGCACGGTCAGCGAATACGCAGCTGAGATCTGGAATGTGCAACCATGTCCGGTGTCAGGGAAGGCGTAACGGGCAGCCGCATCGCGGGGTTTTTTATGGGCATGGATTCACAAATCGCGCTAGGTAATGATGCAAGGCGGTACGAGCTCTTGGCTCGTTTGGCTGGCTCCCTGGCCTCTCGGACGCCAGAAGAGTTGGCGCGCGACCTGGCCGGGGAACTCCGTCGCGTCCTTGATTTTGATTTCCTCGATGCTCTCGTCTATAAGGACGGTTCCAGCGAAATCCTCTGGCAGGTAACTGAGACGGGCCAAAGTCCCGCGCAAGACATCGTAAGCGAGGAGACGGCGACCTGGTGGGTCTATCAAAATCAGCAACCGCTGATCATCGCTGACTGGAACGACGACGATCGCTTTCCCAGAGTCAGAAATGCACTGAGAGCACGTGGAAGTGAGGTTCGTTCTTTCTGCCGCCTGCCTCTCACCACACCTCAGCAGCGCTTGGGAGTATTTGGTATTGGCAGCCTCCAACCCGATCCGTATACCGAAAAAGACCTCCGGTTTCTCTCAGTGCTGGCGGACGGTTTAGCGCTGATCATCGCTAATGTTCTCGACTCCGAGGTATTGCGCAGGACGCAGTCGGAACTAGAGGACAAGAATGCGCGCCTCAGACTGCTGCTTGATCTCACGAATCGTATTACTTCCAACCTCGACCTGCGTGAGCTCCTACGGGAAATCTCCGCGAGCGTTCGCCAAGTAATGGCCTGCGACGGCGTAGGCATTGCGCTGCTTGAGTCGGGGGGCGAGAAGTTTCGTCTTTATGCACTCGATTTCCCAGGGAGCAAGGGACTACTCCACGAGGAACTGGTGATTTCATCTGGTGAGGGACTCCCTGCCGTGGCTCTTGAGACACTCAAGCCGGTCATCCAGAACAGGCTCGACCCGGCCGCGTATAGCTCCGAGGCATATAAGAAAGTCGTGGGCGAAGGAATCAAGTCCAATTGTTTAGTTCCGCTGGTTAGTCGGGGACGTGCACTCGGCCTGTTGAGCCTTGGACGTACACACGAAAACTCGTTTAGCAACGACGATGCGGGTTTTCTCATTCAAGTTGCAGGGCAAATCGCCATCGCAGTTGAAAACGCGCTTGCCTATGGCGAAATCGCCGACCTCAGAGACAAGCTCGCGCAGGAGAAGCTGTATCTGGAAGATGAAATCCGCGGGGATTCTGATTTCGAGGGAATTGTGGGCCGGAGCGCAGCCCTTCGACACGTTTTGCAACTAGCGGAGACCGTCGCGCCCAGCGACTCCACGGTTCTGCTTTTAGGCGAAACAGGGACAGGCAAGGAATTGATTGCACGCACCATCCATGATCGCAGCAGGCGCAAAGACCACACGCTGGTGCGGCTGAACTGCGCTGCCATCCCCACCGGCCTACTGGAGAGCGAGCTCTTCGGTCACGAGAAGGGCGCCTTTACCGGCGCGATTTCTCAGAAGATTGGACGGCTTGAGCTTGCCGATCAAAGCACACTGTTTCTGGACGAGGTTGGAGATATCCCCCCCGAGATCCAGCCAAAGTTGCTCCGCGCCTTGCAGGAGCGGGAATTTGAACGCTTGGGAAGTACTCGAACGAAGAAGGTCGAACGTTCGCCTGGTGGCTGCCACGAACCGGGATCTGGAAAAGATGATCGAGGACCGGGAATTCCGCAGTGATTTGTATTACAGGCTGAACGTGTTTCCTATCCGCATTCCGCCGCTACGCGAGCGCCCAGAAGATATACCGCTCCTGGTACGCAGCTTCGCGCAGAGATACGGGCGTCGCATGAGTAAGGATATCCAGACGATTCCCGCATCCACGATGAAAAAGCTCATCGCTTGGGATTGGCCGGGAAACATTCGGGAGCTGGAGAATTTTATTGAACGCTCAGTGATACTGACGCGTGGCACGATCCTTCAGGTTCCGTTGGACGAGTTAACCCACGGCAAAAGAGCGATTCCTCTCGCTGGTACCCGCGAGTCAGGTGAGCGAGAGGAAATCCTGAGAGTTCTTAAGGCAACTAACGGACGCGTTGCTGGAGCCGATGGCGCGGCCGAGAGACTGGGATTGCCTCGTACAACTCTGATCTCCCGAATGAAGAAGCTCGGAATCGACGCGCGACGAGTGTCATAGGAAGCGGAAGAGCTGCAGGCGCAGCTCGCATACGAGCTTGTGATCGCAGAACTCAAGAAAGAGATCGGTTAGCTGCAATGACGTTCGGGACCGCACTCTCCGCTGCAGTTTGGGGGGTTTAGCCGGAAGTTACTCGCGTCGGGCACCAGCAAGGTCGATTGCCTACAGATAAATGGTAGTGAGTGAACTGTTAAGGAGTGGCCGTGCGAATTCAATCTCTGTTTCTGGTGTGCTGTTTCGTCGCGGAATTGCTGCTGCCGGCAACTGCTTTGACAGATGCCAGCCATCGCGTTCAACGGCCACAGGTTGGGATCGCGCTCAGCGGCGGCAGTGCGTTAGGACTCGCCCATATTGGAGTCATTCGCTATTTCGAAGAGCATCACATTCCGATCGACAAAATAGGCGGAACAAGCATGGGCGGCCTGGTCGGCGGCCTGTATGCCGCCGGCATGGATTCATCGCAAATCACCGCGGTGGTCGAGCAAGCGGACTGGAAAGCTTTGCTGAACCCCAGCACGCCATTTGCCGACCAACCTATTGTTGACAAGCAGAAATGGGCCCGCACGTTCGGCAACATGACCCTGCGGTTTGGTAAAGGGTTCTCACTGCCTTCAGGCCTCAATTCTGGCGAAGCGCTTTCATTGCTCTTGAGCCACCTGACACTGGCCTACTCGAGCGTATCCGACTTCGACGAGCTGCCAACACCGTTTCGCTGTGTCGCAACGGATCTTGTCAGTGGCGACGCGGTGGTACTCAATAAGGGCTCTCTTCCCGTCGCCATGCGCGCTACCATGTCTTTACCGGGAATATTCACGCCCGTGAAGCTTGATCAGATGGTGCTCGTTGATGGAGGGGTCCTCGATAACCTTCCTGTGGATGCAGTTCGCGAGATGGGAGCGCAAACCGTCATCGCGATTGCTCTTGAAACGCCGAAGCCAAAACCGGAACAGTTCAAATCGCTGTCGAGTGTTTTGCGGCAGACCGTCTCGCTTGCCATTGCGAAAAATGAGCAGCGCTCCCTGGCAAAGGCTGATCTTGTCATTTCGGTCGATACTGCAAAGTTCTCCGCCACCGATTACCAGCGATGGAGAGATATCGTTGAAGCCGGCTACCGGGCTGCACAGGCACACGCCGCCGATTTGGCGCGGTTCGAGCTGTCACCTGAAGAGTGGAACGAGTATCTCGCTCAGCGCCGCGACCGTATGCGCCCTTCCGAGCGGAGCGGCAGAGTCCTTTCAGTCTCCAGCCCAAGCGCATCTTTCGAAAGGAATGCACAGACTGAGCTTGACCGCAAACTCTCAGGCAAAGCTGTGCCGGAGCATGAGCTTGAGAGGGTCCTCTCGGGAATGGTCGCAGCCACAGCAGTTCCCGGCGCAGCCTACGCATGGCAGCAGGTCGGCACGGCAGAAGGCGGCTACACGGTCAAGTTCTCTGAGCGGCCGAATGACCAGGTGCTCGTGCGCGTATCTGCTCTGTATGCTGTCTCTCCCGGCGAGCCATCCCGATTCGGAGTGAAGTTATCGACGATCACGGTCCCGAAGAATGCTTACAAAGCACGCCTTCTCGCCACGTATAACCTCGGCTATGACCCAGGAGTCCAAGGCGAAGCCTTCAAACCATTCGGGAGTAGCGAGTTTTTTGTTGCTCCCCAGTTCATCGTCGCCAGGACGCATTTCAACAGCTACACGGGTCCCGTGCGGCAGAATGATACGCGGGACCGATTCGGCGGAGCGCTTTATTTCGGCGTCGGCACTTGGCGGTTTGCACAGCTCCGACTCGGTGCACAGGCTGGCTATGACTCATACGACCGGACAGTGGTCGTCGACGGCGTTGCCTCGCGAAGCGGAGGATTCACAATCCCGGAAGCTCGCTGGATAATCAATACCCAGGATTCCGGTGGTCTGCCGACTCATGGGACCAAGGCAGAGGGATCAGCCGGATACGTCTTCCGGCAGACCCAGGATTACCCGTTTTTCCATAACGAACTTAGTACGTTCCAACCTATCAGCAACGGCATTACGCTGTTTGCGCTGAATCATACAGCCACGAGTTTCGGTCGAAAGCTTGGCTATTTTGACCAGTTCATGGCTGGTGAGCAAGTCGATATGGCGGCGTTTCGGTACCAGGAGTTTCATGCGAACACCTTGGCGACAGCTGGCTCGGGGCTCATCTTTTACGGCCGGGCAATTCCTCATGTCTCCGCCCATCCTGGCCTCGCAGTTTGGTATGAGGCGGGAAGGTTCGACATGGGCTCTCGAGGCTGGACGACGCATCAGAGCACTTCGCTCGGAGTATTCTTCCCAACCCAAGTCGGTGCAACAGGTCTTCAGCTCAGTTTTGACGAGGCGGGAAGAGCCCGATTTCGGCTGATGCTCGGGAGCTTCTGACCAAGACTGAATTTGATTTGGCGACCCGCTGCGGCTCCGGAACTTGCAACGTGAAGACGAGTTCAGTGTCCGCAAGAAGTTGATGGATTCAGTCGAGTGCTCGTGAACATTTCCACCGCTATTGGAATGGGTGCCTGGCTGTCAACACTGGTTAACTCTCTCCTAATCAATTTCTCGTACGTTCGCTCTTCGCGAGACCAAAACTGATGCCGATTCTTATCCACAACTATCGCCACTTGCTCGCCAGCGTTGACAGTGACGGCCATACGTCTCGCGAATCACCTTCTTTCGCGATGGATTGGGTCGGACACGAACACAGGTGGGTTTGACAACAGTCATGCCCGTGCATCAACTGGGGCAACTGACATGATGAACATTACCGATAGATGGATTCAGCCGTCGCCCAGGGTGTTGCTGCTCGTCAACCTTTCTTCACGACTTGCTCACGGCTGTTGCACGGAGACTATCTATGCGATCGCGCACGGTTGTCATCGTCCATAGCGACATCGGCGTTGCGCAGAAATCAGCAGACCACCCTCAGTTGTGCCTCGGCCGGATCATCGTATCTAGAAACGCGCTGGGCTTCCGCACTTTGCTGCGCCAGGAAACGCACAGCGTTGTGCTCGATTAGGAATCGGTGACCCTGATTGAAGGAAATCCGGCAGTTGGCCCGAGATTTTCACAATCTGACAATTGTCTGTACTTACCGTTCTCCGGATGAGCGGATGTGGATTGCCGCGCTAGAAGCAGGAGCGACCGACCTTTGCCATACGCTGGATCTCAACTCGATGATTCGGGTGTTGCGGGTGTGAATCTTCCCAAATGGGACAAACTGAGCACGATTTGCCTTTCGATTCATAGGACTTCTGGCTCGCCGGCGCGAAAATGTCGAAGATGTCAACTTATAATTCGACGAGTGTCGATAGATTCGACAGTGTTCTATACCCAGCCTTTCAGAATCGTCTCGAAGAGAATCCTCTTTGAAGGGCACTTTTGCCACAAAGGGTATTTCTCAGGACGCAGAACGGGGTGTGTACATGCCGTCATCGCTCCGTCTAGGTTATCTCGGGACTCAATCACCCTCGCGCGGAGGTTACCTTATGATCGGTGGTGGAACAGCGGCAGTTCGGAGCTGCGCCGAACTGCCGTGTAGGGGGAGGGAGCAACATGCGGGGTCAGTTTGCACGTCGCAGTTGTCCTTCTACGAGCATTCGAACTGCCATAACTCTCGCGGCAAGGTTAGGCGTTCTCTTGCACCCATGAACAACACGGTCACTCACTTGTTACCGGGTCACTATTCTGCTGGCCTGGATTGACCTCGTAATCCTTGTATTCGATAGTAAGGAGGGCTGTTCCGCCGAAGCGAACCCGCGAAGTTGAGCGGTTTTGCACCGGTAGCCAGAAGTCTGCAACCTTTGTGTACTGGTGTTCAATCTGCGTCTGGCTGATCCAGAAGGATGGGGATTTTGCGGGCTGTGCTTCGATGTGCACCACGGCGTACTCCTGCCCATCCACCCAGATTCTTCCGCGGTATAGGAGTTTGTTGTCTCGTACTGGAACGACCTGTAAGACGTAGCAGTTTCTGCCATCCTTCGTCTCTGTTCCCAGCAACTCGAATCGATAATTGGAACGGCTGAGATCAGAATCGACATGCTCCTTGTTCCCATTTGTTTCCAGTTCGGTCTGAATGAGTTTGTGCAATACATGATTGAGCAGAAGTTTCGATCCGTCCTCGCTGACGATGCTCAGTGTTCTCTGATGGGGGGCTTTGTAGTTCATCGTAACTGTCATCCGTGCGTGCTTGTGCCCGGTAGGGAAGCCCGTGTAGTCCACTTCGTAGGTGCGCAGACCGCGATATCCGTGCAATGCCGCGGCGCGGCGGGCATTGGTGCTCAACAGCTTGTCAACAATTTCCTCAGTTGACAATTGCTTGACGGGGGTATCCCCGAAGGCGGGGACCGCCGCGAAGTGTAGACCGCAACCAAGAAAGAGGGTGACCAGCAAGTACCAGAGTGAGCGCCGGCATGTCGCACTCATGGAATCGTGGTTATGGAAATCAGAATATACTAAGCAGAGTGGGAACAATGGGCCGACCCTCCAAGGATGATGTCGACGGTCTGCTGTAACCAGAAGACGATCTGAATTGAACATGCAATCCTCAAGCCATTGCGTGGCGCCCGAGGTGGTAATGCGCCACCCCGGACAAGCCATTCTTTCTCTGTGGACAGTTAGAAATGGCACGTCGCGTGCATTCCCCAGTTGGTTCCATGGGATCCGCGATCATGCCCGACAAGAGAATCCGACATTTTCGCAGGGTGGACGACGCTCCCTTTACGGCGGACCAACGCGCTGAAGTAACGATTCTTCTGGGTGGGTTGACCTGGAAGCACGAACGCCTGATTCAGGCGGTGCTGCAAAACAGTGGGCACCGCTGCGAATGCCTTCCCCAGCCTGATCGCGAGGCGCACGAAATCGGCAAGGAGTATTGCGGCAACAATCTCTGCAATCCTGTCTACTTCACCGCCGGCAGCCTGATCCAGTACTTGCGGGAGTTGGAGCGGGGAGGATTGACGCGCGATGAAATCGTTCACCATTATATTTTCTTCACGGCGGGTTCGGGCGGCCCCTGCCGCTATGGCATGTACGAAGGCGAGTTTCGCGCGGCGCTTGCGGCGGCGGGCTTTCGTGGTTTCCGGGTAATGTTGTTCGTGCAGGAGCATGGGGTCAAGGCCTCCTCCAGCCAGCCGGGACTGGAGTTTTCGGCGGACTTCAACATGGGCGTCTTCCATGCTTTCCTCCTCGGCGACCTGCTGAATGATCTGCACCGAAAACTCCGGGCCTACGAATCGGTCCCCGGCCAGGCCGACCGCGTGCTGTCCGACGTGGTCAGCCATTTGGCGGATTACTTCAGGAATGCCCGCCACTTCGACCTGGCGGAATCAGCTCCGGCGTGGCTCAGAGCAATCCTGCGCCGGCATCGTTTGTCGCCCGTATTCCGGTGGACAAACACGACTCTCAAAATCTCTGAGGCCCTGTATGGAAGCAGTCTCAAGAATGAGCTGGGACATTGCCGGAAACTTCTTTCCGGAATGGCGGTCAATCGTCTTCAAGTGAAGCCGGTGGTGAAGGTGATCGGAGAGTTCTGGGCGCAGTTGACGGAAGGTGATGGAAACTTCCGCATGTTTGAGTTCCTGGAGCAGGAGGGCGCCGAGGTCTCCATCGAGCCGATCAGCACCTGGGCGATGTACCTTCTCTACCAGGCCAAACAGCGCTTGGCAGTGGCCCGCCAATTGACAGTCTACGAGCAACCATGGAGTCATCCCCTGCGCGCCAGCGCGGCGCGCCTCCGCAACGCCGGAAAACGAGCGTTATTTTCGCTGGGTGAGTATATCTACCGTGAGCGCTACAGTTCCCTGGCCGCGGCACTGGGCGGATTCAGCGCCCCGCTGATTCCACAATCCAAATTGGCGGCCATCGCTGACCTGCACTATTGCAGCATGCTTCGCGGCGGCGAAGGCCACCTGGAAGTCGCCAAGAATCTTTACTACACGCGCAACCGGAAGAGCCACATGGTGCTGGCGCTGAAACCTTTCGGCTGCCTGCCCTCCATGCAGTCGGACGCGGTGCAGGCGGCGCTCATGGAGAAGACGCCGGAGATGCTTTTCCTCTCGGTCGAAACCGGCGGGGACGGGGAAATTCACGCCTACAGCCGGGTGCAGATGGCGTTGGCCGACGCCAAAAGCAAGGCCCGGCAGGAATTCACCGAGGCGCTTGCGGCAAGCCGCCACTCGCTCGATGAAATTCGTCCGTTTGTGCAGGCTCGTTCGTGGTTGCGAAATCCCTTGTACCGTATTCCGCGCCAACCGGGCGTCATCTCGACCGCGGCGAATTTTGTGCTTCACGTAAATCAATTGATGAGCCGCTCTTCCGGTACGAGCTCTACGGGAAAAACTTTCCATGAACGTTCCTCGCGCCGCGCCGCGCTCGCCGTCACGCCGTCGCGACAGGAGACCAACCATGTCTGACTTGCCGTCCTTCACGTCCGCGTCTTTTCCTTCGCGTCTCGACCCCTCCGCCAGCGAAGAGTTGACCAGGGGAACCCGATCGCAGCTCCCTCCTCTTCCCGAAGGAGCTGACGGCCACCTTCCGCGCGCAGTATTTCCGCAGCGGCCGGAATTGCTCCGCACTCCCGATGAACTCTATTTTCCAAAAGATGGCAAACGCAAGTGGAAGGCCGGGAGATCTATCATGCCATGCGCGGCTGGATGTTCCCGTATTTCCGCTCGCGCCTTCTTCCTGGAGATTTTCATCCGCTCATCGCCTACCTGTTCAACGAGTGGAAGTGCAATCTGGATTGCGGGTACTGCTGGGCCTACGACAACCAGGTCAAGGGCATGACGGAAGAAGTCGCCAAGCGGTCGATCGACTGGCTGCAAACCACTACTTGCCGGGTGCTGGCGCTGATGGGCGGCGAGGTACTGTTGCGTCCCGACTTCGCCCACCAGATTGTCTACTATGCGGCCAAGAAGGGCTTCTGGGTGTATCTGCCTACCAATGGGCGGTTGATGCGGCCGGGCCTCATCGACCGTCTTGCCGACGCGGGCGTGGCAACCTTCAACCTTGCCGTCGATGCCTGGGACGAGAAGCCGGGCCTGCCGAAAGCAATTGTGCCCATACGCGAGAACTTCGAGTACCTGATTCGCAAACAATACAAGTACGGATTTTCGGTGTTTCTAAACATCAACATCTGCCGCAACAACCTCGAAGACGTGCAGAAGCTCACGGAACTAGCACACGATAGCGGCATCGCGACCGATTACCACATCTGCGAAACGCCTATGATGGCGCAACAGAAGTTCCAGAGTATCGAAGACAATCCTGTGTTCATTCGCGAAGAGGATCATGGGCCCATCGGCGAGTTGATTGATTGGTTGGGGGAGAAACAGACCTCCGGCTGGCAGATGGTGAATTCGGTCGAGCGGCTGAATCAGATGAAGACCTTCATCCAGCACGAAATGACCGGGTGGGGATGCCGCGCCGGCCAGAGTAGTCTCATTGTCCGCGTTGACGGAACCCTGGCCCCCTGCTTCCCGACCTATTCCGCAACCCATGACTGGGGCACGGTGGAGAATCCGAAGATGGAGTCCTCCCAGCTCAAGGTGATGAAGCAGAGTTGCGAGAGCACCTGCTTCTCCACCCTTAACCACATCCTCGCGTTCTGTTACAACGATGCTCGCGTAATCCGCTGGCTGCTGCGGCAGGCGGCACACGGTTTCCAGGGCGTGCGCGGGAACATGGAATAGATGCGCGCTGGAGGTACCAAGGTAGAGCGAGTGCGATGAGCAGACACGAGGCAGGGAAGCTCCATCTCGTTGGTGTTGATGTCGGATCCACGACCGTAAAGGTAGTTGCGTGCTTGGAGGGTGGGGACGATCTGTTGTTCCGCCTCTATGCACGGCATGAGAGCTGCCAGGCGGAAACCGTTTTGTCTGCCTTGCGCAGCCTGGAAACACAACTCAAACTGACAGATGGAAGCACGCGGATCTTCATCACTGGCAGCGGCGGGTCGGCCCTGGCGGGGCTACTGGGCGCAAAGTTTGTGCAGGAAGTCACGGCGGTGAGTCTGGCGGTCGAGCGCTTTTTCCCCGATGTCCAATCGGTGGTTGAACTCGGCGGCCAGGACTCGAAGATCATTGTCTTTCAGGAGACTGGCCAGCAGGCGCGTAAGAAGATCGCCTCCATGAACGACAAATGTGCCGGCGGAACCGGCGCCGTGATTGAGAAGATCGCCGCCAAGTTGAATCTCTCCCCCGAAGAACTGCTGCAGCAGGAGTATGACGGACTTGAGATTCATCCGGTTGCAGGCAAGTGCGGCGTCTTTGCCGAAACCGACATTACCGGACTGCAAAAGCAGGGCGTTTCTCCGCGGGAGTTGATGGCCTCGCTGTTTGACGCCATCGTCATTCAGAATCTCACGGTGCTCACCCGCGGACAAACGTTGAAGCCGCGCGTGCTGCTCCTGGGAGGGCCAAACGTCTTTATCCCAGGCATGCGGCAGGCTTGGCGCCATTATCTGGTGAAACTCTGGAAACAGCAGGGTGTGCCTTTCTCGGAGAATGCTCCGCTGGAGTCGCTGGTGTCCGTCCCCTTCGACGGCCAGTTCTTCGGCGCGATCGGGGCCATCGAATACGGCCGGACCGAGGATGCTGGTGTGGGATGCTACCGGGGAACCAAGCCTCTCGCTCTTCATGTGCAATCGAACCGCAGCAGTCATCGGGCGGGCGGAACGCGAGGGCTGTATGAAAGCGCTGCGGAGTTGCAGGAGTTTCTCCGGCAATACTCACTTCCATCCCCGCCAAGACCGTCCCATTCCGCACCGGAGATTGAGGCATTTCTTGGCATCGACGGTGGGTCCACCTCCACGAAAGCGGTTGTACTCGCCGCCGACGGAACATTGATTGACAGCGCATACCGGCTCTCCCAGGCCGAGCCGATTCAGGACGCTATTGCCGTGTTGCGCGAGTTGAGGGACCGTTTTGCCGAACGTAACGTCCGCCTCAAGGTTCTTCGCGCGGCGGCCACGGGATACTCCAAGGATCTGCTGAAGCGAGTGCTTGGCGCCGACGTAGCACTGGTGGAAACGGTGGCCCACGCGCGGTCGGCTTTGCGACTGCAGAGAGACGTGGACGCCATCATCGACGTAGGCGGCCAGGATATCAAGATCATCGTGCTGCAGAACGGAGCGGTGAGAGACTTCCGTCTCAATACGCAATGCTCGGCCGGGAATGGGTACTTTCTCCAGTCGGCGGCTGCGCTGCTGGGCATTCCCATTGAGGAGTTTGCCCAGACCGCATTCCGCGCGACGCAGATGCCGGTGTTCAGCTACGGTTGCGCGGTCTTCCTTCAGTCGGACATCATAAATTTCCAACGGCAGGGCTGGCGCCCGGAAGAGATCATCGCCGGATTGGCCGCGGTCCTGCCGAAGAACGTGTTTCTCTACGTGGCGGGCGTCTCGAACGTCGCACGCCTTGGCCGGCGTTTCCTGCTGCAAGGTGGGACGCAACGCAATCTTGCTGTCGTCAAGGCAGAGGTGGATTTTCTGCGCAGCCACTTCTTTGCCGACGGAGCCCCCGAAGTCCGGGTTCATCCACACTGCGGAGAGGCTGGCGCGATGGGCGCGGCGCTGCAGGCCATCCAACAGTATGAGCCGTCCCAGCCCACTACCTTTATCGGCCTTGATCACCTCGAAGACATTCGCTACACGATCCAGCGCAACCAAGCGACGCGCTGCAATTTCTGCACCAACCGCTGCGCGCGCACTTTCATTGACATCGAAAACAATACGCCGGATGCGCCGAGTGCCGGTGTGCCCTCACAGCGAATCATCGTCGCGAGCTGCGAACGTGGTCAAGCCCCCAACGTCAAAGCGGCCCGAGAAGCGAACGCCTCCATGGCGGCCATACGAGAGAACACCCCCTGCATGCCGTCGGTTGCGGCGCGCGACGTGTGGAGCGTGAGCCAACCCCCGATGGCTTGCGCTCCGCCACGCCGGCGGTGGTTGTGGCGGAATCACACAACCCAAAACGGTTTGCTGCGGATAGGCATTCCGAAGGTGCTGAATCTGTACGCCTATGCACCGCTGTTCACCGCATACCTCACGAGCCTGGGGGTTTCGGCGGACCGTATAACCTTCTCGGATACGACGACCCTTGCCCAGTTCAAGGACGCGGTCGGCTTTGCCGCCGTGGACCCTTGCTTCCCGTCCAAGGTCTGCATCGCGCACGTGTTGAATCTGTTGCACAAGAGCCGTACCGGGCACAAGCCGGATTACATCTTCTTTCCCATGATCGACTTCATCGCCAGTCCTCTGCACGGCTGCGTAGCGTCGAACGCCTGTCCGGCGGGCGCGGCAACGCCCGAGGCCGTGAAGGCGGCATTCTCACTGAGCCGCGACTGGTTCGCCGAAGCCGGAGTCGGTTATCTGAACCCGTTGGCAGACCTCTCCAATCGCTCCATATTCGCCTTGCAGATGTTCCATTGCTGGCGCGACATTCTGGGAATCAGCTGGAAGGAAAACTCCCGCGCCGTGGCTGCGGCGTTTCGCTCTCAGCAAGGGTTTGAAGCCAGGTTGCGCCACCTGTCCCGCGCAGTGCTGGACGATCTCGAACGCGATGGCCGTGTGGGACTCGTCCTTTTAGGCAGGCCCTACCATCACGATCCAGGGTTGAACCAGGGAATTCTCGAGGCATTTCAGGACCTTGGTTATCCCGTGCTCTCGCAGAGCTGCCTGCCCATGGATGAGGAACTGCTCCAGCGTCTTTTTGGTGATGAAGTCGCGGAGAAGGTCATCGAATCGCCTCTGGATATTTCGGATGTGTGGAAGAACTCGGCTTCCGCCAACACCAACCAGAAGGTTTGGGCAGCCAAGTTCGCGGCACGCCACCCCAATCTTATTCCCGTTGAACTTTCGAACTTCAAATGCGGGCACGACGCCTTTGTCAGCGGCGTGATCGAGCAGATCGTCGAGTCTTCCGGAAAGCCGTACTTCTGTTTTCGCGATCTGGATGAAAACAAGCCCCTGGCATCCCTCCGCATCCGCATCGAGACGATGGACTACTTCCTCAAGCAATACACGCGGCAACTTCGCCCCCAGCCGGCCGATGTCGTAGCCAAAGCGGCCCTGGTGCCTGCGGCCCCCGTAGAACGAGGGAGTGGCGCTCGACAACAAGAATCGGCGGCCGAGTGATATGGCGCCGTTCCCTTTGTTCATCCCGCAGCAAAGGCAGAGGACGCATTTGCGAACGGCGGCATTTCTGCTGTTTCTGTCGGCGTCCGCGGCGGGCGCTGCGCATGCGCAGGAGTTTGTCACTCGGCGCCTCCCGCAGGGTTCGGCGAGCCAGCGGTGCAGGCTGCTGAAGGGGATGAAGGTGCCCGCCGAAGCGTTTGATTTGCCCACCGCGGGAGCCTACGTGAAGTCAGCCAGGTTAATGCATGACCACCGTGGCGAGTACTGCAAAGTGCTCGGCGGCGTGCGCCCGGTGGATACCTCGGCACAGGACATTCGCTTCGAGGTAAACCTGCCGGCAAACTGGAATCACAAGGCGGTACAGTTCGGCGGTGGTACCTTCGATGGATGGCTTGGCGGCCCCACCAGCGGACTCAAGGGAGGCCCGGTGAGCGTGGCCGGCTCACCGGAGCCGCTGGCGCGCGGTTACGCGACATTCGGCGGGGATTCCGGTCACCATAAACGCTACTTCCTGCTGCCGGATGCTCTGAACACGGTGGATGCCTCGTTCGCCAGAAATGCCGAGGAGCGCCGGAACTTTGAAGGCGACGGACTAAAAAAAACACATGATGCGGCCGTGATCATCATGGCGGGCCTGTATGGGACCGCCCCGTCCAGGATGTTCTTCCTTGGCGGCTCAACCGGAGGGCGTGAGGCGTTTGCCGTCGTGCAGCGCTGGCCGGAGGACTACGATGGCGTGCTCGGGGCGTATGCGGCGTGGAACCAGGTTGAGCTTGCCTTGCAGTACATCCGCGTATCGCAGGCCATTTACACCAGAGGCGGATTTCTGCGAAAGTCGAAGACGAGGCTGCTGGCGCAGGCGGTGATGAAGGCGTGCGATTCGCTGGACGGACTGGAGGACGGCATCATCGCAAACGTAGCCGCGTGCCGCTTCGACCCCGCCACGCTTCTCTGCCCTGAAGGGGGGAGGGGCAGGCACTGCTTGACGGCGCAGGAACTCAAGACGGTTCAGGTGTTCGCCACAGAGCAGAAGACCGAGCGGCCGCTCTCGAACGGAGTGCAGAGCATGCCCGGATTCAACGTGCTGGCGGGCACGGACCTTACCGGTTCCATGGGGCTCCTGCATCACGCCGAGCATCCGCCCAGGATGTTCTTGAACGCATACTACTACTTCATCATCGATCGCGCGTTGCGGTCTTTCCTTCCGGACAGCAGACGCCCCAACACCCTGGCCGTAGACACCACGACGGGCGGCGTGTACGCCGGTGATTTGCTTCCGCAATCCCAGGCTATCGACGCCAGTGACGCCGACCTGACGCGGTTCTCACGACACGGCGGCAAGTTTCTCATGCTGCATGGAACCACCGATGCGTCCATCCCGACCAATGCCTCGGTCATGTATTACAAGATGGTCCAGGACAGCATGGGACAGGCGGAAATGGACCGTTTTCTGCGCTTCTATCTCATCCCAGGCTTTGGCCATGGACGCGGCGCTTTCAATGCGGGCTTCGACGCTCTTTGCGTCCTCGATCGCTGGCTAGATACCGGGGTGGCCCCCACGGGTCTGGTCGCCGTGGATAACAACAAGGGCTCAGGGGAACGCACGCGGCCGCTATGCCTCTACCCCACCTGGCCGAAATACAAAGGGGCTGGAGACGTGAATTCAGCCAGCAGCTTCGTGTGTGTAACCGAGTAAGTCACTCAAGCGTCGATGACGAATCTTATCGACACTGATCGACCTTTGTTTCGACAGTTTCGACATGTGCGCCGAGCCTGGTTCCATCCCCTTAGATTCCATTGCTTACGCACGGGACCGGCACAAGAGGTTGGCCCTCGCCGTGCCTTCGCATAGGCTGAGGTAACCGAAGTGGCGCATATCTTTCACCGGCGTTCCCCAGGCGCGGAGGGAGCCATTCATTGACTCGTCCCCGCCCGCTGTTATTCGTTCTTCTATGGCTGGCGTCGGCGCCGCTAGCCGGGTGTTTATTTCGAACCCATGCCGTTGCTACCCGCACCACTACTCTGTTTCTGCAGACCGCAACCTGCAATGAGCTGGTGCAGCGAATCAATGCCGGCGCAGCAAAGATAGCAACGCTTGATGCCACCGTCAGTATCGCAACTACCGAAGGCGGCGGTAAACCGGGCGAAGTCGCGAAACACCGGGAAATCCGTGGCCGCATCCTGGCCCGCAAGCCCACTGCCCTGCGCCTGACGGGGTTCTTGACAGTCCAGCAAAGCCTCGCTTTTGACATGGTGAGTGACCCCCGGCAGTCCATGCTGTGGATTCCGCCCACGGCCAAGTTCACGGCTGGGGAAACCGGCGCGGCAAAACCATCGCTGCGGGCCTTGGCGACCCTGCGCCCACCCGTTATCTACCATGCGCTTCTCCTGCAGCCAATCGACCCGCAGAACGAGATCGCGGTGCTGGAACAAGACGACAGCCACACGGTCATGGACCCCAAGACGGGGATCCTCGTGCAGCAGCCAGACTACGCGCTCAACATCATCACGCACGATGAGCGCGGATACCACATGTCTCGAAAGACAATCTTCGATCGAGGCGATCTGCAGCCGTACGAGCAAATCATCTATGGCGAGGACGGCGCGGTCGCGGTGGATGCAAGGTATTCCGAATACCAGGCATACGACGGAATTCTGTTTCCAACTATAATCACAATCTGGTGCCCGCTTGCGGAAACTTCCATAGAAGTCAAGGTAACAAATCTGCTCATCAATGGGCCGGTATCGGATGACCAATTTGTGCTGGAGGGGACTTCGGACGCGCCCCATGGATCGCAATAATCGTTGGGATCAGGCGCGGCCGTGCTTTGGTTCAGCATCGGCAATGCCCTGGGAACCAGAAGCGGATCAGGCGTACAAAGAGCCAGGCCATAAGCCAAAGATCGCGAATTGAAGGAGACAAGTTATGTTCAACGTCGTTACGATCGCAAGAGAGTATGGCAGCGGCGGTGCGGAAATTGGGCGAAAAGTGGCGGAACTGTTGGCTTGGGAATGCATAGACAAACAGATTATCGAGCGGGTTGCGGCAATGGGGAACGTGGACCGGTCCTGGGCCGAGAAGGTGGACGAGCAGTCCTGCGCCTGGTGGGAGCGAGTGATGAGCGGATTCCGCCACTCTGGTCCGGAACTCTGCGTGGGCGGAATGGCGAACACCGGGGTGGCGCTTGACATCGTGCAGGAATTTACCGCCCGCGTTATTGAACAGGCGGCAAGGGAGGGCAACTGCGTGGTTGTTGGCCGTGGATCGCAGTGTGTGCTGCGCAACACTCCGCGAGTTCTGCACGTCATGGTGTACGCGCCGATGGTGGAGAAGGTCGAGCGTTTGAAACGTCGCCACCCCCGCGAGCGCGACCTGCAAGCGCTCGTGCACCGCATGGATTCCGAACGCTGGCGCTACACTCAGGACTACTACGGCCGCGACTGGTCGGATCGCGGACTCTACCAGCTCTGCGTGAATAGCACGATGGGGTTCGACGCGTGCGCGAAACTGATCGTGAGCGCGGTCCGTTTGGCAGAGACAAAGCAGCCAACGGAGGTCGGGGACGCGCCCGCCGTGACCCGGGGGTAGCCGCGGCAAAATGCCAACGACGCCGCTGCGCGATCGGCCGCTACGGCCTGCTGAATCCTGAGTTTCATCGGACTCCTGAATCCTGCAAGGGGATACCTTGCACGGACCATGCGGCGCGGCCCGAGGCAGGAGCGTTATGCGGCCTGCGCGGAGGCAGGGAGTGCATCCGGGACAGCGAATAGTCCAATTCCTGGCCACACGCGAGGCAGACTTGATAGGTCCTGTGTTTGATCGTGAAGACGCGGCTCAGCTCGCTGTGGTGGCAGTCAAACAAGCAATGAAAGATCGCGCAAAGGACGTTCGATGGCTTTTCGACGGGTTGTCTCATTTCTTCCTCCTTGCATATCCGCGAGGCGGAATACAGGAAACATAAGAGCACGTCAATCGCCCAAGTTGGATTGGGAGCCAGAACATTCATGGTATTTCTCTATCGTCCAGATGTTGGGAAGGTAGCGCACCACGCCTGGCGCCGGCCAGCTCGTGCTGACCGGATCAGAGCTGCAACGGCGGCCGTTTCACCGCACCATTTACTTACTTGGCCCGCGCCCGGGATGTTTTTCCAGACGAACTCTTCCATTCATCCAGGAGAAGCAACCGTCAATTATGCCAAGGTGTCGCAGAATGTTCGACGCCTGTCGAAAGGTGATGTCGAATGTCTCGACAGGCGGGAACTGTCCATAATCTAATGCCTTAGCTTTGCGCAATAAGGTGGCCCTATGCCCGGGTCGCAACAATGCTCTCGCAGAGCATCTGCAGTTCCCGGAAGCTATCGACTGTTTTTTCTGTAAACTTCGGCGCCGTAGTCCACCCTACATCGAGTGGACCCTCGGAGGGTTGTTCCGGCCCTCGATACCCAGGTATCTGCCTGAGGGAACGAGCTAAGTCCTCGAGGCCATTCTCAAGGCTCCGATGGAACGCGCGCAACGCTTCGCGCTCGCCATCGGTGTCCGTAGGGCCGGGCACAGCCTGCAGGCTCAGCAGCAGATTTGCCGAGGTGGAAACTGCATTCAGAATTTCTTGACTGGTTGTCATGTCGGCAGTGCGATCCGGCTCGAACTCATACTTCACAACGTCGGCGAAACCGTGAATCGCGGCTACCAGGCGCTCAACCTGAGTTCTGAGTTGGATAATATGCGGGGACAGAACCGCGGCAGGGGCTTCCAGATTCATCTGGCGAACGATCTCGGCTTCCATGCCAAGCAAACGAGCCAGGGACTGGCGCATCGTGTCCACCGTGCGCTCGGGGTTTACCTGGTGAAAGATGATCAGCATCACGATGAGACCCAGCAGAATTCCAAGCAGCCGATCCCTCGCCGGGGTCATCTGGGTTGCGGCGGAATACCCTTCAAAGGCAATCAGATTGAAGGAAAATACAATCTGCAGTCCTACGTAACCGTAATAGGAACTGCCGGCCACCCACGCCCCGATGAACGATACCGCTGCAGTCACCAAAAGAAACGGGGTTACGGACTCAACGTTCGGGAAGACGAATGCCATGCACCCGATGCCGAGAATGAGCCCACCAATGGTTGAACCTATGATTCGAAAAAGCAGCTTCCGGTTGGTTGCCCCGGTTGTTAACAAGCCGTTGAAAAGGACGGTGAAATACGCGGTGGAAATTCCGGGCCACTTCAAGCCGTTGTAGATCACATGGCAAATTGTGGCGCACAGACTCATCTTCAAGGCATAGAGGTAATAGGTCTGGTTGGTGAACGCATCCGGAACAACCCATGGCTTGGGTATTCCAAGTGACTGGCCGCGCCGTGCAGCCGGAGTCGATTGCGCAGGAACCGGGTCTGCCTTCTCTCCCATGCCGTGCAGGGTTTGCTCAAATCGGTCGAGTTCTCCAGTGATGCAGGTCGGAGAATCGCCGAGGATGGCCTGGATCTGATCCGGACGGCGCTCGCGGGCAGCGGTCAAGGCCTTTCCGATTCTCCCCAGCCGGGCCGGGTCACTCTGCTTGAAAGAATCGTCGATGGCAAGAGCCGCGCCCAGATCGAGGAGCCGGGCCAACAATAGAATTGTGGTTGGCAGATTGCCGGGAATGGAGGTGCCTGGCGCCTGGTGCTTGATGATCTGTTCGAACAGAACATGCATTCTTCCCTGGCCGGCGATGGCGTATCGCCGCACCTTGGCGGATTGATTCTTGAGGCTCGCGCCATCCGCTTTCGCCGCACTCAGCAGAAACAATCGTTCCAGAGCTTCGAACCTGGCCTGCATTTCGCGTTGCAAAATGGGAGCGGGATCGCTGCGGTTGAACATATAGTCAGCCGCAATCGCGCAACCGGCAACGGCGGATAATGTGCCCATTGGCCACAGTGAAAGATGCAACACCTGTTCCGCCGGGAGTTGATTCTCCCAAAGAGAAATCACCATGAAGGTAAGGCAGGCAAAAGGCAAGGACGCCAGGGGAATGGTTGACGCGCGAAAGAAAAACGTCGCCACGAAGGTACAAACGGCCAGTCCCACTACCCGCGCCATGGGATGATTCCCCGTGGCTACGATCAGACCCAAGGCCGTCGCCACCCCTACGCCACCCATGCCCACACAATAGAGAAGGTCCTTGAAACAATTGAAGGGCGTGTCGTGGGAGATGAGAAACAACATGAAGAGGGAGGGGGCGATTGTGTAAAGAGGAGGCTGCAGAATCAGCAATAGAAGCGTTGACGCCACCGTGGTCAGCACGAAGCGCAGAGTCCCGGCCACGCGCGCGGGAGAATACGCCATCTCACGGCGAAAGTTGCTCAGAGCGCATCCATCTCGGAACTGAAGAATGGCACGTTCTTATCTCACAATACTGACGGCGGTCTCGCCGATTCGAAACAGTGCCGGGTCCGGGTCGAGGACACGAACACGGACCGGAAAGCGCGCTGCAATGTGAACCCAATTGAGGGTGTGCTCGATCTGAGGAAGCCCGTTGCTCACCCTCGAATCGTCGGGTGAGACACCGTACCCGATGCTCTCGACCACCCCATTAAAACGTCTCGAGGGATTGCTCAACACGTAGAGATCCACGTGCTTGCCGGGACGGATCGCTTTCAACTCTGATTCCTTGTAGTTGGCCATCACGTACCAGGTGCGACCGTCGATCAGTGTGAATATGGGCAGGCCCGGCTTGGCGTACTCGCCCTCGGAGACGTTGAGGCTGGTCACATAGCCGTCGAAGGGCGCTCTTACCGTGCAGCGCTCCAGGTCGAGCCTCGCGTTGTCCGCCTTGGCGGGCCTTTGGGCCAGCAGGCTGTCCAGAGTGTCCACCGCATGAATGCTCTGTTGCAGTCGCGCGTCGGAGGCTGACACCGCATCCTGCGCTGCCTGCTGGGTGAACCGTGCCTGTGCCTCCTGTGCCAGCGCCTGCTGATAGGAGGCTTGGGCTTCCACGTAGGCGTGGTCGGCGATCTGTGACTTGGTACGAACTTCGTCCACCTGCTGGGAGGTGACATACTGCTTCGCCAGGAGTGGCTCGATCCGGTTCAGGTTGCTAAGGGCGAGGACCTTTTGTGCCTGGGCAGATTCCACTGCGGCCTTGGCGCGCGCAACCGCGGCGATGGACGCGGTTACACTGCTTTCGCTGACCGAGGTTTGCGTCCTGGAACCGCTAAGCCCCGCACGTGCGGCTTCGACCGCGCTGGACTCGGCCGCGATGCGGCGCTCGGCGTCGCCAATCTGCGCTTCCAGCAACTGCTGGTCCGCCAGCGCCTGCTGCAGCGCGTACTGGTAGGGCCGTGGATCGATGGCAAAGAGAAGGTCTCCGTGGTGGACATAGGCGTTGTCCTTCACTGCGAGAGAGACTACGCGGCCGCTAACCTCGGGTGCGAACTGAACATAGTTCGCGCGTACGCTGGCATCGTCGGTGCGCGGTTTGCGTTCGATGTGCCACAGCACACCGAGCGCGACGAGGATAGCCAATGCCAGCGCTCCCACTATCACGTAGAAACCGGCCGATCGAGTGTTTTCGTTATCGTTATTCAAGAGTGCAACCTCATCCCTATGCAAACAGAATTAGCCATAGCAAGCAGGTCAGCGTTACCACCACGCTTGGGTAAAAAATAGCTAACAGAGGGATGTTCTTCTCCAATTCCCGGCGCGCCAGCTGCCATCGCAATATCCCGGTGGCAATAATCGCGGCGACAATGCAGAACATCCACGACGGCAGAAACGACCCCAGGATTTCGATCGATGGGGCCCGCGAGCATCCGCTGCAGCCGATCCATGACAGGCACAGCAACCAATGCGTTCCGTGTTTCGATACGAGCGTCACTTTTCACTCCCACGTGAAGGATTGACCGCGGCGGATTGGACCACGGAAGGTTGCTTCTGCAGCAGGTTCCCGGTTACGTAGTCGAGATTCGCCGCGTTAATTCGAACCGCGGAACGGGACTGCACCACGGCCAGCCGCGCCTGCGCAAGCTGCATCTCCGCAGTCACAAGATCAACCAGATTCTTTACCCCGTACCGGTATGCATCGAGAGATGCGTCATAGGAAGTGTTGGCGGAGGTGTAGAGCGTCTCAGCGGCTTCCTGCTGGCGTACCGCGGTTCGGAATTGCAGGTACGCCGTCCACACCTCACGGCCGATCGCGTCCTGTTTTTCGCGCAATTCATCCTGCGCTTCGCGGCGTTTGGAGTCGGCAAGGCGAACCTCGTTCTTACGCAAGCCCCCATCGAACAGGCTCCATTGAACCTTCATTCCCACACTCCACACCGTCTGGTTGGCGTTGCCGAGTGTGCCGTAGTCCATCGAAGGCCAGATCTTCTCCTGGGCCCCACTCGCCTGCACGCGGAAGTCCGGCCGGTAGTCCGCCTGCGCCATTTTGACTTCCTCGTTCGCCGCATGCAGCTGTTCCGCAAGCGCCTTCAGGTCCGGACGCTTGCTCATCGCCATCTCCACCAGCTTTTCGGTGGACGCAATCACCTCGCTTGGGATGGGAGAGGCTGCGGGGGTTGCAATCATGATGGCGTCGGATGGCTCGGCGCCAATCACCTCGCGCAACACGACCCGGCCCACACCCTCGGCGCCAACACTGGATTCCAGATCGTAAGCAGCCTGTGCGGCCGCGGCCCTGGCGTTCAGCACGTCGGGAAGAGTAGCCCTGCCATTGGCAAGCTGGGCCTCGGCTGCCGCCTGCGTGGTCTGGGTGGTCTTCAAGTTCTGGCGCGAGGCTTCCAGCCGCTCCTCGGCCGTCAGCAGGTTGTAGTAGGCAGTCACCACCCGGAACGCGACATCCTGATTGGTGCGTTGAAAGACGGCAACCGTTGCCAGGCGAATGGCCTTGCTGGCTTCGATCCTGGCGCCGCGCTTTCCGAAATCGAATACGTTGTACTCCAGGCCCAGCCCCGCTTCCACCGTGGGAACCTCGACCATCACGTATCCTCGCGGCGCCAGTGGCTCGGGAAAGGGATTGATGATGCGCTGGTCTCCCGACAAGGCCATGGCAGCCAGGCGCGGGTAATAGTCGCTGCGCGCGATGCCCAGCCGGTCGGCGGCCTGCTTCGCCGCTTCCCAGGCAATCCGGGTGCGCGGGTTATTGCTCTCGGCGATGTCAATCAGCTCTTCCAGGCGACAAGGCTTCTGCGGGTCGATTTCCGCCCTGGTCGCGAGCGCGTTGCTGCGCTCGGTGCAGCTTGCCGCGGCGGCCACGGAGTTGACCATTCCCTGGCACTGTGCCATCGCAGTTTGCATTCCTGCAAAAAGAAAGAGCAGCGGTATGAATGTCCGCAAGGAGCGCATCCGCGTTCGAGAGACGGCCCGGATTGGTTGCTGGTTCATCATTCGTACAGTGTACATAATTAGTACATGCTATACAATTCAAATTGCGCCGCGGCTGTTTTTTTCGCGAGTGGAAGGACTATGACCCGGCGGTGACGTATCTGGTGTCTGCCGCGGAAAAAACCACTGCGGCCAAGGCAGGCGTGCAAACCAGGCGGTTCGCCTTCGCCCCGCGGCCGCCTGCTGAGTCCGCCCTTCGGCGTGGCAGCCGTCGCCTGATCGCCCGGCACGGCCTCATCCCGCCCGCCAGGCCGCGCCCTACGTGCGGCATTCGATGTGGGTGTCGAATTCGTCCGCAAACAGCACTATCACCGAATGAGGCTCGGCCCGGTAGGTTTTGCCTGGGACCAGCGGCGCCGTCAGCCAGTCAACGATGTCGTGCGGCGACTCCAGCGCGGTGTCGATCCAGCGGCGCCATGGATTCTTGCTGGTCGTCGGCGGCAGTTCGAACTCAAGCTGCTCTCGGTATGCGTTAAGCATAAGATGAAAGAGAAGCCTTTCATTCTTGGCCTCTGCATAGATTGCGAGGCTGTGCGAGCAATCGCTCCAATCCGGCTGCCCCAGCTTCACCCCGTGCCAGGTGTGGTGAGCTTCCGCCAGTAACTGGTTGAGGTCTACGTGACGCGGCTCCGGCCCCACATCCCGCAATCGGCGCCGCGAGGTCAGCAGCGCCACAAACCGATGTACATCAGCATGCTTCCCCATCAGCGTCCAGTCCAGCCAGCTCGTCTCGTTGTCCTGACAGTACGCATTGTTGTTGCCATGCTGCGTACGCCGTACCTCGTCGCCCATCATAATCATGGGCAAACCCAGCGAGAGCAGGGTCACGGTGAAAAAATTCTTCACTTGCCGGTTGCGCAGGCTCTCGACCGTCTGATCCTCTGCGGGGCCTTCGACGCCGCAGTTCCAGCTTCGGTTGTCATCGGCGCCGTCGCGATTGTCTTCTCCATTCGCCTCGTTGTGCTTGCTGTCGAATGAGACAAGGTCGTTGAGTGTAAAACCGTCATGACAGGTCACAAAGTTGACGCTCTGCTCCGCTTCACGCTGCTTCCGGCCATAGATTTCGGGGCTGCCGAGCAACCGGTCGGCAAGGCGTCTCACGGAGCGCTCCTCTCCGTGGAAGAAGCTGCGGACATCATCGCGGAACGGACCGTTCCACTCCCTCCAACTGTCTCCGGCGAAGCTGCCCACCTGGTACAACCCACCTGCGTCCCAGGCCTCGGCGATGAGCTTTGTGCCCGCCAGCGAAGGATCGGACTCGATATCCCACAACACGGGCGGGTTTGACATCAACTGGCCCGACGAGTCCCGCGCCAGGATCGAAGCGAGATCGAAGCGAAAGCCGTCCACGTGCATCTGGTCAACCCAGTAGCGAAGACTGTCCAGAATCATGCGGCGAACGATGGAATGATTGGCATTGAGCGTGTTCCCAGTGCCGCTGTAGTCGGCATAGCGTGAACGATCGGCAGCGAGCATGTAATAGGTGCGGTTGTCCAGTCCGCGGAGGCTCAGCGTTGGCCCGTTGTGGTCACCTTCCGCGGTGTGGTTGAACACAACGTCGAGGATGATCTCGATGCCGGCCCGGTGCAGCGCTTTGACCATGTCGCGAAATTCGTTCACCGGGCCAAGTACGTCCTGTCGTGAACTGTAGGCCTGGTGGGGTGCAAAGAACGATACCGGTGCGTAGCCCCAATAGTTGACCCGGCCCGGCGGAGCATCTTCAGCGTCGAACTGAAACACCGGCATCAGTTCGACGGCCGTAATGCCGAGTTGCCGCAGATAGGGAATCTTGTCGATCACGCCAGCGAAGGTGCCGCGTTTGCCCTCTTCAACGCCTGAACTGGGGTGCCGGGTAAAGCCTCGCACATGCATCTCGTAGATGATGGTTTGCGCCGCAGGCCGGCGCAACGGCCGGTCGCCCTGCCAGTCGTAGGTGCGCGGATCCACAACCACGCTCTTCATCGCGGTCGCGGCATTGTCGCCCGCATGGAGAGCGCCTTCCCGGCCATAGTCCGTAGGGACCACGACGCCGCGGCCATAAGGGTCGAGCAGAACTTTACCAGGGTCAAACCGGTCTCCGCTCGCAGGGTCGAACGCCCCCTGGGCTCGATAGCCGTAAATCTGCCCTGGACGCACGCCCGGAACAAATACATGCCAGTAGTGATAGGTTCGGTTGGCCGATGGATCCATTGGAACGATTCGCGTTGGCCGGGGGGCATCTTCGCTGTCGAACAGGAGCAACTCCATGCCTGAAGCGTTGCGGGAAAAAACGCTGAAGTTGACCCCCGTCTTATGGACCGCCGCGCCCAGAGGAGAGCTTCGGCCGATTGTGTCTACGGGATGGGACATGGTCTTGAATTCCAGATGCCGGCTGCGTACTCGGCAATTGTACGGTCGCTCGAAAACTTCCCTGAACTCGCTATATTCACAATCGCCTTGTGCGCCCCAGGGGTCGCCGGCGCGGAGCCAGTTGTCCGGACTCTCCTGTTGCCAGCCATTTACAATGGACAGCGCGAAAATGCCGTTTTCGCAGCGCAGACCATACCCCGTGGCTGGGAGTCCGATGGTGGCCATCGAATCCAGGAAACATGCGGCAAGCCGGCCCAGGCCCCCGTTCCCCAGACCCGCATCCGGTTCCTGCTCCAAAAGTTCCAGCCAGTTGAGACCCTTCTCTTGAACCGCATGATGCACCACCGGATCGGCCAAAAGATTGCTGACGTTATTGGACAAAGAGCGTCCGATGAGAAACTCCATGGAAAGATAGTAAACACGCTTGGCGTTGCTATGCTCGTACGTACTCTTCGCCAGCACCCAACGCTGCGCCAGAAGGTCGCGTATGGAGCGGGAAAATGCCTCGAAGCTCTCACGCGCGGTTGCGACCCGGGGATCGATCACCCTGTCGAAAACCAGGTGCCGCTCGTAGAATGCATTCTCTGTCCCAACCAATGCAATCGGGCCGCATCCATATTGATGGAGGAGTTCCGAGACACTGGCTGGCGGCACTATGGCCGTGCTACTCGCCTGGGGCATCGGAAGTTTCGTATTCTTTGTCTTCATTTGATTTCCTGCATTGACTTGAAACTGGAAAAGGCCAGATCCCGCGGACGCGGTGACGAACGCTGCAGTATACATTCCGCGACGCCACGAATTTCGTCTCTTGGATCATCGAGGGCAGCAATGAGTTCTTGATATGCCTCCAACTTACGGCTCTGTTTCCACTCCATAAGGCAGGCAAACAAATAAAGAGGATCGCGGACTCCCGAACCAGTGGCCGGTTCCGGCCCACCGCTGTGTGCCTTTTTCCCCGCAGGGACCGGCAGACTCGTTGTCACCACGATCTCCATGGCACCTCGTTGTCAACTGACTCAGGCACGCGATTGCTTGTTGGTGCAGCAGCGGATTGGACTGCGAGCGCCCGCACCCCGCGAATCAGGCGGGCGAAAGACGCAAGTGCGGGCGTTCGCAGAGATGCGGGGAACAGCAGTTGTTCGCAATGATCTTTCCTCCGGTTTCACCAGGACAAGCCTCCCCCGCAGCTTCAGTCACCTGGGTGCAAACAACGGTGAGCCGAAGCCAACGGCGGCAGGAGTTCGGCCGCCCTTGGCCGTAGCGCGCATTCTTAGAAGGTGTATACCAGGCCCACGGAGGGAACGGCGGTATGGGTGAACTTGTTTGGTACGAATCCCGCTTTATTATTGAAGTCCGGGATCTTGTATACGAATCCCCTGTACTCGCCGCGCAACGCGATGTGCTTCATGAGCGGTATGTCGGCGCCGCCGCCGTACACAAACGTCCCCCGGGCCTGTGCGTCCGGGTTTCTTGCATCGTGTGGAGAAAAGACAAGTACGCCGCCGCCCGCCAGGGCATACGGCTTGATGGATTTTGCGCCTGGGAGCTTGACCACGAAATCGCCGGTGGTGCCATAGACGTTGGTTTTCACATACGTGTTGCTGCTGTCAGTTCCGTTCTTTTGCGCATTGCGGAAGTAATCGAAGTCGGCCTCAATACCGAACCGGGGAGTCCAATTGTAGCGTGCCCCCAGAAGGAAGCCACCTGAGTAAGTAGGCTTGTTCGCCACTCCCCGATCGGTCGTCTCCTTGGTGAAAAACCCGCTTCCCTGTACCGTTATCTCGTATTTTCCCTCCTGGGCCCAAACCGATGAGCCGACAGCCAGCAATACACCTAAGACAAGAATGAGTCGTTTCATTTTTTCCTTCCTTGCAATCCGCGGTTCGGTTTGCACAAAACACCGGTGCACGTCGATTGCCGAAATTGTTCCACCACAGGTCGGGCAGCGATGATCCAGCCCCGGCCATCGCAGCACCGGCCCAGACCTTGATAATGCTGGCCCAGGTAAAATTTCACTGCGCCCATAGTGCATGGGAGTCAGGCAGACGGCACGGGCAACTGTCGATCAGTGCGTTAACAAATGGCGAAGGTCGCGACACTCGCCACGGATTGGTGGATCGCGATCCCTCGAATGGGATCGCTATGCGTGTTTGCGGTCCAGAGTTGGTCTCATAATTCGGTCTTGAAAGGGCATGGCTTCAGCCGTGCCGCAAGAAAGGCCGATTTCACGCGGCTTTAGCCGCTGGGGGAAAAGCCCTTCAGGCGCTCCAAGCCATTTAAATGGGACCGCTCCTGATTTTCTGAATTAAAGAGGAGAATAAAGTCGCGCCCAGGGCAAACGCTATCAGCCCTTCCTAAACATCGGCGATCGCGAGCAGGTGGGCTTGCCGCTGCGACAAGCGGTTCCGTGCTCAAGCGAAGTCTGCCCACCAAAACCATGGCAATGACGGCTCCGGATCCCAGCGCCGCTTCCGGCTACGGCAAAACAATCCTGTCAAATGCGGAGTTGAGCTCACGGAGCGCTTTTTCCATGGTCAGTCCGTATACACGAGGGTGGGTCGTCAACATCACGGCCGTTCCATAAAGACAGGCGAGAACCTGGTGTAGCCGTTCCTCGGCCACCTCGCCGGACGCGCCTGGCGGAAGTACCAAGCGAATGTTTTCCAGGAAGTATGCGATGATCGGCCGGGTAATCTTGACACGCAATTCCTGGGCCTGCTCATCGACAGGCGGCGTCAGAAACGCTAACCTGAAATGGTGCGGGTACTTGCTGCACAGGATGATGAAATCGCGCATCGTTTGCTTCAGCCGATCTTTTGCGTCCGACACATGGCCGAGTTTGTGATGCAGAGTCGCAAATTCATCGTACAAGTCGATGCAGAGCTGCCGGAACAGCGCATTCTTGTCTGGAAAGTGGTAATACGCCGCCATGGTCGAACATCCAGCCTGCTCGGCGATCTTGCGCATGGATACATTTTGATATCCAGCTTCGGCGAACAGCCGGCTGGCTGCTTCCAGGACTCGTTCCCGCAGCTCGGCCCCCGCCTTGAATTTTGGTTGTTTCAACTCCATATTCCTTGTGGCCACCCCGGTTTCCCTTCGGCCAGGCACTGGATGTGCCGGTTTGCGGATATTCATCTCACTCCTCTGGAAATCAGCTACAATTTAAATTGTACATCACGTACTAATTATGTACAATGTACATCTTCATGAGCACCATACGCCAGATGACACAGATCGAGCGGCTTGAGGCCCTGCTACGAATGTCGAGAGGCCGGGGCGCGGAAGTATTCGTCGCGGACCTGCACCACATCGTGGACTTCGACTACCTTTTCATCAGCGACTGTTCGGAGAACACCGATGAAGCGAAGTCGCTTCTGGAGATAAACGGAATCAGACGCCGCCCTTCCGAAGCAGGGATTCCACTCCGGGACAACACCGGTTTCTGGGTGTATGAACAGCAGCAGGCACTGACAATTGGAGATTGGGCGCAAGAAACCCGCTTCCCGGAGATGAAGGGATTTCTTCGGGAAATGGGCATAGCTTCCACATGCACTCTGCCCCTCGGTCGGGAAGATCGCAAGCTGGGCGTGATCGAGTTTGGCAGCTCTCAGCCGAACGCATATCGGGAGGCCGAGGTTGCTTTCCTGAAGGTTGTCGCGGACCAGGTCGCCCTGCTGTTCGATGCCACCATCAATTTCCTCTCCACCGAGGTTGCGGAGAGCAGATTGAAACTCCTTCTTGAGTTGACCAACAGTGTTGTCTCAAGCTTGGATTTTCGCGAGGTCATGCGCGCCATCTCCGCCAGTGTTCGCCGGGTCATGCAATGTCATGGCGTAAGTGTGCTGCTACCCGACGCGACAGGAAAAAATCTGGCGGGATTTGTGACCGACGCGGAGCGTGACCTCGTGCCCAGCCACAAACTGTTCCCCATCGAGGGATCGCTCCTCGGCAAGGCATTCCAGACCGGCAGCCCCGTCTCCGGAAATTCCGCGGAGTTGCTCTCCCGGTTCTTCGAGAACGCGGAACAACGGGCGGTTATCGTAAGTGAAATCAAATCGATCTGTGTTGCGCCGCTCATCAGCCGCAAGCGGGCCCTTGGGGTTCTAGCCCTGGGAAAGTGCCAGGAGAATGGCTTCGGCAGGGGTGATGTCGTATTCCTCATGCAGGTGGCTAACCAGGTTGCAATCGCGGTGGAGAATGCGCTGGCATATCGCGAAATTGCCGAACTCAGAGACAAACTCGCGTAGGAGAAGCTCTACCTGGAAGATGAAATCCGCGGAGATTCGGGTTTCGAGGGAATTGTAGGCCGGAGCGCGGCGCTTCGACACGTGTTGCAACTGGCCGAAACAGTCGCGCCCAGCGACTCCACGGTTCTGCTCTTAGGCGAAACAGGGACAGGCAAGGAACTGATCGCACGGGCCATCCATGATCATAGCCGGCGCAGCGCCCGCACCCTGGTGCGGCTGAATTGCGCCGCCATCCCTACCGGCTTGCTGGAAAGCGAGCTCTTTGGACACGAGAAGGGAGCCTTCACGGGGGCAATCTCCCAGAAGATCGGACGCCTTGAACTCGCCGATCAGGGCACGCTTTTTCTCGACGAGGTTGGAGATATTCCCGTCGAAATCCAACCGAAACTGCTCCGTGCTTTGCAGGAACGGGAGTTTGAACGTCTGGGAAGTACCCGGACCCAGAAGGTTGATGTCCGCCTGGTGGCCGCCACCAACCGCGATTTGGAAAGGATGATCGAAGACCGGGAATTCCGCAGTGATCCGTATTACCGGCTGAACGTATTCCCGATCCGCATCCCACCCCTGCGCGAACGCCCGGAAGACATTCTCCTTCTGGTGCGCAGCTTCACCCAAAAATACGGACGTCGTATGAGCAAGGATATCCAGACGATTCCCGCACCCGCAATGAGGAAGCTTACCGCCTGGCATTGGCCGGGAAACATTCGGGAGTTGGAGAACTTCATTGAACGCTCAGTAATCTTAACCCATGGCTCAGCCCTTCAGGTTCCGTTGGACGAACTTACCCACGGCAAAAGAGCGATTTCTCTCGCGGGCACCCGCGAATCAGGTGAGCGAGAGGAAATCCTGAGGGTACTCAAGGCAACTAATGGACGCGTTGCCGGGGCCGACGGCGCGGCCGAGAGACTGGGATTACCTCGTACAACTCTGATCTCCCGGATGAAGAAGCTAGGGATCGACGCACGGCGACTGGCGTAACCTTCAACACCGGTTGAGACTCTCCGCGACCCCTCTTAACCTTCTTGCCGTATCTCCCTGGGCGCAAGCAGCGCACGCATATTATGCCTCAGCATGCATTCCACGATTCGCGTTTCTTCTTCACCAAGCGCATTCCACTTCGTGGTTTTCAGTACCGAGCCGCGATCTGCCCGGATGAACTTGATCATGGAAAGAATGGCCAGGAATTGGATGCGGGTCTCCGGCGCCTCTACCGGCGCGTTCCTCAGCCGGGAAATGTATTCGATCCCCACCTCTAAAATCGGCGCATAATGGGCACGAATAATATCCAATGCCCCGGTTGGATCAAGCTGCTCACGATGGATGATCTGTCCCCACGAGTCCGGCGCTTCCGCGCCCTCGATGATCCGCGTAATTTCGATGACGAATTCGGTAAACATGCTCAGGGTTTCATCGTGTGTGAGCCCAGTTTTCAGTAGTCCTTTGCGGGCAAGGTCACACGTAGGCTGGAATCGATCCGCGATCTTCAATCAAATGAACTCGGCGGCCGCCAGATAAAGTGCCAGCTTGCTGCCAAAGTAGTAGGGAATCGAAACAAGATTGGTCTGGGCGCGTTCTACGATGGTCCGGGTGCTGGCAGCCTCGTAACCCCGAGTGCAGAAAACTTCGGCCGCTACTTCAATCAACCGTTGCCGGGTGCGCCCGCTCCGGTCTTGGCAGGTAGAGCGTCTGAAGGCGTGTTCGGTTCTTGCTGGTGTGGTCATAGTCGCGGACCGCTCCGGCCGGCAAAGCACCTCAGTGGGTGCTCCGCCGCTTACTTTCCATCTCTCCCATCAATCTCACGGAAGGCATGACCCGGGCGGCGCCGGCTTCTGAATCATTCTCGACAAACAGATAGACAGGCTCCGCCCGCTGTCACTTCTGCTGAGGGTGCATCGGCTGATGGTGCATCGTGGGAGGCGGAGCGGATGGCATCGGTTTCTTGATAGGTCGTGCCCCAGCACGGATCACCTCCATGGTGATCCGTGCTGTCCCAAAGGCGCGATTGTGGGTGTCTGTTTGCGGCTCATAATTTGCTGGGGCACTTCCGTGCAAGTTGTCTCAACATGTGCCTGGTGAGAATGCCACCGCGGGAAAACTTCGCCCCTTTCTTCATCAGGTCGAAGATCGCGTCTTCTCCCTCGCGGCTGATGATGGTCAGGTTGCTCAGGTCGATGACCAGTTCCCGTTCTCCCAGTGTCTGACTGGCGCTGACACACGTCGTCCGCAGCTCATCCACCCAGGGTCCCGTGAGGTGCCCCTCCACGACTAACGTGCGCTTTGACCGCGTATCGACTGTAGATATCTTAAACATTGACGTACACATTGCAATGCGCTTGCCAAAGGCGCCGCCGCCGAGCCACATCCGCAACCTATTGAATCCATAGCCTCTAGCACAATGACTGGAAAGCGCGTCGAAGAGTGTCGAGCGCGGTGTCGACAATTGTCGAGACCGGCGACAGCCCGCCTGAACGAGATTTGCCCACCGGAAGTGGTGCCCGGCAGACACCTTCAGTTTGGAACGTGCCCCCGGCGCCAGCTCATTCAGTCCACGGAGCCGGTACACCAAGGGGAAAGCCCTGTTTGCGCCGGAGAAGATGGGGAACACGGAGTTGCTCTTTGTCGCGCGGCCAGGAGTGTCTTCAACTCAGACGAACCATGTCATGACTCTCGTCATCTGTCGGAACCTGTATCGGAAGCCTCGACACCTCCCGTGCCGGTGGTTCGGCGCCAGTTGCCTAACCGCAATCCGCTCAGCAACTCGACCGCTAACAAGAGCGAGAAGAGCTTTTGGCATCTGGAATGCACTCTTCCTTTTGACTGGCCGTGACGATGTATGGATAGCAGCCATCGCGGCCAGATTCGTGAGTGCGCCTCACGCAGAAAGGAATCACACCATGCGAAAAGAAAGTATGTTTCTGCCCAACGCGGTAGGTGTCTTTGTTCTTCTCATGACCCTCGCGGCAATCGCATCATTCTGGGGTCTGTACAAGTCGTTGTTATAGAGACAAGCTCCTGCCGTTGCCGGGCTGGCACGCATGCTGCGCGCTCATGAGCAGCCTTGCGATGACCACGGAACACTGACCACGGAAAGCTGAACCTGGAGCGAGTCCCTTATGGTTGTAGAAGAGCCAAGAAATGGAGAGAGTCGTGCAACGCCGCCTTGGACGCGAAAGATCCCAATGAGTTGATGAGGACTCTGCAGGAGCTCAAGAAAGCCTTGAAGCATGAAGAACAGGTTCTTCATGATTTCTGGGAGGCAGTGAGAGCGGCCAACTCGCCAGCCACCGTGGAAAGGGCAGCGGCGTCCGTGGATGTCTCACCCATCGAGAACTAGCCTGTTTTCCCGCTTCGCTCTACCGTGCTGGTATCGCTATTATTTGTTCCTGGCTCTGGAGGTAACTTTACCCAGGATAAACTCCTGCGCAAGGCTGCTGGCCACCCGCTCGCCCGTGCTGATGAGTAAATTCCCAAACACCAGCCCCGCACCGCGATTCGATTCCGGATAGTAGGCATTGGCGAGGGAAGCCGTGGCCAGGTCGCCACCGATGCTCGAGTAGTTCGGCATCCAATGGCCGTTGTCTCCCCGGCAAACAAACGGGCTGGAGATCGCGTGCAGCGCACGCGACTTATCCGTGCCCGTGCCCTGGTAAAAATAGCGCGGGTCCTGATGCAGGAGGGATGGCAGAATGGCGCCGCCAATCATAATGTTGGCAAAGCCGTCAGCGGCGCCTGCGCCCATGCGCTGACCATAGCCCTTCGCACCCTGGACATAGTTGGGGATGTTGGCAGCCTGCTGGATGCCAGCAAACCCAGCCACCGCGACGAAGGTAACCGGATCGGTGGAGACCTTGAGCGCAAGCTTGAACTTCAGCTTCGCCGTCAGGGGCTCGGCGTTTTGATCATAGGCAACATAGAAATTGGGGACGATACCGAACACGCGCTGCTGTTCCTCGACCTTGACCTGCTCGGTGGCAACTTCCACCGAGGAGTAACGCACGTCCACCGTGGTCAGCTCCTCTGCGACCCGGAGTTTGACTTCCTTCAGAATGAGGCACTGGCCTGGCTTGAGGACGAGGGCGGGAGAATTCCAGTCCGTGAATCCCTTGGCGCTGATTCTGACGTGAAAGGTTGTCCCAGGCTCCAGATCCGTCAGTTTGAAGAAACCACTTTCGCTGGCGGTGATGATGCGCTGCCCCTTGGGTGTGCCATCCTCGAGAACGATGATGGCATCCGGAACGGTGCCGCCGTTCACATCGACTGCGGTGCCGAGAATCATTCCCGTTTGCGCTTCGCTGGCATCGATCTGCTGGCCCACCGCTGCCGTGGCCCCCGCCAGGCAGATGATGAAAATGCAGAGCAATTTCTCGACGAGCATCTTTCCCTGCGAGTTGGCGGGAACGCGCGGCGCAACCGGTGGCAACGCGCGACCAACGCAATCGCGTCCGCAGGCTACACCGTTCGGGTTACGACGGCGCGTCCAGCGCACCCAGCGTTTTGGATCTCCGGGCTCATGGCAAGGCACGGTAAAACAACGAGCAGCGCTCATAGAGTCCAAAATCCCTGCAACCATCCATGCTTCGATGGTCTCGCGGACGGCATCCGAGATACCTTTGGCTTGGCTCATATTCCCTTCCGTTCAGTGCCACACTGCCCTGAGCAGCAGGAAAATGCCGAGCCAAAGGATACAAGACAAAGGCGCGGCAATCATCAAAGCCGTCAGCGCGTTGCCATCGCGTTCGCAGGGCTTTGCGTTGGAGATCGCTGGAGCATTTAGCACTGCAGCTGGTTGAGACATTTTGAACTCCCTTACCGCCCTGTCCGGCGGCGCGGCCGTTGAGATTGACGCCATCGAGATGATCGGCACGGAATTGCTCCTGCGCGAGTCGGTACAACTTTGAAATTCATTCCGATTCGAGTGTCCGGCACAGAGCAAATTCACAATTCCTCCCGGCATAGCGCTTTCCACAAACCATCACAGTCTTTGTAAACACGTTGCCAAGTCACAGGTGGACATTGGCTCGCGCTCGTTGCATGGCGACAACGTCTGCTCCGCGAGCCAACCGGTGGCATCGCAGTAAGCGGCCAGAACTGCTGCCCGGGGCACGCGTAAGGTCAAGACACAATCATGAATCGCCGCGTGTTCGACCCCATAAAGAATCAGCACGGCCCGCGAGAGCGGGTCCAGATGCGCCGCCAAGGTCATCGCAGGCCACTGTTGCAGTGCTGCAACCTCGCCACCGGATAGAACCTCGTGTCCCCCATGAGAACAGCGCAGATGCTGATACTTTTCCCCTGCCACGCTGAGGATCCTGGTTCGCATATGGTTGAGCGATGCGCGGACGGTCGCGTTGCGCGCCCACTGAGCCAGCCAATCGCGAAAGATTGTCGAATGGTTCTCGCTGAGCTGGGTCGCGTTGATGACGCACTCAGCCGCCATGCCGGCATTGCCGGTAATCACTTCCGCGAGCCAGAGCAACTCTTCGTTCAGCGACTCAAATGTCTGTCGAATCTCGGCGATGGATGCAAATTGAGCATCTTTGGGAGCAATCTGCGGGGCATCGCTGTTGTTAAACCAAAGCATCAGTCATCAACCTCCATTCGTGCAGCAGCGCCGGGCGCGTCCCGTGCACCCGGCGCTTGCCGGGGAACACCACCGCAAAGCCATGGAACAAAGACGCACTCTCGAAGACGGCGTTCCTGCCAATCATTCGGCTCTTCGGTTGCGCTATTGCTGTCATAGTTACCTCGCGGTGGAGTCGCCTTACCTCAACAAGTCCAACCTGAGATTGACTCCGCCATGCGACTTGTCGTCTTCTGTATGGGCAAGCCAACTGCCAACCTGTACAAAAAGCGACATTGCGCTGAAGCCATTGACTGCTCAGGATTTCCAGCTCCCGGGCCGGCCGTCCTTGGGGAAATGTGTCGAACTTTTCGATAGGGGGTTCGACGAGTGTCGAAGCCTTCGACAGCCACCCGGCGGGCCGCGCGCCACCCGCCGCGGCAGCCTTCAGCGCATCTCTTGGGTCTTTGGGTACCCCATGGCAACGCTTCTTATCCGTCCTGCGGCAGTCCACTGACCGGCGCGCGCTCGCAGGCACGCTTACGAGTGTGGAGGGACAGATTCTTTACCATTGGCAAGCGCAGGCTTTCGCAGACATGTTGGGAGTGAGGGTTCTTGGCAATGAACAACCCGCCAAGCCGGCCAAACCAGGCGAGCACCTCTTCGCCCGTTGAGTTGACAAAACCGACCCCCGACAAGTCCACGATAAGCTTCGGCAGCGTTCCACCGTGAGTGATGAGTTTTCTGGCGTTTTCTGCGAACTGTCCAACAAAACCGCCTTCAATCCGCATCACCATTGTTCTTGCGGAATCCTGGAGTTCGATCCGTATCATGAGAGTCATCTCCGCTGCCTGCGATCAACCCGGCAGTGTGACTAGGTCGTGCCAGCCATCGTGCATTTTCACCGAAAGGCGGCGTCCGGGCTTTTAGTTCGCCTCTCCCACGCTGATTTCATTCGTGCGCATGAAGCAATCAAACTTTTTTTGCTGCCGCGAATCCAACACCCCGTTAATCCGTTGCTGGAGACGTGAGTTGGCCTTCATTAGCTGCTTGAGAAGCCTTGATTGCGTAGCCGCGAGTCTTTGCTCAGCTTCATCATCTTCATTGTTCTGCTTCTGCTGGATCGCGGCCCGCAGCTCTCTACTGACGGCCTGTACTTCGTGCATCAGCGGAGCTGTCGTTGGCCGTTCCTCGTCCATCAATCTCTGGATGGATCTAACTTGCGTCGGGGTCAGACCCAGGTATTCGACCAGCGAGGGACTTAGCCGCAGGGAGGAAAATGGCGTGGAAACCAATACTATGTCACCATCGGATGACTGCGCAGGAGCGGTTTGCACATCTTGGGTTCGGGCAAGATCCGCCTCCAGCATTGCGTGTAATGCGCTGAGGAGCTGAAATTGCATCATGGCAACCTGGTAGCGCTCGCCACTAATGTAT
>CAVPRB010000010.1:0-794466 GCA_963707735.1 uncultured Acidobacteriota bacterium | reverse complement strand
TAATCGCCGTCCTTTTCCCAGGCTGCGGTCGGCGGCGAGCTTTTCGAGCAGGAGAGGGATGGCGGTCGTCTCGTTGCTCTTGTCGGCGACCGCCTCCTGCCCGAGCGCCAGCTGGCTGCCCGTGGCGAAGGCGGAGACCAGATGCAGCGCGGCCCGCCCCTTGGACCGGTCGTGGCTGCGGCGCACGGTCTTGCCGTCGATGGCGATCGCGTCGAGCGGCTCGGGCCAGCAGTCCAGCACCCAATCCATGAAGCAGGCGGCGAACAGGGCCGGATCGATCCGGTTCATCATCAGGTTGAGCCAGCGCCCGGAGGGAACGCCCCAATCGTAGGGCAGGAACCGCTGCAGGAACCCGAGATGTGCGTTTCCCCAGTCGGAGATGGCGTCAAAGCTGTCGCAGTCGGCGATTGTGGCGCAGACGCACAGGAGCAAGACCTCGTCCAGCCTGTGCGCCACCCTTTCCGGGCTCCGCTTGTCCTCGATCCGGGAAAAATGCTCCAGGAGAAGCCGCAGCCGCGAGGGTTGGGCGGGTTGAAAGGATGAAGCGTCCATGGCCGGGCTCCGAATCGGAGCCCCATAGATTTACCTCTTCCGCAACCCGTAAATCCCGTTAACCCGAGTTCGGAGCCCTGATGCGACTTTAAGCGCAATTGAATAATCTCCGCCCCTGGAATAGTTTACAGTTGGGGTGGTTGGTTGTTCGGAAGAACGGGATGTTCCAGAAGTTATTCTTATCAGATGTACGAAATGGCTCATGCGGCGCTCGCTCCGGCGCGTGCGGTGTCGGACGCGGCCCATTTCATGTTCCGTAATCCCTGGAATCCGCTTTCGAACACGCCCGCTCGGCAAGAACATCTCCGCGGCGGCGGAGCTGTTCGAGCGGATGACCCGCCGCTACGGCAAGCCGACTTTCGGCCTCGACGAGATCAACATCAACGGTGTCGTTTATCCGGTGCTGGAGGACGTCGTCTGGAGCAGGCCGTTCTGCAATCTTCTGCGCTTCGTCCGCCCCGACTTCCCGGCGCGGCCGAATCAGCCGAAGCTCTTGATCGTCGCGCCGATGTCCGGCCACTACGCGACGCTGCTGCGCGGAACGGTCGAGGCGTTTCTGCCCCATTGCGACGTCTACATCACGGACTGGACGGACGCGCGCCTGGTTCCGCTCGCGGTCGGAACGTTCGATCTCGACGATTACATCGACTATCTGCGGCGATGCTCGATCACCTCGGGCCGGGCGTCCATACCCTCGCCGTCTGCCAGCCGGCGGTGCCGCTGCTCGCGGCGGTGGCGATCATGGAGGCGAACGGCGACCCGACGCGCCGGCCAGCATGACGCTGATGGGCGGCCCGATCGACACCCGCCGCAGCCCGACCGAGGTCAACAAGCTCGCCGAGCGACGCGGCGTCGATTGGTTCCGCCGCAATGCCTGCATCCGGTGCCGTTCCCCTATCCGGGGTTCGGCCGGCGAGGTCTATCCGGGCTTCCTGCAGCTTTCCGGCTTCATGGCGATGAATCTCGACCGCCACGTCAACGCCCATCTCGACATGTTCAACCATCTGGTCGCAGGCGACGGAGATTCGGCCGAAAAGCATCGCGACTTCTACGACGAGTATCTGGCGGTGATGGATATGGACGCCGCCTTTTACATGCAGACGATCGAGACCGTGTTCGTCCGTCACGCGCTGCCGAAGGGCGAGATGAAGCACCGCGGTCAGCTCGTCGACCCGAGCGCGATCCGCCGATGCGGCCTGATGACGATCGAGGGCGAGAACGACGACATTTCCGGAGTCGGCCAGTCCTCTGCGGCGCACGAACTTTGCGTGAACATTCCGGCGGCGAAGAAGCTGCACCACCTGCAACGGGAGGTCGGCCATTACGGCGTGTTCAACGGCTCGCGCTTCCGCCAAGGAGATCGCGCCGAAAATGCGCAGGTTCCACGCCTCGATCGACGAGAGGCCCACGAAGTCGATCGGGGCGAAAGCCGCGCGCGCGGGACTCGCGACGGTCGAGGTTTAGCCGTAGGCGGCAAGGCCGCGTTTTTCGCCCGAGATCGCCCGTTTTTCGCGTCTTCGTCACCGACCGGCGAGTTCGTAAAGGCAAGAATATCGCGAGCAGCGTGTCGCCGCGGCACTCTGGGCGCGAGCCCGCGGTTTCGTCGGCGCCATAGCCTCCATTTGCCGATAAAGTGAAAGCAATCTGCCCCAGGCCCATGCAGCCTGAGCCGGCGGCGCAACCCGAGCCGCGTCAACAAGAGGAATGTCAATGTCTGGAGCCACCGAATTGGCAGTCGAGGCCAAAGAAAAAGATCAAAGAATCGCCCTGACTGATTGCCGTTCTCGCTCTATTGTTGGCGCTCGCCGAAGCTGGTGCAAAAGACGCTCAGCACCTGTCGACCGAAAAAAACATAGAGGCCTCCGATCTGTATAATTTTTACCAGGCCAAGAGGATCCGGTCGACCGTTGTCGAAACGGCTTCGTCCATGCTCGACGCCCAGAAGACCGCCATCAATGACCCGAAGGCGCAGGAGGCGTTCGAAAGGCGGATCGGGGATTTCAAGGCCACGGTCGCGCGGCTTGAAAAGGATCCAAAAAGGCCCGAAGACAGCCTGGATGCGATCCAGGAACGAGCCAAACAGGCCGCCGAGCGGCGGGAATTGGCAAATCGGCGACTGGGACATTACGAGCTTGGAAGCGGTCTCATCCAGATCGCAATCGTGCTGGCCTCAGCTGCGATCATCACCGGGATCGCGGCCCTCGGCTGGTTCAGCGTCGGATTGGGCGCAATCGGCGCCGCTCTGGCTGCCTTGGGTTTTTTTGGCCCGACGTGGTTGCCGTTCATCGGCTAGCCAAGTCTCGCATTCCGACGCAATCTCCCCCGGGGCATCGATCGGCCTCAGACTGTCGTCGCTCCCGCTTTTCCCGGCAAGGTGGAGGTCGGCGCTGCAGGATCGTGTGCTGTGTTGTCGGACAGGAGGAGTTGAGCGCCCGAGCGAGGTCTTGGGCCCTCGGACCGGCCTTCGATTAACGTTGCGCAACGAAATGGCGTCCGCCGGGCAGGCCAAACGGCTTTTCGCGCGTTAATTGTCTGGCGAACTTTCGCGCGCTAGTTTTAAGTGTCGAAGGGAAACGCCGGCGGGAACCTGTCAAAGGCGGCGAGATGTTCTGGGCTCCGTATTGGAAGAGCCAAATTTTGAATTGGGGCTGCCTGGAATGCGCGGTCGCGCGGCCCGTATCGGCTTGGTGCTGGGAGCCGGAGGCGCGCGCGGATGGGCGCATATCGGCGCGCTGCAGGAGCTCGAGACGCTGGGCATCAGGCCCGATGTGATCGTCGGTTCGTCGATCGGCTCGCTGGTGGGCGGCTGCTACGCGGCCGGCAAGCTCGACATGCTCGAGGCCTTCGCTCGTTCGCTCACGCGGCGGCGGATGTTCGGCTTCATCGATTTTTCCTTTGCGGGCGGCGGCCTCATCGGCGGCGAGCGGTTGCGCTCCAGGCTCGAGAGCGAGCTCGGCGGGCTCCTGATCGAGGATCTCCCGATCCGGTTCGCCGGGGTCGCAACCGAAATCGGCGGCGGACACGAGATCTGGCTGCGCCGCGGGCTCCTGGCCGACGCCATCCGGGCCTCCTACGCGTTGCCGGGCGTCTTCGAGCCCGTTCGGATCGAGGGCCGGCTTTTCGACGGCGCGATCGTCAATCCGGTGCCGGTCAGCGTCGCCCGGGCGCTCGGCGCAAACGCGTCATCGCGCTCAACATCTCGAGCGAGATCGTGGGCCGCGGCACCGCCATTCAGGATCCGTTCGGGAAGCTCGAGCCGCCGTCCGTCGTCGTCGAGCCGACCACCAGGTCGGGCCTGATTGCGCGCTGGTTGAGGAGCGGGCCGCGCTCCTCGGCGGACCCCGAGGCCGCGCCGCCCGGGCTCATGAGCGTCATGGTCAATGCCTTCGACATCCTCAGGACCGCATATGCGCTCACGTCTCGCCGGCGACCCACCCGATGCGCTGGTGCAGCTCAAGGTCGGCAGAACTGGCATGTTCGAATTTCACCGCGCGGACGAGCTGATCGCCCTCGGGCGCGAGACCGTCCGCCGTGCCGCAGCCGAAATCGCGCAGCACGTCGCTTCCCGTACTCGAGTTCTTGGCGACGGTCCAGCGCGTCGCCAGGTCAAGCCCTTCGCGGCCGTAGATACCGAGAACATCGGCCTGGGTGGTGGCGCCATTCAAATTGGGTTCGTCGCCCCAGTTGTACTCGGTGCAGCCAATCTGCAGACCCGGATAGTACTGGTTCACCATGGCCTTCATGGTGGAATCCAGTTCAGATACCCGGCCGTTGATGCCGATGTCGCCATACCAGGAGGGATCCTGAAAGGTCGGATCCCAGAGAATTCGCGTCTCCTGGTTACGGGTAAGCTGCCCGCTGAGAGAATCGTCGCCGTCGTCCGGAGTGGCGTTGTAGAAGTGAGCCGTCAGAATGTCGATGAGCTTGGTTCCGGTCTGCTGTTGGTAGGCATAGAGCTTCTGCAGCAGCCACGGGTAGTAATAGGTGTGATCGTGGGTGTTGTAATCCGAGTTCGCCGGGCCGAGTCCGTTGGCCTGATCGAAGCCGCTGTAATACATCGCCCACCAACTCCACTCCTCGAAGGCGGCGATTTTGGCCGTGGGATCGGCGGCGCGAATCGCAGTGGCATAAGTCACGATCTTGTTGAAGATTCGTCGTAGGTGGCGGGGCTGGGGTGTACGTCGCGATGGGTGGAATACCACAGCGACGGTTCGTTATCAAGGATGTAGTATTTGATGCCGGTGGTCGCGGTGGCCGGACCGAGTTCCTTCACGAAGTGTTCGACCCATGCCTGTTGGATAGCCGCGCTATTGCTTACCCCGGTATCGAGCGGATTGTTGCCGGTAATGTCATTGCCGGCGGAGGCGCTGACGCCGTTGCCGGCGTCGGGATTCCAGGGATCGGTGGACTGCTGCGCCCCGTACTTTTTGACCGAAAAGCCTTCGAGAGTGCTTCGATCCGGGCCGAGGTTGGCCAGGTAGTCGATCATCGGGATAGTGAACATCGGCTCGGCTCCGTTGCCGGCCGAGCGCGTTGTGGACGACATAGGCATCGGCCGAGCCGCCCGGGGCGCCGCTGCCGTCTGAGTAGGTCTCGAAGTACCAGTCGGCGCCCGCCGAGTGGCCGTCGATTTGCCAGTTATAACGTGAGGTGGCGTCTCCGCCCCAGCGGTTGAGCGGCGCATTCAGGATTGCAATGTCCTGCTCGTCGCCATAGGCAATGCCGTAGATGTTGGGGCTGATCGCATGACGGTTGCTACTGGCGTCCACGTCCACCGATGTGGCAGGATTCTGCGCCGCGGCCTGTGCTGCCGCTGGCGCCGCATCCCGCCCGGGCTGTCCATTCCTCTGCCGCGGAAATGTTGCGGCGGAAACGCGGTTGTGAGCGTGCGCCGGCCCGGCCTGCGCGCCCGCCGTCTCCTGCGCCCCGCAGTGGAGCGTGAAGGCAAGAACAGCGCTGAGGATCACGAGCGGCGTAGAAGACAGCTTGGGCACGGGAGCGTTCTTTCTTGAAATTGAAAGGTAACCAACTTCGGAAGTTCGATCTCATCGGTTGGGTCGTGCCTGGCGATTACCCTTACCGAAACCCATCTTGACATCAATCCTTCGAAGTTGAAAGGTCAAGTGCCCTGGATTGTCACAGGAACAGCCGCAGTCCTCTCTGCCTCCTGCACGAAAGTACAGCGCCTCTCGATCGGGTACCGGTCGTGTACAGATCAATTTCCTAAGTGAGGCCACCGCGAACTGCTTCGTGAGCGGGTGCAACCGCCAGTAGCGCTTCCCACTTTTTCCACATCCCCGGCTGCGGCGGATCCGATCATTCTCCCACTGGGCCCCACTCATGATTCCACCGGACAAACGATCGCGCCGGCCAATCCCGGTTCCGCCCTCACCTTCCGGATTCTCCTTTTCTGTAATACTTCCGTACTGTCACATCTTCCGCGTGGCGCCTCTTTTACAGTCATAGTCAGGAGATTTTCATGGTGCAGCTTCAAGCTTGCGTTCATCCCAAGGGAACCCATGCCCGTGTGCTCTTGACCAGCGTTTTCGGACCCTTTGCGCAGGACGATGAGTTCGGCTCCCGCGCCATCAATCCCATGGAGCTCTACCACAACCAGGTCACGCGTGCACAAGGCTCCTATTCTTTGCGCATGTTCCATCGCTCCTGGGGCATTCTGATGATTCAACACAACATTTCCGCGCCTTGCGCGGTGCTTGATTTCCCCACGCTTCCGCGCTTCGAGCAGGAGTTGCGCGACAATGAGTACGATATCGTCGGCATTTCCGCCATCATCGCCAACGTCGGCAAGGTCCACGAGATGTGCAAGCGCATCCGCCGTATCTCACCCAAGGCCACCATCATCATCGGAGGCCACGTCGCGGCCATCCCCGGACTCCAGCACCTTGTCGATGCTGACTTCGTCGTAAAAGGCGAAGGGATCGGCTGGATGCGCGATTACCTTGGCGAAGACCCCGAGCGTCCCATCGAGCACCCTGCCATGCTCTCTGCTTTTAACATGCGTGTCATGGGCATGAAGATGGGAGACACAGGCGATGAGACCGCGGCCACCATCATTCCTTCCGTAGGCTGCCCGATCGGTTGTAACTTCTGCTCCACTTCCGCATTCTTCGGAGGCAAGGGAAAGTGGACCGAGTTCCTCCACACCGGAGATGAAATCTTCCACCAGATGCTCAATGCCGAACGGGAGCTTGGGGTTCGTTCATTCTTCATTATGGACGAGAACTTCCTGCTCAACCGCCCCCGCGCCCTGCAACTCCTGGCCCGCATGAAGGAAAATAACAAGGCCTGGGCGCTTTACGTTTTCTCATCCATGAACGCGATTCGAAAGTACTCCATCGATGAACTGGTACAACTCGGTATCTCGTGGATCTGGATGGGGCTCGAATCAGCGAAGTCCGGCTATGAAAAACTGAAAGGTGCGGACACCCTGCGCATCACCCAGGAACTGCGCCGGAACGGCATCAAGCTACTGGGTTCCACCATTGTTGGTCTGGAGCACCACACCCCGGAGAACATTCTCGGCGAAATCGACCATGCGGTTGCGCACCGTACCGACTTCCATCAGTTCATGCTCTACACCCCCATACCTGGCACGCCGCTGCATGCGCAGATGACCGCGGAGGGCCGCATGCTTGAAGGAATCGATCCAGCCGACATTCATGGACAGTTCAAGTTCAACTTCAGCCACCCTGCAATCTCTCGCGATCAATCCAAGAGATTCCTTGATTGGGCGTTCCAGCACGACTTTGAAGAGAATGGCCCCAGCATTTTCCGCATCTGCGAAACCATGTTGAGTGGGTGGATTCGCCACAAGAACCATCCTGATCCGCGCGTCCGCGCCCGTTTCGCCTGGGAAGTGAAGTCCTTGAAGAGTACCTACTCCGCTACGCTTTGGGCCATGGAAAAGCGCCTCGCCCACGTCAACGCCGCGGTGGCCGGAAAGATCCGCCGGCTCCGCTTCCAGGTTGAAGATGAGTTTGGGTTAGGTTCCCGCCTCTGGTCACACCTTGTCGGTCCCGTGCTGTTCTGGAGTTCCAGGCGCGAGGACAAGCGCCTTGCCCGCGGCATTACCTACGAGCCGCCTGCCTGCTTTACCCGTCGCAACTGGGCAGACTAGCAAGTCGCTCGCTTTCTTGAAGATTCTCCGCACGGCGTTTGGCACGGCCGGAATCAGGACAGGATCGATTCCACACCCTGTCGCTTGAGATTAACCTCGGCAACCATCTTGCTAGGTTCGTGCGTCTGCACTGACTTCAATCGATTGAGCGCGGCGATCGGGCGCGCAAACCGCAGTGGCGCATCCTCGGAGTGCGAGCGCAACAGGTGAAATGCGATGAGTAACTGGGTAAGCGCCAAAGGGTCGCTGTGCCGAACTTCGGAACGGTCATTGTAGTCACCAAACTGGTCGGCTCTCAGGGCTCGCAGGTCGGGCAGGTGCTTCCAAATTTCATGCTCCAACTCGGATGCCCGCTCACGGCTCACGTTGCCGTCGATCTCGAGGAAATCAACCGGCCGGCCGCTGTCTCGACCCAGCGCGAGCCGAATGCCGGAGGGGTCTTGCGATTCCTTCTGGAATAAATAACTCAAATCAGGATGAGGAATTGTGGGACGCAAGACCAGGTGAACATTCAGATGGCTGTCTGTCCCATCCGGGCTGGAATTGCGGTCAGGATAGAACCGGACGACGATATCGGCGTGTTCGCGCTGCGGCCGGATGAAGTCTCTGGAGTCCGCCTCGCGCTTTTCCAATTCGGCCAGGACCTGTTCGGGCGTGTATCCACGCTTGGTGGTGTCACGCTTGATTTTCCATTGCCGCCTCAGGTCCTCGGGGGGAGCGAGAAACACTTTGACGTCATAGAACGCCCGCATCGCGGCCGTGTGACAACCGAGCAATCCCTCCACGATTACGAACTCGCGTGGCTGCACATACTCAGGCCTGGCGAGGGTACCCGTGCTGTGATCGTACACCGGCTTGAGTATCGGTTCCCCGTAGTGCGTGCGTTCCAGGTGCAACTCCAAAATATCGAGGTAATTGCAATCAGGATGCAACGGCGTAATCTTCATGCGAGCACGTTCCGCCCGGTCGTACTTGTGGTAGTCGTCGGCGCAAATGTGGGTAACGTGCTCCGGACCGAGAAGGCGCGTGAGTCCCTGCGTCACGGTCGTTTTGCCGGCAGCGCTGTCCCCAATGATGCCCAGCACGATCGGTCGCTTTTTCATCAACACTCTCCTTACAACCTTGTTCGATGGCCTGATCATCGCCTACCCACTTAGCGGAGCCACGACGGCGGGTAGATTATTCATGGTCCGTTTCAAGTCCGCCTTGAAAGACACGGCTCTGGCGTATGTCCTCGGCGGCGATGCGCATCAACTCCTGCCTGGCGATACAACCGCCCTGCTCCACGATGCGGCCCGCTTGGCGAAGCTTCACGCGATCAATCCCGTTGCGAACGCTGCGCGCATTGGCAAAGTGCGGTTGTTTCATCCGGAGCCCGAGGTACTCTGCAAAAGCCTCGCGTGACTCGGCGTCGAGCGCATAGTTCTGCTCCGTGAGCATTGCTTCGCCGATTAACATCAACTCTTCCGGTGTGTAGTCTGGGAAGTTGATGTGATGCGCAACTCGCGACCGAAAGCCTGGGTTGTACTGAAAGAACGTCGCCATCCGCTCCGGGTAACCCGCCAGAATTACTACCAGGTCCTCGCGCTTCTCTTCCATAACCTGAAGCAGCATCTCGATTGCTTCCTGTCCGTAGTCGCGCTCGTTCTCCGGGCGATATAAGTAATACGCTTCATCGATGAAGAGCACGCCGCCCATGGCTTTCTTGATCGTTTCCTTCGTCTTTGGGGCAGTGTGGCCCACAAATTGACCTACCAGGTCGTCTCGCGTGGCTACAACCAGATGCCCGCGGCGCAAATAGCCGAGGCGGTTCAGTATGGTACCCATGCGCTTTGCCACCGTCGTCTTGCCTGTGCCGGGATGCCCGGTGAAACTCATGTGCAGAGTCGGATGCTGGGTTGAAAGACCGGCCTTGTCGCGCAATTGCGCTACGAGCAGCAACGAGACTAGCCGGCGGATGTAGGTTTTCACCGAACCGAGGCCAACCAACTCGCGATCCAGATCATTCAAGATCGCTTCCAGGTTTGAGTCGCGTTGGGCCGCGCTAACGTCGACCAGGCTTGCCATCTCGTCGCTGCTGCTGACAATCGTAGTATCGGTTGTTTCCATGACTCCTCTGCTACCCTACTGTTCCCTCGCCGCCTTGCGTTTTGGCCGGATTGTGTACTGCACCCGGCGATCCTGGCCTTCGTTACGCTCCAGACCAAAGCCAGGCTCGTCCGTGGGCCGGTTCACGATGAAGCTCAGGGCCGTTGTCTGCCGCCCCTTGCTGCTGTCGAAGCCATTAACCTTGATGTAGTGCTCCGGGAAAGCCCTTCGGCAGTCATTCAGCGCGGCTACGGCAAGCATTGGGTCTGCCACGTCGAACATGGGAAGGTTCCACATTTCCCAATACGAGTTGCGGGGATGTGGGTCGTCCGTGTGCTCGATGGACACGGCCCACCCGTTGTCGACGCAGTACTTTACCTGGGCTGTGATCTGCTCGTCGCTTAGATCCGGCTAGATACGAGAATGTTCCCTGCGTGATGCGCATCTTCTTTTGCTCCTCCGCACAATGTCTTAAATCGTGAGCGTCCCTATTGCGTCGGGAACATCCGTCGACTGGAAGTCGAAACTGACATCTTTCCACAGCTCGAGCGCCGTGCGCAGCTCCGGCGACCAGCGCGCCGCTCTGTTGAGGATCTCCGGACCCTCGTAAAGGTAGTCGCGCCCTTCATTGCGAGCCTGGATCATGACTTCCGTTGCCACCCGATTTGCGGTTGCACCCTGCGCGATACCATCCGGGTGGCCGATGGTTCCGCCACCGAATTGCAGCACCACGTCTTCTCCCAGGTAGTGCAGCAGTTGATGCATCTGTCCTGCATGAATGCCGCCGGACGCAACCGGCATCACGGCCGGCAGCGATGCCCAGTCCTGCTCAAAAAACAATCCTTGCGAAGGATCGGCCTCGATGGTGTTGCAGCGAAGGGTGTTGTAATAGCCGCGAACCGAGTTGGGATCGCCTTCCAGTTTGCCGACAACCGTGCCGGCATGGATATGATCGACTCCCGCAAGCCGCATCCATTTGGCGATCACGCGGAAGCTGACGCCGTGCGTTTTCTGGCGTGTGTAGGTGCCGTGGCCGGCGCGATGCAAATGCAGAAGCACGCCGTTGCGCCGCGCCCACTTCGCCATCGACTGAATCGCCGTGTACCCGATGGTCAGATCGATCATCACGATGACACTGCCCAACTCCCTGGCAAAGTCGGCGCGTTCATACATCTCCTCCATGGTTGCGGCCGTCACGTTGAGGTAATGCCCTTTGATCTCACCGGTCGCTGCCATCGCGCCGTTGACGGCTTCCATGCAGTAAAGAAATCGATCGCGCCACCGCATAAACGGCTGACTGTTGATGTTCTCGTCGTCTTTCGTGAAATCGAGTCCGCCGCGGAGAGCCTCGAAGACCACGCGTCCGTAGTTCTTGGCTGACAAACCCAGTTTGGGCTTGATGGTTGCGCCCAGCAGAGGCCGCCCGAACTTGTTGAGATACTCGCGCTCCATCACAATCCCGTGCGCCGGACCCTGAAATGTTTTTGCGTAGTGCGGAGGAATCCGCATATCTTCCAGCCGCAATGACTTCAGAGCCTTGAATGCGAATACGTTACCGATGATCGACGATGTCAGATTGGCGATTGAACCTTCCTCGAACAGGTCAATGTCATAGGCGATGTATGCAATGTATTGATCGGTGCCCGGAACCGGATCAACCCGGTAACACTTTGCCTGGTAGTTCTCATGCGGCGTAAGCCGGTCGGTCCATACCACGGTCCAGGTCGCGGTCGAGGACTCGCCCGCCACCGCGGCCGCGGCTTCAATCGGATCTACCGTGTCCTGCGGTACAATCCGGAACGCGCATAACACGTCGGTCGCCTTGGGTTCATAGCTTGTGTTGTAATATCCCATCTCGGCGTACGGAGTTACGCCAGCAGCCCAGCGCCCCTTCTTGTGCGAGACATCGATCGTTGCCATGCTCTCTCCTCCAACACCACTGGCTCCGCTACAGCCACATCCCCGCCAATGCGTCTGCAGAGAGAGTAAGCAACTGGCGTGCCATCGCCGAGCGGCCTCTTCCGCTTGATCGCCATTGAGTGCGAAGCCTTGGTGTTGGAATGGTTTAGTCGCGCGAGAGCAACATTCACCCGGCGGGTTCAGTCGGCCCGCGACGAACCCTGGATGAGACATAAATATCACACATGGAATGCCGCAGCCCATGCGCCTCCCGAGCTTCCTGCCTCGGTAGTATTGGTTTTATAAAGATTTGCAACGATTGTGCCATGTTTGTCACATGCGTGCCACTAACGTCTCATAGGTGAGATTTCAGTTCGTGCGCGCGCAGGCGGTACTTTGTGAGCAGGCGGTGAAAGGTGCGCCGGGGTATGTTGGCCAGCGCCGCCGCCCGCGAAATGTTGCCATCGCTCCGAAGCAGATAACTGGCGATGGCTTGCCGCTCAAAGCGTTCAATCGCTTGCGACTTGCCGGGCTTGAAGCCAACCGTCACTTTCTCGGCGCTGACGTCTTGAACATGCAGCGGAAGGTGTTCCGGCTCGATGACCTGAGAAGAGGTGAGAACCACGGCCCTTTCGATGATGTTCTCCAACTCGCGCAGATTGCCGGGCCAGGAGTAACTTCTCAGCAAAGACAGCGCCTCCGGCGAAACTGATTCCACGCGTTTGTTCACCTTGGCCCGGGCTCGTTGCAGAAAGTACTCGGCGAGGAAAGGAATATCTTCAAGCCGTTCGCGGAGTGGAGGCAGCGCGATGGTGAACGTATTGATTCGATAGAATAGGTCCTCGCGGAACGCGCCTTCGCGGATCGCTTTCTCCACATCGCGGTTTGTGGCCGCAATAATTCTTACCGAAACCGCCTTTGTGTGTACGTCACCAACGGCGCGAATCTCGCCGGTCTGAAGCGTTCGCAAAAGCTTGGCCTGCGTCTCCAGAGACATGTCGCCGACCTCGTCAAGCAGCATGGTCCCGCCGTGCGCCTTCTCGAACAGCCCTTTTCTGTCGGCGTAGGCGCCGGTGAATGCGCCGCGCTTGTATCCGAACAATTCACTCTCCAGCAGGGCGGGCGATAACGCCGTGCAATTCAGCGTAACCAGCGGTTGATTCCACAAAGCGCTGGATCGATGAATCGCGCGAGCGACCAGCTCCTTTCCTGTCCCACTCTCGCCCCGAATCAACACGGTGGTCGGCGTCGGCGCCACTTTCGCGATCAGCCTCGAAATCTCCTTCATCTTTGGATTCGTACCAATGATGAACTCGCTGTCCGATTGCGCGTCGAGCTCCCGGATGGCGAGTTGGTATTTTCGTTCGAGAACCTCGGTTTGATTCCTGGCTTCAAGCAGATTCCACACAAACAGCGCCGCATTGCTCCCCACGATTTCCGTGTGCCCGGGGGTATTCGCGTAAAGCTCGCGAATGACAGCGGGATCTCCGGTCACATCGATCACAAGATCTGCCTGCCCCTGCGCCAGAATCTTCTTGTAACTGGTGGCCACCGGAATCTTGTGCTCACGGGCAAACAGCAGACCTGGCGCCCGGTCATTCTTGTCAACGACCGCTAGAATCTCGATGGTTGGGTCTTTGTAAAAGAGTTCTACCAACGCCATGCCGCCGTGCCCGGCTCCGATCAGAATTATGCGCGTCATACGCAGTATGTGATGCTAAGTCGGGCCGCTACGCTGCAACTCAGAACGCTATATTCTGCATGGCATACTAAGGCAAACGGTGCCGGAAGCCACCTGCGACGCTGCAACCGGTTGCGATTCACCCAGATGGCGCAGTGTCTCCGGAAATGACACGGAAACGCCAGCGAAGCCTCCGGCGGCTGACACTCGTTCCCAATGTGCCGAAAAGCCGCTCGTGAAAACCGACCCGTGCCAAGCACCGGTTCGCCCCTACTCCCTGTTCACAGCTTCCCTCGGTCAATGCGCTACCGCTTAGCCTCTACTTGATGCCATACCCGAAAAGGGTCACAGGGACGATTGTGAACGGGTACTGCGCCGGATTGCCGAACTGATCGTTGTTGGCGTCGGCCGCTGTGATAGTCAACGTGGTCGGGCCCGCTCTTCCAACCGCCGTTGGCGCAAAGGTGACGGTCAATGTGCATGTGCCGCCACCCGGCAACAGTCCAGAGGTACTTGCACACGCCGGGGCTGCGACGACTGAGAATGGGGTGCCCGCTGGCAGAGACGCTCCAATCTGCAGGAGTTCACCGGTTTTGTTGGTAACCGTTACAATAGATGTTGCACTCAGACCAATCTTGGTGCTGGGAAGGACTGCGATGCTGACGCTCGCCTTCAGCGCGCTGCTACTTTCGTTGGGCGTCACTGTAAGCATGCTCGTTACCGGAGTGATGCTGTAGTACGCAAGCTTTCCGTTCGCCTGCATCTTTGCGGGCGAAGGAGTGATGGTATACGACCCGATTGGCAACGCATTCTCTGCCGTTGCTGTCACGTCGTCGTTACCCGAGTCGGTCAGCGTGTAACCACCGCTTGTGGGCAGCCTGTCCGTGCTGAAGGCCAATGGTGCGCTCTCGGCCGCCAGCGCCAGCTTGATCGCTTCTGCAAACGTTGGCAGCTTGCTGTAGGTCCACTGCGGAACGTTTGCCTGCACCGATATCGGCCGCGGATTTACCGTGGTGGCGGCCGAGGTCCAGATAACTGCAGCGTAGCCCCGGCCGCCGGGCGCGCTGATCTTGACCGCAACCGTCTCCGTGGCCCGGAACGTTACCTTCTCCGACAGCAGCGTGGACTTCAGCCCGGTGCTTGCAAAGGCATAGGTCAACCTCGGACTGTTGGGGTTATCCGTGGTGCAACCGGAGATCGTGACCGCGTCGCCGTAGAAAACGGAGGATGGCATGTCGGTCAACGTGGTCACGGTTACCGGACTCGTCGTCGTGCTCGTCAAGGTGAACTGGCAACCGGTCAGGTGCACTGGAATGGGCTCCGTGGTGAAACTGATAACGGCAGCCGGGGTGACCGTCACCGCGGTGTAGTTCGTCGTTGCCGGCGCGGTAGCCGAGGTGATATTCACGGTTCCGGTTATGGTGCTGAGCGTCAACTCCTGCCCACCGCTGCCCGCCGCTATCCAGGCCGCTCCGGTCACAACCTTGTAGGTAATCGGCGCTCCCGAGTTGGACGTACACAAGGCGGACGGAGCCGCCCTATATGTCACCGGCGTTGACGGGCAAGTGATCTGTCCCGGAGCTTTGTCGGTGGCAAACGTGGCAACCACGCTCGCGGGCGCGGTAAATGGCGCCAGGCAGGTTCCAGTTCCGCTGCATGCGCCGCTCCAGCCCGCAAATGTGTAACCGGAGTTTGCAGTTGCAGTCAGTGTGACCGCCGTGCCGCTGTTCTCCGTCTCAGTGCAAATAGACCCGCAGTTAATATTCGCCGTGCCGCCCGTGCCGGTCACGGTGCCATTACCGCCATTCGTCACGATAAGAGTATAGGTGGAAACGCTCCCACTCATTTGCAACGCTCCCCGATCCCAGGTCCCGTCGGCATCGCGAGCCACGCCCTCCATGTCCACACTGTTTCCAGCCAAAACAACGTTAGTGTTCGTACCCGTCACCGTGTCTGATGTGAGCTGATAATCAGCATTGGAAGAATTGGCCAATGGGTTGGTGGAGGACACCTGCTTGGTCGTGCAGGTGTCGTTCGAGGCGCTTCCGTCGGGAATCTGAAAGTATCCGTTGTACGCCCAGGTCGTCGAGGTCAGCGAGGCTCCGCCGGTGCTTACCGTGCCTGTATTGATGACGTTGATCACGTCATCGCTCCACCACAGATTGTTCTCTACAATGAGATTTTTCATCGGCGTGGTAAATCCCAAACCGACGGAAATACCATTGTTGTCGGCCTGGCAGCCGTGCATATTGGCAATCGTGTTGTTCACAAAATAGACGTCGCCGGTAAAATTAGCGTCGAAGATGGTGAGCATGCCATCGCCGGTGCCGCAGTGCAGGCTGGAGATTCCCGCCGCCGTGGCCATGAAGACGTTTCCGTAGATATACCAGGGGCCGTTGGGTCCATTGCCGTTATAGTAATTGGCGCTCGAAGGAGTCGCCAGGTAGGCCGTCCCGATCATGTCAACCCAGTAGTTATAACGGACCGTAAAGTCCGTCAGCCCTTCGGAACAGGAACATCCCTCGCTGTGGTAGGTGCTGGAGTTATAGTTGTGGGCCACGTAAGAGTACTGAATGGTGACGTTATTTCCCGAGCCAAACACATATCCGCCGCCGTTCTGATTCGCATGACTTCCTCTTAAGTAAAACGGAACCCAGCCATCGTGCACATAAAGATGATCGAACAACAGGTTGTAACTTCCGCCTTCAAAGTCGAGCTGGGTGTCCAGGGTGGAAGAGTCACTGGTTGGATGCGCCCCGTTTACTTCGACATATTGCACGGTAATGTCGTGATCATAGTCCGGCGGACCATTGTATCCGAGGCCGCCTTGAATGTCCGCGCCGGCGTAAGCGTTGCTGTTGTTCACCTTGAATCCGAAGCCGCTGGTGCACACGCTGGCTCCGGCTAACGGCGTACAGTAACTGCCGTTGAAAACATAATAGTCCGTGGCAAACCGCAATACGCTTCCGCATCCTGACGTGCAGCTAAACACGGCCTGCCCTTCGTAGGCGCTGCTCCAGCCGGTATTCGTCCCATGGACAGCGCTGGTGGGAGCTTGAATGGTAATCAAGGTTGAACCCGAGTCAGCATCCTGAAATACGTGATTGGGATAAGTTCCGGCCGCCACGTAGTAGGTAACTCCGCGAGTCAGGGATGAGGGAAGAGCGGTATAAGCGTTCGTCCAATCGGTTCCGTTGGCGCCGCCGAGCGCGCCCGCGCGAACATAGCAATTGCCCGCGCCGTCGCAACCGGAAGCTGCCCAGCAAAGGGGAGTAATTGAGCACAACAGGAATGCGCACAATAGATTGAAGAGTAGTTTCACAACACACCCCTTTTAAAGACACCCCACAGCTAGGGAGTAACATGGAAGCAAATCGAGGCCTTTACCCTATCACGGGCAAGCAGGGCGAGCGGTTAAATGATCGTGAAAGAATCGTGAAACGAACTGGCCCTGCTGAACCAAGACTGGAAAACACGCAGGCAAGGCGACGAGTTGGGACGCCCAGTTCCTCGAAGGCTGAGCAACCCGGACTTGCGTTTTATAATCGGCTCTGCCGACGACAATCGCCTTGGCCGTCTCTGAGGCTGGCTGCAACGATCATCTCGCCGTTCGCTTCCACCGTTTGTGTGAGCCGGCATGAGGGCGAATCGCATGCTATCTGCCGCGGCTTTATTAATCTGTGTTTGAGAAACGGCGAACCAAACTAAACTCATGTCGCCGTAGCGCAAAAAACGGCCCGCGAAACCGCATGCGGGCCGTCCTTAATACATCTGCGCAATTGGGATATGCGCAAGCTGGGAAACGGCCGGACAAACTTACCTGAGAAGCAACCTCTTTCCGGCCGTCGTAATTACTGATTACTGTCGGAAATAATGGTTCCTATCCAGACCGGGCTATTCGCATTGAACCGTGTGAGCGTTACGTCGGTCAAGTTGGCGGCATCGGCGAGTCGTCCAAAAACGCAATGGAAGGAGATCAGGCCGCTGCCCGTAGGATAGACCGTTTGCGACGGCTGTGTTGGGCTGACCAAAGTACCATGTGTATCCAGTGGGTTATCCTGGCTGGTAGCTCCCTGGCAGCTGTAACTAAGGGGTATCCCAGCGGTCAAACTGGCATCCGTCACCAGCACAAATCCATCGTTGGTGCCGTCCCGCTGGAGTGACACGCCAGCAGGACTTAGCGGGTTCGTGTTATCGACCTGGGCAATCGCGACCACGGTACCCGCGCTTGAAGACGAGCTCTTGAAGCGGCGAATTACCATGCCGTTGTAGGGAACCGGTGGTGTGGCAGGGCACGAGGAACCGCAAGGCGAGTCGGGCGGAGCGCCAAGAACCTCATTGCCACTCTCGATAAGTCCGTTTTGGCGCAGTTGTCCATCGATGTTTGCATCCGAGTTTGCCACATTCAGACCCAAGCCACTGTCTGACGTACCATAGAGACCAGTTGAACCGTTGACGCCGATCGCAGAGACAGCGGCGCTATTAGAACCGGTGTTATCCGTTGCGGTTCCCATGATAGCCGAGGCAGGATAAGTCGCCGTTGCTCCCGTCGGAGCAGAGCTGGTAACCGACACGGCGGTCGCGTTTGCCGTGCTCGGTCCAGTGAACGTTTCCTGCCCCACAAAGTTGTTGTTACCGATCAGATTGACATCGCCGCCGCCACCACCACCGCCGACCGCCTGGCAGGTTACCGTTCCATCTTGTTTGATGGAGGCAACCGCGTTGCCGGAGGAACAGGTACCGCTGACGCGCGCCTGGATCACACTGCTGTTGACTTTAACCGTGGGAGCGGCCCCGGTGCCGCCAACCGTAATCGAAGAATCCGGCGAAGTCAGCGCGATGCCCGCCGAGGCCTGGGTGCTGCCGTCGGGAAACTTGAAGCCGCCGCTGCTGCTCTGGATAATGCCGTTGACCGACAGCGGATAAGCCGGAGTGGTGGTGCCAATGCCGACGTTGCCGGTGTTGTCGATGCGCATACGCTCGGTGCGCGCCGTGGTGCCGTTGGCCGTCGTCTGGAAGGTCATTGCCGTGCCGTTGGCAGTAGGTTTCCAATTCTCAGTGGCGACAAAGCTGACCTTGACTTTGCTGCCGGGGAAAGCCGACCCATTGTAACCAGCGGAGGCGAACTGGCCGAGATTGTCGTTGTTCTGGGTGGCGAGCGGCGCGGCTGCGGTGCCGCGTGCGGTAATGAAGTTGAAATTCGGAGAGTCACCGGCGACGTTGGAATAGTTGTCGATGCGCAGCGTGGGATTGATGCCCGAGACGTCGAGCGTGGCTGCCGGAGCGGTCGTGCCGATGCCGACGTCACCGTTAGTAGCCTGGAAAAGCGATGAGTTTTCCAGGTCGCCGCCAGCGTCGTAAAAGTACGGAACATAGCCGAGAGTTGGGTTGGAAACCGCGATGGCGGCGGCAACAGCCTTGTTGACTGCCGAACTTACAGCGGCGGTATTGATGTAACTCGTGCGGGCTGTCTCGGCAGGCATCCCGGTCACCGCAACTGCGCTGGAGCGGAGGAACGCCGATGCTGGCAGTCCGCCGAGGGTTTCGGCGTCCGAGGCTTTCAACGCGTAAGGGACGCTGACGAGCAGCACGCGCGGCTGCTCGAGTTGTCCCTCGGCTTGCACCCCAAGCCAGCGTGCTTCACCGTTGCTGAAGACTTCCAACGGAATGCCCGATGCGCTGCGTGCGCCGAGAAAGGCCGCGTAGCGCCCGCTGCCGTCGATGGTGATGTTCTGCACTTCCTGCCAGAGCGGCGCGCCGCCGTTCTGGTCCTTGTATAGCGCAAAGATCACGCCAACCGTTCCGGCGGGTGTACTGGAAATTATTCCGCTAAACTTCACCAGCGGTGGGACGGGGACTAAGCTGGCGTCGGCTCCAGGCGTTTGCGCCCAAAGCGAAATCGTGACAAGAACAAAAAGCAAAAGACTTGCGAAGCGACGTTGCATGCGCTCTCCTTATCGGTGTGCCCGCTGTTGGTCCCGAGGGCAAGGGGTGGGATTGAGTTGTTTTGAACGGGTTCCGGGCCGGCCATGCGATGCCTGCGGTCCCAAATCATTTCCAAGCCGCTGGGCAAGCGAAGCAGAATCGGAGCAATAGCAATCACTGCGTACTGTCCGCTAGTCAGCCGGCGAGACGGTGCGGAGATTCCTCCCAGCCCATCGCTTTGTGGCGAATACAAATCCGGGACAAATGTCGGTGCAGTAATCGGCTGCACTTCGGACGGTTCATTTGAAAAAGCTGAAACGCTTCGAAGGTCTTACTGTTGGAAAAGATAGATGCCGATCGGCAGGAAGTAATCCATGTCTTCCCCGATGATAAAGATGGCGTACTTACTTTCCGGGTTTCCCACGACCGCAACTGCCGGATAAGTCGTCCCGGTGGTCTGGTTGGTGATGACTACACTTGGATAGAGGCCATGGGTGGCAGCGTTCTCCGTACCCAGAAGAATGGTGAGATAGTTGACGGCTGGCTGGGTCGTGTCGTCATTGGCAAATCCCCCGCCCACTAGCTGGCCGGCAGGAGTAGAGGCGCCGAATGCGGCTAACTGGCTCTCCGGAATTAGCCCTGATGCATCGGCGCCGGCCTCATAGATGAAGCCGAGGTATTTGTGGGCGACAACGTCAGACGTAGTCAAGGAAGCCAACGGCTGGATGACGCCAAGCTGTCCGGGATTGCCGTTGCTATTTACGTCCAGGCCCTGATCCGCAACATAGAAGCCGGATGGCCCGACGGCGATGGTCTTAGGTAGCGTCAATGTCGGATCCGACGGCACATACACAGAGGTTCCAGCGCCTGTCGCTGCGCAGGTTCCAGGCGGCAATGTGACTCCACTGTTTGGAGCAACGCCTCCTGCCAGCGTTGATTGCTGAAAGGAAGTGAAATTCCATGTGGCGCCGCTGTTGGCCATCGAGAGCGACCCATAGGCGGGGTCTGTAGCCTGTGCCCACGAGTCCGTCGGCAGGATCACAAAGTTGAACTGGGTAGCGCCATTGATGATCGGGCAACCGGTCGGAACCATGGCCGTCACCGGTATCGTAAGGTCTCCCTGGCGGAGGATCGCCACCCGGTCTGGAACCTCCAACGCATATCCCGCCGGCGGTGGACTGTCGAGAGGATCGTTGGTCTGGGTTAGATCCAGAAACCCTCCCGGCGCCGTAAAGGTGCCAATGACCTTGATGCTGTAGGCGTCGGTGTTATTTCCTTGCGTGGTCACGTCCCAGGCACTGAATGCATTATTGGAGTGGTCGAACGAGGCATCCCAAAGGCCATAGGCATTGCCGGAACCAGAGCTGCCCATGGCGCGGGTAGTGGAATCAAACGGGCTGGTTCCTATGTAGGAATTCAACGTTCCAGCAGCGGCGGGCGGCTGCAGCCCCGCAGGATCGGTGCTGCCTTTTGATCCTCCGCCGCACCCTGCCATCGCCAGTGCCAGCAGCAGAGAAGCCGCCCCGCTAAAGCGGCACACGGCAAGAATGCTACTACCCTGAACGATCGTTGCTGACTGCGGCAGAAGCCGCGAAATTCTGCGAATCCATGACGGCATATTTTCGCTCCAGATCACAATAGGTATCGGTTGAAAGGTGCATCACCCAGTCTTGGAAAAAGTCGTGAACCCAGGAAACATCCGCCAGCTGGTTTGCTCCGGGCCGGAACGCGGCCCTCGCACTCCGCCTCCCCGCGATGCTTCTTCCGGGATTAGAATCCGAGCTTCAAGCCAAATTGCATCGTGCGCGGGCGACGCGCGTCCACCGGGTGCAGGAAGCCACTGCCGCTAAGGCAGGAGGAATCACCAGCGGAGTTCGTGGTCAATCCATAACAGCTAATCGTGTTGCTTGCAGTATTGCCTTTGTCCGGATCGAAGACGCGGAACTGGGTATGGTTGAATACATTGAACACTTCAGCGCGGAGTTCCAGGGTGCGCTCGTTGAATACTTTCATTTGGCGGAACAAGGCGGTGTCAAAGTTGATGCGGCGGGGGTTATTCATGGAGTTGCGGCCCGCGTTGCCCTGGGTAAGGCCGCGAGGGGCAACAAAGTTGCATGGATTTCCCAACAGCGGCCCCACCGTATTGATTCCGCTCCCAAACGTATTGCATCCGAAGCCGTTGGCTTTGTCGGGGTATGAGTCTGCTCCCATGCCCAGGGCCAGCCCCGCGTTGTCCAACACGGAGACGCCATTCGGGCTGGCGTTGTTAATCACGCTGTACGGAGTGCCTGTCTGCAACGTCGTGATGCCGGACAGGTTCCAGCCACTGAGCAGTTTCCTTGCCAGCTCGCTGGGGCCGGAGTAGCCAGCCACGGCGCCGGGTTTCTGGCAGTCCACATTATCCTCTGCGTTTTCCTTGGTGCAGTGCACGGCGTTCCACAAAGCCGTAGACCAATCCAGCAGAGGAAGTTTGTACAAATAGTTAACGTTGAACATCTGGCGCTGGTCGAAGTCGGAGCTGGCGCGATTGGCGGCCAAATCGTAAGCGTTTACAAACGTGGCGCTATAGCGCCCGGAGGCAGAATCAATCGAGTGTCCGTAGGTGTAGGCCACGCCCAGGTTGAGGGGACCGTGGTTGTGCTGCGCGGTAAACTGCAGGGCGTGATAGACGGAACTGGCAAGGTTCTGGACCGAGTAGATGCTGCCCAACCCGCGCGCCATCTCGCGCAGGCTGTTTACGTCGGGAACCGGACCATGCGCATTGGCGCCCGCGCAGGCGGCTTCCATGTTGACGAAAGCCGGGTCGCCAACTCCCACAACCGTGTTGCCGACCGTAAAACTGCCGCCGTCAAAGGTTCCGCAAGTTGCCGTGGTCAGCGGCTGTCCGGTCATGAATGGGTTGAGCGCGGCAGGCACCGGAGCGAGCTGATTGATTTGCTCCTGCACCGTGAGATGGGTTCCCTTGCTGCCCACGTAGGCAACCGTCAGCAGCGTGTCCTTGGCGACCTTATCCTGCACGCTCAGGCTCCACTGTTGTACGTAGGGCCAGATGGCCTTGGTGGGAATCGAGGTCACGTTGATGGGCCAGGCAGGAATCGTGCTGGAGTAATTCGAGTTAACATTTCCGATGGCGTCGTAAGCCCCCGGGAAGTTTTGGGTTGCGTCGAGAACCAGGGGAGCGTTTCCAATCAGCGAGCCAACGTTGGATTCGCTGCTCGTGCCATGCTCGAAGAAAACTCCGTAACCGGCGCGGATCGAGGTTTTGCCTGATCCCGTCGGATCCCAGGCAAAGCCGATGCGCGGCGCAGGGTTGAAAATATGGCTCGACATGCAACTGGAAGGCGTACCGCGCGTGCCGCACTGCACCAGTCCATTAGTAATGCGCGAGTCCAGGTTGTTGGGATCCAGCGGAATCGGGTTCCCGGTAAGACTGTCCAGCAGTTGTCCATTGAAAGGATTGATCTGCGCGCCCGAGGCCAACTCGGGATTGTAGAATGACGGCTCCCAATTCCAGGCCTGGCCGTTCTTCATCTGCCAGTTGCCATACAGGCTCAGGCGCATGCCAAGGTTGACGGTGAGCCGTGGGGAAACCCGCCAGTCGTCCTGCAAGTACGGTTCGATCACCAGGTAATGCAGGTCGTAGCGCTTCTGGGTACTGTCTTGCTGGAAGTAGCGAACCCTTCCGTTGGGAAAGGGCTGGCAGCTCTCCGGCGTCGGGCACCCGGGACCGATAATGAAATCGGCAAATGCATTGCCGGTGGAAAGAACGTTGTTGATGTTATTGAAGGTGAGCAATCCCTGAACGTCTCCCGTGTTGGCCCCCGTGGCGCCGTTGGTTTCCGATTGCCGGGCGTACATCACCTGCGCGCCGACCTGCACCGTGTGCTTACCGAGTACCTTGCTCAGCCCGTCGCGCACGTCCCAGGTCGGATTGCGATGATCCCATGGCATGTACGAGGTATCGACTCCGAATCCGGTGCCGCCATATTCGGCGTTGTTGCCGGCAACCACAATGCCCGGCAGCTTTCCGCCATAGCCATTATTGAAAAGGTAACCAAGGCAAGTCGTACCCGGACAAGCAGCAGGCTCCAGGGCAGCGGGCCTCGTCAGCGTAACGCCCGCTCCGGGTTGGTCGGTCAGGGTAATGTGCGTGTTCGTATAGCTGACGCTAAGCTGGTTCAGAAAAGTCGGAGACAGCACCTGGTCAAGCCGCGCAACCATGCTCAATCCTGGGCCGGCAAACTGGTTCAGCACCGAGGGGAAGCTGTTGGTCTGTAGGGTTCCCCACTCCGGGGTAAGCACCTGGGTGCTCCAGGAATCGTGGATGAAGCGGAATCCAAGCTTCTCTTTTGAGTTGAGGTTGTGATCGATGCGAAACAGTTCTTCGTACCAGGTGGTGCTGGGCGAAACCGTGGTGGCAAAGCAGGAGCCGGTCGGCGAGTTGCAGGTAGCTCCCGGAACCGCCTGCGGAAACAGCCCCGTGGTGTTCAGAATGGTGCCCGCCACTCCGTTTATCGCGAACTGATTGTTGATCGGAGCCTGCCCGGAGACCGGCGTGGGACAATCGGGATAATGAGTGCGATTCACCTTGGCTCCGGCAACATAAACCGGGCAGACATCGCTGAAGTCGGCGTAGCCCAGGAAATTGCCGTGCGCATCCAGGCCACGCTCCGCGTTCGAAGGCACCGCCTGGTTGAACTGGCCATTCTCAGGCGATTTTTCCAGGCGAACTTCCTGCGAATAGAAGAAGAATGTCTTGTCCTTCTTCTCGTTATAGTGGCCGGGAATGTACACCGGCCCGCCGAAGGTGAAGCCAAAATCGTTTTTCCGGTAGAGCGGAGCGTGGCCGGGCGCGTCGAAATAATTGCGGGCGTTGAAGAATTCGTTGCGCAAAAATTCATAGGCGTTGCCGTGGAACTCTGCACCGCCGGACTTGGTGGTGACCAGCACGCTTCCCGACGCGCTGCGCCCGTACTGCGCGCCGTAGTTCGAGGTGAGGACCTTGACCTCCTCAATTGCATCCAGGCTGGGATAAACGATCAGCGGCATGCTCTGACCCTTGCTGGCGTTGATTCCCGTATTCAGCACGTCGCTGCCGTCAACGTCGAAGGCGTTATATTCGACCCGGCCGCCGTTGACGCTGTACTTGGCGCTGCCCGCCACGCCAACCTTGGCTTCATCCTGCCCTGTCTGGTTGCTGACGCCGGCCGCCAGTGCAATCAACTGGCTGAAGTTTCGCCCATTCAGCCCGAAAGTGACCACTTCCTTCTCCGAGATGGTTCCCGATTGCTGCGAACTTTCGGTCTCAACCTGGGTGGCTCCGCTGGCCTGCACCTGTTCCACGGTTTCCACTCCCGCCGGGTTCAGCGTCACCTCCAGGGGCGTGGTCTCTCCAGCCGTAACGTTCACGTATTCCGTGCGCGACTCCTTGAATCCCGGAGCCGAGGCCACCACCGTGTAACTGCCTGGAGACAGTTTGGAGAATGTGCTGACTCCAAGCTCTCCCGTCTCCGCGCTCTGGCTTTGGATGCCGTTCCCGATGACAACTATTTTCGCGCCCTGGATGACCGCGCCGGTTGCGTCATGAACCGTGGCACTCAAAACACCCGTTTGCTGGGCACAGAGAAGCAGGGGTGCGGCGACTAGTAGCACAACCACGCACAATGCGGATCGCAAGAAACTCATGAATTGGCCTTTCCAAGTCTGCAAGCAAATAAAAATTGGGGAACCCGCGCTGCGGGTGCAAAGTACAAGGCATCGTCTGCCGGGCTAGCGAGTTGTGTCAGCTTGGCCGGATGCGGGCGCCACCGCGGCAGCGGGCTTGGCCGCCTGCCGAAGCGAGGCTTTGGCTTGGCCGTCTTTGGCGCCAGCCGCCAGGCGGGCTTTGATCCAGTCGAACAGTCGGCCGCCGTCGGTTTGTCGAATCAGATCCTGCGTATCCTTGTAGCGCGTTACGGTGTAGTGGATCGATCCGGTGTCGTGCGCGGCAGCGCTCTCCATCTCCTGCATCGTTGCTTCCGGAACGGCCGGGTTCGCGGTGACAAACTGCAGGCGCAGCGCCGGGGTCTTCACTTTCGGCAGCCAGCGAACCGGATCCAGCGGCTTCACCCTGTCGAGAAACTCCGGCTTCAGATACCCCGGACGCTCCACCTCGGGGATGACCGATGACTTGGCCAGCCAATCGCTCCAGTCGCCCCAGGGATTCAAGGTGTCCACCGCCTTCAGGCGCGAGTCGGTAGCCGCGGCCAGAATCGCAATCGCACCACCCGAGCCCTGACCAAACATTCCGGCATGATCCAAATCTAGGTCTTTGCGGCTCTCCAGGTAGTTCAGCACCAGCTGCACGTCATGCACCGAGCTGCCCAGCGACTCCTGCAGTTCGCTCACGAACCACTGCTTCATCGGCCGATTGCGGAAGCGGTCGATGCCCAGCGCCGGCTCAAAACCGACGGCGGCATATCCACCGGCGGTCACACGCTCGCAGTAGCGGTCATTCTTGAAACGGTCGAGATTTTCATTGTAGCCGTACAGATAAAGGACGACGGGAGGCCGCGCGATGCCCTTGGGACGGACAATGTAGACCTCGACGGGATCGCCCGCGCGCCACTGCAACTGCACCAGCTCGCGATAGAACTTGTCGTTGCCATCTTCGCCGCCGATGGCCGGTTCGAGGAGCGCAAAATTTGCTGGGTCCAGCTCCAGCCGGCTCCAGTCTTCCGGCGTAACCGCAACCGGGGAAGGTGCCGCCGGCGCGGACATGGAGCTCTGCTGGGCCGCGGCTGCGCGGAACAGAAAAAACAATAATAGCGAGGCAAAGACGGCGTGAAAAACGAAGCGCTGGGTTCTCAACTCTGGTTTCACCTTTGGAAATTGGAAGTTTCCAATTACTGGAAAAGGGCAGCCGGGCAGGTTCGCCCGGCCACCCCTAAGACAACGGTGTTGGTTGAACACCGTGAGCGGTTATTGCTTGACGTTCAGGATTTCCGTGCCGTACTGAGCAAGGTGGTCCAGATCGGCCTGGATGGTGTAGACCGCGCCGCCCACATCGCCGCCCGTTTCAGCAGCGCTCGAAATGCCGTTCGCGGGCGCCACACCCGCCTGGGTGTAGTGCGAGCGGAACACCTGCATCAAGGTGAGGGGAACAAAGTCCTGCACCGTGGTGGAAGCATCTTCCGCAGCCGTGAGGACGGTGCGGAGGAAGGCGAGTTCGTTGGTCTGTGCTGTGGTGGGCTCGGCCGGGTTAGGAATGACCGCGCGGTAGATCGACCAGATCGGGTACGATCCATTGGCAACGTTGGGGAAGGTCAGGGTAACCGGGCAGCCATCGCTGGTGCTGTAGCTGGACGCAGTGCAGGTCGGGACTGAACCGCTGCTGTATTCGCTGTAAATCGGATCGACTCCGTCCACGGCCAGGTACTTGGTGTTGGTATCAGCGTTGTTGTTGCCGGACTTGATGTTGCCGTAGCCCCAGAAGGTATAGCCGAGGTTGTCGGCGCCCGTCAGTGCAACCTGCTTAACTTCTTCACCGGTGCCGATGGCGCGCTGACGGGTTGCACCGGCGACGCCGATCATGACGCCGGCGGAGTTGACCGTTCCCAGCGGGTTGGTGGTGATGCCCGCGGCAGACGGGTATACCTTGATGAACATCGGGTTGCCGCTGTTGCCGTTCGCGTCAGCGGAGCCCGTGCAAGTGGACAGGAGAGCAGAGGTGCTGCCGGCGCAGGTTCCCTTAATGATGGGATTGACGCCGATTTCCTGCGAGCTGCCGATTTCTTTGCTCGCCGGGATATTGAACTCCATCGTGTTGTAGGTGCCCGAGAGGGGCTCACGCAACCAGACGTTGACCGGACCGCTGACCAGAGGAGCAATGGTTGAAGAGGCCAGAGCCCCCGTGCCGGTGATGGTGCCGTTGAGGTAACCAGCCAAAGTGAAGCGGCTGATGTTCTTAACTTCGGAACTGCTGAAGTGGAAGGTGGTGCCGTCGGCGGCAACGGTCTTGTTGACGATGACGAGCACCGGAGCCGCTCCGATGGGAACGGTCGTGTAGGGCTGCTGCTTGGCGCCGGAGATCTTATCCGAGCCGGAAAGAGCAAAGTCAGAAACGTTGAAGGTGGTGCCGGCGATGCTGACAATCGCGGTGCCGAGCGGGCCAGGGCCGTAGCCAAGTCCGGTGCGGGTGGCGTTCAGCGTGGTCAGAGCGCGGGTGGTGGCAAACTTCGCATCCTCAGGACGGATGTCCGTGACGGCAACGTTGAAGGGCTGGCCCTGCGCGGCGGCAAGCACGTCCGCGGGAATCGAGGACTCATCCGCATTGGTGCCGCTAACCGCCCAGAAGGGAGAAATCGAGTTGCTGGGGCCCGAGCTAGATACGATGTTGAGGAACTCGCCCGGAACCGTGAGGTTGGAGTTCATGAAGGCCTTGACGCCAAGGGTGGAATCCAGGCTGACGTAAACGCAGATCTTGGTGGGAGCTGCAGGGCTGGGATACGCAGCGCCGGTGCCGTCCGCGCTGTTGTCCCAAACAATCAGGAGGTTGCCGAGATCAGCCGGGGTTACGCCGCTGCGAACGTCGGCAGCCTGCGCGCCGTTGCTCTTGGTGAAGTGGTGACCACCGCAAGCGCCGCCAGCGCCGTCGCCGAGGACGCCGCCGAAGGCCAAGGCATATTCACTGAACTGCGCCGAAGAACCGGCGGCAATAAAGTTGTTATGTCCTCCGCCGTAGCTCGTACCAAACGTGCCGGCATTCGCAATGCTGTTGATGTAGCCCGTCGATTCCGCGACCGCCGTCAAAATGACTTCGGCGCTGTTATCCGCGATCGTGAACGGCGGGTAGCCGGGAGGTGTGGAGGTAGCTTTGTAGGTTATGCTCTTGGCCGTTGATGAGGTGGCCGGATTGGATCCGTCCAAGGTGTACTTGATCGTTGCAAACGCGCCACCGGAGCTTGCCCAGGTGTCGCTGATGGTCACGGTCGTCGCGCCGGTCGAGGTGGTCGGGTTGAACGTCGGAGTGCTGATCTGGGATTCAGCGACGATGTTAAAGGTAGCGGTGTTGTTCGTGTAGCCCGTCGCCGCAACCAGAACCTCTATTTTGTACGCGGTCTTAGCTCCGCTAACGGCAGGCAGCAGAATCGGAGAGGTCGGGCAGACGGGGGAGGCGGTGGTCGGAGCAACCCCGGTGGTTGTGTAATAGCAATTTCCACCGGCATCGTCCACCCCTGGGACAATCGTGAGCGCCAGAGGGGAAGCAGTCGAATCAAGGTAGATTGGGGCGGTGGCCGTCCCGTAATTCGTGGAGTTGTTCACGGTGTAGGTCGGCGCGTTCAACTTGGGAAGCACGGTGGCGAACGAATTAGCGGAAAGCAGCGCTGTCGTGGCGAGCAACAGAGCGGCCAGGGACAGAGTCTTATTCAAGTTCATGGTTTCTCCTGAGCATGACCAAGGTCAAGTCGTCAGTGTTGTGGCGAGCATCTCGCGTTGGACTGGGGTGAGTGGGAGTCCGCTCATGTCGCGGGGGTGGCCAGCAATCGCAGCGTTCCCTAGCTTGCTTCCGCTGGTAATTCCCGGACGGCCTCTAACGGAGTTGATAAAAAGGATTCATTGGATTCGAAGCAGAAAGCCGCGGGAATTCATGGCAATCCGATGAATCCAACAAAGGAATCGTGAGCCGGGCAGCAATCGGCATTGGCAGAATCTGCTGTGACACGCCCGCAACGGCATCGCGCTTATGCACAGCCTGTGGAAACTTTGAAACCAGGGGAGGGTTTTGGCGATTGCAGGCAATCACCCAACAAGAAAGCATTCAGAGGCAGGTAATTCCAAACCGGAGGCTTGTGCGCGGTAAGCCGCCGGAGTGACACTTTCGATGTCCGCCCGCGTAACTTCCACGGCCATGCTCCGCTCCAGCATCGCAACCTTGATCACCACCCGGAGTTCGTTTTTCGTGCGAACCAGAACTCCGTCCATGCCGGCCATCGCGCCGGCAATAATCCGAACCTTGTCGCCTATTTCTACCAGAGCATGCGGTTGAATCTTGTGAGCTTCAAGTCCTTCACGCAGTGAATGAATGTATTCATCCTGCACCGGCACCAGATCGGAGCCGGAACCGAGAATCGACAGCACCCCGGGAACATTCAGAACCCGGAAGCGTTCCTCGCGCTCAATCCGGACAAAGAGGTAGTTCGGGAACAACGGCAGATCAAGCTTGACCCTGCATCGGTTCTTCCATCGCCGTACCTCCTGATAAAGAGGCAGAAAAAAATCAATCTGCCGCTGCTCGCAATGAAAGGCAACGCGCTTTTCGTGACGAGGAGTTGTGTATACCGCAAACCAGTTCGGAGAATAAGAAATCGAGTAACTCTCACCCTTCTTTACAACAACTGGCGGCGGCTGCGGCGGGTAATAGCTTCCATTCTCCGACAAAGCTTCGCCCTCCTTGCTTAGCAAGGACCTTGGGAAATCATTTTCCAGAGTGACTTTTCCGTTGTCCTCAACTCTTCCAGGACAACCGGCTACGCTGTGGCGGCCTGACTGCTTCTCGACCGAATTCTCGGAAATCCCACATCCGCTCAAGCGTAGGTTTAGGAAAGCGACAACTTACTTACAAACTAAGTTCCGGCAAACGAGTCAATCATTGGAACATTCGTTGAATCGGATCGCTTTCATTCACCGCTCACGTGCACCGTTCCTCTTTCGAGCAGTTTGAAAGCAACCCAATAACCTCAAAAAAACAAAATTGCAACTCAAACTACGCCTAATATTGGTCGCAACTGCTGAGTTTCCAACTTATTATGGCAATGGCCCAAATGGACCAGTCCAGTCGTATTCAGATTGTTGGATACTTAAGCTCCCCATATATAGCAGAGCTTTCTTACTGGAAGATTAAAGTTCGATTAGAAATGCGTCTGTTCCTCTTTCCTGCTGTGGGAAAGCCGGTTTTATTGGAACTTTTCTGACATGAATGTTTTTCTGCGGACTTATCGCCGTACAAAGCTCGCTCACCCCGCCGATACACAGGGCAGGCCGCTACGATTCTTACTTCTCGTTCCGGCTGAACTCTCTGTAAAGGCAGACAATGCATCATCGAAAGGCGTCGTTATTCCTGTTGGTTTTCGCAAGCCTCGCACAGGCGTGTTTCGCCAATCCGCAAAGCTCAGCTCTTTTGCTGGAGTTGCAATCCATTCAACCAGTGGACCGCGTAATCACCCGGGTTGACGAGCTCCAGACAATTGTTCTATCCGGTAACCGGCATCCAGTTGTCAGCCTCGGAACTGACCTTGGCGTTGCCTCGCCGGATCGCCGCATGGAGAAAATGATTCTTCTCTTGCGGCCCGATGAGACGCAACAGGGCGCCCTCAAAGCCTTAGCCGAAGCGCAGCACGACCCCACGTCTCTCCACTACCACCAGTGGCTAACCCCGGAAGCCTATTCGTCTTATTTTGGAATTTCGGAACACGACAGAAATCTGGTGCTGGATTGGCTTGCAAGTCATGGCATGCAATTCGGTGAACTATCACCGAACGGAATGACGATTGTATTCAGCGGAACCGCCGCCCAGGTGGAAGAGACGTTCCACACTCAAATTCATGCGTACCTGTGGAATCACGAGCTGCACTATGCCAACGCCGGAGATACAGCGATCCCGGCAGCCTTCAGCGGTGTTGTGGATGGGGTAATATCGCTACACGATTTTCAAAGCAAGCCGCTCGTTGCCACCGTCTCGGACCCCTCAATACAGTCTGCAAACGGCCAGGCCCGCTTCCGGACGCCCGCGGACGTTGCCTCCACTTACGGTCTCACCCCACTCTACCGCGCGGGCGTAGACGGAGCCGGAGTGACCATCGCGGTCGCTGGACGCGCAAATATTGACTTGTCGGACGTGCGCCAATTCCGAAGCATTTACGGGCTTCCCGCGATCGAGCCGGAAATTGTCGTCAACGGCTCCGATCCAGGCCACCTCGGGCTGGAGGAAGAAACCGCCGCTCTACTTGACGTGGAATGGCCGGGAGCAGTGGCCCGGAATGCATCGATCAAGTACGTTATTTCGGAATCCACCGGCACAACGGATGGAATCTTCCTCGCAACTCAATACATTGTTGAACACAACTTGGCTCCGGTAATAAGCGTGGGTTTTAGTTTTTGCGAAGCGGCCCTGGGCGTTTCGGCAAATCATTTTTTGAATTACCTTTGGCAACGCGCGGCAGTTCAGGGAATGTCCGTCGTGGTTCCGTCCGGCAGCGGCGGCGCCCACGGCTGCGACGCTGAGTCGGCCACCGGCTCAAGTGCCGGGCCCACCGTCAACGGGCTCGCCTCTACCCCGTACAACATTGCCGTAGGCGGTGCGGATTTTAATGCCGGCGCGAGCTCGATCTATCACAAGCCTTGGTGGCAGCACGCAAACGCCGTTCCCGCCGATGCCCATCGTGACCTACCCGATGTTACGTTTGCATCGGAGAATCCAAACTCGTATCCGATTTACGTGAATGGCCGCGTTGAGATCACCGCAGGCAGTTCTTTGGCCAGTGGCGCCTTTGCGGGAATCATGGCGCTGGTTGTGCAGCGCACTGGCATGCGCCAGGGCAATCCCACGCCAACCCTTTACTCGCTCGCGAACCGGCAGGATCTCTATGGCGACAGCACTGTATTCCGGGATCCACGAAGCACCAGGAATTCCGGGCCTGATGGGAATGACTTGGGCCCCGTCTACAACTTCGCTTACGGTTTGGGCACAGTGGACGCGAACGTACTTGTGACCCGCTGGACGGATGCCGCAAATGACAACCGCAATACTCATTTGGGCAGCTTCCCTTCCCCGCCGCGCAACCTTTCCGGCGTGGCCCGGCCATTGCGCTATTCGGCGTCGCCCCTGGATCCGTCTGTTGCGCCAACCCTCGCGCCTTCCATTGCGCCTGCCCCCGTGCTTTTCTACAGCGATATCGATTCCGGACCGGCGACTGGCGGCGAAGCCGGAAGCGATGGTGCCTTCGTCTGCGTTTACGGGGAAAATTTCGGACCAGTGCAGAACAGCTCCATAATCAGGATCGGCGGGACACCGGCGGCAGCCTACCCAGTGTGGCTCGATCCCGGCGCTCCCTACCTTCCCGCACACTACGCGAAAGCGTGTGCGCAGATCGGGCACGCCACGCCCGGCGGCAGCCAGACCATGCAGTTGATTACATCGCATGGTACAAGTAACACCCTGCCCTTCGCGGTGCGGGCAGGCAGCGTGTATTTTGCTTCACCCACGGGAAACGATGCTAACGCAGGCACCAGTTCCGCTCCGTTTGCAACGTTGAAAACATGTAAGAATGTCCTCAGCCCGGGTGACATTTGTTACTTGCATTCGATGACGGTCACCGCTCTTGATACCTACGCCAGTTTGTGGCTCGCTACCTCCGGCACCGAGGGAAATCCAAAAGCAGTTGTGGCGTATCCTGGAGAAACCGTCACGCTCGATTCCACTGTAAACCATATCGGGAAAGCGATGGTCAACTACGCTACCAACGGGGCAGGCTACGTCAACTACTGGACTATCGCGGGTCTAACCTTTGTTGCGTACAGCGTTGGAGTCGATTTTGAGTCTGGAACCGGCTTCCGGTTCGTCGACAATCAAGTAACGGCCCCAGGGCCAAACACAGCAGGTTCGGAAACCGCCGGACTTATCGGCGGGGGAGTTCCCACCCACGCACTGGACACGGTCGCGGTCTATGGGAATCGCGTCTACAACGTGGGATGCGGCGATCCCAGCGATTCGGCACACTACTTTAGCTATGCCGGCAGCGCGCATCCATGCGGATGGACTCCCGCTGGAAAAGTCTCAAGCTTGGGCGCCACGGTCACGCAGACCAGCTTTTCGAGCGGAACGGAAGTACCGAATGTGATTATGGCGTACAACCCCGGCGCAGGCGGACAGGCGGAACTGCGGCGGCTGTCCACTTCCCCTACAACTCCATGCGCCGAGACTATTAGGGGCGGATTCCCTTGTAGCTCATGGAACGGAACGACTCAGACCTTTACGATCGACCAGCCATTTGTCCCGGATCTTCCTGCGGGAACGCAGCTTTATTATCGTCTCTACGCTCCAGCAAAGACGGAGCACAACGTTTACTTTTCAGCCTATACCTATAACCTCGACTTTGGCTGGAACGAGATCGACGGGAGCCAGGGCCGCGCCTGCCGAGGATTTCAGATCTTCCACGACGCCATACCGAACAACCACAACCTGTTGATTCACGACAACTATATTCATGACACTGTGTGTGACGGGATCAACATGAACGCCTTTGACGCAACCTGCGGGCCGGTAATAATCTATAACAATCTTCTCGTCAATACCGGTGAAGGAGTAAGCGACATCATTGCCGATTTGCCCGGAGGGGGAGCAAACTATTCCTCTATCTATATGTCGGGCTCCGGTACCATATTACCTTGGCTTGTGGAAAACTCGGCAATTAAGACGGTGGGTCAAGCAGGGTGTACGCAGTATAGTTATGGGTTGATCGCCGTTTTCAACGGATCCTACATTATTGGTCCAATCTCAACCCTACGAACGGGAAACTCCTCGCTGAACGCAAGCAACTACAATACCTTTGTCCTGCCAGCCTTGCCTGCGGGCGCTTCCTCCTGGTCCGTCATTCGCACGGTGGGAGGCGGTTCGGTGGGTATGATTGCCAGCGGCCTGGCGGGAGGGTCAACGTTTAACGACCGGGGTCTCGCCGCCGACGGAAAAAGTTATGCTCAGGCCGGTAGGTGCTTGTCTCCTGCAGGCCAACCGCTTTACCCCGATCAACTGCTGGTCTACAACAACACCATCGTAAACGGTGGTGACGTGACAGATGCTGCGGGAATGCAATGGCCGGGAAGTAACGAAGAGATTGGGCGATCGTACGATTTTCACGATCCCACTACCAAGTTGGTGCTCAGCAATAACATCATCGTGCAACCAGCAAATTCAACGGTCCCGTACTGGAGGGCCTATCAGCCCGCAACCGCGAACGTAGTCGGTACCAATAATCTGTGTTATGGAATTGGTGCCTGTCCGTTACCATTCACCGCGTCGGCGGTTGGAAACCCGAAGTTTGTTAACCAAGCTGTTCGGGACTTTCACATCCAGAATGACAGCGCTGCCGTCACCAAAAGGCGAGTCACCCCATTCGCTCCGTTGGACTTGGATGGCGTGATTCGCAATTCCCTCTCTGTCGTCGGCGCCTATGCGCTCGATCCGGACATTCCAGGCGAAAGGCCTAGGTAAGCTCCATCTGGGAAATTCGCGTCAACCATTTGGCATCACCGGCGTGTATGCCTACTCATCAAACACATGTCCAGACAGATTCCAGAAGGCTGTTACCTTCCAAACTGGTAGGAAAGTCTCAGGGACGCCGCGGAAAGTTCTGCGCGTTATAGTCAGCTGCTCCTCTGGTACACGACGCGGTTGTCGGCTGGATGCATTTGCGGGTATGCTACGGGAGTCCGCATTAGTATTATGGCTTTGTGAACCGTAAATCGAAACGGTTCGCTCGTCGCACGCAGGGGGTAGCCGTCGCATGGGCGTTATCGAACAGATCCACGATGACTTCAGCTTCTACCGAAGATTGCGGTCAAGACAATCTTTTATCGAGGTAATGCTGGACCGTTATTTCCTTGTTTGCGCGAATTATCGTTTTGGACATTGGGCCTGTCAGCTCAGGACACCGTTTGTCGGTAAGCTGATGCGTTTTTTTTACCTGCTGACAAATCTCGTAGTGTCAACACGCAATGGCACGGACATACGTCCCGGCGCCGTTATTGGAAGGCGCTTCGAAGTGCACACCAGCTTCGGCATTGCCATCGATAATGGAGTCGTCATTGGCAGTGATTGCATTATCAACACGGGAGTTTGCCTTGGGAACAAAGCAAATGGCCGGGGAGAAGGGGTGCCGAAGATTGGCGACAAAGTAACCTTTGGATTAGGCTGCAAGGTCGTGGGTGGAATCACGGTCGGCGATAGCGTGATTATTGGGGCCAATGCGGTGGTGAGTCGTGACGTTCCTTCTCATCACCTGGCCCTTGGAATTCCCGCGCAGAATAAACCGTTGAGGCAAAACGTCACGGCTGCTTTCTCGGAGGCAAATCCGGATTTGCCCCAGATCAGCAAGCAATCGTCGTAGGTTGCCGGGCAGTGCACGCAATCTTACTTATCTATCCAAGAGAGAATTCGGACTCAACGCGGTTTATGCACTGGTTCTGCCACTGCGACCCAAGTGACAAAGCCCACGTGTCGTCCTCAATGCGGGCGGTCCTACGCAATCTCAATTCCAATTGCCACCCAGTCGCGCCAGCCGAACCGTTCAGCGGCGCTGCCCGACGAAATAACCATGACGAATGCAGGCACGAAACGAGCGGCGACTCCTGATCTGGCGTGTATTTTACCCCTAATTCGGAAATGGGTTCCTGGTGGTCGCTACGTATTCAAATAGCTGGAATACCGCTCCGAACTCCGATTATCCTCGTTCCAAACAACACCCAGTACCTTCTTGGAATCAATCTGTCCTAAGGCTTCTTCAAGGGCCCGCTGCGTTGTTCTGTGAGCTCGCACTACAATCAGACTTCCATTGCATCCGGCTTCGATCAGGTTCAAATCCGCCACGATGCCGATAGGTGGGGAATCGATCAGTACAAGTTTGAACGCCTCGCTGGCCCAGGCCATAAACTGGATCCAGCCGGGGCCGGAAAGTAATTCGGCCGGCGATTCGTTTCCGCTGCCCGCTCCCACGAGGTACAAGTTCCGAACATCGGTTGCAACCACTGCGTTTGCATACGGTACGCCGTTGCCCAGTACATCCCGCAATCCAAATTGCTCTTGATTTCCAGTCAGGGCGGTTAATCCCTGGGCACGCAGGTCCGCGTCCACCAGCAGAACCGGAGTATCTGCAAGCTGCGCGCAACAATACGCCAGGTTGAACGCAGTCAACGTCTTTCCTTCGGCGTGAGCCGTGCTCGTGACCACGATTGAGCTAACACCTCGACTTTCACGCACCTTCATCAGTCTGGACCGTAAGCTCTTGTAGGCTTCCACGGCCTGGGCAGCCGGAAGACCTCCCTCTCTAACGACGGGCTCTTTTCCGTATTTCTGCAGTTCGATGCGATGACAATTCGCAGATTGTTCGCGCGCTGGAAACAATTCGCGATCGCAATCGGGACTCTTCAGGCCGGTAGTCATAATCAAGTACTCACTCCTTGCCGGTTCGCGCGGTCGCCGGAGTGACCGTTCCCAACCACTCCAGGCATCTCGCGTAACTTTGGAGTTACGTCGGCCGATCTTCACGTCGCCTGGCCGGCATCCGGGTTTGGAATTCAGAAGCTTCTGCAATACCGCTGCGGTTCTTTCGAGTGTAACATGCAATACCATGCAGCGAAACGTCGCTGAAGCTTAGAACGCGCGTCCGTCGTCTGCACTTTTTTCCCCGGTCAAAGGCGCCCAGTGTCTCTGGTCTGCATGGCAAACTTCTCAAAGAGGAACACGGGCAAGGCTCCACAAACGCCTCTCTTCGCCTATCAATGTTTCCGACCGGAAATCCTTTTGAACATTGCTTTACAAATACTCCCGGGTGTCCGAAGCCGCCACTGGAGGAAGTTGCCGTCGATCATCTCAAAGCGCTCCGTTCGTGTGTAGGTGTGTGTACCGAGGTTTCCCGGAATCCATTCTGGACCAATTCGGCCATAAGAACGCTCGCTGTACTCGGTTTCGGAAAGAACTTCGACTTCCCGGAGAGCGATCGCATAGCCGTACGCAGTCGAACAATCCTGTGCAGGCCGAATCAGCTTATCTCCTTCCCGGAAGAACCCGCCAGCCGACCGCGCATAGCGCACATCGGAAATAATCGGATTAAGCCGGTGCGCGTGCCACGGCCCTAAGGGAGAGTCTGCAAAGAAAAGATGGAGCTCATCACAGGTTGAGTACGTTATCTTCGCCAGGTTGACAAACAACCAGTATTTGCCGCCATGCTCCAGCAGCGTGGGATCCACTGCATGCGCGCTCCGCATCAACTCCTTTTCGAGCACCCAGCGGCGCGGGAAGTCTTCCGCGCGGTACACCTCCAAGGTGCGATTCATCCTGGTTTCCGGCATCATGTACACGGAACCCGCGTACTCGAAGACAAAGGGATAGGAAAGGTGGTACGGCTTATCCAGTACCACCTCCGGGTTTCCCAGGCGGCCGCCTGATTCTATCCGGGCACACCAGATCGCAGCCTTACCCTTTGCATAAATAAACTTTTCATAGAATACATAGTCGGACCCCTTCCAGTGGAACAGGCACGGGTCCGCATGAAAGCCATCCTCTGGCGGCTCAAGGACGCGGTACGTGTGCATCGCCTCATCGGCGCCGCGTCCTGCCTCCCGGGGCCTGATTGCCAGAAACCATTGCAATCGGTGAGTCCAGAGTACCGACACGGCCGTCCGCCTTAGCCTTCGCCAGCCCATGCGGGCCAGCAGGTGCAACATAACCCAGTTGCCTGGGGTCTTGTATATTGCGTTTCGATGCGTGCCTGTTTCGTTGTAGCTTTGCAGCGATTCAATCGCGGCCCAACCTCGCAGGTGAAGGTTCCGCAGCCGGCGAATCGCAATTTCCGCTGTTTTCCAATACAGCGGATTCTTGTTCGCGTACAGCGATTCAAAGTTAGTCGAGCCAAGCGAACGGTCAATCACCTTGCCGCCATCCAAGGATTCGGTCAGTATCTGGAGCGTACTGCCGGTAACCGGATTTTTTTCATAGATCTCCCAGAATCCAGGCGGCGCTCCTCGATATTCACGGTTATCGCCATGATGAAAAGACCATACTCCATGCTTGGCGCAATCGAGGATCTCGCCTCTAAGAATGCGAAATCCGAACCGGAACAAAACATCCACGTCCGCACTTCGGATTCGCTCAATGTCCTCCGGTCTCAAGCGATCGGTAAACCTGCTCTCAACGACCGAAACGTCGATTCGCGGCACATCAAGCAACACATGTTCGACATCGACGCTGGCCAGGGCGTCATTTTCCGCTTTGTAATGCAGATAGTCCCATTTGGAATAGATCGCATAAAGACCCATTCGCCAGTAGTTCCGGATTCGTTCCCACGTCGATTTCTTGGCTTCAGGCTTGCGACGGCCAATCACCACGAGAACAATTTCCGCCCAATCGGAGTGCCGAAGGTCCGCGATAATTTTCGCGGCCCATGCGGCAGTCTGATCGGAGTTCAGCAAAAGCCCTATGCGAAGCCGTTTGATTGGAACCTCTGTCATGTCGATTCCGCCACAATGATGCGGAGATTCGAAGTGTCAGCCTCTAAGCCATCCCACATTCACCAGAGCGCGCGCCCGCGCAACCCCATAGACCAGATGCAGCACGGTGAGCGGTAGTAAGGTAAGCCAAAACTTCTCGCCGCCGACGGTGCGTAGCTTCCAAATACTGCATGCGAGCGGAGCAACGATTACGGCGCACAAAGCCGCCGCCAGCAGTGTGTACTGCCGAAACATTATCCCCAGGCCCAGACCCGCCGCCACCCCGAAACAGCACACCAGCATGTACAAGGCAAAGGCCACGGCCCGAAAGTTCGCTATTTCGTGCAGGTTCCCACAAAGTGCCCTGACCACATGGGTGCCATGCCAGCGTTCCCTTCTGTAAAAGGCTCCCAACGTTTGCGGCGTGCGCAGATGAACCACCGCCATTTCCGGCACTGCACGAATGGGTAGGCCGGCAGTCCGGGCGCGTGCGCATAAGTCAACATCCTCACTTGTCTTCAAACTCTCGGTGAACCCGCCCACCCGGAAAAACCGGGAGCGCCTTACCAGAAGATTTCCCGAAGGCACATAGGAAACCTCGCCACTCGTAGGCGCATACGCTACCCCGTACCAGGCACGTGCCACCCAGCGGGAACCGGGCGGAATAGAAATATTTCCGCCTACAATGCCGGCGGCCTCGAACTGCAGTTGTTGTGCAGCACTTTTCAGCCAGTTCCTCGGCACAAGACAATCCGCATCGAGGAATGCCAGGATTTTTCCCTTCGCTTCCGCCGCTCCAAGATTACGGAGCGCCGAAATGTTTACACCGGCCTTTTGCACAACCACCATGTTGAGCCGCGACGAATACGAGCGCCCAATTTCCATGGTTCGATCCGTAGAACCATTGTCCACTACGATAACTTCAAACCAACTTCGCGGAAACTCTGATTCTTCCAGGCAATCGAGACATTTCCCTATCATTTTCTCCTCGTTTAGCGTGGGGATGATGACCGATATGCGCGGCTGAGCAAACTCCTCACGGCTGTGCAATTCACCTGCGTTCGGAGTACTGTCGGGCGCGTAACCCAGTGCCGTTTCGATGGCCTTTCCGAAACATAACTGATGTACTTCGTGGCCTTCGGTTATCGTCATCGCACTGCCGTCTGGTAAAGGCTTAGGTACCTGCCGGCCATCGCCGAAGCCGAAAACTTTTCGGTCGCATATCTGCATCCGGCTTCGCCGAGTGATCGGCACAAGTTGGCATCCGCAAGAAGTCGGCAGATAGCCTCTCGAAGACCAGCGGAGTCTCCAGGTTCCACCAGCAGACCCGTTCGTCCCGGCAGTATCACTTGCGGAATGGCGCCGACCCGCGTTGCAATGACCGCAACTTTTCCAGCCAGCGCTTCTAAGATGGCCATCGGCAATCCTTCGTGCAGCGACGGCAGTACCAGCATATCCAGCGCTGCATAAACCTCGGCCATATCACTGCGCTTACCGGTGAAAACGACGCTGGCTTCAATGTCGAGTCTTCTCGCCAGTAATTCCAACTCCTGTTTAAGAGGGCCATCGCCAATGACGAGCAAGACCGTGTCTTTATATTGGAAAAGAAACTCTTTGGCTGCCTCGAAAGCTTGCCGGTGACCCTTTCCTACGGTAAGCCTGCCAACTAATCCAATCGCTAACCTGCCGGCTTTTGTTTTTTCCAGGTCGGCGCTGGGAATTGCGGAACTGAACCGGTCAATATCCACGCCATTCTCTATTACCGAAAGCTTCCCTGGGTTCACCCGTTGTTGCCGCAGAAAACCAGCCAGGTCGCTGGACACTGCCACCACATAATCGAAGCGGCGCAATAGTTCACGTTCCAGCACACCGTAAAGCTTTTGTTTCAGGCGGGCGATCCCAAACGGTAAGACAGAGTGATAGCCGTGACAAGTGGCGACCAGCTCGCAGTCCAGGCCTCGCCGTGCCACGTAACCGTACACATGCGCCTTATATCCGTGCGTGTGGATTATGTCGATTCGGTCACGCCGGACAAAACTCCGAATCCTTCGAACTGCTTCCCAGTCGGCGCGTCCCCTGCACTTGACAACTTCAACCGGAGAACCCTGCCGCCAAGCAATCTCGGCAACTTCCAGGTTCGCGCGCTGCGTGTTCTCGAATACTCCCACCGTGCTGGTAACTCCCAGCTTGTTGAGCTGATCGGACAGGCTCACCACCACGGCTTCGGCGCCGTAGAAGCCGCTGCTGCTGATCAGGTGAAGTATCTTCATCTCGGCTCTTTCTGCGGATCGTATTCCCGCCGCACTTCATCCAGCGTGCAACGCGAAAAAAGCGCACCCCAGATGTGATGATAAAACTCTTCTCCGATTACTCTGCGCGCTAGCTTCTTACACTCGTGCCCAATTCGCATCCCCTGAAGCGAGTTAGGCCGCGCAAGCAAAACCCGCTCAATCTCTTCCTTCCGTGTAGAACGGCGTACCATGAACCTGCCTAAAATCTCGACTCCTTCTACCCATCGGGCGCCAGGTTGAGGATCAGAGGTGTAAACTCTGTCGTACCCGGCCATTGCGCACGCTTTAAGTACTCTCGAATCCCAACGTCCAAACGGAATCGAAATTGCGTCAACCGCTGTGCCTAGCTTCTGCTGTAATTCTGACCGCGAGACCTGCAGCTCCTGAAACAGTTCGGAGCTGGAACAGCGCGTCAGCATACAGTGACAAAGCCCGTGTGACTGCACGGCGTGCCCCTGTGACACAAGTTCTCGCAATTGTGCGGAAGTCATGCAATCCCCACGCCGGTCCACCCACCCAGCGACGGCGAAGAACATCGCCTTGACGCGATACTTCTGCAGCAGTTGGAGAGCGTAGCGATACTGTGAAGCGTGACCGTCGTCAAAGGTAACCCAAAAGTCCGCAAGCGTCCCATCGCCCTCATCGCGTAGCACGGAAATAGCCCGCAGATGCGACTCCAATTGCGCGCAAGTGCTGCTATAGACAAAGCTTGTTTCGCGCTCGGCAATCAGGTGATAGGTTAAACGCAAACCGGCAACGCCGTATCGGGTTAAACTTTTCATGGCTAGGCATCCAAGTGCAATAGCGGCTCGCACAACTCGCAGCCCTCGTCAAACAAGGGCTCTCACACCTAACTCTGCGAACGCTTATCTGGACGCGTTCCGTGCCAGTACATCCGGGAGGTCGTGCCTTAGCTCAGCCGACAACAGTGTTGTGAACTGCACGGCCCCGGACTCGTTTAAATGGAACCCGTCGCTGAACTTTTCAAGGGACATCACACCCGGGCGGACTGGGACCAGTATGAGTACTCCCGCTTTTCTGCCTGACTCCTCGACAGTTTCTACGATCGACTCCGAGTCGCGGTCGGGAGTTGGTGGGACTACGAGGATTAGCCTGGCCCCATTTTCCTGGCATAGTTTGTTCATCGCTCTTAAGCGCGAAAATGCTTCCATTGCCACAATCGTGTTGCCAGGAAGAACGTTAGCAGCTGGTCTTATCGCCGAAGCGAGTAACTCAATGTCAGGCACGACCTTTGCAAGTAGCCACTTTCGAAACTGTATACGGTTGCCATAGAATGCACTCACATTAGCAAAGTACAAATTGCTTACCTCTGTGTTATTAAGGTGAAGATCGCGCCCAACTTTGGATACGTCCGTGGTTCGGACCAGCAGATTGGCGCTTAGATCGCCCTCGATTCTTTGGGCAAGGAGCTGATTCGCCGACAAGCCGATTATTACCGTCTGAGGCCGCGCGCCCGCTTCGAAGAGCCGCCGCAACCCATAGTACCAGTCCAGATACGAAGTATCACTTACCACGAACCGTTGTACGCGGTAACCGGCTAGTTCCCGCTGCAACAAAGGAATAGAGACGCCACGCTCGAACAGCGAATTCCCAACGAGTAAAACGGCGGGACTGGCGGCGCAAGTCCGGAATGCAAGCGCCGCTTTTTGCTCGGCGCCAATGCGCGACCGCACACGGCTGATTCTTTGAAATAGGTATCCAGCCGATAACTCTGCAACAGCGCCGAAGGCAAAGAAAAATAACAGCAGGAGCGCGGCGCACCGCCCTGGGGACCATTTAGGCGACATACGCTCATCGGTTGCAGCAAGGTCAGGCATGGTCGTGTCAAAACTGAAAGTAAAGAAACGTATTGGCTTCATTGGCTGAAAACAGTGTGACCACAATCAGCGTTACCATGGCTACACCCACTCTATAAATCGGCAGGGTCTTTTGCGATAAGTACTCTTCATCGCGGCTTTCAGCCCACACATCAATCAGTAACAGCGGAAAAGAGAACAGAACCAGAAACTTAGTTGCAGTCCAGAATTCCTGCCTCCAGTAAAAGCACCTGAGCCCCCCAAGAAACTCTATCGCCTGTCGAAACGACGGGGCACGGAAGAAAACCCAGCCAAAGCAAACAAGATGGAATATTAGGATCCGGTTCGTCCAGACTCGCAGCCGCGAGCGCGGCCGGCAAGAAAGCTCTCCCCGTTTGGAAACTTGCAGCGCTCCGCGCATCCAACGCTCCATCGCAAGCCAGCTTCCGTGGATTCCTCCCCACACAACAAACGTCCAATTGGCTCCGTGCCACAACCCACCCAGTAGCATGGTTACCATTAAGTTATGGTAAGTCTTCGCACCCTTTGCTGCGCTGCCTCCGAGGGGAATGTACAGATAGTCGCGCAGCCACGTGCTCAGGCTAATGTGCCACCTTCGCCAGAAGTCCTGGAGTGTCTCGGCCAGGTAGGGCTGGCGAAAATTCACCATAAAGTGAAAACCCATCAGTTGCGCGGCGCCGCGGGCAATATCGCTATATCCGCTGAAATCGCCATAAATCTGCCAAGCGAATGCGTAAACGCCAAGAAGCACTACCGGCACGCACCGGGGGCCCAGCGTTCCGTTGAAGGAAGCGTTCGCGATCAACGCGCAGTTGTCGGCAATGACGCACTTTCGAAACAATCCCGAAAGGATGAGGAAAAGCCCATCGTAAAACGCCGCCGCATTAAACTCTCGACGATGTTGAACCTGCGGCAACAGATGCGCCGGCCGTTGAATCGGACCCGCAACCAAATGCGGGAAAAAACCTATAAACAGCGCATAGTCCAACAGCGAATACGCCGGCTCAAGTTTATGGCGATAGACGTCAACGATATACGCGACTTCCTGAAACGTGTAGAAGGAAATACCTGGCGGCAAAATGATACGCAATACCGGAAGCGGGGAATTGTGTACGCCCAGCGCGCTCAGCCCGCCTGCAAGCGATCCAACGAAGAAGTTGAAATACTTAAACGTCCCGAGGAATGCAAAGTTAATAATCAGCGAAATCCAGAGAAGTTTTCGCCTTGTTTCAGGAGTCTCGGACCTGGCAATCTGACGGGCAATAACGAAATCTACGGTTGTGCTTCCGGCCATCAGCAGAAGGAAGCGCCAGTCCCACCAACCGTAGAAGAAGTAACTTGCTGCCAAAAGGAAATAGTTTTGCGCTTTCCAAGGCAGGCGCCAGTACACGGCGACCACGATGATTAAGAATAGAAAGAAAACAGGGGTGTCAAACAACATGCTGATATACCATGGAATCCGTCCCCAAACGGACCGTGCGCGCTTTCCGGTTGTCACCCTTCACGAGCGGAGTGCTGCGGTTCGGGCGCAACCGCTCATTCGTAAGCTCCGATACTCGGTTGGTTCGGCCTCGGGATGCCATCTTGGTCGTTCCGTGAGTATTTTGACGGGCTACCTGCTTTACGCAACGGACTCTCTGGAGTCGTATGGAAGTTGAAGTGGCCTGCACTTACAAAGCCTGGCTCCGCAGAGAGATTGTTGATGAGTTGCGCGGGGCAGCCACGATCTGCAGGAGTCGGTGTGGGCGAGTACATGGCATTGCAGGCCGGGCCCGGCAGGCCGTAGAAGAGATTGCCTGTGCCCGAAACGTACGTGCTGGCTTGCCTGTGATTGGAATCGAAGCCATTGAAGAATGCGTAGCTTTGTCCATTGACGTTGGCCTGCAAACAGGCATTGTTGGTGGCATTCAGCCCGATTGTCGGACTAGTAACATTTTGCGTCGCCGACAGTGCCCAACACGCCGTATTCCAATTTCGCTGCCCTCCCAAACCGGCGTTGTAGATCGTGTTATTAAAGAACTGTACTTTACCGCTACGCCTATGTGCTGGCCCCATGGTTACCCAGACCACATCGTTGTCCATCGTCTTGGCTCCCAATTGCTTCTTCCAACCCGGCCTCCCAGCCCCGGATGTCCCCGGTGAAATGCACTTCTCGATGTTACTATCGTCGTCGATGAGATCGTTCGCCCCGTGGCGGCGTCTCGGACTCCACCAGGTTGGGTCGCGGTAGGCGGGACCATTTGAAACATAAATTCCTGCAAAGCTGCTTGACATTCCTTGCGAGCTATCGGTCCCGCAGTTGTAAAGTACGTTGTTATACACTTCAACTTCGCCTTTACTCGGGTCTACAGTCGAGAAATTCAAACAATCGCAGGCGGTATCGTGAATAAGATTGTCGTGGATATGCAAGTCGTAGGAATCGTATGCAGCAGTCGAGTGAAACTGCAAACCGCGGCAGGCATGCCCTTTGCCGTCGATCTCATTCCAACCGAACTCCAACCCGTGGACATAACCGAAGTACACATCGTGGTAGAGCTTGATCGGGGAAGAAAACCGATATTCGTAAATAGTCCCATTCGGCAGGTCGGGAACGAATGGCTCATCGAGCCTGCCCGTCCACTTGTTACCGGTACGCACAAGGGTCAGTATTTTTCTTACTTGTCCGTTTGCGATCACGTCCGTCCCTGCACTGAAGCTGCCCGGCCATTCGGTTAGCATGTAGGTCGGCCCAGACGTAGAGATTCGGGAACCCTTTGGCGAGTTTTTGATCCAGTTGCAGGGATGAGCTGATTTCTTATAATCGCGTTCGTCATGGCATCCAACGTCGTGAATCCTGTTTCCCAGAAAGCTGATTTCGCTAAGATCGGTTGTGCCTCCCGTGGCCGTGACGCCGCCTTCCGCAGCATTGCATCCATGACCGGTACACATCAAGTCATTGTCCACAATCCGTATACCGGCTCCGGCTGTCAACTGGATCGCCATCTGGTTGCTATTGACCACAAGACCCGCGACCGTCCAATAGCTTGGATGACCCATACGATTGAAGCTGAAGATTCCACGGCTGCCGTTAGCGCTGTTGTCTAAAATGACTCGCGCCCCTGGGTAAGCAACAATTGCTTTTGGCATTTTCGGCGAGCCTGACGAATCCAGCACCATCGCCGCACCGTAGCCTTCATTGGAACTCACGGACACGCCTTGCCGGATGTAACAGATATCACCCGCGCCGATTTTAGCTTTGCACTGTTTAATGGTCTGCCAGGGACCGTGGTCAGAGCCGTTTCCGGTCCTGTCGTTGCCGGTCTGGCTCACAAAGTACACACGGCCCATTCGGACCGTAAATGGAAGTATGTTACTAAGCTCTTGATGCTCCCTGAGTTGCACCCCAGCGGTGCCTTGGCGTGTCAAGTGACTGACTTGCCCGCAGATCTTGGCGTAATTTCCTGGGTGATAAGGAGCACCAGCATCATTCCAAAGCTTGTAGGCCGCCACCTCCACCCCTCCAACCAGCAGCTGAGAGGTTCCGCGCTTGTAGCCAAAGTTCTCGCCGTAGACGCACACAAACGCGCCATCCACGCCGTTTTCGCCACCGGTCGCTGGCCCGGAATCCAGGTCAGTGTAGAACAGGACTGGACGAGCGCCTTCAAAGTGCACCGCACTCGCGGAACAGTTAGATCGAAATGCGCAGCTTGCTAGATAGATGGTCGCCAGTATCAGCAACCACTCAGGCTTGAGTCGAACGCCACTTGAAGCGATCCTGAAACTGAGTAATTGCATCGTACGGACCTGACAATGGAAACTTTACTTTGCGTAACCCGGGTTAAAGTTCAGAATGTTTTCCACCCAAGGCTTTGACCCGCAGCAAAGGTTGATCGCGGAGGTTGATCAAAAGGGTATTGCTTGAAGCAAAGCGGGTCGTAAGCTGAACGCCGAACATCCCCGGAGGTAGCGCATCGCTCATCCGGCCGCAAATCTCGGCGAAATGACCCGAAGCGTAAGGTGCGCCAGGGTCAGCCCATTTTTCATATGCCATGAGCGGCACCCCTCCGACGGAAAGCGTAGCGGGACCGCGCGTCGCACCAAAGTTCATGCCATAGACGCACCCTGACCTGCAGTCCTTTTCTGCCCGCGCGTCATTGCTGCACCCAGCGCCGAAGTTGGAGTAAAGTAAGATCGGATCCCCGCCGGCGGCACTACTACGATGTGCTGTGCCGAGCGACGCGCAACAAGCCGGCGTGAGTTGCCCGGAGGAATCATGCGCGCCAGGTTTAGTTAAGGGCATTCCCTGCGAGTGAAGGAAACCCATAACGGCACATCGGGGGCGTGTTAACAGTTCGCCGTCCTCCAGGTAACAAATCATGCATGCAATCAGTATCAGTCCCCAACCGTAGGTACAGAGCAGCAACCTTCGCGTGGAACGGTATCGAGCACGTTGCATTCTAAGCATTCTGTCTTCCCACTTACCAAGCGGATTTGCCCGGTGGCAACTCCCTTACCTAACTATGCAGCTGGGCGCCGTTCCCTGAACGCGGCTTTTTCCCCATAGCCCAGACAACTACCGGGAACTCAGGCTCATTCTTGAGGCTATGAAGCATGGGGTGGTACATGGTCCATTTCATTCCGGACGTCAAGTCGGCGATCGCGCACTTACGGTTTCCCCACGAGCCAGTTACAACTTCTATAAAGCCTGCTTCCTCCAGAAAAACCCTGATGCCATCTTCCGTCCAGCGGTACAAATCTTGAGGAGCGGGATGTATTTTGACCAGGAAGGGAACGGTAATCAACGCGGCGCCGTTCTCGCGCAGCATGGTAAATGCGTTCCGAATCGCCCTCTGCGGGTTTCGAATGTGTTCGAACACCTGTTCCGCAATGAGCAGATCGCATACGGCAGGCCCAAGCGGTTGGTAACAGATATCGTAACTCGGGTAAGACAAGCTACGGTAAGAGCGTACGTTGAGACCCGATCCACGCCAATCCGTACCGCTGATCTCCAGAACGTCAATTCCCGCACAAGGTAATGCGGCAATCAATTTCCGGGTCGCGCGATTCATCACTACACGGTTCCATGGTGTCGCGGTCCATCCCAAGGCCCGAGCCAGCCGTCGCCTTCCCGCAGGTCCAACCACTTTCTTGAGCTTCCGCCACACCGAACCACCCCCCAGTGGACATAGTCTCGCCCATTCCGCAATCAGCGGGCGTCTGCTTTCCGCACCGTTTCCCACACTGCGTACTTGTGCCCACGGAGCAGTTCGAGCACGCTTACAAGCGCCGCGGCATTCAGCGTGCAAAAATAAAGTGGAATCCCCAACACCTTCCATGGGCGGTGCAGCGGTACTGCAACTGCCAGCAATGCCGCCGCATAGAACACCAGTTGCAGCACAAGCGCGGTGTGTGCCCACTGCACGCCATCCGCAAATACGCTGCATGCCAAGGTCCCCAGCAAGAACAGCGGTGCCAGCCAGCGCAGCACTTTGTGGGAATAGAGCTGAAACGAAATCCACCCGTATTTCCACGGCTTGAGCAACTCCGGCACGCTGAGCAACCCTCGCATGCCCCGGGTTACCACGCGCACACGCATCGAAAATTCTTCAGCTGTCGAGTTTGTCGTTTCTTCGCGAGCCATCGCGCGGCCGTCAAACACTACCCTGTATCCCTTCTGGATGACCCACAGCGGCTGCACCAGGTCGCTGATCACGTCATCAGCCAGCTCCGTGTAGACGCTCTTGCGTACGGAGTAAATGCACCCAACGCATCCAGACAGACTGTGAATGCGCGACTGCATGGTTTTGATGACGTTCTCGTAGTTCCAGAAAGCCACGGTACCCAGGCCGGTTGGCGAGTCTTGCCCCGGATCGAAGTACCGATTACGGCCGGTAACGGCCCCGACTTTCTTGTCCTGGTAGTTGCATGCCAGATAGCGCAGCGCTTGTGCCTGGTAAACCGTGGTGGCGTCGGAAAAAATAAGGATTTCGCCATTCGCTTTCTTGACTCCTGCGTTCTGCGCGTGGGTCTTTCCCCGCCGCTTTTCCATTCGTAGCAGGCGGACCCGGGAATCGCGGAAAGAACGCACAATCTCGTCCGTGTTATCCGTGGAGCAGTCCGACAACACCAGCACCTCCAGTTTGTCCGCCGGGTAATCCAGTGCCATCGTTTGTTCCAGTTTCTTCTCGATACTTTTTTCTTCGTTGTACGCAGCGATCAGCACGGAGACGGACGGACAATAGTTCGGGGCCGGATTCCGGCGGCGGAAAAACGCGCCTGCCAGAAGCAGAAGCGCTGGATACCCAACGTAGGTATACATGAGCACGGCCAAGCACAATTCCAATAAAAAGCGAAACAGAACACTCCAGTGAAATATGGCCATTGAATAAAGACTCGTCACGTTGCACCCGTTGCGTGCCTTCTGATCGGTTTTCTCGCCAATGGTTTTGGAGAGAAATTGTCGGCTTAGCTTCTTCAGCTGGTTTCAACCGGTTTTCGCAGCACCGCCACAATCACGGCGCGCAGTGGCGCCAGCCATCGCCCGCGAAGCGCAACCGTAATCGTGTTCTCAATCGTCGAAATCGGATGTCCCAACCGGCTGAGCTCGGGAGGGCACTCGATCGTATCCAGTGACTCCACCTCCAAACCTGCCTCCGCCGCCATCTTCACGACGGTCCTCCGGCTGTTCATGCGGTAGTAGGTTTTGAATACATCGTCTTCCACCCGGCCTTCAAAAAAACTTATTAGTCGCTTTTTCGTCCGTTCCGGGATCACCGAGGCAACAAGTAATTGGTAGTAAAAATAGTTCGGGGTTGCGAACAGAAATCTTCCTCCAGGTCTCAGTACCCGGCATGTTTCTTGCAAAAATAAACAAGGCGTTTCAATGTGCTCTACTACGCTGCGTGCCGTCAATAAATCGAATGAGCCTTCCTCAAAAGGCAGTTGCTCTATGTCGCCGACAATTCTTTCATGGAGGTAACGGTTTTGCGCCACGTCATCTGCATCCGCATCGATCCCGACCAGTTTCCTGCAACGGGCGGACAGATATTGTTGGTCGGACTCCGAGTTTTTCAGCCACCACGGCAATAGCTGATGTCCGCACCCAAGATCAAGCCACTCCGTATCCGAGGAAACCAACTGGAACAGTTTGTCCCTGTAATAGGCCTCTGCGTAGTTGCGGCCGCCTGTCATGATTGGACCGCGGGCCGTTTGCAGGCTGCCAATAACTCGTCGTAAATCTCAACCAACTGGGCGATCATGATCTCGGGTGTGAACCGCGCACGAATCGAGTCCTGTCCGCAATCGCCTATCGATTGGGCTAGTTTCCTGTCCCACAACAAGCTGCATATTCGCGCCGCCGCGGATTCATGGTCTTCGCTTTCCACCAGGAAGCCACTGGTTCCGTTGTCGAGCGCTTCGCTGTTTCCGCTGACGCGGCTGGCAACGCAGGGAATGCCACATGCCATCGCCTCTAACAGTGCGTTGGAAAATCCTTCGCTGCGCGAGAGTAGACAGAAAGCATCGCTGGCTTTTAGCAGGGGCATTACGTTTTCCAGCGGCCCCGGAAACTTCACCTTGCCCGCGATGCCAAGCTCCGCGCACAGCTTCTCTAGATCGCGAAGGCGCCGCGGCTCAGCAGGGTCTTGTCCGCCCGCGATCACGAATACGGCCCGCGGAAACTCCCGGCAGACGATCGCCGCCGCACGCACCAAAACGTCGAACCCCTTGACGTGGCGGATGTTCCCTACGCTGGCAATCACCTGGGAGCCGCCGCTCACGCCAAGATTCCTCAGAATCTCCTGCTTGTCTAGGGTTCCTGGAATTTTCGTCATATCCACAGCGTTATAAAGCGTGCGAACCCTCGAAGGGTCCAGTCGATCGTGTTCAATGGAAAAATGGCCGACCTCCTCTGAAACCGTCAACACCTTGTCAAACATCGGCGCAAGAATTCGGTATCCCACTCGATGCTTTGCGTGGCGCATCAAACCCATGTCGCGGCGGCTTGAAACCAACACCGGACACCGCGCCAGCTTCGAAATCATGCCTCCCCACAAGTCCGCCGAAGGAAAAAACGTGTGCACAATATCCACTTTTTCTCGCCGGATAAACCTGGCCAGTTGCGCTCCCCTTTGTACGGCGTTCCAGTCGTACACGCAGGTAAGCGGAAGGAGTTCGGGAGGACAGAGAAACTCGCTAAGCATTGGCAATTTCAAATCCATTCGAAAAGTAATTACTGAGCACCGGAATCGATTTGCCGGAAGCCAGCGGACCATGTTCAGCAATGCTGTCTCGGCGCCACCCTTGCGGCACAGTTCATCGATAAGGAAAAGTACGTGCACCCGGCCGGAATGCATGAGTCGGGCAACCGTTCCCGGGACCGCGGATTCCGGCAAAATCTCCGGTTCTGCGTGCATAACTTCTTTCCTCTTCCAAGAAACGAATCGGCCAACTCCCGCGCGCCTCGCAGTCCGGCTGGCAGCCTCAATAAGCGGCAGCTGGCTCCAGCGGTGGCAAGGCCTCTTGCGTTTCCAATACGGCTTCAAAGCTTAACAACTGCGCACGCCCGACCACCGCCAGCAAAACCCACCAATAGCTGACGATCTGTTGATACGTCCAACGGTCGCCAAAGAAATTCGCAACCGCCGATGCCACCATGCAAGCAGCGAAACCGAGACCGAGCGACGAGAGAAACCGGTCCGGGCTGGAACGGAACAAGCTATATCCCTGTCGAATCATTTCTTCGAGCAAAACGAGAAATAGCAGTAGCCCAACTGCACCTTCCTCAAGCCAAACTTTAAGATAGTAATTGTGAGTGTCTTCCAGGGATCCGACGCGATGCATGTATCTATACGTGTCGAAGCCCGTACCCAGCAGAGGGTGCGTTTTGATCAACTCAATCGCATCCTGCCAAACCAGCAGCCTCGACTGCGCCGACGAATCCAGCGTTCCTTCAGTCGAGGTTCCCGACTGTGTATATGTACCCGACACTCGATCCGCTACTCCAGGGATCACCGTGCACACCACCAGGATCGAGGCAAATGTCAGGACCAGGATGATGCTTCTTTTTGCAAATCCAACAAACAACGCGCCTGTTGCAAACGCCAGGTAGGCACCGCGCGAAAACGAGAACAACACGGTATAAAGGCACGCAAGCAGCACCACGGGAACGCAAACCTTCAGAAACCGGGGCAGCTTCGGGTTATACAGGCCTAATAGCAGAACGCCAAAGCCCGCCACGAATGCCGCCAGGCCATTGACCCCGGCGTAGCCCATAAGACCGTTGTAACGAATCGTGTACGAGTAATGGGATAGATCGCGCTCACTCATGACTTGATAAAAGTCGAATGCAACGTATAACGTGGAAACACACATCAAGGTAAGTACGATTTCGATCTGCTTCTTCGACTTGATTACGGCGAATGCCAGAAACGACAAAACGCTCATCTCCACAATGCACTTCCAGTCACTGAACCGCGGATCGCTAATCGACAAGGGCCAGGGCAGCCCCCACAAGTAAGACCCGCGCCACAACGACCAGTACAGCCAGCACGCAAACGCACAAATCAACTTCTTCATGGGCATTTCGCCGAACGGGGTTGCTTTCCTGTGCAGAACCATCCCTATGCCTACCCCTAAGAGAACCAGGTCGATAAGTTGCGCCCCAAAGGGATAACCCATCGCCTCGTATCGCAGGGTCTGTAAAGGAAACACGAGAACAAGGTAGTAGACGCCCATCTGCGGGCGCGTCAGCGACCAGGCGGCGCAGACAACCGCTCCTATATAGATAAGTAGTCCTAACGGCATGTCGTCTCGGGCCGCCGCATCAGTGTTTTACTTAGGTTGCTCACGACAGGACCTTGGAATGGTTCGAGCCGCTACCGCCCTGGTGATTTCTCGTAGCTCTGCCGAACGTAATTTCCAGTCAAACTGGGTGCGAGCCCGCTGCCGGCCGGCCGCCCCCATCGCTTCCGCCATTCCAGGCTGCACCAGAAGGTTGCGGATGGCCGCTGTCACTTGCTCGAGATCGGTCGGATCGACAATCAGACCGGTCACCCCATCGCTCACTGCCTCCGACGCCCCTCCCGACATCCCGGCGATTACCGGCTTGCCCGCGGCGCTGGACTCCAGAAACGTCATACCGAAACCTTCCATGTCTCCCATCTGCTCCCGGTTCGGCATTACCATCACATCGCTGAGCCGATAGTAGTTCGGAAGTTGACCCTGCGGGACAAACCCAGCAAACGTTACCCTTCCCGCAATGCCAAGGTCGCCCGCCAGTTGCCGCAGCTTTCCTTCCTCCGGTCCGCATCCTACGATCAGGTATCTCAGGGTAGGAAACTCGTGTCCAAGTTTCGCAACCGCCCGCAGCACCATGTCATGGCCTTTGCGCGGAATAAGACGCGCCACGGTCAGCAGCACAAGTGCGCCTTGCAGCTTAAAGCGCGCGACCAGGTCTGGGTCCGCCGCCGAAGGAGCAAATTCACTGCAATCCACTCCGGGAGTAATCTTGCGAATTCGGAAATCCGGAATTCCAATTTCCAGCAGCAGTTGACGGGTGAACTCGGAATTTGCAATCACCATGTCCGCCGCACGGTAGATAATGTCGCGGACTCGCAATTGATGCCGGAATCGCCCAGCCTGCAGGAAATCGTCGCCATGACAATGTGCGATAAAAGGCAGCCCGAATGTTTGTTTCAGCAATACGGAAATCGCACCGGGTGGAAACAGGTCTCCGCAGACAACCACGTCCACGTCCCAAAACATGGTTCGGACAAACGCCTGAAGCAGTGGCAAAGCGGCGCTCGGCAGTTCCCCATAATGGGTCGAGCGTAGCGGCCTGAACCGGCGAATGATCTTGAAGCACTCGGTCGATTCGAGTCGGTCGAACTCCTGCCAGCCGTGATTCTTTTTCGTAAGTACCGTAACCCTATCCGGAGCCCAGTCCCGATACAGGTGGTAGTAGTACACTCGTGAGCCACCAGCGTGTGGCAGGAAGGAGTCGGCGAGCAGCAGCGTTTGCATTACGGGGTTGTTCCTTGGGCTGTCGAAAGCCGCACTCGGCGCCGAATTTCAAGCATTGCAGTTTTCTGAGAATGACAACCCACTGGTACCTTGAAGCAAACTTGTGTCAGTCCGATGCAGAAAAATAAAGTTGGAAACATACACCTGATTGTCGAGGCGCTGATGTACTTTCCCGTCGAATTTCGAGACAGAATGCAACTTGCTTCCGGCTAGAAAAAATCCAGAGTAACCCATTTCCTCAAGCAAGCTTACGACACTGGAAACCGCGTTAGGCCGATGCCTGTTTTCCGCTTCGATCAGCAATCGCGGACGGTTCGTTTTGAGGGTATCGGCCGCACCTTTCAAGACCGCCAGTTCGTGCCCTTCGACGTCGATCTTCACAAACCCAACGTTGCTCAAATGGAAGCTGTCAAGGGTTCGCACCCCCACAATTTCATTTACCGTCTCAGCCGTCAGCCGGTTTTCAGGCTCAATCGTCGCACAACCCAGGCGAAGACAGCCGCCCTCCCTGGGAATACGCAGGTCGGTCGCAAAACAGTGATCGGAAAGTGCACACCTGTATATCGTTGTATTAACCGCCTGGGATCTTAGCTGCGCGTGTAACCGGATATTCGGCTCAAAGGCCAGACAATGGAGCGACCTGCGACCCATCAAGTAGCTGTACATCCCGTAGTGAGCTCCCACGTCAACGCTACATTTCCGCCGGTCACAAAGCGTAGGCACAAGATGAAGTTCGGGCTCGCCCCAACGCCACCATTTATAGCCGCGATAACGGCGCGAGAAAAACGCCGGGGTGTTCAGCAGAATGTGGTCGATGAACTCCGGAATCACATGTACCTCGCAACGCCGAGCACGATTTCCAACCGATCAGTTGCAGTAATGTCTAGCACCCTTTAGTTCTGCCCGCTACTAACATCCGGAGAAGGTGCCCCGGGTCGCGGATTAAGACGATTGGTCCTAAACCAATTCCTCCGGCTCCTTACCTGTGCCAGCAGCTTCGGGGAAAAATAGCTTTTCATAAGGCAACGCAGTCCGCTCACGTTTGTCCAGTCATGTTTTAAGCTCAATAGCAGACTGCGCCGGCACTCATGCATCCGCCGCTGGTCCAGGCAGTAAGCGCCGCGCTTCACGTAGGCAGCCGACAATTGCCGTCGAAGTTCCCGCGTGCGTCCCGCCGACAGCCCGGCAAGCTCAAGCGCCTTCTCCTGAAACTGAATGCGGTAACGCGTGCCGAGATCCTCGTTCGATGTCATATTCCCAGCTCTTTGACGGCGGTGTACAAGCGGGGTCAACACCGCGGCCACCTTGCGCGTGTAGCAAATCCGCAGGAAAAACTCACAGTCTTCAAGGGAAAGCATGGATTCGTCGAACAGTCCTACCTGTTGAATGCAAGTGCGCCGGATGAGCACCGTTGATGGAAAAATGAACTGACTCTGGACGAGGTGATCGAACACATATCCGCTCGCCGCGACTGGCCGGTTCTTCAGAAATGACGGAACCGTTTTCCCATCGTCGTAATGAACGCACATATCCGAGTAAACCAAGTCCACTTCGTCGTCCTTTTCTAACTCGGCAACCTGTGCTTCGATCTTCTCGGGTTCCCACCAGTCGTCCGCGTCGAGAAATGCGATATAGTCGCCGTCGGAAGCCATAATTCCTTGGTTTCTGGCAGCGGCGGCGCCTTTGTGGCAGCTCTTTAGATAACGGACTTTCGGCGCGAAACGCTCGAGTACGGATTCCGTATCGTCAATCGAGCCATCATCCACAACGATAACTTCAAGATCGCGATAGGTTTGCCCTAGGACACTTTCGATGCAACAAGGCAGGTAGCACGCGCAGTTGTATGCCGGAATAATCACCGAAACCTTGGGCATCAGTTGCCTGCCATGTTTTGCACCCACCACGACCGGAGTAGAATGGCGGCTCGTTCCGGGGCATGCGAAACCATTGCTTTGAGATGTAGTTTCCAGGACCGTTGTTGGAAGGGCACGGCCGCAAGCAACTCGCGTGTCTTGCCGAAATCGCCTGTGGTAAACGCCACTGCCGCGGCTTGCGCGCTGCGCTCTTCAATCTTCCTGCCGATCGCTGCCTGGTGCTTGCGTGCGGCCACATGGTTTTCGAGCACGTACCGTAAAATTTCAATCTCGCCAAGCGTGGTGCGGTATGCATCGGATGAGAAATTGCCTCGATGTTTTCGAATTCCAACCACTGGAGTGGCAACCACCCCGACCGGCGGCCGTACTACGCAGCGCAGGTGAAATTCCAAGTCAACCGACCGAGTCCTGCCAAGAGGTTCGTTCCACCCGCCGACGGCGTCGAAAAACCTTCTTCGCATCAGCACCGTCGAAGGAAAAATCGGTTGATGCACAAGAAGCCGCGAAAACATGTCGGCTCGGCCAACGAACAGCTCCGGGCTCAGCTCTTCCCGAGGCAAATCCCAATACCCATGCGGTGAGCTTTCAAACTTCGATACCTGCGCCCAATCCCCGTTCATTACTGTGCGGAAGTTGGTAATGCAGTAATCCACGTCTTGAGCTTCCCGGCAGACCTTAACTTGCAATTCGAGCTTTCCGGGCAGCCACAAGTCATCGCTATCGCAAAAGGCGACCCAGGGTGCACTGCTGCACGCGACCCCGGCATTGCGCGCTGCGCATTCGCCCGAGTTAGCAATGCGCAGGTACTTCACGGCGGAGCCATACCGGGCAACTACTGACTCTGTGTTATCCGTCGATCCGTCATCAACCACAATGATCTCCGTTGCCGGATGCGACTGCCCCAGAATAGAATCAAGAGTTTCCCCGATCAAATCTGCCCGGTTGTAGGTTGGTACGATGACTGCAATGTCCACAACCCTGTCTCCGTTCCGCGTTCGCCGCGTCAGGCCCAGCTGAGCTGCTGACGGAGATACAAAGTAACTCTCCTTCTCCACAGCAACAGAGATGTCAGCACGACAATCGGAACAATCCACGCTAGTTGCAGGAAGAACATTGGCAAACTTGTAGCCGTTAAATGACGCTCTTCCCACCGGCACGCAATTGCGAATGGCAAGACCGCCAGAGCGGCGGGCCACCAGGCTTTCCACATATACTCACCCGGCGATATCTGGACAAGGCATCCGATGTAGCGCGGCCAGAACAGCAGATTGCAAATCACTCCCGCGATCGCTGTGCCCCAGGCAACGCCATAGACTCCAATGCGGCGGGCCAGAAGAATGCTCAATGTCAGATTAACCGCCGCCTCAATCAGCGCCCAAGCCATGATCGGGCGGTGTTTTGCCAGGCCATAAGCAATGTTGCAACTGGTTACATTAGCCGTCGTCAGTACGTAGTTGAGCAAAAGAATTTGTAAAATCGCCCCGGAAACCGCCGCATAGTCACGTCCCATCCACAGCCCTATGAAGGTATGGCCGCGGAAGAAGAGAATGCAGCTAATGGGTAGGAAAAGCACAAGGCTGGCCCTGGTTCCCTGGATAAGCAGTCGCCGGAGTTGCTCAATCTTCCCCTCGGCATTCAGGCTACTGGCTAATGGGGTAAAGGTACTGGATAGCGCTGCCACAACCTCGCGTGCCGACGCGCCAAGGTTGCCTGCGATGGCGTAAAACGTAACCGCCGTTGAACCGAGGAGGGCCCCCACCACGATATTGTCGGTGTGATAAAGAATTGCGCCGGCCAATGTAATCAGCGAAGCATAAGAACCGTACGCCCAAATCTTGCGGGCCGTATCCCAGTCGGGTCTTCCCAGTCCCGCGCGCAATTCGGCATACTCGCGCAGACACAACCACGCCTGAACCGAGCCCACTGCGACCGCCACGCTCAACTCCCACAGGGCCAGGGCAACCAGCCCATGGCCATTGCTCATCAGCCACACGAAACCGCCGGCCCGCAGCAGGGCGCGCCCAATGGTGACCCAACTGACTAAATCAAAACGATGGATGGCAACGAGGATGGCGCTCGTAATGCCGAACACCAGGGACACGGCAATCCCCATGGCCGTGATCACGATCGCCAGACGCACCGTCAAAAAGAGTGCAGGCGCAATGGCGAAAGCCCGCGGGAAAAAGGCTGCCAGCACCGCGGACAGTATTAGGATGAGAACACCGATCCCAATGCGCAGCCAGATTGCCGTTGAAATAACTCGAATCGACTCCTCGTGTTCTCTTTCGGTATAGCCTCTCGCAACAAATATCACTACCGCATTGCGCATTCCCAGATCGAAAAGATTGAAATATATGACAGTCGATATGATCAGAATCCAAATGCCATAGAGCGCGTTTCCCAGGTGATGCACGGTAAACGGGGAAAGAAAGAATGGCACCAGCATGTTGGCCAGCATAGCCAGCCAATTTACCAGCACGTTGCGAACAAATTGACGCGAAGTAACCATTCAGGCGCCGGAATCGCTTTCTATAAGGCGGAAATATAATGCGGCTGTCTGGAGTCCCTGATTAGAAGTGCGGATGCAATCTCCACACCACAACCGCCACGGTCATGCAACACAGCAAAGACGTTGTAATGGAGAAGATTGCCCACTGTAGTTCCCGGCGGCTGTGTGCCGGGGTTTTTATTCGCGGGATTCGTCCCACAACGACGATCGAATCTGGCAGCAGTAAGCGGAGCGCCCGTTCCGTATGAATCCGTCCCCTGATTTTTTCCGCAGCGATTACCATGCCGCCGGAAAACAAAAAGCAGAACGGGACCATCACTAGAGTTATCATCCGCCGATGCGGCTTGATTGGCTTGTCAGGAACCGTCGCGGGCTCCAGTACGGAAAAGCGCTCTGCCTCGCGCTTGCGTTCCAAATCCACCGCGGCGCTGGCCGCGTATTGTTTTTCTTGCAGGCTCGCATAGTGGATTCTCGCCTCCTGGTAATCCCGGTTCAAGTCGGAGAACTGCTGCTCCCGCAAAGGCGCGATCTCCACATAGGCCTGGTACTTGGCAATCTGTGCCAGAAGGATTTGCCGGTCCCGCTGCGTGCCCTGAATCTCACGGTTGAGTGCGGCCAACCTCGGATCTTTTCCTGCTGCAAACGCGGGCTTTGGGTCGGCGTCCGGCTGATTCGTTAGACGCTGGCGCACCTCCGCCAGGCGGTCATTGGCGCGAACCACGTCGGGATACTCGTCGGAGTAGCGAGTGCGCAGTTCTCTGATTTCCTTTTCTAACTTCTCCTCCTCCTCGGTCAAGTGGGCATGTTCGGAGACAACCGCTGTTTCGGAAGGCTGCGCCAACAGCGCCTTTTCCATGTCCATTCTATTGAGGGTATCGGCATTGGCCTGGAGTGCCTGTTGCAGACGAGACAACGCCGCGGAGTTCGGTTCTAACTGCTCCGGTAACTCGCCCAGATGTTCGGTCTTGAATGCGTCGAGCTTACTTTCCTCTTCGTCCAGTGTTTTTTTGGCCTCGTCCAACTGGTCGGCCACAAAGCCACTCGCGCCTTCCGCCTGGTGTTGCCGCGCGGCAAGATTCCAGTCCACAAATCGATCCGCAAGCCAGGCAACCACCAGCGCCACCACTTTGGGATCTTTACCCCTGTAGCTGATGGTGAACGTACCCGCGTTGCGATCTCCGCCGGGCCTTACCTGTACCGTCACGTACTTTCTCATATACTCGACAACTTCATCCGGGGTCATGCAGCTGCGCAGTTCCGGGTAAAGTTGCAATTCGTCGATTACTTGCCGCAGCCGCGCCGTGGATAGCACCTGTTGGGTTAACGTATCGAAGCGCAACTGATCCATCGTTACGCTATCTTGACCCGCGTATCGGTCGGCAATCTTTTGCGGGTTGACCAGCATGGTGATCGTGGCCGAGTACCAGTCGGGCAAAAGACAGATTGCCACGATTGCGGTTGCACTCAGCATCACGCCAGCCAGCAAGATGATCCATTTGCGGTGGACAAGGATTGGCCAAAGCTCCCTTGCCTGTGCAATCGAATCAAGTTCCTCACGGTGGTTCACCGGGACACACTCCAAAGTCTTACGTTTGCCAGATCAGCATTCTTAAGTCAGGTTCTGGCCGTCCTCTGCCTGGCCATCACGGAGTTTGCAACTCCACCATCCGCGGACGCCATTGCAGGGTTAGGTAGATCCAATGAACCGCGATGCGGCCGCCACTCACTCCACTCTTGTCATTGGCCTGAAAGTAACGGTACGAAGCCAGCACATTCCAGTATCGGTTGAGCCGCCAGCGGAATTGTGGCGATACAAAGTAACCCGAGTAGGTGGAATTGGGCCGGAACTCCCCTACGGTTCGCAGGTATCCCGCGCTCATCGCAACCGAAGTGCGCGCGCTGGTTTGCCGGATTGCCGCACCCTCAACGTAATCCGCCCACCGGCTGCCGGCGATGTAGGATGAACTCAGGTCGCGGCCACCATCGGCGGCCAAAGACATGCGCTGACTTACTCTGCTGCGCAATGTGCCGGTAAAGTTAAGACCCAGACGCTCACCGCATCCGCGGCTGCCATATTCCGGTCCGCCTTCCAATTCCCAATTCGTGCTCCGGCTCATGCTGTGCCATAGTCCGACACCGCTGCCGTAAAACGTGCACCCATTGTCCTGTAAATAGTGATGAACTTGCCCGTAGGTAATCAATGTGCTTAAAGGCGTAAGCTGGCGGCTTGCCAGCATTCTTGCCGAAAGTATGTCGTTGCCTTGCGGATTTCCGTTCAGAAATGAGCTCTCCGCATGGCTGAACCTCAGCGAGAATTGCTGCCGGTTTGTGCGCTGCCAGCTCAGCCCCGTTGAGCCATAGGCGCCCAGCGTAGTCGCCGTCTGCGCTGGGCTGCGCACAACCAGGGTCTCCGGACCCGCCAATGCAGGCACGTCACCCAACGCTGGCACTGCCGAATCGGCGGGAGTGACGGACATCGCAGAAACCAACGGCTCATCCATCTTCAAGTATCCCTGTGCCGCTGTTACCCTTCTGGGGCAAGCAACGCTCTCACAGTGTTCGGGCTCAGTAACAAAGGATCGGGCAATGTCAGCTCCGTATCCCACTCCCAAACTGAAATCCCATAGCAAGCGGCGCGAAAGCGCGACTGTCGAAGAAATTGTCGGCCCCACGAATCCGTTCGTGCCTATGCTTGCTCTGGTTCCTTGCGAATAGTGTTCAAGAAGAGAAGAAGTACCAAGGAAAACACGGAACTTCGGCCTTGAAATCGCAATCCGGCTGCTGAAACTCGCAAGCGTGGCAGGCCCGCCGAACTCATCCTCAGGAAAGCCTTCTCGCTCCGTAAAGTCGGCATCATAAAACAACAGAATTCTCCACGGACTCCCGGATGTCATCTCGGCCTGGTTTGAGTCACCCACTGCCTGCGTAGTTGAAGCCGTCTCCACCTCCGCCGTCCCGTTCGCCTGCTGGTCGGAAACATTCGTACCCGTAGTCTGGCCTTCGGGCAACTGCGCCGCCATGGGACAACCAAGCAGCACCGCAACCATCAGCAGCTGAAACGCTCGCATGGTAACGCTCGCTATGGCACAACAACCGTGTCGCCTACCTGGAGTTGAACGTTTTGTTCGCCCTCGCCGCGAAGAAGCTTCACATAGTTGACCGCAATCTTCTGCTGTGTTCCGCCGGCGCCACGCAGGATATAAATGGACTTGCGACGCGCAAACGGGCTCAGGCCGCCCGCCCGGATGATGATCTGAAGCACGTCCGTGGATGCCAATAGCGGGTACACTCCCGGCCTGTTGACCTCACCCGTGATGTATACGAACCGGCTACGTATTTCCAGCACGGTAACCGTCACCTGGGCGTGGCTTAGAAAGCGGTGTAACTTCTCTCCCAGCATGTTTTGGATCTGCGAAACTGTCATCCCGCCGACTGTCACCGCGCCAATCAGCGGCATGGAAATCATTCCGTCCGGGCGAACCGAAACATGGTCCAAGGAAAACTCAGGTTCCTTCCATACGTTGATGTTTATAACGTCGCCCGTGCCGATCACGTATTCGGCGGATTCGCTGTTACTAACTGATTCCGGCTTAGTTCGAGTTTCTTCAGCCTTGCCGGAATTCTGCTGGCCTAGCCCTAGCAGTGGCAACTCCAAACACAACAGCAACAGCAAGAGCGCAATTCCACGGCCCACAGCAAGTCTCCGGCGCGCTGCAATCAGTTCAACAATCATTTCCTGCCTCGCACCCACGCTCACCTTCGGGAGACTTCCAAAAGCCGCGGCAATACTCTGATCCAACTTCGAAGCAAAACAGTGGCTCCAAGCGGCGTTTTGCCGGGAAACCGGAACAATTGGCAACATCGAACTTGAATTTGGGCAAGGCTTCGCCATCCTGAGTTAGCAGATAGAACTTTTTACAGGCCCAACCGTAAAATCATCGATCCCGGCGATCTTCCCGCGCGCCCAACCAGAATGCTGATCTAGAGTCGAGCATGTCGCGCCATCGGAACGATTTGCAGTTTCACAACATTATGGAGCGCAGCTGCGGTCCGGAATACATCTCTCGAACGGAACTGCGTACCCCCATTTGCCGTCTTACCTAAACTCATTGGTCTTGGAAATTTGCTGGACGTTACTACTTATAGTCAAAGTTTGTGTCAGAAATGTTAATTGGCTGTGAAAGTGGCGTGACTACGGCGGATCGCGATGTGATTTTCTCCCTCTGATCGTCCCGTCGAGCTGTGAGTAACAGGCTGGCATCGTAAGCTCAGCCTTGCCTTCAAGCAGGTTACGACCGCGCCGGACCTGTTTATGGTTAAGGAATACAGCTCGGACGGAAAAACCAGGCGGCCGATGGGTTCGACCGAGCAAACCTTTCGGACAGAGGAGTGATGGACTGAAACATCGGCGCGTCGTCTGTTAAAGACATACCGGCGTCAGCGAATGTTGACATTCCCGCCAGGTCATGGCGGCGACGCGTGGCACATCTGGATGACGAACCCCATGACCGCATGGATACAAACTCATGCGTACAAACCTGATCACCAGCGTAATGATTCCCACTTTCAGTCGCGATGGGGTTGTTGGCATTGTTTCGGCATTGGTGCAGAAATCGCTTTTCTCGAAACTTTCACAAAGCTCACTTTTCTTGCTGGAAAGCCTAAGGAACACGTTGTTCTAAAGTGTCTTACTTACCCATCCTTCGCTTATTTTAAGCGCGCTAACTCTTTGTGGCTCTTTCGTTATGCCGCACCGCCCACGGACTTTCAGCCGACCGGTCGATTCCGCTTCGGTACGGAAAATGTTGCTGCAGCGGGGCGCTTGACACCGCCATCTTTTGCCTTGTAGACGGCGATCCACATTGACGCCGCACTTCTCAATGCTAGAATGGGCTCCGTTGTGGTGGGCGGATCGATTCATTACTCGTAATTGCATCGACCGCCGGTTCGAGTGAGCCCGCAACGTACTACGGGTCTTACCGTCAGGCACACGAACTGAATGATCCAAAGGTCACTTGCTAAGTGACTGTGGCGAAGCTTGAAACTTAAGCAACGCATTTGTCTCGCCAGCCAATTTTATTACGCTTCGCTATCCTGAACATAGCTTCTCAGTTTGATTCTTTCGCGACCAGGCGTTCATCCTCCTTAAAAATCCGAAAACCATCGGCCATAGCCATTTCTAGGCACATTCCTGCTGCAACCTTCGTAAGCGGTTCAGGCAGGTTTCGGAGTGTTGCGCTTCGCGCCTTTGCAGGCCGGGTTCTGATCTCGGTTCCCTGCTCACGGCCATGAGCGGCAGCAGCGGCGTGGCGGATTGCCCGGCGCTTTCGTCCGCTCCGCCATCTCACAATCCACATCCAGGTCAGCCCGCCAGCCACCGGCTCAAGCAGGCAAGAGAGTATGGAATGAACCTGAAACTTGGCCAGCCGCTACCAGCCAAACTCGTCGTTCTTCTTGGAGACATTTTCATCACTCTGGCGTCGCTGTCCGCCGCATACCTCGCGCAGGCGCCCGATGGCGGAACCCACACTCTTTTCCGCTCGGTCCGCGGAATGGGCCTGCTCGCGCAGCAGATCGCCTCTGCCGGGCCTACCGTTCCCTTGCTGCCCGTCACCGCATGTACGCTTCTTTTTCTCTGCACTTACTATATTTTTGATCTTTATGACCTGCGGATTTTCAACAAGTCCACCACTCTTTTGTCGCGCCTGCTCTGGGCCGGTGGATTAGTCTTGCTAGTCGCCTCCGTTGTCTCGCTCTGTTCCTCTGGACCGCTGCGCCAGATGGGACTGGTGCAAGGCGTAGCAATGGCGGTAACGGTCGCATTCGCGTGGCGCCGCTTTTTTGCCGCCAATTATTCGCTATTACTCAAGCAGGAGTTCACCGCGGTTATCGGAGCGGGTCCGCACGCTGAATGTATTCGCTACCTGATGGATCGTCCCGAATCGCGGTACCGCTTCAAAGGGTTCGTCCATACGGGAGAAAATGTTACTCCGGGCCCGGGCATGCTCGGATCCATCTCGGACTTGGATCTTTTGGTGGAGCGCCACGGCATTCGTCAGTTTGTCCTGGCAACCGAGGCCGTCCCCTTGTCGGCCGAACCAACCATCTCCTATCTCAAGTTTCAAGGCATTGGTTTTCACCGCTCGCCGGATATCGCGATGGAGTTGACCCAGAGCCTTCCAATCGAGTTACTGAACCAATCCTGGTTTCGCCTGGCTGAGAACTCGGACCACATCAAGCGTCACTTCACGCGTAAGATCAAGCGGCTCTTCGACGTCGTTTTTTCCTTCGCCGCGCTCATTCTCTGCGCTCCGCTGCTAACCCTTTGCGCCATCGCCATTCGCTTGGAATCCCCCGGTTCGGTCCTCTTTCGTCAGACCCGCGTCGGCTGGCACGGTAAACCTTTTACGATTTTCAAGCTCCGCACCATGCGGGATGGTAGCGAGCGCGAGCCCCAGTGGGCGCGGGAAGACGATGCTCGCATTACTCGCGTTGGCCGCCTGCTCCGCCGCACCCACATCGATGAACTGCCTCAACTGGTCAACGTCCTGCGCGGAGAAATGAGTCTCGTCGGTCCCCGTCCCGAGCGCCCGGAGTTCGTCGCGCAGTTAAGCGAACAAATCCCTTACTACGATGTGCGCCATTTTCTCCTGCCCGGCATCACCGGTTGGGCGCAGGTCAACTTTCGTTATGGCGCATCCGTTGCCGATGCCCGCAGAAAATTGGAGTTCGATCTCTACTACCTCATGCACGCCTCCATGGTTCTTGATCTCCTCGTAATTCTCAAAACCATTCAGGTTGTACTTCTCATGCGCGGTAGTCGCTGATCTTTTCTCGTAGCGCTTCATCGCAGCAAACCGCACGCTCATTTGTAACCTGCCTCGCCTTACGCCGAACGCATCCGCACAATCCTTCCCTACTCTGCCTCCCGCCATCTTCTATTTCAAAACAGCATCCATAACTTAGGCTTCCGATTTTTCATTACGCTTCTCTCGCGCCCTGCACGTGGGCTCGGCCGCGCTTGTGCAAAAAGTCTTTTTGGAAGTGGTCGAGCACTTCCGGAGATTTTGCATCGCAACGCTGCCTTTGTTCCTGCATTGTCATTGCAAGCGGAGCGAGAGATCCCTCCGCCGCCAAGTCTTCAATGACGCTGCCGGGTAATCTTTTCCGTGGAAGCGCTGGGGCCTGACAGCAGCGCGGCAGATGTCTCTGATGCTTCGGCCAAAGTCCGCATTGTGCGGAATGTCGGTGGCAACCTTGCGATCGCCGGGAACGCTCGGCCTGTCGCCTACTGGCGGGCAAGCTCGCGGTTCGGACGGTGGAAAGCAGCCGGCAGAGGGCGTTCGCGCAGCTCGCTGATCGCGCCCGACTCGGGGATATGAAAGCGCTCCATGAGTTGCAGTAGCGAGTTGGACATTTTTGACATCTGCTCGGCGGAGACAACAAGTTCCGACGAGCTCGAACTGATCTCCCGGCTGCCGCCAAGCATGGCATCCATCGAACGGACCACCTGCTGGGTCGCCACCGCCTGTTGCTCAATGGCAGACGCCATCTCCTGGGTTAGCTGATTGAGGTGGTTGGTGGCGCGGGCAATGGAGTTGGCGCCGCCGGCCTGCTGCTTCGTGGCATCGCCAATTTCTTGCGCCTGCCGATAGACGTCGGCAACCGTAGCGGAAATGTTAGCGAAAGACTGGCGGAGTTCGTCAGCAAGCTGCAAACCTTGGCCAACCGCGCGGGTCGAGTCCAGAATCTGCCCGTCGTTGCGGACCACTTCCTTCTGGATGCTGACAACCAGTTCGGCAATCTCGTGAGCCGACTCGGCGGAGCGCGAAGCGAGCTTGGTGAGTTCGTCGGCCAGCACGGCAAAGCCGGCCCCATGTTCTCCGGCGCGGGCAGCTTCAATCGCGGCGTTCAGCGCCAGCAGGTTGGTTTGCTCGGCCAGTTCTTCAATGAACGAAGAGATGCGGCTGATCGTGGCCGTCTTTTGTTCCAGAAGCTTGCTGTTTTCCTGGGTCACCCGGTTCACGGATTCAATCCGATGCAGGCCGCTCTCGGTGCGCTGCATGGCGTCCATGCCGTTGGCCGTTTCCTGGCGGGAGCGGTCACAGAGTTGCAGCAGAAGACTTGCTCCCTCGGCAATGCGGTCGATGGAGGCAGCCATCTGCTCCACCGAACTGGCGCTTTCCCCAACCCGCAGCGACTGCACCCGCGCGCTCTCCACCATGCTGTGCAGGGTGGCGCTCATCTCGTGCATCGTGCTGGTGGTCTGGTTAACCCGGCCAGCGGAGCTTTCGCCCACCTGGGCAAGACGGTCGGAAGCATCGGCAATTTGGCGGGAGGCCAGGGCAACTTCGGCAGCCCGCTCGCGGCTCTCACGGACCAGGGTTTCCAAACCGTCCCGCATCCGCACAAAGGCGTGGCCAAGTGTGTCTTCGCCGCTGCGAGGATGAATTTCAATTCCCAAATTGCCGGAGGCGATGGCCTCGGAATGGGCGGCCATCTCTCGCAGATAGGTAACCATTTCCGCAAACGTGCGGTCCAATTCGCCAATCTCGTCATCGGAGCCGGCGCAAACCTCGCCGATGGCAAGGTCTCCAGAGGAAATTTGGCGGGCGTGGGCAATCAGCGCGGGAACCGAAGTGGCCAGCCGCCGCCGGGCCAGAACGGCCGCCGCAGTAGCGATTCCAGCGACCAGGGCGGCGATAAAAACAGCCATGACGAGAGCGAACGTGGCGATCCAGGCGGCGTTCCGGCTCTCGCGGCTGGACGCGGCGCTCACAACATCCACCAGCGAGCGTGCATCGGCACGAACCTTTTCCGCCCAGAGAACGGAATTCAGATTGATCGAGAGCGAGGCCTGGTGTGCGCCTTCATCGGCGCCTTCTTCAAGGCGGAGATACTCATACTCGGCGCGGCGCGTTTCCTGCAAGTCGGCGAGCAGACGCGGAAGACGGCTTTGCGCCTCGGGAGAACGGAGGCCGGGATCGAGGCCCTTCAGGCTGCCCGTGGCTGTGTCAATGTCCGCCCAAAGGTGGTCGATCATGGCATGCAGCCGGGTGGTTTCATCGGGATCGTTGTTGAGCCGGGCGATGATGTATCCGCGCAGAGCGCCATTGAGCTGGCTGCTGGCGGCCAGAATTTCATAGGACGCTTTCATCTCCTGGGTGCGGCACGTGTTGACCTTCTGCGCATGAATGATCTGTGCCATCTGCCAGAAGGTGAAGCAGGACCCAAGCCCCAGCAGACAGATGATACCGACAAATCCGATTGAGAGCTTTTGGGCGATAGTCCGGCGCACAGGGAGATGCTCCTTATCCTGATCGAATACAGACCGGTAGCGCAACCTTTGGCGCCGCAGGCCTTAACAGATCATCGTCCGCTTCATCCGCCAACATGAATCGCGGCCAAGGCCACGTCCGCAGCCTGATCAGTACCGCAGCCGAAACTGCTGCGCATGGCCGTGTAGCCCCCGGCATAAATCCTGGCGGGACATTATTTAACTTGAGGGTCACGGTGCAGTCGGAACCCCCGCGCATAAGCCAGGGCCGCGGTGCGGTAGAGCGGATGGAGCCGGCATGGAAAACGGATACGAGCCGATGCTACAGCATCAAGATTACGATCTCGTGAATGTTAGCGAGTATTCTGCTTGGACGCCGCCCGCAGCCATAACCAAAGTAATGCAGGGCGAAATTCGCCGGTCTAATTCCAATCTCGAATGGCTTGTTCTTCCCGGTGTCACGCCGAGCCTTGCGGCCAATTCCCAATTCCAACGCTGCTTGTCAGCGGCGCCAGCAGCATCAAACTGGCTCTCCCCGGCGCTGGGCTCAATCCCGCTAACCGTCCCGAACTTTCCGGTGAGTTAGAGTGAATGTTATCCCACGTTATCCAAAGTTACTCACCATTACCTTTCCGACGTCGAGGTAATCTCATAAATCGGTCTTGAAAGGGCGCGGCTTCAGCCGTGCCGCAAAAAGGCTGAGATCACGATGCTTTAGCCGCTGAGGAAAAAGCCCGTCGGACGCCTCAAGTCATTTATGAAACCGCTTCTGAACTGCGCGGCTTTCAACCAGCGCAGTGACACTGGATTCCTCGTCGTTTTCCCAGGATGGAACTCTGCTAGCCTGGATCATTTGCCGGTCGCGGCCGAGGGCGCCGCACGCAACCCTGAACCATGTACCAACCCGTACTCGCTCAGCGCCCAGACAGTGCCGCCGAAGGCAATCCTTTCGGACCCTGCGCAAGGATTGCCGAATCGATACATTTGCCTTCCAAAACCATTACCTATCTGGTCAATCGTTCCCCCGGCCCGGCCCACTTCCGCCACAACGCAGGCAAAGGCCCCGGATCGTCTCCATGGCCTTCGCACCCGCATAAACATTGACTAATCGAAGATCAGGACTGCCGCGGCAAGGGTCGTAGTCCGGAGCCCGGTTTTGTCGCCAATTGCGCTTTGCGTGATATTGGTCGTGCGCACAATTTTGTTCGACAAACGATATACTTCTTTTTTCTCGTCCCAACTTTTGTCGGGATCAAACTCCACGTTCAGCGTCGTCGCCAGCATCTCCGCAGCCAGTTCCTCCGCGTAGTCGCCGGCAATCTGGTCGCTCTCGCCGAAGCTGTGATGTTCGCTCAAATAGCCGTATGTTTTGCTGTCGGCAGGCATCGCCAGTCCGATGCTCGAGGCCGCCAGCCGATATGGTTCGCGGGTGGAATTCTCGGCGACAACCGCGAATACAACTTCGCCCGGACTCAGATGAGTCTGTCCCTGTGCGCGGGTGACCAGCTTGCAGTTAGGCGGGAAAATGGAGGAGACGCGCACCAGGTTTTGCGCCGCGATTCCCGCGTCCCGCAGCGCCAGTTCAAATGATGTCAAACGCTCTTTGTGCTTGCCTGCACCCTTGGTAAGGAAGATGCGCTTAGGAACCATGTCTTTGGCCAATGTTCATTACTCCTTTTGACGAAAGCATACGACGGGATAAGAAGCGATGGGCCAGCCGCCACGGATCACCAATCGCGCGCAACCCTTGGACCGCCGCGGTTGTCGGCCAGACCTGGCTGTTCGGTGGCTACTTGATGCCCATCCGCAACAGTACGTTAAATCCAAAAGCGAAGACTCCCGCACCAAGCAACACGCACACCGGCAAAGTCAGCACCCAAGCCAGCAGGAGATTGCGTACGGTCTCCATCTGCAATCCCGATCCGTTCGCTGCCATCGTGCCGGCAACTCCCGAGGAGAGTACGTGCGTGGTGCTGACCGGAAGCCCAAGGTGAACGGCGGCCAGAATCGTTCCCATCGCCACAAGTTCCGCCGATGCGCCCTGCGCATAGGTCAAATGTTCTTTACCGATCTTCTCTCCAACGGTTACGACAATTCGCTTCCAACCAATCATTGTGCCGAGTCCCAGCGCCACGGCAACCGCAACCTTTACCCAGGAAGGATGAATTTGGTCACTTTGTCCATGTTGGACTTGAGCTTCGCTGCAGTGCCTACTTCAATCGGATCTGCCAGCTTTTTCTGTTTAATGGCTTTGCCGAGTGATTCAGAGGTTAGATAGAGATCGGTTCGCAGAGCCCGCCGTTGATCCGAGGTCAGTTCATTCAGGTTGGTCCTGCCCTCAAGGGTGTCAGAGATCTCGCGGAACTTAGTGCCGATCGCCGCAAAGGTGCGTTCGTTCATCTGACCGTTGGTCTTCAAGTATACGGACAACTCGTCGGCGGCAACCTGTTTTCCTGCCATTGCGACGCCGGGTGAATGGCGGTCCATCTGGAACGAGATGGTTTCTGTTGTGGCCGCCAAGTCTGCGATGGCCGCCTGACTTGTTCTGAGATCGACGGCAAAGCTCAAAAGAAGAATGCCAACCAGAATCAGCATGATGCGTCCCATGCCTTTTTGTCCATCGTTCGAATTACGGGCAAAGCTAACTCCGGTCCAGGTGAGCACGAGTAATGCGCGAATCCAAGTTGGCGGAGCCTTATCTTTTTTCAAAGCGGAATAAAGTGCCTTATTGCGAATGAGCTTCTTGCTCACCAGCAGTAGCAGGGCAGCGCAACCGAACCCCACAATGGGCGAAATCAGCAAGGATGCGCCAACCTCAGATGCCTTGGACCAGTTGATGCCTTCACCGAATGTGTGTGCCCCAGAGACCCATGAGTTGACGAATCCAACCCCCAGAATGGCTCCGATCAAGGAGTGCGAACTGGAGGCCGGCAGTCCCAGATACCAGGTGCCAAGGTTCCATATGATCGCCGATATCAGCAGGGAGAAGACCATTGCGAATCCCGCACCCGAGCCTACGTTAAGCACCAGTTCGACAGGAAGCAGAGCGAGTACTCCGAATGCGCCTGCGCCCGAGGACGTTAGAACTCCAATCAGGTTCCAGCAGCCGGACCAGATGACCGCAACCCATGGCCTCAGCTAGTGGGTGTAGATTACGGTGGCGACCGCGTTGGCTGTGTCGTGAAACCCGTTCACGAACTCAAAGCTCAGGGCCATGGTCAAAGCCAGCAACAGAAAGATCCCACTACCAATAGAGAGTGTCTGTCCGAAAAGTTGCATTCTTCCTCCGGTCTGCTCAGCGAAAGAATCTACCTCGGGAATGTGAACAGATGATTACGAAGCGACGAGTTTCCGGGAATCAGTAGGGTTAATGTCTCAAGTGAAGAGCTCGAAACGCAGCTCTGACCAGAGCCGCAATTGCCAGCATGATCAGTACAAAGAAAAAATAAAGGAAAGGAATAGCGGAAATTGCACGGCAACACGCCAGAACGGGCTGCGAATTATACTCTACCCAAACAGGCTCTATGTGCCCCACACAGCAAACAACAAACAGCCCAGCAGGACCCGCAAAAAAGCCCCGGCGGTAGCCACCAGGGCCTCCGGGAGACTGAGTTGCGGTTTGAAGGTGTGCGGGATGGCGAAGCGCTCATACCTTGACCGGTCCTCTTCCGAGTCGATACAAACGCTCGCTGGAAATAGTAAGGCTCGCGCCCTGGTGATGCAAGCGTTTCTCATGGAGAGCTCAACTCCTCACCAGCCGCTTCCAACTTACTCCAACTGTTTGCAGGCAGTCCAGCCTCCAATCATCTGCGAGGAACCGCCGCCTGCCGCCGGGGATCGCGATTTTCCAACCACTCTCGATTCTGGCAATTCCCAGCGCTAGGGTTGCACCGCCTGCGTGACCGGAGCAGAAAAACTGTTCATGAAGTTCGTATCGCCCGCAAAGCTTGCTGTCAGCGTCCATGTTCCGCTCTTGGCAAACGTCAACGAGCAACTGCCTACAGCCGCAGTAAGAGATCCAGTACAGCTCTCGCCGCTCGAAGCCTTCACGGTCACGCTTCCGGTCGGCACACCTAGTCCAGTCACGCTGAAATTGACAGTCACCGCTTGGCCTGCACGCGATGGACCAGTTGCGGTGGAAGTGATCGCCGTCTTGCTGACGGCCTTGTTCACGCTGATCGTCGCGGTTATGGTCGGAGCGTGATAGTCCGTCATGTCGGTCGGCGTAAAGGTAACCAAAAGCGTATGAGTTCCTGCCGCCAGCAGCGTACCTGCCGCAGGTGAATACGCGAAGCTGCCAGAAATCGGCGCGGTGGCGTTCAACTGCTTACTGCTGAGCGGTGTTCCGTAGGGGATGGCCGCCGGTTTCGCCCAGATAATCTTGGGCATTGCCACATTGACCTGCAGGGCCTGCAGGGCGCTGGCGGGTGTGTAGTCCGCGGTATTCGCGGGCGTGAAAACCACTGACAGAGTCTGCGGCCCAGCGCCCAGCACCGTGCCCTTGGCTGGCGTATAGGCGAACCTGCCGGCCACGGCCGTATTGTCGAAAGTGGCCTTCGCGTTCAGTTGGGTGGCGCCAAGCCCAGTCCCGTAGGTGATCGCGGCGGGTGTGGTCCAGGTGATGGTTGGGATGGCCTGATTGACCTGCAACGTCACCGATGCCTTCGCAATCGTGTAGTCTTTGGGATCTGCTGGAGTAAAGGTGACCGAAAGTGTCTGACTTCCTCCCCCCAATACCTTACCGGCGACGGGTGAATAGGTGAAGCTGCCAGGCAAAGTCGCGGTAGCGTTCAGTTCTGTGCTGCTGAGTGCGGTTCCGTAGGCAATGGCTGCCGGCGTCGTCCAGTTGACCGTGGGGGTCGCCTTGTTTACGGTGACCTTAACGCTAGCGGTTACTGTCGCATAGTCCGTTGTGTCGTTCGCGATGAAGGTGACGGAGAGCGTTTGATTCCCTGCCGCAAGTACGGTACCAACAGCAGGTGAGTATACGAAGCTGCCAGGCGCAGTCGCAGTAGCATTAAGTTGTGTACCGTTGAGCGCGGTTCCGTAGTCGATGGCTGCCGGCCTCGTCCATGTGACTTGGCTCACGGCAGGAATGACTTGCAATGTCACCGAGGCGGAAGCCGTCGTGAAGTCCGCGGTGTTCGCGGGCATGAAGACGACTGACAAAGTCTGCGGCCCCGCGCCCAGCACAGTGCCCTTCACTGGCGTGTAAACGAAACTGCCGGCCACGGTTGCACCGTTGAAGGTGGCCCTGGCGTTCAGTTTGGCAGCGCTCAGCGCCGTGCCATAGGGAACCGCCGTGGGCCCCGCCCATGTGATGGCGGGAGTGGCTTTGGTTGCGCCGGTGCTTAGTGTGGCAGAAGCAGACCGGTAGTTGCTATCCGCGTACCAGTTCGCGATGAGGCTGCAGGCTCCGGTTCCGCTCGTCATGGTGACAACATTCTCTGCCACCGTGCATGCGCCCGATGCAGAGACGACGGCTGCGTTGCTGGCGTTCGTCGCACTGGAAACAGTGAATGTAGAGTTGTAACCCGCGCTGGCCGGGGCCCCGGTGAAACTTACCATCGGTGCGGCTTGGTTGATGAGCAAGGTAGCGCTAGTTACACCTCCGCTATAACTCGCGTCGCTACTGGTGAAAAGACCCGTCACGGCATAGTAGCCCGCATTCGTTTCGCTCACTGGGCTGAAGGTCCACGAACCGCTGACCGGTATTCCGCCGTTGCCTGTTGCCGATCCCGTACAGGAGTGCGCATTGTTGTCATAGGAAACCGTTACGCAGCTAACGGTCAGGATTGGAGGAAATCCTGCACCTACTGGGTTGACACCCTGCGCACCGGCTAGCTCATAAGCGCCCAGCGAGTTCGGACTGAGGCGGATAAGCCCGTCGGCATCGCTAACAGGCGCGGGAGCCGTAACACTCCGGGACGCCGCCTGACTGGTCGCGGTCAGATGAAAATCCTGGGTAACAACATTGACGAATCCTGGATCGAAGCTCCACTCTGTTCCGCCCCACGTGGATGGACACCCCACCGGGCCGGACTTCGCGCTATAACCAAAACAGTCATTGCTTGCGGCCGCGATGGTGCTGGCAGAGCCCGCCGACAGATAGGGAACACCGCTTCCTGGCTGTACGATGAGGTTGTTGTTGAGAGCTACCGTGACCGGTGCGCAATTGAGTGCCCCGATCGCTCCAGCATCGGTAAGACCCGCGCCACCGCAGTTATGAAACGTGTTGTTGAAGACATTGATCGAACCGCTTCCGCCTCCGGAACAAGTGCCGTTCCCGGTGTAGGCCGGAGAGTAGAAACAACTATAGTGAGCTACCCCATCGTGCGGGTTCGGCCCGATTCCGGCGTTATACACGACGTTGTTATAGACGTTTACGCCGCCCGAGGCCGAAGGGTTGACTGTCGCCAAATTCAAGCCATCACACTCGGTATCATGAATCACATTATTGTAGATCTGAATGTTCTGCTGCGGATTTCCTCCGCCGTCCGGCGAGTGAAATTGCACCCCGCGGCAGGCTGTCCCGCCGATAATCTCATTGTAGGCCAATGTCTCATTGTTTCCCTGGCCGAGATAGACAGTATGGTAGAGTTTGCTGGTATTGCTCATGCCAGAGGCGCACGGAGTATTCACGCCGCCGCAGCCCGGCTTGTTGACCCGGTTTCCATAGAGTATGAGATTGCCGCCGGCGCCCCCCACGAGTCCACCCGAAGGGCCGTCGCAGTACGCGCCCGTGCATTGCATCGTGTTATCGACTACGCGGAAGTTAGCCCCGTTGAAGTCGGCAGCAAATGCATTCCCATTAAACGTCAGTCCGGCAATCGTCCAATAGACAATCGGGCTCCCTACGCCGCAATTGTTCGCGTAACTTGGCGAGTTATAGTCTTCCATCGCCCTTCCGCCACCTTTTTGATTCGATGACGGATCGATCCAGGTGTGCAGGTCGTAAGTAACGGAGTTGCCGGGATAGGCGACAATCGTCTTGGGATTTCCCGCGGTGCCGCAGGAGTTGAGCAGCAAACCGACTACTACCCCCCAGGTTTGAGGCTCCGCTTCGGTAACCGTGATCGAGTCTGTCGAGCTTATGCCCGCCACGCAAGTATCGCCGGGCGAAAAGCCGTTCTTGCAATACGTGATCGTCGCCCACGGATTGGCGTAGGAGCCGTCGCCACTCGTGTCGCTACCAGACGCAGACACGAAATAGATGTTACCGGTGCGGATTGTGAATGGCAGTGCGTTGCTGGAGCCAGCCGTGGTGGTAAGTTGGATAATGCCCGGACCCGATGTTGCACTGGAAGCAATCTGCCCGCAAGCCTTGGCGTAGTGTGCCGGAACGTAGGGCGCTCCGGGATCCGTCCAGAGATTTAGGGTGGCCATAGCACCGCCGATCGTAAGGGTGCCGGAAGAGCCAAAGTTCTCACCGTAGACACAGACGAAAACGCCGTTCCCGTTCTGCCCGCTCGTGGCCGGGCCGGAATCAAGGTCCGAGTACAAGAGCACCGGAGCCGCACCCTGGGCCGATAATTGCGTTGCACAGCCCAGTAGTAATAGGTACCAGAAAACGGTCAGAAACGCTTCCTGAACGGCTCTTGCCTTGGTGGTAGACTCCCGAACATTACGGCGAATCAAACTTAAATGCATCGTCAATCTCCTCCGGCCATGGCGGGACGGGCTTTCCGAGTTAGATAGACAACGCTGCACATCAAGCCGTCGTAACAACTCCGCGCGCATCTCGGCTTGATGATCGGCAAACGGCGGAAATATTACTTACAAACAAACCTAAAAAGACGCGTGAGTATCCATGCCCCGCAATAATTGCAAAAATGTGATATTAGCACAAGGTTACCAATGTAAGTTGAGCGATGATTGAAGAGATTGTGACCAGAGGCCCGACTTAGTTTGTATTAGCTAAGGTTTAGTTCCAGCAGGCTGCTGAAAAACGGGCGGCTATGCGCCTAAGATTATCCCTATCGCGCTTTTCCGGATGCTTTCAGCGGGTTGTTCAGGTTGGGAGTTGGGGTTGGAGCGCTCAGCGGGTGGATTTAGGCACACTTCGGCTGCGGGGTACCGCCGATGAGATTGCGGATGCGCACCAGATTGTAAGCCGCCGCCGTGAAGGTGAACACCCGGCCGACCTGCTCCAGTTTTCGATGCCGCGGTTTGCGTAACAGCCTCACGGTTTTCATCCCCCCGGACACCTCTTCGATTCTCTTGCGCTTCCCCTGGCCCATCCGGTAACCGTCATGATGGGTGGTGCGCTGTTCGATGGCACTGCGGCGGTTGGTATCGCTCTGCGCCACGTGCGGCCTGCTGCTCGTCGTCTCCACGCATGGCTATCTCTTATCAGCTTGCGCTGTGGAAATGACAGTAGTTTTCGGCAGCCCGCCAAGCAACGACCTTCACTTGAGGTACGGACATAGCGAAGGTATAGAGTCCTGCATCCGGTCCGGGCGCCTTAGCTTTTGGGGCAGTCTTCGAGACCAGACCACTACAGCAAGTTCACGGAAACACGCTGCACTGGTGCCGCAGTTAAGTTATGGGCGAGATACATTGCACGAAGCCAAAGACTTTCCGGAAATGCCATGCCGCTACGTACACTTCGCCAAACATCGATTTTTACGTCACCAACTTTGGAATTGAAATCGTCAATCGCCAGCAGTTCTCCCGAAAAACGATGGTTAAAAGGCATTAAAGTATCATCAAAGTAGAGTGGGGTGTGGGGAAGCATCATCTTCCCAGATATTACAAACAACTGTAGCGCGTTGCGGGTCGAGGTATAGAGGTCGAGATCGAATGAGACGAACCCCACTGGGCACGTTTGACTTCGAACAAAGTCGGGAACCGTTTGCGCCACATCCCCAAGCAGGAGTCTTGTATCAGGCAGTAAGCGCGCACGCAAGCCCTCGATGTTTGTCATCGGATAGTCCCCAGCCCGCCATGCATCGGGATGGTCACGGTGATCGTGCGACTCGGGAAGTCCGCTGCCGAGATCGAACCCGTAAACTTTTATCTTTAAATTGTATTCGCGGGCAGCACGAGAGGCATAGTCCTGCAGAACCAACAGCCCAGCACCGTTTGCAACTCCGAACTCAATTACACTTATTGATGAAATGCCGAGCCTATGGGCTTCCTGTGCCGCAAACAGAACCCCTGCCGCATATTGCGGACGAGTTAACGCCTCCCACCGAACAGCCTCAGCAAGGGAACAAGGAAGAACTCTCGCCGCAGCCTTGCCAATGAGCCTGAAAGGCGGCTCCCGGAAGAGACGATCAAATGCGGAGAAAACCTTTTTCAACCTTCCCATTTCAGTATTGTACCGCTCGATACCGGGAGGGAAGCGGCAACGTTTCGGGGTGCGGGCTCACTCGCAGATCACAAGGTGTAGATGGTTTGACGGAAGTATTTCTAGAATCAGTGTTATTTTTCACAATTTACGCCACTCACGAAGCACCGATTTCCACTTCGAATCCATAGCGGAGACTTGGGATTTACCGGGAAGCCACATTCTGGGGATTGTCGGATTCGGGCGCGACCACTCTGATTTCTGTAACACCGTGACAGTGGGACGGAGGATTTGTCACGGCCCGTACAATGCAACGATGGTGAAACGTCGCCCAAGCTCCAAGAAACCTGTCCGGCGAAGGGGGCTTAATCCGTGTCTGCTCTCAATATCGGTTCACAATTGTTGGAACTCACACTGGTCGCCGTTTATGGCCATGCAGCATTTCATGCTTTTGCAACGCAACCTGATTTACACGGGAATTACTCGGGGCAAGAGGTTGCTGGTACTGGTGGGGCAGAAGAAAGCTCTGGGGACCGCGGTTCGCAATGACGGGACACAGCGGCGGTACTCCGGGCCCCTCGCGAGTTTGAAGGGGTGACAGCGGGTGGCGGCAATATCCTGAGATGGGCATGGCAAGCCTGGGCGGAGATATTCGGAACACGAATTAAAACCGCAGTGCTGCGCATGGCGACCCGGCGAGCTCCTCCGATTTCAAGTTTCTCTCCAGCGCGGTGTCAACCTCGCAGCCCCAAGCCTCCAGAAGAAGACGTTCGGCAATGAGTGGTGAGTGCTTGTTGCTATGCCCTCAGACCGCGCTCGGCATTTTCAATCAAGTTGAGCGGGCCTGGTCACCACCGCTGCACCGCCTTCCAAAGACTCTGCCGCAACCAGTTTTTCCTCGTCAGGCTTGATTGTTACTTTAGTACATTGACCCAATCGCAAGCTCTCGATACCTTTGTGTGCGAAGGTACCTATGAGAGTCCTGGTCGCCGATGACTCGGATATGTATCGAAAGATGTTGCAGGCCTTGCTTGAGGAGCGCGGCCACGAGGTCTTGCTCGCCGCCAACGGCAATGAGGCAGAAGCCATCCTAGACGGCGACGACCCACCCGTGCTGGCCATTTTGAACTGGCATTATGCCGGGACTGGGCGGACGTGAACTCTGCCAACGAATCCGGGCGCGTCAGCAAGGATATGTGTACTCGATTCTATTGAGTGCGGCTGATCAAGAAAGCGACATTCTCAAGGGATTCGAATTGGGGGCTGATGACTACATTTGCAAGCCATTCAAGGAGCAGGAACTCATAGCAAGAATCAAAGCCGGCGAACGAATTATCTGCCGCCAGGAAGCGTTAGTTAAGGAAAATCAGGCACTAAGCGATGAGGCTTCGCATGACTTCTTGCTGCACCTTTGGAATCGGAGAACCATCTTTGCCTTGTTGAATACAGAATTAGGCCGGGCAAAGCGGCTAAGGACACCACTGAGTGTCTGTTTTATTGATTTGGATTTTTTCAAACTCGTCAATGACAACCACGGTCATATGGTTGGCGACGAAGTGCTCCGCAGTGTAGCGAAAAAAGTGTCCAGCGCGGTTCGCGAGTACGACTATGTCGGCAGATATGGGGGCGAAGAGTTCCTTGTGGTGCTGCCCAACTGCGCTGCCGAGGCAGCGCGGGAAGTGGCCGAAAGAGTTCGGCAGCAGGTGGGCGAAGAACCGATCGTGATTGCTACTACGCAACTGAGGATTACCGTCAGCATCGGCTTGTCCGAATGGCGCTCCGGCCAGGAACTGCCGGACCTCCTCAACCGAGCTGATGTTGCGCTCTATCGAGCAAAGCAAAACGGGAGAAATCGCGTAGAGGTGGAAACTGCAAGCGAAACGGACGGCACATCCATGGGAAGGCGTCAGGAAGTGGGTAACATCCTTTCCCTTCCCGTTTCAGACAGCACGTACGTAAGAAAACGTCTGGATGTGCGTCACCGCCTTGCGTTTCCCGTTCGCGTCTGGGGAATGGACGCAACCGGACAGATGTTTGAGGAGTACGCAACCACCGTCGATGTTACGACGACCGGGGCGCACATTTCTGGAATCAAGCATCTGCTCCAGCGTGGGTGCGTAATCGGCGTCGAGCATCGCTCCAGCCGCGCCCGTTATCGAGTCACTTGGGTTGAAACTGCGGACGGTGGTAAGCCCGGCAAGGTTGGCGTGAAGCTTATCGAATCCGGGAAGTTCATCTGGGGCCGCGTGATTCCCCGCGTGTTTGTGGATTCTGTGCGCGATTGACCAAACCCAACCTGACCTTCGCCTCGATACCGAATTCCGCCGGAAGATATTCAGCGTGACCATCGTCTCCACCGTCCCTGAGTTTGTCCGGCACGGCCGGCTGGCGTGGGACGCCCGTCGCAATGGCGTGGGTATCATGCGTGGGCGTTCGAGCGGAAGGATGAACGGGTCTACACAGCCTCCGCGCACGCCGCATCATCGTTCTTCACCAAATTCACCCGGCTGCTGACCTTGCACCGCCGCATCAAAGCCGGGTTAAACGGCGTCAACAGATCGCAGACCGCTTCCTTCTGCGGGAGGCCGGCGGCGAGCCACAGGCTAGTTCGTTATGCCGCCAGCTTCGAACCTCTGTTCGTGCCGTCCGCCCTGCGAACTTTTGCCAGCGGTCTGAGGGTAGGCTGTCGCTTTGCGTGCTTTGTTTGTGCAGCTTCTTCGCGGAACATAACGACGAGACCTACGCCTGTTGCTGTCAGAAAGACAAATGCCAGAGCCAGAACCATCCAGCACACAACCGAGCAAAGATTCGAGGTCGAGCGAATTAGCTCCGTCCACATGCTTGTTCCCTCAGCATTCTTCCATTGACGTACTCGGAGGCTGGCTTGTGGATGGACATCTCAACCCCGAGTAATGTTGCTCCTGGAACCCTCTCTGTGTTTCCGAATGAAGGTTCATAACCACGCTGCTTCTCCTGCTTGAAAAGCACGCCGCTTGCCAAACCCTTACCCAAGCAGCCACACCGCTAAATCCCATCTTTTCCGCGTAACCAGCGCTGCTTCTGCGCTACGGCACGTAATTTTGGAGGAACCGGCCGTGTAGCGGTGGAAGAATTTACCCACGTGATTTCGATTCCTGGTCAGCTAAACTTGCTACTTCGCCATTCATTCGCCTACCATGAACCCCGTGGAATACTCACAGGGAGCAACACGGAGCGTGTCATCAATGCCGTCGAGGATGGCATCTTTCTGACTACTCAGATTTACGACTAAGCTCTGCTGCGGTGCGGTCATGGGAATATCGAGTCTAGGTGGTGAGGGTAGAGTCGCCCCGAGGCCAGCCAACAAAGTTTAAACGGCAGGTTAAGACAGGTGGCGCAGCCAGAGGTGATTCCAGCGACCTATGAAGCTCGACGAATTGCTGCCGTCGTATGATGTCGCCGCCCGGTACGACATCTTGGTTTGGGCGTCACCCGAAGACACAGCCGCCGCACTTGGGCAGTCGGATTTTTCCGAATTACGGCTGGCCAGATGGTTGCTCGGCCTCCGCACATTAGGCCGTAGGAGACACACGCGAGGTAAGCTTTAGATGGTTTCGCAGATTAAACAGCAGTTCAACGTTGTCATGGTACAACATCGCCATCGACGCTTCCACCCCGGTGGCGCATCCGCAAAAGGTATCAAGAAAGCCTGACTGCGCCCGTGTGAAGTCCGCTGAATCAATGTTGTCATGGAGCTTGACTGTACTGTTGCTTACCTCATGCTTAGCGGTACGTCCTTCAACGGGCTTGAGTTCTGGAGTAACTTCCTCCACCCGGCCAACTACTTCGTCACCTGCTGCGTCAAACGTACGCGTCCAGACGTGGTATATCTTGTCGGACAGGCCACGGGCAGCGACGAGACGCTGCATGGCCCTCACACTAGACTCCCGCCCCAATATCTTACTGAAGTCCCTGAGAGTGGAGGAGAGGTAACTGACCCATGCGCCGTTTGTGCAGGCAAGCGTGAGAACCCGGCTGGCACCTGCCGCGCCAGCTTTCGCAAGGTTTTCCTGATCGAATACCACCCGCTGCACGGCGGCTGCTTTGGGGTGGGCGGCACGCCATGCGAGGAACTGGTTCCATACCTCGGTTTCAATCTTGTTCAGTTTGACGGTGCCCACAGTAGGCTTACGCTTAGCGGTAGGCTCTAGCACAGCAGATGACGCAGTAGCCGACGCAGTAGGTGTTGTGGTGGATGCTGGCTCTTTGGCAGCTCCTAGTTTCTTGGCTCCTTTTTGCTTGTCCACGTCCGTATCTTTACCGCTACGCATAGCTGCGAGTTCCGGGTGAAGTCAAGCCCAACGTGGGTTTTTGGGCGAGTGCGAAGCGGATATCCGGCGACTGCACCAGTCGCCGGGATGGGCGTAACGGCGATGCGGCCGCAGCCGCCCCTGCCCCTGCCGAGGCCATTCCGGTCAATGCGTTTCCACCCGGCGGTGAAGGCTAGGAAATGGTCAAAAAACGAAAAAATTGCGCGGCCAGTGGCTTTCAGAATAGGCAGTCGCTTTCAACCACCATCCGGGCAACCAGATGATGGGCACGGAGACCGAATCTTGGGCAGGTGACAGGGTGACGACCTGCAGGCGGAAACGGTACACATTTCCACTGAAAATGGGCGAATCACCTATTTGGGTTGATACGGCCTGTTGCGAAACTTTCCTGCCTGTTGGGTGTTTTATTGCGGTAGTGATTTGTGGCTGCACGTAGCGCAGAGATTTGCGGAGTCGTGCAACGATTGCATCAGCAGGAGCAGATATGACGAACCGTAGAGTCCTAGCATTGCTCGTCACCATGGCATTGGCGACCGGAACATTGATCGCTCAGAACAATCCCGATGCCAACGTTCAAGTGATAGAGCCGCAGTACATCAATAGCTTCTATGCTTTGACCCCGAACGGGAATTTCATTGATCTAGAGTACAAGAACGTGGTGCTCCACCCGAAGAGCTGGGCGGTGCCGGGCTATGCGTCGGTCAAGACGGTTGCCGATTTCGAGCCCGGCCAATCCCCGATTCGACTTCCGGCCTCGGCACAGTTCGTGGTTCGTGGGCGCACTAACGTCAATCCCGCGACGATCTATGAACTGCGCATGCTGAAAGGCTCCAAGAGTCACCGGGAATTCGTGATGAGCCAAGCACATGGTTCTATCGTCGGCGGGGCGGTAAATCCGGAAGAAGGCGCGATACCAATCCGATTTGAGGAATATGGCACCTCTTCCTTCCGCATTATCCCGGAGCAACCGCTAGCGCCCGGAGAGTACGCCCTCATGGTGCGCGGGCGCTATTCCCAGCTTTACTGCTTTGGCGTGGACGTAGCCGCGAAGCAGTGAGGGGCAGAGTGTCGCGGGTTGCCTTGCCATCTCTGAAACTCTGGGCTGGCAGCCCAGACGTGGGGTAGTTCCAACCGATGGATGGGTGGGTCATCGAATTCTTTGAGCATCAGAAAAACACTGCTGCGGCTCTGCGTGACATTGTTAAGGACAAGCAGCATTAAGAACAAGCAGCGTTTTCCCCACTTAAACATGTCCCACGACAGCATCATTGGCCTGTTCCGGAGTGAACCCGGCGTACTCCTCCTTCACCCGCCACGGCGCAGAGGTGTGCGCAGGAAAACCACCATGCGAATTCCGGAGAGTGTGGTGGAAATGATTTTCCGCAGGTTCGGTGGCGGATAGTGAGACGGGGCCGAACTCGTCTCCTGCATCCGCGCCCGACACCACCGTAATGTAGCGGCCTCAGTCGCCGCATCGGCCGAGGCCAGCTTCGATTCTCCGTCGCAACTGGTTCAGGGGCAGAGGGGGTAGCTCGTAGACTGGTTGCAGCGAGTTTGGGCACGCAGGTGAGTATGGGACTGCGTGTGTCCGTTGTCGGTTTCGTGGCTATCTCGATTGGGGGAGTAGTACAGGTCTCCATGACCTACGCAGCGATGCGGGTTCTGGAGGTGCTTATGAAACATCCAATCACCAAGTTGCCAAGTGTTTGGTGTGGAGCGGCGTTGCTGTGGAGACCCGTGCCATCATCGATCTAGCCAGCCAGTACGGACGCTACGGCTATGGCCGCATCACGGCGCTGCTGCAGCGGGCCGGCTGGCATGTTGGCCATGACCGGGTTGAGCACATCTGGCGCCGCGAAGGGCTGAAAGTTCCACAGAGGCAGAAGCCACGCGGGCGGCTGTGGCTTAACGATGGATCGTGCGTGCGGCTGCGGCCGGAGCACAAGAATCACGTCTGGAGCTACGACTTCGTAAGCGCCAAGACGTATGACGGCAGGACGGCAAGGATGCTGAACCTGATTGCTGAATCGACCCGCGAGTGTCTGCTGAATCGAGCAGAGCGGCGCTGGTCGAGCGCGAAGGTGATCGAGGTGCTGGCCGATGTGATGGTCATGAAGGGCATCCCCGAGCATATCCGCTCGGACAACGGGCCGGAGTTTATCGCGGAGGACCTGCGAAAGTGGCTGGCCGATATCGGCGCCAGAACGTTGTACATCGAGCCGGGCTCTCCGTGGGAGAACGGCTACCGCGAGAGTTTCAACTCGAAGCTGCGGGACGAGTTTCTGAACGGAGAGATCTTCTACTCGATGAAGGAGCTGCGCGTGCTGGCGGAACCCTGGCGCGTCCATTACAACACGGTGAGGCCGCACTCTTCGCTTGGCTACCGGCCGCCGGCGCCACAGGCGTGCTTGCCTGCAAACCACGCGGGAGAAAAGTCACCGATAACCGTCGTCCACTTTCGCACACGCCACGCCTTCACAATGCCATTCTTCACATAAGGGTCAGCCATAGCGAACGCCTCCGCTGCTTCTGGCGATTCCCCCCGGAAGATAAAGACCGCGCCGTCCACCGGGTCTGCAAGTGCGCCAGCTAGGACAATCTCCCCGCGCTCGTGCGCCTCTCTTGCAAGTTTCAGGTGCGCCTCGCGGAACGGTGCTCGTCTTCCCACATAATCGTCAACGACATCGTAGAACAGGATGTAATGCACGACTGGAATCTCCATGCGGTAATTTCTTGAAGCATGACAACAGCTTCAATCTTGCCCATGATACTTGAATTGCCCCCGTAGGGTGCCCGCCCACGTCCCATGTGCAGAAGAGAGGCGTGCCAGCCACAGTCTCCCGCTACACAGGCTCCGCGCACGCCGCGTCATGGTTCTTCTCCAGATGAACCCGGCTGCTGACCTCGTACCGCCCCATCAATGGCGCGTTGAACGGTTTCAGCAGGTCGCGCACTGCATCCGTCTTTTGAAAGCCGCGGTCGAGCCGAAGGTCGTGGGGTTACCCAATCGACCTGACAACTCCGCCATCCACGCGAACTGACGCCCCGGTGGTGGCTGAAGCTGCTTCGCTGCACAGGTAAACGACCATTGCAGCCACTTCCTCGGTTGTTGCGAAGCGTTTTATCAGGCTGGTTGGACGAACGTGTTCAAAGAACTCTCGCTCCACGTCTTTCTTGGTTTTGCCCTGTTGCTTTGCCAGCCCCTCCACAAACGTCGATACTCCCTCGCTCTCTGTCGGCCCAGCCAACACGGAGTTCACCGTGACACCACTGGCAGGAATGGATTCCGCCACCCCCCGCGCTACTGCAAGTTGAGCCGTCTTGGTCATGCCGTAGTGCACCATTTCCGCAGGAATCTGCACTCCGGACTCACTCGAAATGAAGACGATTCGACCCCACTTCTTCTCCAGCATCTGCGGCAGGTAGTGGCGCGTCAGACGAACGCCAGAGAGTACATTCACTTCGAAATATCTCCGCCATTCCGCATCCTCAATTGCAAGAAACGGTTTCGCTTCATAAATCCCGAGGTTATTCACCAGAATGTCGAGCTTCTGTACGCGAGCGTATAGCTTCTCCGCGCCCTGCTCTGTTGCGAGGTCCGCCGCGACGCCATCAACCTTGCCCTCGATCTCGCCGACGGCTCGATTGACGCGCTCCTCCGTGCGTCCGTTGACATACACGAAAGCACCCTCACGAGCCAACAGCTTGGCAATCGAAAATCCAATCCCCGCCGTTGATCCCGTCACCAGCGCACGCTTTCCGCCGAGCTTCAAATCCATGGTTCACTCCTGCACATAATCTACAAGTACGATATTGATTCCGGTCGAGGAAGTCAGGATTCCGAAAGGGAGCGGGTTTGACGGTGCCGGGAGTGTAGCGCAGTTGAGCACGATACTCGCACCCAAGGATGCCTCCATGAAGCTCGATGAATTGCTGCCGTCCTATGATGTCGCCGCCCGGCGTGACATCTTGGTTCAGGCGGCGCCCGCAGACACAGCCGCCGCGCTTGAGCAGTCGGAATTCTCGCAATCACGGCTGACCCGATTGCTGCTCGGCCTCGGCACATTAGGCCGTGGGAAACCCGATGGAGAATCCGGAACGCAGGTGGAGCGATTGCGCCGGGCTGGCTTCATCGAACTGGGCAATGCATGGGGACAAGCACACGGTGGAACCGTATGAATGGGCGGTGTCGTTCGAGCGGCGAGTGCGGGGGTTGCTGTTGTCTGGAAAATCGAAGCCCTTAATCGGATACGAGAATACGCTCAGCAAAGAGGCCATGATGGCGGTGCCCACACCCGACCACTACCTGCCTCTCCTTTACGTCATTGGCACACGGACAGAATCCGAGCCAGTGAGCTTTCCGGTCGAAGGCGTCGATGGCGGCTCGATATCGATGCCGGCGGTGGAGCTTGGATAATCGACCGCCGCGTGTCGGAGGATGAAGCCGCTGGTGGAGTTCACAACGAAGGCTCTGGGGGTTGTTAGATATCGAAAGGGTCGATGACGTCCCAATAGCGACGATTGCACTTGGTGCAGTGGAAAGGAACTTTTCCAGTGAGCCGCGTGCGCCAGAATTCCAAGAAATTTCTCCGATGGGAGCGGAAAGCACCGTTGGCCCTGCAGTGCTTGCACTTGCACCCTAGCTTGGCGGGTTTCTTTTGTTCCTTCGTGTATTCCTTTGTGGCGATCAATGTCTTAGCTCCTCAGCGAAGGCAATGTTTTGGCGAGGCTCCCAATCATCCTCGGGTTCCATCCCGAATCATTCGGCGAGTCTGGCAGCACGGGTCGGGCGGGAGCGTCCGCACATGGCCATGCAGTATAGCCTGAAATGGAACTCAGCGCAGTCCGCATCTGTCAAAATGATTCAGTCCGGATGAACGCCACCGTCCCAGAACGTAGCACCCCACCGACAATCTGTCCGGTGTGATTGAACGGGTCACGTTCCTTAACGAAGAGAGTGGCTTCTGCGTCCTTCGGGTCAAAGCTCCCGGGCACCGGGAGGAGGTCGCTCTCAACGTGTATTGGCAAAATGCTAATTGACGGATGACGGGCGGGGCAGAGCAGGTTCAGGACAGCACAACTCTGGTATACTCCGTTCGCTTGGGGGCAGAAAAGCGGAGATTCTAGCCAAGTGTGTTGCATCTTCCCTGCCTGTCACGACTAGCCACAAGGAGCACGACCATGACAAATATGAAGCCAACCGAAGTGCTCGAACGCGAGCACCAGTTCATCACCCAAGTGACCGAGTGCATGGCGCTACTGGCAGAAAATTTGGGCAAGGGTCAGGAGATATCGACAGCAACCCTCGCTGACATACTGGAGTTTCTACGTACCTTTGCCGACCAGTGCCATCATGGAAAAGAAGAGGGGTATTTGTTTCGAATGCTGGAAAAGAAGGGCATACGAGCAAAAGAGTGTCCACTCGGTGTCCTTAGGATGGAGCATGACCAAGCTCGATCCCTCGTTGGCAAGCTTACGAATATTTCGGCGCGATATGCGAAGGACGGCAGTGAAAGGGAGGCGCTGCGGACCACGTTGCTCCAGATAGTGGAGCTTTATAAAGGTCACATTTGGAAAGAAAACGACCTGCTATTTCCAATGACGAACAAGGTTCTGTCAATTCAGGAGCAGGAGACACTTAACGAGCAGTTCGAGCAGATGGATTCGCGTATGGGGACGGACGTTTCTGGCGAGTTCGAAGAACTCGCAGCCAAACTCCAGCATGAAGTCATGCACGAGTGATCCAGCGCCAACGAAAGGTGTCAACGATTGTGAATGCCCCGGCTAGGCGTAAACCAGCGAGCCTTTCAGGGCAATGCCACTGTGATGGTGTTCGCCGCTAACCGCACTATCGCGGTTTCATGAGCCAGAGGAGTGGTCACGCAAACGACGCGGGCGTTCGAGCAGAGGGGTGGCGGAATTTATGCGCTCTCCGAGGAGACTCGGGAAGGGTGCCCCGCGCGGCTGGGGGGCTCTGGTGATGCCGAGGCGGATGCACAGTGGCACCAGAAAGGAAGTAAGGGATGTGGCGGGGAAAAATTCTCGCAAGTGACCGTTAGCACACAGGCGTTGCCACTCCATCATCGAACGCGGATATACACGGTCGCACAGGGTGTCCACAGTCTCTTCATCGAATCCCTCCAGTTTGACCGGAACAAAGTCGCCAATCTCGTCCGTCTCTTCTTTCAGGCGAAAATGCACCATGAAATTCTTGACGGTGAACAGTTCACAGACTTCAGCATTCCCAACTTCATCCAGCAGTTCGATGGCAGCGTTTCTCGATGTTGCGCTGACGGCGGAAGAGTCACCGTTTTGCCAGCGGCAGATGAATAGCGGCATATGTCAGGCTCCGGCTGCGATTATAGGCGAGGGTGGGAGGGCTGGTAGTGCACGGTCGGATGTGGAAGGGGCACCAGAGGTGGCGGGAGGGGCTGGGGCGTCAGGCGGGAAAGCAGCCGAGAAAGCGACCTTCTTTCCGATCCGTAGCTAGGCTGTAGCTATGCAAATGGGGTTACAGGGGGCACCTAGAGCGACTCAGGAGACAGAACCCGAACATATGAAAGCCCAGCAAGTCTTTGCTGGGCTTAGATTTACCATATATATTGGAAAATCGCTTGATTTTTGGTGCCGAAGAAGGGACTCGAACCCCCACACCCTTGCGAGTACATGGACCTGAACCATGCGCGTCTGCCAATTCCGCCACTTCGGCACGGTGAAAGGCGGGCGCTGAGCGCCACGGCGACCGCTGTGGTCTTACCTTTCCACTTGGCTTGCAAATGGATTGTAACACACCGATCCGGGATGCAGAACCAACAGCTTTGTGGGGCTGCGACCAGGGGTTGCCAGTCGTCCGGCAAGGAGCCGCAGCAGACCCCGGCGGCCGGCTCACTTGCGGGATGGGCCGCCGTTGCCTCAGCCACGACCACGCCGTCGCCTGGCGCAACGAGCGCAGCCGGCGCGGCGAACGCGGCGGCGTCGGGCAGTGAGCGGCGACGCGAACGGTGCGAAGTAGCCGGCTGACCGCCTCAAGTCCTGCGTCGATGGCTGCCACGAACACTTGCGGCTTGCATAGGGTCGCAGGCGGAAGCCAGTGGGTCGCCGCGGGTTTCATCAGAGGGCCACGGGGTTGCGGAGGGCGGCCATCCTATTGACCGGCGGCCCCATGAACTCACCCGGCTGCGTCACAGTGAAAGGTACGAGGTCGTAGTTCCAGAACCGTCCCTGCGCGCCTCGACTCCCGCCGCATGGAGCAGCTTCTAAGGAGGTTCCATTCCGAAGCATGGTCCGCGTGGTGAGTTAGGCACCCTTTCGAGGGCGAGCGGAATGGATTACGCGGATTTTTCCTTCCGGACTTTTTGCGAAAGCATCGAGTGGCGGACTATAGTCTTGCTATTCGGTTGCTGGCGGTGCGATCCTTCTCCCCCACCGCGCTGAGAGTTCAAGGGGAGAGCAAGAGCGCAAGTGGGCCTCCGATGTATTCGCTGCCTCGCGCTTCTATCGCGTTCGAAGAAAAGCAGAGGAACCTGAATGTCTGAACCTAATTCCGACGCCACGCCCAAAATACCCCTGCCCGTCAGCAAGGAATTGCGGACTCTTGCCCACGACCTCAGCAATTCTATTGAAACCATCATGCAGGCTACCTATCTGCTCAACCAGGTCGATTTCGATGATGCCAACAGGAAGTGGCTCAAACTCATCGATGATGCCACCCGCGATGCGGCCAACATCAATCGCCGCCTCCGCGAAGTGTTGCGTGCGCACAGCCCGGACCTGTAAGCCGCGTTTCCTTCACCCTGGTTGCCGGGCCGCACTCAGCACAATGGTGCGGCACGCCGGTGAAATTGCTTCCGCCATCCTCTGGAGGTAAACTCGGGGGCGCGTTGCAGGAGACTTTTCCATGTCCCTAGCCACTTTTGAAAACCTCCGGTACGAGAAGAACGAGCAGATCGCACTCATCACCATCTCCCGTCCCAAAGTGCTGAACGCACTCAACACCCCCACCCTGCAGGAACTGAACCGGGCCTTGCAGACGGTGCGCGATGACGATGACGTGCGCGTCGCCATCCTCACCGGGGAGGGCGAGAAAGCCTTCGTCGCCGGTGCGGACATCAACGAATTCACTTCCCTTGGTGCAGGCGCGGCTGAAGCCTTTTCCGTGCGCGGCCAGGCCGTCTTTTCGCTCGCCGAAAACTGCGGCAAGCCGGTCATCGCGGCCGTCAACGGTTTTGCTCTCGGCGGCGGTTGCGAACTCGCCCTGGCCTGCACGTTCCGCATCGCCTCGGAGAACGCCCGCTTTGGCCAACCTGAAACCAAGCTCGGAATCATCCCCGGTTATGGCGGGTCGCAGCGTCTACCGCGCCTGATCGGCAAAGGCCGCGCCCTGCAAATCATCCTCACCGGCGAAATGATCAAGGCCGATGAAGCCCTCCGCATCGGCCTGGTCAATGAGGTGGCGGCCTTCGCCGAGTTGCTTCCCCGCGCCGAAGCCCTCGCCCGCAAGATCATCGCCAACGCGCCGATTTCCACCCGCTACTGCCTCGACGCCGTCAACAAGGGCTTTGACATGACGCTGGCGGAGGGACTTGCCTATGAGGCCGCGCTCTTTGGCCTCTGCTTCTCCACGGCCGACAAAAACGAGGGCACCAGCGCCTTCCTTGAGAAGCGCGCCGCGCAGTTCAAGGGCGTCTGAGGGATCGGGGCTGCGTTTGCTCCCGTGAAGTTCCGGCTGGACGGCCCCGCATTGCTCTTTTTTCCCGCGTTCCCGCGCGCGCTGCCACGCCAGGAACCATTCCGGCGGGCTCATATTCCGGGCCGCTTTATGGTTCATGCGACTTCGGCGCCACTCTGCCCCGCACCTGTGGTACAAAAGAGGATGTGATCCGCTCATTTCATCGCCTCATGCTGCCTGCCTCCGACGAAGACTTCCGTTCGCTCGATGACTTTTTCTCCGCCCTCGGTTTTGCCCCCGGTGAACAATGGACTGGCCGCCGTTCCAAAGGCCGCAAGTTTGAAGCCTTCGAGTCCGGCGTCGAGCTCGCCATGGGTCAGGATATGCCCGCCGCCGACCTGGTGGTCGAGGTCGATAACGCCGACATCGTCGCCGAGACCGCTCGCGCCAAGGGTTTCACCTTCATCACGGAGATCGCCGATTGCGACTGGGGAGCGCGGCTTTTCGTCCTGCAGATTCCCGCCGGGTTCGGTAATCTCGCCATCTTCAGTTACAACGAGAACTGGCGCCAGCCCACCAGGGAATCGCAGCTGGACTCGACTGGAATGAAGTTCGCGGTCGTCGTCTCGCGCTTCAACGCATTTATCACCGAACGTCTTCTCACCGGAGCCACCGACGCGCTGCGGCGGACCGGAGCGCTCGCCTGCAGACATCGAGATCGTCCGCGTCGCCGGCGCGTTTGAAATCCCCGCCGCCGCCAAGATGCTCGCCGAAACCGGCAACTATAATGCCCTGGTCGCCATCGGCTGTCTGCTGCGCGGTGAAACCGCTCACTATGACGTCCTCGTCAATGAAGTCACCCGCGGCATCGGAGAGCTGGTGCTGGCGACAGGCGTTCCCATCGGTTTCGGCGTGCTGACCTGCGAAACCCTGGAACAGGCCATCGACCGCGCCGGTTTGAAGATGGGGAATAAGGGATTTGAAGCAGCTCTCGCCGCATTGGAACTCGCCGTACTCAAACGCACGCTCCAACAGCAGTAGCGATCAGAAGGAATCATGGGCACACGACGCAAATCACGTGAGCTGGCGTTGCAGATGTTGTTCCAGGCCGACATGGGAAAACAGTCGGTCGAGCACGTCGAGAAAACCTTTTGGGCAGAGCGCCGCGACCTTGAGGACAGCGTCCGAAACTTCGCCGATGACATCTTTCGCGTCGCCATGGAACGCTACGACGAGATCGGCCAACTCCTGGAGGGCCACACCGAACACTGGCGCCTGGAGCGCATGGCCGCCGTCGATCGCAACATCCTGCGCGCCGGAGTCGCGGAGTTTCTCGGCTTCCCTAAAACCCCGCGTCCGGTCATCATCAACGAGGCACTTGAGATTGCCCGCCGCTTCTCCACCCCCGAGTCTGTCCAGTTCATCAACGGCGTCCTCGACTCGGTCGCCCGCAAACTCGAGCCGCAACCCGTTACGACGCAAAAGAAATAGCACTCTCCGCACCCCCCTGCAATCGGGGCGCAATCCTTCCTGCCAGGGAATACGGCCGCTGCCATGCAGTGGCCGTATTTTCCCGAGTAGTTGCCTGCGCTCTTGGCGAAGCCAGCGCCGGGCACAAAAGTCCCGGGAAGCTTGCCGCTCCCCGGGTGAGGTGTTCCGGCTCCGATTCCCGCCAGGCTCTGCGCCAGGCGCGCTTCAGGCCAGGAAGAACTCCTTGGTGATCTCCACGTACTTCTCCGCCGGAAGCTGTTTGCTGATCTCGCCGTGCGCCTTGCCGCCGTCCTGCGCCAGCGCCATGCCCGAACTTGCCGGAAGGTAGGCAGCCAGTTTGCGGGCGCTGTCGGCCATCAGGTTGCGAGCCATCGTGCCGCTCAGCAGGTTGCGGTAGTTCGTCTTGGCGTCCGGGCTCTCCACGGTCATCAGCCAGCTGTCGCCGTACGGGTCCGCCGTCAGGGTCTCAGGGTGGCGAACCACTTCGTCGTTGATGTCGTTGACCGTGCCTTCGATCGGGGAAACCATCTCCACCAGCTCCCCGTTCACCCGGAAACTCCATACTTTTTGTCCCTGGCGAATCCACTGCCCGCGCTGCGGCAGGTTGACTTCCTCGGCCTCGCCGATCAGCTTGGCGGCAAAGTCGTCAATGCCGGCGCGAACCAGGTTCGGGCTTTCGCCCAGCGCCCAGGCATGGCCCTGATGGAAGCGGAGGTGTGCGGGAATCTCAAAGCCGGCCACAATGGCCTGGGCCTTGTGCTCTCCGGCGGAGGCGTAAGGCGCGGTCTGCAGTACGGGCCTTGGAGCTCTCTTGTTTCTAAAGTGGTCGATCGCTAAGAAGGTAATAAACAGTGCCAGAACCAAAATGAATGTCATTGCCTTAACCTCCGCCCCTTTTCATCGGGCTTTAGTTCGAGTCTTCGCGGCTCTCGACTTTTCCTTTACGGTTCCGCGGACGCACTCTCCAGGGGCACTTGAGTGACCAATGTGCGGAAAAGAAGCTATCGCACAGAAACCACGAGTGTTAGCCTTGACCTGCATCTTCTTGGCAATGGTGCGCCAGCCGCACCCGATGCATATCGCCACGAACGGACAGGCCGCGCCCGTCCAGTTCTGGTTGCATCGTCGCGCGGAATCAATGGCTTAGAAAGGAAATTCCAGAATACGAGGCGATTTGTAACAGTGTTGCGCTTTGCATCACCCGAACAAACCTTTTGCACAGGCTCCAGAAAAGAAAACTTAGAGCATCAACCCGGCCGCTTCCCGTTTCAGCAATTTACCCATCCCATTTGCCGAAGCCGCCAGCGTTCGCCCCCAACTCAACCGGGGGAACCCGGCATGATGCACGGCCTTCTCATAGTTCCCGGCCTTCTCGCATTCCGCGGCCCTCTAACTTCTCGGCGCAAGCTGTGACAAACGTCGCAATGGCCATCGGTTTCAGGAAGCTTTCGTTCGCTTGCAGCAGAACCGTGTCCAGCGCATCTTCCAGCTCTGGGTACCCTGTGTAGACCAGCGTGAGCGCATCCTCATTCGTGTTGTGCATTGCGCTGACCATGGCCAGACCGTCACCCGTATCGGTCATCCGCAAATCGCTCAGCAGCACATCAAAGAATTCCGTGTCGATTAAGTGCAACGCATCGCTCACATTGCCTGCGGTTGTAATCTGTAGTTGATTGACTTCCAATACTTTATCGAGTGAAAAACGCACCTGTTCGTTTTCTTCTACTACCAGGATCCTCGGCTGTTCCATCTTTTCGTCTAGCATTGTTTCTGTTGTCACTTGACACGCCTCACTGCTCGCCCCGCCTTGCGGATCCCCGCCCTGCGAATCATTGCCATGCGAATGAGAAGGTATTGTACGTGGAGTCCCAATCCCAGACTGTACCGGATTGCTCACTCTTCGGATTCGTCCCGGACCCGGGCCGCAATCGGAAGGCCAGCGCCTAAATCCCCTCCATTGAGTCCGGACAGACACCTCCGCGGACCCGGCGTGTCCGGACAGCACAAGTTTTCTATGAATTCCAGGGGTTCGAGGAACAATTCGGGATATCGCCGTTGCAGATACCTTGTCGCGCTTAGGCCAACAGGAGTATCTAGTTGTGTGTCTTTCAAACCCCGCCCGGCATCTCTATGACTGGACGCATGTGACACCTTGGGGCGCTCGATGTTTACCGCAGTATTTGGTTGTTTCCGCCGATAATCCCTTCCCTAAAGAAATGCCCTGATTCTCCCGCTCAACAAAATCCAGCGCCCCGGGCGTGTGCAGCCAGAGCCGCGGCCAGTAATCTCCCCACTCGCATGACGCGATCAGCCTTCCCCTGCCCGCGCGGCCAGGTCCCGGCTACAGTTTGTGATCGATTACCTTGGGAATGTTCAACCTGTGCAGTTCGCTGGAGAAAGCCTCCAATGAGGCGAGGGCGCGGCCGGCGTCGCTGTCCGGATTCGCAGGCAGCTTGCCGTTGCGTTCCTTGTATCCTCTTACGGTGTCGCACAGCCGTTCGAGTTCGTCGAGGGCTGCTTGCAGTTTCATGTGTGTCATCTCGTCTTCCTTGCGGCGCCCGAAGCCGGCCCTGCTTCTTCTCCACGTCGCGCCTCGCCCGTTGCCAAGGCTTTACCTTGGAGTCCATCCTACTCCAGGAAGCCATGCGGCGCTGCTGTCTCGCGATCCGGACACCGCCGCGCTCACGCAACCGGGGCTTTGGCTAAACATCTTTCAGTTGCTCTTCGTCCATGCCAAAGTAGTGTCCAAATTCATGAATCACCGTGCGCCGGATTTGCTCCCGGACTTCAGCTTCGCTGGAACACACAGCCTCGATATTCTTCTGGTAGAGCACAACGTAATCAGGCCCCGTGGACAGGCCGAACACACTCTTCTTTGTCATGGGAACGCCGTGGAACAGGCCCAGCAGAAGTCGCGCCGGCCCTCCAGGTGAAGCAGACAACTGGCCCGGCGGAACATCCTCTACCAGCACGGCAACGTTGCGGATGCGGCTGCGGAATTCCGTTGGAAGGCTGTCGAGCACCTCGGCCATTACCTTGGCGAATCGTTCGCGCTCCATGTTCCCGGGCCTTCTGGCATCAGTTGTAACTGGGGCAGCTCCACGCTGCCCCAACGCATGCGATGCGCACCAGGCCCGGCTTACTCCGTCTTCACGGCGGCAACCTTGTTCGCCCAGCGTGCTTTCGCCGCTTCTGACATTGCTTTCCGCGCTGCCACCGTCAGGTTGCGGCGAGTGCCCTTGGCGCCTTTGGATGCCATCGCAGCCGGGGCAGCCTGCTTGGCGCTGGCCTCCGGTTTAGCTGTGCTCTCAGCTGGGCGTTCTTTCGCCGCCGCCGCCGGCTTCTGCTTAGGAGCCGCACCCACGGGCTTCCGCGCTGGCTTGGCCGCCCGGGAAGAAACGGGAGCTGTCTTTGCGCTCCTTACCGCCGCCCAGCGCTTCCGCGCCGCTTCGGCGATACGCTTGCGGCCGGCGGCGCTAATCACGCGTTTCTTGGCTTTTGGCTTGGCCTTGACCGAAGCGGCCTTCGCAGCCTTTGGGGCAGACTTCGTGGCCACCCCGGTTCCGCCAAGCGATTCCAAGGCCGCGATTGCCTGGTTGATCTGATCGCGCTCGGCGCGAAGGTCGGCGAGAATTTTCGCTGTGTCCATCTCTCTCCGTCACCAGCGCAGAAGGATTAGACCCATACGGATCGCTGTGCTGGCGCTCGTGTGCCGCTACTCCTTCAACTTCAGCTTGCTCTTGTTCTGTTCGAGGAATTCACGCAACTCCTGCGCTTTGTCCAGGAGACGAATCCACTGCTCGTAGTAAAGGGTCACCGGGAAGCGGCCCAATCCGTAAACGCTCGCGCCGCCTTTGTCGCTCACCTTGAACGCAATGCTGCCGCTGCGCTGTTGCTTGGCTTCCAACTCCGCCAGCTTCGCCTTCAGTTCTTCGTAACTTGGTTCGGTCATGGGGTGGTCTCCGTAGTCATCGAGTATTTCAGATTGCCGCTGGAAAAGGAAAAATATGACTCACATTCTTAAGCAATGGCGCCCGCTCAAACCGAATCATCGCGCAGAGCTCTTACCGCGCTCTGCCAACGAACCCAGCACTCACGTTCGCGCGGCCACCTTACTTACGGCGTATCCTTAATAACAGAAATGACATTTTGTCGCCACTGCGGAAAACCGGTAGACAGCGGGCGTTTCTGCGCCGCCTGTGGTGGACCCATCGCGCCCGACGCCGTGGCCGCCACCGACGCCAGGCGCCATCGCCAGCGCAACCAGGTACTCTTCCTTGTAGCCGCCCTCGGCCTGCTCTTCGTCCTCACCGCCGGACTCATCCTCAGCCGAATGATGCATCGCGAGCAGGCGGCCGCTGGTTCGCCTTCGAGCCCCGCGGCTTCTGCGTCCCAGTTGCCGCCCTCGCAACCGTCTCTCACCCAACCTGCCGCCGTCCAAACTCCACGCACTCAGGCCATCCCGAGTGACAGATTCAATTCGCAGCCATCGCCTGCGCAGACCCCCATCCCGGACCAGAACCGTCCATCCAGCCAAGTGCCCACCCGCGGCATCGACCCGAACGCAGTCGAGAATGCGTTGACCGAGTTGGCCGAAAGGAACAAGCAGGGCGCGCCATCCCCGCAGCATCCAGCCGCATCCTCCAGCGCCGCCACCGGCTCCGACCGCTATCCCGGTTCGCAGCCGCTCGAGGTGAAGGATGTGGAACTCCCCGACATCGGCGTCCCGGTTACCAGCGAGGTCTATACCACTTCCGATTCCCTCTCCACGGTGCTCGCCTACTACACCGGACGTTATCCCGACGCCGAAGTTATGGAAGTAAACGGCCAGAAGGTCATCGCCGTCAACCGCCCCGGAGCCACCAAGGTTATCGCCCTCGGCACTACCGGCCAGGAAACGCGAATCGCAATCCTTCAACCCGCCAACTAAAGTTCACTCCGGGAAGCAACCCATTCGCGATTCATCGCACTTCATACCGGCTCCGCTTCCCGCCTCGGGCACGCCGCATTCCCCGGCGGCGGTTGCTGCGGACTTACTTGTCCGGCATGGGCAGAGGCTTCACGTCGCCGCAGTTCGGTCCCTTGTAGGTCGAGGTGGATTCGCTCGTCCATTCGATCGGCATTTTGTTGGCGCCGGCCGCCATGAAGCCAACAAAATGAACCTTACCCGAGGAACTGCCTTCGCCGGTCCAGTGCGACTCAAAGCTTCCCTTGCCGTTCACCCTTCCGCTGCAAACCATGTCGCCGGTCACGCCGTTGGCGGTCCTGGAATAGTTGATCACCTGGCAGTCACCGCGGGTCTGCGGAACCGGGGCTCCGTACCTATCAATCTGGGCCTGGGTAATACAAACTTTAAAGGTTTGCGGGCCGCCGCCAAAAGGTGAACGGGCGCCGCCGGGAGCGCCCTGCATGCCGGCCGGAAACGGAGACTGTTGCCACGTCATCGTACTGGTCGTCTCCCACAGGCCGGGCTTTCTGGCCTGCGCCAATGCCGCCGCCGTCATGGCGAATAGGCAACATCCCAACGTCAGCCAAACTCGGATCCTACGCATGATTCCTTCCTTTCGATCACGCGGAGAGTCACCCGCGCGCGCCATTACTCTACGTCAGCGCGCCCGCGGCGGGAAAGAGAAATCTCCAGCCCGCCATAAGTCCCGGCTGCGTTCTCTCTCCCCGGCAGCCGGCCATTCAGTGCTTGTGCGTGTGGGGTTCCAGTTCCTGCTCAGCGTGCGAGTGCTCGTGAGCGCCATGCTCGTGGTCATGCTCGTGGTCATGGCCATGCTCGTCTACGGCATGGGTGTGCTCGTGGGCATGCTGATGGTCGTGTACGTGGCTGTGCTCGTGCGCGTGTTCATGGCTATGGGTTACTCCCTCGTGGGTGTGCTCGTGCGCATGGCTGTGGGCGTGGTCATGCTCGTGCGAGTGATCGTGTTCGTGTTCGCCTTTCATTTGTCACCTCAGACTAGACCTCAGCCATTGGATGCCCACTCCGCTGCATCTGCCACAGAATCTTGCTCGCGGATTACCCTTCGTTCCCGCTTCGCCCACCCCTGGCTGATTGCCGTTGCCTCGCCGTTTGTTTCTACAGTAACTTAGTGGCAGGGAGAGCGAAGAAAATGGCGGAACTCGTCCGAACCGGTGTTTCCATCGAACAGGAATTGCTGGACGACTTTGACAAACTGATCGCCAAGCGTGGTTACAGCAATCGCTCCGAAGCTCTGCGCGATCTCATCCGCGATGCCCTGGTCGCGGAGCAGGTAAGCGGCAACAAACCGGTGGTTGCAACCCTCTCCATGGTTTACGACCATCATCGGCCGGAGCTCTCGCAGAAGTTGACCCAGGCGCAGCATCACCATCACGGATATGTCTTGGCGGCGACCCACGTCCACCTCGACGAGGAAAACTGCTTCGAGGTCGTCATCATGAAGGGACCGGCCAGCGAGGTCAAGCACCTCGCCGATCACATGCTCAGCCTGCGCGGCGTCAAGCACGGCAAGTTGGTCATGACTTCGGCGGGAAGGACCGCAAAGTAACCTACGCGGGGCAGTAACTCAAGCAGCTCTCTTGACTGCGCGGCGCGCGTGCTCGCGCCAAACAGCATACCCGCCGCGCAGCCGTCGCGCCCCCAGCCCTTAGGGCGCAAATCGTCGAAACTTCTTTAATGTTCTCCGAACCGGTAGTGCAACGCGAATCGCACCTGAAACGGTTCGGTGGGGTGGAAAACGTTTGTGAATTCCGGCGCGGCGGTTGGCGTGATTCGGGAGACATAGGCGTAGGTGATGTCGTCAGCTTTGCGGTTAAGCAAATTCAAAGCTTCGGCCGAAACGCGCCATCGTCTTGTTGAATTGATAGCCGACGCCCGGCGTTGACCAACAGTGTTGCCTTGGAGCGATTGATTCCGTCGGACGTCAAATCGCGCGGACCAAAGTAGCGCAGGCGCAAACTCGCCGAAAAGCCTTTGTAATCGTGCAGTGTGACGCCCGAGGAAATCACCACCTTAACCGCTTCGGGCACAAGCTTGCCACCCGGGCCTTGCACGGGATACTGGCCGCCACCCACGTTGGTGTACGCCGCATCGTCCGGGTCTATTTGGGTAAACTGGGCGCGGGAGTCCGCAATGTCAAAATCAAAAGCCAAATGTTCCAGTGGCGTGTAGTAGTTCGCCCATTCGACGCCATAGCGGTTGCTCGACTGTTCTGAAGCAGACGTGCCTCCGGTGTCGCCATCCTGCTGCAGTTCGGAATTGCTGTGGAGATACCAGAGCGCAAGGGTGCTTTGCAGATGTGGGACGGCCGAAGTGCGCACGCCGATTTCCCCGCCTTTGGTTTGGACCAGGGGAGAAATTGGGGTGGCTGGGCGTGGGGAAAGGATTGTCCGGCGAAATCGGTTCCTCCCTTTGCGTTGCGCCACGCGCGTCGTTGCTGTGGAAACTGAATCCGCCCTGGGCATAGAACTCGGTCTTGGCCCACGGGCCGAAAATCAAACTTGCTTTGGGGCTGGGCAGGAACTTGGTGGCCGAGCCGGAATTGAGCCGCGCAAAGTTGACCGGGCCAAAGATGGGGGAGACATAAGTGGGAGTCAAGTTGGTGACGACATATTTTGCGTCGTCGCCGCGCAGGGCCACGACCGAGCGGAATTTGCTCGCCCACTGGATTTTATTTTCCACATAAACACTGCCTATCGTGTCCGTAAATTTATTCAAATCCGTGGCCGCGGGCAAGATTGCTGTCAGATTCGGATTGGTAACGCACTGCGGGGATGGGTTCGTCATTGCAGGCGTTGATATCATTCTTGTCCGTGCGCACGCGATCTTCCGTCCGGAAAAGGCCGTTGTGGACCCAATCGTTGCGGAGCTGCAGGCCGAACGTATTTTCCACCTTGCGGCCAAACCATTGGCTGAAAATCGTGTGGTGTGCGTCCAGCCCCGCCACCCAGCGCCTGTCCTGCTGTTCGAACTGATCGCCCTTAATGGGGTCATCCAGGTAGTAAGTGAAATCAGAAAACAAATTGAGGTCGTAATAAAATCCGTAGGCCATGATTTTCGTCTCGGAATTTGCGCCGCGGCGATGCCATTCCGACTGCAAGCTATAACGCTGTGACTCGCCACCGTCGGTCGGGTTCAGTGCGCCGAAGTAACCAACCAGGGGAAGGCGTCAACGGGGATTTGATCGCTCGAGTGCCATGTTCCGCGGTAAGCGCGGGCCGTGATGCTGAAACCCTTGTCGTCTCCGCCCTGGCTGTAGGTTAGAAGGCCGTTGTATTTGTAAAAATTGTCCTCATGCGTCGTCCATGGGCCGTTATCGTGATACGCTTCTCCGCCGTACAGCAAATTGCCCTTGCCGAGCTTTTGCGACACGCCGAAAACGGCCCGCCCATAGCCAAACATGCCGCCTTCCACCTGGAAGAAGTTCTGGGGCAGCGTCTTGAAAAATTCCACATGGGCCGACGCAGCCGAGCCGATAGTTGCCGACATCGGCGTAATAAGGACCTTTCTCGTAATCTCACCCGCTTCACGAACTCCGGGATGACGGTGTTCATGTCCGAGTACCCCTCGCCGTGCGCGTGCGACGGCAGGTTCAGCGGCATATCGTCGAGGAAAATGGCGAATATCCGTGCCGTGGTCGAGATTGAAGCCGCGAAGAAAATATTGGTTGGCCTTGCCGCCGCCGGCGTGTTGCGTGATGATGACACCGGGAACCGTCTCCAAAACTTCTCCCGAACGAAGAATCGGACGATCTTGGATTTCCGTTGCGCCCACCGTTCCCTGGGTGGCGGAATCGGCAATTCCGATGAGGTCATCCGCCCGGCCCTGCACTTTTACGGTGGTGCTCACGGAGCCCACAGCCAGAGAGATGCGCAGCGGGGCCGGCGCCTCGGTGGTCCCTATGGTGACGGGGATTTCTTTGGTTTCAAAACCGGGATTCAGATACCACGAGTCGATAATTACCTGCCGAGAGTCCAGAAATAATGAAGGAGCCGTTCGTGTCCGACTGTGTCGTTTTTTGTACAGTACCGTTCGCGCTTCGAACCTGCACGGTAGCCCCGGCAATCACCGCGCCAGACGTGTCAACGACAGTTCCTGATAGCTGAGTGATTCCTTGGGCAAATAGAAGGCTGGGAACAAGAAGCAATAAGAACAGCACACATTTCCATTTCATTGCGGCAACACCCTCCTGCAGACGTAAAGCGCAACCGGAATTCAGAGGCTGCCCCGGAATGCCCCCTGCGAACCGGGCAAGACAAATTCAGCGCAGCGGGAAACCAGCAGGAGCTCTCCGCAAATGTTACGTTTTCCAGTTTCGTGCTACCGATATTAAATACCACGGACGGCCCCATGGCAATTGCAAAAGGGGATTGGAATCGAAAAATATTACGTTTCTACATTTCGTGCTACCGGCGTGGAACCCCAGCTCCCGCTTCCCGGCAATGGCAAAAAGGAAGTTGAGCCGCCTCTGCTTCGCCGCTACCTGCAACAAAGCTCCCGTAGGTGCGGGAGCTTTGTCTGCAATCTCGCGGCCAAGCCGCCATCGGACGGCTCTTTACTTCATTCTGCTTCCGTCCTAGCTGCGGCCCAGCACCATCGACGGAATCATCGCCGGACAATTCTTCTGTCCGTCAAATTCTCCCGTCTCCGGATTGCCCGGATCGCAATAGGTAACCACGGCGGGCGCCGGAATCGTCGTCACGTAGGTGTTGACCGGGGTTGCCCCAATCGCCGCCGCGGTAACCACCGAGGTGCCGTTGTACAGATTCGGGCAGCTCATGGCGTTCTGTCCCGCAACCGCCGTGCAACCTGCCGCCAGGAATGGGAACGGGCTGGGAGACGGAGTGGGAGTGGTGCCGCTGGCGGTGACCGTGCTGCCGCTCGCCCATGGGTCGCCGTTCGGATCGCTGCAGTCCGTCGCCTTCACCTGGTAGTCGTAGCAGTAGTAGGTCGTGCTGGTCGTAGTCGTCGCATACACCTTGGCCAGGTCCGCCGAATTGCCACCCCGCGAAACCGCAACGCTGGTCACCGTGGGCGTCGTAACCTCCACCGGCACCGTGCCCGTAAACGGCCCCAGCACCACTCCCGTCGTGGTGTCTTTGTAGGTGTAGGAAAGGCTCGCGGTCACCGGGCTCTGCACCGTCCCGTTGTGCACTCCCACCGTAACCGTGGTCGTCGCGTTCTGCGTTACCGCGCCCACGGCCAACTGGCTGGTGTTGATTCCCACGATCTTGTCCGTGCCTCCCAGGCCAACATAGGCCCAGCTTCCATCCCGCATCAGCGCCAGGTTCGTCGGAACCACACCGGCGCTCAACTGCGCCGGGGTGATGGTGGCAATCGACGTGATCCACTTCAACGTTCCCGGAGTCGTTCCGTCCCACACACTCACCGTACCGTCGGCGTGGAGAATCCAGACATGGTTGATCTGCGTATTGGCCGTGGTGTCGTTGTAGTTCGAGTCCTGCGCAATATCGATCGGCGGCGCGGAAGTTCCAGCCAGCGCGGTCGGCACCGTGTCCACCACCGTCTCCGCCTGTCCGTCCATCACCGAGATCGAGCCGCCGCCGTTGAGCACGTACACGTAGTTGCCGTTGTTGCTTTGGGCCACCTTAAAGGGGGAAACTCCCACAGGAACCGTATTCGTCACCCTGTACTGGCTGGCGCTCACCACGTAAACCTTGTTCTCGCTCTTGTCCAGCACAAACACCTTGGTCTGGTCGTGATAGATCCAGGCATAGACCGGCGTCTTGCCCACGCAAACGCTGGCCGTCAGCTCGTCGGTGGCTTGCACCAGCACTCCCAGCGAGCCCGTTCCCGGGCAGTTCGCCGTCCTGGTTCCTGAGTTCACAACAAAATCCTGGGTGTAGTTGCCGCCGTAGTACTGGAAGCTGATGCCGATTGGCGCGGAGCCGGCCGGCAGTGCAATCGTCGCGACGTTGGCCGCAAATCCGGCAGTCGATGGGCTCAGAAGGACCTGTGTCACGGAATCGGTGCCGGTATTCGCCGTGTATACCGAGGTGCGGCTGTAATCAAACTCCATCGGACTCCCCAGGCTTCCCGCCACCGGCCCGGTCAGCGCTCCTACCTGGTTCGCCAGTGTCTTGTTGGCTGAGTTCGAGTCACCGCTCACGTCGATTGCGGTCAGCGTGCTGCCGCTGGTGACGCCCGTGGCGGCCACGCACACGCTCCCAATGGGACATTGACTCAGAACCGCTTCTACTTCCGTGCCGGACGGATTGCCGGTGGTAACCGGGGCGGGCGCCGCAATCGGGCGATAGACGTCGCCGCATCCAATTTCAATGGTCGTTGCCGCTGTAAAGAACACAACCGCGCACACGGCTTTCCACATGACTTTCATTCGCGCTCCGGCCACCGACGCAAGGTCAGCTGCTCTGTTCGGGTGCAACTATTGTAAAGGAAGTGAGAGCGTCGCGGCCAATGTCTTCTCGCTCGCGCAAGATCCAATATCGCTCACGCCGCGCCATTCTTGCTCCATGCCCGCACCCCCGAGCCGGATGCCACGGGCCGCTCACCTGCCCCTCGCGGCTATTTCGGAGTACGATGAGTTGGGCATGAATCTCTTTCAGAGCTGGCAGCACGCCAACCCTCAACAGTTCCCCACCGCCGGCTTGGTGGTGGCCCTTGCGCTTCTAGCCTGGGGACTGAACGCGGTAACCGTTGGCGCTGCCCTCACCGGTATTGTTCTCACCCTCGTCCTCTGCCTGGCGGCAGGCCCCGCGGCGCTGCTTCCCGTCTTTACCGTCTTCCTGCTAACCCTGATTACCACCCGCATCGGACGCCGCAAGAAGGAGCGTCTCGGCACCGCCGAAGACCGCCACGGACGCGGCGTCCTGCAGATCCTCGCCAACGTCTCGGTGGCCGCCATCTGTGCCGCTCCCCTCATCTTCGTGCCGTATGCCCGCCACATTCTCCTCGCCGCGGCCTCGGCCGCACTGGCGGAAGCCGCCGGAGACACGGTCAGCAGCGAACTCGGCCAGACCTTTGCTCCCCATCCGCGCCTCATCACCACCTGGCGGCCCGTCCCGCCTGGCCGGAACGGTGGCGTCACCTTGGCCGGAACCGTCTTTTCCCTCTGCGCCATCCTCATCGTCAGTGTTAGTTGCCGCTGGGCCAACCTCCTGCTTCCCCAGTTCCAGGCCACCGTGCTCGCCGCAGCCTTCCTCGGAACCATTGCCGATAGCCTGCTGGGAGCCACGCTCGAGCGTCCCGGACGCCTCGGCAACAACAGTGTCAACTTCACCAGCACCGCTTTCGCCGCCGCCCTCACCATCGCCATCCTCTTTGCCAGGCGCTGGAGCTAACCGTGCGCCCAAAGGAAAAGCCGAAGCTCCCGGCTCCGGCTCCTTGGTTCGATCTTGGACTCCGCTCTCTTACTTCTCCGCCCTCACAAACTCCCACTTCCCTCGCCCGCAAAGATTCTTGCACGCCGGCAGCGTCTCGCCTGCCTTGAACTGTACCGGCAGCTTACACACGCTGCACCAGTAAATACCCGTCTGCGGAGCTACGCTCCCCTGCTCGTGCGCCATTCCGAACCCTCCCTTGTGGATGTCTTTCATCCTAGGAGCCGGCCGCGCATCCCTCAGTGATGCCCGTCACGCCCCGGTGTTATCAAGCCTGGGCCTACCACCAGCGCGTTAGGTGCACCCGCCAAAGGGTGTAGCTCAGCGCCTCGCGCGCCACCTGCAGCGACCGCGCCCAGATTCCCGGTTCAATCTCGGGTTTGCGCGGCGACAGGTACACCACCCTTCCCTGCGCCTCCAGCAACTGTTTGATCCGGAATACATGATAAGGATCGCTGACCGCGATGCAGGAGCGCATATTGTTCGCGTCCATGATGTTGGCGATGCGCCCGGCGCTCTCCGCGCTGTTGTCGCTCTGGGTCTCGGCGATCAGGTGCCGGTCGCCGATGCCGCGCTCGATCAGGTAGTCGCGTCCCACCGCGCCTTCGGTGAACTGCTGTTCGCCGCCGCTGCCCCCGGTGGTAATCACCACCGGCGCCAGCTTGCGCTCGTAGAGGTCAAATGCGTGGTCCAGCCGCGCCCGGTACACCGGGGAAGGCTTGCCGAAATACTCCGCCGCGCCAAACACCACGATCGCGTCCGCCGGCTGCGCCTCGTCGCGTCCCGCCTGCGCCACAATCCGGACACAAGTCCACGCAAAATAGCACGCATAGGCGGCCAATCAGCGCGGCGGCAATCCGGCCCGGCCCATGCCATCGTCCACTCCCGCCAGCCGTCATTGATCGCCCAGCAGGTCCTCGATCTCCGCCAGCGCAATCGCTCCCTCGCGCAGCAGTGACCATCGTCCGTCCTCAGTCAGATTTACGATGGTCGTCGGCACCGCGCGCGGCGTCGTGCCGCCGTCCACCAGCAGTTGCACGCGCTCGCCCATCTGCTCCACAACCGCTGCGGCGGTCGTGCATTCCAGGGCTCCGGCCAGGTTCGCCGAGGTCGCCGTGATCGGGCACTTCAACGCCCGCACCACCGCCAGCGCCACCGCCGAATCCGGCATGCGCACCGCAATGTTGCCCGAGTTCGCCGTCACCTTCAGCGGCAGCCGCGGAGCCGCCCGAACGATGATCGTCAGCGGCCCCGGCCAGAACTTCTCCGCCAGCAGCAGAAATTCGTCGGGCAGTTCGAGGGCCAGCTCCTCGGCCTGCTCCACGCTCTCAATCAGCAGGGAGAGCGGCTTGTGGCGGCCGCGCTCCTTGATCTCATACACGCGCTCCACGGCGTGCAGGTTATACGGATCGACCGCCAGGCCATAAAACGTGTCGGTTGGCATTCCAACCACACTGCCGTGGCGAATTCTGTCCGCCACGTAATTTACCAGCGACGGCTCAGGTTCAGTGGCATGAATACGAATGATCTCCGGGCGCACCCGTTTTACCTCATCTTCCAGGCTCAAACCTGCGAACCTTAACGGCAAGTTGAAAGCAACGAACAAGGTTAACCCAGAAGCACTCTCGTGCGGGAGGTTATCATGTCCATGCTGGCACTCATGCATTCTACAATGCTTGAGCCTCGCGAGCCAGTCCGACGCCGACACTCGGGGGAACATGTCCCAGGTTTTTTCCAACCCGCCGCACGAGCGCCTCCGCCCCATCGCCAGCCGCCAGAATGCGCTCGTCAAAGACCTTCGCAAAGCTTTCGCCCAAGCCGCGCCGGCCAGCGACGGCACGGTCGCCATCGAAGGCGTCAAACTGGTCGAAGAGGCCATCCGCAGCGGTCTGCGCCTGCGCGCCGTCTTTTTCGCCGAGTCGGCTCGCGAGCGCGCCAACCGCCTGCTTCCCCAGCTCAGCCACGCCACTGAAACCATTCTCCTGCCCGACGACATCTTCCACAGCGCCGTCGCCACGGAGACTCCGCAGGGCGTCGCCGCCCTGGTCCGCCCCCTCGTCTCCCACCTCGACGACCTGTTCCGCCCCGCAGCGGGTGGCCCACATCCGTCTGCTTTTGGCGAATGTGGGAACGCCGCACCCCCACCCGCCGCCAATCCACTCATCCTCGGCTGCGCCGGCGTGCAGGATCCCGGCAACTTCGGCACCATCCTGCGCAGCGCGGAAGCCTTTGGCGCCAGTGGCGTTTTGGCCACCGAAGGCACCGTCTCGGCCTCAAATCCCAAGGTCGCCCGAGCCTCGGCCGGATCGGTCTTCCGCCTTCCGGTCATCAAACTTTCCATCGCCGAAGCCCTCGCCGCCCTCCGCGAACGCGGCGTCCGCCTCGCCGTCACCAGCTCGCACAATGGCCGCCCCGTGCACGAAATCGACCTCCGCCCGCCCACCGCCATCTTCATCGGCAGTGAAGGCCAGGGAGTCCCGCGCGCCCTGCTCGACGCCGCCGATGAAGCCATCCTCATCCCCCACTCCCCCAAGGTAGAGAGCCTCAACGCCGCCATCGCCGCCAGCATCCTCCTCTACGAGGCCCAGCGCCAAAGAAGCAAGTAAGTTGACAAATTGTGTATAATCTCACACAGAGGACCACACAATGGCTACCAACCTCGCACTCGATGACAGATTGATCGAAGCAGCCCGCAAACTCGGCGGCCACAAGACAAAAAAAGCTGCCGTCACCGCCGCGCTCGACGAGTACATCCGCCGCCACAAGCGGCAGGAAATCATCAGCCTCTTTGGCACCATCGACTTCGATCCTGATTACGATTACAAGGCAGAACGGAAGGCACGCCGCGCGTGAACGTGCTGGTTGACACTCCGGTGTGGTCCATCGCCCTGCGCCGGACCGCCATTCACCTCACCCCGCCGCAACGACACATCTTGGGTTCACTCGAGGAACTCATCTCCGAGAGCCGCGCCGAACTGCTTGCACCCGTGCGCCAGGAACTCCTCAGCGGAATCCGTGAGCCATTGCAATTTGAGCGTGTCCGCAGGGCTCTCCGCGCCTACCAGGACGTTCCGCTCACCACGGAAGATTTCGAGGAGGCTGCAAGAATGAGCAACTTATGCCGCGCACAGGGCATTGCCGGTAGCGGAGTCGATTACTTGATCTGCTCCGCGGCCACGCGCCGCGACTGGCCCATCTTCACCCTCGACCAAGACTTCGATGGCTACGCCAAACATCTGCCGATCAAACTATTCAAATTGAAGTAGCGCTCGCCCCACTTCCTCAATGTAGATAGCCACATCGCCGCCATTGCCGCCAACATCTTGCTCTACGAGGCGCAGCGGCAAAGGAGCAAGTGAGCTCTCGCATCGGTTGGCGTGGCCGCCGCTGTTGGCGTGGCCGCTGCTGTTGGCGTGGCCGCCGCTGTTGGCGTGGCCGCTGCTGTTGGTGTGGCCGCCGCTGTTGGCGTGGCCGCCGCTGTTGGCGTGGCCGCCGCTGTTGGCGTGGCCGCCGCTGTTGGCGTTGGTGTTGATGTTGGCGTGGCCGCTGCTATTGCTGTTGCCGCTGCTGTTGGCGTTGCTGTTGCTGTTGGTGCTGCTTCTGTTTTTCTTGGAGTGTCATCCTGAACGAAGTGAAGGACCCCAGCGCTGGTGGCAGCATCGACGCCCTCCCAAGCTTTTCAGCCAACCAGCCCCAAGAAGATCGTGCATAATGCCACCAGGAGCGCGCCATGGCCGGCCTCAACGAACTGATCCAAGCCGCCCGCAAACTCGGCGGCCACAAGACAAAAAAAGCTGCCGTCACCGCCGCGCTCGACGAGTACATCCGCCGCCGCAAGCGGCAGGAAATCATCAGCCCTTTTGGCACATTCGATTTCGACCCCGAGTACAATTACAAGGCCGAGCGGAAGCATAGGCATGTGGACTCGTGAGGTGCCCTAATGGCTGATTCGACAACTATTGCTATTGGGAGCGTCATTATCTCGTTGATGTCTTTCGCAGTCTCGGCCTGGACCATGTATTTCGCATGGGTGAAGAAAGGCGATCTTCGCATGACCCAGCCAACATTGGTGTTTTTTGGGTTCGATACCTCCCCGAAGTTCACCGCAAAAATATACCTGCGCGCGCTGCTCTACAGCACCGCTGCCAAGGGTCAGGTCATCGAGGGCATGTACGCAAAACTGTTATGCGACGGTGCCGAACGAACATTCAGCTTCTGGGGTCACGGCGAGATCGGCCAACTCACGCCAGGTAGCGGCATGTACGTCGGGCAAGCAGGCGTGGCAACGAACCATCATTTCGTCCTGCCAGCGAACCAACCGAAATACGAGTTCGTCACGGGCGATTACAGTGTCGAGGTTTTCGCACGACTTGTCGGCAACCCTACGCCGATCAAGCTATCGACGATCACTCTCGCTGTGGACGGTCAGGAGGCTGCCGCCTTGCGCGACCGTGATGGCGTGCTATTCGAGTTGCAACCGGAAACCGGAACCTACATCGGAGGATTTATGGATCGCCGCTTTCATTCATAGCTAGCGCCCCTGAGACAAAATCGAGCAGCGGCGCGACGGCTTCCCTACTTCCGCATCCTCTCCTTCTTCGCCTTCAACGCCGCCAGCCGTTCCCGAATCCTCTTTTCCACGCCCTCTTCGGTCGGGAAGTACCACTGCCGGCCCTTCAGATTTTCCGGCAGGCACTCCATGTCCGTGACCTTGTCTTCAAAGTCGTGCGCGTACTTGTACCCCTCGCCGTAGCCAAGCTCTTTCATCAGCCGTGTCGGAGCGTTCCTCAGGTGCAGTGGCACCGGGTCGGCCGAAGTCTCTTCCACGTCGCGTTTCACCGCGCCATAGGCCACATACAGCGCGTTCGACTTGGGCGCGATCGCCAGGTACACCGCCGCGTGCGCCAGTGCCAGTCCGCCCTCGGGAAGTCCCATAAAATCCAGCGCGTCGCGCGCCGCCATGCAAATTTCCAGCGCGTGCGGGTCTGCCAGCGAAATGTCTTCCACCGCCATGCGCACAATCCGCCGCGCCAGGTACATCGGATCCTCGCCACTCTCCAGCATCCGCACCAACCAGTAAAGCGCCGCGTCGGGATCGCTGTTGCGCACCGACTTGTGCAGCGCCGAGATCAGGTTGTAGTGCTCCTCGCCTGCCTTGTCATAGCGCAGCGTGCGGCGCTGTAGCGCGTCCTCCACCTCCGCCTGCCCGATCACCCCAGCGCCCGTGGCCGACCTAGCGCCAGCGGCCGGCAGCGAAGCGTTATCCGACCTCGCGCCAGCGGCCGGCCTCGCGCCAGCGGCCGACCCAGCGCCAGCGGCCGGCAGCGAAGCGTTACCCGACCCAGCGCCAGCGGCCGGCAGCGGCGTTACCGACCTCGCGCCCGCCGCTTCCATCGCCAACGTCGCGGCAATCTCCAACACGTTGTACGCCGCGCGCGCGTCGCCGCTCGAATACGCCGCAATCCGCGCCAGCGCTTCCGGCATCGCCGTCAGCTTCATTGCGCCCAACCCGCGTTCCTCGTCCACCAGCGCGCGTTCCAGCAGTGTCACAATCTCGCTCCTCGGTCAGCGGATTCAACACGTACACCCGCGAGCGCGACAGCAGCGCCGAAATCACCTCGAACGACGGATTCTCCGTCGTCGCCCCAATCAGCCGGATGTTGCCCCGCTCCACGTGCGGCAAAAACGCGTCCTGCTGGGCCCGGTTGAAGCGGTGAATCTCGTCGATGAAGACAATCGTGCGCGTGCCCATATTGCCGCGCCCGCTCGGCCTCCACCATCACCTGCTTGATCTCCTTGATCCCGGCCATCACCGCCGAATACTCCACGAACTCCGCCTTCGTCCGCCGCGCAATGATCTTGGCCAGCGTCGTCTTCCCCACTCCCGGCGGTCCCCAGAAGAGAATCGAGCCAATGTCGTCGCGCTCGATCTGCACCCGCAGCGCCTTGCCCGCACCCAGAATGTGCTCCTGCCCCACAAACTCATCCAGATCGCGCGGACGCATCCGGTCGGCCAGTGGCCGTGTCGGGTCCGAGGCCGCCGACGCCTCATCCATCGGATTGGAAAACAGATTCATCGCAGCAAGCCTAACACCGCAGCCCAGGTTTCAAGGTTCGAAAGTTCCCGGCTTGCACGCTTGAGATAAGGACAGGCGCTCCACATTCGGGTCGCGCCTTTCAACGCACGTGTGCAATGCCTGCGGCCACCCCGTCATCCGGCGCATGCCTCCGCGGAACCGGTCCAGGCTCTCGAATCAACCCGCGCCTCGCAATAAAAATGCCCCCGAAACTACGCCAGGGGCCTTCCACCGCACGTGATTGAACCTTGAAACCTGGAAGCCTTAACAATCCGAACCCGATTACGTTCCTCCCAGTCGCGATTTCGCCAGGGCGAACGCAGAAGGAAAGTGAGTTCTGGTAAACCGCTTTACCCAGGCATAGACGTTGTAGGCAAAACCTTTGCACTCGACGGCCAGGAACCAGAAGTCCTCCATGGAGTGCTTGCGGCGATACATGATTCCCAACCCGAATTTCTCGCGTACCCGGATGAACTTATATTCATCCTTGTGCTCTCGCAGGAAATCCTCAATGGCCGTGAGCACTCCGTTGCCTGCGCCACCCTCGTGGGTGGCGTTCCACAACCATGCGTTGAAGTCACATCCGTCCGACAATTCGCTTTGACCCTCAATGATGCCTTTTCGGGCGCAACCATGGCGGTACTCTTGCGGTATCATTTCGGGCTGATAATACAGGTCGCGGCGTCCGTACGGCCATTCAATATCATGGAAGAAAACAATCCCGCCCAAGTTGAGGAGACCGCGGTCTGAAATCACCTTGAGTTCATGGTAGACGGTGTACCAGTTATGATCGCCGTCAATCAGGATGCAGTCGAAGCCATCGCTCAACTGAGGCAATACCTCCAGACTGGTGCCTTTCTTGATCGTTACATGCGGGTTGCCCGCGAATTTTCCTCGAGATCGCAGTCCAGGCAGGGATCAATGACACTCAAAGCGATGGAGGGGAACCCGGCCAATATTTCCGTACTGCCACCCAGGTTTGCGCCAATCTCGCACACGCGGGTCCATCTCCGCCTTGCCAAAAGTGGCACCACAAAACTCTTCACAAAGCCTTGCATTTGGCGAACTCCAAGACATCAGTTGTCCACTTTTTCCGTCTTTGTTTTCTTAAGCTTTTTTCCGTGGCCGGAATTTTCTCAGCCAATATCCTCCGGCATAGCCGGAGCCATTGCGGCTGCCGGCCCCTCAACCGGGCCTGATCGCAACCGGAGAATCGGAAGCAAAAGCCGGATCGGAGCCATCATACACCCGTTCGCCTGGTACGCCGGGGGCGGCGTTGGCGATCCTCTGAACTCGCGGTTACTGGATCACCCGCCGCCGGCTCGCCGCTCTAGTTCTTCGCCCTCGCCGTCTTCTCATCGCCCGCAACTTTGCCGTCGCGGATGTGGATCACGCGATGCGCATACTCCGCGATGTCGTGTTCGTGCGTCACCACCACAATCGTGTTTCCCTTGGCGTGCAACTCGTCCAACAGCGCCATGATTTCGTTTCCCGTCTTCGAATCCAGGTTGCCCGTCGGCTCGTCGGCCAGGATGATCGAAGGCCGGTTCACCAGCGCGCGCGCAATCGCCACGCTCTGCCGCTGTCCGCCGGAGAGTTCGTTCGGCTTATGGCTCATGCGCTCGCCCATGCCCACGCTGATCAGCGTCTGCCGGGCGCGCTCCAGCCGCTCGCCGGAGGGAATGCCGGCGTAGATCAGCGGCAGCTCCACGTTGTGCAGCGCCGTAGCCCGCGCCAGCAGGTTGAAGGTCTGGAAGACAAAGCCGATTTCCTTGTTGCGAATCCGCGCCAGTTCGTCGTCGTCCAGTTCGCTCACCAGTTGTCCGTTCAGCCAGTAAATGCCCTTGGTCGGAGTATCCAGGCAGCCGATCAGGTTCATCAGCGTCGATTTTCCCGAGCCCGACGGCCCCATGATCGCCACGTACTCATTGCGATTGATGGCGATGTTGACGCCGCTCAGCGCATTCACCGCCTGTTCGCTGCCCATGTCGTAGGTCTTCCACAAATCCTGGGTGCAGATGATGCACTCCGGCGGCGGTGCGCTCATTTCCTCGGCCATGCCAGCGCTTTGTGTTGCCATCCCGTTTCCTCTCCCTCAATCTTTCTGGACGGTGTCCCGCGTCTGCCGATCTTTGCAAAGGTGGGATGCCATGCTGCCCTCTTCCATCCGCTCACCACGCCGCTTACGACTTTTCGTCTTCCTTCTTCGGCGTGCTGTTGTCGATCTTTACCGTCGTATCCGGCTTCAAGGTGCGCAGCACCTTGTAGCTTCCGGTCACAATCTCGTCGCCTTCCTTCAGCCCGTCCAGCACTTCGATGTCGGTCACTCCCGTGATCCCCGTCTGCACGGCGGCAAACTGGGCCTTGCCACTGCGGATCACGAACACGCCCTGCACCTCTTCTTTGGCCGCTTTCAGGTCGGCCGGCTTTTCCGCCGCCTGCACCGCGCTCGAGTCTTTCTTTTTCTTCTTCGGCACCAGGTCGCCCTTCTGCCGGATGGTCAGCGCCTGGATCGGAATCGACAACACCGCCGTCTTGGTCGCCGTCGTAATCTTCGCCGTCGTCGAAAGTCCCGGGCGCAGATTATCCGGCACCTCGCTCAGCGTGACCACCACCTTGAAGTCCTTCGCCTCCTGGGTGCTGCCAGTCGATTGCGACGTCGCAACCCCGGTCGAACGCAGCAGCGCCTGGTCGCCAATCTCGGTCACCGTGCCCTTGAACTTCTTCTTCGGGATGGCGTCAATGCTCACCTCCGCCGGCTGTCCCAGCTTCACGTTCACAATGTCGGTCTCATCCACCTTCACCTCGGCGGTGATCACCGAAACATCGGCCAGTGTCATCAAGGTCGAGCCCGGCGCGTTCTGGATGCCCATCACCACGGTCTCGCCCTGGCGCACCGGAAGGTTCGTCACCACCCCGTCGAACGGCGCCCGATACTCGGTCTTGCTCAGCACGTCGCTGTTGTGCACCAGGTTCGCCTTCTGCGCCGCAATGCGGTGTTTATACGCCTCGGCCTCTGCTCTGGCCTGCGCAATCTTCGTCTTGGCCTGGACCATGTAGGAGACGGCCGACTCGTAGGCGTTCTTCGAGGCGTCGTAATCCTTCTTCGCAATCAGTTGATCGTTGTACAGACCTTCCGAGCGCTTCCAGTCGTGGAGCTTCTGTTCCAGGTCGGCTTTGGCGCGGTCCATGTCGGCAATGGCGGTGTTCAACTGCTCCAATCCGGACTCGTAGTCCGCTTGCGCCGCCGTCAACTGTGCCTGGGTCGACTCCACGTCGGCAGCCGGCTGCACGTTTTCCAACTGCGCCAGCATCTGCCCTTTCCCCACGTGGTCGCCTTCCTTCACGTACAGCTTCACGATTTTGCCGAACGCGTTGGCGCCCACATTCACAAACGTCTTGGGCCGGATCTCGCCCGAAGCCGTGACCTGCGACACCAGGTCCTGCCGTAACACCTTGCCCGTCTGAACCTCAACCACGCCTTTGCGGCTCTGCTGGATGCTGAAGAAGATAATCCCTCCCGCCAGCGCCACACCCCCGACAGCAAGCCAAACTTTTTTCCAGGTTTTCATCGGTCCTCGCTCATTGTGCGCTTCCACCGGAGACAGAAGCCGGGCTCTTCGCCGTCCCCGCCCTGGGGGTGGCCCCTTTTGCTCCTGCCTCTGATTTCATACGAGCAGGGCGTATGGAAAGTTCCCAGCCAGCCCAGTTCCGTTCCACCCTGGGCGCGCCGCCTGTCCACCCCGCCACTTCCGCCAGCGCCGGCGCCGCTTCGCCACGCCCCGGTGCAAGCTACCCGTGCTCTTTCTCCGCCAACATCCGGACGATTGATTGTAACCCGCCGCTCCTGTCCGGTTCCCGCCCGGCCATTCCGCCCGCATCCCGGTCATATTCCGGCTTGCCATCCTGTTTCCCGCGCCGCGGCGCCGCTCTCCCCGCAGCCGCCCGCCTTGCCTTGACCCTGTCGAATCCTTACAATCTTCATAGCCCCAAAGGATTCCAGGAGCGAGACTGTCCATGCGGTTTTCTTTCCTACGTCAATTTTTCTTCATCCTGATGGCAGCCGCCGTCCTGGCGTCGCCGCTCCTGGCGCAGGATTCCACTTCCGCGCAGGACGCCGGCACTTCCCTCAAGGATTACAAGAAGCCCAGGAAAGACGTCGAGGAGAAGAAAGAGCTCACTCCCGAGGAGCGCAAGCAACGCCTCAAAGCCTACAAGGATGAGGTCGGCAAGTCCTACCACACCTGGCTCGATCAGGACGTGCGCTACATCATCTCCCCGGAAGAAGAGGAAGCCTTCAAGCTCCTCGGTAACGATGAAGAGCGCGATCAGTTCATCGAGCAGTTCTGGCTGCGCCGCGATCCTACTCCTGACACCGAGGAAAACGAATTCCGCGAAGAGCATTACCGCCGCATCCAGTACGCCAACGAGCACTTCGCCGCCGGCGTGCCCGGCTGGCGAACCGATCGCGGCCGCATCTACATCGTCTGGGGCCCGCCCGATGAAATCGAGTCCCATGCCTCCGGCGGAACCTATCAGCGCGAGAGGTCGGAAGGCGGCGGCACCACCTCGACCTACCCCTTCGAGCGCTGGCGTTACCGCTATCTCGAAGGCATCGGCACCGAGATCATCATCGAGTTCGTCGATACCTGCATGTGCAACGAGTACCGCTTCTCAACCGATCCTGCCGAGAAAGACGCCCTGCGCGACACTCCCAACGGCGGCCCCAAGCTCAATCAGGGGATGAGCGGCGGCGACCGTTCCAATAGCGGGATCGGCGGCACCGCCTCCATGGGAGGCGCCAAAGAGTTCGAGAACCTCGAGCGCTACGCCAAGCTCACCTCGCCTCCGCCGGTCAAATTCAAGGACCTCGAGGAGAAAGTCAACACCAGGATCCGCTACAATCTCCTGCCCTTTGACCTGCGCTCCGATTTCGTGAAGGTCACCGCCGACACCGTCCTGGTTCCCATCACCATCCAGATCAAAACCAAGGACCTGACCTTTGTCCAGAAGGAAGGCATCCAGCGCGCCTCGGTCAATATCTTTGGCCGCATCACCACCATCAGCGGACGCGTCGCCGCAACCTTTGAAGACACCGTCACCGTAGACGAACCCAACGAACTGCTGGAGAGGGCCCTGGCCACCTCGCAGCTCTACTGGAAGGCCGTTCCCCTCAAACCCGGAATGTACAAAATCGAAGTCGCCGCCAAAGATGTCAACGGCGACCGCACCGGAACCCTGGTCCGCTCCATCCGCGTGCCGGAGTTCGACGACGAAAAACTGGCTTCCTCCTCCATCATCCTCGCCGACGTCATGGAGCACGTCCCGGCCAAAAGCATCGGCGCCGGCAGTTTCATCATCGGTGACACCAAGGTCCGTCCCCGGCTTGACGCCGCCGATGGCAAACCGGCCAGCTTCCGGCGCGGCCAGCGCCTCAATATCTGGCTCCAGGTCTATAACCTGCAGCAGGACCAGCAAAGCCGCAAGACGCGCGCAACCATCAGCTACGACATCGTCAATATCCTCACCAACAAGTCCGTGCTGCACGCCGATGAATCCTCGGCCACCTACGGCAACACCGGCGAGCAGATTACCATCGAGAAGTCCATGGCGCTGGCCAACCTCGATCCCGGTTTGTACAATCTCAAGGTCACCGTCAATGATGACGTGACCAAACAAACCATCAATCCGAACGCCCGTTTTCAGGTCGAATAGGATAGAATTTTCAATGCTCTTGAAGCGCGCCGTTCCGGCACGCCAGTAGCGCCCGGAGTTGGATGTCAACGCAGTCGCGGTCAAACCCGCATTGCCTTACAGGATCGGCCCGTATCCCTGGGGAGGCTTTCATGACACGTAAGCTCGGAATTCTGCCGATTTTACTGCTTTGCTGTCTTGGCGCCTCTGCCGCGGTGAATCCCAGGCGCGATTGGCGGCGTCGTGCGGGATACCGCCGGAGTGCCCCAGATGGGCGCCGTTGTCGAGGTCTTTGCCATCTCCGCGCCCCGCATCCAAAGCGTGCTGACTGACGCCAAGGGCAGTTTCTCCATCGCCGGCCTGCTCCCCGGGTTGTACACCGTCAAGGTCACCGCGCCCAGCTTCCTGCCCACCATCCGCGAGCACCTTCACCTGCAGTCCGGCGCCAGCCTGCTGCTCAACGTCACCCTCAACACCCTGTTTGAAGCCATCCAGCTCGTCCCTCGCCGCAAGGCTTCCGCCGATGGCGATGACGATTGGCGCTGGGCCCTGCGATCCATGGCCAACCGTCCCATCCTTCGCCTTGCCGATGACGATCCCCTGGTGGTTGTGCAGAGGGGCGAGAACGCTTCCGACCCCCAGCTCAAGGCGCGCGTGTCCTTCGTCGCCGGCAGTGACGGCGAGGCCTTCGGCGGCTCCGGCGTTGACACCAATTTCCAGGTCGAGCAATCCATCTTCGGCAAGGGACGCTCGGCGCCCGCCCGCTGGTCGCTCAACGGCGGTGTCGGCAGCAGTGTCGTCAATCCCAACGCCGTCATCCGCGCCGCCTACGCGCGCCAAATGCCTGACGGATCCTCACCCGAGATTGCCCTCTCGGCCAAGCGCTTCGCCACCCTCAACCCGGACCAGCCCGCCATCCAGGCCCTGGCCCTGTCCATCGCCAATTCCATGACCTTCGGCGAGTACATCGAGCTCGACTACGGCGGCGAAACCCAGATGGTGCAGTTCAAGGATCGCGCCACCACCTTCCGTCCCTCGGCTTCGCTCAGCGCTCACCCCGGCAAGAACACCGTCCTCGAATACCGCTATGCCACCAGCGTGCCGGACCTGCGTGCCGCCAAGGGCTTTGATACCGCGCCCGACGATCTCAGCGAAAGCAATCCGCGCCTCACCATGACCCCCCAGGGCCAACGCATTCAGAACGCCACCCACAATGAAATCTCCGTCTCCCAGCGCATGGGCGGCAACAAGGTGCAGCTTGCCCTGTTCTCTGACACCGTCCACAACACCGCCCTCACCGGAACCGGAGCCGGCTTCAACCAGGACACCAACGCCCTGATCGTCGATCCCTTTTCAGGTAATTTCGCCTACAACGGAGGCAATTTCCATACCCAGGGTGTCCGCGCCGTCTACTCCCACCCGCTCACCAGCGGACTTGACGCAACCCTCGACTACGCCTATGGTGGCGTGCTCACCTCTCCGGAAAGCCTCGTGCAACTCAGCCAGGCCTCCACCTCCATGCTCACCGAAAAGCGCCACGCCGCCGCCGCCAAACTCTCCGGAACCGTGCCCTCCACCAGGACCAGGATCATTGGCAGCTATCAATGGCTCAGCGGCAGCGCCTTTACCCCGGTCAACATGTTCAACGCTTCCGCCGGCCAGACCGATCCTTACCTGAGCTTTTTCATTCGTCAGCCCATTCCCACCATGCATCTGTTGCCCAGCGGATTGGAAGCTCTCATCGATGTGCGCAACCTGCTCGCCCAGGGATACCGCCCCGTGCTCAGCGCCGACGGCAGCACCGTTTACCTCGTCCAGGGAACGCGCGCCATCCGCGCCGGCCTCAGCATCAACTTCTAGCCCGCTTTAGGTCTGCTTGGTCACGTTCTTGTCTTCTGGCAGGTAGTCGCACGCCTCGCGGCACTCCAGGCAGTAGTAGCAGCCGTCTTCCACCAGGCGCACGTCGTTTTCGCTCAGGCAAAGATAGCAATACTTCTCGCAGACGCATTTCTCTTCCACCAGGTCGCAGACGTTGCACAGGAATCGCTGAGCCATGGGCGAACTCTAACGCGTATTTCCTCCCCGTGCAACCCAGTCCCATGCCATGCCGGATGCGCGTTGCCTGCCCGGCTTCCGGCGTGGTAACTTTTAGGGTTCCATTGGCATCATGGTGGCCGTATGATTCCCCTGCCCGAGGTTTTGTCAATGCCGACGAATGCCGCAATCGCTCTCATCCGTAAAACCTCTCTCAACCCCGCCCATCGCCAACTTGGAGCCCGCATGGTGGACTTCAACGGCTGGGACATGCCGGTCGAGTATCCGGCCAACGCCAGCCGCCCATCCGGCGGCCTCATCAGTGAGCACATGGCCGTCCGCAACTCCGTCGGCTTGTTTGACGTCAGCCACATGGGCGATATCCGCCTGCACGGTCCCCAGGCGCTCCAGGCCGTCCAGCACATGACCTTCAACGACGCCGCGCGTCTCGCCATCGGACAGGCCCAGTACTCCGCCCTGCTCTACGCCAATGCTACCTTTGTCGATGACGTCATCGTTCACCGCCTCGGCGAGGAGGACTTCCTGCTCGTCATCAACGCCGGCACCCGCGAGAAGGATTTCCTCTGGGTCCAGGGCGCGGCCGCCAATTTCGACTGCGCCGTCGAAAACCTCAGCGACGCCTACACCCAGATCGCCATCCAGGGACCCAATGCCTGGCGCACCCTGCAAAAACTCACCGGCGCCGATCTCACCCAGGTCCGGTTCTACTGGTTTACCCACGGCGCCGTCTGCGGATTGCCCAACACCCTCATCGCCCGCACCGGCTACACCGCCGAGGACGGCTTTGAGATTTACATTCCCAGCGACGAAGCCACCAGCGTCCGCGTCTGGTACCAGTTGCTGGCCGCCGGGGAGGAGTTCGGCATTCTGCCCTGCGGCCTGGGCGCGCGCAACACCCTGCGCCTCGAGGGCGCGCTCTCGCTTTACGGTCATGAGATTTCCGACGCCATCACCCCGTGGGAGGCGCGTCTGGACCGCTTCGTCAAGATGGACAAAGGTGATTTCATCGGCCATACCGCCCTCGCCGACCAGAAGCAGCACGGCCTGGACCGCATCCTCGTCGGCCTCGAAGCCGTCGAGCGCGGCATTCCACGCGACGGCTACCGGGTCATCGCTCCGGACGGAGCCCCCATCGGCTGCGTCACCAGCGGCTCGCCCGCGCCGTTCCTCAAGAAGAACATTGCTCTCGCCTACGTTCCCGTGCGTTATTCCGCCGAGGGCGCCGAGCTGGGCGTGGAGGTGCGCAATCAGATCGTAAAGTGCAAGGTGGTGCCGACGCCGTTCTACAAGCGCCCACGCCCCGCCAAGTCGTCGCAGTAGCGGAAACGCCGCGGGTGCGCGGGTGGCCCACATCCGCCCGCAGTTGGCGAATGTGGGGCAAGAAAAGCCGGGTGCGGGTGCCCCACCTTCGCGCCGCGCTTTTTGCGGCGATAAGGTGGGAAGCAACCCAATTCATCCCTCGACGGTCTTGCGGTTGTCGTTGATCTTGCCGTTGCAGTTGTAGTTGCCGTTGCTCTTGATCTTTGGAATACAATTTCAACGTTCACGTCTTTTATTCGTCGCCGGTCACTGCCGGCGCGCAATCAATCCCTGGAGAGCACAATGGCCTACCCGCCGGAATTCAAATACACCAAGGAACACGAGTGGCTCGCCGTCGATGGCGCCATCGGCACCATCGGCATTACCGACTTCGCGCAGAACTCTCTCGGCGACATCGTTTTTGTCGAGTTGCCCAAGATCGGCGCTCCGCTTGTCGCCGGCAAAACCTTCGGCACCGTCGAATCGGTCAAGGCCGTAAGCGATCTTTACGCCCCGGCTTCCGGCACCGTCACCGCCATCAACGAGGAACTGGCCACCGCGCCCGAGAAGGTCAACAGCCAGCCTCACACCGCCTGGATGGTGAAGATCAATCTCGCCGATCCCGCCGAACTCGCCAGTCTGCTCTCCGTCGCCGAATACGAGAAGTTCATCTCCGAGGAGCAGTAGAGGGCAGCAGGAGACATCATGCCAGGCCAGGCGCACGCGCCCAGTCGCAACCAGGATGAAGTCTCGACCAGGATGAAGTCGCACTCTGACGGCTGCCTTCCGCGCCGCCACTCATGATTCACGCGGCCCTTCATGGCCGCACTCAGGACGGATCATCATGCGTTATCTTCCCAAGTCTCCCGCCGAACGCGCCCACATGTTGAGCGCGATCGGCATTCAGTCCATCGACGAACTGTTCGCGCCCATCCCGGCCGAGTTTCGTCTCGACCGCGAGCTCTCGATCCCAGCGGCGATGGCCGAGAGCGAAATCGTCGACTGGTTCCGCGCCCGCGCCGCCGAGAACGGCGCCGGCTATGACGTCCTTCTCGGCGCCGGGGCTTACAACCACTACCGCCCGGTCGCCATCGACGCGATCATCTCGCGCGGCGAGTGGTTCACCGCCTACACGCCCTATCAGCCGGAGATCGCCCAGGGCACCCTCCAGGCCATCTTCGAATTCCAGACCATGATCTGCGAGCTGACCGGCATGGAGGTCGCCAACGCCTCCATGTATGACGGTTCCACCGGCACGGCCGAGGCCGTCATGATGGCCATCCGCATCACCGGCCGTCATTCCGCCATCCTCGCCCGCAGCGTCCACCCCGAGTACCGCGAGGTCATCGCCACCTACGCCCGCTACCAGGGCCTGCCGCTCACCGAAATCGCCTACACCGCCAACGGACGCGTCGATCTCGCCGCTCTCGACGCCGCCATCACTCCACACACTGCCTGCGTCCTCATCCAGTCGCCCAACTTCTTCGGAACCATCGAGGACGTTGCCGCCATCGCCGCCGTGGTCCACGCCAAGGGCGCGCTGCTCGTCGTCGCCATCAATGAGGCGCTTTCGCTCGGCATCGTGCGCCCGCCCGCCGAGGCTGACATTGTCTCGCTCGAAGCGCAATCCTTCGGCGTCCCGCTCAGCTTTGGCGGACCCTACGCCGGGGTCATCGCCACCCGCGAAAAGTTTATCCGCCAGATTCCCGGACGCCTCGTCGGCCAGACCACCGACCGCAACGGCAAGCGCGGCTTCGTGCTCACTCTTTCCACCCGTGAGCAGCACATCCGCCGCGAGAAGGCGACCTCCAACATCTGCACCAACCAGGCGCTGGTCGCGCTCATGGTCAACATTTACATGGATGTGTACGGCCGCAACGGAATCCGCGAACTGGCCGGGCAGAATCTCGCCAAGGCCGCCTACGCCCGCCAGGCGCTGGGAGCAAACGCCAAGGTCCTGTTCGACGGCGCGCCCCGCTTCAACGAATTCGTTCTCCAAACTCCCGGCGACGCCGACGAAATCTCGAACCGCCTCGCCGCCAGGAAAATCATCGCCGGCCTTCCCTTGCATAAGTTCTATCCCGAACTCGGCAACGCCTCCCTCTGGTGCGCCACCGAGCTCACATCCCGAAACGCCATCGACACCGCCGCCAGCGAGGTGATGCTATGAGCAACCCAGCGCCAGCAGCCGGCAGCGTAGCGTTACCCATATCCCCAGCAGCCAGCGAGGTGAACCAATGAGCAACCCAGCGCCCGCGGCCGGCAGCGTAGCGTTACCCGTATCCCCAGTAGCCAGCGAGGTGAACCAATGAGCAACCCAGCGCCAGCAGCCGGCAGCGTAGCGTTACCCATATCCCCAGCAGCCAGCGAGGTGAACCAATGAGCAACCCAGCGCCCGCGGCCGGCAGCGTAGCGTTACCCGTATCCCCAGTAGCCAGCGAGGTGAACCAATGAGCAACCCAGCGCCCGCGGCCGGCAGCGTAGCGTTACCCGTATCTCCAGTAGCCAGCGAGGTGAACCAATGAGCAACCAGGACATCCGCAAGGTCAGCACTCACATCTCGCAGAACGAGGGACTCATCTTCGAGCACTCCTCGCCCGGCAAGAAAGCCTATCGCCTGCGCTCGCTCGACGTGCCTCCCGTTGACGCCGCCGCCGAGCTAGGCGACGCCCTGCGCTCTGCGCCCGCCGCGCTTCCCGAGGTCAGCGAGCTGGAAATCATCCGCCACTTCACTCGCCTCTCCACCTGGAATTACGCGGTCGATCACGGTATGTACCCGCTCGGCTCCTGCACCATGAAGTACAACCCGCGCGTCAACGAGGTCGTCGCCCGCCTCGACGGAATCGCCGGAGCCCATCCCTATCAGCCCGAGCAACTCGCCCAGGGCGCGCTGCGCATCATGAAGTCGCTGGCCGAGCAGCTCATCGAAATCACCGGCATGGATGCCATCACCCTCCAGCCCGCCGCCGGAGCCCATGGCGAGCTCACCGGCATTCTCCTCATGCGCGCCTGCCTGGAATCCCGTGGCAACCCGCGCAAGAAGGTTCTAATCCCGGACTCTGCCCACGGCACCAATCCCGCCACCGCCGCCATGGTCGGCTACGAAGTCGAAAACCTGCGTAGCAATGAAAGCGGCATGGTCGATCTGGGGGCGCTCGAAGCGCAGATGAACGAGGATGTCGCCGGCCTCATGCTCACCAACCCCAACACCCTCGGCATCTTCGACCAGCAGATCGCCGGCATTGCTGAAATCCTCCATCGCAAGGGCGGCCTGCTCTACATGGACGGCGCCAACATGAATGCCCTCGTCGCCAAGGCGCGGCCCGGCGACTTCGGCGTCGATGTCATGCACCTCAACCTGCACAAAACTTTTTCCACCCCCCACGGCGGAGGCGGCCCCGGCTGCGGTCCGGTTGCCTGCAAAGCGCATCTCGAACCATTCCTGCCCAAACCCATCGTGGTTGAAACCGTCGTCGGCACCCTGCGCCTCGATTACGATCGTCCCCAATCCATCGGACGGGTGCGCGCCTTCTTCGGCAACTTCGGCATGCACGTGCGCGCCCTCGCCTACATCATGGCCAACGGCCCCGACGGTTTGCGCCAGACCACGGAAGACGCCGTGCTCAACGCCAACTACCTGCGCAAGAAGCTCGAAGGAACCTTCGATCTTCCCTACTCAACTCCCACCATGCATGAGGTTGTCTTCAGCGACAAGCTGCAAACCCCGCGAGGCATCAAGACCGGAGACATCGCCAAGCGCCTCATCGATTACGGATTCCATCCCTACACCGTCAGCTTCCCCATGGTCGTGCACGGAGCGCTGATGATCGAGCCCACCGAGAGCGAGCCCATCGAGGAACTCGACCTCTTCGTCGCCGCCATGAAAGCCATCGCGCAAGAAGTTATCGACACGCCCGAGCTGGTGAAGGACGCGCCGCACTCCACGCGCGTGTCGCGTCTGGACGAAACCGCCGCCGCCCGCAAACCAATCCTGCGCTGGAGGCCGGAGACAAAATAGCGGGTGCCCCCATCTGCCGCAGTCAACAGATGTGGGTCCTTGGACCCGTCAGTTCGATTCGATTGGGCGCCCCGCCTTCGCCGCCGCTTTTGCGGCGAAAGTGGGGTCGTTGACCTGGCCCTTGCTGTTGTCTATTTTGTTCTTGAACTTGGTTTTATTCTTCCGCCGTGGAACCGCTGCGAATCGCGTGCCCTTCGCCGCACCCAACCATTAATCTTTCAGTACACCGCAATTCGCGTTTCCATGCTCAACTCGTTAATCATTTCGAACCTCGCGCAACGATTGACCAATCCGCCATATTCGCTCTCCAAACGATTGCCTTCCTGGTCAATCGTCTCCAGCCCTGCTCCGGTTCCGGCCGCTAGCCGCGACGGCGAGCAAAGAGGTACCCTGAGACTATGCGAGTCGTAAGAACGAGTCTCTGCTTCCTGTTTTTGCTCGGCCTGCTGTGCGCGCCGTTGCCGGCCCAATCCGTACTCAAGGCCCTCTCCACCGGTGTTGCCGGCGCGCAGACCGCGGTGCAAAACATTGATCCGCTGGGCCGCACCAATCCTCGCGGCACCCTCATTGGCTTCATGCAGGCTGCGCAGGAAGGTGACAGCACGCGCGCCGCCGAATATCTGCAGATCCCCCGCGATGAAACCGAGATCAACTCCGACCGCATCGTCCACGACCTGAAGGTGCTGCTCGACCACGCCTTCGTAGGCCGTCTCGGATCCATCACCAACAATTCCGAACTCGCCTTCGACCCGCAGCTCGAGCCCAATCATCAGCGCGTCGGCGAATTCACCGTAGACGGCAAGGAACTGCCGCTGCTGGTGGTGCGCGTGCCTGACGGCAACAGCGGGCATCTCTGGCTCATTGCCTGGTCCACGCTCAGTAAGACGGAGGATATCGCCAACGATGTGCGCTCGCATGAGGTGGAGCAACACCTGCCGCGCATACTCGTGCACAATAGCATTCTCTCCATCGCGCTCTGGGTCTGGCTGGCGTTCCTGTTGCTCATTCCGGTTGCGCTCGCAGCGGGAGCCGCCACTGTCGCCCTGGTGGGCGCATTCGCATGGTTGCTGGCCCGTATGAACCATCGCGCCGCGCAGTCCGAAGTCTGGGTCAACATTCGCGGTCCCGTGCTGCTGTTCGCAACCGCCGCCGCCCACGCCGTCGGCATGCACATGATCAGCGTGCCGCTGCTGTTCCGCGAGTACTACGGCAAGGTGCAGGGCACCGCGCTGCTGGCCGCCGTGGCGTGGCTGCTGTGGGATTTCGTAACCGTGTGGACGCGCCGCACCCGCCGCCGCATCACGGCCCCGGCAGATCGCGGCATGCTCTCGCTCACCCTGCTGCTGCACCGCATGATGAAAGTCGCAATCGTCACCGTGGCGCTGTTCAGCATCTTGTATCTGGCCGGCCTCAATCTTTCCGCCGCACTCGCCGGATTGGGCATCGGCGGCATCGCCATCGCTCTGGCCGCGCAGAAGACCATCGAAAATCTTTTCGGCGGAATCAGCATCCTCAGCGACCGCGTGATGCGCGTCGGCGATCTCTGCCGCGTGGGCGACACCCTCGGCACGGTGGAAGACATCGGCCTGCGTTCCACCCGCATTCGCACTCTCGAACGCGGCCTCATCTCGGTGCCAAACGGATCGCTGGCCTCCGCCAACGTGGAGAACCTCAGCGCCCGCGACAAAATGCGCATCTTCGGCAAACTCGGTCTGCGTTATGAAACCAACCAGGAACCACTGAAGAAAGTGCTGGACCAAGTGGGCGCCATGCTCCGCAATCATCCCAGGATCGAGACCTCAACCGCGTGGATTCGGCTGGCAAAGCTCGCCGACAGCTCCCTGGAACTGGAGATGCAGGCCTACGTGCTGACTCGCGATTACGACGACTACTCAGCCGTGCGCGAAGATTTACTGCTGCGCGTCATGGACATCGTGGAAAGCTGCGGTACCGCGCTCTCTTCGCCCTCGCAAACCGTCTACCTGGACCGCGTGCCCAAAGCGGCCGAACCAAAGACCGAAAGCGTTGCCAAGGGATGATGCTGCGCCCGCCGCGCCGCATTACCGCTTCCGCACCCGGTACAACAGGAGCGGGCTCTCCTCGAAGACTTGATCGGCAACCTCACGGATGCCGCGCTGGTAGCGATGGTCGCCGTAATCCCAGATGTAGTCGTAGGCGGCGGCGACGCGCGCCCAGTCGGGCTCCACGTCTTCGCAGTGGGCCCAGTAGCCATCGGACATGTAAGGCTCCCAGGTGATGCGCATCGGCGTCTGTCCGGGAATGTCGAACAGGTACGGCGAGACGGCCCCGCGCCGGATCACCGCGTACGCCCAATAGTGCACGTAGTAGTAGTCAAGCGGATCTTCGTCCTTGCAGGTATCCACCAGTGGAAAGACCCGGGCGTTGCGGGCAATCTGCTCGATGCCCCGATTCATTGCCGCGTTCCTCCGCGTCTCATCCTGGAAGCCCGTGGTGATGTTGAAGACACGCAGCAGGGTCAGCGCCACGGCGAGTACGGCAATCCAGTTGGCGCGGCGTCCCACCTGCAAAACAGCGAGCGTCAACAGGCAGAGCGGCGCCACCAGCCGCACATCCAGATCCGAGCTGGCTCCCCATCCATACGGCAGTAACAGAAAGACCCCGAAAAAACCCAACAGGACCAGCAGCCAGCGCCAGTTGACGCGAAGCTCGCGATTGCCCGCCACCGCCAAGAGCAAACAGAGCGCGAGGCCGTACAGAAAGATCTGGTCGAGGTGCGGATCGTATCCCTGCGTGGTCAGGTTGCGCAGCGCCTGCATCTTATCGAGGATGGGCCGCCACTCCAGGCGGCTGTTCTGGCCTGAGAGTCCGGGACGCGCCCACAGAAACAGCAGTGACGGCGGAGCCAGGAAGCAGGCCAGCCGCAGCCATTCGCGCCACTGCAACGACGTCAGCTCATAGAAGACGAGGATGAATGCCGCCGCGGCGAAGCCCAGCAGGTGCGCAAAGTAGGTGAGGAACATCACCAGGACAAACAGCGCCGCGCGCGACCGCGATGGCCGCCTCCGGTACCACAGCCAGGTTCCCACCATCAGGAAGCAGAAGCCCACGCTGAGGTGGTAAGCGGTGAATCCCCAGAAGAACAGCACGTTGTAGGAGAGGGCGCAGGCCAGCAGCGAGAGCCGGATAGAGCCTCGATTCGCCTGCCAGAGAAACCATGCGACGGAAAACGGCAGCAGTACGGTGGTCAGCATGAGCAGCAGTTTTCCGGCGATCTCGACCGGCAGGATTCGCTGCAAGGCGAGCGCCAGCAGATCCCACAGGACGTAGGGATAGGGCTTCCAGTCGGCGCGGTAATACTGGGCGAACTGATATCCGGGATCGTGGAGATGATCGAGAACGAAGGCCCGCGCCAGGTGGTTGGCGTAGTCCAGCAGCGGAGGCTCGGTCACGAACAGATACGGCACCGCCAATCCAGCCGCCAGGAAAATGAAGAGGGCAATCCAGAGGGCGTTGCGTCTCTGCTCGGGCGGCATTGCTGGCGTGGGGTTCTCCTTGCGATGGTTCGGTATCTGGTGTGCTACAAGCAAGGTACTAGCTGCAGCTTGCGGCTTTCAAGGAAGAAGCCCGGCTTGGATGTGCAAAACATGCATTGCGGCCGAATTGCGAACCATCAGAGCGCATGGGACGTGATGGCGACTCACTCCTGCGCAAACAGCACCCAGGAGGATTGCCAGAGCGCGGTAGGAATCTGTCCGCGGGCGCAGGCCGTGACGATGATGTTGTACTGCCCGTCCTCGGCGAGGGTCGATAGAAACCCGGTGGTCGCAAGCGGCTTGGCGAGGGCGAGATATTCGAGAAAACCGTACACATCCTCATCCGGGGCAAGCCCTGGAGCGGCAAAGCTCAGCTCGGTATTTTCCTGAAAGAAATGCCACGCGATCGAAGCCGCCAGGTTGATGGCGCGCTCGTAATGCGGGGAGTCGATCACGCCGGGAGCGGGATTATCAAAGATGATGCAGACCTGGCGTTCATCTTCGCGGGTGTATTCGCGCACCTTCAGCTCGCCGGATTTTGCCGTTGCTTTCCAGTCCACATGGCGGGCGCTGTCCTCCGGTTCGTAATCGCGGATGCGGTAGAGATCCGAGCCGCGGCCGCGCTGGTTGGTCTCCAACTCGCCGGTGATCATCGGCAGCACTTCGAACATTTCATCGGTGGGTTCGACGGAGGGAAACACCAGCACCTCCTGCTCGAGCGCAATGACCCTCGTCTTGGTGAGGAAGGAGAACGGGAAGCGGGTGGAGATTCCGATGCCGCGCTGCGCATAGAGTCCGCGCTGCGGAAATCGGAGATTCAACTCGGCGCTCTGGCGATGGCGGCCGGGAAGGAATGGGAAATACACACTCTGCTCAAAGACGGGTGGGGGCTGGGGCGGCGGAGAAATTTTGGCGTAGGCAAAATCGGGCCAGCGAATGATTGGCTTGCGTCCGCTGCGCGGCGGAGGATAAACGAATTCGGCGCGCTGCCAGCGCCACGCGGGGCGATCCGCTTTCTGCCTTGGCGGCACCACGGAGATGGAGAACGCAGGCAGAGGACGGCGATTGCGGAGCAGCACCGCGCCGGCATAACTCTGGCCGGCAAAAACGTGGTGGGGAAGATGTAAGACGATTTCCAGCCCGCTGATCATGACCGCCGAAACAATGCCGCTGACCAGCACCGCCCCGAGCATGGCGGCCACCACGATGAACAGAAGGTTATTCCCGGTGTTGAGCGCGGCAACGCCGATCAGCAGGGTAAGGAACAGGTAGACCAGGCCTTCGCGGGTCACGTCATAATTGAGCGCGTCGCGAACCTGGCGCGCCACCACCCGGCGTGCCAGGTAAGGAACGGTCGAGACGGCAACCACCCCGGCCAGCAGCAGGGCCGACGAGGCGAAGACGGCGGTGGCCAGCGCGTCTCCCGCCTCGCGCGAGGCGGTGGAGAGCAGCGCCGATGCGAACGCCAGCGAAAGTCCGAAGATGGCAATGAAGAAACGCAGCCAGGCGCCGCGATCAACGCCGCCAAGCGCCTCCCCGAACTGCTGGCGCAAACTCATCAGGTCATTATGACATTGTCCGTCTTGCCGGGCCGCGCGACGCCACGGCGCAAACAGCCTGCTTACTTCTGCAGAAAGTGCAGCACGTGACGGTTGAATTCGCCGGGAGCTTCCTCGTAAGGAAGATGGCCCACGTCCGGCAGCACCACGTATTCGACGTTGCGGAAGAACTCGCGCAGCAGCAGTCCCGACGCCGCCGAAACCACGGGATCAGCTTGCCCCCAGAGCAGGAGAACCGGGATGGCGGAGATGGAATGCAGCGCCGACTGGAGCTGCAGCATGTCCGGCTGCCAGGTCCGGATGACCTCGAGGGCGTACTCGTAGGAGCGCGCATCGTCGAGATTGACCGCATATCCGGCACGTGTCTCCGCCGTGACCCGCGAATCATCCGCGTACAGGCGGCCAACCGACTTGCCCCGCAGCGACTTGCTGCGCCAAAGCAGTCCGCGCAGAACCATCCGTCCGAACGGGGTGCGGAAGAACGCCAGGCGGAGGCGCGCGTTTGTCATAAAGGGGTGTGCCGGCGCCACCAGCACCAGGCGGCGGACGATCGGTTCGGGATCGTGGCAATCCTGGCTGGCGGCCAACATGGCCACGGCGCCGCCATGCGAGGTGCCTACCAGATCAATCCGGGAATGCGGAAGCGAATGCAGGAATTCCAGCAATCGGGTGGCGGCGGCAGCCAGGCTGAAATCCACCGCGCCGGTCGCCGGACGGTCGGAGTGGCCGATGCCCAGCAGATCCACCGCATACACGTCCCGGTGCTGCGAGAAGAACTCGAGATTATGCCGCCAGCTGAAGCTATATCCCATGAGCCCATGCACAAAAACGACGGCAGGCTGCAGACGCGGTGGGGGAGAGTAGGCGGGCACATGGAGATAGCGCATCCGATACGCCCCAAACGGAAACCAGAATTCCCGCTCCTGCAAAAATCGCTGCGATTCTTGCCTAGGCATCGCCATCACCCCCGGTGTCGTATCAGCCCCCAATCTATGTAACCATACTGCGCGCCAGAGAATCAAAGTGATTATTCCTGCCTCTGTCGCTTTCTCTGGGAGGCTGCAAAAGCGTCCGTTACTTGCTGTTTTAGCATCCCATTTATCATAGTCATGTTCGAAATTCAGAAGTACGAATGTTGTCTCGAACTGTATAGTCGCCGAATATCCTTATAACATGGACATTTAGGCGACCTATGATGAATGGGAAGGTGGCAACTGAGTTGCAAACAAAGCTGTGGACTCGCTCCGCGCTGGGACCAGACATCGCGCGCGAAGCGGTGCGATCGCCGATGACCAAGGAAGTTCAAGTCCGCTTTGTCGCAGTTGTCTTCACTCTGCTGACCGTAACCGCAGTGATTTTTGCATGGATCAATTTTCAAAAGGAGCATGAGTTTTCCACCCCCACGGACGGAGTCTGGTGGATGGAATCGCACGGCCAGTTAGTGGCGCAGCGGGTGGACCCGCTCGGACCGGGCGACCGCGGTGGCATCAAGGCCGGCGACGCTCTGGTCTCTCTGGGTGGCAGCCTCGTGCGTAACAACGTGGACGTTGCCCGCCAGATGTATCGCTCCGGGATCTGGACCAAGCTTTCCTATACCCTGGAACGGGGCGACGTCAGCCTGGATGTTCCGGTGATTCTGCAGCCGGTGGACAAGAGCCTGAACCAGGGATTGCGGCTGATTGCTCTGGTCTACCTGGGAATCGGAATCTATGTGCTGTTCCGCCGCTGGACCGCGCCCAAGGCTGGTCATTTTTACCTGTTCTGCCTGGTCTCGTTCATCTTTTACTCTTTCAAGTTCACCGGCAAGCTGAACCAGTTTGACTGGACCATCTACTGGTCGAACGTGGTTGCGGGAATGCTGCAGCCGGCGATGTTCCTTCACTTCTCGCTAGCCTTTCCGGAGCGCAAGTCCTTTGTGCAGAAGCGGAGCTGGATTCTGCCGCTGGTGTATCTGCCGGGACTGCTGCTGCTGAGCGTGTGGGTGCTGCTGGTGACGGCAGCCGAGCCCAGCGGCTTGCTGCTGTGGAACCTGGACCGGCTGCAGATGGGGTACGTAGCGGCGTTGTTCCTGACCGCGACCTTCGTGCTCTGGCATACCTATGTGCACGCCCGCACTCCCATCCTGCGCCAGCAGATGAAGTGGGTCACGCGCGGCACCTTCCTGGCGGTCGTTCCCTTCACCATTTTCTACGTCATCCCCTTCGTTTCCGGGCAGGGACCGTCGGCGGCAATGAAGATCAGCGTGCTTTCGCTGGTCTTTCTGCCGCTCACCTTCGGTTACGCCATTGTGCGTTACCGGTTGATGGACGTGGACCTGATCTTCAAACGCGGCATGGCCTACACCATCGCCGCCGGCACCATCGCCGCGGTGTACTTTGCAGCCGTCGGCGCCACCGCCGAACTCTTCCACAAGAACTTTCCCAGCACCGGGCCGGGCGGGCTGGTCGCGGCCATCGTGGTTACCAGTCTTCTCTTCGATCCGATCAAGAACTGGACCCAGGAGCGGATTGACAAATTTTTCTATCGCAAGCGTTACGACTACCGCAAGACGCTGATCGAGTTCGGCCGCGAGCTGAACTCCGAGCGCGATCTGGGCAAGATGCTGGAGGCAATCCTGGAGCGCATTCAGCGCACCCTGCTGGTGGACCGCATGGCGGTCTTTCTGGCCGACGTGGACAGCCCGGGATTCATAATGGCGCGCTCCAGCGGCATTGCGCCGGCCAGCGGGCTGGATCTCAGCTTCCTCAGCAGCCAGCGCCCGGAGTTCGCCGAAGGCCACCTGTTCTTCGACAACACCCGCCAGGCCGTGCGCGAGGAGCCTCGGGCACAGGAGACCATTGCCACCCTCGACCTCAACTATTACATCCCCTGCACGGTGATGAATCGCACCATCGCGATGCTTGGTCTGGGCAAGACGAGCGAGGGCGACTTTCTCTCCAGCGAGGACGTGGAACTGCTGGAAACCCTGGCCGGCTACATCGGCATCGCGCTGCAGAACGCGCGGCTCTATGCCTCGCTGGAACAGAAGGCGCAGGAATACGAACGCCTCAAGGAGTTCAACGAGAACATCGTTGAATCGATCAACGTGGGCGTTTTCGCCGCCGACCTGCAGGACAAGATCGAGTCCTGGAATTCGCAGATGGAGGTGATGTACGCGCTGCCACGCGCCAACGCCATCGGCAAGTCGATTCTCGACGTGTTGCCACCGGCTTTCTGCGAGGAGTTTTTCCGGGTGCGCGACAATCCCGGCATTCACAATCTCTACAAGTTCCGCCTGGGCACCACGGCCGGAGACACCAGGGTGGTCAACGCGGCCATCGCTCCGCTGGTAAGCAAGGACTACAGCATGGTGGGACGGCTGGTCATCGTCGACGACATCACCGAGCGCATCGACCTGGAGGCGCAACTGGCGCAGGCCGACAAGATGTCCTCGATCGGATTGCTGGCCGCCGGAGTGGCGCACGAGGTCAATACTCCACTGGCCGTCATCAGTTCTTATGCGCAGCTGCTGGCCAAGCAGTTGCAGGGCGATGAGAAGCGCTCCGCGCTGCTGGACAAGATCACCAAGCAAACCTTCCGCGCCTCGGAGATCGTCAACAACCTGCTCAACTTCTCGCGTACCAGCGGCACCGAATTCGGCAGCGTCGATTTGAATCGCATCGTGCATGACACGCTGGCCCTTCTGGATCACCAGTTCAAAACATCGCGCATCCGGGTGGTTGGCGAATTGCAGCCGGACCTGCCGCAGATCCACGGTAACCAGGGAAAGCTGCAACAGGTTTTTCTGAACCTGTTTCTGAACGCCAAGGACGCCATGCCCCTCGGCGGCACTCTGACGGTCCGCACCGTGCACCAGCACGGAGTGCGGGTGCATGTGATCGACACCGGAACCGGCATCGCTCCCGAGCACATTCATCGTATTTACGATCCGTTTTTTACCACCAAGACCCGGCCCAAGCAGGGAGGCAGCGGCGGCACCGGGCTGGGGCTGGCGGTGACCTACGGCATCATCCAGGAACACGCCGGCAAAATTCGCGTGGAGAGCCGCCCCGGCGAGGGTACGAGTTTCTTTATGGAGTTCCCCATGTCGAGAAAGGAAGTCCATGTCTGACCTGGTGACAGTGAAGCGCAGTTCCCCTCCGCTGGAGGCGTCCAACGCGGGCAGGGTGCTGATTATCGACGACGAAGCCGCGATCCGCGAATCACTCCAGATTCTGCTGGAAGAGGACGGTTACGAGGTTGTGAACGCGCAGGACGGCGAAGAGGGACTCAGCCTTCTGGATACGCAGGCATTCGATCTCATTCTTCTGGATTTTCAGCTTCCCGGCCGCAATGGCCTGGAAGTCCTGACCGAGATCCGCGAGCGCGATCCGGAGATGGCGGTCATCATGCTAACCGCCTACGCCACGCCGGAAAACGCCGTGGCCGCCATCCAGGGCGGCGCCGTAAACTTCATCGCCAAGCCATGGACCAATGAGAAGCTGCAAGCCGACGTGCGCGCCGCCATCGGGCGCAAGCGGGTGCAAGAGGAAAACATCCAGCTCAAGCGCCAGCTCAAGCAGCGCTACAACTTTGAAAGCATCATCGGCAAAAGCGAGCTCATGCTGCGCACCTTCGATCTGGTGGCGCAGGTGGCTCCCTCGCGCTCCACCATCCTGCTGCAGGGCGAAAGTGGCACCGGCAAAGAGCTGATCGCAAAAGCGATTCACGCCAACTCGCCGCGCAAAGACCGTCCCTTTGTCCCGGTCAACACCGGTTCCATGCCCAGCGACCTGCTGGATTCGACCCTGTTCGGCCACGTCAAGGGCGCCTTCACCAGCGCGGTCAGCGCCAAGAAGGGCCTGTTCGAGATGGCCGACCGCGGCACCATCTTCCTGGACGAAATCGGCAACATGTCAACCGAGACGCAGGCCAAGTTGCTGAGGGTGCTGCAGGATAAACGCTTCATGCACCTGGGCGGAGTGCAGGAAATCCAGGTGGACGTGCGCGTCATCGCCGCCACCAACAGCGAGTTGCGGCAGGCGGTCAAGGAAGGCAGGTTCCGCGAAGACCTCTACTACCGCCTCAACGTCATCACCATCGATCTGCCGCCGCTGCGCCATCGCAAGGAAGACATTCCCCTGCTGGCCGACCACTTCCTTGACAAATATTGCGCGGAGAACGAAAAACCCGCGCGCAAACTGGGTCCGGACGCGCTGCGCGCCCTGATGGACTACGCCTGGCCGGGCAACGTGCGCGAGCTGGAAAACGCCATCGAGCGCGCCGTCGTGCTCTCGGCCCATCCGGTCATCACCGCCGACCTGTTTCCAGAAGACATCGTGAGCCGCCCGGACACCCTGCCGCTCATCGCCACCAAGCCCGATGCATCGCTGTTTGAAATCGTCGAAGACTGCGAGCGCCGCGTGATTGCGGCCATGCTGGAGCGATGCGGATGGAACCAGACCGAGGCTGCCGAGCGTTTCCACGTGCCGCTCTCCACCCTCAACCAGAAAATCAAGCGGCTCAATATCGAGATCAAGCGGCGCGGCCAAAGAGAATAACCGGCTCCGGCTCCGATAGATGTTTCCTCCGGCGTTTTGATATAGTCGCTGCAGTGCCACGCCGATACCCTGAGAGATAGCGTCCCATACCGAATGGCATTCTCGCTTACCGAATACGCGAAAGACAGTGTTCTGGCGGTGCAGGAGTATTCCATCCTCTCCTGGCGCTCGCTCGCCAATCTGGCCAGTCATCCGCGCTACCCGGGCGACATTGTGCAGCAGATGGACATCATCGGCGTGGGTTCGCTGCCGATCGTAATCCTCACCGGGTTCTTCACCGGCGCCGTGCTGGCCCTGCAGAGCGCAAATTCGCTGGCGCGCTTCGGCGCTCTTTCTTTTACCGGGCAACTGGTTTCCATGTCGATGGTGCGCGAGTTGGGGCCGGTGCTCACCAGCCTGATGGTGGCGGGACGCAACTCCAGCGGCATGGCCAGCGAACTGGGCTCCATGCAGGTGACGGAACAGATTGACGCCATGCGCGCCCTGGGAACCGATCCCATCCGCAAGCTGGTAACGCCGCGGCTGACGGCCACCATGTTCATGTTGTTCTTCCTCACCATCCTCTCCGACCTGGTAGGCCTGGCCGGCGGCTCCATGATTGCCCGCCTGCTGCTGCGCCTGGATCTGAACGAGTACTGGACTTCGGCCTGGCAGACGCTTCGTTACGCCGATATCTTCATGGGACTGATCAAGCCGGTGCTGTTCGGCTTCATCATCGCCACCGTGGGCTGCTACTACGGGTTGAGCGCCAAGGGAGGCACCCAGGGCGTGGGCCGCGCCACCACCCAGGCCGTGGTCGCCGCCAGCGTTTTCATCCTGGCTGTCGATCTCGTCGTAACCCGCCTGCTGATGGTGCTGCTGGGGCCTCTATAAACCATGAGTGAGACCGGCCAGAACGCGACGGCGAAGGCTGTGGTTTTCGAGGATGTGAGCCTGCGCTTTGACGCGCAGGTCGTCCTCGACGGCCTCTCGTTTGAGCTCGAACATGGTGCAACCAAGGTGCTGCTCGGGGTAGCCGGTACCGGCAAGACAACCATTCTCAAACTCACCCTCGGATTGTTGCGTCCCGACAGCGGGCGCATCATCGTGCTGGGCGAGGAAGTGACGGCGATGCGCGAGACGCAACTGTTCGAACTGCGCCGCCGCATCGGAATGGTTTTCCAGGAGTCGGCGCTGTTTGATTCGCTGACGGTGGAAGACAACGTCGCGTTTCGCCTGAACGAGGAAAAGGTTCCCGAAGCCGAAATCCGACAGCGCGTTCTGGAAGCGCTGCGCTTCGTCGAAATGGAGCACACCCTGAAGCTGTTTCCCGCCGAGCTCTCCGGCGGCATGAGACGCCGGGTGGCAATCGCGCGCGCCATCGTCTCCAACCCCGAGGTGTTGCTCTACGATTCGCCCACCGCCGGACTGGACCCGGTCACTTCTACCACCATCGTGGAGTTGCTGGTGAAGCAGCGCGACGTGTACAAAACCAGCGCCCTGCTGGTGACCCACCGCCTGCAGGATGCCTTCACCATGGCGACGCACTATTTCAACAAGGAAAAGAGCAAGATGGTCGAGGTGCCGCGCGGCTGGGACTGGGACTCGAAAACCACCTTTCTAGTGCTCAAGGACGGCAAGAGCTTATTCGAGGGGGACGCGGCTGAAATCGCCAACTCCCGCAGCGAGTATATCCGCGAATACCTGGCTTTATAGAGACTTCCCTGCCAGGCTGAGCGCCATCTCCGCGATGTGGGCGGCGGCATCCGGATGCGCCATGGTGCGGGCTTTGGCGCCCATCGCCGCCATTTGCGACGGGGCGTCGAACAGCGCTGCCACCTCGGTTACAAACCGCTGGGTGGTCAACTCGCTCTCCGGAATCAGCAGCGCCGCGCCGGCCTGTTCGAGCAATTCCGCATTGCGCAGTTGATGATCGTCAGCGGCTCCGGGAAACGGCACAAACAGGGCGCACTTGCCCGCGGCTGCGATCTCGGCTACCGTGGAGGCGCCGGCGCGGCAGACGATCAGATCGGCGTCCGCAAAGCTCTGCGGCATATCGTCAATGTAGGAGCGCGCTTCCACTGGAATCTGTTTTTTCTTGTAGTAGGCGCAGGAATCGAAGAACTCGCGGTTGCCGGTCTGGTGAACAATGTTCAGATCCGGAAAGCGCGCAAGCAGCTCGGCCGCCGAGTCGCGCACGATGCGGTTCAGGGTGTGCGCTCCCTGGCTCCCACCGAAAACCAACAAACTTGGATTCCGGTTGCGCCGCGCGGGCAGGGAGAAAAAAGCTGGGCGCACCGGAACTCCCGTCACCTCGAAGCGGCGGAAGCATTTTCCGGTCTGTTCGAAATGAACCGCGGCGTTGGCGGCAAAGCGGGCCACCGCGCGGTTGGCGTAACCGGGAACCACGTTGGGCTCAAACAGCAGCAACGGGATGCGCAACAGCACCGCCGCCACGGTTGCCGGAGCCGCCGCGTAGCCGCCCACTCCGATGACGACTTGCGCCTGGAAGCGGCGCAGGATGAGCAGCGCGGTGAACACGGACCAGGGCAAACCCGCAAGGGTGCGCAAACGGGTGGCAAGGCTCACGCGGTTGATCGCGCCGATCCTGACCAGAAACAACGGAAACCCGGCCTTCGGAACCAGGCGCGTCTCCATGCCGCGAGCGCTGCCCACGAATGCGACTTCGTGTCCCCCATCGCGGAGCACTTCCGCAATGGCGAGGGCCGGAATTACGTGGCCCCCAGTGCCGCCCCCGGCAAATATAATTTTCATGTCAGTCCGTTTGCTGGGTAATGTTGAGCAGCACTCCCACGCTGGCCAGTGTGACAATGAGCGACGATCCGCCGTAGGAAATAAACGGCAGCGGAATTCCCTTGGTGGGGAGCAGTCCGAGCACTACGCTGATGTTAAAGAAAGCCTGGATGCCAACCATCGCCGTGATGCCGGTGGCCAACAGGCGTGCAAAATTGTCGCGCGTATTCCAGGCCGCGCGCAATCCCCGGAAGCAGAAAAATGCGAATGCCGCCACAAAACAGATCGCTCCGATCAGTCCCAGCTCCTCGGAAACCACGGCAAAGATAAAGTCCGTCTGCGGTTCGGGCAGGTAGAACAGCTTCTGTTTACCCTCCATCAGACCCAGCCCGGTGAGCCCCCCGGTACCCACGGCAATCAGCGATTGGATGATGTGGAAGCCGGCTCCCTGCGGGTCCGCAAACGGATGGACGAAGGCGACCATGCGGCGGGCGCGCCACGGGGTGCGGAAGAGCAGGAAGTAGAGCGGCACGGCCGCAAGCGCCAATGCGTACGCATAATATTTCCATTCCATGCCGCAGATAAAGAGGATGGCGGCGGTGATAAACGCGCAGGTCATGGCGGTTCCCAGGTCGGGCTGAGCCACGATCAACACGCAGAAGATGGCCGTGGGAGCCACCGCCGGCAACAAGGTATGGCGCAGGTCGGTAATCGAGCGCAGGCGGCTCTCCAGAAAGTGAGCCATGAAAAGAATGATCGCGGGCTTGGCGAATTCAGACGGCTGAAAGGAGAGAATGCCGAGTTTGATCCAGCGATGGGTATTGTGGGAGCGGTCCAGGAAGAACACCGCCGCCAGAAACAGCGAAGTGACACCCAAGGTGGTGAAGACCAGCGCCGGGCGATTGAGCTTGCGGTAGTCCAGCTTCATGAAGCCGTACATGGCGCCCAGGCCGATGACAGCGTAAATAATCTGCTTGCGGAGGAATTCCGTCTCCGAGCCGAACTTTTCCTTGGCGACAATGGCCGAAGCGCTGAAGACCATGACCAGTCCGGCGAAGACCATCACTACGATAATGGCGAACAGCCATCGATCGACGCTGACCCGCTTGGCCACTAGTGTCCTCCGCTGCCGGGCGACGCCGGACTGCAAAGCCGCCAGGGATTGCACCAGTTCCTTGAAGACCCGTCCCCGGTGCTCGTAGCTGGGGAACTGGTCAAAGCTGGCGCAGGCCGGGGCCAACAGCACGATATCGCCCGCGACCGCCTGGTCAGCGGCTTTTCGCACGGCCGACTCCAGCGTCTGCGCGCTGATGACCGAAGCCGAGTTGCCGATCTGCGATTCGATTTTGGCCGCGGCCGCGCCGATGGTATAGACGCGCTTCACCCGCCCGGTGATCAGCGGGATCAGTTCGCCATAGTCGCTGCCCTTGTCCTTGCCGCCCAGAATCAGGTGAATGTTCGCGGAAAAAGATTCCAGAGCCTTGATCGTCGCATCCACGTTGGTGGCCTTGGAATCGTTGTAGTACTCCACCCCGCGCAGCGTGGCAACGTACTCCAGGCGATGCTCCACGGCGCGAAAATCCTTGACTGCGCGGCGAATCGCCGAAGGCTCCACGCCGGCTGCCATGCCGATGGCGACGGCGGCCAGCACGTTTTCCACGTTGTGCGCGCCCTTCAATGCAATCTCGGAGAGCGGCATGATCTCGACGTCTCCGCCGTCGCGAAAGACGATGGCATCGTCTCGCACAAACGCGCCGCGCTCCACCGTATGCTGCCGGCTGAACCAGAGCACCTGTGGCTTCAATCCCGCGGCCAGGCGGCGGGTGATTTCGTTATCGGCGTTGAGAACCGCGTAGTCCTCCTCCGTCTGGTTCTCAAAGATGCGCCTCTTGGCCGCAATGTAGTTCTCCATGGAGCCGTGCCGGTCGAGGTGGTCGGGAGTGACGTTGAGTATGGCCGAGATATGCGGCCGGAAGGTCTCAATCGACTCCAACTGGAAGCTGGAAATCTCCAGCACCACCCAGGTATCCGGCGAGGAGTGCTCGACAAAGGTGATCGCCGGCGTCCCAATGTTTCCCCCAACCAGTGTCTTGCGTCCGCCGGAGGCGATGATTTCGCCGGTCAGCGTGGTGGTGGTGGTCTTGCCATTGGAGCCGGTGATGGCCACGATTTTCCCTTGCAGGAAGCGTGCCGTCAGCTCGATTTCACCGATGACCGGAATGCCCAGGCGGCGGGCATGTTCCAGCGGGCCGACTTCGCTGGGGACGCCGGGACTGACCACGATCAGCTCCTGGTCGCGGAAGGTGCGCTCGCCGTGCTTGCCGGTTTCCACCGTGATGCCGCGATCCAGCAGCGCGGGAATCTCATCGCGCAGTTGGTCCTCGCTCTTGGCGTCGCTGACGGTAACGCGTGCGCCGCGCGACTCCAGGAACAGCGCCGAGGCCACGCCCGACTTGCCCAGCCCAACCACCAGAACTCGTTTGCCTTTGACTTCCATGGGTCCTTTCCTGCCTTCGAGCAGCCTGCCTTTCAACTTACCTCAATTTCAGCGTGGTGAGGGCGAACAAAGCGAAGATCAGCGAACCGATCCAGAATCTCACGATCACCTTGGACTCGGACCAGCCCAACTGTTCAAAGTGATGATGCAGTGGCGCCATCAGAAAAATGCGCTTGCCGCGCAGCTTGAATGAGCCCACCTGCAGAATGACCGAGAGCGCTTCCAGCACAAAGATTCCGCCGATAAAGGGCAGCAGCAACTCCTGCTTGATGATGACCGCAACCGTGCCGATGGCGCCACCCAGGGCCAGCGAGCCCACGTCGCCCATGAACACCTCCGCCGGATGCGTGTTGTACCAGAGGAAGCCGATCGAGGCGCCAACCATGGCGCCGCAGAAGATCGTCAACTCGCCCACCTGCGGCATTTTCTGCAACTCAAGATAGTCTGAGAAAACCACGTTGCCGCTGAGGTAGGTAAGCACCGCCAGGGCGCCGGCGGCAATCAGGGTGCATCCGATCGCCAGTCCGTCGAGTCCGTCGGTGAGGTTGACGGCGTTGGTCGAGCCCACCAAAACGAAGATCACGAAGATAATGAAGGGTAGAAATGCTATAGGCCACAGGTGTGGATCGCGGGTCAGGGCGCCCACCACCAGGTCCGGACGGATTCGCTTGAAAAACGGCACCATCAGGTGGGTGGAGTACAAGCCACGGGCCTGCAAAAGAATCAGCGCCACGGCGATCACGAACGCAACCAGGGTCTGCAACAGCAACTTGCTGCGTCCGTTCAGCCCCAGGTTCTGTTTGTGCACAACCTTCAGATAGTCATCCGAAAAACCGATGGCGCCGAAGGCAAGGGTGGAGAACACGGCCAGCCAGACAAACTTGTTGGACAGGTCTGACCACAGCAGCGTGGGCAGCACAATGGAGACCACGATCAGCAGTCCTCCCATGGTCGGCGTACCCGCTTTTTTCTGATGCGAACGCGGCCCGTCTTCCCGGATATACTGGCCGATCTGGAATTCACGCAGGCGGCGAATCACCGAAGGTCCGATGATCAGCGCCATGAAGAGCGCGGTCAAACTGGCAAACGCCGTGCGAAACGTCAGGTAGCGAAAGATCCGGAATGGCCCCACGTTGAAGTGGCGAAAAATGTACTCGTACAAGAGCCAATAGAGCAATGGGTCCTCGATCATGGCGCGGGTTCGAGCCCGCGGTTGAACTAAGTTTTTCCGAGTGCCTCAAATACCGTCAGCGCACGCTCCAGGCCCACGCCGCGCGAGGCCTTCAGCAGCACCGCATCCCCTTCGCGCAGATTGCGCGCCAGCCACTCACCCGCCTGCTCGGGAGTTTCCACGAACTCGGCAGCCACGCCGGACGAGGCCGCGCCGGCGGCGATGAATTCGCCGTTGCCGCGCACGCCCACCACGTAATCGACCTTGAGCAATGCCATCTGGCGCCCGCACGCGCGATGCAATTCCGGCGCGCCGGGCCCAAGTTCCAGCATTTCGCCGGCGATCACAATGCGCCGCCGCGCCGGCGTCTGCGCCAGAACTGCAACCATGCCGTCCAGGGCCTGGGGATTGGAATTGTAGCAATCGTTGATGAGGATTGCGCCGCGCACTTCGCGCACCTGTCCGCGCTTGTCGCCGGCGCTGAGCGAGGCCAGACTGGCCACCGCGTCGCAGGGACTGACGCCATGCTCGGTAGCCACGGCAACCGCCGCCAGCGCATTGAGCAGGTTGTGGCGTCCCATCAGCGGCATCATCGCGGGCTCCCGGAAACCAGGGCCAACCACCTCAAACTCCGAACCCAGCACGCCGCGCAACGCAATACTCTGGGCGCGGTAGTCGCACGGATGCTGAATGCCGTAGAGCGTGACCTTGCCGTGAAAGTCGCGCCCGAACTGGCAGACATAGGGATCGTCGGCATTGAGAAACACATGCCCTCCGGCGGGAAGCGCTTCGACCAACTCATACTTGGCGCGGGCGATGCCATCCTGGTTGCCGAAATTTTGCAGATGGGCCAGACCGATGTTGGTGACCACGCCTTCGCTGGGCGCCGCAATCCGCGCCAGCCTGGTGATCTCTCCCGCGTGCGACATGCCCATCTCAATCACCGCCATGTCGTGCTGGGCCTCCAGGCGCAACAACTGCATGGGCAGTCCAAAATGATTGTTGAGATTACCGAGCGATTTCAAAACGTGGAATCGCGCGCCCAGCACATGCGCAATGCAATCCTTGGTGGTAGTCTTGCCGGCCGAGCCGGTCACCCCGATCAGCTTCTTGCCCCACAGCCGCCGCACCGCCGCGCCCAGATGCTGCAGCGCCTCGGTGGTCTCGTCAACCACCATCAACCGTGACGTATCCGTGAAGCCGGAGAGTTGGTCGCGGGAAATCACCGCCGCCACGGCGCCCGCCTGTAGAGCCGCTGCCACGTACTCATGGCCATCCTGGCGCTCGCCCTTGATGGCGAAGAACAGGTCGCCCGGTTGCAACGTCCGCGTGTCGATCGAGTAACCCTCGGCAACCGCTTCGTGATCGAACTTGCCGCTCGCCTGGGTGAATTCCGCGATCCTGCTCAACGGGAGCTTCATGAGCGTGCGCCTCCTCGGCTGTATCCGATGCGGTTCAGTTCTTCGCTCGCCACCTGGTGATCGTCGAACGGACAGACGCCTTCGCGCGTGGTCTGGGTGCGCTCGTGTCCCTTACCCGCCAGCAGAACGATGTCTCCCGCCTTGGCTTCCGCCAGGGCAAGCGCAATGGCCTTGCGGCGGTCGGGTTCGGCCACAAAGCGCGTGCTGGTTTGGCGCAGTCCAACCAGCGATTCCTGGATGATCGCCAACGGGTCTTCGCTGCGCGGATTATCCGAGGTGACGACCACGAAGTCACTTCCCGCTCCGGCGGCGCGTCCCATCTTTGGCCGCTTGCCGCGATCGCGATCCCCGCCGCATCCGAAGACGGTAATCACCCGCCCGTTGCCGCGCCGGGCAAAGTCGCGCGCCAGGCGGATCAGGTTCTCGAGCGCGTCGTCGGTGTGCGCGTAGTCCACCACAACCGCAAAGGGCTGCGCTTCGTCCACTCGCTCAAAGCGTCCCGGAACCCGGCTGATTCCCGCAATGCCCCGAGCGATCTGCTCCGGCGTGCAGCCGCGCGCATAGGCCGCTGCACAAGCCGCCAGCACGTTGTACACATTCACCCGGCCCACCAGCGGCGAGCGCAGCTCGATGGGGCCATCCGGAGTGGCGAGCGTAAAACTGTTTCCCTGCGGCGTCATCTCCAGGTGCTCCGCGTGGAAGTCTCCCTGCTCGAGGCCATAGCTGAACCCCGCGGAGCGGCGGCGTGAAAACTGGGCCAGGTTACGCCCGTACTCATCGTCCAGGTTTACCACCGCCGCGCGCGGCGGTTCGGTGCCGGAACCTTCAAACAGAATCCGTTTGGCGGCAAAATATTCCGCCATCGTACCGTGATAGTCGAGGTGGTCCTGGGTCAGGTTGGTGAAGACGGCAACGTCGAATGGGATGCAGAAAACGCGCCCCTGTTGCAGCGCGTGCGAGGAAACCTCCATCACCGCTTCGCTGGCGCCGCGAGCCAGCGCGCGGGCGAAGATCTGGTTGAGTTCCAGGGACTCCGGCGTCGTGTGCGGCGCGGCAAGAACCTCTCCCGGCAGGTGATACTCGACGGTGCCAACCAGCGCGTTCCTGCGCCCGGCGGAGGCCAGAATCGACTCCACGATGAATGTGGTCGTGGTCTTGCCGTTGGTTCCCGTAATGCCGGTCACGCGCAGCCGCTCCCCCGGGCGCTTATAAAAATTAGCGCTCAATCGCGCCAGCGCCCGCCGTCCGTGCAACACCACCGCCCAGGCCACGCCAGCGCGCGGCACCTCATCCGCGGAATCCGTGACCACCGCCGCGGCTCCCGCCGCAATCGAGGCGTCAATATAACGATTGCCGTCCGTGCTTTCGCCCTTCATGGCGACAAAGGTCCACCCGGGCCGCACCCGGCGGGAGTCGTAGTCCAGCCCCTTCACCGGGCAATCGCCCCGCTCTGAGAGCACCTCCGCGCCGTCGAGAAGATCCAGAAAGTTCATCACAGCAATCCGTCCAATACCTGCCCCGGCGCCTGCGGCCGGAGCGGTTTCTGTTGCCGCGTACCCGGCCGCGAAGCCCGGCAGGCGATCTCTAGCGCGAGAAACGAACTGCAATCTTCGAGCCCGGCGGCAGGTAAGCGCCTGCCGGCGGCAGCTGCTCGCGTGCCGTTCCGCTGCCCACGATCTGTAATTCAAATCCCGCTTTACGCGCCGACTCGATGGCCCCCCGCATGGAAAGGCCCAGCAGTGATGGTACCGTGGAACCACCTCCCACATCGAGGACCACGGTGCCGCCGCGAGCATCAATCGGCGCTGGAGCGGGCGGCCGCAAGGCCTGCGCGGCGGACGCCAGCGCCTCCGGCGGCGCCGGTTTCACCGCGGCTGAAGCGGTTTCAGGGGCGGTCGCGTTTTCAAGCTCCAGCGTCTGCCCGGGCACGTGCGGCTGTGCATCTTCGCTATCGCCCTCGGCGGCGTGGGCCACCAGCAAGCGCCGCGCCGAACTGTTCTTCGGTTCCACGTCGTGCGGCACGCCGTAGTAGGCCAGCACCTGTTCGGCAACCCGCTTGAACACGGGCGCGGAAACCTGCCCACCCTGGTGCAGCCCGCGCGGCGAATCCAGAATCACCGCAATCGTCAGCGCGGGATTGTTGACCGGGGCAAAACCCACAAAGCTGGCAACATAATCCGTCTTTGAATAGGCGTGGGTGCGCGGGTCGATCTTCTGCGCCGTGCCCGTCTTTCCCGCCGAAGTGTAGCCATCGAGAATGGCGCGGCGCGCGGTACCTTCCAGCACCACCTCTTCGGTCAGACGCCGCATGATGGCCGCGGTGTAGGACGACAGGACGCGGCGTTGCGACTGGGGATGAAACTCGATGCGCTGGTACCCCTGGTTGGGCGGCGTAACTCCGGCGACGATGCGCGGCACCGAGTAAACCCCGTCGTTGGCAATCGAAGACATCATGGAAACCACCTGCAGCGGCGTAACTCCGATCTCCTGTCCAATGGCCATCGAGCCAATCGAAGAGGCCGCCCATTTGCTGGGATTGCGCACCAGGCCGCGCGTCTCGCCCGGCAGTTCCACGTTTGTAAGCTGTCCGAAGCCATACAACTGCATGTGTTTGTAGAAGCGCTCCGGACCTAGACGCAGGGCCATCTTCACCGCGCCCACGTCGCTCGACTGCGCGTACGCCTTCTCCAGGGTGACCGTGCCGATATGGTGCGAATCGCGGATGCGGATTCCGCCTATGATGATGTAGCCGGGATCGCAGTTGATGACCTCTTCCGGACTGGCCAGCTTTTCCTCGAAGGCCGAGGAATAGGTGACCGTCTTGAACACCGAGCCCGGCTCATAGACGTCGCTCAGGGCATGGTTCTTCAACTTGTCCGGCGTAATTTCGTGGGTGAGATTCGGATTGAACGACGGCGCATTCGCCAACGCAAGAATTTCTCCGGTGCGCGGGTTCTGCACCACCACGGTGCCACTGGAAGCTTTCGTTTCCTCCATCGCCCGTTCCAGTTCCTGTTCGGCGATGAACTGGATTTTCTCGTCGATGGTCAGCACCACGTTCGAACCCGGCTCGGGCGGATGCTCCATGTGTCCGAACCACTTGCGCCGCGCGTCCATGGTGATCACCACGCGGCCCTTCACCCCATTCAACTGGTTCTGGTAGAGATGCTCGATGCCGGCCAGCCCCGTGTCTTCCATACCCACGTAGCCAAGCACCTGGGCGGCCAGCGCGCGCTTGGGATAAAAGCGCTTCAGTTCCTTCTGAAAATAAATCCCGCGCAGCCCCAGCGCTTTAATGCGCTCGGAAGTGTCGCCATCCACCTTGCGGGCGACCCAGGCAAAGTTTTTCTGTGACTGCATGCGCTCCAGCACGCTGTCCGGGTCTTCGCCGATCACCGTTCCCAGCAACTCCGCGGTCGTCTTCTGGTCGTGGATTTCGCTGGGCACGGCAAAGACCGAATCGACTTGCACGGTCATCGCCAGTTCCTGTCCGTTCCGGTCGTAGATGATGCCGCGTTGCGGCGAGACTTCCACGGTGCGCTGTTGCTGGCGCTGCGCCCGCTGCACCCATTCTCCATAGTGCAGCACCTGCAGAATGATCAGCCGCGCGACGATGATGACGGCCCAGATAAATAGGAATACGCCAAACTTGAGGAGACGCGACTTGACGCTGATTGGAGCCTTGCCGCCTGCCGCCATCGCTTACACCCGCAGCGCCGGGGAGCCTGGATCGTCCCCTGCGCAAAAACTGGAAATGCCGGCCGAACCGGAGCCACGAAGCGCTCTCCAGAAAACTGGAACAAGGCGCTGGACGCGCCGGATTACTGGAGGAATGACGGAAGACTGCACCTGTCCAAGGTATAACAGCGATGACGGCCCGTACAGGCGCTGGTTGTGCAAAACCCGCACCAAAGCCGTCATGCGCCGTAACCCAGGTTCAAACCTGTACTTAGTTGGGAACCGAAACGACCGAAATGTTATTGGCGCGAGCCATCACCGGAGCGCCGCTATCCATCGCGCCCGTGTCGTCCATCCGCTGCACCTGCCCAACCGAAGGCAGGGCCATGCCCATGTCGAGCGCGAGGGCATGAATCCTCTCCGGATCTTTCAACGTGGCTTCTTCCAGCTTCAAGGTGCGATTGACATCCGCCATCTGGTCCCGCCGGGCGCGCAGATCCTCGATCTTGTAACCGTACTCAATCGAGCTGCAGTGCTGGAAGAGATAGACCAGCGCCATCAGGAAGCAAACCACCACGGCCGTGGTGAAGAAACGCATTTCGCGTTTCCGCGCCGGATCGGCCGAGCGCACCAGGCGCGAGTTGTCGATCGCCTTGTGAAAGTAAATCTCGGGGGCCCCGGGCATGTACCGGCGCGGGGCGGCCGGAGACGTGTTCTGTAATGTTCGGTTCATCCTTTGCGGCAGTGCCGCTGCCCAGATCGCCATGTCCCACTCCCTGCTTTTCCAGAGTTCTCCACAGCATGCACAGGTTTTTCCACATGATGCGAAGAACAGTTACAAAAAATCTATCTATTTCCGGCGCGCCCGCGAACTTCCATCCGCACCCCGGCGCGTAACTTCGCCGAACGCGCCCGCCAGTTTTCCGCCGTCTCTTCGGCGGAGGCAATCACCGGCTTCCTGGTCAATGGCTCCCACACGCCATCGCGGGCTCCGTCCCGCATGGCATCCTTCACCATGCGGTCTTCCAGCGAGTGGAAGCTGATCACCACCAGCCTTCCACCCGCCTTAACCACCTGGGGCGCGCTCTGCAGCAGCGCCCGCAAGTCCTCCAGTTCGCGATTCACGTAAATCCGGATAGCTTGGAACGTCAGGGTCGCGGGATGAATGCCTTTGCCTCGGGTTTGATTCATTGGCCGGGCGGCGGCCGATATGACTTGTGCTAGATGAGCGGTCGATTTTATCGGCCGTGCCCGTACAATGGCTCTGGCAAACCTCCGTGACCTCCTTTCCTCACCGAATTCGTAAATCAAGTCAGCAAGATTGCTCTCGCCGAACTGGTTTACCACTTGATCGGCGGACAACTCGGCATGCGGGTTCATGCGCATATCGAGCGGACCATCCGCCTGAAAACTGAATCCCCGGCCGGCATCGTCAAACTGCATCGAACTGACGCCCAGATCGGCGAGTACGCCATCGGCGCTGCCGGGCGTCACCAGCTTCGCCATCTCGGCGAAGGACGCATGGTGCAGCACAATCTCGGGCCAGTCCTGCTCCCGCCCCGCCGGGGCCGTGAGCCGTTGCCGTGCCATTTCCAGCGCGTTCGTGTCTTTATCGAAGCCGGTCAGCCTGCCCTCGGGACCAAGCAATGTGGCGAGGGCCAAACTATGTCCAGCCAATCCAACCGTGGCATCGATATAGCTTCCTCCGCGCTTAACGGCCAGGAAGTCGATTACCTCATTTAAGAGAACTGGTGCATGGCTGAATTCTTTTTTGCCATGCGCGCCCGTCAGGGCGCCTGCACCGCTATCGGACTCCATACCGCAGTCCATCCACTAAATTCCGGCCCGCATCAATTCATCCAGATCTTCCGGCGTAAGCGGATTGTTCTCCACATCACGGCCGAAATCTTCCATCACCCGGATCTCGATGTGCTTCAACTTGCCGACCACCGCAACCTCACCCTTCAATCCGAACTTGGTGCGAAGCCACTCGGCAATCGTCAGCCGGCCTTGGCCGTCCATTTCCACAACTTGCCCGTAATAGCTGGTGGTACTTAGAAACTTCTGTACCGCCTTGTTCGAGATGGGCTGGCTAGCCGCCCGCTCCTCCACCGCTTCCCATTCCTTCAGGGGATACAGTTGGATAACAGCTCCATCAATGCTGGTGATGTAGAATTTCCCATCATAACTCCTGTCGATTTCATGCTTGAAGTCGGCAGGCATCTTGAGGCGGCCCTTTTCATCCAGTCGGGTTGGGCAATTGCCTCGGAACATTTAAAAGCCCTTTCGTGGGCTGAGCGATCAATCTGGCTACGCCAGTAGAAAGGTTGAAGGTAAATTCGGAGTCGGCTGTAAGTGAAGTTGATCCACTACAGACCCTTTTGCTCCACTTCGGTCCAGTCTATTCCCATTCCGACGTCTGTCAAGAGCGAAATTACTTTTTGGGATTTTTTTGCCAATCGTTCTAAGACCTTAAGTTTGAGAGAGCTGGCTGGTGGGCGGCCCGCGGAGACGTGAGCTCCTCCGGGGGCGTGGCGGGTTTGGCGGCATGTTTCGAAGCGATTCGTCAGAACTGCGGCTAGGTGAGGTTCAGGATTGGATGTCGCTGGGCAGGAAATCCTGCTGCGGCAATGCTTTGTGTTGTCCGCATGCGGAAAATCTTCAAGCGGCCCCGGTGCTGGCGGAGAGCGGGCAGCAACCATCGTAACAAGAAATTAGCAGTATCCTTTGATCCCTGATCAAAGTACGACCACTGCGTCCAGGCCCCGCAGACAGTCACGCATCTGATTGAGCCGAGCGGCTCGGTCTGCTGCCGGCGCGGATTCTGCCGCCCGGCGCGGCATGCGAAAGAAGGCCGGGAGAGGTTTCCGGCCGCAATTTCACACGCGCACTCCCTTTTCCTGGATCAAGCTGTCGATGGTGCGCGGCTGGCTTTGATGTCTCTCCGCAAGCACCACCGTGGCGTGACGTTCGGGAAGCGGGGCAGCCGCCTTCACCGGGATGATCCAGCCTGTGGCATCGCCGCTGGAGCGGAAGCGATCCAGCCAGCAGCAAAGCCACGCCAGCGTGAGGCCCGTCAACGCCAGGGACATCAGCAGGGCGCGAGTCAGGAAATGAACCACTTTGCCTGCGTGCACAAACACCAAGCGCCAGGATGCCATGGTACGAGAATATACAGCGGCCAGATTCACGGCTTTCCCTTTCTTGCGCTGTGTGGCCAGCGGTCCAGAGCGCGCTCCAATGGACTGCCTTGAACCAATCGTGGCGCGTCAGTGAATACCCGCGGCCCGCAGATGCGCCGTGTACTTCTTGTCGCTGGAAACAATGTGCGTCTGCAGCCACTGGCGAAGGAAATCCTGCAGATCCATGGTCAGCGCAATTTTTCCCTGCTCAAAATCCCGCACCATTTGCATCACGTCTCTGGTCAGCTTGTCGTGCTCGGCTTTGTGCCGGTCATAATCCGGATAACCAGCCCGGAGCATCAGGTTCTCCTCACTGGCAAAGTGCTCGCGAGTGTACTGCACAAGTTCCCCCAGTATGAGCGGCACCCTCTGGCTGCCCTTGCCGACTTTCATTGCATCATGCAGGCCGTTCAGCATGGCAAAGAGCTTTTGATGCTGCTTGTCAATCGAGTCCACTTCGACCGAGTATTCGGTACTCCAGCAAATCAGCGCCATATGTCTCCTCTGACGGAAAGCAGGTTCATTCTGTTGAACAGTATCGGCGGGAGCAGAGCCGGACTTTATCGCCGGAATTGTCTTTCCGTTCTGGCAGCGCCCAGAGCCTGCGGGTGGACGCCGATCCGTTTGCCGGGGTTCGTACCGGATGTAGTGGGTACAAGCGGGTGCCGGGGGGCCCATCTGCGTTCCGCCGAGGCATGAATCGCCATCCCCAGCGGCGCGCCGCGCGGAATCGCTTATACTGGAAGAATTCTACCGCGAGCCTCTTAAGCCTTCTGGACTAAGCGCATCGCATTCAGGAAAGAACTCATGTCCGCAAGTGCGGCAGCAGCAATGGTGACAGTGGACGATGTGCGCAAGGCCTACGCGAGAATTCACGATTCGCTTTTCCTTTCGCCGTGTTCGTATTCGGAGACCTTTTCCGAGCTCTCCGGCAACAAGGTGTATCTGAAGCTGGAAAACCTGCAGATGACCGGGGCTTACAAGGAGCGTGGCGCGCTCAACAAGATTCTGGAGTTGACGCCCGAAGAGCGGGATCGCGGATTGATTGCGGCTTCGGCCGGCAACCACGCCCAGGCCGTCTCCTACCACGCCAGCAAGCGCGGCATCGCGGCCCAGATCGTGATGCCGATGGCCACGCCGCTGAACAAGGTCATGGCCACCCGCCGTTTCGGCGGCGAGGTCGTCCTCTACGGCGCCAACTACGATGAAGCCTGCGACGAGGCCAAACGCCGCGCCGTCGAATCCGGCCTTACCTTTATCCATGCCTTCGACGACGATGCCGTGATCGCCGGACAGGGCACGCTCGGCCTGGAATTGCTCAGCCAGTCTCCCGACATCGATATCGTCATCACGGCCATTGGCGGCGGAGGTCTCATCAGCGGCATGGCTTGCGCGCTCAAGGAGATCAATCCGCGCATCCAGGTAATCGGCGTGCAAAGCTCGCGCCTGCCTTCCATGAAGGCCGCCATCGATGCCGGACACCTGGTCACCTTGCCGGTGGCATCCACGTTGGCCGACGGCATCGCCGTGCGCCGCGCCGGCGAACGCACCTTTCCCATGGTGCAAAAGTACGTGGATGAAATTGTCACCGTCGAAGAGGAAGAGATTGCCAGCGCGATTCTGCTTCTGCTGGAGCGCGAGAAGACGGTGGCCGAAGGCGCCGGAGCGGCTGCCGTCGCCGCCATCCTGCATCACAAGATCAACTGCACCGGCAAGCGCATCGCCGCCATCATCAGTGGTGGAAACATCGACGTCGGCATCCTCTCGCGCATCATCGAGCGCGGCCTCGCCAAGGACGGACGCCTCATCCGCCTGCGCATCCATCTGCCAGACTACCCCGGCGCTCTGCACACCCTCACCGGAGTCCTGGCCGACCACCGCGCCAACATCGTGGAAACCTCCTACGACCGCAAGTTCGGCGTCGATCTCGGCTACTCGGCCATCGATATGACGATGGAAACCCGCGGCAACGAGCATGTCGAAAACCTGCTTGCCGCGCTGGCCGCTTCCGGCTATCAGTTCGAGCGGGTTCAGTAACCCGCCGCCACAAACTTCCGCCCCGGCGCCGGCTGGGGCGTTTTCATTTGCACCCCAGCCCGCCAGCCGCCCTATCCAGCTCTGCTTGCGGTCGTCTAAACTTGTTGCTGCCAAGTTGGTATCATGCCGGGAGCAGCCATGAAACATTACCTCAAGTTCGCCCATGCCTCGTTCTTCGCCGCACTCTGCGCCGCACTCTGCGCCACCCTCGTCTGCTCGCTCGCCGCGGTCGCGCAGCCAGCCCCGGCGGCAACCCACGGCATTGCCGTCAGCCACATGGACCGCTCCGTCATTCCCGGCGACGACTTCTACCGCTTCGCCAATGGCGAGTGGATCAAGCACACCGAGCTTCCAGCCGACCGTGACCGCATCGGAGTGTTCAGCGCGCTGGACGACATCAGTTCCAAGCGCACCGCCGGGATCATTGAGGAAGCGGCCAAGTCCAATGCCGCGCCTGGCACCGGCGCCCGCAAGATCGCCGACCTCTACAACTCCTTCATGAATGAGCCGGCGATTGAAGCCAAGGGCCTTACCCCGCTCGCGCCCGAGCTCAACTCCATCAGCCAGATCAAGGACAAGCGCGAGTTGGCGCGCGCCCTCGGAGAATCTCTCCGCGCCGACGTGGATCCGTTGAACAACACCAACTTCCACACCGCGAACCTGTTCGGACTCTGGGTTGCTCCCGGCTTTCATGACTCGGCCCACTACGGCGCCTATCTTCTGCAGGGCGGACTGGTGCTGCCGGACCGCGAATACTACCTCGCCGGCAGCGAGCGCATGCGCGCCATCCGCACCAAGTACCAGGCCCATGTCGCCGCCATCTTGAAGCTCGCCGGGTTCGCCGGGAGCGATGCCCGCGCCACCCGAATCATCGCACTCGAACATGCCATTGCGGAGAAGCACACCAGCCTGGCCGCCAATGAAGACGTGACCAAGGCGGACAACACCTGGACGCAAGCCGATTTCCCGGTCAAGGCGCCGGGTCTTGACTGGGCTGAGTTCTTCCGCGCCGCCGGCCTCGACAGGCCAATGAATTTCACCGTCTGGCAGCCCGAAGCGTTCACCGCGGAATCCGCTCTCGTCGCCTCCGAGCCGCTGGATACATGGAAAGACTGGCTGGCCTTTCACCTCATCGAAGCGTACTCCGCCGTGCTGCCCAAGGCCTTTGCCGGCGAGCGCTTCGCTTTCTTCGGACTGACTCTCTCCGGCACGCCGCAGCAGCGCCCACGCTGGCAGCGGGGCGTGCGGGTCGTCAACACGCTGCTAGGCGATGAGGTCGGTCAGAGCTACGCCCAGCGCTACTTCTCACCCGAGGCCAAGGCGCGCGCCCAGGCCATGGTCGCCAACATCATCGCGGCTTTCCGCAGACGCATCGACGCATTGGATTGGATGGCTCCCGCAACCAGGGCCGAGGCCCAGGCTAAGCTCAACACGCTGTATGTGGGCGTGGGCTACCCGGAGACCTGGCGCGATTACGCGGCGCTGGAGATCAAGCCCGATGACATCCTCGGCAACCTCTGGCGCGGCAGCCTGTTTGAATATCATCGCGACCTCAACCGGTTGGGAGGCGCGGTCGATAAGAAAGAGTGGTCCATGACGCCGCAGACGGTGAACGCCGTCAACCTGCCGTTGCAGAACGCGCTCAACTTTCCGGCGGCAATCCTGCAGCCGCCCTTCTTTGATCCCGACGCGCCCGCGGCGGCCAACTATGGCGCCATCGGTTCCATTATCGGTCACGAGATCAGCCACACTTTTGACAGCGAAGGCAGCGCCTTCGACTCCACCGGCGCGGTGCGCAACTGGTGGACTCCGGAGGATCTCGCCCACTTCAACGCGGCGACCACGAAGCTTGCCGCGCAGTACGACACCTACAAACCGTTTCCGGACCTGGCGGTAAACGGCCGGCAGACGCTGGGAGAAAACATCGCCGACGTAGCCGGAATCTCCGCCGCCTATGATGGCTATCGCGCTTCACTCGGGGGCAAGTCCGCGCCCTCGCAAGACGGCTACTCGGGTGACCAGCAATTCTTCATCGCCTTTGGCCAGAACTGGGCATCCAAGTCACGCGAGGCCGCGCTTCGCCGCCAGGTACTCACCGATGCGCATGCGCCCTCCGAGTTTCGATCCGCGACGGTGCGAAATATCGATGCCTGGTATGCCGCCTTCGGCGTTAGCGCCGGGCAAAAGCTCTACCTTGCGCCAGCCGGGCGGGTGCGCATCTGGTGACACCGTTGGGCGGAGCTGGCAGCGGAAATTACCTGCGCCGCCCAGCCTCCCAGATGGGAGTATTGGTGGTCGTGGAGAATATTTTCCTTCTAGCGGCCCCGAAGCGGTGTAAGCTTCTCTGACACTTATAGATGCGTAGGTGGGTCCGATGCGCCATGCATAGGAGGTTTCCATGGGCCCCATGCACGATGCGTCCGCGGATTCGAGCATTTCGTCTTGGTGGACGAACTATTTGTTGGCGACCGCAGCCGTCGCCCTTGCCACCTTCGTTGCCGTTGCTTTCGGCACCCTCGGGCGGGAAGCTCCGTTCCTTTTATTCCTTCCCGTAGTGTTGTTCTCGCTTGCGATCGGCGGTTTTCGCGTCGCAATCTTTTCCTCCATTCTTTCGAGCCTGGCGGCTGATTTCTTTCTCCTCGCACCAGCCCACAGCTTCAGATTAACCCGCCAGAATCTGGCGAAGGAGATTCTTTTCGTCGCCACGATGATTGCCGCTGCCTGGTTTTTCGAGCGTCATCGGAGCCGCGCTGAACACTTCCTCCGGTTGCAGCGCAAACTGCTCGAAAACGCCGCCGAATCCATCCTGATCACCGATTTGGAGCACCACGTCGTGTATTGGAATCAGGGAGCGGAGCGGCTCTACGGTTGGACCGCAGCCGAAGCCACCGGAAAGTATCCGCGGGAGCTTCTTGAATCAGCCTACCCGGACGTGTCGTGGCAAGACATCGACAGCCAACTCAAGCATGACGGACGCTGGCATGGCCGCCTGTTGCGGAAGTGCAAGGAAGGCCGCAGCGTCGTCGTCGAGAGTTCCTGGGCAATCGACGAGAAATCCGGACTCATCCTCCAGACGGATCTGGATGTAACCAAAGGGAGCATCACGGAAAGCGAACTGAAGCGCGCAAACCGGGCCCTGAGCACACTCAGCAGTGTCAACCAGTTGCTGATGCATCCCTCCAGCGAAGCCGAACTGTTGCAGCGGACCGTGGAGGTTCTCGTCAAGAGCGGCGGTTATCCTCTGGCCTGGGTCGCGATCCGGGTTGATGATCCGGAGCGCAGCGTGCGGGTTGGGGGAATTGCCGGCGAGGCCAGTGAGTATCTGTCCGGTATCGAGTTGAGTTGGGCGGAGGATAAGCCTTCCGGGCGCGGGCCCTGCGGAGTCACTTTGCGCGAAGGCCAGACTAGCGTATATAACGACTTCCTTGCCGCTGAAGAATGTTCTCCGTGGTGGGACATCGCCAGGAAATTTGGCCTCCGCTCCACCGTGTGTATTCCCCTGCTTGTGCAAGGCGAGACCCTGGCTGCCCTCTTCGTTTACGCCAGTGAGGTGAATGCTTTCCACGACCAGGAATTCACTCTCGTCTTCGAGGTGGCAGGCGATCTGGCATTTGGCTGGACTTCCCTCCGCCTTCAGGAACAGGCCGAGGAGGAACGCAAGTCCCGGCTCGCGCTGGAGGATCAACTCCGCCAGGCGCAGAAGATGGAGGCCATTGGCAGGCTTGCGGGCGGGATTTCACACGACTTCAACAATCTGCTGATGGTGATCATGGCCCAGACCGAACTGCTGGCCATGCAACTCGAAGGCCCCGCCCTGGCAAGAACGGAAAGCGTGATGAAATCCGCCCGGCGCGCGGCTGAACTGACGCACCAGCTTCTCGCCTTCAGCCGTAAGCAGATCGTTCAGCCGTCAATCCTCTCGCTGAATCCGATCCTGGCCGAGATGGCGAACATGGCGGCGCACGTGGTAGGCGAGGATGTCGAGATCACAACTTCGTTCGGCAACGGGCTGTGGACGGTAAAGGTGGACCGCTCGCAGATCGAGCAGGTCATCATGAATCTCATTGTGAATGCCCGCGACGCCATGCCCAACGGAGGCAAGCTCCTGCTGGAGACGGCCAACGTTGATCTCACCACGGAGTACATTGCAACCCATCCGCTGGTCCCCGCCGGCAGATACGTCCGCCTGGTGGTCTCCGACACGGGCGTGGGCATGAGCGACGAAACCAAGGCCAGGTTGTTCGAGCCGTTCTTCACCACCAAGCCGCCCGGCAAGGGAACCGGACTCGGACTCTCCATGGTTTACGGAATCGTCAAGCAGAGCCAGGGTTTTGTCTGGTACTACAGCGAACTCGGGAAAGGCACCAGCTTCAAGATCTATCTGCCCGCCGCGGAAGCAGCGCAATCCGCCGGGGAAGCCGAACTCAAGCATGAAACCGTTCCCGTCAGGGATCACCCCATGGTTCTCCTGGTGGAGGACGAGCAATCGCTGCGGGATGTCATCTCCGAATTCCTGCAATCTGCCGGTTACCGGGTCATCGCCGCGGAAACAGACGAGGAGGCATTGGCACTTGCGGCGGAACATCTCGCCGAGATCGATCTTCTTCTGACCGATGTCCTGCTCAGGGGACGAAACGGCAAGGAACTTGCCGACGACCTCCGCAGCAAAGGCTGTAGATTCCAGGTCATCTTCATGTCCGGCTATACCCCGAATGCGATTGTTCACCACGGCGTGCTCGATAAATCGACTCCGTTCCTGCAGAAACCGTTCACTCGCGCCACTCTGCTCGCCAAGGTTCACGAGGCGCTCGGCCTCTGAGGCGGCTGGCGCTCACTCTTCCGCATACGCTATTTTCTTCCGGGCTTTTCCTGTGCGCTTCGCGGTAACATTCTCCTATGGCTCTAGTCTGGCTGGTTGAATGCAAAATCTGCGGGTTGCGCTTCGCTCTGCTGCCGCGCGAGGCGGTGGCGGGAAAAAGCACCGGTTCGCTCGTCCCCAACACCGCGGTGGGACGCTTCGAGTGTCCCCACTGCCACGAGTTTCAGGATTACTCGACCGACGACTTTATCCCCGGCGAAGGCCGGATCGTTGCCCGCCGCCAGCCTGAGCAGTGACCCGCAAGCGGAGAAAGCCGGAGTCAATTCGCCGGCCTTGGCATCGCTCAACCAAATGGTCCTAGCGCCTGAGCACCGTGCAGACGGAGGCGCAAATCGCGCCGCCGACGTTTAACGTCGCGGCCGCTTTCGGATTCTTCATCTGCAAACCCTCCGGCATGCGCCCCATCAATTGGGTAAAGCAGGTGCCCAGCATGGCCACGCCGGTTGCGCCAATGGGATGGCCCTTGGCAATCAGTCCTCCGGAGAGATTGATGCCGCACTCGCCATCCACCCCAGCCTTGCCGTCGCCCCAGAACTTTGCGCCCTCGCCCACCTTCGCCTTGCCGATCACCTCGGCGCCAATCGCACCCATCACCGAGAAGCAGTCATGCACCTCGGCCACGTTCACGTCCTCCGGCGTTAGTCCGGCCATCTCGTAGGCGCGCCGCATCGCCCGGTAGGCTCCGGCCGGACGCAATATGTCGCGCCCTGCCTTCAGCAGCGGGTCGGTGGCCTGCGCGTAGCCAGCGATCTCCACCGCGTCGGCCCTCCGAACGCCCAGCTTCGCCATTCCTTCTTCGGTTGCCAGGATCATTGCCGCGTAGCCATCGCTGATCTGCGAGCAGTCGTAGGTTTTCAGCGGCAGTCCCTCGACGATGTAGCGATTCCTGTCATCGATCCTGGTAGCGTCTTCGAGCGTAATCTTCACCTTGTTCATCTGCGCCAGCGGATTCTTGTTGGCATTGGCATACTCTTGCACGGCGATCGCGGCCAGCTCGGCTTCGGTCACCTTATGTTCCCTGATGTAGGCCTCCATGATTTCCGCAAACAGGTGGGGGAAGATGTAGGTCTTGCCGGCGCGCTCATCCGGGTGCGAGTAAAATCCCAGCGCCTTGGCGACGAGTTTGCCGTCCATCTTGCCCTCGGCGTCGCGCATCTTCTCATAGCCCATGGCAAAACCGGTCTCGCCCCAACCGGCCTGCAGTTTAAGAATCGTCGAGAGCACGGCCTGGCCGCCGGAGGCACAGGCGTTTTCCACGCTCTCAATCGGTTTGCCGGCCAATCCTGGAACCGCCGCGGCCAGTCCCGAAACCAGCCCTTGCTCGTTGAGCGCGATGTTGCACACCGCCGACACCGCACCCACATCCAGCAACGAGGCGTCCGTGTTGATCTCCCTACAGACGCTTTCGATTGGGTTCTTCACGATTTCCGGGACAGTCATGCCGAGCAACTTGCCGAACTTTGACTGGTGATACGCAACAATGTAGACACGTTTCATCTAGTTCTCCTATGAAATGATGCCCTCGAGGAGAGGTAAGATTCCGAACGTCGGAGTTCTCGGAAGCAGCGGCCCGGCGCGCTGGATTTTACTGCAATTGGAGCAAAAGGGGAAAACAGCCCTAGCGGTGCAGTTCCGCGCCCAGGCTCGCCAGGTTCACCAGAAGACGCAGCGCGCCCGGCACGCCGCCGGAAAGTTGACGGGAAAACGAGAGTCCGGTGTACACCACGTAGCCTCGTCCGTAACGGGCTTTGAGCAGCGATCCTTCCTGTAACGGCTGGCCCGTATCGCCCATGCCGAGCAGCGCCTCAAAGCGCGCATCCCAGCGCTCGGCAAAGCATTGGCCACGCTCTTCAATCCAGCCCTGGAACTCCTCGCCGCCAACCTGGTTCGGATTCCAGAAGACATCGTCGTGTTCTTCCATCAATTCCACGGCGGACGCCGCGTTGGTCACCCGCGCCGTCCCCAGCTCCAGCGCGTATGGGACCAAAGCGTCGCGGGAAAAGCGCACTGCGTCCGACTGCGCCATAATCAACAATACCCCTCCCTGTTCGGCGTAGCGCAGCAGGTTGGCGCGCGCTTCCGCCAGCTCTGCGCGCTCATCCACCGCGTGGGCTCCCAGTATGATCGCCCAGTATTTTCCGAGCCGCCCAGCGTCGGCGACCGGCAGCCCAGCGTTACCCGCCGGCCCAGCGTCAGCGACCGGCAGCCCAGCGTCGGCGACCGGCAGCCCAGCGTCGGCGACCGGCAGCCCAGCGTTACCTGCCTCCCCAGCGGTCAACTCGTCCCGCTCAAGCTGGGTAACCTTCACGTGGATGTCATCGAGCACCGCCGGTATCGGATCGCCCTCCACGCCCACGTATCCAACTTTGAGATTCTCCGGCACCTCCACGGCGGCCGAGACCAGCGATCCATTGGACGCCCTGTAGTCGAACCCAACCTGATCCCCTGGGCCAGGCACAATCGTATAACCCTGATCGAAAACCATCCCTCCCCAGCGCACCACGGCGCGCACCGGAATTGTTCCCGCTGCGCCGCGCTCCTGCACCAGGAAGAAGCGATACGTATGTTGGGCACCGCGGCCCTCGATCTCCAGAATCTCATGCTCGGGTTCAGCCCGCCAGCCGCTGGCCGGATGAACCGAGAGCATCGCGTTCTGCAGCCTTGGGAGGTTGCTGCGCACCCGCACCTCGATCTCGCCGTAGGCAAAGTTCGTGCGCCGGTTCCAATGCGTGCGCGGCGCCACGATCACCGACACCGGCGGCGCCACGACCACCGTCCGCGGCACTGCGCCGGTCCCCTCCGCCTGCACCGGAACGCTCGTCCGCACCAACTCGCCCGCCACCTCCACTTCCACCACCGCCTCCAGCGCCGCGGGCGGCAAGGGACGGGTGGCGTTGCGCTCGTCAAGGATTCTGTAGGCGCCATCCTCTTCGCTGTCGAGCAGGAACTGTGGCCGCGTAAACGGCGCGTCCAACGGAACCCGTCCGCGAAACGCCGCGTGAGTCTCACCGGCATTCCACTCCCGCCGCGGCGTCCAGCGTCCGCCCTCCGGCTTCAACTCCATGCCCACAAAGCGGACGCCTGCGCCCTGCACCTGCACTTGAACCGAAAAGTTTGCGCCCGGAACCAGCACGTACGCGTCGCCGTCCTGAGGATCGGCGGTCAGGCGGGCTTGGGCGTGCACATCCGCTGCCAGCACCAGCGCGCGCTCGGCCTGTTTGCGTTTCGCCGCAAGCTCGGCGCGAAGCCACGCCGGAGGGTGCGATCCCACAATCCGGTCTTCCACTCCGCGCAGTTGGCGGAGGTATTCCCCGAGCTGTGCGATGCAGTTGGCGCGATCTTCCACGCTCATCCCGGCCGCCACAGCGGCAGCGCGCATGGCCAGCAAACGCGAGCGCACTGGCAAGGTCTCATCCGCGCCCAGCCCGGGGATGGCGGACAATGACTCCAGTCCGGAGTTCAATCCCCCGGCAAAGTCCGCCGCTCCCCCAGCAGCCGCGTTGCCCGGCGCGGATTCGATCAGCCGGTAGCGGCGTATCGCCTCGCGCGGCCCGTGCCACAGTCCTTCCTGTGAATGTTGCTCGGCGCGTGCGTCGTCGGCCCGCTGCTGCCAGGTCAGGCGCTCACCCGCTCCTGTCCCGCTGGCGTTGAAGGCCACGGAATACGCGCCGGAGCGTGCCAGCGCAAACAGCCGCTTCGCCTGCCATGGCTCCGCTCCGTCCCAGAGTTGCTCGGGAAACTTCCTGGCGTCGGCGGCGGCCCGGAAGGCCTCGCGCGCAAGCAGCGCGGTGGCCGCATGCTGACCGTCCCCGTCCGGCGAACTCGTATCGTACGGAGTAATGATCAGGTCCGGACGGGTCTCGCGTATCACCCGCACCATGTCGCCAAGGGCGGCGTTGTGTCCTCCCCAGCGGTCGAAGACCTCGTCCGAGGTGCGCGCAAAGCCGAAATCCACTACGCGGGTAAAGCGCTGCTCCACACCATAGAGCCCATCGCTGGCGAGTTGTTCCATGGTGCGTTGCAAGCCCTGTTCGCTGGGCTCCAGGATGGCATGGCGATTTTCGCCGCGCTCGCCGCGGGTCAGGGTCAGCAGGGTGACTTCGGCTCCCAGGCCGCGGGCCAGGTAGAGCAACAGTGCGCCGTCCTCGTCGCCCGGATGCGCCGTGATCTGGAGCACCCGCAGGGTGCTGCCGAGGGCGCGAATCTGCTGCCGCAGTTCGGCGTCCGCCGCGGCCGCCTGGCCATGCGCGCCAGAGGCCAGCAGCAGGGCCATGCAGAGCCCGGCAATGGAGGGCACTCTCACCGCATTCCTTGTATCCGTTCCGCCGCGCCCAACGCAACCCGCCAACGCAAAAAAGGCCGGAGAGCGTTACTCCCCGGCTGGGCGTCGCGGCCGGAGCGGCGGCTTATGCCGCGTGCCCGGCTGCAAAGCGTACTTCGCGATTCCTCAGGCCGAAACCAGTTCGCCCGATTTCACCGCGGCCAACTTTTCCTCCAGCCACTTCATCCACTCGTCCAGCCCGTCGCCCTTGCTTGAGGTTTCGATGATCTGGATCCCCGGATGCACCGACCTCGCGTTGCTCTTCGCCAGTTCGGCGTTGAACGGAACGTAGGGCAGCAGGTCCACCTTGCTCAGGATCATCAGCTCGGTCTTGACGAAGATCGAAGGGTACTTCAGCGGCTTGTCTTCGCCCTCGGTCACGCTCAGAATCACGATCTTGAAGTGCTCGCCCAGATCGTAGCTGGTCGGGCACACCAGGTTGCCCACGTTCTCAATGATGAGCATGTCGAAGCTCTCCAGCGGCCAGTCCGCCAGGTGCTTCTCGATCATCTTCGCGTCCAAGTGGCAGGTGCCGCCGGTGATGATCTGCTTGACCGGGAAGCCCCATTGCGCCAGGCGCGTGGCGTCGTTTTCCGTTTGCAGATCGCCGGTCAGCAGCACCACGCGCTTGCTCTTGTCCAGCCGCTCCAGGGTGCGCTCCAGCAGGGTCGTCTTGCCCGACCCCGGCGCGCTGATGATGTTCACCACCAGGATTTTGTGCTGGCGAAACTTCTCCCGCAACTCGGCGGCAATTTTCTGATTTTCGTTCAGTACCTTCTTCTCAACCGCGATCTGACTCATTCTTCCACCTCGACGTATGCGATCTGGAGTTCTTCTCCAGCGATGGTGATGGTTGCGGCCTCGCCGCATTGCGGACAAGCCGTGGCCCAGTTCTCCGCCTGGAACTCAGCCTTGCACCGCGGACATCGTTGCCGCCGCGCTACCTTTCGATCTACCAGCGCCAGTTCCGCCCAGTGCGTATCCTTCACCACGCACTCAAAGCCAAAGCGCAGGCAGTCCACGTCCACGCCCGGCCAGTTCTCCCACGCGCAACCCAACCTTGGAGAACCGCGCGCCCTCGTGCTGCTTCTTCAATTCGTCAAGCTGATCCAGAACGGAAGAAACGATGGATAGCTCGTGCATCCAAACCCCTGAATCCCCAGCGCCTGCGGCCGGCAGCCTGCATCCAGCCCCGTTCTGATTCTCATCTTCTCATAAACCCTCTGGCTGTGATGGCGCTCACAGGTTCACCGGATGTTCCCGCTCCTGTAAAATTGAGCTTTCCGGAGCATTCATGTCCAATCAACTTGTGTCCAATCCTCTTCTGTCCGATCCCAATCTGCCCGATCCCAACGACCCGCAAGCCTGGGCGCGCTACGTGGAAGACTTCCGCCGATCCGCGCACGGCAGCGTGGACTGGATTGCCGAGCTACCTCGCCAACATTCGCAGCTATCCCGTCCTTCCCACCGTCAAGCCCGGCGAACTCATCGACGCGCTTCCCGCCCACGCGCCCGAGCAGGGCGAGAGCTTTGACGCCATCCTCGACGATTTCCGCAGCACCATTCTGCCCGCCGTCACCCAGTGGAATCATCCCGGCTTCATGGCTTACTTCGGCACCTCGGCCTCCACTCCCGGAATCCTCGCCGAGCTGCTGATCGCCGCCATGAACACCAACGGCCTGCACTGGAAGACCTCGCCCGCCGTGGCCGAACTGGAGCAGGTGGCCATGGGATGGCTTCGCCAATGGCTCGGCCTGCCGCCGGAGTTTTTCGGCATCATCTACGACACGGCCTCCACCAGCACCATGCACGCCCTCATCTGCGCCCGCGAATTCGCGCAGCCGGAGAGCCGCGTCGAGGGCTATCGCGGCAACCTCGTCGTCTATACCTCCGAGCAGGCGCACTCCTCGGTGGAGAAGGGCGCCATGGCCATCGGCATCGGCCAGAATTACGTGCGCAAGGTGCCAACCGACGCCGAGTTCCGCATGCAGGCCGGCGCGCTGCGCACCCTCATCGAGACCGACCTCCGCAACGGACTGCAGCCCGGCTGCATTGTCGCCACCATCGGCACCACTTCCTCCACCTCGGTGGACCCGGTTGCCGAGTGCGCCGCGCTGGCCGAGGAGTTCAACCTCTGGCTGCACGTCGATTGCGCCTACGCCGGCCCCTGCGCCCTGCTGCCCGAGTGCGCCGAACACTTCGCGGGCATCGAGCGCGCCCACTCCGTGGTCACCAATCCGCACAAGTGGCTGATGACCCAGATGGACCTCAGCGCCTTCTACACCCGCAAGCCGGAAATCCTCCGCCAGGCCCTGTCGCTGGTGCCCGAGTACCTGCGCGCCGCGAAGACCCGCGCGCCGTGCATCTGATGGATTACGGCGTGCCCCTCGGCCATCGCTTCCGCGGGCTTAAGCTGTGGTTCATCCTGCGCTACTTCGGACGCGAGGGCGTGATGCGACTTCCTCCGCCGCCACATGCAGCTGGCGCGCGAGTTCGCCGGATGGGTCGATGCCGACGAACGCTTCGAGCGCGTCGCGCCAGTTCCCTTCTCCGTGGTCTGCTTCCGCCTGCGCGGCAGCGACGAGCTGAACAAAGCGCTGCTCGAAAAAGTAAACGAGAGCGGAACCACCTTCCTCTCGCACACCGCGCTCAACGGCCAGTACGTCATCCGCATCGCCATCGGCAACATCGCCACCAGCCTCGCCGACGTGGAACTGGCCTGGAAGCTGATCCTGGATGCGGCGGAAGAGCTGGTGAAAAAGTAGTAGAAGAAGATGAGGTTCGGGTGCCCCACGTTCGCCCTCTTTTGGCTAACGTGGGGTTGTTGACGTTGCTCGTCCCCGCGAAGCAGCCCGCATCGCTAAACGGCCCCACTTTTCCATTACATAACCTTTCTTTTCTTGAACGCTTTGATATCTTCGGCAGAAAGATCAAACCACTCTCCATGCTGGCGCTTTTCTTTGAACCGTTCATGCCAGTACCTTTCTATGCCCGGTGCATCATCAATCACAGAGATGGTATGAACCTCGGTGATGCCCTCGGATGTCTGCTTGTGGAGTTCGCTTTTGCGTCGCCAGGGATTTTCTGAATAGCCTATTTTATAGAGCCTCCCAGACTTCACCAGATAGACGTAGCCTGTCGGCTTAGATTTTCTCGATCCTATAATGTTCTCGTGATCGTTGTTTCCTACGACAGCGCCTTTGGCTTCTTTGGCTAAAATTGTAGACACATCCGCGAATTCCAGTCTTGCAGAACAATAGGTACGGAGTTTCGCAATGGCATCGGCCTTTGGTCCCAGTTTCCTACCCAATGCTTTTGGCGTCGGAACGGTTTGGTCGGTCCTTTTCGCGATAAGAATTTCACTCACCGTTGGATATTTGCCGTAGCGACGGACTAGCCTCGCTAGCACGCCAAGGATTTCTTCGACCGTTGACCCGGTGGTCCACTCCAGCGGTGCAAATCCCGCTTCCGAAAGGGCATCGCCCCACCGAGCCCAATGACTGCCTCTCCACTCATGTTCGGCAATGCCCGTCTCAGTCTCGAATCGCCTCACCCCCAAAGGATTGCCACCGTTGAGAGATGCAGTCCTTCGGATTTCGTTTAATATGAATTGCTTGTCCCTCATGCTCTAATGGGAATCTCCCTTTCAGGATTCGTTCCCTCGGATTGTAGCCCTCAATGCAGCCGGGTGCCCAATGTTAGCCTTCCTTTGGCTAACGCGGGGCTATTGACTTTGATCCTAGCGACGAAACAACACGCGGCACTCCATGCCATCTACGCCCAGTACGTCCGATCCAGCGTCCTGTACTGGATCGCCTCGGCGATGTGCTTGGCTTCTAGGTGTTCGGCACCTTCCAACTCGGCCGCCGCGCGGAAAACTTTCAGGATTCGGGCGGCCGCTCACTCCCCACTGCTTCAACAACGCGACAAGATAATCAGAAGGACGGCAACGGCCAGCAGAATTCCAATCACCCAGTCACTCATGTGCCCGCGCGCCTCCTGCGCGGGCGAAGCCTCAACCAGCGCGGCGATGGCAAAATCCGACTGGGCCGCACGTTGTAGCGTGAGCCTTTGTGCCGCACGAATCCGGTTGGCGTACTGCTCAAACCACGACGCTGGCGCGCCACCGTGTCCCGGAACCGCCCGCTCGGCCCGCAAGACGATCAACGAAGCATCGTTATGAATCGAGCGGCCACTCTCGCGGAAGAAATCATGCAACGTTGCGGTCAGTTGTTTCAGGTTCTCAGGGTCGCCCGCCAGCAGCGTATCCCGAAGGTTCGGAACGCCGCGCAGGGCCGTGGCAATCTCTCCGGCGGAGAATCCCGCTTCGCTCAGCAATCGCAGCCGCTCTTCGGGCACACCGGAGTCACGCAGTTCGGCAAGGCACTGGGTCAGCCGCGCGACGATCATCTCTTTCGCCGTCTCAGCATTGCCGTCCTTCAGGGCGTCGAGCACGCCAGGGCTGGCGTACATCGCGTCGGCGACATCCTCGACCGGCAATCCCGCGTTCACCAGTTGCCGCAGTCCGCCCAGCAGCGCGGCAATCTGATCCGGCGAAGTGTGGCCGCCAAATTCCGCCACCAGGATTGACAGTGTCTGCCCAAGTTGCGTCCTGCCGCCGGAGCCGGTGGGCGCGCCCGCGCCTCCGCTTGGAATGGATTGCCCATCACGCGGGCCGTCGGAATTGCCGATGGAAAGACTCATGTCCCTTGTTCCTCCGCATTCTACGCCCAGTACGTCCGATCCAGCGTGCGGTACTGGATCGCCTCGGCGATGTGTTTGGCCTCCAGGTGTTCGGCGCCTTCCAGGTCGGCGACGGTGCGGGAAACTTTCAGGATGCGGTCGTGGGCGCGGGCGCTCAGTCCCTGTTGCGTCATGGCGCGCTCCAGCAGGCGCTCGCAGTCGGCGGAAAGTTCGCAGAAGGTGCGAATCTGCCGCGAACCCATCTGCGCGTTGGCAAAGAATTTTTCCCCGGCGGCGCGGAAGCGCTGCAACTGCCGGTCACGCGCCCGCAGCACGCGCTCGCGGATCGCCGCCGATGGCTCGGCCTGCACGGTCGAGCGCAGTTCCTTGTAGTTCACCGCCGGAACGTCGATGTGAATGTCGATGCGGTCGAGCAGCGGTCCGCTGATCTTCGAGACGTAGCGCTGGATCATCGGCGGCGTGCATTTGCACTCGCGCGCGCGGTCGTTGAAAAAGCCGCATGGACAGGGGTTCATCGCCGCCGCCAGCATGAAGCGCGCCGGAAAGGTCAGCGACATGGAGGCGCGCGCAATCGAAACCGTGCCGTCTTCCAGCGGCTGCCGCATCACCTCCAGCACGTTGCGCGGAAACTCCGGCAGCTCGTCGAGAAAGAGCACGCCGTTGTGCGCCAGCGAAACTTCTCCGGGACGCGGCACCGCGCCGCCGCCGATCAGTCCCGCGTCGCTGATGGTGTGGTGCGGCGAGCGGAAGGGACGCACGCCCACCAGTCCGTTGCCCGCGTCCAGCACTCCGGCCACGCTGTGAATCTTGGTCGTCTCCAGCGCTTCCTCAAAGGTCAGCGGCGGAAGGATGGTCGGCATGCGCTTGGTGAGCATCGTCTTGCCGCCGCCCGGAGGTCCGATCATCAGGATGTTGTGTCCGCCCGCGCAGGCAACTTCCATGGCGCGCTTGGCCGTGTGCTGGCCGCGCACATCCTTGAAGTCCACGGGAAAGTGCTCGACCTGTTCGAGCAGCGCCTGGCTGTCCACCACCAGCGGCTCGGGGCCAACTCCGGTGTTGATGAGGCGCACCACGTCGAGCAGGCTCTTCATCGGGAAGACCTTGACGCCCTCGACCACGGCGGCCTCGCGCGCATTCTGCTCCGGCACCAGCAGATTCGGAATCTTGCGCGCGCGCGCGGCGACGGCAATCGGCAGCGCGCCGCGCACCGGGCGCAGTCCGCCGTCGAGCGAGAGTTCGCCGACGATGACGAACTCGCCGAGCTCGCGCTTCTTCAGTCCGCCGTAGGCGCCCAGGATTCCCAGGGCCATCGGCAGATCGAAGCCCGAGCCCTCTTTCTTCAAATCCGCCGGAGCCAGGTTGATGGTGATGTGGGTGGGAGGAATGTCATAGCCGCAATTTTTCAGGGCGGCGCGAATGCGCTCGCGGCTCTCGCGCACCGCCGTGTCCGGCAGACCGACGGTGGTGAAGTGGTCCTCGTTCATCTTGACGCCGGAGACATCGACTTCCACGTCGATCAGGTTGGCGTCGATGCCGTAGACGGCCGCGCTCAGGGTCTTGAAAAGCATGAAAATTCCGCCTTCATGCGGAAGGCAGTGGCGCCTTGCCCGCGAATGGCTGGTGCGTTAGGAGTGCGCTGGTAATTCTACGGCATGTCCCCGGCCTGCCGCAGCGACTCTCAACCATTGCTCTTGTGATGAATGGTTTCGGTGGGGGGAAGTAACTGCAAAGGCAATGGTTCGTGCACCCGCGCAAGGATTGCTCAACTCGCCAACTTGTGGGGTTGCAACCATTCACCACTCCGGCAATCCTTTGAGGATTAGTCTTCAGAGTTTCAATCTCTCGGAACTGCAACGCTTGGAAGCGGAGGTCAACTTTCAGCAGGCGCGGCGCTGCCGCCTGATGGGATCACCATCGCAAACTTGAGCCGACTTTGCTAAACTTGAAGCAGTTCCCTTAAGCCAGGGCGGGCGTCGCAGCCCGCATCGCAGATTAAGCTGCTGCATCTAAATGGATGTAACCGCTCCTGGAGGAACGGAACCGTCCGGGAGACGGTGAGGTATATGCAATGGCAACCATCGGCAGACGTGAGCAGGAGATTTTGACGGCCATCGTCGAGACCTACATCTCGACCGGTGAACCCGTTGGCTCGCGCACGCTGGCGCGGCGCAACAGCGAAGGACTGAGCGCGGCAACCATTCGCAACGTGATGGCCGATTTGGCCGAAGCCGGATTGCTGGCGCAGCCGCATACCTCGTCGGGACGGGTTCCGTCAGTGGAGGGTTATCGCTACTACGCCGAGAAACTCTCCGGACCAGGTGAGCCTGAAGCCGGATGACGAACAAACCATTCAGCGCTACTTTCAGGGCGTTAATGAAGTTCAGGAATTCATGGAGCGCACCTCGCACGTGCTCTCGCTGATCTCCTCGGGAGTGGGCGTGGCGGTGACTTCGACCGGTCCGCGCAAGGCGCTGGAGCATGTTCATTTCCAGCGGCTGGCCGAGCAGCGCGTTCTGGCCATTGTGGTGACGCGCAGCGGCGTTGTCCACGACCGCGTGCTGCGCCTTCCGCGTGAGGTGGACCAGACGGAGCTGGACCTGGCGGGGCGCTACATCAATGACAACTTCCGCGGCTGGATGATCGAGGACGTGCGCCGCGAGTTGGAACGGCGCATCGAACAGGAGCGCAGCGAATACGACCGGCTGATGCGCTCGGTGGCCCAGCTTTACCAGAGCGGCGCGCTGACGACCAAGGATGAAGACGCCGAAGTCTTTGTGGAAGGCACGGCCAACCTGGTGCGCAACGAGAACGACACCGAGCGCCTGCGCCAGTTGCTGAAGACGCTGGAGGAGAAGACGCGCATCGTCGAGTTGCTCTCTTCCTATGTGGACACGCGCCAGGAAGCGGTGCGCGTGATCATCGGCCTGGAGGATACGATGCCGGATCTGAGCAGCTTCGTGCTCATCGGCGCGCCCGCCCGCAGCGGGCAGGAGATCCTGGGACGGCTGGCCGTCATCGGCCCCACGCGCATGGATTATCAGCACACCATCACCGCCGTGTCCTACATCGCGCGGCTTTTCGACAAGCTATTGAATGACCCGGAATAAGCAAACCATCATGGCAAACGAAGAAATTCAGAACCCTCCGGTGGACCTGGAGCACGAACTTCCCGAAGGCGACGCCAGCGACGACTCAGGCGCTGCGCAACCGTCCGAGATGGAGAAACTGAAATCAGAGAATGCGCTGTATCTGGATCGCCTGGCACGTCTGCAAGCGGAGTTTGAAAACTTCCGCAAACGCAACCAGCGCGAGCAGCAGGAGTTCCGCGACTATGCGCTCAGCGATGCTCTGAAGCAGATGCTTCCGATTCTGGACAGCCTGGATCGCGCGCTGAAGTTGGAGGACATCTCCGCCGAAGACTTCCGTTCCGGCGTGGAGTTGATCGACCGCCAGTTCCACGACGTGCTGACGCGGCTGGGGGTGGAACCGATTGCGGCCCAGGGACAGCCCTTCGACCCAAGCCTGCACCAGGCCATTCAGATGGTGGAGACCGAGGAGGTTCCCGACCATCAGGTGATCGATGAACTGCAGCGCGGCTACCGGCTGCGCGACCGGGTACTGCGCGCCGCCATGGTTCGCGTGGCCCAGAACCCGAAGCACATAAACCGGCGCACACATTGCGCCACGGAGGACGACCGCCCAGGCGGTCCTTTTGAGACACTGGCCACCAAAGTCAAACGCGACTACTACGAAGTACTCGGCGTCACCCGCAGCGGCGGGCGATGCCGAGATCAAGAGCGCATATCGCAAGCTGGCGCTGCAGTTTCACCCGGACCGCAACCCCGGCGACCATGAATCCGAGGAGCGCTTCAAGGAGTGCAGCGAGGCCTACTCCGTGCTTAGCGACCAGCAGAAGCGCGCCACCTACGACCGCTTTGGCCATGAAGCCTTCACCAACGGCGGCGGACAGGGACAGGGTGGTTTCCAGCAGGTGGACCTCAGCGACCTGTTCGGGGAGATGTTCGGCTTTGGCGATCTGTTCGGCAACGCGGGGGGACGCGGCGGACGGCGCAGCCGGGCGCAGCGTGGCGCCGACATCCGCGAAGACCTCACCATTACATTTGAGGACGCGGCCTTTGGCGTGGAAAAGCAAGTCAACGTCCGGCGCCACGAGTTGTGCGACTCCTGCCATGGTACCGGCGCGGCCGGCGGCAAACTGCCCAGCCAGTGCCGCCAGTGCGACGGCCACGGCCAGGTGCGTTACCAGCAGGGATTCTTCAGCGTAGCCCGCACCTGCCCGGTCTGCCAGGGCACGGGCACCATGATTGAGAATCCGTGCGCCGCGTGCAAGGGCCAGCGCCTGCTGAACCGAACCCATACGCTGCAGGTGAAGGTGCCCGCGGGCGTTGAGGACGGAACCCGCATTCTCTACACCGGGCATGGCAATGCGGGACTCGACGGCGGTCCCGCCGGCGACGTTTACGTTGTGCTGCATGTAACCGAGCATTCTTTCTTCGAGCGCGACGGCAAGGATTTGCATTGCGCCATCCCCATCTCCATCGCGCAGGCCACCCTGGGCGCCACGCGTGAAAATTCCAACCCTGGAGGGCGAGGCGACGCTGGAGATTCCCGAAGGCACCCAGACCGGAAGCCGCTTCCGCATGCGCAAAAAGGGTGTACCGGGGCTCAACAGCAACGGGCGCGGCGACCTGTACGTAGAAGTGAAGGTCACCATTCCCGATAAGCTCACGCGGCAGCAGCGCGAGTTGATGGAGCAACTGGCCGCCACTCTAGGGCAGGAAAACAATCCACAGAAGCGCAGCCTGCTGAATAAAATGAAAGACATCTTCAGCTAGCGCGGCGGAGTGCATGGCGTGCGACTCCGGTTGCCGGCGCTGGCGGCCGGAGGCGCGCGAGGTTCAGTGGCTGGCCCGCTTCTCGGGACGCGCACGATGTTTTGACTGCGCCGGGATTGCTCGCAGCGTCCAGAATGAGACTCTCTGTTTTGTACGAATCCCTCCCGCATGAATCCTTTTTGAACCCCGGGCCCGCTTGCTTTAGGCTGGAGGGATGACACGCCGCCGCTGGATTGCCGACGAATTCTCTGGCGATCGGGCTTTTCTGCTGGGACAAAACGCCGCGCACCTGGCGCGCGTGTTGCGGGCGCGCGTGGGGCAGGAGTTCGACATTGTGTGCGGCGGCCAGGTGCGCCTGGGCGCGATCGTATCTGTCTCCGGCGAGCGCGTGGAGTTTGCCCTGGGCGATGCTCTCGGAGGCGGATGGGAGCGCGAATTGGTGCTGGTGGCGGCCATTTACAAGTTTGACCGGCTGGAGTGGGCGATTGAAAAATGCACCGAGCTGGGCGTGACGCGAATCATTCCGGTGATTGCGCGGCGCACTGAAGCGCACCTGGCGGAAGCGGCTGGCAAGCGCGTGGAGCGCTGGCGGCGCATTGCTCATGAAGCCAGCCAGCAGTCGCGGCGAGAGCGTCCGCCGCAGATCGACGAGGTGGTCAAGCTGAAGGCCGCGCTATCGCTGGAAGCGCCCACGCGTCTGCTGCTGAATGAAAATGAACAGAGCGAAAATTTTCGCGAGGCGCTCACGGGAGTTGCCCTGCCGATCGCTTTTGCGGTGGGGCCCGAAGGCGGATGGTCGCCCGAAGAGGTGACGGAGTTCCGCGCTGCGGGCTGGCGAAGCGTGACTCTGGGCCGACGATTCTGCGCGCCGAGACCGCCGCGATTGCCGCGCTGGCGGCTGCGGCGGCAATTCTCGATTGATCCTTAGCACTGCTTTTACCCGCATAAACACTAAGGGGAACGCTTTCGCGCTCCCCTATCGTGTAGCCTTTTCGTTGAAAGTTACTACTTCTTCTTTGCGGCCTTCTTCGCGGCCTTCTTTGCGGCCTTCTTTGCAGCTTTCTTCGTTGCCATGACTATTCTCCCTTTGAACAATCTTGGAATGTAATTACAACGCAAACGTTGCAATTGAATAGTTGTATATGTTGATTACAAAATCATGTCAAGCGAAAAAGAAAACGCGAGCATATCTTTCACGCTTCACGTCTCTGATTCCGCCTCGCTCGAGCGGTCTAACGCAAGGCTCGCAGCAGCAATCCGGAGATTGTGTCCTGCAGGGTATGCGCCATCATGGCCGGACGCAGGCTCTTCCGCAGCAGGCTCATGATGCCGAAAGCAAGACCAAGCAGAGCAATCAGCACCATGCGCTGCGGCCCTTCGTATCCGTGGCCGAGGCCGAACAGAATGCTCACCACTACCAACGCGATCCATCGGTTGCGCAGCAGACGCGTGAACTGCTTCTGGAAATATCCACGGAAGAGCACCTCCTCGCAGAAGCCCGCGGTGGCGCTGAGGCAGACCCACAAAACAACTTCCAGCGCGCTCTGGGGCGCAAGAAAGCCAATCTGCTTGCGGGCCTCGTCGAGGTTGCCGGCCTGATTCATGCCCATGGCCAGGGCTGCCATTGCCAGCACCAGCAGCGCGGCTAACCAGCCGCCAGCCGCGATCGCAATGTCGAGGAGAAAATCTTCGACGCTCTTCCAGCGCCCGCCAATCAGCTCGCGGAGAGTTCCTCCGGCGCGACGCAGCCCCCACCAGACATAGGCGGTGAGCAGCCACTCGTAGACAATCGTCGAGAGGTAAAGGCGCACATGCGAATTGGCCGGCGCGTGCCAGGTGAGCACCCCTGGCGTTCAGCAGGCTGAAGACGGCGAGCACCAGAATCAGCGCGGCAGTGTGCCAGTAGGGAATGACGCGCCGGTTCTCAGCGGGCAACGCGCCGTTCATCGCAGAGCCGGGCGGCTCAGAACTGGGCGTGGGACTCGTCCATGCTTCTCCTTGCGCGCTTGCGGGAAACTAGTCGATGCTGAGAATGCTGCCGCCGCCGCTGCCCTTCACTGCTTCCACCCGCTGCAGAACCTTGCGGGCAAAGGCGAAAAGACTCTTGGCATTGTTGGCCTGCTCACCGGCCAGCACCACCGGATGACCGGAGTCTCCTCCTTCGCGAATGGCGGGATCCAATTCGATGCGTCCGAGGAAGGGCACGTTGACCTGCTTGGCGGTGCGCTCACCGCCGCCGGTGGAGAAAATATCGATCTCGTGATTGCAATGCGGACAGACGAAGTAACTCATGTTCTCGACAATGCCGAGGATTTCGACGCGCACCTGGTTGAACATCTCGATGGCCTTGCGCGCATCCTGCAAGGAAACGTCGGAAGGCGTGGTGACGACGATGGCGCCGGTCAGCGGCACCGTCTGGGTCAGCGAAATCACCACGTCGCCGGTGCCGGGAGGCAGATCGATGACCAGGTAGTCGAGCTCGCCCCAGGCCACCTGCCCGAGAAACTGCTTGATGACGCCGTGCAGCATGGGACCGCGCCACACCAGCGGCTTGTCGCCGGGATTCAGGTAGCCGACGGAGATGACGCGCACGCCGTAACGCTCGGCGGGAACGATGAGGTTGTCCGGGGTCAGCTCGGGCTCGCCGGTTGCGCCCAGCATCAGGGGAACGTTGGGCCCGTAGATGTCGGCGTCCAGCAGCCCGACCTTGAAGCCGAGGCGCGCCATGGCCAGCGCAAGATTGACGGCGAGAGTGGTTTTGCCGACTCCGCCCTTGCCGGAACCGACCGCGATGATGGAGCTGACGCCAGGAATCGACTGCGGCCCTTCGGGCTGCGGACCGCTTGAATGTGCATGCATGGGCAAGGATATCGTCCTTACGAATCGTGATGGGTGCAACGTTTGATTATACCGGGATGGCGCGGATCGAGGCGTCGGCGAGACGTTGCTTTGCGTGTCTCCGGCATCGGAACGGCTCGCATGCGCAGGCGGCTGCGATCAGCAAGCGCCCAGCCGAAGCCGGGCGCTCTCCTGCGAAGGCAGACGGCTACAGGCTACTCATGTTGGAGAGGAAGTCACTGTTGGCGCGCGTCTTGCTCAGCTTGTCGATCAGCAACTCCATGGCCTCGACGGGCGAGAGCGGATTGAGGACGCGGCGCAGAACCCAGATGCGCTGCAGGTCTTCCTTGACCTGGAGCAGTTCCTCCTTGCGGGTGCCGGAGCGCTGAATGTCGATGGCCGGAAAGACTCGCTTGTCGCTGAGCTTGCGGTCGAGGATGACTTCCATGTTGCCGGTGCCCTTGAATTCTTCAAAGATCACGTCATCCATGCGGCTACCGGTTTCAATCAGCGCGGTGGCGATGATCGTGAGCGAGCCGCCTTCTTCAATGTTGCGGGCGGCGCCGAAGAAACGCTTGGGACGCTGCAGGGCGTTGGAGTCCACACCGCCGGAGAGCACTTTGCCGGAGGGCGGAACGATGGTGTTGTAGGCGCGCGCCAGGCGGGTGATGGAATCCAGCAGAATGACCACGTCGCGCTTGTGTTCGACCAGGCGCTTGGCCTTCTCGATCACCATCTCGGCAACCTGCACGTGGCGTGCGGCGGGCTCGTCAAAGGTGGAGCTGATGACCTCGCCCTTGACCGAGCGCTGCATGTCCGTGACTTCTTCCGGACGCTCGTCGATGAGCAGCACGATCAGCACGACCTCCGGATGATTGGCCGTGATGGAGTTGGCGATATTCTGCAGCAGCATGGTTTTGCCGGTGCGGGGCGGAGCCACGATCAGTCCGCGCTGGCCTTTGCCGATGGGAATCAGCATGTCCATGACGCGGGCACTCATGTTGTCGCGCACGGTCTCCAGCTTCAGGCGCTCCTGGGGATAGAGCGGCGTCAGGTTGTCGAAGAGAATCTTGTTGCGGGCCTCGTCAGGCGACTCGAAGTTGACCGCCTCGATCTTGACCAGCGCAAAGTATTTTTCTCCCTCGTGCGGAGGACGAACCTGTCCGCTGACGGTGTCGCCGGTCTTGAGGTCGAACTTGCGAATCTGCGAGGGCGAAACATAGATGTCGTCTGGGCCGGGCAGGTAGTTGTAATCCGGCGAACGCAGGAAGCCGTAGCCGTCGGGAAGAATTTCCAGGACGCCTTCGGCGAAGATGTGGCCTTCCTTTTCGCTTTGCGCCTGCAGGATTTTGAAGATAAGGTCCTGCTTGCGCAGGCCGCTCGCACCGGGGAGGTCGAGCTCGCGAGCGATCTTGGTCAGCTCGGTGATGTTTTTTTCTTTCAGTTCGGCAATCGTCATGTCCACCTACGGAATGTTTATCGAGAGGAAGGAATCAGGTGCGCCGCGAGGCGCCGGGAATGTGGTTACCGTAAATCTGGCTCGGCTATCTCAAAGCAACCATTTGGATGGGAAACCGGCCTGGAGCCCTTGGTGACCGGATGGGTGGTTCTCGGCTGAAACTGCGAACTGGCTGTTCCCTTGCGTAATCCTTGAAGTTGATGCCTTGCAGCTGCCGCAGATGCGGCAGGCCGCAAGGTAGTATGACTGGAATCTTGAGCCGCTACGCCGCGCGACGCTGTGCGTCTTTTGCATTCACCGGATCGGCCATTACGTTGGCGCGCTCGTTGTCGGAGATGCGGTTCAGAACGTCGTTCGTGGTGTCCTGAATGCGGGTATTCGGTTTGTGGAACTTACGAGTTGCCTTGGAAGCGATCTGGCAGAGCATATAACGATTCTGCAATGTATGTAAAGCTTCAAAGACTTTATCTGAACGCATAGCCTCTCCTTTTGCATCAACCCTGCCGGCACTCAGCACGAGTCCGAAGTCAATGTCGCCGGCTGTGATTTTCTATACCTGAATGCCAAACTCTGTTCGAGCGGCCGAAGTTCGGGCCGTCTCGATCCCCTGCGGCTTCGCTCTTCTGTCTCTTTAGTAGATGCGATGCCGCACAGTTCGTTGCTCAATTTGGGGTGGAAGTATATCTCCACCTGAGTCACGAATTGAGCCAGTCTTCCTGTTCCCATGCACCCGGCGGTCCGGGACGCGACAAGGTATCAACCTCCACCGACAACAACTTGTTTTGCTTGGAGGACCTTGCCTTGGCCCGTGTTATTCCAGGCCCGAGATGAACGGCTCACCGATCTCATTGATCTGCGGCGGCGCCGACAGGTTGTACATTAAAACTTTGTGGCGCCGAGGTCAACATTCTTTTTTGCTAAGTTAACCTATTGATTCTTATGGAATCCAGAAAGGAACGGGCCTGATTCTGAAACTTTAGATACTTCCTCGCGACTTCCTTAAGTTGATAGCCGGAAGACAAACGGGAGCACCAGGAGGCTCTTTGGCAGGGCTCGTTCACTGCCCGACGGGAGCAGCGTCCAGGAAAACTACAAGCTCATGATAGCACGTGCCAAGCCAACGGCGCTACTGGCGGGCGTGCGAGGGATCGGCCACACGCGCCGCATTGAGGTCGACGTGCAGCGTCTGCCCGGTGCTTGCGCCCGGAGGATAACAGTTGCCGTCGGGATTGTAGGTCGCGGCGCAGGCGGCGGCAAAATTCCGGCGCAGCGGCGATTGTGCGAACTGCCAGACCTCGGCGAATGGAACTCCGCTGGCCTGCGGCGGCAAGGGCGGCTTGGGAAAGCCGCAGCCGGGCGATGGCGGACAGGAATCCTTGGCAACCCAGAAGACAAGCTCGCGCCCCGCTGCGGAATCATACAAGTCCCGCGCCGTGCTGATGACGGCTTCCATCCGGCTCGGCGACCTCGATGCCCGAACAATAAACTCCGGGACGGAATCCAGCCTGCCTGACAGCATCGGCCCAGGCGAAGACATATTGCTTCTGCTCGTCGAGCATTCGCCCACCCTCTTCCTGATCGAGAAAGATCACGCTGCCCCCTCGGAAGCCTTCGGCCTTGGCCGCCCGCGCGGCTGCCGCGGCGTCGGATGCGCCCGGGTTGGGGGCGGATTTCAGCTCGGCATCGGCGCGCCCGTTGAAGAGCAGGAGAAATCCGAAGCCGGCGCGCTGGATGGTTCGGCGCTTGCCCTGCCAGGTGTTGGCACTGGCGCCGGGCGGATTGTTGAGCCAGTAGCCGGTAAAGGCGAAGCTCTTGCGCAGAAGCTCGAGGTTCTGATCGCCGGGATATTCGTTGCGGTCGAATCCGAGGTAGGTTGCGGATCGACCGGTAGTGCTGGAAGGCGGCAGCCGAAATCAGCGTGGCGAGCACGATCAGCATCAGCAGGGCCGCATACAGCTTCTTCATCTATGTAGTGTAAGACACGTATGCAGTGTAAGTCGTCGTACTGTAGGTACTGGAACCCACAGCACGGGACAGGACTGGGACGCATCCTTTCGTTTGCCGGCAGCGCACCGGGCTTTGTGCAAGATGGAGAAGACGCCGTAACGAAAAGGGTTACGGCAATGTTCATCGTCCTTTTACACCAGCATTTCCACATTCGTGTTGAAAACCTGTCTCAAATTGTCTTCGGCGCGGCTTGACATGGAAGACGAGTGAGTGAATCGGAGAATGATGAATCGCGCGGCAAGGTAATAGTTCTGTCACAACCGCGCCGCTTCTTCGCAAATCCGGCTGCGGCCATTGCTCCCAGCGCTCGGCAATCCGTTTAAACTTCGAGCGGCGGCCCGTCGCAACCTGCCGGATCGAAGCATCCAAGCCTGTCCAATTCTCCGTGCGCGAATGGCCGGCAATCGACGACATTGGCTCCGATGCGCGCCAGGGCTTGCGGATGGGCAATTATACGGAGAGCAAACAGGAGATGCTTCTTTGCTGTACCTCCATGCTCTAGGACATTTTCATCCCGAGACGGTGCTTGACAATCACTTTCTGTCTTCCCTGGACATTGGGGTGGACGTGAAATGGATTGAGGACCGGGTCGGCATCATTGAACGGCACACCACGCTGCCGCTGGAGTATCTGCGCCAGACGCGCAACCATGATCCCCGCGCCGCCGCCGAAGCGGCGCACACCACGCCCACCGCAAATGACCGTGCGCGCCACCCGGATGGCGCTGGACCGCGCCGGGCTCGAGGCCAACCAGTTGGGCATGATCATCTCCGGCGGATGCTCGCCGGAGATGCAGATTCCGGCCGACTCCAGCCGCATTGCCAATGCGCTGGAGATCAGTGCAACCTGCTTCGATCTGCAGTCGGCCTGCTCCAGCTTCGCCTCGCAGATTCACTTCCTGGACCTGATGCGTCCCGAGGCGCTGCCCGATTACGTACTGGTGGTCAACAGCGAGACCTTTACCCGCAGCATCAACTACAGCGACCGCCGTCAGGCCGTGCTGTTTGGCGATGCGGCCTCGGCCGCCATTGTTTCCTCGCGCGTGCCGGCGCCCGCGGTGATCTCCGATACCAGCTTTGGCAGCGACCCGCGCGGACAGCACCAGATCACCATTCCCACCGGCGGACATTTCGCGCAGGAAGGTCACGCGGTACAGGTCTTCGCCATCCGCACCACGACCGACGTGGTGAAGAAGCTGCAGGACTCCGTGCCCGCGACGGAGACGCGCCGCCGGGTCTTCATCGGCCATCAGGCCAACCTGCGCATGCTGGAGAACGTCTGCAAGCGCCGCTGCATTGAGTTAAGCGATCACTACGCTAACGTCGCCTGGTTTGGCAACTGCGGCGCGGCGGGCGCGCCCACCGTACTGTCGCAACACTGGGACGACTTGCGCCCTTCGGTCATCCACATGGCGGTGGTGGGATCGGGACTGGCCTGGGGCGGCATGCGCATTTCGCGCGATTAGTGCTGCCCATCGCTTAAGCTGCTCCCCTCTTGCGCCGATAGAACCGGAACAGGGCAAGGAGCCTGTCCTAGAATGATCGCAGCCATCAACCCAGCCTTACCGCCGCAGGCGCCCACGGAAAGCACTCCAATCCCAAAGGAAAAACCGCTGCCCTTCACGGTTGATGACCGTGTGGACCTCAGCGGCACCAGAGACAAGAAAACCGGCGGCGACTGCGAACCTGCACCACTCTAAGGCGAGACAGTCCCAAGGGCCTGAGCCCATGGGACTGCGAATCGCCGGCGCGGGCGCCACTTTCCCCGGGCTAAACCTTGGGAGCCACCGGCTCGCCGATTGGGGTGGTCGGCAGCGCCAGCGCTTCCTTGCGCAGTTCTTCGAAAAGAATGGTGCTCAGGTAGCGCTCGCCAAAGCTGGGAATGACGGCAACGATCAGTTTGCCTGCATTCTCCGGACGCTGCGCCACCTTGACGGCCGCAAATACAGCGGCTCCGGCGGAGATGCCGACCAGCAAACCTTCCTCCCTGGGAAGGCGGCGCGCGTAGTTGATGGCCTCATCGTTGGAGACCTGGAACACCTCGTCGATCAAGCTTGGTATCCAGCACGCCGGGGACAAAGCCCGCGCCGATTCCCTGGATTTTATGCGGCCCAGGCTTGCCGCCAGAAAGCACCGGGCTATCCGTGGGCTCGACCGCGATCACCTTGAACGATGGCTTCTTCGGCTTGATGTAGCGGGCAATACCGGTAAGGGTTCCACCCGTGCCGACGCCGGAGATCAGGATATCGACCTTGCCGTCGGTGTCATTCCAGATTTCAGGACCGGTGGTGGCGAAGTGAATCTCGGGATTGGCGGGGTTGTTGAACTGCTGGAGGATGTAACCGTTGGGTGTGGTCGCGAGTATTTCCTCGGCTTTGGCGACGGCGCCCTTCATGCCGTTGGGACCGGGAGTGAGAACGATCTTGGCTCCGAAGGCCAGCAGGAGCACGCGGCGTTCCAGGCTCATCGTCTCCGGCATGGTGAGGATTAACTCGTATCCCTTGACCGCGGCGACAAAGGCCAGCGCGATTCCGGTGTTGCCGCTGGTCGGCTCGATCAGTACCGTCTTGCCGGGATGGATCAGGCCATCGCGCTCGGCTGCCTCGATGAGGGCGACGCCGATACGATCCTTAACGCTGGCGAGGGGATTCTGGCTCTCCAGTTTGACTGCGACTTTGGCCGAAGCGCCCGCGGTGATCTTGTTGAGGTAGAGCAACGGCGTTTTTCCAATCAGCTCGGTGATGCTGTTTGCAATAGGCATTTCATCTCCATCCGGCCCGCAATCGGCGAACCACGAAAGTTTACGGCTCCTGGATGCGGCCGTTGCTGGCAGGCCGCACGGCGGGAAATCTGGGCGAGATCCTCACTTGATCCGATGCGCCAATCCCTCGTTCCGGCAAAACAAAAAACCCACCGGCCCTGGATACTGGCGGTGGGTTCGTGAAAATTCCTCTAGTATAATTTCTAGTTCACGATCTCATTTTCGCCAGCCAGCCGCAACCTGCAACAACAGCAGGCCAAGGTGCGACAGATCTGGCAGCAGAAGATCATAATGACTTCGTTTATAGCCCGCTTATTATCCCGGAGTCAACTGCGATCCGCGCACAAAATCGCTTCCCGCGGTCTCCGGAGGCATTCCCCGCACCTTCGCGGCGCGCGGCGTCATCCAACTATTGCATTCGTGAGGGAACCCGAGGCGATGCCTGCGTTGCGTTTGGTTTCGAGTAGTCGCATTCTAATATTAATAAAGAAAGGAACTGGAAACGGCCGCACCTGGCCACTCCGGTGACAAGGTTGAGAAAGACTTCCATGGCAAAAATACATTCCTGGGCAGCGCAAGGCGCCAAGCAAAAGCTAGCTCCCTATGAGTTCGATCCCGGTCCGATTGGGCCTGAAGAAGTTGAGGTTGCGGTCGAGCATTGTGGTCTGTGCCACTCCGACCTGTCGTTGCTCAATAACGACTGGGGAAGATCGCAGTACCCGCTGGTTCCCGGCCATGAAGTGATTGGACGGGTGGTTGCGGCAGGCGAGCAGGCCAAGGGGGTGAAGGTCGGCGACCATGTCGGCGTCGGCTGGACCGCTGGAAGCTGTATGCATTGCACCTACTGCCTCTCGGGAAACCAACACCTGTGCCGGTCCGCTCAGCGTACCATCATCGGCCACGCCGGCGGGTTCGCCGACCGGGTTCGCGCCCACTGGGCATGGACGATTCCTCTACCCCCGGGGCTGGACACCAGTACGGCTGGCCCTTTGCTGTGCGGCGGCATCACCGTCTTCAATCCTTTTGTGCTGCACTCCATCAGTCCCACGGCGCGCGTCGGTGTTATCGGCATTGGCGGATTGGGCCATCTGGCGCTGAAGTTTGCCAACGCGTGGGGCTGCGAGGTTACGGCGTTCACCTCAAGCGAATCGAAGTTCGACGAGGCCAAGGCCATGGGAGCGCATCACGTAGCTTCCAGCCGCGATCTGAAGTCGATCAAGGCCCTGGCGCTTTCGCTGGACTTCATTTTGGTCACCGCCAATGTGCCGCTGGAATGGGGAGCGCTCATCGCCACGCTCAAGCCCAAGGGACGTATGCATTTCGTCGGCGTTGTGCTGGAGCCGATTCCGTTGCACGCCCACGACCTGATTAGCGGAGAGCGCCAGATCTCCGGCTCACCGACCGGCTCTCCGGTGGCCATCGCAAGAATGCTGGACTTTGCCGTGCGCCACAAGATCGCACCCACGGTCGAGCGCTTCCCGATGAGCGAGGTCAACGAAGCAGTGGCGCGGCTGGACGGCGGCAAGGCGCGTTACCGTATTATTCTCGACGCCGACTTCAAGTAGCCTGCAGAGGAGAATCGGAGAGCCCCGTTCAGAATCGTCTGGGCGGGGCTTTCCGGCCGGCATGAACGTCTCACTCGGGCTTGCGGGGCGCATTGGGCAGCGTGGCCGCAAAGCCGGCAGGGAGAATAGAGATCGATATGAATCTAGGGGCCGGGAGCCGGATCAGCGCCAGGGCCGCACAGTTTAGCGAAAGCGTCATTCGCGAGATGACGCGCCAGGCGATGCGCCACCATGCCATCAACCTGGCGCAAGGATTTCCCGACTTTCCCGCGCCCGAGGAACTCAAGCGCGCCGCGCAGCAGGCCATCGCCGACGACATCAACCAGTACTCCATCACCTGGGGCGCGCGCGACCTAAGGGAAGGCATTGCCGCCAAGACCGCCCGGTGGCAGGGGCTGAGGATCGACCCGGAAACCGAGATCACCGTCTGCTGCGGCGCCACCGAGGCCATGATCGCCAGCCTGCTGGCAACCGTGAATCCCGGCGATGAGGTCATCGTTTTCGAGCCCTTCTACGAGAATTACGGCGCCGACGCAATCCTTTCCGGGGCCACCCCGCGCTATGTTTCACTGCACCCGCCGGAGACGCCCGACGGCGAGTGGTGCTTCGATCCGGCCGAGCTTCGAGCGGCCTTCAACACGACGACCCGCGCCATCATTCTCAATACTCCGAATAATCCCACCGGAAAAGTTTTCACCCGCGCCGAGTTGGAATTGATCCGCGACCTCTGCGTCGAGTTCGATGTCATCGCCATCACGGACGAAATCTACGAACACATCCTCTATGACGGCGCACGCCACATCTCGCCCGCCACCATTGAGGGCCTGGCCGGGCGCACGATCACGATCAGCGGAATGTCGAAGACTTACAGCGTCACGGGATGGCGGGTGGGTTGGGCCATCGCTCCCGCCAATCTGACGTCGGCGATTCGCAAGGTGCACGATTTCCTCACGGTGGGCGCGGCGGCTCCGCTGCAGGCTGCCGGAGCGGTCGCGCTGGGGATGGAACGCAGCTACTACCAGCATCTGGCCGACGATTACCGGCTGCGCCGCGACCAGTTGCTGGCGGCCCTGCGCGGCGCGGGACTGACGGCTTACCGCCCGTACGGCGCCTACTACATCATGACCGACATCGCCGGATTCAACTTCAGCGACGATCTGGAATTTACCCGTCACCTCGTCGCCGAGATCGGCGTTGCCGCCGTGCCCGGTTCCAGTTTCTATCACAGCACGCTGGGTTCGCAGCAGGTCCGCTTCGCATTCTGCAAACGGCCGGAGACCTTGGGGGCAGCGGCCGAGCGGCTGCGACAGCTCAAGCCGCGCTGATGCGGCCTGTGCAGGCTGTTGGTCCGCAGCCTTCCCGCCTCCCGCGGTGCGGCAGGCGATCCGGCTCGGAGAGGTTCTCAGCAAGGGAGTGGGCGTGGTATTGCGCGCACTAGGAAGTAAATGTGGAGCTGGCTTTCCGGGATGCCCCGCGAGCGGCTTCGAGGCTCGCCGGCGGGTTACACTGGGTCGCGCCGCGGACCCGGACCCCGGTTAGAAATCGTTGAAGTCCAGCGCGATCGGCTGGCCGTCCTCGTCATACTGGATGACCGGCTCACCGCTGCGTTCGACCGGCTCGGCTTGCTTTTCCTGCTTGCGCTGCTCCATCTTCTGCGACTTCTCCACCCGTTTTTCCTGGCGAGCCCGCTCTTTCGAGCGTTTGGTGAACGTAGTTCTTGAGTTTCCTGCCATTCATACTCCAATCCGTAGATATATATTTCGAGCCGATCTAAGTTTCCACGCAGCCTTCACTTGCCTCCCGGCATTAGCATTCCCGCCGCGGCTGCGGAATAGCAATCCCCGCTGAGATCAACCACTCCAGCGCGTGCCGAATCTTCCAAATCTGGAAGCCTGTCGCCGAACGGCTCCACTTCCCTAGCAAGGCCCGATGTGGCTGCGCTGGCACGCCGCTCGGCCGGGCCAGAAAGCATGGATCCGACGTCCGCTGGAACGCTGTCTCACCAACCGAGCCTAGCCGTGGCTGATGCGGTATTCGACTCCCGCGAAAAAACTCGTCCCATTTCATTGTATGCCTTCCGCAGGATTTCGTTTTCCTCAGCCCCGGCGCCATGGGAGGCAACCGCGACGCAGAGCGGGCACAAGCGGATTCGCAGCAATATTCGCAGCAATATTCGCAGCAATAGAGAATGGAAAAGCCCCGCGTTTCCGGCAGGGCACTTGTACTGGTGCGGGGTTCAGCTTCGCCCGGTCTACCACTCCAGGATAGGGTGCAAATCCAGCCGCTCTACCCCTGCGAGCAGGTACGCATCCGCCAGAGAGCGAACCACGTGCACCTGGTTGCGGGTGGCGCTTCCCAGCATTTCAAACATGCGCGTCATGCCGAAAACCTCATCCTGCGGCGCCACCACGATGCGCAGATAGTCATCCGGAACCAGAGGCGCATTCGCTGCCAACTCGGTGACTCCGCGGGCAGTGACCTCGAAGGAATCGGTCTCGCTAAAGTCGGAAATGCTGGAATAGAATCCGTTGCCGGCGACCCATTCGCGCACTCGCCCAAAGCGCTCCAGAAGCACGCGATCGGTGACAACGCCTTCAAAGCGAATGACCAGGACTCCATGTAATTCGTCCAAACTCAGGAATGTTCCCATCGACGCACCCTGCTCCAATCCATCCCGAGACCGACTTTAGCTGGCCCGATTGTAGCAGGAACTCCGGCGACATCCTTTAGGGCAGAGTTGCAATTGGATTGGCGGGAAAGACCATCGTCAGGGGTGGGCGAGATACCGGCGCAAGGGCTGGGCTGCCGTCAAGATCTGAGGTGCGCGCCTGGCGCGGGATGGTCGGCACGCGGGTTCAGGGGCGGCGCTTGCAATTTGACGCGAAACTTTTCCTGCCGGGTGGGTTTTCAACCATTACAGAGCATCGAGGTCTGGAACATGATGAAGAAAACGGTATTCGCGCTATTCGGTCTGGTGATTGCACTTGCCCTGGCTGCACCACCCACGGCAAGCGGGCAGGTAAGCGTCGGAGTTGGCGTTGGCGTCCCCTACGGCGGATACGTCGTCGGGTGCGATCCCTACTACTACCCAGCAGGCTGTTACGCTGGGTACGGCTACTGGGGCTATCCGTACGTCGGCTGGGGTGGTTACGGCTGGCGCGGTTATGGCTACCGTGGCTATGGCTATCGGGGCGGCTACGGCTACCGGGGCGGCTACGGCTACCGGGGCGGCGGCTATAGGGGCGGCGGCTTTGCCGGCGGACGCGGCGGTGGCGGCGGGCACGCTGGCTATGCCGGAGGACATGGTGGAGGCGGCGGCGGACGTGGTGGTGGCGGCGGTGGGCACCGCTAACCACTCGGTGCAGTCCTTCTTTCGTTCCCCTTCAACCCGCCGGGTTGGAGGGGTTTTCATCCTGGAGTCCGGCTAGAGCAATCCTCCCGTCTGCAGAGTGAGCGCGCTGAGCGCCAATTCGAGCTTCACGATGGCTTCGTCCAGTTCCGGGTGCCGTCCCAACCGCTGCTGCAGGGTCTTCAGGAGCTGGTGAGCGTCGGCAACGTGTTCTGCCGCCTGGTTCGGGGATGCCTCGGGGGTGGGTACGTCAGTCGAATTCATTGGTCACTCTCCATCTCGGTTCCTATTATCCCGCCAAAGAGCCTCTTACTTTTCACTTTGTTATAGAGAGCTGCGCGGGGCGGGATTGTGCGCGGCGGGCACAGCCTCGACCGCCTGGAAGCGAGGTCAACGACAACCGGTGCGATTCCCTCTCACGGATGTCTACCTGCCGAGCTTCTCATATTCCTGTTTGGCGTGGAGCAGGAGCGGAATCTCCGGGTCCGCGTTCTTCCATGCTTCGAGGAAAGCTCTGTATTCGTCACGCGCCTGGCCGGGTTCCTTCTGCAGGACCAGCACACGGGCCAAGCCGAGGTGGGAGATGGAATACAAGGGCGCAATAGGGTCCACACCGGGATTGTTGAGGATGAGGCGATAGTCGTCGGCGGCGTCGCCGAGCCGATTGGCCTCCGTTTCGGCCTGGGCGCGCAGGTAAGGGACTCTGAAGTCGCGCAACTGATAGAGGCGGGCCGGTTCAAGCAGTTGCACCGCCGCCTCTGCTTTGTGCCCTTTGAGGGCCAGCAGAGCGCGGACCAGGGGCAAATCACAGTAAGCATTGAGCGTGTTGCTTTTTCTACCGGGACTTGCCGTGCCTATGAAATGCTGTGCTGGGGTCAGGTCGCCGGTCTGGGCGCGGAGAAAGACGAGACGTCCCAGGTCACCCCCGTCGCCCTTCATCTGCTTCAGAACCACGGCGGCCCGGGAGGGTTCGCCAAAATCCACCAGGGCGTCGGCAAGGTCGATCAAGGTCACGTCCGCGAAGTCGTTGTCTCCATCCTGCAAGGATTCGGTGCGGGCCCGGGCCAGCATTTCGCTTGCCTCGCGAAGCCTTCCCCCGCTGGCCGCGGCGAGAGCAAGATCGTCAAGCATCAGGTGGTTCGGGTGTAAGAGTTCCCACTCGCCTTCCGACTTGATCCTGGCCTTGTCGTGCTCGGCATAGGCAATCTGAAACAGGATGCTATGAATGCCGTAGGAATCCTTTCCCGCGGCAACGGTCGCATCGGCTACAGCCTTGGCCTCGGCAAAGCGGTTTGCCCGCTTGTAGGCGCGGGCCAAAACCACCGAGGCGAAGCTGGAGTGGGGATCCAGATGCAGCGCCTGCTGCCCGGCGGCGATCGCCTGTGGGTACTCGCCCAGTTGGGTGTAGAGATTACAGAGATTGCCCCAACTGTTGGCGCTGTCGGGATAGATCTGGGTAAAAAGTTGCAGACTGCGGATTGCCTCTTCGTAGTCGAAGATTCCGCCGCTGTAGTAGGCGATCTCAATGGACAGCCGTTCGCGCTCGGTGGTTCGTTCGCGCAGGTCAAAAGCTTTCTTGTAGAAAGCCGACGCCTGGCTGAAATCGGCGCGGTTGTAGTAAGTGTTTCCGAGTGAACGGTAGGCGGAAGCAAAACTGGGATCCAGCGCAATGGCGTGTTCGAGCAGAGTTTGCGAGGCTTTCAGGTCGCCATGTTCAAAGCTTTCCGCGGCTTGCGAGTAGGCGCGCAGGGCGTCAAGCGAGGGCGTGGTTGCCTGGGCAATGGGCATCTGGAAGCGCTCGCGGGAAGCGGCGGACTCGCCCATCTGCTTGCGCACGTGGCCCACGGTGGTGTCCAGCGCAGCCAACACTGCTTCTTTTGAGGAGACCTGGGCCTTGTAGCTTGCGAGTTGATTTCCGCTGGCGCAGGCTTCGGCCTCAAGCATGAGGAGGTATTCGGTTCCAACCTTTGAAATCGTGCCGGACAGCATGGCTTGGGCGTTGTTGCGTTCGCAAACCTCGCGGGCCAACGCAGGGGTGAGCGGTTCGCCGGGCTTGCGCTGCATCTCGGCCAGCGTCTCCTGAACCCTGGAGCGGGTCAGCAGATTCAGAAACGGCGACTGCTCCAGATCGATTTGGAGCGCCTTTCTTAGAATGTGGTCGAACTCCGCCTCGCCGGTGCTGTTCTCAAAGTCGGCCACGACGACTCTTACGGCTGGCGGGGTAGGGTGGAAATGCCTCCAGGCCAGGCTTCCCGCCAGGGCAACTCCGGCCACGACGGCCAATGCGGCCAGCGTGGCCGTTACACGCGGCCGGGAAAGCAGAGCTGGCCGCGGCTCTTTCTCTTCCGTGATGACGCTGGTCCGGATGGTGCGCTGCTGCAGAAATATCTCATTGGAGGCGCCCATGCCCTCGCCTGCCAACGCCGGCAGAAGAGTTCCGCTGGGCGGGGTCACGACCTCAACCGGGGAAATGAACTGGTAGCCGCGACCGGGCAAGGTCACAATGTAGTTGTTCTCACCCGGCTTTTCCTCCAGCGCCTTGCGCAATACAGAGATGCTCTGGGCGAGACTGTTCTCATCCACAAAAGCATCGGGCCAAACGTTCTTCAGCAGTTCGTCCTTGCTCAGCACCCGTCCGGGATCGTGAACGAAGTAGAGCAGCACATCAAAGGCCCGGCGATTGAGCGGAATCAGCGTGTCCTGGCGCCGCACGGTGCGCGCCAGGGCATCGACCTGAAAGTCTCCAAATCGAAATATTCCGCCTTTTTTCATTGGCATAGCGGCAACTCAAAACTTATGAAGACCTACAAAACCCGATCACTGAAGTCACCGTCCATATGCCTGCACAGTTCGCGGCCGCTGAGCGGTTCGAAATCTGACGCAACGACTCTATCAATGGCTGCCAACGCAGGCAACCTCATAACGCACTCAAAAGGCCGATCCTGTCACCTGTCCGGTCATCCGGGGCGAGATCATCTTTGGACGCGTATTCAGCTTGTCGATGGCGCGCTTCAACTGTTCCAGCTTCTGTCCAGCCTCGCCGAGTTTCCCTTCCGCTGTCAGGCGCTGGTAGTCGGCAAGGTTCCTGGCGGCTTCGTCGATGAGGGAGTTGAGATCGTTTGCGGACGGGGGCGCGGCGCCCGCTGATGGAACGGCTCGCGCCGGCTCGGCGGCGGCAGCCGCGGTAGTGGTGGATGAAACCGCTCCGCCGAAAAGCCCCGCCATTGCCGATTCGAAGGTCGGTCCGTAGGCGAGCCGATCCTGCAGGGCGAGCACGACCAGGCGCAACTCCGGCATCGGACTGCGGTCAGCCTGCAGGTAAATCGGCTCGGCGTATAGCAGCGCCCGGCCGGTCGGAATCACCAGCAGGGTTCCGCGTCGCACGTGCGAGCCTTGCTGATTCCACAACGTCAACTGTCCTGAAAGCTGCGCGTTCTGATCGATGCGCGCCTCGATCTGCAGCGGCCCGTCCACCAGCTTGGTTTTAGGAAAGTCGTAGACCACCGCTGTGCCGTAGTGTGCGCCGTCGCTGCGCCCGGCGATCCAGCCAATCAGATTGTTCCGGTTGGCCGGCGTAAAGGGCAGAATCTCCGCGAACTCCATGCCGACTTCGCCCGGCAGTTTCATCAGCACGAAATTCGGCTGCATTGTCTGCGTCGTTTGCTCGCCACCCTCGCCCATGCCGACTTCGGTGGCTACCGTCCAGAGATCTTCGCGGTTGTAGAACGCTCCCTCATTCGTCATGTGATACAGGCCGTAGACCTCCGCCTGCAGCTTGAGCAGCATCTCGGGGTAGCGCACGTGTTTGCGCAGTCCGGCCGGCATCGCGGATGCGTCCTTGAACAAGCTCGGAAAGATGCGGCGGTAGGCCGCGATGATCGGGTCCTCGGTATCAAAGACGTAAAACGTGGTGGTGCCGTCGTAGGCGTCGATGACCACCTTGACGCTGTTCCGCATGTAGTTAATGAGATCGCGGTCGAGGCGGTAATGGGTCGAGTAGGGATAGCTGTCTGAAACCGTGAACGCATCCATGATCCACGACAGCCGGCCATCGTCGCCCAGCACGATGTAGGGATCCGGATCGTAGGTGAGGAACGGCGCCAATGCCGCCACGCGATCGCGCACGTTGCGCCGCATCAGCAGGCGGCTGTCCGCTGTTCACATCGTCGCTGAACGGCAGCTTCGCGAGGTCGCCGCGTTCGAAGGCGATGACGATGCGGCGCAGGAAACCTCCGAGAACGATGCCGCCGTTGCCCTCGTAGGAAGTGAGGCTGTTGCTTGGGCCTTGCGGGTAGTCGAATTCCTTCTGCCGCGTCTTTACGTACACGTCGGTGTTGGTCAGCTCGCCGAAATAGATCTCCGGGCGTGTCACGTTGAGGCCGCGCACCGTGCTCTGGACCGGCATGTTGCTCAGCATCAGCGTCGGCAGCCCCTCCGGCGTGAACCCGTTTACCGGGTTCATCGTGATGCCGTAGCCGTGGGTGTAGATCAGCTTCTCGTTGATCCAGTTGCGGCTGCTCTCCGGAAGTTTGTCGACGTTCAACTCGCGCGCGGCGAGCATCACCTCGCGGGTCGCGCCGTCGATTTCATAGCGATCGATGTCGATGTCGGGAAAGTCATAGTAGGTGCGGATTTCCTGAATCTGACGCAGCGTGTCCTGCAGCGCACGCCAGTCCCACAGCCGGATGTTCTGCAGCGTAGGCTGATTGTTGGCCGCGTCGGCAGCCTCGACGGTTGTCTCCGCGGGAAACTCGCGCTGGGCGAAGCGGTCCAACCCGTAGGCCTGCCGCGTCAGTTCGATGTTGTGGGCAATGTAGGGTTGCTCGCGAACCAGTTCATTCGGTTTGACGATAAAGCTGCCAACATACCAGCCGACTGCCTGAAGCGCAAAGTAACAGACCACGGCGGGAAGAACCGCCAGCACCAGCCTGCGCCCGCTGGGCAGCACCGCCATGGCGTTGACGACCGCGAGCACCGCGCCCAGCAGCAGCGCCGCGCAGACCACGAGCATGCCGGTAAGCAGGACGTGCGCGTCCACGTAGGTCACGCCGCCGAAGATGGTGTGATCCTCAAACAACTGCTCGAAGCGGCTGAGGTAGAAGCGCACCGCGGCGAGCAGCATCAGGAACGCAAACGCGATGGAGAACCCGCGCCAGGGCAACGGGATGTAGCTGTCACGGCGGGCGGCGAGCACCCGCGTACTGCCGGTAACAAGGATAAAAAAAACGGCGAGCAGGCAGGCAATCACGGCCAGCGACAGCAGCCAGCCAACGATGAGCTGCCAGGCGGGCAGTGCGAACAGATAGAAGTTCAGGGGCCGGCCAAAGATCGGATCCACCACGCTGCCCGTGGCGCGTGGCGCGTACCAGTAGAGAGCGAGCGTGGGCCATTCCGCCATCATCCCGGTGCCGGTCACGGCGGCGATGAACAGCGCGGCGCCGGGCCCGATCAGGCGCAAAACGGATTCGACCGGCAGGTTCACTGGCTGTCCGCCGATGAGAATGGTGTGACTGCTCGGCAGATCGGCGAAGCACGCCCGCTTCAAGGCCAGGAACGTTCCATACAGGATGAAGAAGGTGGCCGCGGCAAACGCCGCGAATATGGCCCAACGCAGGCCCAGGGTCCTGCCAAACACGTTGCCATAGCCGAGGGACCGGAACCAGAGTGCGTCGACATAATACGACAGCGCCGCCCGTCCGCCAGTCACGACGACGACTAAGGCAACGAGCAGCAAGAGAAAGCGCCGTCTCCGCCGCGGCGGAGGTGTTTTTGGCCAGTTGATCGAGTTGGGCATGACCCTACCCCGTTTTCAGGTTCATTTTCGTATCGGAATCTGAGGAGACCGTATTGTACCGTGCCATGGAGAAGAGTGACTAACTTACGGCTCTTGAGCGCTGGACCTGGCAATTCTACGAACTGCAACGATGGTCTTGTTCGCCGCATCCGACAGCGAATAACCGCAAACCGCGGGCTCGATGGGCGCCGAACGGCCGGGGCTTGAAGCGGCCGCCGGAGCGGGAGGCTGCTACGCGAGGTACTTTTTCAGAAAACGAAGCGACCGCTCCCTGGCCTGCTGCGCCGCCTCCAGGTTGTAGCTGGCGCGGGCATCGCAGTTGAAGCCGTGGCCCGCGTCATACCAGTAGATTGACACCTCGGGATGCGCGGCCTGAATTGTCTCCACTTCCGCGGCAGGAATGTGGGTATCCTGCCTGCCAAAATGCAGCATCACCGGCGCGGCAAGTAACTCGCCGGCATACTGGGCGATGCGGCCCCCATAGTAACCGACGGCCGCCGCCGGATGGAGCCTTGCGGCAGCGAGCCATGCCATGGTTCCACCAAAGCAATAGCCGACCACGCCAACCTTCCTGCGCGTCGCATCGGCGGCAAATTCCAAAGCGGCCGCGATGTCCGCCAAAGCTTTTTCTGGATCGAGCTTTGGCATCAGCTCCAACGCGCGCTGCCGCTCGGCGCCCTCGTAGCCTAGCTCCACACCGCGCTCCACGCGGTCAAACAGCGCCGGAGCCACCACAAGGAGCCCGTCCCGCGCATAGCCGTCCGCCACCGATCGGATGTGCGCGTTTACCCCGAAGATCTCCTGCACAACCACCAGCCCTGGCGTTGCTTTGGCCTGGGGCCGCGCCACATAGGCGCTGAGTTCGTGCCCATCCGCTGCCTTCAATGTCACGTACTCATCCATATCCGCGTCTCCCTGCAGCAGAGTATCCAGGCGCCAACCACCGCCCCGTGAGCTGGCACTCTACACCGTCGATCCATCCGGTCCGGCCAACATCGCGCCGCGCGGACTTTCGCCCGGCGCGCTCCCATCTGCAACGGATGCACGGCCGCCGAGCACGGATGCAGAGCCTCGGAGACCCATCCCGAAAATCCCCGGCGGCATTTGCCCGGGCAGGGCAATAGACCAGCGGTCAGGATGGCTCCACGGAGTCCAAACCGTAGGACCCGAGCACGTCGCGCAGGGTCACGACGCCTTCCAACTTGTGGAGGTTTGCCCGGTTGACCACCGGCAAAAGGTCAAGGTGAGCTTTGCTCATGCGTTCCAGCGCCAGAGTAAGTGGATGATCCTGGTGGAGATGCGGAAATTCCAGGCTCACGCAGAGGCTCATCAGGTTTTCCCCGGCTCGACCGCCGGCAAGGGCGCTCTCGACGGCCGCTTCGCTCAAAACGCCGACGATATCGCCTTCGTCCTCGACGAGCCAGGTGCGGAATTCGCTTGATTGCATCCGCTCCGCCGCATTCTGAATGCTCATGCTTGCGGGCAGGAGCTGCGGCGCGTCCCGCATGATCTGCTGCACCGTATGCCAGCCGAACTCCTCCCGTGTGCGGTGGCTTGGCAGATGAATGCCGTCCTGCTGCGCCAGAGCCTCGTATATGGGTTCCTTCTGGAAGCGAATCGAGATGGAAAGACTGGCGAGGTTGGCGATCATCAGGGGCACGATGACCGAATAATCCCGGGTCATCTCAAAAATCATGAGCACAGAAGTCATGGGAGCGCGAACGATTCCCGCGAAGAGCGCTCCCATGCCAACCAGCGCGTATGCTCCGGGCGCTGCCGTATAGGTGGGCAACCAGTGATGGGCCACGGTGCCGACGGCACCTCCCAGCATGGCGCCCAGGAACAGAGCCGGGCCGAAGATTCCGCCGGCATTCCCGGAGGCGTAGCAGGTGGTGATGGCAAACAGTTTGAGAACGATCAGCAGCAGCATCAGCTTCAATGCCATGGTTCCGTCGAGAGCTAAACCGACGTAGCTGTAACCCACGCCCAGCACCTGGGGCACAAACCAACCCATCAGGCCGACCATCACGCCACCTACGGCCGGATGCCACCAGCGCGTGCTTCTGGGCAATCGCAGGAAACGCTGGCGCATTCCCAGCAGGAGTTTGGTGAAGGCTACGGACAGGAAGCCGCCAGCGATGCCCAGCACGGCATAGATAGCGAATTCCATCGGGTGGACCAATTCGTAGGAGGGGACGCGAAACAAGGGGTTATTGCCCAAAAGCAGACGCAACACCGCCCAGGAAGTGGCGGAAGCCAACACCACGGATCCGAGCACCGGTGCGTGAAGATCTCCTACCACCTCTTCGAGAGCGAACAGCACGGCCGCCATGGGAGTGTTGAAGGCGGCGGCAATGGCAGCGGCCGCACCCACGGGGATGAGAGCTTTCACCTTCTCCGGACGCAGTCCCAGGCCGCGGCCGAGGACCGAGGCGATGCCGGCGCCGACCTGGACCGATGGACCCTCGCGGCCAAGCGGAATCCCACTGGCAAGCGTGGCCGCCGTGCAGCCGAACTTGCCCAGGACGGTGCGCAACGAGATGTTTCCGTCGCGGGCGTAGAGGGCGGCCTTTGTCTGCGGTACCCCGCTACCCCGCGCATCCGGAAAATAGCGGTACAGCAGGTAGCCCATCGCCAGCGACCCCGCCACCGGCATCATGATCCGTCTCCATGCAGGACTTCCCACCGGATAGATGCGCATTCCCAGGCGCTCGGAGAGGACGATGAACGCGACCACGCTGAGTCCGGCAAGGGCGCCGATCAGCAGCGACAGAACCAGAAAAACCTGCTCCTCCCTTTCCCGTACCACTGAAGTTACGCAGGACCAGAGAAAGCTTTTCCAACTGGTGCCTGGATGCTCCTCGCGGCCGGGTTCAATAGGCATGTCGTAAGCTTACTCGAAAGTCCTGTCCAGCGCAGACTGGGTGGCTTCGATGCGCCACGCCAAGTGCGTTGGGGGCGCGGCGGCGCAATCGGGCTAGCGGCGCAGGCAACCCGTCCCGCGGCTGGAATCAAACGGCGTATGGGCCGATCACCCTCAATGCAGCAAAGTCCTCGAAAGCTCGAGGACTTTGCCGGCAGTCCGAGTCCCGCGATCTTTTGCCGGGCTTCTGCTTTGAATTTGCTGCGCGGTCTCTTGATGACATTGTGGAGTCCGCTACCTGGGAAGGCGGTTCGAGGGCTCACCGTGAGCCGAAATGACCTCGACTCGGCTCGCCTGGATACGCCTGATTAGAAGGCGGCTACGCCGGCTTCCGCAACCTCAACGTCTTGGACCTCCGAACCGGAACTGACACCGATTGCGCCAACCACCTTGCCGTTGCGCTTCAAGGGAATGCCGCCAGCAAAGATCATGATTTTGCCGATATTAGATACATGGATTCCGTAGAACTGGCACCCTGGCTGCGAGTTCACACCGAGTTCCTTGGTGGTGCAGTTAAAAGCCCTGGCCGTGTATGCCTTGTGGAGAGAGATATCGACGGAGCCAAGGCATCCTCCGTCCATGCGAACATGCTGAACCATGTTGCCACCTTCGTCGACAACGGCGATGCACATGGGCTGTTTGATCTCATCCGCTTTCTTGATAGCGGCTGCAATGACGCGGTTTGCATCTGCAAGAGTTACCATAACGAAACCTTCCTTGGTCACCTGTTGCCATTGGCCCCAGGTGATTGAAGTAACTTCCGTTGCGGTCCTGAAAGCTCCTCCTGCCGGGGGGCGGGCGCCACGCATGCGTCTGCGCATGCAAAAAGCCGCCCTTCCAGGTGCCGGATGCACCACGAAGAGCGGCTTTGTCTACGAGCTTTCTCTGCCGCGTTGCATATTTTATGCAGGAAGCCTCCTTTCGGCAACACAATTCATTGAGCGTTCCTCATTAGGCGATTTCCTGCCGGGATGGCTGGACATGGCGGGTTCCTGCTTTTGGAGCCCAATTCCCTGATTGCGCTCTGGCGGCAGAGGCGACCTTGGCGGCCCGCGAAGGTAGAAGCTGCTGCTGGCAGGACCTCGGGGATGGAAATGGGGACGATACACCCGATCCTTCGATGGCACCCGAGAAGGCGAGATGCCGAGGTAACGAAGTGACTGGAAAGCAAAGAAATCAGTTGATGAGTGGAGCCGTTATGTGTACAGTACCCTGTGCGGCATAGACAACTTTAGACAAAGCCGCCTTCCGAATTGCAATCTGCAACCTTTGGGGGCGGCTTTTCGCATGCGAATTAATAGGCTTTGGCACCGCCGCACCGCATGAGAGTCCCAGGATGGTGATACCCGTGTTGGGTCGCAAAGTGAGCTTGTTGCGACAGAGCTGAAGCTTTGTGGATCGATCCGGAGGTATCAGAAAGAAGAGCTGTTCTGCGTGGAAACCTTTTCAAGACGAGGCAAATGTGATGCCTAGAACGACACTGAGTCAGTCCGATGTTGAGCATGCCGTGCTGACCATGGCACGTGTTTCATTTGAAAACGAAAAGTACTTTGGCGATCTGGATGGAGAGATGGGCGATGCCGATTTTGGGCACTCGCTGGCCACCGGCTTTCGGGCAATCCAGGCCGAGTTCGACAAGATGGACCATTCTGACATTGGGATCTTTCTGCTGAAATGCGGAATGGTCTTTGCTGCCAATGTCGGGGGCTGCTCCGGCCCGATCTGGGGGACGGCATTCATGCGAGCTGGCATGACCGCCAAGGGAAAAACCACGCTGACGCTGGCTGACGTGGTAGCAATGGGAAGAAACGCAGTCCAGGGCATGATGGCGCGCGGATCGGCTGCCCAGGGCGATAAGACGTTACTCGATGCCGTGATCCCCGCAATCGACAAGGCTGAAGAAGTCGCCCGGACGAACCCGGAAGACGTCCTGGGCGCGTTCACGGCTGCATCCATCGCAGCCACCGCCGCGATTGAGGGAACGCGGAGCTGGGTAGCAAAGCGTGGCAGGGCTTCCTACGCAGGTGACAGGACGATTGGGACGCTCGACCCCGGAATCGTTGCCGTCGCGACCATGGCGTCGGCGATCGTGAAGGAGTTGGAGGCCCAGGATAAACCAGTATCCGCCAATCTGTAAGTTGCCCCCGCATGGGGTGCGAGAACAAACCAGACTAACATCCGGAAAAAGAGGGAACGTTTGCTATGAACAAGTTCATGAATGACCCTGCAAACTTTGTGCCCGAAATGCTGGAAGGCATCTATCTGGCGAACCCGGGTAAGTTGAAGTACCTAGCGAAGTACAACTGCATCTACCGTGCCGACCGCCCCAATGACGATTTTGTTTCCATCATCCAGGGTTCCGGCAGCGGCCATGAGCCGGCCCACGTGATGGCGGTCGGCCCCGGCATGCTGGATGCTGCCTGTCCGGGCAATGTGTTTGCCGCGCCTCCGGCGGAGTTTCCCTTCGAGGTCACCAAGCTGATGAACTCGAAGAAAGGCGTGCTGCACATTGTCAACAACTATTCGGGCGACCGGATGGTGTGGGACATGGCGCACGAGATGGCAGAAGCCGAAGGCATGAAGATCGGCGTGGTTCTGATGGATGACGATGTTGCCGTCGTCAACAGCACATGGACCGTCGGCCGCCGCGGCGTGGCCGGGAACTTCTTCTCCATCAAGTGCTGCGGCGCCGCCAATGCCGAAGGCGCTTCCCTGGAAAAACTGGTCGAAATCGGCAAGAAGGTAAACAGCCAGGTTCGCACCATGGGCGTAGCCATCACCGGCTGCACGCCTCCGGGCAAGGACGCACCGATCTTCACTCTGGCGCAGGGCGAGATGGAATTTGGCGTCGGCATCCATGGTGAAAAGGGCCGCCGCCGCGCTCCGCTGCCGAACGCCGATGCCGTGGTCGATGAGCTGTTTGATGCTGTTGCCGGCGATCTTCCCTTCGAGAAGGGTGACAATGTCGGGCTCATGATCAACGGCCTGGGCGGTACTCCTCCCAGCGAATTGTTCCTGCTCTATCGCCGCGCGGCAGTCCGCTGCAGTGAACGCGGCTTGAACGTTGTGCACAACTATGTTGGCAATTACTGCACCTCGCTGGAGATGGCGGGCTTCTCGCTCACCCTGATCCGGCTTGATGCTGAATTAAAGCGTCTGATCGAAGCGCCCGCCGACATTCCCTGGCGCGTCTTCTAGACGTCTTCAGCCTCGTTTGTCTTTCTGGGAGGCCTGGTTGCAGAGATGCGGCAAGGCCTCCTCCAAGGAGTCAAAATCATGCCCGTTGTGTCTATGCCTGAAATACTCGGCCCGGCGTTCGAGAAGCGCTATGGTGTGGGAGCATTCAACATTGTAAACGACCTCACCATGCTCGCAGTCCTCGACGCCGCCGCACAAACAGAGTCGCCGGTAATCATCCAGGTATCGGTGAAGACGGTCAAAATGTACGGCGCCAAGCTGATTCAGCGGATGTTCGAGGAACTGGCATCGCACGCGCCGATCCCGGCGACGTTGCACCTGGATCATTGTCCTGACGTGAAGATGATCAAGACCTGCCTCGACGCCGGTTGGAATTCGGTTCTCTTCGATGCCTCCAACCTGAGCTACGAGGACAATCTCCGGCAGACCAAGGAGGTCGTCCAAATGGCGCGCAAATGCGGAGCCGCCGTCGAGGGAGAACTGGAGGCGGTTCGCGGCGTGGAGGATGGGGTCGGCAGCGAACACGAAGGCGACCTTGTGCCACTGGAAAAATGTGTGGAGTTCCTGCGGCAGACGGGGATCGACTCGTTTGCTCCCGCGATTGGAACCGCGCACGGGCTCTACAAGTCAGCGCCCAAGATCGATTTCGAGCGCGTTCGCAAGATCGTCGAAGCGCATCCTACTCCGATCGTTCTGCACGGCGGCACCGGACTTTCCGATGACGTTTTCAAACGCCTCATCGCCGAAGGCTGCGCCAAGGTGAATATCTCAACCATGTTGAAGATCACCTATTGCGACACGTATCGCGATTATCTGGACGCCAAGCCGCAAGAACACGATCCCCTGAAGGTCATGGGCAACGTCCGCGAAAAGCTGGTCACCATGGCAAAAGGCTTTATGGAAACCTTTGGCAGCGTTGGCAAGGCAAGCACGGTCGGCGTGTCAGGGAAAAGCCATGGATAGAGCGCTGATTTTTGATTGCGACGGCGTTCTGGGCGACACGGAACTTTACGGACATCTGCCCGCATTCAACCAGATGTGGCAGAAACTGGGAGTTCCGTGGCAGTGGTCCGAACGACAATATGGCGAGAAGCTGAAGATCGGCGGCGGCAAGGAGCGAATGGCCAGCCTCTTTGCCGATGCCGATTTTCGCGCGCTCGTCACCGTGCCGGAAGACGCGGAAGAGCGTAAAGCCCTGATTGCGCGCTGGCACAAGGAAAAAACAGCGATCTACGAGGGCATCATCAGTTCGGGTAAGATTCCGCCCCGTCCCGGCATCAAACGTCTTTCCGAAGAGGCGCTCGGCGCCGGATGGAAGCTGGGAGTGGCTTCCACCTCAGCACCGGGTGCAGTGGCGGCCGTGCTGCGGCGCGCCGTGGGAGAGAAATTGGAACGCGAATTCCTGGTGCTCTCCGGCGACATCGTCGCGGCCAAGAAGCCCGCGCCCGACATCTACAATCTCGCTCTCGAACGGCTCCGGTTGCCGGCGGCCAACTGTATCGCGATCGAGGACTCTCGTAATGGAATGCTGGCCGCCTGCGCTGCCCATATTCCCGTCCTGGTGACGCTCAGCTCGTACACAAAGGAGGAAGATTTCCGCGAGGCTGCCGTCGTCGTCGATTCACTCGGCGATCCGGGTGGCCCGGCAACAACCGTGATCGAGAGCCACGTGGCAAATCACATTGCGGACTATGTGAAGATCGAGGATCTTGCCGGAATCGTGGAGGCCGCGGCAGCCTTGAACCTCCAACATCGTTAGCAGAGTTTGGGTCGAGGATGAATCTCCTGGTGCGGAGGGCCGTACGCTGGGCCCGCCGCACCTTTCTTGTACGGCGGTCAATGCGCGAGTTGAGTGTTCCGTGTACAGTGGAAGAGGAGGTTGCTCGTTCACGCGAGACGCCAGTGAACCCCAACTCTCGCGCGCGGCACCGCTTGGAGAGGTTAACTGTGATGTACAAGTCGGCTGAACGGGAGAAGACCGGTTCTCGCTTCGTCAGTGAGGAACTCTTGAGCTGGCTGGAGCAATCGCGAGTGATTCCTTCCGTTCGGATCGCGGAAAACATTGCCGCGGCCTGCGCTTCTCCCGCCAAAATCGTCTTTCTCCTGTTCGGAACGCCGATGACCATCGGCACTCTCGCCCGGCGGCTCACCGATGCCGGCAAGATGCCGGTCGCCAACCTGGACCTGCTCTCCGGCTTTGCCCGCGATACGGCAGCCATAGAGTTTCTTGCCTACTCAGGCGTGGCCGGTGTAATTTCCACGCATCAGGACTCCCTGCGCGCCGCGCGTGCGCACGGTCTGTTGGCCTTGCAAAGGACGTTCGCACTCGACTCGGTGGCCATGGCGAACAGCATTCGAACCCTGGAACATTTTGCTCCGGATGTGATCGAATTGCTGCCGGCAATCGCAGCTCCCATCACGATTCCCATGGTGCGATCGGTACGCCCGAATCTGCCCGTGATCGGATGCGGCCTGATACGCTCACTGATTCAGATCGACGAACTGGTGCGCCAGGGCGTGTCCGCGATTTCGGTCAGCGACCCTTCCCTCTGGATTGTGTAGCTACGGTCCGTCCGCGACCGTTTCCGCTGTCCTTTGGGAGCCTCTAAGAAGCGCCTCTGGTGCGAAGTCACCTGGTTACAACTCTTAATTTGCGCCGGGCGATGGGGCGTCAATGTCCGGAAGATTGTCCTCACCCTCCATGCTGCAAATGATCAGGCGGGTGCCCGGAAGGTTCACCTATCGCGGAGGCCGCAGATTATGCTTGACGGCATCGAGCCCATCGCTTCCATCCACCGAATGAGCCTCCCTTTAACTCACAATGTTCTCCGCCGTTCACTTCACTTCCAGCAGAAACAGACCGCTTGCCTCGGGAGAGCATCTCGCGGAAGTGGCACGCCTCATCGAGAATCTCCCGTTCACACTCAGAGATGTTGCGCGCCAGATGCGCCCGCAATGAGCGCTCCGGTCCAAGACGGAGTTCCACCCGGAGTCCAGCTGGAAGTTCGTTCCCCAGAACGTGGAAGTAGTCAACCATCTTGCGGCACTCAGTGGTCACGCCAATGTGGCGTATCAATGCGAGCAACCCGGTGTAAGTCTCAAATGGAGGCGGCAACCCATACTCCCTACCAACATAGAACTCGTCGCCCGCAATAAGCGAAACGCTTCCATTCGCAATGGAAGCGCCGGCTAGGCCGGAAAGATTTCACTCAACCTCACCCTAAGCTCGAGCCCATCGGGTTGCCAGCGGCCTGGGTGCGGCAAGGGCGCTCGCAGCATGCAGAACTGCTTGGTTGTCCTCTGTTTCAACCGCGCGCGCACGAGCGGAGGAAACAATTTCGAACTCAACTACTGAGGTGTCGGGCATATCTTCGTGCAGAAGCGGACAGTCGTGTGAAGCTACGATGCAGGTGTTGCACGCGCAGGACATTCACGCGGTACTCGGACCTGCTTGCTAACACGAAATCCTTCGCCGGATCCGCACCCAACGGTCCGCTCCCTTCGTAACCAATCAGCTTTCTCTGTGCTCGGCAGCCGCCGCTCGCCTGCTGGTTCGGCATGCAGTAATCGCTCCCTCGATGCGCGAACAATTCGCGCGCTGCGGCTGGCGCCCCGGGTGCTTACCTCTTGCCTTTGGGAACAGACGTAAGGGGGCACGTTAGCTCTCGGCTTCAACTGCTATGTTACCCACCGTTGGCTTCAGTTCCAACAGTCCCACTTGCGCATCGGAGATGCTTCCCGCTAAACGGACCATTCTTGGAAATCCGCTGCCATCGCGAACTCTCTTCCACGACGCGGACCCTCAACTTCCCAGGCTGCAGCTTGTTTTGAAATGCGAAGATTGTGTTCTCAACAGTACTGGCACGGTCACTGGTCGCATTAATCAGCGGTACTTATCAACACATGGAGTAAAAGATCTTCAAGTGCCGCCACCTTCACAGTCACCAAAGGCGCCGGGACCGCCTCAATTCCACACTTCCATGCAGAAACAATGATGCCGGCTCGACCTGGATCAAAGTTAGTTGTTCGCTGCAAACGCACTTCTGTACAACTCCTTTCGTTTCGCGCTGAATGTTACCGACTCCCTGAGGTTGGTCTCTGTAGCTCAGTAACTTTGGGCAAGGGGCCCGATACTCGTAATTACTTTCCGAGTCTTTACCTTTGGTTTGAGAAAACTTCGCTCTCCAGAATCGCCAGGGCAGCGAATTCCCGATCTCCGAAGCACACTTGTTGCTGTACTTAACCCATGCGAGTTAAGTGGTAATGAACTTGACCTAACCGCAAGAGAAAGTATTTGTTTGCACAAGGCTCGCTAGGCGCACCGAGGCTGAGGTTATCCGCGTTGCAGTTCCGAGCTAAACGGTAGACGCGGCACGCAGTTTCGAATCGGGCTAGCTCAACTGTCTCTCGGCCTGAGTGCAATGCTGCATCAGAAATTCGAAAACTTGGTTGTACATGCCCTCCTGGCACCTAGACGCGCCTCCGGGGAAATGAGACAAACGTTCTTAAGCGATAAAAACAAAGTCACCGTTGTCTTTTGCAGCGCCCGGTAGCAACCGTGCCCGTCACCTCGTTTGAACACGAGATGCATTGGGAGTTCCTTGCAACATGGCGTCTTCAATAAGGAGTTGTGTTGTGAAAGTACTCATCAATCTATTGTGCGCATTCCTGTTGTGCTCAATTACACCCCTTTGCTGGGCAGCTTCCGGTTGCGATGGCGCCGGCAATTGCTATGTTCGCGCGGGCGCGCTCGGCGCCGCCAACGGAACCGATTGGACGAACGCTTATACCGCTCTTCCCTCATCCCTGACTCGTGGAGTTACCTACTACGTGGCGGCCGGAACTTATCCCAATCACGTATTTCAGGATGCTGACTCTGGTTCAACCTTGATTACTATTCAAGCTCCGACCAGCGCTGTCCACGGGACGAATACCGGCTGGAGCAGCGCCTACCAAGGGCAGGCCGTGTTCAGCTGCACGTCAGGATGCGGAAGCGTCTTGCAGTTTGCCACGGATTATTACGTCTTCAACGGCAGTTACTGTACGCCTTTAGTTGGAGCCAGCGTGTGCACCAGCGGCTACGGGTTCAAGGTCAATAACAGTAACGCTTACGCCGGCGCGGACATTCAAGGCGGCCTCGGTTATAGTGGGCCCCCGGACTACGATCACGACATTACCGTGCAATATGTCGAAGTGAACGGGGCGCATCCAACCAGTGACTCCTCCACCCTGGATACCCAGCTTGACTTTGAAGGCGGAAGTTACAACCTGTTGTTCGATCATCTTTATGTGCATGATGGTTGGGTTCCATTCTTCTTAAAAGGAAGTCACGCGAACCAGAACGGCGGCGGGTATGTGTTTGGTACCGGAAATAACATCACCATTCAGTACTCTTACGTGGCCCACAACTATAGCTCCAGCACCTACCACAGCGAGGGATGTTCCTGTTCCGAAGGACTGACGGACTTTACGGTCCGTTATAACTACTGGGTGGACATGATCGGGACGGCTTACCTGGCGACTCCTTCGGGTGCCGATTACAACAACGGCAACGGTCCCAACGGCCCCTGGTATATCTACGGAAACGTCTTCATGGCCACGGCGGCAGGAATCTCCAGCCTGCACTGCGGCACCGGCGATGGCATGCTCACGATATTCGACGCTAACTTTACGGGCGACGTTTATTTTGTGAACAACACGATTGCCAATATGTACGGCTGCCAGGCCGACAACAATGGTATTTCCGTCGGTTTGGGATTTACCACGCCGATGAAAAATCTCATTGTAGAGAACAATCTGTGGTGGAGCGATGACGTTGTCAACGTCATAAATACAGGTTCGGTAAGCTACAATGGAGCGTCACTAACCTCGACGACCTGGTCGTACAACGGATACTTCCAGACTCCCGACAGCAGCGCTTCGGGCGATACATGCACGACCAAGCAGGTGGCCTCCACGAATCCGTTTGTCGCATATTCCACGGCCAACTATCAACTAACCTCGAACACAATGACGGGCAATAACACGAACACTATTCTGGCTGGAAACAGCGTGGACATGGAGAGCGTGGCTCGCGATGCTGACGGGACCTGGGATCGGGGAGCCTTGCAGATGGGCGGGGTTGTTCCCACCTATACCCTCACGGTGACCAACGGCGGAAACGGCACCGTGACCGGTACCGGCGGCACAACCAACATCAACTGCGGATCAACCTGCTCCGAGACGGAGAACAGCGGCACGGCAGTAACGCTGACCGCAACTGCAAACTCCGGCTACAAGTTTGCAGGCTGGAGCGGCGGGTGCAGCGGGACAGGAACCTGCTCGGCGCCATTCACCGCGAACGCAAGTGTGGGTGCTACGTTCACCGTGGTTCCCACAACCTACACTCTCACCGTGACCAACGGCGGCAACGGCACCGTGACCGGTACGGGAGGCACAACCAACATCAACTGCGGAGCAACCTGCTCCGAGACTGAGAACAGCGGTACGGCGGTCACGCTGACTGCAACTGCCAACTCCGGCTACAAGTTTGCAGGCTGGAGCGGCGGGTGCAGCGGAACTGGAACCTGCTCGGCGCCATTCACCGCGAACGCAAGCGTGGGTGCGACGTTCACCGTGGTTCCCACAACCTACACCCTCACCGTGACCAACGGCGGCAACGGCACCGTGACCGGTACGGGAGGCACAACCAACATCAACTGCGGAGCAACCTGCTCCGAGACTGAGAACAGCGGTACGGCGGTCACGTTGACTGCAACTGCAAACTCCGGCTACAAGTTTGCAGGCTGGAGCGGCGCATGCAGCGGAACTGGAACCTGCTCGGCGCCATTCACCGCGAACGCAAGCGTGGGTGCGACGTTCACCGTGGTTCCCACAACCTACACCCTCACCGTGACCAACGGCGGCAACGGCACCGTGACCGGTACGGGAGGCACAACCAACATCAACTGCGGAGCAACCTGCTCCGAGACTGAGAACAGCGGTACGGCGGTCACGTTGACTGCAACTGCCAACTCCGGCTACAAGTTTGCAGGCTGGAGCGGCGGGTGCAGCGGAACTGGAACCTGCTCGGCGCCATTCACCGCGAACGCAAGTGTGGGTGCTACGTTCACCGTGGTTCCCACAACCTACACTCTCACCGTGACCAACGGCGGCAACGGCACCGTGACCGGTACCGGAGGCACGGCCAACATCAACTGCGGAGCAACCTGCTCCGAGACTGAGAACAAGGGTACGGCGGTGACACTGACTGCAACTGCAAACTCCGGCTACAAGTTTGCAGGCTGGAGCGGCGCATGCAGCGGGACTGGAAGCTGCTCGGTGCCATTCACCGCGAACGCAAGTGTGGGTGCTACGTTCACCGTGGTTCCCACAACCTACACTCTCACCGTGACCAACGGCGGCAACGGCACCGTGACCGGTACCGGAGGCACGGCCAACATCAACTGCGGAGCAACCTGCTCCGAGACTGAAAACAAGGGTACGGCGGTGACGCTGACCGCAACTGCGAACTCCGGTTACACCTTCACAGGTTGGAGCGGTGGGTGCAGCGGAACTGGAACCTGCTCAGTGCCATTCACCGCGAATGCAAGCGTAACTGCCACATTCGGAGCAACGCCTCCTCCTCCAATCAGCTTGCCTGCCTGGGTAGCAGGCGCGGGAACAACGAGCAACAGCGGTAACGGCAGCCTCAGCTCGCTCGCTCTCACCGCGTTCTCATATACGAAAGGTGAAAAAGTCGTCGCGTCAATGTCTGTCGAGCCCGGCACAGCAGGAACGGTTACAGTAACGGACACTGCCGGCAACGTGTACACGGCAGCCTACGCCCTTTACACTCCTGGAAGCGGTCCTGCCATTCAAAGCTTTATCGGAACTGGGGGAACGACTAGCTCCAAGAATGTAGTAACCTTCCATTTCTCGTCGGGACAGGCTGCGTTTGTCTGGGCATTTGCGGATGCATACAGTAATCTCACCACCGGTGCCGATGTAGTGGCAAAGGCGCAGGTCAAGACCAAAACCTCTAACGCGGCGACCGGCACGGCAGCGATCACCACGACCGTCGCTAACGAGATCATTTACTCGTTCTGCTCCCCGCTTGATGGACCGATGTCGGTAGGCACGAACTACACCTGGAACGGACGGCATACGTCAGCAGTTGTGGTGCAAGATCGCAGCTTTGCATCGATTGGAACCTACATCCCGCAGGAAATTGATGCCTCCAGCGGCGACGCGGTTTCATGTGCGGCGATCTCGCTGAAGTAGAGAACAGCACAGTACACTTTCTTGTTCTCGCGCTTGGCTACCTGGCCTGGCGCCGACCACGGGAGAGACAACCCTCCGGGAGCGACGCTCCCGGAGTTAAGAAACAGAGAACAGATTGGAAGAACCACGGCGGAAGGTTCAAGCGGTATAGTCAGAGTGAGAGTTCCGGCGGGTTGAACTGGTTAACGCAGGTGCCCCCGGAGTTATGAGAAAGTGGATTACGCCATGCGTTTTCCAAGGCGGTTGTACCGCCATCTTTTCCATAACTCCGGGGGCGCCGTTGCCGGTACGGACGCCACTGATTACAGTCCTTGCCCGAAGCCTCGATGTGCTCTTTGGCGCCAGCGCTACGGTTAGTGCGACGACAGGCATGATTGTGGTGTTGGCTACGCCCTGACCACCGGGTACGGGACCGTAGCCTCCGACGGCCCACGCGATCGCCTCCAGAGCCTTGAACTGCGAGTGCGCCGCATGAACTAACGCTGCCGGTGCAGGTTAGCATTGACGGAACCAAGTGCACGGTAAAGGCACACCTTTCCGTCCCGTTCGTCAAGTGGGGACTGAAGAAGGATCCAAGCACCTTCATGCTTCACGTGGATAAGAATGTGGAACCTGAACTTAAACTGGTGGGCCGCCTGGTCCCTGTCAGCGAGTCATGACATGGGATGCAAGGGTTCCCGCGATAGACGAGTTGGCACTTGCGATTTGTGTTTGGCGCGAAGTGTAACTTCAACAATAAGATTGGGTGGCAGCGGCGTCATCGGCAGACAACCCACATCCGAGCCTCGCAATGACTTTCAGGCGAGCCTCAGGAATCCCTTGGTCTGGGATCTCGAAAAATCGAGAACCGAATGCACTGCATAAACGCAATTGGTTCTCGCCGGTCAAGATTCGCGTAGCTGTAACCTGGGAGTGCGATACGGGCAGCCCTGTCCCGCTGATGTCTGCTGCCATGGTCCAGGACGAACTTTGGCGGGCATGCGGGAGCGGTTCACTGCCAGTGGATTTCAATTTCGCCCGGGGGCATCCGTTCCTCCGGCGGGCGATCCCGGCTGAAGATCCGCGCACCCTTCACACCTTTCAGATAGACTCTTCGATCCTTCACACTTAGCATTGCACCTTCGCGCAGGCCGATCACTGGCCCCGGATTCTCCTCCAGAAACTGCAGCAATCGCTGTTCCCGCGTCTCCCCCATATGCATGGAGCCGGGCTCGGCATCCATATAGTGTGGATTGATCTGCCAGGGAAACAGGTTGAGAGCACGCAAGGTTGGAGGCTCGACGATTGGCATGTCGTTGGTGGTGCGAATGGTGGGGCAAGCTACATTCGAGCCGGCGCTCGCGCCCATGTAAATCATTCCCTGCTGCACGCGACGCGGGATCGCGTCCACCAGCCCAAGTTCATGCAAGACCTTCAAAAGCCGGAAGGTGTTGCCGCCGCCGACAAAGATCGCGTCGGCTTCGTCCAGCGCCGTCACTGGGTTCGCGTATTCGTCGATCGACTTGCACTGGAGTCCCATGCCCGCAAAACGGGCGATGGCTTTGCTGGCATACTTGGCGCGATCCGCTAGCGCGTATGGGATAAAGATCAAGCGCCGGGCATCACCCATGATTTCACGAATCTCAGGTTCCGCATGGTCCAGGTATCCGGTCCCATAAACGGCGGAGGAACTGATCAGAAGCAGCTTGGTTGGCAGCGTCATTGCTAGAAACTATCAGAGTGACTGCGACTCAGACAACGGGCCTCGGCACCCACGGAGTTCGTTCATTCCGATGGCGCCATCCGCAGCAACCGCAAGCAAAGCGTGAGAAAAACAAGCAAGTCTGGGTCGGCCCGGGGGCAGTGCGAATTCTTCCTGGGGGGACGGCAGAAAGAAAAACCTCGCAACGGGAATGCATCCGGATTGGGAATCATCCCTCGGTGATCACTTCCGAAACACGAATCAGAACTAAACATTTGAGCCGGGGCGCGTCATTCTTAGCTTCTAGCAATGCATTAGAGGAGTTTGATGGATGCGTATCCTTGTGATTGAAGACGACGCGGCGCTTGCCTCCTACATTCGTAAGGGCCTGGAGTCGGAGCAATATGCGGTGGATGTGGCGCTGGATGGCGAGCAGGGCGCGCTGATGGCATCGGATCTCGATTATGATCTCCTCGTCCTGGATCTAAACCTGCCCAAGCTCGACGGCATCTCCGTTCTGCGCGCGGTTCGTCCCTGCAAGACCCAACTGCCCGTTCTGGTGCTGACTGCACGCCCCCGCGTCGAGGACCGCGTACAAGCCCTGGACAGTGGCGCCGACGACTGCATGAACAAGCCATTTTCCTATTCTGAACTCTCCGCCCGCGTGCGCGCTCTGCTGCGGCGGGGCCGTCCCAGCGTGCAATCGATCCTGCAGGTGGCCGACCTCCAACTTGATCGCGTGGAGCACAAGGTGCAGCGCGCTGGCCGCAAAATCGAACTGACGACCAAGGAATTCGCTCTGCTTGAATACCTGATGCGCAATGCGGGACGGCACATCACCCGTTCCATGATCATCGAGCATGTCTGGAACATCAGCTTCGATACCTGCACGAACGTCGTCGACGTCTACATCAATTACCTCCGCAAAAAGGTGGACGAGGGCGTGGCGCAACGTCTCATACACACCATCCGCGGCGTCGGCTACGAACTTAGCGACGGGCGCGACGAGGTCGCATGAACCAGCAACAGGAGTTTATGAGCGAGACTTTCCATCTTCTGGCGCAGCCGATTACGGCTCTGCGAGCCGCGCTGGAGCTGGGCCTGCGCAAAGAGAGGACCGCGACGGACTCGCAACAGGTCCTGGAGGACTGCCTTCGCCTGATTGACCGGCTGATGCAGGATCTGGCCGTTTTCCGCGAGACCTCCAGTCTTGACGAGCAACCTATACTCCATTCCTCCGACGGCCGGGCGTTGCTCGCGCGTTGCGTGGAGGAGATGGCCGTGGTGGCCCAGGACGGCGGCATCGGAATCGAGCTCAGCGCGGAGCCGGCGGACATCGAATGCCATGAACCGATGCTGCAGCGGGCTGTCTTTGTTCTGCTCGATGAGATGATCTCCTGCGCTCCAAGCGGCTGCCGCATTGCGGTCTCTTTGCGCAAGTGCGGGGATGGGTTCCGGTTCGAATTCCGCCCCGGCATGCCGCCGGGACAGCGCCAGAAGCTCTGCCGGAAGCTTCTACAGTACGCCGGCGGCAGCAGTATCCGGTTTGTCTCCAGTTCCACTTCAATCACTTTCCGGCAAAGTTCTTATCGGCGTTTTCCGGCGCTTTCTTTAATGGATGAGCAATTTCTAACTTCACACTAATCTGGTTCCAGGAATGGGGCTGTAGGAAACTTCACATGACAGCAGCTCGTAACATTGTTCCCGCTCTGCGCAGTGCGGCATCGATTCTGATCGCCACGCCCAACCCGATTCTGCGCCGCCGGCTCGGCGACAGCCTGCGCCAGGTGACCTCGGTGGAGGACGCCAGCACGGGAGCCGAGGCTCTGAGCATGCTCGAGCGCCGTGGCGCCCGTATCGTCGTGCTGGACCGCAAGCTTCCTGACCTGAACTGCGACGAATTGATCGGCGTTGTCGAACGCCAGTTCCCATGCACCGATGTAGTCCTGCTGGACAGCGAACTCGGCGAAATCAGTTGCCGGAGGAGTTGCGCGACAACGCCGCCTATGGCTGGTTTCAGGAGTTCAACTTCAGCATGGCGCGCTCGCCTGTTTTGCCACCCGCGCCGGCCTCGGCGCGCCCACCCGCTGCCAGCAGCTTCATGCCGCTGCCTGGAATGGTCGGCGCCAGCGAAGCCATGCAGCAGCTCGCAGCGCTGGTCCGTGCCGTTGCCCCGCATCCACCTCGGTGCTCATCACCGGAGAAACCGGCGTCGGCAAGGAACTGGTCGCCGAAGCCGTGCATAAGCTCAGCCCTCGTGCCGACAAGCCTTTCGTCACTGTCAACTGCGCGGCGATTCCGGAAGCCCTGGTCGAAGCCGAGCTCTTCGGCCACACCCGCGGCGCCTTCACCGGAGCCGTGCAGTCGCGCCTGGGAAAAATTCATGCTGCCCAGGGCGGAACCATCTTCTTTGACGAGATCGGCGAGCTGCCGCTCGCCAGCCAGGCCAAGCTACTGCGCTTCCTGGAGTGCGGAGAGGTGCAGCGGCTGGGAACCAGCGATGTTTTCCGACTGGACGCCCGCGTCATTGCCGCCACCAACGTCGATCTGGAAAAGCGCATTGCAGCAGGGTTGTTCCGTGAAGATCTCTTCTATCGTCTCTCGGTTTTTCCCATTGAAGTTCCGCCGCTGCGCGAGCGTTCGGGCGATATTCCTCTACTGGCGCGCCACTTCATGGAGCGGCTTGCAGGCAGCACGGGTGTGAGTCTCGACTCCGGAGACCGAGGCCAAACTGGTGGCTCACCAATGGCCGGGAAACGTGCGCGAGTTGCGCAACGTGATCGAGCGCGCCTTCGTGCTCGCCGAGGGCCGCGCCATGATCGCGCCCGAGCAGATCCTGGTTGCGCAAGCCTTGCGGATCGGTGACGCGCTGCCATCAGAAAGTTCTTAACCCTTTCGGGGGTGATTGGCAACTCTCGTGCACATACAGCGGTTGCCGGGTAACTCGATTGCATTGAGGATACGAAATGAAAGACTGGCACATCATCCCTGAGATCGTAGGCTGCAATGCGACTCTGCGAATGGCCGCAATGCAGGCGGTGGACGCCGTCGAACAGGGGCGTCACTTCGTGGTGGAGGGCGAACCGGGAAGCGGCCGCCGTCTGCTGGCGCGCAGCGCATGGTGCCGCCGCAGTCCCGGCGCCCGTTCGCTGTTTACGCTGGACTGCCGCATGTTCTCTTCAGGATGGCGCCGAAGCGCTCCTGTTCGGCGAGCGCTCGTGGCAGCGGCGCTCCCAACCCCATTCATCTCGGCAAACTCAGCCTGACCGCAGGCGGAGGGCTGCTGCTTCTGCATGCTGAGTTTCTGCCGCTGAAGACTCAGAGCCGCCTTGCCCAAGCCCTCGGCCAATCACTGTTGCCGCCCGCCCTCCGAGTGGATTCAGCTGCTGATGACCTGCACCCCCCCGACTCATGCGCCTCTCCCACTTCATCCCGATCTTGCAGGAATGTTGCTGCGGGTGCGCGTACCGGCCCTGCGCGAGCGTCTCGAAGACATTCGCGCCATCGCCGAATCCTTTCTGCGCAACGCCTCGCCCTTTGAGAGAATTCGCTGCTCGCAGGCGCTCATCGACCGGTTCTGCGGATATGACTGGCCCGGCAACGTCACTGAATTGCGCTCCGTTCTGCGGCATCTTCTTCTGCGAGCCCCACAACGGGCTGCTCGATGTGCGCCACCTCGCCGACCTGATGTGCCGCGATGAGAGCTGTTTCGCGCTTCTGCAGGGCGGCCATCCGTTCCGCGCCTATCGAAACCGCTTTCATCCATCACCAACCCTCCACCGAGGGCGGGAGTGTGCAATGAATCTGGTCGATACGCCGTTGATGCAGCGTCTCTCTCACTTTCTGGATGCGACCGCCTACCGCAGCGGCATCATCGCCAACAACATCGCCAACATTGATACCCCCGGCTACCATGCGCGCGATCTCGACTTCCGCAGCCAGCTTACCTCACTGATGAGCGACGATCCGCAGCCTGCCACCCCGCGCGTTACCGAGGTTGCCGGACTCACCGAACGCCCCGACGGCAACAATGTCAACATGGATCGCGAGGGTCTCGCGCTCGGCCAGACGCAGCTGCAGTTTCAGACCGGCGTCGCGCTGATGAAGTCCGAGATTCACCGCCTCAGCCAGGCCATTCATGAAGGAGCTCCGCAATGAATCTGTTCGGCGTCATGGGGATCAGCGCCTCGGGTCTGAGCGCCGAGCGCACCCGGGCCGAGGTCGTAGCCAGCAACATGGCCAACGCCGAGAGCACGCATACCGCCGAAGGCGGCCCCTATCAGCGCAAGGAAGTGGTTTTCCAGAGCGCGGCGCCGTCCAGCTTCCGCATGCAACTGGCCAGGCGGCGACAGGCTCGTCCCCGGCAAGCCTGGCGGGCGGCGTCGCCGTGCGCTCGATCATCTCCGATGCGTCGGCGCCCGTCATGCGCTATGAACCTTCGCATCCTGATGCCGACGCCGACGGTTTTGTCGCCTATCCCAACATCAATCCGGTACTGGAGATGACCGACCTGATGGGCGCGGCGCGCGCCTATCAGATGAATGCTTCGGCCGTGCAAGCCGCCAAGCAGATGATCCAGCAGTCCATCGAACTTCTAAATAGGAGCGAGTAAGTCATGGGGATCACACCATCGATACTGGGCAGCTTGGCCGGCGCTGCCAGCACAGCCATTGGCGGAAGTGGCGCGCCAGCCGCAGGCTTCGCCAGCACTCTTGGCTCGGCCATGCAGCAGGTCAACGACCTCCAGACCACCGCCGAGCAGAAGGTCACGGACCTGCTCGCCGGAAACGGCCAGGACGTTCATGCCGCGGCACTTGTCGGTCGAGCGAGCCTCGCTCGCCTTCGACCTCATGCTCCAGGTGCGCAACAAAGTCGTCAGCGCTTATCAGGAAATCTCCCGGCTCCAGTTCTAAGGTCCCGTCATGAGTGAACCCAAGAGCTTCGGGCAAGTGGCCACCATGCTGCGCGAATTCGCCTCGAGCCTCAACTCGCGCCAGCGCATGCTGCTCGGCTGGAGGCGCCGCTGCTCGTAGCCGTTGTCCTGTTCACGTTTGTGCACCTGCTGGACCGGGCCAGAGATGACCGCCCTGTACTCCAACATGGAGCCCGCCGACGCCCAGTCGCTGGGCCAGCGTCTCACCTTGAAGAACATCCGCTTCCAGCTTTCGCCCGACGGCAAATCAGTTCTTGTTCCGGCTGATCAGTTGGACGCCGCACGCCTTGAGATTGCCTCGCAGGGAGTGCCCCACAGCGGTCGTCTCGGCTTCGAACTATTCGATAAGACGAACTGGGCCACCAGCGATTTTGACGATAAGGTGAACTATCAGCGCGCCCTCGAAGGCGAGCTCGAACGCACGATTCAAGCCATGAGCGGCGTCGAGGCCGCGCGCGTTCACCTGGCCATTCCACCCGATTCGATCTACTCGGGCCAGGATCGCCAGGCCAAGGCTGGAGTGATTCTCAAGCTCAGGGAACACCGTCTCTCGGCCGCCATGCGGGTGGCCGTACAGCGCCTGGTCTCCAGTGCGGTGGACAAACTCGACCCCCAGAACGTCACCGTGGTCGATGCCGAAGCGGGCGAGTCGTCGGCTGCCGCGGGCGCGCAGTCGGCCGGCGAAGAGCGCAGCGCGGAAGAGGTGCTTGCCGATCGTCTGGTCCATACTCTGGAACCGGTTGTCGGACCCGAACACGTCCGCGCCACGGTGCACGCGGAGTTTGACTCCAGCACCGTCGAAGAACAGCAGGAAAGCTACGATCCGGAAAAGACGGTGGCTCTCACCATGCAGCGCAGCGAGGAGAGCAACGGAGGGTCCCAGCCCGGTGGCGCCGCCGGAACCGCCTCCAATGTGCCCAGCGGCGGCAGCCTGGCCAAGACGGTCTCCAGCGAGAGCCTCGCCCAGTCCAAGTCCGAAAACGGAACTTACGCGGTCAACAAAATCGTGCGTCATTCCATCGAGCCCGCCGGACGCCTGAAGCGCCTCGCGGTTGCCGTCCTCGTCGATGACATCTATAATCCCGGCAACAAGAGCAATCCGCGCCAGAAACGCTCGCCCGAGGAATTGAAAAGCATCGAGGACATCGCCAAGGCCTCGGTTGGCTTTGATATCGCTCGCGGCGACATTCTCACGGTGCAGAACATCAGCTTCCAGGTTGTGTCCACCGACGCTCCGCCGCCGCCCACCCGGCTGGAGAAGACGCGCACCCTGCTGATGGATTGGATCAGTTACGTGCGCATCGCCGCCCTGTTGCTGCTGTTCGGCGTCACCTACGCTGCTGGTGCTGCGCCCGGTCAAGAATCAGCTCATCCGCTCGCTCAATGCAGTGCAACCGAAAGGCGGCGCCAGGCTGGCATCCAAGTCCGGCGCAGGAGCCAGCCCGGCGCTGCCGGAGAGCGACGAACTACTCAGACCATGGTCCTGGCGCCGAGCAACGCGAGCGTCCGCAGTTGGCGCGGCTCAAGGATGACATCTCCACCCGGGTCAAGCATGAGCCGCTCAGCGCTTCGCGCCTGGTGCAAAGCTGGATCAAGGATGGGGATCGCCGATGACTCCCACGCAAGCAACCTCGCGCCCGGGAATCCGCAAGGCCGCGGTTCTCCTCGTCCTACTGGGCGAGGAGATCGCCAGCCTCATCTACAAGAACCTCAATGAAACCGAGCTGCAGAGGGTAACCCAGGAGATCTCCGAAATTGGAGCCATCGATCCCGCCGAAGCTGGCGCGATCTTGAACGAGTACCACACCCTGGCCGTTACCCAGGAGTACATTGCGCAGGGGGGCACCGAGTATGCCGAGCGCCTGCTGGTCAAAACCCTGGGCGCCGAGGGCGCGCGCAACATGCTGGACGACAGTGAGCCGTGCCCAGGAACTCAGCGCCAGCAAGCTCGACTCGCTGCAAAAGGCCGATCCCCAGCAACTCGCCAAGTTTCTGCAGGGCGAGCATCCGCAGACGATCGCCCTCATCATGGCCCACCTTGATCCCAAACAGGCCTCCGCCTTGCTGATGAAGCTGACCGAGGAGACTCGCGCCGCAGCCGTCAAGCGTCTCGCCGAGTTGCGCCACTTCTCGCCGGAGATGGCGCAGAAGGTCTCCGTCGTTCTGCACCGCCGCCTGCAAGCCCTCGGCGAACAGAGCCGCCGCGCCTACGCTGGATTCAAAGGCGTCGCCGACCTGCTGAACCGCATGGACCCGGCCTCCGGCAAGGTCATTCTTGAACTCATCGAGCGCGACGACGCCAAGCTGGCGATGAGCATTCGCAATCTCATGTTTACCTTCGACGATCTGCTCGGCGTGCCCGAGGTCGGCATCCGCGAGCTGCTCGCCCAGTTGGATAAGAAAACTCTCGCCCAGGCGCTCAAGGGAGCCTCCAACCAACTGCGCGATCACCTCTTCAAGTCCATGTCTTCCCGCGCCGTTGACATGCTGAAGGAAGACATGGAATCGCTCGGCCCGGTCCGCGCCAAGGATGTGACCAAGGCCCAGCAGGAGTGTGTCGCGGTGGCGCGCAAACTCGAGTCCCAGGGAAAAATTCAACTGAAGCAGGAGAACGAAGATGAACTCGTCGTCTGAGCCATTCCCAGTCCTCGTCCTAGCGTGCCGATGGAATATCGCGACGCCGGCGAGCCGTTCGCAGTCCAGGGCAAGTTTCCGAAACCGCTGCGGCGCCAGCCGACCCGAGCGCCGAAGCAGGTTACCCGATCCCGCCGAACTGCTGGCGGCCCGCATCGAAGAGGAGCGCCGCGCCATCACCGCCCAGGCGCGCCAGGAGGCGAGCGGGAATCCAGCGCGCCCGTGCCGAGATCACTGCGCGCCGTCGAGCAATTTGCCCAGCAGCGCGACGAATATTTCCGCCAGGCCGAGGCCGAAATCGTCGGCCTCGCGCTGGCCATCGCCCGCCGCCTCCTCCATCGCGAAACCCAGATCGATCCGCGCCTGCTTGCCGGTCTGGTCAACTACGAACTCGAGCAACTGGAAGCCGCAACCAGCGTGCGCCTCGTTCGTCTCTCCGGACACCCTGAGCTACTGGAAGCGAAGCCGTCCGCGGCCATGTCGCGTCCCGTCGAGCTCGCCTCCGACCAGGCGCTCACCGCGGGCGATGCCCGCATTGAAACCGCTCTCGGTTCCACCATCGTCAGCTTCGAACGCGAGCTAAAGGAAATTGAACGCGGTTTCTTTGACCTGCTCTCCCACCGTCCTGCGTCGGCCGAATCCAGGACGGCTGCGCGTGCAATGATCCTTGACCGGTACCAACAGGCGCTCCAACAAGATTCCGCAGCGGCGCTGGAGCGGGCGCATCTCCAAGGCCATTGCCGGACTGATCGAATCCGAGGGTCCGCACTGCGCGCTTGGCGATTGCTGCACGATTTGCGACCACGCCGGCAACGAAATTGAAGGCCAGGTGGTTGGCTTTCACGGTTCCACCGTTCTCTCCATGCCGCTTTATCCGGCCAGCGGAGTGCGCTTTGGCGACACCATCTCCACCTGGAACACCCGTCCCAGCATTCGGGTTGCAGAGAGCATGATCGGCCGCGTGTCTGGATGCCCGGGGACTCGCCATCGATGGGGGCGCGCCGTTGACCGGGGGCGATCGCATGCCGGTCGTGCGCGCCGCTCCCAATCCCTTCGAGCGCGAGTTCCCATTCAGGCGCCCATCGGCACCGGAGTTCGCGCCATCGACGCATTCCTTACCTGCGGACGCGGCCAGCGCGTCGGCATCTTCGGCGGCAGCGGCGTAGGCAAAAGCACCCTGATGGGGATGATGGCCCGCGGCACCACCGCCGATCTCACGGTCGTCGCGCTGGTCGGCGAGCGCGGCCGCGAGGTACGTGAGTTCCTCGAAGACGCTCTCGGCGAAGCCGGACTGCGCCGTTCCATCGTCGTCGTCTCCACCTCCGATCAGTCGCCGCTGCTGCGTCTGCGCGCCGCCCAGTCGGCGCACTCGATCGCCGAGTTCTTCGCCGCCCGCGGTAAGCATGTCCTGCTCGTGCTGGACTCCATCACCCGCTTCGCCATGGCGCAGCGCGAGATCGGACTCGCCGCCGGCGAGCCGCCCACCGCCAAGGGTTACACGCCTTCGGTGTTCACCTTGCTGTCGCAGCTGGTCGAGCGCGCCGGAAACTTTCGCACCGGCTCCATCACCGCCTTCTACACCGTGCTCATGGAAGGCGACGATCAGATGGACCCCATCGTCGATGCCGTCCGCTCGCTGCTCGACGGGCACATTCTGCTCGACCGCCGCCTCACCTCCGAGGGCCACTTCCCGCCTATCCATTTGCTCGACAGCCTCAGCCGCCTCATGCCCGCCGTCTGCTCACCCGAGCACCTTGCCAAGGCGCAGCGCCTGCGTCGCATGCTCGCCGACTACACCCGTTCGGAGGACCTGATTCGCATCGGCGCCTATCAGAAAGGCTCGGACCCCGATCTGGACCGCGCCATGCAGGTGATGCCCAACCTGCGCGCCTTCGCCCGTCAAGGAACGCTTGGAAATCCCGCCGACTGGAGCGCACCAGTCTCGGCTCTGCTCACCATGGCCGAGTGATGCAATTCCGTTTCCAGCTCGAAGGACTTCTGCGCGTCCGCCTGCTGCTGGAACGGCAGGCGCGCGAGCGTCTCGACGAATCCATGATGCGCATTCGCGCCCTGGAACACAGTCTCGCCGAAGCCACCGAGTGGAGCCGGAAAACCGCCGCAGTATGCTCGTCCCAGAATCGCATTCCCGCCGCCGAAGTGCAATTCATCGAATCCGTTCTGCGCCAGACCCAGGCATGCGATCGCCCATTGCCAGCGATCAGAAGCAGGAGGAGGAGCAGCGTGCCGCCGAACTTCGGGCCGACTATCTGTTCGCCCGGCGAGAGCGGAAAACCGTGAGCACCTTGCGCGAGAACGCACTGCGCCAGTTCCAGACCGAGCAATCCCGCCGCCAGCAATCTGAGCTGGATGAAATGTTCCTGGGAAAACTGCTGCGTTCCCGCAACGGGGCGCAGCAGGCCGCGGCCGACGCAAAGCCCGGGGCCGAATCCATGACAGGAATCTAACCTGGCAGCCGCGTAGTTGGCCGCCAAAGTGCATGGATTCAGCGCGCATGAGTATATTTCCTATTGCCGCCGCAGCCGCTCCCGCTTCTTTCCCTCCGCCAGACAGCACCAGCTACGACGCCTCCGGAAGTGGCCGAGATTTTTCTCGGATGCTGCAACAATTGGGTTCCGGCGGAAGCTCCCCGTCAAATCCTAGCGCCGGCGTTGGCCACGGGGAGGGGTTCGCCTTGCCCAATGCATCCGCCGACGCAGCGTCCGCGCCTGAGATGGGCGCCATTCTGCATCGCGTTCCCGCACCTCCGTCTGACCCCGGCGCAGCCCTCGCTGCAGCCAGAGACAACGCTGCCTCCGGCACTTCTTTCGCCGTTTCCGGCGCAAAAAACGCGGAGTCCGGCGTTGCCAGCACCCTTGACAGCCCTGAAACAAGAAAGGCAAAAGCCGCCGGCAAAAGCACCTCAATCCATGCCAGGAACAATGTGCAAGAAGCCGGTGCGAAGGAGTCTCCCAGCGCGGAAAGAGCGCCCGCCAACGCCACCGCATCAGCGGAACTCGCTGTCGTCTCTCCGCCGGCATGCGGCGCACAGTCGGCGAGGATTCTGTTGGACCTGCTCTCTGGCATCAACCCCGATTCCGGGGTGTACCCTGCGAGTACGGCCAGCCTCGCCGCGGCGAACGCTGGGTCTGCCGCAGACGTCTCCACGCCCCGGGTCCCGCCGGCATCCCCTGCGTCCGCAACCCTCGCCCCGGCGGACTCATCCGCTTCCGCCAAAGAATCGTCTTTGGCTCCAGATGGTGTTGCGGTACTCCCCAACGGGACCGACTCGGGCGCCCTGGCAGCCGAGGTCCAAGCCTCCGCAAAGATCCGAACCGCACCGCCCATGCTTTCCGCTCTCATCGCCGAGAGCGGGGCGCGCGCGGCGTTGCTGAACAATGTGGCCGCAAGCGAGGTAAAGGCCAAGGCAAAGTTGCAAGCCGCAATGTTTTCCGGCAAGGTTGGCGTTGCCGCCGAGTCTGCGAGCAGCAATGAGGCGGCTTCAGCTTCCCCTATAAGCACCCATGTTGCTAGTCTTCATCCCTCCGTCACGCGGGAGGATTCCATGCAGGGCGACTCGGCCATCAACTCTGCCGTGTTCGGCTCCGGCACAGATCCCTCGTCGAGACCGGAGAAGATCCGCTCCAGGAGCGCGACCGCGTCCCAGGGAGACGGTGTGTCCGCCGCTCCGGGGAAGAGCGCTGGCGGCGACCATGACGCCAATCCGAGTCTGACAGCTGAGGCCGGCTCGCATATCCTTTCAGTGCAGGCGACCGAGGTGCCGCCTGCCGCTGCGCCCGCGCCAGCCCCGGCTACTGCGGACACGGCACAAACCGCGGCCGTCGCCGCATCGGCCGTGCCTGCGCAGACATCGCAAGAGACAGCTCCGGCCGCAGCCCAACCCCAACCCCAGCCGCAGGCGAATCCCCTTCCAGCCACGCGCCCCGTGGTGGACTCCGGGCAACTTCGCGTGAGCGGAAACAACAGCGAACTCAAGATCAGCGTTCAAGTTCCCGACCTTGGCAAGATCGAGGTTCGCGCCGTCACCAGTCATGATGTCACCACCGCGCACCTGACTACCTTCCACCGCGACGCTTTGCAGGTGCTGTCTGCCGACCGCAGCGGTCTTGAGCAGGCGCTCAAATCGCGCGATGTGATGCTGGGCACCTTGGATTCCCACGGCCAGCGCCACTCTGCCGGACAGCAACGCCAACAGGACTCTCAGTCCTTGGCGCAATCCCCTGGCGGCACGTCTTCGTCTGCTGCCGTGGCAACAACCTCCGCCTCGGAAGGAGCCGGCAGCGCCGGCATTCTCCCGGATTATTCCAGCATCAGCGTACGAGTTTAAGTTCAAGGAGAAGGAATCGACATGAGCATGAGCATCTATCCCGTATCGACGGCCACCGCCAAAGCCAACGCTGCGGCCGCCGCCAGCACCAGCGCAAGCAGCAGCACCGATTACCAGTCGATGTTCATGCAGTTGCTGGCCACCGAGTTGCAGTCGCAGGACCCGACGCAGCCCATGGATCCCACCACGATGGTCACCCAGATGGTGCAGATCAATCAGCTCAGTGATGTGGCTGGAATCTACTCGATTCTCCAGGATGCATCGGGCGTCACCCCCAACAGCGCCAGCAGCGCTACGGCCGCCGCGAGCCACGCCAGCGCCGCCGCGGCCCAGGCCGGTGGCGCCAACGCAATTGCCGCCAGCCAGGGCAGCGGCGCCGCCGCGGGAAGCGCAATCTCTGCGTCTGCCAAGGCCACGGGTTCCGCCAGCCCCGTAAGTTCCACTCCGAGCCAGTCCACGCAAAACATTCTGGGAGGCAATTAATGCCCAACTTTTCCATTCCACTTTCTGGATTGGACGCCTGCAACACGGCGCTCAACACTATTTCCAACAACTTGGCCAATCTCAACACGACCGGCTACAAGGACACGACCGTCAACTTCCAGGATATGTTCTATCAGTTACTGGGCACCAACGGCTCGGGGGATCAGCTCCAGGTCGGGTCAGGATCCTCTGTCGCTTCGATCAATACCAATTTCGCCGGAGGCACTGTATCCGACACCGGAGTCGATACGGACGTCGCCATCACCGGCAACGGATTCTTCATCGTGCAAAACGGCAGCAACACCTACTACACCCGCGCCGGCGATTTCACCCAGGACTCCAACGGCTACTTGGTGACCGCTGATGGCTATCAAGTCATGGGCTATCCCGCCGTCAATGGCGTGGTGAACACCAACGGCGGGCTGGTTCCGATTCAATTGCCGATGGGCGAGACCAGTCCGCCCACGGCGACCACCACCATGTCGATCAATGCCAACCTCAGCGCCAGTGCCAAAGTTGGAGACTCCTATAACACCAGCGTCACGGTCTATGATTCACTCGGCACCGCGCATGTGGTCAGCGTCGATTTCACCGATACGGCCGCTGGGTGGACTTACGTGGCGACCGTGCCCAGCACTGATATCAAGGGCGGCAGCGGCACCAATACCACCGTGGCGAGCGGCACGCTTACCTTCAACAGCAGCGGAAACCTCACCAGCACCACTCCGATTGCCATCAGCGTCCCACCCCTCGCCGATGGCGCAGGCACTCTCGCAATCAACTGGGACCTGGCGAGTCCTTCGGGCACCGGTCTCATCACCCAGGTTGCCGGAAGCAGCGCCACCAATTCCACCAGTCAAAACGGCGCCACGGCCGGCTCCCTGACCAACTTCACCATTGGTTCCGACGGTACCATTGCGGGCACGTTCACCAACGGAACCCAGGTTCTCGGCCAGGTCGCTCTCGCCAACTTTGCCAACCTCCAGGGTCTCACCAATCAGGGCGACAACAATTACTCCGCCACCATCTCTTCCGGTACCGCCGTCGTCGGTTCTCCTGGAGCTGGTTCCCTCGGCACCCTTACGGGCAGCGCGCTTGAACTCTCCAACGTTGACATGTCCACGGAGTTTTCCAATCTCATCATCGCCGAACGCGGCTTCCAGGCCAACGCCAAATCGGTGACTACCTTCGATCAGATTGCGCAGGACACCATCAACCTGATTCGTTAGGCCAGGACCGCAGGAGCTCGGTGCGCTGCACACGCGGCGTAGCGCATGGGCAGTGGTGGAAATGTAGCATGGACACGGTTTGGACACAAGGTGGACGGTGACCACGCTGGGCACGATGGGACCATTGGCACCACCGCCAGGCGGCCGTGGCAATCTGCGCGCACCAGGGGCAGCCCGCCCGCCGTTGGTTGCGCGCGAAGCGCGCTGGCGGGCTGCCCCTGGGAGCGTGGGCCACGGCTGCCTGGCGGCGGTGCCCTGCCTTTGACCTTGCGGCCGCCAGGCGGCGGTGCCCTGCTTTTTACCTGGCAGCCGCCAGGCGGCGGTGCCCTGCTTTTGACCTGGCGGCCGCCAGGCGGCGGTGCCCTGCTTTTTACCTGGCAGCCGCCAGGCGGCGGTGCCCTGCTTTTGACCTGGCCTATGGATTAACTCATCAGTCAATGGTTGTGAGTGGCGTTTGTTACTCTTCCGTCAATGGTTGCGCAGCATTGCCAGGAGTTATGGTGATGCGTTGATGAGCGCATAAACATTGGGCGAACCGATAATCGGTTGGGCGGGTCAAGCACAAAATGGGTAGAAAGTTGGGCTCGAAATCCTACGGCCTCCATTTTGTGCTTGAGGCGGCCAACCGATCTTCATAATGGGATTCGTGGAATTGGAAATCCTTTCTTCCAATTCCACCTAGTAAGGGAGGTTTTGCGGTTGGGGTTGCTGTTGCGGTTGGGGTTGCCGTTGCGGTTGCGGTTGGGGTTGCCGTTGCGGTTGGGGTTGCCGTTGCGGCTGCCCCTGCCTGGGACGGCGCATGGTGTCCGCCTGGCGAGATGCCCAGCCCTGCGCGCGAATGCGCGCCACAACGAAGCGTTAAACGATTGCGTGGCCCCTCCGGGTAGTGCCGGGCCGGGGAGCGAAGCGCCCTGCCCTGAACTGCCCCTGGGTTAGCCACGCCACCGCAGCTACAACGTGGCTGCGCCTGCGGCGAACTACCCTGCCCGGCGAAGCCCGGCCGGGGAGCCTTGAAAGCCGGCGTCCGCAACCAGGCGCCGGGACGGGGAGCCTTGAAAGCTGGCGTCCGCAACCAGGCGCCGGGACGGGCTACCTGGCGGGGTGGGGTGGGAACTTGGCCGCCCTGACGTCGGAGGAATCAGCGACCCTGACCAGGCGTGCGTAGCCTGGGCCGTCGATGAGGTGAAGAGCCCGAAGGGATGGATACTTGTCGGCAAGGATTGCGCGCGCCCTGGCTATTGCCGTGGCCTCATCTGGGCCGACGGCGTCCAGGGCGAAAGCGTGCTCGGTTGTGTCGTCCAGGAACAGCCGGACATGGAAAAGGAAGACTGTCATTTGCCTCCCTTGACGCGCGGGTGGATGGTTTCGAGGGCTTGGCGCAGTGCTGCGCGCTGATCCGCGAGGGCGGACTCGGCCGCCTTCTGCTCGTGTGGCGACTCTGCCTGTTCGTACTGGCGATTGAGCCGCCAGATTGTACGGAGGATTGAAGCAATGTCGGCGCGCGCCTTGGCGCGCGCTGACTTGGATGCCTTACTCATTTTGTTGACCCCTGCGCCGTGAGAAGCGCGGTTGTGAGCGCTGCCTGGGTTGCGCCGGATGGCTGTGCCAGGTACCGGAATGTTGAGTGGAGGTTGTCGTGGCCGAGCAGTGACTGGGTGACACGCAGGTCGCTTGTCACCGCGTAGACAGCCTGTGCCATGGTGCGGCGTAGGTCGTGCAGCCGAATGCCCGGCGCGAAGCCCTGGCTGAGCAGGAGCCGTTGAAACTGTTTGCGGATGGTAGACGGGCTGAGCGGCTTGCCCGCCAGGAGTTGCACGAGTGGGCCATCGCGGCGTGGGCATGAATTGACCACCCCGCGGAGTCGGCCGGAAATTGGGACGCGAACGACGAGATCGCGCTTGGTCCGTGTGACCACTTCCTCTGCGTCGCCTTGGATTTGTGACCAGGTGAGCCGCATTGCGGTCGACGATCGCAGGGCGGCATCGTGGCATAGCAGCACGAGTAACCTCAGGTGGGCGGGCGCGAACGCTACCAGGCGATCGACCTGGGCGGCAGTGAGCACGACGGCGCGGGGCGCGGGACGTGCGACGCGTGGCACTGCCGCTGGGAGGCGGAAGTCCGCGCCGTCCGCCTGTAGGATTCGGAGGATGCGTCGGAGGTTGCTCAGTCTGGAGTACCTGGTGTCCGGCGCGAACCTGGCTGAGTTGCATTCGCGCGCTGCGGTGGCGACGTCCGCAGTGTTGATGGCCTCCGGAGTTTTACCGCCGCACGCGGCGATGAGGGCTTGCGCCGGTGCAACCGTGTGGTTGTGCCTGTCGGTGCCGACTGCGGCTTGGATGAGCGGCTGGAGGATGGCCGCGATTGTCCGGCAGCCGCTAATTTTTTTGAGAGTTCCGTCTGCTTCTGGAGTGCTTCCCGTGCGCGTGCTTGCTTGGCTGTGGGGAATGATTCCCGGTGCCTGACCCCATCGGAATACCAGTCGGCGTAATAGAGATTGGCGCGTTGATACATAATGTGTCTACTTGGGCACCGGGCCTTGGATTCTGCGAGGACCATGGTCACGCCCAGGACACCATCAACCTGATTCGTTAGAATCTCCTAAGGCCACGGCCCCGGCGTGCAAAAGCGGGGCCGTGAATCTGGATCACCTTCCTGAGAGTTTTTTCACGAATCCTGCGCTGCTTCGGCCCGCTGATTGCACCTCGTATGCCTGCAACACCGTATTCCCATCAGTTCACAGGCGCAGGTCGCATGAACGAAACAGCAGAAGACAGCACCGCACTCACCCTCGGCAGCAACGCGGTGGCCGCACCCAAGCCGAAGCACTGGGCCGCGTTTCAACTCCTCTCCTGCCGGCTCACCCTGGAGATTCCGATCCCCGGTTTTACGATCGCTGCGCTGCTTCGTCTCGCTCCCAACGACGTTGTCAACACGCACTGGCTTCAGGGATCGGATGTGCCGCTGCAAGTCAATGGAAAACTAATTGGCTGGACCGAGTTCGAAGTCATTGACGATCATCTGGCCGCGCGCCTGACCCAAATCGCATGAACAAACGTAATCGTGAGAGCGGAAAAAAACGCGGCCGGAACAGCTCCCTTGCCATCCCACGCAGCTCTGTCCCGGCTGGCCCGAAAGCGATCGCCTTTGCCTCGCAACTCGACGCTGCGTCCGGTCATCGGCCCGCCAGTGCGCCAGGTGCCGGGCTGTCGGCTTGCCTCTATGCGCGGTTCATCCAAGCCGTTCAGCGCTTAGCCGGGCAATTGTTCAAGCGGCGGCGCCGCAGGCGCAAGCTCGAACTGCTGGAGATTCAGCAACTCGGTGAAAAGCGTTTCGTCGCGATTGTCCGTGTCGGCAAGCAGAAATTTCTCATCGGCGGCGCTGCCACCTCGATCTCCATGCTGGCGGAAATCAACGCCCAACGCGCCACCGTCATCACCCCTCGCGAACTCGTCCAGGAGCGCGCGTGAAGCCGCTGCTCAAGTTGACCGCCATGATTCTGCTGGCGAGCGCAGCGGCTCTTGCCGGGCCCCTACCATCGGCGCAGCCCCCGGGCGGGATGGCTGCTCCACTGGTCAATCTTGGCGGAGGACAAGCCCCCTGGACCATTGTCGTCCTTTTAACCCTGCTTACCCTGATTCCCGCGCTGTTGCTGTCCATGACGCCGTTCGTGCGTCTGCTGATCGTCTTTCACTTCCTCCGCCAGGCGCTGGGCACCCAGAGCACGCCCACCAATCAAACCCTGATTGGTTTGGCCCTGGTGCTCACGTTTTTCCTCATGCAGCCGGTCGGTGTCGCCATCCAGCAACAAGCCATCGTTCCCCTGGAAGCCGGGCGGATCACGCCGATGGCGGCGGTCGAGCTCGGTGCACGCCCGGTCAAGACATTCATGCTCCACTACGTCCGCCAGAAGGATGTAGCGTTGTTCCTCGAACTCGCCAAAGAGCCGCGTCCCAGCACCCCTGAGGATCTCTCCATGCGCGTCGTCCTGCCCTCCTACATCCTCTCCGAGTTGAAGGCCGGCTTTCAGATCGGCGCCGTTCTGTTCCTCCCATTCCTGGTCATCGACATGGTCGTCGCCTCGATTACGACCTCGGTCGGCATGATGCAGTTGCCGCCGGTGGTGATCTCCACCCCACTCAAGCTTCTTCTTTTCGTCATGGTCGATGGGTGGAATCTTCTCGTCGGTTCCCTGATGCGCAGCTTCGCGTGACCTCATGCCTCTGGAACAGGTAATCCAACTCGGACGCACCACGCTTGAGTACGCCATCCTGGCGGCACTGCCTCTACTGGCGATCGCCACAACGGTCAGCATTGTCATTAACATCCTCCAGGTACTCACCAGCATTCAGGACCAGACGGTTTCCACGGTTCCGCGCCTGCTGGCTACCGCTCTGAGCGCCATGTTTCTGCTGCCCTGGATGCTGCGCCACCTGGCCGCCTTCACCATTCAACTCTTCTCCGATTTCCGGCCTCTGCTGCAATGAACAACGGCCTGACCCTGGAATCCGTTCTGGCCGCCGCCGTATTTATCGGACTACGTGTCTCCGGCCTCCTGTTGTTTGCTCCCGGCCTCAGCAACAACGCTGTGCCCGCCCGCACCAAGGCTGCCCTGGTGGTGCTTCTGGTGGTGCTTCTCTGGCCCGTCGTGCCGATTCCGCAACTGCACGTTTCCCCCGTCGGCTGGACGGGAATCGCGCTCAACGAGCTGCTGATCGGCGTCATGGTCGGACTGTTTCTCAACTTCATTTTTGACGCGGCGCAATTCGCCGGGCAAATCCTCGGCATGCAGATGGGCTTTTCGCTGGTTACCATACTGGACCCGCAAACCCAGGCCGATTCCGCCGTGCTCTCGGTTTTCTACCAGACCATCGTGCTGCTCATCTTCTTCGCTCTCGACGTCCACCAATGGGTTTTGCGCGCCCTTGTCTCCAGCTTTTACTACCTTCCCGCCGGGCATAGCGTGCTCACCCTCGGGCATATCGAGGCCTTGCTGCACGCCGCCGGCGCCATCTGGGTGCTGGGATTGCAAATCGCGGCGCCGGTGCTCATCGCCACGGTGGCGGCGGATTTTGTGCTGGCCTTTATCGGGAAAGCGTCACCGCAACTGCCCGTGTTCTTCGTGGGTCTTTCGGTTAAATCGGTTTTAGGAATGCTGGTATTGATCGCGACCATGGCGGCATGGCCACGTTTTTTCTCACTCCAGTTTGCCAACGGAATTCGCTGGAGCGAACAAACTCTGCACCTGACTCACTAGGAAGAATTCATCGTGGCCGAAGACAACAAGACCGAGAAAGCAACCGAGCATCGCCGGCAGAAGGCGCGCGAAGAGGGCCAGGTGGCCCGCTCGCGCGAACTCAGTGCCACGGCCGCCATGCTCGCCGGCATTCTCGTTCTGGTCGCGCAGGGTTCGAACGGCCTCCTGCTCTGGCGCCAGTTCTTCCATGCTGCCTTGGACCACGCCGTGCTCGAGGAGATTCCATTGCAACGCCCCTGTTTCCCTGGACCGCGCAACTGCTGTTTGCCTGGACGTGGAAGCCGCTGGCCGCCGCCTGGGGCGTCGCGGTTCTGGTCTCACTCGCCCAGGGCGGCGTGGTATTTGCTCCCAAGCTGCTCGCACCCGACGTTGCCAAGCTCAGCCCAGTCAAGAAGCTTGCCCAGATCTTCAGCATCACCACGCTCGTACAGGTTCTCAAAGCCCTGGTTCCCGGCTCTGCCATCGCCTTCATCGGCATCGACATCTTCCGCCGCGAGTGGCCGAGTCTGGGTCTGGGACTGTGGGCCTCGCCGCGCCAGATCTCGGCTCACATCTTCGACCTCGTCTTCGAGGTCTTCTGGAAATCCTCGCTGGTTCTGCTCGCCTGGGCGGTGGTTGACTACATCGCCATGCGCCAGAAACTGGAAAGCGGCATGCGCATGAGCAAGCAGGAGATCCGCGAGGAGATGAAACAGACGGAAGGCAACCCCGCAACCAAGGGACGTATTCGCCGTCTGCAACGCCTGGCCCGCCGCAAACGCATGCTGCAGGCCGCCAAGAAAGCTACCGTCGTGGTCACCAACCCCACCCACTTCGCCGTGGCGTTGGAGTACCGCGACGAGATGGCGGCGCCCACTGTAGTCGCCAAGGGCCAGAACTTACTGGCCCAGCAAATCAAAGAAATCGCACGCTGGGATGGGATTCCCATTGTCGAGAATCCTCCCCTGGCGCAAAGCCTGTATCGCACCGTCGAGGTCGGCCAGGCAATTCCTGAAAAACTCTACGCCGCGGTGGCTGAAATCCTCGCCTACGTATTCCGCATGCATGCTCAGCAAATGGCCAGGAGGAACATCTGATGGCGGAAGCGCCCAAGACAACGTCATTTTTCAAGGACGCAAACTTCGACTGGATCGTTCCGGCCGCCGCCGTCTCGGTCGTTTTCGTCATGCTGGTTCCCATGCCCAGCTTTCTCCTTGACCTTCTGCTGGCCATGAGCATAACCTCCTCGGTGCTGGTCCTGCTCTCGGCGGTTTACATCCTCCGTCCGGTGCAGTTCTCGGTGTTTCCCAGTTTGCTGCTCTTGCTCACGCTTTTCCGCCTGGCGCTGAATCTGGCAAGCTCACGCCGCATCCTGCTCCACGGCAATGAAGGCACTGCCGCTGCCGGCAACGTCATCGCCGCCTTCGGACAATTCGTCGTCGGCGGCAACTACGTGGTCGGTTTCGTGCTGTTCATCGCGCTGATTGCCATTCAGTTTCTGGTTGTCAGTCACGGTGCGGTGCGCACCGCCGAGGTCACCGCGCGCTTCACCCTTGACGCCATGCCCGGCAAACAGATGGCAATTGACGCCGATCTCAACGCCGGGCTCATCGACGAACACCAGGCCCGCGCCCGCCGCGAGTCGGTCGCACGGGAAGCCGAGTTCTACGGCGCCATGGACGGCGCCGCCCGCTTCAGCCAGCGCGACTCCCTCGCCACCATTCTTCTCACCGCCATCAATATCGTCGCCGGCTTCCTGATTGGTGTCTTCCAGCTCGACATTCCCTTTCGCGACGCGCTGAAGACCTACACCGTCCTGACCGTCGGCGATGGCTTGGTTACCATGATTCCGTCGCTGCTGGTCTCCATCGCCGGCGGCCTGGTCGTCACCCGCGCTTCCTCCAACCGTTCCCTCGGCGGCGATCTCGGCCAGCAACTGTTCGCCCAACCGCGCATGCTCTGGATCGCCGGAGGCGCCATGTTCGCCATGGGCATGATTCCCGGCATGCCCAAGTTCTCCTTCCTGCTTATGGTCAGCGTGCTGTGGATCATGGCCTGGAGGCTGCAGAGAATGCCAGCCGCCACCGAGAACAAAGCGGCTGCCAAACCCGGAGCCGGCGGCGCCAACAAGCCTGGAACCATTCAATCCGATTCGCTCGACGCGCTGCTGGCGCTCGATGATCTCTCGCTGGAAGTCGGCTATGCCCTGGTCGCCCTGGTCGATGCCAATCAGGGTGGAAAGCTGCTGCCCCGGGTGCGCGCCCTGCGCAAGCACCTGGCCGGCCAGCTTGGCTTCATTATTCCCAGCGTTCATATCACGGACAACCTGCGCCTCAAACCGCGCGAGTACGTTATCTCATTGCGCGGCGTCGAAATCGCACGCTGGGACATGCCGGAAAACCGCGTCCTCGCCATCAGCTCCGACCCCGAACCACCGCGCCTTCCCGGCACCGAGACAAAGGAACCGGCCTTCGGCGTTCCCGCGCGCTGGATCGCCATCGAAATGCGCGAGCAGGCCATCGCCGCCGGGTACTCGGTGGTCGATCAAACCTCGGTGCTCGCCACCCACATCTCAGAGCTTATCCGCCAGTATGCTCACGAGTTGCTCACCCGCGCCGAAACCAAACGCCTGCTCGAGCGTCTCAACGACTCGCACCCCAAACTGCTTGATGAGCTGGTACCAAAACTGATGACTCTCGGCGAAGTTCAGAGAGTGTTGCAGCAGCTTTTACGGGAACAGGTCTCGATCCGGGATCTGGGCACGATCCTCGAGACTCTGGTCGAAGCGGCGGCCATCAGCAAGAACCTGGTCTCGCTGGTCGAGGCCTGCCGCCAGGCGCTGGGACGCTCGCTGATCAAGCCTCTGCTCGATGAGCAGGGCGCCCTCAAGGTCGTCACTCTGGATCCGCACATCGAGGAAGAGCTCAACCAGGCGTTCACGCCGCAGATGCCGGCCTCGGGATCGCTGGCTCTGCAACCCACATTCATCCGGCGACTGCTGGAGGCCTTGCGCAAGCTGGTCGGCGAAAACGTCGACGTGGCCACCCCTGTGATTCTCTGCTCGGTTAATACGCGCTTCCATCTGCGCCGTTTGCTGGAGCCATTTCTTCCCAAAATCGTCGTCATTTCGCACGGCGAAATTCCCGCGCTCACTCCCGTACATTCCATCGGAAGCCTGAACGCATGACCATGAAATCCGTTCGACCGAGGTCCGCCATGAAGAATTCGCAACCCTGCTACGCGCCTCCCATGCTCGACGAGGAAGTACGGAACCGCATCCTCATGGAACAGATGCCGCAGGTGCGCTACATTGCGCGCCACATCCATGACCGTCTGCCCCAGCACGTCCCCATGGAAGACCTGGTCCACGCCGGTGTCCTCGGCCTCATGGACGCCCTCACCAAGTACGACGATGCGCGCCAGGTCCAATTCAAGACTTATGCCAAGTTCCGCATCCGCGGCGCCATTCTCGACAGTCTCCGCGAACTCGATTGGAGCCCGCGCGATCTGCGCCGCAAGGCCCGGCTGGTCGAGACGACTTCGGCCCGTCTCAGCCAGGAACTGGGACGAGCGGCCACCGAGCAGGAGATCGCCTCCGAGCTCGACCTGACCCTTGATTCCTTCCAGCACCTGCTCGGAGAACTGGAAGGGCTTGATCTGGGCAGCTTCCACATCGAGAACAATGATAAAGACCACGACGACGATCTCTGCGAGTACCTGCCCGGCAACCCGGAGGAGAGTCCCTATTTTCTTACCATGAAGTCGGAACTCCACACCTTCCTCGTCCGCGCCATCGAGGAGTTAAGCGACAAGGAGCAGCAAGTGCTTTCGCTCTACTACTACGAGGAACTCACCATGAAGGAAACCGGCGCCGTGCTCGGCGTAGGGGAATCGCGCGTCTCGCAGATTCATTCGCTTGCCCTGCTCCGCCTGAGGGCCCGCCTGGAATCCCTGCTCGCCGGGAAACAGATGCCGCCGCACCTCGCCGAGCAGGCCGTCCGAGGCGCACTGGAGAACGCATGGAAAAAGTACTGAACCAGGATGAAATCGATGCCATGTTTCGTGCCGCCCTCGGGCGCAGCCAGGGCCCGGCATCCGCGGTTCCCAGCTATCAAGCCTGCGACTTCAAGCAGGCCGGACAAATCAAGAAGGACCAGGTCCGCGCCATCAGCAATCTCCACGAGGGCTTCGCGCGCAACCTCACCAATGCACTGGGCGCATACTTGCGGGTGATCTTCGAGGTAAACCTGGTCTCGGTCGAGCAACTCACCTTTCGCGAGTTCCTGCAGCGGGTTCCCGATCTCGCCTACCTGGCAACCTTTCAAGTCAAGCCGATGGGAGCAACCGCCGCTCTGGACCTGGAGCCCTCGCTGGTGTTCCCAATCATCGATCTGCTGCTCGGCGGGGTCGGCCGCATGAACGAACAAGAGCGCGAGATCACCGAGATCGAAGAGGGCATCATGGAGGGCGTTGTCCGCATTCTGTGTGGCGAGTTGCAGACCGCCTGGTCTTCGCTCAGCTCCACGTTCGAGTTCGACGAGCGTTTGCAACCTACTCAACTGCAGCGTCTCATGCCGCCCGGCGACAAAACTCTCTGTCTCAGCTTTGAAATTCACATGCCTGAGTCGCAAGGCGTGATGAACGTGGCGTTTCCCGCTGTCGCCTCCAATGCTCTGTTGCGCAAGCTCGACCAAGATGGCGGATATAGCCGCCATCGCGGCCCCAGCGTAACCCGGGAGCGCATGACAGAGCACTCGCTATCCTTCCCTTTTGAATTCGCCCTCGGCATGCCCAGCACCAAGCTCGCGATTCGTACCCTGCTCGATCTCAAAGAGGGCGACGTTGTCTCGTTTCCTCATCGGGCCGAGTCCCCAATCGAAGGAATCGTCGCGGGGCGCGCGCTCTATGAGGCATTTCCAATGCGCACCGGCAGCCGGCGTGCATCCAGAATCTCCCAGATGCTGCCATACCCATCCGAGAATGAGGGAGAGCCTGCATGAGTGACATCGCCGAAGACCCAGCTTCCCGCCTGGTTCAGCATCTCGCCGAAGCCGCCTCCAGCGTGCTCTCCCTGGTCGCCGGCGCCGCCCTCCAGGCGCAGCCCGTTCCTCTCGATATCCCCACCGAGGCCGCGGTCCTGATCCGTATTGAAATCAGCGGAGCGCTCGAGGGCGTTTGCGAAATCGCACTCTCGGCGCCCATGACGGCGCAATTCGCCGCCCTGCTCACCGGCGAGACCCCGGAGCCAGAAGGCAAGATCAGCGACGACACGCGCGAAGCCGCAGCCGAGCTGATCCAACAAATCTGCGGCAATGCCGCCGACCGTCTTCGCGGAGCCTTCGGCCCGCTCGAACTCAAGCCTCGTCTCGCCGAGCGCGATTCGGCGAGCGGCGAGCGGCAGCGCTTCTTGATCGCTCGCGACGGTGGCGGGCTCGATTTCGAGCTGCACATTCTGCGCCTCACTTCCCCGGCCAGGCCCGCAGCCGCCGCGCAGCCCGCGCCGCAACCTGCTACGCAACCGGTCGCAAAGACCGCAAACGTTGCCGCAGCCCAGTCCAGTAACCGCAATCTCGATCTTCTTCTGGATATCGAACTCGGAGTCACCTTGCGCTTTGGAACCCGGCATATGCTCCTCAAAGACATTCTCGAACTCTGCTCCGGCTCCGTCGTCGAACTTGACCGCCGCGTCGAGGAGCCGGTCGATCTCCTCATCGACGGCCGCCTCATTGCCCAAGGCGAGGTCGTCATCGTCGAAGGCAACTATGGTCTCCGCATTCTGCAGGTGGCAGCCCAAGGCGAAAAAATCGCCTGTCTGCCGTAGTCACAAGAAAGAGTCATGTATAGACTTCCCGAAAAAAAATGGAAACGTCCGCTGGCATGGAAACAACTCTTCCCTCCCTGCGCTCACCCGGAATGCCGCACTGGTTCCAGTTGGACCGGCATGCTCCACCGCACTGCCGGATTCTGGTTCAACGAGCAGGAATGGTTCTGCGGCCCACGCTGCCTGGAGGAGGCACTCGAAGATCATCTCCTCGGCTATTTCTTCAAAGATCACCACCCCGCTCCGGTTCGCACCACCATGCCGCTGGGCCTCATGATGCTGGCCCGCGGCGTCATTTCCGATCCGCAATTGCGCGAAGCCATCCAATTACAGCGCGCCTCGGGGGAAAAGATTGGCGCCTGCCTGCAACGCCTGGGCCGCATTTCCTACGAGGACATCGCCTCCGTCGTCGCCACCCAATGGGGATGCCCGGTATTTCCCGCCGAAAGCGTGCAGCCTGCCTGCTCCATGCTGATTCCCTTCAGCCTCATCGAACGTTACCGCATGTTGCCCGTGCACCTGGTCAGCCAGGGCCGCCGCCTCTTCGTCGGCTTCTGCGAACGAGTCAATCACACCGCGCTCATCGCCATCGAACATATGCTCGGCTGCGACACCGAGGCCTGTATCATTTCCGAGGCCAAACTCCTCGAGGCTTTCGATTATCGCAAGCGCGACACCACCGGCGAAGCCGCCCTCAGCCGGCCCGAGACCGCCGCCGAAACCGCCCGCATGATTCTCAGCTACGCGCAGCAGACCGCTGCCGGAGCCATCCGGCTGCGCGCGGTGGAGGGAAACATCTGGGTACGCTTCCTTTCCCAACGCTCGCATCTTGACCTGGTGTTCGAAGTCGCAGCCCCCTGAAGATGTTTTCCCTAAAGTGCGCCGCACCCTCAGCCGATACATGCATTGAGCGGCACCTATGAATACTCCACAGCGAAGTTCGAGTTGCAGGGTCATATCCATCGCATCGGCGCGCCCGGCCGGGGCATCGCATGCGCTTGCCATGCTCGCCCTCATTCGCGGTCAGCGCGCCATGGATCTGGCCCAGTTGGCAGAGTCCATCCGTCGCCATCGCGATCTCTGTTCCATCGTGACTGAAACCGCCTGCGAAGAGTTCGGATGGCCCCGCCTCAGCGTCGAGGAGGCCGTCGTACTGCTGGGCGGAAAACGCCTCTATGCGCTTCTGTCAAATCCGGACCAGCGGGGCCGTTGCGCTTCCCAGTCCCGTCGCACGATTCACGGCAACAGCATCGCTCCTGCGGCGAATCTGCGCCAGGTGGAGACGTTTCAAGGAGAACCGAAATGAGCCAAATCAGAGCCCTCATCGTGGACGATTCTTCCGTCATGCGCAAGATCGTCGAACGCTCATTGCGCCAGGCCGGACTCGACCTATCCTCTGTCATGGAGGCCGGCAATGGCGCCGAAGCTCTCGGCATCCTCGACGGCAATACGGTCGATCTCATCCTCAGCGACATCAATATGCCGGTCATGGACGGACTGGAATTCGTGCGTCAGCTGCAGAGGGTGGAAAAACTCCGCGGCGTTCCGGTCGTCATGATCACAACCGAGGGCAGCGAGTCCAACGTGGTCCAGGCGCTCTCGCTTGGAGCCAAGGGATACATTCGCAAACCATTCACTCCGGATCAAGTCAAAGAGCACGTGCTACCGGTGCTGGGACTCTGATGATGACACCATTCTCCGAAAGTTCGATCCCCGTCGCGGTCTTTGATCGCAACGCCTGGACGCCGCTCCTCGAGCTCTCCGCCCTCGAGGTGTTTGACATCATGTTGTCCACCCGGCTACAAGCCTTCGACCGCTCCGCCAACCTGAACGACGGGGAATTCACCGCCCTGGTCGGCCTTGCCGGCAGTCTCTGCGGCGTCCTCAGCATCCGCTGCAACGACCATGCCGCGCGCACCATGGCCAGCAAGATGCTTGGCATGCCTGAGGAAGAGGTCGATAACGACAGCTGGGATGCACTCGGCGAGATCGCCAACATGATCGCCGGCAACTTCAAAGGCAAGCTCAGCGGAATCGGCAATCACTGCATGTTGTCAGTCCCCACCATTATCACCGGCACCGACTACGAGACTCGCTCGCTGCGCGGCGGCAATATGATCGAGGTCATCTTCGAATTCGAGGGCAAACCTCTATGGGTCAGCCTGGAACTGCACGAATAAGGCAGCTCCCGCGCCTGCTTCATTCATCTCCCCTGGGTTGCTCCAGCAGGCTGGATTCGACCGCAAGGAGGTGCATCGGTTGCGCAATGCTTCCGAGGACGGCGCCGGCCTTGAGCCGGACTTGCCTTCGTGATCGGTCCTGTCGTGCCTCCACTTGCTTCCCTTGCTAAGAATCCTCCAATTACCATGGCACTCCGCTTGCTCTCTGGTACAGCGGAGTTTGAGATGAACAACGGCATCTACGCGGCCAGCACCGGTCTTCTCGCCAGAACCCAGGAGCTCGACCTGGCAGCCAACAACCTCGCCAACGCCAACACCACCGGGTTTCGCGGCGGACGCGTGAGCTTCAAAACCGAGATGATGACCGCATCGGCGAACGCATCCACCCGGGCCGTAAGTTCGTTCGGAGTTCTGGGCTCGCCGCGCACCGATTTTTCGCAAGGCTCCCTGCAGCAGACGGGAAATTCGCTCGACCTCGCACTGGAAGGCTCCGGCTTCTTTGCCGTTCAGGCTCCCACCGGCGTCCAATACACCCGCAACGGCAACTTTCATCTCACCCGGGACGGCTCCCTTGTCACCGCGCAGGGTTTTCCGGTGCTCGGCGACAAAGGTCCCATCACGCTTCCGGGGGAAACATCGAATTCAGCTCCAGCGGAGTGATCTCGGCCAACGGCGACGTTGCCGGACAACTGCAGCTTAGTGAATTTGATCCGAGTGTTCCGCTTACTTCGCTCGGCGACGCCTATTACTCGGCGCCTTCGGCCGCCGCGACCCCGGCCAGCAATCTCACCGTGCGCCAGGGATCGCTGGAGAGCTCCAACATAAATCCCGTCGAGAGCGCCGTCGGTCTGATTGAAATTCAGCGCAACGCGGAGATGATGCAGCGCGCGCTCAATACGTTTCACAACGAGTTTGACAAGACGGCAGCCGAAGATCTGCCGAGGGTTTAGGAGTTGCCATGTTCCGTTCGCTCTACACCGCCGCCAGCGGCATGACCGCGCAACAGACCAATCTGGACAATATTGCCAATAATTTGTCCAACGCCAACACTGCGGGATTCCGCAAACGCCGCGTCCAGTTCCAGGATCTCATCTATCAGAACATGGTCACTCCGGGTGCGGCCGCCACCCAGCAAACCGTTTCCGCCGGCCTGCAGATCGGACTCGGTACGCGCGCCGCCGCCACTGAAATTCTGCAGTCGCAAGGCGACTTTCAGCAGACCGGAAATCCGCTCGACCTCGGCATTCAAGGTCTCGGATACTTCCAGGTCCTCACTCCATCCGGACAGATCGGCTACACCCGCAGCGGCAGCTTCCATCTCGACTCGTCGGGGAATGTCGTCACCTCCGACGGCGATGCACTGCAGCCTGCCATCACGATTCCGGCCGACGCCACGGCCATTACCATAGGCTCGGACGGAACCGTCTCCGTCACTCAGCCCAATCAGACCCAGTCGCAGCAGATTGGGCAGATTCAGCTTGCCACCTTCCCCAATCCCGGCGGCCTGAACAGCATCGGAGCCAATCTCCTGCTGCCGACCAGCTCCTCGGGCGACCCGATTGTCGGCAATCCTGGCGGCCCGGAGGGCGTTGGCACCCTGCTGCAGGGCTCGCTCGAGCAGTCGAACGTCAACACGGTCGAAGAGTTCATCCAGATGATCCTTGCCCAGCGCTCCTACGAGGCCAACTCGCAGGTGGCCAAAGCCGCCGATCAGATGTTCCAGGAAGTGAATCAGCTCGGGAAATAGCCATGCGGACCGGTCTCTTATTTTCGACGCTTCTCTCTGCCATCGCCCTACTGGGCTCGGCCACCGCCGCCCCGGCCGTTGCGAGCGAGCCCCGCCAGGTAGTGGCACTGTGGCTCTCCCGGCAGCTCCACCGCCAGGTCGAAGCATCGCAGATTCTGCTCTTCCCCGAGGCCGCCACGCTGGAAGGTTGCACCATTACCCGGTCCCGGCCCGTGCCCATCGGCGCGACCGCGCTCTCTTTGCGTTGTCCTGCTCATGCTTTGCCACAACTGCTGTTGCTCAATATCTCCATCAACGCAGTTTCCGCCGATCACCCGGCTTCCCGCGCCAGTGCGCGGTTACCCAAAGCGCCACGAAAGGATCCACCCATGGTGCGCGCCGGGGCCACCCTACAAGCCGACTGGCGCACCGACTTCCTGCACGCCGAGCTTCCTGTCGTCGCCCTCGACGCCGGAGCGGCCGGCGCCGAGATCCGCGTCCGCATCCCCAGCACCAACCGGATCATGCGCGCCCGCATTCTCAGCGCCCACACCGTCACCATCGTTGTCGCCGGAGCCTGACCGGGAGCCCCCTATGCAGCGAAATCCATCTCAAATCGCGGTTCTTGTTTGCGCTCTTCTACTGCTCTGCACCGCTATGGTGGCCGGAAAGAAGTTGAAGGTGGATAAGCAACTGGATCCGCTCGACCAGTACGTGAAGCAGGTCGCCGCGGCTCCCCAGGCAACGCTCAACAGCAGCAGCGGCAGCCTGTTCACCAGCGGGGGTCTGCTCGCCGATCCCTGTTCGGACGTCAAGGCTCATGCCGTGGGCGATTCCATCGCCATTCAAATCATGGAGTCAACTATCATCTCGCAGAGCGGAAGCGTTGCTAGCGAACGCGACTTCACGCACTCCAGCGGCATCACCGCCGTGGGAGGCCAGTCACCCGGATTTCTCAATCCGCTGCTGGGCGCAAACTCGAGCACCAAACTCGCCGGAACCGGCGCCACCAACTCCCAGAGTTCGCTCAACACCGTGATCTCCGCTCTGGTCGTCGCCGTCTTGTCCAACGGTTCACTGGTGGTCGAGGCCCGCCGCCAGGTTATGGCCAATCAGCAGCACGAAAACGTAACGTTGCGCGGCGTCGTGCGTCCGGCCGACATTGCCTCCAACAATTCCGTCTACTCCTATCAGCTCTCCGACCTCCAACTTGAGGTGAAGGGCAAAGGTGTCATCAGCGATTCCGTGCGCCAGCCCAACATCGTCATGCGCACCTTGTTGAAGTTGATTGGATTCTAGACATGCTTTCCAGACGATGGCTTTCAGACCATGGAATCGAAGTGATGGATTCAGTGAAACTAAGATGAAGATACTCTGCACAGCTTTGTTGCTGGCCGCCTCAACCCTGGCCAGTGCCGCCGCCGACCCCCCGCCTTCCTCGCGACAGGTGCGGATTCGCGAGATCACAACGGTGGAGGGGGTGCGTGAAAATTCCCTCCTCGGCTTTGGCCTCGTCGTCGGCCTGCGCGGCACCGGGGATCAAACCAAACAAACCATTTTCACCACCCAGATGCTCGCCAATGTACTGCTCCGCATGGGGCTCCAGATTGCCCCCACGGCCATGACGGTCAAGAATGTCGCAGCCGTCCTTGTCACCTCGTCTCTGCCCGCCTTCACCCGCGCCGGAACCCAGATGGATGTTTTGGTCTCATCGATCGGAGACGCAAAATCGCTCGAAGGAGGAACCCTCCTGCTTACTCCCATGCGTGGCGAGGACGGACAGATCTATGCCACCGCGCAGGGTCCACTTTCAATCGGCGGCTACAGCGCCGGAGGCGGCGGCGTCACCAAGCAACTCAATCATCCCACGGTTGGACGGATCGCAAACGGTGCGATCGCCGAGCGCGACCTCGCCCCCGATCTGCGCAACCTCGTCTCGCTCTCCTTGTTCCTGCGCGAGGCCGATTTCGGCAATGCACAACGCATTGCACAGCGCATCAATGTCGAATTCGGACGTCCGATCGCCGCCGCCACCGACAGCCGCCGCATCGAAATTTCCAGCACCGGACAGAACATTCCCGCCATGCTTGCCCGCATTCAATCCTTGCCCGTGGAGGTCATTTCAGCCACCCGCGTGGTCATCAACGAGAAGACCGGGACCATCGTCATGGGGCGCGATGTCCGCCTCAGCGCCGCCTCCATTTTGCAGGGTTCCTTGTCGATCGAAATCGCCACTACCTTCGAGGTCTCCCAACCCAACCCGTTCAGCAAGAGTGGCGAAACCGTCGTAGTGCCGCAAACCACGGTGAACACCCGGGATGGTCCAACCAAGCGCATTGAGCTCAGCGAAGGAGCTACCGTTGAACAGTTGGTCAACGGACTGCAAGCCATCGGAGCCAGCGCCCGCGACGTTGTCTCCATCCTGCAGGCGCTCAAGGCCGCCGGCGCCCTGCAAGCCGAGCTGGTGGTACTGTGAGCGACCACGCCAACAGCCGGAAACCAAGCGTTCCCGGCTGTGCATTGCAAGCTGATCTGGAGGTACTGTGAGCACTCCGCAAATCATCCCCGCCGCCAGCGATATCCTGCGCGACCCCAAACAGATCCAAGCGCAATTGCTCGACCGGAAAGCCAGCAGCGGCGCACAGGAGTTCGAGGCGTCGCTGTTTGCCTCCGTGCTGTCGAAAATGGAGAATAATCTCTCCATCGAAGACGAACAGAATGAAGACGCCGGGCATGACACCTGGGGTGCGATCGGCGTCCGTGCCGTCTCCCAAGCTTTGGCCCAGCGCCACGTCCTCGGAATCGCCGGCATGATTGAACGCTCTCTCGGGTTGAAATCCGCAGGGAGCGCTCCCACTATGGGAAGTCCGCCAGCAGTGAAGCCGAAAGAAAATAAATAAAGTTTTCCGCTAATGCCACTGAAGCCAAGCGGCAGTTTGCCGATGAAAACTCTTAGGAAGCGATTAAGGAGCTTTATGAACCTTCGAATTCAGAACTCGGTCCAGCCCGAAACCGACCCCCCGGCCAATGTAAGGAGCGGCAGTACGCAAACCGCTGCCGGTCCCGGCTCGTCGCAATCCACCAGTTCCTACATCGGAGCACTGGATGACGCCCAGGACACCGCATCCATCAGTTCCGCGACCAGCCAGCTCTCCGGCGATGTCCCCATCCGTCAGGATCGCGTTGACGCCCTGCGCGCCCAGTTGGAGACCGGCACTTACACGGTCAACGCCCACGCCGTCGCCACCGCCATGTTCCAGAACCTGTTCCGGAGCTGAACATGAACGCACCTGCAGGCCTGTTCCCCAACTCTCCCGCCGGCGCCGCCGAACTCGACGGCTTGTTGGGTGCAACCTCGGAGGCCATCGCGGCTCTGGTGGCCTGGGACTTCACAGCCTTTCAGGCAGCCGTCGAGCGCCAGCGCGCCCTATGCGACCGCCTCGCTCTCGAATCCGAATGGCGCCGGCTTCCCGGGACACAGACAACCGCGCGCAAGATCCGGGATCTCAACCGCGTCTATCATTGCCTGCTGCGGCATTCCATTCACTGGACGCATACCCTCCAATTCATCCATCAGGCCGACGGCGATCCATTTCCGCGCCGCGCTTCGGTGCATTTCAGGGGCTGACCATGGGACTCACCGCTGATCTCAACGTCTCCGTCCAATCCCTGCTGGCGGCCACCGAGTCGATGGACGTGACGACCACCAACATCGCCAACATGAACACCCCGGGCTATGCGCGCCGTACCGTTGTGCTGGAGGAGTCCGCTCCGAGCGGCGGCGATGGAAGCACCACAGGCGTGGATGTCAAAGCCATTCAGAGTATGCGCGACTCTGTCCTGGACCTCAGCATCAATGCCGCGACCTCGCAGCAGAACCTCAACAACACGGTCTCCGGTTCTCTTTCGGCGGTTCAGACCGTCTTCTCCGACACAGCTTCCGGCTCCGTCGGCTCCACGATCGATTCCTTCTTCAGCGCCCTGCAGCAACTCTCCACGTCGCCGGCGGACGGCTCGCTGCGCGCCGACGTGCTCACCGCCGCCGACAATGTGGCGTCCTCATTCCAGAGCACCGCCTCCGTGATCACGCAGGCGCAGCAACAGGCCGACCAGGCCGTCGTTCAGGAAACCAGTGACGCGAACACCCTGCTGCAACAGATTGCCTCCACCAACGGCGAGATCACGGCCGCCCAGAACCTTGGCCAGAGCACCAACTCCGACCAGGACCAGCTCTCCGGTCTCCTCACCCAGCTGTCGGCCATCATGGATTACCAGACCGTCAACAGCTCGGACGGTCTCACCCTCACCACTTCCAACGGAACTCCGCTGGTCGTCGGCAACACGGCCTACGCGCTCACCAACTCCGAGAACAGTAGCGGCTTCAACGACGTCTATGCCAACGGCACCGACATTACCAGCACCATCCAGGGCGGAACTCTGGGCGGCGATATTCAGACCCGCGACCAGACCCTGGCAACCATGTCCACCCAACTCGATCAGTTCGCGTATCAGTTCGCCCAGGCTGTCAACAATGTCCAGACCGCCGGCTCGGATGTCAACGGTAAGGCCGGCGTGGCTCTCTTCGATCCACCCGACACAACCTCCGGAAACTCTACCGGCGCGGCCGCCTCCATCAGCGTCGCGCTCACGAGTGGCTCCCAGATCGCGGCTGCCGCCACGGGCGGAGCCTCCGGGGACGACAGCAATCTCACCAACATGATTGACTTGCAGAACCAGTCCATCATCAGCGGCGACACTCCAGATGACGCCTTTGCCAATCTCACCTTTTCCATCGGCAATACCATCTCTCTGGCCAATTCCAACTCCACTGCCACCGGCAACATCCTTACCCAGTTGCAAAACCAGCAGAGCTCCATCGAGGGTGTCTCCCTCGACGAGGAGTCCTCCAACCTCCTGCTCTACGAGCGCTCCTACCAGGCTGCCGCGAAAATCATCTCCACCGTCGACACCCTGATGGGCAACGTGCTCGATATGGGCGTCACCGACCCGGGGTACTAAATCATGAGAGTGAATCCCAACTACACCTCCGACCTGGTCAACCTGATGGATCAGGCGCAGCAGACCGAGAACAACGCGGTGCAGGAACTCAGCACTGGCCGCCGCGTCAGCTTGCCTTCCGACGATCCTGCCGCCGAAGCCGCCATGGTCGGCGAAAACTCCCAATCCGCCGCTGTCGACCAGTACACCGCAAGCTCGGATTCGCTGACCGACGTGCTCAATACCGCCAACAGCACACTGGATTCGGTCACAACCCTGCTGCAGCGCGCCGTCAGCCTGGGCGTCGAAGGCGCCAACGGCACCATGAACCAGACCGACCTGAATTCCATCGCCGTGGAGGTTTCGGGCATCCAAAGCCAAGTCCTTTCGCTAGCCAATAGCTCCTATGCGGGGCAGTACTTGTTTAGCGGCACCGCCAGCGGAACCACCCCCTACGTCGCCGATCCCGCCAATCCCACTCAAATCAAATATGCTGGAAATGACGATCAGAACCAGGTGCAGATCGGAACCGGTCTCTCCGTCACCTCTAATCTGCCCGGCAGCAGTATCTTTTCCCAGTCCGGATCCAACGTATTTGACGCCTTGCAGTCGCTGGTGACGGCGCTGCAGTCCGGCGACTCCTCCAGCATCTCCAGCGCCGAGGTCAGTGTCAGCAACTCTCTGAACGCCGTCGATACTGCCCAGGTGTTCTATGGCAACACGGTCAACGAACTCACCACAAACGAGTCCTACCTTAGCCAGGAAAAGCTGAACATCACGACCTACGAGAACACGCTGGTCGCCTCTGACACGGCAAATGCCGCCACCGACGTAACCCAGGCCGAGACCGTTCTGAACGCCACGATCGCCGCAGCTGCCCAGATCAACCAGCAGGCCAACCTGCTCAACTACATTCAAAATTAATCTTTGCGTCCCCGGCAAAAGGACGCCATTCCGAACGGCAGACAGATGACAACCCTCCCGCGTCAGCGGGAGATTTGTCCTGCTCAAAGTTCATCTTGAGAAACACAGACGCCGCGCTGCAGGAGCTGGAGTTCCTCTCGACTGGGTTGCCGGTTCCTTATAATTAGATCTGGCCGCACTGCATAATCTGTCCAATATGCATAAAAAGTTCCAGGCGAATCCGATCCATTGAATCGAGGAAACCCACATGGAAAGCGTGCTTAGCGGGCGGAGGCAGCCCTGGCACACTCTCGAATTTTGTTTAACAAATCTCCTGATAATTCCTTGTCGTATGCAGTGGGTTCTCGTGTTATGATCGGCACCATCTCTGCAAAACTGTGCTTTCGCTTCACCACAAGGATAAAAGGAGCCCGGCCAATGAGAAGCCGCTCGGTAGCAGTACTCTTTGTTTTTCTAGTCTCCATTTTTGCGTGTTGTGCTTTTGCTCAAACTTTTCGCGGAAGCATACAGGGAACGATCACGGACCCCTCCAGTGCGGCCATTACCGGGGCGAAGGTAAAGGTCTTCAACTCTGCTACCGGATTCTCGCGCACGGTGACCACGAATGATCAAGGGGAGTATCAAACCTCGGAATTACCGCTTGGCACCTACAGCATCACCGTTGAAAAAGAGGGATTCCGGACCACCACTTTGAACCAGATTCCGGTCGGTGTGGGCTCGCCAGCGCGCGCAGACGCGAAGCTTACTCCAGGCCAGGTGAAGGAACTGGTCGAGGTGAATGCCAACGTCCCGTTGGTGGAGACCACCTCGAACACTACCGGTGGCACCATTGAGGCAACCCAGGTGGCTGAGTTGCCGGTCAATGGCCGTGACTTCACCAAGTTGCTGGAATTGGTTCCCGGCACCACGAGCGATCCGGTGGGTTCCACGGAATCGGCTGGATCCTACGGGCTGTTCAGCCTGAACGGCAATCGCGGCCGCTCCAATAATTATCTTCTGGACGGCACGGACATGAACGACGGCTACCGCAACCTGCCATCGATCAACCAGGCCGGTGTGTGGGGTTGCCCATCCACGATTCTTCCGGTCGATGCCCTGGCCGAGGTTCCGGTCACGGGCAGTCCCGAGGCTGAGTTTGGCCGCAGTTCCGGCGCGACCGTCAACATCGTGACCAAGTCAGGCTCGAATCAGATTCACGGCAGCTTCTTCGAATACTTCCGCGACGGAGCACTGGGCGCACGCAATTTCTTCAACAGTACATTTACCGAACCCACTTCCCTCACTGTTACCGATCAACCGAAGAACTCCTTTACCAACCACCAGTTCGGCGGCTCCGTGGGCGGCCCGATTGTAAAGGATAAGTCGTTCTGGTTCGTTGCTTACGAAGGCCAGCAAGAGAACGGTGGACTGCCGCAGTTGGGCACCGTGCCGACACAGGCTTTGATCACCGCAAACACACCGGTTGGCGGAATCAACCCGGTGATCCAAAATCTTCTCAGTCGGCAATCCCTGGGGCCCTCTTCCGGTTGCCGGCGACGGTAGTACAGACTTTCACCACGCCGTTCCTAAACAACAGCAACAACTTGATAGTCAAAATCGACCAGCACCTGCACCTGTTCAGCCCTGGCGACCTGCTAACCGGACGCTACTTCTTCAGCCATGGAACGCAAAGCTTCCCGCTGGGAATGTTGGACACGGGTGGCAGCGCTCCGGGCTACAACACCTCACGCCGACGCACGTCAACATCGTCTCGCTCTCCTATACCTCGGTTCCGAAGTCGAACCTGATCTTCGAGCTTCGCGGCGGCTACAACCGCTTCCTGCAGGATTTCTATCCCCAGGACATCGGCTTTGATCCCACAAGCATCGGCCTGGACACACTACCGCCGGGCTTTAACGCAGGCCGCGACTTTGGGCTTCCGACGATCAGCGTCAGCGGACTCAGCCCGATTGGAGCAACCGCAGCGTCGCTCGCGGACGCATCGATACCAACTACCAGCTTTTCGGAAATGTTTCCCTCACCAAGGGCAAACACAGCTTCAAGATGGGTTATGAATGGCGGCGCACGTTCATCAACAGCTTCATCGATTCGGGCCACCGCGGCACCCTGAGTTCGATTCGCTAAGCGATTTCCTGGGCGGCAACATTGACGGTGGCGGTTCGGCTGAAGGATACGGCACGCGCTACAGCTACCAAAACAACGATGGCGTGTACTTCCAGGACTCCTGGCGCCTGACCAACCGGATCACGGCGAACTACGGAGTTCGCTGGGATTACTTTGGCGTGGTCGGCGAACAGAACCATGCGTTCAGCCTGTTTAATGTGACAACCGATGCTTTGGAGCCGGTCGGCATTAACGGCGGCCCCAGCACGCTCTATCCGAAAGATTTGCATGACTTCGCGCCGCGCCTCAGCCTTGCGGATGACGTCCTCGGCAACGGCACATTCGTCCTCCGCGCCGGCGTAGGCATTTTCTATGACGGAGCGTCGCAGGATTTCTTTGTCGGCAACCAGCCTTGGAACACTTTGCCCGCGCAGGCAGGCCCGGCGTTTAACAACATTGGCTTCGCGGGAACGATTGCACCAACCATCGTCTCCGGACAACCAGTGTTCAGCAACTACGCCGCCAGCAGCGCGTTCACGGTGGCGCAGAACCTGGTGACACCCACGTTACCTCTCCTACAATCTGAACATCGAATCTCAAGTATCGAGAAAAGTTGCCGTTCAGCTCGGATATGTGGGTTCGCAGGGACGTCACCTATTCCGTTTCCGCGATATCAATCAGTTCAACAATGTAGCCGGCAGCATCGATAACTGCGGCAACGGCCAGACCATCAGCTATGGACAGCAGTGCTTCGCCTCTAGCTACCCAGGTGGCTACATCAACCAGATTGAAACCAGCGCAGCTTCCAGTTACAACTCGCTGCAGGCCAGCTTGAAGATACAAAACTGGCACGGCGTGACCTCTACGCTGAACTACACCTGGGCGCACTCGATTGACAACGCCAGCGACGGCTTGGATTTCGTACCCAATGCCGCGCAGCCCGACAACAGCTTCAATCCCAGTGGTGAACGCGCCAGTTCCAACTTTGACGTCCGCCACCGCGTGCAGTGGTTCTGGACCTATAACTTGCCAAAGCATGAGACCGCAAAGTGGCTGACCAACGGTTGGGCGCTAGACGGCATGTTCAACTTTGCAACCGGTCAGCCGTTCACGTTGAGCTACCTGTATGAAGGCGACTTCAATGGTACGGGTGAATTCTTCGGACGCCCGGACATTATTGGCAACCCATACGCTGGCAGGAGTGGCCCCAGCCAGTTCCTCAATTTGGCCGCGTTTGCCGCGCCCTGCACGATCACCAACGTAGGTGGCACGGAAGAGTGCTTAGGCCATCCCGGAAGCGAAGGTCGCAACGAGTTCCGCGCAACTAACTACACCAACTTTGATTTCTCGCTCACCAAGCTGTCTCACCTGACCGAGAAGATGACCATGCAGCTTCGGGCTGACATCTTCAACATTCTTAACCACCCGAATTTCAGCAATCCGCTGCTGCCCGGTTTCTCCGTGGACTTTCTGCAAAACACGCCGAACGCGTCAACAGCACTCAGACCCGTCGGCCAAGGATATCTGGGGCTGACCGCGACTCCGGACGTGGGCAGCGGCAACCCGTATCTGGGCGGAGGCGGCCCGCGTACCATGCAGTTGGCGGTTCGCTTCAACTTCTAACTCTCGTCCTCACCAACGGGAGGCCGCCTGCGGGCGGCCTCTCATTGCTTGGGCGCATGCCGAAGGACGACGGCGACGGTCTGCCTCTTGCTTTTGTACCGGTGACACCCCCGTTCACTGGAATTCATGCGCACGTTCGCGCTTCTCTGCTTTACACTTCAATTTCGACACTAATTTTGCCGCGCTGGCGAGTTGGCGCGGCTGGAACAATCTGCCATGCCAACCTCGGCACTTCCGAATCATGGGAAGTCTTGGTCTTTAGGGAGAGAAATACCTGCAATGAGAAATCTGATACGCGCTTGTTGGCTGGTGGGACTGGCAGCTGCTCTCGGCGGCCAACCGCACGCATGGGCGTCTGACGCGACACCTGGGAAGCAGGACATCGTCCTCACCAGCATGGCAAAGGAACTGCAACGCGCCAAGGTAGAGTTGGGCAAACTGACTCCCGCCCCCTATTTCATCAGCTATACGGTGTACGACGAGCAAGTGTCATTCGTCCTCGGCATGAATGGAAGCCTGGTCACCAGTACGACTGGGCGTAAGCGGATGGGCGATGTGATCATGCGGGTGGGCGCACCAGCGCTGGACAACGCGCACGGCGAAAACCGTCCCTCGGCCATCAGTACCGAGACGCTGCCGTTCGATGACGATGCTGACGCGATCGCGCATGCGCTCTGGCGGCTGACTTTCAGCGAGTACCGCAAAGCTTCCACGGCATTTCTAAACGTGCAGACAAAATCGCAGGTTAAGGCAAAGGAAGATGACCTGTCGGCGGATTTCAGCAACGAAACTGCACAGAGCCACGCCGATTACAAAGAGTTGGCGCCAGCTCCGGAACAGAAGGAGATGGAGACGTTTGTGCGTCGCTTTTCCGCTGCCTTCGCAAAATATCCGTACATCTATTCTTCCGGCGTGATGGTGACCGGCGAGAAATCCCTGCAACGCTTTGTGTCGAGCGAAGGTGGTCGAGTAGTGACGCCAGACACGGTGGTTCGCGCCGTCATTCAGGCGGAAACCCGCGCCGAGGATGGAATGGAATTGATCCGAGTGGAGACCCTCCAGTCTGATTCCATGGACAAGTTTCCCGCCGCGGCGGAGATCGATGCCAAGGTGGAACAGATGGCCAAGGATCTCAATGCTCTGCGCCAAGCTCCGGTGGCCGAGCCCTACGATGGCCCCGCACTCCTCTCCGGCCGCGCCTCCGGGGTATTTTTCCACGAGGTACTGGGACACAGACTGGAAGGCCAGCGGCAGCGCGGCGACGAGGAGGGGCAGACTTTTACAAAGAAACTGAACCAAGCCGTCCTGCCGGAGTTCCTCTCCGTCACCGATGACCCGACGCTGCGCACGCTCAATGGAACCCGGTTAGCCGGCTGGTATGAATACGACGACGAAGGCGTGCCGGCAGCAAGGGTCGAGGTGATCAAAAATGGAATTCTGCGCAACTTCCTGATGTCGCGCATGCCGATTGCGGGCTTCGATCATTCCAACGGACATGGGCGTTCGCAAGCCGGCTTCATGCCGGTGGGACGCCAGGGGAACCTGATCGTCAGCTCAACCCACACAGTGAAGGATTCCGAACTCCGCCAGAAACTGCTCGACGAAGTGAAAAAGCAAGGCAAACCTTACGGCCTTTATTTCGAGGACATCCAAGGCGGATTTACCTTGACTCAACGTTCAGCGCCGCAGGCCTGGGAGGTGCTGCCGGTGATGGTGTGGCGGGTGTACGCCGATGGCCGGCCCGACGAATTAGTACGGGGCGTGAACATTGTGGGCACTCCATTGGCCGCGATGAACCGCATCCTGGTTACCGGCGATACTTCTTCGGTCTTTAACGGTGTGTGCGGCGCGGAGTCCGGCAGCGTTGCGGTTTCGGCGGCCGCGCCGGCGATTCTGTTTTCTGAAATTGAAGTGCAGAAGCGGGCCCATTCCAACGAGCGCCTGCCGATCCTGCCGCCGCCGGGATTTGAGCATGAGGCCAAGACGTCGGCCCAGGTAGGGGGCCAGCAATAATGAAGACTACTCTGGTGAGGTTGATCCTGCTTTTCGGCTTATTTCCCGCTATCGGCATCACGGGCGCGTTCGCCACCGAGGCCAAGAACGCGCCGGGCTCCGACGATCCGATCCTGCGCGACTTACAGACGGAGATGGCACGTTCGAAGACCCAACTCCGTCTGGAGAACATGTCGGCGCCGTACTTCATCGACTACCGCGTTGTAGACATCGACGATTGGGAGGCGGATGCCGCGCTCGGAGGCCTGCGCAGTGAAACGCACTCGCGAATTCGCTTCCTCCTGGTGCAGGTGCGGCTGGGAGATTACAAGGTGGACAATTCCGGCGCACACGGAGAGGGCGCAATCGAGTTGGTTCCACTCGACAACGACGAGCAGGCTTTTCGATTCCAGGTTTGGAGCGCCACCGACAAAGCCTACAAACAGGCAGTAGAGGCCCTGACCGATAAACAGGCGCGATTGAAACAATTGACCATCGATCATCCCGTGGATGACTTTGCGCACGTGGAAGCCGTGCAGTCCCTGCGGCCATTGGTTGAACTGAAGGTGCAGCGCGAGCCTTGGCTGAAGATGCTGCGCGACGCCTCCGGCCTTTACACTCAGGACCCAAAGGTGCAATTTGTAGACGCCGCGCTGAGCTTCAAGGCGGTCAATCGCTACTACCTGAACTCAGAAGGAACTCTGGTACGCAGCGGAGAGCAGTTCTACCGGTTGACCATAAACGCTAACACCCAGGCCGAAGACGGAATGCGGCTGGAACGCTCGTCCGCATTCACCGCAAACTCGCTCCAAAGCCTTCCCAAGGCATCGGAGTTCCAGGATCGGGCGGCGACGCTGCTGGTAACCCTGAAACAACTCCGCGAAGCTCCCGTTGCGGATGAAGACTACCACGGTCCCGTGTTGCTCTCGGCGGATTCGGCTGCAACGATCTTTTCCGTCCTCATTGGCGAAAACCTCTTGGGAAACAAGCCGGAACTTGGACAGAATGCGCGCGTACGCGGGCAGTTTGCCAGCAGCTACAAGACGCGCGTGCTGCCTGAATTCCTGACCGTTGTTGACGATCCATCCCTGGATTCCCTGCAAGGTACAGGGCTGCTCGGCCACTACGCGGTGGACGATGAGGGTGTGCGTGCGCAGCGAGTTTCGCTGGTGGAGAAAGGTATGCTGGTGAACTACCTGCTGGGGCGCCAACCCATTCGCGACTTTCCTTCCTCGAACGGGCACGGGCGCTCAAGCCTTCCGCTGAGTTGGCCCGCGCCGGCGGTGGGCAATCTCGTGGTCAGTTCCGGCGATGCTCTTGCCCCTGGCGAGTTGAAGAAAAAGCTGATCGCGCTCTGCAAGGACCGCGGCCTTGAATATGGATACTATGCGGAAACAATGGGAGATTCTCACGCGCCACGCCTGCTCTATCGCGTTTGGGCCCAGGATGGCCGCGAAGAACTGGTGCGCGGCGCATTGTTCGGCGATCTCGACCAGCGCTCCATGCGCAGTAACATCGTGGCCGCAGGCAACGATGCCTATGTGGACAACGAAATCCAACCGGTCCCGCACAGCGTCGTGGCTCCGTCCATTCTCTTCGATGATCTGGAAGTGAAGCGCCAGACCTCGAACAAAGACAAACTGCCTGAGTATCCTGCACCAGAGGCGTCTAGGAAGTAATCGTCTTACGCGCCAGCCTCATCGTCCGCCAGGGCGCTGGGGCTCGTTACGCCCGCACGGCGGCGGACCCTAACGTTTCGGCCGCGCGCGGGCTACAATCTCTTATTGCCACTGCATCCAAGTGAGGCACTCCTGGGTACGTTACCGGCATCGCTCGTCGTCAGGCCATGGTTTGATCAATTGCGCGTAGTTCTGGTTCGCTCGCGCAATCCGCTGAACATCGGCGCGGCGGCGCGCGCCATGAGCAATTTCGGCTTTCAGCATCTTCGGCTGGTTTCTCCCTGGGAACCCTCCTACCTCGGCGCGCGCTCGGCCGTCGGCGCCTCACAGGTGTTGCTGCAGGCGGAGGTCTTCGGGCACGTGGCCGAGGCGGTAGCCGACTGCAGCCTTGTCGTAGGCACTTCCGCGGTGGGAGAACGCGAACTGCATCATCCCCTCCGCATGTTGGAGCAAGGTGCTGATTTGATCCGCCACAACCTTGCGGCGGCTCCGGTTGCGCTGCTATTCGGTTCAGAAAAGTTCGGACTATCCAACGAGGACCTCAGCCACTGCCATTGGCTGATGCGCATCCCCACGCGCGATGAACACATCTCGATGAATCTCGGCCAGGCGGTTGCCATCTGTCTTCACGAGTTGGCTCGCACCGCCGCAAGTGTCCTGGCAGTCGGCGAACCTACTCCGGCGAGCGCCTCGGAGGTGGAGCGCATCTCACTTAGTTTTGTTCGAGGCGCTCTCGCAGCAGCGGATATGTGCAAGCATCGGGCGAGGCTGCCGTCCGGGAAAAAGTGCGCCGTCTGCTGCGGCGGTTGAACCTGGAAAAGAGCGACGCTGAGGTTTGGCTTGGCATGATGCGCCAGATTCTTTGGAAGACGAAACATCCGGGCGATGAAAGCCGTTGACGGCCGGGATCGGAGCATGATCGTCCAGACCGCGACGTTCAGCGCGGCGTGAGCTTCAAACTCGTGGATTTGCTTTGAACTTGAAAGTTTTCGTCTGACACTTGAAACTGGGTCGATGAAAGCCGTCGCGATTATTCCCTCCCGGATTGCCTCCACCCGGTTGCCGCGCAAGCCGCTTCGTCAGATCCTTGGAAAACCGATGATTCAGCGCGTCTATGAGGCAGCGTGCGCTTGCCGGGGATTGAATGAGGTTATCATCGCCACCGATTCGGATGAGATCTTCGATCTCTGCCAGCAGCGGGGTTGGAACGCGCGCATGACCTCCGGGCAATGCCGCAGCGGCACCGACCGCGTGCGCGAGGTTGCCCGAAGCGTATGCGCCGATCTCTACGTGAATGTTCAGGGCGATGAACCGATGGCCCGCGCCGAACATCTGGACGTGTTGCTTTCGGTGATGAAACCGGGGGTAGACGTGGGGACCGTCTATACCCCCTGTCCAGCCGAAGACGTAAATAACCCTAACGCGGTCAAGATTGTCACCGCTCGCGACGGTCGGGCCCTCTATTTCTCCCGGGCCACGATCCCCTTCGATCGCGATCATCGCGACGATCTGCGCTATTTCAAGCATCTCGGATTTTACGCCTACACGCCCCAGGCGCTGGAGCAGTTCTGCCTATGGCCGGAGTCAGAGCTGGAGCTCGGCGAACGCCTGGAGCAGCTTCGCTTCCTCGATCACGGTATCGACATCTATGCCGCCGAGACGCCGTTTGACACCGTGGGCGTGGACACGGAAGACGACCTGCAACGCGTGGAGCAACTCCTGCAACGGCAAGGCCGGTGGTAAGAATCAGAGAACCGGAATCCAGCGCTGCGGCGGGAGACAGGGTCGCAACCAACTCGGCGGGGCTTTGCCGCCGCAAGTCTCCGCTACTTCACCTCTACCAAAATCTGCGCCTGGTCCGAGTGTCCGGCGCCGTCACCCGCGCTGAGCCTGTAGGTAGTGCTCTTCCTGGGCGATACATCCACGCAGCGGTTCATCGAAGGCCACACTCCCTCGATGGGCGGATCGAAGACCACTTTCTTTGCGTTGACCACGCCGTAGCAGATCTGCACCGATTGGCCTTTGGGCACCGTGCCGGGCGAGGCGTAAAGCATCGTGATTTTCAGTTGCGAGCCCCCATTGAGCGCCACGTCTTTCCGGGCTCGCTCCGCCTCACGAGCCGCGGCAGCGTGCTCTGCCTGGCGAGCGTCGTTCCAGCGCGAATAGAAAGTCCATCCGGCGTAGAGCGCCGCAATCAGAATGAATACCGGCAGGACGAGTGAGGGCCGCTCCAGAAAATTCTTCTTTGCCTGGGTCATTCTTCTCTCCGTAGCTAACTCTGTTAGATGCATCGCGCATTGCTGAAGGACATCGTTCGAGTGAGGGCGTAATTCGCTTCTGGTTCTTCCAGGGCACAAACGTGGCAAACCGGGCGCTGTTCCCTCCGCAACCGGCCAGTGGTACAGTTTTGCAGAGTGATTTTAGAGCTGCCTGGCGAGCCTGTCTCCATGCCGGGAATGCTGCCGGGAAGGAACGCGAAGAAATGAAGCAAGAGAAAGAACTGCGGTCGCTAGCCACTCTCTACCGTGTCGATCACGGCAAGAATTTCCGTTTGCGGGATTGCGATCCGGGTGATACCGCCGGGCTTCCGAAGGAGTTCAAAGAGGAAGCCGAACAATTGCTGCAACGCTCCACCCAGTTGCTGGCAGAGTTGCAGGATCAACTTTATGCGCAGGATCGCTGGGCGCTGCTGCTGATCTTTCAGGCGATGGACGCGGGGGGCAAGGATGGCACCATCAAGCACGTGATGAGCGGCGTGAATCCGCAGGGATGCCAGGTCTTTTCCTTCAAGGCGCCCTCGGCGGAGGAACTCGCGCACGGCTACATGTGGCGCACATCCAAGTGCGTGCCGGGGCGAGGCAAAATCGGGATCTTCAATCGTTCCTACTACGAGGAAGTCCTGGTGGTGCGCGTGCATCCCGAATTACTGGAAGCCCAGTCCCTGCCGTTATCGTGCGTCGGCGATAAAATCTGGAGTGAGCGTTTTCAAGACATCGCCGCCTTCGAGCGTTACGCCACGCGTAACGGAATCGCGATTCGAAAGTTCTTCCTAAACCTGAGCAAGGATGAGCAGAAGCAGAGGTTCCTGGCGCGGCTCGACTTGCCGGAGAAGAACTGGAAGTTCTCCGCCTCCGATGTGCGTGAGCGTCGCTATTGGAACGAGTATCAACAGAACTATCAGGACATGATTCGCCACACTTCCTCCAAACATGCTCCGTGGATTGTGGTCCCCGCGGATAACAAGTGGTTCGCGCGTCTGGTTGTTTCCTCCGTGATTGTCGATGCGCTGGAGGAGATGAAACTGAGCTATCCGGAAGTGAGCGATGAGAAACGGCGCGCCCTGGCGGCGGCACGACGGGAACTCGAAGGCAAGGTGAAGCCGAAAAAGGCGTGACTTTCCTTTAGCCTGCGGGCCTTCCCGCTCCTGGGACTGGCGCCGGGAGACGCTCTCACCGTAAAGTAGAACAACCAGACAAGGGGTTCCTCATGAGTGCAGAGCACGAGATGGAAGAGTTGCAAGAGGCGGCCGAGCATGGTCGCGAGAAATCCAACCTGGCCCCGGTCAGTTTCACCATGGCCATCCTCGCCGTGCTGGTAGCAGTGGCTTCATTGCTGGGCCATCGCGCCCACACGGAAGAGGTTCTTCTGCAGAACAAGGCGACGGATACCTGGGGCTACTACCAGGCAAAGAATATCCGCCGCCACACGATGACGCAGGTGGACGAACTTCTGAAGGTCCTGCCACTGAAGGACTCCGCGGCAGCCGGAACCCTGCTCAAGAAGAATGAAGCCGCAATCGAGAAATCCACCGTGGAACAAGAAGATATCCAGAAGGAAGCGACAGCCATGGAAGCGGAGGTAAAACTCTTCGAACATCGCGCCAATCGCTACGACCTTGGGGAAACTCTGCTGGAGGTGGGACTGGTCATCTGCTCCATTACGCTGCTCACAAAGCGGCGTGTCTTCTGGTTCGCGGGGATCGTGTTTGGCATCGCCGGAATCGTGCTAACCGCGATGGGTGCGCTATACCACTAACATAGCAATTTCAAATGACGGGGGCAGGGCGAAGTCCCTGTTCCCTGTTATTTTGGAGTTGTTGCGCTTCCGCCTCTAAATCAATCCATGGAGCCCTGCGATCGTCTCGTAAAGGACGCGAGCCGAGTCCTTCAACTTCGTCTCCTCGTCTTCGCTCAATTCCAGATGAATCACCCGCTCCACCCCGCCGCGATGCAGAACCGTCGGCAGGCTCAAGTAGACGTCCTCAATTCCGTAGAGTCCATTCACCAGGCTGGAGACGGAGAGCACCGTGCTCTGGTCGCGCAGGATGGCTTCCGTAATGCGCATCAGTCCGGCGGCGATTGCGTAAAACGTCGCTCCCTTCAGCTCGATGATCTGGTACGCCGCATCGCGCGTCTGGGTAAAAATGTGATTCATCTCCTCCGGCGAACAGTTCGCATTATTGTGTCTTATGTATTCCGGCAAGCGCATGCCCGCAATATTGGTCAACGACCAGACGGGCACTTCGCTATCGCCGTGCTCCCCTACGATGAAGCCGTGCACGCTGCGCGCATCCACATCAAAATGCTGGCTCAAAAGATACCGGAAACGCGCCGTGTCCAGGATCGTCCCTGAACCAATGACCCGCTCCGGGGGCAGTCCGCTTAATTTCCAGGCGACATAGGTCAGCACATCCACTGGATTGGTGGCAATTAACAGGATGCCCCCCGGGTTGTGCTTTACGACCTCGGGCACAATCGAGGCAAAAATCCGCGCGTTTTTTCTTACCAAGTCCAGACGGGTTTCGCCCGGTTTCTGCGCGGCCCCCGCGGTGATCACCGTCACGGCCGCCCCGGCACATTCGGAATAATCGCCAGCCCAGATGCGCGTCGAGTGGGTAAAGGGCACGGCATGGTTCAGATCCATGGCCTCGCCCTCGGCCTTCGCCCGATTTGCGTCAATCAATACGATTTCAGAAGCCAGGCCACGAAACAGAAGCGCGTAGGCGAAACTAGCTCCCACGTTTCCCAGTCCGACGATTGCAATACGATTCGGCATTTTGATATCCACAATAGAATTCTACAACCTGCAAAGCTTGGTTCCTTTTGAGCTAAATTGCGCACCTTGCGAAGTCGCAGCACGGTACGGTTACCTAAGTCTCTGCGGCGCCCCCGGGGTCACCGATGGGACCACACCGAAAGAGTTGCCGTGCAAGTGAGATGTTGTTCTACTATTAGTAAACACTCTTGGACGCTGGGGTCCGGCAAATCGTCCTGAAATGCAGGTTTGCCATTGGTGCGAAGCGCGACCGGCATTCTAGCCGTCCACCTGCGGTCAATAGCCTATCTTGGACCTTGTTAGGCCTTCTGGAAGAACGGCCCAACACATAGTGGAATTTGCAAGGGGTTACGCTCGGCCACAACCCGCATGGAGGGAAGCCGAACATGTCAGATAAAACGACGCCCGAAGACGTGGCTGCACTGCTCGCGCACACGCATCTGAACCAGTACAAGGTATTCCAGCAGGAACGGCGCAGCGGCGGCAGTGACTCCCCGGCGCAATCCGTCGGGCCCGCCGTAGCGAAGCATCCCGCTGCCGCGTCGTCCCATGCAACTCCGGAAGCATCGACGCTGGAAGTCGTGCGTCCCCAGGCTCCGCGATGGGCTTTGTTGGAGGACCTTGGTACAGAGAGCGAATCTCCCGCTCCTGGTGGTGACTCGCAGCAACTGCGCGTGCCCACGATTGCCGTTCTGTCCGCCAGCGGAGGAACCGGCAAGACAACTGTCGCTGCCACGCTTGGTCGCGCCCTGGCGTCGGCGGGCGACAATATTCTGATGATCCACGGAGCACTGCAGCCTTCGTCGCCGCTGCACTTTGGAGCGCCGGTTGCACAGGCGGGACGACTGCGGACGTTTGTTCCACCGCAGCGGAACCAGGGCACCGTTCATATGCTCGGTCACCAGTTCGATGATGGTTCCCTGCAGAGCGAGGAGAGCGGAGCGTGGCTGATACGGGAGGTGAACTCCCTGCAAACCGAGGTCGATCGCTGCATCGTCGAAATCAGTTCACCGCGCGGACCAGAAAGCCAGATCGTGAATCTGGCTGGCGTCTGCCTGATCGTGCTGACCCCGGACATAAATTCCGTCATGGCCTTGGCCCCGTTTCGCAGACTCTATGAGGGCTTAGACCGGCCAGGCTCGCGCCAGCAGCCGAGCGTGCATTTCCTCGTCAACAAGTACGATCCGGCGTCGGCTTTCCATGCGGAGGTGTTGCAGAACCTCCGGCAGCAACTTGGCGCCCGATTGCTGCCGTTCTGCATTCGGCGCAGTGATGCGGTTGCCGAGGCTCTGGCGGCCGGGATGACGGTTTTGGAGTACGCGCCCAAGTCCACGCCAGCCGAGGATTTTCTGCGCCTCGCAACCTGGGCGCGCCAGGTCACGTCCTCGTAGCGCACAGGAGGCGCCGTTTCGCCCTATTTGTCGATTGCCTGATCCCGTCCATCAACGTGCGTCAGGTGTTCGTGTTTGCAGAGGAAAGCAGTCATGAAGAGAGGCAGTTTCCTGCGGCGGCTCTGGACCTGGTGCCTGGTCCTGGTTGCCCTCGTCATATCGGCCTTCATGGTGATCATCCCGCTCACCTGGCAGGAACAGGCTTTCGTCGGACTGGCAACGCTGGCTCTCGTCATCGTGCTGAACCGGATTTCCCGCGGCCAGGTGATCACAATCACGATGATGGCGCTTTCCGCCATTGCCACCACGCGCTACGCCTATTTTCGTATTCAGCAGACGATCGAGGGCATGACCACGGCAGGTCACGCCAGTTCGATTAACAACTTTTTTGTCATCATCCTCCTGTTTGCCGAAGCCTACGCTTTCATGACTCTCTACCTGGGTCATTTTCAGACGATCCGGCCGCTGCGCCGCAAACCCGCACCACTGCCGGATGACGTGAACAATTGGCCCACCGTAGATGTTTACGTGCCAACCTATAACGAGCCGCTCTATGTGGTTCGACCCACCGTGCTGGCCGCGCTCAACATGGACTGGCCCAGCGATAAATTCAAGGTTTACATCCTGGACGACGGACGGCGTGAGGAATTCCGCCGGTTTGCCGCCGCCGCCGGTTGCGGCTACATTATTCGCGACAACAACCGCCATGCCAAGGCCGGCAACATCAACCAGGCTCTGCCCACGACCACCGGCGAATTCATCGCAATCTTCGACTGCGATCACATCCCCACCCGTTCCTTCCTGCAGATCACCATGGGCTGGTTCCTCAGGGACCAAAGAATGGGTATGCTGCAAACGCCGCACCACTTCTACTCGCCCGATCCGTTTGAGAAGAATCTTGGGCAGTTCCGTAAGATGCCCAACGAAGGCGAATTGTTCTACGGCATCGTGCAGGATGGAAACGATTTCTGGAATGCGACATTCTTCTGCGGTTCCTGCGCCGTGCTGCGCCGTTCCGCCCTGCTGGAAATCGGGGGCGTCGCCGTGGAGACGGTCACCGAGGATTGCCACACCGCTCTGCGCCTGCACACGCGAAAGTGGAATACCGCTTACATCAACATCCCGCAGGCCGCCGGACTGGCCACGGAAAGTCTTTCCAGCCACATCGGCCAGCGGATCCGCTGGGCGCGTGGCATGGTGCAGATCCTGCGATTGGAGAATCCCCTTTTCAACCGAAAACTTACCCTGGCCCAGCGCTTCTGCTATTTCAATGCGTGCTCGCACTTCCTCTACGCGCTGCCAAGGCTGATTTTCCTTACCGCGCCGCTGGTCTACCTGCTCTTTGGATGGGTGAATATTTACGGCTACGCATGGGCAATCTTCGCCTATGCCATGCCACATATTTTTCTCGCCCAGATCACCAACTCCCGGGTGCAGGGCCATTACCGCCTCTCTTTCTGGAACGAAATTTACGAAGCGGTTCTGGCCCCTTACATTTTGTATCCGACCATCCTTGCGCTCATCAACCCCAGCCTCGGGAAGTTCAACGTAACCGTCAAGGGCGGCCTGGTGCCCAAGTCCTACTTCGACCGCAAGATTGCGATGCCGTTCCTGGTGCTGCTGTTCTTCAACATCCTTGGCATCATGATTGGTGTTCCGCGTTACTTCTACTGGGATAGCGCGCACAAGGACACGGTGATCATGAACGTGTTGTGGACGTTTTATAACATCGTGATCCTGCTGGTTTCCGCCGCGGTCGCCTGGGAAACCAAGCAGCAGCGCCGCCACGTTCGGGTCGATGTCGAGGTGCCCTTCACCATCGTCTGCCAGGATGGCAACCAGATCCACGGACACACCATTGACATGTCAAACAGCGGCGCAGCGCTGCAGGTGACCGACGCCGAACGTCCCGTGGCGATGGGCGAGGCGATCAACTTCTACTTTTCCGGACGGCCGGAGGGTTGCTTCTTTGAGCCACGAATCGTTGTTCTCACCGACAAGATTATCCGCATCGACTTCGGGGAACTCAATCTGGAACAGGAGGAAGTTTTAACCCGCGTTCTCTACTCGCGCGCCGATTCCTGGATCGATTGGGGAAAGCATCGCGAAGAGGATCGCCCGCTGCGAACGTACGGACGGTTGCTGGGAGTCGCCCTGCAGGGAATGTTCGCGATTTCGCGCGGCCTCTTTACGGCGCGACCTGACGACGCCTCCACCGGCGACAAGAAGGTAGACAAGACGCGCCGCCGGCAACCGGTCCTGATCCTGCTGCTCATCATCGTTGTACTGGTCCTGCTGTACGTGAATCGTTCCCCCGCACAAACGATTGCAAGCGGAATGACGAGCCCCGCAACGGCCACTGGCAAGAAGGACAAGGCCAGTGCACCGGATGAAAATCTGCACTCTGGCGCAGAGTTCCACGACCAGTTCAACCTTCGGGCCCTTGGCCAGCAGCGCCCTCTGTTTCTTTACGACAGCGAATCACGATCCATGGTCAACTTTACCGTTCCGGTGACCAAAGTCGTGAGTAGCAGTTCGCTTACGCTCCACTACGCGGCGCCCGCGCAAATCCGGCCACGGGAACTGGTGTTGAATATAACGTTGAACAACACAGCCGTTGCCTCTGTCGAGATCACGCCCGGAAACAACGTTGTCACCCAGGTGATGATTCCCGCCGAATTACTGACGACAGAAAATACGCTTGCCTTCCAGCTTTCCGGCCAATGCGCTGGTTGCGTGGGAGGCGACGGCGCCAGCCCATGGACCACCATCGGCATTGCGACCGAGTTGTCGCTGAACGGCTCGCGCCTGTCCATTGCCAACGAACTCCGATTGCTGCCCCAGCCATTTTTCGACCGCTCGGTGCAGCGCGTCTGGAATCTTGCGTTCGTACTGCCCGCCAATCCCGACAACACCCTGCTGGCGGCGGCCGCAGTGGTTGCCAGCAAGTTCGGCGAACTTTCCGACTTTCGCGGGGTTCAGTTCACCGTTTCGCGCGACCAGATTAGCAGCGGCAACTGCGTAATCCTCGCAATCCTGGGCTCGCCCCTGCTGCAGCATTTTGACTTGGAGGGCATCACCGGCCCCGCGATTGCAATGCGCAACAATCCCGTTGACCCTTATGGAAAAGTGTTGCTGCTTCTTGGAAACGACTCCGGGCAGGCGCTCACGGCCGCGCGTTCCTTTGCCTCCGGGGAGTTTACTCATAGCGGCGACACTGCTTTGCTCAGCGCTGCCAAGGCCTTCTCGCCCGTCGCCCCGTATTCCGCCCCGCGCTGGCACAGCAATGAGAGACGCAGTGGACTGGGAGAATACACAACCCAGGAGAGCCTGCGCGTCTATGGGTCTGGCTCCGTCGATCTTTACTTCCGTTTGCCGCCGGACTTGTATTATGTCGGCACCTCCGAGATCCCCATCCAGCTCGTGTACCAATATGGTGGCGTCGAGCCCGGAAGCAAGGGTGAGCTATCCATCCGCTTGAATGGGACCTTCATCGGTAGCATTGTCTTGAAGCCCGAGGGCGTGGGAGTCATTCACACCGGGCGCGTCATGTTGCCCGTAAGCTCGCTGAATGCCTACTACAATACGATCACGGCGGACTTTCTCTTCGCGGGGAACGCTTTACCCGCCAGCCCGGAGTATGGCCAGATTCTTCGCGAGACCCAGCTTGATCTGCGCCGCGTGCGCCACTCCACGATGATGCCAAAGCTCGAATTGTTCTCGCAGGCCGGCTACCCCTTCACCATCCACAGCGACCTGTCCAACACGGCGGTTGTCCTGCCCGCCGATCCGGGAAACGCCGAAATCGAGCTGTTATTGAACATGATGGGATTCTTCGGAGCCCAAACCGGCGCGCCGGCATTGCTGGTCGCAGTCACGGATCCGGATCTGTATCGCGCTATGCGGGCCGTGACCTGGTAGTTCTGGGTAGCGTCATCGATCAGCCGCTGGTGAGCCGATGGCAAAGCTCACTGCCGATTCAGGTTACCGAATCTGGCGGACGGCTGGGACTACCCACGAGCTGGCTGGAGAGCTTGCAACCAGGCTCCCCAATCAAGTCCCTGGACCGGCAACTTGCCGCCGGATTGTTGAGCCAGGACACGATGATCGATGGCTATGTTGAGGGCTTTGAGTCTCCGCTTAATCCGGAGCGCTCGGTGGTGATGCTGATTCCCCGAGATTCGAATCATACAAGCGTGCTTTCAACTATGTTTGCTCCCTCTTTGCGGCGGGGAAACGTGTATGGCACTGTCTCGGTTGCACAGAATGGCACGTTTCAGTCATTTCACATCGCGCAAAATACCTATCGTGCTGGACGATTGAGCCTGTTTGATTACATGATGCTGGCGTTCACTCGTTATTACTGGTTCATTCCGGTGTTTATGCTTATCAGCGCCCTCATCATCGGGACGCTGCTGGATCGCGTCGTCGAGCGCCGTGCGTGGCAACGGCTGAATCCGGAAACCTCGTGAGGCCGACGTGAGGACCTTGCTGATTACCTGCCTCGCCGTGCAGAGCCTAGCCTCACCTGGCTTGACCGGCGCGCAGGAGAAGTATCCGATGCCTGTGATTTCAGCAGTTCAGCTTCCCTCCAGCGGGCCAGCGACGGCAGCCCGGGAGAATAGCTCCGGCATCCTCGCCTGGGATCTCTGGCAGGACTACAAGCGCGGCTTTCTGGAAGAGAGCGGCCGCGTCGTGGACCACGATGATGGCGCACGCACGACCTCCGAGGCTCAGGCCTACGGAATGTTCTTCGCGCTGGTGGCCAATGATCGGCCCACGTTTGACCGCATCTTGCAGTGGACCCAAACAAACCTGGCCGCGGGCGATCTTACTTCGAACCTTCCGGCCTGGCTCTGGGGATGTGATCCGGATGGAAAATGGCACATCCTTGACGCCAACCCTGCCAGTGATGCCGACCTCTGGATGGCTTACAGCCTGATCCAGGCGGGCCAGCTCTGGCAGGAACCCGGATTCATTAAGCTGGGAGATGCCATCGCCGGCCAAGTCGCTACGCAGAGCGTAGTCAAGATGCCGGGAGCGGGCACGGTATTGTTGCCCGCACCGGTCGGCTTCGCTTCCAAGAATTTCGTGGAACTGAACCCAAGCTACCTGCCGGTGCAGCTTCTTTACGGGCTCGCGGCGGCGCTTCCCGATGGACCTTGGGCGCAAATTGCGGATAACACTCCGGCCATTGTGCGCCACGCAGCGCCGCATGGGTTTGTGCTGGATTGGGTAAAGTATTCGACGGAGAAGGGTTGGGAGCCGGGTCGCGGGCCGGCGTCTGATCCCCGCTCCAGCTTTGACGCGATTCGCGTATATCTATGGGCCGGTATGACGGATCCCCATACCCGCGGACGCAAGGAACTGCTGGCTGCGCTGCAAGGTATGCGCACCTATATGAAGGACAATTTCTATCCGCCGATGATTGTCTCGGCGGAGGGCAAGGTCACCGCGGAACGCGCCGGGGTGGGCTACTCCGCCGCGCTTCTGCCTTTCCTGAAGACGGTAGGGGACGACAGGGCCTTTACCTTGCAGCTGAGCCGCCTGGAGATTGCGCGCAAGCCGCAGAGCGCTCTGTATGGGGATCCGCCGAGGTATTACGATCAGAATCTTGCGCTCTTTGGCACCGGGTGGGTCCAGGACCTGTTCCGGTTTTCCGCCGAAGGCGCACTGGAAGTCCGCTGGAGAAACAAATGAGTCGATGGAAACGTTGGGTTCTTTGGACAATCACGGTAGTTCTGTTGGCGCCTCTGCTGATGGCGGCTTCGAGCGCCGTCGATTTGTTGCTGGAAAAGGCTCGCTCCCTGGAAGGGCGCGGACGAACTGATCTGGCGGCGCAATCCTGGCAGCAGGTATTGCTGGCTGATCCCAACCAAGCCGAAGCGCTGGCCGGCCTGGCCCGCTGGGCCAAGCAGAGCGGACGGGCGGAGGAGGCACGCACCTATCTTGACCGCCTGAAGCGTGCCCACCCCGGAGATCCAGCCATCGCACGCATCGAGGCGATGAAAGTGCTCACCGCGCAACAGCGCACCCGGTTGGACGAAGCCGGCCGGCTCGCCCGCGCGGGCCGCCCCGACGACGCCTTCCGCATCTACCGTGAAATCTTTGGTGAAGAACCTCCACTCGGCGATTGGGCCGTGGCCTACTATGAGACCGAAGCCGCTTCCGCCAATGGCCGCGAGCCCGCCCTGGCCTCCATCCGCCAACTTGTGCAACGCTACCCTACGAACGACCAATACAAGCTCGCGCTCGGCCGCCTGCTGACCTACGATCCCAAAACGCGCATGCAGGGCATCCAACTGCTTTCCGCCCTGCATGGAACCTACGGTGAAGCTGCGCGCCAGGCCTGGCGGCAGGCGCTTGGTTGGGAAGCCACGAACCCTGCCTATCAGGCTTCCATCCGCGACTACCTCAAGCGTTATCCGGACCGCGACCTGAGCGCCCAGGAGCAGAAGGCCGCAGCCCCCAATCTGGCCAAGGCAGCAGAGCCGGCTGGCGACCCCGATGAGGATCGCGGCTACAAGGCGCTGAACGCAGGCAACCTCGAGGAGGCCCAGGCGCGATTCGAAAGCGTGCTCAAGCGCCATCCAAACTCCGGCCAGGCGCTGGCTGGTCTCGGCTTTGTGAACATGAAGAAGGAGGAATTTGAAAGCGCCCTGCATAATTTCGAGGATGCAATCAGGATCCAGCCCCAGGACAAGGCGATCCAACAGGCCCTGGAGAGCGCTCACTTCTGGACTGAGATGAAACATGGGAACCTGGCGCTGCAGGAAGACCGCACCGATGATGCCATCAACGCCTTTCAGCAGGCGCTGGCTCTGCGGCCCACCAATGCGGAAGCCACCATCGGGCTGGCTGGTTCCATGATGAAGAAGGGCGACGTGCAATCGGCGCTGCCGCTGTTCAAGAAGGTGGCCGAGGCTGATCCGCAGAACGCGCCCGCATGGCGTGGTTACGTGACTGCGCTTTATAAGGCGGGTAATTCCGAGGCTGCCATCCAGGCCTATCACCGCCTTTCCACGCAGACTCGTGACGCTTTGGAGAATGACGCCGACCTGCTCACCGCGCTCGCCTTAGCCAACCAGGCTACCGGCCAACAGATGGAAGCCGAGCGCATGTTACGCCGCGCTACCCAGATTGCCGGACAGCAGTCGCCACGCGCCGCCGCCGACATTCAGCTCCAATTCGCCAACACCATGCTGGATCAGGGCCAAGCGGCGGAAGCCGCGGCGTTCTTCAAGCGCGTCGCTGACCGCAATCCCGATAATCTCAACGCATGGCAGGGGCTGCTGGCCGCCTACCTGCGAATCAACGACTATGCGCGCGCCATCGCCGCAATCAAGGCCATGCCCCAGGGAATCTATTCCCAGGCGGTTCGCTCCGGTCCATTCCTCAACTCCATCGCGGCCATCTACATCGCCGAGGGAGACTTCGACAGCGCCGAAGCATTCTTGCGCAAGGCGTTGGAACTTCCCGGCCTGGCCCACGGCCCGCAAGTCAACACCCAGCTGCAACTCGCCAACGTCTACATGCACCAGGGACGGCCCGATAAAGCCAGCGAACTCTTCCAGAACATCGTGGACCAGAACGAAAACGATCCCGACGCCTGGCGCGGATACCTCAACGGACTGCACGAACAAAAGGATGACGACCGCGCCCTCGCCGAAGCCGAACGCATGCCCGACAAAGTGCGCAAGATCCTGGAGAAGGACGCTAACTACCTGGCCCTGATGGCTTCCGTGCACGTCGCCATCGGCGATAGTGAAGGCGGCATCCGCCTTTTGCAGGAGGCCCGCTGGCCTTACGATGTCATGCGCAAGCAGCCGCCCGCCGATCTTGACATCCAGCTTGCCTGGAGTTACCTGGATGCTGACGGCCGCGAGAAGGAACTCTACGCCCTGCTCACCACCATCAATCTGCGTAACGACCTGACTCCCAGTCAGCGCGAAAACGTCCGCAATATCTGGTCCACCTGGAGTTTGCGCCGCTCTCAGCAGGCGCTGGACGAGGGTGACGAGCAACGCGCCATCGCAATCCTTACGGCGGCCGCGCAGGCTCTTCCCATGGACAACAAGATTCGCGCCGGACTGGCAGGAGTGTTCCTCCGCACCGGTGACCCTCGCCGCGCCCTGCTGGTGTACGAAAAGTGGGGCATGGTGGACGCACAGGTTGACGATTACCTCGGCGCAATTGGCGCTGCCATGAGCGTCCAGGCCACCCAGCTTGCCGAACACTGGACCAAGGTCGCACTGCAGCGCTGGCCTAAGAGCGCTCCCCTGCTGGAGGTGGCCGGCAAGCAGGCAGCCGCCCACGGCGACTATAACAAAGCGGAGGCCTACTGGAAGGCCGCGCTGGAAGCCATGCCCACGGACCGTGCGAAAGATTCGCTTTTCGGCATTCTAGGACAAGGCAAGGAGGCTCCGCACCAGTCCCAAGCCACGCAAAACCTCGCGCGGCTGCTGATGCCAGATGGCGAACTTCCTCGGGTCAACCGCAACGGCCTCACCCGCGTTTACACCCCGAGAGCACAGGACTCCACCACGCCCATGCCTGCCGATGACGCTTTGCCGTCCGTACCGAAGGCAATCCGGCAGCAGATGAACAGCCAGCAAGACGATTCGCCCGCACCCAGCAAGACTGCCCCGCCGGCCACGCACAAAAAACAGCAGCCGAAGAAGCAGAATCAAAGTTCCGAAGCGCCCGCCGAGGATTACCCGGCGACCCGTCCCATTTCCCTGCACCTGGGCGGCTCGGATTATGACGCGCAGGACACCCCGGCCCAACACAACAGCGACGCTCCTGTCACGGCATCTCCGCCACCGGAAGACCTCGTTCCGTCCAAGGGCACAACCGCGCAGCAGGATACGGATCAGGCGCTGGGAGACTTGATCGAGCGCAAGAGCTCGCGCTGGGACAGCGCCTTCATCGCTCCCGGCAAGCAGCAGGGCGAACGGCAGGAGATCGAGAGCGAAATCAGCGCCGTGCAGTCGCGCAATACCCCCTTCTTCGGCGCCGGAACCGTTGTCGCCAGCCGTAGCGGGACCGTTGGCTTCGACCGCGCCATTACCGAGCAGGGTAACGTAAGCGGCAGCTTCATGCTCGGCGAAAGCCTGCGCGTCGGGGTTGATTTCAAGCCCACATTCATCTACTCCGGACAACCTGCCCCCACCTCCAGTCTGCCATTCGGAACCCTGGGCCAGGGTGCGACCGTCGCATCCCAATCCGCCGCCGGAGCCGCCGGCGACATTCAGATTTCGACACAGAACTTCGGCGCCATGCTTGGCATGACGCCGCAGGGATTCTGGGTGCGCAACTTTGAAGCCGGCCTGCGCTGGAAGATCCTGGGCGGTCCCTTCACGGTCCAGTTCAACCGCAGCGCCATCACTGACACTCTGCTCTCCTACTCGGGCACCTACGACCCCGGTACCGGATTTGTCTGGGGCGGCGTGATGGCAACGGGCGCACAGGTTGCCGGGAACTGGGGTGGAGGCAACTCCGGCATCTACACCCAGTTCGGCTATGACTGGATCGACGGGCACAACGTTGCCAACAACAACCGTATCAGCGGGACCGCCGGAACCTACTGGAAGGTGATGGAGCGCCCGCAGGGACGGCTGACCGTGGGCATGAACCTGACCGGCATGCACTACGATCAGAACCTGCGTTACTTCACCCTCGGACAGGGCGGTTACTTCAGCCCGCAGAGCTACTTCCTCTTCAACGTTCCCATCCGCTGGGTAGGAAGATGGGAGCGGATGGAATACTCCCTCGCGGGCAGTCTGGGCATGCAGTTCTTTTCCGAGGATGCAACGCCATACTATCCATTGCTTTCGCCAACGCTGGCGAATCCATCCTATCTGGGCCAGTCCAAGACCGGCGCCAACTATAACCTGGAGTTCAAGATGGGTTACCGCATGGCTCCCAACTGGTACATCGGCGCCTACGTCAACGCCAACAATACCGCGGATTATTCCTCGCAATCCGTCGGCTTCAACGTGCGCTACCTGATGATGCAGTCGCCCAGCAGTAACAATCTTCAGATCAACTCGATTCCCGACTGGAAGGGGGTTCAGTTCTTCCGCCTGCCGTAGTCACGCTCCCGCACCCAGGGAGGCCACGATCCGCAACGTGCCATCCGCAGACAGTGTACCCGGTTCCGGCAACAGCTTCGGCTCCGCGCCCAGTGCACGCTGCCAATGCTTTCAACGGTCAGACCCGTCTATTGCCTTACCAGCACTTGCGTTCTGGGAAATGCGAACGCCGCGCCCGCGTCGTCGATCACGTTTACCTGGCAGGTGTACCAGCCGGGATTCAGCGCTTTCATCGGAACTTCCAACTGAAACGCCGCTGCCTTGCGGTCGGCGGCGTTTAACTGCTGTGCCTCAACCAGCGGCGTCTCGTACACCTTCACTTTGCCGCGGAAGAATTCGATGTTGGTCAGCAGATGGATCGCGTCCTTTTTCTCCGCCCACTTCGCCGGATCATAGACCTCGTAGTACAGCGTCATCGACTGCTCCGGCGTAAAGACGTGGGCGATATTGGGAATGATCTCCTGCCCGTCGCTCACCAGGGGATTCGCCTGCGACTTCTTCGCAGGCTGAACCTTCTGGCTGGAAAGCATGACGGAACTGATCTTCATTTTTTCTTTGCGCAGATCTGGAATGGTCACGTCGCTCTCGAATGTTCCCACTCGTCCGTTCTGGTTCTCGCGCACTACGAATTTCAGATGATAACGCCCCGGCGGAAGCAGAAAGCCCGGTGTTGTACTGCACGTTCTTGCGCTTGGGCTGCCGTCGTCAATGCTGCGCCTGGTCCGCCACGGGGCGCGCTCCCGCCTGCCGTCACGCTCTGCGTCTGCTCCACCGTGAACTTGATGTTGTCACGAATGTTGCCGACCGGAAACTTGGTTTCCTTGTCGCGCACCATACCCAGCACGTCGAGCGATGCCCGATCCTTATCGCGCTGCACCACCAGGGCCGAAGCCGGGCACAACGATCGACACCGGCACGTAGAACTTGCTCTCCTGGGCGCGGAAATAGCCGCTCGCCAGATACACGGGAAGATCGGTGTTCGGCAGCTCGGACGTCATCTCCTCCTGCAGCTGCTGCTTCGCGGTCTTCCTTGGTGAAGTGCTGGAAATCCCTGGGGCCGTAGTATCCCATGCGATATTCCAGCTTCACATCGCTACGGTTCAGCTTCACCTGGATGCGGCGGAAGCGGCCATCTCTGACTTGGATTCGAACTGCGGTAGCCGAGCACGTAGTAGGTTTCGCTATCCGCCTGAACCTTCGCGTATGCCTTGCTGAAATCGTTGGAATCCAGGAACGCCTTGCCGCCGGTATCGTTGGCGATGGTCACCAGAGTCTCCTGGCTGGCGAAGTTCGAGTCCAGATCGTTCTGCACCGCGGCGCCGCTGTAGGAGGAAACTCCGCGCAGACTTGCCGAGCTTGCAATCCCGCCCGGCGGCAACGCCTGCAGGCCGCGCGAATCCACCGCGTAGATCGACACATTCGAGCGCACCGCGGCGTTCACCGCGGCACGCAACTGCGCCTGATTCTCCACGCCGGTCTTGGTCATGCCGCTGCTGAAGTACAAAATCGATTTCTTCTGATCGATGCCGGCGAGATTTTTGGCGAGCGTGGCCAGCGCCTGCAAGCGCAGATCCGTATTGAAGATGTTGTAGTCCGTATCGTCGGCCACGAACGAGCCGGCATCGTCGGGCGTGCCCTCGCTGGTGCCGGTGGTACCCGCCTCCTGGCCCGCTGCCCTCGTTGCCCGCGATTCGATCCAGCGCCGCCAGCAGCAGCTTCTTGTCGCTGCTGAAATCCTGCACCACCTTCAGCGAAGTGTCGAAGCTGACGATGCTCACCAGATCGGCGGGCGTCATCTGCTTGGTCACAAAGTTCTTTGCGCTCTCCACGGCACGGTCGCTGTCGTCGCTCTCCAGCGAACTCAGATCGAGAAAGAGAACCATCAACCTGCGGTCCCGCAGCGCTTCGTGCGAAGGAGCTTTCCTGCTGGTGAACAGGTCGGTCTTCGCCGCCGCCGCCTCGGCCTGTGCGGGGCCACCCTGCGGAGCAGCTTGGCAGGTAGTTTTCCACGTCCTCGATGTCGAAGCTCTGGAGGTGCTGCACTTTGCCGTCTTCCAGCACGGTAAAGTCGCTCTGCTTGAGCCCGCGCACGCAGCGCACCTTTCTTGTCGCGCACGGTAACGCTCACCAGCACAAGTTCGCTCGTCACCTTGAAGGTGAAGCCGTTCTCACCCGCGCGCGACCGCCTGCGCCAGCGCCGCGCCGGGAGGCATCATCGAGCAGCACACCAGCACGGCCAGCGCCTTGCGAACGACTTTGTTGCCATACGATCTCATCGCTACCATCCGACCATCGATCTTCATTCGCCGGCAAATCCGTCCTCTCAGAACCTGTAATGCAACGACAGAATCATTTTGCGCATCGATGCCACGCTGGTCACCTGTCCGTAGGTCGGCGAGTTCACCGTGGTGTCGATCCCCGAATAGTTCGGATGGTTCAGCACGTTGTCGGCTTCGGCACGCATCTCCAGCCCCATCGAATCCCTGAGCGGAATGTTTTTCGAAAGCACCAGACTGAACAGCCAGCTGCCCGGCCCGATAATCGTGTTCCTGCCGGCATTTCCATAGGTGCCTGGCGCCGGGACGAACAAACGCCGCCGTGTTGAACCATTGCTTGATGCTGCGGTCGCCGATCTGGATTGGCTGCGCCCGTTATAGTTGGCGCGCAAAGTGCCGTTGGTTCCGCCCGCCACGTCGGAGTAACTGCCCAGCACGCGCGCCGTGAACGGCGTGCCGGAAGCCACCGTGAAGCTGCTCTGCAGCAGCCAGTCGCCAAGCGCCTTTTGCGCAATGCCCGGCCGGGTGAGCCACTTGCGTCCTTCGCCCCAGGGCAACTCCAGCGTCCAATCGCCGCTCAGTTTGTGCCGCTGATCGAAGCTGGAAAGCCCGCGTTCGGCCCGCAGATCCTTATCGTTCTGCGCAACCACCTGCGCGCCGCCGCCAATCGATGAAGCATTGTCGATCGACTTCGAGTAGGTGTAGGTGCCACCCACGGCGAAACCCATTGGTCATCCGCTTGCGCAGGCGCACCGAACCGGCATGCAGGATCGACGATCCCTGCGAGGTCTCCCAGTTGAATGGCTCCACGCTCGGGATGATCGCTCCGGCCGGGCCGCGATTGGGCGCGCGCAGCATGTCCAGCGCGGTACCCTTGCTTCCCGTGTAACCCACATTCAACAGCAGCGTTGAGGTCAGCTCATGCTGCACGTTCAGATTCCACATCTGCACGTAGGCCACGCGATAGTTCGGATCGATCCCGTAGTTATTCGGGTCGAACTGGGCGTCGCCGGATTGGCTGCGGGAAGCCCGTTGACCTGGCACGGATTGGCTGATGCGCCCGCGGAGGTGGGAAACCCGTTGGCCATGCACAGACTGCTGGGCGCCGTCGGCAAAGCAGAGTTGGTCGCGGTCACGGCGTAAGGTGGCTGCGCCGCCAGGTTCTGCACAATCGAGGCGTACTGCCCCAGGTTGTAATTGATGCCGTAGCCCGCCCGCACCACGGTCTTGGCGCCGAATGGCTTCCATGCAATGCCGACGCGCGGAGCAAAATTGTCGCGGTGCGGATGCATCAAGGCCCGTCCGTAAGGCTGGCTCGGCGTGGATGGCTGCACCGCAGTCACACTCAGAAAATTGCCCTCCGCGTCGAATTGCGTAATCAGATTCGCCAGTTGACTGTGAGCTTCATGGAAGGGCGAGATGAACTCATAGCGCAGCCCGAAGTTCACGGTCAGATTGCCCTTCACCCGCCAGTCATCCTGCACGAACAAGTCGTAGCTGTCGCCCAGATACTGGTCGTGTACCTGGGAATACGCCAGCGATGTCTGCTGCGCGTAGCCCAGCAGAAAGTCGGCAAAGTCATAGCCGGTTCCGGCCACTGGCGCAGGGACACCCGTCTGAGCATTGATTGCGTACTTCGCCGTGGAGGAACCGGTGAACGTGAAACGTGCCGCGCGGATTCGAACTGGCATAGGCCTTGTTGTCGATCCAGCGATAGTCGCCGCCGAAGTGAAGATGATGCTTTCCCCGCACCCAGCCAAAGCTTTCGCTCAGCGAAAAGGTCTGCGAATCACGCTGCGACGGAGCTACATCGTTCAGGCTGGTGTAGTCGGAAAACGCCAGGTCCGGCACGCCCCAGTTCAACGGATCGTCCGGAGCCATCGGAGACTCCGCCGATGCCGGCGTTTCCCGCAACATTCGTGATCCCGGCATAATAGTTGCCGGTGTGCGAGCGGCTGCGGTTCCAGGTAAAGCGGAGCTGATTGCTCCAGCTTGCCCTTGCTCACCGCCCAGCCCACGTTGGCGTTGAATCCGTTGGTGTGGGTGCTGCCGCCAACGGTGGGGAACGGCTCCAGATTGTCCGACTCATTGCGCTGATAGTTCAGTCCGAAGCTCAGGTTGTTGCGTGACCGCCCGCCCCGTCCGCCTCCTGCTCCGCGGCATGCCACGCTGCCCAATACGGCGCGCCAAAGTTGTGCGTCAGCCGCAGGGCAAATATGTCCTGGTCGGATTCAGCGGCGGAACTGAAGTGGTAGTTCTGCGGCGAGCCGTTGGAAACATTTGGGAGTGGGAATGTAGTTCAAGAGCGCCGCCGCCTGCGGGCTGATCACGCAGTTTCCCTGCGCGTTCATGCTTCCGACACAGTTGTTACTCAAGCGGCGCACCCGTCTGGGGATTGAATAACTGCACAGCGCCGCCATTGACAGCGTTCGGCTGAAATCGCCGCCACGTTCCGCGAGCGTCGGCACATGCGAAAACACGTCATACGGCGTCGAACTGCGTATCCCCGAATAGTTCAGAAAGACAAACGTCTTGCCGCCATCATCGTACAGGTGCGGAATCTTCAGCGGACCGCCCAGCATTGCGCCGATTTTGTTGGAGCCGTACGCCGGCTTTTCCGCCGGCCCGCTCAGCGAATACGGTGCGGCGTCCAGTGCCGCATTGCTCGCGTCGTAGTAGATCTGCCCGTGCGGCCGGTTCAGCGAACCCATGCGCATCCGTCCGCCACCACCACCCGCACCGCCGGGCCCGCCCATGCCAAAACCACCGCCTGGGCCGCCGCCTGCGCTGTCGAAACCGCCGCCGCCCAACTGCCCACGCGCTCGCATCTCATCGATGCGGTCGCGCAGTTGATCCATGTTCTGCAAGCCAAAATCCTGCGCGTTGCCCATGCGGCCGCTTACGGAAACCGACTGGTTTGTCGCATCCTCGCTCGCCGCCAACCCACTCGCACCGGCCGAGGGACGCGTCACCTTCTCGCCGGCAGTCGCGGACTGAGCCAGCGCGGCGTCATCCGCGTTCAGGGTCAACCTCTGTGCGCCCCGCCCGGCCGCCGCCGGCTGGCTCCAGGCCTGCGCTTGCCCGTTGCCTTCCTGGCTTGCTGCCTCGCCCGCGGTATTCGCCGTCTTCGGAACGCGGGAGAGCAAGACCAGTTCGAAGTCATGCATCGCTTCCGGCTGCGCGGGAGTCAACACCAGTTCGGCCGTCTGCACCGCAAAGGCGGAAAACTCCGCCCGCAGCACCCAGCGTCCCTTGGAAGGCAATTCGAGACGGAAGGATCCATCGACATCGGTCGATGTAATCACCTTGCGGCCGGTCAACGAGTGCGTCGCCGTGACGCTTACGCCCGGCAGCTTGGTGCTGCCCGAGCGAATGACTCCATGAACTGAAAATCCCGCGGAGGGCGCGCTCGTCGTGGCGGCTTGGGCGCTCGGCGACCGCACTCTGGGCCGGCGCGGGCGGTTGCGCCCATGCCACGGCAACCAGCAGACTCAGCCCGAACAGCACTTCCGCCGCATTCCTGGGGAGCCTCATCAAGTTTCCCGCCCCTATTGCTTTTGGTCGTTGGAGACCGGTGCGGCCGGACTCTGGTTCTGCGGTGCGGCGTCCGGCGCGAGCGATTCCCTGCCGAGCCCCGCGAGCTCTACCGGCATTCAATTCCCTCGGCACAAATACGCCATTCTTCAGTGCTCCCTGCCCGCGCACAAAATCTCCAATCTTCACGTCGGCAAACGTCGCGCTCTCGCGGCCACTGCGGAATGAAGTCTCGTCATCGACTTCAATCACCTGCTCGGTGTTGTCGGGCTTCCTGATGGTCAGCTTTGTGCCGTCGATCTTGCAACTTCGCCAAGGATGTAGGTCCTGCCATTGTCCTCCGGTTTTGCCTGCGCGCCGCCCATCGCTGGGCCACGCGAAAATCCTCCGCCCCCGGTGCGTCCCCGCACGATCTCGCGCCGTCCACACGCCATCCTTGTCCTGCCCGCCGGAGACGAACACCCTGTCGCCCACCTTGAAGTCGCTGAGTTTGGCCTCGCTCGCGATCCTTCATGAATCGCGTCGAGGACGTGATCCTGACCTTCGCGGTTTCGCCGCGGAAGGTCTGAGAGTGATGGTCGAACCCTCGATGGCGGTGATCTGACCGCCCACGCCGCGAGTCCGCGGCCGGGCCGCTGCCTGCCCGGAGTTAACCTGGGGTGGCGCATCCTGTGCCATCGCCGCGCCGCAAAAAACTGCCGCGAGGACGGCTGCCGCCGCCAACACATTCACTCGCATTTCGCTTCACCTCTCGAGGACTGACCTTCAAACATAGACGCCGCTGTGCCGGACTGGTTGACACCATTTCATGAAAGCGTCTGCATAACGTGATATTTTCTTGCGATCCTTCCACCGCGAAGCGACCGGAAATCCGGCGTTACAGGCGTCATGGAGCCTCCGCGGGACTTACAGAAATCTTACAATGCCCGCGCTCCTGCGATTGCTATCTTAAGAACAACAGTGGCGTGGCCTTCCCCAACATCTCCGCCGCATCTGCGGCGCAACTTTGAAGGTCACGGAAGGATGGAGCCGGGTGACATCAACCCAGGACAGCAATCGGAATAATTGGCTTACCTGCATCGTCATGGTCATCTATCACGTGCTGGCGGTCGTTGCCCTTTTCCATTTTTCGTGGAAGGGCGTTGCCGTCGCCGCCGGCCTGTGGTGGATCTCCGGATCGCTCGGCATCGGCGTTGGCTATCATCGACTGCTTACGCATCGCGGCTTCCGCTGCCCCAAGTGGCTGGAGTATTTCTTTGCCGTCTGCGGCACGCTTGCCCTCGAGGGCGGACCCGATCTTCTGGGTCGGCATCCACCGCATCCATCATCAACTCACCGACCGCGAAGGCGATCCGCACTCTCCGCGCGACGGCAAGTGGTGGTCGCACATGGGCTGGATCCTGACCGGCCACTCGCTTCACCAGGGAACCGAACAACTGGCGCCGTATGTTCCCGATCTGCGCCGCGACAAGTTCTATCTCTGGCTCAGCAAATACCACTGGATCACCCAGGTCGTGGTTGGCGCCGCCGTGTTTTACTTCGGCGGATGGAACATGGTGCTCTGGGGCGTCTTCTTCCGCACCGTGGTCGGCCTGCACGCCACCTGGCTGGTGAACTCCGCCACCCACCTCTGGGGCACGCAGCGCTGGGCAGACCGGAGACGACTCCACCAATAATTTCTTCATCGCGCTGCTCACCTTCGGCGAAGGCTGGCACAACAATCACCATGCCCATCCCAACTCCGCGCGCCATGGCCTGCGCTGGTGGGAGATCGATACCAACTGGTACGTGATCTCGGCCCTGCGCGCCGTGGGACTGGCGCACGACATCAAACTGCCCCGGGCCGACAGCCGCGTCAAGGAGTTCCGCCCAGAACTGCCTCCGCGCCCCGTCCCTTGGCGCCGGAGGGCAAGGCCGTTGCGAAACGCCGCCGCCGGCGACTAGTCGCTCTCAGGCATTCGCGCAGAACCACCGTTCCAAGCCCTGGCGCATTTGTCAGGGCTTGCTTTTTCGCACGCCGCTACCGCGCGCCGGCTACGACCGCCCGGCTCTGGTCCGTTGCCATCTCCTCTTTGACTAACTCTCGGCCGCCTCACTACTATCTAGCTGTCTTATGCCGATCACCTCCCGCAACAAGGCCATCGCGTTTTTCATCGTCCTCGGAGCCTGTTCGGTTGCCGTCGCGCTGGCTCTCAACATCACCTGGGTGATTCGCTGGCGTGAAGTCGGAATGGTTGTGCTCGGCATTATTTTCTTCGGCTTCATCATCACCGGAGTCACGCTGAACACCATTTTCCTGGTGCGCGAGATGCGCCGCAGCGATCAGCATGACAGCTTCATCAACGCGGTCACCCATGAGTTGAAGACGCCGATCGCATCCATCCGCCTCTACCTGGAGACGCTGCAGTCGCGCGACCTCAACGAGGCGCAGCGCAAACGTTTCTACGGCATCATGCTGGAGGACACCGACCGCCTCATCCATACCGTGGAGCAGGTGTTGCGCGCCGGCCACCTGGGGCAGAAAAGCGCGAAGAACTTTCCAACGCCTCGACCTTGGAGAGATCGTGCGCGACTGCGCCGCGCTGGCCCAGACCCGCCACCACCTTGCCGAGGAAAATATCCGCTTCGTCGACTACACGCTTTCATCTCCCTTTGTGCAGGGAGATCCCGAAGAGTTGCGGTCGGCCGTCAACAACCTGCTGGAAAACGCGGTCAAATACTCGCCCGGCAAGATCGCCATTACGATTGAACTTCTCGACGACGCCAACGATCTGCTGGTGCGGGTCACCGACAAGGGCCAGGGCATCCCGCAAGGCGAACTCAAGCGGATCTTCCGCCGCTTCTATCGCGTCAATGAGCGCCTTGCGCCAGCGGGTGAAAGGTACCGGACTCGGACTGTTCATCGTGCGCGGCATCGCGCAACGCCACGGCGGCAGCGCTTACGCCACCAGCGAAGGAGAAGGCCGTGGAGCCACGGTCACGCTGCGCTTGCCGCGCGATCCCTTACCTGACCGAGGTTCTTGCTATCCGCTGCCCGCTTTCCGCGATACCATGAAATCGTGGCCCGCTCCCGCCGGGCAAGGATGGCGCATTCATGAAAGAGTTTTATATTCGAGACGCGGCGCAACAGGAAAACAAGGTTGTCACCACCAGCTTCGTCGTCAGCAATAAGCAGATCAAGTCCAAGAAGAGCGGCGAGCCGTATCTCGATCTCACTCTGATGGACCGCACCGGAACCATCCAGGCGAAGATGTGGGACAACGTTGAGGAGTGCGCCGACGCCTTCGAGCAGGATGACATCGTCAAGATCAAGGGACTGCTCAACAAGTACAACCAGCGCTGGCAACTCACCGTTCACAAGATCCGCAAAGTGGACGAGGCCGAGATTGACTTCTCCGATTACCTTCCCAAGACATCGAAGGATGTCGATGAGCTCTGGCGCGCGCTCGGTGAATTCGTCGCCTCCATTGGTGAACCGTATCTGCGCCATCTGCTGGAACTCTTTATGGCCGACCCGGAGATCGCCCGCGCCTACCGCAACGCTCCCGCGGCCAAGTCCATGCACCACGCCTGTATCGGCGGGCTGCTGGAACATGTCGTCTCGCTGTTCCGCTCCTGCGACCTGGTTGCCCGCAACTACGCGTTCATCAATCGCGACCTGCTGCTTACCGGCGCCTTCCTGCACGACATTGGAAAGATTCGCGAACTCACGTATATACCGCTCTTTCGGCTACACCACCGAGGGCCAGTTGCTCGGCCACCTGATCATCGACCTTGAATTGTTGCACGCCAAACTGGAGTTGCTTCCCGGCTTTCCTTTACCGCTCAAAATGCTGGTCGAACATCTCATCATCAGTCATCACGGCCAGTACGACTTTGGTTCTCCCAAACTGCCCATGTTTCCCGAGGCGCTCATGCTGCACTACCTTGACGACCTCGATTCCAAGATGGAAGCCATGCGGGCGCAATTCGAGCGCGATGCCGACTTGGATTCCCCCTGGACTGCCTACAACTCCGCCTTGGCGCGTCCTCTGCTGAATACGCAGAAGTTTCTAAAATCCCTGCAGCCGGCCGAAGTTGAGGGCGAAGCCGTCACCGCGCCTACCGAGTAGCCGGCGGGCCGGTTGGTCCACCGGGCGATGCTTCGCTACCGGTTCGGGCACGGTTTGGAGCAGGGCTGCCTGCGTGTAGACCCCTGATTTCCACCGGCCGCGCTTGGCCCAGCGCCCTGATTCCGCAGGAACCTCAACGGCAATCGCGGTGCTTCCGTTACAATTCTGTAATGCTCCGATTTTCTACCGCAGGCGAGTCGCACGGCGAGGCACTGGTTGCCAACATCTCTGGTCTGCCCGCCGGCATCCCGGTGACCGAGGCTGTCATCGATCGCGAACTCTGGCGGCGGCAGCAGGGTTTCGGCCGGGGCGGACGCATGCGGATTGAGCGCGACCACGCGCGCATACTCAGCGGAGTGCGGCATGGCCACAGCATCGGTTCCCCGATCGCAATGCTGATTGAAAATCGCGACTGGCAGAACTGGAGCGAAGCGTTGCCGGTGGGCGAGGGCGACCCGGAGAAGCACCGGGCAGTGCGGTCTCCGCGCCCGGGTCATGCCGATCTGGCCGGCGCGCTGAAGTACAACCTGCCGGAAGCTCGCTATGTTCTGGAACGCGCCAGCGCCCGTGAAACCACCGCCCGCGTAGCCGCCGGGGCGGTTGCCAAGCAATTGCTGGCACAACTGGACATCGAAGTTCTCAGCCATGTCATCCAAGTGGGCGGCGCGCGGCTGTCGCGCACGGTTTCTTTTGACCAGATTCGCAGCCTGGCCCTGAACAATGAAGTCCTGCTCAACTGTGCCGATGAAGAATCAGAACAGCGCATGAAGGCCGAAGTGGATGCCGTGCTGCGCACGGGCGATACCGTCGGAGGAGTCTTTGAAGTAGTGGCGCACAACGTTCCGCCCGGCCTGGGAACCTATGCCAACTGGGACGAGCGCCTGGACGCGAAGCTGGCCGCCGCCGTCATGTCGATTCAAGCGGTGAAGGCCGTCGAGATTGGAGACGGCGTTCTGGGAGCCGCATCGCGTGGCTCGGCCGCGCAGGACGAGATTGGCTACCGGAACCCTGCTGCCGCGGGCGATGAGAACCCCGCAACATTGCATTCAAAGTTCACCGCCTTCACCCGCGCCGGCAATCATGCCGGCGGCCTGGAAGGCGGAATCTCCAACGGTTCCGACATCGTGGTCCGCGGACACCTGAAGCCGATCTCCACCTTGCGGCGCTCGCTGGCTTCGGTTGACTTTGCCAGCCGCGAGCCGGTGAAAGCCGCCTACGAGCGCTCCGATGTGTGCGCGGTGCCGGCTGCCGGAGTGGTGGGAGAAGCCATGGTCGCTCTGGTGCTGGGAGCTGCCGCGCTGGAAAAATTTGGGGGCGATTCGCTCCTCGAACTGCGCCGGAATTACGAAGGATACTGCGAACAGCTGCATAATTACTGAACCGGAACGAGTGATGATTTATCCAATTGTGAAATACGGCGATCCCGTGCTGGAGACTCCGGCGGCGCCCGTAACCGAATTCGATGACAGGCTGAAGAAGCTTGTCGATGACATGTTCGAGTCGATGTATGAGGCTCAGGGCGTCGGTCTGGCCGCGCCGCAGATCGGAATCTCGCTACATCTGTCCGTCATCGACACCTCCTTCAAAGAAGATCCCGAGGCGCGGCTGGTGCTCGCCAATCCGCAGATTGTACACGTGGAAGGCAAACAGGCCGGCGGCGAGGGTTGTCTGTCCATTCCGGACTTTCGCGAGACTCTGACCCGCGGCAAGCGCGTCACCATCCGGGCGCAGGACCTGCACGGGAACTGGTTCGAGAGGACCGGCGAAGATCTGCTGGCGCGCGCCTTCCAACATGAGATCGATCATCTCAACGGAACCCTCTATATTCACCACCTCTCCTCGCTGAAGCGCGACATGATGCGACGCAAGATTCGCCGCCTGCAACGCCAGGGAGAGTGGTAGAAGAAGAAAGTTCGGCACCCAGGGAGGCCGCGCACGGCGCGCGGCTTCCTCGTCTGCGCCATGCGTTCCAGGGCCAGTTCAAGCCGGCGGAGCCGCTGTCCGGAACAGCCGTCGGGCAGTAAGGGGGACGCAGTTCCGCTCCAGCGCTACAATCAGCTTGTGAAGCTTGTCTATTGCGGTACTCCCTCGTTTGCCGTTGCTCCGCTGGAGGCGTTGATTCGCGCCGGTCATGACGTGTCCCTGGCCGTAACGCAGCCGGACCGGCCGAAGGGCAGGGGGATGGAAATGGCGCTGTCACTGGTGAAGCACAAGGCCATCGAGCTTGGGCTGCCGATTGCGCAGCCGGAAAAGATCAGGGACAATGACGGGTTCCGCGCCCAACTCGAAATGCTTGCGCCTGACTGCATTGTGGTCGTCGGCTACGGACGCATCGTTCCGCGTTGGATGCTCGAACTGCCAACTTACGGAAACATTAATCTGCACGCCTCGCTGCTGCCGAAGTATCGCGGAGCAGCGCCGATTCAGTGGGCCATTGCAAACGGCGAACGCGTGACCGGCAACACCACCATGCGCATCGACAAGGGCTTGGACACGGGAGACATTCTGCTGCAACGAGAGCTCGCGATCCGCGCCGAAGACACCTCTGTGACCCTGGCGCCGCGGCTGGCGGCAATGGGAGCCGAACTGCTGGTGGAGACGCTGGCCGCGCTGACGGAACGGCGTTTACAGGCCACGCCGCAGGATGATTCGCGCGCGACACTGGCGCCGATTCTGACACGTGAAGATGGACGCATCGACTTTACCCGCGATGCGCAGACGATCTACAACCGGCAGCGCGGCTTCCAGCCGTGGCCTGGCGCATTCACCAGGTTTCGCGGCAAGCAGCTCATGTTGCATGCGATCGCGCCGGCCGCCGGCGCGCCAGGACTGGCCGCCGGCGAGATTGACACGACGGGCGAGCGCTTGCTTGCAGGCTGCGGCGCAGGCTCGGCAATTGCGATCGACGAGTTGCAACTGGAAGGCAAGCGCCGGATGAAGGCGCGTGAGTTCATCAACGGATACCAGCCCAGGCCGGGCGAGAAACTGGGGAGTTAGCATGGCGGTCTCGCCCGCACGAACCTTTGCTTACGACATTCTGATCCGGGTGGAGCGCGATGGCTCCTATGCATCCGAGCTGCTGAACGCAGCGCGCATGGACGCGCTCTCGCGCGAGGATCGCGCGCTCTGCTACGAACTGGTGATGAGCACGCTGCGCTGGCAGTCCGGTCTGGACGCGCGGATCGCGCAGTACTCTTCGCAGAAGGTGGCGCGCCTGGATGGAGAGGTGCGCGTTGCCATGCGCCTGGCCGCCTGCCAGTTGTTCCATCTGGAGCGCATCCCGGCGCATGCCGCGGTGCACGAAAGCGTGGAGCTGGTAAAGCGCTCGGGAAAGAGCTCGGCCGTTCCCTATGCCAACGCGGTGCTGCGCAAGCTCGCGGCCAACGCGGCAACTCCCATGATGGGCGCCGAGAGCGGGACTGCGCGGGGACTCGCGGACGAGTTCGCGCATCCGGAATGGATGGCCGCGCGCTGGATCGACATGTATGGATATAACGTTGCACGCGCCATTTGCGCGGCCAATCAGAGGGCGCCGCACCCGGCGCTGCGCCTGGCGGCGGCGGGCGCGGAGGAAGAACTGCTCGAGGCGGGAATACAGATTGCGCCCGGAGCGCTGCTGACCGGGGCGCGCCGCCTGCTCTCCGGCGACCTGGCGCACAGCCTTGCGTTTCGCGATCATCACGTCGCGGTGCAGGACGAAGCGTCGCAACTGGTGGCCGCGCTGGTGGGCAAGGGCGAGCGGATTCTGGACTGCTGCGCCGCGCCGGGAGGCAAAACGGCGGCGATGGCACAGCGCAATCCGGCGGCGGCAATCACCGCGGTGGAATTGTACGAGCATCGCGCAAGAGCGCTGAGAGAGCGGGTCCAGGCGATGCGCGTGCAAGTGGTGACGGGCAACGTGACCGGGATGGAATTCGCCGGGGGCTTCGATTGCGTGCTGGCCGACGTGCCGTGCAGCGGCACGGGAACGCTGGCGGCGAATCCGGAGATCAAATGGCGGCTGCGGCTGGAAGATTTGGGAAGACTTAAAGATTTACAGATGTCGATCTTACGGGCGGCCATCCGTGCGCTGGCCCCGGGCGGAAGGCTGGTGTACTCGACCTGTTCCCTGGAATCCGAAGAGTGCGAAGGTGTTGTGGAGCAGGTTTTACGCGGGGAAAACCGCGTTACCGTCCTGCCGTGCGAGAGCGTGCTGGAGGGGTTGAAAGACTCCGGCGAGTTGGCGTGGGCGGAGCCGAAGACACTGGTGCGCGGTCCATTTCTGCGGACGTTGCCCGGAATCCACCCCTGCGACGGGTTCTTTGCGGCGGTGCTCGAGAGGTGGAACGATTGACCAGAAGGGTAATCGTTTTCGAGGCGAAGTTTACTGCTTGAGCAATCGTTGCGCGGAGTGCGGAACGATTGACTTCTTAGGCAATGGTTTTTCCGGGATCGGGTACTGTTTGGGCAATCGTTTGGAGAAGATCCACGGGATGACACTCCCGAAGAACACCCTACCCCGGAGCGAGACGATTTGAGCGCCGGAGACGAGACTCGGACTGGTGCACCTATACGCATATATATATATGGGTAAATACATATCTGCTGGAAATACCCTAAAGCAATTCTCTGATTGGTGTCGCTCGCTGACTCCCACCTTAGCCGCATAAAGACGCGGCGAAGGTGGGGCACCCGGCTGCGGCGAAGGTGGGGCACCCGGCTGGTTCGCCGGTTTCACCTTCTGCGAATCCGGCCTAGAGGGGTCGCTCGACTTCGAGCGAGACGCTGGCGCCGGGAGTAACACGGGTGCCGGGAGCCGGCGTTTGGCCGACGACGGTCGGGTTTGGCGGGTGGGCGGCAGGGCCGGCAAGGCTGTCGGCCGGGCTGGGGAGAGCCGTGGTAACGGCAACGGTTTTCAATCCCGAGCCGGTGACGAGTCCGGTAGCCTCCGTCAAGGTCATTCCGGTGAGATCGGGCATGGCATAGGCGGGCTCGGGCGGTGGGACGGCATAGAGGAGACTGATGCGGGGCGAGGCGATGCCCTCGGCGCCGGGCGCGGGCGTCTGGGCGATGATGGCGTCGGGCGCCGAGTTGGCGATGGGGAGTTCGGCGGCGGCTCCCACCTCAAGTCCGCGGCGGCGAATGTTGATTTCCGCGGCGCGCGGGCTCATGCCGAGAACAGCCGGGATATCGATGTGCTGGGCGCCGAGGCTTTCGGCGGCTTGCAACCGCCAGCCGCGGCGGACCATGGTGCCGGGCTCGGGTTGCTGCGAGACGATGCGTCCGGCGGGGATGGTGGCGGAATAGAAGTGATCGTTGTGGGCCAGTTCCAGGCCATTCCCGGCGGCGACGCGCTCGGCTTCCGCGGGCAGCATGCCACGCAGTTCCGGCACCGCGACCTCGCGGCCGTGGATGGCGAATCTCATGCTGATCAACGCCCCGGACAGGGCGACGATGATCAGGACCAGAACTTGGGCGAGCAGGCGGAGGAAGCGGATCATGCCAGATCAGGGTAACGGTTCGCCGGCGCGGGGGCAAGTTACGATCCGGGTTCGAGAGGCTTTGGGCGGGAGATGCACCCGGACGCTTGCCGGCAGAGGGCGGGATGGGCGCAGGGCTTGTCACAAGGAATCGTGACGCAGATCACACCGCGATGGTTGGAGGATTGGTAGAACTGAAAGCCGGGGGTGGGCGCATTGAATCCATGTTCACAGAAAGTGGCGCAGAAAATGTCATTGGGAACGCCGCGGGAGGTCTCCGGCGGCGGCTCCGGTTTGCCGTGCGAGGCGGCCACAGAGCTGGCGCGGGCGCTGGCCCCGGCCGGGCGGCGGCAGGAGGTGGCAGCGGACGGGCGCCTGTTTTCCTTTGGCGACCCGGCGCTGGGCGTGTACCTGATCGTGCAAGGCACGGCGCGGGCCAGGCTGGCGGGCGGCACCGCCCAGGAACTGGTCTGGGGCACGGCCGGTCCGGGCTCGGTGCTGGGACTGGCTTCGGCTCTGTGCGCCAAGAGCTACCAGTTCGATGTGGAAGCCGTGGAGGCGCTGGAAGCAATCTTTGTGGAGACCGAGTTGGTGAACCAGATTCTACGGCGGCGGCCGGAGCTGTGCATGCAGGCGATGCGGATGATGTGCGAGGAGTTGAGCGCGCTGAAGCAGACGCGGAAACACATGGCCGGCTGCGCAAAGCACGGCTGTGCGCTGCACGGAAGCTGCCAGCAGGCGGCGGGATTGGAATAGCAGGCCCGGTGGAGGAGAGGACAAGCCGTGCCCGCGGGCGCGGCTTTGCCGTGTCTGGAATCGGCAGAGCGGAGATGAGGCGGCGGATGTGACGGGGCGGTGCAACCGTGGCCCCATTTGGAATGGACCCCGCATTGGGAAGCTCTTCCGCTGCCAGCTTCCGATTTTGCTTTTGAATGTCTCCGTCCTTTGCTTTGATCGGCAGAGCGCCGCTCGTGCCGCCAGCTCAGGCGGCATCAGGAATTGGTTCGGTGCAGGCGCGCGGATTCGGTTCGCATCACTCATCGAGGATTTTGCAATGACATGGAACGGCAGGTGGAGCGGGTCGATGCCGGGCAACGCGGGGCGCGGGAAGCGCTGGATGGGATTGGGCGCCGTGGTGCTGGCGACGGCGCTCTCCATGTTGGCGCAGACGGGCGGGCGCGCCAGCCGGATCACCGGCGAGTTGAACGCGGGAGCGACGGTGGCGGTGGCCGGAACGGTGCATCCGCTGGCGCGGCGGGCCCAAGAACTGGGCGCGGTGAACCCCGCGATGCGAATGGAATCGTTGACCCTGAACGCGAGCCTGGGCGCGGCGGAGCAGATGGAACTGAATGCGCTGCTGGAGGCGCAGCAGGATGCGAAATCGCCGCAGTACCACCAGTGGCTGACGCAGGAAGAATACGGGGCGCGCTTTGGCCTGACGGAAGCGGATCTGAACGCGGTGACCGGGTGGCTGAAGCGGCAGGGATTCACCGTGAGAGGCGTAGCGCGGTCGCGCAGTGCGATTTATTTTGGCGGCACGGCGGCACAGGTGGAGTCGGCTTTCCAGACCGAGTTGCATCGCTACAAGCTGAACGGGGAGACGCACTTTGCCAACGCGACGGAATTGCGGGTTCCGGCGGGACTGGCCAGCGTGCTGCTGAACGTGCGCGGACTGAACGATTTCCGGCTGAAGCCGCAGGTGCGCAAACGCGCCCTGCCAGCCTACACGGTGGGCACTTCGGAAGGGATCATGAACTTCCTGACGCCCTCCGACTGGGCGACCGTTTACGACGTGAACCCGATCTACGCCGCCGGATACACGGGCGCGGGCGCCTACGTGGGGGTGGTGGGACAGACCTATGCGCCGGAGCAGGACATCATCAACTTCCGCAGCGCGTCGGGAATGACCCCGCCGCAAGTCCTCTATGCCTGCATCGATCCGGTGGCGGCCAACTGCACCGGGGCCGCGGCCATCAGCGACTGGGGCGATCTGGATGAAGCGGACCTGGACATTGAGTGGTCCGGCGGCATTGCCAAGGATGCGACCGTGGTGTTTGTGTATGCGCCATGGTCGGACGTGTGCGGCACCAGCGTGAACTGTACGAACAGCGTGATCGATCCCGTGACCGAACAATACTACGGCGTGTTCGACGCCCTGCAGCGCGCGGTGGAGGATTATACGGTTCCGGCCACGGGCCAGGTATTGCCGGTCATCAGCATGAGCTACAGCGATTGCGAGGAGAGCTTTGCCGGCGATCCGGCGTATGTGCAGTGGGTGACCAATGTCGGAGAGGAAGCGAATTCACAGGGGCAGACGATTGTGGTTGCCGCGGGCGACACCGGGCCGGCGGGGTGCGATGCGCAGTACGACTATCCCGCGAGCCAGGGAGTTTCGGCGGGCGTGCCGGTGGATTCGCCCAACTACACGGGCATTGGCGGCACCACCCTGAGCGGCGATGAAAGCGATCCGTCGGAGTACTGGATGCAGACGTTGAACACCGTGGATTCGGCGCTGAAATACATTCCCGAGACCGCGTGGAACGATACCCAGGCCGATTATGAAGCGGGATACCTGGGCCTGTCGGCGAGCGGAGGCGGAGTGAGCTTGTACTACGCGCAGCCGGGCTGGCAGCCGGCTCCGGGCAACTACAGCGGCGCGAGCGGACGCTTTGTGCCGGATGTGGCGTTTGCGGCATCGCCCAATCACGACGGCTACATGTATTGCTCGTCGGCCGACAACTCGGTTGAGTACGGCACGACATGCGCATCGGGATTCATCAGCAGCGAAGGTTATTTTTATTACGTCGGGGGAACCTCGGCGCCCACGCCCTCGTTTGCGGGGGTGCTGACCTTGCTGACGCAAAAGTATGGAAACTTCGGCAACATCAATCCGACGCTCTACGGCCTGGCGGCAAATGCCAACAGCTACGCGGCGGTGTTCCACGACATTACCGGCGGAAACAATATTGTGCCGTGCGTGATGGAAGCCTCCGACGCGGGCTGCGTGAACAGTGAGATGGGATGGGATGCGACGGCCGGTTACGACCTGGTGACCGGGCTGGGATCGGTGGACGCTTATGCGCTGTACACGGCGCTGATTGCGCCGACGACGATGACGGCGGCGGCGGCGCCGAGCGCGGTGGAGTTCAACGGGACGACGACGTTGACGGCAACGGTCGGCTCGACGGCGGCGGGCGCCATCAGCGGCAAGGTCACCTTCAAGGTGGGCAGCTCGACCCTGGGGACGGCTACACTTGCGGATGGCGTGGCCACGCTGGCGAACGTGGCGGTGAGCGCGGCGAATGGGTTCACCAGCGGATTGAATACAATTACCGCGAGCTTTGCGGGCGACGCCAACTTTGCGGCTTCCAGCGCCACGGCGGGAGTGACGGTATCGGCCAGCGTAACCACCACCACGGTGACGGCCATGCCGGGCTCGATTGCGCTGGGCAGTACGGCGGCAACGGAAAGTTTTACGGCAACGGTGGCCGGCGGCGGCACTGCGGCGGGAACAGTGGCGTTCGAGGTGGGAGGGGTGACGGTGGCATCCGCCGTGGCGCTGGACAAAGGCAAGGCGACGCTGAGCGAGGTTGCGGCGACTTCGGCGAACGGCTTTACGCTGGGCAGCGATACGGTGACGGCGACGTTTACCCCGGCCTCGGAGCTGCTCTACACCGCGTCAGGCGGCACCACGGAGGTGACGGTGACGGCGCCAGCCTACGCGATAAAGCCGCCGGTGAATCCGATTGCGCTCGGCGCGGGCGAATCCGGGCAGGCGACGGTGGCGCTGGCATCGGCGAGCTATGCCGGCACGGTGAACTGGAAGGCCTCCAGCAACTCGACGGCGATCACGGTGAGCCCAGCCAGCGGCAGTGCGACGCTGGCGGCCAATCATAGCGCCTCGATCCTGCTGACGATTCGGGCGTCGGAGTCGGCGGCGAAGCGGGCTCCGCGACTGGGTTGGCGGGTTGGAATGATGGCCGTTGGGGCGCTGCTGACGGGACTTCCGCTGGCGGGGCGGCGGCGGCGGGCGACGGCGGTTTTGTTGGCGGCGATGACGATGATGACGCTGGCCCTGGCCCTTGGTTGCGGTGGAAGCGGCAGCAGCAGTCCCGCGCCGCCGGCAGCGCGCCACTACACGGTGACGATCACGGGGACGGGCGGCATCAGCGCCACAATCCCGGTGAGCGTGCAGTAGTTTTCCCCTGGCGGAGAGGCCGCGCCCGCTGCGGCGCGCGGTTTTTCTTGCGCCAACTTCCATCCGGTGAAAAACAGGCGCATGGAATGCGCGCCGGTCCGCATCTAATAGTTAGAGACAGCTCAGAAAGCGTCCGGCTTCCGGGTGATGCCCGCCGAAAGGTTTGCCTTTTGCCGGGACGCGCCGGCTGGGGTGAAGCTGTCCGGGGGGGTGGAGAGATGAGGGGAGTTCCAGAACCAGGGGCGGCAGTGGTAAAGTGAGAGAGTGGGGTTACGCGGGCCAGAGCATGAGATGCCCGGGACGGTTCTACCCGAGACGCCGGCGGCGCTGATTTCCAGGCCAACGGTGATGGGCCATCCGCCTCCCGGATCGGCTCCGGACCAGGCTGGTGGCGGAGGAAAGCCGTGGCCGGACCTGATATTGGGCCGGCGGCTGGGTTCCGCGCGTTGCTCAGGCTGACACCGTACGACAAGGGCGAAGGCGCGCAGCGGCAGCAATGCCAGGGACAGACACCGCGGGAAAACCGGCGCTGGTTGAGCGGGGTTCGTGCCGGAAATGCCTTCCGGACCGCAGCGGATATTGGCGCGGTGCTGGGGTCCTTCGCTTCGCTCAGGATGACAGCGTGAAGGAGAAGGCGACATCGCAAGAAGAAGATGAAGGAAGGCGAGTTGAGCGGGAGGAATGCTCCGGCAGCCTGGCGGCGTGGTTTTGTCACGCGGCGGGCGTAGGAACATCAAGGCGTTTCGTGATGGGTGTCACAGCCCAGGATGGACACGGGGGCGCATTCTAGTTAACGTAGGATCTATTTATAAGGAAACTTATAAGGAAACGCAATTATGACACGCATACTGGAAGTTACCGATCTGATCCTGCGCGATGCGCACCAGTCGCTGATGGCGACGCGGATGGCGATGGAAGACATGGTTCCCGCCTGCGAGGACCTGGACAACGCGGGCTACTGGTCGCTGGAGTGCTGGGGCGGAGCCACCTTTGATTCCTGCATCCGGTTCCTGAACGAGGACCCGTGGGAGCGGCTGAAGACGTTCCGCAAGCTGCTGCCGAAGACCAAGTTGCAGATGCTGCTGCGGGGCCAGAACCTGCTGGGCTACCGGCACTATGAAGATACGGTGGTGGAGCGGTTTGTGGCCAAGGCGGCCGAGCATGGGATGGACGTGTTCCGGGTGTTTGACGCGCTGAACGACGTGCGCAATCTGAAGACGTCGATCGCGGCGGTGAAGAAAACAGGCAAGCACGCCCAGGGCACGATCTGCTACACGGTGAGCCCGCTGCACACCGTGGAGGCGTTTGTGGATATGGCCGCAGCGGCTGAAGGAGATGGGATCGGATTCGATCTGCATCAAGGACATGGCGGCCTTGCTGAAGCCGCAACCGGCCTACGATTTGGTGAAGGGCATCAAGGAAAAGTGCGGCCAGGATACGCTGGTGTCACCTGCACTGCCACGCCACCACGGGGGTGACGCTGGTGAGCTACATGAAGGCGATTGAAGCCGGGGTGGACATGGTGGACACCTCGATCAGTTCGCTTTCGCTGGGACCGGGACACAACCCGACCGAAAGCCTGGTGGAGATGCTGGAAGGCACCGGGGTGGAGACGCGGCTGGACATGAAGCGGCTGCTGAAGGTTCGCAATTACTTCAAGACGATCCGTCCGCGCTACAAGGAGTTCCTGAGCGACATTACGGGCGTGGAAACGGAGATCTTCAACAGCCAGATTCCGGGCGGCATGATCAGCAACATGGAGAGCCAGTTGAAGCAGCAGGGCGCCGGCGACAAGCTGGAGGAAGTGCTGCTGGAAGTTCCGCGGGTGCGCAAGGTATCGGGCTATCCGCCGCTGGTTACGCCGAGTTCGCAGATTGTGGGCACGCAGGCGGTGTTCAACGTTCTGATGGGGCCGTACAAGGTTTTGACCGGGGAGTTTGCCGACCTGATGCTGGGCTACTACGGCGAGACGATTGGACCGAAGGACCCGGAGGTGCTGGAAAAGGCGCGGGTCGCACGCGAAGAAGGACGCCGATCACCTGCCGTCCGGCGGATTTGCTGAAGCCGGAGTGGGAGGCGCTGCGGGCCGACGCGCTGGCCCTGAAGGGCTGCAACGGCACCGACGAAGACGTACTGACCTTTGCGATGTTCCCGCAGGTGGCGCCGAAGTTCTTTGGCACGCGCGACGCAGGGGCGCGAAGAACCTGGGCAAGGATCCGTCGAAGGCGGCTCCGGCTGGCAGCGGCGGCGCCGAAGCCGGGCGCGGCGGCACAGCCCACCGAGCCCGGTCAAGTACGCGGTCACCATCAATGGACAGACGCACAACGTCACCGTCGCCGCGGCGCGGTAGAACGAAAGGGATCAGGTAGAAGACATGGCAACCACGGTTCCAGCACAACCGAAGATGAAGACGATGGAAGAGCGCATTGCGGCGCTGCGCGAGAAGCGCGCGAAGGTAGAAGAAGGGCGGCGGCGCAAAGCGCATCGAAAAGCAACACGCGCAGGGCAAGCTGACGGCTCGCGAGCGGGTGGCAAAGCTGGTGGACCCGAAGTCATTCCAGGAGATTGGCGCCTACGCGCAGCACCGGGCGACCCTGTTCGGGATGGACGGGAAAGAGCTTCCGGCCGACGGCGTGGTGACCGGATGCGCCAAGATTGACGGGCGCCTGGTGCACCTGGCCAGCCAGGACTTTACGGTGGCGGGCGGAGCGGCGGGCGAAGTTCACTCCGACAAGTGCGTGGAGATGATGAAGGCGTCGCTGAAGACCGGCTCGCCGTTCATCTTCATCAACGATTCGGGCGGGGCGCGCATCCAGGAAGGCATTGACGCGCTGGGCGGTTACGGACGCGTGTTCTTCAACAACGTGATGCTGAGCGGCACGGTACCGCAGATTTCGCTGATTTGCGGACCCTGCGCGGGCGGCGCGGTTTACAGCCCGGCGCTGACCGACTTCATCATCCAGACCAAGCAGGCACAGATGTTCATCACCGGCCCTTCGGTCATCAAGCAGGTGACGGGCGAGGTGGTAACGGGCGAGGAACTGGGCGGCCCGGTGGCGCAGATGAACAACTCGGGCGTGGTTCACTTTGTGGCGGAAAACGATGAGGACGCGGTGTACATCTGCCGCCGGCTGCTGAGCTTTCTGCCCTCGAACAACCTGGAAGATCCGCCGCGGCTGCAGTATGAATTTCCGATGGAAGACGACGAATCGCTGAACGGCATCGTTCCGGTGGAACACAAGCAGGCCTATGACGTGCGCGAGATTCTGACGCGCATTCTGGATCACAACGACTTCCTGGAAGTGCAGCCGGGCTTCGCGCCGAACATCGTGATCGGCTTTGGCCGCATCCAGGGACGGGCGATCGGCATCATCGCCAACCAGCCGAACGTGCTGGCCGGAGCGCTGGACATCAACGCCAGCGACAAGGCGGCGCGCTTCATCCGCTTCCTGAACGCATTCAATCATTCCGATCGTCACCTTTGTGGACGTTCCGGGCTTTCTGCCGGGAGTGCAGCAGGAATACGGCGGGATCATCCGCCACGGGGCGAAGATGCTGTTTGCGTACTCGGCGGCGACGGCTCCGAAGATCACGGTCATTCTGCGCAAGGCCTACGGCGGCGCCTACTTGGCGATGTGCTCGAAGGACCTGGGCGCGGACCGGGTGCTGGCCTGGCCGACGGCCGAAGTTGCGGTGATGGGAGCAGAAGGCGCAGCGGAAATCGTGTTCCGCAAGGAGATTGACGGGCGGAGGACAAGAACAGCCAAGCGGCAGGAGCTGATCGATCTGTATCGCGATGCGTTTGCCAACCCGTTTGTGGCCGCCGGGCGCAGATTGGTGGACGACGTGATTGAGCCTTCACAGACGCGGCGGGCTCTGGCGCAGGCACTGGGCGCGCTGGAGACCAAGCGCGAACTGCGGCCTTCCAAGAAACACGGATTGATTCCGCTTTAATCGCGGCGACGCGACCGGCAGGGGCCAAAAGCGACGGCTGGCAGCAGGGCGGACGGCAAACTTTGCCGCCGCGGCTGCCGGCAACGGTCCCCGCGGCGGCCGACGCCAGGCGAGGAGAAGACAATGGAAACGACAATGACGAGAAAGAAGGCTGCGAAGCCGGCAGTGGCGACCGAAGCCGAAGTGCAGCAATTGCATGCCGAGCTGGAGGCGCTGAGGCAGGAGTTATCGGCGCGGATCAGGCCATGGAGGCAGTGCTGCCGAAACAGGCAGAAGCCGCGGAAGAGACAGTTTCGGCGGAGACGCTGGCATTGATTGCGGTGGCGGTTACGGCCTACCTTGGCAAGAAGGTGAAGATCCGCTCGGCCCGGTTGATGCCGACGGTCGAATACGTGGGCGCAGACGGGACGGGCGATCGTCCAGGCTTCGCACCACCTGCAGCGCTAAGGCGAGGAGACCAGGAGCGCTCCGGGCGCAAGCGCCGGGGCCTTGGGCCGCAAGCATTGCGGATGCGGCGCTCCACTGACGGCGTGGCGCAAGGGTTCGCCGCGCGCGAGGAGAAAGACATTGAAGCTACAGATCGGGATCGACGGCAAGACCTATGAAGTCGAAGTAGAAATCACGGAAGACGACACGGCGCCGAAGCCGCATTACATTCCGGCGCAGCCGTCGGCGACCGTGCTGACGGCAGGAGCGGCGCCAGCGGCAGCAGCGGCGAAGGCAGCCGATGCCCCGGTGGCCGACGAGAGCAAGGTTTGCCGGTCGCCCATTGCGGGCATGGTGACGCGGGTAAACGTGCAACCGGGACAGCAGATCCAACCGAACGACCTGCTGCTGGTTCTGGAAGCGATGAAGATGGAAACCAACGTGACTTCGCCGGTGGCGCGGCAAGGTGAAGACCGTGAAGGTTGCACAGGGCGATGGCGTGCAACTACAGCAGGTTCTGGTGGAGTTTGAATGATGAGCACATCGGCAGAGCAGAAGACAGTAGCGGCGGAATTGAAGGACGTACCGGGAATCGAGTTTATCGACCACTTTGCGATCTCAGTACCGCAGGGGCAACTGGATGGGCAGGTTGCAGCCTACGAGATGCTGGGTTTCCGCGAGACTTCACCGCGAGGAAGTACACGGCAAGGACCTGGTTCGCGAGGTGCTGCTGCAGATTGGCGACGGCCCGAACCTGATCCAGTTGCTGGAGCCGCTGGCGCCGGAAAGCCCGGTGCAGAAGTTGATCGACAAAAACGGCGGACGCGGCGGCTTTGCCCATGTTGCATTCCGGGTGAAGAGCGCGCAGAAGGCGTTCGACGCGATGAAAGCGAGCGGTTTTAACATCCTCGACGCCGCGCCGCGGCCGGGTTCGCGGGGAACCACGGTGTTCTTCGTGCATCCGAAATCGCGGGCGGAATATGCATTTGGATTCTTGATTGAGATTGTGGAAGAACCCATGTAAGACGAGGCGGGAATGGATGCGGAAGGAGCGCGGATAAAATCCGCGCTCCTTTTTGTTGGGAAAGAGATGGGGGAGTTGAGGCGTGAGGTGCCTTGGAAACGGCGTGGGATATTTGCGCTGCGCTGGGATTGCTCGCGAGGCTCGGAATGGCAGCTCGACAACCAGGGCAAGAGCGACGGCAACGGCAGGGACAGGAGCAACGGCAACGGCGCCGGCCCCACGTCTGCCAACGGAAGGCAGACATGGGGCACCGGAATCGGCAGCGGCAGGGGCGAGAGCGAGAGGCGGCTAACTCAGGTCAGCTGAGAGATGGCGAACGGGGAGCAGCGGAATCGTGCGGTGCGGAATCGCGGGACGCGGAGGGGTTGAGATCGCGGCCGGGGTGAAGGGCTTGGCCAAGGGCGGCGAGGACGCGCTCGGTGGCCTGCCTCGAGGGGGCCGGCAATGGCGTGGCCGCTGGCACAGACGTGGCCTCCGCCGCCAAAGGTCTGGGCAATGCGGGCGACATCGATGCGCCCCTTGCTGCGCAGGCTGACATGGTAGGTGGAATCCGGGTTCTCACGAAAAAACGCCGTGGCCTCGACTCCATGAATACCGAGCGCCCAGTTCACCAGGCCTTCGCAATCCTGCTCGGAGGCGCCGCTGGCGAGCAGGTCGGCCTGGGAGACATGCATCCAGGAGATGGAGCCATCGCAGCGCAGGTTGGAGAGGGCGCGGGCGAGAAGTTGCATCTTGGAGAGCGGATTGGAGAAGTAGACCTGCTGGGCGATGGCGGCGGGATCGGCTCCGGCGAGGACCATTTCACGGGCAAAGGCGAAGGTTCCGGCGTTGGTGCCGGAGTAGCAGAAGGCTCCGGTATCGGTGAGCACGGCTGTGTACAGGCAGGTGGCAATGTCCGGGGTGATGCGCACTGCGGCGGCCTGGGCGAAGCGATAGAGGAGCTCGGCGGCGGCGGCGGCGGTGGGAACCACGAAGTTGACGTCGGCAAATTCGAGCGCGGTGCCATGGTGGTCAATGGCGACCGAGAACAACCCGTCGAGGCCCTCGATCTGGGCGCGCTGGATGGTGTCACACTCGATGATGAGCGCGCCGTCATAGTTGACGGCATCGACAGGGCCGGTGCGGAGCGCGGCGGCGCCGGGCAGGCCGCGATAGATGAAAGGAACGCCACCGCCGAGGAAGCCGTCGGCCTGCTTGCCCATGGCGCGCAGGATCTGCACGCAGGCGAGAGTGCTGCCGACGGCATCGCCGTCAGGCCGGGCGTGGGAGGTGACCACCCAGCGCTGGCGCGACTGGACCGCGTGCAACACCTCGGCAAGAGTGTTCATGGAGTCTTCTTCCTGTCGCGCTTGTCGATGCGGTGGAGCAGTTCGTCGATGCGCGCGCCGTACTTGCCGGAGTTGTCGAGCACGAAGTGGAGGTCGGGCGCGAGACGGAGGCGGAGCGAATCGGCGAGCTGATGGCGGATGAAGCCGACGGCATCATTGAGCGCGGTGACGCACTCCTGCTGCTCGCGCTCGTCGCCTCCGACGGCGACATAGACGCGCATGGCTTTGCCGCCGGGCGCCATGATGACTTCATTGAGGGTGACCAGGCCGATGCGGGGATCGGAAAGCTCACCGGTGACGATGATGACGAGTTCTTCCTTGATCGCCTCGATGAGGCGATCCTTGTGGTGCTGCGCACTGCGATTTTCCAAGAACGATGCTCCTGCCGGCCGATGAAGAAAGCGGTTCCCGCGCCGTCGAACGCAGGCACGGGTAAACCGTTCAATTTACCACAATCGGAGGGCTGGGCGCGAGAGCGGAGAGGCGCACGGCGGCGGGAGAAATTCATCGTGGAGAGATGTTTCCGAAGTATAGTTGCGGTTTCAGCCAACGGGCGAGAGGTGGCGGATGCAGCGCAGATCGTTTCTGAAGGGAGCCGGCGTTGTCAGCGTGGCGGTGTTGGGCGGCGGGGTGTGGCGGGCCTCGGAGCAAGGCGTATTCAGCGTGGGCGAAGGCGCGGCATACCAGCCGTGGAAGGATTGGCGCACGGACTCGGGCGGTGGAGCGCTGGGACTGGTGAGAGCCGCGATTCTGGCGGCGAGCCCGCACAACACGCAGCCCTGGTTATTCAAGGTGGAGAATTCGTCGATTGAGGTGTACATCGACACGCGGAGGAACGTGGGAGCCTTGGATCCGTATCTGCGCGAGGAACACATTGGCATTGGCTGCGCGCTGGAGAACCTGATGCTGGCCGCGGCCGCCAACGGCTATGCGGCGAGCGTCAGGCTGGTTGCGGGAAAGCTTGGGCCGATTCCCGCCGGAGGGCCGGCAAAGCTGCTGGCGCGGGTGGGACTGGCGGCAGCGCCGGCGGATGGGCGGCCGACGACAATGCTCCAGCCGGAGGCTCCCGTGGGGAAAGGCGAGACCAACGAACTCTACGACGCGATCCCGCGGCGGCATACGAATCGCAGTCCCTACCACCCGGAGAAGGCGATTCCGCCGGCGTTTGTGGAGGATTTGAGCGGGCTGGCGAGCGCGGAAGCAGAGGTAAGAATCTTTTTGTTCACCGCGGCGGCCGAGCGGCAGAAGATTGCCGAGATCAGTTCGGCGGCGAATGACGAGATTTATGCCGATCCCGGAGTGCAGCGTGGCAGCCATCGCTGGATACGGACGCGGTGGAGCGATGTCCAGAAATATCGCGACGGGCTGACCATCGACGCCGCGGGGATGCCTCCGATTGCGACCGCGATTGCCAAGATGATGACGCCGGGAATGCTGCGGTGGGCAGCGTCACGGAGAAGCAGCAATGGCTTCAAAGAGCTGATGCTGAGCGCGCCGCTGATGGGCGTGATTGCGGTGCGCGACCGCTATGAGCAGGAACAATGCCTGCTCGCGGGCCGCATCTGGCAGCGAGCGCATTTGCTGGCTACGGCTCGCGGAGTGGCGGCGCGTCCCTGCAATGAGTCGGTGGAAATGGTGGACCGCGAGAGATTGCTGGCGCAGCCGGCGATGCGAGCTGCATTACTGGCCGAAGTTCTGGGCGATGCGGCGTGGCAGCCGACTTTTGTTTTCTATATGGGCTACCCGCGGTGGAAGGCGCGAGCCAGTCCGCGGCGGGGAGTGGAAGATGTAGTGCTTTGAGGCGCGGATGGGTGAGCTGTGCAGAAGTTGCTCGGGGTGAAACGTTAGGGGCAAGAGCGGGGCAAGAACAACGGCTAGGGCGAAGGTCAACTACCGCAAGGACGAAGGTCAACTACCCCACCTCTGCCAACGACGGGCAGAAATGGGCCACCAGGGACAGAACCGGAATAGCGCCAGTGGAGGGCGCTGGGGCTAGAGTTCGATGATGTCGCCTTCGCGGGCGGCGCGGACGCGCGCATAGTACTCGGAGGCGGACTTCACGATGGAGTCCACGCATTGGTCATCGTGGTCGGGATCGTGGTGGTAGAGGACCAGTTCCTTGGCTCCGCTCTCGAGCACGATGTTGACGGCTTCCCTCCAATGGCTGTGTCCCCAGCCGAGACGCTTGGCGTGGTATTCGTCTGGGAGATACTGGGCATCGTAGACGAGGACGTCGGCGCCTTCGGCGAGTTTGCGCACGCTGCGGTCAAAGTGGGCGTTGCCGGGCTCGTTGTCAGTGGCGTAGACGAAGATTCCGTTGTCGGTCTCAAGCCGGAAGCCGAGGCATCCCTGGGGATGATTGAGCCACATGGATTGGACGATGCAATCGTCGAAGGCGACGCGTTCCTCGTCCATGTCATAAAAATTGCAGTGCGCGGCCATCTCGGTCATGTCGACGGGGAAATAGGGATCGGCCATCTGCTCCTGGATGGCGCGCTGCAGGCCGCGGGTACGGCTGGAGGAGTGGAAGAAGAAATAGTTGTCGGAGTTCTCATAGAGGGGCTTGAAAAAAGGGATGCCCTGGATGTGGTCCCAATGGAAATGAGAGAGAAATACGTGGGCGTAAATGGGATTGGAGCCACGCTCGGCCATGAGGCTTTTGCCGAGATTGCGGAATCCGGTGCCGCAATCAAAGACGTAGATGTGGTCGTTGACGCGGACTTCGACGCAGGAGGTATTGCCGCCGTATCGCATGTTCTCCAACTGCGGGGTTGGAGTCGATCCACGAACGCCCCAGAACTTGATTTGCATGACTCTCCTCAACGGTTGAGAGCAGGTTTCGAAATCACAGCCAAAGCAGTCGTTGCGCCAACTCCGGACTCCGGGACGGCAGACCTGTGGAGAGAGAGTTACCAAAGTATATGCTACCTGGGAGGCTGTCTCAATGCCGCAGCGGGAGGCAAAGCGGCGCGGCCGCCGGCGCCAGCCCCGGCGATTGCGGCAGGCAGGCCAGGGCGGGCGGAGGGTGATTGCAGCCAACTCGGTGACAGATAAGGCAGTTCGGCGATGACTGGAATGTTCCGGGATGGGCATGGGTGGTTACCATTAGCTGGGCGCGCGGTGAACTACTGACTTGACACTTTTGGGTTGGAACGTAAGCTGTAGCTTGAAGGAGTTTCTGCGATGTTTGCCATGGACGATGCGGACGCAAAAGAAAAACGCGCAATCCGGCGGTTTCCTCTCCAACTTCCGGTGACGGTGAATACGACCTCGGGCGGACAGGTGGAGGCGATGGCGGAGAGCCGGGACGTCAGCTCGCATGGAATCTGCTTTTATTGCGACCGGGCGTTGGAACGGAACTCGGCGATTGAGTTTACGGTGACGTTGCCCACCGAGGTGACGATGACGGAGCCGATCAGCGTGCGTTGCAGCGGCACGGTGGTCCGGGTGGAGAACAACGAAGGCGGAAGCAAGTTTGCGGTTGCGGCCGCAATCAACAGTTACGAATTTGTCGCCAAAGACGAAAAGCAAAATGTTATTCCGGCCAAGGACGCGCCCCCGATTCCGTGATCGATTGCTTGAAGCTAAGAAAAGCCATGTTGTGGCTGGGTCTGATGCTGGCGGCTGTGCCGTCCGTCCAGGCGCAGCAGCCGATTGGCGAAGTGTTTGCAAGCGATGCCAGCGGCGCGGCGGGGTCTGGCTCCGGCGGCACGCGGGTGCTCAGCGGATCGCAGGTTGCGGCTGGAGACGTGGCCGCGCTGTTGAAGCTGGAGCGCGGCGGGCGCTTGCGCATCTGTCCCAAGACGAGCCTCTCGGTGAGTGCGAACCCGAGCAGCAAAGCCTTGGCGCTGGGGCTGAACACGGGCGCGATGGAACTGGATTACGAAGTGCGCAGCGGGGTGGACTCGCTGCTGACCCCGGACTTCCGGCTGCAAATGATCAGCCCCGGCGCCTTCCACCTGGCAATTCGGGTGAGCTCCTCGGGAGACACCTGCCTGCGCTGGCTGCCGGGAGGCGACGCGGCGGTGTTTGTGACGGAAATGATGGGCAGCGACTCCTACCAGCTTTCGCCGGGAAAGAGCGTGTTGTTCCGGGCGGGAAAGATTTCCGGCGCGATGGCGGCTCCGGCGGAGTGCGGATGCCCGGAGAAAGCCGCGGCGGTGGGCGCGTCCAGGAGCAGTCCGGCGGCAGCGGCGGCTCCGCGGGCGGCGGCTCCGGCGGCGGCAAACCGCGGCGCCGAGGCGCATCTGGAAGTGGACAGCTCGTTTGTCTATCGCGGCAAGGCGGCGGCGCAGGATTATTACGAGTCGGTATCGCGGCTATCGTTTTCGACGGACAACTCGAAACTGGCGCTGGCGCTGCTGCCGGCGGTGAGTCCTGCGGCGGAAACCAAGCCCGCGGTGAAAAAAGAGAGCTTCCTGCAACGGTTGGGCGGCATGCTGGGGCGGCTGTTCCGGAGGTAGCAGGGTTCAAGGCGTTGCTGGGTGCGAGTGGATTGTGTTGTAATGTTTTTTGCTGAAGGCGTGGTAAACTCCCATTCGACAACGTTTTAACCATCGGTTGCGATGCCCGGCGACGGGCTGCGGTAAATCCGCTTACACGGAGAAACAAAGACATGACGAAAGCCGATCTCATCGAGGAAGTTTCGCGACTGGCCGAGTTGACCCGCAAGGACAGCGAAGTCATTGTAGAAACGATCTTCGACAGCGTGGTGCGCGCTCTGCGCACGGGAGACAAAATCGAGATTCGTGGTTTTGGCAGCTTCCGGACCCGGCAGCGCAAGCCACGCGTAGGGCGTAATCCGAAGACCGGCGACCGTGTCGAGGTACCTCCGAAGAAAATTCCTTTCTTCAAACCGAGCAAGGAACTGAAGGACATGGTGAATCGCGATGGCGAGCGGCCACAGGCTGCTGCCGCGGGGTTGACCGAGTCCGCGGCGGGCAAGCCGGAAAACTAGAAGGACGGCGCGCAGCCGGGATGGTTTGCAGGCGCGGGCGGCGCGCCTTGAAAGTCGCTGGTGCAGGCCGTATAGTCGAAGCGCTGGCGGCGACAGTGCCACGTTCCAATTTCCGTGAATCTACCCAACTCCATCACGCTGGTACGCATTTGCTGCGTGCCGCTGTTTCTCTGGATCCTCTCGAGCCATGGTTTCCAGGGGGCGCACGGCAGGCAGGAAGTGCTGGCGGCGGCGGTGTTTCTGCTGGCTTCGCTGACCGACGGAGTGGATGGGTACCTGGCGCGGCGAACCCACCGGGTGACGACGCTGGGCACGCTGCTCTCACCACTGGCCGACCAGTTGCTTGTGGCCACCGCCTACATCACCCTGGTGTATTTTGCTCCGGCGCTGGTTTCCGGGTGGATGGCCGTGGTGATTGTGGGGCGGGAGTTTCTTGTAACCGGACTGACCTCGGTGGCGGTGCAGGAAGGCATGACGCTGCGGGTTCGGAAGACGGGAAAATTGAAGACGGTGGTGCAGGTGGTTTCGGTGGTGGCGGTGCTGATGGCCCACGCCTGGCCGCGCTGGCCGGTGGGAGGCGCGATGCTTCCCGGAGTGGCGACGGCGCGTGCCTCCATCTGGCTGATGATGGGGGTCTCGGTGCTTTCGGCCATGGCGTACTTCCGCGCGTTCTGGTCAGAGGCGATGCTGAAGAGCCGGCAGCGGCGCGCCGCACTGCCGTTTGTGATCAAGCGGCAGGACGACAAGAACGTGCGCGCGACCTAAAGGTGAAAAACCATGACTAACGATTTCGAAGTTGCAGGGTTGCGCCATGACCGGCTTCCCTGCTGAGTACTCCGCTGCAGAACGCCGCTGGCTGCTGCGGCTGGCGCACCTGGCGATTGGCGCGGCGGTCCGCGGCCAGGGGCGGCGGGAGCCGTTGCGCATACCCGAGGCCACTCCCCATCTGCGGGAAGCGCGCGGCGCGTTCACTACTCTGCATGAGAATGGCCAGTTGCGCGGCTGCATTGGATATGTACTGGCCATGGCGCCGCTGGAACAGACGATCCGCGAGACGGCGCGCGCGGCCGCCCTGGAGGATTCGCGCTTTCCTCCGGTGACCGAGGCTGAACTGGAACGCTTGCAAGTAGAGATCAGCGTGTTGTCGCCGATGTCGAGGATTGCGCCCGAGGACGTGGTGGTGGGCAGGCACGGCCTGATGGTGAGCCACGAAGGACGGCGTGGATTGCTGCTGCCGCAGGTGCCCGGGGAGTGGGGCTGGGATCGGGAAACCTTTCTGGCGCAGACCTGCCGCAAAGCCGGACTCGCCGCGGACAGTTGGAAGCGCGGGGCAAAGATTGAAGCATTCACGGCAGAGGTGTTTGGAGAAACCGAGCCGGGCGAGAGTTTGCGGGAGTAGGACGGCGCCGCACTCCGCGGTTCGGCAGAGGCAAGGGCGCAGCGGGGTGAGAGTGTGCGGTCTCCCACCTTAGCCGCGCAAAGAGCGCGCGGCGAAGGTGGGGCACCCGGCAGAGGCAGATGGAACTTCCTATTGCACCGTCCTATCGCACCGTGACCGAAATCGTCAGCGGCAAAGGATTGGTCACGGTTCCCGTTCCAGCCGGAGTCACGGTGACGGTGTAAGAGCGCGGGACGTTGGAATGGTTTGGGGTTGAGATTCCACCGCAGGCGATGGAGGAGCCTGCCAGCGCGATGGCCGCTGCGATCAGCAGAAGCGCCAGAAGCCGCTTCCGGCAAAGCGTAAACGGCGCACCCAGCAGGACGGCTCCGAAGACGACCAGGCTGCCGCCCGGCCACCTGGTGGCTGGGACGTGGTTGGCGGCGTTTGCACCGGCGGTGATGGTGAGCACGGTGCTTGCGGATCCGCCATTGGTCAACGTGACCGAGGGAGCGCCGGCGGTGACGTTGGAGGCCGTGCCGTTGGTCGATGTGACGGTGGTTGCGAAGGAAACCGTGCCAGCGTAATTGGTGGAGTACAGAGACAGGTTGATGTTGGCGCTGCCGGTGACCGAGAGGGTGCTGGCGGCGACCACGTAGGTGACCGGAGGAGCCGGGTTGACGGTGAGCGCGACCATCGCCTCGGCTGGACTGTAGTCGGCGGTGTCGGCCGGAGTAAAGGTCGCGGCTAGCGTTTGCGTCCCCGCGAGAAGCACCGTGCCGATTGGCGGGGTGTAGACGAATGTGCCCGGAACACTGGCGGTGGCGTTCAACTGGGTTGCGCTGAGGGGCGTGGGATTGGTGATGGCCGCCGGGGCCGCCCAGGTGATGGTGGGCAGGAGTTTGACCGGCGTCCAGCCGCTAGAGGTATTCTCCAAAACTGTGACGTAGGAGGGCGATACGCCCGTGAGCAGGGCGATGGCGGAGTTGCCGGTTGCGAAGAAATCACTCAAGGCGGCGGCTTGTTCGTAGAACGCGTTTGGCGGCGCGGCGGTGAAGGTGACGGGCGCGCCAAAGGTGCCGTCTCCATTGCCCAGCAGGAGCGAAAGGCTGGGGTCGCCCGCGGCCTCCCAGCCGACGACAAGGGCGAGGTCGGTTTTACCATCGCCATTGAAATCCCCGGCCACCACCTGGTGGAGTTTGGCGGTCGAACCGGCGGGTAATCCGGCGCTGACGGGAGTTCCGGGGGTGAAGGTGCCGTCTCCGTTGCCGGTAAGGATGGTGACGGTCTGGTTCAAGGAGTCGGAAACGGCGAGGTCCGGTTTGCCGTCGCCGTTGAAATCCGCAACCGTGATGCCTTCGGCGTCCAGTCCCGCGCCGGTGAGGTAGGAAGCTCCGGCGGTGAACGATCCGTCACCGTTGCCGAGCAGAATCTGAACTCCCAAGGCGGCGCCGCCGGTGACGGCGATATCCGGGATGCCGTCGCCATTGAAGTCGCCAACCGCGAAGAAAACTCCGACCCCGGTCGATCCGGTGACCGGTCCCAGCCTGAAGATTCCGTTGCCGTTGCCAAGCAGGACGGTAAAGCCTCCGGAGTATACGACGATATCGGCGTGTCCGTCGCGATTGAAGTCGGCGACCTGGGCAATGGTTCCAACCGCATTCGGCGGCGGTGTTCCCGGGGTGAAGGTGCCATCGCCATTGCCGAGCAGGATGTAATGGCCATTTACGACCAGGTCGAGGTTGCCATCGCCGTTGAAATCAGCGGTGGCGAGCGAGACGCCTTCGGCCGCTCCGCCGCCGGCAAAGGGGTTGAATGAAACTCCCGCGGCGAAGGCGCCGGCGCCGTCTCCGAGGAAGACCTGGATGATGCCCGAGGCGTCGGCGATGGCGAGGTCGGGATAGCCGTCGTTATTGAAGTCGCCGGCAACGATCCCGGCGGCGCTGGACCCGAGAGTTGGGAAGGTGTTGGCAGTGGCGATGATGGGCCCCTGGCCGGTCACGACCGCCGTCTGCACGGTGGAGGTGCTGGCGGTGTAGATCGCGGCGTTGGAGGTGGTGCCCTGGAATACGGCTGCGACCGTGGTTGTTCCCGGAGGCAGGGCGCGGCGCAGGGTTGCGGTCCCGCTGGTCGTGAGCCCGACGGCGCCCAGCACGGCCGCGTCATCACAGTGGGCCGCGCCGGCATTGCAGAAGACGACCTGGCCGGCGCCGAGCGGGGTTCCGGCGGCGGAGGTCACCGTGGCGGTGAAGGTAATCACCGCGCCCGCGGTGGCACTGGCCGGCGATACGGCCAGGGTCGTAGTGGTGGCAATGGGAGTCAAAGCCAGAGCAGAGGAAGAAAGAAAAAGGACGTTCGCCATCAACATGGCCGAAAGCAGCAGGAAGAGTGAACGGCTCCGAATCATGTTTCTTGTTGCGATCAAGCTATGGATCAAAGCCATGTTGCAAATCCCTCGAATGGTGAGTCTCGATGCACCGGGGCTGGACGCGCCGAATCGCGCCCACTCGATAGCATATATGAGAGCGGACAAGGACAAGGTAGAGAATTCGAAGGGCAGCGGCGGGTAAGACCCGGCGCGAGCGGAGCGCAGAGCCTGGGATGAAGGCGCAATTGCGTGGGGTTGGCCGCGAAGGGACCGCGCGAATCCAGGCACGAAGCGCGGAAGCGCTACGAGGCCGGGGCCGAACGGAAGAGTAAGCGCGGGGGTAGGTAGGAAATCGCAGCCGCTGGGCCGGCCGGGTTACTTCTTTTCTTGCGTGGCCTGTGCCGGAGCCAGGGCCGGGGCGGATCGTACTTTGAGCGGGCCAGGCAAAGGCTTTGGCCGTGGTTGCCCGCTCTCTTTGACCGAAGAAAATCTCTTCGGATACTATCGATCACGATTCGTGCTGGGCGATGCAGGGCTTGGCGCCGAGGTTGGCGCTTTGAGCGGCGCAGGCTGTGGCTTGGGGCGTGGAGCGCCCCCGCCGCCCCGTTTTAACATTGGTTTCGTGGTTGCCATGTCTCTCCTTTTACTGTGCGAGTTCGTTCGACAGCCGTTCGTCCACCTTTGACTGGATCCTGTTTTCAAGCCACGCAAGCCTGATTATGTCGCTCGAGGTCTGCTGAACGCACTCTGAGAAATGTTGCCGATACTTGAGGAACTCGTCCGTGAATTGCCTCATGTCAAACCCGTCCGGGTCTATCTTCATTCTAATCCGAAACGTCTCCAAATCGATCCTTAGCGCGGCAAAAATCCTTTTTTCCGCGGCATGCGCTTTCAGCTTTCCGGGGATGTTCAGGGTACTGTGTATGATCGAGAGCAGGGCTGCGATTCCTGAAATTACCGCCCACGGGGCCTTGAAACCCGGCTGGCTCCAAAGTGCCCATCCTGCGACGGCGGAACCGGTCGCGGTCGCCATCACCAAGATTCTTGTCACCTCGTCCACCCCGCTCCATTTACTCATCAGGGAGTCTGCCATCATCTCTTCGAACAAGCTGTCGTAGTAAGTATCGAAAACAGCCTTCCACAGTTCCTCACGGGGATCTACGGGGCCGGGTGGTGGCATCGATGCGCTTCCTTTGGAAGAAGGCTGGTGCCTTCTTCTGCTGTTGAGCCCGCCGCCGCTCGCCGCTGCCATGGGACTCGAATGGAGTGCGTCGAGCAGGTAGGCTGCCGCGGCAGGCGGATGTGGGCCGTCCGCCTGGGCTGCTAGTCTTCTTTCTGGACCAGGTCTCCCAGGCCGATTTCGGCGAAGGAGCGGGTAATGATCGCGGTGCAAGAGTCAGCGGTGACGTCGATGACGATGACTTCGCCCAGGACGTGAAGCGGGGCGGCGGCCTGCGCTCCCTCGGTGATCTTGGCAGGCTTATAGGAGGTATCTTCGGCTCCCTTGGGCAGACGCTCGGAGGCGCGATCTATGCGGTTGAGATCGCCGGCGGTGTAGCCGCGCAAAACATAGAGGTAATCTCCCAGTTTGGCTCCCTTGGCGCTGCCGAAGTTGGTGTAGACGGTCTGGCCGCTGCCGAGGACGGAGAGGAAGTCGCGGGCGGCGAGGATCTCTCCGCGAACCGCGCGGGTGTTGGGAAGGAAGGAGGCGAGCTCGGGCTCGGTGGTGCGGACTGGGATGGCCGGTTTTTCGCGGAAAGGCACGATGAGGTCGCCGGGAACCGTGGTGGTGCAGGAAAAGTCAAAGCTGGCGACGGCGGCGTTCTGGTCGAGGGAACGCACGGTCACCCAGCCGATGTCCTCGTAGATTCCGCCGAGCCTGGCGAAATTCCGGCGCTCGTTGGGAGAAGCGTCTTCGATGTTGGGATCCCTGATCTGGCGCAGAACGGTGTAGCGCTGTCCTTCCACCAGTCCCGGACCTGCCAGGAAGAGGCGGGTGCGGCCTGGAAAACGATCCTCGTGGGGACTTTCCTTGGCTCCGAGGACATAGTTGGTCCGCGGAATGGATTCCCTGGTAACAAAGCCGGAGCAATGCAATTGGCTGTAGCTGGGACCGTTGGCGGGAGCGGTGGTGGAGGGAAGGTCCGGCTTGGCGCCGGACTGCGCCCACAGGGTAGCGGACAGGAAAGTGACTGCAAGGATCAGTGGTTTCATTCCATGCTCTCGTTTCAGCCGGGCTGCGGCGCTTGCCGGGTTTGCCCGTCCATGATTGTAACCGGAAGCTAACAAAGGCGGGAGCGGTGGTCAAGCGGGCATAAGTGCTGTGGTTGACTGAAAGGGCACCTTTGCGGTTTCCAGATTATTTTGAACAGGAAAATGCATTCAGGCATTGCAACCTGCCGATTGCACCTTTACCATTTGCCCACAAATGAGTGTTCCACCGATGAACTACGCTGCACGCTCCCTCCGCCTTCGCATTCCGCGGATTTGCGTTGCGATCACGGCTACGGACGCCGCCGACCTGGTCAACCGGGCGGAGACGGTTCTGCGCGACAATGCGCTGCTTGAACTTCGGCTCGACCATCTGAAGAATCCCATGTCGGCGCTGGGTCGGCTGCGGCGGCTGGCGGAGATTCGTCCGGACGCGATTCTGATTGCGACCTGCCGAAGGGTGGAGGGCGGAGGCAGATTCCACGGCACGGTGGAGGCCCAGATCGAGGTGCTGCGCAAGGCAACGGAGTCGGGTTGTCTGGCCGTGGACGTGGAGATTGAAAGCGCCGAGGCGATGAGCAGCGCGGAATGGGAAGAGCTACGGGCTCGCGCCGCGATTATTCTCTCCAGCCACGACTACAAATGCACGACCAAGCTGGAGGAGATGTTTGCGCGGATGCGCGCCTTCAACGCTGATTTTTACAAGCTGATCGGCACGGCCACCTGCCTGCATGACAACGTGCTGATGACCCGCTTCCTGGGACAGCACAGCTCCGAGTATCCGATGGTTGGAGCCTGCATGGGCGAGGAAGGAATGCTGAGCCGGGTGCTGGGAATTCGAGCCGGAGGTGCATTCACCTTCGGCTCGACGGGACACGGCAAGGAGACAGCTCCGGGGCAGCCGACTTACCGCGAGCTGCGGGACTTCTACCGCATCGACCAGATTGAGCCGGTGACCAAGGTTTACGGAATTGGCGGCGATCCGGTGTCGCACTCGATGTCTCCGTGGGTGATGAACTCGGCCTTCCGCCGGGAGAATGTAAACGCCGTGTACCTGCCCCTGCTGGCCAAGGGGCTGGACGATCTTCTGCGCACCACCACCGACCTGCCGCTGGATGGCCTGAGCGTGACCATGCCCTACAAACAGGCGATTGTGGAACATCTGGACAATAGCGACGTACTGACCCAAAGCACGGGCGCCTGCAACACCATTGTGCGGGGCAAGGACGGCAGATTGTTCGGCTTCAATACGGATGTGTACGGGATTGTGGCCGCGATTGAACCACGGGTTCCGTTGCAGGGCGCGCGCGTGCTGGTGCTGGGCGCCGGCGGCGCGGCGCGTGCCGCGGTGTTTGGACTGCGGGCCAAGGGCGCCGAGGTCTCGATCCTGAACCGCACCGCGGCGACGGCGCTGACCCTGGCCAAGCAATCCGGTTCCAACACGGTGAAGCGCAGCGAATTGCCGAAGCTGAGTTTTGACATCATCTTCAACGCGACCCCGGTAGGAATGGGCGCCGATGTTTCGACGCCGCTGGAAGAACACGAACTGAACGCGCTGTGGGTGTTCGACTCGGTTTATAACCCGATTGAAACGCGGCTGCTGAAGCTGGCCCAGTCGAAAGGCTGCGGCACCATCAGCGGAGCCGAGATGTACGTGCATCAGGCGGCGCGGCAGTTTGAGATTTGGACCGGGAAACCGGCGCCGATCGACCTGATCCGGCAGGTGCTGCTGCGCCAGTTGGGAGCGGTCGGGGTGGAGAACTCGGCGCCGATTCCGACCGTGGTTGCGCCCAAGGCAAAGGCGGTGGCGGCCAACGCGATTGCCTCCGAGGCCAGCGTGGCCGAGGTCGCGGCGCCAGGCGGCGAAACTCCGGCGAACCCGCCGAAAGCCGAGCCGGACGCGGCGGCCAAGACGGCGGCGAAGAAAGCTCCGTTGACGGCAGTGGATGCGAAAACCAGCGCGGCGAAGGTGAAAACCACCACCGCGAAAGCAGGGGCGAAGGCGACGAGCAGGACAGCGGCCAAGCCAACGGCGAGGAAGCCCGGCAAAGCGAAGCGTTAGAGGCGCTGCACGGCAGGAGTTGGGCTTGCTGGCGCGAGAAGCCGTCTTCAGGCTCGCCGCGCAGATAGGCTGAGGCTGAGACTGCCGAAGGACAAGCGGCGGCCCCACGGGGACGCCAGCCGCATCCACGGCGCAGAACAGAGTGCGCGGTGGCCACTCCCTGATTGACGTAGCCCGCTGATTCCCACCTTAGCCGCATGAAGCCGCGGCGAAGGTGGGGCACCTGCCATCCAGGCGAGAATCCTCGATGCGGCAGCCGGGGCGCGGATCGCCGCGGCGGTGCGGTGGGACCGGCTGGAGAATGGCTGCGCCCGGGGGCGAGGTCAGAATTGATCGAAGTCTGAGTGTTTCTGGATGAATTGGGCGGGATTTCCGGGTTTTCCGCGGCTCGGAAGCCAGTCCCGTTTAATGACAAATTTCTACTTTTGGTTGCTAATTTCCGCAATTCACTCTAGGATTGAAGTGGCAAGAACCACCTTGAATTGGCTGTAATTCGCAGGCTCAAGTTGTGGGTTGGATTCCAGAGGGCAGATTCCTCGATGAACTGGCAGGATGGCAGTAAGAGGAACGATCTGGAAGTATTGCGGAAGCTTGAACAGGCTTTCCAGCAACCGAAACAACAGCAAATCATAAAACGGTATGAACGGCCTTCCCCGAAAGTAATATTCCCAAAGCTGTTACCAACCGAGTTGAAGCTAGTCCTGATCCCGCGGTGCAAGCTCCGCCGGGAATCGTTGGAGAGCGAAAATGGCGTGGTACGCGTACTGCATCAGCGAACAAGCGAACTTCCAGCAAGGCCGGGTTCGCCGCCCATTTCTGATCGAGAGTCTTAAAGGAGTCAATTCAAATCCGGTGCGGGGCTTCCCGTGCGGCGAGTTTGTAGTGATTGTGAGCGAAATTGAGCATGGATACCCGCTGACCCAGCAATCCGCCATGGAACACGCGCGGATTGTGAGCGAATGCTTCAAGGTGGCGACCCTGCTGCCGTTCAAGTTCGGGACGGTGTTTGAGTCCGACGAGGCGCTGCGCCAGGCGATCCGCAACAACAAGAAAACCTTTGCGGATTCGATTGCCAAGCTGCGCGGCAAGAGCGAAATGCATATCAAGTTGACGGTGCGCGAAGGTGCGGCGATCGCCACGGTGCTGGCCGTGCTGCCACACAAGGCCGGGGGCGAGTACCTGACCAAACTTAAGGCGCAGGCGAGCCGCGATCGCGAACGTCAATCGCGCGCGCGGGCGCTCTCCGTGCAGGTCAACAAGCTGCTGAATCCGCTGCAGGAAGAGGTTTCCTGCAAGAAGGTGGACACCGGGATGGTGCTGGACATTGCCCACCTGATCGAGTCTGCCGGGGTGGAAAAATACCAGAGCCGGTATTCCAGCGCGCTGCGCCAGTTCAAGGACGTGGAGATCTCGATCTCAGGTCCCTGGCCGCCGTACCACTTCATGCCCAGTCCGGGCAAGGTTCGCACCGTGCTCAATAACAACTGAGCGCGGGCGGAATGGACGCACCGAAGAGGCTGGCCGACGCCAGCCTCTTCTGCGTGCGCGGCGATCGGTCTTGGCGGGCAAGAAATCCGCGATAAGTGGTAGCAGGGTACTTACAGTTGACATTTTTCTGCCAACTCTTAAAATCTGGATCAACGGCCTTGAGTGGAATTGCGAGTCAGATTGGGACCGCGGGTGACTTCGCGGGCGAAGAACTGACGCTTCATTCGAGGCGGGCGTCAGGCCTGACGGGTCAGAGGCAGTCCAGGGCTGGAGCGGCTCTGGAGCGTCATTGCAGAATTGAGCGGCGCAGGCTCGCGCACGCCGGCGGAGATTCCCGCGGGACGCGGGCGCTTGAGAAGGAACGCAGAGGGTTCAGCATGGAGGCCGCGGGCAGGACGAAGGTATTGATTGTGGACGATGACCGCGCCCGGTCAAAGTCACTGGGCGCGCACCTGGCGCGGCACGGCTACGAGGTCAGCTCGGCGGTGAGCGGCGAAGAAGCGATCCGGATGTTCCGGGTATTGGATCCGGCGCTGGTGCTGCTGGACGCCGATGCGCGCGGCATGGACGGGATGGAGACATTGGAGCGGCTGAAGCAGATCAAGCCCGAGGTTGCCGTGATTATGGCCGGCAGCAGCGGCGCCCCGGAGATGATCTTCCGCGCCTCGAAGCTGGGCGCCGACGAGTTTATCGGCAAGCCGATTGATCTGGATGCGCTGGACCAGCGGCTGGCTCGCCTGCTGGAAGGACAGCGGCAGAGCCAGGAAGTGACCCAACTGCGGGACCAGGTCCGGCGCAACAGCGACTTCAGCATGTTGTTCGGCACCAGTCTGAAAATGGAGGACGTGAAGAACACCATTGAGCAGGTGGCCGACACCAACGCCACGGTTCTGATCCAGGGCGAAAGCGGCACCGGCAAGGAAGTGGTGGCGCGGATGGTTTTCTCACGCTCGCTGCGCCGCGAGAAGGCGTTCGTGAAGGTGAACTGCGCGGCCATTCCGCACGAATTGCTGGAGAGCGAACTGTTCGGCTACGAAGCCGGCGCCTTTACGGGCGCCAACCGCCAGAAGCTGGGCAAGTTTGACCTGGCCCACGGCGGCACCATCTTTCTGGACGAAATCAGCGAGATGCATCCGGCGCTGCAAGCCAAGCTGCTGCACGTTTTGCAGGATGGGGGATTCGCCCGCCTGGGCGGAAAGCGCGACATCGCGGTGGACGTCCGGGTGCTGGCGGCGACCAACCAGCAGTTGGAACGCGCGGTGGAAGAGGGCACGTTCCGCGAGGATCTGTTCTACCGGATCAACGTGGTTACGATTCACATTCCGCCGCTGCGCGAGCGGCGCGAGGAGATTCCGATTTTCCTCGATTTCTTTATGCGCAAGTACAGCGAGTACTACGGCAAGCAGCCGCCGCCGTTTACCGATTTTGCGGTGAGCCGGATGATGGAGTACAACTGGCCGGGCAACATTCGCGAGCTGGAAAACCTGGTAAAACGCTACGTGATCGTGGGCAATGAATCGCAGATCATTCGCGAGCTCTCCAACCACAAGCCGCTGCCTCCGGCCCTGAATGGGAACGACAGCGCCATGGCGGAAGCCGCTCCGGCAGCTGCGGCACCCGAGACGGACATTGGCGATGCGGCCGGCGGGGGCGAAGAGGCGTCGCTTTCCCTGCTGGAAATCGGACGCCGCGCCGCCATGGCGGCGGAACGGGAGGCGATTGAGCGGGTGCTGCGGGAGACGCGGTGGAACCGCCGGCAGGCGGCCAGGATTCTGAAGGTCAGTTATAAGGCTCTTCTTAACAAGATCAAGGTAATGGAAGAACAGGATATCGCCAAGAAGAAGACTGCGATTGCCAACTAGTGGTAGTGTGATACCAACTTCAAAATAATTTCTGACTGTTTGCGAAGTGAGAAGTGTGGATTCGAAGGGTTCGATTCGAGGGAACAAATTTATTTTTAATAGCTTAGGAATTTTTCCCAAGATTATTGAAAATTGCGGTTCGCTGGCCCCGGACGTGCCCATGGATGGGCAACAAAGAGGCCGCAACTCAAAATGAAAGTCCCTCTCAAGAAGTATCGACTTCTCAGGCATGCTCCAGTCGAACGGAGCGGCACCTAAATTCTCCTGCCGAAAGATCCCACCCTCCCTCGCCTCTTTCAGAAAGCGACCCTTCGGGGTCGCTTTTTTGATGAAGGCGGGATGGCACGGGCGGGGGCGGTGATTCCCTGTTTCGAATCGGCTTCGGGCAGCATCCTAAATTTGTACAGAAAGGATATTGCGGTGCAGCAATTGCATTGACCGCCGCGGCGGGCTGCGCATATGATTTTCGGTTTGTGGCAGGCACTGAGGCGAATGACTTGGAAGAGCGGACTGACATGATGGAAAAACAAAAACTCGAACACTATAGGCAGTTGTTGGAAACCCGACGTCTGAATTTGCGCGCGAGCGTTGCCCGTACCGAGGAGGACGGCCGCGCCGCGCAGAATAGCGATTCCGCGCAGGATATTGCCGATCGCGCCTCGAGCTCCTACCAGAAGGAGTTTCTGTTTGCACGCAGCAGCAACGACCGCCAGTTTCTGCAGATGGTGGAACACGCGCTGTCAAACATTGCCGAAGGCATCTACGGAGAATGCGAACAGTGCGGCAAGGAGATCAACGAGCGGCGCCTGGAGGCGGTTCCCTGGGCGCGGCATTGCATTGGCTGCCAGGAGAGGCTGGAACGCGGCGAACTGGAACAGCAGGCGCAGGAAAGCTAGCGTTGCGGCTTCCTGCAAGCCTGACGGCAGGCGCCGGACGGCAGACTACGCAGGGCAAAATACTAAAGTGAAATGGCTGCCCGGCCGGGCGGCCATTCGCATGATTGCCCTGGGGCGCCGGTCGAGGCCGGAGTCAGACTTTGCCCGCGAAAAAAATTTCAGAGACCTTGCGGCGCAGCAGCGCGCCGCCGAAGGCACCGGCGCATCCGGGGAGAGAAACCAGGATGGAGCCGGCAATGCTGGCGCGGGTGAAGTGCGCGGTGGGAATCACCAGGCTGGCGATGAGAATCGCCAGCGGCACCGGGACGCCCACGAACAGGACCCATCGCCAGGGACGCGCGGGACGCAGGATGCCGAGCAGCATGGTGCAAACGGTGACGGCCAGGGCGGAGAGCAGCGGGTCGGGCTCGTCCATGGTTTCCACCAGAACGTGGAGCAGGCCGCATCCGGCGCCAAGAAAAAGCGCGAAAAGATAAAAGGCAAGTGGAAAGCGTTCAGGCTTGGAGTCTGTCATGACGTGCACGGTCCCTGCCGAGCGATTCTAACCGTTCAGGCCAGGAGGGACAACCCAGGACGGCGCGGCTTGCAGAATCCGGAAGCGGGGACTATTGTTTGAGGCATGTTCAGAAGAGTGGAAGATTTTCTATCGGCGTGGAAGACAGAAAGCGCATCCACCTTGCGGGTGTTTGGCGCCTTGAACGATGCCTCGCTGGCACAAAGCGTTGCGCCGGGCGGTTACAGCCTGGGTTCGCTGGCGGTGCACATCACGGGCAGCATTGCCAAGATTCCGGCCTATGCGGGGTTGCTGCCGATGCCCACGGATGCGCCGGCGCCGGCCACGGTGGCCGCCATTATTGCGGCTTACGGGCACAACGCGCAACAGGTTGCGGATGCGGTGGCGGGGCAATGGAGCGACGCCCAGTTGGGCGACGAGATTCCGATGTTTGGCCGCAGCTTCCGCAAAGGCGCGGTGCTCGGAATGCTGATCTCCCACCAGGGACACCATCGCGCGCAGATGACGGTGCTGATGCGCCAGGCCGGGCTGAAGGTTCCGGGCGTGTACGGGCCGTCGGCGGATGACGTGGCGGCGGCGAAGGCGGCCGGGAAATGAATTGAAGCAGGGGGAAAGCAGGCGCGGGCACGAGGCCCGCGCTTTTTGTGCGCCCGGCATCCGCTCTAGTCGTAGTTATAGAAACCGCGGCCGGACTTGCGGCCAAGCCATCCGGCATCGACCATCTTGATGAGCAGCGGGCAGGGCCGGTACTTGGGATCGCCCAGTCCGCTCTGCAGCACGCGCAGAATATCGAGGCAGACATCGAGGCCGATGAAGTCGGCGAGGGCGAGCGGACCCATGGGATGAGCCATGCCGAGTTTGAAGACCTCATCGACGGCCTCGGCGGTGGCGACGCCTTCCATGACCGCATAAATCGCCTCGTTGATCATGGGCAGGAGAACGCGGTTGCTGACAAAGCCGGGGGCGTCGTTGACCTCGACTTCGGTTTTGCCGAGGCGGCTGGCGACGGCCTTGACGGCCGCGCAGGTTTGGTCGCTGGTGGCCAGGCCGCGAATGATTTCCACCAGCTTCATGACGGGAACGGGATTGAAGAAGTGCATGCCGATGACGCGATCGGGGCGCTGGGTTTGCCCAGCCAGTTTGGTGATGGAAATGGACGAGGTGTTGGAGGCGAGGATGGCTTCCGGCGGGCATAGCCGGTCGAGCTGCTGGAAGAGTTGCTGCTTGACCTCAAAACGCTCGCTGGCGGCTTCGATGACGAGTTGGCAGCGGGTGAGCGCATCGCGCGAAAGCGTTGGTTGGATGCGGGCCAGGGCGGCGTCGCGCTGGGCGGCGGTGAGTTTGGCTTTCTCCACTTCGCGGGCGAGATTGGTGGTGATGGTGGCGAGGCCGCGATCCAGAAAGCGCTGCTCTACCTCGAGCAGAACCACGCTGAATCCAGCCTTGGCGCAGACGTGAGCGATGCCGTTGCCCATGGTTCCGGCGCCGACGACGCCGATGGTTTCAATCGACATGAGGTGCTGCCTCCTGATGCGGATGCACCGAAGTGAAGATGCGGCGAACGGATGAGTGTAGCAGAGGCGGGTACGGATTGGACGCGGGATGCCCGCTTTCAAGGGAATTGCAGAGGTGAGCGCCAGCCGCTGATTCCGGGATCGGCACCAGTCGCCAGGCTGAACGGCGTTGAAAGCTTGCCGTGGAGAAGGATATGGCGTAAGAGATGCGAGTAGGAATCATGGAAAAATCCATTGCTACTTGCAGGAGGCTCGTGATGAGACACATGAGGTGGTCCGGATTGCTCACGGTTTTTCTTACTGCTTTTGTCATCTCCGCCGCAGCGTCCACGGCGGGAACCAGGATTGAGTTTTCTTCGCTCGATAAGGACCGGGCGTACAGGGTCTCGGGGACACTGTATCTGCCGCAGAAAAGTCCGGGGCCGTCGGCCGCCGTCGTCATGGTTCACGGCACCGCGGGCATCGATTCGCGGGGCGCGTTTTACCGGGAAGCGCTGCTGAATGCGGGCATCGCGATCTTCGAAGTCGATTTCAAGACCGGGATTTATAACTCCGCGCTCGACCGGCCACGCAACGAAACTTTTCTGCCGTTGGCCTTTGCGGCCTTGAAGGAGCTACGAAAACTGCCGGCCATCGACCCGGCGCGCATCGGCATTATGGGCTTTTCCATGGGCGGCGGCATCACCTTGAGAACCGCCGTGGAGGCCAATCGCAAGCAATGGATGGGAGATGAGAAGGGATTCGCCGCCCATGTGGCATTTTATCCGGTCTGCAAACCGTTTCTATCGCGACTGGAAAAGAGCGGGGGAGGGATGACCGGAGCTCCGATGATTATTTTCTATGGGACCGCGGACTCCTACGGCGAGGGTGAGGCCGTTCCTGAACTGAAGCGCCTGCTTGCGACAAAGTACAATTTCGAAGTGACCACGGTCGAATATCCCGGCGCCACCCATGGGTTCAATCGCAATGCGCCGCCGCTGCGGTACCGCGATCCGGCTGCCATCAATGGAGAGGGCTACATGGCCTGGAACCCGGATGCGGCCAACGATTCACTGACCAAGGTGGTAGCTTTTCTGCTCGTATCCTTGGCGGCGAAGTAATGGATGCGGGGTTGTGACAAATGGGGAATCGGCGGCGCGGGAAGGTTTCAAAGTTTCAAAGTTTCAAGGTTTCAAAGTTTCAAGGTTTCAAAGTTTCAAGGTTTCAAGGTTTCAAGGTTTCAAGGTTTCAAGGTTTCAAGGTTTCAAAGTTTCAAGGTTTCAAGGTTAGGAGCAAAAGCAGGAACAACAGCGACAGCCCCACATTCGCCAACCGCGGGCGAATGTGGGCCACCTGTCCTTCGTCGGAACACTTCCGCGTAATAGTTAGCTACTGCTGTTTGGCGACCGAGAGGCGGGCTTCGGCGCGGGCCAGGGCGGCGAAGGCGTCCTCGAAGGCGGCGGCGTCCTCGGCTTTCTTGATGTGCTCCTGGGCGCGGTCGCGGGCGGCCTCGGCGCGAGCGACATCGATGTCGGCGGCCAACTCGGCCGTCTCGGCAAGGATGGTGACCTTGTCGCCCAGAACCTCGGCAAATCCCCAGGCGACGGCCAGGCGGGTGGAAACGCCCGCGTTGACATAAACGATTTCGCCGACCGCGAGCTCGGTGATGAGCGGTGCGTGGCCGGGAAGAATTCCGAGATAACCGTTGCGGCCCGGAATCTGTACTTGTTCGGCGCGGTCTTTGACGACCAGGCGTTCCGGAGTGACGATTTCGAGTTCGATGGTGTCTGCCATGATGATGTCCTGAGTCTGGGCGGCGCCTGGGAACAGGCACGCGCGGAGTACCCGTGTCGGTTACGCTTTCGTCTTCATCTGCTCGGCGGCTGCGAGAACCTCATCGATGGAGCCTTTCATGTAGAAGGCCTGCTCGGGGATGGCGTCATGCTTGCCATCGATGATTTCCTTGAAGCTGCGGACGGTGTCCTCAACCTTGACGTACTTGCCGGGGAAGCCGGTGAACTGCTCGGCGACGTGGAAGGGCTGCGAGAGGAAGCGCTGAATTTTGCGGGCGCGCGAGACGATGAGCTTCTGCTCTTCGGAAAGCTCGTCGATGCCGAGAATGGCGATGATGTCCTGCAGATCCTTGTAAGTCTGCAGGGTGCGTTTGACGCTCTGCGCCACGTCGTAATGATCCTGGCCGACGATGCGCGCGTCGAGAATGCGCGAGGTGGAGGCCAGCGGATCGACGGCGGGGTAGATACCGATTTCAGTGAGCGCGCGGCTGAGTACGGTGGTGGCGTCAAGGTGAGCGAAGGTGGTGGCCGGAGCCGGATCGGTCAAATCGTCGGCGGGCACGTAGATGGCCTGCACCGAGGTGACCGAACCCTTCTTGGTGGAGGTGATGCGCTCCTGCAACTCGCCCATTTCGCTGGCCAGGTTGGGCTGGTATCCCACGGCCGACGGCATGCGGCCGAGGAGGGTGGAAACCTCCGAGCCGGCCTGGGTAAAGCGGAAAATGTTGTCAATGAACAGCAGGGTGTCGGCGCCTTCGGCGTCGCGGAAATACTCGGCCACGGTGAGGCCGGTGAGGGCGACGCGGAGACGCGCGCCGGGAGGCTCGGTCATCTGGCCGTAGATGAGCGCGGCCTTGGACTTGGCGGGATCGCCGGCAACGATGACGCCGGACTCCTGGAATTCGAGCCAGAGGTCATTGCCCTCGCGGGTGCGCTCGCCGACTCCGGCGAAGACCGAGTAGCCGCCATGCTCTTTGGCCACGTTGTGGATGAGTTCCTGGATGACGACCGTCTTGCCGACTCCGGCGCCACCGAAGAGTCCGGTTTTGCCGCCTTTGAGGAATGGCTGGATGAGATCGATGACCTTGATGCCGGTCTCAAACATTTCGGCGCGGGTGGACTGCTCATCGAAAGCCGGGGCAAGACGATGAATCGGCATGCGGGATTCCGAGGCGATGGGCCCAAGGCTATCGACCGGTTCGCCGATGACGTTCATGACCCGGCCCAGCGTCTGGCGTCCCACGGGAACGCTGATGGGGCCGCCGAGGTCAATGGCGTTCATGCCGCGCACCATGCCCTCGGTGGGCTCCATGGCGATACAGCGCACCCGGCCTTCGCCGAGGTGCTGCTGCACTTCGAGAATGACGTTGACGGGCTGGGGAACCTTGAAGCCGTCGCTGACCACGCGAAGAGCGGTGTAGATGAGGGGAATGGCTGCCTCGGTGAACTGCACGTCCACGGCGGGCCCGGCGATTTTGATGACGTGTCCAATATTCTCTGGCATATGCGTAAACCTGGTTTCAAAGTTTCAAGGTTTCAAGGTTTCAAGGCGGGCCTTGAAGCAGAAACCTGTGCAGCCGAATTTGTTTGCCCCGCTTGCGCGTGAGCTTGTGTTACAGTGCCGCGGCTCCGCTGACGATCTCGATAATTTCCTTGGTGATGGCGGCCTGACGGGCGCGGTTCATGGTAAGGGTGAGCGAGTCGATCAAATCTCCCGCATTATTGGTGGCCGAATCCATGGCGGTCATGCGGGCGGCGTGCTCGGCGGCCACCGACTCCAGCATGGCGCGGTAGATCTTGATGATGACGTACTTGGGCAGCAGCTCGCGGAACAACTGGGCGGCGGGCTGCTCGTAAATGTAGTCCACGGGCGAGGCCAGCAAGGCCGCCGCCTGGCGGTCGATCTCGGTGGTGTCCTGCTCGCGCAGACCGACGCCGGCGCTGGTGGCGGCTTCGCCGGCGCGCTCGCGCTCCTCGACGGAGAGCTCGATGGCCTGCTCGACGTCGCGCTCGCCGATGGAGCCGACGGGCAGAATCTGCTCGACAACGAGGCGCTGGGCGATGACCGACTTGAATTCATTGAAGACCACGTAGACGGCGTCGATTTCGCCATCGGTATAGCGCGCGATGATGTCTTCGGCGATGGGTGAAACGTTGCTGAACTGCGGAACCTTGAGAATGCCGACGTGCTCGCCGGTCACGCGCATGGCCGAGGTGCGCGGCTCAGCGGCGGCCTGGGCGGGATAGCGGCGGCGGAAGTAGTCGCGGCCCTTACGGCCCACGCACTCCACGTCCACGTTGAGGTTGGACTTGGATTCCAGAAAGCGCTCGGCGGCCTTGAGCAGGTTGGAGTTGAAACCCCCGGCCAGGCCACGATCGCCGGTCAGGACGAGGAGAACGATGTTGCGCTCCTCGCGTGTCTCCAACAGGGGATGCCTGGCCTTGCCGGTGTCTTCATCGATGACGTCGGCGCGCCCGACCAGCGAACGCAGCACATTGGTGAGCATCTGCGCATAGGGGCGGGCGGCCAGGGCACGTTCCTGGGCGCGGCGGAGCTTGGCGGCGGAGACCATCTTCATGGCCTTGGTAATCTGCCGCGTGCTCTTCACGCTGCGGATACGGCGCCGGATGTCGAGAACGTTAGGCATGTTCGTTCACTCTGGCAGTTGCCCTCAATGCACGGCCGCCACGGCTGGTTTGGGCTCGGGTTCGGGCTTGGACTCGGGTTTGGACTCAGACTTGGGCTCGGGCTTGGCTGCGGGCTTGGCTGCGGACTTACGCTCGGCCACGAAGCGTTCCTTGGCTTCGGCGGTGGTTTTCGAGATGTCGGCCTTGATCTCGTCGGTGAGAGACTTCTTTTCCGCGAGGTTCTTGAACAGGGCCGGATTGACGGTCTCGATGTAGTCGTATAACGCTTTCTCGAAGGGGCGCACCTCCTCGATCGCCAGGTCATCGAGGAAGCCGTTGGTGCCGGCAAAGATTGCAACCACCTGGTGGGTGAACGGCAGCGGCTCGAACTGAGCCTGCTTGAGCAGCTCGACCAGGCGCGCGCCGCGATTCAACTGGGCCTGCGTGGCCTTGTCGAGATCGGAGCCGAACTGCGAGAAGGCTGCCAGTTCGCGGTACTGCGCCAGCTCCAGCTTGAGGCTGGAACCGACCTGCTTCATGGCCTTGACGGCCGCCGAGAAACCGACGCGGGAGACCGAGATACCGACGTTGACGGCCGGGCGCACGCCGGAATTGAACAGATCGGCTTCGAGGAAGATCTGGCCGTCGGTAATGGAAATGACGTTGGTCGGAATGTAGGCCGAGACGTCGCCTGCCTGAGTCTCAATGATGGGCAGCGCCGTGATGGAGCCGCCGCCGAGCTTGTCACTGAGTTTGCTGGAGCGCTCCAGCAGACGGGAGTGGAGATAGAAAACGTCGCCCGGATAGGCCTCGCGCCCCGGCGGACGGCGGAGCAGCAGGGAGATTTCGCGGTAGGCCGCGGCGTGCTTGGAAAGATCGTCGTAAATGACCAGGGCGTGGCGCTTGGAGTCGCGGAAATGTTCGGCGATGGCGGTGCCGGAATAGGGCGCGATGTATTGCAGGGGCGCTGGGTCCGACGCGGAGGCCACGACCACCACGGTGTACTCCATGGCGCCGGCTTCTTCCAGGGTTTTGACCACCTGGGCCACGGTGGAGCGTTTCTGGCCGATGGCGATGTAGACGCAGATGAGGTCGCCGCCCTTGTTGTTGATGATGGTGTCAAGGCAGATGGCCGTCTTGCCGGTCTGGCGGTCGCCAATGATGAGCTCGCGCTGGCCGCGGCCGATGGGGATCATGGCGTCAATGGCCTTGATGCCGGTGGCCATGGGTTCGCGAACCGGCTGGCGGTCAATGACGCCGGGGGCAATGCGCTCGACGGGAAGGAATTCGCTGCTGACGATGGGACCTTTGTCGTCAATGGGCTGCCCCAGGGCGTTGACGACGCGGCCGATGAGGGCGTCGCCGACCGGCACGCTCATGATGCGGCCGGTGCGCTTGACCTCGTCGCCTTCCTTGATCTCGTAGGCTTCGCCGAGCAGTACGCAGCCGACCTGATCCTCTTCGAGGTTCATGGCAAGGCCCGCAATGCCGTGTGGGAATGAGAGCAGTTCGCCAGCCATCACCTTGTCCAGGCCATGAATGCGGGCGATGCCGTCGCCAACCGAAATCACGGTGCCAACTTCATCGACGGTGATCTTGCTTTCGTAGTTCTCGATTTGCTCACGAATGAGCTGGGTAATCTCGTCTGCTTTAATCTGGGCCATGTTCAACTTTCAGCTGCCGCTGCCAGCAACCGGCAGGGCACTCAAGTAGTGGAATCCTAAAAACCGTGCAAACGCCAGCGATCGGCGATCCTGAATTGCCGCGGGAACTCGCATCCCCGACTGCCATGCGCCACCGGCAGGGCCGGGCGCCAACCCATCCAGCTTAGGGCTCACTCAACTGCTGGCGGATGCGCTGCAACTGGCCGCGCACCGAGCCGTCATAGATTGTGCTGCCCACCCGGACGGTGACGCCGCCGAGCAGCTTCTCATCGGTTGCATAGTGCGGCAGCACGGTCTTGCCGGTGAGGCGCGCAATCTCGCCGAGCAGCGCGGTGAGCTGTTCGGGCGCGAGTTCGCGGGCGCTGACGATTTCAGCGTTGACGCGTCCGTTGCGGGTATTGAGTTCGATCTGCAACTGAATGGCAATCTCGGCCAGCAGGGAGACGCGATCCTGATCGATGAGCACGGCGATAAAGTTGCGAATGGCACGATCGGCAACGCCGAGGCGGCCGCAGAGCGCATCGAGAAGATTGCGCTTCTGCTCCACCGGAATTGCGGGCGACTCCCAGACCTCGCGCAGTTCGCGGCTTTCCCCGAACGCAGCCACCAGTGCGCCGAGCTGCTCGACGGCCTTGGCGGCATCCAGCTTGGCGTCGGCGATGGCATCGGCCAGGGCGCGGGCATAACGGATGGAAACCTCTGCCATTAATTGCCATCCTTTCCGAGCTGGACGGCAAAGCCGTGGACCAGCGCCTGGTCGGTGGCGTCATCCACCTTGATCTTTTTTTCCGCCAGGTTCACGGCCAGGTCGGCGACAAAGGCCTTGAGCTCGCGCTGCGCGGTGCGGGCGGCGGCGGCGATCTCCTGCTCGGCGGCGGCGATGACGTGGTTGGCGTCCTGCTCGGCGGCAGCCTTGATGCGCTGCTCCTCGAGGCTGAAATCGGCCTCGGCCGACGTGCGGATGGCGGCGATTTCGGCGTCGAGCCGGGCGAGGCGGGCTTCAATCTCAGCCAGACGCGCGCTGGCGTCGGCACTGGCCTTGCGAGCCTCTTCAATTCCCTTTTGAATCTCCGCGGTGCGCGGAGCGAAGCCGTTGGGAAGCATCTTCTTCACGAGCCAGACCAGGCCCGCAAAGAAAATGGCGAAGTTGATGACAAGGAAAATCCAGTAAACAGCTTCCTTCGAGAGCCCGGTTTTGGCGGCTGCGGCCCGCACCAGGGAGGAGTATTTGAACTGCGCGTTCTCTTCCTCCTCGGGCGCCGTGGAATGACCTTCTCCGGCTTGCATGGAAGCCTTGCCGAGGGCCGTCTCGGGAAGCCGGTCAAGGTCGGCAGGGGGCGCGCTGGAGGTTGCAGCCGGTGGCGGGGTCTGCGGACTGGATTGGGCAAAGACCGCGCCGGGAGCCAAGAGCAGGGCGGCGGCGAGAATCGAGAGGCGGAGCGGCTTGGTCATTCGCGCCCACCCGCGGCAGTGGCCGCGCTGGAACCGGCGGGCTGCAGAACGGTCCGGATGATCTGGCTGGCGATGCTTTCGCCGGCCGCGCCGAGCGTGGAGCGGGCGGCGGCCGCTTCCTGCTCCAGGTGAACCTTGGCGTCCGCAATCTGTTGCTCGGCGCGCTCGTGTGCCTGGACCACGGCAGCGGCACGGGCATCGACTGCCTGCTTGCGGCGGGCGTCCAGGGCCTTGAAGACGGCGAGCCGGGCTTCGCGCAGGCGAGTCTCATATTCGGCGGCGCGGGCGGCGGCGGCGCTGATGTTCAAGCGCGCCTGTTCGACCGCTCCCTGGGTACGTTTGCGGCGCTCGGCCAGCACGGCCTCGAGCGGCTTGTGCAGGATGACATGATACAAGCCATACAGAGCCAGAAGCAGCACCATGGTGGGGATGGCGCCGAGCAGTAATTCACCTACTTGCCTGAGGGTTTGTTCCATTTCAATAATGTTGTGCGTGCGACGAGCGCGAAGTGCTTGAGTCTAAGGGAACTTCTGAGGCTACCACTCGCCTGGCAGCGCTGTCAACGCTCGCCGGATCGAAGCTCAAAATTGATCCGTTTTGGTCAAAAAAAACGGAGAAAATCAGCTTTTTTGTCGATCCTGCTTGACTGCCGGCGCGATGGAGGTACCATGGAGTCCCATCGTATTCGATCCAAACCCGGATCGAGTGGGCCTGTGGATCAGGAAGTGTCACCGCTCCTCACCCACAGGCCCATTTGATTTTCTTACGGGCTCAATTGCAAGCAAAATCGTCATTGCCGCCGGAGACCGGTTTCGGCTGCGCAAATCCCTCGCCGCAATGCCGGTGCGAGAGCCGTTATGGGACAGCGGGCGCCTGCCGCTTGCTGCGGGCGCGCTTTCCCGGGACGCGGAAATAGCCCGCCCGGCTGGGGCCGTCCACTAGAAACCGGCTGAGCCGGCGCAGCAATGATTCCGGTGCATCCACTTCGAGTTCCACCATCTCGTTCTCGCCGTACTGCCTGGAAACGATGACGCTGCGCGACTCGAGCTGCGCCAATGCCTTGCCCTCCGCCTGCGGCACCCGCAGACGCGCCCGCGCAATCGGATCCTGCTCCAGATGGGCATCGATGGCGGCAAGCAGGCGCTCGAGGTGGAGGCCCCTGGTGGCGGAGATGTGGACGGTGCCGGCGCTGTCCTTCAGGGTCGCGCGGGCCGGCTCGTCGAAAAGATCGATCTTGTTCAGAACATGGATCTGGGGCTTGTCGAAGGCGTCCAGCTCGCGCAGCACGCTCTCCACCTGAACCCTCTGTTCAGCGGCGGTGGGGCTGGTGGCGTCGGTCACATGCAGCAGGATGGCAGCGCGCTGCACCTCCTCGAGCGTGGCCCGGAAGGCGGAAACCAGGGTGGTGGGCAGGTTGCGGATGAAGCCCACGGTGTCGGAGAGAAGGACGTCGCGGCGGGATGGCAGGGTCACGGTGCGCAGGGTCGGGTCCAGGGTGGCAAACATGCGCGCGCTTTCGACCACTCCGGCGCTGGTCAGCGCATTAAAAAGCGTGGACTTGCCCGCGTTGGTATAACCCACCAGGGCGACCACCGGGACGGGCACGCTCTCCCGTCGCTGGCGCTGCTGCGAACGGATGCGGCGCACGTCCTCGATCTGCCGCTTGACGTGCTTGATGCGGCGATGGATTTTGCGGCGGTCGGTTTCGAGCTGAGTTTCGCCGGGTCCGCGGGTGCCAATGCCGCCGCCAAGCTGGGACATCTGTGCGCCACGGCCGGCCAGCCGCGGCAGCAGGTACTCAAGCTGCGCCAGTTCCACCTGGAGCTGGCCTTCACGGGTGCGGGCGTGGCGGGCAAAAATGTCGAGGATCAACTGGGTGCGATCGACCACGCGGCAATGGAATTCGCGCTCCAGATTGCGCAATTGCGACGAGGACAGTTCGTGGTCGAAGATGAGCACGCCGGCATCGGCCATTTTCGCGGCGGCGGCAACCTCCTCGACCTTGCCGCGCCCGATCAGGGTCGCCGGGTCGGGCCGGTCGCGGCGCTGGAGGACTTCTCCCACCACCACTCCGCCGGCGCTGGCGGTGAGCTCGCGGAGTTCCGCCAGCGACTCCTCGGCATTGAATGGCACGGCATGGTCTTCGGCTTGGAGCCGCTGGGTCTTGGAGGCGGACTTGGCCTGGCGCGCCTGGGGAGGGATGCGGCCAGGTTTCCCATCGGAGCTCGAATTCCGCGGTCTCACCGCCCGCGGGACGAGCCGAGGCGCCGCGGAATTCGACTCCGACGAGAAACGCGCGTTCAGCGTTCGCCCGGCAAGCGGGGCCGCTCGGGGGCGGCTGCCGCGATTTCCAGGGTACCGGGCAAGCGACGCTCAGCGATGGCTCACCCCTGCGGCGGCGACGGGATTGGGGCGGCGGGCGCCACGGCGGAAGCCGCCGCAGGCGAGCCGACCACGTGCGCGGGCCGCTCCAGGTGCGGTGCGCGCGCCATGACAACGGTGGAGATGGCGTGCTTGAAAATCAACTGTTCCTGGTTGTTGGTTTCAAGCACCACGGAATACTTATCGAAGGAGCGGATGCGGCCAGACAATTTGACGCCGCTCAGCAAATAAATCGTGATGACAGACTTATCCTTCCTTGCCGTGTTGAGGAACGAATCTTGTATGTTCTGTGCCGGCTTGCTTTCCATCGGTCACTCTCTCCTTCAAATAGAACAGCCAGTAATACAGAGGCACCGCCTCGAAAGGAATCAAGCGGGTACGGCGTTACCCGGCGGGGGGAAGTCGCGTCTACCGGACAGCCAATACGATACGGCCTAGCCGCTCATTTCAACTTAGATGTGAATTCTTAGCAGGATAGTTGCCGTAGGAGTTATCTGATGGTGGACCATTTCGGGATTCGAGTTGTGCGCAAAAGCGGGAAGATACGAATTCCCGCCGAGGGAGAGCGGTTGGGAATTCGCGCCTATAATGGGGCATTATGGAAGAACGGGAATATTACGACGAACGGCAAGAAGTAAAGAAACACCTGCTGATCTGCCCACACTGCCGGCAGGAGGGCGAATACGAAGTCGGCTGGATTGTGCGCATGAAGAAAAAATCACTGCCGCCGCGAGCCGACGAGCGCGACCGGGCAAAGTTCGCCAAGGCGCAGAGCTACATGGTGCGCAAAGACGATCTGCTGGCCTGCAAGAATATGCGCTGCCGCAAGCGCTTTGAGATCGCCGGCATTCAGACCGTGGCCTTTCTCTAGAGCGCGCTGGCGGCGGATCGGGATCTCGAGGGACGCTCTGGCGGCGTCCTCTCTTCCATTGCCGCTCGGGTTGCACGCGATCGGAGCATCGAGCGGCAGATTCAAATTGAATACCCATTCAGTTTTTCCGCCGGGCGGGATATACTTGCCCGTCTTGCAGCCGCAGCGCTGGCTGCTGACCTGAAGCAGAGACGAAGCCGGGATGGCTTCCAGGTTCCAACTTTCGAGTGTGGTTGCAGAGAACGGCGCTGCCGCGTCGTTGAGTCCAATCAAAATTTCCGTCGAGGTGCAGGGTGAAAATCCTGGTGTGCATGAAGCAGGTACCGCAGAAGGACGCGCCGCTCAAACTGAATGAGAGCGCAACCTGGGTTCGCGAAGATGTGGGCTACGAGGTGAACGAGCCCGACGCCTATGCGCTGGAGGAAGCGCTGCGGCAGAAGGAAAAAAACGGCGGCGAAGTGGTGGTGATCACGGCCGGTCCGGCGCGCGCGCAACAGGTTCTGCGCGAGGCTCTGGCCAAAGGGGCCGACCGCGCCATCCACCTGGAAGACGAGCGCTTTGTCACCCTGGACGCCTTCAACGTTGCGCGCGCCTTTGCCGAGGCGATCAAGGATGAATCCTTCGACCTGATCTTCACCGGGCTGCAGTCGGACGACTTTGGCTATGCGCAGACCGGGGTGCTGCTGGCGGAGCTGCTGGGCTGGGCGCACGCCACCATCATCATGCAGATTGAAGCCGGCGAACGGAACCCGGGCGGCATCCGGGTGAAGCGCGAGCTGGAGAGCGGCTTCTTCCAGTATGTGGAGATGCCGCTGCCCTCGGTGCTGACGATCCAGTCGGGCATCAACAAGCTGCGCTACGCCACCCTGATCGGCATCAAGCAGGCCAAGAACAAGCCGCTGCGCAAGGTGAGCTTCGACGAGGTTTCCGCGGCGCTGAAGCCGAACCAGTTGAACATCGAGCGGCTCTACATTCCGCTGAAGACCAAGCAGACCGAAGTGATCCAGGGCTCGCCGCAGGAAGTGGCGAAGAAGCTGGTGGCCAAGCTGCGCGACGAAGTGCGCGTGCTGTAAGGAGCCTCGATGACGGCGGAGATGGCAAAGGCACGAAGACCGCGAGCAGGCGCGCGAGAAGGTCAACGCGCTGCGCATCATCGGAGGGCTTGCTTCTGATGGTGGCGCTGCTGCTGTACTTCTTCCATCTGGCAGAGGCGCCGATGGGGCAGTCACACCCTGGGCTGTGCTGGCCGCTGCTGTTTGCGGCGCGTCGGGCGCGGTGCTGCTCTGGGCGGGACGGCGCAGGCTGCGCAGGCTGCCTGAGGAGTTCAGGATTGCGAACGGCGCTGGCGCCGCAGCGCACAGAGCGCGCTCACGAAGGCGCGCAATCGAGGACAGACGAGATGGCAGAGACGATTCTGGTGATGGCAGAGCAGCGCGAAGGCAAACTGAACCGGGTCTCCTTTGAGACGCTGGCGGGCGCGCAGGCGCTGGCCAAACAGACCGGCTGGACGGTGGAGGCCGCCGTGGTGGGCGGCGGCGACTTGCATCCGTGGCCGCCGAGATCGCAAAGACGGCGGTGGCAAAGGTCTATGCCATCGAAGACGCGGCGCTGGAGCAGCTACACTCCCGATGGCTTTGTGACGGCGCTGAAAAAATTCATCGAAGGCAACAAGCCGAAGCTGGTGCTGCTGCCGCACACCTACCAGGTGCGCGACTTCGCGCCCAAGCTGGCCGCCGCGCTGGGTGCGGTGCTGGTGAGCGACGCGGTGGGCTGCAAGTTCGAGGGCGGAAAGCTGCTGTTCACGCGGCAGATGTTCCAGGGAAAATTCGCTGCCGATGTTTCGCTGGCGGGCGACGGGCCCGTGGTTTGCCAGCTTCCAGACCGGCGCCTATCGCGGCGACCAGGTGGAGGCTGGCGAAGCTCCGGTGGAGCAGGTCAGCGCCGCCACGGGCGAGATCCGCACCCGGCCCGAGGCTCCGTTCCAGGAGGCCAAGCAGGCGGTGGACCTTTCGCAGGCCGAGATCATCGTCTCCGTGGGACGCGGCATCAAGGAGCAGAAGAACATTGAGATTGGCACAGGCCCTGGCCGATGCGCTGGGCGGCGAGATTGCGGCATCGCGGCCCATCTGCGACGCGGGCTGGCTGCCGATGGAGCGCCAGGTGGGATCGAGCGGGCAGACGGTGAGCCCGAAGCTCTACCTGGCGCTCGGCATCAGCGGCGCCATTCAGCACCTGGTCGGCATGAAAGGCTCGCGGCACGATCATCGCCATCAACAAAGATGCGGAGGCTCCGATCTTTGAAATTGCGGACGTGGCCGTGGTGGGGAATCTGTTTGAGATTGTCCCGGCGCTGACGGAGGAAGTGAAGAAGGCGAAGGGCTAGGGACAGGTTTCAAAGTTCAAGGTTTCAAGGTTTCAAGGTTTCAAAGTTTCAAAGTTTTAAGGTTTCAAGGTTTCAAAGTTTCAAGGCGAGAGCGCGGAAGCAGGTTTCCGGGCGCGATGCCTGGAGCTTCGAGGTTCGCGGGGTACAAGGAGATTTCCTGGCTAACACTCACAGAGATCTGCTCGTCTGGCAGAAGGCGAAGGCGCTTGCGGTCGAAGTCTATCGCGCAACGGAGCAGTTTCCTAAGAACGAATTGTTCGGCTTAACGAGCCAGATGCGCCGGGCCGCGGTCTCAGTGGTTTCGGACATAGCCGAAGGCCAGGGACGTGGCAGCAAACCGGATTTTGCGAAGTTCCTCTGCATGGCCCGTGGTTCGTTGCTCGAACTGGATACCCAACTCGAAATTGCAGGGGAACTCGGATTGGGCAACGCAGAGGAACTCAGCAATCTCCGCGAACAGTGCTACCGGACTCTCGGGCTTCTCAATCGGCTACTGAGCGCAATCGAAACCAAGGTCCGAAAGTAGAGGTCTTCAACCTTGAAACCTTGAAACTTTGAAACCTTGAAACCTGAAGGTGAGCCCATGATCTTTCGCACACCGCTTGAAGGAATCGAACATCCGGAGATGGAAGCCGATGTGGTCATCGTTGGCGGCGGGCCGGCGGGAATGGCCTGCGCGCTGCGCCTTTCGCAACTGATCGATGCGCACAATGCCGCGCATCCCGAGGCCCAGCTCTCCAAGGAAAACATCTACGTGCTGGAGAAGGCGCGCGAGATCGGGCAGCACTGCCTCTCCGGCGCCCTGCTCGATCCGCGCTCGATGAATGAGCTGCTGCCGGAGTGGCAGAAGGAAGCGCCCATCGAGGCCGAGGTCGCCAGCGACAGTCTCTATTACCTGACCCGCAAGAGCGCGTTCAAGGCTCCCATCACGCCGCCTCCCATGCAGGATCACGGCAACTATGTGATCAGCATCAACCGCTTCACCAAGTGGCTGGGCGCAAAGGTCGAAGAGACGGGCATCACCATCTTCAGCGGCTTTGCCGGAAGCGAGCTGCTGTTTGACGGCGAGCGCGTGGCCGGGGTGCGCACCGACGACAAAGGCGTGGACAAGACGAACCAGCCCAAGGCGAATTTCGAGCCGGGATACGATCTGAAATCGAAGGTGACGATTCTGGCCGAAGGCTCGCGCGGCTCGCTCACCAAGCAGCTCATCGAGCGGCTCGGGCTCGACGAAGGACCGCAATCCCATGACCTACGGCGTGGGCGTGAAAGAGCTCTGGGAGCTGCCCGCCGGACGCATCCAGCCCGGCGAGGTGATCTACACCATGGGCTACCCGCTGACCACGAAGGAATACGGCGGGGCGTGGATTTATGGCGGCAAGGACAACACGGTTTCGCTCGGCTTTGTCACCGGCCTCGACTATCCCGATCCGCGCACCGATCCGCAACACGTGCTGCAATCCTTCAAGCAGCATCCGTTTGTGGCGCAAGCTGCTGGAGGGCGGCAAGATGGTGCGCTACGGCGCCAAGACCATGCCGTACGGCGGCTGGTGGTCGATGCCTCCGCTGGGCGGCGACGGCTGGATGATCGTGGGCGACTCGGCCGGCTTTCTGAACTCGCAGCGGCTCAAGGGGATTCACCTGGCGATCAAGAGCGGAATGCTGGCCGCCGAAACCGCCTTCGAGGCTTGGATCGCGGGCGACAGCAGCGCCCGCCAGCTCGGAACATTTCAGCAGAAGGTAGAGGCGAGCTGGATCAAGGAGGAGCTCTATCCGGTGCGCAACTTCCACCAGGGCTTCGAGCACGGCTTTGTAAGCGGAATGGTGAACACCGGGCTGCTGATGGCCACCGGCGGACACGGCCTGCGCGACCGCTATCCCGCGCACGCCGGGCACGAGCGCATGCTGCCGCTCTGGGACATCATGGGCCACGCCGGAGGCCGCGACCAGCTCCTCGGGCCGGGCCAAGGGCGACGGCAAGCTGACCTTCGACAAACTGACCGACCTGTATCACTCCGGCACGCGGCATGAGGAGGATCAGCCCGCGCACCTGGTCATCCACGACACCGACATCTGCAACGACCGCTGCACGAGGGAGTATGGCAATCCCTGCCAGTTCTTCTGCCCGGCCAACGTCTATGAGATGGAGGACGCGCCCGAGATGCCGGGCGGCAAGCGCATTCACCTCAACCCGTCCAACTGCGTGCACTGCAAGACCTGCGACATCATGGACCCGTACCAGATCATCACCTGGGTGCCACCCGAGGGCGGCGGCGGGCCGAACTACGACGGCATGTAGAGGTGTAAAAGCTATTTGCGCAGCTTGCTTGCGCGTGCTGCTCGGCTGGCTATTTTTTTCTCTTCTTTCAGAAGGGTCTCCCGGAGCAGCATCTTGAGGTAGGTCTGATAACGCAACCCCTTCGCGCTCTGCTTGCGCGCGGGCTCGCGCGATATCCTCCTGATCGAGGCGAATGGTCGTAGTGGGGGTCGAACCCTTGCGCTTCGCTGTACCGCGGCCGAGGCGGCCCTCGGCGGCGGCGCGCTCGAACGCGCTGCGCGATGTTCTTGCCCTGCGAATCCCACCACTGAGCTTCTTCGGCCTCGTTCTTGAACTTTGGAACCTTGAATTCTTCCGGCATGGCTCTTCCTTTCCGCTGATGATTCATGACGTATTCCGCAGGTAGAACTCGCGCAATTGCCTCGGCGCCGGGTAGGCGGTGATCACGCGGATCATCCCTTCGCGCCAAGTGGAGACGACAATCAGGATGCGGCCCTTGTTGGTCGCGCCGACCTGTACAATTCGTTCTTCCCCATCGCTAACCTGGACGGTGAGGTCGATGGGGTCGTTGAGCACAATTTGCTCCGCCTCCGCCGGAGTGACCCGGTGCTTGGCGACGTGTTTGCGGTTCTCCTCATCCCAATCAAAAACTGGGGGCATCTACGTTTCACCTCGGGTCAATGAGTGATCGAGTAGATCGTGGGCACTCTCCTTTCCTGGGTGCGCGTTCTTCCCATTCCATTACGTAAGTACACTGTAGCTACACAACGTGCGATTGTCAAGTGCCGCGTCGTGACCGCGGTTCCGGCCATACTCGCCTGGCCTGAGCCGTTGCCGCGCCGCTAGCATCTACTTAGGATAGTTTTGGCGAAGCCTGGATTGGCTCGCTCATCCCATGCCGTTAACCGATCAATTCGGGCGCAGCATCCGCGATCTTCGCATCTCGATTACCGACCGCTGCAACTACCGCTGTGTCTACTGCCGGACCGGCAACGGAGGCGCGCAGTTTGCCGAGCTTCCGCTGGCGGACTATCGTGCGCATGGCGCGAGTCTTTGTGTCGCTCGGCATTACCAAGATTCGCCTGACCGGCGGCGAGCCCCTGCTGCGGCGCGACATCGTCGAACTGGTGCGCGCGCTGGCCGCTCTGCGCACTGGCGGCGGGCACGGCGCCGGAGCTGGCCATCACCACCAACGGACATCTGCTGGCCGACATGGCCGAGCCGCTCAAGCAGGCGGGACTGGACCGGGTGACCGTGAGCATGGATGCCGTGGAGCCGGAGCGCTTCGCGCGGATCACGCGCGTGCACAACGGCTACGCCGCGGTGCTGGAGGGTCTGCGGGCGGCGCGGCGCGCGGGACTGGGCCCGGTCAAGGTGAATTGCGTTCTGCTGCGCGGCTTCAACGAGGATCAGATCGAGGGCTTTGGCCGCTTCGCCCGCCAGGAGCAGGTTGCGGTGCGCTTCATCGAATTCATGCCGCTGGAAGAGGGCCGAGTCTGGACGCCGGAGGTGGTGGTTCCGCTGGCGGAGGTGTTGGAGCGCATGGCGCGCTTTGCGCCCTTCCATGAGATTGCGCACGAGCCTAGTTCCACCTCGCGGCGCTACCGCTTTGACGATGGCAGCGCGGAGTTCGGCGTCATCGCCCCGGTGACGCTTCCCTTCTGCGGCGCCTGCTCGCGCATCCGGCTGACCAGCGATGGAAAAATCCGCACCTGTTTGTTTTCGCTGCGCGAGCACGACCTGCACGCGGTGCTGCGCGCCGGTGGCGGCGACGAAGAGCTGGCGCGGGTGATCGAATACGCCGTGGCCCACAAGGAAGAGCGTCACCACATTGGCGAGCCCGGATTTGTGCAGCCCGGCCGGACGATGGTGCACATCGGCGGGTGAGCGCCGGACGAGATCCGTCCGCCCGCGCCGTTTTCAGATTGCCTACAAAAGCTTGCTTCCTGACCCTCGATTCATGCATCATTAACAATAGTACGAACTACGGCTTCAACATCCCCGCGGGTGGGGCCTATCTAGGTATGTGCATCCGCTGGAGCCGGAGATAGCGCTTTCAACATCCCCGTTTTCGCGTCGCTCGTATGGCGGCGAGAACTGAAGGCAGACAAACACGTGGCTACTGCAGTTAGTACGAACTCTACGTGCTCCCTGGACAATTATCTTGTCCTGCCGGATCACTCGATGGATGCTCGCATTCGTGCGGCTCGCGAGATTCTCGGCGAGCAATGTGTCGTGCTGGGGCACCACTACCAGCGCGACGAAGTGATTCAATTTTCCGACTATCAGGGCGACAGTTGGCGGCTCTCCGAGCTGGCCTCGCAGGCCAGGGGGCGCTACATCGTATTCTGCGGCGTGCACTTCATGGCCGAGTCCGCCGACATTCTGGCGCGTCCCGACCAGCAGGTGATTCTGCCGGACCTGAATGCCGGCTGCTCGATGGCCGACATGGCCGAGATCTCGCAGGTGGAAGACGCCTGGGAGCAGTTTGTGCGCCTTGGCCTGACCAGCGAGCACGGACGCGGCATCACGCCGCTGACCTATATGAATTCGGCGGCGGCGATCAAAGCCTTTGTGGGCGAGCGCGGCGGAGCGGTGTGCACCAGCAGCAACGCGCGCGCGGCCATGGACTGGGCCTTCGAGCGCAACGAGAAAATCTTCTTCCTTCCCGATCAGCACCTGGGACGCAACACCGGCTACGCCATGGGCATTCCGCTCGATGAGATGGTGGTGTGGGACCCCTACCAGTTGCAGGGCGGCCAGTCGGCGGAAAAGCTGCGCAAGGCGAAGGTGATTCTGTGGAAGGGACACTGCTCGGTGCATCAGCGCTTTTTGCCCGAGCACGTGGACCGCATCCGCGAACGCCACCAGGGAATCCAGGTCATCGTGCATCCCGAGTGCCGCTGGGAGGTCTGCCAGAAGGCCGACGACACCGGTTCCACCGACAAGCTGCGCCGCCTGGTGGCCGAGGCTCCGGCGGGCGCAAAGTTTGCCATCGGAACCGAGATTCATCTCGTCAACCGCCTTGCCAAGCAGCATCCTGACAAGACGGTGGTGACGCTTGAACGACTCCGGCTGCCTGTGCACCACCATGTACCGCATCTCGCCGCAGCACCTGGCGTGGTCGCTGGAAAACCTGGTGGAGGGCACGGTGGTCAACCAGATCAAGGTGCGTCCGGCGGTAAAGCACTGGGCCAAGGTCGCGCTGGACCGCATGCTGCAGATCAAGGGCTAGGCGCGCAGCCGCGATCATCTCGACGTGCGCCGCGCCGGGCCGCAGACGCCCGCCGGGGCAGTCGGCGAATCGGTTAGAATGGAAGCAGATTATGCGAACCTTTACCGCTGCGTGAAGCGCAGTCCATGCTGCCGATTCTGGAAAGCCTGCTGCGCAAGTCGATTGAATCCAAGGCCCTGATCGAGCAGATCGATCAGGAATTCAACGAATTGAGCGAGCGCATCTTCCTCAACGGCGGAACGCTGGTGGATGTGCGCGCCTGCGCCGCCCGCAAGGCGCAACGCGAAAAAGCCATCCAGATCGCCAAGGATACGCTCTCGGAAATCAATGCCATCGGGGTGCAGGTCAAAGACCTCGACATCGGCCTGCTCGATTTCCCTTGCAGGGTGGATGGCGAGATCGTGCTGCTCTGCTGGAAGATGGGCGAACCAACCATCTCGCACTGGCACGGAACCGAAGAAGGCTACGCCGGACGCAGGCCGATCGACGAGCGCATGAGTGGGGAGTAGGAAAACAGGTTTCAAAGTTTCAAGGTTTCAAAGTTTCAAGGTTTCAAGGTTAAGGGCCTTGGGACGGCCTCGCTGGTGAGGCGCAAATTGCGCGGAGACGCGGCAACGTGTTCTTCTGGACGGCAAAGATGAAGGGTGCCAGCATTGGCGCCCTTTTCGTATCTGCAAAATGCGGCGCGCCTCAGGTTTTCAACTTTGAAACTTTGAAACCTTGAAACCTTGAAACTTTGAAGCTTTGAAACCTGTTCCCTGCCCTACGCTGTTTCCTTCATGGCCTCGTCGAACTTTGCCAGGAAGCGGTCCACGCCTTCGTCGGTTGCCAGAGGGCCCATGATGCCGATGCGGAAGATCTTTCCGGCCAGCGGGCCGAAGCCTCCGGCGATCTCGATGCCGTGCTTTTCCAGCAGGTAGGCGCGCACCTTGGCGTCGTTCACGCCTTCGGGAACGCGCGGCGTGTTGAGGTTCCAGATGCGGTGTCCCTCGGCGACGTGCATGCTCAGGCCGAGCCGCTCGATGCCGGCGACGAAGCGCTGATGCGCCCTCTGGTGGCGTTGCTGGCGCAGCGCCAGTCCCTCTTCGTCGATGATCGCCAGCGCCTCATGCAGGGCGTAGAAAAGCGTTGCCGAAGCGGTGTGATGATAGCGGTGCGAGACGGTCAGGTAATCCGGAAATCAGGGAAAGATCGAAGTACCAGCTGCGGTTGGGCTGCTTGCGCTGGCGCAGCCGCTCCTGGGCCCGCGGCGAGATGGTGATCGGGCTCAATCCCGGAGGCGCGCTCAGTCCCTTCTGGGTGCAGCTATAGGCGACGTCGATGCCGTTGGCGTCCACTTCAACGGGCATCGCGCCCAGCGAGGTGACGCAGTCGCCGATTACGATGGCGTCCACTTCGTGGGCGGCGTCGCAGAGCGCCTTGCTCTGCTGGAAGACGCCGGTCGAGGTTTCCGCCTGGACGAAGGCCACCACCTGCGGACGCTCGCGGCGGATGAACTCCGCCGCCTCATCGTCGCTGAAGGCTTCGCCCCAGGGCTTTTCCAGGCGCACGATTTCAGCGCCGTGCCGCTTGGCCATCTCGCCGATGCGCTCGCCAAAAAATCCGTTGACGAAAAGCGCCAGCTTGGTGCCCGGCTCGATGAAGTTGGAAACCGCGGTCTCCATTCCGCCCGAACCGGTGGCCGAGATTGGAATGGTCAGCTCATTCGTGGTGCCGAAGACCGCGCGCAGCCCCTTCTGCACTCCTTGCGAAACCTGAAAGAAATAGGGATCGAGATGGCCGACGATGGGCTGCGCCATCGCCTGGTAGATGCGCGGATACACCTGACTGGGGCCCGGACCGTAAAGCAGACGCTTGGGCGGATGAACGGAGGTTTTGACGCAGTTGATTAGATTTTCACTGATTGTGCTCATCTTCACTTCTTCCTGATCTAGGAATGCTACGCCGCTGGACGATGAATTCGGAAGCATCAGGATTCGAATTGGCTGCGGAAATCGGAAAATCTCCGGCGCAAGTCTTCGAATTCGGCGCGCAGTTCGACGATTTCGGCTTCCAGCCTGGCCACGCGTTCCTCGTGCCCGGCCGGGGGTTGGCCGGCGGATTCCAAGGCTGGCGCGTCGTCGCTGATGCCGGCTTCATGGGCGCCGAACAGATCGACGTAGCGCGCCTCCTTGGTTCCCGGCTGCCGGGGCAGCAGCGTCACCAGCGGCGGATCGTGCTCGATGAGCTTCTGCAGAACCAGTTGCACTTCGTCGAGATCCTCGAGGCGGTGCATGCGTTCGCTGCGTCCGCGCAACTCGCCCGGGGTTTGGGGTCCGCGCAGCAACAGGGTGCAGAGCAGCGCGCTCTCGCGCCGGCCAAGATTCAGCGCCTCGCCCATGCGATGTTCGAAGCGAGCAACCCGTCCCTCGGCGGGCGCCACTCCGGCCAGCCCCTTTTCCTCCAGGGAGTAGCAGCGCCTCGCGCACGCGCCGCTTCATCCAGTTCCATCACCGGTTCGCGATTCGACTTCTGATTGCAGGCGGCCAGCAGGGCGTTGAGAGTCAGCGGATAATACTCCGGAGTGGTCATGTCTTTTTCCAGCAGCGAGCCCAGGACCCGCGTCTCGACGGCATCCAGATGCAGTTCCAAGGCCTTCCACCTCAGCCGATGTATTTTGCAACTCCGCGCCCTCGCCGGAGCAAGCCGCGGGGGCTGGAAACGGCTGCGCCAGGCGGATTGGCCGGGGCGCGGCTGGGTGCGTCATGAGGCTGGAATCCGGGCCGGAGAGGCGAAAATGCATTGGATAGAGTAGAATCTCACAATCCGAGATAGGAAAATTTCCCTGAATTGCTGCTCGACTCAGAGGTAAATTCCGGTCTGCTCGAATTATGATTGGATAGAATTGATTTCGAAAAAATGGGCGGGGACATTTCTTCCGCGCCTGGGAGCTTGCATGAAGCGCTTGATCGGCTATACGGTCGCACTTTGCCTCTTGGCAATCACGGTCGGCTGTGGTGGAGTTTCGAGCACCGGAACGCTGGCCTACATCAGCAATTCGACGGGCACAGGTTTTACGGTTTACACCGTGAATACGGACGGAACCCTGACCATCGTCCAGCATTTCACCACAGAGTACCCCGGCCGCCACCCAAGGTGCTCCAGTTTGCCCCAACGGAAAATGGGCCTACTTTCTGGACAACGGCGGCGACAACATCTACGCCTACACCCGCGCAGGCAACGGCACGTTGACGACCCTGATTGGCACCTATCCGGTAGCGGCGGGGCCAGTTCGCTGGTGGTCGCTCCCAACAGCCATTTCTGTATGTCGCTCTCCCAGGCACCGCAGGGAGCTTGCCGTCTTCTCGATTGACCCATCGACCGGCATCCTTTCGCAGCAGGGCAGCACGTACAGGTCGGCTATGCCATCGACCAACTGGTGATGGCTCCCAGCGGCAATGCTCCTGTTCGGCCTCTCGCGCAGCCAGGCAGCATCGTGAGCTGGACCTTGAACTCTTCCTCCGGCGTGGCGACGCGTCGGCCACGCTCCGGTGGGCATCAGTCCTCCTTCATGGTTTTGTCGGCCAACGGCTCCTACATGTACGTGTCTGGACAGCATGCGAACTACTGCCATCTACGTGCAACGGAGCGCCGTACTGCCCGGTTGCGAACGACGACGCCAAGCTGCCAGACTGCAGTCCCGAACATCTTACGGCTTCAACGTGTACCGGCAACGGCATTCTGACTGCACGATGGCGGGCTCGCCGTTCCACGAAAACGCGGATGCGATCACCGGCATCTACCCCGCCGAGCCGATTGCCGGCGCGACCTCGAATGACTCGCGCTTTCTGTTCATCGCCAACCAGGGTTCGCACAATATTTCGGTTTTCAAGATCGCTCACCACTTCGGGCGAGCCGTACCGAGGTTCTCGGTTCCATCACCACGGTCAATGGCATCCAGGTCTCAACCGCCTCTCCGTTTGATTGCGGCACCGACGCTGCACCACGCCTTCGTTTGTGGCCGTGGCACAAGGCAACAATGCGCTGTACCTGCTGGATACGACCTCGACGGGCAAGATCTTCCAATTCGCGATTAACCAGAACACCGGCCAGTTAAGAGCGCTGAGTCCGGCCTTCGTGAGCGCTGAAAGCGCGACCAGCAATCCGACCTGGATCACGATCCGATAGGTGCGGTACATGAATCGGTTGTCTAACTCTCATTCTGATTGGGCTTGCCGGATTGCTGGCAAGCTGCGGCAGTTCGGTCAGCAGCAGCACTCAACCCGGCACCAACGACGTCTACTCGATGGTGGTGACGCCGACCCAATTTACGTTGAATTCCGGCGACTGGTCCTCGATTTCGGCGACGGTCGAGCTGTCTTACGAGAACGGCGCGCCGAAGGCGGTTTCGCCGCAGCCGACGATCAAGTTCTACACCTCCGACGCGCGGGTATCGGTTTCGCCCGCGGGAGAAGTTTGCGCCGGACAATGGGACAGCCGGTACCTGACCTGCACCCGCAACCACAGCACGCTTCCCACCGGATACGTCACCATCACGGCCTACGACGCCAGCCATAACGTCAGCGCCACCTCGCTGGTCTCGGTGCACCAGCGCGCCACCAGGATTTCCCTGAGCGCCCGCGACCTGGGCGAACGGCTCTCGAAGGCGGGATCTGGGAACGCTTTCTGCGTCTCCCAGAACGCCCAGGTGAAGTACGTTGCCAGCCCACGAATGGATGCCAATCGGCATAGTCCGCGTCGGCAATGTCTTTGATAACGACTACACCTGGACGTGCGATAATCCCACCGTGGCCACGGTCAGCCTTTACGGCTTCGTGGTTGCGAGCAATCCCGGCGTGACCAACGTGTTTGCCACTCTGAACGGAACCATGAGCGCGCCGCTGTCATTCGTCACCTGCCCGCCCGCGCATCGTGCTGGCCTCCTCCGTGTACACCAATACGGACTCCGGCTCCGCCTTTCTCCACGGCCGACCTGGACACTGTGAGCATTGGCGATCTTTGACTACCTGACCAGCACCTTGGAGGACATCAACGGCATGCCCCTGGTCACCGCGCCGCTGACCGCCCTCAGCTCGGACCCGCTGACCGGCAGCTTCACCACGGTGCTGCCGCTGACCTCGAAGCTGACGGCCAACACCTCGGGACGCTTCACGCGTCATGGCCTCCTGCGACCCCGGCAGCCTGCAACCCCGCCGTGGCCAACTTCACCGTACCCGGCGCCACCACGCCGACCACGGGAGAACGCTTCCGGCTTCGGCTATCCGATTTACAGCAATGTGATCGGCGTGACGGTGCATGGCATCACGCGGCAGTTCGGTGCTGGTCACCGGCACGACATTGACCGACGGCGTCACCCCGGCGCACCGCCTGCTGGTCTATGACAGCGAGTCGCTTGTCGCTCACCCAGACGGTCGAGTTGGCCAATATGCCGAACTCTCTGGTGGTTGCTCCCAACGGCGCCACGGCCTACCTGGGCAGCGCGGCCGGCCTGATGGTGGTGAATCTGACCACCTATCAGTCAACGCCTGCAAACTACCCGATCGTTGGCGGACTCAGCACCGACGTGGTTACCGGCAAGGTGCTGGGAGTCTCGCCGGACAGCCGCTATGTAGTGGTTTCCGACGTGGCCAACGGCTATGGTCTTTTTCTGATCGATACCACCGGAACCAAGGTTGCCACGCGCTACACCATCCCGCGGCATCGACTGCCGTGACCTTTGCCGCCGATGACTCCCACTTCTGGATTGGGGGCACCATCCGGCGTGTACGTGTTCAACTCGGATACCTTTGTGCCGATCAGCTCGACTCCCACCGATGCCGGTCTCAGCAACGTAAAGGCGCTGGCATGGATGCCGGATGGCCAGTCCTACTTTGCCAGCGGCGACCAGTTGGTCAACTATTCCACCTGCAACGACCAGAATCCGCAATCGCCTTGCACCCCGATCAACCTGACGTCCCGGTTGATGGACGGACTGTCAGCCACTGCGTTGAGCGGCGTGCCCCACGCTGCTCGGTCTCAATGGCAGCCAGTGGTTCGACTATTCCGTGACACCACCGCACGGTCGGACTCAAACGGTTGCGCAACTCAGCAATCTCGTGCGCCGGGGAAGGGCGATGTTTGCCTGTCCACGGTGACGGTCAACGCGCCCGTCACCACGGCCTCGACGTTGCTATGCACTGCCGCGGCAGATCACTTTTTCGCCGACGCTGGAACAGGAATTCATCACCGGAGTGGATCCTTCCTGCGCACACCGCGGAGCCGTTCATTCACGGCTACGACGTGGCTACCCAGCACGGAAATCCTTCCATCGACCACCGCAGCTCCGGTCGATATCCCGCTTAGCGGCGGCGTATTGAACGATGGCCGCAAGCTGTACTTCGGAACCTATGACACCACGGCCAGACCGCACTCTTGCATCGCATCGATTTATCAACCGGCACGGGCACGCCGGGCACGCTCACGGAAGACCTTTCCGCTCCCGTTGCACTGGTCCCCAGCTTCGTCGCGGTTGTCCCTAAGTAAAAGGAGAGATTTTTGAAACTTAAACTGATTCTCATCACCGTACTGGCGCTTTGGCAGCATTGGCTCACGCGCAGGGCTTCTTGTCCAATCTTTCCATCGGTGCAGGCTTTCAAGGAATCTTCCCGGCGGCAACCTCGACCAAGGGCGCGGCCGAACCTCAGCGACTTCCCGAATACCCAGGCCACCACCAATTCGGTGGGCGCCGTGGCCGACGTGCGCTATGACTTCGGCCACCACAGCGCGTTGGACGTGTCAGTCACGGTCAATCGCAATTCTGAACTCTTCTTCAACGGCGACGACCCAGAACCACCGACCGGGTTCAGACCAACAATGTCGAGATCATCGGAAGCTACATTTTCCGCCTTCCCTCGAATGAACATGTAAAGCCCTATGCATTGTTCGGCGGCGGCGTGGTTCGCTTTTCCCCGAACAACAATTACACCACCGGCCTGACACCGTCGACCGACACGAAGCCGGCCTTTGCCTACGGCTTTGGAGCCGACTTCAAGGTGAACGACCACTGGGCCCTGCGCCTGCAGTATCGCGGCCTGCTGCGCAGCGATCCTGACTTCAAGCTGCTCCAGCAGCAGCTCCTTTGGAACCGGACTGAAAACGCCACGTGCCGGAGCCTTCGATCATGCTCGTCTACCACTTCTAGATTCCTGAACGGCGGCAATGCCGGAGCGCCATGCTCCGGCATTTGCTTGCGCCCTGGCGCAGCCGGCGGGCAGTCGCGCCGCTCCCTTTTGCTAGAATCACCTCATGACGGAGTTGGGGAAAACGCTCGTCGGCCTGGGTCTCCTGCTCATCGCCCTGGGCGGCGCATTGCTGTTGGCCTCGCGTTTCGGCCTTCCCTTCGGGCGCCTGCCCGGCGACCTGCACTGGCGCAGCCGCGGCGGCAACACCCAAGTCTATTTTCCCCTGGCGACCTGCATCGTGCTGAGCCTGTTGTTTTCGCTGGTCCTCTGGCTACTGCGCGGTTTCCGGCGGTAACCGCGCGGCGCGTGCGTTGTATCGGGATGCACGGTTCCCCGGTTGCGGCATTTTAACTCTCGATTGCCACACCTGCTCCCTTCGCCACTCCCCTGCTACACTTTCCAGGTGGGCGATTCTCAGTTTTCCTTCGAGTTTTCCGCGATTGCACCGTCGCGCCGCATCTATCGCCGTGCGCGAGCTGGTTGCCGCCGTCCGCAGCCATCTGGAGAAGGGATTCCCGGATGTATGGGTCGAAGGCGAAATCTCCAATTATCGTCCCGCCGAAAGCGGCCACTTGTACCTCACCCTGAAGGACGGCGACTCCCAGCTCCGCGTGGTGATGTTTCGCGCCCAGGCGCGCCTGCTGCGCTTCCGTCCGCAGAATGGGATGCAGGTGATCACCCGTGGCCGCATCACCATGTACGAGGCCCGCGGCGAGATGCAATTGCTGGCCGAATACATGGAGCCGATGGGCGCCGGAGCCTTGCAGGTTGCCTTCGAGCAGCTCAAGGCCAACCTCGCCGCCGAGGGACTGTTCGCCCAGGAACGCAAGAAGCCTCTGCCGGCGCTGCCCCGCCGCATCGGCGTTATTACTTCGCCGCGGGGCGCCGTGATTCAGCGACATTCTCAACGTGCTGGCCCGCCGCCACCATTCGCTGAACGTGCTGATCTATCCGGCCCAGGTGCAGGGAGCGGGCGCCGCCGGCGAGGTCGCCGCCGGGATTCGCTTCTTCAACGAGCAGAGCGAGGGCGGAGGACAACCGCCGTCGATGTCATCTTGATCGCGCGCGGCGGCGGCAGCGTCGAAGATCTGGCCGCCTTCAACGATGAGTCCCTGGCGCGCGCCATCGCCGCCAGCAGGATTCCCGTCATCTCGGCCGTCGGCCATGAAACGGATTTCACCATCAGCGATTTTGTCGCCGACCTGCGCGCTCCCACGCCATCGGCCGCCGCCGAATTGGTGGTCCGCTCCAAGCAGGATTTGGAGGACCAGGTGGCCACGGTGCGCGAGCGCCTGCGCCGCGCCATGCAATACAAATTGCTCTACCAGCGCCAGGCCCTGGCCTCACTCGGTGGCCGCGGTGCGTTTGTCCGCATGGCAGACGCCATTGCCCGCCGCCAGCAGAGGCTGGACGACCTCGCTTTCCGCCTGGAGCAACTGGTGCGCGCCAGGGTTGGCAGTGCCTCGCGCCGTCTCGATCTCGGGGTGGCGGGCCTGCGCCAGCGTGATCTTCGCCAGCAACTCAAAATGAGGAAGCGCGAGTTGGATTCCCGCCTGCAGGCGCTTGCGGCGGGGGGCCGGCAATCGCTCCTGCGCCGCCGTTCCCGCCTGGAGCAGGCGGTGGGAACATTGGCTGCGCTCTCGCCCGTGGCAATCCTCGAGCGCGGATATTCACTGATTTTTGACACCCGCGGCGCGCTCGTGAAGGACGCCGCCCAACTTGCGCCCGGAGACGCCATCGCAGTCCAACTGGCCCGGGGCGGCCTCGATGCCCGGGTTGAAACCCTGCGCCACGACGAACCCGGCGCCGGAAAGACATAACCGAAGTTCACTCTCTGCCGTGCAGGCTCTGCGTTCTTCCGTGCCCTGCTTTACAATGTTAGGTTCAACTCTCTTAAGAGCCACAACGCGCCCGGACGCAACCGATCTCGAAAGGGGACCATGCCGAAGCTTCCGAACCTGTCTGGATACTCGCCGCAGCTGACGACCGGATCCGTTCTGGATATTCTGCTCGTCTCATTTCTAATTTATGAGTTTCTGCTGCTGGTCCGGGGAACGCGGGCCATTCCCATGCTTACCGGGGTGGGAGCGCTGGTCATCGTCTTCTACGTTGCGCATCTCAGCAATCTGCGCACCTTGGACTGGCTGGTCGGCACCATCCTTCCTTACAGCATCTTCGCCCTCATCGTCATCTTCCAGACCGAGATCCGCCAGGCCCTGGCGCGCCTGGGCCGCAACCTCACCCTGGCCCGCGGCTCGCAGAACGGCGCCAGCGATGCCTATGACGACATCGTGATGGCGGCCAGCACTTTTTCCCAGGATCAGACCGGGGCGCTGGTCGTCATCGAGCGCGAGATCGGATTGCGGACCTACATCGAGAGCGGGGTCGCGCTTGACGCTCATCTCTCCTACGACCTGCTGGCGACGCTGTTCCGTCCCAGCGCGCCCCTGCACGATGGCGCGGTCATTCTGCAAAAGGACCGCATTGCCGCCGCGGCCTGCTTCCTGCCGCTCAGCATGAACCCGCTGCTCTCCAACCAGCTTGGCACCCGCCATCGCGCCGGCATAGGAATTACCGAAGAAACCGACGCGGTCTCGGTGATCGTCTCGGAGGAAACCGGGGGCATCAGCATTGCCGTCGGCGGCCAGGTCGAGCGCGACCTTACTCCCGAACGCCTGCGCCAGCGCCTGGGTGAATTGCTGATGCAATTCGCGCCGCAACCCGCACCCGCACATGCCATGTCCGGCTCCGTTAATTCCAGCCAAGCCCGGGACCTGGACCGCGCCATGCACGCGCAGGAACACACCGGCGAGCCGAGAGAGCAGCCGTGATCACACGCCTCCGACATCTTATTTTTGACCACACCGGCCTCAAACTGCTGGCGCTGCTGATCGCGATCCTGATGTGGTACGGGGTGGCGCGCGATCCCGTCTCCGAGCTTTCGCTGCGCGTCCCCATCGAGTTTTCCCGGCCACCGCTCGACCTGGACTACACTTCCGACGTCATTCCGCAGGCGCTGATCCGGCTCCGCGGCCCGGCCCGCGTGTTGCGCGAATTGCAACCGGAGAGCGTCCACGTCGGCATCGATCTGCAAGGCGCAAGCCCCGGCGAACATACCTATGACCTTGCCGCCAACCAGATCAAGGTGCCAAACGAAATCGAGGTCCTGCAAGTAACTCCCAGCCGCTTGCGCATTGACTTCGATACCCACACTTCCCGCATGGTCGCCGTCAAGCCCCGCATCGTCGGCACCCTGCCTCCTGGTTATCGCATCCAGTCCGTCACCGCCAATCCGGCCGTGCTCACCATTACCGGCCCGGCGCGCCATGTCAACGCCGTCGAAAACGCCTCCACGGATTCGGTGGACGCCTCCGGAGTCGCCGGACAGGCCACCTTTGAAACCATGGCCTATCTGCCCGATCCGCTCGTGCACCTGACCCGGACCAGTCCCATTCATGTCATTGTCACCACCCGGAAAACATCTTCGAAAGCGGGGGTTCCATAGCTTGGCCACTCCCCAGAAAACAAGCGTCCGGAAACTTTTCGGAACCGACGGAATCCGCGGCGTGGCGGGCGAATTTCCCCTCGACCTTGCCACCGTGTACGCCATTGGACGCGCTTGTGGCGCGCGCCTGGTGCGGCGCGCCCCGGGCGCCAGCATCGTGCTCGGCCAGGACACCCGCGAATCCAGTGGCTGGATCGCCGAAGCCCTGGCCCGCGGACTGAACGATGCCGGATGCAGCTTTGCCAGCGCCGGCGTCCTCACCACGCCCGGCGTGGCCTACCTGGCCCGCACCCATCGCTTTGCCGCCGGCGTGGTCATTTCCGCCTCGCACAATCCCTGGCAGGATAACGGCATCAAGCTGTTTGGGCCGAACGGCATGAAGCTTGCCGACGAGATCGAACGTGAAATTGAAGCCGAGATCTTCGAGCACATCGACCAGCTCGCCGACCAGCAGCACGACGCAGGCAGCCTGATGGAGGACATCCTTCCCGGCAACGCCAACCTGCGCGCCGACTACGAAACCTGGCTCGCCGCCAGTGTGGACGCCACCAAACTCACCGGCCTGCGGGTGCTCATCGATTGCGCCAACGGAGCCGCCAGCGCCGTGGCCGCCGAGCTTTTTGCCCGCATCGGCATCCCCGCCGAAACCCTGCACACCGCGCCCAACGGACGCAACATCAACGACGGCTGCGGCGCGCTCCATCCCGAGCACGTGGCCGCCGAGATGCGGCGCCGTCGCGGCAAGTTCGACCTTGGCATCACTCTGGACGGCGATGCCGACCGCGCTCTGTTCAGCGACGGCCACGGCAACGTGGTCAACGGCGACGCCGTTCTGCTCATCGCCGCCCGCGACATGAAGGCCCGCGGCACCCTTGCGCATGACACGGTGGTGGCCACCACCATGAGCAACATGGGACTGGAAAAAGCTCTCGCCTCCGGCGGCATTCGGATGCTGCGCGCCGACGTCGGCGACAAATACGTCCTCGAACAGATGCTCGCCACCGGCGCCACCCTGGGCGGTGAACAGTCCGGCCACATCCTGTTCATGGACGCCGACTCGACCACTGGCGACGGCCTGCTCACCGCCCTGCGAGTCCTCGACGTGGTGGCGCGCTCCGGCCAATCCCTGCACCAGCTCACCGCCGAGTTCAAAGTCTTCCCGCAGGAAATCCGCAACGTGCGCGTGCGCGAAAAGATTCCGCTCGGCGAGCTGCCCACGGTGGCCGCCGCCATCCAGGCCGCCGAAGAGGCGCTGGACGGCAATGGCCGCGTTGTGGTGCGCTACTCCGGCACCGAGAAACTCGCCCGCGTCATGATCGAGGCCGAGAGCGAAGCCCTCATGCACAAGCACGTCAACGCCGTCGCGGGAGCCTTGCAGGAAGCCATCGGAATTTAGAGCGAAACCATGATTAATGTGTCCCGTATCCGCAGTGGCGGAACCAAGCGGCTGCGTTGTCGGCGGTGATCGTTTTCAGGGCCTCGGTGACGGCTTGGTCCAGCGCTTCGGCGGTGCGAGCTTTGGCGGTTCGTAAGAACTGCTTGAACTTGGACCATGCTTTTTCGATGGGGTTCAGGTCCGGCGAGTAGGGCGGCAGATAGATCAGCCGTGCGCCGCAGACGGTAATCGACGCTTCGATTCCTTGAACCTTGTGGGCCGACAGATTGTCCAGGATGACCACGTCGCCGGGCCGCAGTTTCGGACATAACACCTGTTCGATATAGGCGGCAAAGACGTCGGCATCGGTGGCCGCTTCGATGGTCATGGCGGCGACGATGCCGCGCAGGCTCATGGCACCCAGCGTGGTCAGCACGTTCCAGTGGCCTTGCGGCGCGGCTTCGGCAATGCGCTCGCCCTTCGGCGCTCGTCCCCACGGCCGCGTCATCTGCGTGGTCACTCCGCTTTCGTCGAGGAAAATCAGCCTTTCCGGCGGGATCGTGGCGATGGTGGCGAGGAATTCTTCGCGCCGCTGGCGGTTGGCTTCGCGGTCGCGCTCGGCGGCGTGGAGGGATTTTTTTTACGCCGCAACCCCATCGCCCGCAAGACCTGCCCAATCCGGCTTTTGCAGACGCAAACCCCGGCCTCGCCGAGCCGGTCGCGCAACTCCACCTCGGTCAAGTCCGGCTGCAGGCGGAGCCAGCCGCGCAGCTTCTCCTGGGCAGCGGAATCGATCCGGCTCACCGGACCGTGACGCAACTGCGCAGGCCGCTCTTTCTGCCCGGTCAGCAGTTGTTGCCGACGAATCTTCTTGCTGTACCCGAAACTGACCCGGAACTGTTGCGCCAACTCCCGCAGACTGCTGTCGCCTACCTCATAGGATTCCAATAGCTTGCAGCGCAAATCATCAGAATAAGCCTGTGCCATTCGTTCGCCGTCGCGGAGATCGCCAACTCAATTCTACTCACCCCCACAACTATGGATATAACAACCCTGGTTCCGCTCTAGCGCCTGCACTCAGACAAAGAAACCACGAGGGTGCCCCATCCTTGAACTCGCGCTTTTCGAGTTTAGGGTGGGGTAGTTGACTCTGATTTTGGTGTTGCTCTTTGCCGCACTTGATCTCAGACGTGCCGGATTCGACCTGCAAGCCGGCGCGCGAAATCAACAATCGCCCAAACGCCAACGATCACCGCGAGTACAGTCAAGGGACATAGCAACATATGCTGTGTGTCTGCAATCATATCGTGCCAACGCGACGCGATCTTTGATTCAGGGTCGTACGGGTAGTATCGGATGACGTTCAGCAACATCCACAGCGAAGCCATGCCAAACGTCGGCAGCATAAGTGGGAGAAACGGCAACCGCGCCCCGCTCCATCGCTTCCGATACACGATCCCCTGATATACCAGCAACGCAATACTGGCGATGGAAGCCGCCGCTCGCAGGGTTTCCGCCCAAGGGGCGAATTTCAAGACCAAACCCCATACCGCAATTGCGCCCAGAAGTGGCCAATGCTGTTTCATGCAATCCCTTCACTCCATATCCCGCCAGTTCGCGCCCACGCTCACCTCTACCTCCAGCGGAACGCTCAGCTTGTATGCGCCCTCCATGCACTCTTTCACCAAGGCTTTTACGGTTTCCACCTCGGCGAGCGGAGCCTCCAGCACCAGTTCGTCGTGCACCTGCAACAGCATCTTCGCCTGCAAGCCGCGGGCGCGCAGTTCGGCATCCAGATGCAGCATGGCGATCTTGATCAGGTCCGCCGCCGTGCCTTGCAGCGGAGTGTTCACCGCGGTGCGTTCGGCGAATCCGCGCAGGTTCGGATTCTTGCTCCCCAAGTCCGGGATGGGACGCTTGCGGCCAAACAGGTTGCGCACAAAGCCATCGCGCCGCGCCTGTTCCAGCGTGCGGTCGATGAAGCCGCGCACTCCCACGTAGCGGGCAAAGTAGGAATCGATAAACCGCTTGGCTTCCTTCTGCTCGATGCCCAACTGCTGCGCCAGTCCAAACGGCGAGAGCCCGTAGACGATGCCGAAGTTGACGGCCTTGGCGCGCCGCCGGTGCTCGGCGTCGATCAGCATGGGCGGCACGCCGAAGACTTCCGCCGCCGTCAGGGTGTGGATGTCTTGCCCGGTGCGATAAGCCTCCAGCAGCAACGGGTCCTGCGAGTAGTGCGCCAGCAGACGCAGCTCGATCTGCGAGTAGTCAGCCCCGACCAGCAGCTTGCCTTCGGCGGCCACAAACGCCGCCCGAATCTCGCGCCCCTGCTCGGTGCGGATGGGAATGTTCTGGAGGTTCGGATTGGTTGAGCTGAGCCGGCCGGTGGCGGCTACCGTCTGATTGAAGCTGGTATGCAGGCGGCCGTTGCGGCACAGCAGCGGCAAGGCATCGACATAGGTCGATTTAAGTTTGGTGAGCTGCCGGAACTCCAGCACCAGGCGCACAATCTCATGCTCGGCGGCCAACCCTTCGAGCACGTCCTGCGCGGTTGAAGTCGTCTTGCCTTTGCCGGACTTGAACGGCCGCGGCAGCCCCATGCGGTTGAAGAGCACATCGCCGAGCTGCTTGGGCGAATTCACGTTAAATTCCACCCCGGCCTGCTCGTGAATCTTGCGCTCCAGCCGCCGTATGTCGCCCGCCATTTTCCCTGACATTTCGGCAAGCACGGCGCTATCCAGTTGCACCCCGGCCTGCTCCATGCCGTGCAGCACAAACGCCAAGGGCAAATCGATCTCGCGATAGAGCCACGCCAGTTGGGCGTCCGCCTCCACCTCGGCGCCGAGCCCACCGGCCAGGCGCAAGGTGATGTCGGCGGCCTCGGCGAGCGAGCCCGTGAGCTTCAATCCCAGCCGCCGCAACGCAACTTCGGGAAGAGTGTGAGCGCTGTAGCTGGGGTCCAGCAGATACGAGTAGAGCATGGTGTCGGCGCGCACCCCGGCCAGCGCCACCGCGCTCGTGTCCAGCGCATGCAGGGCGGATTTGGCGTCGTGCACGGCCTTGGCCACGGCGCCATCGGCCAGCAACCGGGCAATGCGCGCGCCATGCGCGCCGTTCAACTCCGCCGTAAAGCTCGCGGCCTCCGCCATGGAGAATGCAACCTGCTGAGGCTCCGGCAGCGTCGCGGGCGCGGCGCCGGAGGCTGCAACCTGGGCTGCAACATGGGCTGCAAACTGGTCTGCAATCTCGGCTCCGCCCAGCGCCAACGAGCCCTGCTCCGGCGTGGTCTCCCGCTCCGGCGTGGCGTCATCGGGCGAGCCTTCGAGCGATTCTTCCGCACCGGCCCTGGCCGCGCTGATTTCGGAATGGGTCAGCCGCACCGCCGCACTCAAGGCAAAGGCCAGCAGCGGAGCCTGCGCCAACCGTTCCAGCGCCGCATCCGTCAGCTCGCTGTATTGGGTCTCACCCACCGCTTCCCCTGAGGCAAGAAACTCCTTCTGCAGGGTGGTGAACTCGAGCTCGCCGAACAGCTCGCGCGCCGCTTCCACGTCGGGCTCCTGCGCCCGCATCAGTTCCGGCTCAAATGGAATCGCCACATTGCAGTCGATGGTCACCAGTTCCTTGCTCAGCAGAATCATCTCGCGATTCTGTTCGAGCGATTCGCGATAGGTTTTCTTCTGCACCTCGCCGGCCCGTTCGAGCAGCGCGTCCAGGGTTCCAAACTGGTGGATCAACTCCACCGAGCCCTTGTCGCCGATTCCCGGCGCGCCGGGCACGTTGTCAATCGCATCGCCGCGCAGGGCCATCAGATCGATCACCTGGTCCGGCCTCACACCCAGCAGTTCTTCCACCTTGGCTGCGTCGCAAATCAGGTTGTCCTTGGGAGGATTCAGCACGCAGACGTGGGTGTCCACCAGTTGCAGCATGTCCTTGTCGCTGCTCACCACGTAGACGGCGTAACCTGCCTCGGCGGCGCGGCGGGCCAGGGTGCCGATGACGTCGTCGGCCTCAAAGCCTTCGCGCCCCAGGATTGGAATGCGATAGACATCCAGCGCGCGCCGCATGTATGGCACCTGCTGCCGCAAATCCTCCGGCATCTCGGCGCGATTGGCTTTGTAGCCCGCGTACTCCACGGAGACGATCTCGCCGGTCTCCTTGTCGCGCTTCTTCAGCGCGGGCATGGCCTCGGCCTGCGCCTCGCGGAAGCTTGGCCCCATGTCGAAGACCGCTGCAATCAGCTCGGGCGAAAAGTCCTTGCGCAGCTTGTTCAACATATTCACAAATACGAATGTAGCGGCGGTCGGCAATCCGCTCCGGGTTGACATGGGACGCTGCCGCGCCATGGCATGATAGGCGCGGAAGACAAACGAGTACGCATCGATCAAAAAGACGCGTCCCTTGCCGGGAGGAGGAAGCGTGGGTTCGCGAGTTTCGGCTACGGCGTCAGAGGCGGCGGGTTTTTTCTTGGCAGGCACAGGGAAATCCTAACAAATACCCGCCGTCACCGTCGGCGAGGCGTGCATGTCGCGGCTTTCGCGGTCGCCGAAGATGGTTGCGCCGGCATGCTTCCGGTCAGGATTCCGCGCTTCCGGCGCCCTACTCGATGAACATGCAGTCGCCGTAGCTGAAGAACCGGTAACGTTCGCGCACCGCGTGTTCATAGGCGGCCAGCACCCGCTCGCGCCCGGCGAAGGCCGCGACCAGCATCAGCAGCGTGCTCTTGGGCAGATGGAAATTCGTCAGCAGCGCGTTGACAACCCGGAAGCGGTATCCCGGATAGATGAAGATGTTGGCCTCGCCGCTGTGCGCCGTAATGGCGCCCTCCGGATTCTGTCCCGCGGCATACTCCAGGGTCCGCACGGTCGTTGTTCCCACGGCCACCACGCGCCGCCCCTCGCGTTTGGCGCGCGCAATCCGCTCCGAGGTCTCCTCGGGAATCCGGTACCACTCGCTGTGAATCCTGTGCTCCTCCACAACCCCGGTCCGGATGGGCGAAAACGTTCCCAGCCCGACGTGCAGCGTCACCGAAGCGGTTTCCACGCCGCGCCCTTGCAGCCGCGCCAGAATTTCCTCGGTAAAGTGCAGCCCCGCCGTGGGCGCAGCCACCGATCCCGGGTCGCGCGCAAATACCGTCTGGTAGCGCTCGCGATCCTCTGCCGTGTCGGCGCGGTCGATGTAGGGCGGCAGCGGAATGTGTCCCAACCTGTCCAGGCGCGCAAAGAAATCCGGCACCGGCAGAAAGCGCAGCGTGCGTTCGCCGAACTCGCCTCGGGAAAGCACCTCGGCCTCCAGCAGCGGCGCGCCGTCCGCCTCGCCAAAGTACAGACGCTCGCCCGGCATGATTTTTTTCCCCGGACGCACCAGCGCCTGCCAAACCTGTTCTTCCCCGGCGGAACACAGCCGGGTCAGCAGCACCTCGACCCGTCCTCGCAGGAACTCACGCGAGGCGGGATTGTGCGGGCTCAGCCTTTGCGCGCGGCTCCCGCTGCGATGCCCGAACAGACGTGCCGGCAGCACTCGGGTGTCGTTGAAGATCACCAGGTCGCCCGGCCGCAGCACGTCCGGAAACTCGCTGAACACCCGGTCCCGCATCGCGCCGCCATCCAAATGCAACATTCGCGAGGAGGCGCGCTCGGCGGGCGGATGCTGCGCGATCAGATCCGGAGGAAGCACAAAGTCAAAATCGGATACCAGCACGGAAATGATTATAGGGCGGGAAAAGGATTGACCGGGACTCTACAAAAATGTAGCGCGGCGCTTTCGGCTACGGTACTATGCGAGAGAGGGAAATTTCTCACTGGATTGAATCCGTAATGAGCGACCACGAGTCCCGGCTGGAAATTCTGCGCTTCGGCCACATGCTGCACGACCACGGTTTGATCGCCGCCACCGACGGCAACATCTCCGTGCGCCTCAACGGGGGCTCCATTCTGGTCACCCCAACCTGCATGAGCAAGGGCATGATGTCCACCGACGACCTGCTGGTAGTGGACATGCACGGCCGCAGAGTCTCCGGCTTCCGCGACGTCACCAGTGAGATCGCCATGCACCTGACCATCTACCGCATGCGTCCGGACGTTAACGCCATCGTGCACGCGCACCCGCCCACCGCTACCGGTTTTGCCGCCTGCGGACTGGCCCTGGATCAGGCGTTGATCAGTGAAGTCCTGCTCTCGCTGGGCACCGTCCCTCTGGCGCATTATGCAACTCCGGGAACCTCCGAGCTTTCCAGCGCCCTGGAGCCATTCATCCCCGATCACGATGCCGTTCTGATGGCCAATCACGGCGTGGTCACCTACGGCAGCGACCTGCTGACGGCCTACATGAACATGGAGACCGTCGAACACTTCGCCAAGATCGCTTTGGTCGTCAAGCAACTCGGCTGCGAGCGTCCCCTGGCCGCCGAGCAGGTCAGCAAACTGCGGGAGATGCGCCTGCGCATCCAGCACTACAAGTCCGAACTGCGCAGCCGCGCCTGATCCGCCGCCGCTCCCTGACTCAACAAGATGTCCCACATCCACCGCGGTAAGCAGATGTGGGACTGCGCCTACTCGCGCCGGTGCACAAACTCCTGCAACGGGCGCCGCGTGGTCGGCTCGGGGACTTCATCGCCATAGCCCACCGGCAGCACCGCCAGCGGAACGTGTCCCTCCGCCGCATCGACCACTTCGGCAACCTTGGCTGGAATGAATGCGCCGACCCAGCAGGTCGCCAGTCCCAGTTCCACAATCGCCAGATGCGCCAGGGTGGCGGCGATGCTGGTGTCCTGCAGCGCCCAATGCTCTTTGGGATCGTACTGGCAGCGCGCGGCGTGGGTACACATCACCAGGGCCATCGGCGCCTGCGCAATCCAGTCATGGTTAAACGTTGCCGCGGCCAGGGCCCGCATCCGTGCTTCCCCGCTGACCACGTAAATCTCATAGGACTGAAAGTTTCCCGCTGTCGGCGCTGTCTGCACCGCTTCCAGAATCTTCGTGACCAACGCTTCCGCCACCGGCTCCGGGCGAAACCGCCGCACGGAGTGCCGCGCCCGCACCAGTTCAAAAAACTGCATGCCCATCTCTCCCATCTGAATTGAAGTTCAGCTTCCAGCATATCGCGAGTTTCAATCATCGTATCTGGATCGATTGCAAGAGAAACCGGCTATTGCAATCAAAATCAGCAGGGTTATGGCCACTTGGCGAACTCTCTCGGGGATTCGTTTCGGAATCCGCGCTTATCCGTCTCGAAATTGATTGACCCCCCTGCTCCGGTCAAGAGAGAATCCGAGGCGGGAGGTACCCGCACATGAAGCCAACCGCTGTCGGTACTGAGTTGCACGTAAGCAAGGAAGAAGTTAACAACGAACTTTCCAAGTTGGAACAGAACGAACCAGCTTTCATTACTACCTCTATTTTTCCGGGCCGCTATGTACAGGGCGCAGGTGCATTGAATTCACTGGTGCAGGAAATTGCGCGCCTGGGTTCAAAGGCTTTGGCAATTCTTGGCCGTTCCGGCAAGCGCGAAGTGGCCCCGTACTTGAAAAACGGCGACGGCGTCAGCTTCGCATCCGAGAGCTTCGGCGGCGAGTGCTGCGACCAGGAGATCGAGCGCCTGTCGGTCGTGGCGCGCGCCCAGGGTTGCAAGGTGGTGGTTGGCGTCGGCGGCGGCAAGCTGCTGGATACCGCCAAGGCGGTTGCGCATGGCATGGGCGTTCCCGTAGTCATCGTTCCCACGGTTGCCTCCACCGACGCGCCTTGCAGCGCACTCTCGGTGATCTACACACCGCAAGGAGCGTTTGCCCGCTACCTGGTGCTGCCGCGGAATCCGGATGTGGTGCTGGTAGACACGTCGGTCATCGCGCGCGCGCCGGCTCGCTTCCTGGTCTCCGGCATGGGAGATGCGCTGGCAACCTGGTTCGAAGCCGAGGACTGCCGCAACAAGCAGGCTGGCAACATGACCGGGCGCATGGGTTCCATGTCCGCGTTCGCCCTGGCGCGGCTCTGCTATGACACCCTGCTCAGCTATGGCTCCTCCGCCCGGCTGGCATGCGAAGCGAAGGTGGTAACGGCGGCTCTGGAGCACATCGTCGAGGCCAACACGCTGCTCAGCGGTCTGGGCTTTGAAAGTGGCGGCCTGTCGGCGGCTCACGCCATCCACAACGGCCTCACCATCCTCCCTGAAACCCACCAGTTCTGGCATGGCGAAAAGGTTGCCATCGGAACCCAGGCGCTGCTGATGCTGACCGACCGGCCGCCCAGCGTCATCGCCGACGTCTATGACTTCTGCGAAGAGGTTGGCCTGCCCATTACCCTTGAGCAGATCGGTCTTGGCTCGGCCACCGACGCGCAACTGCTGGCAGCTGCAACCGCGGCGTGTGCGCCGGGTGAGACAATTTACAACGTGCCCGTCCCGGTCACGCCGAAGCGCGTGTTTGCCGCCCTGAAGGCAGCCGACGCCGAAGGCCGTGCCCGTCTCGGAGCCTTGGTAGCGCATTCCTAAGTTTGGCGAGTGCGCTGGCCGCACCTCCCAGAACCGGAAACCTGCATGGGTGCCTCAGGTTGGCGTCGAGACTCTCGACGCCAACCTGGGCACCGGTGTGCGGAAAAGAGTTGGCTGCTGCTGACGGCGACCCCAGGTGCTGTCCTCGCCACCGTTTGGGATGCGGCTTGGGATGCGGGCGACGGCTCATCTACACTAGAAGCATATGGTTCGCTTCATCGCAATTCTTCTGCTGGCGGCGACTCTCGTGGCTTGCCTGGGCGCTGGTCGATTCCGGTTGCTCCGCCGGCGCCGCAGGTGCTGCTGTTCCCTGCCGGCTCCTCGTCCAAGTCCATCGCCGCCGAGCTTGAGCGCGCAGGCGTCGTGCGCAGCCGCTTCGCCTTCGAACTGCTGCACTACGTCATGCCGCGGCAAAAGCTCAAGGCGGGCGAATATCGTTTTGTGCGCGCCGCCAGCGGACTTGAGGTCTTCCAGCGCATCGCCCGCGGAGACGTTCTGGTGCGCACCGTCGTGGTTCCGGAAGGCTACAACATCTTTGAGATCGCCGCGGCCATCGAGGCTGCCGGGCTCGGCAGAGAAGCGAAGACTTCCTCACCGTGGCCATGCCACGACACCGATCTCATCCGCGCCGTCGATCCGCAGGCGAAATCGCTCGAGGGCTACCTGTTTCCCGACACCTACCAGTTCTCCCGCACCATGACCATGCGCGAGATGGCCGCGACCATGGTCAAACGCTTCCAGAAGGAGGCGCAAACGCTCGGCCTGCCGCAGGACGCGCATCGCCTCGTGACCCTCGCCTCCATCGTCGAAAAGGAAACCGCCGCGCCCGACGAGCGTCCCGAGGTTGCCAGCGTCTACCCCAACCGCCTGGCGAAAAACATGGCCCTCGCCGCCGATCCCACCGTGGTCTATGCGCGCGCTGCTCAAGGGCAACTATCGCGGCGCCATCTACCAGAGCGATCTGCAATCGGACTCGCCTTACAACACCTACAGATTTGCCGGACTGCCACCGGGCCCCATTCGCAATCCCGGCGCGGCATCGCTTGCAGGCCGCCATGCAGCCGGCCAGACCGCATACCTGTTCTTCGTCGCCGCCGGAGACGGCAGCGGACGCCACCGCTTCTCCGCCAACTTTGAGCAGCACGAGCGCAACGTCATCGCCTATCGCAAGGCCAGCGCAGGGCCCGCTGATGCAACTGCCTCCGGCGATTGCGCTGCGAGGCCATCGAGCAGGAGTTGACCGCCTGCGACGGCGCGCGGCTGCGCGCGGCTTCGGTCGCGGCTCACCGAGTGCTATCGCGAGGCGATGCAGAGCACGGGCGCCGCCAGCGCAACATCCTCCGCGCGCACGTCTCGCAACGCGCTCTCCACCGTTGAGCAGCGCGCCGCCTACCTCGCGGTGCGTCTGCCTGCAACCTTTGCCGCCGCCGTCGCCGCGCTCGCCTGGACGCGCGAGTGCTCGCCAGAAAGCTTGACGTTCCGCAGCGTGCTCGATCTCGGCAGCGGCCCGGGAACCGCGCTCTGGGCGGCCGCGCAACTCTTTCCCTCGCTTGAGTCGGCAACCGCCGTGGAACGCGATCCCGGACTGATCGAAATCGCCCGCCGCCTCGCAGCTCATGCTCGAGCACCGTGCCCTGCGCGAAGCCGCATGGCTGCAAGGCGATCTCACCGCAGCACATTCCCGAAGGCGCATGGGACCTGGTCGTCTGCTCCTATGCGCTGAACGAACTGCGCGCAGCCCAGCGCTGCTGGATTCATCCGCCAGGCCTGGGCGCGAGCAGCAAGCTTCTCGTCGTGATTGAGCCGGGAACCAAGGCGGCTTCGCCAACATTCTCGCCGTGCGCACTCGTCTGCTCGCCGAAGGCGCAACCCTGGCCGCGCCGTGCCCCAACTGCGCTCGCCTGTCCCATGGCCGGCGGCGACGACTGGTGCCACTTCGCCGCCCGCGTCGAGCGCACGGCCGAACATCGCCGCCTGAAGGACGCAACCCTCGGACACGAAGATGAAAAGTTTTCCTACGTGGCGTTCTCGCGCAGTGCGATTGTGCGCATGCGCAACCCGACGCACTGCCCAGCGACGCGACGCCGGACGAGAAATCGCCGGGCTCACCGGCGCGCATCGTGCGTCATCCCAACATCTTCAGCGGCTACACGCAGCTCACGCTCTGCCGCGAAGGTGAGATCGCAAACACCACCGTCACGCGCTCGAAGAAAGAAGACTGGCGCAGGTTGAAGCGCCTGGGCTGGGGCGATCGCTGGTAGATTTTCTTGTGCCTTCGCTTGCGCCGCGCGCTTACTCGTGCTCGGGCAGAAAGCGGTATCCGATGCCGCGAACCGTGATCAGATATTTCGGGTTGCCGGGCGAGTCCTCGATATAGCGGCGCAGGCGCACGATGAAGTTGTCGATGGCGCGCGTGTCGGTGTCTTCGTGCAGTCCCCAGACCTCTTCCAGAATCTGCTTGCGGCTCACGTTCTGGTTGCGATGCTCGATGAAGTAGCGCAGCAGCGAAGCCTCCATCAGCGTGAGCTGAATCTTGCCCGCCGGAGCCGTGAGCTCCAGGGTACTGAAGTCGAGCGTGCGTCCGTCGAAGGTAAACACGTCGTGAGGCGCGGGAGCGGCGAGCGGCGCGGGAGCGGATTCAACCTTACCCGCCGGCGCTCGGCGCTTGCGCCGGCGTTGGCCGGCGACTGCGGAGGCGGCCGAGCGGCGCTCCTGCGCCGCTTGTTCGCGCTGCCATTGGGTGCGGCGCAGCAGTCCGTGCACGCGGGCGATGCAGGATGCTGAGTTCGAAGGGCTTGGGCAGATAGTCGTCGGCGCCGGAGGCAAAGCCCTTGAGCACATCCTCGGGACGCGAGCGCGCGGTGAGCATGAGGATGGGAACGTAGTTGCGCGCCGCGCGCAGCCGGTCGGCGACCTCGAAGCCATTGATTCCCGGCAGCATGATGTCGAGCACGACGGCGTCAAACAGTTCGTTGCGATCGAGCAGAATTTCAAGGGCAGCTTCGCCGCTCTCCACCGCGGAGACTTCGTGGCCCTCGGCCTCAAGGTTGAACAACAGACCCTGCGCCAGGTGAACCTCATCTTCGACGATCAGAATTCGCGACATCGCAAATGATGGTAGCGCAGGCGACCGGGCAGAAGGCGAGCAGCAGCAAAGACCGGGCAGACATCGTGCAGCGCTGGCGGAGCCAACCATGTACTTCTGGTCAATCGTTGGAACGGCTGAGGATGACTGCAGCAGGCAATCGTTGGAAATCCTCGCAAACGATTGCCGAATTGATCAACTTGGCTGCGGAAACGATTATCCAGAAGGTCAATCGTTCACCCGGCCTACGCTCTTGCACGCGACTGGCGTCTGCGCGCGCCAGGGCGGCCATGTGCATGCGCGGCTTCTTTGCCGGTGCGGACGCAATCCGGCACGCCGATGCCTTTATAGAAATTTCCGGCGATGGAGAGATTCCGCATCTGCTTCAGAGTCTGCGCCAATGCGTTCGATGCGCTCCAGATGCCCCGGCGTGTACTGCGCCATGGCGCGGTCCCAGCGATAGACCTTCACAAACCACGGATCGGCGAGAGTCCGGTGATCTGCTTGAGTTCCTTGCGCACCAGTCGCGGTGATCTCCTCGTCGCTGAGCTTCAGCACGCCTGGTCATTGGCTCCGCCGAGGAAGCAGCGCACCAGCGCCTTGTTGTCCGGCGCGCGGAAGGGAAACTTGGTATGCACGAAGGTGGTGGCCAGCATGCGCGTGCCTTCGCTGCGCGGCACCAGAAAGCCGAATCCCGGCGGGCACGATTTCAACTGCTCGCGCTGATAGCCGAGGGTCACGGTAATCGAGGAGCTGTACTCGACCTTGCCCAGGTCATCGGAGAGCTGCGCGTTGATCGCGGCCAGCATCTTCGACGCGACGCGGGCGGGCGTGGCGAAGATGACGGCGTCGAAGCGCTCGGCGCCGCGCGGCGGTCATCAGCTCCCATCCGCCGTCCTTTCGCGCGAGCTGGCTGACCGCGGTTGACGTGCGCAGGCTCTGCGCGATCGAGGCGGGCGACGATGGCATCGATCATCTGCTGCATGCCGCCCTTCAGCGAGCTGAACAGCGGCTTGGGCGCATAGCCTTTGGCCTTCCGCATGGCCGCCAGCTTCTTGCGGCGCGGCCAGCATGGCGCGGCAGAGCGAGCCGTAGTGCTCCTCCATCTCCACGAACCTGGGCAGCACGGCGCGCACGCTGAGTGAGGCGGCATCGCCGCCGTAAACGCCGGAGAGCAACGGGTCGGCCAGACGATCCACAACCTCGGCACCGAAGTGGCGCTCCACCATCTGCGCAACGGTTTCGTCCTTATCCACGGGACGCGGCGGATGCAGCAGTTCGCCGAGCATCTTGAACTTGGTGCTCCAGGAGAACAGCGCGGTGAGCGCCGTGGGAATCAGCTTGGTGGGCACCATGAACATCAGGCCATCGGGCATGGGAACCAGGCGGCCCTTGACCAGGATGTAGGTGATGCGCTGGGAATCGTTGGAGCCGATCAGGTCGCCGGCAATGCCGAGTTCGGCGCAGAGCTGGTTGGCCCAGGGCTTTTCGGTGAGGAACGAGTCGGGTCCGCCTTCGACCACGCAGTCGCCAATCCGGTCGCTGAACATGACGCCGCCGAGGCGGGCGGCTGGATTCAAACAGAGTAGTATTCGACGGGCGCGCCCGCAGCGCGCTCCTGCTCCAGATAATAAGCGGCGCTGAGTCCGGAGATGCCGCCGCCGATGATTGCAATACGCATGTACAAAACTCCCCAACCTTTACTTTACCTCGCCCCGCATTCGCTGACCGTGGAAGATATGGGGAGCTGTCAGTCTTACCGGCCACCCAGAGCTGGGCCGCAACAGCCACACTCAGTCTCCCTTACTGCCCCGAACATGGGCCACCTGCCTTGCAACTTGTGCAATCGGAGCACGCAGCCATGAAAAGCGGGAATGGCACAATTGCGTACAAGCACAACCACTTCGTGATCACTCCATACTTGCGCATGGCTTTCACCCTCGAGGCACCCGTCTGCACACGCCGGATGAGTCTAGCGGGGAGAAATTGGGGAAAATGTTCAATCCTGATCGCTTCAAAAGTTTTTCCAGCCTGCCTCGCGCGCGTGATACCGCTCGTGGCCAGGTCTGGAAAAGTTCGCCGGTTCCCCGGGTTCATAGTGAATGCCTGAAATGGAACCCCTCCCAATGGGTTCCTTAACTGGTTCCAAGAAACTCCCAATGCGTTCGCGGGATCGAGCACGGGCGCGGAAACGTTGTAAGGTTTACGTTGCAACCAAGATCGCACGGGGGCGGGTCGCAACCGGGAACAGCCGGTCGAGCTGTCCCGCGAGTGTACCTGATGCACTGAGTTCACAATATCAACTGTGTCAGCACCGAGGTTTTCGATGCTCTCGAAATGTCTCAACCCGTGCTGTTCCGCAACTTTTCAATACCTGCGGCAGGGACGGCTGTTCAGAATTGACTTCGCGGAAATGGACCGAAGAAGCGCATGTTCCGGCCAGCAAATCGCGGACTCCCAGCGCGTCAACGCACGCCCCAGTGAACACTTTTGGCTCTGCGGGAAATGCGCGGCAACCATGACCATCGCGGTCAGCGGGGCCGGCGAAGTGCGCCTGGTTCCCTTTGAAGTTCCGGCGGGTCAACCCTCGGCGGGGCCAGTGCCGGAGGCGAACGGCTTGCGCGAAGCTGCCGCGTCCCGCCCGCCACTGGAGCTTGCCTGCGACGAATGATCCGCGCCCGGCGAGTGCGGCCCGGACTTTCCTAAGCTGAGGGTTTGCTTTCGATCAGCGCGGTTCCGGGAATAGCGGCGAGGAATTGGAACGTGGGACGATCATAGCGGCTCGTCATGCTATGGATGCGAATCGCGAGCAACTCGTAGAGCATCTTCACGCCGTTGACGATGGGATTGATCTTGGAGCGGTCATCGTTAGCCCACTCCACGGGGACCTCGGTCATTTTGAGGCCAAACTTGCGGGCGATGAATAGCAGTTCGGGATCGAAGCCCCAGCCTTCAATCTGCTGGCGGGTGAAGATGACCTCGGCGGCGCGGCGGGTACAGGCCTTAAATCCGCACTGGGTGTCTTTATAGGGCAAGCCCAAAATCAGGCGCAGCAGCAGGTTGTAGGCCCGTCCCACAAACTGGCGGAGCAGCGGCTGGCGTTGGGTTTGGGTTTCCGCAAGCAACCAGCGCGAGCCGAACGCAATGTCCGCGCCCTGCTCGATGGCGGCGATCAGCTTGATGGATTCCTGGATGGGCGAGGAAAAATCGACATCGCTGAACAGCAGGATGTCACCGCTCGCATTCAACATTCCGTTGCGCACGCTGTAGCCCTTGCCGCGATTGCCGGGATTTTCCAGCATGTGCAACTCCGGGGCATGGCGCATGAAGCTCCTGACGATGTCAGCCGTGTCATCACGGGAGCCGTCGTTGACGACGATGATTTCGACATTCCAGCCCTGTTCGCGCACGAAGGCCAGCGCCTTCTCGAGGCTTGGAGCAATGCGCGGGCCTTCATTAAAGGCCGGCAGAATGATGGAATAAAGCAGTGACATGGGGCGCGTCGGTACAATTCATTGTAATGCAGTTGCCAGCCAAGGACCAAGCAAAACAGCATCCTTGTGTCGCATTCCAGCGCCGGAAGACGTGGCAACGAGACGGCTGGGCCACCGGTGGAGGGGAACACGGCATCGCCGGGTTGGTTGCGGAAAGACGAAAGACAATTGCGCAAAACGAAAAGCAGCGCTAGGCTGCAGTTGTCATGTTACCTCGACAATTGCAGTTGCCTCTGTTCGTCCTGCTGCTGCTTACACCGGCGGTCGCCAGCGCCCCAAAGGTGCATGTAATCAGCTTTGGGAAGACCATGGCGGTGAAACTTTACCTCGGTCCGGATGAAGACAACACAGCTCCAATCAAAGTGCGCGCGCTGTATGTGGATGCGAAACTGAAGGAGTTCGTCACCGGAACCATGCACGAGGTGACCGACCGATTGTTCGTGGTGCGCCGTGCCTACAGGCTGAACAACAATCTCCCTGAAGATGAAAGCAAGGCTCCGAGCTGGGTTTGGCAACGGGGCGGGTGGCTGATGGTGGATCGGCTCACCGGGCGGGTTTCGCAGCTTGCACTGGCTGAGTTCGATCCGTTCTACTCGGAAGCGAGCTGGTTCCGGGACTACGTGGCCTACTGCGGGGTGAGCGACAACGGGGAGAAGCTGAGCGCCATCGTGATGCAACTGGGACGCAAGAAACCGGTATTGAAAAAAGAGATTGGAGACGCCAGTCAGGGCGATACGCCGGATTCGGAGTGCGACGCGCCGGGCTGGGAAAAGAAGCCAACGCGGGTTACGTTTCGGCCAAAGCACGGTGAAAAACGAGCTTTCTCGATCTTCGGTCACAGCTGGGACGCAGCGCCGGGGTCCGACGAGGAGTAGCGGCTGGGAAGGCAACAATATCCTCAGAGGTTCATGCTTGGAAGACCGGAAATTACTGTTTGTGCCATGGTTTGGCGAGGTCGCAAGCCACTGGCGCGGCGGCAACTAAATTTCGTTATGGGCTTACCGAATAGAAAAATCGGGCCGCGAGGGCCCGATTTACTTTGCAGCGCAGAAGGACTCACGGCCAAAGCGGCCTCCCTCGGCTGCTATTGAGGAGCGCGGCAGCCGAGGGAGACGACTTGGTTACTGCATCTGGCCCTGCGGCGCGGGTGCGGGTGCGGACGCAGGCGGCGGTGGTGCGGGCGCGGCAGCAGGCGGCGGTCCGGGCGCGTTGGCAGCAGGCGGCGGCGGTGGCTGCGGACTGGGCGTGCCGGGCTGGCCGAATTCGATCTTCAGGCTGCGATTGGCGATGACGTAGACGCGCTGCTTCTGGATGTCTGTCCCAATGCGCTGCTCGAGGTTGTAGGTGCCGGGGACAAGGTAGAAGCGTTTGAGATCGTGGGCCCGTCCGGCCAATGCGCCATTGATGTAGATCTGCGCGTTGGAGTCGGGACTCTTGACGCGCACTTCACCGAGCGGGCGTCCGCCGTAGTAGGCGTAAGGGTATCCGTAGGGATATCCATAGGGGCCGTAGTAGTAGCCGCCGTAGGGGTAAATGGGGCCGTAAAAGCCGAAGCCGAAGCCGACACGCTGAGCCACGGCCGAGGCCGGGAGCACCAGCATCAGGGACGCGGCAAGCGCGAGGAAGAGAACGATCCGTGAGATTCGAAGGTGCGGCATAAGCTGCTTCTCCTCTGAAAGCCGGTGCATGTATTGCCCTGAGTGCAGGCGGAAGTTCCATTACTTCCCGCGCCGCGGCGTGAGCGAATACAACGAGGGGTTCCGGTTGCCCGGAAGACCCGGTTAGTTTAACCCGGCTGGGGTTGCATAGTTGCGCGGCGGTGGAAGATTCAGCCGATGCGGCGGCCGTCGGAGAGAACTTCGCTGAGGGCGCGGTCGAGGACGCGGCCGAGGTCCGAGGTGCGGCTGGTGTATTCGCTCTCCAACCCGGCGTGCTTGCCTTTGAGCTGGAAGTATTCGTCGGCGATGTTGAGGGCGGCCAGGACGGCGACGTGGAGGGAATCCACGGTGCTGGTGTGCTGGGCGACGGCGCGCATCTTGGCATCGACGAGTTCGGCGAGGCGCTGGATATAGGCCGAATCGGAACCGCACAGATGATAACTCTCGTCGTAGATCTCGACGCGGACACTGTCGTTATTTTCCGCCACCTTATTCTCGCTTTCGTCGCCGCGGGGCAACATCGATCGCCGGGTGAAGGGCCTCTGAAACCGGGAGTTCAATAACGTAATGAGCCAACATCGATCGCTGGTCGAAGGGCCTCTGAAACCGAGCGAAAGACTTGAGCCGCGTTGGGGTCCTTCGCTGCGCTCAGGATGACAACGCTAAGAACAACGTCAAGAGCCAGTACAAGCGCAAATCAAGAACAAGTGCAAACGCAAATCAAGAACAAGTGCAAACGCAAGTCAAGAGCAAGTGCAAGTGCAAATTAAGACCAAGTCCAAGACAATTGCGAGTGCGCCGCGGCTTCGTTCCCACATCTGCTGAAAGCGGCAGATGTGGGGCACCCGCACCCGGCGCGCGGCGCTCATGGTTCGAGGATCGCATCGACCTCGCCGAGAAGCTTTTCGACGCGGGAGCGCACCTCATTGCGCTCCTGGTGCAGAGCTTGAAGCTGCTGCCGGAGAGCTTCGGTCTCGGCGGTCTGAGCCTCGAAGGCTTCGCGCATGGTTACCAGTTCCACTCGGCGGCGGCCTTTTGCGCGCGAGCAGCTTTGAGCAGTTCGATGGTGCGGTAAATTTTTTCCTCAAGCGACTGGAAATCGCTGGCGGCGCCTTCAAAAGCGAGCTGGCCTTCAGCCATGGAAGCCATGAATACCCTCGAAATCGTTTCGAACCTGGAAAGCCGAACTTGGGGGCAGTATAACGCAGATAGGGTTGAGGAATCAGCCGCGAATGTGGAGAACCGGCGAGCGGACGTTACCATGCGGGCATCCACTCCACCAGGCGGCAGGGCGAAATTAGCAATCGGGAAGATTGCGGCTTGCGAATTGCAACCCGCGGAGCAGGGAAAGTTCTAAGATGGTGGGGGCGAGCCACTGGCTGGGAAGGCAACGACCATGAAAATGCGATTTGTGCTGCTGCTTACGTTGGCGCTTGCGCTGCCAGGCTATGGGCTGGCGCAGGACAAAACCGACAAGACGGCTGCGCCCGCGGACAACTCCGGAGCAGCGGCGAACAACCCTGCCCCGGCGACGGGCAGCCCCGGAGCGGCGGTGAACAAGCCAGCCACGGCCGACAAAGAGGACAAGGGCGAATTCGACTTTCCCCATGACGGCAAGATTGACGACGTGAATGCGATTGGAAATCGCAACGTGGGCTGCACCAAGGGGCTGGGCAACTGGTATTCGCTGGAGAGCCAGGTGCGGTTGGGCAAGTGCTACGCCATGCAGGTGGAACATGGCGCCAAGGTGATCGACGATCCGGTGGTCAGCGAATACGTCAACCGGATTGCGCAGAACATTGTGCGCAACTCGGATGCGAAGGTTCCGTTCACGGTGAAGGTGCTGGACGACGACTCGGTGAATGCCTTTGCCCTGCCGGGAGGCTACTTCTACGTGCAGAGCGGACTGATTATGGCGGCCGACAGCGAAGCGGAGCTGGCCGGGGTGATGGCGCACGAGATTGCGCACGTGGCGGCCTGCCACGCGGCGCGTCAACAGACGCGCGGCAACCTGGCGCAGATTGCCACGATCCCGCTTATCTTTGTGGGCGGCGGGCTGGGATACGGCATCTATGAGGCCGCGGGAATTGGGGTTCCGCTGACGTTCATGAAGTTCCAGCGCAACTTTGAGGCGCAGGCGGATTACCTGGGCGTGCAGTATCTGTACGCCAGCGGCTACGATCCGCAGGCGTTTCCGCAGTTCTTCGAAAAGATCCAGGCGCTGGAAAAGAAGAAGCCGGGATTTGTAGCCAAAGCCTTTGAGACGCATCCGCCGACTCCGGCGCGCATGGAACACACCCAACATGAGATTGCCACCATACTGCCGGCCAAGCCGCAGTACGTGGAAGATACCTCGGAGTTCCAGGACGTAAAGGCGCGGCTGGCGGCGCTGGAAAATCGGCGCAAGGTGGACCAGGGCAAGGACAAGGGACCGAGCTTGAGAAGAGCTTCAAACACCCAGGGCGACGGCTCGAATACGGACGGCTCGACGAGCAGCACGGACGACCGGCCTACGTTGAAGCGGAGACAGGATCAATAAAGAACTATTCCAAGCGCCGACACAAACACCCCTTGATGAGGGGTGTTTGTGTCGGCGCTTGGCCGTAACGCTTACTTGCCCGCGAGCTTGGCGAAGGCGGCGGGGAACTGGGTGGCGAGGGTGCCGTACATGCTGCCCAGCCAGGCATTCATATCCGACCACTTGAGGCCGCCGGTCAATCCGCCATCGACGACAATGGCCTGCCCGGTGACGTAGCTGGAGTCTTCACTGGCGAGCCAGAGGGCGACATCGGCAATTTCGCCGGCGCAGGCGGGGCGGCCAAGGGGATTGTGTCCGAGATGGGCGGCGATGGTGACCAGAGACTGCTGCACCTCGGACTCGGTGAGCGGAATACCGCGAACGAAGATGGGAGTGGCGATGTTGGCGGGACAGATGCAATTGACGCGGATGCCGCTCTCGCCCAGTTCGAGGGCGGTGGAGCGGGTGAGGCCGATGACTCCGGCCTTGGCCGCCGAGTAGCAGTGGCTGGCATAGCCGCCGCCGATGCCGGCGACGCTGGCCGTGTTGACGATGACGCCGGACTTCTGCGGCACCATGACGGCGGCGGCGTGCTTGATGCCGAGGAACGTCCCGCGCAACAGCACGCCGATCTGGAGATCGAACTCCTCGATGGGCGTATCGGCGATGGGCTTGGAGCCGCAGCCGAAGCCGGCGTTGTTGTAAAAGATGTCGAGACGGCCAAAGTGCTTGACGGCGGCCTGGACGAGCTGTTGCATGTCGGCTTCGCTGGTGACGTCGGTTTTATGGAAGATGGCCTTGGCGCCGAGCGAGCCGGCGAGGTCCTTCCCCTTTTGTTCCTGCAGGTCGGCGATGACGACGCTGGCCCCGGCGTTGACGAACTTGTGCACGGCCGCTTCGCCGATGCCGCTGGCGCCTCCGGTGATGATTGCGATTTTACCTTCGAACTTAGACATATAAGTGCCTCCGGAAGTGAATTGTATGCTTCGGGCAGCCGCAAGCAAAAGGACATCCGTGGAAGGCGAGAATCTCTACTCCTTGACTACAGCCCGGCTTCGATGCGGGAGCGGGGATCGAGGTAGTCGCGCATGGCGTCGCCGACGAAGTTGAAGGCGAGGACGGCGAGCATGACGGCGGCGGCGGGAAACAGGATGACGTGCGGGGAATCGAACAGATGGGAGCGGCCATCGTTGAGCATGGCTCCCCAGCTTGGCACGGGCGGCGGGACGCCGAGTCCGAGGAAGCTCATGGTGCCTTCGGCCAGGATGGCTCCGGCCATGCCGATGGCGGCCTGCACGATGACCGGCTGCATGATGTTGGGCAGGATGTGACGGGTGAGGATGCGCCAGTCCGTGGCGCCCAGGGCGCGGGCGGCCTCGACATACTCGCGCTCGCGCGCGGCGAGCACCTGGGCGCGGATGAGGCGGGCGTAGCCAACCCAGCCGCCGATGACGAGAGCCAGGATCAGGTTCCAGAGACCGGGGCCGAGAAAGGCGACAAAGGCGATGGCCAGCAGGATGCCGGGAAACGAGAGAAACGCGTTCATCACGATGACGTTGATGAAACGGTCAAGGCGGCCGCCGTAGTATCCGGCGAGCGAGCCGACCAGGATGCCGATCAGCAGCGATCCGGCAACGACCGAGGTGCCAACGATCATGGAGATGCGCGCGCCGTAGAGGATGCGGGAGAGAATGTCGCGGCCCAACTCGTCGGTGCCGAAAAGGTGCTGCGGCGGAGGGCGGCTGAAGGCGCGTGGCGAGGTCGATGAAGGCGGGATCGCGCGGCGCGACGACCGGTCCGAAGAAGGCGCAGAGGACGAAGAGAACGATGAGCGCGGAGCCGACGAGCGCCAGAGGATTGCGGCGGAGAACGTTTGCGAGTTTGGCGATTTCCGGTTGCATGCGGCTCCTGAGGACGCGGCTTCATTGGGGTGGCTTCATTGCCGGATCCGGGGATTCAGCGCGGAGTAGACAAGGTCGGTGAAGAAGTTGACGGCAACGTAGGTGAGGCCGATGCAGAGCAGGCATCCCTGCACGAGGGCGTAGTCGCGATTGCTGATGGCGCTGATGGTGAGGCGTCCGATGCCGGGCCAGGCGAAGATGGTTTCGGTGACGATGGCGCCAGCCAGCAGCGCGCCGAATTGCAATCCGATGACGGTGACCACCGGGATGAGGGCGTTGCGCAGGGCGTGGCGATAGACGACGGCGCGCTCGGTGAGTCCCTTGGCGCGGGCGGTGCGGATGTAGTCCTGGCCGAGCTCCTCCAGCATGCTGGTGCGCACCATGCGGGTAAGAATGGCGGCCAGCGATGCTCCCATGGTGACGGCGGGCAGGACAAGATTGCGCCAGCTTCCCGCGCCGGAGACCGGCAGCCAGTCCAGGCGTATGGCGAACAGAAGCACGAGGATGGGTCCGAGAGCGAAGTTTGGGAACGAGAGGCCGAGCAGGCTGACGAAGCTGAGGGCGCGGTCCTCCCAGCGATTGCGGCGCGTGGCCGAGCGCACACCGGCGGGAATGGAGAGCAGGATGGCAACCGATAGCGCGGAAAGCGTGAGCGCGAGAGTGGCCGGATAGGCCTCGGCGACCAGCGCCTTGACCGGCTTGTTCAGACGCAACGAGCGGCCGAGATCGCCATGGAGAACGCCGCTCCAATAGTGGACGTACTGGGTGGACAGAGGAACATCGAGGCCGTAGGCGTGGCGCGCGGCCTGAATGTCGGCTCCGGCAGCGCCTTCGCCGAGCATGGCCTGGATGGGGTCTCCGGGAACCAGGTGGATGAGCAGAAACACCACGCTGACTACCAGCCAGACGACGGGCAGCATATAGGCGAGGCGAGTGCAGAAGTAGCGGATCATGCCGCGGGCTTTCCGTTTGAGCCGGCGTGGAGCGACTCGGGGACAAGATCGACCTTGACGGCTCCAACGCGGCGGCCTTCCATCTCCAGCACGGTGAAGCGGCGCTGCTGGTAGAGGAACGAGTCGCCGGACTTGGGAATGCGCTGCAATTGCGCGACGACGAAGCCGGCGAGAGTTTCAAAGCCGTCGTCGCGCGGCAGGCGCAGGTTGTGCTGGGATTCGAGATCGCGGATGTTGAGCGCGGCATCGAGCACGAGCGAGGCGGGATTGCCGTGGTTGGTGCGGGCGACGACATCGAACTCGTCTTCGATTTCGCCGACAAGTTGCTCGAGGACATCTTCAACGCGTGACCACGCCGGCAGTGGAGCCGAACTCATCGACGACCACGGCGAGATGACGGCGGCGGTTCTTGAACTCGGCGAGCAGATCGGGCAGCGGCTTGGTTTCGGGAACCACCAGGACATCGCGCATGATGTGGCGGACGGCGAGGGTTGGCTGCGCAGGCAGCGCCTCGGAGGAGGACTGCGAACGCTTGAGACGAAACTGCATCCAGCGCATCAGGTCCTTGGAGTAAAGCACGCCGATGATGGCCTCGGGACCGCGGCTGGCGTCGTAAATGGGGATGCGGGAGTGCTGCTCCTCGACGACCTTGGCGATGGCTTCCTCCATCGGCATGTCGCCGGGAAGGGAGAAAATGTCAGGACGCGGCACCATGATCTCGCGCACGGTGATGGTATCAAGGTCGAGCGCGCGGTGGAGCAACTCCTGCTGCAGGGCGCTGATGAGGCCGTAACGGTGGGAGGCGGTGACGCTGAGTTTGAGCTCTTCGGGAGTGTGCACGCCGCCCTCGCGAATGTGGTTCCATCCGAAGGAGCGCAGAACCCAGCGCGACGAGGCGGCCATGGTTCGGGTGACCGGGCGAGAAAATGGTGATGAAGACATCGAGCGGCGCGGCGACGGCGAGCGCGACCTGCTCGGTCTTCTGCAAGGCGATGGACTTGGGAACCACCTCGCCGAGAATGACGTGCAGGTAGGTGATGGTGGTGAAGGCGAGGACGGTGGCGAGCGCATGGGCAAAGAACGCGGAGTGCGGCAGACGCGCCAGCGGAACTTCGCAGCAGGCGTGCCAGGGACTCTTCGCCGATCCAGCCGAGAGCGAGGCTGGCCATGGTGACGCCGATCTGAATTCCGTTGAGAACTTCATCGAGCTTGTTGTGCAGCTTGCGGATGGTGCGCGCGCCGATGCGTCCTTCGTCGATGAGCTGCTGCAGGCGCGTGTCGCGAATGCTGACCAGGGCGTATTCGCCGGCGGCAAAAAAGGCGTTGGCCGCTACCAGCAGGATCACGGCGATGATCCGCATCAGCACGAAGGTGAACAAAAGTCGATGGCTCCTGAAAAAGTCAGTGGTAATGGATTTTAGCAGGGCGAGGTTGCAAGGGTTCAAGGTTTCAAGGTTTCAAAGTTTCAAGGTTTCAAAGTTTCAAAGTTTCAAGGTTTCAAAGTTTCAAGGTTTTGAGGTTTCAAGGTTTCAAGGTTTCAAAGTTTCAAGGTTTTGAGGTGAAGAGCAAGGGCAACAGCAGGGGCGCGGCGCGGGGAAACGTGCGGCATGGCGGGCGGAGGGAAATTTGGTGGAACCAGGCTGAGATGCGCCTCGTACATAAGAGGGAGCGCAGCCGGTATGTGTGAGTCAAGCTGCAGGCGTGCGGGAGGCATAGTGGCGAACGGAAACGGAAAGCGGCGGCGCAAGGCGATTTGGATTGCGGCAATCCTAGCGGTGGTGTGCGTGCTGGCGGCGGGCGCGCTGATGGCGGCACGCAGCGGCGGGACCAAGATCGATGCGACCAAGCTGGCCAAAGTGGAGCGCGGCGACCTGGTGAAGAGCGTGGTTGCGACCGGCAAAGTGGAGCCGATCACGAAGGTGGAGATCAAGAGCAAGGCCAGCGGCATTGTGAAAAAGCTCTACATCGAGGCGGGTGACCGGGTGAAGGCCGGACAGGTGCTGGCCGAGTTGGACCGGGTGGAGATGGAGGCGCAGGTGCGGCAATCGGAGGCGCAACTGCAATCCTCAGAAGCGACGTGGCAGTCGGCGGTGGCCGATCTGGCGCGCTCCAAGGTGGACGCCGAGGGCGTGGACGTGCCGATGATGAAGCGCGCCTGGGAGCGCGCGGACGGCATGGCGCGGCAGGGAGTGGTCTCACGCGCGACCCTGGACGAGGCGGAGAAAAATTACGTGTTGGCGACCAACCGGCAGCAGGTGGCGCAGGCGCAGGTGGTGGTGAACACCGCCAAGATGGCCCAGGCGAAGGCCGACGTGAAACGCGCCGAAGCTACCCTGCTGCAACTCCGCGAGCAGTTGAGCTACACCACGATTGTGGCTCCGATCGACGGCATTGTGCTGTCGCGCGACGTGGAGGTTGGCGACGCGGTGAGCTCGATCCTGGTGATGGGCTCGGCCTCGACCCTGGTGATGACGCTAGGCGATACGCGCGAAGTCTACGTGAAGGGCAAGGTGGACGAGAGCGATATCGGCAAAGTGTACCTCGGGCAGCCGGCGCGGATTCGGGTGGAGTCGTTCAAGGACAAGACGTTCCTCGGAAAGGTTACCAGGATTTCACCGATGGGCGTGGAGAAAGATAACGTGACGACCTTCGAGGTACGAGTTTCGATCAATAATCCCGGGGGCGAGCTGAAGGCAATGATGACGGCGAATGCGGAGATGATTCTGGAAGAGCACAAGAACGTGCTGAACGTGCCGGAAAGCTCGCTGATCTACGATCAGAACAAGTCGGCTTCGGTCGAGGTTCCCGACCCGAAGATGAAGGATGGGAAGCGCAAGCTTACGGTGCAGGCAGGAATCTCCAACGGGGCGAAGACGGAGATTCTGAGCGGGCTGAACGAGGGACAGCAGGTGATACTGCAGTAGAAGGTTTCAAGGTTTCAAGGTTTCAAGGTTTCAAGGTTTCAAAGTTTCAAAGTTTCAAGGTTGCAAGGTTAAGGGCAACAGCAAGAGCCAGGGCAAGAGTGACAGCGGATTCCGGCGGGCAGGCGGCGTACACCTTCTGCGACGGTACTGCCAGGGCACCCGGCGTAGCGGCGACGGTTCATTCGTGACAGAATCATGCCAGCGAACGGTTGCCCGCGAACGCGGAGAAGCCGGGGAGGCTGACTTGGCGGCGACGAACCTCATCACACTTACCACGGACTTCGGCAGCGCCGATCATTTTGTGGGCACCATGCGCGGAGTGATTCTTGGCGTGAACCCCGCGGCCCAGGTGATTGATCTGTGCAACGCGGTGACCCCGTTCGACGTTCTGGACGGGGCGCTGACGATTGCGCAGGCGTACCAATACTTTCCGGCAGATTCGATTCACCTGGTGGTGGTCGATCCGGGCGTTGGCTCGGAGCGGAAAGCACTGATGGTGACCACCGCGAGGCACATCTTTGTTGCTCCGGATAACGGGGTGCTTTCCCTGGTGATGGACCAGGAGGAGCGGGTCTCGGTGCGGCACATCACCGCCGAACATTACTTCCTGCAGCCGCTGAGCCACACCTTCCATGGGCGCGACGTGTTTGCGCCTTGCGCGGGATGGCTGAGCAGGGGCGTGGAGGTGGAAAAGTTCGGCGAAGAGATTACCGACTACGTCCGCTTCTCCCTGCCCAAGCCGAAGATGCTTTCCGAACATACCCTGAACGGCGCGGTGCTGAAGGTGGACCGGTTCGGCAACCTGATCACAAACCTGACTCCGGCCAACGCGCCCGCCGTGTTTGCGGCCAACGCGAAGGTGAAGATCACCGTGGGGCAGGCAGCGGTTTCCGGAATGTGCCACTCCTATTCGGAAGGCAAGCCCGGAGAGTTGTTCTGCCTGCTGAACAGCATGGGATTCCTGGAAATTACCAGCAATCGCGGGTCGGCGGCGCAGACGGCCAGAACAGGGCGCGGAGCCGTGGTGCTGGTGGAGTTCTAGCCCCAGTCCTGGGTGGAGGGATTGTGGGGCTTGACCCGGGCGTAGTTGTCCATCTTCGCCGTCCACAGCAGGAAGCGCCACATCTGGCGATACTCATGCCACAGGATTCCGCAGATTTGCGGGAGGCCGATCTTCTCCATCTTGAGGCCGGTGTAGGTTTCCAGACGCCACTTGACGTAGGGACTGCGCCACGGCGCGAGGCGATGGCCGCGAGTCGCGTTCCAGAGAAAACGGACGATGTACCACATGGGGTTAGTATAAACCTCGCTCAGGAGAGGTCGTACTTCTTCATCATGTGGCGGAAGCTGCGGTAGCTGAGTTTGAGCAGTTCGGCGGCGCGGGTCTGGATGCCGTTGGAGCGGCGCAGGGCCGATTGCAGCAGGCTCTTCTCGATGTCGGCGATGTAGCGCTCAAGGTCGATGCCGTCGGCGGGCAGGACGACGCCGAGGGCTCCGGCATTGGCCGGCGGTGGCGGACATGGCGCTCGTGGCCGGAGTTGGGAAGTTCGACGCTGGAGTTCCTCCTCGGTGGACATGGCGACGGCGCGCTCGATGGTGTTTTCAAGCACGCGGACGTTGCCGGGCCAGTCGTAGCCCTTCATGATCTTCAGGCTCTCGGGCGAGAGGCGGACGACATTCTTGCTCATCTGCACGGCAAACTTTTTGAGGAAGTGATTGGCGAGCAGGATCACGTCATCGCCACGGTCGCGCAGCGGCGGCACCTCGACGGGGATGACGCTGAGGCGGTAGTAAAGGTCTTCGCGGAACTGGCCGTCCTGCACCTGCTGGAGAAGATTCTTGTTGGTGGCGGCGATGACGCGGACATCGACCGGAGTTTCCTGGCCGCCGCCGACGGGACGGATGCAGCGCTCCTGCAGGACGCGGAGAAGCTTGACCTGCATGGGGAGGGTGGTTTCGCTGATTTCGTCGAGGAAGATGGTGCCGCCGCTGGAGAGTTCGAAGAGTCCGCGCTTGTTGGCTGGTGGCTCCGGTGAAGGCTCCCTTGACGTAGCCGAAGAGTTCGCTTTCCAGCAGGGTTTCCGGGAAGGCTCCGCAGTTGACGCTGACGAAGGGCTCGCCGGAGCGCGGCGAGCAGGTGTGGATGGCGCGGGCGACCAGTTCCTTGCCGGTGCCGCTCTCGCCGCTGACGATGACGGTGCTGTTGGTGGTGGCGATGGTGCGAATGGTTTGCTTGAGGTGGCGCATGGGCTCGCTCTCGCCGATGAGATTGTCGAGCGAGTTGCGCTGGGCGGCGTCGCGCTTGAGGGCGGCGTTCTGCTGGCGCAGGTGGGTGCGGTCCATGGCCAGGGCGACGGCGCTGAGGACGTCCTCGAGCAGTTTGGGGCCCTTGCGGATGTAGTAGAAAGCTCCGGCGTTGAGCGCCTCGATGGGAATCTCGCTGTCATCGACGGCGGTGATGACGATGACCATGGTGTCTGGCGAGACCCGGCGCGAGTGCTGGAGGACGTCCATGCCGGTGACCTGGGGCATGCGCACATCGGTGACGACCACGTCGTAGAGGGTGGAGTCAATTTTGCGGCAGGCCTGCTCGCCGGAGGTCACCGTCTCCACGCGGTGTCCCTGGTTCTGGAACGCGATCTGCAACATCTGGCAGATGGAGCGCTCGTCATCGCAGACCAGGATGTATCCCATGATTACCTGCTTTCATCGCCACGGCCGGGGCCGTGGGTTGGAAATTTCCGCCGGCGAGCGTCCGCGAGTTCGGCGGGAGCATCCGGCACCGCCTGGCGGAAGAGCAAGGTGAATTCGGTTCCCTTGCCGGGCTCGGAGCGGACGGTAATGTGCGCCTCGTGCGCCTGGATGATGCGATAGACGATGGCCAGGCCGAGGCCGGTGCCGCCCTCGAAGCCGGACTGAAAGGGCTCGAAGATCTTTTCGATGAGCTGCGGCGAGATGCCTGCGCCGGTGTCCTGGAAGCGGATGCGCCAGTTGCCCTCAAGCTGGTCGAGGGTGACGGTGAGGGTACCGCCGTTGGGCATGGCGCGGATGGCGTTGCTGCAGAGATTCCAGAAAACCTGCTTGAGCTTGTCGCCATCGCCTTCGGCAATGGCCTCGGAGTGCGGAGAAGCTGCGCTCGATTCGGATGCTGGCCTGGCGGTTCTCCAGCAGGGTCAGGGTGTCGGAAAGAAGCTGGCAGAGATCGACCCTGGTGCTCTGAAATTTGCGGTCGCGCGAGTAGGTCAGGAAGTCGCGAGATGATGGCGTTGAGGCGCTCGGATTCGCGGGTGACAATGCCGACGAGGGCGCGCTGATCGTCGGTAAGAGCAGCGATGCCGGAGAGCATTTTGACCGAGCCGGCGATGGAGGAAAGCGGATTGCGAATCTCATGGGCGATGCCGGCGGCGAGGCGTCCGACGGCGGCGAGGCGGTCGCGCAGACGGAGTTCGCGCTCCAGGCGGCGAATCTCGGTGAGGTCGGTAAAGGTGTAGATGTAGCCGATGGTTGCACCGCCGGTGCCCTGGAGCGCGCTGCAGCCGACGCCGAAGAGTTTTTCGGCGCCGCTGGGAGTGCGCGCCCGCACCTCGCTGCGCGGTGCGCTGGCCAGCGGGAGGCGGTCGAAGAAGAGCTGGTGCACGTTGAGCCCGGCGAAATCCTCCTGGCCGCGGCCCAGCAAACCCTGGCGGCGGGATTGACCAGCTTGATGGCGCCGTCCAGATCGGTGGTGATGAGGCCGCTGGAGATGGAGCGCACGATGATCTCATGCAGCACCTGGAGGTTTTCCAGCTCGAAGCTTTTGTCCTTCAACGCGACGTCGGCCTGGCGCATGCGGCTGGCCAGTTTGTTGGCCAGGTAGGCGACGGCAAGGTAGGCGAAGAGATTGATGAGGATGACGGCCTGCAACGATTTGAGGTCGGGCCGGTAGGTGGAGTAGGAGCGGATCAGATCGAAATAGGAGAGCTCAAGGGTTCCGCCGAGCAGGACAAACGACATGCCGGCGGTGAGGTAGGCCCAGGCTTCCGACAGCATGGTGCTGGCGACGATGATGATGAGCGGGTAGAGAAAGTTGAACGAGGTATCGATGCCGCCGGTGACGTAAATGACGGCCGTGGCGAAAATCAGGTCGGTGACCACCTGCAGCTTGGACTGCGACTCGCCAGTCGCTGCTTGCGGTAGGTGAACAGCAACAGATGCACGGCGGCGACCGCATACCAGGCCAGGATGACCAGCACGAACAGACGCCGGTTGACGTTGGTGGTGGTCAGGGTGATGATCGCCAGCTCGATGGCGAGCAGGATCGTGATGATGATGACGCGGACCTTGACCAGCCACTCCAGCCAGATCCGCTCGTTGATTCCCGCCGCCATGCCGCTATCCTCTCTAGCCCGCGAGCTTGGAGATCATGGAGAACAACGGCATGTAGAGCGAGATGACGATGCCGCCGACGGCGACGCCAAGGAAGCTGATGAGCATGGGCTCCATGAGCGCCAGCATGTCCTTGGTGGCGGCATCGACCTCATCCTCGTAAAAGTCGGCGATCTTCTGCAGCATGTTGTCCATGGCGCCGGTAGCTTCGCCAACGCCGATCATCTGGGTGACCATGTTGGGAAAGACGCCGCTCTCGCGCAGCGGATCGACGATGGTGCGGCCTTCCTCGATGGATTTGCGCACCTTCATGAGGGCGCGCTCCAGGACGGCATTGCCGGCAGTGCGGGCGGTGATCGAAAGGCCGTCCAGAATGGGCACGCCGGAGGAGATCAGGGTTCCCAGGGTGCGGGTGAAGCGGGCGACGGCGATCTTGCGCAGAACCGGACCGAAGACGGGCAGATTGAGCATGATCTTGTCGGTGTAGTAACAGGCCCTTGGGCGTTTTGCGGATGTACTTGATGGCAACGATCAGCGACTGCGATGCCGAGAAAGATGAGCCACCAGAAGTTGCTGAACGAAAGTCGAGAGATTGATGACGAACTGGGTGGAGGCCGGCAGAGCCACACCGAGGCCGACAAAAGATTGGCGAAGATGGGCACGACAAACTTGAGCAGCGCGCCGACCACGAGCAAGGCAATGACGATGACGGAAACCGGATAGACCAGGGCGGACTTGATGGCAGCCCTCATCTTGACGGCCTTTTCGACGTACTGCGAGATGCGCTGCAGAATGGTGTCGAGAATACCGCCGGTTTCGCCGGCCTCGATCATGTTGGTGGTGAGGTCGTCGAAGATCTTGGGATAGGCGCGCATGGCATTGGCGAGAGTTGCGCCGCCTTCGACCGAGGCGCGGACGCCGAGCAGGGCACTTCTTGAAGAACTGCGTTCTCCTGGTTGTTGCCGAGAATTTCCAGGCACTGCACCAGGGGAAGGCCGGCATCAATCATGACCGAGAACTGGCGGAAGAAGATGGCCTGCTCCTTGGCCTTGACCGAGCCGCCGCCGATCTGGATATTGAAGCTGCGTCCGCGCCTTTCTCCTTGATTACGTTTGCCTGAATACGCTCGCGCGCCAGCGCGGCGCGGAGCACCTGTTTGTTCTCGGCGGCGCGCTCGCCCTGGACCTTTTCGCCTGCTGCATTGTTTCCTTGCCATGTAAAAACCGGCATTCGTGACCTCTCTGCTTGTCTGACTTAGAATTACTTGCGCGCGCCGGCAGCGGCGGAAGACCTGGTGTTGGCCAACGCGCGGTTGATCATTTCCTGGAGTTCATCGGGGTTGGAGGAGCGCAACAACGCCGTCTCGATGGTGATGGTCTTCTGCAAATAAAGCGTCATCAACGACTGATTGAAGGTCTGCATTCCATACTTGTCCTGACCGGACTGCATGGAGGAGTAGATCTGGTGGATCTTGTCTTCGCGGATCAGGTTGCGAATGGCCGGATTGGGGATCAGCACCTCCATGGCCATGGCGCGGCCCTGACCGCCGGCCTTGGGCAACAGCGCCTGGCAGAGCACGCCCTCCAGCACCAGCGACAACTGGGCGCGAATCTGGGGCTGCTGATGGGCGGGAAAGACGTCAATGACGCGGTTGATGGTGGAGGAGGCGGAGTTGGTGTGCAGGGTTCCGAAGGTCAAGTGGCCGGTTTCGGCGATGCGCAGGGCGGATTCGATGGTTTCCAGATCGCGCATTTCGCCGATCAGCACGACGTCGGGATCTTCGCGCAGCGCGGCGCGCAGAGCACCGGAGAAGCTCTTGGTGTCCTGGTGAATCTCGCGCTGGTTGACCAGGCAGTTCTTGTGCGGATGCACGAACTCGATGGGGTCCTCGATGGTGATGATGTGCTCGTGGCGCTCGCTGTTGATCTTGTCCAGCATGGCGGCCAGGGTGGTGGACTTGCCCGAGCCGGTGGGACCGGTGACCAGGATCAGGCCGCGCGGACGGTCGCACAACTTGGACACCACGGGAGCGAAGATTGAGCTGGGCGAAGCTTTTGATCTCAAAGGGAATGACGCGGAAGACCGCGGCGACCGCTCCGCGCTGGTTGAAGATGTTGGCGCGGAAGCGCGCCAGACCCTTGAGTCCGAAGGAAAAGTCGAGCTCGAAATCCTCTTCGAAGCGATGCTTCTGGGCATCGGTCATCACCGAGTAGGCCAACTGCTTGGTGTCGGCCGGACCCAGGGGCGGCATATCCAGCGGCTGCAGGTGGCCGTGGACGCGGACCTGCGGAGGCGAATTGGTGGTGATGTGAAGGTCGCTGCCGCTGAGTTCGAGCAGCTTCTTCAACAGATCGCTGAGTGTTACCGCCATTCCATCTCCTTGAACTTTCGCAGTCGCAAATACGCCGGGGAGCCACTGCCGGCGCGGCTAATAGCACGGTCTCGCGCAAGACCTCTTCCATGGTTGTCTGGCCGAGCATGATCTTGCAGAGGCCGCTGCGGCGCAGGGTCATCATGCCATTCTCGATCGCCTTCTTCTTCAATTCGAGGGATGAAGCGCCGACCAGGATCAACTCGCGGAGGCTGTCATCGACCTCCATCACCTCATACAGCGCGGTACGGCCCTTGTATCCGGTGCTGTTGCACTTTTCGCAGCCGCGGCCCTTCATCACCTTCACGGTGCGGGCTTCCTGCTGGGTGAATCCGGCCTTGAGCAGCACCTGCATTGGGGACCTCGACGGGCTGGATGCAACTGGTGCAGATGCGGCGGATGAGGCGCTGGGCCACGATCATGTGGATGGAGGTTGCGACCAGGAAGGGCTCAATGCCCATGTTCATGAGGCGGGAGACGGTTTCCGGGGCGCCGTTGGTGTGCAGCGTGCTGAGCACAAGGTGTCCGGTGAGGGCGGCCTTGATGGCGATTTCGGCGGTTTCAAAGTCACGGATTTCGCCGACCAGGATGATGTTGGGATCCTGGCGCAGAAAGGAGCGCAGGGCGGCGGCAAAGTTGAGGCCGATCTGCTCCTTCATCTGCACCTGGTTGACGCCCTGCAACTGGAACTCGACCGGGTCTTCGGCGGTCATGATGTTGGTGTCCGGCTTGTTGAGCAGGGAGATGGCCGAGTACAGGGTATTGGTTTTGCCGGAGCCGGTGGGGCCGGTGACCAGCACCATTCCGTAAGGCTTGAGGATGGCCTTCTGGAATTTCTCCAGCGACTCGGGCTCGAAGCCGAGCTGGGTCATGTCCAGGCGGAGATTGATCCTTATCAAGCAGGCGCATGACGATTTTTTCGCCCCAGAGGGTGGGCAGGCTGCTGACGCGCCAATCGAGCTGGCGGCGGCGCCCGTTGATCCTCATGCGGATCATGATGCGGCCATCCTGCGGCAAACGCTTTTCGCTGATATCGAGGCGGGCGAGAATCTTGATGCGGGAGATGATGGCGTCGCGCAGCTTTGATCGGCGGCTTCATCAACTCCTGCAGAACGCCGTCCACGCGGAGGCGGACGCGGTATTCCTTCTCGTAGGGTTCGAGGTGAACGTCGCTGGCCCGGGCCTTCACGGCTTCCCGCAGGATGACGTTGACCAGCTTGATGATGGGCGCCTCTTCGGCGGCCGACTCCAGGTCGGCCAGCGAAGCCTCTTCCTCCTCGTCGATGGTCTTCGCCTTCCTCGGCGTCGCCTTCGTCGCCGAAGGCGGCCATCACCTAATTCAAGTCCTCGGAGCCGGGATTGGAGTTCGCCTCGGGTGCGTTGTAGGCGTACTCGATGGCTTCCAGGATGGCGGCTTCGTTACCCTTCAGCGGCTCGATGTCGTATCCGGTGATGAACTTCAAGTCATCCAGAGCGCGGTAGTTGGTGGGGTCCACCATGGCGACCTGGAGAGCAGTCCCAGTGCGGCCCAGGAGCAGAACCTTGTACTTGCGCGCGACCTCGACGGAAACCGTTTTGACGATCTTCGGGTCGATCACATAGTTCGCAGGATCAAACGCCGCGACTTGAGGACCTTTCGGTGGAGTCGGCAAAATCTCTCCTCACCAAGATGATTTCATTCGTATTTGGTACATAGCCCGGCGGCGCCCACAACTCCGTGCTCTTGCCCGCCGCAAGCAGAGCCCGTTGTCCGACGAACTCCGGATATCGGCTCCCAAGAGAAGACAGGCAAACGCCGTTGCGCCGAAGCATTATTTGCAGATTAGCAGTTTGACATTATTTGTCAATCGCGTGGGAAGCACGCAAGGTAATGACTAAGGGTACTAGAAGGATACGGCGTTGGACAGGTCCATTCCGGTACACTGCCGGGATGCGGAAATCGAGTTTGGAGGCGAGCAGGATCCGCGCGTCTTTTCCGGGACACTGGAAGACGCCGATGGGGCCGCAGCACTGGTGGCCGGCCGGTTCGCCGTTCGAGGTGGTCGTGGGCGCCTATCTGACCCAGAATACGGCCTGGACCAATGTGGAACGGGCGATGGGGAATCTGCGCGAGGCGGGAGTGCTCTCGATCGTCCGGAATTCGCCACACGGCACTCGAAGAGTTGGAGCGGTTGGTTCGCCCGGCCGGGTACTTCCGGCAGAAGGCGGCGCGGTTGAAGGGCTTTGTCGAGCATCTGGATGCGCAGCCATGGAGGCTCGCTGGAAGCAGATGTTCGCCCAGCCGACGGAGGCGCTGCGCGAGGAGTTGCTGGGGCTGGCGGGAATTGGCCCGGAGACGGCGGACTCGATCCTGCTCTATGCGGCAAACCGCGAGGTGTTCGTGGTGGACAGCTACACCCGGCGCATCTTTGAACGCCACGGCCTGGCCAAGGTTGGAGCGCCCTACGAGGAGATCCGGCTGGCAGTGCAGCAGGCGATGACCGGAGCGGTGCCTGCCGCGAAGCCGGAGAGCCGCCGCGGGCAGGGGCAAGGTCAACCACCCCGCCGCGAAGCCTCCAAAGCCGGAACGCGGAGCGAAGATGGACCGCGGGCGGTCGCGTCCCATCGGCCTTCGCCGGCCTCGCCATGGCACGCAGCGAACTTTCGCAGCGCTACAACGAGTTCCACGCGCTGCTGGTGCAGACGGCGAAGCACTACTGCGTGAAGGGCGAACCGCGCTGCGAGCACTGCCCCTGCGCCGACTGCTGGAAGGAAAACCCATTCCGCTCGGATAACCTGAGGAGCCAGCCAGAAATTCACATATGGAACCGGGTCCGCCATGGTTTCCGCGTCCGCCAGGCATTTTGCGAGCAGCGGGATTATTTGTGTCTTTTCTGCACTAGAATCGGTGTGGCATTCCATTGCGCACCCCAGCCTCAACTCGCTCACGCCGCCGCCTCATCTGCTGCTGGGAGCGGGAATTGCGCTGCTGGTCTTCGTGATCTTCTCGCAGGCGGCGTTCAACCTGAAGTTCCTGCGGCCGGAGTCGCTGGTGCAGACGTCTGTGTTCGTGGCGCTCTCGGCGCTGATCTTCCTGGCGCTGGTGGCGCTGATCTTCGTGCTGCTGCGCACGCTGCTGAAACTCTACCTGGAGCGGCAGGCGGGAACCGCGGGGTCGCACTTCCGCAGCAAGATGGTGCTGGGCGCGCTGGTGCTCTCCTTCGGGCCGGTGATCGCCATGTTCCTGTTCGCCTACGGGCTGATGAACCGCTCGATCGACAAGTGGTTCTCGCAGCCGATTGAAGAAGTGCATGGGCGCAGCACGGCGGTGACCGATCTGCTGAGCAGCTACGCGGGACAGAACGCGCTGGCCGAGGCGCGCGTCGATTGCGGCCAATCCGGAGGCCTTGCAAGGCCTACCACACGGGCCAGTTCGGCTCGCTGATGGAGGAGTTCCGCGAGCACGAGATTACGCTGCAGGGCGGCTTTGCGCTGGCGTTTTACAAGGGACAGATCGAGGCCAGCTTTGGAGCTCCGCTGCCCTGGAGCGTGTTGCGCACCGCGGTTCCGAGCCTGGGGTCGATGCAGAACAAGCCGCGCCAGTTCACCCTGAACAATCGCGAGTACATGCTGGGCACGGCCGCGGTGGAAGAGCTGGGCCACGTGGCGGTGGCGCTGCCGCTGCCGGAAAAATACAGCGACGCGCTGAATCAACTGGAGCAGAGCGAGCAGCGCTACCAGGAGCTGCGGCGCAACAACAAGCTGATCCGCCAGACCTACATGCAGGCGCTGCTGCTGATTACGCTGCTGGTGCTGTTTGGCACGACGTGGTCAGCCCTGGCGCTGAGCAAGCTGGTAACGCGTCCGGTGACGGCGCTGGCCGAGGGCACGCAGGCGATTTCGGCCGGCAAGCTGGACTACCGCGTGGAGGTGAGCGCGGGCGACGAACTGGGACAACTGGTGGGCTCGTTCAACAGCATGGCCGCCGAGCTGGAGAGCAATCGCAGCCAGTTGCAGGAGGCCAACATGCGTCTGGAAGAGCGCCGGCTGCACATGGAGACGATTCTGGAGAGCATTCCCTCGGGCGTGCTCTCGCTGGACGGAGCGGGACAGGTGACGCGGGTGAACGCGGCCCTGATCCGGATGTTCCAGCCGCAGGGAGTGACCCAGCCGGGGCCGCAGACGGGGTTGCGGCTGACCGACCTGTTCCCCGCCGACAGCGCGCCGGAAGTGGCCGAAGACATCCGGCGGCTGACCCGCAAGGCCGACCGCATGGGAACGACGACCTCGCAGATGGAGATTGCCAGACGGCGGCAACGGCGCTGGAGGTGGGCGTGACGGTGGCTTCGATGACCGGCTCGCAACGGCCGCGGCGGCTGGGATACGTGATCGTCTTTGAAGACCTGAGCGATCTGCTGAAGGCGCAGAAGCAGGCGGCATGGCGCGAGGTGGCGCGCCGGGTTGCGCACGAGATCAAGAATCCGCTGACTCCGATTGCGCTGTCGGCCGAGCGCATCAAGCGGCACATCGAGCGCGGCATCCGCGGCGAAAGCGCGTCTCGCAGACGGTCATCGAGAGCTGCGCCGATACCATCGGCAGCGCGGTGGAGACGGTGCGCAAGCTGGTGGACGAGTTCTCGACCCTGGCGCGCTTTCCCCAGTCGCAGCCGCAGGCGGCGGACCTGAACCAGATTATCCTGAGTGCGATGGCGCTGTTTGAGGGACGGCTGGCGGGGGTGAACGTGCAACTGGAGCTGGCCGACGACCTGCCGCCGGTCATGGCCGATCCGGAGGCGATCAAGCGGGTGGTGGCCAACCTGGTGGACAACGCGGCGGAGAGCCTGAAGGACTCGGTGGTGCGCGAGATTCGCATTGCCACCGCCCTGCTGGAGACGCGCGACGCGGTGGAGATCGAGATCAGCGACACCGGCGCGGGAGTGACGGCGGAGACCAAGGAGAAGCTGTTTCTGCCATACTTCTCCACCAAGGCGCGAGGCACGGGACTGGGACTGGCGATTGTGGCGCGCATCCTGGAAGATCACGGCGGCACGGTGCGGGTGGAGGAGAATCATCCGGTCGGCACGCGCTTCCTGGTGGAGTTGCCCGTGGCCGGCGCCGGCGAGCGCAGCGACTGGCGAACCGGCAGAGACGCGCGGAAAAGCTTGAGCCGGAAGAAAGGTGGAAGATGATCCACATCCTGGTAGTGGACGACGAGCCCAGCATTCGCGAGACGCTGGGCGGAATTCTGGAGGACGAGGGCTATCGCGTGACTCTCGCCGAGGACGGCGAGAGCGGGCTGACCCTGCTGCGCGACCAGCACTTTGACGTGGTGCTGCTCGACGTCTGGCTGCCGCAGATGGACGGGCTGGCCGTGCTGGAGGAGGTGAAGGATCTGGAGGACCGCCCCGAGGTGGTGATGATCTCCGGACACGGCACGGTGGAAACCGCGGTGCGGGCGACCAAGCTGGGAGCCTACGACTTTCTGGAAAAGCCGCTGTCGCTGGACAAGACCTTGATCGTGGTGAAGAACGCCGCCGAGGCGCGCCGCCTGCGCTCGGAAAACCAGGAGTTGAAGCGGCAGGTGTCGCACGCCGAAATTGTGGGCGACAGCATTCCGATGAAGGCGCTGCGGCAGCAGATCGGGCTGATGGCTCCGACCAACGGGCGGGTGCTGATCTACGGCGAGAGCGGCACCGGCAAGGAACTGGTGGCGCGCGCCATCCACGCCCAGAGCCTGCGCAAGGACGAGATGTTCGTGGAGGTCAACTGCGCGGCGATTCCCGAAGACCTGATCGAGAGCGAACTGTTCGGCTACTGCAAAGGCGCGTTTCCGGGGGCCGACAGCGAGAAGGAAGGCAAGCTGCGCAAGGCCGACGGCGGCACGCTTTTCCTGGACGAAGTGGGCGACATGAGTTTGAAGACGCAGTCCAAGGTTCTGCGCATGCTGGACGAAGGCCGCTTTGCCCCGGTTGGAATGGAGGAGCCGGTCACGGTGGATGTGCGCGTGATCGCCGCCACCAACAAGGATCTGGAGGAAGAGATTGGGCGCGGCAACTTCCGCGAGGATCTGTTTTACCGGCTGAACGTGGTTCCCTTCGTGGTGCCTCCGCTGCGCGAGCGCAAGGAAGACATTCCGGTGCTGGCGCGGCATTTTCTGAAGGAGTTCTCCAGCCAGTACAGCCGCCGCACCAAGGAAATTGCCGACGAGGCGCTGGAGGTTCTGACGCGCTACTCGTGGCCGGGAAACGTGCGCGAGTTGCGCAACGTGATCGAGCGGATCGTGATCATGAATCCCACGGTGCAACGGCTGGAGCGCAAGCACCTGCCCTCGGTGCTGTATCGCGAGGGAACCACGGCGCTCGCTGGGAGACTTTACCACCCTGCACCAGGCGCGCGCCGCCTACGAGCGCGACTACATTCTGAAGAAGCTGGACGAGAACAACGGCAACGTCAGCCGCACGGCGGAAGTGCTGGGACTGGAACGAAGCCATCTCTACCGCAAGATGAAGACGCTGGGCATCGCCGTGAAAGAGTAGGACGACAGGTTCGTGCAAGCAGGTCAGGAGACCGAGCGCCTCGAGTTTGCGGATGGTCTTCAGGGTCTCGCTGAGTGCGGTCTTCCCGATCCCGTCTCGAACTCCGCCTGCAACCTGTCAAAGGCGCGAATGACGCGCAGCGCACACCGCTTTCCCTGCGGCTTCAAGGCGAGAAGGTAGGACCGGGCATCGGCGGGATCGATCATTCTCTGCAGAAATCCCTTGGCTTCCAGGGAAGAGATGCAGTGGCTCACATTGCCGCGGGTGGTGCCGAAGGTCTCCGCCAGTTGCGACGGCTTGGCGAGTTCCGGCGCGTCGAAAAAGATTGCCGCCAGCACCAGCCCTTCCAGAAAACCAAGCCCGTCGGAGGCCAGGGCGTGTGCGGCCAGCGAGTCAAAGCGGCGCGCCGCGCGGTTGATGGTGAACATCGGGCTTTCATCGAGGAATGCATCGATGCGCATTCTTCGATTGTACATAATTGAGCATCCAACTATCAAGAACAATATGAAACCATCATTGCCCAACTGTGCATGCCACGGGTCAGAATAAGTGCGGCGGCAACCTGCGCGGCTGGGCGGCGAAGGCCGTTCCCGAAAAGGTGTCCATGAGAAGTATTGTTGTTGCCGTCTTTGTCCTGGGCTGCGCGGCCTTGGCGCAGTCACCGGCCAACGCCAATGCACCGGCTGCGGCGCGCAAAATCAGCGCAATCCGCAGCCGAATGCGCGCAAATGCACCCCAGGCAAAGCTGCCGCGCCGCGAAGAGCAACTGGTGGTGACGGGCAGCTATGGCGCGGTGCCGCTGGAGGAAACCGACCGCAGCGTCAGCGCCGTCGAGGTGGGACAATCCCCGTCGGAGTACCGCAACTGGGCCGATGTCGCTGGAGCAGGATCCCGTCGCTCGACGTGCAGCAGCGGGCGCCGGGAACCTCGGCCGATCTTTCCATCCGCGGCTCGACGTTTGAAGAAACATTGATCCTTGTCAATGGATTGCGGTTGAACGACGCGCAGACCGGGCACAACAACCTGGACATTCCGTTCCCGTTCGAGTCCGTGCAGCGGATCGAAGTGCTGAAGGGCGCGGGCTCCACGCTGTACGGCTCGGATGCCATGGGCGGGGCGGTGAACTTTATTACCGCGCGTGCCGGAGACGAGCGAGATTCGCCTGGGCGCGGGCATCGGCAACTGGGGAACGAACCAGCAGAATGGAGCGCTGACCCTGGCGCGCAAGCAGTTCAGCGAACAGTTGACGTTTGTGCGCGAGCTTTCCACCGGCTTCATCGCGGATCGCGATTACCGCAACCTGGCCATCGCCTCCGAGACCGGGATCAACACTCCGATTGGGCGCAGCGACGTGCTGCTGGGAATCAGCGACCGTCCCTTTGGCGCAGATGGATTCTACGGCGTGCCGCTGAACTTCCCAAGCTGGGAGCGCGACAAAGGCTGGCTGGCCGCGTGGACGCAGCCGATTGGAACGCAGACCAGCGCGGACTTCGCCTACCGGCGGCACACCGATGAGTATATCTACATCAAGAGCGATCCCGCGGCCTACGAGAACAATCACATCGACGAGGACTACCAGGCGGCGCTGCGAAGGTTCGAAAAGATTGGCGAGCACCATGCGCGTCTACTACGGCATGGACGGATTGCGCGAGCACATCGACAGCAACAATCTGGGAATTCACACCCGGGACCAGGGCGGAGTGTATGCCAGCTTCGATGCGCGGGCGCTGAAGCGTTTTTCCTTCAATGTGGGAGTGCGCGAGGAGCTGTACACGGCGGGACGGCAGGTGTTCAGCCCGTCGGTCTCCGGCGCCTACTGGGTGAACAGCCGGGTAAAGCTGCGGGCTTCGGCGTCGCATGCGCTTCCGTCTGCCGGACTACACCGAGCTGTACTACAGCGATCCGGTGCACCTGGGCAATCCGATTCTGAAGCCGGAATCCTCGTGGAGCTACGAGGGCGGAGTGCAGCTTGCGCTGGGCGCACGGATCACCGTGGACGCCGGCGTATTCCACTCATCGCGACCAGGATGTGATCGACTACGCGCGCACGATGCCGCCGCGGCCTCGGCCAACCCGGACGACACCTTACGTGGCGCAGAACATCCAGAAGCTGAACTTTACCGGCGCGGAGCTTTCGCTGCGCTGGCAACTGCCCCGGCAGCAGCGGATCGAGCTGAGCTATACGGGAATCCACGGCGCGGGAGCAACGCTGCCGGGCGTGCAATATCTGTACGTCTTCAACTATCCCTCAACGAGGGTGTGGCGACCTGGTGGAGCCAGGCTACCGGGCGGCGTGGATTCGCGCTTCCGCGTGGCGGCCGTGCAGCGATACGGGATCGGCGCCTATCCGCTGGTGGAGTGGACGGTGGGACGCCAGTTCGAGTACCTGAAGCCCTACCTGCAACTGACCAACCTGACCAATACCAAGTACCAGGAGATTGCCGGAGTGGCCATGCCGGGACGGGGATTCATCGCGGGGATGGAAGTGCGCTGGAAGGCGAAGTAGGGCTCGGCTCCTTGAATTCTTAGCCGCGAACCTTGTGGCGGGTCCCACATTCGCCAAAGACGGGCGGATGCCGGCCACCCGCGGCTAATCCTGAACCTTCGGGATTGCTTTCCTTCGGCTTCCGGGCGGGCATCTTCCGGCTCTCGGCTTTTTCATCCTTATCCGACAGCCGCGTGTTGAGCGACTGCGACCTGCTTGCGCCAGTCGATGGCCTCATCGACATCGCGGACGTTGTCGCGCCAGCCCTCGCGCACTTTGACGAAGAGTTCGAGGAAGACCTTGACGCCGAGGATGCGTTCGATCTGCTGGCGGGCGCGGGTGCCGATGTGCTTGAGCATGGAGCCCTGCTTGCCGATGATGATGGCCTTCTGGCCCTCGCGCTCGACGAAAATTACGGCGGAGATTTTCGAGAGCTTCGTGCCTTCCTCGAACTTCTCGATCAGCACGCCGCTGGCGTAGGGAACCTCCTGCGCGGTGTTGATGAGTATCTGCTCGCGGATCAGTTCGGCGACGATGAAGCGCTCGGGCTGATCGGTGATCTGGTCCTCGGGAAAATACTTGGGCCCCTCGGGCAAGGCGTTGACGACGGCGGTGAGCAGCTCTTCCTTGCCGAGCTCTTTTGCGGCGGAGATGGGAACGATCTGCGCGAAGTCGAAGCGCTGCGACCAGGCCTCGATGGCGGGCAGCAGCTTGGTCTTTTCGAAGAGATCGATCTTGTTCAGCAGCAGGAAGGTTTTGACCTTGGCGCGCTTGACGATGTCGAGCACGAACTCGTCTCCGGTGCCGAACTTCTGGGTCACATCCACGATGAGCAGGATGAGGTCGCAGCCTTCCAGCGAATCATAGACCTCCTGCATCATGCGCTTGTTGAGCTGGTCCTCCGGCTTGTGTACGCCGGGAGTGTCCACGAAGACGACCTGGCCGGCGGGGCGCTTGCGCCTTGCGCTTTACGTTGACGATGCCGGTGATGCGGCTGCGCGTGGTTTGCGCCTTGTGGGTGACGATGGCGAGTTTTTCGCCGACGAGCGAGTTGAGCAACGTGGATTTGCCCGCATTGGGACGGCCGATGATGGTTACGAATCCTGAACGCACAGCTTCGATGCTATTCCACTGCGGGGTTCTTGGGAATGGGGGATGGCTGTTTGATGAGCACTCGGATCTTTTCCACCCGGCGGGCGGTGGACTCCAGAACCTCGAAGCGGAGGTCGCCCTCCTCGACAACTTCGCCGGGAAGCGGGATGTGTCCGGCGATTTCCGTGACCAGGCCGCCGACGGTGGTGGCGTGCCAATCCTCGGAGAGGCGGATGCCGAAGAACTCTTCCAGGCGGTCGGCTTCCAGGGTTCCGAGGACGATGTAGCTGTTATCGCTCTCGCGGATGGCCTCGTTGCGCAACTCGCCTTCATTGCTGAGTTCGCCGACAATTTCCTCGATCAGGTCCTCGACCGTGACCAGGCCGGCCACGCCGCCGTATTCGTCGATGACGATGGCCATGCGGCGATTTTCGCGCTGCATTTCATTGAGCAGTTCGCTGGCCCGCTTGGTCTCCGGGACAAAATAAACGTCGGTCTTCATCAGGCTGCTGGCGACGCGGCGGGCGGCATCGGTATCGGCTACCTGGAGCAGGTCGCGCGCCGAGACGATGCCGACGATGTGGTCGAGATCGCCGCTGATAGACCGGAACGCGCGAGAACGGGATGCTGCGAGAGCAAGTGGGTGAGCTGCTCGACCGTGGTTTCCGCCGGGACGGCAACGATGGCCGGACGCGGCGTCATCACATCGCGCACCGTCTTGTCGCCGAACTCGACCACGGAGTGAATGAGTTCGCGATCGCTCTCCTCGAGAATGCCCTCGTCCTGGCCGGCTTCGATCAGGGCATCGACGGCCTCGGAGGGATGCTCGGGTTCTTCATCGGCGTTCTCCGGGACGGGTGAGCGAGATGACGGACTGGAGAAAGCCGAGAACCAGGGTGAGCGGAAGGACGCTCCAGATCAGCAGCCGCAGCAGCAGGGTGAAGCGGACGAGCCAGCCTCCGCGGGTGCGCGAGAAAAGCAGGTACGGCAGAAAGCGGTCAAAAATGAGAATGACGATGATGACGAAAAACACGGCTTGCGCAGCATCTTCGGCGGTCCAGCCGGGCTGGGCAAAGACCGAGTAGGCGAGCAGAAAGCAGATGGACGCGGTAAGAAGTTGCTCCAGCAGGGCGAAGGAGAGAGCGGCGCGCTGCATGCTTGAAGCCGAGGCGCGGCTCGATCTGGTGCTCGAACAGTTCGATGTTCTCCTGAAATTCGCGGGAGAGAAACTTGCCGCTCTCGGTGTAGAGACGCGAGACATAGGCGCTGATGAGAAGCAGCGCGATGAGCACCAGAAAGGCAACGGTGAGGACCATTACGGCCTCCTGCGCGCGGGCGGTTGCGTTGCGCTCGATGAGGCCGGCCGGGAGACGGAGCCCGGCGCGGAGCTTCTGCTCGAGCCTGCGCATCTGGCCGCGATCGGTTTCGTGGTCGTGCCCGGCCAGATGCAGCATGCCGTGGAGGATGAGAACTTTCACTTCGGTGAGCAGGTCGTGGCCGATCTCGGCGGCCTGGCGGCGGGCGCTCTGGAGCGAAATGGCGATGTCGCCGGCAGCGGCGCTTCCGGTACGGCGCTCCGGCTGCGGGCGCCCGGCGGGAAAGGAAAGCACGTCGGTAGGCTCGTCCTTGTGGCGGAACTGCAGGTTGAGGCGCTGCATCTCGGAGTCGCCGGTGAGCAGGATGTTCACCTCGCCGGAGAGTCCGGCTGCGCGCTGAGCCTTGTTCGCAAAACGCGCCAGGGCAAGGCGGCTAAGGTCTTTCGTTTTTCTTCGCTCTAGAATCACTGGTCTCGATTCCGGGCAGGCCCGGGACTGAACGGAAAAAGAAAAAGGGAGAGCACAAGGCCCTCCCTTCTATTGTACCGAAAGCGCTACTGCTGGACGGCTGTGCTCCCCTTGGCTCTTCGGCGATGGTCTCAAGACCCGATGGCGGGCGCGCCGGTTCGCCCTCCAACTGCAAGTTGAGCTGGCGGTCGTCGCGGGAGCGGAAATCCTCATAGGCGCGAATAATGCGCTGCACCAGGTGGTGGCGCACCACGTCAACTTCGGTAAACATCTGGAAGCGAATGCCCTCCACTCCCTGCAAGACGTTCATGGCCTCGATGAGGCCGCTGCGACTGGGGTTGGGGAGATCGATCTGGGTGATGTCGCCGGTGATGACCGCCTTGGAGTTGAAGCCCAGGCGGGTGACGAACATCTTCATCTGCTCGCTGGTGGTGTTCTGGGCTTCGTCGAGAATGACGAAGGAATCGTTGAGCGTGCGCCCGCGCATGAAAGCAATGGGGGCAATCTCAATCACATTCTTCTCCAGGAAGCGGTCCACCTTCTCCGGCTCCAGCAGGTCGTAGAGCGCATCGTAAAGCGGACGCAGGTAGGGATCGACTTTTTCCTGCAACGTGCCGGGCAAAAAGCCCAGGCGCTCGCCGGCTTCCACCGCCGGACGGGCCAGGATGATGCGGGCGACCTTCTTGGAGACCAGCGCGGAGATGGCCATGGCGACGGCAAGGTAGGTCTTACCGGTTCCAGCCGGACCGATGCCGAAGACCATGTCGCTCTGCTCGATGGCTTCAAGATACTGGCGCTGGTTGACGCTCTTGGGCTGCACCTGGCGCTTGTTGCCCACCGAACGCTGCTTGCCGGCCTCGGCCAGCTGGCGCAGAGTGACCGACGGGTCCGAGACCAGGACGCGCAGCATCGAGGTCAGTTCGCCGTTGAAGACCTGCTGACCGTGCGCGCGCAGATAATCGAAGTCGTTGAAGACCTGTTCGACGCGCGCTACGTCGTCGGCCGAGCCGTCGATCTGGATCGAGTTGGGCTTGAGCTCGACCGTGACATTGAGTCCATCCTCAAGCAGGTGAAGGTTTTCGTCGCGCGTACCGAATAAGGTTTCGAGATTGGGACGAAGTTCGATGTTTTTCTTCATCGAGAATTTGAATTCACCTCTGGCGCGCCAGGCGCGGATGAACACCGCGGATACGATGCGTAAGTTTTTGTCTGAGGGAGGAAGACACGAGAATGCGGAGACGGCTGGGAGGAGTGCTTCTGGATGGAAGCCAAGACCATTGGGCAGGAGCGTACCGTGTTCGCCGCCGCGAGTCAATAAAAGAGTGCGCGGAAGTCGAGACAAGTGGTGTTGGCCTGGCGGAGGCGGTGCACGGCCCTTGGTTTAGAAGTCCAAAGCGAAGGTCGCAAACACCGCCTCTTGGGAAGACGCCATGATCTGGAGTGAAACTACTTCACAACCGCGGCGCCCACTGTGGCGCATTGGTTGTCGTTTCCCGCGCTATCTCCCGAGACGCCGATGGCGCCGACGATTTTGCCGTCTGCAATCAGCATGAATGCCACCGGCAACCGGTACCGCGCCTTGCAGTCGAAAGACTTTGACAGCGGAGCCGCCCTCGGCAAGCGCGTCCTGCATGGCCTTGGTGCTGCGCTTCCACAGGGTCGCGGAGCGCGCCTTGGCGATCGCCAGTTCGGCGCTTCCAAGCTGGGTGTTGTCCATCTTTTCGTAATAAACAAGATTGCCGCTGGGATCGACGATTGCGACCGCCATGGTCCAATTATTCTTGACCGCCTCGGCAAGTGCGGCGGCGGCCGGTTTCTTGGCTTCTTCCAAACTGATTGGTGCGCCGTATGGATTTTGCGCCACTCGGGTTACCCCCCTTCCTTCTCTATTTCGTGAGGTGAACGGGTACCGCCTAAAAGTGCTAGCCGGAAATTTCCTTATGACCTCGAAATCGGCACAATTGTACGCCCATCGCGCCTCTTTCCGGCATGGGAAAACGATTCCCCGGGCGCGGCAAGCAGGGCGCGGCGGGCGGGCGATGCGGCTTTAGTCGAGGAAGTCAAGGAAAGCTGTCGGTGATCTCCGCACCGTGGTTGTTGGCAATGCGAGTGGCCGCCGACTCGACCTGCTTCATCAGCCCGTCGAGGTAGTCACGCGAAGAGGAGATGGCAACCACGCCCAGGGTCGCCGACTGCCAGAGCTCGGTAGGGTCAACCTCGGCCACGGAGACGTTGAAGCCCGAGCGCAGACGGTCCTTGAGGCTGCGCAGAACCTGGCGGCGATCCTTGAGCGATTGCGCGCCTTCAATGCGGAGTTCGAGGGTAAGGTGCGCGATGGGCATGAGCGAACTTGAGTTTAGGAAGAACCATCAAAGAAAGGCAAAAACATGCAGAAACCAAAGGCTTCGCCGGAACTGGCGAAGCCTTCGGTGCGCAATGGAATCGAGGGACTACCTGGTTACGTTCTTGCCAAAGTTGAAGGTGGGGCCAACCGAAAGTCGCACGCTGTTGCGCGAATCCTTCAGGATGCCGCTGAACAGGTACACATGCACAAACTCAACGTCGGCGCGGAGGTGGACGTGCTTGGTGGCGTTGAAGTCAGCGCCGCCGCCGAAGCCGTAGAAGTAAGTCGTGTCGTTGGGCGTCAATGTGCTTCACCAGGGTGGGAACCAGGGCAGGAATGACGACCATCTTGGTGAACGAATCGTGCGAATGCAGATGATGTTCTCGTGGATGGCGCCGATCGAGGGATGGACGAACAAGGTCACCTTCTTGAAATGACGGTAGGTGAACTGCGGCCCGGCGGTGAAGGTCTGGGTGGTTGCGTTGAATGGCGCCCAGAGTGACGTAGTTCGACGGCAGGCCGAAGGCTGGGCCGTAGGTCGCAACAAGGTAGTTGAGATCGGCCTGCGTATTGCGGCTTTAGGTCGGTAGTGACCAGCGAGGCGTGGCCTTCCTGGATGCTGTAGTCGAAGCCCAAGGCCAACCAGCGTCTGACGTTGAAACCGATCTGAGTGTTGAATCCCCGTTGCTGCAAATCCAGCTTGGGGGAATCCAAATAGCTGAATCCGGTGAAGACATCGTAACGGCCGACATAGTCCTGCTGTGCGAATGCACAGGCAGAAAGGGAAAGCAGCAGCACTGCAAGAAACAGTTTCTTCATCTCTTGCTCCAAGATCCTGCGTGGACGCAGCTTACCGTCGTCCAAGCAGGAACTCTGAACAAAATCCAGAATTTGACTCCCGGTAAAGGTGCCCGTTTCAACAGATAGGTCTCACGATTTTTCCCGCTCTTGACCTTGAAGCTCCAACAAGAAACGGCTCAGCACTGGTGCGCAACAAATCAAAGCAACGAAAGCGGATTGCTATGACTGCGAACACCTCAACGGAATTGCCATCTACATCTAGAAATTCAGAGCTACTGGATAAAGTGGGGAATAGTACACCGAATGCGGCTGCAATGGAGAAAAATTGTCAGGCCCCGCCGATGGACCGGCTCCGTGTTGCCACACTTGGTGCCCGCCGGGGGAAAAGGCGGGAGTGCCGGCAAGCCGCACCGGCTCAGCGGCACTCCAGGAGCTAATTCAGTTGGGTCGCGATCTTCTCGGTGAGGAAGGCCTCGATGACGTCGCCCTTCTTGACATCGTTGTAATTGTGGATGCCGATGCCGCACTCCATTCCGTTGCGGACCTCGCTGGCATCGTCCTTGAAGCGCTTGAGCGAAGAGATCTTGCCGGTGAAGACAACAACGTTGTCGCGCAGCAGACGGACGTCGGAGTCGCGCTTGATGAGGCCGTCGAGCACCTGGCAACCGGCAATGGTTCCCACCTTGGGGATGCGGAAGGTGTCTCTCACCTCGGCGCGTCCCAGGTAGGACTCCTTGATGGTTGGATCCAGCAGTCCGGTCATCGCCTTCTTCATCTCGTCCTGCAACTCGTAGATGATGGAGTGGAGACGGATATCGACCTTCTCCTGCTCGGCCATCTCCTGCGCCTTGCGTTCGGGGCGGACGTTGAAGCCGATGATGATGGCGTTGGAGGCGGCGGCCAGAAGCACGTCGCTTTCGGTGATGGCGCCGACCGAGTGACGCAGCACCTTGATGCGCACCTGGTCGCCGGAGAGCTTGGTGAGCAGATCGTTGATGACTTCGACCGAGCCCTGGACATCGCCCTTGAGGATGATGTCGAGCTGCTTGGTGCCTTCGTTCTTGATCTGCTGGGCGAGACCTTCCAGCGAGACGCGGGCGGTCTTGGCGAGAACGGCTTCGCGGGCCTTGGCTTCGCGGTAATCGGCGATTTCGCGAGCCTTTTCGCGCTCGGCGACCACCACGAACTGGTCGCCGGCCTGGGGCAGACCTTCCAGTCCGAGAATCTCGACCGGAGTGGACGGACCGGCTTCCTCAAGCGCGCGGCCACGATCGTCGAACATGGCGCGAACTTTGCCGAAGACGTTGCCGACGACGAAGTTTTCGCCGGCGTGCAGGGTTCCATTGTCGATCAGGACGGTGGCCACCGGGCCGCGTCCGCGATCGAGTTTGGCTTCCAGCACGGTGCCGGAGGCAAGGCGCTCGGGCGTTGCCTTCAGCTCCTTCATGTCCGCCACCAGGCAGATCATCTCCATCAGCTGGTTGAGATTGGTGTGCTTCTTCGCGGAAACGTCGACAAAAATGGTGTCGCCACCCCAATCTTCGGGCAGCAGGCCGCGGTCGGCAAGCTGCTTCTTGACGCGGTCCGGCTGCGCATCCGGCTTATCGATTTTGTTGACGGCGATGATGAGCGGAACCTTGGCGGCCTTGGCGTGGTCGATGGCCTCCAGGGTCTGCGGCATGACTCCGTCATCGGCGGCAACGACCAGCACCACGATGTCGGTGACCTTGGCGCCGCGGGCGCGCATGCGGGTGAAGGCTTCGTGACCCGGCGTGTCGAGGAAGACGATCTCGCGGCCAAAGGCGGGCGAGTTGGTGTCGGTGATCTTCACCTTGTAGGCGCCGATGTGCTGGGTGATGCCGCCGGCTTCGCCTTCGGCTACGTTGGTGGAGCGAATGGCGTCGAGCAGGCTGGTCTTGCCGTGATCGACGTGGCCCATGATGGTGACCACGGGAGGACGGGTGACGGTGTTGAAGACCGCCTCGTTCTCCTGCTCGATGGCCTGCGCATCGTAGTCCTGCTGAATCTGATCCTCAAAGCTGATGACCGAGCTCTCGGCTCCGAAGTGGCGGGCCATGTCGCGGGCAAGGTCTTCGCTGAGCGTCTGGTTGATGGTGGCAAAGACGCCACGAGCCAGCAGGCGCGCGATCAGATCCTTGGCGCGGATGCCGAGCTTTTCGGCGAGATCCTTTACGCTGACGCCTTCCGAGATGGTAATCGCGCGCGTGATCGGCATGGGCTCATTGCTGAGCGACAGCCGCGGCGGCGGCGTGAAACCCTTCATCGGTCCTTCCTGCTTGCCGCGCGGGCCCTGGTAACGCTGGCCGGGACGGCGGGCGGGCGCGCCGGCGCGAGCGCCGGGACGAGGCGCGGCGCCCGGAGGCGGAGCACCGGCGGCGCCGCCGAGCGCACCGCCAGGACGCGGCGGACCGCCAGGACGCGGACCCATTCCCGGACGTCCAGCCCACCATGGGGACGTCCGCCCGGAGTGGGCGCGGTGCGGGTCGGATGCATGGGACGGCGCTCGCCAGGACGGAACGGCGGGCGCGCGCCGGGAGCACCCGCGGCACCAGCAGCACCGGCGGCAGGAGCTGAAGATTGTCCGGGACGCGGACGCTGGAAGATCGGCTGGCCACGCACCGGCAAACCGGTGCGGTTATCCATCGCCGAAGGCGGCTGCTGGGGACGCGGAGCGGCGGTGGTGGCGGCGGCGGAGCGGTGTAAACCGGACGCGGGCCGGTCTGCGGCACAATCATGCGGCGGGCCGGAGGAACCGCGGGCGCACCGGTAAGCGGACGCGCAGAACCGCCTTGCGGCGGCTTGTGGGCGGCGGGCTTGGCGGGGCAGCCGGAGTAGAGACGGCGGCAGCAGCCGTGGCTGGCGCGGCAACGGCCGGAGCCTCGGTTACCGGCGTCTCGATTGCGGGCGCACTGCTCTGCAGGGGTGGATTCGACGGGAGCGGCGACGGCAACCGCCGGCGCCTCGGCAGCCGGGCGCCGCCTCTACAGACACGGGCGTTGCGTCGGCAACAGGTTCGGCCAGCAGCTTCCGGACGTTCGACCGGAGGCGTGGGCCGCTGCGGCGACGGCAACCGGCGCTTCGGCAGCCGCTACCGGAGGCGCGGAAGGTGCCACGGCAGCCGGCCGGCTTGGGCGGCTCCACGGCAGTCTGGGACCTGAGAGCGCTGGGCAACCGACTCCGGCGTGACGAAGCGCGGAGCGCGCTCGGCAACCACCGGAGCAGTGGAGCCGGAGCTTGGGCGCGGCGGTGGGCTTGTTGACAATCGCCTTGGGCGGCGCCGGCGGCGGCACGGGCGCGGCCGCAGGCGCGTCTACGGGATGGTCTCCTTGCGCGCCAGAATCGCTTTGAGCGCATCGCCAGGCTTGGAGATCTTGGACAGATCGATTTTCGGGCGGAACTCTTCGCTGCCGCCGCGGTGGCGAGTGGTGCGCGCCGCTGGTCTCATGGAAGTACTTGCGCACCTTTTCGGCTTCATCGACTTCCACGGAGCTGGAGTGGGTCTTTTTCTCCGTGACGCCGACCTTGATAAGCACGTCGAGGATCTGTTTGCTTTTTACTTCCAGCTCGCGAGCCAGATCGTTAATTCGAATCTTCATCCGCCGTTCATTTCCTTATGCCGGAACCGTCTCCACCTGCCCGGATCGGTGCGGCTGCGCTTGCGCGCCTTACTGCTTTACTGGAGAGGTCTTCGCTGAGGAAGACATCCATGCTGCGTTTGCCTGGGCATTCGCCAGCGGCCCAGAAACTGCCTTCCAAGTGGAAGCTGGTGCGGGCGTGGCCGTCGAGGCCATGCCGCCGCGCGTTATTTGTTCGCCGGGTCGACGTCCTGCTCGCCCGGTTGCTCGCCGTCGCTGCCGGCTTCGCTCCGCACCCGCGGGCATCCTCGACCTGGCTGCCGGCAGCGGCCACGGAATCTTCCGCAGCTTCGCCCGGCTCACCGGCGCTGCGCTCATCTGAATCGCGCTGGCGTCCGGCTGCAGATCAAATTCGGCGGCCAACACCGGGTCGGTAGGAATACTCGACATCGACCGGCTCGGCGCTGATGCGCCTGCTCGGCCGCACTCCAGCCGGGAGAAATAATTGTTGACCGCAACCGAAATCTTTTCGACCGTCTCCGGCCCGATGCCGGGGATGGCCTCCAGCTCTTCCGGAGTCATGTCGGCCAGCGACTCGACGCTGGTGATGCCGGCCTCGGTCAGCTTCTCCAGCACCGGATCGCCGAGTTCGGCGGCAATGTTTTCCAGCGAAGTAGCCGAGTTGCCGACCAGCGAATTCATCTGCTGCTCGACTTCCTGGCGCTTCTCCTCTTCGCTCTTGATGTCGATCTTCCAGCCCAGCAGCTTGGCGGCCAGGCGCACATTCTGCCCCTTCTTGCCGATGGCAAGCGAGAGCTGGGTGTCATCGACGATGACTTCCAGATGCTTGTCGTGGCTGTCCACGATGGAGACACGGGAAACCTTGGCGGGCTGCAGAGCTTTTTCCGCGAAGGTCACGGCATCCTCGTGATACTCGATGATGTCGATTTTTTCGCCGCGCAATTCGCGGATGATGGACTGCACCCGCATGCCCTTCATGCCGACGCAGGCGCCCACGGCGTCCACATCCTTATCGCGCGACATGACGGCGATCTTGGTGCGCTCGCCGGCTTCACGGGCGATGGCGCGGATGACGACCGTGTTGTCATAGATCTCCGGAACCTCGGTCTGGAAGAGGTTGGAGACCAGCTCCGGCGCGGCGCGCGAGACGATGACGCCGGGTCCCTTGGTAGCCTTCTCGACGCGGGTGATGACCACGCGAACCCGTTCGCCGACCGCGAAAGACTCCAGCTTGGACTGCTCCTTGCGCGGCATGCGCGACTTCGGCCTTGCCGAGATCGAAGATGTAATCCGGACCTTCGATGCGCTTGACCGTGGCGTTGACGACCTCATTGACGCGCCCGTGATACTCGTTGAAGACGGTGTCGCGCTCGGCCTCGCGCACCTTCTGGAAGATGACCTGCTTGGCCAGTTGGGCGGCAATGCGGCCCAGTCCTTCAATGGATTTTTCCTGCAGCAGTTCACCGCCGACGACGGCGTCTTCGCTGATCTTGAGCGCCTCTTCGAGCGAGATCTGAATCTGCGGGTCCTCGATGTCATCCTCGCTGGGAAGAATTTCCCTGACCGAATAGGCGCGGATTGCGCCGGTCTCACGATCGAGGACGGCGCGCAGGCTCTCCTGCGTCTTGTAGAACTTGCGCGTGGCGACGACGATGGCGTCTTCGACGGCGGAGACGACGATGTCGGGATTGATCCCCTTCTCGCGGCTCAAGCGTCGATCACGTTATAAAGTTCACTTGCCATATTCCCTGCCACCTTCACGTATGCGGGGCCGCGCCCCGATTTGATTTCTTTGCCTGCGCCGTCCTCGCGCCCGGATTCCTCTGATTTCGATGTTGCACGCGGCGCCAAAGCCGCGCCGCACTGAACTTGACTGAATCTAGAACTCAGGCACCAGGCTGGCCTTCTCGACATTGGAGAACGGCACGACGATCACGCCCGCTCCCTGCGCCTTGGCCTTTTTGCGGCTGCCCGCCTGGTCCAGATCGACCGTAAGCTGGCCCTCGGAAAAGCCAACCAGGCGGCCCTCGAAATGGCGGTTGCCGTTGACCAGGTCGCGCGTGCTGAACTTGACCAGGCTGCCGGCAAACTGCGCAAAATGCTCCGGCTTAAAGAGCTTGCGGTCCAGTCCGGGAGAGGAAATCTCCAGCACGATAGGCCGCGCCGGGAACCGCATCCTCAACGTCGAAAATGGTTGCGACCTCACGGCTGTACGCCGCACAGTCTTCGTGGCTGACCCCTTCGGGCTTGTCAATATAGATGCGCAGAGTGCGGCTTGCACCGCTACCCTTGAGCTCCATGTCCCAGAGGATCAAGCCACTGGACTGAGCCACTCTTTCGGCAATCTCACGAACTTTATCGAGCGCAAATGCCATGCTTGAATCAGAACTCCGCGGCCTCCAAGCCGCCTTACTCCAACGCTGCTAACGACCGTAGCTTCCCCTCACAGGCCTGACGGCTGCCTGCCTTCGCCAAAGACGCAAATGGACAGGGAATGAATCAGAAACGCGGACCACAAGGCCCGCACGCCGCTCATCATCCGGGCTCGACCCGAGAACACCGGACGGAAATATTCCGCAGCGATCACCTAGAGTATAGCGCCGGTACGGGAGGGATTACAACCGGGACGCGGCGCCGCGCAGCGATTCAATTCTGCCCGGATCGCACCCTGGGAACTTGCCCGATCCCGTCGCCGGATTCCGGTTATGTGATACTCGCAGGACGGGAAAAGATTCACCCGGATGCAGAGAAGCTGCCGGGCGGCGGCAAGGTTACACGATAGAATTGAAGGGCTATTGCTAACCGGTTTCTTACCGGCCCATTGGAGTTCTATCGGTGAAGACCCTTCGTTTCTGGCTGCTGATTCTGGCGGCGCTGTCGCTCAGCGCGGCCCTCAGCGCAGAACAGATCAACCGCGCCGGGTCCACACCGGCGCCTCGCGGCCGCGGCGGATACTGCCACAATCAACTGGGCGCGGCTGGCTGAAGATGCCGATGCGATGGCCCAGCAGACGCCGGCAAGCGGTTCCCCTGGTTCCACCGCAAGCCCCACCGCAAGCCCCACGGCAAGTCCCACCGCAAGTCCCGCGGCAGCTCAGGCGGCCCAGCCGCCATCGCCGCCCCCAGCCGCCGCCCAGCCGGTAGCGCAGGAGAAGATCAGCACGAGAAAGCCGAGGAGCAGATCAAGGAGCAGGAACAGCAGAGGGTGCTGGGTCTTGTGCCGTCGTTCAACGTCAGCTATCGCAGCGACGCCGTCTCGCTGACCGGATTGGCAGAAGATACGCCTTGCCTTCCGCAGCTCCATCGATCCCGTGACCTTTGCCACGGCATTCGTGGTCGCCGGCTACCATGAGGCGGCCAACGATCTGGACTTCGGGTGGGGAATCAAGGGCTATGGCCAGCGGGCCGGGGCGGCCTACCTGGACACCTTTGACGGCAATATGATCGGCAACGGCATCCTGCCTGCCCTGCTGCACCAGGATCCCCGCTATTTTCGCATGGGCCATGGCAGCACGACCCGCCGCCTGCTCTACGCCATGCCGCCGCCGTCATCTGCAAGCACGACAACACCGGAAATGGGAGCCGAACTACTCCAACGTGCTGGGAAACATCGCCAGCGGGGCGATCTCAAACCTCTACTATCCGGGCAGCAACTCGGGCGTCGGCCTCACCATCTCCAACGGCATGATTGTGACCGCCGAGGGAGCGTTTGGAGCCATCTTCCAGGAGTTCTGGCCAGACGTTTCACGGAAGCTGTTCCACAAGGATCCTACCCACGGCATGGACGCCCAGGCCAACGCGGCTGGCAACCCACCCGCCGGCCGGCAGAAGACAGACAAGCCCTAGGATGTGCGCGCAGAAGCCTTATCGCATGTCCCCTGGAACCGGGCCGGGGGACATGCCGGCATGCGGCCCATGGGCGCTCCTGGTTTGCATCACTCCCTGCCGAGTTCATACAATGCTCTATGACCTTCCTTTTGGACATGCTCAATGATTAATTTTCCGGTTCCAGAAGCCCTGACCTTCGACGATGTGCTGCTGTTGCCTGCAAAATCAGATGTAGTTCCAACCGAAGTCAATACCCAGGTTCAGCTTACCCGCGACATCCGTTTGAATATTCCATTGATCAGCGCCGCCATGGATACGGTGACCGAATCGCGGATGGCGATTGCGCTGGCGCAACAGGGCGGGCTGGGCATTGTGCACCGCAACCTGACCATTGAGCAGCAGGCGGGCGAGATCGACAAGGTGAAGCGCTCGGAAAGCGGCATGATCGTGGATCCAATCACCATTGAGCCGGAGCGCAACATCAGCGATGCGCTGGACTTGATGAGGCGCTACCGCATCAGCGGCGTGCCGGTAACCAAGGGCAAGAAGCTGGTGGGAATCCTCACCAATCGCGACCTCCGCTTTGAGACGCGCACCGACATTCCCATCTACCAGGTCATGACCAAGGACAACCTCATCACCGTTCCCGTGGGCACCACGCTGGAGCAGGCGGAGCTGATTCTGCACCAGCACCGGGTGGAAAAACTGCTGGTTGTGGATGACAACTACGAACTCAAGGGACTGATCACGGTCAAGGACATCCAGAAGAAACTGAAGTATCCCGGCGCAGCCAAGGACGAGCAGGGACGTCTGCGGGTGGGCGCGGCCATCGGCGCTACCGGCGACTTCCTCGAGCGGGCGCAGGAACTGGTTCGCAACAAGTGTGACGTGCTGGCCATTGACAGCGCCCATGGACACTCGACGCGCGTGCTGGCAGCCATCAAGGCCATCAAGCACGCCCTGCCCAACGTCAGCCTGCTGGCCGGAAACGTCGCCACCTACGAGGGCACGATGGAATTGATTGCCTGCGGCGCCGACGGCGTGAAGGTGGGCATTGGGCCGGGTTCCATCTGCACCACCAGGATCGTCACCGGGGTGGGAGTTCCGCAGATTACCGCAATTGCCGAGGCGTCGCGGGCGGCGCGCGAGACCGGAATACCGGTCATCGCCGACGGCGGGGTGAAGTATTCGGGAGACATCTCCAAGGCCATCGCGGCCGGAGCCAGCGTGGTCATGGTCGGCTCGCTGCTGGCGGGAACCGAGGAAAGCCCGGGCGAAACCATCCTGTACCAGGGCCGTACTTTCAAGGCGTATCGCGGCATGGGTTCGTTGGGAGCGATGGCGCAGGGTTCGGGCGAACGCTACTTCCAGAGTCTGGACGACCCGGCGGAATCCCACTTCGGACTGGACTCCGGCGAGGAAGGCAACCGCCTGGCCAAGCTGGTGCCGGAAGGCATCGAGGGCCGCGTTCCGTTCCGCGGTACAGTGGCGATGATGGTCTACCAGTTAGTGGGCGGACTGCGCAGCGGCATGGGCTACGTGGGCTGTGGCACAATTGAGGAAATGCAGCAGAAGGCGCGTTTCATCCGCATCAGCGGCGCGGGATTGAAAGAAAGCCACGTCCACGACGTGACCATTACCAGGGAAGCTCCAAACTACCGCGCCGAGTAGCAATGGCTGACATCGGCCAATGAGCGGGAGTCCACGCTCCTGCTCATTGTGTCTCCCGGAATTGCTTTGGGGCGCAGGGAACCCGCGGCGGGAAGGCCGCTCCGAGGGAATGAGCGAGGACGATTGAAGCACGCACGAGAACTGTTCTGGCGCTACTGGCTGCCGTTGCTGGCGATGCTGGCGCTGATTGCCTGTGAATCCACGGATAAGATGTCGGGCGACCACACCGTCGAATGGCTCCGCCAGGTGCTGCTCTGGGTGGGAATCCATCTTTCCCATCATCAGGTTTCGCTGTTGAACAAGGTGCTGCGCAAGTGCGGGCACCTGGTGGCCTATGGTCTGCTGGGCCTGTGCTGGTTGCTGCTGCTGCGCGGCGGCCACTGGCTGCACCACGAATACCAGCGCAGCCTCAAGGGCAGTATCAAAACTCCCCGCCTGTGGTGGCGCGCCGACTGGGCCTGGCTGGCCGTGCTCGGCACCTTCCTCGTAGCCGCCGCCGACGAACTCCACCAGATGAGCATTCCGAGCCGCAGCGGAAGCTGGTGGGATGTGCTGCTGGACACCAGCGCGGCAGTGGTCGTGGTGCTGCTGGTACGGGCAAAAGCGCTGCGGGACAGCCGGGATCAGGCGACCATGGCCACCCGGCGCTAAGCACCCACGGCGCAACCATTCCTCGTCTGCCCCAATGAACTCCTCCGCAGTCTGCCGCTTCCCTTCCTCGCCATCAGATTACTTCACGGCCTGCCAATGTTGATCCAGCCGCGCGTCTGGCCGTCGTTGCTGCGGCCAACCGCAAAGGTGACCACGCCCAGCGGCGAGTTCAACAACACGCCCAGCGAACCACTCTGCGCGCTCTGCCAGCTCTGGCCTGGCTGCACCAGTCCGGCAGCCTCATACCAGGCGCCCCACTGCGGGCGCCCTCCGAACAGCTTGCGCCCGCCGAATGGCTTGCGATAGGCGACGCTTCCCATGGCGTACGAGGCGGCGTGGAACTGATCGTAGCGGAAGGCGCGCAGATCGTTGGGACCTCCGAGCGCAAACAGATCGAAGTAATTCAGCGCCGTGCCAAAGCTGGAGGCCGCGCCCAGCGACGCCGTCAAAGTGCCGGAAAGCATCGGCAGGTGCTGGTCCAGGGCGAACTGCCCCAGCGGCACGGTGCGCCGGTCCCAGCCCCGGTAGCGCGCCGCCATCGACCCGGAAAACAATGTCCCTCGGTTGGGCAGGGATGGGTCGTCGAGCGTGTTCCAATCGGCCCGCAGACGCGGCGCCAGGAACCCTCCGTCGCCGCTTCGCAGCGCGCCCGGAAACGCGACCGCGGAGAGCTGTTCGTAGCCCGCTTCCAGTCCCGCGCCCAGGCGCAGGCGCGGCCCCATTCCGTAGCCCAGATCGAGGGCGGCAGAGTAAATGTCCTGCCAATGCGTGTAGTGCCGGCCGCCCCCGTAGGTTGCGCTGTTCTGGCGATGGAGGTCGAGCCCGGGCGACCAGAACCAATCGCTGGCGCCGATCCGGCGTTCGTATGCGGCGGCGATCTCGGGGCTGTATCCCAGGGCAAACCGCAGACGATAGCGTTCGCGGTAGGCGTCGGCCGGCAGCAGGCTGACAAAGCCGAGAAACGCCCCGCGCGTGGGCTCGCCATTGGCCACCGCAAGCTGCACTGCGGGACGGATGAAAAGCTGATTGCCCGCGCTTGGCTCCAGCTCGGCAACGATGGCGTCGGGCTGCGTGGGCGAGAGCCGGTAAAAGGCGCTGGGCAAAGCCGAGGAGGCTACCAGCGTCGCCAGTTCATGCTCGATGTGCTCGAGCGTCAAGGGGCCATCGGCGCGGTCGATGCCGGCCTGCGCCTGGCGCTCCAGCGATGGGTCTTTGGAAATCGCGGTCAGGCGCGTGGCCGGCGGCGGCGCTGGCTTCATGCGGGCCTGGCGCGCGGCCAGGTAGGCGGCCCAGTCGGCATCGTTCAATGCCAGCGTGGCCAGGAAGCGTTGCTTCTGCGCCGCGGCCTGGTAGCCGCGCTCGATCAACTCGCGGGCGTGCTTGTAGTCGGTGCCGCCAATGCCCACCAGCGAAGGGGTGAGAACCAGGTCGGCGTTGCGCAGGTTCTCAATCTCGTTGAGCGCAACCGCAACCGAAACTGCCTGGGTCAACACGTTGGGCAGCGACTGGAGCTGTCGCGGAGGCGGCAGTGGAATGCTGAAGTGGACCGCAATGACCACGTCGGCGTCCATCTCGCGGGCCACGTCGGTGGGCAGATTGTCCACCAGTCCGCCATCGACCAGGACGTGTCCCTCCCACTCCACCGGAGTGAAGAAGCCGGGCACGGACATGGTGGCGCGCAGGGCGCGGGCCAGGTTGCCGCGGCGCAGGATGAAAGGCTTTCCGGTCTCCAACTGGGTAGCCACGCAGCGGAACGGCGTGGGAAGCTGGTCAAAGTCCTCCACCGCCGAATAGGCCAGAACTTTGTTGGAGAGAAACAGGTCCAGCGGCTCGGTCGTGCTCAGTCCGGCGGGTAGCGAGAGGCCGTGTCCAAGCCGGACCACCAGGTCGCCGGGAGATTGCGCCCGATCCTGCCGGGCCTGGATCGGCATATCCCGGTAGCGCGGTTCCACCCGCAGAACGTCGTCCCACACCGCCTCGGCAAAGGCTGCCTGCATCTCGGCGGGAGTGTGGCCGGTGGCGTAAAAGCCGCCCACCAGTCCGCCCATGCTGGTTCCGGCGATGGCATCGACCGGAATGTGATGTTCCTCGAAATATTGCAGCACTCCAATGTGGGCAAGGCCGAGGCTGCCGCCGCCGGAAAGCGCCAGCGCCACCCGGGTGCGGTGCGCCGATGCCGGCGGCGCAGTCTGCGCCCGCAGCGCGGCGCAAGAGAGTAGTACGGCGAACATCGCGGCGCGAAATCGTCTCATCACAATCTCGCAGACAAGCATAACGCACGCCGCCCGTTGCCATCAGCGGCCTGGCATTCCGGCGTGCGATAATCGGCGCATCGCCCCCATCCCGCAACCGCCGCCGAGGCCCGCATGAACCGCGCTCGGCGCAGCCATCGACGCGCGCATCTTCTGGATCGAGACCCTCGGACTGTTCGCCTATTGGCTCTGGCTGGTGGTCTTCTGCTTCCGTTCCGCGCCAATAACGCGGGCGAACTCTTGCGACGGTGCCCTGGCTTTGCCTGCACACCACACACAAGCCCGCACCAGGTTTATGTGAGCGTTTGACGTTGGCTCAATTCAGCTCGCTCCGAATGTGTGCCCACGCTGAGCAACATGGGACAGACCTCAGGCTTTTGAAAATGAGAAAGTTCACAGCGAAGATCGACCGAGGAGGCCAAAATGTTCTGGACAGCTTTTATCGTGCTTCTGGTCCTCTGCCTCATGGGACTGAGTATTCAAATCGGTTGGGTCCTCATCCATTTTCTCCTCGCCGTCGGGTTGCGTGGTTGTCGCGCCGCACCACCTGCGGAGATCCAACCCAGTGCCTTTACCAGCTAGCCTGCCGCAGCAAAGCCATGGACGCAGCATTGAACTTCCAGACGTCCGCACTCCTGTTTCGGGATTGTTGGATACCAGGCGATTTTTCGCCAGTAATCGCCTGCTGTCAGTGTACGAACCCGTAACTCACTCTGTACGCCATCCAGAAATTCGGGACTGCCAGCAAAAAGGCTATAGCACCCTGCAATCGGGAGCCTCGTCGCGCAATATCCCTAATGCTTAATGCAGCCGTCAATAAACTCGTTATAGGAACAAAAGCAATGAACCAAACGGCAACCCAGAACGCATCATGAAGTAGGTAAGCACTGGCCCATGCCGCACAGGAGATAGCCGCGCTAGTGAGGGCAAGAATTAGAGAGTTTGCGAGTTCAGGCCGTGACTTCATGTTTCAGCTTTGCCTCAGCTGACGCAAAAATCGGATGAGACGACTCAACTGGTACCACCAGACTGTACAGGCTACGACAATCCACAGTATGGCTATGAAGCCATGCTTCCAAGCCAAGGCGTAGTAGGGTAATGAAATCGGAAGGTCAAACAAAACCAAGAACCCCCAAAGCAATCCTGCGAGAGACCATCCAACGACGTACATACCGAAAAGCAGAACGACGCAGACCGAAAGGTGCAGCGCAGGGAGCACGTAAATCCATCGCGTCGTTGTATTCATTGCTTGAGCTTACATTTACGCGTGGCCGCTGGCGACAGTATTTGTGCAAACAAAGCATTGCTGTTGGATGCAAACCGCCATTGCTGGCGACAACAGCCCAAGTATCCACCGATCCCCGTTCGGCGGCGGCTCGGCGAGTTCTCGGGCAGTAGCGTTCCCCTAGGCAACGCTACTGCCCTGCAACGTCCGGTTGCAATCGCCCCTACAGCGTCAACTCCGCCAGCAACAGGTTGTCCTCCAGGTCCGGCGTGCTCAGCTTGAAGCCCAGCTTCTTGCACAGGTCTTGCATCTCCCTGTTTTCGCCGAGCATGTTGGAGTGAACCTTGGCCAGGTGCTGGTCGCGCGCCACCTGGATCAGGCGGCGGTAGAGTTCGACGCCGATCCCCTTGCCTCTGCAATTCATCCTGCACCAGCGCGGCCAGTTCGGCCTCGGGACGGCCATGAATTTTGCTCAGACGGCCGACGGCGATGATGTCCGGCGTGCCATCGGGCTTCTTGCGCTCCACCACCAGGGCCATCTCGCGATCGTAGTCGATGAAGCAGATGCGGGTCAGGCGCTCGTGCGCGGTGCGCTGGGTCAGCTTCAAGGGCTGGAAGTAGCGCAGGTATACGCTGCGTTCGCTGAGCTTCTTATGGAACTCGATCATCACCGGCTCGTCCTCGGGACGGATGGGGCGGATCGTGACCTTGCTCGCCATCCTTCATCGTCCAATCCGACGACATACCGGGCCGGGTAGGGACGGATGGCTGAGCGCGGAAGCTGATCTTCGGGCACGCTCTGGTCGTGCACCACCACCCGCGCATCGAGCGCCAGCAGGCGCTCGGCGGAGGCCAGCACCGGGTTGATGTCGATCTCCTTGATCGCCGGATTCTCGATGACCAGATCGCTGAAGCGGACCATCAGTTCTTCCAGCGCGGCCATGTCCACGGACTTGCGTCCGCGCACGCCTTTCAGCGCCTTGTAGATGCGGGTCTGCTCCATCATGCGGCGGGCCAGCGTGGTATTCAGCGGCGGCAACGCCAGCGAACGATCCTCGAAGACCTCCACCAGCTGGCCGCCGGTGCCGAACAGCAGCACGGGACCGAACTGCGGATCGAGCGAGGAGCCGAGGATCAGCTCGTAGCCCTCCTGCTTGGCGAAGGGCTGCACCGTCACTCCCTGGAAGTGGCCCGGGCCGGCCTTGGCTTCCACGTTGTCGCGGATTTGCCCGAAGGCTCGGCGCACGCTCGCGGCATCGGGAAGGTTGAGGATCGACTCCGCCTACGTCGGTCTTGTGGGTGATGGTGAAGGAGTGCAGTTTGAGCACCACCGGGTATCCGATGCGCGGCCGCGGCCGCGACGGCTGCATCCTCGGTCTCGGCAATCTCCGTGGGGACGCTGGGAATGCCGTAGGCCTCCAGCAGCTTCTTCGATTCGTACTCGGTCAGAATGGTGCGGCCGCTGTTGCGCACTGCGGAGAGAATCTCCGCGGCGCGGGCGCGGTCGGGATGGAACGCGGCGGCGTTGGGCGAGGGCGTCTCGTACAGTCCGCGCAGATTGTAGGCGTAGCGCCACATGTAGTTGAAGGCGTGCACCGCGGTATCGGGGTAGTTGAAGCTGGGAATTCCCGCCTGGTTCAGAATGTCCTCGCCGTTGGCAACCGATTCGCCACCCATCCAACTGGCCAGCACCGGCTTTCCCAGTCCCTTGGCATAGGGCTTGAGCTGTTCGGCGATCGAGCGTGGGATTGGTCATCCCCTGCGGCGTCATGATGACCAGCATGCCGTCGATATTGGGGTCTTTGGCGGCGATCTCAAGAGACTTGGCGTAGCGCTCGGGTTCGGCGTCGCCCAGAATGTCCACCGGATTGTTGTGGCTCCACGCGGCGGGCAGGATGGCGTTGAAGGCCGCCATGCTCTCCGGCGATAGCTCGGCGAGTTCGCCGCCGCCCTGGATCAGCGCGTCGGTGGCCAGCACTCCAGGGCCGCCGGCGTTGGTAACAATGCAGAGGCGGTTGCCCTTGGGGCGCGGCTGCTTGGCGAGCACTTCGGTCATGAAGAAGATTTCCGCGATGGAGTTGACGCGCAGCACGCCGACGCGGCGGAAGGCCGCTTCCAGAACCTCGTCGGAGCCGGTCAGCGAGCCGGTGTGCGAGGCGGCGGCCTTGGCGGCGGCAGCCGTGCGTCCGGCCTTGATGACGATGATCGGCTTGGTCAGCGAGACCTCGCGGGCGGCCGAAAGGAACGAACTGCGCGTCGCCGATCGATTCCATGTAGATGACGATGGAATGGGTGCGCGGATCGCTGCCGAAGTAGTCGATGAGATCGCCCCAGTTCACGTCCAGCATCGAGCCGATGGAGACAAAGCCGCTGAAGCCGACATTTTCACGCATCGACCAGTCCAGCACCGCCGTGCACAGGGCGCCGCTCTGGCTGATGAAGGCGACGTTGCCGGGCCGGGCCATCGAGTTGGCAAAGGTCGCATTCAGGCCCAGAATCGGGTTCATCACGCCCAGGCAGTTGGGGCCGATGATGCGCATCCGGCCCTGGATGGTCTCGCATGATCTCGGCTTCAAGCTGCTTGCCGTGCTCGCCGGTTTCCTTGAAGCCGGCGGAGATGACGATGCCGGCGGGAACGCCGAGTTCCGACGCACTCGCGCAGCAGGGCGGGAACGCCCTCGGCAGGAGTGCAGACGATGACCAGGTCGGGAACCTCCGGCAGCGACTTGCACGCGAAGCGTAGGCGCGAATCCCAAGGATATTGGCGCGCTTGGGATTGACCGGATAGATGGTGCCGCCAAATGGGCTGCTGATCAGATTCCAGAGCACGTTGCGGCCCACCGAACCGGCGCGCTCGCTGGCTCCGACCAGGGCTACGCTGGTGGGCTTGAAAATAGGATCAAGGGGGTGACGGTCCGCCCGCAACACATCGTGCGCAGGACTGACATTGGTAACCGGGAGCTTACCGATCGGGCTCATGAGTGCTCACCTCTTTCATCGGGATGTCTACCGGAAATCCTACGCCGCCCGCGCCGCGATTGGTGAAAACCGCAATGCGAGTCGCTGTTTTCATCTAGAGTGGGACAATCCGAGCAGGTCGAATCCGCGCAATGGCCCGGCTGCGGCTCGCGCGGCGCAACCATCCTCCGCGGCCAGGAAGCCGGCCAGGATGGGGTCGAACTAATTAGCGCAGCTCGGAAGCTTCTTCCGCCAGCGGAGATGCTCTGCGCCCCGCGCTGGCTTTGCTGCCGCCGCACCCGGGCATTCACCGCAGCCACCGCCAGGATAGCGGCCGCCAAGACCGCTCAGGGTTCCGATCCACCAGGGCAACCGCATCAGGTCGATGGTCATCTGCAGGGCAAGAAGACGTCCCATGAACAGGAAGCAGGCGCCCAGCAGGCGGATTTGCGCCAGCGCCGCCGGGTCAAGTTGCCAGCTCTCGCAGCGCCCGGCTTGGCGCGGGAGGAATGCGCTCCGGATGGAGCTGAATCCAGCCTCCAGCGAGCGCCACGGCCGCGCCAAAGACAACAAGTATCCAATCTGAGAAGAGCCATGAGTGTCTCGGTCAGTGTCGCAATGGCTGCGGGATGGTGGCGCAACCGAATCGTGAATGCTTCCTCAGTATGGGGCGCAGCTACGGCCGGGGCAATCCCCCAGACGCCGATGTACCGTCCGTGGCAATCCCCAGGAGTCGGTGTACCGCGGCGACGGCGCGGTGAAACAAATGGGCGCTATCACCGCGTATCTGCGACCCGCCAATGCTACAATCTTGATTCGCGGATCCCCTCGAATAATTTCCTCCACGGACGTGATTACCTTGGCCGAAGAGATTGAACAAAAGAGCCTGACCTACGCCGACGCAGGCGTGGACATCGAACAGGCGAATCGCACCAAGCAGCGCATCAAGTACCTGGCGCACCGCACCTTCAACAAGTGTGTCCTCAGCGAAATTGGCGGCTTTGGCGGGCTTTTCCAGGTGGATAAAAAAAAGTTCACCGATCCCGTGCTGGTCAGCAGCGTCGATGGCGTGGGCACCAAGCTGAAGCTCGCCTTTGAGATGGGCGTGCATCACACCGTGGGCGGCGACCTGGTGAACCACTGCGTCAACGACATTGCCGTGCAGGGCGCAACCCCGCTGTTCTTCATGGACTACCTGGCCGTGGGCAAACTGGAGCTGGAGATCGCCGAAAAAGTTATCAGCGGACTGGCCGAGGCCTGCAAACACAACGGCTGCGCGCTGATTGGCGGCGAAACCGCCGAGATGCCGGGCTTTTATCCCGATGGCGAATACGACCTGGCGGGATTCATCGTCGGCGCCGTGGAGCGCGAGAAGGTTCTTACCGGCAAAGACGTGCAGGTGGGCGACGTGCTCATCGGACTGCCTTCCACCGGACTGCATACCAATGGCTATTCGCTGGCCCGCAAGCTGATGTTCTCGGTGGCCGGCTACACGCCGGATACCTATGTCAACGAGATGAAGGGCAAGGTCGGCTCCGAGCTGATGAAGCAGCACAAGAGCTACTGGCCCATCGTCCGCCGCATGTGGACGGCGAAGCCGTCAGCGCCATGGCTCACATCACCGGCGGCGGCATCACCGAAAACCTGCCGCGCGTGCTGCCCAAGGGCGTGGGCGCGCTGGTGGAGATGGGAAGCTGGCCGGTACTGCCGATCTTCGAGCACATGCAGAAAATTGGAAACATCGAGCAAGCCGAGATGATGCGCACCTTCAACATGGGCATCGGCATGATCCTGGTGGTCCCGGCCAAGAAGTTCAAAAAGGTGCAAACCATCCTCGACCGCGCCGGCGAAAAAGGCCACGTCATCGGCCGCATCGTCAAAGGCGAACGCAAAGTGCAGTACACGTAAACATCGCGAAGAAGTCCAAACGAATCGCCCGGTGGCCCACATCCGCCCGCCTTTGGCGAATGTGGGGCGCGGAGTCGCCCGCGATTTTCTTGCCGGGCAGGTTCGAGACCGCCATTCAGGCTACGATTCCAGTGCGCCGAGCCTGAGTATCTCGCGTTTGAATGCAGTTCTCATCTCTCTACGCTCTTCGCCCATCAGGTCTCTGCCGAGCAACGTTCGACAAGTCCCAAGGAGCCTGCTGTCGTATTCCGTCGGGATCTGGCTCGAAACGGAAAGAGCCGCGCTCAGACGCCGAATATCTTCGGGGTTGGCAGCGGACAGAGTCCGCTGAATGGCCTCCTCCAATATTTGTTCGAGCGTCTTCTGTACCTCTTTGTTCGATCCGTCCGCCGCCCCCATAATTATAGGAGCCGCCTGCGGTGCGCCGGTCAGCGCCGGGTCGGCAGCACAGAGTGCGTCCTCGCGTGGCGCCAGAGCCGAGGCCGCAAGAAACCTGGAAACACCCCCTTTGGTGATTTCATGCACGGTATCCGCTTCTTGACGGAGAAGTGCCGCCTGCGAGCCGCGGCTGGGTTCAATGCCCACTAGGTGAACGCGGACGCCGAAGCTCTGGGCAATTTGCACCGCAATGCGCACATCGCTATCACCGGTTACAACCGTCGCATTACAGATGGACTGATTCCGTGCAAGATCTATTAAGTCCGTTACAAGGAGCGAGTCTACCTCCTTTTGCTCTCCGCCGCTGTTGATTGACCCGAGCCTGAGTTTGACATCTTGCATGTTTGCAAGCGTCAAGTGGTCGAGAGTTGGGCCATTTCTGGCACCGTCGTACCAATAGATACGAAGAATCTCAACTCCAGGGCTCTGGCTCAAAGCCAAGGCCTTTAGCTGTTTGACAATTTCAGTTTCGTCTAGCTTGAGCTCTGTACGCTTGGAGTTCTTTCCGAGAAGTGAGACCGAGCCTTGGGCAAACACGTACCCAGCGTCTACGAAAATTGCGTGGCGTTTCATAAGACCGCCTAAATTAGTAAGGAGCCCCCGCAGGGGCTCCTAGATAGTCCGGCGCGCACGATAAGAAACATAGGTGCTCACCGGAAGCCCCAGCGTAACACAAATATCGCCATGATGCAATGCCCGCGGAGCCGCCCGCGATCTTCTTTCGTCCCTCATCCTTGAGCCTCACCCGCGCCACGCTATATCCTGAGAAATCATGATTCGACTCGGCATCCTTCTCTCCGGACGTGGCTCCAACTTCGTGGCCATCGCCAACAACATTGCCAGCGGAAAGCTTCGCGCCCAGATCGCCATCGTCATCAGCAATTGCGAAGACACGGGCGGCGTCAGTTCCGCCCAGGCGCGCGGCCTGCCCACCCTGGTGCTTCCCAGCGAAGGCCGCAAGCGCCTCGAGCATGACCGCGCCGTGGTCGAGGCGCTGCGCGGGGCCGGTGTCGAGTGGGTCGTGCTCGCCGGATATCTCCGCCTGCTCTCACCCTGGTTCGTGCAGCAGTTTCCTGGAAAAATTCTCAACATTCATCCTTCCCTGCTGCCCTCGTTTCCCAGGACTGGAGGCGCAGCGGCAGGCGCTCGAGTACGGTGTGCAGTACAGCGGCTGCACCGTGCACCTTGTGGATGAACATCTGGACCATGGGCCGATCGTGTTGCAGAGAGCCGTGCCCGTGCTGCCCTCGGACGACGTGCATACCCTCGCCGAGCGCATCCTCATCCAGGAGCACCTTGCCTACAGCGAAGCCATTGCCATTGTCGCCTCCGGCAACTACCGCATCGAGGGACGCCGCGTCTTGCAGAGTGCGTCACGCAAACCTCGCATCTAAGCAATGGCAGACTTCCGCACTGCGGACGCCGCGGGCTCCGGCGCCAAGTTCGATGTTTTCTAAAGATGTTGCGTCAAGATGTTGAACCAGGATGTTGCACCAGGGAGTAACCCTAGTAGAGGCGGAAGTTGATTTCCATGCTGACTTCGACCGGCACGGCCTTGCCATCCTTCTGGCCCGGTTCAAAGCGCCACTGCCGCGCCGCCTCGATCGCCTTCTCGTCCAGTCCCATGCCCAGCGAACGCAGCACGCTGATTTCGTGAGTCTTGCCGTCCACTCCGATGACGACCCGGAGGATTACCGTTCCCTGCCATTTGTTCTTGCGCGCCTCTTCGCTGAACTCAGGATCGACCCTGTAAATGACCTTCGGCGCGCTCACTCCGCCGCCCACGCGGTAGGCTCCGCCGCCGATGCCGCCGCCCCAGCCCGGACCAACGCCGGGGCCGCGTCCCGATCCCACTCCGCCGCCGCTTCCGCTGCCGATCCCACCGCCAGTCCCGATGCCGTTCGAGAGCGGACCTAGCACCTTTGCCAGCGGATCGCCCATCGGCCCGACCTGCGGCATCTTCATCTCTGGAGGAACCACCACGGTGGGCGTCACCGCCAATTTCGGCTACTCCATGGGCAGCACCGTGGGAGGCGCCAATCTGCGACTTGGCAAACTTGGGAAGCGCGCCCTTGGAGGCGGGATTGATGTCGTGCGAGCCGCCCCCGCCGCCGCCACCCGGCAGCCGTCTTCGACTGGAGGCAGCACGTAGGGGCTGATGTCCACCGGATCGCCAACCACCTGCCTGATCTCCGGAGCATGAGCCGCGGTCCAGCTTCCAATCCAGATCAGCAGCGCGACCAGGACGGTGCATTCACTACAAACGAGACGACAAAGGAACCCTTGCGGACTTCGTAAAGCCCGTAGCCATCCCCAAACAGAGTCGGCAGAACATCGTGCGTCTGCTCGGCGGGAGGTAGCTTGGATGGCGGATTCTTGACTTCGGGACTGGACATGAGCTGCCCTCAGTATAAATCGGCAGAACCGGGAATCGCCTGCAGAAAAACACCTGCCAGGCAGCTTCGCTCGGCAGCGCCGCTGATCCCGCAAAATTAGGCAATCTGGAATCGCCCGCCGGCAGGCTAGCGAGCCCTAGGGAACGATGACCCGCAGCGCCCTCGGGCGAGGCCGAGATCTCGGCCGGCGTCTGGCAGAGGTATTCGCCATCGGCATAAATCGGCAAGCGGCGCATCGCTTTCCAGAAAAACCTGGCGGGTGCGCAAGTAACGCACCTTGGGCACCAGCAGGTGGGTTCCGGAGTAGATGCGATGGAAATGTGGCGCAGCACCAGGCTCTTGGGCATGGCCGGGACAAAACAGAGGTCGAGTTGGCCGTCGTCCAGTTCCGCCTGCGGCAGCATCCTGATGCCGCTTCCGTATTCAGGAGCGTTGCCGATGGCGGCAAACAGCACGGGGCCTCGAGACAGCGTCTCCTGCCCGCTGGCGTCAAAGCTGTGCAGGCGCACCGTCGGCGGACATAAGCGGCCAGCGCCCGCAGCGCGGCCAGGATGTAGCCGCCGTGGCGGCGCAGCCAGCCCGGCATGCGATTGGCGCGCCGGTTGGTCTCGGCGTCCAGGCCAATCCCGGCGATCCCGCTGAAGTAGATCACGCGCTGCTGTTCGGCGTTCTCCTCGGCGTGGTGGAGGTGATGGCGCATGATGACCGGACCCAGCGGACTCGCCGGCCGGCGATGCGGCCTGCGGCATCGGCGAAGGTCGCCGAATCAGGAAGATCCGACTTCGCCGGGCGCAGACCATCGGCCATGGGACGAACCGCGCCCAGATCGATGGTGCGGACATTGTCGCCGCGGTCGAGGTAGCGGCGCCAGGCGCGCAACGCCTCGCTCGCGGCTCGGAATGCCGAGGCAGCGCGCAAAATCGTTGGCGCTGCCGGTGGGAACCACCAGCAGCGGAGTCTCGGTGTAGGCCAGCGAGGGAAGTACGCGATGCACCGCGCCGTCGCCGCCAAAGACCATGGCCACGTCGGGCAGATCGTTGGGCTCCAGCGTGTTGCCGCGAAACACGTTGACCCGCGCGTCGCAGAAGGGCTCCACGACGTTGCGTTTTCACGTACGAATGCGCTATGGCCGCGGCTCGCACCGGGAGATTGTACAGCGGGGCGCAGAGAAAAACTGGAGCTGCTGAAAATCTGCAGCAGCTCGCTCAGCGCCCAATCCGCGCAATGCAGGCAGGCCGCTCGCGCAGCCAGCTCGGATGCCGTCGGTCATCCGTCTGCGCGTTCGGCGGACCGATTAGTCTTTGCGGTTGCCGTCCGCATCGGCCGGCGGAGCGGCCGGCGCGGGCGCTTTTTTCTCAGCCAGCTTCGCATTCCTGGCGGCCAGGCTTTTCTGGCGCATCTTCTCGGCAAACTTCTGGCGGTTGCGGTCTTCTCTTTGCTGTGACATATCCACTAGTCTACGCGCTTTGCGCTCGCGTCTGGAAATGCCGTCGCTCCAGCCGCGCGCTGTCCTAGTATGCAATCAACCTTCTGCTCCATATCCTCGGCGGCCTGCTGCAGACTCGCCGCCGTCCCAAGGTCGCGCCAGTAATCGTTGCCGGCACGGATAGCCCAGGATCTTTTCTCCCTCGCCGCCAGCCGCAGATACGCCGGAATAATCGGAAACGCCTCGCTCGCCTTCTCGCCATGCAACGAAAAAATGCGCGGCGAAATGACGTGAATGCCGGAAAACGCCAGCGCCTGCCGTCTGTCGCTGCGCGCACGCCATCTCCGCTTCGCCATCGCTCTGCGTCCGCGCCGCCCGCAGAGCTGAAGCTGCTCGTCAAACAGCAGTTAGCGCGAGCTCTCCCGCTGCTGCACCGCCAGCGTCGCCAGCGCGTCATGCGCGCGATGGAATTTCACCATCTCCGCCAAGATCGATGGAGCTGAGCACATCGACGTTGTGCAGGATGAACGGCTCGTCCGGCGGCAGTCCGCGCAGAAAAAAATCTGCCGCCTTCTTCAGCCCGCCGCCGGTGTCGAGCAGTTCGTCTTCGCGCGAAATTTCAATCCGCATCCCGAAGTGTCCGTTCGCCTTCAGATACTTCCACGACCATGTCGGCAAAGTGATGCACGTTGACGATCACTTCGCTGATTCCAAAACCGCGCAGGCGGCGCAGCGTGATCTCCAGCAGCGTGCGTCCTGCGATCTCCACCAGCGCCTTGGGCCGGTCATTGGTCAGAGGCCGCAGGCGGGTGCCGAGTCCGGCCGCCAGAATCATCGCTTTCATCGCACCCACTTCTCCTGCTCGCGATGCTGCAACACCACCCTGATCCCGCTTCGTCCGCCCAGCCGTTTTGCCACCTGCTCGGCCAGGTACACCGAGCGATGCTGGCCGCCGGTGCAGCCAAACGAAACCATCAGATGCTTGAAGCCGCGGCGCTGATAATTGCTCACGCTGGCCTCCACCAAGGCCATCGCGTTGGCCAGAAACTGCTGCACGCTCTCCTGCCGGCTGAGATATTCGATCACCGCCGCGTCCTGGCCCGTGAGAGCGTCTTGAAGCGCTCCTCGCGCCCCGGATTGGGCAGGCTGCGCGCATCGAAGACAAATCCTCCGCCGTTGCCGCTCTCGTCCTCGCAGCGGCCCGCGGTGAAAGGAAAAACTCGAAACCACCACCGTGAGTTCTTCCGCCGCCGGCGCCATGCTCTGCAATTTCTCCGAGCCAACCATGCGGGTGAATGCGTCCATCAGCGCGGGCAGCGCCATCGGCAGTGTCGACATTGTGCAGCAGCCAGCGCAGATTCTTCAGCGCGTAGGGCACGGCTTGCAGAAAGTGCGGCTTGCGCTCGTAGAATCCGCGGAATCCGTAGGCGCCCAGCGCCTGCATGATGCGAACGTAAACGTAGGCGTAGTAGTGGCGCAGAAACCCCTCCCGGTCCAGCTCGATGAATCCCGCCAGCGAGTCGAGATAGTGATCCAGCAGTTGCTGCCGCAACTCCGGCGGCAGATCGGCCTTGCCGTCAAACAGAAGCGAGGCAATGTCGTATTGCAGCGCGCCCCGTGCGCCCGCCCTGGTAGTCGAGGAAGTACGGCTCGTCCGTCGCGCAGCATGATGTTGCGCGACTGAAAATCGCGATAGAGAAAGTAATCGCGGTCGGCGCTCAACAGGAACTTCGTCAGCCGGCTGAAATCCTCTTCCAGCGCCTGTTCGTTGAAGCGCAATCCCGGCGAGGCGGAGGAAGTAGTACTTGAAGTAATTCAAATCCCACGCAATCGATTGCCGGTCGAAGCTGGCGCGCGGATAGCAGACCTTGTAATTCAAATCCCGCCCGGCTTCCACCTGGAAGCGCGGCAACGCTTCCACCACCTTGCGATAGGCCTCCACCACCTCGGGAGCGATCTCTGCCGCCGGCGCGATGGCCGGTGAGAAACTCAAACAGCGTGGTGTCGCCCAGGTCCTCTTCCAGGTATGCGCCCTGGCCCAGATCCTCCGCATAAATCTCCGGCACCGGCAAGACCGTGGCGGCGAAAGTGCCTGGAGAATTCGAGGAACGCCGCGTTCTCTTCCCGTCAACGTGATTGAGGATGCCGATGGCGCTGAAGCGGTCATTGGCAAGGCGGACGATGGTGCGTTCCGATCCGCCCAGTCCGCCCTGCACCGGATCCACCCGCAAGGCGGCGGAGTGAAAGTGCTGCTCGAATAATTTCCTGAGAGCATCCATCAAGTTGATTCTGTCCTGACCGCTTCCGGCTTTTCCAAGAATACGGGCTTCCGCCACCATCGCAAAGTCCGTTGCCAACGACGCCGTCGGCGCGGCTATGATAGATACACCATGCGCGAGGCAAGATCATGACCACGCCCGAACCCAGGCGCAACTTCTTCCAGAGCGCGGTGCATAGCTTCTTTGCTCTCTACCTCGGCGTCACTCCGCCGGCGCCCGGCAAAGAAGGATTCTACGCCGCACTGTTGCTTGGCGCCGTCCTGTTTCTCATCGCCGCCGGCTACTTCATCGTCCGCTTCCTGCTTGGCCAGATGCTCGGGTAGTCCGCGCTACGGCCATCGCAGAACCGCCCAACTCAGCCCCGCGTCAGCGAGGCCCTTTTGGCGCAGGCTGAAACCTCACATCGTGCGCAGTATTTTCGCGCCCGGCCCTGGCCTACTGAACACTCACGGAAACGGCCACCGGCGCGGGATTGGTGACCGTGCCCGATCCCGTCGGAGTCACCGTCACCGAGAAGCTAGGTCCGGTCGTGTTCTGGCTGCTACCGCCGCAGGAGATTATGAAACCAGCCAACACCATGGCCACCGCCATCAGCAGCACCGCCAGCGCCCGTTTCCGGCGAACCGTAAGCGGCGCACCCAACAGCACCACGCCCAGCGCCATCAGGCCGCCGCCTGCCCAGGGAGCCCTGGGAACGTGGTTGGCCGACGAGCTTGGGCTGGCGGTAATGGTCAGCGTGCTGGTCCCCGTGCCGCCGTTGGTCAGCGTCACCGCGGGCGCGCTGGCCGTAACGGTTCCGGTCGCGCCCGCGCTCGCACTGACCGTGGTCGTAAATGAAACCGTTCCCGCGTAGTTGGTCGAGCTCAGTGTCAGGGTGACGCTCGAACTTCCCGTAACCGAGGTCAGATTCGCGGCGATGGTGTAACTGGGTCCCACAACCGAGTTGACCGTGAGGATGACCGATCCGGTGACGCTGACGTAGTCGGTCGTATCCGTTGGAGTAAACGTTACCGAGAGGGTCTGATTTCCTGCCGCCGGAACCGTACCCGCCGGCGGGTTGTAGACAAACGCGCCAGCCACGCTGGCGGTCGCATTCAACTGGGTTGCGCTCAAAGCCGTGCCAAAGGTGATCGCCGCCGGGGTCGCCCAGGTAAGCGTGGGCGTGGCCGCTTCCACCTTAAACGTCAGCGTATTGGAAGTGGCGGCGTTATAGTTGCCGCTGCCCAGGTAGTTGATGACGACACTATGCGCGCCGGGAATCAGGGCCGCGGAGGTGGCCGCGGTGAAATTTCCCGCCGCGCTCAGCGTCACCGTCTCCCACTCGCCACCGTCCAGCCGGTAGTCCACCTGGCCGCACGCGCTGTTACAACTCACCTGCACCGCGACGTTGGCCGATTGCCCATACTGAATCAACGAAGAGGAGATGCTGGCAGCCACTCCCGGCGTGGTTTTGGCGCCTGCCTGCAGGATGGTCACGTAGGAAGGAGACGATCCCGAAAGCAGTGCGATCGCCGGGATTCCCGTACTGTAGAAATCGGCCACCGCGGGTGCCAGGTCGAATGTATTGGGCGGCGTGGCCACAAACGTAGCCGCCGTGCCGAAGGTGCCGTCCCCGTTGCCCGGCAGGATCGACAGGTTGGGATCGCCCAGGGCTTGCCAATCGGCGGTCAGGGCAAGATCGATATGTCCATCGCCATTGAAGTCAGCCGCCGCCACGGTCCACGCGGTCGCCGCCGATCCGGTGCCGTCGCCGGCGCTGGCGCCAAGCGTAAAGCTGCCATCTCCATTGCCTGTCAGGATCGTGACCGTATGGCCGTCGGCCTCGGAAATCGCAACGTCGGCCTTGCCATCGCCATTGAAATCCGCCACTGCAACCCCGCGCGGATAATCGATCCAGGGAGACGTCTGATAGAAATACAGACCGCCCGCGGGTTGGGTAAAGGTGCCGTCCCCGTTGCCCAGGTAGATGCCGACCATGCCTGCCGTTGCGCCCGACGCAACAAAGTCCGGTACGCCATCGCCGTTGAAATCGCCAATCGCCATGTGGCCGCCGAGGACGGCGTTCTGAATCGGCTGAGCCGTAAACGTGCCATCTCCGTTTCCGAAGAAAACCTCGACGCCCTGATGGCCCGCCAAATCATGCGCGCCGTACAGTGCGATGTCGGCGTGTCCATCGCCATTGAAGTCGGCAACGTGAGCTTCCTTGCCCCAGAGGCTGCCCACCAATGTGCCGGCCTTAAACGTCCCGTCCCCGTTCCCCGACAGAACCACGTACCCACCGGAGTTCCCCACGGCCATGCCCACGAACAGGTCGGCATTGCCGTCGCCGTTGAAATCCGCGCTGGCAAGGTTTGACAAAGTCCCGCCCGCGATCGCCATGGAAGCTCCCGCAGTGAACGTGCCATCCCCATTACCCAGAAAGATCTGAACCGTGTTCGCCGTGCTGTCAATCACGGCAAGGTCCGGATCGCCATCGTTGTTGAAGTCGCCGGCGGCAATCCCCGCGGCGCTCGGCCCCAGGGTTGGAAACGTGTTGGCGCTGCCACTGGGGATCACCTGGCCCGTCACCGTCACCGCTTGCACGCTCGACGAACTGCTTGCGTAGGAACTCGTGGCCTGGAATACAGCCTTGACCTCGGTGGTCCCGGTGGCGAAGGCGCGCCGCACCGTTGCCGTACCGCTGCCGGTCACCCACGCCGTGCCCAGCACAGCCGAGTCTTCGCAGTAGGTCGCGCCGGCGTCGCAGAACACCACCTGGCCGGTGGTGACAAGAGCAATGGCCGGATCCAGCGTCCCGCCCGAAGTCACCGTTGCCGTCAGGGTGACCACCGATCCAGCCGCCACGCTCGCCGGGAAAACCGCCAGCGAGGTACTCGTCCCGGCCGCGGTCGCCGCCAGCGCCGGAGCGGAAAGAATCAGCACGCTCCCCGTCAACATGGCCGCAAGCATTGCGAAAACTGAAAGATTGCGAAAACGATTCTTTGCTGCGATAACGCTACGGATCAAAGCCATGTTGCAAATCCCTCGGATGGTCGGTCTCGATGAAGGGGTTGGGTGTGCGCAATCGCGCCTACTGGTTAGCATATATGAGCGGCTCGCCAACAACGAAGGAGATTCTTGCGCCCACGTCCGTGTCCCGGAGTGGATCGGTGAGCGCGCCACAATCGCGCCGCGGGCGAAGGCGGGCATCCATCGAGGCAGGCCCAAAGCAAAATGCTTTTCAGCTTTTCAGCAACTTCGCAAACTCCCGCGCCCGCTCGAACCTGGCGCGGAACCGGGCGCTGCCCAGGCTCTCGCGCAACTCCCGCAGCTCGGCCTCCATCCCTTCCAGCGCCGCGCAAATGTTTTCCCGGTTGCTGGCGCCAATCTGCTCCCACATCGCCGGATCGCTCGCGGCCAGCCGCAGCATGGCGCGCAAGCCGCCGGCATGGACCTCGAGCGCGGGATTGCCCGCTCCGAACGCCTGCTCCAGGGTGAGCGCCAGGGCGCTGGAGAGCATCTGCGGCAAGTGGCTGGTGTAGGCCACGGTGCGGTCGTGCTCCCGGGGAGTGCTGAACCTGACCCGCGCTCCGATGGCTTCGAGCGCCAATTGCAAACTGCGCTGGGCAGCCGTCAGCCCAGCGGGCGCCACGTCCAGGCTTGCGCCGGCCACTTGGCCTGGCGCCGCGCCCGCCAGGGGCGTAAGCACCCAGACGCAGTCGGCGAACAAATCCGCTGACGCCTGCTCCAGTCCGGAAAGCTCGCGTCCGGCCAGTGGATGTCCGGGCAGAACACGCCCGGTGGCGGACTCGCCAAAAATCTCGCAGGCCGCCCTGGCAAACGCTTCCTTGGTGCTGCCCACATCGCTCACCAACGCTCCCGCCGGCAGATGCTCGGCGATTTGCGCCAGCAGCGCGATGCTGGTTTTGACCGGCACGCAGAGAAAAACAAAATCGCTCGCTGCAACCGCTGCCGCCGCATCCACCGCGCCGGAGTCGATGGCGCCCAGTTCCCGTGCCCGCGCCAGCAGCGCGGGACGGCCGCAGCCCACAATGTGCCCGGCCACTCCGCGGCGGCGCAGCGCCAGCGCCAGCGAGCCGCCCATCAGCCCGAGTCCGATGATGCAGACGCGCGCCAGTATGGGGCGGGCCGGCCTCGCGCCCTCGACGCTCACTGGCGCTCCAGCAGATCGGGCGATTGCAACCTGCGCATGGCGGCGAGGATGGCAGTGTAGATCGTCGCCAGTTCTTCATCCGGCATGGGCCCATTGTTGCAGCGCGCTACGTTGGCCATCACCACCGCCTCGCGCTTGGGTTCGTACACCCCCAGATGGTTTTGCAGTTTGTAGCGGCCAATCTCCAGCACGCAGGCGGCCCGCTGATTGAAGAGCTCAACCAGTTTTTCGTCGATCGAGTCAATATCGGTGCGCAGCTTGTTCAGATCGGTCGGGGTCATTTCTCTCCAGTTCGCTTCATTGTCCGTATTGCTTCACCCATGCGTCCTGCTCGGCCTGCAAGGTCTTGTCAATCCAGCCGATGTAGCTGCGCCCGTCTTCGTCTTTGCCCACCCAGACCCGCGTGGAAGGCGCGATGTAGCTCTCGCCGCCCGACAAGGAAAGCCGCTGGCCCGCTTCCACCCCGGTGCGCGCGGCGTCCATGTCCCCCGGATAGAGTTGCGTGGTCATCAGGCGGTCGTTGAAAAACGTCAGTACCAGCTCGCCCGCCTGGCCCTCAATCCGCGCGTTCTTCTTCGAGATCACCAGCAGCCGGTAGGGCGGACGCGTGTCGCTCGGCAGAGGACGGCGATCGACAAGTATGTCGAAGTTGCCCGCCATCATGTCAAGCTTTCGTTCGATCGTTTCCAGACTCTGTCCGCTGAACAGTTCTCCCGCCAGCTTGCTCGGTTTGAATTCCTTTTCGTCATGGCGTTTGCATGAGGCAGCAAGAAAAAGAAGAATCGCCATGGCGCAGAACAGCAGCCGCTTAGTGTTCATCATATCGCTGCCAGAAAGTATAAATTCACCGCGCCGCAGTTGCGAGCCCCGCAGCGCACCATTGACCTCGAAGGTAATGGTTATGAACTCAAGAAGTTTACTTGTCGGTACATCCTTTGGGACCTTGCGCAACCATGTACTCATCCACAAACTTTGGCCCGGAAACCATTCACCTTTTGTGCAATCGTTCGCCGGCTTCGTGCTATCCTGCCCGGGTGATGGAGCCCGCCAATCCGCCTGCTTCCGCAGAGACCCCAGGCCTGCAAACCCGCCCAGAGGGCGACGCTGCCGCCGCCATGCGCACCTGTCCCAACTGCTCCGCCCAACTGGAGGAACAGCGCTGCAAGCTGGCCTGCCGCGGTTGCGGCTACTATCTCAGTTGCTCGGACTTCTACTAAGCGCGACCTTTGCCCACCCTGTGGCATCCCATAGATTGCAACATCCGGTGTGGATCAGAATCGGTTGCGCGGGTCAGCGCAGGCTAGGAGCCACAAGCTATGCAAAGAACGGCAAGCGCCCACTGGCAGGGCGGATTGAAGGATGGACGAGGGACGGTCACCACCGCTAGCGGAGTCCTCTCGCAGACGCAATACTCATTTGCCACGCGCTTTGAGGATGGCGTGGGCACCAACCCCGAAGAACTCATCGCGGCGGCGCATGCGGGCTGCTTCTCCATGGCGCTCTCGGCGCAACTGGACGGCGTTGGACTGAAGGCGGAAGCCATCGACACCAAGGCCACGCTCACCATGGAAAAAACCGACGCGGGCTTCACCATCACCAAGATTCACCTGGACCTGCGCGCCCATATTCCCAACGCCGACGAGGCCAAGTTCCAGAAAGCCGCCGCCGAAGCCAAGGCCGGATGCCCGGTCTCGCGCCTGCTGAACGCGCAAATCACTCTGGATGCAAATTTGGTCTGACCCGCGGTTTTACTGCACAAGACGGGGATCCGGCGCTGGCCGGATGCCCGTTTCTTTTCGTGCCGCGCCGGATCGATTCTGCGCGAGCTTGCCGGCAAGCGCTCGGCACGCCGCCGCCCGTCAGGTGATCGGCGGCGGCGCGACAAGGGATAGTTTTTGTGGCGCAAGCGCGGAGCCCGGCATCTAGATGAGTATGACTTCCAAAACTCAAACAAGCGGCACTTCTTTGGCAACTCGTCAACTTGGAAACTCAGACTTGAAGCTCACTGCGATCGGCTTTGGAGCGTGGGCGATTGGCGGCGGCAACTGGGATTTTGGCTGGGGACCGCAGGATGATCGCGAATCCGTCGAGGCCATTGTGCGCGCCCTGGAGGGCGGCGTGAACTGGATCGACACCGCCGCAATCTACGGCCTCGGACACTCTGAGGAGATTGTGGCCAAGGCGCTGGCGGAGTCCGCGAAAAAAGCCTTACGTCTTTACCAAATGCTCGATGCGCTGGCATGAGGATCGCTCGATTTACCGCAGCCTGAAAAAAGATTCCGTACGCGAAGAAGTGGAGAACTCTCTGCGGCGCTTGCAGCTGGACGCGATCGACCTCTACCAGATTCACTGGCCCGATCCGGACGCCGACCTCGAAGAGGGTTGGGCAGAGATGGCGCGCCTGAAGGAAGAGGGCAAGCTGCGCTACATCGGCGTTTCCAACTTTAACGTGGAGCAGTTGAAGCGGGCGCAGAAGATTGCGCCGGTCACATCTCTGCAGCCGCCGTACTCACTGGTGAATCCGGCGGTGGAGAAAGAAATTCTTCCCTTCTGCAAACAGAACAACATTGGCGTGATCAATTACTCACCGATGGCCAGCGGACTGCTCACCGGCAAAATGACCGCCGAGCGCATTGCCGCAATGCCCGCCGATGACTGGCGGCGGCGCGCGGCGCACTTCAAGGAACCGAAGCTCGCGCGCAACCTGAAGCTGGTGGAGTTGCTGCGCGAAATTGGCAGCCCGCACCAGGTGCAGCCGGGAGTGGTGGCCGTAGCATGGACGCTGCGCAACCCGGCGATCACCGCGGCGATTGTGGGCGCGCGCCGACCCAGCCAGGTGGACGGAACCCTGCCGGCGGCAACCTTCCGCTTGAGTGACGAGGAAGCCGCGAGGATCAATGCGTTCGTGAAGGCGAATCCGGCGTAAGCAGGCGCTGGAGGGGAACAAGAGCAACACCCGCAGGAATGAACGGCGCTGCTTCCCAGGTTATCGCCGAACTGCATCGGCGCGAACCTGGGGCACCCGGCAGGCCAAGCCGGGGCGCCCTTGATTCTAAACTGCCACGGTTCTTGCTTCGCCCAGTTGTCGCAGCGATTCGTTGAAGGGCGCGGTGGCCACGCCGCGCTCGGTGATGATGGCGCGAATGTAGCGCGCGGGAGTCACGTCGAAGGCGGGATTCTCAACCAGGACACCAGTGGGCGCGATCTGCTTGCCGCCGATGTGGGTGACCTCGCTCGCGGCGCGCTGTTCGATGGGAATTCCGGAGCCGTCGGGGGTTTCCAGATCGATGGTGGAGAACGGCGCGGCGATGTACATGGGAATGCCGTGCTCCTTGGCGAGGATGGCGACCGAGTAGGTTCCGATCTTGTTGGCCGTGTCGCCATTGGCGGCAATGCGGTCGGCTCCGACGATGACCGCCTGAATCTTGCCCTGGGCCATCATGGCGCCCGCCATGTTGTCGGAGATCAAGGTGACGGGAATGTTGTCCTTCATCAACTCCCAGGCGGTGAGGCGCGCACCTTGGAGGAAGGGCCGGGTTTCGTCGGCGAAAACGTGAATTTTCTTGCCGGCCTCGACGGCGGCGCGAATCACTCCGAGGGCGGTGCCGTAGCCGGCCGTGGCCAGGGCTCCGGCGTTGCAGTGGGTGAGCACTCCGCCGGCCTGCGGCATGAGCGCCGCTCCGTTGGCTCCCATGGCGCGATTGGTGGCAATGTCTTCGGCATAGATGGCGAGCGCCTCGTCGATGAGCGCCTGCTTGATGAGCGGAATGGAGCTGGCCGCTGACCTCCTCAAAGCGGCGCTGCATGCGGCGGATGGCCCAGAAAAGATTGACGGCCGTGGGACGGGTTTCGCCCATGACCCGGCAGATCTGGCCGAAGCCGTTGCGGAATTCCGTGATGCCGGAAACAGCCAAGTCGCGCGCGCCCAGCGCAATGCCCATGGCGGCGGCAACGCCAATGGCGGGAGCGCCGCGGACGATCATGGTGCGGATGGCATCGGCCACGGCCTGGTAGTTGCCGCAGTTGACCCAGATTTCCTCGGTCGGCAGCTTGGTTTGGTCAATAAATAGAACGCCGGAATCAGTCCACTTCAGGGTTTCAAGCACAGTGTTTCATCCAGTCGGTTGAGATGGAAGCTAGTGTAAATGGTTTCGATTGAAATTGTTGAAGGAAAGCTACGGGCGAACAACGCTTGCATCGGGAATCCAGAATTTAAATAAACCTTAGGCCGTGGAAAGAATGCTAGGCAAAGTGCTAGAAACAGAGTAGGCGCTCCTAGGGGCGTTCGCGGGGAGGAGATGCGTTGAAGAAATCGATGATTGCCGTACTGGCCGGTGTTCTGCTGTTGAGCGCAGCCATGCCGGCGTTTGCCAGAAAGCACCACCAGCATCACCATCATCACCACAATCACGCCATGCAGACCGCACAGATAGAGGTTGCTGGACTGCAAATCCCTCCGCCACGGCGGAGGGATTTCTTTTGCTTGCCCTAACTCAGGACTCTTGGGCGGCTCCGGGGCAAGTTTGTGCTGGGCGCGAAGGCTGCGCGCCATTTCGATAATCTGAATGCTGTATCCGTCCGGGTCGAACACCAGTGCCCAGCGGCCAAATGGCTCCGCGCGCGGGCCAACGGCGATTTTGCCGAAGCGGCGGCGGATCTCGGCGACTGCCTTATCCATGTCATCGACGTAAATGCCGATGCTCATGCCGGTGGTGGGACTTACCTTGACCTCCTCGCCTTCCGGATGAAGACCGATGATAATGTTGCCGGCATCGAACTGGACTCCAGTTGGCTTGATGGATGAGAAGTTTGAGGCCGAGCACATCCCGATAAAACGCGACGCTGCGCTCCATGTCGCGCACGACGATCATGACGAGACCGAGTTTGCCGAACATCATTGCTTAGGACTCCCTGGCCGCGACGTTCGAATGCGGCCGTTGATTCATCGTATTCCGGCGCGAGCGCGCGAAGGCAATGCCGCACTGCGCCGCATCGCGCTCAGGCGAGATGGCGAAGGTGCTCCGCGCGCACCTCGGAAGCAGTGAAGATGGAAACGAAAGGCACTCCGCCAGCGGCGCTTTCCACGGCGGGGCGGCCCGAGCGCCTCTTCGCGCTCCACCAGGCACATCACGCCCACAATCTCGAAATCCGAATTCGCTGGCAGCCTCGATGGCCTGCACGGTGGAGGCTCCCGTGGTGCAAACATCATCCACGATGACGACGCGCGCGCCCTTTTCGCGGAAGCCTTCGATGCGCTGTCCGGTGCCGTGAGCCTTCTCGGACTTGCGCACCAGGAAGCCGTGAATCCATTCCTGCGCAGCCGGGGCGGCGACGTCGGTCGAGCGCAGATGGGCTTGCTGCGCGCTGAGCATGGCAACGGAGACGACGATGGGGTCGGCTCCCATGGTGAGTCCGCCGATGGCCTGCGGACGCCAATTGCGGCGCTCGATTTCATCGAGAAAAACGCGGCCGGTCAGGCAGCGCGCCTTCGGCATGCAAGGTGGTGGTGCGGCAGTCGATGTAGTAATCGCTGGTGCCGCCGCTGGAGAGCTTGAACTTGCCCAGGCGGAAGGATTGCTGCGAGAGAAGGGTGAGAAGTTGCTGGCGCGCGTCGGACATGGACTTCACCATAGCAAGAGGCGAGCGGAACGAGCAAGGGTGGGTAGCCCATATCGCGAGGCGCGGTGGATTTGGACAGCTGCGATTGGCGGGGCTCAGTGCGGAGAAAAATTGGTAAAGCCGCGGGTTTGCACAAACAGCGCCACAAAGAGCGCGCCGTTGTAGCCGACGTGGACCAGCGTGGACGAGGCCAGCGAGCGGAAACGCCAACGGACCAGCGGTGAGCACGGCGCCCACGAGACATGATGCAAGTGACCTGTATCCAGGCTCCCGCGAGTTGCTGGGCATGGATGGCGCCGAAGAGCACGGAGGTCACAACCAGCGAAAGCAATCGCTCCGGCGCGGCGGGCCAGCGCCGGAAAGAGCAGTCCGCGAAACAAGACCTCCTCGGCAAACGGCGCAATGAAGACGCCGAAGATGGTCATCAGCCAGGCATCGGAGGCGGTGCGCATCATCTTGTCGATGGGAAGCTCGGGCGGCGCGGGCAGAAAGTGCGCGCTGAACTGGACGGCCAGCGCGAGCAGCACTCCCCCGGCCAGGAAGATGGGCCAGCGCAGCGGCCAGCGCCAGGAGAGCGCGCGGAAAAATCCGATACGGTAGTGATGGGCGAATAAGCGCCAGAGCACGCCGAACACCAGCAGGTAGGCGGCCAGTTGTGCGGGCAGGAGCACGCGCGGATCAGTGGCAAGGTCGGCCGGACGGACACGGCTGAGCGAAGCGACATGGTGCGCGATGACGATGGCGACGGCGCCGCAGAAGAGGACGCCAGCAGCGTCGCGAGGAATGCGAGAACCACCACAAGCATTCCGAAGACCGGCTCAGGCTCGGGAGCGAGCGGCCAGGGGCGCGGCGCGGGCTGTGCGGGAAGCTGCTCGCCGGAGGTGGACACGAAGCACCGCTGCGATTGTAGCAAGAGAAGCGGCTGCGAACGGCACGCGCGGCACGACGCCTGAGCACGCCGCAGCGCCCCGCTCCAGTCCGGCGGGGCGCTGGGTCATGACGCGTCGAGTTACGCTCCTGCTTTCTTTTCAATCCTCGCCCAGGTGTCTTTGAGCGGCAGGGTGCGGTTGAAGACCAAGTTGCCGGGCTTGGAGTCGGGATCGACGCAGAAGTAGCCGACGCGCTCGAACTGATAGCGGTCCCCGGCCTTTGCGCTGGCCAGCGAGGGCTCGAGCTTGGCGTCCAGCAGCGTCTCCAGCGAGTCGGGATTGAGATTGCTGGTGAAGTCCTCGCCCTCGGCAAGCTGGCCGGGATCGGACTTGGTGAAGAGCTTGTCGTAGATGCGAATCTCCGCTGCAATGGCGTGGCTGGCGGAGACCCAGTGGATGGTCGACTTCACCTTGCGTCCGTCGGGCGAGTTGCCGCCGCGGCTGGCGGGATCGTAGGTGCAGTGCACCTCGACGACCTTGCCCTCGGCATCCTTCACCACGCTGGTTGCGGTGATGAAGTAGGCGTTGCGCAGCCGCACCTCCTTGCCCGGCGAGAGGCGGTAATACTTGGGCGGAGGCACTTCGCGGAAGTCGTCCTGCTCGATGTAGATCTCGCGCGAGAAGGGCACCTGGCGGACTCCGGCGCTGGGTCTTCGGGATTGTTCGCCACTTCGACGAACTCTTCCTTGCCTTCGGGATAGTTATCGATCACGACCTTCAGGGGGCGCAGCACGGCCATGGCGCGCGGGACGCGTTTGTTCAGGTCTTCGCGCTGGAAGTGCTCCAGCATTTCGATGTCGGTCGAGCCGTTGGTGCGCGAGGCTCCGATGGCGGCGCAGAAGTTGCGGATTGCCTCGGCGGTGAAGCCGCGGCGGCGGATGCCGCAGATGGTTGGCATGCGCGGATCGTCCCATCCGTTGACGCGCTTTTCCTGCACCAGTTGCAGCAGCTTGCGCTTGCTGAGCAGGGTGTAGGTAAGGTTCAGGCGGTCGAACTCGATCTGCTGCGAGGGAAAAATTCCAAGCTGCTCGATGTACCACTTGTAGAGCGGCTGATGGTCGGTGAACTCCAGGGTACACATGGAGTGGGTGACCTTTTCGAGCGAATCCGACTGGCCGTGCGCGAAGTCGTACATCGGGATAGATGCACCACTTGGCTCCGGTGCGGTGATGTTCGGCGTGGAGGATGCGGTACATGACCGGGTCGCGCATGTTGAGGTTGGGCGAGGCCATGTCGATCTTGGCGCGCAGCACGCGGGTGCCGTCGGGAAACTCGCCCTGGCGCATGCGCTCAAACAGGTCGAGATTCTCCTCGACGCTGCGGTTGCGGTAGGGGCTGTCCTGGCCGGGCTCGGTGAGGGTGCCGCGATGCTGGCGAATCTCCTCGGCGGTGAGGTCATCGACGTAAGCCTTGCCGGCCTTGACCAGTTGCACCGCCCACTCGAAGAGCTGGTCAAAGTAGTCGGAGGCGTAGCAGAGGCGATCCCACTCGAAGCCGAGCCAGCGCACATCCTGCTGGATGGAGTCCACGTACTCCTGCTCTTCCTTCTCGGGGTTGGTGTCGTCGAAGCGCAGGTTGGTGAGGCCGCCGAACTCGTCGGCCAGACCGAAGTCGAGGCAGATGGCCTTGGCGTGGCCGATGTGCAGATATCCGTTTGGCTCCGGAGGAAAGCGTGTCTGAATGACGGCGTCGCCATACTTCTTCGTCTTCAGATCCTCGATGAACATCTCGCGGATGAAGTTGGAGGGACGGGCGGCGGACTCAGCCGGGAGATTTGCGGCATCTTTGACTTTCCGGATTCGTAGTTGTCATGACTCACATTCCTTTGACAGAGCAAGCAAGCGACTATCAAGCTTGCGCAATCAAAACTGGCATTGCAGTTCGGCAATGGCCTGGGTCGATGCGCTCCAGGCAAAGTTCACGGCCCAGCACTTCCATGGTCTCAAACAGCGGCGGCGCATTCTTGCGTCCGCAGACGGCGACCCGGATGGGCTGAAACATCGGCCCGGCCTTCAGTCCCAGACGCTCGGCGGCCGCGCGCAGCGCGGATTCGAGCGATGCGTGATCGAACGGCGTGGCGGCCAGCAGTTCGCGCGCCTCGGCGAGAACTCTGCGGGCCAGCGCCGCAGTCGCCCTTCGGCGGAATCAGCTCAAGGCAATCATACGGCGGAAGCTGGCTCGACGAAAAAGAAGTCGGCGGCGGTATTCGCGTCGCGGAGAAACTTGATGCGCTCGCGAATCAGCGGCGTGACCTGGAGCAGCTTCTCCGGCGTGGCGGGCAGCCCTGCCTGCTGCAGAAACGGCAGAAGGCGGCGGAAAGCTGCTCGACCGGCAGGGCGCGGATGTGCTCGGCATTGAGCCAGACGGCCTTGGGATCGAACGGATCTTCCTCGTTGAAATTGACGACGGCGTTGGCGCGATTGACGCCTTCCAGGGTGAAGGCCGAAGTCAGCTCCGGCAGGGTGAGGAAGTCGCGGTCGTCCTTGGGCGACCAGCCGAGCAGGCAGAGAAAGTTGACGAATGCCTCGGGCAGAAAGCCCGCGTCGCGATAGGTGGTGACGCTGACGACCGGGCCGTGGCGGCGCTTGGAAAGCTTGGTGCCGTCCGGAGCCACGAGCAGCGGAAGATGCGCGAATTGCGGAGTCTCGGCCCCGGTGGCCTGCGACGGCCTCGAAGATGAGCAGATGTTTGTAGGTGTTCGAGAGGTGATCCTGGCCGCGAATGATGTGGCTGATGCGAAGGTCGGCGTCATCCGCGCAGGAGGCCAGATGATAGGTTGGCATGCCATCGCTGCGCAGCAGGGCGAAGTCCTCGACCTCATCGGCCAGCTTGGTCTGCTCGCCATAGACGGAATCGGCAAAGCGCAGCACACGGTCATGGCCGCGCGGCACGCGGAAGCGCAGGGCAAACGGCTCGCCGGCGGCGGCGCGGCGGTCGCTCTCGGCGCGCGAGAGATCGCGCATGCCGGGATTGAAGAGCCATGCGCCCTTTGCGGATGCCGCGATCTGGTCGCTCGTCGCCGGCGTGGGCGGGGGTGAAGTCGCGGTAGGCGAGGCCCTTGGCGAAGATCGCCTCGGCAATCTGGCGGTGCAGGGCCAGGCGCTCGGACTGCTTGTACTCCTCGTCCCAGGAGAGGCCGAGCCAGCGCAGACCGTCGAAGATGGAGTTGACGCTGGCGTCCGAGTTGCGCTCGACATCGGTGTCGTCGAGGCGAAGCACCATGGTGCCGCCGTTGTGGCGGGCGTAGAGCCAGTTGAAGATGAAGGTGCGCGCACTGCCCACATGGAGAAACCCGGTGGGAGATGGCGCAAATCGGACTCTTAGCATAAGAATTAGTATAAACGCTCGGCGCCGGGCGGGCTGCAAAGTCCGCTGGAGCGGAGCGACGATGGCAAGATCAAAGCCCCGCGCGAGACGGGCTCGGACGGGGCGTTTGGGAGGTCTTGCAGACTCTAGTTGCTGGGCTGGGCCGACTTTGCTTCGACCACGGGAGCCGCGCTCGCGGCTCGGGCGGCGAGTACGGCTTCGGCCTTTTTGCGGCGTTTCAGAAGCTTCTGTTTCCGGAGCCGATTGAATCTTGCCTTGTCACCGATATTTCCAGACATGGGAACTGCTTTCTGTGACGCTCATTTGCGTACGTAGTGAGATGTAATCATCTCATATTGGGCATGAAGGTCGCCCGCGACCTGTCCGAGTCAGGCGGGTTGCCGACAAATCGGGAGTGGATGCTTGGCAAACTTATGTATCTTGGCTTTGGGGTTGAACCAGGCCATAATGCAGCTCAGGATAGGTTTATGGAAAGAGGAGATGTTATTTCGAAGCTCCGCGAGCATCAGGGCGAGCTAAGAGCCGCCGGCATTGTCCATTTGCTTATTTTTGGATCTGTCGCGCGAGGCGAAGCCTCGGCAGTATCCGATGTTGATTTGATCGCCGAATTCGACAAGTCCAAGCGCTTGACCCTGGTCAAGGTCGGAAGCTTGCAGAGCCGCCTGACCGAACTGCTCGGTGTGAACGTCGATTTGTCCTCGCCTGAATGGATGAGAGAGCCCGTTAGGTCGCAAGCCTTGCGCGAGGCTGTCAGTGCCTTTTAGGGACAACGAGACTCATCTACGTGACATCCTTGAGGGCATCGTCCGCATTGAGGGGTTTTTGGCCGATATGGACTTCGATGCCTACACGATGGACCTGAAGACCAAGTCCGCGGTTGAGCGCCAGTTACAGATCATTACCGAAGCCGCCAAGAGATTGGGAGATGATGCGGAAGCATTATGCCCAGGACCTGACTGGAAGGGATTTTGTCGCATGGGCGATATCCTGCGGTATGGCTATCACAAAGTCGATGACGAGATAGTTTGGAATACTGTCAAGGACGAACTGCCGCCGATGCGCGAGGCGATCATGAAAGCTTTAATCCCGAACGCTGGGACTGATTCGAAACTTCCCGGTCCAATCGTCGATTAGATCCATCCATAGTCTCGATCAGTGCAACTGCCTTCGGATCCATCCTCCATATCGATCCTCTTGCGGGCCTGCCGGTTGCAGAAAGCTGCGCATTCACCGTAAAATGAATTGTTCGGGACGAAGTCCCAGTTTTGACTATAAGGACACAGGCAAGTATGGCGAATCATGTTTCGGCGCTGAAGCGCGCACGGCAGACAGAAAAGAAGACGGCGACCAACCGCGCCAACAAGTCGCGTATGCGTTCGGCGCTGCGCTTACTGCGCACCGCACTGACCTCCGGCGATAAGACCACGTTGGAGACAACGTTCCGGGAGACGGTTTCGGCTCTGGACAGGAGCGTGCAGAAGGGCATTCTGCACAAGAACACGGCATCGCGCTACAAGAGCCGTTTGTCGGCCCGGGTGAAGGCTGCGACCGCACCGGCAACCGCGTAAATTTTCCGCTTTGCGAGACGGCAGGCTTCGGCCTGCCGTCTTCGTTTGGGCCGGAGGATGCCAGTTCCCTGCGTCCCGGAGATTTGGGATGGTGAGTTACTTGGGCTGTTTGCGCCAACAAGCCCGCCACAGAATGGTTCATTGTGTCTAGCAAGACCGCGATAGAGCATTTGTCTTCTAAAAGCAGGAGCCCTGCCCACTCTGTGACTCGTCCGTTGATATAATCTGTTCCGCTCCGAAGCGAGGTGGCCATGATTCCGGAAGCGATCCAAGTAAAGCACATCCGCGCGGCGCCGGCACGCGTACGCGCGACGGTGGTTCCACCGAGACGCGAGTCCACAAAATTCGATTTGCTCGTGGACGGAGAACGCTTCCCACCCAAGTACGTCATAGAGCTCGCGGCCGAGGAGGCCAATGTCACTGTCAACAGCTTCAACGGCTTCAGCCGCGGGCGTATGACGAATAGCTTCCTGAAGAAGCTGGGTTTCACGGTGATCCCAAAATTCGGGCCCATGGGACAGGACTAGAACATTGGACGAAACGGTGCCCGTTCTCGATAGCGTGCGGAAAATCGCCTAGTCGCCCACAATCCCGTTGACGGAGAATGCCGGATGCGGCGTTCAAGCAGTTAAGCGCTTTTCTTGGGTAACCGATATGGCTCTGGTCGTTTTTCTCCGAGGCGTCAATGTTGGCGGGCACAAAACGTTTCGCCCGAGCGTCTACGCACGGGAACTGAGCGCCTATGATGTGGTGAATGTGGGCGCTGCGGGAACTTTTGTCGCTTGGAACCCGGGGGATAGAGCGAAGCTCCGCGCTGAATTACTTCGGAAGCTGCCGTTCAATGCGGAGATCGTCTCGTGCGACGGCCGCGATCTCATCCGTCTAACGAAAGAGAACCCGTTTGGTGCTGAGCCGTCGCGGCCTGATATCGTTCGCTTCGTCAGCATTCTGGTGGAAGCCGACGGTGTCAGGCCTCCCCTGCCGATTGCGCTTCCAACGGACGGCGAATGGCTGGTGCGGCTCATAGCGTCGGACAGGCAATTTGTCTTCGGAGAGTACCGCAGGCATATGAAGACGATCGGCTATCTTGGGCAAATCGATAGACTGTGCGGTGCGAAGGCGACGACGCGGAATTGGAACACTATCATGGCGATCGTGCGAATTTTGAAAAGCCGAGAGGCAGCAAGCGGGTAGTAGGTTTCAGACGAAATATCTCCAAGGCGCTCGGTATCCCGAACTGGAAATCTGTGACGCCATAACGCCTGAGCGGGTGGGCGGAATCTTTAGTCGAGGAGGGCTTCCTGCCGCCAGGCGGGAACGAGTTTTCTCGGTTCGGCGGCGAGGTCGAGGATGAGGTTTTCGAGGACGAGGCGCTTGCTGGGCGGATTGGTGCGCAGAGCGGCGTCGGCGCGGGAGATGAGGCGGATGGCGCGGGTGAGTTCGCGGCGCGACTTGTAGCGGCGCGACTGCCGGATGACATCTTCGGCGGCAAAGGGCGGGATGCGGAAGCCCTGCCACAGCACCTGGTAGAGGGCGCGAGTGTCACGCACGTTGCGTTCGAGGATGACCAGCATCTGGCGGAAGGTGCGGGCCAGCATGTAGAGATGGCCGATGGCAGCCTCGTCGCCGTCTCCGGTGGAGAGCATGGCATCGAGGATTTCCAGCGAGCGGGCGCGATTGTGCGAGGAGAGCGCGTCGGTGAGTTCGTAGAGAGTGCGCTGCTTGGCGGCCAGCACCATGGTCTCCACGTCGCCCAGGGTGATGCGCTTTTTGTCGCCGACGTAGAGCAGGAGCTTCTCCAGTTCATTGGAGATCATCATCATGTCGCCGCCGAGCGAGTCGACCAGTTCGCGCGAGGCGTCCGCATCGATTTTGGTGGAGTGCAGGGCGGCGGTTTCATTGAGCCACTTGATGGCCTCGCCCTCTTCGACGCGGGCGAATTCGATGATGGCAAGCTGCTCGCCGAGGGTCTCGCGGATGCGCTCGTAGCGCTCCTTGTCGGTCATCTCCATGCGGCGAAGGTCGGCGGGGATGCTGATGTGGTCGGCGATGAGGATGAGGAGCGCGTCGGGATTGGGATTGCTTGATGTAGGCGGCGATGGCGGCAAACTCGGCATCGTGCTTGCCGCGTCCGTACAGGGCCTTGACCCCGCGAACGAAGAAGACCTGGAAGTTGGCCATCAGGGAAGGGGTGCGGGCGCGGTCGAGAATCTCGACGACCGCCGAGGATTCCAGATCGAACTCGTACAGGCTGAACTCGCGCATGCCTTCCGGGATGAGGTGCTTGAGGATGGCGTCGCGGCAGGTGCGGCGGAAAAACGCCTCATCGCCGACGAAGACGTAGCCGGGCTTGAGCTTGTGAGAGCTGACTTCCTGCACGAAGCGCTCGACCGGGGCAAAGGCTCTCACCTCTAGAACGCCTCCAGAATATTGCTGACCAGGGTGCGGGAGAAATCGCGATCGAGCCGATCCAGAGCCGGCCCCTGCTCCTCGAAGAAGCTGGCGAGTTCGTTGGAGATCTGGTACTGGTCGCGGAAAACGTAGTTGGGATTGCTGTACAGGACGCGGCCATCGCGCGCCGTCAGCGTCACCTTGATGATGATGGTGACCAGTCCGGTGGAGGCGCGTCCGGTTACCGAATCGTAGGCCACGGGAGCAACCTCGGCGGAGACGACGGTGCCTTGCAGAACGGCGTCGGCATCGGCTTCGGATTGCACCACGCGGTAGCGGGTGCGGGTATTGAATTCCCGGATGACCGCGCTGGTGAGGCCGGTTTCCACGTGATAGGTGTGAGTCTGATTCTGGAACGACGGAATCGGCCAGAATCTTAATGTCGGGCGGCAGCATGCGAGCTGGTGCCGCACCGCGTGATAGCCGCAGGAGACGAGCAGCAGCAGCAGTGCGACTATCGGCAATCGAGCCGAGCAGCGCGCGAGCCAGCAGCGGATGCGAGCGGGTCATTGCAGCTTCCCTCGGGGACGAGTTTGCACCATCTCTTCGGCGCACTCAACCGCCTGGATCGCCGAGACGCGAAGATTATCGCAGGCGGCAAAGAGCCAGAAGCCGTTGCCCCCGGCGCCATCAGGCCGGATGCTGGCGAGGATCTCCGACGAGCCGGCAACATTCACATTGCTGGGAAACTCATCCTGCTCGCTGGTGACCGTGACATGCGGACCGGCGAGCGCGGCCTCCAGTTCGGATGGCGGTGACCGTGGCGCCGGTCTGCACGAACATGGCGATGGTGTAGCCGTGGAATACAGGAGCCTGGACGAGAAGCACGGCAGGGGTGGAGACAGCTCTTCCGCGCGATCGCCTGGAAGTGGCGCACGATGCGCGACTCGATCTCCTGCAGCGACGGGTGAGCCCCTTCGACCGGCTGGGCAAAAAGATTGAAGGCAACCTGGGTTCCGAAGACCGCGTTGGGCATCTGCTGGAAGCTGAGCAGATTCACGGTCTGATCGTGAAGCTCATCCATGCCGCGGCGTCCGTATTCAGAGGCAGGCTGGCCGATGACGGCGGAGGCAAGCTGAACCGGAGCGGCCTTCTGCAGACGCGCCAGAAGCAAGCGCCATCACCACAGCGGCCGGGTGAGCGATCACGACCGGCGCCGACTGCAGCGCAACCTCGACGGGTGCGGCCCAGTTCGCGCTCCACCCAGGGGGCGCGGAGAACGATGTCCGTGTTGTTTTCCAGGGCGTAGCTGAGGTCGATGATCTCAGCGCCGGAATCGCGCACCGTCGCCCAGGTCTTCGCGATGTAGGACTCGTCGGCGGTGAGGAAGGCGAAATCCACGCCTTCCAGATGTTCCGGCAGCACTCCCTGGATGAACGCCGGCTCATCATTGACCTGTTCGAGCTGGCCGAGCACATCCTCCTCGTCCAGAAGCTTGATCTCGACGGCGGGAAAGCTGCGCTCACTGAGTACGTCCCGGACTTCCTTGCCCTTGAGGGCGGCGGCCCCGACAAGGGCCACGGTAAACAGATTGGAGCTTCTGGCGGATGGGCTCATGACGCTCCAAGCTCCTCCTGCGGCGGAGCGGGCGGCGGCAAGGCCCGGCTGTGCGCCGGAACGCATATGTGAGCCTGAAGAACACGCCTGAAATCATGTAGGTCACCGCCAGAGCAAAGAGAACATAGCGATGAAAATACCAGATGGCGGCCAGGATCGGAGCGAAAAGCACGAACAGGCGCGAGGCCTGACGGTTGTGGAAATCAATGCTCTTGGCGCTCCAGAAGCGCCAGGTGCTGACCATGAGGAAGGCGCACAGAAAGATGTAGGCCATCCAGATCATGGCGCTCCACCAGGCCTGCACGGGATAGCCCAGGCGCAGATGCACCACCGCAGCCAGGCAACCGGCTCCGCCGGGGATGGGCATGCCGACAAAATACTTGCGGCCCGGGCGGCCGGGATTCTTGGGCTGCGGATTGAGCTGAATGTTGAAGCGCGCCAGGCGGCAGGCGCCGGCGGTGAGAAACGCGAATGCGACGATCGCGCCGAACTGCAACCAGCTTGTCGCGCAGGTCCGCGTCGAGCGTGTGGGGCAGGACAAAAGAAGCCCCACATCCAGGCCAGAATTCCGGGAGCGACACCGAAGGTCACCACGTCGGCCAGCGAATCCAGCTCCTTGCCGAAATCGCTGGTGGTGTGGGTAAGGCGCGCGATGGCTCCGTCCATGCCATCAAAGAAATACGGCAAAGCCGATGGCGATGGCCGCATGATTGAAATAAATGGCGGCCGTGCGCAGGGGATCGGCGCCGGGCGTGCCAACCAGTCCCTGGGCGTGGGCAGCGCCGAGCGCCGCCTGCGATAATGGCGTAGAAACCAGCGGCAAGATTCGCGGTGGTAAACAGGGAGGGCAGAATGTACATGCCCTTGCGCAAACGGCGCGATCGTCCGTCATCTGTGCGCACGGTCCAGCGACTCCATCAAAGTTCTCCTTGCGCCGGCGGCAGAATGGCCAGCGTCGAAGAGCCGCACTTTACAAGGTTGCCCACCTCGACCAGCACCTTGGCGGAGGCGGGAAGAATGACGTCGCAGCGCGATCCGAACTTGATCAGTCCAATGCGTTCGCCGCGGGCGACGCGATCTCCGGCGTTGCCGGGAGAAGACGATGCGGCGCGCCAGCAGGCCGGCAATCTGCTTGAAGACGATGCCATATCCATCCTCGGTTACAAGGGTGCAGACGTTCTGCTCGTTCTGTTCGGCCGAGGCCGGATTCATGGCGTTCAGATACTTGCCGCGGCGATACTCGACGGCTGGTGATTACGCCCGCGGCGGGCGAGCGGTTCACGTGCACGTTGAAGACATTGAGAAAAATACTGATGCTGGTGCGCGGCTCGCCTTCTACCTGAATGGTGGAGACCGCAGTGACTTTGCCATCGGCAGGAGAGACGACGGCGCCGCGGGTGGAGGGAATGGCACGCTCCGGGTCGCGAAAGAACCAGAGGAAGAAGGCCGCCAGCAATAGCGGCACGAGAGCCAGCAGGGGCGTGGCCCAGATACCAATGAGGACCGCCACCGCAACTAGAGCCAGCGCGTAATAGATTCCGTCGCGTACCATGAGGACCTCTCGATTATAGCGAAGCGCGAAGCAGCAATGGCGGAGAAAGACGAACGGGCGATTACTCTTCATTAAGCAATTTGACGATGGTGCGCTCAAAACTCTGCTTGACTTCCTCCAGCCGGCCGGTTGCAGGACCGGAAAACCCGGCGTGAATGAGACGCACGCGCCCGCGCCGGTCAAGAAAAATCGTGGTGGGATAGGCGCCGAAATTGCGCAGTTGCGGCAGAGTTCTTTCGATCTCGCCGGAGCCGGTCGTGCCAGCCAGCAGCAAGGGAAACGCAATCGAGTACTTGCGGCGATAGACGCCGAGCAAGCGCTGGCTGCGGGCGGTGTCGTCGCTGTACTCGTAGCTCAGCCCCACAACCTCAAGACCGCGGGCGTGGAACTTTGCATAAAGCCATTGCAGTAGGGGAGCTTCATCGTGGCAGTTCGGGCACCAGGTTCCAAAGATGTCCAGGAGCGCGACCTTACCACGAAAGGCTGAATCGTCTTGGGTGATGGTGGCGCCGGAGGCATCCCGACCGTGGAACCGGAAAGGCTCGGAAGGATTCTCGACCGAGGTGAGGCGTTCGGCTTCCTCGAAGCCCGGCGACGTGGATGAGCGTGTTGCCACGAAGTTGAGCGGGCGTCCGGGCGCGACGTGAAACACGCCTTCGATGCGGTCCGGAGAGACAAATTGGCCATCGAGCCGGAGGGCGTGAACGCCATCAAAGCGCGAGAGATGGAACTCGGCATCGGCCCCGCTGGGTAAGGCGCCGGCGAGCATTCCGTAATCGCCGCTGATGGGGGCAATGGTGCCCTCGACGTGGTTGGCGTCGGCGGTGAAATGGGCCGGAGCATTGGCCTCGGAATCAGGCTTGCCGGCCGAATCCGTGAAGGCGAACTCCCAGTCGGCGGCAAGGGAAAAGCGCTGCGGCGCTGAATCCCGCGATTTGGGCGTTGGCGCAACCTGCGGCCCCGGACAGTGGGCACTGATGGCATAGCGCGCGATCGACGAGCCTCGCTGGCGGACATACTCCCCTTGCAGCGCGTTGCAGGGGGTGGGGGAGCAGTGCGCGGAGAGAACGGCGTCATACTGATCCAGGCGCAGGATTAGCTCGTTGCCCTGCTGCACGGCGGAGGAAAAGTCGATGCGGTCGCCTCCGTTGCGCAGCGCGGCTCGAAGACCCGTGGGGGTGCGCTCGATGTCGAGGTCAAAGGGGACCATGTAGGCGTCGCTGGCATCCGGGCGGGCGGCGGTAAGTTGGGCAGACCAGCGGCAGGCCAAATCAGGCGGCAACGGCCCAGTCTGGGCAAGCGCGAGGCTGGACAAGAGCAGTACGAAGGCGAGGGCAAGGAACTTCTGCATTCCCAATTGGAGCACACTTGGAAGGAGGGTGGAAGACTGGCCAGGCGAATCGCGCCCTGGTCCGTGAAGCGCTCCGCAGCGCTCTGCCCAATACCGAGTCCCAAGCGCAAGGCCGAGAATCGATGGAGAGAGGATGACCAGCCGCGACATTTGTGGGACTGGCCATCCCCTGGCGCCAGGCCTTGGCTCGGCGCGGATGCCCGGAGGCGGCTGCACTCAGGAGATTGGCGGGGTGCGGGGCCGAAATGATTCCATCTCATCCTTGAGGCGAAGCTTCAACTTCTTGAGGCGTATTTCTTCGATTTTTTCGTCTTCAGAGAGGTATTTCTTGCTGGCGAGGGATTCGAGACGCTGAGAGTAAGTACTGTGTGCGGTGGCCAGCTTGCGAAATTCCTCGCTGCTGGCCAGGAGCTGTTCGCGTTCGGGGGCATTCATTTCAGCACCTCCAAGCCTGAAATCAGGTGTTGTAAAAGCTAGCACCCGGGAAAGAGCCGGGCAAGAGAAATTTAATACTCTATTAATATGAATGCACAAGAATGAGTGCATCTTCATCGGGATTCCGATAATAGCCAGCGCGCCGCGCGAGCAGTTGAAATCCTTCGCTGTTGTAGAAGCGGATTGCCGGCTGGTTTGAGGCTCGGACTTCGAGCAGAATCCGTTCCGCCTGCAGAACGCGGGCTTCGTCCAGGAGGGCTGAAAGGAGTGCGCGGCCGACTCCCTGGCGACGGAATTCAGGCAGTACCGCGATGTTTTCCAGCTCCCACTCCGGGCCGCCGTTGCGGGCAACGAGAAATCCGATTCCCGGCCCCTGATCTGGCCCATTCCGGTCTTCGGCAATCCAGGCAAGGCGCGCGGGAGTTTCGGTATGGAAGATATCCAGCCATTGCCGCTGGGTCCATTGGGCGGCGGAAGCGGCGGTTGCGCTAATTTCCTTGAGTTGCGGGAGGTCGGAGGAGTGGGCGCGACGGACTTTGATGCTGCGGATCTCCATGTTAGTGGGAGGCGGCGCTGGGTTTGGGCGCGGAAAAAATCTCGGCATCCGAGCGGCGCAGGTAATTGGCATCAAGCGTGGCAACGTCGGCGCGCTCGCCCGCGAGGAACTTGCGGTGGGCGATGGCGGCGATGGCTTCGGCCGAGGGCCGGGCCAGCAGATGGGCATCGAACCCGGCCTCGCGGAGCCGCACGCAGAGACCGTCATCCGGGGTATATACCTTCATTGCGGGATCGCCGGAGGCGAGCATGCGGGTGAAATCCGCGAAGCTGGCGATGGCTTCGCGCTGCATCCGGCAAGCCTCCGGGCAGGCGGATTCGACGATGTATTCGCCGGAAAAAACCTCGGAGCGCTGCGCATCCATCGCCGCGATGACCTTGCCCTGCGCCGCCGAGACGAGGGCGATGGCCTCCAGCACGGAGACGGCGACCACTGGCGTGGCGAATGCCTCGGCCAATCCCTTGACGGTGGCAATCGCAACCCTGAGCCCGGTGAACGAGCCGGGGCCGCTGGCGACGGCGATGAGGCCGATCGCACTTCTCTCCAGGCCGTGGCGCAGGAGCAATCCGGCGATGGTTGGGAGAAGCGCCTCGGAATATTGGCCGCCGGAGAGCGGTTCGAGTTCGAGGGTAAGGAGTTGACCATCCTGGGCGCGCAGCAGAGCCACGCTTCCCTGCCGCCCGGAGGTGTCAATACCGAGGATCAGCACAGCGGCTCCTAGCGGGCGAGTTTGCCGACGATCTCGTCGATCAGTGAGTAGGGGTCGCGCTCGTGGCCGGCAACCTGGGAGGCGTATTGGGTGACGGCGTCTTCGGAAAAAGCGCCTTGGACGATGCGCCGCAAAACCTCGTCGCGCAGCATCTCGCGCAGACGGTCGCGCCAGTTGGCGATGCGCCGCTGGTGTCCCAGTTCGCTGTTGAGGAGAAACGTCTCATAGTCGTCGATGGTCTCGGCCAACTCGGCGACGCCCGCACCTGTGCTGGCAACCGTCTTGATCACCGGTGGCACCCAGTTGTCACTGCGCATGGAGAGCGACTGCATGGCGCGCACTTCGCGCTCGACGCGTTCGGCGCCGTCGCGATCCGCCTTGTTGATGACGAAAATATCGGCGATCTCCATGATTCCCGCTTTGATGGATTGGACGTCGTCACCCATGCCGGGAACCAGGATGACGATGGTGACATCGGCAAGGCGGACGATGTCCACCTCATCCTGGCCGACGCCGACGGTTTCGATGAGCACCAGGTCGCGGCCGCTGGCATCGAGCACGGTGGCCACGTCGGCCGTAGTGCTGGAGAGCCCGCCGAGGGAACCGCGGGTGGCCATGCTGCGGATGAAGATGCCGGCGTCTCCGCTGTGCGATTGCATACGGATGCGGTCGCCGAGGATGGCGCCACCGGTAAACGGGGAGGTGGGATCGATGGCGATGATTCCGACCGTCTGCTGGCGCATGCGGTATTGCCCGGCGAGCGCATCCACGAGGGTGCTTTTGCCGGCGCCGGGCGATCCCGTGAGGCCGACGACGCGGGCGCGGCCGGAGTAGGCAAACAGAGCTTTAAGCAGATCGTGGGAATCGGAAGTGCGGTTTTCCACCGCGGTGATGGCGCGCGATAAAGCCCGAAGATTGCCGCTGCGGATCTGTTCGACCCATGTGGAAATGGATGCCGGGATAGATGAGGTCACTGGATTCGTTTCTCGCAATATTTAGTTTAACAAAGCGGGAGAGCGGATAGCCTCCGGACCGGCGACAACCCACCAAGAGGCGACGCGCACGGCAAGCCGACTCCTGCCGCAAATGAGGAGGAGAGTGCGCTGTTCCCGTTCTGGGATCGTGGTAGAGTCGGCCTGTTTTCGACAAGAACCGGAATGCTCGCGACACTGCAGTGTAGGCGCTGCCTAGGTTCAAGTCCCTCACCCTCCGCCATTCTTTGCCGTTCAACAACTTACAATCCGGAGTACCATGAAGAGTACCAATTCCGGGGCTTCTGCCTCGAAAGAAATCACCCCACGCGACGAACCGTGCGTTGTCTGAGACGCCTGCCCTCCGATAAATTGGCTCAATGCCAACAATCCACTTCAGAGGCAGAATTCTACCCGCCCACGCACCGATTACAACTCCACCGTTGCCCGAGATAGACTGGAGACAGACGGCAGACGGGCCGCTGTTTCATTTCGCAATAACCATTAGGTCATGTGTGGTGGATGTTGCGTGCAGCCTCGAAGAGTACACACCAGACGAAAACCTCTCTCTTCTGCTGAACCAAGCCATGCTGTACTCCCGCGCCGTGCTGGACTGCCTGTGCTTCGCGCACGGACTAGGGCTGTCTTTGGTGCTTGACGAACTTGTGGAGCCCGATGGCTCGGTGAAGCCGCTCCGATATTCAAGCTCAAGGCTTGCACGTCTATGCACAGCGTTCAATCTTACGCCGGGCTATACCGGGAAGGATGACTATTCGGCTATGTTCTTTCTGATAGCCAAAGAGCCAGCGTTAATGCTGGTCTTCAATGACCTCATTGTTGCGCACACCATCCCAGGGCACGTAGAGGTTAACTGCGGGAGAGCGATCGAAGGACTCCGAACTTTATTGGTTCCTAACGACCGTAAAAGAAAGAACGGGTGGGCCGAGATGCAACGGATTCTTCGATTAGAGCGTACCTATCGTGAGTTCATTACAGAGGCCTCAACAAATCCCCGACACGGCGACAAATCTTATGTGGATCAGGCAACAATCCACCACATCCTCGACCGCTCCTGGGTTATCATGAATCGTTTTCTCGAATACAGAAAACGGGGAAATAGTGCTCTGCCGCCAGATGAGTTTCCCATCCTCAGCTGAAGTTAACCCCTCGGCTCAGCGACTGACTGCGTGAAGGTGTGATTCACGGATACCTGTCAGAAAATCGCCAAGTATCCAACCATCCCGAAGCGGGAGTCAGCCACATCTTCTACGTCCTCCGGAGTGACGGGGCAACTCGGAATCCGCTGATCTACTCCGGCAGGATTTGGCGGGCGATGACGAGGCGCTGGATTTCGCTGGTGCCTTCGCCGATGGTGCAAAGCTTGACGTCACGATAAAACTTTTCCGCAGGATAATCCTTGATGAAGCCGTAGCCGCCGTGAATCTGCACCGCCTCATTGGCAACACGGACGGCGACCTCGGAGGAGTAGAGCTTGGCCATGGAGGACTCCAGCGTGGTCTTGCGGTGGTGGTCCTTGAGCCAGGCGGCGCGCAGGGTCAGCAGGCGGGCGGCATCGATCTCGGTAGCCATGTCGGCCAGCTTCCACTGGATGCCCTGAAATTCGCTGATGGGGCGGCCGAACTGCTTTCGCTGGCGGCTGTACTGGAGAGCGCAATCATAGGCGCCGGTGGCCATGCCGAGGCCCAGGGCGGCAATCGAGATGCGTCCGCCATCGAGCACGCGCATGGCATCGACAAAGCCCTGGCCTTCGGCTCCGAGCAGGTTTTCCCCGGGAATTTCGCAGTCCTCAAAGATCAGCTCGGAGGTGTCAGAGGCGCGCAGGCCGAGTTTGTTCTCCTTCTTGCCGGCGCGAAAGCCGGGCGTGCCGCGCTCGACGATGAAGGCGGAGAGACCGCGCGTACCAATGGTTTTATCGGTGACGGCAACGACCACAACTACGTCCGCGTAGGCGCCATTGGTGATGAAGGTCTTGGTGCCGTTGAGCACCCATCGGTCATCCTTGCGGGTGGCCGAGCAGCGCGCGCTGCCGGCGTCCGAGCCGCTGTTGGGCTCGGTCAGTGCCCAGGCGCCAATGTGCTCGCCGGTGGCGAGGTGCGGCAGGTAGCGCTGCTTCTGCTCCGTGCTGCCAGCGAGAAAAATGTGGTTGGAGCACAGCGATGTGTGGGCGGCGACGATGATGCCGACCGAGCCATCGACGCGCGAGAGCTCTTCGATGGCGATGACGTACTCGATGTAGCCGTAACCAGGGCCGCCGTATTCGTCGGGAAAGATGCAGCCCATGAGTCCGAGCTTGCCGAGCTGCTTCACGACTTCGAGGGGGAAGTGCGAGGCTTCGTCCCACTTGTGCACATGGGGTGCGATCTCGCGCGCGGCAAAGTCGCGCACCATGCTCTGGAGATGCAGTTGCTCGTCGCTGAGTTGGAAGTCCACGCTTGCTCCATGACTGGAATTTGGTGATTCACGCAGCCCGCCCCACGCGGCGCGGCCTATAAGGAAAACTGATGGTTATATCACGAGGCGGGATGGTAGGGGAAGCGGCGGCGGCATCTACCCTATGGAGGATCATGGTTTGGAGATCGAATCGCAGTGGAGAGCGGAGAAGTGAACACCGCACGGGTGGAAGCCGGTGGCCCACATTCGCCAAGAATAGGCGGATGCGGGCCAGCGGCTTAGACGCTGACCGCCGGGCGGCAGATGGCACGCAGCTTTTCGAGCGCCTGCTCGCACTGCGCGCGCGAGACATTGAGGTGGGTGACGAAGCGGATCAACTGGGGATTGACCGTGCCGGCAAGCACTCCATGGGATTTGAGAGCGGCAACAATTTCGGTGGAGGACTTGCCGGTGCCGCTGACGTCGAAGATGACGATGTTGGTCTGCACCGCGGCCAGGTCGATCTGGATGCCGGGGATGGCGGCGACGCCTTCGGCAAGCAGGCGGGCGGTGGCGTGGTCCTGGTGCAGGCGGGCTGGACCTTGTTCCAGTGCGATGAGACCGGCGGCGGCCAGGATGCCAGCCTGACGCATGCCTCCTCCCAGCGCCTTGCGCACGGAACGCGCCTGCTGGATGAATTCCCTGCTTCCGGTGAGCATGGAGCCGACCGGCGCGCCCAATCCCTTGGATAGGCAGAACATAACCGAATCGAAACCGCGGGTGATCTCGGCAACCGGCTTGCCGAGATAGGTTGCGGCGTTGAAGATGCGCGCGCCATCCAGGTGCACGGGAAGGTTTCGCTCATGGGCCCGGGCGCAGATTTCCTCCATGGCGGCGACGGGAGTGACGGTGCCACCCGCCATGTTATGGGTGTTCTCCAGGGCGATGAGGCCGGTGGGCGCGACGTAATAGGTGGGCGGCGAATCCTCGGGGCAAGCAACTCCCAGGAGAGGATTCCCTGCAGAGCGCTGACCGGGCGCACCAGGCAGCCGCTGAACCAGGCCGGCATAGCCATCTCATAGTTAAAGATGTGGCCACGCTCCTCGCAGAGAACCTCCTGGCCGGGACGGGTGTGCAGCTTGACGGCGATCTGGTTGCCCATGGTGCCGGAGGGAACGAAGATGGCGGCCTCGCGGCCGAAGATTTCGGCGGCGCGGGCTTCCAGGCGGTTGATGGTCGGGTCCTCGCCGTAGACGTCATCGCCAACTTCGGCGGCGGCCATGGCGCGGCGCATTTCGTCGCTGGGCTGGGTTACGGTGTCACTGCGAAGGTCAATCCACAAAGGGTTCATGAATGCTCCCAAAGAAAAGCGAAAAGAACTAGTGTAAACGCTAGTCGCGCAGAAATGCGGCGAACACCTCGTTGGAGAGCAGGCGGCCCCGCGGAGTAAGGCGCAGCCATCCATCCTCCAGCGACAACAGTCCGTTTGCCACCTGGGTGGTGATTTCCTCGCGGTAATAGTCCACGGCATCGATGCCGAACTCCTCCTTGATGGCCAGCAACTCGACGCCACGATTCATGCGCAAACCGAGGAAGTACGTCTCCTCGATTGCCTGCCGGCGGGTAACGATGGTGCTCACCGGCCCGGCGCCGGCAAGCAGAGCGTCGAGCGAGTCCGCGCTGGCGATGCGTGCGGCGCGATGCGGATCCGAGCGGGTTGGCGCCAGCAGCATGGAGTGGGCATCGACGCCAAATCCGTAGTAGGGGAGACGCTGCCAGTAGCGGAGATTATGGCGCGACTGGTGACCGGGACGGGCGAAGTTCGAAATCTCGTACTGTTGCGATTCCGGCGGCGTTCAGGCGCTGGCAGGCGCGTTCGTAGAGGGCAACGGTCGGCGCCTCGTCGGGGACCTGGTGGGCATGGTAGCGCGTGCCTCCGGCGATAAGTTCACGGCCAAGGCGGGAGTCGTCGTCCACTTCCAGCATGTAGACGCTGACGTGGGGAAGTTCGAGGGCAAGGACTTCATCGAGCGACCGTTCCCAGCTTTCGGCGGTCTGGTAGGGCAGGCCGGCGATGAGATCGACGCTGAGGTCACGGATGCCGGCCGAGCGCAGGCGGGCGATGTCCTCGATGGCGATGCGACGGCTGTGCAAGCGTCCCACGGAGCGGGATTCCTGATCGACAAAAGACTGCACGCCGAGCGAAACGCGATTTACCTGGGCGCCGACAAGCACGTCCAGAACCTCGGCGGAGAGCGTGCCGGGCGCGACTTCGACTGTGAACTCGGCCTCGGGCAACAGTTCGAAAACCGGACGGATGGCGGCAAAGAGGCGGGCAAGCTGATCGGGCGCGAGAACGCTGGGCGTGCCGCCGCCAAGATAAACCGAATCGAGCCGCGGGTCGAACTCGGCTCCGTTCTGGCGGGCGAGCGCGGGAGCGTCGGCAATGGCCTGCTCCAGGTATCGGATGTAGGCGTCAAACAGGGAGCGGGAAAATACACCGGAGGAAAAGTTACAGAAGGAACATTTGGTGCGGCAGAAGGGTACGGACAAATAAAGCGCGGAATGGACGATAGAGTTCAATGGGTTGCCCGCAGCTCCAGTGTACTAGCCCAGGGATGTCTGGCGAGGCTACTCCGCCGGCGTCTTGGGGGCGGGGGCGTGTTTGACGTGGACGATGAAGAAGGCAAACAGGGGCATGACGAAGCACAGCGAACCGAGCAGCCAGAAGGCGTCCAGATAGGCCATGGCTCCGGCCTGCTGCAGCACGCTGCGGTAGAGCATGCGCGCGGCGCGCGCGGCGGGCAGGCCGAGACCGTCAGCGTGCTGGGCGATATAGGCCGCGAGTTGGCCCTGCCCGCTGCGGGCGCGGGCAGACGAGAGGTGCTCGGTGAGGCGGACCTGGTGGAACTGGGCGCGCCGGGAGACCACCGTGCTGACGGCGGCGATGCCGAAGCTCGACCCCAGGTTGCGCATCAGGTTATAAAGCGACGAAGCGGCATTGTTCTTGCCCGGCGGCACTACCGAGAAGCAGGTGGTGCTGATGGGCGTGAACAGGGCCGCCATGCCCAGGGCAGACATCATCCGGAGCAGAGTCCAACTGGTGAAATCGGTTTGCAGCTGGAGCCGCGAGGTGAGCCAGAGCGAGGCGCCATAGACGATGAAGCCGAAGATGATCATGGAGCGCGCCTTGACGCGTCCGAGCATGGCTCCCGCCATGGGCATGGTAAAGATCAGCACGATTCCGGCGGGGGAAAGAACCATCCCGGCGCGGGTCGCGGTGTAGCCCATCAAGGTTTGCAAGAACTGCGGCACCAGCACGGTGCTGCCGGAGATGATGAATCCGAGGCAAAAAATGAGAAGGTTCGAGAGCCAGAAATTGCGCTTCCGGTAGAGCCTGAGATCGACCACCGGATTGCTGACGATAAACTCGCGGATGATGACGGCGATCAGGGCGGTTGCGGCCATGATGGCGAGGAACTGGATTCGCCTGGAGCCGAACCAGTCGTCTTCCTGTCCATGGTCCAGCAGAAACTCCAGGGAGCCGAGGCCGAGAGCCAGCAGTCCCATGCCTGTCCAATCCATGCGAGAGGAGGTTGGAGCGGGTGAGAGGTTTGCCAGCCAGGGCGGGCGGATCGTGAATCAGGCGCGAGACCAGCACGAGGGAAAGAATTCCGACCGGAATGTTGATGTAGAAGAGCCAGCGCCAACTATAGCTATCAGTGATCCAGCCGCCGAGCGTGGGACCGACGGCGGGCGCAAAGACCACGGCCATGCCGTAGATGGAGAACGCCATGCCGCGTTGGCGCGGCGGAAAGGTGTCGGCGAGGATGGCCTGCGCGGAGGGTTGCAACCCGCCGCCGCCCAGCCCCTGCAGGATGCGGAAGAACACCAGAAAAGACAGGCTGGGCGCGATGCCGCAAAGCAGCGAACTGCAGGTGAAGATGACCACGCAGGTCATGTAGAAACGTTTGCGGCCGAACAACTCGGTGAGCCATCCGCTGAGTGGCAGGATGATGGCATTGGCGATGAGATAGGAGGTGAGCACCCAGGTACTCTCATCGAAGCTGGCTGAAAGCGAGCCCGCAATGTGCGGCAGGGCGACGTTGGCGATGGTGCTGTCAAGCACCTCCATGAAGGTCGCCAGCATGACGGTCATGGCGATGAGCCACGGATTGACCTTGGCATGCTCCAGTGGCGGAGCCATGGTCAGGGAGAGATCCGTGGTCACTGCTCGAACGCCCCGGTAGCGGTTGCGATCAGATCTGCAAGGAAGGCTTCGCGCGTCATTCCCAGCTTTTGGCCAGAGATCAGCAACAGGATGGCGCCGTGCATGCAGGCCATCAGGGTCAAGGCATAGGAATCGGGATTGAGCGCAAGCTTCCGGCTGCGAATACACTCGGCGACGAGCTCGCGGAAATGTTCACGCAACCAGCGGCGGGAAGGAATTTCCAGGCCGGCGAAGGCGGCATCGAGAAAAGCCAGACGATAGTGGCTGGGATGGGCGGCGCAGAAGCGGATAAATACCGCCATGCGGACCCTCAGTTGCTCCACCAGCGGCAGATCGGGATGGGGCCGCTCCAGGTTGCGGAACATGTGTGCGAAGCTCTCTTCACAGATCGAGAGCAGAAGTTCCTGTTTGCCGGCAAAGTGGCGATAGACGGCCATGGGCGAACAGCCGGTCTTCAGGCCGATGCGGCGCATGGAGACACTCTGGTAGCCTTCGGCGGCGAACAGTTTGCGGGCGCTTTCCAGGATTGCAGCGCGGAGGTTGGGGGCGGGAGCGGGCGTGGCCATGGTTGTGTACACCGTACACATTATGTTTACACCGTACGCGTGCGGATGTCAACCGGAGGCCGCCGGGCGCAACTCGAGGGTGAAGTTTGTTTTCCTCGAATTGCCCGGCGTCAACGTTGAAACGCGCTGCTTCCATCTAAAATAGGGAGACATGGCCGCCGAGGAAGAAGTACTAGGAAAAGCGTACGACAGCCGGATTATTCGCCGGCTGATGAAGTACCTGCGCCCCTACACGCTGCAGGTGGCGCTGGCGCTGGCGGCAATCGTGCTGAAGGCAGGCGCCGACGTGCTGGGGCCTTACCTGACGATGACGGCCATCGACAAGTATCTGGCGGCGCACCCCGGCGGACACTCGTTTCTCGACCGCTTTCTGAGCCCCGCAGCCGATGGTTGGCATCGCGCAGATCAGCGGCATTTATCTGGGCGTGCTGCTGCTGGGTTTCCTGTTTGAATTCACCCAGACCTACATGATGCAGTGGACCGGACAGAAGGTGATGTTCGACCTGCGCAGCCAGCTCTACCGGCATCTGCAGCGGATGGACATCGCGTTCTTCGACAAGAATCCCGTGGGACGGCTGGTGACCCGCGTGACCACCGACGTGGATGCGCTGAATGAGATGTTCACCTCGGGCGTGGTTTCCATTGTCGAAGACGTCTTTGTGCTGGCCGCGATCCTCGGCATCATGCTGTGGATGAACTGGCGGCTGGCGCTGATCGCCTTCCTGGTGCTGCCGCTCATCGTTTTTGCCACGCAGATCTTCCGCAAGGCGGTGCGCGACAGCTACCGGCGGATTCGGGTGGCGATTGCGCGCATCAATTCATTCCTGCAGGAGCACGTCAGCGGCATCATTCCTCTGCAACTGTTCAACCGCGAGCGCAAGTCGTACGAGGAGTTCGAGGCGGTAAACGCGCAGCACATGGAGGCGTTCAAGGACGCCATCATGGCCTATGCGCTGTACTACCCGGTGGTGGAAACCCTGTCGTCCATCGCCATTGCCTGCGTGCTCTGGTACGGCGGACACAGCGTGCTGTCGGGAATTACGACGCTGGGCGTGCTGGTGGCGTTCATGCAATATGCGCAGCGGTTCTTCCGCCCGATTCAGGATCTGAGCGAGAAGTTCAACATTCTGCAATCGGCGATGGCCGCCGCCGAACGGGTGTTCAAACTGCTCGACACCGAGCCGGAGATTCAGTCGCCGGCGGTGCGAGAAAGAGCCGCATGGACCGGGACGGATCGAGTTCGACAACGTCTGGTTTGCCTACCGCCACGTGCCGGTCGAAAAGGACGGCAAGGCCGGTTCCGGGCGAAGAGTGGGACTGGGTTCTGCGCGGCGTCTCCTTCACCATTGAGCCGGGCGAGACGGTGGCCATTGTGGGCCACACGGGCGCGGGCAAGACCACGCTGATTTCGCTGCTGCTGCGCTTCTACGATGTGCAGCAGGGCGCGGTGCGGATCGACGGCGTGGATGTGCGCGAGATGAACCTGCAGAAGCTTGCGCCGGCGCTGCGGTGTGGTGCTGCAGGACCCATTCCTGTTCAGCGGCACCATTGCCGATAACATCAAGCTGGGCTCGGCGCACGTGACGCGCGAGGCGGTGGAGCGCGCGGCCGAAGAGGTCAACGTCGCCGATTTCATCCAGTCGCTGCCGGAGGGCTTCGACTCGCTGTTGCAGGAGCGCGGCAACACGCTCTCGACCGGGCAGAAGCAGCTGGTGTCATTTGCGCGGGCGCTGGCGCACAACCCGCGCATCCTGATCCTGGATGAAGCGACCTCGAGCGTGGACACGGATACCGAGTTCCGGGTGCGCGAGGCGCTGACCCGCCTGGTGGAGGGACGCACCTCGCTGATCATCGCCCACCGGCTTTCGACCATTCAGCGGGCCGACAAGATCATCGTGATGCACAAGGGCAAGGTTCGCGAGATGGGCACGCATCAGCAGTTGCTGAGCGCCAGGGGCGTGTACTGGAAGCTCTACCAGTTGCAGTACAAGGACCAGGAACTGGGAGCGGCGGCGGCGAGCCGCACGCGGCGCTGGAGCGGCCGGAGGCACGGCCGATTAGCCGATTGCGAGTGCATCGAGCCGGGACATATCCTGCTGATCCTATCGGCTGCGCCTGATATTCTGTCGGCGCACATGTCCACCACGGAAATAATCTCGATCCGCATCGTCCGTTGCGGGTGATGATCTCCGCCGGAGAAGCCTCCGGCGAGATGTACGGCGCGGAGTTGCTGACGGCACTGCGCGAGCTGCGGAGGCGGGTAACGCTGCGCTGCCGGCGCTGGCGCGGCATCGAGTGCTTTGGCATGGGCGGCGAGCGCATGAGCGAGGCGGGCTGCGAGCTGGTGGTCCATGCCCGCGATGTGGCCGTGGTGGGACTGTTCGAGGTGCTCAGCCATCTGCCGGGAATCTACCGCGAATTTCACAAGCTGCTGGCGGAGGTGGACCGGCGGCGGCCGGACGTGGCCGTGCTGATCGACTTTCCGGATTGGAATTTCCGGCTGGCAAAGCAGTTGCACCGGCGCGGAATTCCGGTGGTGTATTACGTCAGCCCGCAGCTCTGGGCCTGGCGCAAGGGACGGCTGAAGCTGGTGCAGCGCTATGTCGCGGAGATGCTGGTGATCATTCCCGTTTGAGCGCGAGTTCTACGCGCGGAACGGGGTGCAGGTGGAGTTCGTGGGGCATCCGCTGAGCGAGTTGGAGCCGCCGAAGGTGAGCCGGGAGGAATTTGCGGCGCGCTGGGGGCTGGATGCGTCGCGGCAGGTGGATTGCGCTGCTGCCGGGCAGCCGCAGGAAAGAGCTGCGCCTGAACCTGCCGGCCATGCTGGGCGCGGCGGAGCGGCTGGGAGCTGAGTTCGAGTTCGTGATGCCGGTGGCGAGCACTCTGGACAAGGATTGGGTGCGGGAGCAGATTGCGCTGTGTGCGCGCAAGCGCGTGTGAGAATCGTGAAGCTGACCGATGACGCCCGGGCCAGCCTGCTGCATGCGCGCGTGGGCGTGGTGGCCAGCGGCACGGCCACCGTGGAAGCGGCGCTGATCGGCACGCCGTTTGTGATGGTGTATCGCGTGGCGGGGCTGACCTGGACGCTGGGGCGGCATCTGGTGAAGCTGCCGCACTATGGCATGGTGAATCTGGTGGCCGGGCGCGAAGTGGTTCCGGAGCTGATCCAGGACGGATTTACGCCGGAGAGCGTGGAGCGCGAGGTGCGCGCGCTGCTGGAGGACGGCGCCGGCGAGGCAGCGGATGACGGAAGCTCTGGCGGAGGTGCGCGGAATGCTGCGCGGAGAGCTGGCGGCGGCTCCCGGATTCGGGCCACGCGCCGGCGAGACACGGCGCATCGGGCGGCGCGGGCGGTATTGCGCGTTGCGGAAAATGCCATGCGGGAGAGAGAATAGGCGCGCATTCAGAGAAGCTGCTCAGCATCTTCTGTACGATTTCATACATCAAGTAGAGTTGTGCAACTCAGCAGGAGCAAAATGGCAATGCGATTTGCAGGACGGACACTGGACGCGAGCCGTTCTCATAACCTTGACCGCGCTAGCCGGCCTGCTCCCGATGGCAACGCTGCAGGCCGCGGAGAAGCCGCGCATCCAGGCGGAAGACTACACCATCGAGGCCAAGGTTTCTCCGCAGTCGCACAAGCTGACGGCGCGGGCCGTGGTCAAGTTTGTGGCGCTGGACGACATCAGCATTGCAACCTTCGAGTTGCACAACGCGCTGCGCGTAACCCAGGTCACGGACGAGCAGGGAACGTGCTGCCGGCCGAGCGCGTTTCGCAGGACTCGACCGTGCGCGTGGCACTGCCCAGCGGCATGAGCAAGGGGCAGGAAGCGACTCTGACTTTTGACTACGAGGGCAATGTGACCTCGGCGGACGACAGTCCGGTTCCGGGACTGAGGCTGGCCTATGTGGGCGATCCGATCACCTATCTGCTGTATTCCGGGCGCTGGTTTCCGGTGACCAACTACGGCATCGACCGCTTCACGGCACGGCTGAAGATCACCGCGCCGGCCGGAGTACACGGTGATTTCCAGCGGAGGCGGCCGTGGCGAGCGAGGTAGCATGTGGCAGAGCTCGCCAGAGGCTCCGGCGAGAGCGTGCACCCCAAAGCTGCAAACCCGCGAGAAGCTGGGGAAGAAAAGGCCAGGCCGGCAGCCGCTTCCAGCAACGAACGCGCTGCGGCGCCTCCCGAATCCCGGCATGAAGACGTTCAGCTTCACCTGGAGCAAGCCGAGCTTTCCGGGCACGGTGGTGATTGGAAAATTTGTGGATACCCCGGTCAGCGAAGCGGGAATGACCGTGCATGTTTACTTCCTGCAGGACAAAGCCGACTTTGGCGCAGCAGTATGGCGAGACGGCGGCCAAGGAACTCGGCTTCTTCATCACCATCTACGGCGTTCCCATCAGCTCGGAGCTGAAGCTGGTGGAGTTGCCCGATGATTCCGTGCCCACGGCGTGGGCTCCCGAGATGGCGGGGATCGCGGCGCGCAACATCAACGCAAAGGTGAATTACCGGCTGCTGGCCAATGCCATCGCGCACCAGTGGTTTGGCACCATCGTGAGTCCGGCAACGCGCAATGACTGGTGGATTCAGGACGGGGGCGCGCGCTACAGCGAAAGCCGCTACATCGAATACGCGGCCGGAGCCGGCGGGCGCGCAGGAAGCGGTGAAGGATATGGCGGTGGGCGCGCTGGCCTATGACAGCGTTCCGCTGGGACAGATTGGGACGCTCGACACCTTTGACCCGGTCTTCCAGTCGATGGCAAACGACAAGGGCGGCATGATCTACCACATGCTTCGCTGGGTGATGGGCGATCAGAAGTTTGACAAGGCGATGCGCACGCTCTTCCAGACTATGTGGGCAAGCCGGTGGGGCTCAAGGATCTGCAGAAAGTGACCGAGGATATCCAGGGCGAGCAGTTGACCTGGTTCTACTCGCAATGGCTGGACTCGACCGGCGCTCCGGAGTTCAAGAACAAGTACACGGTGTTCCGGGTTCAGAAAGGCTTCCGCGTGGTGGGGCAGGTGCAGCAGGATCTCGACCTGTTCCGGATGCCGGTGCAGTTGAAGATCGATACCGACGGCAAGACGGAGGATAAGACCATCGACGTGGTCGGAACCGACTCCAGCTACACGATTGAGACCTTCGGCAAGCCGCGCCGCATCACCGTGGATCCGAATAACTGGGTGCTGAAGAACTCCGGAGACTTGAAGCTGCGCACCGCCATCATGCGCGGACAGCAGCTGGTGCAGCAGGGAAATCTGGCGGAGTCGCTGAAGGAGTTTCAGAAGGCGATCGAGCAGAACAAGAACAGTTCGCTGGCCCACTATCGCATTGCCGAGGTCTTCTACCTGCAGAAGAATTACCAGGCCGCGGCCAATGCCTATCGCGACTCTCTGAATGGCGACGGCGAGCCGAAGTGGACCGAGGTCTGGAGCCACATTCAACTGGGCAAGATTTTCGATATCACCGGACAGCGCGAACGCGCTCTGAGCGAATACCGCCAGGCGCTGCAGACCAACGACAACACCCAGGGAGCTCTCGACGAGGCGCGCAAGTACCTTGCCGCACCCTTCCAGAGAACGGATTCCTAACTCGCCAGGATGAGCAGAGCCGCGCCTGCGTGGCGCGGCTTTCGTTTGCTGGCATGCTGAGGCGTCAGCGTGCGGACCGGTCCGTATCGCGGGTGATGCTGTAGCCGGATGCCATGCGTTCGGCCAGGCTGCACGGCCACCGCCAGGGCGCGCTCGCCGGTGAAAGCGGAGCAGTGTATCTCAGCCTGGTCGCCGGAAAAATACATGCCGACGATGGACTCCGCCTTGGCTGGCCGTGTCGGAGAGTTCGAGGGCGTGGCAGTTGCTGACAATGACCGTGTCGGGCAGGCAGATGCGGTCGAGCAGGCAGAACATCTCAAGCTTGGATTCCTGTTCGTCCGGGCCGGTCTCCATCACGATGTGAGCCCGCCGCGCGGCGTCTTCGATGCTGGTGGCGCAATCGATGCGCGCGAAGGCCTCGTCGGCCTGCGCCTGATCCAGAGCGCCGGAGCCGACCGCATCGTCCAATGTCTGGCGAATCTCCTGCCGCGCGCACTCCAGCGAGATCGGGATCAGGTCTTCCAGAACCACGCGAAATCCGGCCACGGCGGCGCGGCGGGCCAGTTCCCGTCCGACTTTGCCGGCGCCGATGACTGCGATGGTCTCCGCATCCGGAGCCGGCATCGCTACTTCTCCAGCTCCTCGACCATTTTGGTGAAATTCGGGTCCGAGTTGCGCATGTATTCGGCAAGTTTCTTGCGCTCTTCCGGCGAAATGAAACCGCTGCCGACGACGATGCGCCGGAGTGTGGTGGCAATGTCGTCCACGTAATTCATCATTCGAATCAGTTCACCGCTTGAAGCCATGATGCCTCCTGAAAATCCCTGGATGTGCTTCGATTCCCGAAGACACCGCAAGACAGTATTGTCTGCGTTCGAGGCGGGTTCGTCAAAAAGCAGGCGGCGCGAGAATGACATCTGTTGCGAAAACCAGTTCGGCAGAACGGGGCAAACAATCCAGAACCATTGGCGCAAAGGCCGCTCCGGACCATCGCCAACCGCAGGCGGCGGTTGGCCACAGTGCAGCCGGTCATGGCCGGTAATTGCTTCTCATTACCATGGTATTACGATCGTTACTTGTGGTTGAGCAGTTGGAAGTTAATACTCCCTTGTGCTGTACGTAGGAGCGATCAAGCGATGCCCCCGAAGATATTCAGGAAGGTTATTGATGTCAACAAGGAGCTTTGGCTGCTGTTTTCACTTTTTGTGATTGCCGCCGTATTCAACTTCGTGTTGGCTTCGCATCGGGTGCTTCTGGGCTTTTATGGCCTGCCCACCCTGTTTTCCGCCTATTTTTATGGACGCCGTCATGCCGTGCTGACCGCCGTCGCCAGCATTCTGCTGGTCCTGCTGGTGCTGTATTTGAATCCTTCCATTCTGCAGGAAAATGTGAGTCCGCTGCAGCGGTGGCTGGACCTGTCCGTCTGGGCCGGCATCCTGGTGCTTACCGCCTACGCCATGGGTACGCTGTATGAGTTGAAGGCCAAGCAATTGACCGAACTGCGGGAAACCTACGATGGCGTGCTGAATATCCTGTGCCATTTCGTCTCCAAGGATAACTACACCCAGAATCATTCCTACCGGGTGTCCGTCTATGCCACTCGCATCGCGCGCAACATGGGGGTGACGGCCGAACTCTGCGAGGATATCCGGGCCGCCGGGCTGCTGCACGACATCGGCAAGATCGAGGTCAGCCGCCAGGTTCTCTACAAGAGCGCCCAGCTTACCGAAGACGAGTCGGCGGAGATGGCGCAGCATGTCAGCAAGGGTGGCGATCTGGTGAACCTGGCCCGGGGCTCGCTGCGGCGCGTGGTGCCGCTGATCCTGGCCCACCATGACACCTTCAACGGCTCGGGCAACCATCGCGCGGTGGGGCAGGAAATTCCGCTCGGGGCGCGCATCATCGCGGTGGCCGATGTCTACGATGCACTGACCAGTGACCGCCCGTACCGCAAGGCGCTGCCTCCCTTTGAAGCGCGCGACTACATTATCAACAAATCGGGAAAGGATTTTGATCCGACGGTGGTTGACACCTTCACCCAGACATTTAATCAAGGTCTGCTCGAGGTGCCGGAATTGCTGGTGTAGCGATGAATCCGGAGCTTGCCATGGGCGATGAGGCTGGAGAACCGCGAGCACGATTGGCGCTGCCGGGCCACAAGTCTGACCGGCGGCAAGCGGAACGGTATCCCATGGACGCCGGCCTGGTTGCCCGTCCCACCCACAATCGCAGCCGCGTGATCCGGGGCCGGATTGTGGACCTGAGCCGCGCCGGCATCAGCGCCGTGATGGCCGCGGACCTGCAGTTAGGAGAGCTTCTGGAAGTACAGTTCGAGCTTCCCTACGCGGCCCGGCCGGTGCAGATGAAAGTTTCAATCTGCAACCGCGAAGGCTACCGCTACGGCCTGGGGTTTGTGAACGTGATCGCCTCCCAGCAGGAAGTGATCAACCGAACTTGCGCCACCCTGGCATTGCTGCGCTGAAGCAGTCCGGCCGTGGCGTCGCGGGTGCCGTTTCCGGCCCTCCGGAGTTGGCACTGGCGTAATCTGCCAGACACCGCAGCGCTCTCCAGGCGGATCCCCTGAGTCTGCTGCCCGCTTCGGGTTGGAGTTTCCGCTATGCGGCAAACTCTTCGGCGGCTTTGCTGGGGATCTGCGGGTCGATTGAGGATTGGCGGTCGGTAACTTCCGCAAGCATCGCCAACTTCTGCGCCAACTCCGATTGCAGAGCTCCGGGAAGGTAACGCCAAGTCCAGTTGCCCTCGCCAGAGCTGGGCACGTTCATGCGCGCCTCCGGGCCAAGGCTCAGCACATCCTGCAGCGGAACCACGCAAAGATTGGCCGTGGAGCTCTGCGCAAGACGAATCATCGCCCAGTTGATGCCGTCGGCGGAGTCACCCAGCAGCGCCCCCGCAAATCCGCGCTCACTCTCCGAGCAGCTCTTCCACCATCCCAGGGTGGTGTCATTGTCATGTGTCCCGGTATATACCACGGTATTGCGCTCGTAACGGTGCGGCAGGTAGATGTGCGCGCCGGGATCGCCAAAGCCGAATTGCAGGACTCTCATACCGGGCATTTGCAGGCGTTCGCGAAGCGCGCTGACATCGGGCGTGATGACACCGAGGTCCTCGGCGATGAACGGCAACTCGCCAAGCTTTCCAGCGCAGAACGCGGAACAGATCCTCGCCGGGCCCATCGACCCAGCGGCCGTGCACCGCCGTAGGCTCGCTATTGGGAATCTCCCAGTATTGCAGAAATCCGCGGAAGTGATCGAGGCGGATAATGTCGCAGCTCGCAAGCGCCCAGCTCATTCGCTTGACCCACCAGTCGTAGCCTCTGTTGCTTCAGCTCGGTCCAACGGTAGAGCGGATTTCCCCAGCGCTGGCCGGTTTCGGAGAAGGCATCGGGTGGAACGCCGGCCACGCACTCTGGCTCGAGGGTATCGGCGTTGAGGCGGAATATATCAGGATGGGTCCAGACATCAGCCGAGTCGTAGCTGACGAAGATCGCTACGTCACCGATGATCTTTACGCCCTTGCCGCGGCCATAGGTGTGCAGAGCGCGCCACTGCTCAAAGAACGCGAACTGGAGAAAACGGGCGCGGTCCAGTTCGTCGCGCAGCTCGTTGCGGATCGCCGCCATGGCCTGCGGATCGCGATGCGCGAGCTGCGGGGCCAGGTATTCCAGCTCCGCTGCTCGTGACGGAGCGCGCAATGCCTCGAACAAAACATAGTCTTCCAGCCACCAGGAATTTTCGGCGACGAAGCGGTCGAAGCGCGCGCGAGGTTCGGTCCGCCGCGTTGCGCAGAAACCAGGCCGCGGCCTCCTGCAGAAGAGGCAGTTTTTCCCGCATCACTCGGGCGTAATCGACCTCGCCTTCGCTGCTGGGTTGAGCGAGGCAACCCGTTCGTGCGGGATCATGCCGCGATCCGCCAAGCCGCTCCAGGCTGACCAGCAGAATGTTGCCCGCAAACGCCGAGGTGGAAGAGTAGGGCGAATTTCCGATACCAGGCGGGTTCAGCGGCAAGACTCTGCCACAGTCCCTGGCGTCGCGCCGCAAGAAAATCGATGAACTCATAGGCCGCCGGGCCAAGGTCGCCGATTCCGCCGTGGGCAGGGAAAGAGGTGGGATGCAGTAAAATTCCAGCGCTTCGCTTGTCGAGCATGGGATCAGGGTACGGCCGATTACATGGAAAAGTTGTTTCAACTATTAGGATGCACTGCCGGAGCACGCATTGAAAACAAAAAAACGGGGAGGGATCGCGCCTCCCCGACTGTGAGGTTGGTTCCGCTACTCCTTGACACCGGCCGAGCGCTTCCATTTTCTTCTTGTCGACCATGATGCGGCCCTCTTTTTCCAGACGGTCGCGCAGAGAAGCGATGAAGACTTCCTCGGCCTCGGAACGCTTGCGCTCCAGCAGCGACAGCCTTGATCTGGTCCTTGACCGCGTCGAACTCGGCGTCCGTGGGTTCCTGCTTTTCAATGCAGCGCAACGACCGCGCCCTTCTGCCCAAGGTTGATGGCTTGGCTGATATCGCCCGGCTTCATGTCGAAAACCTGCGGAGCCGAGGATGCAACCTGGCCAAGATCCGGCACCTGGCCGTCGGGAGCGACCAGGTCGCTGGTTTTCACCGTTGCCCCCACGGCCTTTGCGGCTTCGCGCAGATTATGCGAGGCACGTGCCTTATCGCTGAGTTCCTGGGTCTTCTGCGCCAGCATGGCCTGCGCCTTCTGCTGCTTCAACTCGGTCGCGATGCGATCCTTCACCTGCTCGAAGGCTAGGCGTCGCTGGCGGTTTCACGTCCGTCACCTGGGCGACCGCGAAACCTCGCGCCAGCGGAATCGACGCGGGAGCGGCGTTGGCCTTCATGCCAAAGACGGCGTCGGCAAACTGCGGTGAGGCGCCGATGCCCGGCAGCGATTCATTGCGCGTGATGTAGCCGCTCTCCTGCACCTGGAGATCCATTGCTTGCGGCGGCCTTTTCGAGGCCGTTGGACTTGGCCTGGCTTTCCACGGTATGGGCGAGTTGCTCGGCAACCCGCTGGTTCTTCTGCGCCGCCACGATCGGTTCAATCTCGGAGCGGACCTCCTCCAGCGAGCGGGCGTGGGCTGCAACCTTGTCGTCCACGCGAATGATTTCGAAGCCGTAGCTGGTCGGAATCAGATCCGAAACCTGTCCCTTGGCGAGGCCGAAGGCGACCTTCTCAATCTCAGGCGCGGAGCCGGAGCCCTGCACCAGCTGGCCGACCGAGCCACCATCTTTGGCGGTCGCAACATCGTCGGAGTACTTCTTCGCCAGAGCCGCGAAATCTCCACCCTTGCGAAGCTGGTTCAGCACGTCCTGCGCCTTTGCCTTGGCAGCCTCGGCCTGCTTGGCATCCACCTTGCCGTCGGGCCCGGGCAGCGGGAGTTTGATCAGAATGTGGCGCACCTTGACCGACTCGGGAACCCGGAACTCGGCGGCATGCTGCCGGTAGTAGCCCTGCAGTTCCGTCGCTGGAAACCTTGGCCGGGTTCGGCAGCCGCGCCGGATCGACCAGCACATACTTGATCTTGCGCTGTTCCGGGATGGTGTTGGCGAACTGCTGCTGGTTCTTCTCGTAGAAGGCGCGCAGTTCGGAGTCATCGACCGTGACCGACTTCTCCAGGTCGGCGACGCTCAGCACCGCGTAATCAAACTTGACCTTCGTGTCTTTAGCTTCACAAAGGCGTCGTGCACCTCGGCGTTGGAGACAAAGACTCCGGCGCCAATCACCGAGCGCAGCTTGCGCATGGTCAATTCGTCGCGCAGTTCCTGCTCGAACTGCGGCACGCTCAGGTTGAACTGCGAGGCCACCAGATCGCGGTACTGGTCGGCGCCGATGAACGTTCCGTTCGGATAGAGCGCCTGGGCGAGGCCGCCATGCTGCATTTCGTAACGCAGATCCTCGTCCGTGGCCTCCAGGCCAAGGCGCTTGGCCTCGCGCAGATAGACCTTCTGCATCACCACGGCATCGACTGCCTGGGGCAGGATGTAGGACTTGAACTGCTCGGGAATGTGCTGCCGCTGCATCATATTGCGCGCCACCTGATCCACTTCCTGGTTGGTGACTTCCTGGCCGTCAACCTTGGCAACAGAATTGGCGCCGACTCCGCGGCCTCCGAAGTCATTGAGAATTCCGCCAGGAACAAGCGTGACCACCATCATGATGCAGACGATGGAAAGGAAGCCGACCAGAAGAACTTTCTGAAATCGGCCTGGGGTTTGCAGGAATCGAATCATCTTCCAATATGCTCCGGAGAAATAAAGGGCGAATACTGGATTATAAACCAGCCGCCCTGGATTGCCCGAATCCGGACATTGCGAGGCAAAAGCGTCCGGCAAATCACCACCCAATGGAGAAGTTCGCGCTTCGAGGCCCGAAATGCACCTTCCGGCTCCGTACCCTTTCCCTGCCCCGCGGGGCGCGTGGTGTAATGAGTTCTACACATCTATGTCTCAGAAGAAACAGGGGTTTCGTCGCAAGTGGATCAGCGCCAGCAGGCGCCTGAGGGAATTGGGCATGATCGCCCATGGATTGCTGGACACCAACCATGTGGTGATGGCTCACATCATTCCCATGCGGCGTTGCAACCTGGCCTGTGCCTATTGCAATGAGTACGACGCGGTCAGCAAGCCGGTTCCGCTGGAGACCATGTTCCAGCGCCTGGATCAACTGGCGCGGCTGGGGACGGCGATCGTAACCATCAGCGGCGGCGAGCCAATTCTCCATCCCGAACTCGACGACATCATCGGTCGCATCCGCAACAAGGGCATGATCGCCGGCCTGATCACCAACGGATATCTGTTGACCGCCGAGCGCATCGAGCGGCTGAACCGCGCCGGGCTCGATCACATGCAGATTTCGATCGACAACGTGATGCCCGACGATGTCTCGAAAAAGAGCCTGAAGGTTCTGGACAAGAAAGCTGCAATTGCTCAGCGAGTACGCTGATTTTCACGTGAACATCAACAGCGTTGTCGGAGGAGGAATTCATAATCCGCATGATGCGCTGGTGGTGGGCCGCCGTGCCCGCCAGCTTGGCTTCACCTCGACGGTGGGAATCATCCACGACGGCGACGGCCAACTGCGTCCGCTGAACGGCGACGAGCGCGAAGTGTTTTTCAAAATGCACAACATGGAGCGCAAGAATTACTCACGCTTCAACTGGTTCCAAACCAACATTGCCAACGGCAAGCCGAATGATTGGCGCTGCCGGGCGGGGGCGCGCTACATCTATGTTTGCGAAGACGGACTGGTGCACTATTGCTCGCAGCAGCGTGGCTACCCAGGCGTGCCGCTTCTGCAATACACAAAGGCGGATGTGCGCCGCGAGTTCCTCACCGCCAAGGGATGCTCGCCGAATTGCACCGTGAGCTGCGTTCACCAGATCAGCTACATCGATTTCTGGCGCTCGCCGCAAACCCTGCAACCGCAGCCGCGCACGAGCGACGTTGGCGAACTGATCCAGATTCAGAGCGACTGAATCTCTCGCCCCGGGCGTCGCTACAGCCTGCGGTACGGTTGACCAGATTCCCGGTGAGCAGTTTCCCGGGAACAATTCAACGCAACAGGGAAGTGCATCTCCACAGTGAATCCGCGTGGGATGTTGCGCGATCCAAACACGTTTGCTACTATCAACAAGGCCTGAGCCAATCAGTGCCGCTGTGTGAACCGGCCGAACGCAATTCTCCGCATCTGGTTCGCTGCAAACTCAACAAGAAGGGCGCGTAGCTCAATTGGCAGAGCAACTGACTCTTAATCAGTAGGTTGTAGGTTCGATTCCTACCGCGCTCACCATCTTTTCAATAACTTACAAAATTGAGATTTAACGGTATGACGTAAAGTATGACGTAGCGGATTTTGGCTACGCACTTGGCGGCAACACCGCATGATTACTGTCGTTGAGCGCCGAGCGCACTATGCCAAGTTCGGGATGCTGATATTTCATCGCGGTCTTGACATCCACGTGTCCCATCGCACTCATGACCAGCTTCAGATTGCCGGTATTCTTCAGAACTCGTGTTCCGAAGTCATGCCGGCCACAATACAGCACCAGCTTTTTTGGCAGTCCAGCCTTCTCGCGTGCCTGACGAAACTTCGCGGCCATCGTGGTCAGATGTCCGGACTCAGATCGCTTGGACGCGAACACCCAGCCCTTTTTCCTGGTCCCGCACAGCGTCTTCAACACTGTAAAAACCCGGTCGCTCATCGGTACGTACCGGATGCCGTTCTCGGTCTTGCTGTCCACCACATGGATGAGCCGCTGGTCCCAGTAAAGGTCCTCAACGCGTAGCCGGTAGAGCTCTTTCTCGTTGCGCATTCCGGTATCCCGCGCCAGGATCAAGACCTGAGTGAATCTTTCCAGGGTGCGCTTGCTCCTCCACTTGCAAAGAGCTGCACCCTCCAGCAGCTTCGCTTCGGCAACCTCATCCAAGCGCAAGCTGCGTGCCTGCTCGTGGACGAGCTTGATCTTTGGCGCCCTGCGAATCAGCTTCCACTCCTCGGCCCGATGCAGCATCCTCCGGAGAGTGCGCAATGCGCAGTTGGTGTTGGCCGCCGATCCCCCAAACCTGAGAGTTCCGGCAACCTCATTCGTCACCAAGTCCAGACGCAGCCCAGTGACGGGCGTAGCTGACAGAAGACGCCATCCATCGTGGTAATACAGCTTCGACTTCTCAGCCAGCCGGGCAGCGTCCACCGATTCCAGGAAACGCTTGGACACTTCGAGCACGGTGGGAGCCTTCCTTGGAAGAGGATCTCCGTGCTCGCAAATCTCCGCGAACTTCAAGGACGCGATTTTTCCTGCCCTATTTACGTTCGTCTCGCCTGTGGACCCTCGATATCTTTTGCCCCGGACGGCGAAGTCATACCACCAGAACTTCGACTTCTTTTGTTTAAAGACCTCCACGAATCTCCTCCAATGCAGCCCGCACGGAAGGCACTCGTGTGTTCGTCCGGATATATTCCTGAAGAACGGAGACATCGTAGCGGATTCTGCGCCGGATTTCTACATACTTTGGCCCGTCTCCTTCATAGCGCCAGCGCTTCAGCGTGGCCGGCGAACGGCCCAGGATCTCGGAGGCTTCTTTGGTGCTCACTAGTTGATTCTGCAAAGCAATTCTGGTCATAGACTCTCCAGGCGCGGTGCGCGGTTTTTGGCATTCAATTTCGGGGTGGCGATCGTGGTCGCGATCGCTTGGCTTGAGGACACTCTCTTGTTGATGGCTTCAGACGGAATCTTCCATTGCCGTCCCACCTTGGTTGCTCCGTCGATTCTTCCCGCCCATAAGAGCTGATACACGTAGGTGATGGTGCAGCGCAGCTCCGCGGCAGCTCGTCTCACTGATATCGTTTCCATTCGACCTCGTTCCGTTTTACTTAATGCAAGTTGCCTCGCCTGACGCATTCGCATTGGCGATCGGCGACAGCATTCCATTGCAAGAAGTAGAACGCCAGCTGTTGGTGAGTGTTCGCGGGAGCGTGCAGACAGGAAATGTGGCGGGTAAGCGCGATTAGAGCGTAGAGGAGGGTCAGCTATTTTCTCGCCTGCGATCTTTTGGAAGACAAGTGGACATCGCCTCAAACTGACTTGCTGCTGGTTCCGCCGGTTTGATGTCGCCTATTGAGGTCGAATGCTGCACTGACAGTTTCGTACCGAGGATCGATCCGATCCGAGCGAGCCGCTAATTCCAGTTGGAATCCTGCCCCGGACCAATGCTCCAGCCTTAAAGAGAAGCTGCCATTCTCCATCGAAGGCGATAACCAAGCTAAAGGCCATCCATTCGCCTCCGCAAAATTTCTTCTGGAGCTGCGGCGGCCCGACGGAACTGTCGTCGTTTGCAGACACCTGAACTGTTCAAAACGAATCTTCATTCGAGTTTTTATGGGTCACTTTTCCACTCCTATTACCACCGGACCCGCTCACGGCTCGCCGCGACCTCCAGCACCGTCCTGACGTCGATTGGGCGGGCAGTTGTGACAAGGATTGGCTGGCTTACACGGGGAGATTGCAAGCACGCGACGTGGGGAACCACCACGCTCACCAGGGCACACATTCCACTCCAACTCCCGGCCCTCTCCCCGGCCCGGACACTTCGGCCCCGGTTCTCGGCCGCGGCCATAGCTTCGGTGTTGACAAACCAACCGTCGCGAATGTTTTGTGGATTCTGAGCGGAATATAATTGCAAAATGCTGCGACTCGACGAAAGCAAGGCATGGACAGGATTTCTGGCTGCGGCTCCAGGGTTCGCCTGTGAGGACATTGCGAATTGGTCCGACGGACCTGACCCGCCCGATGTTATGTGCTCCACTGCGTCCGGAAAAACGATAGGTGTTGAGCTCACGAAGTGGGTTGAACATGACCAGATCAAGGGCGGGAAAGGCCGGGAGTTTCTGGAGAACAGCTATCTCAACCTGATTGGCAGCGAAAATGAGCCAAGACCTGACCACATTGGCAGAGTCTTCTTGTACGACAAGTCACTCCGGATAAGGCCGAAGGATGTACCTCATTTTAGAACTCAATTGTTCGAGTTTCTTGATCGGGAGAATGCAAAACCGGAGCCGTCGTGGGACCCGGAGTGTTCGATCACCGCAGGGTATTGGGACTCGGTCCGGAGTTGGAACACGCTACAAGGAGCACCAGTCAATAATTTCAGTTCGTATCCCATGTTGGAGAAATACCTCGAAAAGGTATGGATATATCCGCGTGAAAGCCGCGGGAAACTTCCGGCAGGTATGCCCTGGATATTGTTCGAGACACCTAACGGTGCTTATACGCCGCAGTGGATGTTACAGGCGGCTATTGACCGTATTCAGGCAAAGATTCGTATGTACCAAGGCGATGACATTCGCGGCAGACATTCACTCGGCGAGTTCGACCTGCTCTGCTTCTACTGTGATGAAGCCCTTTTGCACAACACGCCTATACACGCAGTTGGTTTCGGCTTCCAGCAACTAGCAGCAGACGTGAGGCAAGCTTTATCGAGTGCTCCCAAAGTCTTCGACAGAATCTTCCTGTTTCACCCCTACGAAGGCATCAAGGCCTTGCAGGTCTATTGAGACTCCGCTGCCGTTCGCGGGCGCATAACACAGACAGTCCCTACTCCGCGCGGCCCCCGGCACCGGATATTAAAGCAGTTCCGCTCTCTAAACGGTCTCTTTCGTGACCCGTTCCGGGCTTTCCGTCCGTAGACAGTTGCTGTGGACATCGCAATCTAATGCCGTATCAGCACCAAAATCAACAAGACAACGGAAGTGCGGATGCTTCATTGCTTCGCGCGATCTTGGAGTGTCTGCTGGGATGATCACATTCCCGACGAACACGCGCATCTGGATTGGTATCGACCCCGCTGAACTTACTCTCCCGCGCCAAATGGGTAAGACCGACCGTTACCGAGATAACTGTTCACTTCAAAGTCTCCAGAACTACTATTTATCGGCCTGCGCGCCGAAACTCACGCGTCAGCATCTTGCGACAGATCTTCTTGAGATTCTGTGATTGGCATGTCGTCTTTGAAGAAATCGATTGGCCCCTCGTCCTTAGAGTCTCCTTCTCGCTGAAGAGAGAATACCTCGTTGGGAGTAGTGGCGATGCCGTGGAGTAGACTAACTCCAATTTCTACAAGTTCGGGCCGCGTTGAAATAAATCCGATCGGAACTGGGATCGAACTGTCGATGTAGTAGTGGAACGTGGCACAAACGAACTGGCCCGGGACAACGAACAACTCGCACTGTCCATTCATTGCTCTCCCGGTAGTTCGATATAGCCTCGGGAAGGCGCGACCGTGGATGCGCGCTAACCTTTTTGCCGACCATGAGTTGTCGCACTGGAGCAGAGTTTTCAGCCCAACCTGGCTCCGGCGCTCTCGACCTTCTGGATCAAGCTGTTCAGAAACCTCTCCGCGCAAAATCTTGCTTTGTTCCTCCACAAGACGCCATACATTCAGGGATCGAGCCCAAAAATCGCTCTGCGGAGCTAGCCAGTATTCGGAACAAAAGCACTTCGTCCCATTTACATCCTTCGGCATGGCATACTTGCGCGCATAGTCAGCGAGTTTGCGGCGGTTTTTGGAAAGATACAGACTTCCTAAAATCGGTTCAGTGAAATCATCATAACGTTTGGAACCTTTGAGGTGCACGTCCTCCACGTACTTCCGAAGGTCAAATGATCTGTTTTCCGCGTATCGGTCAAGCAGCGCATCTTCGAAAAACTCAATGAACTCAAACAAGGCTTCATTATTTTGATGCGGCCCCATGGAAAGTGCATCGGAAATGGATTCCGCGATTTCTAGCTGATCAGCAAACAACTCTTCCCGCAGCGACCTTGCTATCCCGATCCTCTCGTCAAGTGCCAACGAGAAACTGCAAGGCAACTGGATCATGAAGTGTTCACCACCCTCTACCTCTGAGACCTTGTATATCTCCACTTTGTCCTTCCGCATAATATCTCGGAAGCTCTCCTGGAACGAACGCCCGGCCCAATAAATGGTCTTTGCCTGTTTGTCTCTGTTCTTGGGGACGAGCTCAACCATCGCATTTGCATGCCGGTGACGATTTGGCTTCTTCGAGTGCCTAAAGCTAATGAGATCGAATATTACCTCACCAGTCCACTCGCTGATTTTGAAAAAGCGAGGCACCGAGTCTGAGCTGTCCAGAAAACGGCTAAGTGCGTAGGGCGTGAGGACTATTTTGTCATCCTCCCACATCACCAGCCTTTCGTCCTCGAGAGTGCGAACAACGGCGGCCACCTCTTTGTCAGTGAACCCAAAAAATAACTGAAGTTGTGCGACAGAAAGCGTTCCGCACACGTGGGTCAACCTCAGCGCGAATTCTGTCACAACAGGAAGACTTTCCTCAGTCGTAATCCAGCAAGTCACCGCAAAACTCTGTGCGGGGAGAGCAAACGTTATATCGAATATCTCAAGTTGCTCCGAGAGTGGAGTGCCTGATTCCATTTTCAGTTCTCCTGCTCGCCGCGCACGGGCGCGCTCACAATCTGAAACTGCTGACCGTCAATTCTCTGACTTATATAGGAGTACACTTTAGCGAGCGGTGAAGACAGGTTATGCTCTTTCCACATCTTGGCTGCTCCAACGATAATGAGGCGGTCCCTTGCGCGCGACAATGCCACGTTTGTGCGCTCAGGTTCGTCTAGGTATCCTTCTTTGAACCATGGATTATTCCTTGTTAGGGAAAGAACTATGATGCGATTTTCTTTTCCTTGATAACTGTCAACTGTATCGATCTTAATGAGGTGACGTACTCCCGTTGCCCAGTCCTGTTCACTCAAGAGTTTTTGGATCAAACGCTTTTGTTCTGCATAAGTGCAGATCACTCCTATCGGCTTCTCCTCCTCGCCCGAATGACTCGTTAACGCCGACATGAAGTCCACTTTCGAGGTAATGAGTCGGATCACATTGATAACTTCTCGTGCTTCGAATGCATTCTTTGTGCTTGTACTGCCTTTGTCCTTCCGATCAGTAGCCTCGGCCCCAGCAGCAGAAGTATCGATCCAAGTAACGATTGCACTTGCGAACATGGGCATAAGAGAATACCAAGGTTCCGGGTTCCCTCGTCCTGGCAGCAGCGGGGTAGGGTAGAAGCAACTCGAGACCAAGTCGCCAATCGGCGGTGCCATCCGGTACTGCGTCTGTAACATCCTTCCCACTTTGTCGCCGTAAGACGATCCGAACGCTCGCTCGAAGTCACTCCTTTTCAGAACGGCTTCATCACTGCATCCCAGTCGCAAGGCGAGATTGTCGATTACCTCGCGCTTGTAGTGGGGAGGAAGCTGACGGTGATCTCCGACGAGAAGAATTCGGCGTCCGGATTGAACCGCCACAGCTAACTCGGAAGCTGTGGCGCGAGCTGCCTCGTTGACGATCACCCAGTCATAGCGGTTTTTCACAACGCCAAAATTGGAATGTCCAAGGCCGACGCAGGTCCCACACACCAAAGTTCTGGCCCTGGCTAGGAACTCTTCGAATTTACCCCCCTGAGTTCCCAGCCTTTCGACCCACTCTTTTGCCACTGTGATTACCTGATCGAGGCGTCGAATCGCGTCCAAGCTTCGTACTTCGAAGCGGTCTACGAGTTCCTTCTTAATGAAATCCACAGTCTCAGCCGAATCTGCTAACGGTTCGACGCCGAACTTCTGAGATGAGATAATCGCAATTCTCTCGATACGGCGATTCAGTTTCGCTTTCAGCGGTCCAAGCCCCACACTGCTCGTTGGAGTCATCGAGATTTGCTGGGATAATCTTTTAGCCTCTCCGAGTAGCCTTGTGAGATAAAAATCAACATCGAACCAACCCTCCACGAATTCCCTGGGAAGCCCTAAATTGCCACTTAGCGTCGAAACTCGTTCCCGCATTTCGGCACGAAATAACTCGCGATATGATTCGAGAATTGCAGACGCGTGGTAGGGTCTCAACGGTTCAGAAACCATTCCCTCGGCTCCAAATCTAACTAAATCAGCAGCTAAGCCCGTTCTATTGCACAACTCAACAACTTTCTCTGCAGCATTATTCACGGCCTCGTGAGATTGGCTGGCAAGCAAGATGTTCTTCGCTCCCTACGTAAACGCGAAATGGATAAAGGATGCTATGAATGCTGTCTTCCCTGTCCCTGGAGGTCCTTGAAGCAATCCTACGGGTCCAGTTGACCACAATTTAATGAAAGCTTGACGTTGTTGCTTGTTGAGGCTGAAAACCACCTGGCCGTCGTCATCCAAGACTGTGTACGCATCGAGTTGCTGGTCAGTTGGCTCGTCTTCGAAGATGGTTGGTTCAGGGCAAGTGTCTGGGTCGAAATAGTCCAGCAGGTTCGGTATGACGGACTCTTCAGCTGCTATGCGCAGTACTGCAGATCGACGCCGCCTGAACGAGGAAGAGATCCTGGACAGATCGAAATTTCAACTTCTCGCCGATCTCCAGCTTTCCTCGAACATCTGCCCGGTCCAGAATCAACGTGTTTCCATCGGTTTCTCTAGGATTCAGATAACCGATCCGTACCCAGTCCTCGTTGACCTCTCGGAGGACCTCAATCTCTTCGTCGGCTTCATAGTCCAAGGGCTCGCCCTCTTTAGAATAGGGAATGCGCAAATGACTTACTTTGCCAGCCTCCCAAGACAGATGACCCGAGATTTCGGCCTCAGGCAAAACAGCCTCCTCTGCCAGAATGAATGCATTCCATATCTCCTCAGTTGAGGGTGTTTCCCCCGGCACCGCAGTTACGGCCTGTGGACGGTGCAGGCCCAGCAGGTTATCCAATTCCTCAATTACACTTGGGACGGCAAACAACCTCTGCACAAGGTCTTGTGCTCCATCTAGGTTGGACGGGAGAATGTGGATTTGTGCCGAGAATTTGGTGACGGAGCGGTTCGCGGCTTGCAAAAACTGACTATGCTGCAAATCTTTCAGACTGGCACGATTAACTGAAAGGGTGTCGGAGTTGACTGAAATGTCAAGCTGAGACCGAACTCCGCTCACAGTCAGGTGAATCACATTTGAGCGCTTTCGGTCTTGAAATACTCCGACATAATAGAAACCGTTATCGCTGGGTATTGGGGTGGGAATAGAGGCACGTCGCAGGCGTACATCTATCCGCGCAGGAGCTTGGGTTAACTTAGGATTGATTAGGGCTTCGACAGCCGCAGTAATCCGGTTGACACGATAGACATTTAGTTCCCGTGTTATACAAATCCGAATCTCCTCAAGTACTTGACTGATTTCATATTCACGATTATCTACATGAGGACCGAGAAGATGGGCGCATATCTTGGCGACTGCAAAACAATCACGTTCTGGACAGGAAACACCCTCGGCCCCCATCGGCGAATATGCGGGGTTGAGCGGTTCCCCACCACCAGGGATCATGTCTATGAGATCGATGAACCTAATAACACCGTCTTCGCTGAATATGTTATCCGGTGACAGATCACCATGCTCAAAGCCCATTCGGTGCAGGTGTTCGGTTGCGTACAAGACTGCGCGGCATAAAAGCAATGCCTCCTTTGGACTACGTTGAGCATCGAGGACGCCCGTTAACGGTATTCCTGGCACTACCTTTTGAACCAAATACGTCCCAGCGTCTGAGATTCCAAAATCGACGATCTCCGGGTAGAGATCGCTCGTCTGAGTCTTCAGTTGCCGCGCTTTATCAAGGAACGACAACAGTTGATGAGATTCCTTTATACGTTGAATGTCAGGCCTTATTTGGTACCAGATCTTGACAATGACTCTGTCGCCGTTGAGTGTTGACGTGTACATGTGGCTGTTTCCATGGCGAATGTCCTCCTCGATCCGATATACCACCATAGGGAGCAAGGACGTGCGATACGGCTCAAATGCCTTGAGGTCGATCCAAGTCTTGTCAGCATCTGAATGAACACTGTTAACCGCATTCAACATTTCGCGGGCGTTACAGTATCGGTCAGCGGGGACTAATTCCATGCCGCGCTCTAGCCAGTTTCCAATTTCTGAGCCAAAAGGCTCCGGGCTTGGGAATTTCCAAACATGGAGGCCGGAGTCCTTAGGCGGCCACTCCAGATAGAGGAGGTAATAGCACACAACGGTCAGAAGATACACATCCCTCCTGAAAGGGTCACTTTGCGTTCCTTGCCCAACGCCCGCAGTGTCTTCCGGAAGAACAAATTTCCCGGCCCGTAGTTGTTCACGGAGCCCACCCACAGTTACAGCTTCTGGATAGTAGGCCGTGATTAGCCCAGAAATAGCCACTTTACTAGACGATCGCTCAAGCCACACGCTGTGATCCCCTATATCTCGGTGTGCCACGCCTATGTCATGTAGGTTTGCAAAGTGCGAGAGAAGTACCTTGACTAATCCGAGTCGCTCAATTGGTTTTAGTTCAGTCCGGAAGCGATTTACAAACTCAGTAAGTCGGGATTGCCGCAAGGGAAGTCTATACAGCTCGCAAAAATCCGAATCGACGTCATCTCGAGTAGGATGAGATAGTGGCTGCAGGACAACGCTATCGAATTCTTCATTCTGTTCGTGTATGTATCCCAATACTTGATGTTCGCGAAGAGCAATGCGGGCCCGCTCATCTACTGTGTCTGCCTTTCCCTGAAGGGCAGAGAAGTCCCACCGTCTGAGCATCGCTTGGTGGCGCACATCGTCTTTCTTGATCGCACGGTACTCCCGATAGAGGCCCTCTGGGTGCGGGAAGATGACCTCACCATCAATCTGGAAATTCAGAAATGAAAATGCCGTCGGCTTGAACTCCGGCCCGTAGAAGAATTCTTTGAATGCTATGACATGATCTGTTGCATTAACTGGGGGCAGCGAGGTCAGTGTCTTGAACTCCTTCTGATATGCTCCGCGCGTCGAAAGCTTCAAGAAGTAGTCGAGCGTCAACACGTACGGCCTCTCGTCAGAAGGTATAGATGAGGCATCCGCCGTCCCACAGAGAATCACGCGATAGTCGATCCAGACTTGCTTAGCAGGTGGTTTCAGCCTAGATTGAATTTTCGATGACAGAATCTTCCACTTATCCGCAAGCATCCTAACTGGCGATTTACCCATGTCGTTGTTATTAAGAAGCCAGTGGTCGCGCATCGTCGTGATCTTGCCGTTCCACTTCTTGAGCTCAATCATTAAAAGCCGATCATGAGTAAGCAATACCAGATCGATTTCACGATCCCGGTACGTCGGATGCATCATCATGAAGGCCGCGTAGCCCTGCCACTTCTCGCTGAAGGACGAAGCATTAAATGATTGACGCATTCGCTCTAATGCGTCCTTCTCCGACGCCTGTATTCCGTCACTGTTGAGATAATCAATTTTCATAGTGAGTAGCCTGTTAACGGGTTCACGCCGAGAAAACCTTCGCCTTTGTGAGCCTCTTCGCCATTTTCGCGAATTGCTCCAGGGCGGCTTCGAGGTCGTCCGAAGCCAGACTTCATGGGAAACTCTCGTACTGCCACGCCCCGGCTCGCTGTGAGGTCGAGGTCGTCGTGACTTTGCACGCGCCAACCAGCAACGGTCAGGTTTGAATCGATTCTTACGCGAGCTTTCTGCTCTAACGTCTCTGGCACGGTGCTCTGCACCCAACGATTTGAGTGATTTGGCTTACATCTTACCTCCTGACTGCGCTGGTTTCCAGAGAAGAAGTACCCTAGTCCACAAACTGGCCATCACGCCGCGCGGGAGTAAAGCGGATCTGGCGCGTGGCGGCAACTGCCGCCTCGTCCAGCCCATGTCCAAGACCTTTCACCACTCCGACAATCCGAATCTCTCCGGTGGCGGAAAAGACAACCTGCACCACGACATCGCCCTCCACGTGGAGCCGCCGGGCTTCCTCGGTGTACACCGGAGCGGGTTTGCTCTGAATCGCAACGGGAGCGATTGGGGAGACCTTTGCTGCAACCGTCTGGGACTTCGCCGGTGCAGGTTCACTGAAGTCAACGCTCTTCACGGCTTTGTTCGTCTGGCCAAAAGCGCCGCTCTGCGTGCCAAATGCTCCTGTAGCCACGCCCCTTCCCGACGGGCGGCCGGTACCTGTAGTTGGCGTTCCAAAACTCCCTACCGATGCAAGCACCGGACCGCGATTTGTCGCGCTACTCGGCTGTTGCACGAGTACGCCGTTCGGACCTCCAAAGGAGCCGGTATGGACGGGCTTCGCGATGGGCATCGCAGGAACTGTCGCCAGCAAGTTGGGCTGTAGGACTGGCTTCGGCTCTGGAGGCGCGGGGAGATCCACCGTCCGTTCGACGCGCGGGGATCGCGGAGCCGGAATGCTCATTGGAGCAGCAACTGCAGGAAGCGCCGGATAGGAGACCGCTACCTGCGGGACAGAAATCCTGGCAATAGGCTGCCGCACTGGCGAAGCATCTGAAGGAGTGGGCGCAACCAGGGAGATCGCGGAATATCTCTCGTGAATGAGGACCGGCGTCTTAGTGGTAATAGGTGAATCGCCAGCAGACAGTCCAGGCGTTTTGGCAACGCTGGCGCAGTTGGACAGGAAACTGCCAGCCGTCCTCTCGGACAAGGGCATGAAGTGATCAGTGTTGAGTGTCACGTCTACAGCGAACCATCCGCGGTCTGCTGCTCGGCGCTCTCTCGGTCAATTGTTTTGGCTTCTTCCATGGAAATTGGTAGAGGCGGAATGGCGTCCTGCGCCAGATCCCAGCGCCAGGTTAGGTATTTGCTCTTTTCTGCTTGCTCATCGAGGTGCTTGTAATAAGCTTCATCAGCGTCGGGATGGACAATATAGAGGGCGGTTGTTTTAGGCGCCGCATCCCTCAAAACGACTGCAGGCTGGGGATATGAAGATGGAGTGTTGAAGCGCAACATTTTGTCGAAGGGCCGGCGCCCTGCCGTGAGCGCGTCAATGATTTGCTTCTCGTACATGTCCTCGAACGGGAGCCAATTCTCGTCGACCATCATGACGTCCATCCTCTTGAGCGATGCAATGCCCAATCCGCACACGTTCGATTGGCTTGTTCCACTGCGCTATCTGCGGCTCGAAGCCGGGAAGCTTTTGGTCTGGATGCCAGGCGAAGAGTGGCGGTACCCGGCGCTCAGGCTTCGGGAACAAATCTTTACCGCCATTCATGACTTGGCTCTCCCCATTACGCAAGTTCAGTTTGTCACTGACGAACAGGTGCCAGAACTCAGCGGAACGCTAAATGACTGATCCACGCCTCGACCCGTCCATTGGTTGGCAGATTCAGGCAAGCCCGAACATACTTGACATATATGTAAAGTATGATTATTGTGACAAGTGAGGCTAGAATGTCTAAGGTTCCACCGTTTGAGCAGGACGGGCTTCTTCCCCCGGGAGACTACGAGGTTTCCTTTGATCAGCTCCGCAGCTCCGTCCTGGTTGCGGGACCTGGCAATCCGCAGATGTATCCGTCTTGGGATGCACCGTGGCGCAGACGACTGGTTGACAATCTTGAGCTTCTGACCCACCAGCTCTGGAAGGTCGGCGTACTCGATGTTTTTGCGGACGGCTCATTTGCCGAGGACAAGGATCATCCAAACGACATTGACGGATACTTTGTGTGCGATCTTGATCGGCTCCGGACTGGAGAGCTGACGCGGGAACTCAATTTACTTGATCCGTACAAGGTATGGACTTGGGACCCAGCGTCACGAAAACCATATCGCGGCTATCCGAAGAAACAGCTGCCGATGTGGCATAGATATCGCGTTGAACTCTATCCTCATTTCCCCGGCATGGGCTGCGGTATTCGGGATAAATACGGCCATGAACTTGAATTTCCTGCTGCATTTCGCCAATCCCGCCGCGATGGGAAACCACGGGGCATAGTCAAGATCGAGTATGGAGGCAGGTAATGATTCGGAGTGAGTCAGAATATCAAGAAGCGGTGAAGCGTCTGTCTGAAGAGCAAAAGCGACTTAGTGAACATCGTGCCCGCCTGAAAGAGACTGGCCTCGCTGATGAGGAAATCAAACGCGTTATCGACCCGATGGAATCCTTCTACCTCCAATTTAAGGAAGAGGTTGAGAGCTACGAGCGCCTGAAGCGCGGCGAGTTTGAAGAACTAGACAATCTGCGCGGTCTCGGGCATCTGCTGATAGCTCTTCGAATTGCTCAGGGTGTTTCACAAAGAGAGCTCGCGAAGCGGCTGGAGGTGCATGAGTCGCAAGTGTCACGCGATGAGCGCAATGAATACTTTGGAGTCACTCTCGAGCGCGCCGGCAGAATTCTTGAGGCGCTCAATGTGCGACTTCGGACCAGAGTTGAGGTCGAGCCATCCAAAGAGTTGATCTCTGCTTGACGCGCCACAGCCGCACCAGACCTTCGGTCTTGCTCATTCGCAGTTGATGTTCATTGCGCATACATCTTAACGCCAGGGTTTCGAGCTGGGGTCGCGGTAGGACAGTCCGCCGCCATCCAGCTATAGGAGAACCTCAGCTTTTCGTCGATCTGCTCAAAGCGTTTGTGGAGTCTCCGCCGACGTGCGAAAGTGCTTGCAAGGAACCACGCGTCCCAAAATTTAGCCATGTTACGTCTGATACGCCGGTCAATCATTCCCCGCTCGACCGGCGCACATCCCGACTCGGCCAACACCGTATGAAGCTAACGGTAAATGCGGCCCCGTTTGTAGATGCTCATTTGTTTGCCACTCCTTTCACAGACAGTTCCGATTTATTTGTATCCGGGACCGGCTGATTGCACGCCTCAAGAAACCGCTCCAATTCGCTTTCACGGATCCCGTCACCGCCGTGATCGAATACAACTACGAGCGCAATGGGCAAATTGTCCTGCCGGCGGGGAGCCGTGCGATTGGGCGCATCAACAACGCCGACACGCACGGCAACATGGCAATCTCGTTTGATTCCGTCGATTTGCCAAATGGCTCCAGCGTACCTATCAGCGCCGTGGCGGTCGACACAAACCTGCGCTCGCTGAAGGGGCAGGTGACCGGAAGCAGCCGCGGCAAACCGGAGAGTCCCGGCAACCTCGTTCGTCACCAAATCCAGGCGCAGTCCAATGACGGGCGTTTTTGACAGAAGACGCCATCCACGGTGGTAATACAGTTTGGAATTCTCCACCAGCCGGGAATCGTCCACCGACTCCAAAAAGCGCTTTGACACTTCGAGCACGGTGGGAGCCTTCCTTGGAAGAGGATCTCCGTGCTCGCAAATCTCAGAGAACTTCAAGGACGCGATTTTCTCTGCCCTATTTTTGTTCGTCTCGCCCGTGGACCTTCGAAATCTTTTGCCCCGGACGGCGAAGTCATACCACCAGAACTTCGACTTCTTTTGTTTAAATACTTCCACGAATCTCCTCCAATGCAGCCCGCACGGAAGGCACTCGTGTGTTCGTCCGGATGTACTCCTGAAGAACGGAGACATCGTAGCGGATTCTGCGCCGGATTTCTACATACTTTGGCCCGTCCCCTTCGTAGCGCCAGCGCTTCAGCGTGGCCGGCGAACGGCCCAGTATCTCGGAGGCTTCTTTGGTGCTAACTAGTTGATTACGCAAAGCAATTGTGGTCATAGACTCTCCAGGCGCGGTGCGCGGTTTTTGGCATTCAACTTCGGGCTGGCGATCGTGGCCGCGATCGCTTGGCTTGAGGACACTCTCTTGTTGATGGCTTCCGACGGAATCTTCCATTGCCGTCCCACTTTGGTTGCTCCGTCGATTCTTCCCGCCCATAAGAGCTGATACACGTAGGTGATGGTGCAGCGCAGCTCCCAGCTTGGATGCTGAGTAATAGGTCTACTCTTCGACGTTGAGCCATGGACCACCGGGTCGCCACGTGCGCGCTTTAGGTTCAGCTCCGTTCTGGAACAGCAAAACTGGCATCACAAAGCCTCGTATGGCGGCGACCACTTCAGGCAAGGTGACCGGCTCGAGGTACAGCTTGTTCTTCGACAAAAAGGCGTTCCACTGAGCATTCTTGGTCTTGTCATCGAAGAATTCGGGGGTGAGAGCAGTCGGAGGCAGGTTGAGCGGTAGCGCAGTCTTTCTGCGCTCGAAGGTCCGGCGAATAGCCTCCGAGAGCTTCTGGCCATCGAAGGAAAACAGCGCGCTGATGGTGCTGAGATCGTGGAAGTCCTTCATGCGCGTGTTTATCATTCCGAGTTTCACTAGGGCTTCGAACTTTTCGGCAACCACCGTTTCTCTTGGATACGCGCGCAGTACAGGAGCCGGGCCGGAGAGAAGAGTTGGAAACGTCGTTTCGATCGGTTCAGGAGTAATGGCATCGCCAAAGCCAACGTCGATCTGCACGGGCAAGCGCGCTGCTTCGAGGAATCCGAGGAAGGTGACCCGGAGACCCTCGTAGTCCTGGTCCTCTTTGATCCGTTCAACCTTCACTGAGGCCGGATCGAAGATCAAGCCGTCGTCTTGAACAGACATCGCGCAAATCTCTTCGAAGATCCCCTGAAATCGTTCCAGGCTGTTTTCGCCATGCGACGAGAAGTCTGCATCCCGGGTAGGCCGATGTGACTGTTCCGTCCAAAGCTCGAAGAGCAGCGCTCCCTTAAGAACAAAGGCATCCTTGTGGGGCGATTGGCTGATGCGATAAAGCACCCTCTCCAAGGCATATTTGGTCAGGAGGAGATTGAAATCCTCCCTGCGGGACCGGGCTCTGTTCAGCAGGCGTTGCTTCACCGAGGCTGCCGTATTGACTGGAATCTTACTCACACCAGAGACTCCATGTACGGCCGCATCACATTTGCCACTCGGCAGACCTTCGCGGCACTCCACAGGTCATCTATTGAAGCTTTCTTTTCGCGAAAGCAGCTTCGGAGGGCCTGGATTGCCGTTTCCATTCCGATTTTGGATCGAAACTTGAAGCAGTCTGCGACAGTTTTGGCGGGGCTGTAGACACGAAGTTTCCCGCCTGCCACCGAATGGAGTTGGATACCGAACTCGAATGTAGCTTTGGAATAATGCACAACTCGGATTGGGGGATAATCCATCTTTGGTGTCCAGGCCCCGCGCTCGATGGCAATCCAGATTTCAAAGGGATTCTCGGTTGTCAGTTCGTGATAACGCAGCGCCGAAGAAAGACATACGACACCGAGCGGAACCTTCTTCGAAACCTCCAGAATCGTTTCGTACTCGGAAACGGCAGTGCCTTTGGCGCGGTACAGGCCGCGGCCAATGCGTTCAATTTTGCCGCTTTTTGTGAGGTGCCAGAGATGCGAATGGGAGACAGAGAGCGCCTTGAGATCTTTGGGACGGACGAGTGTGTGTTGCCGTGTGAATGCATCAACTCGCTCCGCCTTGGTTTTCATAGGGCAATTCTAACAAAACCTAGACACTTGTCAATATCTGTAAAGGTTTTGACAAGTTGACCCCGTTTCTCGCCCAATCCGTTCCACCCTGTAGCAGGTATATATACCTGCTACAGGGTGCTTCTGCTTACAAATTCTCCGTTCGGTGGTAGGTATATATACCTACCACCGAACGGGAAAAAATGCGTCTCAAGACCCAGCTCGTCATCAAAGCCGACATTGATGCTCAGCCACCTCGGGCCTGGATCCGTAAAGATTTTGTGGCTTACCTGAAGGCGCACCGGAAAGACTGGAATGCCCCAGAGTATCTGACAGCGGGGGGACTTATTAGCTTCCTGCTTGAAAACGAGATCGCCAGAATCGCCGAAATCTCTTCCAAGGATTATGGTCGAAAGTCGCGATATGTCACCGGCAATCTCTCACACCTGCAGTTTGCTACCTCCTTCTTCAAGAATTCGTATCTTTCTCACGCAACAGCTCTCCACCTCCATGGTTTATTGCCATTAGGCGAGGTCTTTGTAAACCATGAACAAACACCCAAAAAGACGACCTCCCGCCTCAGCCAACACCGCATTGACCAAGCGTTTCGAAATGCCCCTCGATCTTCTTCATATGTCTTTCATACCAACTCGACAACAATCACATTCCTCAACGGCAAGAACACCGGAAACGCCGGAGTCATAGAGGTCGTTGGACCAACTGGAGAGACGTTGCGATCTACTTCCCTGGAGCGAACCCTAATCGACAGCGTCGTGCGGCCACAGTACGCGGGCGGAATCCCATCCGTGCTGGACACTGCTCGGCGGATCCGGGACAGGATCTCCATCCCTGAAATTATTCGCCTTCTCAAACTCACCAGGTATGCGTACCCGTATCATCAGGCACTAGGCTTCTTGCTGGAGAAAGCTGGCCTATCAGCCGCGCAGCTCCAACCGCTGAGACAACTACCGCTATCATTCAAGTTCTATTTGGATTATGCGATGAATGAACCCGCCTATGATTCCGACTGGAAACTCTACTACCCTTCAGACCTGGGTTGAACGGGACGCAATGCAGGCCATGTCCAGGGTGGAGACGCCGCATTGAAAGCTCTACAAAAGTAGCTACGACGCTTGCTTCGTTAGCGGCGCTTCACTCTGGCGGATTAGAATGGAAAGTTTTCAGGCTCCACGAAATCTGATCCGAGGGCTTCGATGGTGATGTCATCAAGGTTCCACGCGTCAGTATCGCCATCCCAGCGCGGTTGACTCTCATTACAATCCCCATCAACATCCTCAAAATCCCTCATGCTTGTATCCTCCTCTTCTAGATTGTTCTATGGCTGAAACTGGTACGGGTAAGTCTGATCGCTACACTTAAACGCTGGGACGGACTAGCTCCCCAACTTCTTCGTCGGCCCCAGTGCCGCAAACGCACGTTCGATCGCATCGGCCTGAGGATGGCAATACCGCTGTGTGATCGTTATGGAAGAGTGCCCCGCGATGCGCGCCAGCGTGAACGCATCGCAGCCTCTCTCTGCGAGTCGAGTGAGCGCGGAGTGACGAAGGCAGTACGGCTCAAAGGGCTTCAACCCGGCCGATATCACATCGGCCTGCCGCTCGACGTAATCGGCCTCTAGCTTTGTCGCAGCAATCACAACCTCCTGCCAGTTGCCCTCGCTACCATTCTCCTTCCAAGACTCGTATGCCGAGCATGCCGCACCAATCTTCTTCAACGCATCGGCGTGAGCGATCTTCGCGCTGCTCTCTTCCAAGTGGCCGGATTCGGAGCCAGCGGAAAACACCCAGCCTCTGGCTGGGCGGCGCTGTGCTTCGTAACGCTCGTTCAATGCACTATAAACCTCAGGCAGCATCGGGAGAAAGCGCTTCGCCGCCGGCGATTTGCCCTCTGCGATCTGAATTATGCTCTGCTGCCCCCTGAAAAGAATGTGTTCCCATCGAAGTTTGTAAGCTTCGCCTGGACGCATCCCTGTGCCATAGAGGATCGTCACAACATCGCGCCACGGCTGGCGGCACAGTTCACGATAGGCATAGAATTCGGCTTCCGTCACGATTCGCTGGCGCTGGCGCTCTCCTTTCGCTAATGCTGCTTGCCGTGGTAGCGCCGTGCGAAATGCACGAGGTAAACAGAGCCGATGATGTGTCCATGCCGCCGGTGATCGAAGAAGTGCATTAGAATGACACCTTTTCCGGGAGCACGATGTAACGCCGCTTACTAGTTCCGCGCGGCACACGACTAATAAGCCATCCGCCGCGTTTCTTCGCCTTCGCCTCAGCTTTGCCTTTTTCGCTGTAGGAGCCGTGGAATTCAAACGCGTAAACGAATGGATGGACGAATGGGAGGCAGCGGAGAGAATCCGCCGGTTTACAGCCGCCTATGCAGAGTGGGCGGCTTCGCAGCCGGCAGAGGAGCAGGCGCGGCGCAACGAGTGGATCGAATGGGCGAACAATCAGGCTGCACGCCTGGATCCATTCGTTGATGACAAACCAGAGTCGGTGTTGGATCGGAAGGAGGAACTGCCTCGTTGGTAAGATCCGCACTGTGTTCTTCTGTGACGAAGAACACATGAGAGCGTCCCTGATGAGAGAAGGGAGCAACCAACGAGATGGTTATAGGCTGCAGCTATGCCTCAGCCATTTCGATCACCTCGCCGAATGGCGCGCAATGGTCCTTGGTGGCCGCCCACAGAACTGGATGGTTTGGCGTGGCGTCTGGGAAGGAATCCGCGGGAGGCGAATAAGTCGTAGGCCCGGCGGGCGATGCCGTCGTGAATGTCCTGTATTTTCTTCAAAAGAGGTCTCGCAGGAAGCTCTTTTGGCGTAACGGTTGCCCACCACGAGGATGTCAACAGAGCCAAACACGCTCTAGGAGGTTACTGTGACCCGACTCAGGAAGCTGATGCTGGACGAACTCCAGCGTCGCAACTATCAAAACTGCCCCGACCAGAGAATATCCGCACACCCACGCGCCTCTTGTCGGGGCAGTTCCGATATGGTTCTAACGTTTATCAGGACCGATCCTGTTATGGGTGAGGAACCCATGATGGATGAGTGCATTGGCAACAGTTGAGCCAAGGATCACTTATCCGGACAGGCGACTATTCGGCCTAGTGACGAGAGGCCCGAACTAAGCCGCCTCCCGCCACCCTTAGCTGTATCTCGCGTTTGACGATCGTCAAAACTTCAACTTCTTATTCCGCCTGCACTAGCCCCGCAATAACCGCAGCAAGTTTCTCGAGTATCTGGTTCCAGCCTTCCATTTGACCGCTATTTTTCGCGCTCTCCAGGGGTTCATTCCCAATGAACGTGAGCTTCGTCTGGCCGTTTCCGAGATCCTCAAAGATGGTCACGTCGTACGCACCGTCTATGGCCTCATGTTCTATTCCTAATTGCGCAGGATCAATCTTGTTTCCCTTCGAGTCCGAAAAGTACATCAAGGAAACGATCTTCTCGTGCGGGACAATCTCGTAGTACTCAACGGCATTCCAGAACTCCTGCCCATCCGGCGCCTTCATGCAGCAGAGAAGTTTTCCCCCAACGCGAAAATCGATCTCGCAAAAGGGCGCAGTAAAACCCTTCGGCCCCCACCACTGCATCACATATTTCGGGTCTGTCCACGCCTTCCAAACCAATTCTCGTGGGGCATCAAAGACTCTTGTGACAACCATCCGCTCTGTCTCGTTCACCGTGTTTTTTGTCATCTCTGACCTCCGTTTTTTTCATTTGATTCACAACCGCGTCCAGCTTGTCGAAACTCTCTTCCCAGAATCGGCGATAGCTGATCGCCCAGTCGCTGACCGTCTTTATTTCCTCCGGCCTAAGCGTGCACACACTCTCTCGTCCACGCTTCGTCTTGATCACAATCCGCGCCCGAACCAGGTAGGCAATATGTTTTGAAATCATCTGCTGCGAGAGTGCAAACGGTTCCGTCAATCCATGCACAGAGGCAGGCCCATGGGAGAGTCGTTCAATCATCGCCCTACGGGTGGGATCAGACAAAGCCGCAAATGTTGTACCCAATTTATCCACAACCCTATGGTAGTGGATTTTCTATCGGTGTCAAGTATAAATTCTGCGATCCCTGATTGCTGCTTCCTGATTTCTGAACCCTGACACGTGCGCTCATTTATATTTCCCATGAGCCGCGTATCGCAGCTGGGCGCATGGTTCTAAAAATAGGCTTGCTCAAGCAATTACTCATTAACCTGACGATTACAGTGCGCACCACAACCTGCGCATGAGCGCGAGCCGTCACGGTTAAGTCGCTGGCATCAGGGGCCGGAGAAATACGGATTGCCTGTTCTCGATGTACCACCGGCTTGTTGGACAAGTAACCGTTGCCAGTTGACCCGCTACGACAATCGCGACGAGTGGTAAATCGCCGAGTCACTCATCGACGGCAGATTAGTCCTGACTAGTCGGCATCGCACCCCGAATGCCATTGCGAGTGATGTGCTCGATAGGTGCGTCAGTCGTTACCAATCTCGAATCGGTTGCATGCGGTTCCTCTCGGACGTGCCAAAAGGTGTCGATCGGATTAGGGTGAGGCTGGCGCGAGCTTTTCAACCTGTACGCAAACTCCATCGCCTCCGGCTTGCGCAATGAAATCTGGGTCGATCCGGCCGCTGGAACGGCCGGGGTAGGGCGGGACGCTGATGCAGCGGCAGCCGGCAGCAGCGAGCGGAACATTTTTCAGGATGTATTCCGAGGAGATGGACTTGACCAAGATCTGCTGTGAGGTCATCGGCTGGATGTCGAGGTGATAGGAGTCCTTGACGGAGTAGCCGATGCCGCTGAAGGCGGGGAAGATGCCGTAGTTGTCTTTGAGCCACTTGGCGAGCGCGGTGTGTTTGGCGTCGAAGAGCACAGCGGCGTAGTTGAAGCTGTTAGCCAACGGCGTGGGGACGGATGTGGCCGGTGGGTCGCGGAAATCCCTGGCGTAGCAAGCGGCCTGGGTGGCTGGGTCAGTCGGCGTGGAGGTACAGGCGCCGGAGTCGAGTGGTACGTCGCGCTGAATGGCGAGGAAAACGTTGGGCCAGGTTGCTAGCAGCGCGTTGACGGTCTCCGGATGCTCTGGACGGCAGCGCATGGCCACCAGCACATTGTCATCGTTGTTGACCAGGCCGGAATAGGCTGGAAGATCGGCGATCTTTAGCGGCGGGGAGTAGAGCGACGTAGCAGTGACGAAGGCGCGCAAGGCGCCGGGGCGGGAGAGGCTAGTGACCGGGACACCGACGGGAAGAAAACTAACCCGGAGATAATCATTGGGCAATGCCTCGCGGATCGTCCCGGCGACAACGACCGGGGGCGGAACCACCGCGGCCGCGCCCCCTTGGACGCGATGAACGGCGCACCCAGACACCAGCAACAGTGCAGTAGAAAGGGCGAGAGACAGGGGAAGACGCGTCGATAGTTTCCGGAAGATTCGCTGTATTCCAGCTTAGGACGGTTTGCCGGTCGTGTGGGGATAAGTCATCCGTTCGACGAAATCATGCTTGCTTCCGATAGGGTTGTCAACGGGGAACTTGGGGTCGCAATCCTGTTGCGCCGGCACCCGCGCACTCATTTTTTCCCAAGTTTCCTTTTTGAAGCCCAGGGCTTTGTCACCAATCACCTGATGCTGAAGGCGGTGAAGAACAAGGAGTGGGCACTGGCCTACATGAATCTGATACAGGCGATGGTGGAGGACTACTTCGGCGTCATAGACTTCGTTGCGCTTGCCACTCTGGAGGCCCATACGGTTCGCACTCTTGCCTTCCTGTTTTTGGCCCGGATGGATGGTAAATCGCCGGCCGAATATATCACCGCGGACGGCGACAAGCAGTTCATCCGCAAGGTGAGTCGCGCGATGGTGCGGGACAATCTCAAGAGCTACGAACAGGTGGTCGATCTGATGTTGCACTCCATAGGGAAGAGCAAGGTGACCTATGTGCACGCTAATTAAACGAATCAAAGCCCGGTGGTTTTCGACCCGAGAGCCAATCCCACGGTCGAGGTTGATGTTGAGTTGGAATTTTTCCGGACCTTGGATTGGAGGCCGCTGCGCCCGAGCCCGGTGTCGAGCGGGTGGCCAGTGGCCCTGCAAGGCAGCGAGCAATGGGAGCGCAGTGGCCAACGCTGGCTCTTCGCCACCCTGCGGGCACGACCACGGCTGATACTTGCGAATGCTCACTACATGACATATCTTTACATTCATGTCCTGCGCCCATACGGATGCCGATATCGACCTGGCGCTTGAGGCCGCCGATGCGGGGTTCCGCCATGTCACCCGCTGATCCCGCCATGTCCGATGCTGTCGCGCGGTTGCAGGAGTGGGCATCGGCGTTCGAGTCAGCCCTCGGCACGGGTCATCCCGATCGTGTTGCCGCCTTGTTCGCCGCCGACTGCTACTGGCGCGACCTGATCGCCTTCACCTGGACCATCCGCACCCTGGAGGGACAGGAGGCGATCCGGCAGATGGTTGCGGATCGCGCCGCGAAGGTGCGGGCGAGCCATTGGCGCGTAACGGGCGCCGCGGATGTCGCCGGCGGTATCGACGGCTGGCTGGACTTTGAGACGGCTTTGGCGCGCGGCCGGGCCCATGTCCGATTGCGGCAGGGCCGCTGCTGGACTCTGCTGACCGCCGCCCGTGCGCTGAAGGGCCATGAGGAGGCGGAGGGGCCCACCCGCGAACGCGGCGCACCCCGGCCGGGCCAGGCGGATCGTCGGAGCTGGCTAGACCGCCGGGCCGAGGAGGCGGCGAGCATCGGGCGGACGGTGCAGCCCTACGTGCTGATCGTGGGCGGCGGCCAGGGTGGCCTGGCGCTCGGCGCTCGGCTGAAGCGGCTAAAAGTTCCCGCCCTGATCGTCGACACGCACGCACTGCCCGGTGACAACTGGCGAAGCCGGTACAAGTCGTTGTGCCTGCACGACCCCGTCTGGTACGACCACCTCCCCTACTTGCCGTTTCCAGCGCATTGGCCGGTGTTTACGCCAAAGGACAAGCTGGGCGACTGGCTGGAGATGTATGCGCGGGTCATGGAACTCGACTGCTGGAACAGCACAACCTGTCGCTCGGCCGCCTATGACACGCAGGGAGGGCTCTGGACCGTGCAGGTTGATCGCGACGGCGAACCGGTCACGCTGCAGCCGCGCCATCTCGTGCTGGCGACCGGAATGGCTGGACTGCCGCAACTACCGTCCATTCCCGGCATGGACGGCTTCAAGGGGGAACAGCACCACAGCAGCCGCCATGAAGGGGGTGCCGCGTATGCCGGCAAGCGCGTGGTCGTCATCGGGTCCAACAACTCGGCCCATGACATCTGCGCCGACCTGGTGGAGCACGGTGCCGACGTGACGATGCTGCAGCGATCATCGACCCTGGTGGTCAAGACGGACACCATGCTGCGGCTGGGCTGGGGCGCGCTCTATTCTGAGGAGGCGGTCGCGGCCGGCATCGACACCGATACCGCGGACCTCCTGGCCGCCTCCATGCCTTACCGGCTGATGCCGGACGTGCAGCGGCCTATCTGGGCGCGCATCGCAGAGGAGGACGCAGCGTTCTACGACCGCCTGCGCGCGGCCGGCTTCCTGTTGGACTTCGGCGAGGACGAGTCCGGGATGGGGGTGAAATACCTGCGCCGCGGCTCCGGCTACTACATCGACGTGGGCGCGTCGGAGTTGATCATCAACGGTGCCATCAAGCTTCGCAGCGATTCCGGTATCGAGGCGATCGTCCCAGACGGCGTGCTGCTCGAGGACGGCAGCCTGCTCGCCGCCGATGTCATCGTCTATGCGACGGGCTTCGGATCGATGACGGGCTGGGCGGAGAAGCTGATATCCCGGGAGGTGGCCGACGCGGTCGGGCCGTGCTGGGGCCTGGGTTCTGGAACTGCACGTGATCCGGGACCATGGGTCGGAGAACTCCGCAACATGTGGACGCCGACGGCGCAGGAGGGCCTATGGTTCCACGGCGGCAACCTGGCGCAGTCGCGGCATTACTCCCGCTATCTCGCGTTGCAATTGAAGGCCCGCTTCGAGCAGCTGCCGGTGACGCCCTATCGGCCATGAGGCCTGATCGGCACCACGCCCACGCCAGTGTCTCGCGACGGCGACCTTCAGCCCAGGGTTGGGGTCCGGGCGGGTTCGGACCAGTCCAGGGCCCCTGCTCCTATCCCGGCTGCAGAGATAATCATCCCGTAAAGACGGGATCGGGAGATAGACCGAACACCCGGTTACGTCCTCGGCTTTCGCCGGGTCTCCCATCGGGTCACCGATTCTTGCCCTCGCTGCTCCAGCACGTGGTCAATTCCATCCATTCAGCCTCTGGGACTGGCCCCATCAGTGGGTCAAACTAAGTATCTCATCAGCAAGACGTTAGCGAAAAATTTGCCGCAAAATGGCCGATGGAGGCCATTGGTGCAAATCTTGGAAAAAGCCTTCAGGATCGAAATACGATCCTGAAAGCTCGTGCGTAGAGAAGCAGTCCACCCGCCAGATTCTGTTTTCACGGACAACCGTGGCTTGCTGGGCGAACCAGGTTCGGCGTCGGCCGCGAGGTGCGTTTTCCGTGGGACACCGGAGGGATGTTCACAGTGGTCCTATATGCACGAGTGCGGCGGGCGTTTGGTGGAAGGACGGATCCAGCGGTGGTGGCGCGAGATTCTCGGGCCACCAGCGGCCTCCAGAAAAATTTTCGGGAGCGCCGATAAACTCCTGACCAGATGTCATTTGCAGTGTTCTTTGGCCCCGCTGGTGCAAATTGGAGCGCAGTCGGACAAATCTGAACCTTGGACTTCATAAAAATGTGTTGAGTGGTCTCCATCTGTAGAGCCGGTGGCGAGGAGGAACAGGGGCTGCAAATCGACTACGGATGGGTTCTTGCCTCGACGACTTCTCCGCGCCGCCCTCGGTGGTCAGGCCTTGGATCGCTCCACTAAGCGCGACCCCGGCGAAGCAATCATCAACTCATCATGCCGGTAGCACGACCGTGCAACTCCCTACCTTGCTCAAATCGACAGCGGCAGGTAAAACAGTCTCGCCTGAATCGCGCAGAGTGGCCCTGCAATCGAAGCCTGGGATCTCAGGATTGAAACCTCTAAGCAAGCTCCGAGTAGCCAGACATTGGCCGGTTAAGCCGACCAGGCCAAATGCCGAAGGAAAAATTCCCGAATGCGGATAGGAGGGCACGACCCGACTTGTCATGGAATCTCCATCGTTTCCCCGTTGTCGGCAAGGCGGCTGACCGCTCCGAAACCGTGCGACTCCTCGTCCCATTTCACGCCATGCACCGGCACAACCATCTTCGCTCGGACCGCCGCAGCGAATTCTCGAAGATCGGATGTGGAGGCGTGGCCACTGGAATGAATGTAGACAATCTCCGCGCCGGCGGCTCGCAACCACTCCAGAGGGGCTGAGTATTTGTCGCGTCATCGATTGTTCCCCTTCAGCGAAAGTGGGACTGTTGGGACTGGAAAGTTAAGCTACATGTGTGAGCTTGAGTCACGCCGTAACCGGGGTTACCCTGAGCCGGAACACGAACTGGCGTTTCGTCGCCGTGAAATTTATCGAACGCTATCGCGTGTGAGGTTGCGAACGATCTTCCCTGTAATTGTCTTTCACTAAATATTCACAACGCTTTCACCAACACATCGAGATGACTTTGATAACGTTGCGCCGAGTCTGGGAAGCAACCCTCGCCGGAGCGCGCCTGTTTCCGAGTTCTGCTAGCAGGTCCGGCGAAAATCGCAGGTGCAACAAGCTTTCAATCCGGAAAAGGAACCGTTATGAATAGAAGTAAGTGGGTAAGGTCCTGCACGTCCCTGATGATGGCGGCGTCGATGATGCTGCCAACCATCGCGTTTGCCCAAGACGCAGCGAGCGATCGAGTTGTGCAAATCGCACCGAGGTCTGGCAATGAAGTCGCCCGGTTCACGCGCAGAGTTGAGGATTCGCCCTATCTCACTCATGCGCAGAAGCGCGATCTGCTCCAAAAGAAAATCAAGTACGTTTTCGTTCTCTTCCAGGAGAACCGCTCCTTTGACTTCTACTTTGGCACCTACCCTGGAGCTCGGGGACTGTTTTCTCAACCTGCCGGCGAAACGCCCGGCTTTGTCCAACCGATCGTTTTGACAAATGGCTCGGTGGGCACGATTTCCCCCTTCAAGATTCCTCAGTCGGTCACCGACGTCAATGGCAATGCGGTGCTTCTCTACCCGGAGGACACCGATTCGGTGAATCACGCTCATGCCGCCATCGACGCCAAGCTGAATCTGAGTACGAGTAATGTCGCCCAGAACAATCGCTATGCCTTCGTCGAGCAAGGCTTGACTGGGACGTTGAGCCCCGATGGAACAACCTACACCGGTCCGGCGCCGACCGAACAGCAAGTGCAAAAAGGCGAGCTGGTTGTCAGCCATGTGGATTGCGACACGGCTCCATTTCTTTGGAACTACGCGGATCGCTTCACGCTTTTCGATAACTTTTTTGACACCGTGATCGGGCCTTCGACGCCTAACGCTATCGCCATGATTGCGGGCCAGTCGGGCGTGACGCAGTGGGTCAAGCATCCCGAGTTGGGCAGCAACTTTACAACTACAAACGCGCAACTTCCGGTAACAGGAGATCCGCAACCCTTCTGGGGATCGGCTCTCGACGTACTTACGCCCCCGAGTGAAAGACAGCCCACTGAAAGCGGGGGCGCGCCAAGCACCAACCCGTCTTCCAACCTCACCTTTGCTACTTTGCCGCTCTCCTTTATGGGAGATCAGATTGAACACATTACGGCTGCTGACCTAGACCCCGCGTTCGATCTGCTGGATGTCCAGGGAGACATCAAGAAAATTGCGGGCGACCACAACAAACCGGTTAACTGGGGTTGGTTCCAGGAAGGCTATGATCACGAGTTGACCGATCCTTCCGCCACTGCAACCCATGTCAATTACATCGCCCATCACAACGGCCCGCAATATTTCGGCTATGAGGCGAATAACCTCGGCGAAACCCAGGCGCACCTGAAAGGTCTCGGCGATTTCTTTACCGCGATCAACGCCAATGCTTTACCTCAAAATGGCGGAGTCTTCTATGTGCGTGGCGGATATGGCAACCTTGACAGCCTGATTCCTCGCTCTCCCAGCCCGGCGGTCAAGGCAGCTTTCACGGGAAATGACGACCATCCCGGCTACTCCGATGCGCAGATCAGCGAGGCTCTCCTGGCCGACTCCATCAACGCGATCGCCGGCAGCAAGTATTGGCCGGAAAGCGCCATCATCATCACCTACGATGAAACCGATGGTCTCTATGACCACACCCAGCCGCAGATTCGCTCCTTCGATCCTCTTGGAGCCGCTCTCGATCAGGGTCCCCGTATTCCAATGATCGTGATCTCGCCTTATAGCGAAGTCCATGCTATTTCTCATGAAGCCACCGAGCATGGCTCGATTATCAAGTTTATCGATGAGCTCTTCAATCTGACTCCGCTCGCCGATCTACCCGACGAAGCCTCGGCGCGCGCATCGGGTGAGAAGACGTATGGACAGAAGTACCTCGGGCCCTCCGATGACCACACCCCTGGTGTCGGCAACCTCTTCTCGGCCTTTGACAACGCCCGATTGAAGGGCAGAGCAGTGCCATTGCCAGCGCAGTACGCGATGATTCCGTCTGATCAGGTGTTGAGCCTTCCTCACTTCAATGCGGAGGGATGCCGTGTTCTCCAAATTACGCCGACCGATATTGTGAACGGCACATTGATCGATCCGGCTCCAGCGGACGTCAACCCGAGACCCAGCACGAACCCAGGATTACCGACATCCGGAACCTGGCCAACAAACTAAAGCCCTTCGCACCCACCTTTTTCGCGGCGGCCCGGTCTTCTCTCCGGCCGCCGCATTCCTACCGCACGACTAGCCGTTGGTATTTGCGAGGAAAGAGCACGCATGAGCAGAATTTCCGGACTTGTACTCTTAGTTGCATGGTTCGTGATAGGACTAGCTGCGGCGGCCCGCGCCGGGACCACACTTGATAAGATCAAGGCTTCCGCCTCACTGCCCTGCGGAATCAACATCGAAGAGCCCGAGTATTCCACCCAGGATGCGCATGGCAATCACTCTGCTTTTGACCTTGATATCTGTAAGGCAGTGGCCGTGGCTGTCCTCGGGCCGGACGCCAGGTTCACCGTCGTGCCCTACCGAGACGAACAGGACGCTTTGAAAGCCCTCAAGTCCGGCGAAATTGCGTTGCTTGCCACAGGGTCTCCGAATCTCGTCAATGCAGCGAACGCGGATTTGGGATTTGCGCGGCCTGTCTTCTTTGACTACCAGGGCTTTCTTGTGAATAAGACAATGGGAGTTACTTTTCCGAAGGACCTTGCCGGCAAGAAAGTCTGTTTCCTCGGCGGCACCGAAATCGAGGCCCAGGTCGAGGGTTATATGACGCGTGTGAAGATCAACTGGCTGCCCTTCTCTTTCCAGGAGGAAGGCGAAATGGAGGCGGCCTTCATCACTCGCAACTGCGCCGCTATCACTGCCGACGTCTCGCAGTTGGCCTACGAGCGAATTGCCTTTAAGGGCATGGCAAAGAATTTTGAAATCCTGCCGGACGTGATCGCCAAAGACCCGTTGGCGCCCACCTATCGCCTTGACGATCCGCAATGGGCCACCATCGTCAATTGGACTGTCGAAGCTCTGATCCTGGCCGAGGAGAGCGGAGTGACCAAGTCCAATCTCGCTGAGATGAAGAAGAGCGACGACCCGGTGATCCGGCGCCTGCTCGGCACGCAGCACGGCTACGGCCAATTTATCGGACTCGACGACACCTGGGCAGCGCGGGTGATCGAAGCCGTTGGCAACTATGGTGAGATCTTCGAACGCGACCTCGGTTCCGGATCAGTCATGAAACTGGCCCGCGGTTCAAACAGCCTCTGGACCCAAGGTGGGCTCATGTACGCGGCTCCCATCCGCTGAGGTTCGTCGCGATTTGGATGGCTGTTCACCAGAAACGGCACCCGGAGGTGCTAAGAGAGTCAAGCGCGCGGGCGGCACTAAACGCCGCGCGATCAACCCTCTCACATTATCAGTGACAACGCCGGCAACGCAGATGCAGGTTCAACTTCACAGGCTTGAAAATCGCGATACGGTGCGTGATCGTAATTGAACTGTGCCCCGCGAGGCGCGCCAGCGTAAAGTCATCACAGGCGTTCTACGCGAGTCGTGCGCGGACGAACTCAGGGGAGCGTCTGCGAGTGCCCATCTCCGTTCCCTCTGGCTCCGCCTAGGGCACACTAAAGAATTAAGGGCGACAACTGTTCCGCCCGGTCGATCACGAAATCCGGATAGGCTCCTAAGATTTCCTGACGACTTCCATAGCCGTAGGTCACTCCGCAAGAGATCGTTTTGGCGGCCTTCGCGGCCTGAATATCGGTGCTCGCGTCACCCACTACCAGAGTCGTTTCCGGAGGCGCTCCCAGTTTGGCAAGAATCAACTGAATGGCTTCCGGGTCAGGCTTCTTGCGTTGAACCGATTCGGCGCCGACCACCACTTCAAAATATTGGGCTAGGTTCAGTCCCTCCAAAATGCGCCGGGTAAAGACCTCCGGCTTATTCGTGGCCACCGCCATGGTCTTTCCGCGAGACTTCAGTTGGGAGAGTGTTTCGGGAATTCCCGGATAGAAGGTCGTCTCGACCACACAATATTCACGATAGCGCGCCTTGTAGATGGGTAGAGCCACATTAAGAAGCTGCTCGGCGTCCGCCCCAAGACACTGGCGCCAAATGCCCTCAATGCCGGGGCCGATGTATCCGATGATTTGGGCGGAAGGCAAGGTGGGACGTCCGAGAGCTTGCAGCGTGAAATTGACAGCATTGGCGATGTCCTTTCCACTGTCGATCAGTACGCCATCTAGGTCGAAGATAACCGCTTGCGCCATCCATTGCATAATTGCACTCTCCTTTAAGGACCGATCAAGCCGCCCCGGCCTCATTGTTATTGCCGGCACCTGAGCGGTGACAATCGGACTCGGGAATAAATTCTTCCCAGTTCCCGAACGCCGGCAGCTGAATTCCCTTCCGCAAGCAAAGATACCGATTGAACTCAGGAGAGCTGATCGGTTAATCAACTCCCCTGAATCCATTCCTCGTTTGCCAGACTGATGCGAGACGGGGAAACTGTCGAACCGGACAACAATGCTTTCCCTTAGGCTTTCTACCAAGCCGACGGGTGATAATGCAACAGGAGCAGCAAGCAGCCGACTACCCGATTAAGAGTACACGGGCTTCCACCCATGCTTCAAGCACTGCGGCCTGCGAAGGACATCGCTCCGGTCCGGTCGGACCTCCTGCTAACAGCCCTTTTCCTCAGATTGCCGAGGCCAATTCAAAAGCCATACGGGCCATCGGTTTCTTTGTTTTCTCAAAGCCGCTCAGACCACTCCCTGGAACTTGGAGATAGCTGGGAATACCTTCTCCTTTAGTGCCTGGTAAGTGTCTCGGAAAATACTGAACAATTCGTTGTACACCGGCACGTTCGCGGGGATGGGCTCCCAGCGGTTATCCACGTGGACCATGTTCTCAATGGTTTCATGGATATCCTTGTAGATTCCCACACCCATGGCGCCCAGCATGGCAGCACCCAAGGCAGTGGCTTCGTTGCACTTCACGGTCTCCACGGGTTTACCGTAGATGTCCGCCTGGATCTGGTTCCACAGCGACGAGCGGGCCGCACCTCCAGTGACCCGGTAGTACTCGAACGGCTTGAAGGGAGCTTCCCTCAAAGACTCGATCATGTCTCTCATCTCGTAGCAGATGCCCTCCATCGCACCCCTCACTAGATCGCTCTTCTTGTGATTGAAGGTCATGCCGGCGATGACAGCCCGGGCGTAGGAGTCGTAATAGGGACAGGCCGCCCCGGCTAACCAGGGAATGTAAATAGTGCCCTTCGCTCCTGGAGGCGATTGGGCGGCTTCGCGGGTCAGAAGTTCGTAAACGTCCACTCCGGTGAGGTCCGCCGTCGCCATCTCCATCTGGCACAGAGTGTTGCGGAGCCAGCGGAAGCTGCTCGCCGAGGCACTGGCATGCCCCTCCATTTCCCAGTGATCGGTGCCTGCATGACCTAGCACATGGTTCTTCCCCTGCGGATGGCGAATCGGCTTGGATGAATAACCGATACACAGACCGGCCGTCCCCAGACAGACTGACGCCATTCCTTCTTTGGCATTTCCTAAGCCGATGGCGCCGCATTGCTGGTCACCGCTTCCCACAATGATCGGTGTGCCGACCGGCAGACCCGTTTTCGCGGAGACCTCGGCAGGCACTTCCCCAACGTGCGTCCCTGGACGGTAGTTCTTCGGATACTTTTCGATGTCTACTTCGAACATCTTTGCCAGTTTGGGATCGTACTGGAACGTGTCGGCGTTTAGAATTTGCCACCAGCCTGCGTCGTCGTCATCGTCGTAGTAGTCGTCCGCACCATAAGCTTTGCTCAGCATGGCCTGGGGAGTAATGAATTTGTAGGTCTTTTCATAGAGTTCGGGAAAGTGCTTCTTGAACCAGAACACCTTGCTCGACGGCCACACTGCCCCGATCGGAAAACCAGTAAGGTTATACAGGTCCATCTCGGTCATGTTATTGGCGGCTAGCTTCTCGCGCATCCAAGGAAACATTTCGGTTCCACGGAGATCCTGCCAGATGAAAATGTGCGAGAGGAACTTGCCGTCCTTATCAATCGGCACAAATGTGGAGCGCATGTTGGTAAAGCTAACCGCGGCAATGTCTTTGGGATCGATTCCGCTCTTCTTAATCGCTTCCCGGGTCGATTGGTATGCCAGGTTGATTACGTCTTCCGCGTTCTGCTCAACCCAGCCTGGTCTTGGATAATTTGTTGGGGTTTCATGGTAGGCGCTGCCCATCTCTTTGCCTTGAATGTCGAAAACTATCGTACGGGCGCCCATGGTGCCAGCATCGATACCGATAATGTACTTGCTCTTCATAAGTATTCCTTCCTCAAAGGCTCGCGCTACGCGTGATCAGCACCCTCCTTCTCGACTTAGTCCAGATTCGATGACGCTATAAGAATCGAGGGCAGTCCCGAGTTTGCGCGGCATGTTCCCAAGTCCCACGACTGAACTCCCTGTAAGTAATTGTTGAATGAGTATTCCCGTCTGATTCCAAAACTGCTGGGCAGTTGCTATCCGCTTTGCAACTGCCCCACTTCAGCCCACGTTAAATAAAACACGCAAGCCAGTCGCACCATTAGTTTCGGAACCAATCCATTGATTCTTGCCTGTCTATATCGGATCCGCACGGAATTAGACCGGCAACGTCTTCGTGGTTCCTACTTTCCGACGCCGACGGCAGTTGCAACCGATACGTCCTTGCCATAGAAGATTTCTTCGATCAGTGGGATCTCGTCGATGATCTGTGGCCCGGAACGCGTACCAATTATGTCTGCGCCTGCCAGAATGCAGCCGAACGCAATTTCCGGCGTCCAGAACGAACCGGTGCCGGCAACTTTTACGCCAACATTCTTCGACACGCTGTCACGCATCAGCTTCACCTCGCTCATGGAGGGTCCGTGAGGGGCACGCCCCGTCGAACTCTTCACGTAACTGGCTCCGCCGTCTTCCACGCACTTGCAAGCAGCCACGATCTCATCGCGGGTCAGGTAAGCAACCTCAATGATGATCTTGGTCTTGATTCCCCCCCCGGCCTTCACCAGATTCTTGATTTCCTGGGTGACCAGCTTATAGTTCTTGTCTTTCAAAGCGCCCACGTCAATTACCATGTCCAGAGCTTTCGCTCCAGCCTTGGTCATTTCCTCCGCAGCCGCCAGCTTGATTGCCTCAGAACCGGATCCGAACGGGAAGTCCAGCACCACGCTCGGCACGCACGGCTCCCCTTTAAGACCTTCTACCACCATCGGCAGGAAGTTTGGGTTCACGCAGAATGAATTGAAACGGTACTTCTTGCAGAGCTCGATTCCCTCGACGATGTGTGCCTTAACCGTGTCGGGATGAAGGATAGAAAAATCGATCATCTTAGCCACGTTCGCTTTTGTAAGCTCAATTCCCCTTACTGTAATCATTGACGCTCTCCTTATGATCTGGTGTATTTTGTCCTTTACAACTGATTAATAACGCTGCTCGTTACCTTGCAGCACTCCCAACCGCGCTGGTGCGCAATTTGTTAAAAAGCGCTCCCCACTCTCTTGCGTCAAGCTGAACGGGGTTGCCGCTCATGCTAGTCCCAAAACACTCTGCGCCCATTTTTAGCGCCATTTCCTCCGAAACATTCAAGCTCGACAGATCGGCCGCAATTCCGATACTGGCGTTGAGTTGATTGATAAAGTCAATCGCGAACTTAGTGCCATCACCCTTCTTGCTGTAACGTTTTCCGCTGAACGCCTCTCCCACCTCGTCATAGAGTCCGGGAGCATTGTCGGCATTCAGTTGCATTACATGGGGCAAAGTAATACCGACGGCCTCGCCGTGTGGTATCGGATAGTAGATATTGAGTGCCATACCCATACCATGTGCCGCACCCAAGCCACTATTGGAAAAGGATAGTCCACCACACAAAGCCGCCACCGCCATGCCTTCGCGCGCCTCAAGATCGTCCGGCTTCTGGTAAGCACGATTTAGGTATTTTCCTGCCAGCGTAAGCCCCTGAAATGCAATCGCCTTGGTTATTGGGGTTGGATTCCTAATGGTCACATAGGCTTCCAGGTTGTGCGTCATTGCATCAATGCCGGAGGTCGCTGTAACTCTCTTGGGCAAGCCAATTGTGAGGGCCGGATCCATGATGACGATGTTTGCCATCATTTTGTCGTCGCGCATGCTGCGCTTAAACTTTTCTTTCTTCGAACCAATCACCGCATTCTTTGTCACCTCACTGCCGGTGCCCGCTGTTGTAGGCATGGCAATGAATGGTACCGGTTCGTTCACTACTTTGGCCCCGTTTCCGACAAATTCAAGGTAGTCTTTTACCTTGCCTCCGTTTGTGATGAGTGCTGCAACCGACTTGCCCACATCGATCAGGCTGCCGCCACCCATGGAGAGCACCGTATCGCACTTCTCGGCGATGGCTACTTTGTATGCCTTATCGACGTCTTCCACATCCGGCTCGCCAGGGACATCCAAGAAGTACGCATAGTTGATACCCTGTTGATCCAGTTGTTTTTCCAGTCTGTCGAGCACGCCCATCGTGCGGAACACTCTATCCGTAACAATCAGAAACTTTTTTCCGAAGTGGTTTACGTAGGGGCCAATTTCGTTGACAATGCCGCTTTTGCACACGATTCTGGATGCTGTTAAGAATGAGAAATTCATTACACTTCCTCCTTAGCTTGATGAAATCCGAACTAGACCTGAGCGTTAACAGGTTGCCGAACAATTCTTTTGCGGCCTCGGAATGGCGCCTACTAACGCGCCCACCTTGTTGATTGTTCGTTAAACCGCGAGTTTGTTCTAGTAGCTCTCGGCTCTCCGGGCCCCTTCTTCAGCAACCTGCGATGATGCGAACAATCGGCATATGTCGTAGATAGCCTCGTTGGTTTTAAATGCTAAAGCTAAACGGCCACGGCAGCGCTGTAGGAGTGCTCCTGGATGATCGGCTTCCCGGCCTTCACGAGCTTCCCCATCGAGTCAGCTGCGAGCACTGCGTCGTAAACCATATCCTCGGTGATTGGGAAAGCATGGTTGTACATGATCTTCCCAGGTAAACACGAAAGCTTTACCGCCTCCATTAGGCGCTTTGGCCCGACCTTGTCAATGCCGAGGTCAGCTAGGGTGATAGGCAGTCCTACCTTGTAACAGAATTCGTAAACCTGCTCGATCATCTGTTTCGGCCGATTCTCCATTACCAACTGAGTCAGGGTGAGGAATGCCACCTTCTCGCCGTGATAGAAATGATGGATTTCCTTGAGCACCGTAAATCCGTCCTGCATGGAGTGAGCCGCACCCAGACCACCACTTTCGAATCCGAGGCCGCTGAGCAGCACGTTGGCTTCAATCACAGCGTCCAGCGCGGGCGTTACCAGCTTGTTTTCGCAAGCAATCTTGGCTTGAACACCCGATTCCATGAGAATGTCAAAGCATAGGCGCGCACATGCGAGCGCAGTGGAGGGTGCTTGCCCGCCAGTAAGATTCAGAGCACAGGACCGCGCGCATGCGTCCGCCTCAAACCAAGTCGCCAACGCATCGCCCATGCCCGCTGCCAAGAAGCGCACTGGGCCGTTGGCAATGATTGAACTATCGACCAAAACCACGTCAGGACTTCTCTTCGGAAAGTAGAAATCGACGAACTCGCCGTGCTCGTCGTATACAACCGACAAGCGGCTGCAGGGGGCGTCGGAAGAGGCGATGGTGGGGCAAACCACCGTGGCAGCACCAATTTTGTCCGCCACAATCTTAACGGTATCAATGGTCTTGCCGCCGCCGCTAGCTAGGATGACGTCACATTTATGGTGCTTTGCGACTGCAATCAGACGGTCAACTTCCGCAAAGGTACATTCCCTGTTGAATACCTCTTCATACTGAGTTATGTGCTTGGTAGCAAAGCTCTCGGTCCTGCCGTTTCTCGTTGCTTCGAGACCGGTCTTTCCGCCGACGACTAGGACAGTCTTTCCTAAAAACTCGATGTGATCGCCAATTTCGTTGATCGCACCTCTCCCCTGAACGTACCGGCCAGGGGCTATCATGATTCGCGTGTATTTACTCATGTTGTTCTCCCCTATTTGTCGAGATCTTTCCCTTGATGTACGGTTCAGCAGGCTTGCGCTTTGATAATCGACAAGGGATCTCCCGTTGATCCCCGGCTATCTTAAACAGAGAACCCGCACTGCGGTTAATACGGAACTTCACCGAGCTGAATTATTGAACTAACAATTACCACTGAAAACCGTTCAATGGCGCAAACGCAAAACCGCCTCCTCAAGCACTGGTGCGCTTCGCCAGTGTTTGAGGAGGCGGTTTTTGATTTTCCTCTACCGCTCGTATTCTTCTTACTACGGGGACGTTACGCTGTCAAGATAGATTTTTGCCCTTCAGCCGGAATTTTGTTGCTCTCGATGACTGCCTCATGGCAATCACTTCGCTTGCTCGGGAGCGGTGGCGCGGACTGGCGTCAGGGTGGAAGGTTGAGTCGGGGTTCGCCGTATGGTGCGAATGGAGCCGAGATGGTGCTGACATCATGTTTGAGCCAGACGTATTCCGAACCTACATTACTTAGCTACCGCAGCCTAGCTTGTTCTTGATGTTGACTGCTACTGGTGAGCTGTTCCGGTGATAACGTTGTTTTTGATTCGACGTTGCGGGTCAGTGTAGGTTCAGCGGAAGGGACATGCTGATTTCTCGTATGCGCGGATATAGCGGCGCGGTCTCCGGGTAAGATCGTTGACTGAAGCAAAGACGCCGCGATCGATCACGTCGCGCTGACTCTTGGTAATTTAGAGTTCGACCTGGTTCTGCCCGTCTTCACATCAAGGGCAGCGTACAGGGAAAGCGCACCAAGACGGAAATGCTCAAACCCACGGTGCTCGGCGCGTCCCGGCCAAAGCGGCAACACCGGTTCCAAGCGGTCCATAGCCTGGATGGACGTTGTGCCGTCCACGCAGAACACGGCGGCGTGTTGTGGCGGGCTCAAATGCAGGCCGATGATTTCGGCCGCCTTGTTCTCGAACTCAGGATCGTCACTGGCCATGTAACGATCTACTCGATGCGGCTTCAACCGCGCCTGCGCACCGACACGCTGCACTGTCGATTTGCTGACGCCCTCTGCCTTGGCCAGTTTGCGGCAACTCCAGTAAGTGTTGCCATCCGGCGGAGGTTGCTGCATGTGGCGCATGATCCGAGCCTGAACCGCCGGGATACGACGCGCGGACGACTCCTCTCGTGCCGCGGGTTGAGTCCCTCCATGCAATGCTTTTCGAATCGTCTGCGCCAGCGGGCGATGGTGGGAGAACGCGTATTGAGCTTCCTCTCAATAGCGGGATTGCTAAGACCTCCGCCAAAGCCGGGATCAATCGGGCACGGAAGACGTCACCCGCGGACAAGGTTCGCGACTGCGCCCGGCAGATCGGTTGCTCGCGTTCCTCATTGGGCAGGATCGCGATTTTCCATACTGTGCCATGCTCATCCTACGCAATACCAACTACGTGCACCATCACCGGACCAGCTTATTCATCGCCCCATTCGCCGTAAAGCGAAAAGTTTTTTACAGGTGACGGCGCCGGGCTTGCCACGGACGAATTGAACCAAGGTCTTCTAACTCCTCACAGCTCCGATGCTGTCACAAGTCAGCCTCGATATATTGCCAGTGGCAGTTATGACCGCGTTAATTTCTTCCCTGCCGTTGCGCATTGCAACTCTGGAACCGTATATACTGCATGCATCGTATTCTGTGGGTACTTGTCGCCGGTTTTGGGGACGGTGAATTCAGCAGTTGTGAAGGTCCTTCATCATGATCATGTAGTTGTCGCGCTTCTGGAGTTCTCGAATGCCTGCGCCTAGTCACTTTGATCCTGACCGCACCTTGGGCCCCAAGCAGGGGGGAGCCGGCTTTGCGAGCAGTAGCGCACCAGGGACTGCTGGTAAGGGAATGGCCCACGCGTGCTTGACGCCAGGCACGGTACTGCAAGAGCGCTACGAGGTGATCGAACTACTCGGCGAGGGCGGAATGGGTGCCGTTTATAAGGCCAACGACCTCCACTTGGATCGGGTCATAGCGCTGAAGACGATTCGCCCGGAGCTCGCTAGCAGCGCCGAGATGCTGGCGCGCTTCAAGCAGGAGTTGATCCTTGCCCGGCAGGTTACGCACCGTAATGTGATTCGCATCTTTGATCTCGGCGAGGACGCTGGCACAAAGTTCATCACCATGGAGTTCGCCGATGGGGCGACTTTGCGTTCGCTGCTAAATCAGAGGGGCAAGTTCGAGCCCGCCGAGGCGGTTGAGGTCACCCGGCAGATCTGCCTTGGGATCGAAGCGGCGCATGCCGAGGGCGTGATTCATCGCGACCTCAAGCCGCAGAATATTGTAAGGAGTGAGCAGGGCCGGGTCGTGGTCATGGATTTCGGCCTTGCACGCACTTTCACTTCTTCCATGACCCAGACTGGCGCGCTGGTGGGCACGATGGAATACATGTCGCCCGAGCAGGCGCTGGGAAAAGAAGTCGATGCCCGCTCAGACGTTTTTGCCATTGGTCTCATCTTCCACGAGTTGTTGACTGGCAAAACGCCGTATCAGGCCGATACCGCCATTGCCAGTCTGCTTAAGCGCTCGCAGGAAGCGGCTGTTCCAGCCAGTGAGGTGGATGCCAGCGTCCCACGCGACCTTAGCCGGATCGTCTCTAAGTGCCTGGAGCGTGACTGCGCAAACCGCTACCAAAGCGCAGGTGAGATTCTAAGGGACCTCGATGCGTGGGCCGCCGGAAAGTCCGTTCAGGCAAAGCCTTCGCACTCCATCACCAAACGCCGGCAAGTCTTAGCGATGAGTGCTGGCCTGCTGGGGCTCGTGCTGATTGCCGGCATCGGATTGCGTCATCGTTTCCCGGCATTGTCCTCGAAACCTCTATCCTCACAAGCGCCTTCAACCCCGGCGATCTCCCTCGCCATTCTCCCCCTTCGCAACGCCACGGGGGAGTCTGGCCTGGACTGGATTGGCAGCAGCGTGGCCGAGATGTTGACCACCGAGATCGGAGAATCGCAGCACCTGCGCACCATCGCTCCTTACCGGATGCACCAGGTGCTCTCCGACCTGCGAATTGCGCCCGATAACCTGCTTGACCCGGCGATGCTCCAGCGCATCTCGGCATTCAGCGACGCTGACACGGTGATCTGGGGCCAGTACGTGAGGCTTGGCGAACGTGTGCATTTTGACTTAACGCTGCAAAATGCAAAAGCGGACCACCAGGTTTCGCTCAAGGTGGAGGCCGCCAACCAGAACGATATTCCCGCCGCGGTTCGCCGCATCGCCGATGCTGTGCGAAATAACCTTTCCATTTCCAGCGATGTGATCAAGGAACTACAGGCCAGTTCCTTCTCGCCCCGTTCGAGCAACTCTTCTGCCCTCCGCGCCTATAACCAAGGGGAAGAGTTTCTCCACAGTGGAAGAAACCTGGAGGCATTGAAGAGTTTTCAGGAATCAACAAAAGCGGACGAATCGTTTGCGATGGCTTTTTCTGAGCTCGCGCAATCCTACTCTCAGTTGGGTTTCGATCATGAGGCGGAGCAGGCATCGCGCAAGGCGGTCGAACTCAGCCGCCAGTCTCCAATCGCCGAAAAGTATTTCATCGACGCGCAACACGAGTTGATTTTGAAGGACAACACGAAGGCGATCTCCGCCTATGAAAACCTGGCCGCAACCCGGCCGAACAACAATGATATTGCCTACGCGCTTGGAGGTCTTTACCTGGACCAGGGCGAGATCGACAAGGCTCGCGCGCAACTCGCGAAGATACTCCACAATGATCCCAAGGATTTGCGCGCAATCTGGCGCATGGGCGTGACCGAGATCATGGCCAACAATCCCCAGGCGGCGCTCGATTCGTTGACCCGCGGTCTCGCACTCGCCGTGCAGCTCGATAATCAGGAACAAAAGTCGCTGATACTGCAGGCCATCGGAATTTCCTATCGAATGCTCAACAAGCCGGATGCAGCATTGCGCAACTACCAGGACGCGATGGAGATCAATCGCCGGCTTGGACTGAAGCGCAACCTTGCTGGAAACCTGATCGAAATCGCTCAGGTGGATAACGGGTTCGGCAAACCGGATGACGCCATGCGGAACTATTCCGAAGCGCTGAAGCTGCAACGCGAGATCGGAATCGGAAAGGAGAGCGGCGATACCCTGATCGACATGGGAGTTCTGTTGGCCGACCGCGGACAGTTCGATAAGGCGCTACAGGCTTACAAGGAAGCGTTGCAGATTCAGCGCGATGCCGGCGACATTAAGTATGAGGCTCTATGCCTGAATAACATCGGTTTAGTCTATCTCGCCCGGGGCGACACTGATGACGCTCTCACTTACCTGCAGCAGGCGCTCGAGTTACGCCGCAAGCTGAATCTGCCTGCTGACATTGCGGAAACCATGGGTAGCCTGGGCGAGGTGTATACCGCCGAGGGACAGTACGATCCGGCGCTCTCTTCCTTCATGGACGCACTTGCTTTGTGGCGCAAGGCAGGCGATGTGCAAAATGCCGCAGCCGACCACCACGAGATGGGACTTGTCTTCCTCTATCAGGGCCGGATGGACGCGGCGATCCGTGCGATACAGGATGCAGTCAAGGACCTGCGCGATGCCGGACAGCACAATCGCGACCTAGCTGAATTCATGGCCGACCTGGCCGATGCGCTCGCCCAGGCCGGAAGAGGCAGCGAGTCGGCAAGTCTGCTGGATGAGGCAATCAGGCTCGCTCGCGAACTAAAGAACTCCGCTTTGGAGGCCACGGTGCTCAATGCTCAGGGCAATGTCCAGATGTATGCCGGCGACCTGAAAGGTGCGAAGACATCCTTTTCGCAGGCACTGCTGGCGGCGTCGCATGGCACGGAGAAAGACCAGGTCCTAGCCGCGCAATTGAACCTCGCCAGGGTTGCAATTGCTGACGGTCAACCCCAGGTAGCGCTTCGTGATCTGCGTCCAGTTTCGGAACGGGCAGCCTCCATGGGGTTGCAGTATCTTTCACTGCAAAGCTCCGTTTACATGGCGGAAGCAATGGCGAACATCAAAAACAGCGCCGCAGCCAGGGAGCAGCTGGAAAGAATTCTGGGAACAAGCGAACGGCTCGGCACTCGCCTGCTCACCGCAAGGATCAACTACCTGATCGCGAACTCCATGCGCGCTGCCGGCGACCCCGAGGCGGAAGCGCGATACAGCCAGGTGCTCTCCCTTCTGGATGAAATCAAGAAAGAGGCCGGCTCCGAACATTTGCTTGACCGGACCGACCTCCACGGCATCTATGACGATGCCAGTCGCCGGAGCAATTCCAGAACCCCACCCCGGAGCACGAGCAAGAGCTAAGCGGGGGCGCCGCGCACGGATCGACGCAGCCCGCACCGTCCCTTGCAGCTAAAACTACCTGTCATCTTTGAACGCGAAGTTTGCCACGTGCATCGTGCCGTCAGTCAGTTGCAAGATGAACCGCCGGCACGTGTTTGTCCATGCCCTTCTGGTCGTCCATGGATAGGTGTACACGCCCGTAAACCAGTTGTAGGTTAGTCCCTCACAAGATTCCGCAGTCGGAACTCCCCCACTGAGTTCGGCCCCACTCTGGCAGGAAATCGGCACAGAGATTGGATACCCCGCTGCCAGGATTGCCAACCCCGCGTTTCCACCCAGGCTGAACCTGAAGGGAACGACGTCTCCGGCCTCGTCGTCATTGACGGCGGGAGGATTCTCCACGGGCGCGAGGAATCCAGTAAAGCTGTAATCCACATTGTAGGTAACTGACTCCGGCGTGCCCACGTTCCCAGCCAGATCCTGCACGTTCACGATGAAAGTGTGTGGGCCCACCGCGGAGGTATTGACCGGAGAACTCAGCAGGCCGGTATTCGGCGTTGGAGGAACGGTCGCAGCCGGGGTTGGCCCGCACACCACGACACCGGACGGCGTTGCACCCGAGCTTCCCGCCGGATCGGTGCAACTGTAACTGGCGCTTACCCCAGACTGTTTCCAATGGTACGGCCCCGGCGGGTTGAGCGTTGGGCCTGTGGCAACCAATGGCTGCGTTGTATCCACGTTGATGGCCAACGTCTTAAAGGAAGCCCAATTCCCCTGGTTGCTGACGTTGGGCGTAAACACAAGTTCTTCGGTTCCCGCGCAATCGGTTGCAAAGTAGTGAAGCTGATGCGCGCCCTCCGCCAGGGTCACGGTGTCACTTTCCGCCAGAGGCGACGCTCCCGCGGTCGGAACACTGGGGCACGTAACGGGATTCGTCTTGGGCAGCGTAACGTCGCCCGGAATCGGCAAGGAGGTGTCGGGATAGGGTGGCGGGCTATCGATGCCATAGGTCAGGGTACGAACGGGCGCCGCGACAAAGCCATTGTTCGGGGCCGCCACGCTTGGCGGAGTGGTGAGGAAGTTCAGGTTTACCGTACTGCTGTTACTCCAGCCAGAGTTGTCCGGCGAAAAACCTGCCAGGGTAGATGGTAGGGGCACGCCGGAAACTACGATGAACGTAGAATTGGTTGTGCTTCCGCCGCTGCCGCTGCGAAAGTCGCCCAAGAACGATGTTAGAGGATTTTGCGGACACAGGACGCCCGTCTCAGGGCCGACGAAGGTGCAACTCGACGAAGGCCAATTGTCGCTTCCCATCAGAAAGCCGAGTCCCGTACCGGAGGGGAAACTGGTGACGGCAGAAGCCGGGGCATCAAATGTGTGAAACATCTCGACGTTCTTGGCATTCGATTGTGGGCAGTTATCTCCCGCTGGCGTTGAGCTTACGCCGTTCGTACATAGAATGGTCGATAGCTTGCAAAGCGGGTTGCCCGAAGCGTCCAACTCGCCGCTGTCCGGTACGCAGGCCGTCGTCGCAAATGAAGTTCCCGCCACCACCGCTGGCCAGGCAGACGGTTCCAGCGCTTGGTTGTTGACCGCCGGGATGGTACCGTCAACGATCGTCAACCCTCCCGCCGCTTCGGCTGCGGAATAGTCGGCAACAAACTCAACGCGCTGGCCGTTTGTACTATCGAAGAAGAAGTTCTGCGTCAATTGGCTCGGTGTCGGAGACGTGGAAGAAATCGGATTCCCGGTGATGCTGCCGCCGGGCGCGATGCCAGCCTGGGTGCAGTTCGTGATCAGCCAGACGGACGAACTGCCAAGCGAAACGCCAAAGTCAAGAAGCTCAAACTTTGCCTGCACGGCTCCCGCCACCAGATCCGAGCTGATGTCGAGGGCGGGCACTCCATAGGTAGCGACAAAGGTGTCAGGATCCTGACCTGTCAGCCCCAAGTACGCACCCGTGTATGCGGTGTTGAAGCAATCGGTTCCACCCTCGGGTGCGTCGGTGTATCCGTTCCGGCAGATGTTAACCCTTGCATTGCTGTTCACCGTGAGCCCAATGTAATTATCGGCAAACACATTCCCATACACTTCATTGTTCGCCGTCGGAGAGTAGGAGACGGTGGCCGTGATCGGCGTCAAGGAACAGTTCAACTGAACCGTTGCGGTGCCGAATGCCGTCGGCACGGTGTTCGTGGAGGTCCTGGTATCAACGGGACCAAACAGTTGGTAAGTGTTTTGCGCAATGGCTACCGTACCGGTCAGCATTGCCGCGAGGAAGAGCGTCGCTGTACTAAGTCGTTTCATAGAGACTCCTGATACCAGGGCCAAGCGGCGGTCGAACTTTATTCGTGTGCACTATGAGTTCCCCGGGTTGCCTCGCGCCACTCGGGAGGAGCGCGCCATCCATCGCTTTGCATCTCACCCGGCCGGCTTGGATGCGTGGCTACACAAACGAGTTGTGTGATCCTGACGAATGTTTCCTTCATGGCGTGCCTGCCTTGGCCAAAAGCACCGGCATCCATCTTCGCTGTGACCGGCCGACCCGATACGCGATCTTGCTCCAAGCGGCAGAAACCAAGCCGATGCGGATTGCTCCCGGCGAAACTTCTCCGCCGCTAACCCTCGACAATCGAAACGCAGCCAATGCGGTGACCGTGCCCAGCTACGTCAAAGTAGGCTCTGGCAGCGTCTCGCTCATCCATCAGGAATCAGGTCTGCTCATCAGCCGCTGAGTTCGCGTCAATGACCCGCCTCACGTCACGCCGTTAGACGGGTGAACCGGATCCAAGTCGATGCCATCCGCCACGATCCCCCTTCAGCAATGGCCCCGCCCAGAATCTTCCGGCCAGCCGCGTTCGCCTTTTTCACCCTTTTCCCGTCCCGCTGCGGAGAATACCCCAACTTCCCTCTTAAGAGCACGTTGGTGGTTTTTCTTTCACCTCGAAATTCTGCGCGAAATCCAAGATGGAAACTGCGAGTGCGCAAAAACTTGCGCAAGCCGCTCGAGTTTCCTCTCTATCCTTACGTAATCCAGTCTGAATCCCGTCACTTCCGGGAATGAATCTCAACTCATTGCACACAATCATCTCGGAACAGTTTCCGGGATCCAAACAGGACAGAAAACTCTCCGGTTGAATGTATCACACAGATGTGTGATGTGCGTCACTCGCCAAGAAAAATCTTCCGCCACCTCGATTGCACCATAACGACGGACTGCCGCAAGGCTAACACCCGGCGGGATCGTTGCGCGAACAGGGGCTCTCGCTCCCATACCGACGCGGAAGGTACCATGACGCCGGGCCCGCCCAAGCAGCGCTACCGCGGCACAGCTCACATTGGAAAAGCACCGGAGCATGGGTCCAGACTGCATGGACGCGGAATCGATGCTGCCGAGCCGGTGAGTTCAGTGATCACGCCTCCAATTGGCGGCAAACACGCCCGGAATCTCAGACTCCCCGAATGAATCTCTGGTGCCGTGTCGCCGCTGCGATGGGTGTCGATGGGCACGAATCTGGCGGAGGAACGAATCATCCCGGACTGCCCGCGCCTTGCCTAGGCCGCTCGGGAACTAGCCAGTCCAATGTCAGCGTCTGAGCAACGCGAAGATGGACGATTGAACTCGACACTTCTGGACTGCTACGGAATCGCAAACCCGCGGAAAGTGCCGCGGCCAGCGCTCCGGTTCGATCAGAACGAGATCGGCGAAGCCGGCTCCAACTTGCTCTCCCAGCCGGTTCGGCCTGATCGCGGACGTCACAAGTGCGTCAAAGCGCCGCCACTCGCCGTTGCACCAGCAGAAAGTACAGCGCCACCAGAATCAGCAGGCAATCCGTTCACTCCCAGCACCACCGGTGCCGTAAACAACGGGAACAAGCCATCCCGACAACAGGTTTCCCATGGGCATGCCTCCGCGGAAGGCACAGTTGTATACGCTCATCACACGTCCGCGCATTTCGTTGGTGGTGATCAACTGCACCAGCGAATTCACCGTTGCAAACACAGCCATCATGGAAGCCCCCACAAGCGCCAGCATGGCGTAGCTCAACGGCAACGATCTTGAAAGAGAAAACCCCGCGATCCCAGCTCCCAGGCAGATAAGCATGCAGAGTGCAACCCGTCCCTTGTTACGTATGTTGCCCCGGCCAGCCACAATCAGCGAGCCGCAGATCGAACCAATTCCCATCAGTGATAGCAGGTTGCCGTAGACTTCCGGGCCGCGATGAAAGATGTCTTTTACGAACACCGGAAGATAGGTTCGCATGGGCATGCTCAGAGCGGTCATGCAGAATGCCAATACGATGAGCGCATCCATGGCAGTCCTGCTTGCGAACGAACTGGATGCCCTGCTTCAGGCTGCTGAAAATCGAATCAGTGGTGGTCTCCGGCAGGAATCGGGCGGAGATGATCGAGAGCGAAATGACCGGCGCAAGGAAGGAAAGCGCATTCAGCCCGAAGCACCACTTCTCGCCCAACTTTGCCAACGCCAGACCTGCCAGCGCCGGTCCAATGGTTACCGCCAAATTGAACTGGATCGAATTCAGCGCAATGGCATTCGGCATGTCCTCCCTCTTGACCAGGGTTGGGATCAGCGCCTGGTAAGCCGGCCCGCCAAATGCCTGGGCCAAACCGGAAACGAACGAGAGACAGAGAATCTGCCAGACGTGGACAAGTCCGGTCGCGACCAGAACGGTGAGCAGCGCCGCGCTCGCCATCTGCACATATTGGGAGACGAGGAGAATCTTCCGCCGCTCGATCCTGTCAGCCACCACGCCGCCAATCAGCGAGAACAGGAAGATCGGAATGCCGCCGAGAAATTGGTCCAACGCAAGCAAGAATGGCGGAATGGCTCAGCCGATAGATCAGCCAGCCCTGCGCCACGATCTGCATCCAGGTGCCAATGCTGGACATACAGGCACCGAACCACATCAGCCGGAAATCTCGATATTGAAATGCTTTGAATACCCTGCGAAACGTTGATGTCTCCATTTGCCCCGTGAGCCGGCTGCGTCCCGAATCTATCACTTAGAGCATTAGATGTGCAGCCGGGAAAACTGGCTCAATGCTGTATCCCGCCCAGGACTCTCCAAATCCCCCTCAATGCAAACCGCTCCCATGGGTGGCAGAAAACTCACGAAGGCCAAACGCTGACAGCTTTGTTTTCCCGGTGTACCAAAGACTCTATGCATTGGGAATGTCCGACGCTTTCTCAAAGAAGCTGGATAATCACAAGGCTGCGTGCGCTCTACACTTCGCCTACTACAACTTTTGCCGGGTGCATCAAACCCTTCGCGAGACGCCAGCGATGGAAGCTGGAATCGCGAATCGGATATGGACGCTGCGGGAATTGCTTTCAACGCAGCTTTAGGACACTACCAACTTTTCCGCCAACTTGACGAGATTGGATCTCAAGTCCTTGCCACTGGTCGCACTGGCAGGCGCTGCCATCGGGGTCGTGCTTTCGTTGGAGTCCCTCCAGAGCATGACTCGATTTGGGGCCAAGTCGCTGCTTCCAGCCGCGATTGTATATTCCGTTGTCCATGAGATCGGCCCGATCATCACCGGCCTGGTTGTAAGTGGCCGCGTCGGCGCGGGCATCGGCGCGGAGTTGGCTTCGATGAAGGTGACGGAGCAGATCGATGCAATCGAAGCATCTGCGGTGAATCCTTATCGGCTGCTTGCCGGCAACCGCATCCTGGCTTGCATCCTGATGCTGCCGTCTGCTGACGCTCGCCTGCCGATTTCTGCGGCTTGATGATGGGCTGGGTCACGCAGGCGATCGGTGAGCCGCTCTCGCTACAGCAGTTCATCACTAGCGGATTCAAGGGCGAGACTTTCAACGATTTCCTGCCGCCGACCTTCAAGACCGCTGTTTTTGGACTGATCATCGGGCTCATCGCCTGCTTTCAGGGGATGCGCACCCGGGGAGGCGCTGCGGGGGTGGGCCGCGCCGCCACCAGTTCGGTGGTGTTGTCTTCGTTGTTCGTGATCCTGGCGGATGTGGTGCTGGTGAAGTTCATCATCATCTTTTTCCCGTAGACCAACAACGGCTGCAGAAACACATATGGCGACAACCGCACAATTTCGCGATGATCAACGCACAAGAAGCCGGAACACCGCGCAGCGGTTGTCTGTCGTCGACCTGCATCAATCGTTTCGGAATTCAAACGGTCCTGAACGGGATCAGCCTGACGGTGAACCGCGGCGAGACCCTGGCCGTTCTGGGACGCAGTGGAACCGGCAAGAGCGTGTCTGCTGAGAATCATTATCGGGCTGGAGACGCCCGACTCGGGCACGGTACGCATTCACGGACAAGACATCGCCGGCCTGTATCTCGACCGTCTCAGTACAATCCGAATGAAGATGGGTTTCTGTTCCAGCATTCTGCGCTGTACGATTCGCTGACGGTTGAAGAGAACGTGGCTTTTCCGCTGCTGCACCATCGCGGAGGAAATTTCGAATTCAGAGCGGGGCGATCGGGTCAGAGCAGTTGCTGGCGGAAGTTGGGATGGAAGGTCATCTCGATAAGATGCCTTCGGATATCTCAGGCGGCATGCAGAAACGAGTGGGGCTGGCGCGGGCATTGGCCTTGGAGCCGGACATTCTGCTGCTCGACGAGCCCACCGCTGGCCTGGATCCGATCAGCTCCGCTGAGATTGACGACTTGGTTCTTAAACTCCAGGCTGAACATCAGATGGCGTCCATCGTGGTGACTCACGATTTGCATAGCGCGAAGACAATTGCGGACCGCTTGATCCTGCTGAATCACGGCAATGTTACTGCCGAAGGCGACTTTCAAGAACTTCAGGGTAGCAACGACGAATTCGTTCGTGAGTTTCTGAAGCATTCGTAGGAGAACCGTATGTCAAGAGCAGCGCGATTGGGAGCTTTCATCGTCGTGACCCTAGCCATTCTGGCGGCCGGTGTTTTCATTATCGGGAACAAGCAGTATCTGTTCAGCTCGACGTATCAGGTAAAGGCGCAGTTCGGCAACGTGGCTGGATTGGATGAGGGTGGCGATGTCCGAGTGGGTGGAGTCCACAGTGGGACTGTGCACAGCATTCAATTGCCGAACAAGCCTGGTGAAAAAGTCACGGTCTTCATCGATCTCAGCAAATCGACGCACGCGATTATCAAGCAAGATTCCGTCGCCACGATCGAGACCGAAGGAATGTTGGGTAACCAGTATCTCGCAATCTCGTTTGGCTCTCCCGGTTCCCCGGACGTCCGGAATGGAGACATGCTCGCCAGTCAACAGCCCCTCGAAATGGCAGACTTGCTCAAGAAGGTAGATGGCGTTCTCGAGAGTAGCCAGCAAGCTATCCAGAACACCACGATGGCGACGGCGAGCCTGAAATCGATATCCGCCAAGATCGACCAGGGTGAAGGAACCGTAGGTGCGCTGGTGAATGACCGGGAACTCTATAGCAGCCTCCAACAGACTACCGGCGCCATACATGACACGATGGTTCAGGCGCGAGCAGGAGTTACCGCGATCCGGATTGGAAGAAAAGCACTGGACTTCATGCGCAACGATGCTGTTAACTTTTCTTCCAGCTTCAACGTACGTACTTTGAGCTGGGCCAATGGGCCGCGCCGTAACGCATTCTCTTGTGATGTCATTGCGCTCTTTTCACATGTGGTGCGGCATTACTTAACGGCGCCCGGACACCAGATTGAAGATAAGGATGACGAGCGCCACAACCAGCAGGATATGGATCAGCCCCCCGGCAATGTGAAGGCTAAAACCGAGAAGCCACAGAATCAAAACAATTACGAAGGTTGTCCAAAGCATTTCGAGTCCTTTTCTAACTGGCAGTGCGCCCGGTATCTGATTCCTTCCCGGGCACACGCCTCATCTTTGTAGCTGGCTAGTTTGCGGCAATCGCCTGCGCTTTTGCGTTTCTTACTGCATTCAGGAAGCGCTCGGACGATTCTGTAGCTTTCACCCTTCCGGTTAACACAGCCCGGGTTGAAACGTTGCGGCCATAGACCGCTTCCATCGAATCGTCGTCGCGGCGAATCGAGGCACCGTCTAGGGTCAGTCCGGCAAAAGCGCCCTTAGCGCGAGAGTAGGTCAGAATTTCCGTGTTGAGTTTCCAATCGGTGTCGGCGGACGCATGACGGCCCACTGGTCCCGCTGCCGCGGAGGCATCAGCTCCTAGTTCAAACTTGCTCTGTAGCAAACGCCTCATGCCACTGTCGTTCTGGATGATCATGACCACGTCGATGCCTTCAATACCGATCTGTAATCCCCAGCTGCCGCCGGTGATCGCAAAGAACGCCGGTGCGCTCCAACCCTCAGCCGTGCGGCACGTTGCTACGCCTCGGCCGTTCTCTGCGCCGAACACAAAGCCGCCCTTGAGCAAGTGCGGAACAACTGCTATGCATTTCGCGTGGTCCAGTACTTCTTCTGGAATACCTTGGTCCGGCGCACCCATGATTTCGTGCAGCACTTTGGCTGCATTGTCAAGGCGGTCGGTGGATTTTTCAAGGTGCGACTGCGCCCAGCCGAGGCTGGTCAGACTGACTAACGCAACGAACAACATGATCTTCTTCAAGGTGAGGCCTCTGTTTTTCTACTCCTGCACGGCATCTCTGCGTCGATCGCATTGGCAGCGTGGGGAGGTACCTCCAACGTTAGCCTCTCGCAATTGGACTGTCTGAGCTATAGTGCTCATGTAAGGAGCGTAAACTTTCAGGCTGCGGTGGAGTGTTGGAAAGGGTGTAATGGTACTCGCCGGCGAAACCCGGCCAAATGAACTTAAGAAGGATCGCGGTGTCTACTCGCAATCTCGGCGTCGCCACCTATCTGGCCTTGCGCCCGGTGTTTTACTTCCGTTTCTTCGTTTCGCTCAATTCCGCCAGCGCACTTGAGTCGTCTTACGTGCGTTTAGTCCCGGATTTGGCCGCCTCTGTGACTAGTTTCTCGGCAAGCCCAAAGGCATTCATGGAATGTTCCAGCGCCCGTTTGCTCAACTCGTGCGCCGTGAGGTGGTCGCCGCGGTCGTGGGCAACCACGGCAGCCTGATGAGCATGGATGGCAAGGTTGTGCAGCTCTGACGCTCGTGCGTGTCTGCTTCGTAGCACGGTGTACTCTTTCACTTCGCTCGGTGAGGAATCAGCTAACTAGGGCGTTCCGGCCGTGCACTGCAAACGAACTGTGTTTTGTTTTTTCGATAGTATCTTTTGCTTTGGCCACGGCGTCTCGCGAGCCGTGAACGATCAGCAGAAACTTGTCAGTTTTCAACGCGAGTTCGTATTTGAGAATGCTGTCGTTCGGTATCCCGATACTCGCCAGTCCTCCCCCAATCGCCCCGACGCCACCGACCACCGCCGCACCTTCTAGGCCGGCCACAATCCACGCTACCAGGGGACCAGCAACTAGGACGGGCCCGAGACCCGGTATTACAAAAAGCGCGGATCCAAAGAGCAGTCCCCAGAAACCGCCCCAGAAGGCGCCCACTTTCCCCCAGTACTTGATGCGGTCATTAGCATTGTAGTAACCGACGACGTGTTCATTTGTGTGTTGGCCCTTCGCCGCGATCGACAACGACTTCATGTCAATACCAGCCTCTTGAAGGCTTTTTACTGCCTGCTCAGCCTGCTCGTGCGTATCGTAAATGGCTACCACGGAATTAGGATCAGTCATTGCTATTTCCCGTTTCTTTCGGTGGACAAACATAAATTCGATCGGCTGCACGGTGGACAGCGAGTGCAGTCGCGTGGTCATTCCGAGTGCGTAACCAAAAGTGCTTGCGATATAAGCCTCCCATTGCTAAGAATGCCGCGCTGAGCAATCTGATACGTTTTCCGGAATACTGGACGAGCGGACAAATTGCCGAAGGAAAGCCACTGTTCGGCCGCGCCCCGGGAATTTCACCGGCCGTACCGGTGAGTCGACCCGGTGTCTTTTGTCTTGACTTTGCGCGATCTGACTTTTTTTGTTATCGGAAATCTCACGAGAAACGTCCCGTGCGAAAACGGCCTAGTTCCCATTCTGAGTCGAGTTCGCCGGCGCCGGTCGCATTGGCGCAGCGGCCGCGCCGCATCCCGCATCCCGCGGACGTCTGACTCTTCTGGGGCCGTGCTCTCTTCGTGTATCCGTTACCTTGGCCGGACCGGACATCACCGGCGGTCTGCAAGGTAAGAGAGTTGCACGCGTTCCTTTAAACCTTTCCCGGGGCTTCACTCGCCCGGATCTTGGAAAATCTTTTTGATTGTGAGCGCTATTGACCAGCCAACGAGGGAAATGCACAGATAGTCTCGTGTACAGAAACATCTCGCTTAAGGAGTCTGCAATGGCCGGCGAAGATTCTCTTGCGTTCAATTACCTGGGCTTGCCCAAAAGCGTCGGAACCCAATCGACCACCCAGAAATACCGGAGCGGACAAACAATCTTCGACCAGGGTGATAAAGCCGACGCCATATTTTACATCCAGAATGGCAATGCGAAGTTGTCCGTGACATCCAAGAGTGGGAAGAAAGCCGTGATCGCAATTTTGCGATGTGGCGATTTTTTCGGGGAAAGCTGCCTGACCAGACGATCGTTGCGGACGTCCAGCGCAACCGCGATTCGTGACTCTACCATGATCCGGGTAAAGAGGTCAGATATCGTCCGCATCCTTCAGCAGGAACCAATTTTTGCGAAGCTCTTCACCTCACACCTTCTGTTTCGTATCGGAAGAATCGAAGACGATCTGGTAGATCAAGTTTGCAACTCCAGCGAAAAGCGATTGGCCCGGCTGCTATTAATTTTGGCGGATTTCGGACAACAAACGAAGCCGGAGTTAGGTGTTCCGAAGGTAGACCAGGAGACGCTCGCAGAAATGGTCGGAACCACACGTTCCAGGGTGAGTTACTTCATGAACCGTTTTCGCACAAAGGGATATATCGACTATAACGGAAGTCTGCACGTGCATGAAGCTCTGCAGACATTTCTCTTTGATGGCTAGACTGCAGCAAGACGGTGCCCGCCGTTCTCAGATGGATTGAGTCGCTCAACAATCCATTTTTCTTTCGGGATCGGTATCCTGCGTCAGAAATTAAGCGAATTCGACACTCCAGAAGGTGCAGTTGAGTCATAGAATGCACTATTCCGAACAATCGCCACGGAGTCGGCGCTCATTGTGCTGGAAGGCTCAAAACACTCGGCATTGGCGCAACTGACTTCAGTTTGACGAGCGCACCCTGTACCTCTTCCCACAGATGTTGGTCCTTGTTTGTTTCAATCGGTATCGAGAGGTCGGAATAAAATTGCAGAATGTTATTGCGAAGCTCGGGCGATGTCCCTTCAAACTTCCGCCCTTCCAATTGGATCAGCAGCTGTGCGTAGGTGTCGTCAGCCAGTGAATATTCCGCGGCTGTGGTCGTGTTTCCGGTGTCAAGGTCGCGATTGGGAATTGCGAGCGAGCCGGTTTTCACTTCCTCAAGATAAACTCGATACTGGTCGACCGTGGTGTTTACGCTCTTGATGTAAAGGTCTTCCGTCTGTGGAGTTGGATTCTTGAACGCTAATCCTTTGAACGGACCAATTTTCGGCGTGAATCGCAGGAGTGTCGACAGGACCCGCGTGCCGAAGCCTGGCTTCACGTAATCCTTTCCCCACTCCTTTTCATAACCTGAGCGGGATAGGCGATATAGAAACTTCTGTTTTGCGAAGTCGGGTTTTTCGCGCATTATGTCTTTCTTGTGGGTTTGCAGCGCGACCCGGGTCATTTCTGGAATAAGCCTACTTACTGCGAAACGGAACGAACCAATTGCCAAATCTTCGTGAGCGAGCACTTCTTTTAATTCTACTCCGTACACGACGGGAAACACCCTTTCCAGTAGAGATTTGGATACCTGAAACCCGATGAAATCGTGGTACTGCTGCGAGGCGTAGCGATTCTTCGCAACCTGCAGGGTATCAAATCCAAACTCTGTCTTCAGGTGCGCTGTCTTGTTCTGGGCGTACCGCACCGACTTTCCATACTTCGCCCGCAGCTTCGGATACTCAATCGCCACGGCAGGGTTGACCGCATCCTGATGACCGGCAACATCGGCTGCGTAATGAGAGAGTGCGCCCAGGGCGAAGGCGTATTCATCGGCACCCCGGCTTTCAAGCATTAGTTCACGGACGAAGTCTCCGCTGCGTACGTAGTGCACCAGATTGCTGAACTCTTTGCTGCCAAAAGGATAGTAGCCGAGGTCCTGAATAACGGCGCCGCCGTACGCGTAGGCATGGGCCTCCGTAATCTGCTCCTCCGAGAGCCCTGGGTAGCTTGTGAGCAAGAGGGGGCGAATCTCGCCCGTCCAGAGAAGGTCTACTATCTCCTCGTGGGTTAAAACCGAATATGCCGGCGCCCCACAACCGCACATCACTACGACGAGAAGAAGAGTTGACACGCGACGAGAAAGCAGGCGCCAAAGCTCACGGTTGGTGGTGCCTAAAGATGTTGGTGAGGCGCGCATGGTTCAGAGTCGGCCGAGCACGAGGAGAACCAAAACGATTAGAAGAACCAGTCCTACGCCTCCGGTCGGATAATAGCCCCAGTCCCTGCTGTGTGACCATCTCGGAAGTGCACCGACGAGCGCCAATACCAGAATCACGATCAATGTGGTTCCAAGCATATCTCACTCCTTTTCCGCATTGAGAGTACATCCAACTATGGTTATAAACGCTGTTCTGGTTTGTTGATGGTCAATTGTGCTCATTGCCCGAAAACTTGGCAGGAACGAGAGCAGCGGCTCGGAGTGTCCCGCCAAGTCTTCTTGACTAACGTCCGAAGGCCCTGGTAGGCGTTAACAGAAGCGCAAGTCCAGAAAGTGGACTTGCGCCGGCAAACGCTTACCGTGCTTCAATCACCCGGGTTCACTGCTAGAGTGTAATGCTGAGCGCAATGTTGACGCCGGGATACATCGCGTTGCAAAGGTAGTACATTCCGTTTATCTCGATAACATAGACGTTTTGCGTGTAGAGCCAGTTGCTGGGCCACGGGGCAACGAATCCGAACGAATAGCCACCATATTGGAAACGGCGATCCCTGCTATAGTCGGCTTGGCTTACATGAAACGTGTGTTGCTGCCCGAAATTGGCCTTGTAGCGGTCGGCGGGAATGCGTTTGCCGCTGGCTTGCTGCGCCTGCTTGCCGGGCTGAGGCTTCGCCGCGCTTTTTCCTCGGGGTTTAGCGCTCTTTTCCTGCTGCTGTGCTTTTTGCTCTTCCGGTTTGGCACTCTTCTCTTTTTGCGCTGCGGGCTTCTGCGCTTGAGTCGCGGACTTCTGTGGTTGCGCCTTTTTTTCCTCTTGCGGCGCAGGCTTCTTTTCCTGTTCCTGCTCATGCTGTTCCTGCGCCCAGGCAGGGGCAGCCATTGCGAGCAGCAGAGCTAGTATCGCTGTGCTGGTGATTCCGATCGCTTTCATTTGACTATTACCTCGTTGTGGGAAGTGGTTTGAGCAAATACGCTCAAGCTGAGAAGTATTCCAGCTGCTAATAGGTGCTTGGCGTTCACTGTAACTCCCAGAGCCAGACTCCTGCCGTGTTGCGCTGTACCGATGTTGATTCGTATGTTTGGATTTTTGGCCGGCTTCCCATTGCGTCGTTCTTCACTTTCCAATGCGGATATTCGAAAAGGAATGCAGGAGTCCGGTAGCATTCAAGAGCCACAAGACAACGGCGATGACTACCACTGCATTCAGGATTGACTTGATGGTCCCCTGCATTGGAATAAAGCGGTTGATCAGCCAGAGGACAACGCCTACAACGACCAAGATTTCTACAAGCTGGATCAGCGGCATGGGTTCGGCCTTCCGTTCTTCGCGGGCCCACGCCCCTCACCCGCCGAGAGGTGTTGCCCTTAGCTGTTAGGATCGAATCGTGTCCGCCGGATGTCCCTGCGACACACACGGATGAAGGATGCTAATTTGACTGGATGTGTCCGCTTTGATGTGAAAGTTTGATGCCCCACCCAGCGACGCGAGAGTGAAAGCTCCAGACTAGCGGCTGCCACGCCCTCGACACACTCAGGAGGCTACAGAATGACAGCGATGAACATTGCTGCCTGAGCTAGATAGCTCACTTGCAAAGAATCTGTGTTCTTGCGCCTGGTAGTTGATTGTCGATTCCTGGTTTCATCGTCTTGGCGGCGTGCAGAGACCCTCTTCGGCTATCCTCCTCGCCAGAAGATGTCTGTTCAATACAGATCAGTTGACCGCCTATCTTTGCAATCGTGCGATTGGTGCTTAGGTTGGCGTATACTCCGCTTACTCGGCGAACGATCCCTGCAACAAATCTCCGAGATGGAGAACCATGGCCGTCGAACACCTCGTCATCTTCCCGAAACAAAATCGGAAAAATCCTGCCCCCAAGAAAGCCTCTCTGCGCCCGGCGGTATTTCTGCCAGAGGAGTTAACTCTCACAAAGATTGGCTCACGGGGACAACCGAGCGCAACCTTTGATCCCCGCGTCCTACTGACAAAGCTCTCAGTTGGAAAGACGAGCCAGGAATACCAGATTGACGAATCTGTCTTTTCCCAAGGGGACCCGGCGGATGCTGTGTTTTACGTTCAGAGCGGCAAGGTAAAGCTTACCGTGGTATCCAAACGTGGCAAGGAAGCTGTCGTTGCCATACTGTTGCAGGATAGCTTTTTTGGTGAGGGTTGTCTGGCGGGGCAGCCACTCCGCATGGCCACGGCAAGTGCGGACCAGCGCAGCACAATTATCCGGGTGGATAAACAGAGAATGTTGGAGCTGCTGCATCGGGACCCGGAGTTTGCGGAACGCTTTCTCGCCTATCTATTAGTCCGAAACGTTCGGATGGAAGCGGATCTGGTGGACCACCTGTTCAACTCCAGTGAGAAACGCCTCGCGCGTCTACTCCTGCTGATGGCGAATTTTGGCCAGGAATCGAAACCGATACCGCTCATCGCGAAGATGAGCCAGGAAACTCTCGCTGAGATGATTGGCACAACACGATCGCGAGTCAGCTACTTTCTCAACCGCTTTCGTGACCTTGGGTTCATTGACTACAACGGCGGCGGCATGCACGTTCACAGTTCGCTCGTCAGCGTGGTGCTCCACGACTAGTCCCTAAGGTATTTCTGTTCACGATTCCTGGTATGAGCGCGCTACCGAAGCGCGCAGGGTGGACACTTTGGGGCAGGCTCACGCGCCGGATGCGCCTTGGGAGCCGGGGTTGTGCCAACGGCCGCCTGCAGCGATGATCGCATCAGCTTCTTTCGGTCCCCAACTGCCGCGCTTGTAGCGCAGAACCCGGTGGTGCTTTCTTAGAACTGAATCGACCACCGTCCAGGCAGCTTCGACCGCGTCCTCGCGGGTGAAAAGCGCTCCATCGCCAATCATGGCGTCGCCGAGGAGCCGTTCGTAGGGCGACTCCTCTCCTGAAGTTTCTTCGGACAGATAGAGTTCGCGCTCGTCCCCGACAAACTCCTTTCCTGCGAGCTTGACGCGAGCTGAGAGTGCGATCGCTGAGCTCGGAGAGAGCCGAAAGCGCAGGTAGTTAGCCCGGCCCGTCGTCGGCATTGAGTCAGCAAAAAGCTGCTGCGGCGGCGGTTTCAGTTCCACCAAAACCTCGGTTGCAGTCTCTGCTAGGTACTTGCCGGAGCGCAAGTAAAACGGCACCCCCTCCCAACGCCATGAGTCAATAAAAAGCCGTAGGGCACAGAAAGTCTCCACGTCGGAGCGCTTCGCCACGTCTTTTTCCTCCCGGTAACCCGCATACTGGCCACGCACCAGATCGTCCGGTTGCAAAGGACGCATGGCTTCGAAAACCTTGGCCTTTTCTACGTGCACGGCTCCAAAATCCCTGGTCGCGGGCGGCTCCATGGCAAGCAGCGCCACGATCTGGAAAAGGTGGTTCTGGATCACGTCGCGCAAACATCCGGCGGTCTCGTAGAATGCACCGCGACCGTTCACACCGAAATCCTCGGACAAGGTCACCTGGACGCTGGATACATAATTGCGGTTCCAGATCGGCTCCAGGAATGAATTAGCAAAACGGAAATAGAGGATATTCATGATTGCCTCTTTTCCGAGAAAGTGGTCGATGCGAAAAATCGAGTCTTCCGGGAACACCGTGCGCGCAACCTGGTTCAACTCCCGCGCCGATGCAAGGTCGCGCCCAAACGGCTTCTCGACAATCACGCGCGCGTGCTCAGCTAGATTCTCGGCCCCGAGTCCTTTGATCACCGTCTCAAAGAGCGAGGGCGGGATGGCAAGGTAGTGCGCCGGGCGCCGGGCGCCCTCCAACGCCGCCTTTATCGCTGCAAACGTGCCCTGCTCTTTGTAGTTTCCGCTCACGTACTTGAGCAGGGACAGGAGATGCTTGAGAGCACGCTGGTTATCGATCCCGCCGAAGCGCTTTAAACTGTCTGTCACACGTTTGTGCAAGTGCTCCAGACTCCACTTTTCAAAGGCGACGCCGATCACCGGGACCTTAAGGTTGCCTCGTTTCGCCATCGCATAGAGCGCTGGAAAAATCATCTTGTGGGCAAGATCGCCCGTCACACCGAACAGCACAAGTGCATCGGAACGGGAGGCGGTCATAAAGCTACCCTCTCATCGTCTGCGGCTTCTTCCTCATGTTCACCGGACCGGTAACGAAGAGCGAAACCTGTCATCGCAGGTGTCATGATCGCCTCTTCTTCATGATTACGTTGCGACACAGGAATCCCTTGCGGCGGGCACGTGTGCGCACATGCAAACTCTTCAGTGGAACCTATTTAAGTGCTTCACCCTGGCACTCGGGATGGTCGCATTGGCAGGTCAGTTCCGGCATGTCCTTCTTATCGGAACAGCTGTCGCTGCAGTATTCCTTACCATCGGCTGGTACACAGTTGCAAGCGGGATGTGCGCATTTAGACGTCGCGTTCATCGAAGCTCCTTCAGTCGAACTTGCTAATGCTGTCAGAAACATGTGGCGCGGAGAACCTGCAGACCGCATGTGGGATCTGTCTGCCCTCCGCTCCTGAACACAATCTACGCTAAAACATTGCATTTGGGGTTAGGGACAATCTGTTTCATTTTGCTCATTCATGGCTGATACCTGCAAGCTCGATTCCGTGGGTTGCTGCGGCGCTGCCATCACCACGACCTGTCCGGGAGGTGACCGATTGCCCCTGGGTGAGCAAGATTGAACAGCTTTCACGCCTTTCCGGGCCGATACTTCCCGTGGGAGCCGGGAATCCGCCGCCCTTGCGCAAGAATCCGGCAAAGGCTGTCTAACGATCATCCAAGCCCTCCTAAACCAATATTTTGTTGGGCAACGAGAACAGGAAACGATCATCGTGAAACCGAATGCGGAGAAAACCGAACCGGAGCAAGGGAACGAACCCAAGTCCAAGAACGACCTGAAATCTCTTCCCATGCCGGAGCTACTGAAAAAGCTGGGCTCGTCTCTGGACGGTCTCAGTCAGGCCGAAGCACAGAAACGGCTGGCGCAATATGGCCCGAACGAGATCAAGGAAGAGAAGACTAACGCGTTCCTGAAGTTCCTTACCTACTTCTGGGGCCCTATTCCGTGGATGATTGAAGCAGCCGTCATTCTGTCGGGGGTTGTCCGGCACTGGCTCGACTTCTTCATCATTCTCTTGCTGCTTTGTTCCAACGCAGTGGTCGGGTTCTGGGAAGAGCACCAGGCAGGAAATGCCATAGCCGCCCTGAAGGCCAAGTTGGCGATCAATGCCGAGGTGAAACGTGATGGAAAGTGGGCCGCCCCGAAAGCATCGGAACTGGTGCCGGGCGACGTCATCCGTCTGCGGCTAGGCGACATTGTGCCTGCCGATGCGCGCTTGTTGGTGGGCGATCCAGTGGAAGTCGATCAGTCCGCGTTGACCGGCGAATCTTTGCCCGTCGCAGCGAAATCTGGCGGAGCGGTATTTTCGGGATCAATTATCCGTCAGGGCGAGATCGACGCGGTGGTATACGCCACGGGTGCAAACACCTACTTCGGCAAGACCGCGCAACTGGTGCAAGAAGCCCACACCGTCAGCCACTTCCAGCGTGCGGTGCTGAAGATTGGAGATTACCTGATCATTCTCGCGGTGGCCCTGGTCGTGTTGATATTGGCCGTGGCGCTCTTCCGTGGCGACAAGGTTCTCACAACCCTGGAATTCTGTCTGGTGCTTTTGGTGGCGGCGATTCCGGTGGCGATGCCCACCGTGCTGTCCGTGACCATGGCCGTCGGCGCACGGCTGCTGGCAAAGAAGGAAGCCATTGTGACCCGGCTATCGGCCATCGAGGAACTCGCTGGGGTGGACGTGCTGTGCTTGGACAAGACCGGCACCCTTACCCAGAACAAGTTGACGCTGGGCGATCCGTTCACGGTGAACAATATTCCCACGGATCAGGTGATTCTGTGGGCCGCACTGGCTTCGCGGGCGGAGGACGAGGACACCATCGACCTGGCCGTGATAGGCGGCGTGAAAAACGATCAAGCACTGAAGGGCTATCAGGTGGTCCATTTCCAACCCTTCGACCCGGTGCATAAGCGCACGGAAGCCACGGTCAAGTCAGCAGATGGAAAGCAGTTTTTTGTGGCCAAGGGAGCGCCACAGGTGATCCTTGCGATGGCGAAAAATGCCAGCGATGTTAAAGCCGCCGTCGAGAAAGCAGCCAACGAATTCGCGGAACGAGGCTTCCGCTCGTTAGGTGTGGCCCGCGCGGGTGAGCGCGTGTTTCATCTCGACCGCGCCCACATCCAGACGTTGATGTATCTGAAGCTTTCCGTAGCTGGACACCTGACGATTTTCCTTACGCGCACGCGGGGCCCGTTCTGGTCCATACGTCCGGCGCGGATTTTGTGGGTGGCAGTGCTCGGCACGCAAATACTCGCAACCCTCATAGCGGTTTTCGGAATATTCATGACACCACTTGGTTGGGGTTGGGCGGCGTTTGTTTGGGTCTACGCTCTAGCCTGGTTCCTCGTTAATGACCGCGTGAAACTGCTCGCGACGTAGCGTCGGAAATTTGGCATCGTAGGCGACTGCGAACAAATCAAAACTTGAAAGCCGCTACCGGTCCCGTCAGTACCGGCAAGAAAAGAGAGGATCCATCAATATGTCTACCAGAGAGGTAGCAGGTAGTGGCGATCAGGGTGGCGGCCAGAGCCTGGACCAAGCCGGAAAGCCGATTGGCTTTGTCTTCAATGTAGCCTTGTCCACGGCGATTGCCGCAAATGGTCGAAGTGAAGCACAAATTCCGGCACCCAAGGGGCCGCTCACGCCGGAGATGCTCGACAACATGAATCGGTACTGGCGCGCCGCCAACTATCTGTGCATCGGCCAGATTTACTTGTTTGAAAACCCGCTTCTCAAAGAACCGCTCAAAGCGGAGCAGATCAAGCCGCGGCTGCTTGGGCACTGGGGAACTTCGCCGGGACAGAACCTGATCTACATTCATTTGAACCGCATCATCAAAGAACACGATGCGAACATAATTTATATTGCCGGTCCGGGACATGGCGGTCCATCGTTGAACGCAAATTCCTATCTGGAAGGCAGCTATACCGAAGTTCACCCGGAGATCACGCCGGACGAGAACGGTTTGCGCCTATTATTCCGTAAGTTCTCGACGCCGGGCGGAGTTCCCAGCCATTGCGGACCGCACGTCCCAAATTCGATGCACGAGGGCGGTGAACTGGGTTACTCACTGATTCATGCTTTCGGCGCGGCTTTCGACAATCCGGACCTGGTCGTCGCCTGCGTGATCGGTGATGGAGAATCCGAGACTTGCCCCCTGGAGGGAAGCTGGAAATCCGTCAACTTTCTCAATCCAGTAAGGGATGGTGCCGTCCTGCCAATCCTGCACCTCAACGGCTACAAGATTTCGGGTCCAACGGTTCAAGCAAGGACGAGCGACGAAGATTTGAAGGCGCTTTATATTGGACGCGGCTACAATCCTTATTTTGTCGAAGGCGATGATCCTGAAGTTGTGCATCAACTCCTGGCGGGAACCCTGGACGCCTGCTACGCCGAGATTCGGGCAATCCAGCAGGATGCCCGCCAGAATGGATTCAAGAAGCAACCGATCTGGCCCATGATCGTGCTGCGAACACCTAAAGGATGGACCTGTCCCAAGGAAGTGGATGGAATCCCGATTGAAGGCACTTTCCGCGCGCACCAGGTCCCCCTCGCCACTGTCCGGGAAAATCCCGAACATCTCAAGATTCTCGAAGCCTGGATGAGGAGCTACAAGCCGCAGGAACTCTTCGATGAGACCGGAAAATTCATTGATGAATTGGCGAAACTCGCGCCAGCCGGCAACCGCCGCATGGGAGGAAATCCTCACGTGAATGGCGGACGTCTGCTATGCGCGCTCGATCTGCCGGACTTCACCGACTACGCCCTGGAGATTCCGGGACCGGGGCAAGTGGTCGCTGAAGCCCCGCGCAAGCTCGGAGATTTTTTCAGAGATATCTTCCGGCTGAATCCAAAGAACTTCCGCATGTTCTGCCCTGATGAAACGAATTCCAATCGCCTGAACTCCGTCCTTGAGGCTACGAAACGTTGTTTCATGGCGGAAACCGTATCGATCGACGACGAGCTCAGCCCCGATGGCCGGGTGTTGGAAGTATTGAGCGAGCATTGCTGCGAGGGATGGCTTGAAGGATACTTGCTAACCGGCCGGCATGGCATGTGGTCTTCCTACGAAGCCTTCGCCCAGGTCGTGGATTCGATGCTGACCCAACACGCCAAATGGCTGGAGCAATGCCGGGATTTTCCATGGCGCAAGCCCCTCGCATCTTTAAACGTCCTGCTGACAAGCCACGCGTGGCGAAACGATCACAACGGGTTCAGCCATCAGGCTACCGGATTTGTGGACAATGCACTGGCGCGCAGAAAAGAAGTCATCCGAGTGTATTATCCGCCCGACAGCAATTGTCTGCTCAGCGTCTTTGACCATTGCCTGCGGAGCCGCAACTACGTCAACATTGTGACCTGCGGCAAACAGCCGCAGCTGCAGTGGTTGAACATGGACGAGGCTCTCGAACATTGCTCGCAGGGCGCATCAACCTGGAAGTTCGCAACTAACGACAAGGGTGGAGAGCCGGATATCGTACTGGCTTGCGCGGGTGACGTACCGACCATCGAGACCTGCGCCGCTTCATGGCTGCTGCAGAAGTATGTTCCCGGCATCAAGGTGCGGGTTGTCAATGTGGTGGATCTGAACATCCTGATGATGCCCGATGAACATCCCCACGGAATGGATAATATGTCGTTCGACAACCTCTTCACCAAGGACGTAGATGTGATCTTCGCTTTTCATAACAATCGCTGGCTCATCCACTCAATGGTGCATGGACGCTCCAATGAGAGCCGCTTTCATGTGCGCGGCTTCATGGATCGTGGCACAACCACCACGCCATTCGATATGGTGGTAATGAACGAAATGAGTCGATATCACCTTGCTATGGACGCACTGAAGTATATCTCCCGTTTGCGTTCGGAAGCTTCAGACCTGATCGACATGTTCAACCGGAAGCTGTATGAACACCACGACTATATCCGGCAACACCTGGAAGACATGCCGGAGATCAAGAACTGGCACTGGACCGCTGATTTCAGCGAGCCGGGTGCTCCGCCGCCTTTGGCCAAGGGGCATCCTCGCGGAAGCGTGTTCAGCGATAGCTAGTGGAGTGAGAGCGATGAGCGGAGAACGATAAGAATGGAAATAAATCCCAGAGCTGGACAGCCGGCTGTTAGTTCTGACCTCGTTGATGTACCGAAGTTGCTTGGTGCTTACTATGAGGATCAGCCCGACCCTCATGTCCCGGAGCAACGCGTCGTTTTCGGCACATCGGGACACAGGGGGTCATCCTTCGAACGATCCTTCAATGAATGGCATATTCTGGCCATCACGCAGGCGATCTGCCTGTACCGGCGGCAGCACGGAATCGATGGACCCCTTTTTCTGGGAATCGATACCCACGCGCTCTCGAGGCCTGCTTCGGAAACTGCGCTTGAAGTCCTGGCGGCAAACGGTGTCGATGTCATGTTGGCGGAGAAGGATGACTACACACCCACGCCTGTAATCTCTCACGCAATCCTCACCTACAACCATGACCGCAAGGCCGGATTGAGCGACGGCATCGTGGTTACGCCTTCGCACAATCCTCCGGATTCGGGTGGCTTCAAATACAACCCTCCTCACGGCGGACCGGCTGAGGGGGAAGTGACTGGCTGGATTGAGGCGAAGGCCAATGAGTTTCTAACGGCAAATCTCAGCGGCATCAAACGTATACCGTTCGAGAAGGCTCTGTCGTCTCCCACCACCCACCGGCACGACTACCTGACCCCGTATGTTCAAGATCTCGGCAACGTCCTTGACATGGAGGCCGTCCACGATTCGGGGATCACGTTGGGAGTCGATCCGCTCGGTGGTGCTGGCGTTCACTACTGGCAGCCAATCGCTGAGCGCTATGGGCTGAATCTCAAAGTTGTGAATGATGTTGTCGATCCAACTTTTCCTTTCATGACGCTCGACTGGGATGGCAAGATCCGCATGGATCCATCGTCTCCCTATGCGATGCAGTCCCTTATACGATTGAAGGACAGTTTCGATGTCGCCTTTGGCTGCGACACCGACCATGACCGGCATGGAATTGTGACCAAGAGCGGCGGGTTGTTGCCACCCAATCACTACCTGGCTGTTTGCATCCATTACTTGTTTACCCATCGTCCACAGTGGGGCAAAGACGCGGCGGTCGGAAAGACAGTGGTCAGCAGCAGCATGATCGATCGTGTCGCGGCCAAGCTCGGCAGGAAGCTGTACGAAGTTCCGGTCGGATTCAAGTATTTCGTGGATGGGCTATTGCACGGACATCTCGGCTTTACGGGCGAGGAGAGCGCCGGCGCCTCATTCCTGCGTCGTGACGGCGCCGTTTGGACTACGGACAAGGACGGCATCATCGCTGCGCTCCTGGCGGCGGAGATCACTGCCCGGATCGGACGCGACCCCGGCGAACTCTACCGCGACCTCACCCGCGAGTTCGGTGATCCTGTTTACGACCGCGTGGACGCTCCCGCCACGCCTGGAGAAAAACAGATTCTCGCCAAACTGTCGCCGCGGCAGGTCCAGTCACGGGACCTGGCTGGGGACGAAATTAAGACGATCTTTACCCGCGCACCTGGAGATGGCAACTCCATCGGCGGCGTCAAAGTTGTTACGGAAAGCGGCTGGTTCGCGGCGCGCCCCTCTGGCACGGAAGATATCTACAAGATTTATGCGGAGAGCTTCCAGGGAGCCGCTCATCTGCACCGCATCCAGACTGAAGCCCAGACCATTGTCGGCAAAGCCCTGGCAGCCTCGGACCCGGTGGAGACATCATGAGCGACCAACAGCGCGTCAGTCACCCCATTTACAACCTTCTGCCGACTGAGATCGAGGGATTCGACTCCCTGGCAGAACTTGCCTTGGATATGCGCTGGTCGTGGAACCATTCCACGGACGACCTATGGCGGAAACTTGATCCCACCCTATGGAAGATCACGCACAACCCCTGGGTCGTCCTGCAGACGGTCTCGCGCGACCAGATCGAGCGCGCGCTGGCAGATCCCGGCTTCCGGAAGAAAGTAGGTGATTTGCTCGAAGCCGGCCGCCGGACGGCGGAAACGCCTGCATGGTTTCAGCAGACTCACGCCGCGGCTCCCCTGACTTCAGTTGCATATTTCAGCATGGAATTCATGTTGAGCGAAGCTCTGCCCATCTACTCGGGCGGCCTTGGGAATGTGGCCGGCGATCAACTGAAAGCGGCCAGCGATCTGGGCGTCCCGGTCATCGGAGTGGGACTGCTCTACCAGCAGGGCTATTTCCGCCAGGTGATCGACAGAAATGGCGAACAGCAGGCCCTCTACCCATACAACGATCCCGGACAGTTGCCGATCACACCGTTACGTCAACCAAACGGGGAGTGGCTGCGGTTGGAGATCGCTTTGCCAGGATACTCGGTCTGGTTACGCGCCTGGCAGGTCCAGGTAGGCAGGGTGAAGCTTCACTTGCTCGACAGCAATGACGCGGCGAACTTTCCCGCTCATCGAGGGATCACGAGCGAACTTTACGGGGGCGGCCCGGAGCTGCGCCTCAAGCAGGAACTGCTCCTGGGGATCGGCGGATGGAGGTTGCTGCGCGCGCTCGGATTGCAACCGGAGGTTTGTCACCTCAATGAAGGACACGCGGCGTTTGCTGTGCTGGAACGCGCCCGCGACTTCATGGACGAAACCGGACAGAGCTTTGAAGTCGCACTGGCAGCGACACGGGTGGGGAATCTTTTCACCACTCACACCGCCGTGGCTGCCGGCTTTGACCGTTTTGCTCCCGCCCTTATCGAACAATACCTCGGTCTTTACGCCGAAAAGAAGCTTGGCATCACACTTCATGATCTGCTGGCAATGGGCCGCCAGAATCCGGACGACTCGTCGCAGCCATTTAACATGGCCTATCTGGCAATCCGGGGCAGCGGAGCGGTGAATGGAGTGAGCCGATTGCATGGCAAGGTCAGCCGGAACCTCTTTCTTCCGCTGTTTCCGCGGTGGCCGGAAGAAGATGTCCCGGTCGGATACGTAACCAACGGAGTCCACATGCCAACTTGGGACTCGGCGTTGGCTGACGATATTTGGACGGAAAGTTGTGGCAAGGAGCGCTGGCTAGGAACCACGGAAACCCTGGGCACGGATATTCGCAATGTATCGGATGCCAAGCTCTGGCAATTTCGCGCCGCCGCCAGCAGGTCTCTCGTGGAGCACGCTCGCGAGCGGCTCTCCGGGCAACTGGCCGCCTCGGGCGCCTCGGACGAAGCAGTGGAAGCCGCCAGCCATCTCTTTGATCCCAACGCCTTAACGCTCGGCTTTGCGCGACGCTTCGCGACTTACAAACGGCCGAACTTGTTGCTGCACGACCCACCGCGCCTACTTCGTCTGTTGACCAATTCCGACCGCCCCGTGCAACTCATCATCGCTGGCAAAGCTCATCCGGACGACCGCGCGGGTCAGGCTTTGATCCATGAATGGATCGGTTTCATCCGCCGGCCCGAAACCCGGCCCCACGTCGTCTTCCTGAGTGACTACGACATGCTGTTGACCGAACGCCTCGTGCAGGGTGTCGATGTCTGGATCAACACGCCACGGCGGCCGTGGGAGGCTTGCGGAACAAGCGGAATGAAGGTGCTCGTCAATGGAGGCGTCAATCTATCCGAGCTGGATGGCTGGTGGGCGGAAGCATACTCGCCTGAGGTCGGGTGGGCGCTGGGAGACGGCCAGGAGCATGGTGACGACCCCGCCTGGGACGCCGCCGAAGCCGAAACCATGTACGGGCTTCTGGAACGGGAGATCATTCCAGAGTTCTATGCTCGCGATACGAACGGCATTCCCACTGCATGGGTCAAGCGGATGCGGGAAAGCATGGCGCAGTTGACGCCGCGCTTCTCCGCCGATCGCGCCGTGCGCGAATATACTGAACAGCACTATCTCCCCGCCGCAGCCGCCTATCGTGAGCGCGCCGCGAACAAGGGCACCGTGGCCAGACGCTTGGTCAACTGGCGGCATGCTTTAGAGCAGAACTGGGGGCAGCTTAAGTTTGGCGCAATGAAAGTAGAAACGATGGGCGGCCAGCACCTCTTTGAGGTTCAGTTATATCTCGGTGATCTTGACCCGGACGCGGTCAGGGTAGAGCTGTTTGCGAACGGAGCCGGCGGAGGCAGTGCGCTTTGCCAGGAAATGAAATTCATCCGTCGGCAGCCTGGCCCTGACACTGTTCACGTTTATGGCGCCCACGTTCCAGCTACCCGCCCAGCCGCTGATTTCACCCCTCGGCTGATACCATACCGCGAAGGCGTGGCCATCCCGCTGGAAGTTGCGAACATCCTCTGGCAACGGTGACACTCTATTTGGATGAAAGGAGAAGAATATGATTTCAGGTGTCTCGCCGCTCATGGATCGAGCGGGGTGGAAAACCCTTCAGGCCCACTATACAAAGGTGCGGGAGCTGTCTCTCCGCAAGCTCTTTTCCGACGATCCCGGACGTGGCCAACGTATGACAGCCCAGGCCGTTGGGATTTACTTCGACTATTCGAAGAACCTCGTCACGGATGAGACGCTCTCACTCCTGCTGCAACTAGCGGAGGAGTCCGGCTTGAGGGCCCGTATTGATGCCATGTTCCAGGGAGAGAAGATCAACGTCACGGAGCAGCGGGCGGTCCTGCATGTGGCCCTGCGCGCTCCCAAGGGCGAAGCCATCCGCGTGGAGGGCGTGGACGTAGTGCCGCAGGTTCACGCCGTGCTGGATAAGATGACCGATTTCGCCAATCGCGTGCGCAGCGGTGAGTGGAAGGGCCACACCGGTAAGTCGATCCGCAATGTTATCAATATAGGCATCGGCGGGTCCGACCTGGGGCCGGTCATGGCCTACGAGGCGCTGCGCCATTACAGCCAACGCAACCTCGTCTTCCGCTTTGTCTCCAACATCGACGGCACTGATTTTTTCGAAGCCACCCGCGATCTCGACGCCGAGGAAACGTTGTTCATCATCTCGTCAAAGACCTTTACAACCCTGGAGACGATGACCAACGCACACACGGCTCGCGATTGGGCCCTCGCAAGTTTGAAAAATCCTGCCGCTGTTGCCAGACATTTCGTAGCCGTATCGACCAATGCTGCCGAAGTGGCCAAGTTCGGCATCGATACCGCAAATATGTTCGAGTTCTGGGATTGGGTCGGCGGGCGCTATTCAATGGACTCCGCGATTGGCCTCTCGACCCTGATCGCCATCGGACCTGGGAATTTCCGCGCCATGCTCGACGGTTTTCACCAGATGGACGAACATTTCCGAACCGCTCCATTCCCGTCCAACTTGCCCGTGCTCTTGGGGCTACTGGGCCTCTGGTACAACAACTTTTTCGGTGCATCAACCGTGGCTGTTCTGCCCTACGAGCAGTATCTGAAACGCTTCCCCGCCTATCTCCAGCAGTTGACCATGGAAAGCAACGGCAAGCATGTCACGCTCGAAGGCAAACAGGTGTCCTATCAAACCGCGCCGATCTACTGGGGTGAGCCGGGAACCAATGGTCAGCACTCCTTTTACCAGCTGATCCACCAGGGAACACGGCTTGTTCCTTGCGACTTCATCGCGTTCTACCAGCCGCTCCATTCCCTCGGCCGTCACCACGATCTGCTCTTGGCGAACGTGTATGCCCAGGCCGAGGCGCTGGCCTTTGGCAAGACATCGCAAGAAGTTCAGGCCGAAAATACGCCGGCGTGGCTAGTGCCGCATCGAACCTTCGAGGGCAACCGTCCCTCGAACACAATCCTCCTGGAGCAACTCACCCCGAATGCGTTGGGAAGGCTCGTTGCCCTCTACGAACACGCTGTTTTCACTCAAGGCGCAATCTGGCAGATCGACTCGTTCGACCAGTGGGGAGTTGAACTTGGCAAGGTGCTTGCCGGACGCATCATCCCCGAACTCGAGGCGAAGTCCGAGCCGCCGCTGGCGCATGATAGCTCAACCAACACCCTGATTCGGCGCTTCCGGAAATCCAGGAACCCGTCCGATGGCTAAAGCCAGTCAGTAGCTACGTCCACGTCCGCGAAGCTGGCTTCGTCCGGATTGCGGAATGACGAAGGACTCATCCATGGAACCGGCAAGCCCGCGCATCCTGACCGTCAATGGTGGTTCATCGAGCATCAAGTTCGCGCTCTTCGAGGCCTGCGAACCTCCCCGTCGAATCCTCGAAGGCGGGATTGACCGGATTGGACTGCCGAAACCCACGTTTCGGGTGCAAGGCGTAGATCAGCGGGACAAGTTTTCGCGATTGGTGACGGCGCCCGATCACTCCGCGGCCGTAGGAATCCTGATGGATTGGATCGAGGAACGCGTAGGGCGTGATGCCTTGTCAGGGGTGGGGCATCGCGTCGTGCATGGTGGGCCGAACTATAGCAAGCCGCAGCGAATCACCACCGAGATGGTCGAGGAACTGAACCAGCTCAGTCCATTCGACCCCGAGCATCTACCGGAGGAGATTCTACTGACCGGAGCGTTCCATCGCCGATTTCCGGACCTGCCCCAGGTGGCATGCTTCGACACGGCTTTTCATCATGACCTGCCGCGGGTTGCCCAGATGTTGCCGATCCCGCGCCGCTACCAAGCGCAAGGGGTGCGGCGCTACGGGTTCCACGGATTGTCATACGAGTTTCTGATGGGAGAGCTGGCCCAACGGGCTGGCGCAGAAGCGGCCCAGGGCCGTGTCATCCTTGCCCACCTCGGCAACGGCGCCAGCCTGGCGGCGGTGCGTCACGGCAAGTCCGTAGATACAAGCATGAGTTTCACCCCCACCGCCGGAGTGCCGATGAGCACCCGTTCAGGCGATCTCGATCCTGGGCTCGTTTGGTATCTGTCGCGCACTGAAAAAATGACCGCGAAACAATTCAATGCGATGGCCAACTTCCAGTCAGGACTCCTCGGCATTTCGGAAACCAGTTCCGACATGCGCGACTTACTGGAGCACGAGGCCGAGGACGTGCGGGCGGCCGAGGCGGTGGCGCTTTTCTGCTACCAGGCAAAGAAGTGGGTCGGCGCATTCGCAGCGGCGTTGGGTGGAGTGGACAGCGTGGTTTTCGCCGGCGGCATTGGAGAGAATGCACCCACGGTCCGCGCCCGGATTTGCGATGGGTTAGGATTTCTCGGAATCGAGATCGACGACAAGCGTAATGCGGCGAATGAATCCGTGATTTCCTCGGCGGCTAGCCGGGTCCAGGTCCACATGATTCGCACCGACGAGGAACTCATGATCGCCAAGACGGTCTGCAAGGTTCTCGGACTGGGTCCAGCGAGCAATGGAAAGTAATTGGACACTAACCAAACCATCGCAATCCAAAATGCTCACTCAACTCATTCAAGAGAACAGTGACAAGATGTTCCAGCCGCATTGAGCGGCAAGCTCGCAAGAGCAGATCACGAACACTTGTTGGCCAGGCTCGAGCGGCACCTCCACCAGTTCGGAGAGTCGAGCGTGCTGATACTCCGACCGCGCAGAAGCCGCGAAGGCGGGATCGAGAACGAATTCGAGTTCTTCAGCTTGCCTTCCACGATCGCCGTCACCGTCGCGCGGATGTCCCCACTGATTGCGGGTCACGGTGTACAGCCATCGCTCGGGGATCTTCGCGCTGTGCGTAGGAATCCTGCCGGGGCGAGAACTTCGCTCACAGCGTCAACTCAATCTCCAGGCCCCACTCCCTGAGGAGCGGTTCGGGGATGTATTTTGAGTCCTTGTTGCGCATCGCCCACTCGCGCAGTCGAGTGGAGTGGACGTACTCTTCAGGTTGCAGATTGAATTCACCAGTAACCCGCTCGAATGCGCTGATGGTTGCAGACTCAATCGGACCAGACTTGCCCCAGTTAGGATTGCCGCATTTGTTTGTCATAAGACTCCTTCCGATCCCTGCGCTACTATCGAGCAAAACTTGCTGTTCTGGTGGTCAATCGACCCGCCTGGAGGCTACTCTTCACCCCTTTCTTTGCCGGATTGGAACTTCCCAATTCAGCCACTCCGCCGCGCAGCCCGGCGTCCGGTTTGGTTGGACCCCGCTGGCGCGGCCGCCGATTTTACCGTGCTGGGTCCGGTCCCGAACCAACGTCTGGGTCAGTACGCGCATCGCCACTCCGCAACACGCCCTTCGTGCTTGGGCGTTCGAGAAAATGGATGGCGGCGTATACTCCGAAAGAACCACTTGTAAACCATGCGTCATGACGAGATTCTCGGACTGCTGCACTACCTGCTCGCGCCCGGCGAAGAACCGACCGTCACCTGGGCTGGACGCTGGGAGCTAGCCTTTTGGGCCTTCGTCCTTCTGCTCACTGCATTCCTGCTGCTGTTTCCCCCGTCGTGGCTCATCCGTGCAGAGGATAGTTTCCGTCGCATCAGCCGGCATCGCACCGCCTGCATCTGGGGCATTGGCGGCGCAGCCATAGCAATCCGGACAATCCTCCTGCCGCTGATTCCCGTTCCGGTTGCGGTCGTTTTGGATGAGTTCAGCTACCTGCTCGGAGCTGACACCTTTGCCTCCGGACGGCTCACCAATCCTCCCCATGCCATGTGGATTCATTTTGAAACCTTTAACGTCAACATGCAGCCGACCTACCAATCCATGTATCCGCCGGCGCAGGGTCTGGTGCTTGCCCTGGGCCAGAAGCTGACGGGAGAGCCCTGGGTCGGCGTGCTGCTCAGCGTCGGGGTGATGTGTGGCGTCATCTGCTGGATGCTGCAGGGCTGGATGCCGCCGCAGTGGGCCCTGCTCGGAGGCGTCTTCGCGATCCTCCGCTACGGCATTTTCTCGTACTGGATCAACTCCTATTGGGGCGGAGCCGTCGCCGCGATAGGCGGCGCGCTGCTACTCGGCTCGCTGCCGCGATTGCGCCGCCAGCTCACCTGGCAACAGGGCATCCTCTTCGCCATCGGCCTGGTGGTCCTCGCCAACAGCCGCCCTTTCGAGGGCTTCTTATTCGCGTTCCCTCTCATCCTCGCTTTTCTCTGGCTTGTTTTGCGCTCGCCACTTCCCCGGCGCCAATTGCTGGCTCGAGTTGTCGTGCCGGTCTTGCTGCTACTGGGGCTGGCCACGGCTTGGATGCTTTATTACAACTGGCGTGGTACCGGCAATCCGCTGCGCATGGCGTACCCCATCAACCAGGCGACTTACCATATTAGTAAGCCGTTCCTCTTCCAGAAGCCCTACCCGATTCCCAACTACCACAACCTTCCGATGCGTACCTTTTACATGTTTCATGAGTACCCCGATCTTCTTCGTTCCCACTCCGTCTGGGGACTCGAGGTACTCATGGGGCAGAAATTCTCTTGTTATTACGTTTTTTTCGTTTGGCCTCTTCTACTCCTCTTCGTTCCGGGCTTGATGCTGGCCGCGCGCAGCCCGGAGTTGCGCGTCGTTTTTTTCGCCATTCTTCTCCTCACAGTGGGCCTCACCCTGCAACTCTGGCCTGCTCACGGACACTACGCCGCCGCCGCCGCGGGCGCCGTTCTTCTGATTCAACTCAATTGCCTGCGCCAGCTTCGCAACTCCCGCAACTCGGCTTCGCTCCGCTGCTTCAGCCGGGCCATCGTCGTGGCCCTTTTTCTCTGGATGCTGGTGCCGATCAGCGGCCGGCTCTGGAATCCTTATTCCTTGGATGTCTTCCCCAACAGCGACCGCGCCTCTCTGCCAAGAGAAATCGAGCGCGCAAGATTGCAATCGCAGATCAGCCGTTTGCCCGGCCAGCACCTCATCCTCGTCCACTACGGCGCGCACGACGTACCCAGCAAGGAATGGGTCTACAACCGGGCCGATATCGACAACTCCAAGGTCGTCTGGGCTCGTGACATGGGCCCTGAAGCCAATCAGGAACTGCTGCGCTACTTCGCCAACCGCCATGTATGGTACGTAGACCACGCCGGCCCCTCTATGATCCGGCCCTACTTCACCGCTGGTCTCGCGCAGCCTCCACGGAACTGACTGATTCGTCGTGCCACAAAATCCATCCCAGATTCACACCCATATAGAAGTCGTCGGCGGCAGTGGCATGTTCCTGTTCTGGACCGCCGCCCGGGTTGCCCGGCGCAATGCCCGTGCAATAAACAAAACAGGCGATGCCCTTCTTTAAGGAGTTACGCGCAAGCCAGCACAGTGTATGGTTGCAAATTCTCCAATGATTCAACCGTTGGATTGGGGAGTCACTGCGACGATCCATGCCAAGATGACCCGACTTCCTAGCGCTTTGGTCTCATCGTTCGTTTCCAGGCAAGACTTCCACCTGCACCTGCTTTTCGTATTCATGAACCTGCGCCAGGTCCACTCCGGCTCCAATACGTGTCACCGCGTAGGCGCCCAGTGCGGTTGCCAGGCGCGCCGTTGCCGGCAGTTCAAACTGCTGCACCTGCGCGTAAACAATGCCGCTCACCATCGCGTCCCCGGCGCCGACGCTGCTCTTTACCTCTACCTGGGGTGGCCGCGCAAGCAGCGCCGTTTCCTTGTTTACGAAGGCCGCTCCCTGGGCGCCCATCGAAACCACAACCAGTCCCACACCCTTTTCCACTAGGTATCTGGCCGCGTCCCTGACGGCTTGCACTCCGTCCAACTTACGCCCCATAAGCTCCTCGAGTTCCGCGAGGTTCGGTTTTACAACGTCGGGAGCCAATGCAATCGCCCTGCGCAAAGGCTCTCCACTCGTATCCAGGGCAACCCGCCCACCCCTGCCGCGAATTTCCTCGATCAACTGCGAATAGATTTCCGGCGAAAGTCCCGGCGGAATGCTCCCTGAGAGCACGAACCAATATCCTGGCTCCGCCCAACTCCGCACCTGGCTTAGCAGTTGACGCATCTCACCGGAGCCAGGCGTCAAGCCGGGAAAGTTGATATCCGTGGTTTGATGGCTTTCGGAATCGACAATCTTGACGCCGACCCGCGTCGAACCAGCGAGACGAAGAAAGCGGTCCGTAATCGCCTTGGAGAGGAACAGGCGCTCGAAAATCGCGGCATTCTCATCGCCCAGGAATCCGGTGGCAAGGACAGGCACGCCAAGGTCGGCGAGAAACGACGCCACGTTGATTCCCTTGCCGCCTGCATCCAACCGGCTGGCAGTCACCCGGTTGACCTCCCCAGCGCGAAAGCCTGAGATATCCACGGTCTGATCGACCGCGGGATTCAGCGTCACCGTGATGACTTTGGCCCGGCCGGTCATGCGGATTTGCTCCCTTCGGCGGCAAGGTAAACAGCGCGCACGGAATTCGCGTCCTCACAGACCAGGGCAAGTTATCCGAGGACCGATTTGCCGTGCCTGGTGTCTGCCTTCACCGTCTGGTCAATCACTCGCAGGACCCAGGATGGGTGTTTAAACCTCCCGGGGCCAGCAGCGAATTCCCGCCGGCCTCGCATCGCATCTGGAACTTTCGTCCATCCGCGCACTCTATTTTGCGGGTGCCGGCGGAGCAGCAGGTTGCGAAGCCGGTGCCGCGGGATTCGCGAAGTTCACCTTGGGAACCTGGCGTGATTCCTCGGTGGCGGCAAAGTAGGCGCTGTTCGGTTGGAATCCTGCCCAGCCGGCAAAAATATTGTTGGGAAACACCTGCACATACGTGTTGTAGTCCTGCAACGTGTCGTTGTACCGCTTGCGCTCCACGGCAATGCGATTTTCCGTGCCCGCAAGTTCATCCTGCAGACGCAGGAAGTTCTCATTGGATTTCAGTTGCGGATAATTCTCGACGATCAGCAACAGGCGTCCAAGCGCTCCATCGAGCTGCCCGTTGGCGGCAATTTTCTGCTGTGGGGTGCCGGCTGAAAGCAATGCGGAGCGGGCTTTAGCAATGTCGCCAAACACCGTCTGTTCCTGCTGAGCGTAACCTTTTACGGTCTCCACCAGGTTGGGAATCAGGTCCGCCCGGCGCTGCAGCACAATGTCCACCTGGGACCAGGCGGCCTTGACCGCTTCATTCTTGGTCACCAGCGTGTTGCGAACCCCAACATACTGGCCGAACGAGACCAGCGCAATCAGAACCACTACCGCAATGGCGATCCATACTTTCTTCATAAGCTCTCCTGGGCAACTGAGTGTGTTGCGAGTTACGGACGCCCCGGCGCGTCTGCGCCCAGCGCCTCATCCACCGCGGCCGCGACCCGCTCCACCACTTCCATATAGCGGGCAAACAGCTCGTTCACATCCATACTCTTGGGATTTGCCTTGTGCTCCCGTACGTCCAGCACCTGCTGAATCGCTGCCGTGTCGAGTTTCAACTGCTCCGCCAGAGCCTCCACCGTAGCCCGCTTCCCCACCGGGGCAGAGTGTCCCAGCACCATCAGGGCATGGTGGAAAAGAGTGACAAACGAGGACACGGAACGCACCATCAGGTCCCCCAGCCGCCGCCGGTCGCCCGAGGCCAGCAGCGCCTGCTGGCGCAGCAGCAGCAGTTTCTCGCGGAGTTCATATTCCACCTGGAGGCCATGGGAATGCACTGGAATCTGTAAGCCCAGCAGCACATCTTCCCCGAACAGAACCCGATGATGTTGCTGCATGTCAAGCAGTTCGATGGTGAAGATGTCATGCGAGCATTGCAGTTCGCGGCGCGTCATCAAGAGTGGCGGAGGCTGTTTCTGCTTCTCCCACCACTGTGCCACCGGCGCCAGCGCCTGCAAGGCGGGGAACGAACTGTCGCCAAGCACACAGAACAGGTTCAGGTTTGAGAATTCAGGATGAAAATCCCCCGCCACGGCCGACCCATAGAGGATAACGCTCTCCAGGTTCGCTCCCGCCGCCGCGCTCATGCGTCTCACAAACTCTTCGATCTTGTTCTCAGGAACCATCACGTCCTCGCCAGTTACCAACTGCTGCTTGCCCCGCCGCCACCGGAACTGCCGCCCCCAAAGCCGCCGAACCCGCCTCCACCTCCGCCGCCAAAGCCGCCGCCACCCCATCCGCCGCCGCGGCCACCAAACATCTGCGAAAGCAGCAGCCAGAACAACACACCGCGCAGAGGAGTGCAGAGGATGATCAGCACGATCACAACAATTACAATAATGCCGCCCAGTGAAATGTGCTGCTCGTCCGGCTCAGCCGGCGGGGGAACCACAGCCGGAGGCAGGGCATTGGAAATTTGAATTCCGGCATCCTGCGCAATCACACCCGCCACGCGGTCGGTGACCAGCAGCAGGGCCGCGCTGGTATTGCCGCTTCGCATCAACGGAATCGCTTCCCGCTGAAAGCCTCCCACTTTTCCGTCAGGCAGAATCGGTTCCAAACCATAGCCAACTTCAATGCGGGCACGGTGATCCTGAATCGCATACAGAATCAAAACCCCACGATTGGTTGATTTTTGTCCGATGCCCCAACTCTTGAAGAGGTCAACCGCGTAACTCTCCACATCCGCGCCATCCAGGGAATTGATGGTGACCACGGCAATCTGCGCATGACCTTTTTGATCGATCTGCTGGCAAATGTCTTCTATTTGCGCGACCGTCTTGGAATCGAGAACATGCGCAAAGTCGTCTACGTAACCGGTAGGGTGCAACCGCGAGACCGGTTCGGCAAGCGCAACCATGCTCAACAGCAGGGCTGACAGTGCAACGATGGCCGCTTTCGCCAACAATCTCATCGTGGCCTGATTGTACAGGACACCTGCCTTGTCTGGTCAGGAGAGCAACGGCCGGTGTCGCGACGGGACTCAGTCATAGGCGCGACGAATCGCTTTCCTTTCACCTCGGTTGCCAACAGTCCCCGGCTGCGCCTCACGAACCGGGCGCGTGGCCAGAGTCATGAGCCGTGGAATGCTTCGGCTGGTAAAGCCCAATTTGGCCTCCGCCCGGAAGCCGGAGAGTGGTCACGGATCCCCACTGCGCCTCCTGCACTTGGGAGCAACTCACTCCCTTTTCCGCCAGGGCCAGCATCTCGGCCTTCAGATCGTCGCACAGGAGATACAGCTCGTGGCGATCATTCTGATCGGCGGGATGGAACGCAGCTTCTGCCGGAGGCAGGGCGAAGATGAGCCAGCCGTGCCCTGCATCCACGAACGCGAAACCAAGAACGTCCCGGAAAAACTCTCGATCCGCCGCCGCGTCTTTGCTACATACGACCACATGCGCACCAGAAATCACGGCTGCCTCCTCACTTGCCCCATGGTATGTTCCAGCCATAACGTATACGTCAGCGCAAGCCACCGGTCGCTGCGCCCGGCGCGCAATTCAATTTCTGGAGAGAGCCGTCCGGCAGAACTCCACAATCAGCGGGTGCGGTTCGCCGGCCCGGGAGCTGGCCTGCGGGACAAAAAGAGTTCCGAGGTAGAACGGATGCGAGCCGAGTTCAACGATCCGCGCCTCGCCGTTCTGGTCCTTGCCGGTAATTTCCAGGCCCGCGCGTTCCACTCGCTCTTGGTAGTCCGGATTCAGTCCGAAGTTGCAGTAGTAGGCTTCCGTTGACCGGTCCCCATGGAAAGCGGCGGCCGCCTTCGTCCCCGGCTTGATCGCTACCTCCATCGACTGTCCGACCAGCGAACAACTCAGCGCGTTCACAAACAGGCAAGACGCATACGGGTCGGATTCTGCATGGGCCGCATCCGTCAAGCCCATCACGTTCCGGGCATACTCGATGAGCAGATGCTGGAAGCCCCCGCATGTGCCGAGAAACGCAATCTTGTTTTCGCGCGCATAACGAATGCCCGCCAAAGCTCCATCCATGCTCCGATAGGGGCTGCCAGGGCTGCCGAACAGGCCTTGGAATCTTTGATACTCCGCTGGGAACTCGGTGGGCAACCAGACTGTCTCCATGGGCTCGCCCAGAGCTTCCGCCGCGTGCTGGATACCGTTGTTTGTGGCCCTGTGAGTTGGATTTTCCGGATTGAAATCGCCGATGATGCCGATTCTGGTTGGGATCGCCATGGAGTCAGAATCGGTCCAAACGATCCTTGTGTCAATTCAATCCACGAAAGACCGAAAAGAGTGTAAAATTTCGCAACTTCCATGCCGATGGAAGGGAAATTCCAAGCTGGGAGATGCAAAATGCCACTGCATGGGCGATCCGGTGTAGTAAATATCCCGCGGGGAGTTCAACTCTTCGTGCTGGCTGTTTGTTTCACCTTGCTTATTACCTGGTCGTCCTCAATGCTTGGCCAGGCAACCGTGTCCACGGGCAGCATTCAAGGTACGGTTACCGACCCTTTGGGAGCGGTCGTGCCGGGCGCCAAAGTCTCAATCACCAACGTCGCCACCGGGTTGCACATCGAACGCACCACGACCTCGCAAGGTGCGTACACCTCCGGAGCCGTCCCGTCGGGCGACTACCGCGTCCGCGTCGAGTCACCCAACTTCAAGACAGAGGTCGTCAACCTCACCGTACAGATCGGTTCTGCCGCATCCGGCAGTGTCAGACTGCAGATTGGCTCGGCCTCGCAGACCGTTGAAGTCTCGGCAGAGTCGGTTCGCATTAACACCGAGCAGGCAACCGTGCAGGGGACGCTGAACAGTTCCGATATCGAGGACATGCCGGTGAGCGGCCGCAATTTCCTCGACTTGGCGCAGCTTGAGCCGGGAGTCCAGGTGACCGATGGCGGCAACTTTGACCCCACAAAAAATGGATTCTCTTCCATCTCCTTCGGCAGCCGTGCCGGCCGTACCGCGCGCATTGAACTGGACGGTCTGGATATCTCCGATGAAACCGTGGGAACCACCACCCAGAACGTCTCCGCCAGCGCAATCTCCGAGTTCCAGATGGAACAATCCTCGCTCGACGTTTCCACCGAGTTGACCTCCTCCGGCGCAGTCAACGTCAGCACCAAGACCGGGACCAACGCCTACCACGGCGAAGCCTTCTACACCTTCCGCGACAAGCGTGCCGGGATGGCGAACTTCCCCGGTGGACAGGACGATTATTTTCAGCGCAATCAGTTTGGCGGGAGCTTCGGCGGCGCCTTTATCAAGGACAAGCTCTTCTTCTTCCTCAACTCGGAACGCGTCAAGCAGAATACCCTGGTCCCGCTGGCCCCCGCCGCGCCGTTCAATAACCTGCCTCCCGGCTACACCTCGCCATTTGTTGATCAAACCAACGACGCGCGCCTGGACTTCAACGGTCCGTGGGGCATGAAGCTGTTCTACCGCTTCACCTATGAGTGGAACGGCGACGTGGCCGCCTTTGGTTCCAACTTCTCGCCCTTCTTGAACCGTGACAACACGCCCTCTCACGCAGTGGGCGTCGATTTGTCGAAAGGAAACTTCACTCACTCCTTCCGCTACGGCCATCTCAAATTCCATAATTTGATTGCCGACGCGGTTGCCAGTTCGGGCGTCTATAACCCCGGCGCCGCCATTGGCGTAGCCATCACCATTGCGTCCCAGACAGCCACAACCTTCGGTCCCAGCCTGCTGGCTCCGCAACAAACCTTCCAGGAGAGCGACCAGCTCAAGTACGACGGAAGCTGGGTGCATGGAAGCCATCTCATCCGCTACGGCATCAGCTATAACGACCTGCGGGGCGGAGGCTATGCTTCTTTCTTCTCGCTTGCACCCGTGGTTACATCAAACGGAACCCAGGCCGAGCAAGCCGAAGCCGCCGCCGGTCCGTTTCCCGGCGGCGATGCAAATCCGCTCAACTACCCAGTCGATAACTTTCAGATGGGCAACGGCTTCGGTTACGGCACTGAGAAGCCCGGCTTTGGTTTGCCCGGAGGTTTCCTGCAAGACCATCGCATCGGACTCTACCTCGGCGACGCCTGGAAGATTCGTCCCAACCTCACCATCAGTGCCGGGTTGCGCTACTCCCATGACACGGGCCGCTCTGACTCCGATCTCGCTCCCCTTACCTGCAGTCAGATTCCAGCCACAACCCTCGCCCAGATTACAGCCGACGGTTTCACTCCGCCGTGCACTGGAAGCCAGTCGTTGTTGAATCAGTTCGGCGCCAACATTGGCGGCAGAATCAACAACCCGAATCTTAACTTTGGACCGCAGCTCGGCTTCGTCTGGGATCCATTCAAGTCCGGAAAGACGGTGATTCGCGGCGGCATCGGCATCTTTTACGAGAATGCCATCTGGAACAACGTCGAGTTCGACCGTCCGGCGCGTCTCACCGCGGGACTTTTTGGGGTAACTCCGCTGCTCTGCCCCGGCACCATCCTGCCGCTCCCCAACGCCAATGTCACGTCGTTCCCATACAACGGAACTACGGTCCAGATCAGCAGCCTTTGCAACCAGCCGATCGGAACCGTGGGTCCGGAGATCGCGGCTCTGCAAACGTACTACCAGGCGCAAACCTTGGCCGGGGGAGCGTCGGCCAATGCCGGCTTTGTCGGTGCGGGACTGACCAGTGCTTCCCTGATCGCCCCCAACTACAAGTCGCCGTTTTCCACCCAGATGAACCTCGGAATCCAGCGCGAACTGCGTCCCGGCATGATTCTGAGTATCGACTTCCTTCGCAACGTCGCCGAACACTACCTGCTCGGCATTGACACTAATCACGTTGGCGATGCCCGCTACTTCAGCAAGACCGCCGCGGCAGCGGCCATTACCAACACCCTGGCGGCGTGCGGAGTCGGTTCCATCACCGCCGCCATCGCCGCCTGCCCCGGCCTCTATCCCGGCGGCGGCGGGGCTTCCATCAGCGACTTCGCCAGCTTCGGTCTCGGCTCCGGTGCGCAAATCGCCGGAGGCTCTCCAGCATCGCTTGCAGCCGATCCCAACGGCAACCCAATCTCCGGGGGCTATGCGTTCGGAGGAATTAACCCTGCCGTGGGAGCCAACGTCATGCTGTTCCCCATCGGCCGCTCCAGTTACACCGCTCTACAGATTAAATTGAAGCATCAGCTCAGCAAGTCCCTGCCCGGCATCTCGCGCACCTCGCTTCAGGTTGCCTACTCGCTTTCACGCTTCAACACCATGACCGGAAACGGTACCCCCGGATCGGCCAATGGCGACCAGGACTTTATCAATCCCGCGCTGGATTACAACAAACCGGGACGCTACTACGGCCCCAATGCGCTTGACCGCACCCACGTCATCTCGTTTGGCACCGTGGTGGAGGTTGCTCACCATGGCCCGCAGGTCAGCCTCATCGGGCACTTTTTCTCGCCGGTGTCGCAGACGCCGACCCTGGTGGACAGCTTCAGCCCAGGAGAAATCTTTCTCTCCGACGTTACCGGGGACGGAACCGTGGGCGATCCGCTGCCAGGAGCCAAAAACGGCTCCTTCGGCCGCCAGTACAACGGCAGCAGCCTCAATCGGCTCATCGATGCCTACAATGCAAACTATGCCGGCAAGTTGACTCCCGCCGGGCAGGTACTGGTCAGTTCCGGCCTCATCAGTGCAACCCAGATGTCCCAACTCGGCGGGGTGATGCCCGCCGTTGCCGACGCACCCGCCGGCGAATCCTCTCTCGGCTGGTTGAAGACCTTCGACGTGAGGCTTACCTACCCCATCAAGCTCGGCGACCGCTTCGTCCTGTCGCCCTCCATCGCGGGATTCAACGTGTTTAACTTCGGCAACTTTGACAAACCCGTCAACCTCCTGACCGGTGTCCTCAGCGGTGCAGCCGGCTCCATCAACGGCACCACGGCCGGTGCCGGCGGACACGACTCGACCCGCGTCGGCCTCGGTTCGGGCGTCAACACGCAAGGAGCTCCACGGCAGTTGGAGTATGGTCTGCGCATCGTGTTCTAAGCCGGATCGTCGCTGAATTCCCAGTTCCCGGGAGGTAGGGGCGTCATTCCGCCGCGGACGCTGTCGCCGACGGAACAATCGCGAACCGCGTTGTTTCAGAGTTGGTGTATGCTCTTATCTCCGCGCGCGGCCACGGCTGCGCCAGGGGGAGTTCATTTTGCTTCCGCGCATGGTCTCGCTCACCGGGGTCAAGGAATGGCGCGACGGCGAAATTCGCCTGCTGGACGATTATCTTGCCGGCGAAGAGCCGCTTGAGATTCGTGTTGGTGACACCTCGATCAGCGTCACCATGCGAACTCCGGGTCACGACCTCGAACTCGCCACCGGCTTTCTCTTCACCGAGGGTCTCATCTCGGGGTACGCGCAGATCGCTTCGGCGAAGCATGAGCCCGATGCCACGCAAAACGGAGGTAATCGCGTCCGGGTCGATCTCCTTCCCGGCCTTGCGCTCGATCTCGAAGCCACCCGCCGCAACTTCTACGCCACCTCCAGTTGCGGAGTCTGTGGCAAGGCTTCCATTGACGCCGTGCGGGTGCGCCACATCCAACCGCTGCGGGCGCGGTACACCGTCGATCCTGAGCTGCTTTGCCGTCTGCCCGGCCGCCTCCTCGCAGCCCAGCGGATTTTCAGCAGGACCGGCGCCTTGCATGCCGCTGGACTGTTCGACCTCGGCGGTGAGTTGCTGGTTCTACGCGAGGACGTTGGCAGGCACAACGCGGTTGACAAGGTGATCGGCTGGGCGCTGCAAAATGATCGCGTACCGCTCACCAACTCCCTGCTGATGGTAAGCGGACGCGGCGGCTTTGAAATTGTACAGAAAGCATTGGTGGCCGGAGTCGTGGTGCTCGCCTCGGTATCGGCGCCCTCGGACTTGGCCGTGAATCTGGCGCGGGAGTTCGGCATGACCCTCATCGGATTCCTGCGCGCGCGCCGCTTCGTGATCTACTCAGGAGCGGACAGGATCGCACTCGGCCCGCCGCTCCCGGGAGAAAATCCTTCCCGCGCCTCCACTGGCGCCTAGCTCGCGCGTTTCACTCCCCCGGTGGTCGCCCGGACCCTCCGTCGGCAGCCTTGCGCAGCATCCATAAATTGCACTTGAAGAGGAACGAGCCTGTGACCCCATCGGGCACAATCGGAGCCAATTCGCTCTCCAGCCAATCGACAATCTTGGGCTCGCTCTCTTTTCCCGCGGCAATGGCGGACAGAGTATTGCTGCGCGTCAGCAGGTAGGCGATCAACTCCTCGCGCATGAATGGCACAAGGTGGTTGAACGACACCCGTTGCGCAATCTCGAATCCGCATTTTACGGCCTTGGTCTCATTAAGATCTCTCATGCCGCGCCACGGTTGAGGAAACCGCTTTGCAAACCGGTTGCGCATCCAGAGCTTACAGGCGGACACATCCTGCATATACGCGGTGAAGTGGTCGTTGTAAACCGCCAGCATCCCCGCCGGAGCCAGCACTTTCCGGCATTGGGCAAAAAAACGATCCTGGTCGAACCAATGCAGCGCCGACCCGGCTGTCACCAGGTCGAATTCGCCGCCGCCAACGTTGAGTTCCTCGGCAAGCCCCAGCCGGTAGCTGATGTTCGCCTGCCGTGGTGCCAGCTCCAGCATGCTGGGGGAGGCGTCAATGGCAATCACGTGCCCGGCGAAGGCGGCCAGGGCGATCGCAGACTGTCCCGAACCGCAACCCACGTCAAGTACTCGCTGGAAACGGTCAACCCCGGCAAATTCGCACAGCCGCCGCGCCACCTCGGCGTGGAAGAATGGACGCACCCTCGCATAGCGCGCCGCAACTTGGGCGTTCGTATAGTAGTTCGGCAGAATCGCCGGCAGGGGACGCTTTTTCCCTCCCTGCAGGTCTCTGAGCGGAGTCGGCATCTTTATAGTCTTACCACAGCGCCACGCGCCTTCAGCCCGATCCGCGCCTATCTGACTACCATCGGCCGCTGCATGTCATCCTTACCGAATTCGCGGCCTGGCTCTTCCTGCCGCAATACCCGTAGCGCTCCTTCGGCCAGCGCTCTCAGCTCGTCTTCGCCCGCGAATACCTTCACCGGCGCAATCCAGTCCACGGACTCGGCGATCGCATCGGTGAGCCGCCTGCTATGCGACATCCCTCCGGTCAGCAGAATCCCGTCCACCCGGCCCCGCAGGGCGCACGACATTGCCCCGATCTCCTTCGCAATCTGGTAGACCATGGCGCGGAACACCAGTTCCGCGTGCGGGTCGCCTTGCTCAATGCGCTGTTCCACCTCGCGCAAATCGCCCGTGCCCAGGTAGGAGATCAACCCTCCCTCTCTGGTGAGCATGCTTTCAACCTGCTTTTGCGTGTACCGTCCGCTGTAACACAGCCCTACCAGTTCCATCGCCGGAACCGCGCCCGCCCGTTCGGTGGAAAACGCTCCCTCTTCCCGCGAGTTCGTGGCATCGATCATCCGTCCCGAGGCATGGGCGCTGATCGTGTGACCGCTGCCCAGGTGCGCTACCACCAGCCGCAGGTCTTCATACCTCCGCCCCACCTCGCTGGCATGGCGGCGGGCAATCGCCTTCGAGTTCAACGCGTGCGACAGGCAAGGCCGCTCCAGTTGCGAGCATCCGGACAGCCGCGCCACCGCGATCCATTCGTCCACCGAAACCGGATCCACAATGTAGGCGGGGACTCCGAGGCGCGCCGCCATCGCCTGCGCCAGAAAGGCGCCCAGATTCGCCGCGTGTTGTCCGCGTTCTCCCCGGCGAAGCTCATCCAGCATTTCCTGGTTCACGCGGTAGGCGCCACCGGCAAGCGGACACAACAGGCCGCCACGTCCCACCACCGCCGCAAGGTCATCCAGCCGTATCCCGCTGCCTTCCAACCGGCTCTCGATGCTCTCCAGGCGTCGCTGCAACTGGCTGAGAACATCCGGACCGCAGGCCGCCAGTTCCGCCTGGCTGTGTTGCAGATTGCATACCAGCAATGGCTCCGCGTCGCGATACAGCCCAAACTTGGTCGATGCCGATCCAGGATTGATGGCCAGAAGATTCGGACCAGCCGTCATCATTGCGCCTCGCTCCGGTGCCGGAAACCATGCGCCCGGAAGACAACTCCCAGCGCCATGGCGTTCACCTTGTCATCCGTGCTTTCCACCCGCGAGGGGATGAGAACTGGAACCCGCGCCCCAACCACAACATGGGCGCACTGCGAATACCCGAGATACTTCACTGCCTTGCCCAGCAAGTTCCCGGCTTCAATGTTCGGAACCACCAGGCAGTCCGCCTTCCCGGCTACCTCGTTGCTGATGCCTTTTGCCCGGGCCGCGCTTGGGACCAGAGCGTTGTCCAGCGCCAGCGGCCCATAGAGCATCGCCCCGCCGAATTCTCCGCGCTCCGCCATGCCAACCAGCGCCAGCGCATCCACCGTGGAGGGAATTCGCTCGGTGACCGCTTCGGTGGCGCTCATCACGGCGATACGGGGCCGCGCGATCCCGATCGAGTGCAGCACGTCGATGGCGTTCAGTACGATCTGCCGCTTCTGGTCCAGGGTCGGCAGAACATTCAGTCCGCCATCGGTAATGGCCACCAGGCGCGTCTCGCCCGATAACACGTCCTCATAAAGCAGCACGTCGCTGAGCAGCCTGCCCGTGCGCAAGCCGTTTTCGCGGTCCAGCAGCACGCGCAGCAGTTCATCGGTGCGCAGGTGTCCCTTCAGCAGAATCTCCGTCTCACCCGCGGCTGCCATCTTGCAGGCCGCGAGCGCTGCCCGCGCGGAATCCTCCACGTCGATGATCCGATCCGCGGCCAGCAGCCGTTCCAACCCCAGCGCATGGGCTCGAGCCTGGATCTTCCTGCCGTCTCCGATCAGTTGTGGCGTTGCAATGCCGGAAGATAAGGCGTCCCAGGCCGCCGCCAGGGCCACATCGTCGTCGGCGCACACAATTGCAACCCGCAGCGCGCCCAGTGCACCCGCGGCGCCTCTGAGCTGTTGAAAATTCCGAATTGTGGCGGACCCTCCAGCCGAACCAACTCCAGACATCCGATCTCCCGCTAACCGCCTGCCCAGAATGACTCTGCCATTTCCAATTGTCTGTGCGCTGGGTCACCGCTGGCGTCACCCTCGATCCTCGCCCGAGGCCTCCGCCAGATCGGTGGGCCATTTTGCTCCCGAGGTGCGGAATTTTCCTGTTTCTCGCCTCCTCGCTCTCGAAACTCTTTCCACCGTGCTTTTGCAAGTGATTGAATAAACAGTCTCAGATGTCGGAATTCCTACCCTCGTCCAAATTGGCCCTCGGCTTGCATTGTTACTCCCGTGGGCCAGCCAGGCCGCAATTCCAAGGGGAGCTTGCAGTATGAATGATTCAGCCGCACCGGATGGAGTGTCCGCAATTGCAGTGGCCGCTCAACCAGTACCCGCCTCTCCCACCAAAATCAAGATCGGCGCGGTTGCGCGGCACTTCCAGGTCTCCGTGGACCTGCTCCGGCTCTATGAACGTGAGGGACTTCTGATTCCCTTGAAGTCGGCGAAGGGGACGCGATACTTTACTGAACTCGATTACCCCTGGATTGCAACCTTGCTTCGCCTGGTTCGAGAAGCGCGCCTGAATTTCGCCGGAATCCGCCACCTGCTGGCCTTGCTCCCCTGTTGGGAGATGCACGGGCAGGGAGACGAATCCAAGCGCGAGTGCCTGGCCGCCGCTGGCCCCGACGCGCCTTGCTGGAAGGATCAGACTTTTTGCAGCCCCGCCCAATGTTACGTCTGTGAGGTCTACCGCGCGGCCTGCAAGTGCGGGAACCTGAAGGCGCTTATCGTCAACGGCCCGGCATCCGAAGACTCGGCTCCGCGCCTGGCCTAGGCCTTCCACCCAACCCCGGCAGAGCCGTGGCTTTGATGCTTGCGCACCTAGTTCGTCTCAGTGGCCCCGCGGCGCGTCCGAGTCCGGTTCCTGGCTGAAACGCACATTGTGCCGCACGTCAGCGCCGCTCACCCAGAAAATTACATCCTCGGCGATGTTCGTGGCGTGGTCCGCAATACGCTCCAGGCTCCGCGTGATGAGCAGAACGTCCAGATAGGACCGCACCTTCTCGGGATGGTTCGTCATCTGCGTGACCAGGTTGATGAACGCTTCGTCCTTCATCCGGTCCACGATCGAATCCATTTCCAGCACCGCCTGTGCAACCTCGGCCTTGGCGGAAAGAAATGATTCCAGCGCCCTCCGCACCATGGTCGAAACCGCGGTGGTCATGCGGGCGATGTCCACCGGAACCTCGATCTCCGGCTCCTGGCACAGGTCCAGCGATCGCTGCGCGATATTGACCGCTAGGTCGCCCACCCGCTCCAGGTCGGAGTTGATTTTCAGCACCGCCAGCACGAATCTCAGATCGGTCGCCATGGGCTGCTGCATGGCCAGCAGATCCACCGCCAGTTCGTCAATCATGCGTTGGCTCTCGTTGATCATCGATTCGCGTTCGAAGACCTGCTGCGCCAACCGCGGGTCGCGCTTGCGATAGGCGTCCGACGCCAGCTCAATGGCGGATTCGGCCATCCCGCCCATCTCCAGCAATCGTTCCTTCAGTTCGTCCAGCCCGTGTTGAAACCGGCTTCGGATCATCCAAACCTTCCCGTGATGTAGTCTTCCGTCCGTTTGTCGGAAGGCGTCGTGAATATCTTTTCCGTCTTGTCGTATTCGATCAGCTTGCCCATCAGAAAAAACCCGGTATGGTCGGCGACCCGCGCCGCCTGCTGCATATTATGGGTCACAATCACCACGGTGTACTCGGCCTTCAGCTGGAATATCAGCTCCTCGATCTTTCCGGTCGAAATCGGATCCAGCGCGCTGCACGGCTCGTCCATCAGAAGCAACTCGGGCTGCACCGCCAGTGCCCGTGCAATGCACAGCCTCTGCTGCTGCCCGCCGGAGAGTGACGAGCCCGATTTCTTCTTCAGCACATCCTTCACTTCGTCCCACAGCGCGGCCATGCGCAGTGAGTGCTCCACCACCACGTCCAACTCGCGCCGTTTATGGTAGCCATTCAGCCTCAATCCGGCGGACACGTTGTCGTAAATCGACATGGTTGGAAACGGATTCGGCTTCTGGAAGACCATCCCGATCCGCCGCCGCACGTCCACCGCATCCGTGCCCGGCTTCGTAGACATTGATGTCGCCCACCCGCACCGAGCCAGTCAGCCGGGCCTCGGGATTGGTTTCATGCATCCGGTTCAGACAGCGGATGAAGGTGGACTTACCGCAACCCGACGGGCCGATCACGGCCGTCACCGCGTTGGCCCCCACCTTGATATTGATTTCCTTCAGTACCTGCGCCTTTCCAAACCAGGCGTTCAGATCCTTTACCTCGATTCCGACACCCATCGGATGATGGCTCCTTGCCAGCTAGGCGTTATTCGCCATGCTCCCGCGACTGGTCACCACTCGTACCGCGGCAACGGCAACAACGATCAAGACGATCAGTATCAAGGCTCCTGCCCAGGCCTGGCGATGCCATTCGTCAAAAGGTGAAATGGCATACGCAAAAATTTGGATCGGCAGCGCCGCAATGGGCTGGTTCGGCTTCAAACTCCAAAATTGATTTCCAAAGGCGGTGAACAGCAGCGGAGCGGTTTCCCCCGCCACGCGCGCAAACGCCAGCATCGCTCCCGTGATCACCCCTTTGGAGGCGGTACGCAGGGTCACCTGCAAGGTGGCCCGCCACTGCGGAATGCCCAAGCCCAAGCGCGGCTTCCCGAATCGTGTTCGGCACCATCAGCAGCATCTCCTCGGTGGTGCGCGCAATCGTGGGAATCATCATGATCCCCAGCGCCACGCCTCCGGAAAACGCGGAGAAATGCTGCTGCGGCAGCACCACCAGGGCATACACCGCAATCCCCACCACAATCGAGGGAACGCCGTTCAACACATCCGCCGTGAAGCGGACAAAGTTCACGTAACGCCCGCCGCCAAACTCCGCCATGTAGATGCCGGACCCAATTCCCAGGGGCACTCCGATGACCGAGCCGATACCCAAGAATCGATCATCGAGCCGACGATGGCGTTGGCCATCCCACCTCCCGCCTCGCCCACCGGGCGCGGCGTATGGGTCAGAAAGGCCCAGTTGATCGAACCGATCCCTTTGTAAACCAGGTAGCCGAAAATAGCTCCCAGGGGAGCCAGCACCAGGATCGCGGCCAGCCCGCACAGGCCAATAAAACACAAGATTGCGGAAACGCCGTCCAAGGCTGAGCGGACGCGAGAGGCTAGGCATTGTTCCTCGCAGAGTAGCCGCGCGTCATGGACCAGACCAGCAGGCGCGCACAGGCATTCACCATCACCGTCACAATCAGCAGCACCAGGCCAATTTCCACCAGCGCGCTCAGGTACAGATCGTCGGTGGCCTCGGAAAACTCATTGGCAATCACTGACGCCATCGTATATCCCGGCGCGAACAGCGACTTCGCAATCTCCGGACGATTGCCGATCAGCATCGTCACCGCCATCGTTTCGCCAATGGCGCGGCCCAGCCCCAAAATGATTCCGCCCATGATGCCGGCGCGCGCGTTCCTCAGAACCGCCATGCGCACCATCTCCCAGCGCGTCGCACCCAGCGCCAGCACCGCTTCGCGCTGGCTTTGCGGAACCGCCACCAGTACCTCGCGCGTGATCGATGCAATGATGGGAATGATCATGATCGCCAGGATGATTCCCGCCGCCAGCATGCCAATGCCGTAGGCCGGCCCTCCGAATAATCCCGTCCAGCCCAGATACGTGCTCAGCCACGGCTGAACTACGTTGTGCAGCAGCGGAACCAGTACGAAGATTCCCCACAGTCCATAGATCACCGAGGGAATCGCCGCCAGCAGTTCCACCGTAAAGGCAATCGCGCCGCGAAAGACGCGCGGGCACAGCTCGGTCACAAAAACCGAAACGCCCACCGCCAGCGGAACCGCCAGCAGCAGCGCCAGCAGGGATGAAACCAGCGTCCCGTAGATGAACGGCAGCGCGCCAAAATCGCCCGCAACCGGATCCCAGGTATCGCCCACAAAAAATCCAAATCCAAAACGCGCAATTGACAGCTTCGAGCGCGAAGTCAGCTCGTAGAAGAACAACCCCATCACCGCAATAACGGAAACCGAACAGAGCAGCAGCGAATACCGGAACCCCAGGTCCAGGTACTTGCTCACCTTGCTGCTGTGCAATTCGATCCGTGGCGCCGCCGTCATCGGCGCGGCCGCTTCCTGCCCATCGGCCGCCACCGGCAGGTGGAAGCTCACCAGCGGGCGCAGCTCTGAATTGGGTTCAGTACTCACCTCTCGACGCTACCAGAGTATTGTTAACAGGAGATGAATGAGCACCCGGGTGGAACTCCCACCTAGCTTGGCTCCGCCCAGCTTTCAACCGCGCCCCATGTTCTCGCCCCGCGGCCCAGTCCCATCGCAGCAACATTTCTTAGACGAAGCAAGCCAGCCCTAATTCGTCCCGGTTTCAAATCGTATGATCGCCTGCGCAACCAAATAGTCATAGCGCGCCTTGGCATTGGTAATTTCCGCCCCGGTCTCCTGCAACTGCGCCTGGCTGACTTCTACGATGGAACCCAGTCCCAGTTGGTAGCGCGTCTGGGCCAGGTCGAGCCCCAGCTTCGTCTGCTCCACCAGCCCGGCAGTCACGCTCAAACGCCGGAAGGCCGTGTTTGCCGCCAGCCAGCCCGCGCGCACATCGCGGCTGATCGCATTTCTCAATCCCGTGAGCCGCTCATTCCCGGCTTCCGTCTGCAGTTGTGCTTCATGGGTCTGGGCCGAGATGCGGAATCCGGTGAACAAGGGAATCTCCACATTCACCCCGGCCGCGCCATACCAACTGGAGATGTGGTCGTCGCGGACCGGCGCCTGCCCCACTGCTCCCAGCGCGCGGACGCTCGGCAGCCGCTGCTCCCAGGCCGCGGCTTGCAGCTTTTTCGCCGCTTCAAATTGCAGTTCCGCGGCCTTGACCTCCGGACGCTGCGCCAGTGCCAGTGAAACCAGTGGTCCAACCTCCGGCGGAGGCGGAGAGATCGCCTGCACGTCGTCGATTAACTCGAAATCCTGCGGCGCCGGATACCCGAGAATCTCCGCCAGATCCGCCAGCGTCGTGTTGTACTGGTTCTCCGAATCCAGCAAAAGCAATTGCGCCTCGTCAAGATTCGTACTGGCAAAGGCCACGTCCAGCGACGATTTGAGTTTGTTCCGCGCCAGCGCACTCACCTGGTCCGCCAGCAGTTGGCGCGACGCAACCGTCTGCCGCGCCACCGCAAGCACCGCCGCCGCTCCCAGCACACTGTAGAACTCCCTGTCCACCGCAAGCTTGATCTGGTTCGCCGTCGCAAGCGACGTCTGATCCTGCGCCTGCGCCTGGAAGCGCGCTCCCGCAACCGTATTCTTCGTTCTCCCAAAATCGGTGATCAGTTGCGCCGCCATCGCCCCATAGGCGGCCCGGTCGTAGATCACCGGATTGTTCAGCGCGCCGGCGGAGATCCGGTCTCCTGCATTCGTGTCCACCGCCGTCAGGTTTGAGTATGCCGATGGCAGCAGTGCCGCGCGAGTCTCGCGCCACACTTCGTGGCTGGCCATCGCCGCCAATTTGGCGACGCTGATGTCGGGGTTGTTTCTGATTGCAATCTCCTCGGCCTGGCTCACGGTCATGCGAATCGGCTGGCTTCCGGGTGGCGCCTGGGCAGCCGCTCCATGGCAAAGCAGCGCCAATCCCATCCATACGGCAATCTTCGATCCCTGCATTAGGCCTTCCCCTCTTCGTTCTTCTCTTCCCTGCGATGGATCAGCAGGTACGCGGTCGGCACCAGGAAGACAGTGACAATCACCGATACCGTCAACCCGCCGAAGATGGCGCGGGCAAGCGGGGCATACTGCTCGCTGCCCGGCTCCAGCGCTAGCGCCATTGGAATCATGCCGAGAATCGTCGCCAGCGTCGTCATCAGAATGGGGCGAAGCCTCACCTTGCACGCCTCCGCCAGCGCCTCTTTGAGCGCCAGCCCCTGCCGCCGCAGGGTTCCCGCGAACTCGACGATGAGAATGCTGTTGGAAACCGCAATACCGCTCACCATCAGCACTCCCATCAGCGACATCACATTCAGGGTCGTGCCGGTGACCAGCAGGAAAATGAGCACGCCGGAAAGCCCCGGCGGAATCGCCAGCAGAATAATGAATGGATCGGAGAACGAGGCAAACTGCGCCATCAGGATCAGGTAGACCAAAACCACAGCCAGGATCAGTCCAATCGCGAAACTGGAGAAGGATGCTTCCATGTCGCGCACCGTGCCGCGAACGTTTACCGTCACTCCCTCGGGCTTCTCGATCCCGCCAATCACCGACGCCACATCGTCATTGGCTCGCCTCAGGTCTTCTTTTTTCGGCATCACGTAGATATCGAACACGCGCCGGAGCTGATAGTGGTCCACCTCGGTCGGCGTGTTGATCTGCTTGATGTCCGCCACGGATTCCAGTGGCGTCGTATTGGCGCCGCCGGGCGCGCGCAGCGGAATCTGCCTGAAGTCGGTCAGCGTTTTGATCTGCGTTTCCGGGTACTGCACCGTCAACATATAGCTGTTGCCCGTCTTTGGATCTACCCAGAAGCTGGGAGCAATCATGCCGTCGGAAGTGAGCGCCGTGATGACGTTGTCCACCACCGCTCGCGGCGACACTCCCATCAGTCCAGCGCGTTCCCGGTTAATGTCCAACTCCAATCCTGGGTAATCCAGATCCTGCGGGATCAGCACATCGCTCACGCTCGGCAGGCCGCGCAGTTTCGCCGCCGTGGACTGCGCCAGGCGGTAGGCCTGCTCCAGATCGTTGCCGCCAATCTGGATGTCGATCGGCGCGGGCTTGCCCTGGTTCACCACGGAGTCCACCAATCCTCCGGCCTGGAAGTAGGTGGCAACATCGGGAAAGTCCTCCGTCAGCTTGCGCCGTACCCGCTCCATGTAGACGTAGCTGCCGGTCTTGTGATCTTCCTTCAGGCTCACCTGGATAAACGCAGTGTGCATACCGGAGTTCGACGTGTAGATCGCCGATAGATCCGGCGTAATCCCGATGTTCGACACAATCATGTTGAAGTCTTGCGGAGATACCACCGAACGAATGTCATCTTCCATGCGCGCTACATATTGGTCCGTAAGCTCAATGCGCGTACCCGCCGGCACTTTGACGTTGATGACGAACTGACCTGGGTCCGTGCGCGGAAAGAAGGCCTTTCCCAGCAGCGGGTAGAGCAGAAAACTTAGCAGAACAAAACCGCCAAAGCACAAGATCACAAGGATCGGAGACTCAAGACATCGGCCGATGGCCGCCTCGTACCGCCCCTGGAGCGCTTGGAAGCCATCATTGAATCCACGAATGACGTTGCGGAAAATGTGGTGTTTCCAGGAGGTATCGATCGCCGGCTCCAGGTCTTCTTCAATCTCTCGCGCTGTCTTGTGTACATGTCCCGGCCCCAGGCGTATGAACGTTGCGCAGAATAGCGGCACCACCGTCATGGCCACCAGGTACGAGGCAAACAGGGCCAGCACCACCGCCAGCGCCAGTGCGGTAAACAGATACTTGCTGACCCCGTAAAGCAGCACAACCGGAAAGAAAACAATGCAGGTGCTCACCGTGGCGGCCAGCACCGCCAGTTGCACCTCCTTGCCTCCACGCTCCGCCGCCACCCTCGGTTCTTCTCCCATCTCCATGTGGCGGAAGATATTTTCCAGCACCACAACGGAGTTGTCGATCAGCCGTGACAGGGCCAGCGCAAGTCCGCCGAGCACCATGGTGTTAATCGAGCTGCCGCCAAGATTGAGCCCGAGAAACGTGGCCAGGCAGGAAATAGGAATGGAGAGAAGAACGGCCACGGTGGCGCGCACATTGCCCAGGAAAAGCAGGATCATCAGCGCCGTCAGACAAAGGCCAATGGTGCCTTCGTTGATTACATTCTTCACCGCAATCTTGACGAACACAGACTGATCAAAGACCACATCGGTCTTCAGCGCCTTCGGAATGTCCAGCAGATGTGCGACGGTCTTCTTTACGCCATCGACGATCGTGATGGTGTTTGAATTGCCACCCTGCTTCAGGATCGGTATATACACCGAGCGTTGTCCGTCCACCCGCACGATGTTCGTCTGCAGTTGCCCGGCGTCCTTCGCCTCGCCAATATCGCCCACCATCACCGAGGCATGCCCCACGGTCTTCAACGGCAGGGAGTTGATCTCGTCCACCACGGGCACCTGGCTGTTGGCGTAAATGTTGTAGTCCTTCGTCCCAATGCGAACGTCGCCCGCCGGAAGAATCAGGTTGGACTCATTCAGCGACGTCACCACATCCATTACGCTCATCTGGTGCGCTTCCAGTTTCACCGGATCCACGTAGACCATGATTTGGCGGTAGCGCCCGCCGTACGGCTGTGGAACCGATGCTCCCGGCACATTCGCCACCTGGTTGCGCACGCTGAACTGGGCCAGATCCTTCAACTGGGTTTCGTTCAGACCCTGTCCTTTGAGCGTGATCAGGCAGACCGGCAGGTTCGACGCATCGAACTTCAGCACCACCGGCGGCAATGTACCCGGCGGCAGACGGCGCAGGTTCGCCATCGCCAGGTTTGCAATATTGCTCACGGCGGCGTTGCCATCCGTGCCCGGCTGAAAGTAAATCTTGATCAGGCTTACCCCGGTAAGCGAGCGCGACTCAATGTGCTCGATGCCGCTGCCCAGCGTAAAGAACCGCTCGTAGCTGTTCGTAATGTCGGATTCAATCTGTTCCGGAGGCATCCCTGCATAGAACGTCGCTACCACCACCACCGGAATGTTGACTTCCGGAAACAGGTCCACCGGCATGCGGGTCATGGTCGTTACGCCGACCACGATGATGACCAGGCACATCATCAGGACGAAGAACGGATACTTGATCGCAAAGGTGGACATCTATTGCCCGCCTCCTGCCTGCTGGAACGACACGGCCACCGCTTTGGGCCGGACCGCTTCGCCCGGCTGATAGTTGGACTGCGCCGTCACAATCACGCGTTCGCCCTCGGCGAGACCGCTGCTGATTTCCACCCGCTCGGGGCCCTGGAGGCCAAGCGTAACCGCGCGTTTTTCCACCTTGTTCTCACGGTTGACCACCAGCACGTACGGCGCTGCCTCGCTCAAGATGACGGCTTGCGCCGGGACCGCCAGCACGTTCGGCCGATTCTGCAGGGTGATCGCTGTCTCCGCGTACATGCCCGGACTCAGGCTCAGGTCCGCGTTGGGAACGTCCACTTCGGCCAGCATGGTCCGCGTCGCAGGGTCCAGCGCCCGCGTAAAACGGATAATCTTGCCGGTAAAGTGTTTGTCGTTTGCCAGTACCCGCACGTCCACCTCACCACCTTCGCGGATATACGGCACGTCGGACTCGGGAACCGGCATGCGCAGGCGCAACACGTCGCTCTCGGCGACGCGCACAACCGGCATCGCCTGCGTGTTGGAAGTCGTGCCTGCCTGGATCAGCGATCCCGTATCCGCGTAGCGCATCGTAACCACTCCGGCGAAAGGCGCTGTCACCACCGAGTAATCCGAAAGTGTCTTCACCCGCTCACCCTCGGCGCGAGACACGCCCAATTGTTGCTTGCTCGCCTCCACCGCGGCTTTCGTCACGTCCACCTGCGCAGCCGCACTCTGATCTTTGCCCCGGGCATCGTCCAGTTCCTGTTCCGCAATCAGCCCCGGACGCTGCTGCGAGGCTTGTTGCAGCCGGGTGTACGCCGCGTGCAGCGCCGCGTAGTCGGCCTGGGCGCGCGCAACCTCGCTCTCGGCGCGGCTGATCTCGGATTGGCTGTGCCGGACCTCGGCCTGGGTGCCGGCTAACTGCGCGTTCAGTTCGGGAACTTCCAGCGTGGCGATCACCTGCCCCGCCTGCACCCGGTCGCCGATGTCCACGTTGATGCGGCGGATGTAGCCGGAGACTTTCGCGTGCAGATCGACTTCCTGAAAGGCCTGGAACTGGCCGGCCACCGTGAGGGTGCTGGACAGGTTTTCACGCTGCACCGCCGCCACTTCGGCGCCCGGAGCATCGCCAGCCGCGGACGACGCCTTGCGGCTGCAGGAAACTGGAAAACCAATCGCGATGGAGAGCGACAGCAGGGTGAACGCAATCACCCGCTTGCGTTTGCGCACGGATTCACACCTCGATCCAACTGAATTGTTTCGTCAGGGCCGCCCCTCGTAGAAGAGATTGCCGGGCGCACGAAGACAGCACAGCCCCTCAATCGACATCTGTAATGTTAGCTCTAGAGACTTGCGGGAGGCGGACGAAAGCAGAAGAAAGCGGAATGCGACACGAGGCGTTGCCGCTTTCCGCCGGCACGCCATTCCGTCGTCAGTTGAAACTCTCGACCGCCAACCGGGAGCGGGAGAAGGATGAAAGCAAACACCAGGGCAGCCGGCCATGCCAATTCCGTGGGATGGAGATGTGCAGCCTCTCCAGGCAGCGCGGTTTCCGTAACCTGAAGGCTCCGCTCACCGGTCCAGAGTTTGGCCGGAGCGACTTGCTGCAATCCCGGCGCCGCGTCATACAAGGACAACTTGTAGTGCAATCCCCAGTAGAATACGGCCAGCGATAACAGCACCAGCGCAACCCGCAGGAGCAGGCTTCCTCTGCTTTGGCTCGCCTTCGTCATGGTTGCCTCAACCTCGATGACATCCTCCGTGCAAGTGCAAACATGCTTCGCGATACTGCCCTCGGGATTCTGTTCCTCTGCCTCGCCCCACGCACTCAGCTTTTCCCTTCCGCGCTCAAGTCTAGCATAGCCCATTGTGGATGCCGCGGCCTTACTCCAGCTTCCATCATGCATCCCGGGCCATCGCGCCGGCAGACGTCTCGCTCTCCTCGCGAGCGCAACAAAAGGCCCTGGCCAGCTTCGGCCAGGGCCCCCCACATAGCCAAATCACACGCCGTTACGGAATGTAGTATCGGAAGGACGTGAAGAACATGTTCTCGATGGTGTGCGGTGCACCGCCCACTCCGGCCCAGGTGTTGCGCACCAGGTAGGAGTATTGCGGACCAAACTGAATGCGGCCCTTGCCGCCGTTAAATGGCTTGTACCAGAAGCCGAAGGTGCCTTCGATCAGGGTACGCGTGTCAGCCGTACAGTTGCCCGCCGAGCCCGGAGTAACTCCCGCGCCGCCGGTGGGAAGGGTTTCCGTAAAGCAACCCGCGTTGCTCAGCGTGGGAACGCCATAGCCAACTCCAACCCCCGCCGCATTCAGCATCGAGTAGCGGCCCACGTATTCCACGCCCGCGTTGCCGTAAATGTCGATCTTGGGAGAGTGCCACTCGATCGTTCCCAGGCCCTGACCGCTGCGCAGCAGCGCCAGCGTCCCATTGGGGCGCACGGTCGTATCGGGCAGAGTCGAGGTGCCATAACGGCCAACGCCGTTCCCGTCCAGAGCGTGCAGACCGATGTCGAGGCGCTTGTTCAAAAATGAAGCCCGCGCGTTGACGCCGATACCGCCGCCGGTGCGCGAGTCATTATAGGCGCCGGCAGAGCTGGCCGGGGTCGCGGTGGCGTTCGGATAAACGCGATCGCGGAACTGGCTCATCAGGCCAAAGATTTCATAGTGGCCAAAGCCAGGCTCAAACGCGGCTTTGATCACAACGTCGGGAGCCTTGTTGAATGAATAGTTGGCATTGAGGTTGTAGAGGCCGGCGCCAACGCCCGCCTCGCCGAAGTTGAAGTTCGCGGACGCGTTGTGTGCCGTGAGCGTGGTCTCCGGATTCTCTATCGAAGCCGCCAGCCACACCTTGTTGTTGAAGTTCTTTGAAACCCGGAAGCTGTACTGACGCGTCCAACTGAAACCCACCTGGTACGCCGGGTCGATGGTCATGGGAAGCGCTTCGGTGCGGTTGTCCACGCCCTTCTTGGTCTCTGTCACCAGGCTCCACATCTGGCCGCCGGTGATGGTCAAGCCATCGTTCATGGCGGCCTGGCCGTAGAGCTGGCGCATGCGGTTCACATAGCTGTTGCTCTGGTTGTTGTTCGAGGTGACGCCGGTACCCAGCCAATCTGTTTCGTAGTAGCCGGTCAGCTTGGCAAAATTCGTTTTACCCTCCACCAGCAAACTGAGTCTCGACTGGCGGCCGGATCCGAAGAACTCCGACTGGTGATAGGCATCCGCTCCCGGAAAACTGATGCTGTTGAAAGGCGTGTTGATGTCGGAACCGGTGCCGCGCTGGCGCCACACCGATTCAGCCGCCAGGAACCCACCCGGTGTAATGGTCACGCCCTTGTAGTGAATCGCCAGCGGGTGTTCCAGGTCTTCGGCTTTGCTCACCGCCATCTTAGCTTGCTGGTTGGCGGTCGTCACTGCCATCTTCACGTCGGAAAGATCGGCTTGGACCTTCTGCACCTGCAGATTGCTGTTGGTCTCAACCGCCATGGCCTTGGCATCGGCCTGCTGCGCGGTTTGCTGGGTGCTGCTGAGTTGCTGCTGCGTCTGCTGCAACTGCTGCTGCGTCTCGCGCAACTGCCGCTGCACCTGCTGCAACGAGGACTGCTGCTGCTCGATCATCTCCTTCAACTCGCGCAGCTTCTCGGAGGTTTCATCCCTCTTCGCGGGCGCTACTTTCTTGGTGGTGTTCGCCGCGTGCTGCTTCGTGCTCTTCTTGGCGGCTGCATCGCGATCCGAAGGCGCTTGCGCGCCGAAGCACATTCCGGATAGAGCAATCAACGCGACCACTTTGTGAAGGTTCCTCATGTCTAAACGCTCCAAAGTATTCATTCGCATTTTCCCGGCTGCCAGTGGCAACCGGATGCGGGTTCATGGGTGAGTCACCTGGGTCCGGCGTGCCACCCCAGACCAACGCACTCTCCTCGAATCCCGGAGAGTTGGATCATTTCCGGTTACTTCTCGACGGCATCTCCCAGCCGCGCCCACCTGCGTTTCGCTTCTCGTGGCCGGTGTCCCGCCGCGCAGCCATTGAACCGGCGCGCGCCGTACCCGCGCCTCACTGAATCGTGCGAATCGTCGCCTGTAGCTTCTTTACGACTTCCTTCGGCAACGGAGAATACGTCAACCCGGCCACCTGGTTCTGGCCGTCCTTCAACATCCAATACAGGAAGTCCTTGAGAACCCTGCCCTTGTTCGCGTCCCTGGACTGCTGCGGAATCAGCAACCAGGTGAAGCTCGCGATCGGATACGAGTCTTTTCCATCCGCGTCGGTGATCGATACCCGGTAGTCGGCAGGCATGCTGGCCGCGGCCGCCGCGGCGGCGGAAGTCGTCGAAGCCAGCGAAGCCTTCACATAGTTGCCGCGCTTGTTGCGAACGTCGCCATAGCTGATGTTGTTCTGCACCGCGTAGATCAGTTCCACGTACCCAATCGAGCCGTCAATCTGCCGGATCGTGCCCGCCACGCCTTCATTGCCCTTGCCGCCCAGACCAACCGGCCACTTCACGCTGGTGCTCTTGCCAACCGAGGAGTTCCACTCCGCACTGACCTTGGAAAGATAGTCGGTGAATACGTAGGTGGTGCCCGAGCCGTCGGAACGATGCACCACGACGATGGCCTGGTTGGGAAACTTCACCCCGGGATTCACCTTGGCAATCGCCGGGTCGCTCCAGTTGTTGATCTTTCCCAGAAAAATGCCCGCCAGAAGATCCGGCGTAAACTTCAACTCCTGCTTCACTCCGGGAATGTTGTAGGCCGGAACCACGGCGCCCAGCACCGTGGGGATGTGCAGGATCTTGGTCTTGCACTGGGACAACTGCTCGTCGGTCATGGGACCATCCGAGGCGCCAAAATCAACCGTACCCGCGATCACCTGGCGGATGCCCGCGCCGGAACCGAGCGACTGGTAGTTGATCTGTACGCCGGCGTGAGCCGCGCTGTACTCGGTAAACCACTTTTGGTAAATCGGGTTCGGAAAGGTGGCGCCCGCCCCGTTTAACGATTGCGCCGACAGGGTCACGCACAGTGCCAGCGCGCACACCATCAGCTTTAAAGTGCGAATCACAGATTTATTCCTCCTGGAGTCTCACTCATGAGTATCGTTTTCGAACCATTACGGTATGGTTACGCCAGTGTGAATTTCCGGTAACAGAAGCGGCGATGCGCCCGGAACCCGCGCCAATTCCGCGCCTGTTTCCGCCTCCCGGCAAACCATCTCCTGCTTCCGGCGCGCCGCCCTCATGGCTTGTGCTTCATGTGTTCCAGGAATAGCTGCTCCACCGGAAGATCGTAGGCGCGCAGCACATGGCGCATGGTCCGTCCACTCACCAGGTGGCAAATTTCTTCCGCCATGTTCTTTACGTGGTCGCCGGCGCGTTCGATCTCCTGAGCCATGAACAGAACGTGAAAGCTGCCGACTCTCCGCATCCCCTCCGCCGGTTCAAGATGCCGGAAGGTGATCACGTTGCGCAGCCGGTCCAGCTCCGTGTCCGAGCGCAATACGTTGACGGCTTTGTCCAGCGAACGCGAGCGGAACGCGTCTTCGATCTCGGCCAACATGCGTTCCAGCCGCGATGTCATCATCAAAAGTTCGCGGATATCGTCGTGCTCCAGTTGCGCGGCAACCGTTTCGGCGCGATTGACAAAACTCCGCAGAAGATCGCCAATGCGCTCCAGCGACATGCCAAACTTCATGCAGGCCAACAGGGTTCTGGCTTCATCGCCGGCAACCTGGGTGATCGTCATCGTGACCAGGTCGTCAATGTCGCGGTCCAGCGAATCCAGTTCCCGCTCCCGCTCCCGGACTTCGCCGAATAGAGCCTTGGATGAGGTGGCAACCCCCTCCGAGGTGGCGGCAGCGGCGCGATGAGCCACCCGGAATGCGTCGAGTGTAAGTTCAAGAAGGTGTGAGCCGGCACTCGGCATCACGTTTGGCTCGCCCATGTTTGCAGCTCCGCCCTAGATGGAAGCCACGGAAAAAAATGAGAGGCCAGCCGTGCCGGCCCGGTTTTGAGCAAACATGCGGATGGTCTCTCAAGGCCCCCAACTACGTTTATTCAAACCTATAGGCGTTTCTTTTCAATCGTATGAGCGCTGTGTGAAAATCTCGTGAACTCCGTCACGAACCCGTGGTCTGGTTCGCTCGCGCCTCCGGAATCGAGAAGACGAAGGTGCAGCCGTGGTTCAATTCGCTTTCCGCCGTGATCATGCCGCCGTGCGCCAGCATGATGTGCTTGGCAATCGAGAGTCCCAGGCCCGTGCCTCCGCTCTCCCGCGACCGCGCCTTGTCCACACGGTAAAAACGCTCGAACAGTCTTGGCAAATGTTCGCTGGCAATGCCCGGCCCGAAATCCCGCACGTAGAACTGCACGTAGCCCTCCACGTCGTGCGCGCCAATCAGGATGCGGCCGCCCTGCGCGCCATACTTGCAGGCGTTATCGATCAGGTTGGAAAAAACCTGGAACACCGCGTCGCGGTCGGCCGAAACCATTTTCAGCGCCTCGTTCACCACGTCCAGCGTCATCGGAGAATCGGAACGATGAGTCGCGAAAGATAATCCGCGGCGTCCCGCAGCAGCTCCGTTGCCGCCATCGGCCGCAACTGCAGCTTCTTGTCGCCCGATTCCACCCGCGCCAGGATCAGCAAGTCGTCGGTCAACCGTGTCATGCGCGAGGCGTTCTTGCGGATGATCTCCAGGAAGTCCCGCTGCGTCTCTTCCGTGTTCACCCCGTCCAGCAGGGTTTCGGCATACCCCTGGATCGAGGTCAGCGGCGTGCGCAGCTCGTGGGAAACGTTGGCGATAAAATCGCGCCGCGTGGTTCTCAATGCTTTCCGCATCGGTCAGGTCGTGCAGCACGGCCACCAGTCCCGACGGAAGGCATGGGCGCAACCGTGGCCGCAAAGACCCGTCCCGGAACAAAGTTGTTGACCCGCGCCGTGACCAGCTTGCGTTGTTGCGCCGCCTCCTGAATCGCGGCCAGAAAACTCGGATCGCGCACCGTCTGCACCACCGGCTGTCCCAGCCGCACTCCGGTGGGCGCCAGCATCTCCATGCGCCGGTTCGCCCACTGCGCACGCCCGTCGCGTGAGATGGCAATCACCGGCTCCTGCATGCTGTTCAGCACCGCTTCCAGTTCGCTGCGGCTGTCCTCCACCTGCTGGAAGCTGGTTTGCAGCTTGCGCGCCGTGGCGTCCAGGGCGCTTGCCACGCGCCCAATCTCGTCCCTCTGATCTTCGTCCAGGCGCGCCGAAAAGTCGCCTTCCGCAATCTTTCCGGCAAAGGTAAGGATTCTCTCCAGCCGCGCGCTCAAGCTTCCCGATGCCCAGCGCCGCCAGCAGAATCGCAATGGAGCAGGCCAGCGTCGAGGCAAAAATCAGCGAGCGCCATACCTTCTGATTGGCCTCGGCAATGGCGCTCAGCGGAACCGCCAGCCGCACCGCACCGCCGGGAACCGGCTGCGCCACATACAGAAGGTCCACTCCCAGGGTGTGGCTGCGCCGGACATCGATTCCCGTCCGCCCCGCCAGTGCAGCCTGGAATTCCGGACGCCGTGCGTGGTTCTCCATGTTTTCCGCAACCGCTTCGCTATCGGCCAGCACCCGGCCCTGGCTGTCAATCACGGTGGCGCGCGCACCCGCCGCCTCGGCCATGCCCTTTACGGCCTGCTTCAGATCGCCGGCTGAAAGCGGCACGGCGGAAACCCGCAACCCAAACATCGCAGTCTTCTGCAGCAAGTTGCTTTCAATCTGCTGCCGCAGAGACCTCTCCCAGGTGTTGGTAATCGCAATGTCCAGGGTCAGGGTGGCTGCCGCAATCACCAGCGTAAAGACAAACACCAGCTTGAAGAAAATCCGGCTCTTCACTTCAGGGCCTCAAACCTGTATCCCGCGCCGCGAACCGTGCGCAGGTAATGCGGCTCCTCGGGGTCTTTCTCGATCTTTTCCCGGATGCGCCGCACATACACGTCCACCGAGCGCGGAGTCACGTACGCCGTGTCCCGCCACACGGCGTCGAGCAGTTGATCGCGGGTGAACACCCGCCCGGGATGGCGCGCCATGTACTCCAGCAGCCGGAATTCGGTGGCCGTCGTCGCCACGATCTTGCCTCGCACCTTCAGAATCATCGCGCCGCTGTCGATCTCAATGTCGCCCGTGGCGATGATCTCCGGCGCCAGCGGCCGCTCAAAGCGGCGCAGCACCGCCTTCACCCTCGCAATCAGCTCCCGCGGACTGAACGGCTTGCCAACGTAGTCGTCGGCGCCAAGTTCCAATCCCAGTACCCGGTCGCTTTCGCTCGTCTTGGCCGTCAGAAAGATCACCGGCGTCATCGCAATCATCTGGTTCTGCCGGATGCTGCGGCAGAGCTCGAAACCGTCTCCGCCGGGAATCATGATGTCGAGCAGGAACAGCGCGGGTTTTTCGCGCTCCGCCTCCGCAATCACCATCGAGGCGGTACCGAAGATACGTGCATTGAAACCGGCAGCTTCCAGATGATGCTTCACCAGCCGGGCAATGTCAGCTTCATCTTCCACTACAAAAATAAGGGGTTTCATCGCCTTCATTGTAGTCAGCCGCAACCCCGGCGGGAACCTCCGAAGAGTGGTTTTCACGCGGTTGTAACATTTCATTCCATTCACGGCCAAAATGCAACCGGGCGCATCCTTCGCTTTTCTCCAACACAAACGGGGAGAGCCTGGGCCCTCCCCGTCGCCGTCAACGCCAATCCCTCAGCGGAACGGATTGATGTACGAGCTCCAGCCGCGGGTCATGTAGTCGGACAGCGTCAGCCCCAGCCAGCAGCATCAGGAAGAAGATGGCCGCCACCACCGCAACCTTGGTCAGCGCCGTCGAGTAGCGCAGTTCCATGAAGAACAGCAGCACCAGCAAGGCCTTCACGGTCGCAATGCTCAGCGCGACAATCGCGTTGAACGGACCCAGCTCCAGGGTCGCGGCAAACACGGTCAGCGCGGTCAGCCCCAGCAGGGTGGCCCATACGGCAACGAATGTCTTGACGGTGGGGTGTGCGTGTTCGCTCATATTTTCTCTCTCCGGGTGGCCCACATCCGCCTTCTCTTGGCGGATCTGGGCGGTCGAACCTCTTTACCCGTTGTGGTGGTGGCTGATCAAATACAGCAGCGGAAAAAGATATATCCATACCAGGTCGACAAAATGCCAGTACAGTCCCACCATCTCCACCGGTGAGTTGTACTCCGTGCTGAACTGTCCCCGCGCGTTGGCGATCAGCAGCCAGGTCAGCAGTCCGGCGCCGATGATCATGTGCACCGCGTGCATCCCGGTCATCGCAAAGTAGAGCGAGAAAAACATCGACACCTGGCGCGGATCGTAGTTGCCTTCGTGCTCGAAGTGAAAATTCGGTCCCGGAACTTCGTGGTGAACCCAGTGCCCGTGGTACTCCACGGCCTTCACGCCCAGAAAGCTGAAACCCAACAGCAACGTCAAAATCAGGCAGATCGGCCGTCAGCTTGCGATTCCCAAGCTTGGCAAAGTGAACCGCCATCACCATGGTCAGCGACGAGCAGATGAGTACCGCCGTGTTGATGGCGCCCAACTGAATCTCCATCGTCTGGCTGCCCGCAACCCAGGCGTTGTAGTACGAGAGCCGGTACATCAGGTACGCGGCAAACATGCCGCCAAAGAACATGATCTCGGTCACCAGGAACAGCCACATGCCGAACGTGGAGGTTGCCTTCTGCTGCTCCAGGTCGGCAAAGTGATGCTTCAGGTTGTGTACCGCAATCTCGCTATCCGGCAACTTCAACCCCCTTGTTGGGCGCGTCGATCTCGTCGTAGTTGTAGGCTTCCCAGGTCACCACCGGCGTCTCGTCAAAGTTGAAGGTCGGTGGCGGCGACGCAGTCATCCACTCCAGTCCCGCCGCGCGGTATGGATTCGGCCCCGCATCCTTGCCGTATTGCAGGCTCCAGGCAAAGTAAATCATCGGCATCAGGAAGCCCGCCGCCAGAATCGAGGCGCCCGCCGTTGACAGCACATTCAGCACCTGGAACTCGGGCGGATACGCGTGGTAGCGGCGCGGCATCCCCAGGTAGCCAAGCAGAAACTGCGGGAAAAAAGTCAGATTGAAGCCGACAAACACCAGCACCGCGCTCAGCTTCGCAAATGATTCCGGATACATCTTCCCCGTCATCTTCGGCCACCAGAAGTGCAGCGCGCACATGAACCCCGTCACCCCGCCGCCCACCATCACGTAGTGGAAGTGCGCCACCACAAAGTAGGTGTCGGTCACGTGCAGGTCGATTCCAACCGCGCCCAGGAACACCCCCGTCAGTCCGCCGATGGTGAACAGCCCGATAAACGCAAACGCGTACAGCATCGGCGTTTCAAAGGTAATCGATCCCTTGTACAGCGTCGCCATCCAGTTGAATACCTTCACCGCCGAGGGGATCGCCACAAAAAATGTCAGCATCGAAAAGATCATGGCGGCGTAAACCGAAATTCCCGCCACGAACATGTGATGCGCCCACACCAAGAATCCCAGCACCGCAATCGCAATCGACGACATCGCAATAAAGTCATAGCCAAACACCCGCTTGCGCGAGAAGCAGGCAATCACCTCGCTGACCACCCCCATGCTCGGCAGAATCATGATGTACACGGCAGGGTGCGAATAGAACCAGAACAGATGCTGGAACAGCAGCGGATCGCCGCCCAGCCGCGCATCGAAAATACCAAAGTGGAAGAGCCGCTCCAGCGCCACCAGCACAATCGTGATCGCCAGCACCGGCGTGCCCAGAACCATGATCACAGAGGTCGCATAATGCGCCCAGACAAACAGTGGCAGCCGCCGCCACGTCAACCCCGGCGCCCGCATGCGATGCACCGTCACGATAATGTTCAATCCCGTAAAGATCGACGAGAACCCGATGATGAACACGCCCAGCGCCGCCGAAATCACGTTCGTGTTCGAGTACGTGGTCGAGTACGGCGTGTAGAAGGTCCAGCCCGTGTCCAGTCCCCCGGTCACGATCGAGTACAGAATGAAGCCGGCGCCGATCATGTAGATGTACCAGCTCGCCAGGTTCAACTTGGGGAACGCCAGATCCTTGGCTCCCATCATCATCGGCACCAGGAAGTTGCCGAACACCGCCGGCACCGACGGGATCAGAAACAGAAAAATCATCACCATGCCGTGCATCGTGAACAGCTTGTTATAGGTGTCGGCCAGCACCAGGTCGCCCGCCGGGGTCAGCAGTTCCAGCCGGATCAGCATGGCGAAAAATCCGCCCAGGAAGAAGAACGCCGTAATCGATCCCAGGTATAGAATCGCAATCCGCTTGTGGTCCGTGGTCAGCAACCACGACTTGATCCCATAGTCCGCGTTCAGGTAGTTCGTCTTCGTTTCGGAGTGGCTGGCTGTTTCCATGATTCATCCCCTACTGCTTCGCCGCTGGCGGCGCCGGTGCTGTCTTCGTCGCCGGAGTTGCCGTCTTGTCGCTCTTGGCGGCCGACGACTCGGCCTTGGGAGCAACTGGATAAGTTCCCGAATTCGGTTCGCTGACCAATGCCGGCAGGCTCGCCGTCCCGTTGCCCAGCGCCTTCACGTAGGCAACCAATCCGATCACTTCCTCCTCGCTCAACTGTCCCTCAAAGGTCGGCATGATGTTCTTGAAGCCGCTCACGATCTTCGCGCCCGGATTCAGAATCGATTCGCGCACATAGCTTTCGTCGGCGGTCACCGTGCGGCCATCGTCCAGCAGCACCGCCCTGCCGAACACTCCGATCAGGTTCGGTCCGCGGCCGGCGGCGTCCGCGCGATGGCACATCGAGCAGCCGTATTGCTGAAAGCTCTTCTCTCCCGCCGAAGCCAGCGAGCCGTCCACTCCGCCTGCCGCCCAGCGTTCGTAGTCCGCCGGTTCCATCACCACCACTTCCCCCACCATCCCCGAGTGCTGCGTCCCGCAATACTCCGCGCAGAACAGGTGATAGCGCCCCGGCACCGTGGCATGGAACCACGTCGAGGTATAGCGCCCCGGCAACACATCCGCCTTGATCCGGAACGCCGGTACGTAGAAGCTGTGAATCACGTCCTGCGACGTCATCACCATGCGCACATCGCGCCCCGCCGGAACGTGCAGTTCGTTGATCTCCCGCTGCCCTTCCGGTGTGCTGGAACTTCCACATCCACTGCTTGCCCACGCAATAAATTTCCATCGCCCCCTTGGGCGGACGCGTCTGCATGAAGAAAATTACCGACGACCACACAAAGATGATCATCACGATGCCCAGCGGGATGCCGGTCCACAACAGCTCCAGCGCCGTCGAACCGTGGATCTGCGTCGCCTGCGGATTGCGTTCCTTGCGGTAGCGCAGCGCAAAAATACAGGATCAGCGCCGCAATCAGACAGGTGAAAAAGGCAGCCATCGCCACCAGGAAGAAGTACAGTGCGTCAACGTGTCCGGCCATGGTACTGGCGCGCGCCGGAAATAAGTGGCAGATTGGACCACATATCGATTTATGCCCGTCCTGTTCCGATGCCTTGATCGTGCTTCTCTGTGACGAAACAGCAGTAGCAGACCGCCGCCCAGCACAATCACCGTGGTGAGCCCGGCCAGCCGGATGATGTTGGTGATCGTCGCCCCGTACCGTCCCGTGCGCGGATCGTAGTGATAGCAGTACAGCAGCACCTGGTCGGCCAGTGACCCAATCCTGTTCTGCGAAGCCTCCACAATGCCCAGCCGCATGTCCTTCGCCGAATACTCCACGCCGTAGTAGTACTGCGCAATCTTGCCCTCCGGCGTAATCAGCATGATTCCCGGCGGCGTGCGCAAACTGGTCCAGCTTGGGGTCGTAGCGGTAGTGCCAGCCCACGGCGTTCGCCAGCGCCGCAATCTGCGCCTGCTCGCCGGTCAAAAAGTGCCAGCCCTCTGCCGCCTCCGGATTGCCCAGCTTCTTCAGGTACATCTCTTTCTTGTTGGCCGCCAGTTGCGGAGTCTCGCGCGGATCGATGCTCAAGGTGACCACTTCAAATTCCTTCCCCGGCACAAACCGGATCACCTTCATCGCCGAGGTCAGCCCATTCAAAACCTCCGTGCACAGCATCGGACACTGGTAGTAAACCAGGTTCAGGATCACCGGACGTCCCTGGTGAAAGTAGTCGCCCAGCCGCACCGTCTTGCCCTGTTCATCCTTGAAGGTGAGATCCAGCGGCACCTGCTCGTTCAGACGCTGGTCGATGCCCACTCCCTCCAGCCCCGGCGGCGCAACCGTCTTGGTCTCCGGCGGAGTAAAGTACTGCGCGCCGCGCCGCGCCGCCCAGCGCCACCGCGAGCCCCGCCGCCAGTCCCACCGTCCCGGCCAATCTTCGGATTGTTTTCTGCCCCAACATCGTCTCTTGTCCCCGCGAAGCTGTCGCGGTTGCTGCCCCGCCTACTTGCTGGTGGCGGGATTCCCGGCTGCGCCTTCCACCGGCCCGGCCTCGCCGGCGGCTACCGGTTGATTGCCATATTCCCGTCCCGCGCCGGGATAGTTCGGCAATGCCGCGCCGCCCGCGCGCACCGGAAGCCGCGGGGCGACCAACTTGCATCGCCTGCTCAATCGGCAGATGCACGTTGCCCTGCGCGTCCTGCCATGGTCTCGGCCGTCAGCGCCGCGGTTTCCTGCAGCAGAAGTTTCGCCATGCGCCGCCGTGTCGTCGTTCAGCAGCCGCGGCTCGGGAAATTGCTGAATGTTCACGTTCGCCGTGTTGGTCAGGATTCCGGCGCGCGGCGTCACCGTCTTTGGGAGCCAGCGGACTGATCTCCGGATCGTGCTTTTCGGCGATCCTCGTCATGCCCACGTACAGCCCCAGTACGCCCAGGTGCACTCGCCACGGCAAACACCGCCAGCACCAGGAAGAAAATCAGAATCCCGCGCGCACCCAGATCGCTCTTGTCGTACCCAACGCTCGGGTTGCGCTCGGATCGTGATCCACGCCGTGATTCCCGCCGCCCTCGTGTCCGTGATTAGTGGCCATGGCTTGGCTCCCAAAGCGCGGCAGCATCGGCTCGGTCACCACCAGCAGCGGACGCCGGCCAAGTTGCCGGAAGAACACCCCCAGCCAGATGCTCACCAGCGCCAGCGGCGCCGCAAAATACGTCCAGTGATAGATCAAGTGGTGCGCATCCGCAGCCGCGTCCCGGAAACGGATTCGGCGCCACCATCCAGTACAGATCCACATAGCGCATCACCAGCACCAGCAGCGCCACCGGAACCAGTTTGCGCGCGTCGCGTTTCAAATCGCGCGACAGCAGCAGCAGAAACGGCAGCGCAAACTGCAGAAACACCAGCGCCAGCGCCACCGTCTGCCAGCCGCCATGGATGCGGTCCAGGTACCAGGTGATCTCTTCCGGAAGATTGCCCGCCCAGATGATCAGCCACTGCGAGAAGCTGAAGTACGCCCACACCATCGTGAACGCCAGCATCAGCTTGCCGTAATCGTGCAGCTGCTCCGGTCCCAGGATTCTGTCATACGGCGCAAGCCCGCGCAGCGAGCACAAAATCACGATCATCAGCGCCATCACCGAAAGCATCTCGCTGATCATGAAAAACATCCCGAAGATGGTCGAATACCACGCCGGATCCAGTGACATCACCCAGTCGGTCGCGGCCAGCGTGATGGTGATGCCGTACACCAGCAGTCCCCGGCGCGGCCCAGACCTTCAGCCGCTGCCAGCACTCGCGGCGAAGTCATCGCCATCCTGCTTGAGCGAGCCGCTTGCGCAACGCCCGGGCCCACAGATTCCAGATGGCAAAATAGATCACCGCGCGCACCGTCCAGAATCGCTCGCTCAAGTACGCACCCTTGGCGGCCACCGAAGGGTGCGCCGCCACGTACGCGGGATCCAGCCAGATGTACAAGCTGTGCCGTCCCAGCCACACCGGCACAAACAGAATCGTAAGCAGCGGAATGTTTCCCACCGCCGCTTCCATCACTCGCCGCCCGATCATCCACCAGTTGCCGCCCGTCAGGTGCCCCAGCATCAGCAGCGCCATCGAACCCAGCGAAAATCCCAGCACCAGCATGTAGCCGATCAGGTAGCCGCGGAAGAATTGCTGGCTCGATAGCAAACGCTCCGGCAATGGCCGCAATGGCCGCCACCCCTGCAATCGCCAGCCATCGCGTCCACAGCGACGCGCCGTCGCCGCCGGCGGCTCGAAACGGTAGGAAGCGGGATAGCTCGTCGTGCTCATCTACTTCGCCTCCATCGGTTCTCGCCGGCTTTAGCCGCGCCTGTTCTGCCTGCTCCGCGCCGCCGCTCGCCAACTCAGGCTGCCGCACCGCCAGCGACGCCACGTCGCTGCTCTTCGCCGACTGCGAAAGTTGCAGCGCCCGGATGTAGGCCGCAATCCGCCAGCGGTCCGCCACCGGAACCTGCGCCGAGTAATCGCCCATCGCGCCCCAGCCATTCGTCATCACGTTGAAGAAATGTCCCACCGGAGCCTTCATCAGCCGCGGCTCGTAATACGATGGCGGCTTCTTGAAGCCGCGCTGCACGATCATGCCGTTGCCGTCTCCCAACTGCGAGTGGCACGGCGAGCAGAAGATGTTGAAGCGCTCGCGCCCCCGCTCCAGGTCTTCGACTGTCATCGCAAACGGAAACTGGTCCGCCTCCTGGCCATTCACTTTTCCGGTGTAAAGCAGCGGATCGTCCTCCAGTTGCCCGCGCGCGATCGTGCCCTCCACCGGGGTCCGCGCCGAACGCCGATCGGCATAAAACTGGTTTTCGCGCAGCGGAATGAACTTCGGCTGGTTCTGCATGTCTTCCCTGCATGAAGCCAGCAGCAACAGCCCAGCCGCTCCCAGCAAGGCCATCCCCGCCCGCCATGCGCGTTTCCCGCCAACCATTTCGCGATCCTTCGCTTCTTCCGTCATCTGTGCCATGAGCTAGTCGGCTACCTCCGCAACGTCGATCGCATCCGTCGCCCGCAGAAAGCGCGTCGTCTCGTCCAGGTCGAACTTCGCGTCCGCCGCCTCGATGCACAGAAAGAACCGGTCGCGGCTGGCGGCGCTGAATCGCGGATGGTTGAAGATCGGGTGATAGGGCTGCGGCAATCCGTTCAACGCCAGCATCCCCACCACCGCCGTGATGCCCGCAAACAGAATCGTCATCTCGAACGTGATGATGATGAACGATGGCCACGAGTGCAGCGGACGCCCGCCCACGTTCAGCGGATACGCCCAAACGTGAACCCAGTATTGCAGCAGGTATCCGCTCAGCCCGCCCAGAATGCCGCCCATCAGCGTCAGCAGCGGCACCTGCGTTTTCTCAAACCCAATCGCCTCGGCCGCCTCTTCCAGCGGATACGGCGTGTAGGCGTCCATCCGCCGGTAGCCCGCGGCATGAGCCTTCCGGCAGGCCATTACCAACCCATCGGGCGTGGTGAATTCAGCCACCACTCCGTGCAGCGGGGTCTCAGTCATGGGCCGCCACCTCCTCGCTCAGCTTCGACTGCGGCAACAGCATGCGCATCTCGAAGATCGTAATCATCGGCATCAGCCGCACAAACAGGAACATCGCCGAGAAGAACAGTCCCAGCGTCCCGGCAAACACCGCGTAATCCCAGCGCGTCGCCACGTACATTCCCCACGACGATGGCAGAAAGTCGCGATGCAGGCTGGTCACCACAATCACGAACCGCTCCAGCCACATGCCAAACAGAATCACCAGTGAGGTGCCGAACAGCAATCCGGGATTCAGCCGTACCTTGCGCACCCACAGCACCTGCGGGATCAGAATGTTGAACAGGATCAGGCACCAGTAGGACCACGCCATCGGCCCCAGCATCCGGTTCCGCATCATGAACTGCTCGTACACATTGCCCGAGTAATACGCGTAGAACACTTCCATGGCGTAGCCGTAGGCCACAATCAACCCCGTGCCCAGCATTACCTTGGCCGCGTTGTCCAGGTGGCGCAGGGTCATCATGTCCTCAACCCCGTAGAATCTCCGGATTGGGATCGCCAGCACCAGCACCATGGCAAAGCCCGAGTAGATCGCCCCGGCAACAAAGTACGGCGGAAACACCGTGGTGTGCCAGCCCGGCAGAATCGAAATCGCAAAGTCGAAGGACACCACCGTGTGCACGGACAGCACCAGCGGCGTCGCCAGTCCGGCCAGCAGCAGGTACGCGCTCTCGTACCGCTTCCAGTGCCGCGCCGAGCCGCGCCAGCCCATCGCCAGCAATCCGTAGATGGTCCTCGCCACCGGATTCACCGCCCGGTCGCGGAATGTCGCCAGGTCCGGAATCAGCCCTACAAACCAGAACAGCGCCGATATCGTCGCATAGGTCGAAACCGCAAACACGTCCCACAACAGCGGGCTGCGGAACTGCGGCCAGACCCCCATCGTGTTGGGATACGGAAACAGCCAGTACGCCAGCCACGGACGCCCCGTGTGCACCAGCGGGAACATGCCCGCGCACGCCACCGCAAACAACGTCATCGCCTCGGCAAAACGATTGATCGAGTTGCGCCATCCCTGCTTCAGCAGCAACAGAATCGCCGAGATCAGCGTGCCCGCGTGGCCAATGCCAACCCACCACACAAAATTCACAATGGCAAAGCCCCAGCCCACCGGAATGTTGATGCCCCAGATGCCGACGCCGCGGAAAAACAGGTACGCCATGGCGAACAGCATCAGGTTCAGCAGGCCGAAGAAAAAGACAAATCCGCCCAGCCAGCCCAGCGTAACCGGCCGCCGCAGCACAATCGACACAATCTTGTCGGTGATTGTCTCCAGCGTGTGGCCGGGCAGCAGAACCGGCGCCTGTCCCGGCAGCAGCCGTTCCAGCGTCGCGGTAGATTCAGTATCCGGAACTTGTGCCATCGTTCTTTACCGCTCCAACTCGGGATTCGGGTTTCGCACCGCCGCCAAATACGTCGTTCGCGGACGCGTGTTCAGCTCTTCCAGTAATCCGTAATTCCGTTCCGACGCCTTTAGCTTCGCCACCCGGCTGCCGGCATCGTTCAGATCGCCAAACACAATCGCCTCCGCCGGACATGCCTGCTGGCATGCCGTCTGCACCTCGCCGTCGCGCACTTTCCGGTTCTGCTCTTCGGCGTCAATCCGGGCATGGGTGATGCGCTGGATGCAGTAGGTGCACTTTTCCATCACGCCGCGGCTGCGCACGCTAACCTCGGGATTGCGCTGAAACTTCAACTGTGGCGTATCAAAATCCGAGTACAGCAAAAAGTTGAACCGCCGCACCTTGTAGGGGCAGTTGTTCGAGCAATACCGCGTCCCCACGCAGCGGTTGTAAACCATGTCGTTCAGGCCTTCGCTCGAGTGCACCGTGGCCGCCACCGGACACACAATCTCGCAGGGCGCGTCCTCGCACTGCATGCACGGCACCGGCTGGAAGTAGGTATGCGGATTCTCCGGCGGCCCCTCGTGGTAGTTGTCGATGCGCAGCCAGTTCATGTGCCGCCCGCGCTTCACCTGATCCTTGCCCACCACCGCAATGTTGTTCTCCGCCTGGCAGGCCAGGGTGCAACTCTTGCATCCCACGCACGAATTCAAATCGATGGCCATGCCCCACTTGTGTTCCTTGTACTCGTAGGGCGCATACATCGTCAGACCCACCGGCGGAGCCTCCACCATTTCGTGCGCAAAACCGGGACTCTTGATGAACTCCTCCAGGGTCGCCGCGCGCACAATCGCCCGGCCTTCCATCGCCTGGTGCCCTTGCGGCGAAGCCAGCCCAAAGTGTTCGCCGGTGGCGCGCAGTTTCAGTCCACCCGCATGCCACCCCGCGTTCGACGTCCGCAGTTGGTAGCCGCTGAAGCCGATCCCCGAGCCAACCCTGCCCGCCAGCGTGCGCCCGTAGCCCATGGTCACCGTCACCGCGTCGTCGGGATGCCCCGGCGTCAGCCAGATCGCGCCCCGCTGCTTGCGCCCGTTCAGCTCCAGTTCCACTTCGTCTTCGCTTTTCAGCTTCAGCTTTTTCGCCGTGGCCACGCTCATCAGCACCGGATTGTCCCAGCAGACCTGGGTCATCGGCTTCGGAGTTTCCTGCAGCCAGCCGTTGTTGGCAAAGCGCCCATCGTAGGTCGTCGGGTCGCGCCGGAAGATAATTTCCAGTCCGCCCGTCGAGCCCATCTCTTGCAACGGCGGCACTGCAACTCCGCTGCGCACGGCCTTCGCCGTCGCCGCCGAGCCCGCTACGAATCCATCGTGCAGCGAGCGCTCCCACCAGCTCTTGAAATCTCCGCCCGTGTAATTCGTCTGCCAGTAGCGCTGCGTCAGCGCGTAGCTGGTCGCTTCGTCTTCGTTGGTCAAAAATTCAATCAGCTCGCTCTCGCTGTGTCCGCCATAGAGAGGCGCAATCAGCGGCTGCACAAAGCTCACCGTGCCGTCGAAGGTACGCGTATCTCCCCACTGTTCCAGGTAGTGAGTCCCATTCAAGTGCCAGTGGCAGTATTTCGCCGTCTCGTCCGCATACAGCCCCAGGTGTACCCGCAGCGGAACCTTGTTGAATGCGTTGTAGAAGTCGAAGTCCCACGGCGCGTCGTACATCGGATTCGTGTTGAGCACCAGCAGCATCTCCACCTTGCCGCCGTTCATCTCCGCCGTAAGCTGACGAAGCTGCTCCACCTTCGGAGTGGCCGCAAATGGATCGACCGGCTCGGTGTAGCTCACCGTCTTGCCCACCGCTCCCAGCGCCGCGTTCATGGCGTGCGCCAGCGCGTGCGTCGCCGCGGTCTGCGCGTCGCCCACAACAATCAGCACTGCGCCTTTGTGCGCCTGTAAATCCTTCACCAGCGCTTCGGCAAATTTCTTCTCGCCCGGCTTGAACTCGCCACCCGCCTGCATCACTCCCAGCGCCCCTGCCAACGCCCGCGCAAACCCCTCCACCTCACTGGCCTTCCCATGCAGCCGATGATCCGCCTTGGCCGCCGTGTTCGTCGGTGCGCTCTCAACGGCGTAGAAACGCAGCATCTCTTCTTTCAGCTCCGGACGCCGCCGCCGCGCAAACTCCCGCGTGTACTTGTGGAATCCCGGAAATCCCGACGACAGAAAATCTCCATCCAGCGACAGCACAACCCGCGCTTTCGAGAAGTCGTACACGGTCTCTACCGGCTGCCCAAAGGCCATCTCCGCGCCCGCATACACGTTGTCCCGGTTCACCGCCTCCCACTGGTACCACTTGGCCTGCGGATACACCTTCAGAAACGCCTGCATCTGGGCCACAAACGAGGGCGACGAGGTCGCCCCGCTCAGCACCCGCAATCCCGCCCCGCCCTTGGCTTTTTGCGCCTGCGCAGCCACCCGCAAGCCGTTCAGAACCTGCCCCCAGCCTCGCATTTCGCCCAGGTAGGTATTGCTCTGCGAGCGGTCCGGGTCATACATCGTCAGCACGCTCGCCTGGTTGAACACGTCGGTTCCGCCCAGCGAAGACGGATGCTGCGGATTGCCTTCAATCTTTGTCGGACGCCCTTCGTGGCTCTCCACCAGCAACCCCGTGCCGTAGGCCCCCAAGGTCATCGCCGTGGCGTAGAACAGAGGCTTGCCCAGCACCATGTTCTTCGGCTGTTTCACGTACGGCACAATCGGTTCCAGCGGCTGCTTGGTGCAGGCGCTCAACCCCGCCAGCGCCAGCGAGGCTCCCATGATCTTCATGAAGTCGCGGCGCGAACTCTTGTCCGTCCATTCCGAGGCATGCTTGGGGAACTCGCGATGCAGCATCTCCGCAAATTCGGGAGTCTGCGCCAGCTCGTCCAGGGTGCGCCAGTACTGCGGACCGCGAGCCTCGCTCAGCTTCTCCCTCACCTCGGCCAACTCCAGCGCCGGCGGCCGGAGGGCCGTCGGTTGGCCCGTACCCGTCTCCTCGCGTTCCAGCTTGTCCTTCTTGCTGGGACACACATCTCCAATTCCGCTCTTCCCTACGTGGTCCATTCGATCTTGATCCACTCGTCAGGTTCTCCGCTCCGGCTTGCTTCCGGCCAATTCCCGGCGCCCCCGCTCAGCGGTGGCAGGTACTGCAACTGGTGATGTCGCGCGGCGAGCGCACCTGGTTCGCCTTCACCAGGTAGGTGCCCAGTCCTTCCGGCCCCGTCTGGCTGGTGAACGTCTTGTACGCCTCGCCCTCGCGGATCGTTACCGGATGCTCTTGCGAAGGTTCTTCGTACGCCATGTTGTAAATCTGGTCGCCCAGTGTCGCCGGATCCTTCGGGTCGGCCTTTACGTAATGCGGCCGCAGGTTTTTCTCCGGCGCGCGATGGCAGTTCAAACACCACTCCATCTGCAGTGAAGCCTGGTTGTACATCAGCGCCATCTTGTCCACGCGCCCATGGCAGCTGTTGCAGCCAACCCCCTTGTTCACGTGGATGCTGTGGTCAAAATAGGCAAAATCCGGCAGGTCGTTGGCTCGCGACCAGGCCAGGCTGCGGCCGCTGCGGTAGCTCTCGCGCACCGGCTCCAGCATGGCTGCCGCCGTCCAGATCTGTGAGTGGCAGTTCATGCACGTCTTCGTCGGCGGTATCCCGGCAAAGCCTGAAACCTCCACCGAGGTGTGGCAGTAACGGCAATCAATCCCCAGTCCAGCCACGTGATGTTGATGCGGAAACGGAACCGGTTGCGGACGCGCAACCCCCGCATAAGTGAAATAAGGTGAGCGTTGCAATTGCAGCGCCGCCCACAGCAGGCCAACCACCAGGATCAATCCTCCCAGAATGGATGCCTTCGCAATTGAGTTCGCACTGCGGTGAAAAATCTGCGCCATGGTTGGAAACTCGTCCTTTACGTCCCCGCCCGAGCCGCTAAGAAGCGGCCAATGCAATGAGCCATGAACCAGCTCCCGGGAATGCCACTGAAATCCCCGCAGCCGCGTTCGCCCGTCATCGCATCGTGTGATCCATAAAGACTTGTATTGTGATGCAAGTCACGAGAACCAAGGATTATAGCAGTCCTCTATGGCTTATGACCCGCTCCCGCAAAAAAACTGTCCCCGGCCCTGCTTCATCCAACCTCGCCTGAATCAAACCCGGGCGTCCGAGCCCGCTGCTCATCACCGTCGCGGGCTTACTCAAGCTCTGCTTTGTACCGGCACAATCGTCGCGCGCCACTCCTCACTCTTGCAGCAGGTCCGTGATTCCGAATGTTTTACATAGCCGGACGGAGGCGAATAATTGAGAGATGCGGCGACCGGGAATTTCAGTGCAGATTTTTGCCTTCCCCGGAGTTGCTTACCTTGGACTTTTTCCCATTTCGAAACCCCTCTTCACGGCGCCCGCGCTCATCCCGGCGCCGCTCTCTGTGCAGGCCACCGGCGCGGCCAGCGCACAACAATGGGCGCGGCAGGCGCCGCGCCCTCGCAGTCTTTTCCGTTGCCCCGTCAGTCGCGCAGGTAAAAGTCCACCGTGACTTCCATCTTCACCGCAATCGCTTGGCCGTCCTTTTCGGCTGGAACATACTTCCATTCCCGCACCGCGATGATGGCATTTTCGTCCAACCCGTAGCCCAATCCCTTCACCACCTTCGCAGCCACCACATCGCCCTTCCGGTCAACCACGATAGCGAGGGTCACGCTGCCTTCAATCCTCTTCTTCCTGGCCTCGGCCGTATAATCCGGGCTGGCGACTTCGCTCTGCCGCGGAGGGGTCATGTCGTCCGTGATGGCCACGGCCTCCTCCTTGCTCTGAGCCTTGCTCTGGGCCGCGCACCATGGCGCCGCGCTCATCATAAGTACAATCGTCAGCATTGCAAACAGAATGCGTTTCGTGGCACACCTCCACGCCGCGCGGCCAATGCCGCCGGCGCCCGAAAATTTCCCAAGGCTATTTCAACCCAGTCCCTGCCGCGCCGCAGTGACCCAGCGCACAGCGGTCGGCCCGCCGCCTTTAATTTACGATTGTTCCATCCAGGAGATTCTTGCCGCTCGCGGCCCTCGCCGCTGCCGAATCATTCGATGCCTCATGATTTGAAGTGTCACCCTGAGCGAAGCGAAGGACCCCTACCCAGCGCAGATATTCCGAGCGGTCCAACAGGCTTTTCAGCCACCTCGCCCGCAAGCACCAGGCTCACTCCAAGCGTCGCCCGCCTTCCGCGAACCTGCCCTAGGACATCACCAGCAGCTTCGGCTCCGTCATCTCTTCAATCGCGTAGCGGATGCCTTCGCGTCCGCTCCCTGAATCCTTCACCCCGCCGTAAGGCATGTGATCCATCCGGAACGTCGGCACGTCGCCGGCGATCACCGCTCCCACTTCCAGTTCCTCGTAGGCGCGCATCAGGCGCCCGATGTCGCGCGTAAACACCCCCGCCTGCAGACCGTAGGAAGAGCGATTCACCCGCGCAATCGCATCGCCGAAATCGTCGTAGGCTTCCACGGTTACCACGGGCGCGAAAACCTCCTTGCAATTCACCCGCTGCGTCTCCGTCGTCCCGGTCAGCACCGTGGGAGACAGCAGATTCCCGTTCCGCTTACCGCCGCAGATTACCTTTGCGCCCTGGGCCACGGCCTCCGCAATCCAGTTCTCGGCGCGTTCGGCGTCGCTCAGCCGGATCATCGGCCCAACGTCGGTCGACTCATCGCCGGGATCGCCCACCCGCAGCTTCTGCACCGCCGCCGAAAGCTTCCCTAGAAACGCATCGAACACCGTGCGCTCCACCAGAATCCTCTGCACGCTGATGCAGCTCTGTCCAGCAAACGCGAACCCGCCCGCCACGCACCGCGCCACCGCGTTGTCCACGTCGGCGTCGGAGTGAATAATGCAACCCGCGTTGCCACCCAACTCCAGCGCAACCCGTTTCTTGCCGGCCTGTGCCTTCAACGCCCATCCCGCCGCCGCCGATCCGGTAAAGGTGAACAGCTTGAAGCGTTCGTCCACGATCAGTGGCGTCGCCGTCTCCGCCGTCATCGGCAGAATGCTCACCGCTTCCTTCGGATAGCCCGAGCGGCCGATCACATCGCCCACCATCAACGCCACCATGGGCGTCTTGCTCGCCGGTTTCAGCACAATCGAACATCCAGCCGCCAGCGCCGGCGCAATCTTGTGCGCCACCAGGTTCAGCGGAAAATTAAACGGCGTAATCGCCGCCACCGGACCCAGCGGAACCCGGCGCAGCAGTCCCAGCCGTCCCGCGCCCGCCGCCAGCGCGTCCATCGCCAGCACCTCGCCGTTCAGCCGCGTCGCCTCCTCCGCCGCATACTGGAAGCAGAATGCCGCTCTCTCCACCTCGCCGCGCGCGGTGCGGATCGGCTTACCCGCCTCCGCTGAAATGCACTGCGCAAACTCTTCCGCCCGCTCCGTCAGCTCGTCTGCAATCTTCCGCAGCGCCTTCTGGCGTTCATAGGCAGGCAATCGCCGGGTCACCGCAAACGCCTTCGCAGCGGCCTCCGTCGCCTGTTCCACGTGCTCGGGCAAGGCCAGTGAGACCCGTCCAATCACGCGCTGATCGAACGGCGATTTTACCTCCGCAACCTCCGCCGAGGTCAGCCATTGTCCAGCCAGGTAGAACGAATAAACCCCCGTGGTGGAGGCGGCGATCGGTACACCAGTGCTCGTGTCGAATTCTGTGCGGCTCATGCTGAATATGGTACACCCGCCGGCGCGCCACCGGCGCATCGGAGATTCAAACAGCCCAAGACGCCGCCCCTCGGTATACAAGGCGGGAACCTTGTTCGCGCCAACCCTGCTCCAGACTGTCGCTCCCGGGGTTCGCCCCTCACCCAAACAAAATCGCGAGCAGACTTCCGGCAACCGGCTACCCGCTATGACTGCTGATCCAGAGCTGCTGTCGCCCATTCTGGCGTATTCTGCATGAAGAATGGCGCGTTCTGCACATCGGAGGGCGCGCCGAGCATCTAGATTGGATATATGTCCAGCGCCAAAGCCTACTCCGCCGCCAGTGCCACATCGCCGCTAGCCTCCACCACGATCACGCGGCGTGATCCAACCGAACACGACGTACAGATCGAGATTCTCTACTGCGGCATCTGCCACTCCGATCTCCACCAGGTTCGCGACGAGTGGAGCGGAGTCATGCCCACCGTCTACCCCTGCGTGCCGGGCCATGAGATTGTTGGCCGCGTCACCAAGGTTGGCTCCGGGGTCTCAAAGTTCAAGCCCGGCGATCTCGCCGCGGTCGGCTGCATGGTGGATTCCGATGGCGCCTGCCCCGAGTGCAAGGCCGGCCTGGAGCAGTTCTGCCCCAATCCTACCTTCACCTACAACTTCCCCGACAAGCATCTCGGAGGTGTCACCTACGGCGGCTACTCCGACAGCATTGTCGTCGACCAGAGGTTCGTCCTCCACGTTCCCTCGAACCTCAGCCTGGCGGGAGCCGCGCCTTTGCTCTGCGCCGGAATCACAACCTACTCACCCATGCGCCACTGGGGCGTCACCAACGGCAAGAAAGTTGGCGTGGCCGGTCTTGGCGGGCTAGGCCACATGGGCGTCAAGATTGCGCATGCACTCGGAGCCCACGTTGTGGTCTTCACCACTTCCCCAGGCAAGAAGGAAGACGCGCTTCGCCTTGGAGCAGACGAAGTCGTCCTCTCTAAGAATGCGGACGAGATGCAAAAGCACGCTGGCAGTTTCGACTTCATTCTCGACGCCATTGCCGCCGTTCACGACATCGGTGCATTCATCAACTTGTTGCGCCGCGACGGTAACATCACCCTGGTCGGCGCCCCGGAGAAGCCTCTCGCCGTTTCGGCGTTCGGTCTCATCATGGGCCGCCGCAGTCTATCCGGTTCTCCGATCGGCGGGATCGCTGAAACCCAGGAAATGCTCGACTTCTGCGGCGCGCACGACCTCACCGCCGATGTCGAAATCATCCCGATCCAGAAGGTCAACGAGGCTTACGAGAGACTGCTCAAGTCGGACGTGAAGTATCGTTTCTCGATTGACATGGCTTCTCTCAAGTCTGAGTAATGCGATGAACAAGCACCTTCGCATATCGGGCCGTCTCTGTCAGAAGCTCGCAGAACTGGGAGTCCGCGTCCCTGTGGTCTTGCGCAGGGCCGGGCTCCCGCAAGCGCTCTTCGAGCAACCGCGGGTGCTCGTCACCACCGGGGAGTTGTTTGCCTTTTGGCGTGCCATCGGCGAGGTCAGTACGGATCCCGCCATCGGCCTGTGGATCGGCACGGAAGCAAAGATCGAACACTTCAGCCCCAGTGCTCTCGCCGCGCTCTCAACGGAAACCTTCGGCGCGGCCATTGGCCAGGTGGCGCGATACAAGCGGCTCACCTGTCCCGAGGAAATCCTCCAGCAGACCGCCGGCCAGGAGTGGAGCATTCAGTTCCGCTGGTGCCTCGCCACCAACCCCGAGCCAACCGTGCTGCTCGACACCGCCTTTGCCTGGCTGCTCTCTCTCGCTCGCCACGGCGCCGGCACTCGCCTCTCGCCGTTGCGATTGGAGTTCACGGAGCCTCGCTCGTATTCGAAAATCATTGAGCGTCACTTTGGCTGCCCCGTCCTGTGCGGAACGCCACGAAACGCCATCGTATTTCGAGCCGCCGACGCGCAGCGCGAGTTCGTTACCCGCAACGCCGAGCTTCTCGCCGTGCTTGCGCCGCAACTCGACGAAGAGCTGAGGCAGCAACACGGCGAAGAAGACTTCGCCGAATCCGTGCGCCGGCACATCCAGCAGACACTCACTGGCCGCCGCCCCGCCATTGCGGACATCGCCCGCGCACTCCACATCAGCTCCCGTACCCTCCAGCGCCGCTTGCAAGACGCAGGATCCAGCTTCCAGCGCGTTCTCGAAGAAGCTCGCCACCAGCTTGCACGCCGATACCTCAACAACTCCGTCCTCGAGTTGAATGAAGCGGCCTACCTTCTCGGCTACGAGGACGCAAACTCGTTCGTTCGCGCTTTCCGCACCTGGGAAGGAATTCCGCCCGCGCGCTGGCGCGAACAGCAACGCGCCAAGGCAGCGTCTTAAACCGTGCTGCCTGCCGGTTCGACCAGATTGAAAAGTTGAGGATCAAGTTCAACGGAAGGAGTTCGGAAAATGGAAGTCAAGAGGAATGGCTCGCAGCCCTCGCTCAAGGGACCGGCAGAATGGTTCACTGGCACCGTGCGGATCGATCCGCTTTTTCAGGCGCCCGATCCCGCACTTGTGCAAGGCGCCAGCGTAACCTTCGAGCCGGGCGCGCGCACTGCATGGCACACCCATCCGCTCGGTCAGACTCTCATCGTCACGGCTGGTTGCGGCCGCGCCCAGCGCTGGGGCGGTCCAATCGAGGAGATTCGCCCCGGCGACGTGGTCTGGTTTGCGCCCGCTGAAAAGCATTGGCACGGCGCATCTCCAACCACCGCCGTCACCCACATTGCCATCCAGGAAAAGCTCGACGGGAAGGTTGTCGAGTGGATGGAGAAGGTCAGCGACGAACAGTATCAGCTCTGATTCCATGCCGAAGCAGCGCTGACGGCTTCGTGCCAACGCCGCGGTGCTTCCGCCGCCGGCCAGCCTGTGCCCACCCTCAATTCGGAAACCTTTCCGGTCGGAACATAGCTGCCGCGAATTCACCTTCCCTCCAACAAAAATGCGCACCCGAAGGTGCGCATGTCCGTGCGCGCCCGCCAATCGGCTCGCTTGAGCCCGGTCGGCCGGCGCGGAAAAGTAAAATCTAGGACTTCGGCTCCTGGTCGCCCTCGGCCGCCTGCGTCTTAGCTTCCTCCATCGCCTTGCGCGACTCTTCGGCGCGCTTGGCCCGCAATTCGCTGCGCTTCTCGCGCTTCTCGTCCACTATCTTCTCGCTGCCCAGAATCTCGATGAACGCCTTTTCGCCGCCGTCTCCCTTGCGGAAGCCGGTAAGAATAATGCGTGTGTATCCACCCGCACGGTCGCCAAAGCGCGGCCCAATGGTCTTGAACAGCTTATCGACCGCCTCCGGCGTCATCAGAAACGACGCGGCCAGACGGCGGTGGGATACCCCACCTTTCTTGCCGAGCGTAATCATCTTCTCGACGTGGGACTTCATTGCCTTGGCCTTGGTGACCGTGGTCTCGATCCGCTCCTCGATAATCAAAGAGGTGACCAGATTCCGCAGCAAAGCGCGACGGTGGGACGTGTTCCGCCCAAGTTTCCAACCTGCTACACGATGACGCATGACTGATTCCTTGATAACGCCGGAGACACTCGCTTTCCGGCTGAACTTAACTTCCCGGCCAAACCGGGAGATTGCGCGGGACGCCTTCCAGCGGCTCCCGCGGGAAACTTAAAATCCAGTGTTGCCTTCGCCAATGCCGTACGGAGACGCCAATCCGCCACCCATCGTGGACTGGCTGGTCGCTACCGCGTTGCCGTGTTCGTCAATCTTCATTCCCAGCCCCAAACCCATCGAGGCAAGAATCTCCTTGATTTCGTTCAGCGACTTGCGGCCAAAATTCTTCGTCTTCAGCATTTCCGCTTCGGTCTTGCAAACCAGCTCGCCAATCGTCTGGATGTTGGCGTTCTTCAGGCAGTTGTAACTGCGAACGCTCAATTCCAGCTCTTCCACCGAGCGGTTCAGATTTTCGTTGCGAATTTCCGGCTTGTTGTCCGCCAGAATTCCCGCGGCTTCTACTTCTTCTTCAAAGTTGATGAAGATGTTCATGTGGTCTTTCAGCAGCTTGGCCGCCAGCCCAATCGCATCCGGAGGCGTCACCGAGCCGTTCGTCCACACTTCCAGCGCCAGCTTGTCGTAGTCGGTAATCTGCCCCAGGCGCGCTGCTTCCACCGCATAGTTCACCTTGCGCACCGGCGAGTGCACCGAGTCGATGGGAATAAAACCCAGCCCCAGGTCCTCGTCAAAATTCTTGTCCGCCGAAACGTAGCCGCGTCCCTTCTTCAGCCGCAGCTCCATATCGATCTTTCCGCCTTCGCTCACCGTCGCAATGTAAACGTCCTTCTCCAGAACCTCCACGTCGCTGTCGGCTTCAATCATCCCGCTGGTGATCACTCCCGGCTGGTCCGCGCGCAGATAAATCATCTTCGGCGCATCTCCAGCCAGTTTGAACGGAACCTGCTTCAGGTTCAGAATGATGTCGGTCGCATCCTCCACCACGCCGGGGATCGATTGGAACTCGTGCAGCACGCCTTCAATCTTCACCGCCGTGATCGCAGCTCCCTCAATCGAGGAAAGCAGCACCCGCCGCAACGCGTTTCCAATCGTCGTGCCGAATCCGCGCTCAAACGGCTGGGCCCAGAAGTGACCGTACTTGTCAGTCAGCGATTCAGAATCCATCGCCAGGCGCTTAGGCTTTTGAAATCCCTTCCAGAGCATTCTTTTCTCCTCTTTCTTCGGCCGTTTGGCACTGCGGATAGTTTCGTCCGCAGGCGGATCTGGTCCGAGATAGGGTGACGCGGCACGGCTTCCGGGCCGCGCCGCTGTATGTTAGGTCGCTCGACAGCTCCCACCTGTTTGCGGCAGCGTCGGCTCTCGTGCGGCTATACGCAAAGCGCATCGGCCGGGGCCCCATCGCCCCGCCCGCTACTTGCTGTACAGTTCCACAATCAGCTGCTCGTTCACCGGCAGGTTGATGTCTTCCCTGCGCGGTAAAGTCAGCACCCGGCCCTTGTAATTTTCGCGGTCAATCTCCAGCCACGCCGGCGCCGTCTGGTGCGAGGCAAAATCCTTCGCCGCTTCCAGAATCACCAGCTTCCGGCTGTTCTCACGGATCGCAATCTCTTCGCCCACATTCACCTGGAACGAAGGAATGTTCACCTTCCGCCCGTTCACCGCGACGTGTCCGTGGCGCACCAGTTGCCGGGCCTGGCGGCGTGCCACCGCAAAGCCAAGCCGGTACACCACCGAGTCGAGCCGGCGCTCCAACTGCTGCAACAGAATTTCGCCGGTCACGCCCCGGGCGCGCGCAGCCTTCTCAAAGTAGTTGCGGAATTGGCTTTCCTGCGCAAAGTACATGCGCTTGGCCTTCTGCTTTTCCCGCAGTTGCAAACCGTAACCGACAATCTTCGCCTTGCGATCCTTGCCGTGCTGGCCGGGCGCAAAGTTGCGCTTCTCAACCGGACACTTTTCCATAAAGCACTTTGCGCCCTTCAGGAACAGCTTCGTCCCCTCCCGGCGGCAAAGGCGGCATACTGCATCTTTATAGCGAGCCAACTTATTCTCCTTCAGTCTGGGAGCGGTTTACAGGAGTTGGAATCCCTTCCTTCCCGCTCGAATCTTTGTCGTCCGGCAATGGACCGCTCTTATCCGCGATGCCATGCCGGGGCGCCGCCACAGGCGGGCGGCCAGGAAACTGCAATCACACCCGGCGCTTTTTCGGCGGGCGGCAGCCGTTGTGAGGAACCGGCGTGACGTCCTTGATGGTGCGCACTTCGATGCCGGCCGCAGCCAGCGCCCGAATCGCCGATTCACGCCCCGAACCCGGGCCCGAGACGCGAACATCCACCGAGCGCAACCCGTGGTCGCGCGCCGTCGTCGCCGCGTTCATCGCCGCCTGCTGCGCGGCAAATGGCGTCCCCTTGCGCGAGCCGCGGAACCCCAGCGAGCCGGAGCTCTTCCAGGAAATCACGTTGCCCAACGGGTCGCTGATGGTGACAATGGTGTTGTTGAAAGACGCGCGTGATCATCACAACCCCGTGAGGAATGTGCTTGCGCTCTTTCTTCTTGAACTTCTTGTTCTTGTTCTTCTTATCCGACGCGGATGCGCCGGCGCTCGCTGCTTTTGCCATATTCCGATCTCAATTCCTGTTCTGGGTTTACCAGTAAGCGCTTTCCTTGCCTGCCGACCGAGGCGGCTTGCGGAAAGACGCGACCTAGCGGCCCGGCGATCCTACTTCGTCGCCTTCTTCTTACCAGCCACCGTGCCCTTGCGCGGACCCTTCCGGGTACGTGCATTGGTGTGCGTGCGCTGTCCGCGGACAGGCAGGCTGCGGCGGTGACGGTTGCCGCGATACGAGCCGATTTCAATGAGCCGCTTGATGTGAAGCGAGATCTCCTTGCGCAGGTCGCCTTCCACCTGGCCTTCGTTCTCGATCACCTGACGAATCCGATTCACTTCCTCTTCGCTCAGGTCCTGGATCTTCTTGAGCGGATCCACCGTCGCCGTGCCCAATATCTTTACCGCGCGCGGCTGGCCGATTCCGTAAATGTAAGTGAGCGCGATCCGTGCCTGTTTGTTGCGGGGCAGATCGACGCCTGCAATACGTGCCATGTGTGTTGTCCTACTCTGGTTTCAACTTCCCGCTGAGCAGCCCCGGGACTAACCCTGGCGCTGCTTATGTTTCGAGTTTTCGCAGATCACCCGCACCACCCCATGGCGGTGGATGACCTTGCACTTGTCACAGATTTTCTTGACTGAAGCCCGTACCTTCATTTGCCACTTCCTTGTGCATCCAACGCTCAACCTGGCCGGAGCCCCCAAAACCGCGCCGGCTACCTTCACCCCCGCGCCGCAAACCTCGCGCCGCAATGGATTTTCCACGAACACGCAAATGCCCGCTAGTCCATCGGACCATGGCGGGTTGCGCAAATTTTTCCGCTACTTGTAGCGGTACACAATGCGTCCGCGATTCAGGTCGTAGGGGGAAAGCTCCACGGCCACGCGGTCACCTGGAAGAATTCGGATGAAGTTCTTGCGCATCTTGCCTGACACATGCGCCAGCACTTCGTGATCGTTCTCAAGCTTCACCCGGAACATCGCATTGGGCAATGGCTCAATCACCATTGCCATCACTTCGATCGCGTCTTCCTTACTCATCCAACCTCAATTTCAATCTCCGGCTTCAGGCTAGCGCGCCCAATGCCTGGAACTATTCGGTCAGGATCACCGGACCGTCTTTTGTAATCGCAACACAGTGCTCAAAATGCGCGCTCGGCCGCCCGTCCTGGGTTACCGCCGTCCACTTGTCGTCCAGACACCCGCACCGAGGCTCCGCCCGCATTCACCATCGGTTCAATCGCGATCACCATGCCTTCGCGAAGCTTCAATCCCTGCTCGCGCACACCGTAGTTGGGCACTTGCGGGTCCTCGTGCAACTTGGTCCCAATGCCGTGCCCCACAAACTCGCGCACCACGCTGAATCCGGCAGCCTCCACAAACTCCTGCACCGAGGCGCCAACGTCGCCCAGGCGGTTGCCCACCCGGGCCGCTTCAATTCCCTTGTGCAGCGATTGCTCGGTTACCTCGACCAGTTTCTGAATTTCGTCGCTGATCGCGCCTACCGCAACCGTCACCGCCGCATCGCCGTAATAGCCGTCCAGCACAACCCCGCAGTCAATCGAAACAATGTCCCCCTCCACCAGCTTGCGCGTGTCCGAGGGGATGCCGTGAACCACTTCCTGGTTGATCGAGGTGCAAAGCACGCAAGGGTAATCGTAGTACCCCTTGAACGCGGGCTTTGCCCCCAGATCGCGAATCTTCTTTTCGGCTGCGCGCTCCAGGTCCATCGTGCTCAAACCCGGAGCCACCATCGCCTTTACCATGTCCAGCACCTGACGAACGATCCGGCCGCTGCGCCGCATCTTTTCAATCTCGCCAGTTGACTTACAAACGATTGCCATCTTCTATTGCCTTAAACGCTCCGGCCGTGATCGCGTCCATATCGGCCGCGCCGTCCAACTCCCTCAGCCGGTCCCGCTGCCTATAGTAGGCTACCAGCGGCAATGTCTGAGCGTCGTAGTTCTTCAAGCGCTCGACAATCACCTCTTCGCGGTCATCCTTGCGCGTGACCAAGGCCGAGCCGTCAATGTCGCAGACGCCTTCGACCAGCGATCGCTGAGTGGTGTAAGCGTTGTAGATCCGCCCGCAGGTAGGACAAGTCCGCCGCCCGGTAAGCCTTCGCAGTAGACGATTATACTCTACCGATAATAGGATCACAACCAACTGGTTGCCGCCGTCCGCGGTTTCAAAAATATGATTCCCGGCCAGATGTTGGTCGAGCCACTCCGCCTGGTTCACCGTCCGCGGAAACCCGTCCAGGATAAAACCGCGTTTGCAATCCGGCTGTTTCAGACGGTGGCCAACCATCTCGCAAACCAGTTCGTCGGGAGCAAGTTCCCCGCGCTCGATCACCGCCTGGGCCTGCTTGCCCAGCTCGGTCCCACGGCAGATGTTGTCGCGCAGAATGTCTCCCGTTGAAATCTGGGGAATCCCGTACCGTTCCGCAATCCGTTTCGCCTGCGTTCCCTTGCCCGCGCCCGGCGGTCCCAGCAGTATCACCGTGCCTATGATAAGTCCCTTTTTGTTCAGAACAGGTACAGGGATGGTTTGAGCGTCCATCGCGTAACCTCCATCAATAAGTTGGCCGGAATCCCACGGCCCCGTGCTTTACCACGCCCTGCGCCCTCGGACGCGCCCGCTCTTGGGAGTAAATCCTTCATAGTGGCGCATGATCAGTTGCGACTCAATCTGGTTCACCGTATCCATCGCCACGCCCACCACAATCAGCAGCGAGGTACCGCCAAAGTAGAAGTTCACGTTGAGACCGTGCAAAATCCAGTTCGGCAAATGATCGAACATCCTGCCGCCCATCCACACGGGCAGATTGTTCAGGTGAATTCCCGCAATCATCCACTCTGGAATCAACGAGATCACGATCAGGTACAGCGCGCCCACCAGGGTGATCCGGGTCAATACGTCGTTGATGTAGTTGGCGGTCCGCACCCCCGGCCGGATGCCCGGGATGAAGCCGCCGTACTTTTGCATGTTGTCGCTGACGTCCTTGGGGTTGAAGACAATCGATACATAGAAGTAGGCAAAGAACAAAATCCCCACCGCATACAGGAACGTATGCAGCGGCTCGCCCCAGCCCAGCGCCTTGCTCAGTCCCGCAAAAAAGCTCCCAAAGTAGCGGTTATTCTGCAGTGCATACCCAACCGTTTGCGGCAGGGTCAGCACCGAGCTGGCAAAAATCACCGGCATCACGCCGCCCGAGTTCACCCGCAGCGGAAGATGGGTTGACTGTCCCCCCATCACCTTGCGGCCAACCACCCGCTTGGCGTATTGCACCGGAATCCGCCGCTCGCTGCGCTCCACGAATACGATGAACGCCACCACCAGGATCATCAACGCCATCAACACCACGATCCCGATCGGACCCAGCGCGCCGCCGCTCGTCGCCTTCTGGTACAGCTCCACCACCGCCCGTGGTAAACCCACCACAATGCCGGTGAAGATGATCAGCGACATGCCATTGCCAATGCCGCGTTCCGTAATCTGTTCGCCCAGCCACATGATGAACGTGGTTCCGGTGGTCAGCGTCAGCATGGTCATCAGCACAAAGCTGATGCCGGGATTGCGCACCAGTTGTTCGCCGCCGATGCCGCGCTCCAGGGTCATGGCGATGCCAAACGACTGCATCGCGCTCAGAATCACGGTCAGGTAGCGAGTCCACTGGGTGATCTTTTTCCGCCCCAGCTCGCCTTCTTTCTGCAGCCGCGCCAGCGGTTCGTACACCACCGTCAGCAGTTGCAGAATGATCGAAGCCGTAATGTAGGGCATGATGCCCAGGGCGAAAATCGTCAGCCGGCGCAGGTTGCCGCCGCTGAACAGATCCACAAAGCCAAGCAACCCGCCGCCGGCGTTGGCAAACAGCCGCGCCAGGGCCGCCGGGTCGATGCCGGGCGTCGGCAGGTGGCCGCCAATGCGGTACACGGCAAGCAGCGCCAGGGTGAATAGTACCCGCCTGCGCAGGTCCGGAATTTTGAAAATGTTCGCCAGCTTCTCGAACATGGTAAGAGGGCCTCTGTGCCTGTGCTGTTCGGGCCGCGGCCGGTCCCAAAGGGACAACGACCGGGCCGGTCCGCCTGTTCGCAGCAGGCGGGCTTGGGTAATCTTACTTCTTGCCGCGCTTCAGCGGGGCAGGCTGCTTCAACTCGATGAGTACGGCCTTGCCGCCGGCGGCAATGATTTTTTTCTCCGCCGTCTCGCTGAACTTGTGGGCATGCACCGTGATGGCCGTGCTCAACTCGCCCACTCCCAGGACCTTGATCAGTCCGTCTTTCTTGGAGATCACCCGCAGCTCGGCCAGAACCTCCGCGGTCAGCTCCGCCACCCCCAACTCCGCCAGACGAGACAGGTTCACCACCTGGTATTCCTTCTTGAAAATGTTGACGAAGCCGCGCTTCGGCAGACGGCGGTGCATCGGCATCTGGCCGCCTTCAAAGCCGCGCATGTGGCGCGAGCCCGAGCGCGAGCGCTGCCCTTTGTGTCCGCGGGTCGAAGTCTTCCCCATACCCGAACCCATGCCGCGCCCTACCCGCTTGCGATTTTCATTCGCCTTGGCCGGCTTGCGAATCGTTGTCAGATTCATCGTTTCCATCCCTGGCATGGTGCCATGCATGCGATTGGGCCGTCTGTGACCGCCGAACCTCTCCGCGCAACTGGCGGAGCGTTCCCCGTGGCAACGGGCTGTTTCCTAACGCCGCCCAGCCTTAGCGGGGCGACTCGGTTTCCAGGCGCCGCGGCCGCGGCGGCATCGTTGCCGCCCACCCGCCTGGCGCCCGCATTTGCGTGGCATCCATCGCCTGGTCCGCTCCGGGCTTACTCGCCCACGATCTGGATCAGGTGTGGCACCTTGGCCACCATGCCACGAATCGACAAGGTGTCCTCGCGCTCGATCACCTGGTTCAGCCGCGTAAAGCCCAGGCCTTTCACCACCAGCCGCTGTTTGGCCGGGGTGCAGTTCTGCGAAATCACCCATTTCAGCTTCAGCCGCGTGCCTGCCGGAGCTTCCACCTTTGGCGTCTTGCTGCGTGTACGAGGCATGGCTTAGAGCTCCTCCATGGACTTGCCGCGATTGGCTGCCACTTCGGCGCGGTCGCGCAGCTTCTTCAGCGCGTCAAACGTCGCTTTGATGACATTGTGCGGGTTGGTCGTGCCAATTGATTTCGTCAGCACATTCTGGATGCCCACCGAGTTCATCACCGCGCGCACCGCGCCTCCGGCGATCACTCCCGTGCCTTCCGGCGCCGGCTTCAGCAGAACCTGCCCGGAGCCATAGCGCCCCAGCGAAATGTGCGGAATCGATGTCTGCGTCAGGTTCACCTTGATCAGGTTCTTCTTCGCCGATTCAATCCCCTTGCGGATCGCTTGCGGAACTTCCTTCGCCTTGCCGGAACCATACCCAACCACCGCGCTGGCCGGATCGCCAATCACCACCAGGGCCGCAAAGGACATGTTCTTGCCGCCCTTCACAACCTTGGTCACGCGGTTGATGTTCACAACCTGATCCTTCAGGTTGTAGTTCCCGGCATCGAGCTTTTTCTTGACGATTGCCATGTGCTCTCAACTCTCCTGGAGACCGCCCTTGCCGTCTCCCCAATCTTGCGGACAAGCTCTTTCGGCCCCGCCCGCTTTCACTTCGTCCCTGCGTCCGGGGCCGGAAATCAAAACTTCAGGCCGCCTTCACGCGCCGCATCCGCCACGGCCTTCACCCGTCCGTGGTAGAGATAGCCGCCGCGGTCAAAAACCACCGACTCAATCCCCTTCGCCTTGGCGCGTTCCGCAATCAGCTTGCCCACCGTCTTGGCGGCGGCAATGTTGCCCCCGGCAATGTGCTTCTTGCTGTCGCCTTCCTTGCCCTGCTCCAGCGAACTGGCCGAGACCAGCGTGGCATGCTTGGCGTCGTCGATCAGCTGCACGTAAATGTGGTTCACGGACCGGTACACGTTCAGGCGCGGGCGCGCGGTCGTGCCCGCAAGCTTCTTGCGAATCCGGGTGTGGATCTTGTCCCGCGTCGCGTCTTTGGAACTCTTGTTTAGCATTCTTCTTTGTCCTTCGCTCCGGCCTTTTTCCCGGGTTCCAGTCAGCGCAGCAGCTCCCGCCGCTCGCTTCCTGGTGCCGGGGACCGGTCTGTCCCAGCGAATTCGCTTCGCCGGGGTTGGGCGGACACCTGCCGGATTCTCGTCCGGCAGGCACCTTCAAATGGTTGGCGGAGCCCAATCTGCCCCACCGCTCAGCCTCGGCGCGGCACTCGCGCCTCAGCCGCAAATTACTTCGCGCCGGTCTTGCCGACCTTCTTCTTCAGCTTCTCGCCGGCGTAGCGCACGCCCTTCTGCTTGTACGGGTCGGGCGGACGCAGCGAACGCATCTCGGCCGCAACCTGGCCAATCTTCTGCCGGTCGATCCCGCCAATGCTCAACTTGGTCATCTTGGGATCGATCGTCACCTCAACCCCGCTCGGCAGCGGATACTCGATCGGGTGCGAAAAGCCCAGGGTAAACACCACAATTCCCTTGCCCTTCAACTCCGCGCGATACCCAATCCCTACAATCTCCAACTCGCGCTTCCAGCCGGTCGTAACTCCAACCACCGCGTTGTTTACCAGAGCCCGGACCAACCCGTGTACCGCGGCCTTGGAATCGTCCTCGCGCTTGACCAGCAGTACGCTGTCTTCGGTCTCCAGCGTAACTCCCGCCGGAAGGTGATTGCTGACCGTTCCCTTCGGACCTGTCACCGTGATGACGTTGCCTTCCACCGTGTAGCTGACGCCCTTGGGCAACGGAATGGGCTTCTTACCGATTCTCGACATTACTCTCTCCTGGCACCGCCGTGGACCTCGCCACGGTGGGCTTCCGGGCCGGCTCTACGCCAGCCTCGTCTGCTCCGGGCGCCGCCGCCGCAGCGGCCCGGCGTCAGCCGCGGCCAGGCCGGCTTCCGGCCCGTACCCCCGCTGAAACCGTTGCCGCGCGGCTCCGTCGCTCGCGCTTAATAAACCTCGCAGATCAGTTCGCCGCCAACGCCTTCCTTGCGCGCCTGCTTCCCGCTGCGAACCCCCTTCGGGGTGGTCAGAATCGTGATTCCCAGACCCCCAAGGACCCGCGGAATCTCGTTGCGGTTCACATACACCCGGCAACCCGGACGTGAAATCCGCGTGATGTTGTTGATCGCGGCAACATTTTCGGCGTTGTACTTGATGTACACCCGAACCACTTTCTTGCCGTCTTCTTCCGTCGCCTTGTAATTGGCGATGTACCCTTCTTCTTTTAGAACCCTGGCAATCTCCAGCTTCAGCTTGGAGGCCGGCGCGTCCACCTTCTGGTGCCGCGCCTTGATGCCATTGCGGATCCTGGTCAGAAAGTCTGCCACCGGATCGGTAAAGCTCATCGTTCCATCTCCTGAATTCGTTCGCCCGTTCTCTTTCTTGCGCGCGCTGGCCGTGCGCAATACTGCACCGGCTTGCACCGGCTGCTCCCGTTTTCGGAAGCCACAGCGGAAAGAACCTGCGGCGACGTTTTGTTCCTGCTCGCGCAGGACGGTCCAGTCTGCGGACCACGTGCCAGCCTTTGCGGGGATCGTCCCCGCGCTTCAGGGTCGGCTTCCGGCGTCAGCCGCTGCAAGGCCATCGCTCGGCCCGCACCCGCCGCCGCCCGTCTGCCTACCAGGACGACTTCGATACCCCGGGAATTTCTCCCCGTAGCGCCAGTCCGCGGAAGCACAGCCGGCAAAGGCCGAACTTGCGCAGATACGCGCGCGGGCGTCCGCACAGCTTGCACCGGTTGTGCTGACGCGACGAAAACTTGGGCTTCTTGTTGTCCTTGGCGATGCTGGATGTTCTGGCCATCGTTTCCTTTATCTCTCGCACCCGGAGGTGCTTCCTACGGCTTCAACCTAACAACTTCAACCTGCAACCCTCTACCCGCAAACGTCGCCGCCCGCGGCCAGGGGAAACTTAAGTGGCGTTCGCCGGCCGGAATGGCATCCCGATCGCCTTCAGCAGCGCCAGCGCCTGTTCGTCGCTCGTCGCCGTCGTCACAATCGTGATGTTCATCCCCTTCTGGTGTTCCACCTTGGAGTAGTCGATCTCCGGAAAAATCAACTGATCGCGCAGCCCCAGGGTGTAGTTGCCGCGTCCGTCAAAGGAGCGCGTCGGGACCCCGCGGAAGTCGCGAACCCGCGGCAGCGCCACGTTCAGCAGCCGGTCCAGAAATTCATACATGCGGTCGCCGCGCAGCGTAACCATGCACCCAATCGGCATTCCCTCGCGTACCTTGAAGGCGGCAATCGATTTCTTCGCCTTGGTCACCACCGGCTTCTGCCCGGTGATCTGCGCCAGCTCGGCCACCGCCGGATCCAGCACCTTGGCGTTCTGCGTCGCTTCGCCCACGCCCATGTTGACCACTACTTTTTCCAGCCGCGGAACCGCCATCGGATTGGTCAGGCCCAGCTCTTTCAGCAAGGCCGGCCGCAGCTCCTGGAAATACCGCGTGCGCAGCCGTGCGGACGCCGCGTTGTTCGCCTTCGGACGTCCGGACTTCGAGCCTTGATCCGCCGCCTCGGCAGCCTCGCCCTTGCTCTTCTTGCCCGCCGGCTTGGCGGGCTGCTTGGCCGGCTGTTTCGCTTTCGCGTCTTTTGATTCCTTTGCTGCCATGGTTCTGTTCGCTTTCTCTCACGGTCCCGGAGTGGCTACCGTTACGTGAGGCGGTCAATTGAAACGGCCGTGGCCGCTTCGCGTGGTTATTTGTCCTTGTCGAGCGTGGTGCCGCACTTGGCGCAGACGCGAACTTTCTTTTCGCCCCGCACTTCGTGACGAACCCGCACCGGACCGCAGGTCCCGCACACCAGCAGAACATTGCTGATCGCAATCGGCGCTTCCTGCTCCGCAATGCCGCCCTTGATCGCTTTCTGCGCATTCGGACGCACGTTCTTCTTCACAATGCTGACGTGTTCGACCAGGACCCGGCCGTTGCTGGGCGAAACCCGCAGAACGCGGCCCTCTTTGCCCTTGTCGCGGCCTGCAATCACCTTCACGGTATCGTTATGGCGGATATCAACGGTAGCCATCTGTTCCTCTCAAAACTCTCAGCGTTCTTGGAGCCGTTCCCCAACCGGGGAACTCCCGCGGGCAGCCGCTGCAGCCGCCCGGAGACTAGATAACTTCCGGGGCCAGGGAAACAATCTTCAAAAACTTCTTCTCGCGCAACTCGCGCGCCACCGGACCGAAGACGCGGGTGCCGACCGGTTCGCCGTCGGCGTTGATCAGCACCGCGGCGTTGCTGTCGAAGCGGATGTAGCTGCCGTCGCGCCGCCTGGTTTCCTTGCGCGTGCGCACGATCACGCACTTCACCACCGTGCCCTTTTTCACCGTGCCGTCCGGCGACGCTTCCTTCACCGCCGCCGTCACCACGTCGCCAATCCGCGCCCGCAGCCCGGTCGATCCGCCAATCGGCAAAATCATCTGCAGCTTGCGCGCTCCGCTATTGTCGGCCACCTCGAGGATGGACCTCATAAACACTGCCATGGTGCAATCTCCTTCAGCCCTCCGTTTGCGGAGGCTGCCCCTCTAGCTGGCCTGCTCCGGCGTTCCCTGGACCGCATTCTCGGCCGCAATCGCAGCCGCCGCCAGCGCCGACCGCTTGACGATTTCCTTCAGCTTCCAGCGCTTCAGCTTTGACAGCGGACGCGTCTCTTCAATCCGCACAAAATCGCCCGTGCGCGCCGTCTGCTCCTCGTCGTGGGCATAAAACTTCTTGGTGCGCTTCACCACCCGCCGGTACAGCGGGTGAGCCTTCTGGCGATGCACCTCGACCACGATCGTCTTCGCCATCTTGGTCGAAACCACCTGGCCTACCAGGATCTTCCTCTGTCCAGCCGTCTTTGCGGCAACCGTCTCTTCTGCCATGGCTACCTGTTCTCCGTTCCGCTCTTGGCTGCGGCCAGTTGCTTCTCGCGCTGGATGGTCAGCACCCGGGCAATGTCTTTCTTCAGCCCGCGCATCTTCTTCAAGCTTTCCGTCTGTCCCATGTTGAGCTGGAACTTCAGCTTGAAGAGCTCTTCGCTGAGTTCGATCCTCTGATGGGCCAACTCGGCGTCGGTCAGGTTACGTATCTTTTCCGAATTCATCGCTCTCTTCTCTTCACCCCCGGCGGGGTTTCACCGCCGGCGTCGGAATCTTGTGTCGAACGCCTCCGGCCTCTAGTGCGCCAGGACGTCGCGTTTCACAAACTTGGTAATCAAGGGCAGTTTGTGCGATGCCAGGCGCATTGCTTCCTCGGCATCCACCACGCTCACACCCTCCATCTCAAACAGCAGCTTGCCCGGACGAACCACCGCAACCCAGTGATCCGGCGCTCCCTTGCCTTTGCCCATACGGGTTTCGGCAGGCTTCTTGGTGACCGGCTTGTCGGGAAACACCCGGATCCAGATCTTGCCGCCGCGCTTGATGAATCGCGTCATCGCCACGCGCGCCGCTTCAATCTGGCGATCGGTTATCCAGCCCGGCTCCATCACCTTCAAGCCATAATCGCCGAACGACAGCTCGGAGCCGCGCCAGGCCTTGCCGCACATTCGACCGCGCTGCTGCTTGCGGTACTTTACTTTCTTCGGCATCAACATATGCAGTTTCCAATTGCCAGCTTCATGTTCTGGCCGCCCATCCCGCGGACGCGCCTGCCGGCTCTACCAACCGAACTCCAGGACTGGCCTCTGGAGACGATGGCCGGCTTGCTTGCTCTAAAGTCCGGCCGTCGCAGTCGACGGTTCGCGCCGCTTCTGGGGTAAAATCTCGCCCTTGTAAACCCAGGTCTTAACCCCGATCAGCCCATAGGTCGTGTGCGCTTCGGCAAATCCGTAATCAATGTCGGCGCGCAGCGTGTGCAGCGGCAAACGCCCCTGCAAATACCACTCCGAACGCGCGATTTCGTTGCCGTTCAACCGCCCCGAAACGCGGACCTTGATCCCCTTGCAGCCAAAACGCAACGCGCTGTCCACGCTCTTGCGCATCGCCCGCCGGAAGCCAACCCGCTTTTCCAGTTGCAGTGCAATCGACTCGGCCACCAGCTGCGCGTCCAGCTCCGGCTTGTGAACCTCCAGGATGTCCACGAACACGTCCCGGTTGGTCCGCTTCTGCAGGTCCAGCTTCAGCTTGTCGATCTCGGCGCCCTTGCGGCCAATGATGATGCCCGGCCGCGCCGTCCGGATGATGATCCGCAGCTTGTTGCCCGGACGTTCGATTTCAATCGAGCTCACCCCCGCCGACTTGAGCTTTTCCTTCAGCTCTTCCTTCAGCTTGATGTCCTCGATCAGGAACTTGTCATAGTCGCGATCCATGTACCAGCGCGACTTCCACGGCTTGGTGTAGCCGAGTCGGAATCCGTAAGGATGGACTTTCTGTCCCATAATTGCTTCGTCTCTCTGCCGGTGGCTTACTCGGGCCTTGGCCCTGGCGCCGCCGCTGAATTGGATCCTGCATCGGATCCCGTGAACCTGCCCGCGTCAGCCGCTGCAGGGCCCGTCACTTGGCCCGCACCCGCCGCTACGCCGACTCCGCCGCAGCGGATCGCCTACTTCTTTGCCTTCGGCGCCGATTTCTTGGCGACCGTCTTTCTGGCCAGCATCTTCTTCACCGCCGGCTTGCGTAACAGCTTTTTCGCCGGCGCCACTGCCGCCTCACCCTCGCCCACCACCGGAGTCGCGGCCTTCTTTTTCTCCGCCAGCTCCAGTTCAATGTGGGTCATGCGCCGCTGATAACGGTAGGCACGCCCCATCGGAGCCGGACGGATCCGCTTCATCCGCGGACCATCGTTGGCAATGGCGTTCTTGACAAACAAATTGTCCAGATCGACATCCAGGCCCTTTTCCGCGCTCAGATAGCTGGCGTTTTCCACCGCCGAGCGCAACAGCTTCAGGACCGAAGGCGCAATGCCCTTGTTGGTGAACGCCAGCGTGTTCAGCGCCGCTTCCACCCGCATGCCCTTGATCAGGCTCAACACCAGGCGAGCCTTCTGCGGGGATACCCGCACGTACCGGGCTTTCGCTGTGAATTCCATGTCTTCTTCCCTTCCCATCTCATTCGCCGGCGCCCTCGCCGGGCGCTCCTGCGTTCCATCCGTCCGCTCAACCGGGGCGCTCCGCCTATCTTGCCGGCTTGGCCGAGGTCTCCGCCGCCGCTTTCACCGAGTGCCCTTTGAATGTCCGCGTGAAGCTGAACTCGCCCAGCTTGTGCCCCACCATGTTTTCCGATACGTACACCGGAATGAACTTGCGCCCGTTGTGCACCGCAATGGTGTGCCCCAGCATTTCCGGAGTGATCGTCGAACGCCGCGACCAGGTGCGCAGGACCTTCTTCTCGTTGCGCGCGTTCATCCCTTCGATCTTTACGATCAGGTGCGAATCTACAAACGGCCCTTTTTTCGTCGAACGTGCCATGGTTTCCTTCCCTACTTGCCGCGACGCGACACGATGAATTTGTCGGTCCGTTTGTTGTTACGCGTCTTGTACCCGCGCGTCGGCTGCCCCCACGGGGTCACCGGATGACGGCCGCCCGAGGTCTTGCCTTCGCCGCCGCCGTGCGGGTGATCCACCGGGTTCATCACCACGCCGCGGTTCACCGGCTTCTTGCCCAGCCAGCGGTTGCGCCCGGCCTTGCCGATCGAGATGTTCTCGTGATCGGTATTGCCAACCTGGCCCACCGTCGCCATGCACTCCACCAGCACCTTGCGGGTTTCCCCGGAAGGCAGCTTCAGCAGCGCGTACTCGCCTTCCTTGGCCACCAGTTGCGCCGACGCCCCGGCCGAACGCGCCATCTGCGCTCCCTTGCCCGGCTTCAGCTCAATGTTGTGCACAATCGTGCCCGCCGGAATGTTCTTCAGCGGCAGCGCGTTGCCCACCAGGATATCGGCATCGGCGCCGCTGATGATCTTCGCCCCAACCTGCAATCCAACCGGCTGCAGAATGTAGCGCTTTTCGCCATCCGCGTAGCTCAGGAGCGCAATCCGCGCCGAACGGTTGGGATCGTATTCAATCGTCGCCACCGTCGCCGGAATCCCCTGCTTGTCGCGCTTGAAGTCGATCACCCGGATCTTGCGCTTGTGACCGCCCCCGCGATGCCAGATCGTCAGGTCGCCGGAATTGCGCCGTCCGCCGCTGCCCTTCTTCGGCTCCGTCAGCGGCTTATAAGGCCGGTTCGTCGTCAGATCGTCGTTGACCTGCGAGGTCTGGAAGCGCAGCGTCGGTGTGATCGGTCTGTATGTCTTGATCGCCATATTTCTTCTCTTCCAGATCCCGGCCCATCTCTGGGCGGGATCGCTTGGGCCGGACAGATAGGGTTTTGTTCTCCCATCCGGCGGCGCCGCGTTTTAAGCGCGGCCGCTTCGGTTCATGCCGCGCGGCAACTACAGGTTCTGCGCGTACTCGGGCATCTTTTCGCCCTCGGCAAGCCGTACATAGGCCTTCTTCCAGTCGGGACGGAAGCCGGTGAACTTGCCCCGCCGCCGCTCCTTGCCCAGAAAATTGGCCGTGCGGACGCCGGCGACCTTCACCTTGAAGGCCTTCTGCACCGCTTCCTTGATTTCCGTCTTGGTCGCCGTGGCGGCCACCTCGAAGACCAGCGTGTTCTCGGTCTCCTTCACACCCAATCCCTTTTCGGTGATCACGGGCTTGCGCACGATCTGGTAGGGGGACTTAGACATTTTCCACCTCCGCCTTACGCTTCGGCGCAGACGCCTTCAGCGAGCTTTGCAGCCGTTCCAATGCCGCCAGCGAAAACACCGCCAGTTCATGCCGCAGCAGGTGATAGGGATGAACCTCGGGACCGTACAGCATCTCAACCCCTTCGATATTCCGCGTCGAAAGCTCCAGGTTCGGATTCAGGTTCGCGCCCGCTTCCACCACCAGCGCCGTCTTGTTGAACTTCAGCCCCACCAGCGCCTGCCGGAACGTCTTCGTCTTCGCCTCTTTCAGTTCCAGCGAATCGATCACGATCAGGTTGCCGTCGGCCAGCTTCGCCGCCAGCGCCGAACGCAGCGCCCCCAGCAGCTTCTTGCGCGGAAAAGCAAAGTCATAGGAGCGCGGCTGCGGTCCGTGAACCACCCCGCCATGCCGCCAGATCGGCGAACGCACGCTGCCCACCCGGGCCCGCCCCGTTCCCTTCTGCCGCCACAGCTTCTTGCCCGAGCCCGACACCAACTTGCGGTTCTTGGTGGCGTGCGTGCCCGCGCGTTGCGCGGCACGGTAATGCTGGACGGATTCCCAGAGCAGATCCTCGTTCACCGCGCCGAATACCTCGTCGGCCAGTTCGAGCGATCCCACTTTCTCTCCCGCCAGGTTCAAAACATCGATGGTAGCCATTTCGTTTCCTTTGCCGGGCCCGCATCTTCGGCGGCCCTTCGTTGCCTTCCGTCAATGTGCGGCCGCGGAAGGTTCTGTGGTCAAACCAGCGCTCCCCGGTGGCGCTGTTCCACCGGGGAAGCGAATCTACTTGCCCTTGGAGGCGCGCTTGGATGCCTTCAACGGGTTGATCATCGAGCCTTCGCCGCTGAATCCACGGCGCTCTCTGGGCGGCTTCTTGGCCTTGCTGATTACCAGGTAGCCGTCCCGGTGGCCGGGCACCGCGCCCTCCACCACCAGCAGGTTCTCATCCTTATCCACGCCCAGCACCCGCAGGTTCCGCACCGTCACCGCAACCGCGCCCATGTGGCCGCTCATGCGAGTGCCCGGGAAAACCCGCGACGGATAGGACGATGCGCCAATCGAGCCCTGCACCTGGAACATGTGCCCGTGCGCCGCCGGTCCGCCGGCAAACTTGTGCCGCTTCACCACGCCCGCAAAGCCCCGCCCCTTGCTCGTGCCCGTGATGTCGACAAACTTGGTGCCGTCAAACAGGTCCACCAGCACCTTGTCGCCAACCTTCACGCTCCAGTCGGCGCCTTCCTCGTCTTCCACCACCGCAACTTCCTTCATGAACTTCACCGGAGGAAGATCGTGTTTTCCGAAGTGGCCCTTCATCGCCTTGGTCAGGCGCGAATCCTTCACAAACTCAACGAGCCCGATCTGGGCGGCGTCGTAGCCGTCCGTCGTGGAGGTCTTCAATTGCGTAATCACGCAGGGACCGGCCTGCAGCACGGTGACCGGGCGAACGTCGCCCTTGTCGTCGAATAGCTGCGTCATGCCTACTTTCCTGCCCAGAATTCCGTTTACCGACATCGCTTCATCTCCATCATGCCCGCCGGCGTTCCGCCCAGGGGCACTGTGAGGGGCTGGCGCCCGAGGCGCCCGGCCGCGTTATTTGTGCTCTTTGCCGTAAGCTTTGATTTCCACGTCAACCCCGGCGGGAAGATCGAGCTTCATCAATGCGTCCACCGTCTGCTGTGTCGGCTCCAGAATGTCGAGCAGACGTTTGTGGGTGCGGATTTCAAACTGCTCCCGTGACTTTTTGTCCACGTGCGGCGAACGCAGCACGCAGTACTTGTTCTTCACCGTCGGCAGTGGAATCGGGCCCGCAATCTGTGCTCCCGTACGCCGCGCTGTCTCCACAATTTCGCCCGTCGACTGGTCCAGAACGCGATAGTCGTATGCCTTTAACCGGATGCGTATTCTTTCTTTGCCAATCACTGTTTGAACCCTCAAAGATCGTGCGGTCTTCTAGTCGCCGCGACTTCTTTTTCTATGCAGAGTGAAAGTTTGCCAGGAGAACCTTGCGGGCTGCCCCACCTTCGCCGCCGCTCCGGCGGCGAAGGTGACGCGACCCATCGGTTCCCTTACAGTATCTCCGTGATCGTGCCGGCGCCCACCGTGCGCCCGCCCTCGCGGATCGCAAAGCGCAGTCCTTTTTCCATCGCCACCGGCGTAATCAGCTCAATCTCCAGGGTGACGTTGTCGCCCGGCATCACCATTTCCACGCCTTCGGCCAGCTTCGCCACCCCGGTCACGTCCGTCGTCCGGAAATAAAACTGCGGCCGGTAGCCGTTGAAGAACGGCGTATGACGCCCGCCTTCTTCCTTCGACAGAATGTAAACTTCGCCCTTGATCCTGGTGTGCGGCGTAATCGATCCCGGCTTCGCCAGCACCATCCCGCGCTCCACGTCGTCTTTGCCAATGCCGCGCAGCAACAGCCCCGCGTTGTCTCCCGCCATGCCTTCGTCCAACTGCTTCTTGAACATCTCCACGCCGGTCACAACCGTCTTGCGCGTCTCCCGGAAGCCGACAATCTCCACTTCCTCGCCAACCTTTACCTTGCCGCGCTCAATCCGGCCCGTCACCACCGTGCCCCGTCCCGAAATCGAAAAAATATCTTCAATCGGCATCAGAAACGGCTGATCAATCGCCCGCGCCGGCAGCGGTATATAGGAATCCACCGCCGCCATCAGCTCATCCACGCCCTTTTCCCACTCCGCCTCGCCGTTCAGCGCACCCAGCGCCGAGCCCCGGATCACCGGCAGATCGTCGCCCGGAAACTTGTACTTCGACAGCAGTTCCCGGACTTCCATCTCCACCAGGTCAATCAGCTCCGGATCCTCCACCGCGTCGCACTTGTTCAGAAACACCACAATCGACGGCACCCCGACCTGGCGCGCCAGCAACACGTGTTCCTTGGTCTGCGGCATCGGCCCGTCGGTGGCCGCCACCACCAGAATCGCCCCGTCCATCTGCGCCGCCCCGGTGATCATGTTCTTGATGTAGTCGGCGTGTCCCGGACAGTCCACGTGCGCATAATGACGGTTCTTCGTCTCATACTCCACGTGCGCCGTGGCAATCGTAATGCCGCGCTCGCGCTCTTCCGGCGCATTGTCAATCGAGTCAAACGAGCGGAACTTGATGTTCGGATTGTGCTTTTGCAGCACCTTCGTGATCGCCGCCGTCAGCGTCGTCTTGCCGTGATCAATATGCCCAATCGTGCCCACGTTCACATGCGGCTTGCTGCGGTCAAATTTCTCTTTCGCCATGATTCTCGAGCTCCTCTAAGCCAATACCAAGTGCGATGCTATGGTCTGAATCCCGCCGGGAACTTCTCAGCGGGAACATCGGGGGCGTAATCCACCAACGCCGTTGTAAAATGCTCCCACCGAAGCAGGGCAGTCATGCTGCCCTCAAATTCCGGCAGGTAAATCCAAAGTCCGATCTGGTTCTCGTCCACCACCAAGCCATCTACAAACTCCGCTTCTGCGGCAATTCCGCTCAGCGCCGCTCGGCCGGATTCGGCCAGACGAAAGCGCACCGTTTTCCCAACCAGGTTCATGGGCGCGCACCAAAGATCAAGTCCTTGCGCCCGAGCGCAAAGAAAATGATGTTCTTCAACCGCTGCAGTTCGGAAGGGGTTCGTGCGTCGAGAACGTCGTCTACCAGATCCCAATTCAGGGCAACATTCCTGTCGCCAGCGGGCGTTTCGATTTCAACCCGCCAAATCAAACTGTCAGGGCTCCAAGTCACCCTTCGCACGCTGTGCTTCTCCCCCAAGTCCTTTAGGATGCGGGACACTGCTTCCCCGAGGTCGCGTCCCCGCGAACGCCTCCGCTCGTCGCCCAGCAGCAAATCGGCCTTGCTCCGCTGATACTGGTCTTCCGTTAATCCCATCTTATGCGCCGCATCCTTTTCTTCAGGAGTAAGACTGCGCGCGTCAGAGCCCAGAACACTGGCGGGAACATTCACTTCGAAATCAGCTCCAGACATCGCGGTCACTCCCTCACTCTATCTGGCCTTCGTGCCCTGCACCTTGGCCACAATCTCTTCCGCCACCGATCGCGGAGCTTCCTCGTAGCGCGCAAAGTGCATGGAGAACGTCGCACGCCCCTGCGTATTGGAGCGCATGTTGGTCGCGTATCCGAACATCTCGGCCAGCGGGACCATCGACTTGATCACCTGCGACCCGGCGCGGTGCTCGATACCCTCGATGCGCCCGCGGCGGCTGTTCAGATCGCCAATGATGGTGCCCATGTACTCTTCCGGAACCACAACTTCCACCGACATCACCGGCTCCAGCAGAACCGGACTGGCCTTGCGCGCCGCTTCCTTGAAGGCCATCGACGCCGCAATCTTGAACGCCATTTCGTTGGAATCCACTTCGTGATAGCTGCCGTCATACAGCGTCGCCTTGATATCCACCATCGGATAGCCGGCCAGCACGCCGCCCTCCATCGCTTCCTTGATCCCCATTTCAATCGGCTTGATGTATTCCCTTGGAACCGAACCGCCGACGATCGCATTCTCGAACGCAAAGCCCTTGCCCGGCTCGTTCGGATCCAGCCGGATCTTGACGTGCCCGTACTGTCCGCTGCCGCCCGTCTGCCGGATGTACTTGCCTTCCGCCTCCGAGTGCTTGCGCAGCGTCTCGCGGTAAGCCACCTGCGGCTTGCCCACGTTGGCCTGCACGTTGAACTCGCGCATCATCCGGTCCACGATGATTTCCAGGTGCAGTTCGCCCATCCCGCTGATGATCGTCTGCGAGCTGTCCTCGTCGGTGTGTACCCGGAAGGTGGGATCTTCCTGCGCCAGCTTGTGCAGCGCAACTCCCATCTTTTCCTGGTCCGTCTTCGTCTTCGGCTCCACCGCAACGTGAATCACCGGCTCCGGAAATTCAATCGTCTCCAGCAGAATCGGCTTGGCTTCGTTGCAGATCGTGTCGCCCGTGGTCACGTTCTTCAGTCCCACGCAGGCGCAGATGTCGCCGGCGCGGACTTCCGTGATCTCCTCGCGTTTGTTGGCGTGCATGCGCAGCAGGCGGCCAATGCGCTCGTGCTTCATCCGGTTGGCGTTGTACGCCATATCGCCCGTTTTCAATACACCCGAGTACACCCGGATGAACGTCAACTGGCCCACGAACGAATCGGTCATGATCTTGAACGCCAGCGCCGAAAACGGCTCGTCGTCATCCGCGTGCCGGACTTCTTCCTTGCCGGTATCGGGATTTTTTCCCACCACCGGCGGAACGTCCAGCGGCGACGGCAGAAAATCCACCACCGCGTCCAGCAGCAACTGCACGCCTTTGTTCTTGAAGGCCGATCCCAGGATCACCGGAAAGACCTTGATCGCAATCACCGACTTGCGCAGTGACGCCTTCAACTCCTCCACCGTGATCTCGTCGCCTTCAATCCACTTCGCCATCAACTCGTCGCCACCGTCGTTTTCCACGATGGATTCCACCATCAACTGGCGCATCGCCTGGGCGCGCTTCTTGAACTCCGCGGGAATTTCCTCCACCACGTAGTCGGCGCCCATCGTCTCGTCATGCCAGTAAACGGCTTTCATCTCCAACAGGTCGATCAGGCCGCGGAACTTCTCCGCCTGCCCAATCGGCATCTGGATCGGCACCGGCTTGGCCGCCAGACGCTTGCGGATCGTATCCACGGCATGATCGAAATCCGCACCCATCTTGTCCATCTTGTTAATGAAGCAAATCCGCGGCACCGCGTATTTATCCGCCTGCCGCCACACCGTCTCCGACTGCGGTTCCACCCCGTGCACCGCGTCAAACACCGCCACCGCGCCGTCCAGAACCCGCAGCGACCGCTCCACCTCCGCCGTAAAGTCCACGTGCCCGGGCGTGTCGATGATATTGATCGTGATGTCTTTCCAGGAACAGGTCGTCGCCGCCGAGGTAATCGTGATGCCGCGCTCCTGCTCCTGCGCCATCCAGTCCATCGTCGCCGTGCCTTCGTGCACTTCGCCAATGCGGTACAGGCGCCCCGTGTAGTACAGGATGCGCTCCGTCGCGGTCGTCTTCCCGGCATCGATGTGTGCCATGATGCCGATGTTCCTGCAACGTTCTAATGGAACCTGTCGTGCCAAAGCTTCTACCTATTCCCTTTACTTCATCGCCCGGGCGCAAACTTCCGGCCCGTGCTGGTTTCTAGTTGATGGCAGCTTGAAATCCGTTCCCGCTCCAAACGCCGGCTCCGGCGGCGGCGTCTGTCGCCGCCTGCCCGGCTGCAAAATTCTGGTTCTACCAGCGATAGTGCGCAAAGGCCTTGTTGGCCTCGGCCATGCGGTGGACGTCTTCCTTCTTCTTCATCGCCGCGCCCTTGCCGTTGGCCGCATCCAGCAACTCGTTGGCAAGCTTGTCGATCATGCCCTTCTCGGGACGGCTCCGCGAATACGAAATCAGCCAGCGAATCGCCAGCGATGTCCGCCGCTCCGGATTCACTTCCACCGGAACCTGGTAGTTCGCGCCGCCCACCCGCCGGGTCTTCACTTCCAGCAGCGGCTTGCAGTTCTCCACCGCCTTCTTGAACAGCTTCAGCGCCTCGTCCCCGCCCTTGGCTTCAAGCTGCGTCATGGCTTTGTAGAAGATGCCCTGCGCCGTGCTCTTCTTGCCGTCCCACATCAGGTTGTTGACAAACTTGTTGGCCAGCGTCGAGTCATAAATCGGGTCCGGCATCGGCTCGCGCTTGGCAATATGGCCTTTTCTTGGCATTTACAAACTCCTCTTCCCTGCCTTGTCGGCGGTACTCCCGGCCATCTCCCATGTGAGACGCCGGATGGCTAACGGCATCAGCGGCCGGAGGGCCGTCTCTTGACCCGTACCCGCCGCCAACGCCAAATCTCGTTTACGACTTCGGCCGCTTGGCTCCGTACTTCGAGCGGCTCTGTCTGCGGTTGGCAACTCCCACCGCGTCCAGGGTGCCGCGAATCACGTGGTAGCGCACTCCCGGAAGATCCTTCACGCGGCCCCCGCGGATCAGCACAATCGAGTGCTCCTGCAGGTTGTGGCCAACGCCGGGGATGTAGGTCGTTACTTCGATCCCGTTCGTCAGGCGAACCCTGGCAACCTTGCGCAGTGCCGAGTTCGGTTTCTTTGGCGTCTGGGTATACACGCGGGTGCAGACTCCGCGCTTCTGTGGGCAGGCCTGCAAGGCAGGACTCGCCGTCTTGTAGCGCGGCGCATTGCGCCCCTTACGCACCAACTGGTTAAACGTAGGCACTCTTCGAGCTCCTTTGATTCCGGCGCACTCTGGCGCCTCTGGCGGCCACACCCGGGCATTTCCGCGGGCGCTGCCGCTCCCATCCCATTTTCCACCGGGGCTGGTCAAGCGAATTCCGCTCGCGCGGCGCTCAACCATACTCTCCGCAATCACCACACGCGGGGAAGTTTCACGTTTCCTGGATAGAGGCGGCGACGGTGATGCTTGATCCCCGGCCCATCGCCCAGGCTTTTCGCCTGAGACTCCTGCCGGGAGCACTCCGTTTCGCAACCTGAATCTGCATACCCCGCGGCCAAGCGCCGCAGGCAGCGCAGATTCGTTTCAGCGAGGGAGCCCTTACTGCAGGCGCCGTGAAGCGCCCTCGGGCTGATCACACCTAACAGCTTGACCAGAATTCGACAGACAGACTCGCAGAACTTCTAAACTATAGCAACACCCCCGCCAACCGGTCAACCAGCCCCAACCACTTTTCCCCGGCAATCCATCTTCGCGCACCGCTCCGCCGCACCCAGGCTGCCCTCACGCATTCACAAAAGGCGTCACTCTCGACCGAATGATAAGACGTCGCCATAGTACCCAATGATGAAATGTCACCGTATCACCAATTGATGAATGATGAGGTGTCGCCGTATCACCGAATGATGAGGTGTCACCGTATCACCGAATGATGAGGTGTCACCGTATCACCGAATGATGAGGTGTCGCCCTGTCACCTAACGATGAGGTGTCACCGTATCACCTAACGATGAGGTGTCACCCTGAGCGAAGCGAAGGGCCCCAGCAAAGCTCAAGTCTCCCAGGCCGCCACGCAGGCTTTCCGGCCGGACACGCCCGCACGGGGATACACAAAGCAAAACCAGGTCATGCCGCACTCTGACCGTATCGGACTGGCGCTTCGACCCACTCACTTCTTGACCGGGCTTGTTGACCTTGCCCCTGCCCGCCCTGGTCTTCCGGCGAATCTCGTCGCGGCGCCCGTCCCAATTTGCCCAAATCCCCTCACCCCAACCCAAATATTCCTGTGGATTTCCCAATCCGGCCCAGCCCGTGCGCCCAACGATTGCTCGCCAAGGCAACCGCAATAGCCCGGAAGGTACCCGCGTCGCCAATCCTTGGCAACAATGCGCAACCATGCGCAAACTAGTAATTTCTGCCTTGCAAACGATTGCCTGTTTCGCCAATCCTTTCTCATTTTTTGCACCATCTATGGTGCATTTTGCCTTCGCGGCTAGCTGCGGAACACCGTTATCACAATTCCGCCCAGCGCAATCAATCCTCCGCCCGCCAGCACTGCGCGTTCCATGCGCTCCCGCAAAACCAGCACCGCCACCGCCTGCGCCACCAGAAAGAAGATGACGATGTAGAGCCCCCCATCAGCCGGCTGAAGTCCAACTTCGTCAGGTTGACCAGGAGGCCGTATGCCACCAGCGCCGAGGCTCCCGCCAGCAGTAGCAGCGCTCCCCGCCGCTGCAGGCCGCCGCGAATCAACGCGTCTCCGCCCACTTCGAGCAGGGCCACGAGCACCAGAAAAATCGAAACGCGTATACTCATTTGAGACTAACCCCACCCATCTGCCGACCTCTAGCTTGCGCCCGCTCCCAGCGCCGCAACCGCCTCCCGCCGGGCCCGCTCCAGTGACTCCTGCATCTGGTGATGGCACTGGTTCATCTCCTCATTCGTCGCCTCCGCCGGAACCCGGATCTGTTTCGTCCAGCGAACATGCACCTTCGAGAAGGGTCGCGGAATCATCATCCGATCCCAGGTGCGCAGCACCCACGGACGCCGGGCCGCCAGGTAGAAACACAGGATGGGCGCTCCGCTCATGCGTGCCAGCATCACCGGGCCGGGCTTGGCAAGGAAGCGCGGACCTCTTGGCCCGTCGATCGTGAAGGCCGCAATGTGTCCGCCGGCCAGGGCGCGATTCATTCCCAGCAGCGCCGCCGGCCCGCCCCTTGAACTTGAGCCGCGCACTGCCACAAACCCGAAACGCTCGATGATGCGCGCAATGTATTCGCCGTCAAAGCTGCGGCTGGTCATCACCGCAATCCCGCGCCCGCGGAAGTACCAAGTGGCGGCGATCACCGAGCGGTGCCAGAAGGGGCCAATCACAAACGACGGAGGCACGCCGTCCTCGCCCACCCCGCCCGGCTCCGACGAGCGCTCGAAGCGCAGGGTGCAGCCAATCACCGAAATCAGCACATAGCCCAGCCATGAGATGCACCACAGCGCAAGCCGCTGCGCCAGCGTAAACGGCATGCGCGATCCGGACTCTTGCGATGGAGATGGAGAGCTCACCCTGAAATTGTATCCTGCGCCGCCGGCGCGTCTTCCACCAAACCGTCCCGTGCCGCCGGCCGTTTGCCTAAGTCTTTTCTCCGCCGGTTTCCTGGTGAGAATCTCTCCAGGCCAGCGCCGCTTTCATGCGGCGGCCGATCGCCGGATGCGAATGAAACAGAATCTCCACCATGCGCGAAGGCTCGCGCTCGGAGAGGTTCTGCGCAGCCAGCTTCTCCATCGCCGAGCAGAACGCCTGCACCGAGCCCAACGATCTCCATGCGTACAAATCGGCCTGGCGCTCATTGAAGCGAGAGTAGGCGTTCATCACCGGCAGCAGCGCCACCGAAATCGCCGTCGCCACCAGAATCATCAGCGGAAGATTGGCAAAGTCAATCTGATCGAATCGCTTCCAGTCCAGCGCGGCCCAGCGAATCGTAAGTTTCAGGCACCAGAATCCGACAAACGTAACCACACCTTGCACCGCAATGGCCTTCAGCATGTGATGGTGAACGTGGTGCCCCAGTTCATGCGTCAGCACTGCCTCGATCTCATCGTGATTGCACGCGGCCAGCAGCGTGTCTGAAATCACGATCCGCCGGGTGCGTCCCAGTCCCATCAGGGCAGCGTTGGCCTTCTTCGTTTTTTCCGAGAGCATCCACTCATAAACTCCGCGAACTCGCGCTCCGGATTTTTCGCTCCTTCGCGTCAGCCGCGCCGTCAGTTCCTCATCGTCCAGAGCGCGGAAGCGGAAAAAAAGCGGGAACAGAACCACCGGCGCAATCTGCGCCATCAGAACGCTGAACACCATAAACAGCGCCCAGCAGGTCACCCACCACCACTGCGGCTGCAGGCGGATCAGCAGGTAAACCATTTGCACCAGCAATTGGCTAAGCACAAAGGTCAGCGCAAAACCCTTGCTTTGGTCCCATGCCCAGTGGCGCAAACGCTGGTTGCTCAGGCGGTAGCGATGCTCGATGCGGAAGCCGTAGTAGTCCAGTCCCAGGCTCACAAACTTGGTCAGCAGCAGCAGGATCGATGTGTAGATAAACAACGCGGCGGCATAGCGGTCGCGGGCCACGTGTACCGCGAACGCGAAGTTGCGGAAATCGCTCGTCCAGTCGGCGGCAAGAATCACCCCCATCAGGGCCAGCCCCAGGGTCAGGTCGGCCATGCCGATGCGCCGCAGCAGGCGATTGTAGCGCCGTGCCTCGGCTGAATCCGCGGGCAGGCCGCGGGCAGCCGGGGAAACCGAAGGCGAACTCATGCTTTCCATGCGATTCACAAGAGTGTACAGGAGCCGCGCGCGCTTCCCGTACTACCCACTCGAACCATCCAAATGGCGACGCGCCACCGCGGAAGGATTCCTACTTCAATTCCGTCACCGTTGCGCCCGGAGGTACTTCCAGTTGAAATTGCTCCGGCTTCAGGGGCTCGTTCAAGGTGAGCTTAATCATCTTCAGCACGATTTTGTACTCTTCCTGCGGCCTCTCGATTTCAATCAGCGAAGGAAACTGCACCCCGCTGTACACTTGTGGATCGGAGTAGCTGACGTCGGTTGCCACCGCTCCCTTTTCGTCATAAATGGTCTGCCGGTAAGGCAGGAGATCGGCGCGATTGAAATAGATCTTGCGATGCAGACGCCAGCTGTTCTGTGCTCCCCGTCGAATTACCACAATGTGGTAGTTCGCCTGGGTCACTGATTTATGCGTGCGCTCGTCCACCACTTCCTGCTTGCCCTCTTCCAGTACGGCAATTTCGTTATTGGCGTCGATCGCCGGCATCAGCAGGGCTTCGTAAATCACCTGCGGGCGGATGTTCTCCAGCGCGTTGTCGCTGATCTTGGTGAGTTGGTTCTTGCCCGTAATGTAGCGGTTCTTGGGCGGAATCGACAGACTGAACCGGTCGCCGTCGCTGGCCATGTCGAAGGCCCGGTTGCGAACGATGGGAAGCAATCCGATCATGCGAAGCATCTGCGGCTTCTGGGCCAGAATGTAGCCGCGGATCTGCTGGTACTCGATGATCTCGCCTTTTTTCTCGCCGCCCACCGTGGTGTCAATATCAACCGTCGCGCTCATCGTTTGGACACTGGCCGCCAACCGGTCAATCTCCGCCACCAGTTCATCCTGGGTGGCAATCTTCAGCGGCACGGGAGAGCGCTTTGCCTCCACCCGGTGCGAGCGCAGCAGGCACCCGGTTGTGCCGAACGTGCATAAAATCAGAAGGGCAATTGTCAGACGGACTCGTTCCATCGTAGGCGAACCCTACTCCCATTGTGAATAGGTTCCAGTATATAGGCTGGAAGCCGCACAACAACAATGGAATCAGTGCGATTCGCCGTCGTAGTGTCCCGCCTCAGCCTTGGCGGTCTTGGCATCGCGCCCGGCCGGAACCTGCGGCGGCGCACCCGGAAATTGTTCGTCCTTCTTGTCAACGATCACGGCCTTCATGAAATCCATCCAGATCGGCAGCGCCGCCTGGGCCCCGGTTTCCTTGTTCCCCAGCGTTTTCTTTTCGTCGAAGCCAACCCAGACGCCGCACGTCATCGAAGGTGAGAAACCCACAAACCATGCATCGGTGAAGTCGTTCGTGGTCCCCGTCTTGCCTGCCAGGGGATGGTTCAGTTTGCTGGCGGCAAAGCCGGTGCCGTGCAACACCACGCCCTGCAGCAACTCCACCATTACCCGCGCCGTGTGCGCGCTGATCACGTCGCGCACTTCGGGGAAGTTCTGTTCCATGATGTGCCCGTCGTAATCGGCAACCTTGCGGATGGAATGTGGGCTGATCCGTACCCCGTCATTGGGGAAGGTGGAATAAGCCGCGGTGTGCTCCAGCAGTGTGACTTCCGCCGAACCCAGCGCCACCGGCAGATACGGCTGGATCTCCGAGGTGATGCCGAATTTATGCACGTACTCGATCACCGTCTTGATGCCGACCCGCTGGGCCAGTTTGACCGCCGGAATGTTGCGCGAGTCCGCCAGCGCGCGCCGCAGCGAGATCGTTCCCTCGTACTTGCCATCGTAGTTGTGCGGCGACCAGGTTCCGGACACGCTTGGAAAGCTGATGGGAGCGTCCACAATGGTGTCATCCGGGAGTGCGCCCGCTTCCACCGCGGCGGTGTAGACGTACGGCTTGAACGAGGAACCCGTCTGCCGCAGAGCCTGCGTGGCACGATTGAACTTCGATTCGTCGAAGTCGCGTCCACCCACCATTGCGCGAATCTCGCCGGTGTTGTTGTCAATGGCGACCAGTGCGCCCTGGGCCCCGGAATCTTGCTCCAGCGCCACCTGCAATTTGCCTTCAGGCTCGACGGCGGTCACGCGTACGTACACGATGTCCCCAGTCGCCAGGATTTCATTCGGCGAGCGGTGGCCCGTCCAGACCATGTCGGCGGGGCGGATCTGGCCGCGATACTTGCCAATCTTGATCTCGGCTTCGCCTTGCGTCACGCTCATCACCAGGGCATGGAAGTAACTGCCGGGCTCCGGCGCGTGAATCCAGTCGGGGTCCTCGTACAGAGAAAAATCCTCGCCGGCGGCAATCACGTTGCGCACGTGGCCCTTCCATCCGTGGCGCCGCTCGTAGGCCGCAAGACCATCCAGCACGGCACGGGTTGCCGTCTTCTCCAGTTCCATGTCCAGCGAGGTGTAGACCCGCAAGCCGCCTTCGTGCACTTCGTCGGTCCCAAACTTCTTTTCCAGGTAGCGCCGCGTCTCCTCGATGAAGTAGGGAGCCAGGTTGTTGGGGTCCGACTGCAGATGCAGGTTCAGCGGCCGGCTCTTGGCCTCCTGCGCCTGCAGGGCGGTGATGCGCCCGTCCTCCATCATATTGTTGATGACCAGGTTGCGGCGCCGCACCGCCTTCTCGGGATTATTGATCGGAGAGTAGGCGCTCGGCCCCTTGGGCAGTCCGGCAAGCAGGGCGGCTTCTTCGATAGTCAAATCCTTGGCTGGCTTGCCGAAGTAAAATTCCGAGCCGGCCTCGAATCCATACACCCCGTGCCCCAGAAAAATCTGATTGGCATAGAGCGTGAAAATCTGTTCCTTGGTGAAGCGGCGCTCGATCTGGATTGACATCATGATCTCCTGCACCTTGCGCCGGAACTTTCGGTCCGGAGTCAGGAACAGGTTGCGCGACAGTTGCATCGTCAGCGTGGATGCGCCCTGGGATCGCGAGCCACTGGACAGGTCGCGGTACGCCGCCCCCAAAATGCGCCACGGATCGATGCCCCAGTGCCGTTCAAAATCCTTGTCTTCAATGGAGATGACCGCGTCGCGCAGAACCTTGGGATAGTCCTCGTACTTGGCGATCACCCTGCGCTGCAGCGCAAATGTGCCTATGACGTTGCCCTTCTGGTCATAAAGTTCGGTGATCGAGCTGGGACGGTAGCGTTCCAGGTCGGTGACCTCGGGCAGATCCGTCGAATACACAAACAACATTCCAGACAATGCGCCGAACAGCGCCGCCGCCACAATCGCCAGGCCGAAAATCACGCGACGAACCACACGGGTTCGATCCGCGTGCAACAGGGGCGTCGCCTCTTTGTCCAGTAGCGTGCTCATTTCAGGTGAGAGTCAGCGCAAGCATAGCACCACTCCCGGCCCCTCCCAACGACAGGCGCAACCCGGAAGTCACCCGCCGGGCAATGTTTCCCTCAAGGCTCCAGCGGATGAAGACGCGCCTCCATCCAATTCTGGAGGATGAGCACGGCGGCCAACTGATCCACCACGGCGGCGCGCTTCTTGATTGACATGTCGGTCTCACGCAGCACCCGGTTGGCCTCCACCGAGGTCAACCGTTCGTCCCAGAGATGGATGGGAAGATCGAAGCGCTGTTGCAGAACCGCAACAAACTCGCGCATCTTCTCCGACTGCCGGCCCTCCGCGCCGCTCATGCGCAAAGGCAGGCCCACCACCAGTTCGACCACGCCATAGTTGCCGATCACTTCGGCCAGTGCTGCCAGATCGGTGCGCTTGTTCTTGCGGCGAATGGTCAGCAACCCCTGGGCGGTGAAGCCGAGCGGGTCCGTAACCGCAAGGCCGATTGTCCTGGAACCAACATCGAGGGCCAGGATGCGTCCTGACGGCTTTTCCTTTTCGTTCCACGCCACAAGACAAGTATAGTTCGAACAGCACCGCCTGCAGCTAGAGGTCTTCGACCGGTTGGGAGAATACGCAGATGGAACGGACCACGGGCAGCTTCGAGCCAGCCACCGCCGCCAATCCGAAGGCCCCACTCCCATCCCCGGAGAGCGGCGCCCGATCCGCCCTGCTGAGCGACGCGGAAAGGCGCCGTCATGCCCGCATCCAGAGCGGCTCACTCGCGGTGCTGGCCGTCGGCGGCGTGCTCACCTTGATGTACGTGGCCAAAACCATCCTCATCCTCACCCTGGTTTCCGTCCTGATTGCGTTCATGCTGGCGCCCATCGTCGAACTCAGCCAGCGCTTCCACCTGCCCAGGCCGCTGGGTTCGGCGATCGCCGTCGTGCTGATGTGTCTTGCGCTCTATGGACTTTTCTCTATTTCCTACAACCAGGCCGATGCGTTCATGACCGAGCTTCCCAAGTACTCCGGACGCATCCGCGCCGTACTCAACCAGGTTCGCCAACGCGCCGAACGGGTGCAACAGACCACGCGCAACGTCCTGCCCGAGGAAAAGATAGAAAAGGGAACGCTCACCGTCCGCCAGACCAGCAGTTGGCTCGATGATCTCCCCAGCGGAGCGATCGGCGTCTCTCAAGTCCTGCTCATGGCAGCCTTCGTCCCGTTCCTCGTCTTCTTCATGCTCAGTTGGCAGGCGCATGTCCGCTCGGCCACGGTCATGCTCTTCGACATGGAGAACCGCAACACCGCCTACATGACCCTCGGCCTGATTGCACAAATGATTCGAGGCTTCATCGTCGGCAATGTCATCATCGGGGTGATCCTGGGCATCAGCAGCACCATTGCATTCTGGATTCTCGGCGTGCCTTATTTCTACGTCATCGGCATGATCAGCGGCGTCGTCAGCCTGCTGCCCTATCTCGGCATTGTGCTGGCGATTCTGCCCCCGGTGGTGGTCAGCATGGGCGCGCTGACGGCTCCGGGTTTTGCCGCCATCGTGTCTTTCGTCGCCATCAGCCACGTCATCGCCTTGAACGTGCTCTATCCCAAAATCATTGGACGCCGCCTGCAGTTGAATCCCCTCGCCGTAACCTTGGCGCTGCTATTCTGGGGCTGGCTCTGGGGAGCGATGGGGCTGCTTCTGGCCGTTCCCCTCACGGCCGCCATCAAGATCATCCTTGACCATGTGGACGGTCTGCGTTCCTGGGGAAATTGGCTGGGAGAGTAGCTGGACCCAAGGCGCGTGGGCGGGAACTGCGTCAGAGCTTCCTGGTTCAGGATCGCCGGATGCAAGGCATGTCCGGGACAGCGATCCAGGGTGGAAATGGCTTTCGGGGCGCAGGACGGGCGTGCAAAAAGCACCTCTATTCCTGTCAACCGCAGCTCCGGCTTTGCTCTTGCAAACGCGGCACGGGCAGTACAATTTCATTCATCCCTGAACTGAAAAGGAGATGCCAAGTGACAGTAAACAGGCGAACTATGTGGTGGATCGTGGCAGTGGCGATGATCATGCCGGTAATTGCCATGTCGCAGGGAATGATTCACAAGCTAGTGGTGAGCGGGCATACGGGCAGCATTCCGGTATCCCAAATCAATGGGAAAAACTATGTGCAGGTCGAAGCACTGGCGCAGTTAGTGAGTGGGACACTGTCTTATGGCACGAATCAGATGACGTTGACACTGGGCGGAAACGAGCCGGCGGCTGCCGAGGAAAAAGCTGGACTGTCAAGAGATTTCTTGCGCGCGGCGATCGAGGAAATGAGCACGCTTCGCGAATGGCACACCGCGCTGTTGACTGCCGTCGAGAATCAGTTTCCGGTGACACGGGAGGTTTTGGGACCGAATGAAACCTCGGCGACCAAGAATCTGCGCCTTGCGCAGGTGGCGGCAGCCACGGACGCGGATCAGAAGGCGGCCCAGTTGCTCACAAACGCGTTTCAGAAGATGAAGCAATTGAGCGACAATTTCCTGGCGAAACGGGCTGCGGCGACCTACATCGATGCCAATGCGCTGGCCAACGACACACTGAATCAGAGCCTGATCGCCTGCGGAAGATTCCTGGGAGCGATGGCCGCGAGCGGGAATTATACGGATGACGGCCCGTGCCGGTGAGCGGAGAAATTCCGGCAACCGGCCATTCCGGCCCTCGGTTGGCTTGCGTATGACCGTGCCACGATGCGTGCCCGCATAGCTCGCGGAAGATCGCCCTCTATCCAACCATCCGGGAGCCAATCTTCCGGGTGGGGTGCTGGCGACTTCATTCGGTCCTGCTGGGCAAGCGATGCGTTGGCTTCGGCATGGACTGCCGGCGGGCAATAAATTGGCGCAGCCCGCAGGCTGCGCTCCCAATCAAACAAACGGTCTAAACTTCGATACTTGCCGCCTCCGGCCAACGCAATTTGCACTTGCACAGGGCCTTGCGGAGTTCCTCTTCCACTTCTTCTTCTTCGCGCCCACGGGCCATCGCCATCTCGCTAATCAGCAGAAAACGAGCCCGTTCGAGCATCTTCTTTTCGCGGAAGCTGAGCGGCTTCTGGCCGGCCAGCGCCAGCAGCCCCTTCAGCACAATGGCCACTTCCAGCAACGAGCCGGTCCGCATCTTATCCGAATTTTCCTTAAACCGGTTCTTCCAATCCGAGCTGCTCTCGCACTTGCCGTCCGCCAGATACTCCAGGATCTTCTGCGCTTCCGAATTCTTTACGATCCGGCGTAATCCAACCGTTTCCGCGTTTTGAAACGGAACCATGACCTTCAGGCTGCTGGAACGGATGCGTAGCAGGTAAAAGCGCTCGACCGAGGTGCCGATCGTGCGGCTGGAAATCTGTTCTATTATGCCTACCCCATGATTCGGGTAGACTACCTTTTCGCCGACGATAAATTGTGTCGTGATCATTCAAAGGCCCGGCAAACCGGGAACAGTACGTCTTTATTATACATCGTGAGATTCAGGCGCAAGACGCCGCGCGCAAAGTTGTCCGCAATTGCCCCGCTGTGCCCCCATCCGCTCCGGCGCGTTATAATTGCAGCGTGTAGCTCCCTCCCGTGCGCGGCTCGCCGCGCACAAAGGTTTTTAGAAGATGCCGGAACACGTAAAGAAGAAGCTCCAGGAAGAAATCGATTTACTGGAACACGAGTTGAACCACGAACTTCCCGCCGAACTCAAGAAGGCCGTGGCCATGGGCGACCTGTCTGAAAATGCCGAATATCACATGGCCAAACAGCGCCAGGAATTCGTCCGCGCGCGCCTCGGCATGATGAAGAAACGCATGGCCGAGTTGTCGCTCATGAATCTTGCCAACATTCCCCGCGACCGCGCCGCCCTGGGCTCCTCGCTGCTGGTGTTCGACTCCACCAAGGACGAAGAAATTGCCTACAAACTGGTGACCAGCGAGGAAAGCGACGTCACCAAGGGCATGGTTTCCACCACCTCCCCGATCGGACGCGCCCTGATGGGCAAAAAGGTTGGAGACGTGACCACGGTCGTCACCCCCGGAGGCACCCGCGAGTTGGAGGTCTTGAAGCTCACCACCGTGCACGACGCCCCCGGCAACGAAACGGAAACAAACGCATGACCTGGACCAGCGCCGTCGGAAAATATTGCGGAGTCCTGCTCTACAAGATCGTCGACGGCCTTGCCCTCACCCGCATTTCACCGAATGTGCTGACCTTCGTCGGCCTCATGATCAACGTTGCGGCGGCGCTGTTCTTCGGCTTTGCCAGCACGGACAACAACCAGCCGCGCCGCTTCATCTACGCCGGGCTGGTCATCATCGGCGCCGGCATCTTTGACATGGTCGATGGCCGGGTGGCGCGCGCCACCAACCAGGTCACCGTCTTCGGCGCTTTCTTCGATTCGGTCATGGATCGCTACTCGGACGTGGCAATCTTCTTTGGCCTGCTGGTCTACTACGCCCGCGCCAACCGCTTCTTCTACGTGGTGCTGGTGGCCTTTGTCATGACCACCTCGGTCATGGTCAGCTACACCCGCGCCCGCGCCGAATCGCTCATACCCAAGTGCAAGGTCGGCTTCATGGAACGTCCCGAGCGCATCGTGCTGGTTATTATCGGCGCACTCTCCAACCGCATGGCTCCCGTCTTGTGGATTCTGGCCGTACTCTCCACCATGACCGTCATCCACCGCATCCGCTTCACCTACCTTGAAACCACCGCGCGCGAAGCCGCCGAGCGTCAGACAGCCTCCGTCTCCTGATAACCGGCCTGCCCTGCATGAGTCTTCGCGTGAGCGCCGCACGCAGATACCCGGAACCGCATTCGTCCGCCGTCTAGAGCCATGCCAGTTTCCGGATCACCCGTTATGCATCCGGAACTCCAAGAAGTGATCCGGCGCAGCCAGCGCAGGCTTCTCACCGCTTGCAGACATTCGCCGTTGCCAGTGCATCGCAGGCGCAGCCTTGGTATGACCGAGCGGCACTTGATGAACGATCAATCCTATCCAGACGACAGCGGCGCAACAAAACGGCGAGCAAAAGCCCGCCGTGAAAGGGGAAACCAACGGGAAACACTACTGGCTGATCGCCACCCCATTGAACGCGGCAACATTGATCGAGCTTGAAGTCGCCGCGAGCGACAGGTCGCCGTAAGTGTCGATTGCAAAAACAGCGATGCGGCCGCCGCTGCCGTCCGCCGCGGTATAGATCACGGCAAGCCATTTGCCATCAGGAGAGACCGTCACATCGGTTGCTACGCCCGGCAAAGGCACCGATTTGTAAAATGTTCCGCCTTGCCCGTCGCTGAAAAATATTGAGATGGCCTGACCTGGGCTATTGCCTGCATACCACACGTTCCCTGCTCCCTTGGCCAACCAGCATGGGGCATTGGTGGGATATGCCGGTTGCGGTCCGAGCACCGGGAACACATCCATGCTCTTGTCCACCAGAGCGAAGCTGTAGGAACTGTGGGCCGGATCAAATCCCAGAAGGTCTCCCCAGAACGCAGCGCCCAGAGGGGTGTTGTTTGCGTCGCTCGGCAGCGTCACTACTGAGCTGGCTCCGCTGAGTATCCCCTCGCTCGCTTAACGGCAATTGAAGAACGGATCCCGACTTCAGGGTGACGGCGGCCCAACTCCTGCCGGCAACAATTTGTCCGGCCGAGGTATCGGGTATGGCGACGACGCTCCCGTCAAGGTGTCCTGCGGGCCAGGCGTGGCTTTCCGCGCAATTGGCGCCGACGACAAAGGCGTGCCAATCGGCGAGGGCGACAGAAACTGGATTTACACAATTTGGAGCCAGCCGAAACGTTCCCACGACTCCGATAAAGTTACCATCCCGCTGCAATTGAGTCACATTATTGGAGCCGTAATTTACCACGGCGCCGAAACCGTCTGCGAACTGTACGGCCCCAGCGTTTCCCGCCGCGCCGCCCATGCCGCCCGTTGGCAACGTCTTTACGAGTGATAGGGAAGGCGGTCCTGTATCATCCAGTTCGAACACTACAACCGCATTACCGCTTGCGTTGTTTGTGCTGGTTAGTACGAACGTACTGCGTTCGTGGTTCATCGCAGCCGCCGATGCGGCCGAAAGGAAAAGCACCGCCAGCATTCCGCTGGCGCGAACTAAATTGATTTTCACGGTATTCTCCTTTGCCAACTCTGGTTTTGTTCAGTTGCCCCGACGCGGTGGGAGTCGCGCAACGTCGTCGCATCAATCTGACTTGGCGGCCAAAGAAAAGTTACAGACCTGTTTGAAATCGCCAACGCTCGATTCGAGCCGGGAAAAGCGCCGCCGCGGGCCGCCGGTTCGACGCAAGACAACATAAAGAGACGGCACGTTCGTGAAGTGAACGCATCTAGAGACAACGAGACCAACTTAAGGCCTGCGATCGTTGTTTTTTCGGAGGGTACGTTCGGCCAATCCGGAAACAGCCCGCGCACGCCTCCCGCAATCAACCCTCGCCCCGGTGTTATCCTGTAGCGTTCCATCGATCCATTTGAGGTGACGTTTGCCGTCTCCCATCATTGTCGTGCACGGTGGCGCCTGGGCCATCCCGGATGCGGCCTGCCAGGCCCATCAGCAAGGAGTTGAACGGGCCGCTGCCGCCGGCTGGGAGTTGCTCGAACGCGGCGCATCCTCACTGGATGCGGTCGAAGAAGCGGTCGCCGTGCTCGAGGATGATGAGACCTTTGACGCCGGTCGCGGATCGTTCCTCAATCGCGATGGCCGGGCGCAGCTCGACGCCCTCATCATGGACGGCGCAACCCTGAAGGCCGGCGGAGTCGGCTGCGTCGAGCGCCTCCTCAATCCCGTGCGCGCCGCCCGCGTGATCCTGGAAAAGAGCCCGCACATTTATTTTGTCGCCGAGGGCGCCGAACGCTTCGCCGCCGAGCACGGCATCGCCCTGGTCGAAAACAGCCGGCTCATCCTGCCGCGTGAGATCGAGCGCTGGAAGAACGCCGCCGAGCAGCGCTATCTCCGCGTTCCCGCGGAGTTCGGCGGCAACCTCGATTCCCATGACACGGTGGGCGCCGTCGCCCTCGACCGCCACGGCAACATCGCCGCCGCCACCTCCACCGGTGGCACCCTCAACAAAGCGCCCGGGCGCGTCGGCGACTCTTCCCTCATCGGCTGCGGCTGCTATGCGGACAATGAATCGGCCGCCGCTTCCACCACCGGATGGGGCGAGCCGATGATGAAGCTGGTCTTCGCCAGGTGGGCAACCGAGCGCGTCACCGCCGATGTGGCGCCCGCCCAGGTCGCGCCCGCCGCCATCCACTACCTGCAGCGCCGCCTCAACGGTCAGGGCGGAATCATTCTGCTCGACTGCCAGGGACGTGTGGGCATGGCGCACAACACGCCTCGCATGGCCTGGGCTTGGCGCAACGGCAGCTGCGGTGAAAGCGGCCTCCGCGCTCCCGTACAGTAGTGGCCGGCTTGCGCGGCGGTCCCAGCACCCGTTAGCTTGGAAGCCATGCGATCAATCGCCGCCATCCTCCTGCTTGCCGCCAGCCTCTTTGGGTCGCCGCCGCCCTGGACCGCGGGCAGCTTTCGCGGCCTCACCGCCGGGCGCGCCCGTCGTGCGGACGCGCTCCGCGTACTTGGCAGCCCCGACCTCGCCACCCCAACCCCAGCCGGTGAAGACCTGCTTTACAAGGCGCGCGGCAGCCATCGTGGAGACCTCACCGTGCGCCTCGATCGCTCCGGCCTCATCACGGAAATTGAGGAGTTGTTCCCCATCGCCATCCCGCGAACGCAAGTCTACAAAGAGCTTGGCGACAACCCGCTGACGGCTCACTTTTCCTGGGCAAGATGCGCCGCCAACGCTCTTTATCGCGATCCCCGCGGAGCCGTCGAACTCACTCTTTATCCGGCGCGGGGAATCGCTCTCTGGCCCGACCAGCTCGGTTATGACTTTGCCGCCATCCATTACCTTGCGCGGCCGCCCGGACTCACCCACCCGCCTGCCTGCATCCTCCGGCGCTAAAACTTTTTTCCGGCTTGCCTGCTGCACTACACTGTTCGCGGAGGTGCGCCTTGCGCGTACGCATTGTTCTCTCTGTTCTTTTGTTGCTTTGCGTCCTCGGCTGCAAGACTCAAAAGCCCGCCAGCAGCGAACGCCGTTTCCCCATCGAGGGCCGCGTTGTCGCCGTCGATCCCGCCGCCCACACCCTCACGCTCGACCATCACGAGGTCGCCGGATACATGAAGGCCATGACCATGCCATTCCCCGTGCGCGATGCCTGGGTCTTCAACGTCGTGCATCCCGGCGACACCGTGCAGGCAACCCTTGTCGTGGCCGATGACGACTATCTGGAAAACATCTCCGTCACCCAGGCGCGCGCCGCCGCCGATCTGTCCACAACCTCGCCCATCCACCTTCCGCAGACGGGCGAACTGGTTCCGGATTTCCACTTTGTCAATCAGGAAGGCCGGCCGATTCACCTGGCGCAGTTCCGCGGACAGCCGCTGCTCATCAGCTTCATTTATTCCCGCTGTCCCCTGCCGGAGTACTGCATCCGCACCAGCAACAACTTTGCCGAGATCGCCGCGACCCTCAAGAAGACCAACCCCGCCGCCTTTGGCCGGTTGCAGATGCTTTCCATTACCATCGATCCGGAGTTTGACGATCCCAAGGTGCTGCGCGCCTATGGCAAGGCCTACGCCGGAACCCTCGATCCCAGCCTCCAGCATTGGAGCTTGGCCACCGGCAAGCCCGCCGGCATACGCAAGGCCGCCGAATTCTTCGGTCTGGCTTATGAGACGCAGAACGGTCAGATCATCCATAACCTGCGCACCGCGCTGCTGGATGCCGATGGCAGAATTGCGGAATTTTACAGCGACAACCAGTGGAAGCCCGCTGACCTGGCTGCCCGGGTCGCGGCCCTCGAGAAGTAGCGGAACGCTGGCGCCTACTCTTGCTCCAGCAGTTCCTCCAGTGCCTTCTTGTGCTTTCCGCCGCGCATCTCCGCCTTGGTTTTCGCATCCGGAATTGTCTGGGTTGGCTTGGGCGTGCCGATGTTCACCCGCGCCGCGTCTTTCACGGCCTTTACCTTGCTGAACGTTTTTTTCTTCTGCGCCATCGCTATCCTGTCTTCAAATGCTGCACAAATTCCGTGAAGAGGACGATACTTCTTCCGCAAGAACTTTTCTTCCACGAGCGCGTCTCCTGCCAGCCTGTGGATTCAATCGTGCCGCAATCGCCGGGGAGAACGAAGCGGCGGGCGTTTGGTGCGCCCGCCGTCGCTATCGTTCGTTCGACATCGAATGAAATCTTATCGAATCACTTATTCTCCGCAACCATCCGGTCCGGCCACCGCGCCTACCAGGACCTCGGTGTCCAGGTAATTCCGTCCCGCGTCCAATGCCCGTTCATTCATCTCGGCCAGCTTCGGATTCTTCACCAGCCCGCGCAGCACTTCCTGCGCGGCGGTGAACGGCAGGCAGTCGGTCGCCTCCAGCAACGCTCCCATCATCACCACGTTGGCAACCTTGGCCGAGCCAATCTCGTCGGCAATCTCGTTGGCCGGAACGCAATCGACGGTCACGCCTTCGAACTTCAAGTCCTCCGGCAGACGGCGCCCGTTGTAGAGAATCACTCCACCCGTCTTGACCGTGGGCCCGAACTTGCGCAGCGAAGGCTCGTTCATCGCCACCAGCACCTCGGGCTGCGTGATCAGCGGCGAGCCGATGCGTTGGTGCGAGAGCGTCACGTGGCAGTGCGCGCTGCCCGAGCGCATCTCCGGACCGTAGCTCGGCAGCCAGCTCACTTCCATGTGCTCGCGCATGCCCATCTCGGCGATCAACTGGCCGAGCAGCAGAACGCCCTGCCCGCCAAAGCCGGCAACCTTGATCGTCTTGGCGCGGGTACGCTGCCGCCGCGCGTGGCGCTCTGCTTCCGTCGCCGGCTCGGCCGGTGATGCCCAGCAGTTCCGCCACGCTTTTCTGCGGCACGTCCACCGGACACAATCTCCGGCTTGCGGTCACGAAAAACGCCGAGCGGAAACTGCTTGGTCAGGGTCTCGCCAACCCAGCGCCGGGCCACCGTCGGCTCCATCTTCAGGATCGTCGGACAGGGCGAAAGAATCTCGACCATGGTGAATCCGGCGCCCTGCTTCTGCAGCTCCAGCGCCTTCTTCACCGCCTTGCGGGCCTGCATGATGTGCTTGTTGTCGCACAGGGCCACGCGCTCCACATAGACCGGAGCTTCCAGGGTTGCGATCAGCTCGGCCATCTTGATCGGGAAGCCATCGTTATTCGGCGCGCCGTCCCCAAGGCGTCGTGGTGCTCGACCTGGCCCACCAGCGTGGTCGGAGCCATCTGGCCTCCGGTCATGCCGTAGATCGAGTTGTTGACGAAGAACACGGTGATGTTCTCGCCGCGATTCGCCGCGTGGATGATCTCCGCCGTGCCAATCGCGGCCAGGTCGCCGTCGCCCTGGTAGGCTGATCACGATCGACTCGGGATTCGACGCGCTTGAGAGCCGTTGCCACCGCCGGCGCGCGTCCGTGCGCCGCCTGCACGTTGCCCGTATCGAAGTAGTAGTAGACAAACACCGAGCAACCCACCGGGCTGACCATGATGGTGCGATCCTGCACTCCCAGTTCCTCCAGCGCCTCGGCAATCAGCTTCTGCGCCACGCCGTGGCCGCAGCCAGGGCAGTAGTGCGTCTGGTGCTGGTTCTCGTCCTTGCGCTCAAAGCGGTCATAGAAGACCGGCGCCCTGGCTCTGCACTACGCTTGTATTCACTCATCGCCGCTCCCTATACCAACACTTCCATGCGCGCGAACAACTCCGCCTGGCACTCTTCCGCCGAAGGCGCGTTGCCGCCCACGCGCCCGTAAAACTCCACCGGCTTGGTTCCGTTGACGGCCAGTCTCACGTCCTCCACCATCTGTCCGGTGGAAAGCTCGACCACCATCACCCTGGCTGCGCGCTTGGCCGCCTCCGCCAGCGCCTGCGAGGGGAACGGCCACAGCGTAATCGGACGGAACAGTCCTGCCTTCACTCCCTGCTCGCCGCGCCAGATCCACCGTGGATGCGCAGCACGCGTGAGATGATGCCGTAGCCCACCAGCAGCACTTCGGCATCCTCGGCGCGGTAGCTCTCCCAGCGGCATTCGTCGCGCTCGCACTGCTTGTACTTGTCTTCCAGATGGCGAACGTGAGCCTCCATCAGGTCCGGCGTCAGATGAATGGAGGCAATCAGGTTCTGCGTGTCTCGGCCGTGCCCTTCACCGCCCACGGCTTTTCCGGCAGCGGCAGCCTCGACCAGCTCCAGATCCAGCGGCTCCATCATCTGTCCCACAAATCCATCGGCCAGCAGCACCGCCGGATTGCGGTATTTGTCGGCCAGCTCAAACGCCAGCATGGTCAGTTGCGCCATCTCCTGCACGCTGGAGGGAGCCAGCACGATGTTGCGATAGCAGCCGTGTCCGCCGCCCTTGGTCATGGCGAAGTAGTCGCTCTGCTCCGGTGCGATATTGCCCAGCCCCGGCCCGGCGCGCATCACGTCGGCAATCACGCAGGGCAGCTCCGCGCCCGCCAGGTAGCTGATCCCTTCCTGCATCAGGCTGATGCCCGGACCGCTGGAAGCGGTCATCACCCGCTGGCCCGGCCGCCGCCGCGCCGTACACCATGTTGATCGCCGAAACTTCGCTCTCGGCCTGCAGAAACGTTCCGCCCGCCTGCGGAATCAGCAGCGCCGCGTACTCGGCGATTTCGCTCGCCGGGCGTAATCGGGTAGCCGTAGAACGCGCGGCAGCCTGCCATGATCGCCGCCTTCACCACGGCCACGTTTCCCTTACAGAGTTGCCGCATCGCGCACCTCGCTGTTTTCCGCTCCGCCAGCCGGTACACGGTGATCGCTCCCGGCTCCGGGCAAACGAAGTAGCAAATCCCGCAGCCCGTAGCAAACCTCGGCCATGCAGCTGCGCCGGATGCACTCCGTAATGGTTCAACTCCGCGCTCAGCGTCAAGCCCGTGCACGGGACAGGACTCGACGCAAAGACCGCAGCCCTTGCACTCGTCCTGGTCCACTTCAATCTTGCCTCTTGCTTGCTCGGCCATCCTTCACCTCGCCGTATCGGCAAATACCCTTCCGCCCCAGTCCCATTTCGCGCATCTGCTCGTTCAGCTCCTCGCGGAAGCTGGGATGGGCTATCTCTATGAGTGCTTCGGCGCGCTGGCGCACGTTCTTGCCGTGCAGATAAGCCACGCCATATTCGGTTACCACGTAATGCACATCGGCGCGCGTCGTCACCACGCCGGCGCCGTTCCTGATCCGTGGCACAATCCGCGAGACCGTTCCGTTCTTGGCCGTCGAGGAGATGGCAATCACCGGCTTGCCTCCGCGGCTGCGCGCGGCGCCGCGCATAAAATCCAGTTGCCCGCCGAATCCGCTGACAATCCTGTCGCCCACCGAGTCCGAAACTACCTGCCCCGTGAGGTCGATCTCGATCGCCGAATTGATCGCAACCACGTTCTCGTTCTGCGCAATCACAAAGGGATCGTTGCAATAGCTGCTGGGCTGAAAATCAAACATCGGATTGTCGTCCACGTACTCGTACCATTCGCGCGTGCCCAGCGCAAAGCCCAGCACAATCTTGTTGCGGATTGATCTGCTTCCGGGCGCCGGTGATCACGCCCTTTTCGATCAGCGGAATTGCGCTTTCCGTCAGCGTCTCGGTGTGGATGCCCAGGTCCTTGCGGTCGCTCAAGATACGGCAGGATCGCGTTGGGAATCCCGCCGATGCCGACCTGCAGGCAGGCGCCGTCGTCGATCAATGTCGCTACGTGCCGCGCGATCAGCCTGCTGCTCCTCGGTGGCCTGCTCCGGGATCATCTCCGGCAGCGCATGCGAGCACTCCACAATGGCGTCGAACTCGCTGATGTGCATGAACGTGTTGCCAAAAGTGCGCGGCATCTGGTCGTTGACCTGCGCAATCCGGATGCGGGCGCAGCGCGCCGCCGTCAGCGTCGTCTCCACCGCCACGCCCAGGCTGCAATACCCATGGCGGTCCGGAGTCGAGACGTGCAGCAGCGCGACATCCAGTTCCACCGCCTTGCTGAGAAACAGGTCTCTCGACCTCGCTCAGGTGCACCGGAATGTAATCCGCGCGTCCCTCCTGCACCGCCTGGCGCATGTTCGCGCCGATGAAGAGCGCATTGTGCCGGAAGCTCTCGGCAAACTCCGGGCCGTTGTAGCAGGCTTCTCCAAATCCCAGCAGATGCATCACCTCAACGTTGCGGAGCTGCCCCGAGCGGCGCGCCAGCGCCTCCAGCAGTACCTGTGGAAACGCCGCGTTGGCGTGGACATAGACGCGCATGTCGCTTTCCACCGCGCGCACGGCCGCGTCGGCCGTCATTAACTTCTTTCTGATATTCGGCTTGCCACGCCATCAATGGATACAACCTCGCTGGAACTCAAACTTCCCGCTTTCCGTGCGGACGTCTCCTGACCCGCCTTTACTTCTTCTGCTTCATTTCCGTCCAGACGCGCTTCCCGCACCCTCTCATGGCCGCGAACCGCGTAGTACATGGCGCGATCAAAGAACTGGTCCACCATCTGCATCATCTCCAACTCACCGAAAATCTGCTGCGTATTTTCCAGTGTTTCGTTGTTCCTCAGGTAATCCCAGAGATTTTCCTTGACCAGCACAATGCACCACAGCAACTGGCTCACCGGAACACATTGCTCGGCGCGCCGGGTGCCGATCATCGTGTAACGGCGATCGATATCTTCCTCCGTCCTGGTGACCAGCCATTGCCCCAGTTGCCCGTAAATTCCGCCCACCAGCGTCTTCAATTCGTCGGAGGAGACGCGGCGGTAATCCGCGCAGCGCTCCGAACCCGCGATTCTCGCATCCAGCGATTCTGTCAGTGCTTCCGCGTGGGTCTCAATCAATTTCATCAATCTATGAGCTAGTATGGTCATCGCTGCCTCCCTCTGTCGCTTGCATCCCGTTGAAGAAACTTGCCCCCTCAGAACAGTCTCGCACACTCCGCGGAACCGTATAGTCTGTTCGTTTCCAGGGGCACGAGCCGTGATTCCAGTCACTCCCACCTGTGACTCGAATCACGGACATAACTTATTCATGATCTTCCACTTACAGAGATCCGTCCCGCAGTTGCCTGCGCTCTTGGCGAAGCCAGCGCCGGGCACAAAAGTCCCGGGAAGCTTGCCGCTCCCCGGGTGAGGTGTTCCGGCTCCGATTCCCGCCAAGCTCTGCGCCAGGCGCGCTTCAGGCCAGGAAGAACTCCTTGGTGATCTCCACGTACTTCTCCGCCGGAAGCTGTTTGCTGATCTCGCCGTGCGCCTTGCCGCCGTCCTGCGCCAGGGCCATGCCCGACTTGCCGGAAGGTAGGCAGCCAGTTTGCGGGCGCTGTCGGCCATCAGGTTGCGAGCCATCGTGCCGCTCAGCAGGTTGCGGTAGTTCGTCTTGGCGTCCGGGCTCTCCACGGTCATCAGCCAGCTGTTGCCGTACGGGTCCGCCGTCAGAGTCTCAGGGTGGCGAACCACTTCGTCGTTGATGTCGTTGACCGTGCCTTCGATCGGGGAAACCATCTCCACCAGCTCCCCGTTCACCCGGAAGCTCCATACTTTCTGTCCCTGGCGAATCCACTGCCCGCGCTGCGGCAGGTTGACTTCCTCGGCCTCGCCGATCAGCTTGGCGGCAAAGTCGTCGATGCCGGCGCGAACCAGGTTCGGGCTTTCGCCCAGCGCCCAGGCATGGCCCTGATGGAAGCGGAGGTGTGCGGGAATCTCAAAGCCGGCCACAATGGCCTGGGCCTTGTGCGCTCCGGCGGCAGCGTAAGGCGCGGTCTGCAGTACGTACTCTGGGGCGGGCTTGTTGGTGAAGCGCTCGGCGATCAGGAAGGAGACGAAAAGTGCGAGAACCAGAATGACTGTCATTGCCTTAACCTCCGCCCCTTTTCATCGGGGCTGTAGTTTGAGTTTTTGCGGCTTGAGCTTTTTCTGCTTGGCTTGCCGCGTACGCACTCTGTTAATGCACTCTACGGGCCGATGGCGAATCAGAAAGCTATTGTGAGGCAAACAGGATGGTTAGCTCGACCTGCTGAGTCGATGCGGAAATTTGTCACAGTGGCATTTGTTGTGAATCGCAACGTAGCAGTCGCTGACACGAGCCCTAATCTGAACCTGTCATCTCGTGGAATCAGCAGCTTAGGAAGATGAAACGGGAATAGGATGCAATTCACTACACTGTTGCGCTTCGCATCGTCCGCGAAGAAGTTTTCCACAGGGGACGGAGCGGCACCCGGTCAATCCGCCAAAAAGTCCAAGAATGTTCGTGCGGGCATGTTCGAGTCGGGTGCGGATGCGCGACGCTCTCGCTGATATGCGGAGGCGGCCCAGCTCGGGACTCGCTCCAGTTCCAAGCTGCGAAGGCGAATTTGGGCGACGGTCACTGGCATTCCGTTGGGCGGATTCCCAGGAAAGTCTGGCGGGTTCCTCTAACCATCCCGCTTGCCCTGCCTGTTCTTCTCTGCCGCCTTCGGCTAGCCGGCGCTGCCTACACGAAACCATCCGCCTGACTCGCTGTATAATCAATCTCGATAGCGTTGGGATCGGGTGATCGCCGCCCGCGGGGCTTACGCCGGCTTTGCCGGAGAGTGCACCGCGGGGGGAGGAAAGTCCGAACTCCACAGAGCGGTGTGCCGGATAACGTCCGGGAGTGGCGGCTTCAAGGCCGTCCGACGGAAAGTGCCACAGAGAAAATACCGCCTCGCAAGAGGTAAGGGTGAAAAGGTGCGGTAAGAGCGCACCGGGCGTTCAGTAATGCACGTTGCATGGTAAACCCCACACGGAGCAAGACCAAATAGGGGCGGATGAATCGGGATGCGCGAGCGTCGCGGTTCTGCGAGCCGGCTCGGTTCGCCAAACGTCCGGGTAGGTCGCTGGAGCGGCGCGGTAACGCGCCGCCTAGACGAATGATCGCCGCGGCAGCAATGCCGCACAGAATTCGGCTTACAGATCCCAACGCTTCAACCTGCCGCCGCCCTTCGCGAGAAGACGGCGGCATCATTTACTTGCGGCCCGCCCCTGCCGGCGTTCCCTGTCCTCGGTCACCACCTGCTCATAGACTTCCACCATTCTCCGCACCGAGACATCCCAGGAAAACCGCTGCGCCTGTTCCAGGCCCGCCGCCTTCAGGCGCTCGCGCAGGCTCTGGTCGGTGAGCACCCGCTGCAGCGCCCGGCTGATGTCGAAGACGTTTTCCGGATTCACCATCAGCGCCGCGTTGCCCACCACCTCGGGCAGCGCCGAAGTGTTTGAGGCCACCACCGGCGTACCGTGCGCCATCGCCTCCAGCGGCGGCAGACCGAATCCCTCGTATAGAGACGGAAAAACGAATACCTTTGCCATGTCAAAAAAGATGCGCAGCACTTCAATCGGAACGAAGCCAAGGAAGCGCACCTCGTGCTGCATGCCGCTGCGGATCACCGCCCGGCGTATGTCGGGATTGCGCGAAACCTCGTCGCCGATGATGATCAGCTTCAGATCCGGAAAGGCTCCGTCCTTGGCCAGCTCCGCCTTCAAGGCCGAGAAGGCCTCGATGATGCGCGCCACGTTCTTGTGCGGACTGATGCGGCCGGCGTAAAGCAGGAAGGGCGAGTCCACCTGGTAGCGTCCCCGCACCATCGCCTGCTCGGCGGGAGTGGCGTGGCCGCGCAGAAAACTGTCGTCGAGCGCGTTGTAGACCACCTCGATCTTTTCCGCGCCCACGTCAAAGTAGCGGGCCACGTCGCGCTTGGTGAAGTTTGAAACCGCAAAGATGCGCGCCGCGCGATGCATGACCTGCCGCGTCATGTAGGAGTGGATGGTGCGCCGCATGCCGTTATTGGTGCGGGCGCGGTACATGTAATCCAGCAGATCGTGCACGGTAACGACGAAGGGAGCCTTGGTGATCAGAGGCCGCCAGAAGATGTGCGGCACATGGACCAGGTCCACGCCATGGGCGGCGATGACCTTGTGCAGTTCGAGGTAGGTGGCGAAGGTCTGTTCGGGATTCTGCAGCGGGAGCAGATGGAAATTATCCGGCAGAGCTCCCAGTTGTTCAATGCGCGCGGCGGCGCCCACGAGGAAATACTCATTTACCGGATCGATGCGCCCCAGGGTGCGCACCACGTTGCGGATGTAGGTCGCGAGGCCGAACTCCCACAGTCTGCGAATGTCGAGGGCGATACGCATACCGATAAGTGTACCTGCAGCGGAGCGGAGCGGGGATTGGAATTCCCGGTCTGCCGGCAGACGATTGACTTTTCCGCCAATCGTTTGCGGCATCGAAAGTACTCAAGTGCCAATCGTTGCGGAGGTTGCCAAACGATTGCCTAGCCGGTAACCAGTGGGTACGGAAACGATTGACTTCCCAGTCAATCGTTGCGGCGGAAACCGTCTCCGGCGCCAAACCAAAAAGGCACGGCCGGGGCCGTGCCTTTGATCGAGAGTGAAAACTATGCGTGCAGCGTCTCGGGCTCGTGCGCCTTGCGCCGTTCCGGATAGAGCGGGAACTGCTCGCAGAGTTCGAACACCTCGCCGCGAATCTTCTTGAGCGCCGCCAGGTCATTGCGCTGCTCCAGGGCGCGGGCGATCCAGTGGGCGACCTGGCGCATCTCCGCTTCCTTCATGCCGCGCGTGGTCAGCGCGGGAGTGCCGAGCCGTATGCCGCTCGGCTTCATCGGCGGATTGGTGTCAAACGGGATTGCGTTCTTGTTGACCGTGATTCCCGCAACCCCCAGCGCCTTCTCGGCCTCGCTGCCCAACATGCCCTTGCTGAAGACATCGACCAGCATCAAATGGGTGTCAGTGCCGCCGGAGATGATGCGATAGCCGTCCTCGGCGAGCACCTGCGCCAGCACCTTGGCATTGGCCACAATCTGCGCGGCGTACTCCTTGAAGCTTGGCTGCATGGCTTCCAGAAAGCAGACGGCCTTGGCTGCCACCACGTGCGCCAGCGGCCCGCCCTGGCATCCGGGGAAGACCGACTTGTCGATGGCGGCGGCGTACTCCTGCGTGCTCAGGATCATTCCCGAGCGCGGTCCGCGCAAAGTCTTGTGGGTGGTGGTGGTAACGATATGGGCGTGCGGCACCGGCGAAGGATGCACGCCGCCGGCAACCAGTCCGGCGAAGTGCGCCATGTCCACCAGGTAGATGGCGCCAACCTTGTCGGCGATCTGGCGCATGCGGGCAAAGTCGATGGTGCGGGGATAGGCGGAGCCGCCGCCGATGATGAGCCGGGGCTGCTCGCGCACGGCAATGGCTTCCATCGCGTCATAGTCGAGGGTCTCGGTCTCGCGGGTGACGCCGTAGCTGGCGATGTGGTAGGTCTTGCCGCTGAAGCTGAGCTTGTGTCCGTGGGTGAGGTGTCCGCCGTGCGCCAGGTCGAGTCCCATGATGGTGTCGCCGGGCTGGATGACGGCGGCGTAGGCGGCCATGTTGGCCGAGGAACCGGAATGCGGCTGCACGTTGGCGTGCTCGGCGCCGAAGAGCTGCTTGGCGCGGTCGCGGGCAAGGTTTTCGACCACGTCGGTGAATTCGCAGCCGCCGTAGTAGCGCTTGCCGGGATAGCCCTCGGCGTACTTGTTGGTGAAGACCGAGCCGGTGGCTTCCAGCACGGCTTCGCTGACAAAGTTTTCCGAGGCAATCAGCTCGAGACCTTCATGCTGGCGGTTCTCCTCGTTGAAAATAGCCTGGGCAACCTCGGGATCCACCACGCTGAGCGGACGGAACATCGACGAATTCGACATGGGAACTCCTGTTAGAACTGAATCTATAGGGTACGACGGATGGGGCGCGGCTGGGAAGAGCCAGACGGCGCAACTCCGCATTCGTCAACGGCAGGCGGATGCGGGGGCGAGAGCGTAGCCCCACGGGGCCGGCCGCATGCGGGGTGCAGGCAACCGATGCCGGTGCGGACTCAAGGGAAGCTAGGAACTGGTTGGGTGGTAACGAATCGATCCATTCAGATACCAGGGCAGGTTGCCGGGTTCGGATTCCGAGCAAGCGCCGGGCTGCTCCAGCATGACCCAGATCACCGCCCCGGTGGGAAAGTTGAGTGAAATATTGCCACTGTCATAGGAGGTATCCTCCATCGCGATTCTCTTCAATGGGGCGAGTGGACTCGAACAGACACACGGGAGCCCAGGACGGATGAATTAGAAAGACGCTGCTCCAAGGAGAATCGAAGTCTAACGCCGGGAAATTGCGATCACAAGGAAATTCGCCTTGGAGGCAGGGTTGCTTCCCGGCCGCGCGCAAAAAAGGAAATGCTCAATTCCGGGCGGCGGCCTCGCGGGCGCGGCGGGCGGCGTAGGTCTGTAAATGCACGTAGGCCACGCGCAGCAGCGGGCTGTCGATTCCATGCGCTTCGCCGCGATGCAGCAGGTCGCCGATCATATGTTCGCCTTCCGTGGGAGCGTGGCGCTCGATGTCGCGAAACATGGACGCCACCAGCGGCGAACCCGCCTTGGCCAGCATGGCGCGGCTTCTCTGTATCGGCTCCGGGCGGGGCGGAAATTGATGGCTGGCGGCAATGGCCGAACCTTCGTCGAGCAGGCCGAGAGCGAGCACAGCGCCGCCGCCGGCCACAATGTCTCCAACGCTGGAGCGCATGAGGCAGGTAATTCCGGCGCAGGCTGCGATGAACACCCATTTCTCCCACATGTCCTGGAGAATTGTCTGGCTGAGGCGCGATTCGAAATGGGCCTGGGCAAAAACCTTGGTGATGGCCTCGGCGCGGGCAGTGCGGGAGCCGTCGCGCTCGCCGAAAACAAGAGCGTCAAGGGTGTTGAAGTGCCTGACGCGCCCTCCCGGCTCAAGCGTGGATGAGATCACGCACAGGCCTCCCAGAACGTGCGCCGGACCAAAGTGCTGGTCGAGCGCGTCCAGGTGCCGCATGCCGTTCAGCATTGGCAGGATTACGGTGTCTGGTCCAACCGCGGGAGCCAGCGCCGTGATGGCGCCGTCCAGGTCGTAGGCTTTGCAACTGAGCAGGACCAGGTCGAACTTCTCGCGCAGGTCTTCGGCCTGCACTGTGGGCGGTTGCGGGATGCTCACATCGCCGTTGGGGCTGGCGATGACCAGGCCCGAGGCGGCTAACTCCGCCGCGCGGCGCGGACGCACCAGGAAGGTTACATCCTGCCTGGCCTCCAGCAGTCTGCCGCCGTAATATCCGCCGATGCCTCCGGCGCCCACCACGAGAATGCGCATGCGATTACTCCTTGGAGAAATTCGTCATCCTTATGATCGCTCCCGGAGCAGCAGGAATTCAATCCTGCAGGTTGCCCCCGGGCGTTGATGGCCCCTTCGCGCAGTTTAGATGTGCACGTGAAAGAGCCTGTCCAGCAGGAAGAGCATGGCAACGCCGACGAACAGCAGCAGCGGCATGCGAATTCCCGGCTCGCGATTGACCTCGGGCACAATGTCGGAGGCGGCAACGTAGATGGTGACTCCGGCCGAAACCGGCAGGCCGATGGCGACTCCGTTACGGATCAGCAACATGGCGAAAACACCCAGCAGAGTTCCGAGGCCGAGAATGACGGAGGCGGCAAAGGCGCGCATCGAGCTGCGTCCGCTGGCCAGCATGACCGACGATACGGTAAAACCTTCGGGAATTTTGTGCAGGAAGATGGCCAGGAAGACGATCCAGCCCAGCCAGTTGGAAACCAGGAAGCCGGAGGCGATGGCGATGCCGTCAAAAAATGCATGGATGACCAGGCCGAGCAGCACCGTCGTGCTTTTGTGGTGGCCGGCGACTTCGTCATGATGCGTCTCCGCGCCGAAATGGAAATGCGGAGAGACGACGTGCTCGCAGAAATGAATGATGAGGTAGCCGAGCAGCACCAGGAAGCCGGCGCGGCCGCCATTGTCTCCTTCCAGACGGACGCTGGCCGGCACCATCTCCGTGATGGAGGTAGCCAGCATGAAGCCGGCGCCCAGGGCCATGAAGTATTTGAGGTAGCGCTCCTCCCACTGGCGGCGCATCAGCAGCGCGCCGCCGGCGATGTTGGCGGCACCGGCGGTGAAACCGAGAAGGATGCTGAGTACGGTCGGATTCATCGTCTAGCCACTGTGCCGGATGTGGAGAATGTCGCCGTCCTGCACGATGTATTCCTTGCCTTCGAGGCGCAACTTGCCGGCGGCGCGGGCGGCGGCCTCGGAGCCAAGTTCGAGCAGGGAGTCCCAGCGAATGGTTTCAGCGCGGATGAAATGCTTTTGCAGATCGGTATGGATGGCCCCGGCGGCGTCCTGCGCGCGGGTGTGCTTCTCGATCGTCCAGGCGCGGCACTCGTCCTCGCCCACGGTGAAAAACGAGATCAGCCCCAGCAGCTCGTAACTCTTGCGGATGAGGCGCACCAGGGCGCTTTCGGTGAGGCCATAGCTGCCGAGGAATTCGGCGGCTTCTTCCTCGCTCATGTCCGCCAGTTCGGCTTCCACCTTGCCGCAGATGGCGCTGACGCCGGTGTTAGGCCGGGCCGCGTAGGCAGCCAGCCCGTACCGCTCCACGGCGGCGTCAAGATCGGCTCCCAGGGTGGTGCTTTCGCTGATGTTGAGGATGTAGAGAATGGGTTTCTCGGAGAGGAACATGAAGCCGCGAACGACTTTCTTCTCCTCCTTGGTCATCTCCATCTCGCGCAATGGGTGCTCGGATTCGAGGAAAACCTTGACCCGGTGCAAGAGTTCGTTTTCCTTTTCCAGCTCGGGAGTCTTGCGCTTGAGCAGGTCCTTCTTCATGCGCTCCAGGCGCGCCTCCACCTGGCCAAGGTCGCTCACCATCAGGTCGAACTCGACGTTTGCGATGTCGCGGATGGGATCGAGCGAGCCGCCGGCGTGCGGGATGGAGTCGTCCTCAAAGACGCGCAGCACGTGGACCAGGGCGTCGACGGTGCGCAGGTTGGCCAGGTACGCGGTCTCTTTCAGCGCTTCCTGGCCGATGGCGCCCACGTCGGCGTACTCCACCTGGGCGTGGATGAGTTTGCGCGGGTTGCACTGGGCGGCCAACCGGTCCAGACGGTCGTCGGGTACGGTGGCGATGCCGATGTGCGCCTCGCGTGGGTTGGAACTGCGGCTGGAGATATCCGCGCGGGTCAAAATCTTGAACAGAGAAGTCTTGCCCACCTGGGGCAGACCGATGATTCCAGTCTTCATATTGATATGGTTCGATTCTGTTTTACAGGCTAGAGCCGACTGATGCCTACGCTCGGCAACAGGCCCTCAAAAAGAACTCGTCCTCTAACATGATAAACGACGGGAGGGAATGCGGCGCATATGTTCGGAAGAGCGGCGTCGGTGCATTGTCCGGATTGCCAACCATCCGGGCAGAACCCGACGCGAAAGCAATCGTAGGCGCAGCAATAGCAAAACATTCCTCGCGATTACCAATTCACCTGGTGCATCCGCCTGAGGATGACCGCGCTGTAGCTGTTCATTCGCTCGGGGCGCCGCCTCAGCGGAGCCGGCAGAATCGCGGCAAGCCGTGCCGATTGTTGCCGGCCGATATTCCGGGCCGAGGTTCTGTCGTAGTAACGGCACGCCGATTCTGCGCCGTAAATGCCGGGGCCCCATTCGACAACGTTAAGGTAAAGCTCCAGAATGCGCTGCTTACCGAGGACGAATTCGGCCACCGGTACCAGCGTGACCTCCGCGCCCTTGCGCAGGAAAGACCGGCCCGTTCCGAAGAACAGGTTTTTTACGAGTTGCTGGGTGAGGGTGGACCCTCCGCGCATGCGGCCGCCTTCCATGTCTTCTTCGGCAGCGCGTTGGATCGCGTGCCAATCGAAGCCGTGATGCTGGTAGAAACGCGCGTCTTCAGCGGCGATTACAGCGTGCTGGAGATCGGGCGAGATCTGGTTGAGCGGAATGAATTTGTAGCGTTCCTGATACGGCGTGCGATGAATCCAGGCCTGCAGGCGGCGCTGGATGTGCACCGCCGTGGTCGGTGGGTCGATCCACCGGGCGGCCACAAGAACCAGCACGGCAAGCGACCAAAGAAGCAACGCAGCGATGAGTAGCCATCGAATAAAGGTTCGGAGAAAACCCTTCCGGCGCGGGGGCTTGGAGGGTGTGCGTAGGGTTGCATCCACAGATCCAGAATAGCAGCCTGGGCCTGGTTGCCGCTTACGGACGATCTGCGGATGCGTGCATGGAGTGCCGCGTTTCACTCACGCCACTCGGGACAAGGCTCCTTGGTCCTGAACCACATCGGAACCCGCGCCATGGGTTCGGACCAGACACGCATGCGATGGAACTCGACGCGGCGCGGATCCTAGAGAAGGCCAGTCCCAATCGCCGTGGAGTGAAGGCAAGCGAGACAATGCGCCGCCCGCGCATTGCCTCGTCTTTCGTCTAAACCGGATCGCGCTCTAGCCGTGCTTCCCGCCGCGCGAGCCACCCCGATATCCGGGGAGGGCGTGTTCACGCGCCGCATCATGGCCAGCATTGCCTACGTGGCCTCGCCCATCCCGCGCCTCGTTTCCCTGGAAGTGGTTGAAGCGCTCAGCCCCGCGCCCCGGCAACGGTCCAACGTATCCGTGGTGAGGATCAAAGCGGTTGTCGACATGGCCGAAAAAGCCGCGATGGCCGTGAAACCACGGGCCGGCTCCAATAAATATCCCGCCGGCAAACCAATCGGGCCCATAGTAGCCGTACGGAGCACAGTCATATGGGGCATAGTCGAAGTACCCGTAAGGACACACGGGAGCCGGTCCAATGTCTACGCCGACGGCAATCTGGGCTCGCGCCGCAGGTGTGCAGCATAGAAGGGCAGCTGTTAGAGCTGCGGAAACAAGCGCACTAACCTTGAACATGGTGTCTCCTTGGTTGGTTCAGAGTTGCGACCTGGACAACTTGGGGCACAGCATAATACAAAGTATCGCTACCGGCAAGTTGGCTTGCGGCGAGGATTTTGAGCGCCTCGGCGCCGTTCCGGACGGATCACGGGCCATCCGGAAGTTGCCCGAGTTCGCAGAGTTGCGGCCGGGTGCGCGGCTCAGCGCGTCAGTATCTCCGCTCCCGCGCGGATGGCTCCCTGACCACGAGGAAAAACAGCACCAGGCCGCAGAAGAATACCGATCCCTCCATGCGCTCGGACCAGACGTGCATGCGATTGAACTCGACCCGGCGGGAGTCCTCGCGGCGGAACGTTTTCGATCACGCCCATGTTGTTGCGCAGGGTTTCCATCTGGCGTTCGATGCCGAAGTGCGCGGACAGGGTGATGGCCATCATGGCGACGAGCAGAAGATCGCGGGGATGAGAACATCGACTGGCCGCCCTGGATCAGCGCCAGCAGAACGCAGCTGAGAAGAAAGACCAGGCCGCAGGCCAACGCCGATCCAGTGCAGCGTGAACAGCGAGTGGCTGACCATTTTTCCGGCAAGGGTGCGCGAGGGCAGCACGGAGAATGCGGTGGGCGCCAGCACGGCGGCAAAAAAGAAGATGGAGCCAATCCACAACGCGAGCGCAAGCAACCTGATGAAGCGCAGAACCGACATGGCGGACCTCCGGAAAGCCGACGAATCTAAACAGGCACGGGCACGCTGTCCACAACTTCGCGCAGAATCTGCTCGGATTGTTCGGCGCGCTTGAGGTTCGAGGTGTAGCGGGCACTGATGACCAGACGGTGCGCAAACGTTGGCACGGTCAGCTTCTTGAAGTCGTCCGGAATGCAGAAATTGCGGCCTTCGAGGAATGCCATGGCCTGCGCCGCGTGGTAGAGCATCAGCGAACCCCGGGGCGAAACTCCCAGCGATAGTTGCTCGTGCTGACGGGTGCGCTCGACGATGGCCAGCGAGTAATCGATGAGCGAGTCATCGACGCGCACGGTGGAAACTTCATCCTGCAACGCGACGACCTCCTCGGCGGTGAGCACCGGGCGCAACTCCTCCAGGCGATGCGGCGCCGGCGTTACCGCAGCAGAATCTCGCGTTCGCTGCCTGCCTCGGGATAGCCCATGCGGGCGCGAATCAGAAAGCGGTCGAGTTGCGACTCCGGCAACGGATAGGTGCCGTGGTGCTCCACCGGATTCTGGGTGGCGATCACCAGAAAGGGATTGGGCAGCGGATGAGGATGGCCATCCACGGTGACCTGGCGTTCGTTCATCGCCTCCAGCAGCGCGGACTGGGTCTTCGGCGTGGTGCGGTTGATCTCGTCGGCCAGCAGGATGTTGGTGAAGACGGGGCCGCGCTTGAACTCGAAGCGCTCCTCTGCGGTCGAGTACACGGAGATGCCGAGCACGTCGCTGGGCAGCATGTCGCTGGTGAACTGCACCCGTCGGAAATCGCAGTCGATGGCGCGCGCCAGGGCATGGGCGAGGGTGGTTTTGCCGACCCCGGGAACGCCTTCGATCAGCAGATGTCCGCGGGCAAGAATCGCCACCAGGGCCAGCCGGACCACCTCGTCCTTGCCACGGATGATGGAGCGCAGTGCGCGCTCCAGTTCAGCGGCGCGTTGAAGGGTTGAACCGGATGCTTGCGACATTATGTTGATTGTATCCGCTGCGCCCCTCCGGGCAAAACGCCGGAATGCGGTTCAGAGTTCCGCGCCATCGGCACATCAGTAACTGCCCGGACGCATTCCCGTGAGCCGCGCAATGCGCTCGGCCGTCGGCGGATGGGTGGAAAACAGGCTGCCGAAGCTGACGCCGCCAAGCAGCGGCTGAATGATGTACATGTGCGCCGTGGCAGGCGAAGCCTGCATCGGAACCCGCGCCGCGTTTAGCTTCCATTTTGCGCAGGGCGCTGGCCAGCGCGCCGGGATTGCCGGTAAAGTGCGCGCCGGTGGCGTCGGCCTGGTACTCGCGCGAGCGCGAAACCGCCATCTGGATGAGCATGGCGGCAATCGGCGCAAGAATCATCATGGCGACGAGCCGAGAAGGCCGCCACCGCCGTCGCGATCGCGGTCGCGGCCTCCGCCACCGAACATGGCGGCCCATCCGGCCATCCGCGCCAGGATGGTGACGGCTCCGGCAAAGGTGGCGGCAATGGAGCTGATGAGAATGTCGCGATTGCGGACATGGCCGAGTTCATGCGCCAGCACGCCTTCCAATTCGTCGTCATTGAGCAGATCGAGAATGCCGGCAGTAACGGCCACGGAGGCATGGCTGGGATTTCGTCCGGTGGCAAAGGCGTTGGGCGAAGCCGGTCGGAATGACGAAAATCTTCGGCATCGGCAGGCCGGTCTTGGCGCACAGGCGCTCCACGATCTGGTAGACGCGGGGAAGTTCCTCGCGCGACACCGGCTTGGCGCCGCTGGACATGATCGCCAGCTTGTCGCTGAAGAAGTAGGAGAAAAAGTTCATCGCGGCGGCGAAGCAGAAGGCCATCATGGCGCCGTTGCGGCCTCCCAGCGCCTGCCCCACAAGTACCAGAAAGACGGTCATCGCCGTCAACAAGAATGCGGTTTTGAGGTTGTTTCCCATAGCTGTCTATGTAGATGCTAACGCAGCGAGGCAAGACGCGCCAACGCTTCGCGCGGAAATGCAATGTTGGATAGATGACGTTGAATCGCGAGTGTGGAGTAGCCGGTGCTGCGCAGCTACCTTGCCTGGACGCTTCGCCCGGCAAGGTTGCGCAGCCCGGCAACCTGTCGCGTCCAGGTCATCCGCTGCGCGTCCGTGCCAGGGCGCGCCGCAACGTCTGCTCCAGGGCAGAGCGAGCCTGGTTGTACTCCTCCGGCGTGAGCTTTCCCTGCTGGCGCTCGATCTCCAGGGCGAAAAGCTCTTCCTTGAGCGCGGCGAGCAAAAGATTGCTCGGGGCAGGCGGTTGCGCCAGGACGGGGGCCGGCGGCTGCGCTGGGACGCGGGAAACATCCGTGGACCGCCGGGCGGAGCGGCGGCCATCGCGGGCGATAGTTCCGCCGCTTCCTGCCGGGTGCGCTCGTGGGTCCAGATGCCGCCGCCTACCAGGATGGTGAGCAGCACTCCGAGAATGTACCAGCGATATTTCGCCAGGCCGTCGGGCGCATCAATCGGTTTGCCGAGTCCGCCGCCGGGACGGTTGTCGTCCGCGTCCGGACCGCCCATCGGCGCCGCCGCCGCTGCCGGCGCTGCCTGCGCCTGCTCGTCCGGGAACGTGCCCGTGCCGGAGATGGCGTAGCTCGAGATCCTGTCCGGCTTGCGCTCGACAGGCTGACCTGCACATTGCTGCCGGGCTGGTTGGTCATCGCCTGGAACTGCTTCGCATCCTTGGGCGGAAAAGCTCATGCTGGAAGGCACGACCAGCACATAATGATCGAAATTGCGGGTGAGTCTGCGGAGAAAACGACGCCTTGCCGCTGTAGGGAAGATGATAGGCAACCTGGAAGCGGGTCTCGCCGGGCTTGAGCGCGAACGAGAAAGCATAGTGATTTTTCTCCTTCGCCGGATTCGGCTTGGCGGCGATGGGCTGGCCATTCGGAGCCTGCGCATCGGCGCCGTCAATCTGCGCGCCTTCCGGGAGCACGAATTCAAACGTGGCCGGCGAAGCCAGGGTGCGCGGCGGATTGCTCTCGTTCTTGATGGCAAACAGCTCGACGGCCTGCAACGTGGCGCCCTCGGTCTGCATGCGAAGCACGTCGGCCGAGCCGCTGATGCCTTCCACCGAGGCGGCGGCGTCATAAACGCTCAGATCGACACTTGTCGATCCAGGCGTGATCATCTTGAAGTAGTTGACTCCGCCTTTTTCGGCGCGCGCCAGGCGTGGACCCTTGCGCGGCGGGAGCATGCGAACGTGAAGCGTCCCTGCGCGTCCGCCTTGGCGGTTGCGACCTCGGCCATGCCCGCCCATGGGATCGACCAGGGTAACGGCGACTCCGGCGGCAGGCTTGCCCGTGGTGCCGTTGGTCACCGTGCCGGCTAAGGTATCGGCCACGGCGGCGGCGGCCAGCAGAAGAGCAGGAGCAGCAACAATAGAGGCCAGGCGAGTTCTGCGCATCAGGCGATTTACCTCGCTGGTGCGCTGCCGGTCTCGCTGCTCGAGCTGCTTCGATCTCGGCGAGGATGTTGGCGGCCTCCTGCTCCATGGAGTCGCGCATGGAGCTGAAATCGGCATCGCTGAGCTTGCCCGCCTTGTATTCGAAATTCAGATCGCGCAGGTTCTCAAAGGTCTGCTCCTTGCGCTCGTAGAGGAAGGCCAGGCGCGTCTTCTCCACCGCGTGCTCGGCGCGCGCCGGCTTGAAGATGTAGACGAAACATGGCGACGGCGAACAGCACCGCGGCAAAGATGAGAAAACTGCTGCCGGTGCCGTCCGGCTGGCGGGGCTGCATTTGCAGTAGGGCGATCACAGTGATGTCTCCTCGCGGGCGCGGCGGCGGAATTCATCCAGCTCGCCGGCAGGCGGAGCCCGCGGAGTCCGAAGGCGGAGCTGGCGGACGGCGCGTCCAGGCCCGCACCACCAGAACCACCGCCGTCAACGCGGCAATGAAAATCACCACCGGCATGATCCAGGCGACGCGATTGAAGCCCGTGGTGGTGGGCGCGGCAAAGACGGCTGGTCCGTACTTGGCGACAAAGCCGGCGAGAACCACATCGTCGCTGTCGCCCCGATCCAGGGCGAGCTTCAGCTCCTTGCGCATCTGCTCGGAGGTTGAGCAGCCGACGTGATTGCACTCCAGCAGAATCTGGCCGCAGCCGCACTCGCACATCAGGTTGTGGCCAAGGCGGTCAAAGCGCTGGCCGGTGCGATCTCCCGACGCGCCCATCAGCAGCACGGCGCTGGCGACAGCAGCAAGCAGAGCGGCCCAGTCGGGAAGCATGCTTGCGAGCAATTCTCATCAATCAGTTCCTGGCCTCCACCGGCGCGCGGCCGTCTCGGCTACGTCCATGCGCCCGCTCCGGTTTCGGCTGGCGCGGCGAAGGCTTGCTTGCGCTTGGCCTGCATGTTGGGCAGCAGCGCGATGATGGTGCCGATCAAGATGAAGTGCGCGCCCGCCCAGATCCACCAGACCAGCGGATTCAGATGCGCCTTGATGATGGGATGGCCGTTCTCCGGATTCTTTCCCGTGTACACCAGGTACAGGTCTTCCATGATGGTGGAGCGGTTGGCAACGATGGTGGCCGGCTGTCCGCTGGCCTTGTAGAAGCGCTGCTCCGGATACATGGTCGTGATCTGCTTGCCATTCTTGTAGATGTCGAGAATGGCCCATTCGCTGGAATAATTCGGTTTGTCGTCCTGGGTGTAAGAACGGCAAACCAGGGTGTAGGGGCCGATCGACATCTTGTCGCCGAAGCCCAGTTCCTGCTCGGTGTTCTGGTAAAAGGCCACGCCGGCAAAGCCGATCATGGTGACGATGACGCCGAGGTGAACGATGTAGCCGCCGTAACGGCGGGTGTTGCGGCGGGTCAGCAGCCACATGCCGTGGAAGATGTTGCTGTGATTGTGGCGCGCAATCACCAGGCCGCCGCGGATGAACTCGCTGCCGATGGTGGCCGCCACCAGCACCGAAAGCATGATCGTCATCAGGGCGTAGAAGTAGCTGATGTCCACCCAGGGCCGCATGCCCAGCACCATCAGCACCACGCCCACCGCAAGCGCGATCAGCGCCGGAACCAGGAAGTTGCGGCGCAGGCTCTCCGTCGAAGTCTTGCGCCATGCCAGCAGCGGCCCCACGGCGGTCAGCAGCAGCAGGACAGAGCGCAATCGGAATGTTGACCTTGTTGAAGAACGGCGGTCCAACCGTGACCTTGTGCCCGGTCACCCATTCGCTGAGCACCGGGAACAGCGTGCCCCAGAGCACGGCGAAGGCCGCCACCAGCAGCAGCACATTGTTGAACAGGAAGCTGGACTCGCGCGAAACCAGCGACTCCAGCTTGTGCTCGCTCTTCAGGTGCGCAGCGGTTGCGCACAAAGAAAAATGCGCAGACCGCAAAGGTGAGAGCCAGGAAAACGACAAAGTAGGGGCCAATGTCAGACTCGGCAAAGGCGTGCACCGAACTGACCACGCCGGAGCGGGTGAGGAAGGTGCCGAAGATGGCCAGCAGGAAGGTGGAGAAGATCAGCCACATGTTCCACACCTTCATCATGCCGCGCTTCTCCTGCATCATCACCGAGTGCAGGAAGGCGGTGCCGGTCAGCCAGGGCAGCAGCGATGCGTTCTCCACCGGGTCCCAGCCCCACCATCCGCCCCAGCCCAGCACCCGGTAGGCCCAGTAGGAGCCGAGGAAGATTCCGCAGGTCAGGAACAGCCAGCCCACCATGGTCCAGCGCCGGGTGATGTGAATCCATTTTTCGCCGGGATACTTCATGATGAGCGCGGCCAGCGCGAAGCAGAACGGCACGGTCATGCCGACATAGCCCAGGTACAGCATCGGCGGATGGATGACCATCTCCGGATACTGCAGCAGCGGATTGAGGCCGTTGCCGTCGGCGGGAATCGTGCCGGCGACCAGCGCGAACGGATGCGCCGCAAAATTGACCAGCGCCAGGAAGAAGATCTGCACCGCGCTGATGACCACCGAGGCATGCGCCACCAACCGCGTATCCACCTTGTGGCGCAGACGCAGCACCAGTCCGTAGGCGGCCAGCAGCCAGCACCAGAACAGCAGCGAGCCTTCCTGCCCCGACCAGAGCGCGGCAAATTTATAAGGAGCGGGCAAGGCGCGGTTGGAGTGGTGCAGGATGTAGGCGACCGAAAAGTCATTGTGGAACGCGGCGTAGACCAGCACCGCGGAGGCCGCGGTGACCGCCAGAAAGACCGCGATCCCGGCGCGGCGAGCCGTCTCGCTCAAACGATCATCGTTGCGGACAATGGCAAACAGTCCGGCGAGCGAACGCATAAACGCTCAAAGCGAGCCCGAGCAGCAGAGTGAAGCTTCCAACTTGTGGCATTTGAGTGAGCGGGTCTACAAATCTGGAGTCATTGTGCACGATAACTAGGTTGAGCCGCAAGCATATTCCCGGTTTGGAACGATTTCAAGCAAGTGCAGATTTGAGTTCGGGCCATCGCGCGGAACAAGTTTTTTCCGTCAGGACCAGCAGGCGCCGCAGTATGCTCAGGAGGTCATCAAGCGGATTTTTCCCAAGGGAATCCATGCATTGAGACCTCCTGATACCTCACAGAGTTCGCGCTCGTCGCGAACTCTTTTTTCTGCTTAGCCGCGGCGCAATGAGGTGGAACCAGCAGGCAAATCAGCAGCTCTATCCGCGCCGTGCCTGGGCGACCCCACATTGCGCGAAGATGCCCCCACGTGCGCACCTGGCAGGCGCGGCCGCCGCTGCAGAAGCGGAGCATGACCTAGGATTTATATTTTGCCCGCACTTCGGCCTCGGCGCGATGCCAGTCCGCCTCGTGCGAGCCGTGTTGACCACCGCGCTGGCGATAGAAGTCGTAGGCGCGACGGCGAATCTCTTCGTAAAGTTCCGTAGGCGTAGGCTGAACCGGACGCACGGGCCCGCTTGCCGGATGAGGCGAAGAAACAGGAACCGCGGGAATCGTCTCCCCGGCAACGGACTTCTTCGGAGCGGCCATGCCGGTCGATCTCTTCTTCGCGGCGGTTTTCTTTGGAGTGGGCGTATCCGAAGACATCTTATCCTTAGCCATTCGTGTTCACAATCTCCTCAGGTTCAATCTAGGCGGTGCAGGCAATGCAGCATCCGCGTTTCTATTTTACAACGATGCTTCGCCCCGCGTATGACGGGGGGATGAATTTGCCATGGGTGGCGCGCTCCAGAGCCCGTCAGGTGACGGCGAGGATGCCGCGCCAGTGCGTAAAATCCCATACAGACGTATGATGGAAGTAGACATCAAATGCGAACCCGACGGTGCCAGGTACCCCGCCAGGCGGCAACCGAACGGCTCGAAGACAAGGGCGCATTCCATGAATCACGAACTTGGCCGGTACGTCGTCTCGATTCAATCCGAGGCTATCCGTAAGAAAATGCGCTACCACTGGATGATTTGCCGGGAAAACAATCCCGACGAATTGATCTCCTGGGGTCACGCCCCGACCCAGGAACTCGCCGAAGCCGAAGCTCGCCATGAGGTCAACGATTTGACTTCGGGAGCGACGCAGGGCGGGCGCGTTGCCAGCACCAGTTACTCCGCCATTCACCACTTCTGACCTGCATCCAGGTCAGGTGCCTGCGGCAGGCAACGCCTAGGCACAGCAGTGAACGGGAGACGCCGCGTCTCCGCCGCTTGCCCCCAAGGAACTACTGCACTATTTGCACCTCGATGGCCGAGGCGTGCCCAGCTTCGTAATAGATACGTTCAGCCGCCTTCTTGAAGTCTTCTGGCCGCGCCTTCGGAATCTCCACAAACGTCTGCGGATTCAGATCCACCAGCGGGAACCATGAGCTCTGCACCTGGACCATGATTCTATGGCCGCGGCGGAAGGTGTGATTGATGTCCGGCATGGTGAAATCGATCTCTTCCACCTTGCCTGGAGTGAACGGCTCGGGCTTTTCAAAGCCGTGGCGGAACTTGCCCCGGAAAGGCTCACCGCGGATCAGTTGTTCCCAACCCTGCAAGTCAGTTTGGGGAACAGCCACATCGCCGGCCGGGCGGCGGCGGCGCTCTTCCAACTCCTTCTGCGGGTAAACGTCGATGAGCTTGACGATGAAGTCGGAATCCGTGCCGGTGGTCGAAACGAAAAGCTTCGGCGTGATGGGTCCGGCAACGGTTATATCCTGTTCCAGCACCGGGCTCTGGTACACAAGCACGTCGGGACGCGTCTCGGCGAAACGCTGATCGCTGACCATGTATTCCTGCGGCACATCCGACGTCTGGTATCCCACATAGGGAACGGGTTTGGCTGGATCGCTCACGTATTCGTCAAAGCCCCGCGGGTTGTCTGGAGCTTCAAAGCCCAGGCCGTGGTTGGCCTGCAGGTAGAGGCTGCGCCGTACCGTGTTCCTGGGAGGCCACGCGTCGTACTTGCGCCAGACGTTGGTTCCAGTCTCAAAGACATATGCCTTGGGCAGCTCCTCGACGGTTTTGTCCTTCAGGTATTTCTCGAAGAACGGAAGCAGGATGTGGGCGCGGAAAAACTCAGCCGTGTTCTGGGCGAAATCCGCGTTACCCAGCTTGTGTCCGTCGAGTCCGCCCCATCCGCCATGAACCCACGGGCCTTCCACCAGCAGGTTCACCGTATTCGGATTCAAATCTCCGATTGCCTTGTAGAGCGACAGCGGACCTTGCAGATCCTCGGCGTCAAACCATCCGCCTACGGTCAGCACGGCGCAATGCACGTTTTTCATGCGGGGAACCAGGTCGCGCTGCTGCCAATGGCTGTCAAAAGTCCAGTGCTCCACATTGTCGTTCCACAGTGGGTTGGAGCCCTTCAGGTACTTGCGCTCCAGGTCTTCGAGGTTGCCCGCCTTCAGAAAGAAGTCATAGCCGTTGCTGGTGCCGAACTTGACCCCGGCGCCGCTCTGATCCGCGGTCGGATTCAGCTGCGGCTTGAAGAACGTGTAGAAGCCGAAGTTGGCCGCCAGCATGAAGGCGCCGCCATGGTAGGCGTCGTCGCCGTGATAGAGGTCCACCATGGGAGCCTCCGGCGAGGCCGCCTTGATCGCGGGATGGGAATCGATGATGCTGGCCGCCGTGTAGAAGCCCGGATAGGAGACGCCATAGATGCCAACCTTGCCGTTGTTGTTGGGCACGTTTTTCAGGAGCCACTCGATGCTGTCGTGCATGTCGGTGGTCTCATCCACGTCGTTGGGACCCTTGTGCTCCTTGTAAGGTGACTCCTCGACGAACTTGCCTTCACTCATGTTGCGGCCGCGCACGTCCTGCTTCACAAAAATGTAACCGGCTGCCATCAGCTCCTGGGTGGCCAGGCGGACAGGATAGTTGTCCACTCCATACGGCCCCACGCTATAAGGCGTTCGGTTGAACAGGAACGGCCAAGGCCGCGACTGATCCTTGGGGACGAAGACGGCGGTGAACAGCTTGACGCCATCGCGCATCGGAATCCTGAATTCGTACTTCGTGTAGTGTTCACGAACGTCGTAGGCAGGCGGCGGGGTATCGGCGGCCAGCGAAATCACGGAGCACAGAAGCAGCAGGAGAAATACCGGCGCCGCGGCGCGCAGAATTTTAGGCAACATTGACCTCTTTCCATGGGGCTTGCAATACGGGTTGGACGAGCCGCCGGGGCGCGGCGGCGCTAGTCAACTTCGTGCCTGGCGGTGTAGCCTTCACGGGCGAGCACCTGGAATTTTACCTCCTTGCCATTCTGGTCTTTGACCACCAGCGGTTTGTCGGTGCCGGGCTGCACCACTTGCACCTTCAGCTTGCGGTAGGTGCCATCCAGCTTGGCGTTGGTGGGACGATAGGTGAGGGTGTACTGGTTGCGCACGGCGGCGCCAATCTCGCGGAAGTCCTGTGGTAACTCGCCCTGGAAGCGCGGGCTGAACCAGCGTCCGCCGGTCATCTTGGCAAAGGTGCTCATCTGGTTGTCGGCCTGCAGGTAATCCATATGTTGAATGGCTCCCCCGATGCCGGGACGCGCATCCATATACTCGCGCCAGAGGAAGCCGGTGCTGATGGTGTAGATGGTCACGTTGGGCGTGGCTTTAATCTTCTTCAGGACTTTGTCGTAGGTGATTCTGCTGAAGGTGTCGATACCGCTGCTGATCAGGATGATTTCCTTACGGCCGTCGATGCGGTCCAGCCGGTCGAGGGTATCGTAGAGGGCGTCGTACAGGTCCGTTTCGCTGAGACCGGGCATGCGCAGGTTATTCAGGGCGTGGTAGATGGCATCCTTATCCGAGGTGAAGTCAACCATGATGCTTGGCCTCAGGTCGTAGCTGACCACGGAGACAAAGTCGTTCTTCTGCATCTGGTCGGTGAAGGCATAGGAGGCGCGCAGGGCATCGTAGAGAAACTGACGGCGGCTGACCTGGAACGGCGCAGTGGAGGCAAACTCGATCAGCAACACGGCGGTAAAGCCACCCTTGGAGAGAGCAAAACTCTGGATGGGCTGCGACACGTTGTCCTCCAGGATGCGGAACTGTTCCTTCTGCAGTCCGGGAATGAACTGGCCGTCCTTGGTCAGCACCAGTGCGTCCACGGAGACCAGCGGAACATCCACATTGATGGAGTAGCTTGGCATGCCCTCGGTGGGTTTGGGAGAGGGCGGCGGAGCGGGCCGGGCGGGCTGCTTGTCGGTGTCCACCTTGGGGAGAGCGTAAGGTCCGGTGTCGCTTTGCGGGCCGCCGGCTTCAGGCGGCGGCGGTTGCTGCCCGGGGTTGGCGTTCTGCTGGCTGGTTGAGTCTTGCGGGGTTGCGGCAGGGGTTTGCGCCAGCAAGACCGAAGCGGCCATTACCAGGCAAAACACAAGGACCGGCGGCCACCAGTTCGATTTGCGACGCGCGGCCCCGGTTGCACGGCTTCTTGCTTCAGACATGAGGTGACCTTCTTTGCCAGACTCGGGCAGAGTCTTGCCTAGTATAGATGCACAATTTCCTTATTTTGAGAATTCTGTTGGGGTGCAATCCGCTGCCTTCGCAATCCCAAATAAGGGGCTGGTCCGGAATCGGGGAGCGGTAACGATTGATCGTTCCGGCAATCCTTTTTGGCGCCCATTTGCCTGTTTGAGCAATCGTTGCGCGGAGTGCGCAACGATTACCCAAACAGTAACGGCGAGGGTGCAAACGATTGCCTGAACGGTGAATGGTTGCGCGAATCCGGATCCGGACCACAGGTGCGCCGGGAGAAGCTCAGCAAAGTTGCGGGCGGTTACACTTTGCCGCGGCTGGACTTCTGCTACTCTTCTTTCGGCGCCTGCCACGATCAAGAAGCGCGGCGCGGGAGGCCGCGCATGCAATCGCTGCGCACCCTGGCCTGGATTGCCTGCGGCATTTACGCCACCATCCCAGCCTACTGGATGATGGTGCATCCGTTTGCCGGACGCTGGCGCGCGGCCCGCTACAAATTGAAGGTGCTGGCTCCGCTCTGGGTGGTGATGTGGTGCGTTGCCTGGGGCAGCAGCTATCCGTGGCGCGACCGGCTGCTCTACCACAACGCCGGAACCTGGGTGATGGCGCCGCTGCTATGGGCGGTCTCTGTATTCATGTATGTCAATGCGGCGCGGGAGCTGTCGTTCCTGCGCCTGATCGGGCGGCATGAGCTGGAGCCGGAGCGCGAACCGGGAGTACTGATCACCTTCGGCGTGCATGGCCTGGTGCGCCACCCGCTGTACCTCGGCCACTTCTGCACCATGCTCGGCTTTGCGTTGGGCGCGGGCACGCTGGCGTGCTTTGCGCTGTTCGCCTTTGCGCTGGCGACGGGAGCGGTCATGATCGGGTTCGAGGAACGCGAGTTGCACGCGCGCTTCGGCCCGGCGTGGGAAGAATACTGCGAACACACGCCGGCGATCTTTCCGGTGCCGAAAGACTGAGCGGGTTGCGGCTACCTGAACTTGAACCTCTGCAGGATTCGCTTCAGTTCGGGACTGAACTCACGCAGGAGATTCACGCCGACGTCAGTTCCCACTTGCACGTGTCCCATCTGCACGCCTTGCACCAGCGGCGAGTAGTGCGGCGGATACCAGGTGGTGACGATCATGGACGCGGCATAGTCTCCGGCGAAGCGCGGCATATCCAAATGCAGTTGCCCCTCGCCGTCATAGGCGAGTGCGGTCATCTTGAGGGCGTGCCAGGAACGATGCCAGACACCATTGCAACGGCAGCGGAAGTAACGCGGGTCCAGGCGCAGGGCTGCGTCGCCGGTATCGTGGATGGCTTCTTCCATGGTAAAGAGCGCAAAGGTTGTGCCGACGCGTTTGCCGTAGCCGTTCCAGGTCCGGCCCCAGCCATCGGGGTCACCTACGATAAGAGTGCCGGCGGCTTCGGCAACCGAAGCTGAGTACGGCACCGGCGAACCGAGGTATCCCTTGAAGAACAGGCTGGCGCGCCGCTGGGCGTCCAAGGGGACGAAGCCGTCATCGCCAGGCCGGAGCTGGGTTGCGGAACTTACCGGGAGTGGAGTTTCGGAGGGTTGAGCCAGGTTGGCCAGAGGCGCGGGCGACGGCTGCGCGACTCCCGGTGGGCACATGGCGCACCACATTGCGCAACAGATTGCGCAGAGCAGGGCGCGGCCGGTCCCGGTGCGGATCAGCGCAACGCGCAATTTTGCGGACAGAGGAATGGGCATGAGTGAGGCGCTCCAGTGCCGGCTCGAGGCATGGTCCCTTGCTTTGGTCAAAGCTTCCCTGGGAGCGCCATGAGGATGATTCGTACGCAATCGAGCGGCGGCAAATCCATTCTACTCTTGGCGTCTACGCTTGGCGCGCGGTGCGAGCGCGGCTCGGCACCGCTCCTGACGCAGACGCGGCGCGATGGTGCGTTCGCGCTGATGGCGTCTGGAGATTCCAAGGCGATGGATTGACAGTGGATATCTTCACGGCGAAGGCTGAGCGGGTCGCGCTCTGCATCATTAATTTTGTTCAGCTTCTATAATTGCTGCCATGCGCTTCGAGCTTTTTATTGCCGCCCGCTATCTTCGCGCCAAGCGCCGCCAGGCGGTGATCGGAGTGATTACCGCGATCTCGATTCTAGGAGTTGCCGCCGGCGTTGCCTCGCTGATTATCGCGCTCGCCATCAACAATGGATTCCGCCAGGATTTACAGGAGCGATTGCTGGGCTCGACTTCGCACATCAACCTGATGCGGGTGGAAAACGACGGGATCCAGGACTGGCCGGCGCTCAAAGCACGGCTGGAAACGCTTCCGCACGTCCGGGCGGCGGCTCCGGCCATCTACGAGCAGGTGCTGATTTCACGCGGGGCGCGGGCCGGCGGCGCGGTTCTGAAGGGGATTGTGCCCGACGACGAGCGCAAGGTGACGACCTTGCTGGATTCGGTTCACCTGGGCAGCGCGCAACCGCTGGCCGATGCCGAACGGCGCGCCCGGGAGCAGGCTGGGGCACCGGCAACGCAACCGGCAAGCCCGGCGAAGGCGGAGGATTCCGATCCATCGTCGCTCGAGGGCGCGGCGGACCGGCTGCAGGCGATGCCGCCGATTGTGCTGGGCAAGGATTTGGCGGAGACGCTGGGCGCAGGCGTGGGGTCGGTGGTGCTGGTGACCAGTCCACAGGGTGAATTGACACCGTTTGGGATGGCGCCGCGCTACATGCGATTCAAAGTGGTGGGAATCTTTCAGTCGGGATTTTACGACTACGACTCGAGTTGGGCGCTGTGCTCATTGGCCGACTCGCAGCGATTGTTCAGCCTGGGAATGGTCGCTAGCGTGCTGGAGTTCAAGGTGGACGACATTTACAACGCCGCGGTGATCGGAAACCAGATCGAAGCGGCGGCGGGAAAAGGCTTCCAGACGACGAACTGGATGGAACAGAACCGGGCGCTGTTCCGGGCGCTGCGGCTGGAGCGGGTGGTTACGTTTATCACCATCGGGCTGATTGTGTTTGTAGCGGCGCTGAACATTTTGATTTCGCTGATCATGATGGTGATGGAGAAGACGCGCGACATTGCGGTGCTGGTTTCAATGGGCGCGCGGCGCCGGCAGGTGCGGCGGATCTTCATCTGGCAAGGATTGCTGATTGGCATGATTGGAACCGCGCTGGGACTGGTGGTGGGATACACGGTAGCAATTCTGGCGGGACGCTATCACTGGATTTCGCTTTCCGCCGAGGTGTACGCCATTGACTACGTTCCGTTTGTGCCGCGGGCGCTGGATGCGCTGCTGGTGGCGGCGGTTTCACTGGGGATCAGCTTGATTGCCACGCTGTATCCGTCGCAATCGGCGGCGCGGGTGCTGCCGGCCGAGGCGCTGCGCTACGAGTAGGACGAAGGCCAGGCAAGGTTGCGGCGAGACGAGTTTGACGTGGTCTGATTGAAGGTGCGGGTGGTGACTGCGAAAACAGAATTGCGGGTTGCACTCGAGGCGAACGAAAGTTCCCGCCGTGGAGATGTGAATTTGCACCAGGGAGAACGCGCGGTGCATCCAATGGAGAACGATGAGATCCTCCGGGTTGAGGCTCTCGGCAAAGTTTACCGCTCTGGCAGCACGGAGCTTGTGCTCTTTGACAACCTGTCATTCCGGGTTTCGGAGGGTGAAATGCTGGCGATCGTGGGGCAGAGTGGCGCGGGGAAAAGTTCCCTGCTGCACATTCTGGGAGCGCTGGATTCGGCAAGCTCGGGCGAGGTTTATTTCCGTGACATCCGATTGCGGTCGCTGACCGAGGAAGATGCGGCGGAATTCCGCAACCGCGAGATTGGGTATGTGTGGCAATTCCACTACCTGCTGCCGGAGTTCACCGCGCTGGAAAACGTGGCGATGCCGCTGTATGTGCGCGGTGAAAACCGGCGCCAGGCGGAGTCCAAAGCGGCCGAGTGGCTGAGCGAGGTTGGGCTTGCCGACCGCGGACATCATCGTTCGGGGGAACTGAGCGGGGGTGAGCAGCAGCGGGTATCGTTGGCGCGGGCGTTGATCACGGCTCCGAAGCTGTTGCTGGCCGATGAGCCGACTGGGGATTTGGACCACCGCACCGCGGAGTCGGTGTTTGAGTTAATCTCCAGACTCCACGTCAGTTACCGGCTCACTTCGATTCTGGTGACGCACAATCTGGCATTTGCGCGCCGCTGCGGACGCACCCTCCGATTAGAGGGTGGAGGGCTGACGCAGGCGACGCCGGATTCTTTATCGCCGGCTTCGGCTTAAATTCTGTTCGCTTGGGTGATGATTTAGTGGCATAGTGGGCGTAACGCTCACGAGGAATACCAAAAGCAAGATTGACAGGTTTTGGCCGCCACGTTTTGCGGTAGAAAGACAGGGCTAGGATTTTTGTTCCCTCTGGCGTTTGCAGCCAGCGGGGTGGGCTCCATTGGCGGTTTCCGGAGGATTGGTTTTCCGGCGGCGCCAGAGGCGAAGCAGGGAGAAGGTTTCCCGCCGGCAGTAATGGCCGGGGGCGGAGGAACCTGGAGAGAGACAATGTTTGAACGGTACACCGAAAAGGCGAGGCGGGTCATCTTCTTTGCACGATACGAGGCCAGTCAGTTTGGCTCTCCGTATATCGAGACGGAGCACCTGTTGTTGGGCCTGCTGCGCGAAGACAAAGCGCTAACCAATCGCTTTTTGCGCCAGCATTCGTCGGTGGACTCGATCCGCAAGCAGATTGAAGCCCACACGACGGTTCGCGAAAAGGTTTCGACCAGCGTGGACTTGCCGCTCAGCAATGAGTGCAAGCGGGTGCTGGCGTATGCCTCGGAGGAAGCCGAGCGGCTGAGCCACAAGCACATTGGCACCGAGCATCTGCTGCTGGGATTGCTGCGCGAGGAGAAGTGTTTTGCGGCGGAGATGCTGGCCGAGCGCGGGCTGAAGCTGGCGGCGATTCGCGAGGAGTTGCAGAGGTCGACGCAGGAGAAAGTTCAGCAGGCGCCGCAACGGGCCGCCAACCGCGAGTCGTCACTGCTGGCGGAGTTCTCACGCGACCTTACCCAGGCGGCGATGGAGAATCAGCTGGACCCGCTGGTGGGCCGCGATGGCGAGGTGGACCGCACGATTCAGATTCTGTGCCGCCGCACCAAGAACAACCCGGTGCTGATTGGCGAGCCGGGCGTGGGCAAGACGGCGATTGTGGAGGGTTTGGCGCAGCGCATCGCCGACGGAGAAGTGCCGTCGTTCCTGGCCGAAAAGCGGGTGCTCGCCCTGGATCTTTCCCTGATTGTCGCGGGCACGAAATATCGCGGGCAGTTTGAGGAACGGCTGAAGACGATCATGAAGGAACTGATCGAAAATCAGAACTCGATCATCTTCATCGATGAGTTGCACACCCTGGTGGGAGCGGGCTCGGCCGAGGGATCGCTGGACGCGGCCAACATTTTGAAGCCGGCGCTATCGCGTGGCGAAATCCAGTGCATTGGCGCGACTACGCCGGGTGAGTACCGCAAGTCGATTGAAAAGGATAGGTCCCTGGAACGGCGCTTCCAATCGGTAAAGGTGCCGCCGCCGAACGAGGCGGATTCGGTGAAGATCCTGATGGGCATCAAGGACCGCTACGAGAAGTTTCACGCGGTCAGCTACACCGACGAGGCGATCAACTTCGCGGTGTCGCACTCGAACCGTTACATTCCGGACCGTTTCCTGCCGGACAAGGCGATCGACTTGATCGATGAAGCGGGAGCGCGGGTGAAGCTGCGGCAGTCGGCGTTGCCGGAAGAGATCACCGAGGTGCAGAAGCGCATCAAGTTTATCGTTCACCGGATGGAAAACGCGATTGCGAATCATGAATTCGAGAAGGCGCGTTTCTATTCGGACGAAGAACGCAAGGAGCGCGAGAGCCTGCGCGAGCTGCGCGAAAAATTCCATCTGGATGAGAGCGCGACGGGCATCGTGCATCGCGAGGACATCGAAGAAGTGGTCTCGCGCTGGACGGGAGTTCCGGTGTCGGCGATCAAGGAAGAAGAATCGCAAAAACTGCTGCGGATCGAGGAGGAGTTGCACAAGCGGGTGATCTCGCAGGAGAAGGCGATCAGCGCGCTGGCCCGGGCGATCCGGCGCTCGCGCGCGGGATTGAAGAATCCGGCGCGTCCAATCGGCTCGTTCCTGTTCCTTGGCCCGACCGGCGTTGGCAAGACGGAAGCCGCGCGAACCCTGGCGCAGTTCATGTTTGGCAGCGAGAAGAGCCTGATCCGCTTCGATATGTCGGAGTACATGGAGAAGCATTCGGTGAGCAAGTTGATCGGCTCGCCTCCGGGCTATGTGGGCTACGAGGAAGGCGGACAACTGACGGAGCGGGTGAAGCGCGCACCGTATTCAGTGGTGTTGCTGGATGAAATCGAGAAGGCTCACCCGGATGTGTTCAACATCCTGTTGCAGGTGTTTGAGGATGGGCAGCTGACCGACGGCCTGGGCAACACGGTGGACTTCAAGAACGTGATCCTCATCATGACCTCCAACATCGGCGCGCGCCACATGATCAAGCGCGAAGGTCTGGGCTTCTCCTCGAGAAGGAAGAGAAGATCAGCGACAAGGTTGAAGAGATGGTGAAGAGCGAGGTGAAGAAGACCTTCAATCCCGAGTTCCTCAACCGCCTGGACGAAGTGGTGATCTTCAACGCCCTGAGCGAACAGGATCTGAACCAGATCGTGGAGCTGATGGTGACGCAGCTGAATCACAACCTGGCGCAGAGGGCGATCACGATCACGGTGACGGAAGACGCGCGCAAGTGGATTCTGGATAAGACCATTACGGATCGCAGCTACGGAGCGCGTCCACTGCGGCGTGCGCTGCAGAAGTACGTGGAAGATCCGCTGTCAGAAGCGCTGATCCAGGGCAGCATCAAAACCCGTCCGGCGTTTGTCGAGGTTTATCTCGACAACAACCAGCTCTTCTACCGCGAGGTGGGCGAGGAGAAGACCGACGGCGCGCTGCTGTTCAACTAAGCCGCACTGGGTTCGACGAGGAGACGCTGCCGGTACGCCGGCGGCGTTTCTGTTGGCGCGCGGAGAGGCCTGGTCGCGTTGGGTCCGGAGCGTTTGGGAAAGGCGCATGGGGAGTGGTTTTGCGCGGTGAAAATTGAACCTTTGCGGCACGCTGCCTCATCCATTCGGTATGCAATTACTCGTTTATTCAGCACCGTGGTGCGGGGACTGCCGCGAGGCGAAACGCTTCCTCGACAAGCACCAGATTGCCTACCAGGAAATCAACATTGAGACCACTCCGGGCGCCGCCGACGAGGTGGTTCGTCATACCGGGAAACGCTCCATTCCGCAGTTTGTGGTCGATGGCAAATGGGTGCAGCCTTACCGGCCCGGCCAGGGATTTCTTTACGAAGAAATGAGTGCGTTGCTAGGGGTTGCGAAGAGCTAAAGAATTGCCTCCGGGCAGCCGTTAAAGTTTGCAAGACCGGTTTCCCTTTTCCCCCTGGGCACCGGATCAAGGGTGATTTCCTCCTGTAAGGGCCGGGCCGTTCCCGGCCCCTTTTTTTGGGGCGGAGACAAACTCCGAGACTCCATGCCGGGATTGTTACAATAAGGAGCCCGGGCCTGAGTGAGAGCCCGGCAAGGAGCTCGCTTTGATTTCCCGTTATACCCGCCCCGAGATGGGCAAGATATGGAGTGACGAAAACAAGTTCCGCACCTGGTTGCAGGTTGAGGTGGCCGCCAGTGAAACCCTGGCCGAAGCGGGCATTGTGCCCAAGTCGGCGGCACGGGCAATCCGGGTGAAAGGCGCGGGCTTTGAAGTGGCACGCATCTACCAGGTTGAGGCCGAGGTGAAGCACGACGTCATCGCCTTCACCACGGCGGTGGCGGAAAAAGTTGGCCCCGAGTCGCGCTGGCTGCACTATGGACTGACGTCGAACGACGTGGTGGACACCTCGCAGGCGCTTCTGCTGCGGCAAGCTTCGGCTCTGCTGCGGACGGACATCGAACAATTCCTGGTGGTGCTTGCGCGTCGCGCCCTGGAGTTCCGGCAGACGCCGCAGATCGGGCGCACCCACGGAGTGCACGCGGAGCCGATCACCTTCGGTCTGAAGATTGCGAACTGGTACAGCGAAATGCAACGCAACCTGGAGCGCTTTGATTTTGCCACGGAACAGATGCGGGTGGGCAAGCTGAGCGGCGCGGTTGGCAATGGCGCGCACCTCGATCCCAAGTACGAGGAGTTGATCTGCGAGCGGCTGGGGCTGGCGACGGCGGCGGTTTCCTCGCAGGTGATTCAACGCGACCGGCACGCTTTCTACGTGGCCGTACTGGCCGTTGTGGCCTGTACCCTGGATAAGATCGCCACTGAAATCCGCCATTTGCAGAGGACCGAGGTGCGCGAAGCCGAGGAGTTCTTCAGCGAAAAGCAGAAGGGATCGTCGGCCATGCCGCACAAGCGGAATCCGATCACCTGCGAACAGATTTCAGGCTTGTCGCGGGTGATTCGCGGCAACGTGCAACCGGCGCTGGAAGACGTGGCGCTGTGGCACGAGCGCGACATTTCGCACTCCTCGGTGGAGCGCGTCATCCTGCCCGACTCGACGATTCTGCTCGACTACCTGCTGGCCAAAACCAGCAACCTGGTGGACACCATGCTGGTGTATCCGGAGCGGATGCTGCGCAACTTGCATTCGACGGGCGGGTTGGTGTTTAGTGGCCAACTGCTGCTGGACCTGGTGGAAGCCGGGGTGGCGCGGGAAGACGCCTACCGGATTGTGCAGCGCAATGCGATGCAGGCGTGGCGCGAGGAAAAGAACTTCCGCGAACTGGTCTCGGCCGATCCGGAGATCACCTCGCGGGTTAGTAAAAAGACGCTGGACCGCGCCTTCGACCTCAAGCGCCAGTTGCGCAACGTGGATAAAATCTTTGAGCGCGTTTTTCCGAGGCGGCGATCCGGGACGAAGGCGGGAGTTTCCAAAGCAAGGAAAATCAAGCGCCGCCAGGGATGAGCCGGGATGGGGCGAAAGGCAAGGGTGGCCGGCGATGGCTCGTCTCACTCTATGTTAATGAGCATAAGATGATGAACATAAAAGCAATCGTAGAGAGGGGCATTCGGCGGTAACATAGTCGATCAACATGACGCCCATTCTTGACGCTATTCAATCGCCGGCGGACGTAAAGCAGTTGTCGCTTGCCGAACTCATCCAGCTTGCCGAGGAGATTCGCAGCGAACTGATCACGGTGCTGGCGCGCACGGGCGGTCACCTTGGTCCCAACCTGGGCGTGGTTGAGCTGACGATCGCGATGCACTACGTTTTCGAGACGCCGACCGATCACTTTCTTTTCGACGTGAGCCACCAGGCGTATGTTCACAAGCTGCTGACGGGACGGCGCGATCGCTTTGCGACCATCCGCAGTCCCGGCGGGTTGAACGGCTTCATGCTGCGTACCGAGAGCGTGCACGACTGCTACGGGGCGGGACATGCAGGCACGGCGCTTTCCGCGGCGCTGGGGATGGCGGTTGCGCGCGACAAGCTGGGAGGCAAGGAGCACGTTGTGGCGCTGGCCGGAGACGCCGCCTTCACCTGCGGCATCACCTACGAGGCGCTGAACAACATCAGCCCGCAGACCAAGCGGCTGATCATCGTGCTGAACGACAACAAGTGGTCGATTGACAAAAACGTTGGCGCCATCGCCAGCTACTTCAACAAGATTGTGACCAGCCCGCAGTACCATCGGCTGTACGAACGGGCGGCCAAGCTGGTGGAGAAAGTAGGCGGCAAGTCAGCGGCGCAGGTTGCGCGGAAGGCCGAAGAAGCGGCCAAGAGCATGCTGTGGCCGTCGGTAATCTTTGAAGAGTTCGGGCTGAAATACTATGGGCCCGCCGATGGACATGACATTGCCTCGCTGATCCGCACGTTCCAGTTTCTGAAGACGCTGGAGCGGCCGGTGCTGCTGCACGTGATCACGCAAAAGGGCCGGGGCTTTGAGCCGGCGGAAGAAAAGCAGAAGAAGTTCCATGGCCTGGGGCCGTACGATCCCGAGACCGGCGAGACCAAGCCGCTGGGCCAGCGGACCTACTCGGAGGTGTTCGCCGACTCGTTGGCCAAGCTTGCGACGGACAACGACCGGGTCATCGCGATCACCGCCGCGATGCCCAACGGGACGGCGCTGGATCGCTTCCGGGCGGTGCATCCGGGCAAGTACTACGACGTTGGCATTGCCGAAGAACACGCCGTGCTGTTTGCGGCGGGAATGGCCACCAAGGGATTCAAGCCGTTTGTGGCCATTTATTCGACATTCCTGCAGCGCGCCTTCGATCCCGTGGTGCATGACGTTTGCCTGCAGAAACTGCCGGTAGTTTTCTGCATGGATCGCGGCAGCCTGAGCGGAGACGACGGGCCCACCCACCACGGACTGTTCGACATCAGCTACCTGCGCGGGATTCCGAACATTGTGCACATGAATCCCAAGGACGAGGACGAACTCGCCGACATGCTGTATACGGCGATGTTGCACGACGGACCGGTGGCGGTACGCTATCCGCGCGGCATTGGGCCGGGCGTCGAGGTGAAGGAACAGCCCGCCGTGATCGCCATTGGCAAGGCCGAAATCCTGGAGCAGACAGGGCAGGACAGGGTCGCCATCTTCTCCCTGGGAGCGATGTTGCCGATGGCGCGCGAGATTGCCGGGACGCTGGCTCTGGAAGGCGTAGCCGCGGCCGTAATCAACGCGCGCTTTGCCAAGCCGCTGGACGCGGGAGTGATCGGACAATTCGGGCGCTCGGCTGAAATCCTGCTGACGCTGGAAGACCATGCCCTTGCCGGAGGCTTTGGCAGCGCCGTGCTGGAGGAACTGAGCCGGCAGGGACTGAGCACGCCGGTGCTGCGGATCGGCTGGCCCGACCAGTTTATTGAACACGGCAAGCCGGACGATTTGCGCAAGAAATATGGGCTGACCTCAGAAGCGGCGCTGACGAGACTGCGGCAGCATCTTGGAATTCCGGTTTAGCGGCTGGGTTGGGCCGGGAGGTAGCGCTACGCTGCCACTGTCGGCAGACTCGTTCATTCAGGTTCTGAAATTTGGGATGGAGCCAGAGAAGCTATATCCCGCGGCGCGGCGGTGATCGAGCTTCGTTGCGCAGCGGGGATGCATGTTAGTATCCGCTTGGGTTCAAGTCTGGATTGGGAATATGTTGCGGAAGCCGTTGTTTCTCTCGGTTGTAATCTTTGCCACTCTCCTGCTTGCGGCATTTGCGATGATCGAAACACTGCCGAAGCCTGCCGGCATCCCGACTCCAGGGGCTGGGGCAGAGGCGCGCCGTTTGGCCAAGCCGGAGACGCGGATTACTCCCGCAGTGTTGCGTGGCGCCAGCACTTTGGGTACCCAGGGAAAACTGCACGTGGTGGCCAAGGGTGAAACTCTGGCCGGCATCGTGCATCAATACCTGCCGCTGACGAGCTTTATGACGGGCAGCGAACTGGAGCGGGCGATACGCTCGGCGAATCCGGAGATCAAGGGGAACTGGCCCAAGCCTGGGACCGGGATCGTGATTCCCCGCTACCGGGAAGATTGGACGGAGAAGCCGGTGCGGATTGCGAAGGATTTTGAGGTGCGCGCCGTGTACCTGACGGGTGCGATGGCGGGCAGCGCCAAGGGACTTGAAATCATTCGCCGATGGCGCGCGGCGGGCGGCAACAGCGTGGTGTTCGACATGAAGGATTCCGACGGCTCGGTGAGCGTGGCGACTGGATTGCCACTGGCGCCAGTGCAGAAAAGCTATTCGATCCGCAACCTGGCGAAGTTCATCGGGTTTCTGCACTCCCAGGGGATGCACGTGATTGTGCGCATCGCCATCTTCCGCGACGAAATGCTGGTGACGAGGCATCCGGAACTGGCGGTGCAATCGCGCAAGAACGGCGGCGCGTGGCGGGAGAACGGGAAGCTGGTGTGGACGGACTCGTCGAATCCGAAGATCTGGGAGTACGACATTGGATTGGCGAAGTTTGCGGCCGCACATGGGGCGGACGAGATTCAGTTTGACTACGTGCGCTTCCCCGCGGAAGGCGAGCAGAAAGACGCGCGCTTCCTGTTTGAGGCGCAGCATCCGGATTGGACGCGGGCCGAGGTGATCACGAAGTTCCTCGAACGGGCGCAAGCTGAGCTGAAGCCCTCGGGTGTGCTGTTTTCGCTGGACGTGTTTGGAGTGATGGCCTGGGAGCGGACGGTTGACCTGGCACACACCGGGCAGGATGTTGCGCAGATGGCGAAATACTGCGACGTGATGTCGCCGATGATCTATCCCTCGCACTTCTTCGGCATGGACGGGTACAGCTCTCCCGGGGACGCGCCGGAACACTTTATCGGGGAGTCGATGAAGCGCTTCCAGAAGGTGACCGCGGCGAGCGGCGTGGTGTTGCGTCCGTGGCTGCAGGCCTTTGGCTGGAAGACCCGGAGTTATTCCGCGGAGTACATACGCATCCAGGTTGCGGCGGCGCGCGCCAATGGCGGTGACGGCTTCTTGTTCTGGAACGCGAACAACGATTACAGCAAGCCGTATTCGGCGATGGCGGAGATGGGCCAGGACAAGACCAAGTACTTCCGTGGTGACGAGGTGGCCAGCTTCGCGGAAAAGACGCGAGTGGCCGAAGACAAGGGTGCGGCTGCCAATTAGGCTCACCCCTCCCGGGAAGGCTCAGCCGGACGCCGTCGAAGTGCTGGCTTGCACTCTGGGTGGCGGCGCATATAATGATAATTTGCCATGTCCTGCGACATCTGCCGTCCTGATCAATACGCGCTGGTCGCCTACGTAAAAAGCGAGCTCGGTGAGTTTGTGGAGGATTTGCGGCGTGAACTGCATCCGGTGCACGCCCACCTGCCGACCCATCTGACGGTGCTGCCGCCGCGGCCGCTGCAGGGGTCGGAAGAAGAAGCGGTGGCCATGCTGCGCCGGCTAAGTGGGCAGGTGGCTCCCTTCCAAGTGGAGCTGGGCGATGTGGAAAGCTTCCTGCCGATCACACCAACAGTGTTCATCCGGGTCAGTTACGCCGGTTACCGGATGCGGGAGTTGCACGACCTGCTGAATCGCACGCCGCTGGCCTACGACGAGCCGCTTCCTTACATGCCGCACGTGACGGTGGCGAAGCTGGGCAACAATGATCGCGCCGCCGAAGTGCTGCAAATGAGCAAGATGCGCTGGGAAAGCTATCCCGGGTCGCATCGGATATTTGTGGAACGGCTGACTTTTGTGCGCGGCAATGATCACACCTGGACCGACCTGGCCGAGGTCGCGCTGTCGGCTGTGCCGCGGTAATCTCCCTCCGGCCGAGGCCTGGCGGCTGGCGCACGAGTGGACAGTGGCCGTCTTTCACCTTGCAAATCCAATTGGTTCAACGCTTAATGATCTGAGCGAGGCGCGATCCGCAATGCGCCGGAACCTCCCCACTCGCTTGCCGCAGAACGCCATGGGTGCCACGCGAGGGGTCGCAACGAGGATACAATGCAGATTGCCGTTTATGGAGCTGGATACTTAGGGACGGTTCTTTCGGCCTGCCTGGCGGATTTTGGAACGCCCGTGGTGTGCTGCGATTGCGCAGAAGGGAAGATTCTGAATCTGCGGGAAGGGCGCATCGACTTCTACGAGAAAAACCTGGAAGAGATTATCCGGCGCAACGTGCGTGCGGGCAGACTGACGTTCTCGACCGAGATCGAGGCGCAGATGGCGCGCTCGCAGGTGATCTACCTGGCGCAGGACAATCCCGAAGAGAGCGAAGCCCTGGCGGTAAGCCTGGCGAAAACGGCGCAACCCGACGCGCTGCTGTTGATTTGCACTCCGACGCCGGTGGGTACGGTGGCGCGAATCGCGCGGAAGTTCCGCTCGTTGGGGTACGAGCAGGCGGTGGTGTCACATCCGATCTCACTGACCGATGGCTGCGCGGTGGAAGACTTTAACTGGCCGGACCGGCTGCTGTTTGGCACCAGCAGTCCCCAGAACATCGCGCTGCTGAAGATCATCTACCGTCCGCTGGTCATGCGCGGCACCCCGGTGATTGTGACCAACGCGGAGACGGCGGAGCTGGTGCGCGAGGCTGCGACCGCGTTTCTGGCAACCAAGATTTCATTCATCAACGAGATGGCGACGCTTTGCGAGCAGGTCAACGCCGATGCCCTGGATCTGTCCCTGGCGCTGGGGTTGGACAAGCGCATTGCGCCGCGCTGCCTGCAGGCAGGCGTGGGACTGGGCGGCAGCTTTGTGGAAGGCGATATTGCCAGCCTGACGGCGCTGGCAGCGCGTAAAGGAGTGGAATTGAAGATGTTGGCGGCGGCGCGGGCGGTGAGCCAGCAACATGCCGAGCGCACCATGCGCCGCATCGCCGAAGTGATGCCGACACTGCGTGATAAGCGGGTGGGAATGCTGGGATTGGCGGTGAAGCCGCACACCAGTTCGGTGGCGGGATCGGCCTCGGTGGCGCTGGCGCGACAACTGGTGGAGAGCGGCGCCGTGGTGCGAGCCTACGATCCGTTTGCGATGATACAAGCGGACCGGGAGTTGGCGCAGGTTGTGTCCATGTGCGACTCAGCTTACACGGCCGCGGAGGGAGTAGACGCGCTGATCCTGGCGACGGGGTGGCCGGAATTCCGCAGCCTGGACTTTGTGAGGATGAAGACCCTGCTGCGCCGTCCGCTGATTGTGGATACGAAAAACCTGCTGGATCGCGAGCGGCTTCGTGGCCTGGGCTTTGAGTACATGGGAGTAGGACGGATGCAGTAGTGAGGACACGGCGAGAAAGATGAAAGGGATTGAAGCAAGGCCTGGTGCGATCCGGGCCTTTGTTGCGCTTGTTTCCGGCGCAGGGCACCCACTTTGCGCCCCGGCCGGGTAACAGAAGCGCTGGCGCCGGTCTGCTATAATCGATTTCGGTTCATGGTGGGTATAGTTCAATGGTGGAACGCCGGTCTGTGGCACCGGATGGTGTGGGTTCGAGTCCCACTACCCACCCCAACAAACCTGTAGTTCCCAATCGTTAAGCTTACGCGAGGGTCCATTCAGGGTCTCATCCCTACTGGATGGACCCGGTAAGCACTTCCAAAACCACCAAATCATTTGCGGTTCTCAGATTCTCAGGGACGCCCTGCGTGTACACATTCAGCGTCGTGCGAATATCTGCGTGCCGCAGAAGTTCCTGCTGTACCTTCACGTCCACCTGGAGATCGCGCAGCATCGAGGAGTAGCTGTGCCGGAAAGTATGCCAGCCGATGCCCTCCCCCAGCCCCGCTCTGATGGCCGCCTCTTTCATTTTTTTTGCAGCGTACTTCCAGGGCTGATAAGGCTTCGTTCCGCCGCTTTGGGGATTGGCGAAAATCCAATCGCCCGGCCCTGTCCATAGCGACCGATTGCGCTGTTCCGAGAGAGCAGACGCTAGCATCGGATGCAAAGGAAGAGTCTTGCCCGAGTAGGCGGTCTTCACCTCATCCACGCGATTGACCACAATGGCGCGGTTGATGGAGATCGTCCCAGCATCGAAATCCACATCCTGCCATTGCAGCGCAGCCCATTCCGAGCAACGAAGGCACAGAGACATCGCAACCATCAACATGGTCCGGTACGGCTCGGTTTGGAGATGCGCGAGCAGTTTCTGGCATTCCGCGGCATGATCGTCTTGATGTGATTCCTGGACTTCGGTGCCAAGGTCAAAGTCTTCAGCCACTGTTCCACACGAAAAGCCTTCACTTCAGCGAGTGCATACCCTGCCCACCTTGGCCGGATATGCGTCCGGATGTAAGAGCGACAGGCGGTGCTGGTCGAATAGCGCGCCGACATCTCTTGCGCATCGTAGCGATCCAGCAAAGCACCAAACGTTGCGCCTCGTTGAAGGGCAAGCGGCTTGGTCGTCCGCGGCGAGTTGCGGACTCTTCCAGAGTTGCCGACCTGCGTGCCGCTGGCGCTTCCTGGGGAGCAGTTTCGCGAGAGCTAGGGGTTGGGCTTGCCACACTGTACCGGCTGACAGCGCAGCAGGTGTTTGCGCCTTTGGGTGTGCGGGCGGTATAAGGCTCCGGCTCTAATGAGTGCACTTTCCTTGCTCGTCATGCGCCCGCCAATCGGGGAATCGGGTCTGCCTGGGCAACCGATCACGGCAAGCTTTCCAGTATTAGCCGTTCGGGTGGGTATCGTCGGTCCAATCGGCGTTTACCGGTCCTGATCCAGTTGTATCTCGCGGAAGGGAGCTTCCTTGGGGATAACCCGCTTACTGCAGCTTCGCGTATTCTGCCTTGGCATCTTTCAGGATGGGGATGTCGGGATCGGCGTCTTTCCAGAGTGTGAGGAAATCTTGGTGAGCAGTCTTCGCTTTGGCGGTGTCGCCCTGTAGGGCGTAAGCACGCGCCAAGCCCAGGTAGGAAAGCGAGTAGAACTGTCCCCAATAGGGATGTTGCCAAGCACTGCCCCAATTGGCGCCCTTGTGATCCAGGATCTTTTCGAACTCGAGCCGCTGCCTTAGCGCCTTCACGCAGACCCAGGTAAGCCAAACCCCGCAGGTACACCGCCTCGGGGTAAGCGCGCTCGTACGGGCGAGGCGGATGCCAGCAGTTCCACTGCTTTGGCGGGCTGACCGCGCTTGAGCGCGATCGCAGCGCGAATCGCGGGTAGCTGCACCGCATTCCAGAGGGTTCCGTTTGGAAACAGCTTCGAAGTCTCCGCGGCGAGCTTCTCCGCCTGGACCGCATCGCCGCACATGGCCAGTGCCAGTGCAGGACGCCCCAGTCGCCGCACGGTCTGGCAATTACCCGACAGCGCGTCGGCACGCGCATCGGCCTCTTCAAATTCGGCGGCGGCGTTCCTGAGCCCATGGCGCAGCGCTGTCTCCGCGGCTCGCCGGTACAGCTTGCCCGACTCGCGACGCTGGCCAAGAGCATTCCGATTGGCCGCCTGCAAGCCAAAGCTGAGGTACTCCTCCGGCTTGCCTGCGAACCATTGAATCTCCCGCGCAGCAGCCGCAGCATCGCCCTCGACGTAAGCGATTTCGAGGAAGCGCTGGTGGATCCTCGCTCCATCGACTCCCTGCGCCCGCAGTTTCTCCGCCAATTGCTTCGCCTCGGCGAGCCGATCCAGGCAGATGTAGGCGTCCAGTAGGCGCCGATAGGGAGGTTCAACGTTCGCCTCCAGCTGAGTCGCTTCCTGGCCCTCCTTGAGTCCCTCTTCGAATTCCCCCAGGTCTATGTACTCGACACTCAAGTCGTTATGGAATCCCCAAAAGCGGGGATAGTTCTGGACACCCAACCGATATGCGTCAATCGCTTTGTCAGACTGGCCATCATACGAGTAGTAGTTAGCCGTAATGAGGTCCCGCTCAAACTCGGAAACTCGGTCGATCAAACCGAAAGCTTTTCGTGTGTATTCCCGGCTGCGCTCTACGTCCCCGGCATTTTCGAACGCGACGCCGAGGATAGAAGTAAGCCATCGCGAAATTTGGATCGAGCGCAATGGCGCGCTCAAACAACGGGACAGCGGCCAGAAATTGGCCGTGGACCATCTCGGAATAGCCCGCGGTGTAGTTCTGGAGAGCTTCCAGCGATGGAGTGGTCGCTTGTTCGAGCGGACGATTCAACTTCTGGATCGAGTTGAGCGACTCTCCCAGCTTGGCGCGCATGGCCGTGGCGGCGGTTCCCAACGCGTTCAAGACGTGCTCCTTGTCGTCCGCCTGAATCTGTTCCCGAGCCAGCGTCGCGCCGTCCTGGCAAGTGGTTGCCTGCAGCGTGATGACGTAGTTCTTACCCAGGCTCGCGATGGAGCCGTCGATGGTGGCCGCGGCTCCGTCCCGCACGCAGATGTCATGCGCGATCTGGTTTGTGATATGGCTCGCGGGAGCCAGGCTCATCAACCGCAGGTCTTGCTGCATCTGCTCGTCGTCCATGATTTTCAGAAAGGGCGATTGCTCCAGTTGGACGGCGAGCCCCTGGCGCAGGGTGCCGTCAAAAACGGCGTCGCCTGTCGTGTTGACGAAATCGGCGAGGACAATAGTGTCCTTGTCGGTGAGCTTGGGCGTTCGGTGGAAGTAGAAGTAACCACCGCACCAGACAGCGCCAGCGCGACCACGGCAGCAAGAACAACTGCCTTCCAGCGTTTTGTGATGCTGGTTGCATCTCTGGGCTTCGCACTGGTTGCCGCCTGCCCCGACTCCGTATCCCGCTTCAGCCGTTGCAGGTCGGTTCGGATCTCTGAAGCGTGGTGGTAGCGGAGATTGCGGTCTTTTTCCAGACACTTGTTGATGATCCGTTCCAGTTCCGGGGCCACGTCGGGATTCAGCTGCACGGGAGGAATCGGGGCACGGTTCAGAATGGACTCGAAAATCACTCCCTGGCTTTCTCCGCGGAAGGGCAACACGCCGGTTGCCATCTCGTAGAGCACCACTCCAAAAGAGAACAGATCGGTTCGCGCATCCAGCTCCTTGGCGCGGACTTGTTCCGGCGACATGTATGCGACCGTGCCCACGGCAGTCGCCGGGACTGGTCAGAGACTCTTCAATGGTGGAGGCGTTCGACGTCAGTGCCCTCTGCATTTGAGTACAGAACCTTGGCCAGCCCGAAGTCGAGAACCTTCGCATGGCCGCGTTTGGTGACGAAGATGTTCGCCGGCTTGATGTCGCGATGAATGATGCCAGCGGCGTGAGCGGCATCGAGCGCGTCGGCGATTTCGATAGCCAGCGACAGAACCACTTGAGTTTCCAAGCGGACGTCCGGCAATGCGGTGCTTCAGGGTCATCCCGTCCAGAAACTCCATGGCGATGAACGCTTGATCGGTCCTGTTCGCCGATTTCGTAAATCGTGCAGATGTTGGGATGGTTCAGGGCAGAAGCGGCCCGGGCTTCGCGGCGGAAGCGTTCTAAGCGCCTGCGGGTCTTGGGCTACGTCCGTCCGGCAAAAATTTCAGGGCAACAAAGCGATCGAGGTCGATGTCCTCGGCCTTGTACACCACGCCCATGCCACCGCCGCCCAGTCTTCTCGATGACGCGGTAATGGGAGACGGTGCGTCCGATCGTGGAATCAGCTGGTTTTCTGGTTGCCTCCGTCTCTGTTCTGCTGGTGGGCAAGGGCCCGCGCAGCCGCTTCGATGGCGGGACTCTCCAGGAATCCTGCTGCCTGTTGCTGTGCCGCCAGCAGAGAGCGTATCTCGCGCTCAAGCGCTTCGTCGGCCGCGCATGCGTTGCCGCAGAAATGCGTCGCGCTCTTCCGGCGGCCGCTCCAGCACTGATTGCAGGAGGCTATCAACCTGTTTCCACCGATCACGTCCATCGGTCTACCCGCCCGCCAAGTTCGCGGTAGAGCCAGGCCTTGGCGGTGCTCCAGTCCCGCATCACGGTGACGGGCGATACTTTGAGCACCTCCGCCGTCTCTTCCACGCTGAGTCCGCCAAAGAAGCGCATTTCGACGACCTGAACCTTACGCGGATCGAGCCGCGCCAGCGCGTCCATTGCCTCGTCGAGCGCCACCAAGTCCGCAGACTGCGCCGCCGCCCACGATGGCCGTCTCTTCCAGGGAAACATGCTGCACGCCGCCTCCGCGTTTCAGGTTGTGGCGCCGCGCATGTTCAACCAGAATGCGCCTCATCAGCTGGGCCGAAACCGCAAAAAAATGGGCGCGATTCTGCCACTTCATTCGCTTGTAATCCACCAAGCGTAGGTAGGCTTCATTGACCAGGGCACTGGTTTGGAGGCTATGTCCCGGCCGCTCGCCTCTCATGTAGCGACGTGCGAGGCGGTAGAGTTCGTCATAAACGATGGGGGTAAGCTTATCGAGCGCGGCGCGATCTCCGTCGCCCCATGCCCGGAGCAACCCACTCACCTCCCCGATCGGTAGCGCGTTCGCCTCATCGTCGCGTGATCGCGGTAGCTTTCCCATTCCCCGACACCATGGGAATCTTAGCCCCTTACCGCCACCTCTTCAAAAAAAATAATCCTGCATGATAGTTCTCCGCCGCCGTTTGCGCCTACTTAAGTGAAGGCGACAGAAGTCGTCCGGCAAGACATTTTGCAGCATTAAACGAAGGAGGAAATGAAAATGAAACCCACACTGTTGAATTCCATCCGCGCAGTGGGCCTGCTGGCTGCGCTAGCGATGCCGGTTCGGCTCACCGCGCAGGAACAGTCAGCGACACGGGAACCTATGCCCGAGCCCGCCCGCTATTCCGTCACCGACCTCGGCACGTTGGATGGCGGAACGTTTAGCCAGCCATTCTTCATCAACCGGAATGGCATGGTGAGTGGTTCGGCCAGCCTCCCTGACGGTACTCAGAACGCCGTCCTCTGGCTCAACGGGCAAATGAAGGACATCGGCGCGCCCGGGCTCGGAGGACCGAACAGCTTCGCGTTTGGCAACAACGAAAGTTTCCAGACCGCCGGTGAAGCTGAAACCTCCACTCAGGATGCTAACGGCGAAGATTTTTGCGGATTCGGTACCCACCTTGCCTGTCTGCCCTTCCTGTGGCAGGACGGGAAGATGTTTCAGCTCCCGACACTCGGTGGCAACAACGGCGCGGCCATGGCGATCAGCAACCGGGGAGAAGTGGCCGGGTTTGCGGAGAACTCGACACCGGACCCGGGCTGCCCAGCTCCCCAAGTTCTCCACTTTAAGCCCGCCGTCTGGGAAAGAGGAGTGATTCACGAACTGCCTACGTTTGGGGGCGATTCAGATGGTGTGGCCCAGGAGATCAACGACAACGGACAGGTCGTCGGCGGGTCGGGTACTTGTGCAGCATTCAACGCGAATTTCCTCTACAACCTCGTGCCAGTTCATGCCTTGCTCTGGGAAAAGGGCATAGTGACTGATCTCGGCAATCTCGGCGGCGAAACGGGACAGGCGGGCGGAAACATCGCCTATGACGTTAATAGCCAAGGTCAGGTGGTCGGTAACTCTGACTTACCGGGCGACACCACCTTTCACGCTTTTCTCTGGACCCGGAGCAATGGGATGCGGGACTTGGGCACGATCTCCGGGGACGTAGCGAGCGTCAGCATCAGTATTAATGATGCCGCCTCGGTGGTTGGCGCCTCCCTGGACGCTAACTTCAATCCGCGGGCGTTTCTGTGGAAGGAAGGCGCGATGATCGACCTCAACACCCTGGTTGCGAATGATACTCCCCTGTATCTACTGACTGCTTGCTCCATCAATTCACGCGGAGAGATCACTGGCTTGGGTCTGACCAGCAACGGCGAAATTCACACCTATCTGGCAAGGCCGACCCACCTTGTTGCGACCGGCGAAAGCACTTCACAAGCCGCGATCAGCCCGAGGGTTCTGAGTGACGATGCCCGCAAGCTGCTTCTGCAACAGCTGCGCTTCGGCCGATCCGGAGCCCGGTCCATGAGCTTGCAGTAGGGATGCCGGCTAATCGCCAGTGTCCGAGGGTCGAGAAGTGATAGCAAGCTGCCGCGGTTGAGAGAGCAGAGTACCTCCTGCTCTCTCTTAGCATGTATCTCTCAGCCGCCGATCGAAAACTCATTCCCGAGAACCGTAACCAAGCCGTTCGGGCCGGAGCGTTGGTAGCTCCGGAAGTCATCCCAAGTCCCTCAACCGTTTCCGCGCTCCCGAAATGAGTTTCGAGGCGGTGTTCCCGGATTACGAATTATAAGTCGGCATCGCGACTGAAATTTCGCTTTGGCAGTCCTCTTGAGGAGAACCTCGCAAAAGCCTCTTCTTGAATCGGCCGCCCGGTCAACGCACGGAGCTAATCGCCACACTGTACGGCATGGACAAGTTCAACGAGTTCGTGGGTCACTTCAACGAATCGATTGATCAGCAGCTCGTACTGACTGGCGTCAAACAGTTCGCCTTGACAACCCGCCGCAACACCGTGGCCGCGGACCAAGCTACGGTCAACGGCGAAGCCCAAGCATTGCTAGACCTGGCAAACGAAGAGGCTGCGCTCGTTCTCACGCACCCCGAGGGCATGACATATGAAGGACTCAAAGCGCTCATCGGCACCACTGAGGCCCCTAGCCGTTTGCAGGAGCTCGAAGGCATCCTCAACGCCGTTCCGTCTACACCCATCGGCTTGACACGCCAAGCTTTGCTCGATGGCTTCGAGGCGGCCCGCAACGGCCATGAAGAACTCCTGGGCATCTACGCCAAGCTGGAAGCCCGTAATCCGACGGCAATCGCCAAGCCGAACCCTGCGAATAGCAATTTCTTTACCATGCTTTGAACCTCCATTACTTGTTTGAGTTAGCCAATCACAAGCGATGTGCCTGCTCCCTGAGTGATTGATCGTGACAAGCCCAAACACATGAATATGGTCAAACCGGCCTATGCTCCCGTGTTGCCGTGTGTCATTCTTTTGCGGCGTGCTAAGTGGCGTGGTGGAGAAGTCTGTCTACTCGCCCCGGTGCCTTTGAAAAGGACTTCCCAACTGACGGCTGTTTCCGGCGGTTGCCAGATCGAGGAGGTTTCATGGTGTACATCGTCAACAAGGAACTGCACCGCACGGGTCGAATCGGCTGGCTACGGTCTGCGGTACTGGGCGCGAACGACGGCATCCTTTCGACGTCAAGCCTGGTGCTTGGTGTGGCGGCTGCGCATGCGACCCGCAGCAACGTGTTGGTCGCGGGGTTGCCGGCCTGGTGGCTGGAGCTATGTCGATGGCGGCCGGTGAGTATGTGTCTGTCCACTCACAGGCTGACACCGAACTCGAACGGGCGGAACTCAGAGCAGACGAAAAGGGAGAGCAAAGGGAACTCACGGCAATCTACGTCGCTCGCGGGCTGGATTCTTCGCTCGCAGAGCAAGTTGCCGAGCAATTGGTGAGGCATGACGCGATCGGGGCGCATGCCCGCGACGAACTCGGCATCTCCGATATGTTTCGCGCGCGTCCAATCCAGGCGGCGCCGGCATCGGCTGGGAGCTTTGCGGTTGGAGCGGCGATGCCTCTCGTGGTCACGGCCCTGGCCCCATCGGCGGGCTTGATCCCTCTTGTGTCCGGAACGTCACTTGTGTTCCTGGCGTTGCTAGGCGGATTGGCCGCGGGCGCGGGCAGGGCAGGCGTGACCATGGGCGCAATCCGCGTCACGTTGTGGGGTGCACTGGCCATGGCGGTGACGGCCGGCGTCGGCGCGCTGTTCGGAACCGTTGTCTGAGCGGAGCCGCGAAGTGTGGTCCAGGCTATTGCGGGAAAACCGAAGAAGGAGCAACTTGCTGCCAACTTTCCCCAGTAAGTAAGTTCAGAAAAGCCAGCCGGTCCTGCCTGGTTTGTTCACCCATGTAGAACGGCGTCAAGCAAGTGTCCAGTTAGGGATGGCTTTGCAAGGACGCGGCGCGGGATTACGATACCTGTTGGTTGTGGTCCTGGCCGGCGAGTTGTTCGAGCCCCGAGGCGCCACAAGCAGGAGCGGTGTTGTCCGATTCTCTGTGAAGATTTTGTAGCGATATGTTTCACGAGTTTCTTGAGGACTTATAACGAAGGAGGGATTCATCATGCGCAAGGCTATCCCAAGAGAAGAGATGCTCCGTAATTTCAAGGCAAAGATCAAGGCTGGCGAGCCGATCATTGGTGGCGGCGCGGGCACGGGAATTTCGGCCAAGATGGCCGAAGCGGGCGGCATCGATCTCCTGATAATTTACAACTCCGGCCGGTATCGCATGGCCGGCCGCGGCTCCCTGGCGGGCCTGATGGCGTATGGCGATGCCAACGCCATTGTGCTGGAAATGGGGCATGAAGTGATTCCGGTGGTAAAGAAAACCCCGGTGCTGGCCGGCATCAACGGCACCGACCCGTTCAGAATTCCCGACGTATTTTTGGAGGAAGTGAAGCGCAACCAGTTCAGCGGGGTGCAGAACTTCCCCACCGTAGGGCTGATCGATGGCGATTTCCGCAAGAACATTGAAGCCACGGGGATGGGCTATGACAAGGAAGTGGAGTGGATCAAGATCGCCAGTGAAATGAATCTGTTCTGCTCGCCTTACGTGTTCGACGAGAAGCAGGCCGTTGACATGGTGCATGCCGGCGCCGACATGCTGGTGGCGCACGTTGGCCTGACCACGGCCGGCTCAATTGGCGCGGGCGTGGCGTTCTCACTGAAGGATGCCTGCGACCGGGTGATGCCCATCATGAAGGCAGCCAAGAAGGAGCGTAAGGACATCATAGTACTGTGCCATGGCGGCCCGTTTGACGAGCCCGACAACGTTGCCAAGGCGCTGGCGACGATGCCTGGAATCGCTGGATTCTTCGGTGCATCCAGCGTGGAGCGGCTGCCCACCGAGCGCGCCATCAAAGAGCAGGTCGAAGCTTTCAAACATGTCAAGGTTGCGCACTGAAAAACCGTTTCGAGGGACGCCCGGGCGGCGTCCCTCAACTTTAATCCGGCTCAATCATTATGTGGATCGACGTGGCGCTTGATCAGTTTTCAGCAACAAAGATGCGGCCGAAGGTATGGATCGCAGTGGACGTACTGCGCGCCACCTCGGTCATGACCACCTTCCTGGCGGAAGGAGGGGTGAAGCTGTATATGACCGGCAATGTGCAGGAAGCGTACACCCTGCAACGGGAGTTGAATCTGCTTGCCATGGGCGAGCGGTTCGGGAGACAGATTGAAGGATTCGAATTCGACAACTCTCCCATGGGACTGCTGCGGGCGAAGGACACGCTGAGCGGACGCAGCGGCGTGCATTGCTCGACCAACGGAACCAAGCTGGTGAAGATGCTCACCGGATTCGGCGGCCTGGTGATCGCGGGATGCTTCCTGAACCTGAGTGCTTGTACTTTGATGGCAGTCAGGAGTCTGACCGATCCTTCGCTGCCCGCAGCGGACTGGGCCAGTTTAGAGGAGGAACAATCCGACGGAGGCGTAAGCGTCGATCGGGACGGAATTGTGGTGGCATGCGCGGGAAACGCCACGTTGCCCCTGCTGGACGACACGTACCTGGCGGGAGCGTTGGTGGACCGGCTCGCAGCGCTGCTCCCGCAGGCAAAACTCAGAGACGGAGCGAGGGTTGCGCAAGCGGTACGAAAAGCTTTGCCGGTGGAGGAAGCGTTCCGCAACAGCAACAGCGGGATTGTGCTGACCGGGCTTGGATTGCAAGACGACATTGAGTTCTGCGCGCGCCAGGATGTGTACTCCTGCGTGCCGGAAGCAAGCCGGGACGGAGATCTGGTGGTAATGAAAGCGGCCGAGAGCGGCAGGTGTGGGACGCAAGCGGAAGTGGTGAAGGCCGAGCAGTCTTAGTCATGAAACCGGTTACAGGCGTTCGGAGAGAGGATTGATCATGAACAAAACAGTCTTGCTTGTGGGCGCAATGGATACCAAGGGCGAGGACTTCGCCCATGTCAAACAACTGATCGAGCAGCACAAGGTGAAGACGCTGGTGGTGGATTTCGGCGTGCTCGGCGATCCCATGGGGATCATGCCCGACATTCCAAACAGCGAGGTGGCGGAGGCGGGCGGCTCGGACATCCAGACGATGCGGGCCGAGCAGAAGAAAGACTTCTGCATGGAAACCATGACCAAGGGCCTGGCCAAGGTCGTCCGCAAACTGTATGACGAGGGCAAGGTTGATGGCGTGCTGGGCATGGCCGGCACCGGCGGCACTTCCATTGCGTCGGCCGCGATGCGCGGACTGCCCGTGGGCTTCCCGAAGATCATGGTGAGCACGGTGGCGAGCGAGGACGTTTCGGCGTATGTCGGCACCAAGGACATCACCATGTTCCCGTCAATCGTGGACGTGGCCGGGTTGAACCGCATCAGCCGGCTGATCTACTCCAACGCAGTAGGCGCGATTGTGGGCATGGTCAAACAGAAGCGGCCGAAGATCGACGTTCGCAAGCCGCTGATTACCGCCAGCATGTTCGGCAACACGACGAAAGCGGTCGAGCGCGCCAGAAAACAATTGGAGCAGGAAGGCTACGAGGTGTTGGTGTTCCACTCCACGGGCACGGGCGGCAAGGTGATGGAGGGCCTGACCGATGATGGCCTGGTGAATGCGAGCTATGACCTGACAACGACCGAGCTTGCCGACTTTGTGTGCGGCGGCGTGATGTCGGCGGGAGCGGACCGCATGATGGCGGCAGCCAGGAAGGGCATTCCGACGATCCTGGTTCCGGGCTGCGTGGATATGGCCAACTTCTGGGGGGTGGAGACCATGCCTGCGAAATACCAGCAGGGACGCAAACTGTATAAGTGGAATCCGAACGTCACCCTGATGCGCACCACGGTGGAGGAAAACGTGAAGATGGGCGAGATGATCGCCCGCGCCGCGAACGCTCACACGGCGGGCAAGGTGGCCATCCTGCTGCCGCTGAAGGGCGTCTCCATGCTCGACAGCCCGGGCGGAGAGTTCTGGGATGCGGAAGCGGACCAGGCCTGTTACGACACGATCAAGAAGCTGGTGAAGTCGAATATTCCAGTGATAGAGATGGACGCCAACATCAACGATCCGGAGTTCGCCGATAAGACCGTCCAGGTGCTGCTGGCGTTGATCAAGGGCGAGACGGTGCAGCCGGAAACCGTGCCTACGGCGGCACACGCGTAATCGTAAGTTTGTTTGTTGCGCGGAGAGCGCCGGATTCCAGAATGGCAGAAGCTGAGTCCGGCGCGGTGTTGTTGGGGCAGACCGTGACCCGGTGCGTCCGGGACGAAACCAATCCGTGCGGGTTCCAATGCGCCGGGAATGTTTTGCCTGGTCACGTCTGCTGCAGCTCATTGCCGTGGTCGCGGGCGGTCAGCGGAACCGGCTCTAATTCCTTGGCAGCGGCGTGGCATGGAGCAGCCAGGCGAGAGCAGCCAGGAGTGCGGCGAAATACAACTGCACCGCGACCGAGCCGTCGTCTGGAATCTGCTTGCGGTAAAGCTGCCAGGCGAATCCGGCAGCGAGCAGAAGCAGCACCCCCTGGCCGCTCCACCAGAACAACAGGGCGCTGAAGACGAGCAGACTAAGGCGGCCCATCTTGTCCAGAGGCAGGATGGCGCCAGCACCGTCAAGTATCCAGACGGGGATCAGATTGAGCAGATTGAGCCAGGCTCCGGTGCGCGCCAGCGCGGCCCAAAGGGGATTACCGGTCTGCCAGAAGAGAGCGGCGGCGATGTAAGCCGCGAGCAGTCCGGCGGCCGGTCCGGCCAGGGAGATGAGGGCGCGCACTTCGGTGGAGACTCCCAGCGCCTGCCACTTGACGTAAGCTCCGAGGCCGGGGAGAAAGACCGGCATCTCGGCGGGCAGGCCGCGGCGTTTCACCTCGGCGAAATGGCCCATTTCATGCAGCAGGATCATGGCTGCAAAGCCGATTCCGAACCAGGCTCCGTAGAGCGCCCAGTAGAGCCCAAGAAAGGCGGCGAAGCTGAAAAGGAACTTGAGCTTGAAGAGCGCGAACAAGAGCGTCTTGCCCTTGGCCAGCAAGATGGCGAGCGGCGCCAGTGGACCGAGACGTTTGGCCCAGGGATGTTGGGGCTTGCCCGGCGGAGACGCGGGGTTTGCTTCAGGCTGCGACGATGTATCCATCGCGCTAGTTCATTCCGCAGCCACCGCCGCCGCAGGAGCCGGCAGGCATGCCGCAGGGCATCCTGGGAGCCGAGCCGGAAGACTTATCCGTGCCATGGGCGGCAAAGGTGGAGAGTTGCTGTTCGAGCTCGGTGCTCTTGCAGGCAGGGCACTCGGACTGCTTGGAACCGTAGACGATGGCTTCGAACTTGTTGCCGCAACCTTTGCAGACGTACTCGAAAATCGGCATCACGACCTCCGCAGGAGCGCCGGGCGAGTTGGCAGAAGCCATTGGCATCGGCGAAGCTGATACATTCATTATACGGGTGCGACCGGCTCCCAAGGCTCATGTCCAGCACGGATTTCATTTCGTTTCCTTCGAATTGTCTGCGCGTCAGCAATGACTTTGTACCGCGCCGCTTGTTGCGCGGAGGCCATGCGCAGACCGTTGCCGGCAATTTCCTGAAGCGGGTGAACCGCTTGCCGGAGGCCGAGGAGCGGCGCTTCCAGATCGAGCCGGAGGTGCAGATTCTTTGCCACTGCCACTGGCAGGCGGAACGGCAGGAGCGGTTAACGTTGATTCTCGTGCATGGCCTGGAGGGCTCCAGCAACTCGCAATACGTGATTGGAACCGGCGGGCGGGCCTGGGCGCGAGGATGGAACGTGGTGCGGATGAACATCCGCGGCTGCGGCGGCACCGAGCATCTTTCCGGGACGCTGTATCACTCCGGTCTCTCACAGGACCTGGAAAAGCTGGTGACGGGAATGATTGCGAGCGATGGGCTGCGGAGGGTGGCGCTGGCCGGGTTTTCGATGGGCGGGAACCAGGTATTGCGCGCCGTGGGGCAGTGGGGCGGGAAGACTCCGCCGGAGTTGATGGCCGCAGCGGCGGTTTCACCCGCTTGCGACCTGGCGATTTCATCGGATCGGATCCATGCGGCGGTGAACACGATGTACGAGTGGTGGTTTCTCGCCTCGCTGCGCAAGAGCTTTCGCCGCAAGGCCGAGCTGTGGCCGGGGCGATTCGATCCGGCGCTACTGATCGACGTGCACTCGGTGCGCGACTTTGATGAACACATTACGGCGCGCTACATGGGCTTTGCGGGCGCCGCGGATTACTACGACAAGGCCAGCTCGTCGCACGTGCTGGAGCGGATTGCCATGCCGACCCTGGTGATCCATTCGGACGACGATCCGTTTGTGGTGATGACGGCTGAGAGCCGGCGCAAGCTTGAGGAAAATCCGAAGGTGACGTTTCTGCACACGAAGCATGGCGGACACTGCGCATTCATCGGCGAGGCGAGCACGGATGGCAGCGACGATGGGCGCTGGGCGGAACAAAAGATCGTGGAATTTCTGGCGCAGGTGGAAGCCTTGGGAGCCGATTGAAGTGGATGCGGATTACGGAGTGGAGCTTGGTCCCACGTCGCCCGCGCTGGAGATTGCCGTGGAAGGATCCGGAGGGCCGGGTGCAGTACGTGGAGCTGCGCGGCGGAATGGAACGCGGCGTTGCGGGAGGCGTTGACTGCGGCGTTGATCACATACCAGAGGCGCGGCAATTCCCTGCCCTGCGCCGGTTTCTTGTCGATGTGAATTTGCCGCCGAGCCCGTGGCAGACAGCGAAGTGCGACGTGTGGACCTGCGCCGTGGAGGCGGCGGAGAACCTGTACCACCGGGAATTTGCGCAGAGCAGCTATGTTGACGTGGTGCTGTCGGAGAAGGCTGCCGGATTGCGCGGCCAACTGGAAGTTCATCTGCGGCTGGCGAAGGAATTGGTGCAGTTGCTGGAAACAGACGAGGGGCTGGAGGCGACGGCCGAGGTGGTGGTTCGGCGCTGTTACTTCCATCGCGGCGACGAGGCGGAGGAATCCGATGCCGGTTACTGCCTGACGCTCTGGCTCAGCGGCTATGGTGGGTCTGCGGCCGAGGCCGATGAGCGCTGGGCGCGCGCACTGGAGTTGGCCGCCGGTTGTCTACTGAAATTGCGGGCGCTGGAAGCGCGCGCGCAAGGGCGCAGAACTCAGCTAAAATGGATGCGAGCGCCAGCTCAAAGCCCGTGGGAGCGTAGCTCAGTTGGATAGAGCATCTGCCTTCTAAGCAGAGGGTCGCAGGTTCGAGTCCTGCCGCTCCTACCATTAGATTCAATCAGTTAGCCTTACCGCTTCCAGCTTTGGCCTGAAATGGTGGGGGATTTGACGGGTACCCCGGATCAATTTCAGGATTTTCCGGCGCGGCGCTGGTGATGCTGTCCACGGCGCTCCGCAATTCCTCCACACCGAAGTGACCATACCGCGCCGCCATCTTCGCCGTGGTCCCGGCGGACCAGCCTACGATCTTCGCAATGATCGGGAGCGGCACGCGGGCCGCAATCATCCGGCTGACGGCGCTGTGCCGTAAATCATGGAAGCGGACAGCGGCAAGCCCGGCGGGAAGTTCGTTCAATTCATGGCCGCATTCCAGACAGGCATAACCCTTTTGCGGTTTGGGCTTGTCGGCTAGGGTACCCGTCTTGCACTCCGGGCAATGGCGCTGCGTCCGTTTCTTCGCGCCTTCCCATGCCTCTTTGATGTCTCCGATGGGTTTTGACGGGTCCGTATCGAACAGCACAGGGCCAGTGAATCCGAATCTCTCATCCGTTCCCGATTGTCTGCACTTTTCCAAAGGGAACACATAATGCTCCGGTTCCCGATTAGGGAAAGCGGCTGCCCAGAACTTCAGGGTTTCGAGGGCGCGGGGATTCAAGGGAACAGTGCGCCCGGTACCCGATGGCGTCTTATCCTTCCCGAACTTCAGGCAGCGGCTTGCAAAGTCGATGTTGGACCATTGCAATTCGCGGACAGTGTTAAACCGCGCGCCCGTTTCGAGGGCCAGCACAACGAAGGGCAGGAGCAAGCGGCTTCGGGACTGGCCGCACTCATAGAGCAGGAGCCGCTCTTCTTCCGCAGTGAGCGCGCGCCCGCAGTCTTGCCGCTCCTTAAGCATCGCAACGTCCGGTTGGATTCTGGCCCATGCGCCATACTTCCGCATGATCTGGCGCAAGAGAGAAACTTCAATGTTCACGGTCCTATTGGCCGCGCCTTCCACAAGCCGCGCATCTTGATACTGGCCGATGTGCTTCGCCTCAATCTCAATCAGGAGTCTTTTGCCAAGCACGGGCAGCAAGTGGGCGAGTCCGTTTTTGGCAATCCCGGCCATCTTCGCAGACCATCCCCGTTTCTTCATTTTCTGCCATTCCGCAGCGGCAACGGAGAGCAAGCGCGGCTGCTGGTCCGTCCTGATTCCAGCCGTACCTGCCTCTAAACCACGGCGGCGCTTCGCTTCGATCTTCCCGGCGAGCGTCTTAGAGCTTGTGCCCGTGCTCTCGCGGATGCGCTGGCCGTGGAACATAAAGTCCATTGTCCAAACCTTGCTGCCACTATGCCGATAAAGTGACATGTCTATTCCTCGCTTTCGTGGGCGCGGTCAATTCGCCCTTGTTGATGCGCTGCTTCTTGCGCTTTGCTTTCACTTTGGGATTTTTCAGGTACTCCCGCATGTACTTCTTTCGATTCTCTTTGTACTCCGTTTTCTCCTGGTATTTCTTAAACCTGCAAGCATCACTACAGACGGTCTTCTTTGCGCTGATAGCCAGAAACCAAAGGCCGCAACGACACCGCCGAACCCTTCCGAGCGTTCCAGCCGTGGCCATCTCCAGCATGATCTGGATTGCTGCGGTTGCGTCTATAGGCATATTGCTGATTCCAGCGCCAGCGTCCCGAAAAGACTTCATTTGCGCTCGGCTGATTCTCGGCTTATTCGCTATAACCCAGCGAACATGTAATCCGTAAGAGGCGCTCACGACTGGGCGGAAACGATAGTTCTGGAGCATTCGGTCAATGCTCGCTTCGAGTCTCTCCCTCTCATATTCCCGCTCCCACTCAACAGGGTTGTCGAACTGGGGTTTCTCTTTCCATAGCAGTGATTCAAGCTTCTGGAGGGCTCCGAGCAGCTCGGCCACTGTGGTCAACGTCTTGCCCCACTGTTGCGGCGGCAGCTTCCGGCTGCTTTTCTGTTTGGCTTCGCCCTTCACGTTCAAGAACTCTACCAACATACCTCCGTGCTGCCATTCCGGGTTTAACTCACGATTCATGCCGCTCTCCACTACTAAATCAAAGCTGCAACGATTATACACAAACAACGTTGCGAACAACTAATCGTATGCTATCTTTTTTCTTAGCTACTCAGGAATAACGGTAGTCGCTGGCACCGCCCCAGCATAAAGGCGAGCCGATAGGAAATGGGGGGCGATATGCGCTCAACTCAGATTCCAGTGTTTTTGCATGATCGAACGGCAAACAAGCCGCAGAGATGGATTGATGTCGAATCGGCTGAATGGCTGGTCGCGAGCGGAGCGGCAAACTGGTTTAGACATCCTCAACTTCGTACCGCGCTGAGAGAAACGAATCACAAGTTGTACAACGTGCAACGAGGAAAACACGGCGGCATCACTACTGGGCCGCTGCACGTAAGACCGTAATCACACATTCAAGTTCACAACACAGCCCGCGCCCTTTGAGGCGCGGCTTTTGTTTGGAGGGGCAATGGAAAAGGCAAAGACGCGACGGAGACTGCTACGCATCCCGGCGGCGGCTGAATACCTCGGCGGAACTGTGACGGTTGCCACGCTCCGGCAATGGGTCTGGACGCGGAAGATTGAAACCGTCCGCATCGGGCGGGCCGTGTGCATCCCTGTCGATGCGCTGGACGAACTCATAGAGCGCGGCACGGTTCCGGCGCTGGAGCCGCGCTAACGTGGGCCACGGGCGCGACAATTCGGGGCCGGGTACCCGTCATTTCCTCCGTAGTTTGGCACCCGATAACCCGAACTCACTGACAACAGAGGGGCGCGCGGCCTGCAACCCTCTGCTGAGTGGGCGGAAGGGCGAACGGGGGATGGCTATGAGCGCACAAACCGAAGCGGCGACACTCACGGCATCCGACCTGGCCGCGTTCGCCCGTTTGGGCATCGCGCCGGAATTGCTGGCAGAGGCGGGCGTCAAGCGCGTGAACGATGCTGAGGCGCGCGCCGACTATGGCATCACGGGGCCGGTTAGCAGCGATATGTCCGGCATCGTGTTCCCGTACCGCAATATGACCGGCCAGCGCGTGACGTGCCGTGTTCGACGTGACCGGCCAGAGATTGAGCGCGCCAAAGAAAAGCGAAAGTACCTTGCGCCTTATGGCGACAGACGGCACCTATACTTTCCGCCCGATGGCGCGGCGAAGCTACAAGCTGCCGATATGCCAATCGCGCTAGTTGAGGCTGAAAAATCAAGTCTGGCCCTAACCGCATGGAGCGAGCGGACAGGAACGAATCTGCTGACCGTTGCGATGGGCGGTTGCTGGGGTTGGCGCGGGCGCATCGGCAAGGCGGAAAACTCGCGTGGTGAGCGCGTCGATGAGATGGGGCCGATTTCCGATCTGCACTACTGCGATGGCCGCCGCGTGTTTGTGTGCTTGGATTCAAACGCCAGCAGCAATCCCAAGGTGCAGCAAGCGCAGACCGCGTTAGTGGCCGAACTAAAAAAGCGCGGTTGCGAAGTTCTAGTCTGTGCTCTTCCCGCCGTCGATGGCGTCAATGGGCCGGATGACTACATCGGCACCCGTGGCGACGAAGCCATGTCGCAAGTGTTTGCTTCAGCACGAAGCGGAGAGGATGATCTACCGGCGGAATATGCCGATGACTCGCTGGCGCTGAAGTTCTCAGAAAGACACGGCAACGATCTGCGATACACGGCGGCTTGGGGCCGCTGGAGTGTGTGGGATGGCGCGTGCTGGAAGCAGGATCAAACACTAGACGTTTTCGACTTGGCCCGGAAGCTCTGCCGGGCGGAGAGTGCCGCTTGCGAAAACGAACGTCTAGCTTCACGAATTGGTAGCGCCGTAACCGTTGCTGCGGTTGAACGGCTGGCGCGTGCCGATAGACGCCATGCCGCAACGATTGACCAATGGGATTCTGACCCGTGGCTTTTGAACACTCCCAGCGGCGTGGTCGATCTGCGCACGGGTGCAATGCGTCCCGCGTCCCGCGAAGATTACATGACGAAGATCACCGCCGTAGCTCCGGGCGGAGAGTGCCGCTTGTGGTTGTCTTTCTTGGGGCGCATAACGGGCGGAGACGAAGACTTACAACTCTTCATGGAGCGCATGGCCGGTTACTGCTTGACTGGCGTGACGCGAGAGCACGCGCTGTTTTTCTTGTATGGAACGGGCGCAAATGGAAAATCCGTTTTCATAAACACAATCGCGGGCGTCTTGCACGACTACGCGAAAACCGCGCCAATTGAGGCGTTCATTGCCTCGAACCATGAAAGCCATCCTACAGACTTTGCCGGACTGCAAGGCGCGCGTCTTGTTAGTGCGGTAGAAACTGAGGATGGCCGCCGATGGGCTGAAAGCAAGCTGAAGGCATTGACCGGCGGAGACAGAATCGCAGCGCGGTTCATGCGGCAAGATTTTTTCGAGTTTATCCCGCAATTCAAACTCTTGATAGCGGGAAACCACAAACCGGGACTGCGCACCGTTGACGAAGCCATGAAGAGGCGCTTCAACCTGCTGCCTTTTACCGTCACGATTCCAGCTTCAGAACGTGACACAGAACTATCCGAAAAGTTGCAAAGCGAATGGGGCGGCATCCTGCAATGGATGATTGACGGCTGCCTGCAATGGCAGTGCGAGGGGCTGAATGCTCCCGGAGTTGTCAAAGAGGCAACCGCCGAATACTTAGCCGCTGAGGATGTTCTAGGCCGCTGGCTAGAGGAATGCACCGTGGTCAAACGCGGGCGCTGGACACCAGCAAGGGTGCTTTTCGGAAAACTGGCGCACTTGGCGCGAGCAGAACCAGGAACACGCCGGATCACAGAAGCGTTTTTCAGAGAGTCTGGACGCGCGCGGATTCGCACAACGGCGAACCAATGCAGCGCGGGGATTCGATGGAATCGGTTTGGTGACGGATGTGACGGATGCTCCCTTATACCCGTTTCGCGCGTGCGCGCGTGCGCAGGCGAACGGTCTATATGAGGCAACCCGTCACATCCGTCACGCGGGTTTCAGGCGGAGTACCCGTCATTTCCTCCGCAGTTCCAGAGAAAGGAAAGCTAAGTTGATGAAATCAAAACAGAATACAACCGGAAACCCTCTGCTGACACAGCAGAATTCAAGCGAAGCAAGCAAACTGCAACGCCAGTATGAAGCTGCGCTCGCAGACTTCCGGGCTATCTAGCTTCCACGCACAGAAAAGGCTGAGCAGCTTCAGCACGCCATCGCAGCACTTGAAACCGAACGCCGGGCCATGATCGAAGAATTGAAAGCCGGATGCTAGCGAAAACCGCGCTGGACGCGCTCAGGCTTCGCTTACAGGCCGCGCGGCGCAAGCGGCAAGGGAAACCATTGCGGACGCGCCACGGACGCGCCAGCGCAGAGCCAGCGCGCGGGGCAAGGCACTATGAGCGGCAAGCGGACGGCGGAGGTGCTCGTCAATTCTTCAGCGCCCTTGGAGCGCTGCGCGCGCGTTCCGAGGTTCACAAGGCAGAAGCTACCGCCGTTGACACCGCGCAACTATTGCGAAGCGGATAGGTGTTTCTCGATTACCTATGCCGATATTGAGGCGCTACAGGCACCCAAGGCCCGGAAGGTGACAAGAGGTGACGCGAAGTGACAGCACAGCGCGGAAACTGCCACGGAAGCAAGAGCAGGCCGTCACAGCCATGCTGACATCGGAAGCATCGGACAGGCCGCCTCAGCTTGCGGAGTGAGTGAGCGCACATTGTTGCGATCGCTGAAGGTATGAAGAGTTCACCACGGCCTATCGTGCAGCGCAACAGGCATTGCTGGAAACTGCCGTCAACCGCCTACGCTCTACCGCGCTGGCCTTTGTGGACACGTTGCATACGGTCGCACTGGACATGACCGCACCGCCGGGCAGCCGGGCGGCAGCGGCGTCACGCGGCTTAGAGCTTCTGTTGAAATCAGTTTCCATTATGGACATTGAGGCGCGGCTAGCCGAACTTGAGCGCAACGCAAGTCTTTTGGCTGAAAGGAGACGGTGATGGCAAATTTCAAGGCACGAATCAGGGCGCTAGAAGCGAAACTGCTGGTCGATAGCATCACGTTGCGTATGGCCGATGGGAGCGAGCACAAGATACCCGCGGATGGGCAGATTTTGCTTGAGGCGATCTGCTCGACCATGAGCGGGGAACCTTCGCCATTGGCTCAATTGATTCTGAAGTCAGTTTCGGATGATGGCGAACAAAAGGGCCAAGGGCAGCTCTGCGCTCTGGTCAGATGCTTTTCGCATGGTCCGGTAGAAACAGGAAGCGAGGTGAGCGAATGAGCAGAGTTAGTCCGTCCGCCAATCTTTTCGAGGTAGCGCAAGCGTTGAAACAGTCAGCCTATACGGCCGGCGACATGGGCAACACGCAAGCGCTTCAAACATGGGCGGAGTTGAACATGCGCGCCGTCTCACCTTGCGGCAAACCAGCATGCAGCGCGCACACATCGCGGGAGTGTAAGCACTGTCAGCCTCTCGGGGCTGATGGAGTGGCACAGGTTGAGAAGTTTCTTTCGCAGTATGCAGGTTCCAAATTTGATTTACCGGAGAAAAAATAACATGACAGATAACACACTCAATCCCGGCTCATCGGCGCTGGCGAAGCAGATTGAATATCCGCAGGAAACCGCATCCACAGGCCGAATCATCAGCCCCAACGACATCGGTGGTCGTAGTGCGTACGAGCCCGTGCCAGCCATCCCCAATCCGTTCGGCGGGACGTACGGCGATAGAACCGGGGAGTTTCTTCCCCCACTGATCCCGGTCGGCGAGAGCTCCCTCCCGGAGGAGAAATGACGCTTCCTGTCATCGACGAACACACAGACCTGGACGCGGCGATCTGTGATCTTCGGGCAGATCAAGCAGAGCTGCAGCGCCGCGAGCAAGCTATCAACGCAGAGGCATATCTGCGGGCGGATAAGATCCGTCGCGCACACGAAGCACAATTTAAGGCACAAATTGACGCGCTCAAAGAAAAGCGCCGCGCCGATCATGCCGAGCTGGTGAGGCAATGCCGGGTTGCAAAAGATGCGCTCGCGGCGCACGAATCCGAGGTGGTGAAGGCACAGCGGCGCGTGAAATCCGCTCTGGACTTCCTGGAGAACGTGCGCTATCAGGTGGCGGCACATACGCCGCTCAACCCTAACGATTGGCCGTTACCGGAAGAAACCGCCGCATGGAATGAAGCCCACGGCAAGCTTCAGGCAGCGGTCGCCGCCGCAGAACAGCCGTACTCCGAAGCGCTGGGGGCATTGAAGCCCATCCAAGCCGAGCGCGACCGGGCAGCGGACACTCTGCGGGAACTCGCAGGACGCGAATTGGCAGCGCGTCAAGAGTTGCAGCAGAACGCCGCCTTTGGAAGGTTCTAGGTTTGCGCGGCTGACGTGGCAGCGGCCTCATGCTCCGCTGTACTCCTGCGCTGGCGCTGGTCGCGTTCTTCCGGCGTCAGTTCACGCAGCGCGCCTCCGGGGCGGGAAAAACAGCCCGCTCCGGTTTTTTGCATCTTCAAGCCGCGCTGAATCCCCTCCGCACCAAATGAAAAGGCTCTTGCACATCGGGTACTCAGGTGGAACAATTGGGCCGTTTTCATTTTGAGGGGACGCGAGGCCCGCCATGGAGATGATCCACTGTCCAAACTGCAACTGTCTACGGGGATTCAAGCGCGCGCTGGGGTTCGGTACGCTGTTCATGGTCGTAATCACATGCGGCCTCTGGTTACTGGTTATCCCGCTCTATCCGGCGCGTTGCACCACATGCGGGCAAACGCGAAGCTCGGCATTTTTTGAAAACCTGAGGACTGATCCGCGCAAAGCCATCACCGTATCGAGTGTCGCAGCCGTGCTGCTGATCTGTTTGTTTCTGGCTTCCCGCACGCGCTCGCCCCAGTCCGCCGAAACGGCATCGGAAGGACTTCTGCCACAGAGCCGTGCGTCGGGCGAAGCAAATTCTTCCGCGCCACAAGCAGAACCACCTTTCCAAGCGGCTCAAGTTACTGCGAGTGTCGAGCAGCTCATGATCGACCGGCAGACAGGTGGGGCCGCCGCCGCTGAAAGGTATGTTGACAAAATCATTGAGGTGAGTGGAATAGTCGATGCCGTGGACTCAGCAGGGGAGCATCCATCAATTTCCTTCAAGGCGACAGGCAGTTGTCCGATTGCAGGGGGGAACAGCGTCAACTGCTTTTGGATGGCGGAAAGGGAAAGGAACGCCGTTGCGAGGTTGCACTCTGGGGATAGCGTCACGGTTCTTGGCAGGTTTTCGGAGACTGGCAGGTACGAAATGCCAAAAGAATATGATCTACCCGGTTGTGCCTACTACATCACACTAAGAAATTGCACCGTTATGGAGCAGGCGCGAACACTGTCTCCGCCGCAAACAGCCGCGCCAGATAACAGCAATCCGCCCGCCCAACAGCCCATGCCCAATACACAACTTTCCGCGACAGCCACGCCAGAAACAAAGCCAGCCATCGCCGACAGGTCCATAGGCAATACGGGCGGGAGCGTACCCCCGGCGTTGCCTGAGTTGGGACAGTTGGAACAGAGAAGCGAGTCCCTTGCCGCGCGGGCAATTTCTGTCAGCACCGCTCTGCACGAATTGCAACAGTCCCAGACTGTGCAGGGCTTAAAGATGCGCAGCGACATCGTAGCGTCACAGCAACGAATGCAGGCCCGCCTGTATGAGGCGAAGGCGGCGGCAAAGGAGCGAGATGCCAGCCGCGCTAGAGAGTGTCTGGATCATGCAGAAACCGAGGTCATGAATCTGGAGAAGTTTCTCGGGCGCTAATAGCCGGAAACACTGTGGGGGAAATGACGGGTACCCTAGGCACAAATTGGGTGAAATCAGCAGTAATCGCGGGCGGCCTAAAATTGCGTTTCGCCCGCTATTTTACCGCACTAAACGCAATCAGTAGTGAACCAGTGAACTCGCGTGTTTCCGACTTCTAAGCAGAGGGTCGCAGGTTCGAGTCCTGCCGCTCCTACCATTCGAATCCATTTCCTGCATGCCCTGGTTTCCGAACCTCCTGCGATGCCGGGGGCGAGAGCCTGGGCCGGACCGCTCAGCGGGAAGAAATTTCAAGCGGAAGGAAGACCGAAAAGCATGTCCCGGAGTGCTGGGGTTCGGTGCTGGAGCGCAGCCGGATTGTCCCTTCATATTTCCGGAGTATGTCGGAGGCGATCCACAAACCCAGTCCGGTTCCGCTCTCGCCCTTGGTGGTGAAGAAGGGATCGAAGATTCTTGGGCGAGCATCGGCTGGGATGCCCGGGCCGTCATCGGCAACCACCACGCGCAGCCCAAGCCGGCCGCTGCGCCAGTCCGTGGACCGGTAGGCGCGTAAGCGAATCGCGCCGCGCCGCGCGCCCACGGCTTCGATGGCATTGCCGACGAGGTTGGCGAAGACTTGCCGCATTTCTCCGGGCAATGCCAGGATATGGCCATTGAAGTCAAATTGTTGCTGCAGCCGAATGCCCGCCAACTGGATCTTTCGTTCGTACAATCCGACCACGTTCTCAAGAATCTCCCCGATGTAGACGGGCACCGGCTTGGCCGCCTCGCGCTGGAAGGCGAGCATCTGCTGGGTGATCTGGGTGACGCGCGCCAACTCCGCGCTGGCCATGGTCACGTACTCCCGAGTGCCATCATTCTGTGCACCCTGACCGATGAGGTAGAGCAGGTTGCCGACCGTATCGAGCGGGTTGTGGATCTCATGCGCAATGGTGGCAGCCAGTCTTCCGGTGGTCGCCAGGCGGTCGCTGTTGCGCAACGCGAGTTCGACTTTCCGTTGCTCGAGGACATCATGGAAGACCAGCACGATCCCCTCGATCCAGCCCTGGCTGTCGCGAATGGGAGCGGCACTGTCTTCAATGGGGATTTCCCTCCCGGCGCGATTGATCAGCACGGTATGGTTTGCCAGGCCAACCACCTTGCCCAAGCGAATCACCTTGGCGACAGGGCTTTCCGGAACGATCCTCGTCACTTCCTGAATGATTTGGAAGATGTCACTCAAGTCGCGTCCCTTGGCGTCCGCCAACCTCCATCCGGTCAGGCTCTGGGCGACGTCGTTCATGAACTCGATGTTGCCGGCGGCATCGGTCGAGATGACTGCGTCGCCGATACTTTGCAAGGTGGTTGCCCAGCGGTGTTCGCTGGCCTGCAGCGCCTGCTCGGCTTGCTTGCGCGCGGTGATGTCGGCAAAGTACGTTCGAACCACTTCAAGTCCGGGGAAATAGTGAATTTTTTGAAGGAAAACCCGGCCGTTGCTCTCCAGTTCGCGCACGGTTGAATGCTGCGCACCGGCCTGCAACGATGCGACGACCTTGGACCAGTCCTGCATAATGGGAAGCCCGGGCCCGGCTCTCTTGAGCATGGGAAAATGCTTGAGCGCTGCCGGGTTGGCGTAGGTAACCTTGCCTTCCAGGTCGGTCTCGAAGATGGGGTCCGAATTCAGTTCGGGGAAGCTCGCCAGGTGGGCAATGCGTTGTTCGGACTGCTTCCGTTGCGTGATGTCGCGGTTGGTTTCCAGTACCCGTTCGACGCCATCCGCACCGAGGATGAGCTGGTGGCGGGCTGAAACGATCACGGTACGGCCATCCTTGGTGAGGTGGCACAGCTCACCCTCCCAGCTGCCGAGTTGGTGCAGCTTGGCCTCGATCTCCAGCCATGGCACGGGGTGCTGAGTTCTGAGCAATTCATGGGTAGCGCGGCCCAGCGCCTCGCTTTCGCTGAAGCCGTAGAGCTGTTCCGCGCCGCGGTTCCAGCTCTCGATGCCTGCTCCGAGGCGCCACACGATGATGGCATCAAAGGAAAGGCGCAGCATGTCCGCTTGCTGCCGAAGCGCTTCGGCAGCCCGCTTGCGCTCGGTGATGTCCGTATGATGCCAGAGGCGGCCGAACGGCTTTCCATCGACGGTTAAGGGAGTGAAATCCCTCAGGAATGTTCTCTCTCCCCGTATGGCGAGTTCTTCGCCGGTTACCGGTTCTCCACGATCGACAATCTCCCGAATGCGGGCCAGGGCCTGATCGGGATGCTGGTATGCATTCCTGATCTTGCCGAGCATTTCACCGGGGCTCAGGCCCACCAGTTCGCCGGGCGCAGCCTCGAGACCGAAACGGTCGCAGAATGCGCGATTGGCGAATTCGATCCGGCCGTCATTGGTCACCAGCAAAACGCCGGAATGCATGTTGGAGAGAATGACGTAGAAGCGTTGCAGCGTGGTTTCCAGAACCCGTTCCGCCTGGATGCGGTCCGTGATGTCGCGCGCGGTGGTGGAGACCCCGGCCACGGATCCGAAAGCGTCGCGGATGGGAGAAATTGTCATGGAAACATCGATGAGGCGTCCGCTCTTGTCCATGCGCACGGATTCGTAATGGTCGATCGAATCTCCGCGGCGCAGCCGCTCCATGATGGCTGTCTCCTCGGCGAGACGATCGGGCGGGATGATGCAAGTAATCGGCTGGCCGATTGCTTCTCCGGCGGAGTAGCCAAAGAGCCGCTCCGCACTCTGGTTCCAACTGGCAATCATGCCGTCAAGGTCCTTGCTGAGGATGGCATCCGCCGAAGACTCGACGATGGCGGCGAGCCGCGCCCGCACTCTTTCGGACTGTTTGCGCCTGGTTGCGTCGCGGTTCACGCCGATGAAGCGGACGGCCCGGCGTTTGTCACCCTGGCCCTCGAAGTGGACGCGGCCGTGCGACGAAACCCAATGGATTGACTCATCCGGCCAGACGACGCGAAACTCACGGCGGTAGACTCCGTTACCGGCTCCGGCCATGGCCTGCTTTACGGCTGCGTCCACTCCTGGGCGGTCCTCGGGGTGGATGCGCGCGATGAACGCGTCATAGTCGAAGCGGCCGCCCTCGGCGACGCCAAAGAGGTTGCGGCAGGTTGGATCCCAGAAGACTTCACCGCTCTCGAAGTGGTAATCCCATGCACCCAGCTCCGCGGCTTCCAGCGCCAAGCGGCGATATTCCGACATCTGCTGGAGCCTGTTTTCGCTTTCGCGCAGAGCCAGTTCTTTTTTGTAACCTGCGATCCGCAACTGGTAGCGGCGATTGGCCTCGGCCACAACGCTCATCAAAACGCCAACGAGGAAAAAGAACGCCAGGGCTACGGCATCCGCCGCGCCCGCGATTGCGAACCTCCCGCGCGGAGGCAGAAGCCAATAGTCCACCACCAGCGAGGCCAGTACCGTCGCCAGCAGACCGGGCCAAAGGCCGCAGAGCAGCGCCGCCAACATGATGGCGGGATAAAAAGTTAGGAAAGGCGGCAGTTCGGCGCCAATGGTCCGCTCGATGGCCAGGCGCAGTAGAAACGCCAATGCAACGGCAAGTATCGCAAACGAGTAACGGACGTAAGGCCTGCCAAAAATGCTTCTTCGAGCTTCGACATAGGACATAAGGCCAGCCACGAAGCGATCTGTCAAACTGAGCGAACGCAATTTGATGCAGCCTCAAAACGAACGGGAAAGCATAATGTTTTATTAGTACAAAAGTTGCTGCAGCTCTTCCAGAAAGAGAGTCGGCGACACCCCCTTCACGGCTCGCTTGTCCACCGCATCCAGGGCCTCCTCGGGGAGGTCCACGTAGGCGGATAGAAGCAGAATCTTTACCGAGGGTTTAAGACGCTTCATTTCCGCCGCGATCTGGCCGCCGTTCATGCCAGGCATCGAATAGTCCAGCACGACTGCGTTGACGGGATTGGCTGCGAATAGTTTCAGACCTTCGAGTCCGCTGGGCGCGGTCAGAACTTCATACCCATGGCGTTGCAGCACCATCTTACGGACCTGCAGACCAACCGGTTCGTCGTCGATGCATAGTATCATTGGGTCCGAATGCCTGAGAACTTAGATAAACAGCTCTGAACATCGCATGGTTTCATGATCGCGACCTTCCCAACGGTGATTAGCAATCCAATTGAATGTGATCCAAGTCACTGAAATGTGGGTCATGAACGGCCCCGGCGGAGATGGGTGGCGGCACACTCCGCGCGATCCCGTTCCTTGGATGTTTGATCATGGCAATAGCCTCGTCGCTACGGCTTCTTTCAGCTGTTCGACTGACACCAGGTCATTTGCCAGTGCCTGGCGATCGGCAAGCTGGGTCGAGCGGTAACCGCGCTCGGCGTCAAGGAAGTCGAGCAGACTCGCGGCGCCTCGTTCATAGGCGTATTCACTGATGTCACGCGAGTCCTGCGCCTTTTTCAAGTATCCCGAAAGATAGGGCTGGAGAATTTTCCGGTTCGTCGCGAAATCTTCGTAGTTGTTGCGAACGCCGGTGAGAACGGCGGCGGACGATGGCACACATCCAGCTTAATCGTGCCCGCGGCCCCGTTTGCGTGGAGCGCTCCATCCTTAGCTGAACCTAGATGTAAGCCGGGCCTTTGTCAAAACTCAAACGCGGCGATATGGCATACTTACGCTCATTGTGCGCCTTCACCTGGCCACGCTCGTTGACGATTACCGCCGCTGCGGCACCCAGCCAGGCGTGGTTGTGCATCGCGGCAACCGCCAGCAGGTTTGCACCTACGGCGAGCTGGCAACCTTGGCGGAGCGCTTTGCCGCCGAGCTGATGCGGCGCCAGATTCCGGCCGGCGAGCGGGTAGTGCTTTGGGGACAAAACAGCGCCGAGTGGGTGGCGGCGTTTTTCGGATGCGTGCTGCGCGGGGTGCTGGCCGTTCCTCTGGACCCCAGTGGCGGGGTTGAATTCGCCGAGCGCGTCATGGCGGAAACACAACCCCGTTTGGTGGCTGGAGACCAAGCGCTGCTTATGCGGCTAGGCAGCGGGTTGCCGCGCGTCGCTTTGGAGGAGTTGGCGGCCAATCTTCCCTACCCAAGCGCGGGCCTTTGCTTGCAGGAGGCGAGCCTCGGGCCGGATACGCCACTACAGATTCTTTTCACCTCCGGCACCACCTCGGAGCCCAAAGGAATCGTGCACACCCACCGCAACGTGCTCGCCAGCCTGGAACCCATCGAGCGCGAGATACAGAAGTATCTCCGCTACGAGCGGCCATTTCATCCGCTGCGTTTCCTGCACACACTGCCCTTGAGCCACGTCTTCGGGCAGTTCATGGGTTTGTGGATTCCGCCGCTGCTGGGGGCCGAGATACATTTTGAGAATCGTCTGCAGGCCCCGCGGCTGCTGGAGTTGATCCGGCGCCGGCGGATCAGCGTGCTGGCGGCGGTTCCACGGGTCCTTGATCTGCTCCAGGCGCATCTGGAAGAGCGGTTTGACGGTCTTGGCGAAAGGTTGGACTCGGCGCGCGGGCTGCGGATATGGCAGCGTTGGTGGAGCTTTCGCGACGTGCATCGCGAATTCGGATTCAAGTTCTGGGCCTTTGTATGCGGTGGAGCTTCTTTGTCTCCGCAGTTGGAGCGATTCTGGAATGATCTCGGCTTTGCACTCATCCAGGGTTACGGCATGACGGAAACCGCGGCGCTCATCACCCTGAATCATCCCTTCCACATCGGCCGGGGAACGATTGGCAAGCCGTTGCCGGGGCGCGAGATTCGGATTGGCGGCGACGGCGAGATCCAGGTGCGCGGTGAGATGGTGGCCAGCAACCGCTGGCGGAACGGGCGGATCGAGGAGAATGCCGATCCATGGCTGGCAACCGGAGACCTGGTGGAGCAGGACCAGGAAGGACAACTGCGTTTTCTCGGGCGCAAGAGTGAAATCATCGTGACCCCGGCAGGGCTCAACATTCACCCGGAAGATGTGGAAGCGGCACTGAACCGGCAACCTGGGGTGAGCGCTTCGGCCGTTGTTCCCATGGAGACGCCGGCGGGCGCCGTGGCCGTGGCCGTGCTGGTGTTTCGCGGCACCGCTGGGCAGGCGCAATCGGCAATTGATGGGGCCAACGCCAGCTTGCCGGAGTTCCAGCGGGTTCGCCACTGGAGGTTGTGGCCGGAACTGGATCTTCCGCGCGCTGCCATCGGGAAGGTTCAGCGCCGGAAGGTGACCGAGTGGATCGCCACTCAAGCAGCCGAGCCGCACACCGGGGAAGGTGAGACCGACGCCTTATCCGAGCTCATTGCGGCCATCACCCGCACCCGGCCGGCAAAGATCGAGGACGAGGCTCGGCTCGACCTGTATCTGGATAGCCTTGCGCGGGTGCAATTTCAGACCGAGCTGGAGCAGAGATTAGGGGTCAGCATCGGCGACGAGGAGTTCGAGCGCCTTGCAACCTTGGGACAACTGCGCACACGGCTAGGTTTTGAGCCAACCGGAGCCGCCGGGGCGGGCGGCAGCCGGCGGGACGGGCGCGCCGGCGCATCGGAAACCGATGGGCGAGCGCGCGAAGTTCATTGCGAGCCTGCCCAGTTCCGCTATCCGCGATGGACCTGGTGGCGATGGGTGCAGGCGCTGCGGGGGCTGTTCCAGGAAGGCGTGATGCGTCCGCTGGTTTGGCTGCTGGGGGCGCCCGCGGTAAGACTCTGTGGCAAGTTTCAGCCCCCCGAACAGGCTCTGCTGCTGATCGCAAACCATGTCACGGCATTTGACGCACCGCTAGTACTTTACGCGCTGCCGGCTGCAATGCGCCGGAGGGTCGCCATCGCCATGTCTGGTGAGATGCTTGAGGATTGGCGGCATGCGCGCGGGCAGAACAACCGGCTGCTGAACTTGGTGGCCCCCGTCCAATACGTGCTTGTCACCGCGCTGTTCAACGTATTTCCGCTGCCGCGTGGCGCAGGGTTCCGGCGCAGCTTTTCGCACGCCGGCGAGGCCATGGACCACGGCTATCATGTGCTGGTATTTCCGGAGGGTCACCGCTCGGATGACGGCGCGCTGCAACCGTTCCGCGCCGGCATCGGTCTGCTGGCGGGTGAATCCAAGGCCAGCGTCCTTCCGATTGCGCTGAAAGGCTTAGGCGAACTCAGACAGAGCAAGAGGCGCTGGTTCCGCTCGGGGAGTCTTGAGGTTCGCGTCGGCGAAGCCGTGGAGCCTGACCCGCGGCTCAGCCCCGAGCAGATCGCGGAATCTCTTCACAACGCAGTCTCCGCCCTGCTGAATCTTTAGCCGGTCTTTCCCGGCGCCACGGCAAGAACCGGGGAGAAACCGTTCGGCAATGCCAGCGTCCAAGCAAAGTTAAGATGGCGGCGCCCGACTGGAGCGATGAGCAATCGGATACACTGGGCTCGGGAATGGACCGGGTACAGGCGAGAGGAGCTGGCATGGACGAGACACTGGCGGCGAAAGTGATGGCCGAGATTGCCGCAGTCAAGAGGATTCCGATAGAGAGCATTACGCTCGACAGCACCTTTGAAGAGCTCGCCATGGACAGCCTGGACGCGATGAACGTGTTGTTTGCGCTGGAAGAAGAGTTCGGGATTTCCATTCCGGATGAGGCGGCAAACTCGATCAAGGATGTGCGCAGCACGGTTGCGGGAGTGCAACGGATACTGGCGGAGAAGCACGGAGCGCAGGGTTTGGCGGGATGATGGAACAGCCTGCACGGCGCGTGGTGGTGACGGGGATGGGAATTGTCTGCGCCCTGGGCGAGGGCGCCGGGGCTTGCTGGAGCGCGCTGCGCGAGGGGCGGACGGGGATTGGGCCGATCGCGTCGGTGGAGACACACGAGCTGCGATTCCGGACTGGGGCCGAGGTTCGAGGGTTCCGCGCGGAAGATCATTTTGAGGCTGCGCGTTGCGATCAGATGGATCGCTTTGCGCAGTTTGCCGTGGTGGCGGCGCGGCAGGCGGTGAGCCAGGCGGGCTTCAATCTTGCGGGTGAAACTGGTGGTCGCAAGACTCCATTTGGAGATGCGGGCGCACGGGTTGCGGTGGTGACTGGCACCTCGATGGGCGGACAGACGAGCCTGGATCGCGGCTTCGCCGCCATCTACAAGGAGGGCCGGCCGCGGCCGCATCCATTGACGATTCCGCTGACCATGTATAACGCCGGGGCAAGCCAGATTGCGATGGACCTGGGAATCTGCGGCCCGGCGCTCACCATCTCCACGGCGTGCGCCTCGGCTACCCACGCGATCGGGCAGGCGTTCTGGATGGTGCGCTCGGGCACGGTGGAGGCGGCAATCTGCGGGGGCAGCGAGGCGCCGTTCAGCCCGGGAATTCTGCGGGCGTGGGAGGCAATGCGGGTGGTGACGCCCGAGGTTTGCCGTCCGTTCTCGCGCGACCGCCGGGGGCTCACACTGGGCGAGGGCGGAGCGATGCTGTTCCTGGAATCGGCGGAACGGGCGGCGGAGCGCGGCGCCAAGGTGCTGGGCGAGGTAATTGGATTCGGCATGTCCGCCGATGCCGGACACCTCACCCAGCCCACGGTGGATGGGCCCGCGGGGGCGATGCGCGCGGCGCTGAACGATGCGCGGATTGCGGCTGCCGACGTGGAATACATCAATGCGCATGGCACCGGCACGGTAGCCAACGATGAGACGGAGACGCGCGCCATCCGGCAGTTGTTTGGCAGGTACGCGGAAAAGCTGGCGATCAGCTCGACGAAATCCATGCACGGACATGCGCTGGGCGCGACCGGAGCATTGGAGGCCGTTGCGACCCTGATGGCGCTGGGCGCGGGAGTGCTGCCGCCGACCGCAAACTTTACGGAAGCCGACCCGGTCTGCGACCTGGACGTGATTCCAAACATCGCACGCCGGAAGCAGGTCGAGTTCGCGCTCTCAAACTCATTTGCGTTTGGCGGCTTGAACGCGGTGCTGGCGTTGCGGCGATGGGAGGGGAATTGAAGCGGGTACCGCAGCGCGAGATCCTGGACGAGGATGGATTGAGCACGGAGGCGGCGATAGCATCGCTCGGCGATCTGCGGGTGGTGAACCGATGGTTTGGCGGAGTGCGCACCACGGCCTACCTGCTGCGGCGGGCGATGCGCGGCTCCGGGTTGCGGGCGGCCTCCGTGCTGGAAGTTGCGGCCGGGGATGGCTACTCGATTACGCGGGCGACCGAACGGCTGAAAGAAGAAGAGCTGGACGTGGAGCCGCTCTGCCTGGACCGGCGCGAGTTGCAGGGGAATGCCCACTGCTGCCCGCGCGCGATGGTGGGAGACGCACTGGCACTATCGTTTCCGCCCGAGAGTTTTGATTTTGTGAGCTGCGGACTCTTTGTGCATCACCTTGCCCCGGCGCAGGTGGTTGACTTTGTAAACGGCGCCCTGAGGGTGGCCCGTCATGCGGTGCTCATCAACGATTTGCGCCGGAGTTGGCTGCACCTGGCGCTGGTCTACTCAGGGATGCCGATTTTCCGCAGCCCGATTTCGCGCGCGGATGGATTGGCCTCGGTGCGGCAGGCTTACACGCCGGAAGAGCTAGCCGGGTTGATGGCACAGACAAGAGCGGCGTCTTCCGAGATCCGGCTGAAGTACCTGTTCCGCATGGGGGCGATTGCCTGGAAGTAGGCAGGCCGCTGGGAAGGGATGCGACGCCATGGCGCGCGTGTTTTGATCCTGCTTGCCGAGTGAGTGAGTCCGGTTAATTGGACGGCGACGATTCCCGGGCGTGGCTGCGCGCCTGTTCGGCTTCGGCAAGACGCCCCTGGGCGGCGTAGCAGTCGGCGAGCAGGTTCCAGCGCTGCGGCTCCGGCGCCAGCCGGGTAGACTCCTCCGCATAGCTGGTGGCTCGGCCAACATCATGCAGCGCAAGCCAGGCGCGGCCGCGGCCTTCGGCGATTTTGGCGCGGAAAAATGGATAGCTGGGCAACGGAGCCATCTTCTGTCCGTAGCGCTCGGCGCGATCAAAGGCCGCGAGTGCATCGTTTGGTTTGTTCATGGCGAGGTTGATATTGCCGAGCAAGCGGTAGCGCTCCGCGGGCAGGACGGCCAGGTCCGCCGAGTGTTGCACCGCGAGAGCCGCATCGGGATAATTTTTCTGCGCGATAAACAGGCGCGCCAGCAGATACCAGCCGTTGTCGGTTGGGCGCATGGCAAGGGCACGCCGGAACTGCGCCTCCGCCTCCGCGAACTTTCCGTTTGCTTGCAGGAGTTGTCCGGCGAGTTGCGCCAGGTTGGGGTCTCCGTTGAACAGACTTCCGGCGTGGGCAATCGCATCATAGGCATCGTTGTCGCGTCCCAGGACGTAGTAGATGGAGGCGGCATTGGCGTAGAAGTTATAGAGTTCGGCACGTCCGCGCGCGGTGGATGGATCGGCGGGCGGCGGCACCAAGGGATGATGGCCACAATCGATTGCCAGGCTCGTGATCCAGCCCTGGTTTTGGGGAAGGTTGCGGACGAGCACGACGGAAACATCGTCGAGATAGACGGGCTTCCACGTGGTGCTCTGGCAGTAGTCCTTGAGGGGAACTGCTTCCAGGCCGCCGAAGCGCGCCAGCGACAAAACGATGGTGTTGATTCCACGGCGGCCGGCTTCCCCGGCCCACAGCGGGGAGTCAGGCGAGGAGTGCACCAACTCCGTCTGCATGGACAAAACTTCGGCGGGGAATGGAATGGCGCGGCCATCGGCGAAGTCGCGATACCTGGGGCCGAGACGAACGGTGAGGTAGCCACCACTGTTGTAGTCGTTGAAGAGCTGCGCCGGAAGGGCATGGTTCTCGATGAATGCGGCGGCGCGCTGCGGATACCACCAGGAGAGTCCGGCGCCAAACAGGGTGATCTCGCCACCTGCCAGGTAGGCGCGGTCGCTGACGGTGTCCGAGATGCGAAGCAGGGCGAGCGAAGCCACCAGGACGGCTGCGGCGAGGGCCAGGGCACGCCGCCGGCGCACATCCCATGGCAGCAGTGGGCGCTCGAAGACCTCGCCCATGAGGACGACGGCCACGATGGCGAACAACGCCTGGAAGCGCAGATGCTGCACCGAAAGACAGGCCGCGCCGAACAGCAGCAGAGCAACGGCAAACTGGCTGCGATAGAGTGCGGCCAGCGCGGCAAAGCAGGCAAAGATCAGCAGGCACCAGAAACTGCTGTTGGGATCGCGAAGCTGGAAGGCGCCTGCAAAGGAGGCGGCGCTGAGATGCACGCCGGACCACTCGCCAACCTGCACGCTCTGCAGCCGCGTCACCCGCTGCTGCGCGATGAGTCCCTGGTAGACCCTCAAACCCCAAGGATTGACCAGCGTGGCAAGAATCGTGAGAGCCAGCCAGGGCGCCGCGCTCCTCAGCCGCGCGGCGGCCTGGGCGCGGCGCGAGAATTCCACTAGCTCCAAGGCAACATAGACGCCCAGGACTACGATTCCGGCGGCGAACCCAGGATGAGTGTTGACCCAGGCGATCATGATCAGCGGAAGCAGCCAGAGGAAGCTTTTTTCCTCGTGCCTGTGGCGGCGCAAGAGGGCCAGGAATACGGCGAAAAAGAGGGTGGTGAAGAGTTCCGCGCGGGGCGCGGTGCGAAGCACGATGGAAGGCACGGCGAAGATGGCCAGCGCCGAGGTGAGGACGCGAGGGCGTCCGACGGCAAGCGCGACCACGGCGACACAGGCAAGGGCGTTGACCCAGGAAAGCGCGGCAAAGCCGCCGGCGGCGTAGGCCAGATATAGGAGCGCGCCACCGAACGAGGGATAGATCCAGGGAACACCGAAGGCGGTGTAGGAGAGAAATTCGGTTCGCGGCACCTGGTGTTGGGCCACCAGTTGCCGTCCCATTGCCAGGATCCAGCCGACGTCGAAGTCGGCGACCGTGCGCAAGCCGCTGGCAAAGGCGTAAGCCAATGCAAGCCCGAACAGAGCCCAGGCAAGGATGCGCCAGTTTCGCTCGGTGAAAGGGTCCATTGGGAAGTCCTATGCGGCCATCATATCCGAGCCCGTGGGCAAGCACCACAGAGGCGCGCAACTTGTGGCTGCGCATCCCGGAAGGAAGCTACCTCGGACTGACGCCTTGGGTGGGGCGGGTGAATCCATATTGCGCCAGCAGGTTTACTATCTCCGGACGGCGAATGTAGTCGAGAAAAAGCGCGGCGGTGGCCTTCTCCCTGGAACTCTTGAGAATGACGGCGGCCTGTTCGAGAGGCGTGTAACTGGAAGCTGGAAGCTCGGCGAAGCGGCCGGCGGATTTCATTGCCGGACCGAGGGCCAGCGCGAGCGCGAGGATGCCCGCGTCGGCGCTACCCGACTGCACGAACTGCGCTGCCTGGGAGATGTTTTCTCCTAACACGAGCTTGCCCCGCAGGGCGTCGTAAAGTCCCTGGCTCTTGAGAGCCTCGACGGCGGCGCGGCCGTAAGGAGCGTGCTGCGGATTGGCGATGGCGATCTTGCGCACCTGGGGCGAGAGCAGCGTCCGCAGACCTTGCGAGGGATCGGCTGCGGAGCCATTGGGAGCGTAGAGAACGAGCTTGCCGACAGCGTACTTGTAGAGGGAGCCGGGCTGGGTCAATCCTTCGGATTCGAGACGTTGGGGATACTGCAGGTCGGCGGAGAAAAAAACGTCGATGGGCGCGCCGTTTTCGATCTGCAGCAGAAACTGGCCGGAGGAACCAAAATTCACTGTCACCTTTTTGCCGGTTTCGTGCTCAAACCTGGCCGCCACCTCGGGAAAGACGGAAGACAGATCGGAGGCCGCGGCCACCACGATTTCCTGGGCGGCAGCCAAGGCGGAGCAGCAGACGAGGACGATTACGACGAGCAGGTGCTTCTTCACGGTTTCTCCTGTTACTGCATAGATTGTGACACGATCCAGCGGTTAGTTTTCCCTGCCTTTCCAGATTCCTCCGGCGATGGCGACGGTGAGCAGTTGCACGCCTACGATGAGGGCTACGCAGGCTTTCCACTGGCCGTACTGCCACAACATTCCGGGCAGAACTCCGGCCACGCTGCCGCCGATGTAATAGAACATCACGTAGAGTCCCGCGGCGGAAGCGCGGCCACCGGATTGGGCTTCGCGCTGGATGTAGGTGGTGGACGCCGATTGGCAGGTGAATACCCCGGAGGAACAGATGACCAGACCGAGCAGGATGAGGGGCAATCTTGGGACCAGGGTAAGCAGAACTCCTCCGATGCCTGCCACCACCGCTGTGATGAGCGCGGCGCGGGAGCCGACACGGGAGATCCAGATGCCGCCGATGGGCGTGACCAAGAGGCCGACCAGGTAGACCATGAAGATCGCGCTTAACTGGGCGGGAGAAAATCCGAAGGGCGGAGCGGCGAGGTAGAAGGTGACGTAGGTGAAGGTCGCCGTGAGGGTAAACAGCACATTGAATCCGACGGCGAAGGTTGCCAGCAACTGCGGATTGCGGAGATGACGGGCGAAGCCGCCACGATCTCCGGCAGTTGCGGCCGGCGGCGAATCGGGCGGCAGCCAGCGCCAGAGAAGAAATCCGAAGACGATGTCGAATCCCCCGATGGCAACGAATCCGTTGCGCCAACTGGGTTCGACGAGGGGAATGAGATGGTGGGTGGCCGCAACCCCGGTAAAAATGCGGCCGAGAAAACCACCGAGCACGGTCCCACTGACGTAGATGGACATTACCTGCGGCACCCGGTGGCGAGGCCACTCCTCGGCGATGTAGGCGATGGTGACGCCGAAGATTCCCGGCATGACGATGCCTTGGAGAAAGCGCCAGAAGACCAACTGCGCAAGGCCCTGGGCGGTGGCCGCCAGAATGGTTGGAAGAGCGAGCAGGAAGATTGCCAGCACAATGACCTTGCGGCGGCCGACACGCTCGGCCAGGGCTCCGCAAAATGGCGCGCTGAGCGCGACGCCGAGGGTCGCGGCACTCACCGTGCGCCCGACCTCGGACTTGGAGGCGTGGAACAGTTGCACAAACAGCGGCAAGAGTGGCTGGGTGGCGTAGAGATTGAAAAACGCGGCGATGCCGGCAAGAGTGACGGCGATGACGGCTCGCGTGTCGCCGCCGCTGCCCGCAGCTACGGTTGTGAGTCGCGCAGCAGTGGCGGATTCGCCCGCGGCCAGCACCGCGTCGGCGGTCTCATCGCTGGAAAACTCGCCCTCATCCCTGAAGCCTGACATGACACCCCGTGACTAAGGGTAGCATCACCGTCCGACGCAGGCGGCGGCCATGCTGAGCTCGCCAGGAGACTGGCTCAGAGAAAGCGCAGGCCGATGTGGTGGGAGCGAACGTAAGCAACTTCCACGCTCATATCCGTCAGATTGCCCGTGCCGGGCTCAACGACAGTAACGACCAGGTGCATGCCTTTTATCAGGGCCAGCCGGGCCCACGGGGAAGCCGGATTCAGGAGCAAGCCTCCGCCGCTGATTTCCTCGACGCGCCCCAGTTCATTGCCGGTCTGATCCAGGGCAAACGCAGTCGCGGGAAGGCCCACGCGCTCAAAGGCACGCCGATCCGGCACCCGCCTTTGATCGGGTTTCGCGACTGGGACAGAAACCTTCCTCCGCTTCATTCCGTTACTTTCCGTCAAGACAAAGTTTGGCGATGGTCATCAACTGCATGTTGGAGGTTCCCTCGTAGATGCTGCCAATCTTGGAATCGCGGAAAAACTTTTCCGCCGGGTAATCCTTGGTGAAGCCGTAGCCGCCGAAGATCTCCACTGCCTGGGAGGCGACACGTTCGGCCACCTGGGAGGAGTAGAGCTTGGTCATGGCTGCTTCCTTCAGGAAAGGTACTCCGGCATCCTTCATGCGCGCAACGTTGTAAACCATCAGGCGGAGGGCTGTAATGTCCGTGGCCATCTGGGCGAGTTGGAAGGAGATAGCCTGAAAGTGGGTAAGCGCGTGGCCGAACTGTTTGCGCTGTTGCGCATACTTGGCGGCAGCTTCCCAGGCGCCCTGGGCGAGTCCGAGCATCTGCGCGCCAATGCCGATGCGGCCTTCGTTCAGGGTCTCGATGGCGATTTTGTAACCCTTGCCAACTTCTCCCAGTAGATTTTCCTTGGGAACCTTGCAGTCGTCAAAGATCAGTTCGGTTGTACTGGAAGCACGGATGCCGAGCTTGTCCTCCTTTTTGCCGACGCTGAAGCCGGGAAAGCCCTTCTCGACGATGAAGGCGGTGATTCCTTTGTAACCGGCATTGGGGTTGACGGTGGCGATGACGAGGAAGAGGCTGGCTTCCTTACCATTGGTGATGAACAGTTTTTGCCCGTTGAGCAGCCAGTGGTCGCCTTTGTCCTGGGCGCGTGTCTGCAGAGCAAAGGCATCGGAACCGCTGCCTGCCTCGGTGAGCGCATAGGCGCCGACCCACTCGGCAGCCATCCTGGGCAGGTACTTCTGCCTCTGCGCCGCGGTGCTCCAATGGATTAGCGCGTTGTTGACCAGGGTGTTCTGCACATCGACCAGAACTCCGGCCGACGGGTCGACGCGGGAGAGCTCTTCGACGGCAAGGATGGCTTCGAAGAACGAGCCGCCACCACCACCGTATTGCTCAGGGATTTCAATGCCCATCAGCCCAAGCTGGTGAAACTGCTCGACCAGGGAGTGATCCATCGCGCCGCGCTCATCCATCTCTTTTACCAGGGGACGGAGGGACTCCTCGGCAAACCTGCGGATGTTGTCGCGAAAAAGTTGTTCGTCTTCAGTCAGGACAAGCAGCGGTGGAGGAATCAGTTCACGCCCACTGGTAGTTGTCATGGGAATTCACGACCTCTCAAGGCAAAGATGACAGACCGGTGATTGTATCAGTTTCAGGGAGGGGCGCAACGGACGGCGGCCAGTAGCCATTGGGACTAACGGCGGTAGACTACCTTCAGGTTCTCAAGCTCCAGCAGTTTTCTGAATTGTGCGCGGGCATGCACGGCCCACGGCCCGCGGCCATCCAGCTTGAGATAGGCGCGCCAGTGCTTGAGGGCAAGGCGGGGCTGGCGGGAGCGCTCGTAGGCGAGCGCCAGGTTGTAGTGTGAATCCGCATAGGTGGGGGCAAGCTGCAGCGCGGTCTTATAGGCGGCGATTGCCTCTTGCAGGCGCTGGGTTTCATCGAGCACGTTGCCCAGGTCAAAATAGGCCAGGGCGTAGCGCGGATCGCATTCGATGGCTTTGCGATAGTGCGTCTCCGCCAGATCGTAGTCGGACTGGTTGTAGTAGAGGGTGCCGAGATTGATGTGGGCGGGCGCGTAATTGGGATCGAGGTTCAGAACCCTCTTGTAACTGGAAATTGCCTCGTCCATGGTAGCTGGATCTTCTTCCAGGGCAACGCCGCGGGCGAACAGATCGGCAGTTGTTTCACACGCCGATACGGGACGGAATCGCGCCGTGGTTTCCACGACCTGGCCGGAATCGTTGAAGTCCATGATAAATTGCCCGTCGATGGGGTCTAGCGCTTTGCCTTCGGTCCGGAAGGCGACACGGGAGCCGACAGAAAATGAGCCAGCCTCCAAAAGCGGATTCTCCATGCCTGCGACGCGCGCCTGCATTGCCTGGAGCGAGGCGAGAATGGTGGCGCTCTTGACGCGCTTGGCGCGCAAGTCGCGAACCTTTTTGGCTTGGATCAGGTCGAAAAATGAAAAGGAGTCGCTGAGGGAAACCAAGCCGGCTCTCTGCCAACCACTTAGTTGCCGCGTTGTGATGCGCAGAATTCTGAGTAAATCCGAACGCTCGAATTGGTTCACAGTTTTCTAGTTCGCCGTTCGTAGCAATTATCGCCACCCTTGGTATTCATTTGCAAGGAGAATCTCGACCCTCACTGCAGCAAAAAAGGTAGGACGAATCGCCCGGGCGGAATTGCAGTTGCGGAAATGCCTGGTGTCCTCCTGGCTCCCTCAGCTGGGCGAATCATGGTGCGGCTCTTTACGAAGGTGCGAAGCTCCCTTTACTATAGGGAAGGTTTTGCCGACGTAGCTCAGTTGGTAGAGCAGTCGATTCGTAATCGACAGGTCATCGGTTCAAGTCCGATCGTCGGCTCCACTATTTTCAAGCAGTTAGCCCTGCCTCCCGGCGGGGTTTTTCTTGCGGCCGCACAACTGTTGCACCAGGGACGGGCCGGCACCCGAGGAATATCCGGACTCACTCACCCTCGCCCGGGCCCCACTTCCTGGGGTTCTCCGTCTGCCTCCTCGATGAGCTGCAGGAGATACTTACCGTAGCCGCTCTTCATCAGCGGCCGGGCGAGGGATTGCAGTTGTTCGGCAGAGATGAAACCCATGCGGAAGGCGATTTCTTCGGGGCAGGCGATTTTGAGGCCCTGGCGCTTTTCCAGGGTGGCGATGAAACTGGAAGCCTCGAGCATGGAGTCGTGGGTTCCGGTGTCAAGCCAGGCGGTACCCCGGCCAAAAGTGACGACGTTGAGTTGGCCGCGGTCGAGGTAAAGGCGGTTGAGGTCGGTGATTTCCAGTTCGCCGCGGGCGGACGGTTTGAGCGACCTGGCCAGCGAGACCACCTGTGAATCGTAAAAATAGAGTCCCGTGATGGCAAAGCGCGAGCGGGGATGGGCGGGTTTTTCTTCCAGGCTGACGGCGCGGCCGGCGGAATCAAACTCGACCACGCCATAGGCGGATGGATCCTGCACGGCGTAGGCGAAGACGGTGGCGCCACTGTCGCGCGCGGCGCTATGCTGCAAGAGCTTCGACATATCTTGCCCGTAGAAAATGTTGTCGCCCAGGACAAGGGCGCAGGGATCGCCTGCGATGAACTTCTCGCCGATGAGGAAGGCCTGAGCGAGGCCATCGGGGCTGGGCTGGGCGGCATAGGAGATCTGCAGGCCCCACTGCTCACCCGAGCCGAGCAGGTCGCGGAAGCGCGGCAGTTCAAGGGGTGTGGAGATAAGCAGAATCTCGCGGATTCCGGCCAGCATGAGGGTGCTGAGCGGGTAGTAAACCATCGGCTTATCGTAAATGGGGATGAGTTGCTTGCTGATGGCGATGGTGGCGGGATAAAGCCGCGTGCCGGAGCCTCCGGCGAGAATGATTCCCTTCATTTAGCACCCCGGGATTCGTAGTTTTCCGCGATCCAGTTCCGGTATTGTCCGCTGGTGACCTGCTCAATCCAGGCAGAATTGGAAAGATACCACTCGACGGTGCGCCGGATTCCGGTGGCGAAGGTTTCAGCCGGCTGCCAGCCCAGCTCCCGCTTGATTTTACCGGCATTGATGGCATAGCGGCGGTCGTGGCCAGGACGGTCCTTGACGAAGGTGATGAGGCGGTTGTGCGGAGCGCCTTTGGGACTGAGCTCATCCAGGATGGAGCAGATGGTGGTGACAACGTCGAGGTTGGCCATTTCGCTGTTGCCGCCGATGTTGTAGGTCTCACCGGCCACGCCTCGATCGAGCACCCGGGCGATGGCCTCACAGTGGTCCCCAACATAAAGCCAGTCGCGCACGTTCAGTCCGTCTCCATAGATGGGTAGAGGTTTGCCGTTCAGGGCGTTGAGGATCACAAGGGGGATGAGTTTCTCGGGAAACTGGTAAGGGCCGTAGTTATTGGAACAATTGGTGGTAAGGGTTGGCAGCCCATAGGTATGCTGATAGGCGCGCACAAGGTGATCACTGCCGGCCTTGGAAGCCGAGTAGGGACTGTTGGGCTGGTAGACATCGCCCTCCGTAAACGACGGATCGGCCGGGCCCAGCGATCCGTAGACCTCGTCGGTGGAGACGTGGAGAAATCGAAAACGGGACTGCAACCTTGGCGGCAGCGCGCGAAAGTAGGCAAGCGACTCGTTGAGCAGACGAAAGGTTCCGACCAGGTTGGTGAAGATAAACTCCTCGGGGTTGGAGATGGAACGGTTGACGTGGCTTTCAGCGGCGAAGTTTACCAGGGCATCGGGCTGGTGAGTCCGCAGCAGAAAATGGACGAGGGCGGAATCTTCGATGCCGCCCTGCACGAAAATGTGAGCGGGATGATTCTGGAGCGAGTCAAAGTTGCCGGCATTGCCGGCGTAGGTAAGCTTGTCGAGATTGATGATGCGGTCGCCTGCCGCAATGCGTTGTAGAACAAAGTTGGAGCCGATGAAACCAGCTCCGCCTGTAACCAGAATCGTCTGTCCCACTGGCTGACCTCCAGGAACTTCTATGGGTTAGGGCCGCTGAATTCCTACTTTGAATGCGGAGCGAGGGCGAGATTCGCCGCGGCCTGCCGGGCGAACGACGGCGCGCAGTGTATCAAGATAACGTGGCACGCCGCAGGATCCGTTTGAACCAGCGCGCAAACATCCACCGTTCGAATGGCAGACAAATTCGCGATCACCCTCTGCTTCACGTCTTTTCCCTATCCAGTCGCACGACGGCTTGCAGGCTGCCAAGACCCGGCTGGCTGGCACCGCTGATCATCGCGCGTCCCGATCCGGCACTTTAAACTCCAGATCGCGCCGATATGCATTATTGATCTTCCTGCGTGCGCACGCCCAGGACACGAAAGCTGACGATCGCCGCTTTATTCACATAGACCAACAGGTTGTTGCTGCCCGGGGTAGACGGACGAAGAAAGAAACCGTCGTACTTCAAGTGATGGAGAGAATTGCGGATGCAGCCCTCAATGATTTCGCCATCGGCGAAGACAATCTCAACCCAGATGGTCTGGCCCTGACCACTGGTGAAAAAGCGTACCGCTTCGAATTCGCGGTCTCCCTCAAAGGTTGCCACGAAGAAAACGGCTTTCACCTGCGACCAGTCTATCTCGAGCTGGAGTTCCATCCTCGGAGACACAGGCTCCCTGCATCCTGTGAAACTGAGATTGTGAGCTACTCGCAAGGGAACCCAGGTCCGCGGGCGCATCCGAACAATAGTATCCCCTGATAAGGGTTCCGTCCTGCTTCCTGATAACGACTTTGTGCCTTGTTACAGCTTCCTCTTGCGAAGCGGCAGGATCAGTCATGGCCGTCCGAATCCAGTTGCTACAGTGGGCGGGTCGGATTCCTTCGTCGGCGATAGTCCGTACTGACGAATCTTGTAAAGCAACGCCTTATAGCTGATTTTCAGCTCAGCCGCCGCCCGCTTTCTGTTCCAGTTGTGGTGCTTTAACGCTTCTCCCATCGCTTCGGCTTCGGCCTCGCCCATCGCGCTCCGGGCCAACTGCTTCAATCCACCGATCGAGCTTACATCCAATCTTGTCTGGGTTGCTTCAGCGGAGCGATTTCCCCTGGCCTTGCGCAGGTCAGCAAGCACATGCTGCTCATCGCCAAGCACCAGGAACCGTTTAACGCAGTTTTCCAACTCTCGCAGGTTGCCGGGCCAATCGTGCTCTGCGCAGGCGCGCAGCAACTGCTCTGACACGGTCAGCGGTTGCCGGGCATACTTGGCCGACAGTTTACGCATGAAGTGTCTGATGAGGGTGGGAATTTCCTCTTTGCGCTCCCGCAATGGCGGCATCTGAATACAGAAGCCGTTCAACCGGTAATAAAGGTCTTCGCGGAAAGACTTTGCCGCGATGGCTGCATTGATGTCGATATTGGTGGCCGCGACAACCCTGACATCGACCTTGATGGACGTACGCCCACCCAGGCGCGAAAAGCTTCCGTCCTGCAATACCTGTAACAATTTCGACTGCAAGGAGGGTGGCATTTCACCAATCTCGTCCAACAGGATCGTGCCCATGTTGCAGATTTCAAATTTTCCCGGCTTGGCCCGCACCGCGCCAGTGAAGGCTCCCTGCTCATAGCCGAACAGTTCGCTTTCCAGCAAATCGGCCGGCATTGCAGCACAGTTTACCTTGAGGAACGTGCGATGGGCGCGCGGTGACATCTTGTGGATATACTGCGCGATGATCTCCTTACCGGTTCCACTCTCTCCCAGGATGAGCACGGGCAGGTCTACGCGGGCCAGAATTGCGGCCTGGCCGCGGATCTCATTCATGCGCGCACTGGCGCAGACAAGCGAGGCGTCGTCGGACAAGGGAGTCTCGTGCGCGGTTTGCTCCGGCGTTTCATCCCCTACCAGGGAGACAAAACGCCGCACTGAATCCTTCAGGTCAACCATGTCAAAAGGCAGTTGAATGCAGTCGGAAGCTCCCATCTTCATCGCCTTCACAATAAGCGGCAAATCATGGGAACAAGAGAAGGCGATGATGGGAACGGAGGGACGAGCTTCGCGCAGCGTGGTCAAAGTCTCCAGGGCCTGGTCTCCGGCCACCTGAAGCAGGATGACATCGGGAGTGAAGCCTTTCTGCAGCCTGATGAGCGCCTGCTCCTTGGTGAGCGAACTTACCTGCAAGTTATCACGGGCAAGAATGTCCCGGACGTAGTTGAGCACCGCAAACTCACTACCCACAACGAGAACCCCTCGCCCCGCGGAGGCAGATGTGCCATGCACCGATTTGTTTGACGGCGCACGTCTGGAAACCTGGAACGAAGCCGTAGCCATAGGAAACCTCAATTGTTGAATTTGCGGATGTTGTCCTGGCCACCAGGACGGATTTGCCATGCGTACATGTACTGATTCGAGCTAGGTGTACCCAAACTCCAAACCCCAGTAGGAGAAATATACCCCAGAAATGTCTAAAAGTAACGGAAAAAAATTGCCCACACGCAAGCGGAAAAGCCAGGGAATCCAGATCCTGGCTTCGTCAGGGCATCGCCATTCTCTGCCAGCGCGGTTAACTGGCATTAAAACCTAAGTGAATATTGGGTGAAAGATACGGTGGGAAAACGACGTTCGCCCCATGCCCACCTCGGCGTGCTCGACCTCGGTCTGGCCGCAGGACGAGAACTATCCCAGAACTATGGAGGGCATGTCAAGCAGCATGACAATGAATTCTTCTTGGGGGGATGGACAAGCGGGAACCTACCGTAGGGCATTTGGTTGGCTACGGTAGGTGCGGTGGAAGACCCAGGCGGTTAGGCAAGGTGGGATGTGACCGCTCAAAGCACGCGGTCACATTGCCGGTGAGTACCAACTAACACGCGATGGCTGACGATTGCCTGGGCACGGATTCGACCGCCTTTGCCACTTCCTCCACCACCCGCTGCTGATCCTCTGCCGTGAGATGGGGATGCATTGGCAGCGAAAGGACCTCGGATGCGAGCGTTTCCGTCACCGGCAGATCCCCCTTCTGGTAGCCGAGATCCGCATACGCCTTCTGCAGGTGAACCGGCACCGGATAGTGGATTCCGGTTTCGATTCCCGCCTTTTTGAGTTGCGCTTGAACCTGATCGCGATTGCTCACCCTGACGACGTAAAGGTGATAGGCAGGCTTCGAGTCTGGCGGCTCGAAGGGGATTACAACTCCGGGTACGGAGTGAAGCAAGGCGTGGTAGCGTGCGGCAGCGGCGCGGCGCAGCTCTGTCCAGCGCGCCAGGTGCTTGAGCTTGACATCGAGGAAACCGGCCTGGATGGCGTCCAGGCGCCCATTGTAGCCAATCACGTCGTGGTAATACTTACTGGCCTGGCCATGGTCGCGAAGCATCCGCATCTGATGTGCCAGCGCCTTATCGCTGGTGGTGGCCGCACCGGCTTCTCCGCATGCCCCTAGATTCTTGCCAGGATAGAAGCTGAACGCGGCGGCCCTGCCGATGGAGCCTGCGGTCCGCCACCGATTCTCATGACTTGAGAAGTACTCGGCGCCGTGTGCCTGGCAAGCATCTTCGAACAACGCCAAATGAAACTCCTGCGCGATCCCGGCAATCCGGTCCATGTCCGCCATCTGGCCATAGAGATGAACGGGAAGCACGGCGGAGATGGGAGTACCGGTCCGGCGTCCCAGACGTAGCCCGGAATCGGCATCACGCGCGCAGACCTCAAGGTAGTCGCGCAACTTCGCGGGGCTCATGTTGTGGGTCAGCTCGTCCACCTCGATAAACTCGGGAAACGCGCCTGCCTGCGTGATGGCCTCCGCTGTTGCAATAAACGTGTTGGCCACGGTAAGCACCGTATCACCGGGTCTTACTCCGCCCGCGATCAAGGCGAAGCGCAGCGCGTCCGTCCCACTGGCGACGCCGACACATTCCTTGGCTCCGGTGAATGAGGCGAAATGCGCCTCGAAATTTTGTAGTGACTTGCCGCCGATGAACGCAGCGCTGCGCAAGGCCGTTCGTACGACCTCCAGCAGTTCGGATTCAAGCTCGACGTGGGGTGCTACGAGGTTAAGCAAGGGAATCGAAGTATTCATTTTGAGATATCCTGGCTTTCTGATAGCGCAAAACTCTTGCGGGATTGCCTGCCACGATTGCGTAGGCAGGTACATCTCTGGTGACGACGCTGCCGGCACCCACGATGGCATATTCCCCAATCGTAACCTTCGAGAGGATTGCAGACCCGGATCCGATCGACGCTCCTTTTTTCACGAAGGTTCGCTCGACCACCCAGTCCTGCTCAGTCTGCAGCTCGCCGTTTGCATTGGTGGCCCGGGGATAGGAGTCGTTGATAAAGGTGACGCCGTGGCCCACAAATACTCCATCCTCGATGGTGACACCCTCGCAAATGAAGGTGTGGCTCGAGATCTTGCAGTTTTTCCCGACCTTGGCGTTTTTTTGAATCTCAACGAACGCGCTGATCTTGGTTCCATCCCCTATCTCGCAGCCATAGAGGTTGATGAATTTTGAAAGCTGGACGTCTTTTCCCAGCCTCACATCCGGCGCGATGATGACGAACTCATTCATATGAGAACCTCGGCTCCCCGGCTGCGCAGCGATTGGTCCGCAGCTTGTAGAACCTTGACGATGCGCAGCCCGGCGTGCCCATCGTTGATGGGCGTCTTATCCTCCAGGATGCACTCGTTGAAATATCCGAGCTCGAGCTTGAGTGCTTCCGTGTTCTCAATCTGCGGTGCCCACATGTCACCAGAGCGATAGCTGACGAGCAGGTCGTAGACGCCCTCGCGGGTGTTCATGCGCACGCCGCGGTCATAGATTTTGATCTTCTCGTCGGATTCCAGATCGTTCCAGATGAGCATCTTCTTGCCACCGCCCACCAGGGTAGTCCGCACCTTCACCGGTGAGAGCCAATTCACGTTGACGTGCGCGATCAGTTTTTTTGAGTAGTAGATAGTAATGAACGCAACGTCCTCGACGCCGTTAATGTGCTTCTGTCCAGTCGCCACGATCGCTTCGGGTTTGTTCGAGAGCAGGTAGTCCATGATGGACAGGTCGTGGGGAGCGAGATCCCAGATCACATTCACATCGTGCTGGAACATGCCAAGGTTTACCCGCATGGTGTCGTAGTAGTAAATATCTCCGAGTTCTCCGGCATCGATCAACTGCTTGATCTTGCGCACCGCGCCGGTGAACAGGAAGGTATGATCCACCATGATCTTGAGGTTCTTGCGTTCCGCAAGTTCGATGAGTTCCTCGGCCTGTTCGGAAGTCGACGTAAACGGCTTTTCAACGAATACATGCTTGCCGTTTTCAAGGGCGGCTTTCGCCAGATCGAAATGCGTCCAGACCGGCGTGACCACGGCCACGATGTCAACGTCGGGCGAACGCAGGACCTGCAGCGGGTCGGTTGTGACCTCTATTTCCGGGTATGCTTTAGCCACCTTGGCAAGAGCTTCCGGACGCCGGTCACACACGAGGGAAACCTGTGAGAGTTCCTGCAGATGGAAGTTGCGAACGATGTTAGGGCCCCAGTACCCATATCCGATTACGCCGATGGACAGGGCCTTCTTTTCGGCGGGTCGAATCCTCAGGTTTATCGGATTCTGGTAAAGCAACGGCCCGATTGGCTTCGGCTGGGCGATCTCACGAATCGGTTGCGAGGCTCCAACCGCTAACAACGCGGGAGCCGGGGCTTGTGACTTTTCCATCTTTCCTCCACATAATTCGGCTCCGCCGGAAGGAGCCGGAACCGGATGAACGATAAGGCTTACAGTTCATTCTTTGAACTGGTTGTTCAACAATTCGAAATCTCTAAGTGCAATCCGTCTGCCAGAGTTGCGGAAGCGCCCAAACAGGGGAATCTATGTCTGTTGCTACCCGCGAGAACGCCGAAAGTGATTACTTCCGGGGATTGCCATTGGTACCCTACCCGCTTCCGCGTTACCTTCTGCAAAGAATTGCGCAGGCAGGATAGCAATTCAATTCCGTTTCTCACGCGTTCATCTCCTTTTATCCAGGCTCGTAACATGCCGGGCAGTTGCGAGGCTACTCGACTCCGATCGGGTGATAGGTCCACGCGAATCCAATCCCAAAGACATTGCGCATCCCGACATAACCACAGATGGGCCCCGTACAGGCGGTCGAAGTTGTCTGGCGCTGAAAGTCATAGCTCAGGAACAGGTTCGTGAAACGGCCGGTGATTCGATGCAAAGCTACTCCCGCGAACTGCACGTCGTACCTTTGGGTGGAATCCAGTTGCTGATTGCGTGATACGCCGGAATTGAGCGACATGGACCAATATCGGGCCATGACGAACTCCACCGTCCCTTGTCCGGTGGTAGTGGTAACTCCGCCGAGTACGCCTGCTCCACCCGAAATAGCGTGCAATCCCAGTGCGCTGAGATTCATCATGCGGGTCCGGTACTGCACCGTGCCCCGCCCCTGCCAGCCGACATAAGTCTGGTTCGCCCCGGAGACAAGCGAATGGGTGATCTGCGGCCCGCCCCCGACTTCTATGGCGCTACGCCCGGAGATTCGCCTGCCATAGAGCAGCGAAAAGAATTCGGTTGAGATAGAACTACTGGGGTCCTGGAAGTTGAATCGCGTGAACGCGCCTTCGAGGGCAATTGAGTTGCGAACCGTCATGGTCCGGTTGTACCCTGCCACGAACGAAGTCTGGCCTGAATCCGCAAGCAGGCTCGAATTGAAATGCAGCAGTCCGTAGGAAGCCGCCAGGGTAGCGGTGTCGCGCGCGTCGATATGCGCATCCGCCTCGATCAAGGTTGTATTTGCGACTCTTCCGACCCGCGTGGTCAAAATGCTCTGGTTGGGGGTCAGGTTTGGCTGCAAGGAAGTTGAACGTCAGTTGCAGATTGGGCAACGAGCTGTTCTGGTCAACTAGCAAGTCCATGCCTTCCAGTCCCGCCGCGCCAAAATTTGAGCCATCTGAGTAGTGGGCCTCGTCGTCGATCAGCAGGCTCCAGGTTCGGAACGGTATGACCTTGGATATCGCCGCGCTATGCGCGTTTATGAACGGACTGTAACCTTGAAGACGCGCCATTGTGTCGTAGCGTAACGCCCCGGCATATCGAATCTCGGCGTCTCGCCCAAGGTATTGCATCCATTGCACACCGCCGCCGACATTGGAGAATCCTCTGTAACCGCCATCGCTGGGAGTCTGCAGCAGTGGATTCGAATCGAGGGTTTCGGACAGGCGTAGCGAAGGTGTGAAGAAACTATGTCTGGGCCCCCAGGAACCGATACCCAGGATCTGCCCGCCGGAGAGCGGATGCTCATCGGGGGTCACCGGAGTCTCCGGCGGCTGCGTTACCAACACGGGTGCAAGCAAGCCCTGAATTGGGGGAACGGGCGCACTCTGGGCAGCCATCCCTATCGAAATGCACACGCATATGGCCAACACCAGGTGCTTTGTAAGGCTATAGATTTTCACGGACATCGCCTCACGGAACCACGATCGTGTCACCCGGTTTCAGGTTGATATTCTGTTCCGGGTTCTTGCCTTTTATCACCGCGGCGTAATTGAAGGGGAGCACCTCTTGTTTTCCGCCTTCCGTGCGCAGAATGTAAATCTTCTTTATATTGGCGAATTGAACCGGGCCACCGGCCGCCGAGAGAGCTTGCAGCACCGTCAGGTTTGAAACAAGAGGCACCGCGCCTTGCCTTGCCACCTGGCCCATGACGTAAGCTCTGCGGCTGTTCATGGCAGCCACGATCACCGTGACATGGGGTTCGGCGATGAACTGCTTTAGTCGCTGGGTAATTACCGCGGCTAGTTGCACCGGCGTCAGACCCGCTGCATCCACGTCATTCAGTAATGGCAAAGAAATCTTGCCGTCCGGCCTGACCGGCACAGAACTCGAAATATCAGCTTCCTTCCAGACGCTGATCTGAAGGACGTCCTCGGGACCAATCGTATACTCGGCATCTCTGGCAGGACTGACCACGGATGGCCTTGCGGTAGTTGCAGCGGCCGCTAGACTGGGATCCTTTGGTGGAGAAAAGCTTTGCGCTGACATGTGACCAAGCACAGCCAACACCAAGAACAAGACCCGACTCATAATGGCTCCTCTCAGGTCTGCCATGCTTGGGCGCCGGCGGATCCAGAGCAAGACGGATAACTACCGCAGTTATGGTGCAAGCCGTATGCCATCACGGGCCCCTGCACGCACTTTAGATGGAGAAGGCGTCTTGTTTTCACTTACCTGCTAGTTACTTGGGGCAAGGAGCGGCTCGGGTCATGGTTTGTGGAGAATAGAAGACCGGTCAGGTACCTTGAGTGTGAAAACGTTTACCCATTCTTGTCGGGAAAATTTCTCACTCGCGCGCGCAACCGCCAATTTGCCGCACCCATGGAGGCTACATTTGTGGAGCACGGATCGCGCTACTTGGAGCTTGCACCGTCGAATCAATTGCCGCCGCTTGTCGTCCCCGCGCATCGTTACTTCCGCGGGCTTGCACATTGACAACAGTAGGCGTCTTTCGGGAGGAACTATATGGCCTACCTCCGCGTAATTGGCGGGCCCACCCTTCGCGCGCCGCGAAGATCGTTAACACTTAGAAAAAGAGTTCCGCCAGGAGACAGATCCGTAGAGTCCGTTGGCAAAAGCAATGAAGTGTTCGAACTGGGCGCTACGGGTTTCGAACACAGGTCTCCCTTCCGCGTTGTGGCGCGAATTTGGAAAGTAATTTCTCTGGCAGGATTGGGCTGCTTCATGCCGGCGTGGCGCCAAGCGCCATCGCGGCTTGCCGGATGAGGGGAAGAGACAGGAAGAGGGAGCAGGAATAGGACTGCGGCAGCTAATTGGAGAAGGGTGTAGTGTTGAAGCCCATCCGGAAAATGAAATCCTCCTCTCGCGACGGGCTTCCCGTATCAGTGAGCTCCGCCGGCCCCAAACACAGCAAGTGGCGTTTGCAGCAGAATTTTCAAATCGAGCCACGGTGACCACATACGCGCATACAGCAGGTCCAGGCGGACCATGTCATCGAAGCCGGAACGGCTGCGACTGCTGATCTGCCATAGGCCTGTAATTCCCGGCTTCAATTCCAGCACTCTGCGCTGGTGCCAAAGGTCATAGGCCTCTACCTCGTATGGGATGGGAGGTCTAGGGCCTACCAGCGACATCTCGCCTCGCAAAACGTTCCAGAACTGGGGTAATTCGTCCAAGCTCGTCCTGCGCAGAAATTTTCCCAGCGGGGTGATCCGTGGATCCTGGGTTAGCTTGAAGACTCCTTCCCCTTTTTCATCTGTGTTCAGGGGCGCTGTCCCCTTGATGAATTGGGTAACGTAGTTCTTGTGAAGACTGGGATCGTTTGTTGCCGTCATCGAGCGGAACTTAAGAAAGGTAAATGGCCTCCCTCTTTGTCCAACTCGTGTCTGCCGGAACAATACTGGACCGGGAGAGCCTAGCCTCACCGCGAGCGCGATCAGCGCCATCAGCGGCGCCAAGATGATAAGCAGCAATACTGAACCGGCCAGGTCGATCGCCCGCTTGACGCCCAGTTGCACCTTCATGCCTCGAGAGGAGAGTGGCTCCATATATTCGCTGATGCGTTCCGGACTCTTATCAAACGCAACCTGTTTGTTGAGGTCGCGCGGCAGGATGTAGACCGACATGGCAAGCTTTTCCGCGTGACCCACCTCGATCAATACCCGCCGCAATTTGTTAACGATCGTGTCCTGCGCACTCTCTGCCGGTGTGCCTCCCAACTCAACGAAAAGGATGCCTATTGTGGACTGGGACTCGTACCAACCCCATGCATCAGTCTCGCGGGTAATCGCGCCGATGGGCGCTGTGATGGCCGGAATCTCCGCCTGCAACGCTTCAAATCCTTCGATCAGGACGAGCACAAACCTCTGTTTCGAGCGTTCCGCCCGCCGGCATTCCTGCGCGATCCGCTGCAAGAATTCTTGCTCCTGTTCTATTTGCGTCTCTCTGCAAGGGAGCGGCAACTTAGCGCGAACGGGCGTGAAAGCCTTTTTCATATTGTCCTCAAGAAAGGGCGACGACTAGCGCAGAGCAGAGTGCAATTGCCTCGCCATAAGTTGGAGAATTGAAATGCGAAAGTTCTGAACGGTCAGAAAGACAACCGTTTCCAGCCGGAAGTTGATTCAGCGGGCTCTGGCTTGGCGACCGCCGGCGCACCACGAGGTCTGGCGGACAATGTCCAGCGTTGCCAAGAAGTCTTCCAAAACCATTCGGAGCACCGAGGTCGTCCAGGCCGCTTGTGCGTTACTGCCCACGATCGGGGCAGATCCGCGGCTTGCAGGAGGAAGAGTCTTTCTCCAGTGCGGCAAAGGTTTTCCTATTCGCTTAATGACGCGCTCTCCTCGACAGGGGGCGCCGTGACGGGTTGCTTGGCGTTGAAGGTGCGAATTCGGAGGATGCCGCTATCGCGAATCTTATACAACAGGGAACGATAACTGATTTTCAATGCGCGCGCGGCGCTCGTCCTGTTTCCGTGGTGCATCAGTAAAACGCGGGAGATGATCTTGTACTCCAGTTCGCGAACCGCGCGGCGTGTCATCTGCTTCAGCGAGATATCTCCGTCAATGGAGATTTCAGGCGCATGCATGAAATCGTCCCGCCGGATAACATCGGTGAACGATGCGTCTTCCTGCCCGAAAATTACATATCGGCGAATGACATTTTCAAGTTCGCGAATGTTTCCTTGCCATTGCTGGTTCATCAACTTCTTGATCCCCAGCTCGGAGAATTGCGGGGTTCGCCGGCCGAAGATACCGTTATAGTGGTTCACGAAAAACTCCACCAGGTTCGGGATGTCCGCCTGCCGTTCGGCCAGTGTCGGCAAGGTAATCGAGATACCATCCAGCCTGTAAAAGAGGTCCTCGCGGAACCTCCCGCTGCCCATATCATCCTCAAGGTAGTGGTTTGTGGCGGAAGCGATGCGTACCTCTACGGTCTGGTCGGACTCTCCGCCAATTCGGCAGAATTTTCCATCCTGCAGGACTTGAAGAAGCTTGGCTTGTAACCCGGCATCGAGGTCGCCAATTTCGTCGAGAAACAGTGTGCCCAGATGTGCGGTCTCAAACCGTCCCGGCTTGCTGAAATTCGCCCCCGTAAATGCGCCGCGCTCATACCCGAACAACTCGCTTTCCATTAAGGTTCCGGGGATTGCCGGACAATTCACCTTTACGAACGGTCCCGTGCGGAAGGGAGAGTTCCCATGCAGAAGCCGGGCGATGATTTCTTTTCCGGTTCCGCTGGCACCGCGAATCAGGACAGGGATATTGGTTTCTGCCGCCCGTTCCAGCTTCATGCGGACGCTCCGCATCACCGGAGTGCACCCGAAGATCACATCCAGTGGCGGCAACTCCGGCCCTGAAACAAGACCGCACCCTGTTCGGTTGGCGAATGAAGTCATGTGCACTGTTTCAAACCTCTCTCACGCCGGTTAGGCGAATGGCAACTTCCCCCTTGGGTAGCGTTTCTCCGCACGCTTGAAAACTGAGATGGAAACTTGCTTCACGGATCACGATCTTGCGGTTGTGTCGGCGCTGATTCGGGATAGTGGCACTCGAAACCGCGAGACATGCGGTACATCTCAACAGTTCGAATTCGCAAGCTCCTGAGTCCTCCATGCATTGGATCGGGAAGGGAATGGAAGCAAAATCTTGCTCAGCACACTTTTACCGCTTCTACCGTTTCTTCCCCCTGGCCGTAGCCGTAACCATATCTGGCGTAATACGCGGAGGGCGGCTCTGCCATGCGATTCAGTACAACCCCAAGCAAGCTATCGCGCCGGAACTCCCGCACGCCGCGTTTTGCAAGGTGCGCCGGAGTTGAGCTGGCACTTACAACCATCAGCACTCCGTCACTCAAATCCGCGATGGCCCGGGCATCCGAAATTGGGAGAACCGGGGGAGTGTCAATGATGATCCAGTCAAAGGCCGGACGTAGCTGCTCGATCAAAGCGACGAACTTGGAATTGCCAATGAGTTCTCCGGGGGTCGGAACCCGTTTGCCGCACGGAATGAAATAGAGATTCTCCAGAGGCCCCGTCTGGATGATGTTTTCCGCGCTCTGCTCTCCGAGCAAATAGTCGGTCAGCCCTGGGGTGGAGGGGGCTCCGAGTAAAGTTGAGAGTCCGCCTGCGCGGCGGATGTCTGCATCGATCACCAGCGCCCTCCGGTCGCTCTGCTGCGCGAACGCATGAGCCAGATTTGCCGAGACGAATGTCTTGCCTTCTCCCGGCACCGCACTGCAGACGACAATCACCTCCAGTGAATTCGTTCCGCGAAGCTGATAGAGGCGGGAGCGGAGGGTCCGGAACAACTCCTGGCTGATTGCATTGGTCTCGTCCGAGAGGAAGACCAGGTTGTTCACGTTGAGGGACCAATCCTGCTTGGTGCAATGCGCCAGGATCGAGTCGCTACCCGTGTCAGCTTCCAACATTTCAACCGGCCCGGCATTTGAGGCGTCGTCGGCAGGCGTTGCAGCTTCGGGCGAACTCACACCCGTGGCGATGATCTCTTCAACATCGGGAAGCTCCGGTGCGCCACCCGACTGTTGATGACGGGCTTTTTCCAGTGCTTCGTGAAGACGGCTCATCTCGTTGATCCTTTCTCCATGGGTTCGTAGTCGTTCGTCTTAAGGGCGGGTTTCGCGTTGATTTGGGCAAATACATTGTCCAGTTCGCGAAGGTTTGAACGCCGTTCCTGGCCAAGTTCGAGCTCGCGTGCGGCATATTCGATGTGCTTGGCAGTGACTCGCGCTTCGCTATCGCAGAATGCACTGATCAGCGCCTGCTCGCAAAGCAGATTGATCAGGCGCACGATGCCGCCAGAATAGCGGTGAACCAATTCGATTGATTCCGAATCGAAAATCTGGCTGCATTGTCCGCCCGCGACGTGAATGCGCCGAGCCATGTATTCCGCGGTCTGGGGATGGGAGAGTGGCAAGGTTTTGCAGCGTAAAGTGACGCGCTGCCTTAACTGGCGAAGCGACGGCCGGGCGAGGATCCTGTCTAGTTCGTTCTGTCCGGCGAGAACAATCTGGAGGAGCTTCTGGGTGGGTGTCTCAAGGTTGGTCAGAAGCCGCAGTTCTTCCAGCATCTCGGCGGACAGTTGCTGGGCCTCATCCACGATAACGACGGCGGGCCGCCCCATCTCATGACGGCGAAGAAGCCAGTGGTTGAGGGCAAGCAGGCGACGGCTTTTCGAATCGCCTTCACAAGTGATTCCGAAATCGGCCATCATGAAGTCGAGAAACTCATCGGGCCCCATGCGGGGATTGAAGATAAATGCGGTGGCCGCCGAACGCTTGGCGAGCCACTGCATAAAGACATTTAGAAGCGTCGTCTTTCCCGTACCCACGTCGCCTGTCAACAACACAAAGCCTTTTCGATTGGTGACACCATAGGCAAGGGTCGCCAGTGCCTCCTTGACCGGCTCTGTAACATAGAGGAACCGGGGATCGGGATTCAGGTTGAACGGTGCGACGGCGAGTTTGAAATGTTTTTGATACATAGATGACTAGACCTTGGCCCGCTGACGTTCACCGGCCTCTTCACGAAGATTCGGACGCATGCGAAGGATTGAGGCGGCAGTGTTTCCAAACTGCTGCGGCTTCATTTCCGGGAGCCCAACCAGCACGGGTAGCGCGAGGATGTGCACGACATCTTCTTCGGTGCGGATAAATTTCTCCCGCATTTCAAAGATCAACGCCAATCCGATACCCAGTACGAGACCAGCACCCAACCCGGAGAGTCCGAATTTCAGGCGATCTGGATAGCTTGGCTTCACGGGAAGATCAGGAGCATCCATGACATTGAATTGTTCCCCCTCCTGGCGCCGCTCCAGGTCCGTCGCCATTTCAGACTGCGTTTTCCGGTTCAGGAGCTCGTTATAGAACTGAAGCGCGCTCTCGTAATCCCGCGTCAGCGCCTTGTATTGCTCTTCGACCACCGGGCTCAACTGCAAGCTGGACTGAAGAGACCTGACCTGATCTTCGAGATGCGCCTGCTCGGCGCGCTTGCTGCGGATGCTTTCCTCCGTAAGGCGCAGGGAGACGCGCGTCTGGCGTATTTCCGGAGTATCTGCGAGAGCATCGTTTTTTGGCGGAGCTTCGCCGTTGGCGGTCTTTGACGCCTTCAATTGCCTTTGCAGCGCTTCAACCTGGGCCTTGGCCTTTTGGACATCTGGATGATCGTCCGTGTAGCGCGACTGGAGCGATACCAACTGCGCTTGCAGAGTGGTAAGTTGTCCCTGCAGGTCGGTGGGATCGGGGCCCGACTGCACCGCTCTCCGGGAATTCAGTTGCTGCGACAGCATGGATTCCTGAATGATCTTCTGTTGTTGCACCTGGCTCAGGTCCTGGTTTACGGCTTCCAACCGGGTCCTGGTGGCCGTCAGCATCTCCAGGTTGCGCTGTTCATCGGTCGGGAGCTGGCCGAGATACTTCTTCTTGAAATCCGCGAGTTTCGCGTCATGCTCATCGAGCTTACTTTTGGACTCCTGCAACTGCGCCGTCAGAAATTCCGAGGTTCCCGTGGCATTTTGATGGTGTGCTTTGAGATTTTCCGCCATGAACATCGAGAGAACCGCAGTACATATTCGTTGCGAGGTTAGCGGATTGTCGGTGCTGGCCAGGATATAGAAACCGGAAGGAACACGTCCTTCCGGCCGGATTGTCTTCACCTCAATCGAGGCGCGAAGGCGCTGGACCTTGTCCGCCATGGATGCCTTGGCGCCGCTGCCTTCGTTGTAGAGGCCCAGTTGGTCGATGATTGGTTCGAGCCGGGATCGGCTCAGAATCTGCTCCTGTAGGGTCAACAGTCGCGTGTACATATCATCCGAAATCATCGGGAGCAAGAGTTTATCGGACACCTTTGGTTGGTCCACCAACACGAAGGCCTGCGAAGTGTAGACCGGCCTGACCTTGAAAGAGATGGAGATCGCCAAAAGCGGGCCCAGCATCGCAGGGATGATGATCCACCAAAACCGTCTCTTAAGGACGGCAGCAACCTTTTGAATACTGAGCTGATGTTCTTCTTCCATAGAATTCTTTACTCCACGCAGTCATCGCGACGCGAGCACGCACCACGACGGGCCACAAGCGTTCCTCAGTCGTGAACTCAGCAAGGCGGGTGCCAATCTGACATCCAGAGAGTCGAATCTGCAAAAATTGTCACTTTGGCGGAAGGGAAAAGGAAACCTCTATAAAGTTAATAGCTTGCGCCAGCCGGATGACGCAACCTTTTGAAATTGTGGAGTATTTCAGAGGAAGCCGGGAGAGCCGCGGATACCAGCCCCGGAAGCCCTGGGCTTGCAAGGACAAATGAGGTGGAAAAGTTTTTCCTACACCACTTGCTGATTCTTCCCATGGGTAACTTGGGGCGGTGGCTTCGCGTGCGCTCTACCTCACTGTGCAACGGCTTGGGCGACCGCCTGGTCCGTCTGGGTTGCAAGCGAACTGACGATATCCAGATACAGACTCTTCTTGCGTTCCCAGTCATTCGTCGCCGCGCAGGCAAGTCCATTCTTGACCAGTGACTCCCGCAGGTCCGGATTTTCAATGAGCGTCAGCATGGCAGCCGCGAGAGCCTCGTCATTTTCTGGAGGAAAGAACATGACCTGAGCGTCGTTGAAGTAGTATTTATCGATGTCTGTGGCGGCGACGATTAGCGGGACTCCCATGGCCATAAACTCCAGAGTCTTTGTGCTGAAAGCCTCGTTGCTGAATAGATTGGAGCGTTTCGGTACGACCGCAAGATCTGCGTTTTCCATGATGCGGGCAGTCTCGCGAAGGGATACGGTATCCCGCAGAAACACCCGGTTCGCCAATCCTAGCTGGTTCGCAAGTGCGGCCAGGTTTTCCTTTTCAGGCCCACGCCCATAGATGTGCAAATCTACCTGCGGCACGCGGGCGCTAATTCTGGCCAACGCCCGGACGGCGATATCCAGGCCCTGATGCCAATTCAATGAGCCCGGATAGAGCATGACGAAACGTCCGTCATCGCGCGTCCTTCCGCAACGGTGAAAGATGCTGAGGTCAGGGTAGTTCATGATGGTAGTGCACTTCGCGGCGGGCACGGAACGCTGGATCAGACGGTTGCGCCAAAGGTCATTCGCGATGATGACATGATCGGCGACGCGTGCGGAGACTCGCTCGGCAAGCAATAGCGCTTTGTAAACAGGCGAGTTACTGCCTGACTTAAACTTGCTGGCGTAGAACTCCGGCAGGATGTCGTGTATGTCGAGGATTACCCGGGCTCCGGCGAGCTTGGGCAGAACGGCGGCGAAGACCAGAAAGTCGGGCACCGAGTGCACATGGATCAAATCGTACTTGATCTTGCGGTGCCGCTCCCACAGCACCCAGGTGGAACGCAGCAGGAATGTAAGCACCCGAAACAGGTACACGAAGCTTTGTTTTTCGTTCGGAATCCGAGTTTGTATCTTGATGACATTGACGCCGTTCACGGTCGCGTCGAGGTCCCCATCGGAGGTTCGCAGTGCGATCACATCCACCCGGTCGCCGCGCGCGGTCATGGTTTCGGCATAGCGCATCACGCGGTTATCGCCCTCATAAAAAGTGTATGCCAGCATGCAAACATTCATGGTTCCTCCGGGTGAAGCAGGCTGTACCCGGCCGGGGCAGTGGCGCTGACCACGACTGGATTTGCTCTTAGAACTCCTGGTGTGATGAGACCTGGGTTACTCGGATTCGATGGGCCGCCATTCTGCCAGCCGGTCTCAGCCCCGCATAATACGGCTACTGGGAGCCTCAGAAGAACCGTTAGTGATGGTTTCGGAAAATCCCTCTGCGGAAGCAGACTAATCCGAACCGCACTGTCCTTCGCGTGAATGGATTTCGCGAACCACTTCGGCAAGTTCCGACGGCCAAGTCTCCATTCTGAATCCAAACGTGCGCGCGAACTTGCTGTTGCATAGCACCGAGTTCAGCGGACGGCGCGCTGGCGTCGGATACTCGCTGGAACTGATGGCGAGAATCCGTTGCAACCGGAACGTCTCGCGTTCGCCCAGGGCCGCAACGATGGCCCGCGCGAAACCGCACCAAGAGACGTTGCCTTCCGCCGTCATGTGATAAAGGCCCGCTGGGAATGCTCCTTCCGCAACGGTCGCATACCGCCGCACCAGGGTTGCCGTGGCTTGCGCAATCGCCATCGCGCTGGTAGGTCCGCCCACCTGGTCGTCCACGATTTTCAGCTCTTCTCTCTCCCGCGCCAGGCGCCGGATGGTGAGCAGAAAATTGGTTCCTGTCGCGCCATAGACCCAGCTTGTACGCAGCACCAGGTAGCGCCCCCCGGCCGCGGCCACCGCGAGTTCTCCCGCCAGCTTGCTGGCCCCGTATACATTCAGCGGCGCCGGCTCATCGTCTTCCGTGTAAGCCCCCTGTTTGCCGCCGTCGAAGACATAGTCGGTGGAGTAGTGGACGAACATGGCTCCCGACGTTCGCGCCGCTTCCGCCAGCGTTCCCGCGGCGGTGCAGTTGATGGCATAAGCCAGTTCGCGGTGCGCTTCGGCTTCATTCACCGCGGTATAGGCAGCCGGGTTCACAATCACCGACGGCCGCACCTCGGCGACCAGTTTCCGGATGGCGTCCGAGGAACACAGATCACACTCGGCGCGGCTTGCGACAACCACTTCGCCCTGCTCCTGCAATAGAGGAAGCAGTGCCTTGCCCACCTGTCCGGTTGCGCCTGTCAGTAGGATTCGCACGAAGACGATCTTATTCGAATACTTCGGCCTGGCTCAACAGCATCCCGGCTCGATCCTTCTGGGAAAGCAACGGCTCGCCGCTCAGCGGCCAGGGTATGCCCAGTTGAGGGTCGTTCCACAAGAGCGAACGCTCGCAGGAAGGCGCGTAGAAATCGGTGGCCTTGTACAGCACGTCCGCCGAGTCGGAGATAACGACAAAACCGTGAGCGAATCCCTCTGGAACCCAGAATACGCGTTTGTTTTCCGCGGAGATTTCCTCGCCAACCCATTGTCCAAATGTCGGAGAGCTGCGGCGAATATCGACCGCGACGTCCCAGATTGCACCTGCGACTACGCGCAGCAGTTTGCCTTGCGGCTGCCCAAGCTGATAGTGCAAACCCCGCAGCACATTGCGTGCCGAGCGTGAGTGATTGTCCTGAACGAAGTTCCGCACCAGTCCAATCTCCGCAAAGCTCTTCTGGTTGTAGCTCTCAAGGAAAAATCCACGCTCATCGCCAAATACCTTTGGTTCAAGCACGATCACTTCTGGAATTTTCGTCTTCCTTATGTTCATCCTGTCCTGGCAGCCATGGCTGCTTGTTCGTCGAGATTGAATCACGCCGAGCCGCGCCCTCGGATGCGAACAAACCTTAAGCCTCGCGGATTCATTGGAACAAGTTCCTGTATCAGCGGCGGGACAGCTCTTTGTTCATCCTGCCTCGCCGCGCAACACCCGATTCCTGGCGAGCCACGCTACGCTGATTTTAGCGTCTGTTTCAGGATTTTGCCGGCACTGTTTTTCGGAAGGGAGTCCACCTTGACGATTTCTTTGGGGATAAGCTCGTAGGGCAAATTATCCCTGCAAAACACTCGCAATTGCTCGTCGAACGATGTGCTTCTGCGGTCTCTGGGAACCACGAATGCCTTGAGCGCTTCTCCGGCCACGTCATCAGGCACTCCGATCACAGCGACTTCGAGCAGGTCTTCGAAGTCCAGCAATTGTTCCTCGACCTGGCGGCAACTGACGCGTTTGCCGCCGCATTTTACAAAATCCTTGGCGCGATCTACCACGTAGATGAATCCGTCTTCATCGACCCTTGCCAAGTCTCCCGTATACAGCCTGCCATTACGGAAGCATTCGGCAGCGTCTCCCGGCTCATCCCAATAACCCAGGGCGACATTCTCTCCTTCTGCGACGACCTCGCCGGTCTCCCCGGTGGAGACTTCCCGTCCTGACTCGTCTAGAACGCGAAGAATAACACCCGGAATTGCCTTGCCGATGGAGCCGACTTTCTTGTCCAACATGTCGGGGGAAAGATACGCGAGCCGGGCGGTCGCCTCCGTCTGGCCGTACATGACGAATATTTCGGTCTGCGGCAGCGCTTTTCGCAACTCACGCACAAACGCCGGCGCGAGGTGCCCGCCAGCCTGTTGCACGTAGCGCAGACGCGGTAGATTCATGCGGTGCAGGCCCGAGCGACGCAAAAGAATTTGATAGTGGCTCGGAACGCCGGCGAACCCGGTGCATTCGGTCGCCTGCATACGCTCCAGCACCACTTCCGGATACATGAACCGATGATCAAGAACGAGGCAGCCGCCAACGCCCAGATGGGTGTGCAGCAGTGAAGTGCCAAAGCAGTAATGAAAAGGCAGGACGGTCATGATGCGGTCCTGCTCCGTCAGATGTAGATACTCGATGATCGACCGTGTGTTGGCGATAATATTGCCATGGGTGATCATCACTCCTCTAGGGCTGGCAGTGGATCCCGAGGTATACATTAAGGCGGCTAGATCGTTCTGGGCTATCGAAGGCAATGCGACTTCGGATCGCCTCGTCTCGGAGAGAATCGCATCAAATCCGGCTTGGGGTTTTCGCCCCACGACTTCCGGGAGGCCCTTTTCGGTCACCACGGCGCATGCGCTCAATTCCTTGTAATTCTTAAGGTAGAAAGAGGATTGGAGGAACGCGGCTCCGGGTGCCGTGGATTGCACAATGAAGGCGAAGTTCTTGCTGGCGATACTGGGGGCCAGGGGGACACAGACCAATCCTGCGCGCAGAATGCCAAGATAGGCAGATACCCAGAAGAAGGAGTTTTCAGCCACCAGCAGGACGCGATCCCCTTTCACGGCGCCTGACTCGAGCAGGTAGCCGGCAACGGCAAGCGATGCGTTCTGCAATTGTCCGTAGGTGTAATCGCCCTCCAGCGTTTGCAGGGCCGTTCGCGTCGGGTCCCTCCCATTCAGGAGGAACTCGGAAACATGGGTAGGTTTCTTGCACTCGGTTTGTTCCAGGATTGCTCTGGGAGACAGGGAGGAGAGGTGATTCACTGAACTGCCCATGGGTCTCGTTATAACCTCCTTGCCGGTTTCACCGCGAGCCTGGTGGATACATCCTTGTACGGAGCAATTGACGAAGGCTGACCCCGGCGCGCAGCCGTTGAGCCGCTCAATCCGCCATCACTTGAGGGGTTCGACGAGGACGGGAGGCAGGCTGAGGTAGTTCGCAAATTTACGCTTGGCGTCGATGACGGCGTAGGCACGGGAAACCTGCTTCGCGCTCAGTCCTACCACGGGTGCGAGCTGTTCGGGCGACATGAAATGATCCTTTCCGTAGAGGCAAAGGTCCATTTGTGCCAGGGGCATCGAAAAGTAGAATTCCTCCTGGGACTGCTCGAGTGAATAGGTATCGGTGGTTGACGGACGCTTCCGGATTTCCTCTGGCACCTCAAGATAGGCTGCCAGTTGGTAGACCTGCGACTTGTACAGGTGCGCAATGGGTTTCAAATCCGCCGAACCGTCGCCGTTCTTGACAAAGAATCCGAGGTCGTGCTCCAGGCGGTTGGGGGTGCCAGCGACGGCAAAATTCAGCCTGTCGGCATGATAGTACTCCATCATCTTCCGGACCCGCTGTTTGAAGTTGGTGGCGGCGACCACTCCCAGATAGGCATCCAGGGAGAGACGAACCTTTTTTCTCTCGCCTGCCGGAGACTGGACGATGATGGAGAAGATCGCGTAACGGTCCTCATCGAGCAGATTCGGCAAGGTAATCATTGATTTGTAACCCACGCCATATTCGGGAACGACACTGCGAATGGCATCGTCGCGGCGGCGGTAACATCCGGCGCCTTCAAGAGTGCCCGTAATGTCCTCCACCACGTAGCGAATCCCCAGAGACTCTGCCAGGTTTCGTCCGAGCACTTCGCTGTCTTTGGAAGAGTCCGCCTCCGGCATGATGAGAGCCAGAACGCGGTCCTTTCCAAGCGCCCGGGTGCATAGTGCTGCGACGACGCTGCTGTCGATACCACCTGAAACCCCCACGACCACGCCTCGACGTCTCAGTTGGTTGGCCAAGGTTTCGCACACCGAATCTGAAATGCGTGCGGTCTCGACTGCGGGGTCGATCGTTAGCAGGTCGGCAGCGACTGCCAAATTTCCATCCATGTTCATCCTCCGAAAATGATAGACGCCTCGAGAACCGGCAAGAAATCACGCGCGCCAGCGGCTTCTTTGAGCCTGCCCGCGTGGAGTGGACTGTGGAAGCTGTGGCCGTCGGGGGAAAGCCTTACAGCGTGGCGCACTCAAAGGCCGCGCGGCTTGTCAACGGTTGTTTCAACAAGCCGCGCGGCGCTTACAATTGATGCCCGTGAGGAGTGCCTAGGGAGCGCTGTGGCTGTCAAGGTTGCGGCAGCAGGGGGAAGTTCGGGTAGGTGAAATCGACGATCAAGTCGTCCATGTAATTCGCGCTTCCAGTCTCTGGCGGCGTCCCCGAACTGTTTCCAATCTGTAGGCTCTGCACGCTAACTCCGAACGGATCGGTGAAGTTTACTGTCCCTACCAGGTTAAAGGCAGTGTCATACACGCTAAAGGTACCGGCTCCGCTTTGGATCCACTTCATGGTGACCCAGTACCAAGTATTGTCTGCAATGCCCGCTACGGCGTTATCCAGAGGGCTGACCCGGATCTGACGCGCGTTGTTAGCGGAGGAACGCTCATCGGACAACCTTAGCATGGTGCCAAAGCTGTAATTGTAGAGTGTTATGAAATGCGGTCCTTCCGTCCAGGCAGCCGGTTGCCCGGTCTTGTACCACATTCCGAGCGAGAGAGCGGTCTCGGACGCGGGCAGATTCCATTGGATATACCCCGTTGCTCCATTGGCAACGTTATACGCCAATCCCACCTTTCCGGTGTCTCCGTCAAGTGCGTTGGAAGGATCCTCTGCCGCAGTCTGAACAGTGACCAAGTTGTTCATGCTGCTCACACTCCAAGATCCCGCCGTACCGTGGGTCGAACTTGCCAGGCAAGCGGCGGTTGGGGCCGCTCCCGCGGTGCATTGCTCAAAGTCAACCCACGTATCATATTGAATCCACGGGAAGCTGCCCGTTACCGTCAAACTGGTGGAACCGGCTACCGAGCCTAGAGTGGCGCCAATTGTTGTGCTGCCATCGGCCACGCCAGACGCTAAGCCAGCGGCGTTGATCGTAACTACGGCGGTGTTGGTGGAACTCCAGGTGACCGAATTGGTAAGGTTCTGTGTGGTACCGTCGCTAAACGTGCCAGTGCCGGTGAACTGCTGCGTCGCGCCCTCCGTAATGGAAGGATTTGCCGGCGTGACCGACAACGAAACCAGGACTGCCGAAGTCACCGTCAGCCCCGTCGAGCCGCTCATTGAAGCGTAAGTGGCTCCAATGGTGGTAGTTCCGACGCCCACGCCAGTGGCCAAGCCGCTCGCGCTGACATTGGCTACATTCGTGTTGGTGGAACTCCAGGTGACCAGGCTGGTCAGGTTCTGAGTGGTCCCATCGCCATAGGTTCCGGTGGCGGTGAATTGCTGGCTTGTCGTGTTGGCAATCGAGGGATTTGCCGGTGTGACCGAAATCGACGCCAGCGGCGCCGTGGATACGGTCAGGTTGGTGGAACCGCTGACCGTGCCCCAGGTTGCCTGGATCGTGGTAGCTCCAAGGCCTGCCGCGGAAGCCAAACCGCTGCTGCTAATGGTGGCAACCGCCGCACTGCTGGAACTCCAGGTTACGGAGCTAGTCAAGTTTTGGGTTGTGCCATTGCTATAGGTTCCAGTGGCCGTGAACTGCTGCTTACCGGACGGCGTTATTGTGGAGTTTGCCGGGGTCACCGCGAGCGACACCAGGGAGACACCACCATTACCGAAGTTGTAGACTTGCTGGATCTCCGAGGCGGCAAGAGCACGATTGTAGATTCGCAAATCGTCAAGCTCCCCGGCGCCGAATTCCTGCGTTCCCCCGCGTGAGAACACGTAGAGAGGATTGTTGCCAAAAGCATTGGAGTTGGTGGTACTCGAGTTGACTGCGCTGGGCGTCTGTAGAACGCCGTCGATATAGAGGGTCACTTCACCATTGGCGGGCTGCTTCTTATCAAAGACGAACGCGAGGTTGTGCCAAACTCCCGAAGACGGCTGAGTGTAGCAGTTGACGTTGTAGCCGACATTGCCCTTTAACCCGGCCATGATGCCTTTGCAGGTGTTGTCGTCTGGGAAAATACCGAAGCCGGTGGTGGAATTGTTGTAGTTATTGCTGAACTCCAGCAGTGTATGCCCGCCCGTGGTCGAGTAGGTTCGATTGGTCCAAAGGGTAACGGTTATCGAACTCGTGCCGCTGAGATTGATGCCGGGCATGTACACATATTGGTTCGTGCCATTGGCGGAGACCGCATCTCCTATCTTTCCGGGAACCCAAGTCACGCCATTTTCCAGCGTGGCCGTGTAACCAGAACCGGAAGAGTCACCTGCGGTTGTTCCGGAGCCTTCATCGAAGGTCCACCACCCGACAAGACCAGGAAGATTCGCTACTACCGCCAGCGCCGCGGTATTGCTAATCGAGCCTACACTAGCCTGAATCGTGGTATTTCCGCTGGCAACGCCGGTGGCAACACCGGCAGAGCTGATGGTGGCCGCGGCCGTGTTACTGGAAATCCAGGTCACGGTGCTGGTGAGGTTTTGAGTGCCACCGTTGCTATAGGTACCAATGGCGGTGAACTGGAGCGTCGAGCCAACAGCAAGCGAGGAACCGCTCGGCGATACCGCAAGCGAGACCAAAACCGGCGCTGTAACCGTTAGGCTGGTGGAACCGAGAATCGTGCCGGAGCCGGCGTTGATGGTTGTGCTTCCGCTGGTAAGGCCGGTGGCAAGACCGGTGGAATTGATGACGGCCACGGTTGTGGCGGTGGAACTCCAGCTTACGGTGTCGGTGAGATTTTGAGTGGTGCCGTCGCTATAAGTTCCTGTAGCCGTGAACTGCTGCGAGGTGCCGGCTGGAATGGACGGTTGCGGCGGAGTCACGGCGATTGAAACCAACGCCGCCGTGACCGTCAGGCCGGTCGTACCCGTGATTGAGCCCAACGTTGCTCCAATGGTCGTGCTTCCGGTGTTGACTGCAGTCGCCAGGCCGCTGGTGCTGATAGTGGCTGCGGCAGTGTTGGATGAACTCCAGGTAACCGAATTACTGAGGTTCTGCGTGCTGCCATCGCTATAGGTTCCCGTAGCTGTAAACTGCTGGCTGGCGCCTGCGGAAAGGAAACTGTTGGCGGGGGTCACCGCGATGGAGCTCAGCGAGGGTGGAGGGGCATTAGAGCCTTTGACTGCTACTTCCTGAATGGCCCATTGGTTCGTTCCATTAATGGGGCAGGTGGCGGTTTCTACTTCGGGTACGGAGGCTGCGATCCTGTATTGCGCGGTCGGACCGATGGAGATCGCCGCGAAATGGTCGCCGGTACCGTTCCCGTTGGATGCGCCGCACCAACTATAGATCAGATCCCCGGGAGAAGCTGTCAGCAGACTGGTGCTTGCAAGTGTGCCACTCCCCGTTGCGCCCACGGCTGCCACGTCAATCGGGTTACCCGATGCCTGCCCTGCAAATTCACTTACAACCATATGCGGGTATTGGACGGATGCCCCTGTGATGGAGAAGGTGTGAGCTCCCGAATTGGCCACGGAGGCGATGTGCCACGTCGCCAGGCTCTCGTTTCCGTCGTAGTCGTTTTGGCGATCGACTGCGATGAGCTCGCCTCGGCTGTCAACCAGTTGCGGTGTATCACTCGAGCTTCCCAAAGCCCAGTACAGGCTAACAATCAACATGTCCGCCGCGCTAACGTTGTTGATGGTGCAGCCGGCGGCATTCGCATAACAGTAATTCCCGGTGAAATGGGGTGGGGAACTCGGCGGCTGGGAAGTTCCGGCGGGGCGAATGGCCAGCGACTGAATGCCCACGGCCGAGGCCGGCAGGGGAGGTGGCGGAACGATGGTGACGGTTTGTATCCCCGTCGCAGGGGCGACGGCATACTCCGCCGTCGGCGTCACGCGGACGGCGGTGAAGGCATCGCCTTCATCACTGCCGTTGGAACTGCGGCCCCAGGCATAAAGCAGATCATTGGCATTCGTCGAGGTGGGACTGACCGTTGCCAGGCTGGCGCTGTTGAGAAAGTCTTGCGCGATCGCCTCGACCGGGTTCTGTGTGCCCTGTCCTGTCACTTCGATCACGCTCACCAACAGGAACGAGGTGCCAAAGTTGTTCACCGAAATAGTGTGAGTACCAGGGCTCACGACCGGTGAAATGTGCCAGGTGGTAAGGTCGGCCGCTCCATTGAACAAGTCAAAGACAAAAGTCTCACCCCGACTGTCGGTCACTGTCGCCGGTGACGCTGGTGGAGTGGTGTCGCCTGTATGCGTGCTGATGATCAGCATGTCTCCGGCTGCCACATTGTTGAGCGTGCAACCTGTGGCGCCTGTGCAGTAGTTTCCGGTAAAGTGCGGAACGCTGGAATAGGAGCCGGTATTTTCCTTGACGCACTGGAGCACGGATGCCGCCGCATCATCGACGACCGAAGTAATGACATGCGCCTGCACCGCCGTTCCAGCCGGCACCTCCCTGAACATTGTCATCAGGCTCCCGCCGTAATAGTTCGGGTTGGTGGGCAGCGGCGCTGCCAGTTGATGAAAATCGACGATGTCCAACGCCTGAAAGTTATTATCGATGGAGTAGGAACTGAGGGGCGAGGGAGCATAGCTAGTCACCGAGTAGGTACTGTTCACGGTCATCGCCGCCATGCACATGTCAGTACCGCCAGTGGTTGCCGCGGTCTGCCCGGTCCACCATCCAGGGACACCGGTGGCGGGGTTAATATCACCAGCCAGACCGGTGTTGGCGTTGGAGAACGAAACTCCGACGTCGGCTGCGTTGCTCAGTACAGGACCAATGTCGTAAACCGAGAAATTCCAGGAAGCCAGGGCTGGGACGGGACTCAGCGTGATTGAATCTCCAGCGTTCAAGGCTGTGCCAAGGCTGGAATACCACATGGAAATCTCGCCGAATTGATCACCCGAATAGGCTTCGCTCTCCACCTGGGTATAAGTGTTGCCGCGATTGTCCTGGAGCGCGTTGCTTGCAAGCGTCGCGCCTGTCTCGGGAACCGTGACAACGATTACCAGTCCATGACCGGCGTTGATCGTCGATTCGAGGGTGCAGGTCGAGGCTGAAGACGTGAAGTTTTCTGCAAGGCACACCCGCTCGGGAACGCGCGGCCCGGTCTGCGCCTGTGCGCCCATTGACAGGAGCGCAAGACAAATCAGCATGAGCGGGAGTTCCGCAACGATTGCTCTGTACTTTCTTTGCATAAGTTTTACCTCGAACCTCAAGTTTCGCGAATGTCGATGCTGGTTTCGCGGACGGCTCAGGGCGTCCGCGATCAAGCCACCCCAGAGGCGGGTGGCGCGCCGCCAATCCTCAGCGAGTTGACCACTCCTTGAGCAGCTACTTGAGAGCCCACGTAGAGCGGTTCGCGTCAGTAGATACCGGCGAGTAGAAATTCCTTACCCAGCGATGCATTCGTGTCCGCTTCAGCAGTTCATCCCCGAGCGGTCCCGCTTGGGAAGCGGCCGCGTTGGACTGGACGTGAGCTGGAGTGCGCATACCCGGAATGACAGTGGAGACCGCTGGATGAGAGAGACAGAAACGCAGTGCATAGCCGGGCAACTCTCCCAAGCTGATGCCGAGATCGGAGACCAGGCGTTGGACTCGCTCCCAAACCTGTTTCTCGCGGTCTCCCGCAAAGTAAGAATTCCTGAAGTCCCTCTTCGGAAACGTGACGCCGGGCCGGATTGCCCCGGTCAGGCCGCCTTCGTCGAAGGGAACGCGTGCAATCACTCCGAGGTGATGCAGTTCGCAGTACGGAAAGAGTTCGTCTTCCGGCGACTCATCAAAAATGTTGTAAATGACCTGCACCGTATCGACCACTCCGGTCTCGAGTGCCCTGAGAACATTACCCGGTTCGTGGTCGTTGATTGAGATGCCGATAAACCGGGCTCTGCCGGAGCTGCGCAACTCGTTCACCGTTTCCAGCCACTCCGGGTCGCTCACCCACTCATCGGACCATACGTGGAACTGGTAGAGATCGACGGCCTCGCGCCCCAGGTTCTTCAGTGTCGCATCAAGGCAGCTCAGGACATGATCTTTCGGGAAGGCCTCCTGCAAAGTTATTCCAGAGGGGGCAGGCCATTTTCTGTTCTTTGGAGGCGCCTTGCTGGCGATGATCACGTCCCTGGAATTTCCGAAGGTGCGGGCGAGCAACTGCTCACTATGGCCCTGCCCATACACTAACGCGGTATCGAAGAAATTGACGCCGGCGTCGCGCGCAGCCACGAGCGCCCGCACCGAGGCATCATCGTCGGCCCCGATCCATGAGGTCCCGCCAATGCCCCAGGAGCCGAATCCTATTTCGCTGATCTCTAGCTTTGTTCTTCCCAATTGCCGGTACTTCATAATCGACAGCTCCTGCGGTCCCAACGCATACAGAAGAACAAACGTGGTTTGCTTGAATCCAACTAGACTGGGCGGCGATAAAGCGCAAATAAATTGATGACCCTTCCGTGGCGACATGCCCGCCGAGAGGGCTCAAGAACTCGCGACCGCGACCTGCGACAGCTCAGTCTGCTCTTTTTCCGCTGGAAGCAGAGCTAGATGCGCGAACAGGCTCAATACGGTCTCCTTCACCCGCGGCACCGCTGTTTCCAGTTCGCGGCGGATGGAGGCGCGTTGGTCATAGGCGCGGAAAATCGCCGCCAGAATCTCCTGGTCTGACATCACCCGCGGATCGGCCACAACCCCCTGCAAGCCCAGGGTCTGCACCACCGCGGCAAACTTGTCGCTGTAAGCGATGGCTACGGTCGGCACCTGTCTTGAGAGTGCCGCGATGCAGGCGTGCATGCGGGAGCCAACGAAAAAGTCACACTCGGAAATTACGTCTTTAATCTCAGCCTGGTCGTGACGGCTCCGAATAAACCCGATCCTGTTGCCATACCGGCTTTGCAGGCGGTTGTAGATCTTCTCGCAGGCGAGCACGTCGGACTCCGGATTTTCCCCTGATCCAAACACGTGCGGAACTAGCAAAACAGTTGCATTCTTTTCAAGGATAAATCCCTCGATGAGTTGGCAGAGTAACTCTGGGTAGTCTGCCTTGAGGCCGAACATATTGTTTTTCGTGTAACCACCCATCAATAGCAGGCCGCTTACGTTGAGGCCGACCAGGGGGTGGGACCTCGATGGCAAACCAACCACGTCGAGGGCAACCGGCGGTGCGGAATCCACAACAAATCCCATGTCGTAGCAGAACTTCACCCGCGACGCTCCACTTGGCCCAAGCAGCGAGGCAACCGTCTCTTCGCCGCGATGATCACGTGAGTAGCTTTGCTCCGCCCGGCGCAGAATGAACCGCGCAATGACCCTTGCTAGTCTTGACTTGAATGGGCCAATGGTCTGCGGCAGAAGAACCAGCTTCTTGCCAAGCAGAATTACCAGCACCTGGGGCAACGTCACATAAAAGTACCGGGCCATGCCATAGATATCGCTGAAGCTGTCGCCTCCCGCCACCGACAACACCGCGTTTGCTCGTACGATTTCCTTCAGGCAGGAGTTTCGTTCTAAAACCCAACGATGCAGTCCGGGCCACGGAAATATTCTCAGAAGAAATGCGAGTAGCAGAAGGGTTGAAATGTTATTCGCTAAGTACACCTTCTTGGAAAATCTCATATTCACTAACGGAACCGCGATTTCCCGCCCGCCAATTCGAATGGTACGGCGCGACGGTTGCTGCGCGTAGTCCAGGAAGAATACCTGTGCGCCGGGATACTGATGCAGAACGCACTTGATAGCTCCCGCGGCCAGGGCGCTGACTCCCATGTTGTCGGTTTCGAAGCTGGCGCCGATGAGGCACAGCCGTAACGGATTCTGATCGGGCATGACTCTAAGGCTCCGGAAGTCTCGGCGCCAGTTGCGCCAACTGCAGAACCTGGCGCGCACGTGGCTAGGTTAAGTCAGAATTCTGAGACAGACGGCGATATAGGTCCACAACGTCATCCACGCGAGTACCCACCTTGCGGGCTCCGAACAGAGAGTCGGATAGGTCGTGGGCAATTGCTTTGAGCGCGGGAAAACATCCCCGCGTGATTGTCGTGCAGCATGTTCGAACGGGAAGATAGTCCCACCATTTGCGCCGGAGGAACAGATAAGCTCGCCAGAAGTTGACCGGAAAAGACTTTACGCCGTTGCTATTATGGATACAGAAAGCCGGAATGATGTAGTTCTTCAAACCCTTGCTTCGAGCCTGGAGACAGATGTCGGTTCCATACAGATGGAAACCCGGTAGCCTCTCGTCAAATCGCAGGCCGGCGGAACGGCGCACGATCAGAACCAGTTCATCGAGTGAATCTGTTTCTATTGGATGCGAATAAGGATGTCCGAGGATGGTTCTCAGTCCGGTCGAGTAACAATACCCGCTCGGCCTCCTCGGGCTGCTTGCGATTCCAAATACGCCCAGCACACCCCATTGCGGATCGCTTGCGGCCAACAACGCCAGCGCTCGCGAAAGATCAGGCAGCCAGGTCTCGGGCAAGTAGACGTCCTGGTGCGCCAAGACTACGATCTCGTGGTCCGCCTCTTGCAGGCCGGCGTTGTACGCCCGTCCGGCGCATTCGAAGTTACGCTTCGTCACCACCTGGCAGCGCGACGTTAGGGCCGGCGAAGCCAGAAGGGTGCTCCGCAAGACAGAGTCGTTGTTGACCATGGTAACCAGGGACCAATCCAACGCGACCTCCTTCATCCTTCGTTGCCCTGGGCCTGTGGGGAAACGAGAACTCGGCTTCCCGCACCGTCCGTGGTGGTAAACTCGCGCACGACGATGATCAGACTCGGTATTCCTGCCGCAAGCGCCAGGACCAGCGCAAGCGGGGTCCGGAACGCGGCGAAGCGGGTGTAGGGGAGTACACGGATCACCAACGCGGCTATGATCGCACCTGCGATCATCCTCTTGTTGGCCGCGGTCCACACCAGGGGAATCTGACGGCGAGTGATCACGCTGACCACCAGGTAGTAAAGTATGTAACTCGCCAGAAATCCGATTCCCAGCCCCGGTAGACCGAACCACTTCACTGCTGCCCATGTGGTCAACATTGTGGCCGCCCCGCCAATGGACTCGGTAAGGAAGTAGACCGACGTTGGGCAGCGCGCCAGAATCACAAAGGACATTGTCCAGCTGGCGAACTTGAAGATGTCACCGATCAGTTGCCACTCCAGTATCTCTACGGTTGGAACAAACTTCGCGGAGTACACGAGAGGAACCAGGGTGGGCGCCAGGGCCAAGGTGAACAGAATTGCCGGTACGGCGAGCAGCATGACTAGCCGGTGCTGCGCGTTAATCAGCCCGACCAAGGTGTCAGGTTGATTTGAGGCCGCCGAAACTCGTGGGTAGTAGTCCTGGCACATGGCCGTGATCAGGAAACCGAGATAGCCCACGGAGATTCCCGCAGCGGCACGATAATAGCCTACACTCTCCGCATTCAGAAGATGCAGAACCATGATAGGGAGCATTAACTGCACTCCCGTGCCGACAAACATGCTGGCCGTATAAGGGCCACCGAACCGAACCAGCGAACGCGCCGCCTGCCATACTTCACGTCGGGGAGGCTGTACGGGTGCTGCGCCAACCTCCCGGCGGAGAAAATAATGCGACGCCAACCAACTGGCGATGGAGCCGGCAACCACTGCGGCTACAATGCCTCGCCCGCGCCATATCAGCACCGCGGCGATGGTCGCAGCCCCACTCAGTACGGTGTTGGCAACGCCATTCTTTGCCAGGCCGGCGACCCGGTGGTATGCGTTCAAGGTGCCAACCTGAATGTTCGCGGCGACCGTGAACAGTAATGCGATTCCCATCAGCAGAATGGTTCCACCGCGGTCCGGCCGGTTCAGCGCGAACTGGCTAAGCTGGGTGCGAAACACGGCGAGAATGATCATCGCCAGAGTGCCGAGAATCCAAAACAGCAGCCACGACCCTCTGCGCAGGCTGGCGATCGCCGTCTGTTCATCCCGCGTGACCGCTCCCGCTCCCAGGCGCACAATGCCTGTCGCCATTCCCAGGCCGGCAATCAGGCTCGAAACGGCAACAAAGCTTTGCAGCAGCCCGTAATATCCGTAGCCTTCCGGCTGCAAGTACACAGCCATCACCTTGGCAGAGACCAGGCTCAGCCCGACGCTAATGATCGAGCTTCCGCTCAGGATCGCTGCTGCCCGAAAGATCGACTTCACCTGGCTGCTCCCGTGCTGGTTTGACGGATCACAATCATGTTCTGACGTTGGACTTGGCGCGGTATTTTCTTCTGGGGAGTGCCGATGGAGGCCGCTCAAGACTCCTCCACCCATCCCAGTTTTTCATCCGTGTCGATCAACTCGATGTTGAGGTTGTTGTCGGCCAGAAGGAACGCAATCGGCCGGTTTCCAAAGGCCTCGCCAGGCTCGGGTGGCACGATGAGGCGCAGGTGCTGGGCCTGCAACACGGGAAGCTGGGTCTCGATATCGTCGCATCGGAAACCGAGATGGTGCAGACCACCACCCTTGCGGGCGAATGCGAAGATGGGAGAAGAAGGCTCGGACGGCTCAATCAGTTTGACCGTGACCGAGTTCTTCTTGCGCAGAAATACCACCCTGACTTTCTGCTTCGTGTTAAGCACAATCTCCGAGTTCTTCCGATAGTCGAACACCTCTTCCCATTGCTTGATGCCGCTTTCAAGCGAACGGACGACAATTCCCACGTGGTCGATAATCATGGCCTACTGGTCCACTTTCATGTGGCTCATCCAGAATTCATACCCGATACCTTCCCAAGGCATGCCACGATCAAATCGATTCATCCACGGGTACAGTTTTCCCTTTCCCAATCCGACGTACTTTCGGATGTCCATAATCACCTTCGCCGGATCTCCTGTCACTAGCGAAAAATCCGGGATTTTTCGCCCTACCACGGAATTCGCACCGATCAGGCAGTTTTCTCCCACTCGGACTCCAGGAAGTATGACGGCGTGAACCGCTACCTGCGTGTAATTGCCGATGTGCCCGCCCATGATGTCATTCGAGGGCGGGTAGGGGTCGTTGGTCATGACTGAATACGGATACATCCAGACAAAGTCGCCGATGGTGCAAGTCTGCGCGATATGAACGCTGCTGTGTAACCTGGAATAACTGCCAATCTGAACACACCCTTCTATGGCTGTCATGGTACCGATCGAGCAATGCTCCCTGATGAGCGTGTTTTCTCGAATCGTGACCCGATGTCCGCACGAAAACCCGCCTCCGATCGTGCAGCCGGAATAAATGATGCAGTGACTCCGGATGAACGAGTCCGGTCCAATGATGGTCGGGGAATTCTCGTATGCTGGGTCATGGTAATAACTACCCGTAGGTTCCCCGAGGATCACATCGTTGCAGATCGTCGAATTTTCCCCGATTTCGACGTTGTCGTAGATTGCCGAGTGATCTCCGATTCGCACGCTCGGGTGAATCTTCGCCGTGGGACTGATGTAAACGCCACGACCACTAAACTTCATAGTCTCTCCTCTTTCTGCTTCCCTTTCGCGTACCGTTCGGATCGCCGCCGCGGTTCCTCTTGATAAGGCATCCAAGCTCACGCCTCAGTTAACGAATCGGATCGCGTATCGCCTGGCATATTGAAAGCGTGTGTGATGAAGAAGCCTTCTTGGAGGGGAAATGCCTGCATCGGTAATCACGGGCGCTTGTCTCTTCGAGTCGCGCCGGTTCTTTGCAGGTCCGCTGAGATCTACTTCGCTTCCCAGCTTACCCTGTCGTAACGCACTGCCGCCTTCCAGTCGCGCAACGTCAGCACTGTTTTCGCAAGCTGGGGAAACAGGCGGGTCAGGACTTGTTTGGCGACCAGATTCGGAGTGCGGCCATATTGCACGGCGGCCGAAAGAGAATTCGTTGCATTTTCGTACTGTCCCTGCGCCAGATACCAGTTTGCCCATGCACTGTGGATCGCACGTAGGTTCGCGCGGATCAATTTCAGGACTTCCGGCTCCAGCCCGGAGCCGAGCCGCAATTGTGTTTCGAATCGATGTTGATCCATCCGCAGGCAAAACTCTTCCTTGTGCCAGTCTCTGCTCGCCCCTAAGTGGCGAATGTCTGCTGGCGACCGGTCAATCATGACCATCGGCATGTTGACGTAGCAGAACTTGGCGGACAGCGCCATGCGGAATAGAATGTCATGATCCTCGCTATAGCGTAGGTAAGGATCAAAGTCTCCGGAGCGGTGGACCAGGTCCGCTCGCGCAATTACCGTCTGCATCCATATTGGGTGTTTGCCGACGAGCAGTTTCACGGGATTATTAACGACGCCGAGCGTCCCTTGGAAATCACCGCCGTAAAGCTGAAATAGCGTCTGTTTCATGTGCGGGTTGTTCATGAACCAAGCGTCGGTGAAGCACAGGTCGCATTCCTTGAACTTGTCCAGCGCGCGAAACTGCCATTCCAGTTTCCATGGCAGCCACGGGTCATCCTGGCCAGTGAATCCGAGCCACTCGCTCTCCACCTTTGTAAGGCCATTGTTAATAGCGGCACTCTGGCCCTGGTTCGCTTGATAGAAATAGCGGACCCTTTCGCGCCAGTCCGGTACTGAGCTAATCAAACGATCCATCATCTCTGCCGTATCGTCCGTCGAGCCGTCATCGACCACGATCACGCGGGCGACTCTCACGGTCTGAGCTAGTACGCTGTTAACGACATACTTCAGGATGGCCGATCGGTTGTAGGTGGGTATTACGATTGAGATGTCGGGGTCCATTCTCTACCTCTCAGCGCAATGCGGTTGCCCGCAAATCGCACAAAAACCTTTAACCGTGAATTCTTCTGCTCCCACGGTGGCGGTGTCAGTGGTCCATCGGATGCCGAAAGGTGGAGCGAGCGCGGGCGCTATGATATGGTTCCTCGTGAAGCCGCCTACTCGCAAACAGACTCACCCGCGGTGGGATGGTTGGTCGTTGCAAGCAAATTGGGCGAATCTGCCATTGTCGTTTTGCCGCGTCGGGCGGAAGTTCCTGCGAGCCGCGCCGACAGGCAAGATACGCGCCCGATACTTTCTGCAATCGCGCGGCCCTATAAGGAGTTGTGTTGTGAGATTGATCATCAACTTATTGTGTTCGGCACTCTTGTTCTCGATAACGCCACTTTGCTGGGCCGCTTCCGGCTGCGATGGCGCCGGTAATTGCTACGTTCGCGCGGGCTCCGCCGGCAGTGCCAGCGGTTCCGATTGGAACCATGCTTACGCTGACTTGCCCGCTAACCTTACCCGCGGGGTAACTTACTATGTTGCCGGCGGAAGCTACAAGAACCACACTTTCCAAGATGCCGACTCCGGCGCCGCCCTGATCACTGTGCTGGCGGCAACGAACTCATCGCATGGCACCGGGGTCGGCTGGAACACATCCCTTCAGGCCCAGGCCGTGTTCTCTTGCGTTTCACGCTGTGGCAGTGTCCTGCACTTTGCCACGGATTACTACGTCTTCAGCGGCAGTTACTGCACGCCGTTAGCTGGATCCAGTGTGTGCACCAGCGGCTACGGATTCAAGGTGGACAACAGTAACGCCTACGCCGGCGCGGACATCCAAGGCGGCCTCGGATACAAGGAATCGCCTCACTACGATCATGACGTTACCGTGCGATATGTCGAAGTGAACGGGGCGCATCCAACCAGTGACTCCTCCACCATGGACACCCAGGTCGACTTTGAAGGTGGAAGTTACAACCTGTTATTCGACCATCTTTATGTCCACGATGGTTGGGTTCCATTTTTTCTCAGGGGAAGTCACAACAATCAACGCGGAGGCGGCTATGTGTTCGGCACGGGAAATAACATTACCATTCAGTACTCTTACTTGGCGCATAACTACAACTCCAGCACCTACCACAGCGAGGGATGTTCCTGTTCCGAGGGACTGACGGACTTCACTATCCGCTATAACTACTGGGTTGACATGACTGGGACGGCCTACATCGCAACTCCTTCGGGCGCCGATTACAACAACGGCAATGGACCCAATGGCCCATGGTATATCTACGGAAACGTCTTCATGGCTACGGCGGCGGGAATCTCCAGCCTGCACTGCGGCACCGGCGATGGCATGCTCGCGATCTTTGACGCAACCTTTACCGGCGACGTTTATTTTGTGAACAATACGATTGCGAACATGCACGGCTGCCGAGCCTACAACAATGGTATTTCCGTCGGTCTGGGCTTTAAAACGCCGATGAAAAATCTTATTGTGGAAAACAATTTGTGGTGGAGGGATGACGTTGTCAACATCATCCACACAGGCACGACCGAGTACAGTGGAGCCGCACTGATTTCGACAACCTGGGCGTACAACGGATACTTTCAGATTCCCGATAGCAGCGCTTCGGGCGATACAAGCGGGACAAAGCGGGCGTCCTCTATGAATCCGTTTATGAACGCGAGCGCTTATGACTTTCAGCTCAAGTCAGGAACGCCTGCTGGTATCAATACGAGCCAGACATTACCGGGAAACAACACCGACATGGTGGGCTTAACACGCGGTGCGGACGGTACCTGGGATCGCGGCGCCTTTGAGTACAAGACTCCGACAAAAGTCGCGAGTCCTCCCGTCAACCTTAAATCCCCCAGGCACTGAAAGGACTGGCCTGGTGAAGAAATGGATAGTACCGGGTGCAGTCGCGGAAATCTAACTATTACCCTTTCGAAGGCTTCCTCGCCATGATTTCTTGATCCTGCTCAGCAGACTGGAATGTGCGAGGGCGCTTTTTGCCAGGTCGTCAACAAGTGCGGCGGGAGTTCGCATAAGGTTCAACGTTAGTCCGCTAACGGTAGGGGCAAACAGGTAGAAGGAAGCTTCCATCCATTCGGAAGTTCCCAATACTTCCTTATACTGTGCATCGCCAAGTCCCCAGTCGATCTCCCGAACTTCGTCCTCGGCGCAGAAACCCTCGACGGTCTGCATGACCAGATACATGCCCGGCGAGTGCTTGGCGAAGGCAGGATCGTACCCCATAAAGTGGCTGTGAAAAACCTGCTGGTAGACATCACCGATCCAAAAAGCCGCAGGCACGGATTCGAGGTACAGGACGTAGGCTCGCAGCCATCCTTTTCCGGCCTGAAGTTGGAATCGTTCCCGCATCTCGTGGTTCGTCTGAAATCCGACTCCCATCCCGCGCTGGTAGGTTTTCTTCGCGACTTCTTCCACGTCTTGGAACATGCAATCGAGTTCCGTATTTTCGCGGAAGCAGCGAATTGTCACGTTACCGCCGAAATGCTGCAGTATCTTCTTGGCCTGCCACTTCTGGTTTTTCCGGACCTTTGGGGACAAGGTCTGATAGAACGCTTCTACCGAATCTTGCAGTATGGTGCTTCGATGCACTTGCACGGAGGGCGAGTAGTCGCGGCAAAGCAGGCTGGAGGAGTGCCGCGCCAGTTCGCAAAGCGGCGAACCTTCCTTAACAAAGTGCAGCCAAGCTACAACGGCCTCGTCGCGCCGCAGGGAATCGTTAATCTCTTGCACGAACGCTTCGCAGTTTTCGGGAGAGAAGTTTCCCAGTTGTCCGCCATAAATAAAGGTAAGGTGCCGCTTCCGGGGACGCCAGAGCACCCTGTATCCAATTCTGCACTCAATCTGCTCCTCGCATGCTCTGCCAATCAGCATCGCTTCCGGACGCCCATCGCGATAGAGCACCAGTACGTGCGGGCGACTGCCTGGCCGCATCGCGAGGACCTGCAAGTAGAAGTCAATGTCTGAGTTCGGGTGACGCTGCCAAAGGGTCCAGATACTCCGGATGGACTCAAGTTCAGGCAGGGTTCGCAGGACGCGAACGGTCACCGCGCCCTGTTGGCGCTTGTCGCCGCAAGGCGAAGGTGAATTCGTCTGAGATGGCGCGAGTTCGCTGAACTCCGTTTGCGGAAGCATGAGTTGCCTCACCTTTCACCGTTTGGCGCAGATCGACGCGACACGACTAGCCGAATTACAGTTCCGTTCACCGGAGAGACCTTCCATGCAGTCTCTCCGAAGCTTGTACCCACGGAACCCTGCGAGGCGTTAGCGGCTCAAGAGATGCGAAGGCGGCTTTCGGCATGTCGGTCCACGAACTCGTCGCAGTTGCTTCGGCTGACGCCGGAGCTAGGACAAGCCGATCTGCTGCAGTCGCAATCATGGCCAGGAGGACGTACCAATTAATAATGTTTTGGTCAAAATACGAGACGCTAATGTAGGTTACCAGGTGGGCGAAAAGCGCGGCTCCCAAGGCCCATATCGAAAGTAGTATGAAAGTATCTTCGCTTTTTCCGGCCTTTCTTACCGACAGGCCGACGTAGCGGAACCCGCAGACCAATATACCGATGAACAGTAACATCGTGATAAGACCGCCGTTCGCGCCTTCGACCAGATATTGATTGGTCACGTCAAACAGGCCCTGGTCGATATCGGCCCAACCCGCAGTGGACTTCGTCCCTATTAGCCACCAGTCGCTGAGATTTGCGAACGCACGGTCGATTAGGTATGCGCGATGATAACCCGTCGATCCTGAAAAGACATCGACCCGCGCCAGAAGAAACCAGACCGGAACCTTCATCACCATCTGTAGCGCGACCAGAAGCATTCCGATCGCCCAGCGAACCACTCTCATGTAGTTCCGCATTGGCCACATGCAGAGTGCTGCAATCGAGCCGGCCGCGGCGAGCACAGGTCCGCTCGATCCCGAGGTAAGAGTAATGACCAGGGCGGATGCGATTCCCGCAGAAGCGATCAACTTAGGAGCGATACCTTTTCGCCAAAGGACTACAAAGAATGGAAGGAGTGTCGCGCCAAAGGTTCCGGCCAGGATTGGATGGGCAAATGGTCCTGAGCAGCGCAATACCCCTTCGCGGACCACTGTGATCGGCAACACACCGCCGAAGACAGCAAAAGCATTCCGCCCGCTAAGCTTTTCCAGCATCATTAGTATCGCGAGCGGCACAATCAAGACGGCTGTGATTTTGTATACCTGGACGATATCTTCCGGGGTTCGAAGAAGCATGCGGAAGAAAAAGTAGAATCCGAGTGCGTTGTAGACAAACCCGAGAGCGTACACGAGCGCGTCGCCCGTCTGCCAGAGCACCAGGTAGGTAGAAAACTTCACAAGTATCCATGCAAGAATTACAAGGTCGATCCTGTTCCAAAGGATGGGATGAAGTTCACCGCGCAAAATAACGCGGGCCCATCCGAACAACAGCAAAATCCGGAGCATCGTGAAGTGAAAGCTGCCAACCATCAGCGTCTGCCCCATTGGCATGTAACAAGTCAGCATGACGATGGGAATGAACGCATATCGGCGGGGCACCAGCAGAAGCAGGATACCCATCGCCAACGTGGCGACGAGCCCCAAGGGACTCACGAGGAATGACGTATCCGAAAAATGCGTGGTTTCCATGGGTGGGCTAGAAATGAGCTCGGCCTTCGCAATACTGCTGAACCAGCTGGAGTGGGTTGTACCTTAGTTGTGGTTGGCCATCTCGAGTCCGATTGTCCAGCGGAAAATGCTTTTCCATTTCGCTATAGCGCGGAGCAAGGCGTTGCGACGGACCAAACCGAGCGGCGTCAGCGCGGCTCCTGCCAACAAGATCAGGCGGAGAACCGCGGATAGAGCCATCGCGGAGCGATATGCAAAGGCATGCATCCTGCCGTAATTGTGACGGAAAAAGCTATGCAGTGACTCCCGCATCATGATGGCGGAGAAACTTCCTCCGCTGATCGTACCTGAACTCTGGCCACCATGATGGATTACCACCGCGCAGCCGACGTAATAGTTTCTGGAGTTCGACCGGTGCGTCCTCAGGCAAAGATCGGCGTCCTCCGCGTACATGAAATAGCTTGTGTCAAACCTGCCCACCCGGTCAAAGAGCTCGCGCCGAATCATCTGGCACGCCCCGGAGATCACCTCCACCTGCGCCGTGGTGTCCGAGGCCTTCAACAACGGCTGCGTTCCCCAGAAGGGTAACCTCGGGAAGAGTCTGCGCAGAAGTTCCGCGTCAATGACCCGGTTCAGAACCGTGGGAAAGTTTTGAATACAACTCGTCTGGATCGATAGATCTGAGTTCAGCAGCCTGGCTCCGACGATTCCGGCGTCGTTATGTGTTTCCAGGAACTCCATCATGCGGTCAATCGCCGGGCCGGCTAGCTCGGTGTCTGGGTTCAGAAACAACAGACACTTGCCGAATGCATGCTGGACGCCGAGATTGTTGGCCGCGGCGAAGCCCAGGTTCGTCGTGCTTTGCACAAAGCGCACCCTCGGGAATTCCGTCCGCAGCATCTCGCCGCAACCATCGCTGGAAGCGTTGTCGATTACGATCACTTCAAAGCTTGTCTTCTTCGTGTTTGCATCGATGCTCGCAAGGCATTTCCGCAAGAAACTTACGGAGTTCCAGTTGATGATTATGATCGAGAGGTCCGGTACGAGCGCCATGTTTGCAATCCACTAAGCGGAGATAAACTTCTGGTGCCATAGTTCGAAGGAAATCAACAGGTAGATGTGCCTCAGATAGTTCTGGCGGCCGGCCTTGTGGTCCGCGATGATCTCGCGGATGTATTCCTGGTCAAAGTATCTGTGCACGGCGGCGTGGGGGTTGAGCAGGCAATCTGCCACGAACCGCTGCATCTGCTGGCGAAGCCAGGAGTCCACCGGATTGGCAAATCCCTTCTTCTTTCTATACACGACTTCCTGGGGAAGCCACTTTTCCATCGCCTTCTTGTGAAGGTACTTGCGCTGCAGGCCTCGAAGTTTGAACCGGGGCGGTAAGCTCTCGGCAAATTCGACCAAACGGTAATCCAGAAAAGGAACCCTTGCTTCCAGCGAATTTGCCATCGAGGTCTTGTCGCCGACCATCAGCAGGTCGTCCGGTAAATTTGCCCGGGTATCGACATAGATCATCTGGGTCATCGGATCGAACTCTGCAACCTCCTGCTGTAAACGCTGGAGCGACCGCCTTGCCTCTAAGCCGTCGGGAGAAATGTGCTCGAGTATCCAGGGTTGAAACAGGCGTGACTTCATCTCCGCGCTGTAAAACGAGTAGACCTTGACCAAGCGCGTCAACATATCCGGCTCGCTCAACGCAACCACCCCGCGCCGCAGCTTTTCATCTTTTGCAAAACGCGTGACCAATGGACGTATGACACCCTCGGACAAGCCGCGCGGCAAACTGCTATAGATGCCTGATAGCTTCGCGCCGATGTAGCGGTGATAGCCAGCCCACGGTTCGTCAGCGCCTTGTCCCGTGAGGGCAACTTTTACCTGTTCGCTGGCCAGCTGGCTGACAAAGTAGAAGGCCGCCGCGGTCTCGTTCCCTACCGGTTCCTCCAGGTCCCACAGGTAGCGCTCGTAGTAGTCCTCGTAGTCCTTGGCGGTGATGATCCTCTCGGTGTGATCGGCGCCGAAGCGGCAGGCGGTCTCGCGGGCATCATCAGTTTCGTTGGAGCGTTCGCCATCCTCGAATCCAATCGTGAAGGTGTGCACCGGCCCTCCGGCGTACTTGCTCATGAGCGCCAGCAATGCACCAGAATCGACGCCCGAACTGAGAAACAGCCCTACAGGTACGTCGCTCCGCATCTGGAGCCTCACCGCGTCTTCGACCAGATCCTGGTAGATTTCAACCAGGGTCTGTTCATCGTCGATCTCGCGAAATTTCGGCTTCCACTTCCAGTACCGTTGAATATCGATGCCGCGGCTTGTTACCACCATCATGTGCGCGGGTGGGAGTTTTTTATCCCGCTGAAGATTGTCTCCGGCGACGGCACGTAGCGCAGCGTGAACAGTTGCCCCAGCCCGGAAAGATTCACCTCGCGAGGGCAATCAGGGTCCTGAAGCAGCGCCTTGATCTCAGAGGCGAACAACAGCCGGTCCCCGAGAACTGTGTAGTAGAGCGGCTTGACGCCCAAATGATCCCGGGCCATGACCAGCCGCTTCTGCCGGGAGTCCCAGATTGCGAAGGCAAAGATTCCGTTGAGATTCTGAACGCAGTCGAGACCCCACTCCTCGTAGGCATGCAGAATCACCTCCGTATCGGAGTGGGTCTTGAAGATGTGCCCCTGCTTCACCAGTTCTTCGCGCAGTTCGAGAAAGTTATAGATTTCTCCGTTGAAGATAATCTGCAGGGTATCGTCTTCGTTGGAGATCGGCTGTGCTCCACCGGTGAGATCAATAATGCTCAAGCGGCGATGTCCTAAGCCGACTTCGCCGTGAACGTAGGCGCCATCACCATCGGGACCGCGATGGTGCATGGCGGAGCTCATCCTGGCCACAAGTTGCGGCTGGACAGGAACACCCTTGAATTCGAAAACTCCGCAGATTCCGCACATCAGGTTTGCCGCCGTATGTTGGTTTTTGATTCTTCCAGGTTGAACCGCAGGCCCACTCGCTCACGCATGCGCGCGCGAAGCAACGAGCGGTAGCGCTTCGCTTCCCAGTCGTTTACCAGTCGCGGCCGTTGCAACATTAAAGAGCGCAGGTAGCCGAACAGAAGCAGAAAGGCCCCAACGATGGGGGGGCTTCCAAGAAACAGTCGATGCAAAAACTTCAGCGAGAGGAACATGCCTCCCCCGTTGTAAGCGTAGTACGCTTCTCCGTGGAGGATGTGCGTCTTCAATCGGCCTTTGGCAGAGCCCTCCGGCCGCAGATGTAAGAATTGAATGTCGTCGAAGTGCCTGGTGTGCCAGCCTCTTGCTTGCGCTTTGATCTCATCCGCCGTGTCCCAACCCGGAAATAGAGGGAATCCACCAATATCTTCGAAGCACCGGCGCCGGATCATCTTGCTGGCACCGGCGGCATGATAGTCCGGCATCTTTACGCACTGCCATTTCCCTTCGTGCAGTTCCAGGTAGACGCCTGAGGCGATGCCGAGCTTTTCGTCTTCTCGGAAGCGTTCGAGCAGCCGCTCAAAGTAGTCTTCCGGCAAATCCAGATCCGTATCGAGCTTGACCAGAAAGTCCGGCTTATCAGCCTTGGCTATTTCATATCCTGCCTGAAACGCTCTAATTTCGGCTGAGCCGAGCTTCCGGCCTCGTCCCCCTCTTCCCAGCGCCGGACGGCTTGTTTTGACCGGGATGATCCAGTCATAGCGCTCGGCGGCAGCGGCGATGATCGCGGGGGTGCGGTCAAGCGAGCCATCATCGACGAGGAACCACTTCGAGGGGCGGACCGTTTGCCGCGCCATGGACGCGATGGTCCGTTCAATGTACGCCTCTTCATCTTTGGCGGGAGAGATCACGATGTAGTTGTCGGCCATGTCGTCTATGCTCGCATCAATTTTGCTGCGTACTGAAAGGCGTGAAGCCAATCGTATCCACCCTCGAGCTTTGCCTGCAGGAAGCGGGAGTCGTCGCGCGAGGAGATGGGTAATCGCCGCAGGAGAAACCTGTCGTCCCGCGGACTAGCCAAGCCCAGAATCGTGCAAACTCCCCGAACATAGCCGTACTCCTGCAAGAGCCCTGTGAATTTCTTGCGGAACGAAACGTCCTGTTCGGGAAAAGCGTAGGGATAGCAGAACGAGTCCGCGCGACAGCCGAGTTCATCTTCCAGCGTTACCTTCGATTCCCGCAATTCATAGGTGAGACTGGCCGTATCCAAAGTCTTGAGCTGGGGATGGGAAACCGTATGCGATCCGAAATCGACTCCGGCCCGGTGCAGTTCCCTGGCCTCATCCCAGGTCAAGCATTTCTGACCCTTGAAACTCATGGCTGAGGCGCTTCCGATGAGACCCGTAGGCAGGAAGACCGTGGCGGTGAAGCCGTAACGGCTCAAGATAGGAAACGCATTGGTATAGAAGTCGTGATAGCCATCGTCAAAAGTAATGACCACCGTCGGCCCAGGCAATTCCTCACCGCATTGCAGTGAACAAGCCGCGGCCGTCAGGCTGAGTGTGCGATAGCCATTCCGGTGCAGGAACTCCATCTGCTCGGCAAAGCGTGCCGGCGAGCAACGTGTCGTGTAGTAGGAGTCGGATCCCCTGCCGTCGCCTTCCGAGATACTGTGATACATCAGGATGGGAATTCGTCTGCGGCTCCGTTCACGCACAGTTCTACTGGCCGGATGGAAGAAAAGTAACGTAGCCAGCCGGTCAATGGAACTCACAAACATTTGTTCGCCAGTACCTTTACCGCCGTCTCTTTGTTGGCCAATTTGCTCCCGATGAAGTTCGCAATGCGATTCACGGAATCCCAATTGCCCGGAACGATTTCCTCATCCTGAACCGCAATGCCGTAGGTTTCTTCAACGAACACGACAAGGGTCAGAATTCCCATGGAATCGATCAACCCGTTGTCCAGGAAGGAGTCGTCGTCCGCCAGATGGCTGGCATCTCCGAAGACGAAGTTATCAATAATGAACTGGCGAACTCGCTGCCCAATTTGCTCCATACGAGATTGGCTCCTGCTGGTGTGAGATGAACTTCTCAATCAAAATCTGGGTGGAAAGAATGCCAACGAGAGCGGCGTTTTCCGCAAAGCTCGTGACATTTCCGGCTCTTGCCTTGTTGACCAGGCGCTGCACTGCGTTGGCATCGAAGATGCCGTCGGCCCGGACGCGTTCAGGGGAAAGCAACTCGTCAACATAGTCGTGCCTGGCCCTGCCCGAGCTGGGATCAAAGAAACTGGCCACGTCGGGCGCGCGATAGGGCTGCTTCGGTCTCTGCAGCACCGCCGCAGGCACCAAGTCTCCGAATGCTTTCTTCAAAAGATATTTCTCGCGCAGCACCTTCATCTTCAGGCAAATCGGCAGCCTGGTTGAAAACTCCACGATTCTGTAATCAAGGAAGGGATATCGGCCTTCAACCGAGTGTGCCATTGCCACCCGGTCACCTTGCGATGACAGAAGGTAGTTGGGGAGCAGGAAAGCTGCCTCAAGGTACTGCGCCCGGGCGAATGTTCCCCACCCCGCGAAGTCGTCGGGAATATTTGCTTTCAGACCTGCATATGCGTCATGGCCGCTCAGTTCCGAGCGCACATCCTGGGAGAAAAATGACTGCGTTTTGCTGGTAACATCCCACCGTGGCAGGTGCGAGAAGTATGGATTGGCAACACTGTCCTGCTCTACGTGGAAGAACGCCCGGAGGTAAGCCGGAGACTGTTTTTGCATACCGGCAAGATACGGATACAACCGCCGGAGCAGACTTGGCCGCCACTCGGAGCCGATCTGGGCGGCCCAGAAAGCCCGAATCTTCGCCTCCTTATAGATGTCATAGCCCCCGAGAAATTCATCCGAACCCTCGCCGGTCAGGACCACTTTGAATCCCCTGTCGCGAACCAGCTTCGACAGCAAGTACATCGGGGCCGGGGCAGTTCGGATTACGGGGCGCTCGGTGTGCGAAATGACGTCGGGAAACACCGCGCTGATGTCGGACGACGAACAGCGGATCATCTGGTGCTGAGTCCCCAGGGCATTCACAACTTCCTGCTGATAACTGCTCTCATCTAATGCGGGATCGTCGAACGCGATGGAAAACGTACAAAGCGATGACTGCACGCACTGCTTAGCCAAAGCGGCAATGATCGATGAGTCCAGTCCGCCGCTCAGGTACGCGCCCACGGGGACATCGGCTCGCAAGCGGATCCGGGTTGCATCAACCAGCAATTCGTGGAACTCCTCCAGGTATCGCTTCTCGGCCTGTGCGGAGGTGTCCGTCTCAACCCGCGAGTAGTCAAGTTGCCAATAGCGCTGAAGGTGGATTTTTCCGTTCTCGACGATCAGGGAATGGGCGGGAGGCAGTTCGTGAACATTCGTGAACATTGTTTCCGGTGGAATCGGGAACCAGAACGTGAAGACTTGACGAAGCGCCTCCAGGTTCAACTTGGCGTCTGCCTCGGGATGCGCAAGCAGGGCTTTGACCTCGGAGCCAAAAACGAATGTATTACCGAACACCGCATGAAACAGGGGTCGGACACCTAGCCGGTCCCGGGAGAGAAACAGTCGATGATTGGTGGCGTCCCAGATCGCAAAAGCCCATTGGCCGTTCAAGTAGTGGACGCACTCCACCCCATATTGCTGATATGCCTTGAGGATAACCTCAGTATCCGAGTGGGTTCTAAACCTGTGCCCCTTCTTCTCCAGGTCCGCGCGCAACTCGACAAAGTTGAAGATCTCGCCGTTGAAGCTTATCCAGAGAGAGCCCTCGTCGCATTCCATCGGCTGATGCCCGCCGCCAATATCGATGATGCTGAGCCGGTTGTGAGCCAGGCCCAGCGGTCCATCCATATGTGCGCCGGTTCCGTCCGGTCCGCGGTAATGCAGGGTGCGGATCATTTTCTCCAGGACAGCGGAATCCGCCGGGAGGCCATCGAGGTTAACAAAGCCAGCTATGCCGCACATAAATTTCTCTCTGTCGGAAGATCCGATGAACTGGTTACAGGGCTAGCAATTGGTGGCCAAGCAAGGGACGCATTCATGGTACGGCTGTTATCGCGTCAGTCGTGAGGATCAGCAGCCGAGCAGCGTTGTCGAAATCCGCTTGTAAGGTTACACCGTCTCGATGGCGTATCCGTTGACAGTGACCTCGACTGATTGCTGAATCAGGTCCACTGAAATGACGAGTGCATGGGCGCCTTTTCTTGCACTCAGAATTCCTTCGACTCCGTCGAGGGAGCCGCCGCGAATTCGCACTCGTTGACCAATCCGGACAAAACCACTGGTCGTAACCGGCAAGTTGTTGGCAAGGACGGTCTGTATACCCTCAATCTGCGAATCGGGAATCGGAGCCGGACTGCCGTTGACGCGGACAAACTGAAACACGCCCGAAGTCTTGAGCACTTCGAGCCTCTCTTCCGAAGAAGCCAGTAGGTTGACGAAGACGTAGCAGGAGAAGAGAGGAACCTCTACAGTTTTTTTTCGATCGCTCCATGAGTGCACTTGGCGCAATGTCGGGACAAAGGCACGGATTCCCCTCTGCTCAAGCTCGCTACCAATCCGCTTCTCGTGACGTGCGCGTGTCTGTATGGCATACCACCGGGTCTGCTCCACTGGGGATGTCACTGGCCGCTCTGCTGAACCGAGTCTGTTTTCGTGCAACCTAGCCATAGCTTCGCCCTCTGAGTCCCATCGCAACCCTGTGGAAATCTTGGTTCGCCCTTAGCTTACCCCCGCAGATGATTGCAGCAGGGCGTTTGCACACCTTCAATTAGCACATTCAATGCCAAAGCCTGAGAATCGCTGGGCCCCAGAATTCCGGCCCAAAAAGTCAGCCGGCGAAGGAGCACAAAAAAGGAACCCATCATGTTTTGTTTCAGATAGATGGATTGCAATGAGAAACGGATGCGCACAGCACGGCTCTCACCCCACATGTCTGTGCCGAGGTGACGATTGACAGGAAGCCGTTGTTTCGATCGAACAGCTCGCCCGGGATAAAATCAGGGCAAGCACTGGGAAAAAGTTTTCACTCCTGGGAAGTGCGGAAGCCTGAACCAAAGTCTCGCGCGCCACCTTCGTGGCGCACCCTGACGCCTCCTTGGCCCGAACCGTCATGCTTCGGGCTACGAGAAATTAAGAAAATGGCATCTCTTGATCTTTATCGCCAATCCCTCTGATGCTTCCTTTGGCTCTCGCCGGACAACCACTCCGTCGCACAACGTTAGTAGTTTGCAAGACGTCGTGATCTCCTTGGGAAACGTGATCAGAAAGCGCAGGTCGTCTTGCAACTGGAGACTCTTGTTCACACTGATAAAGATTCCACTTGCGCTTATGTCCCGGGTCACTACAGGTAGAAGGCTACCGTTATCAAGGAGGACCTCCACTGGAACCTGCATCGCGAAGCGCGACGCGATTCTCTCGTTCATTCCGTGATTACCTCGTTGAAGTTTTGACGTCATCATCTCATCCTCTCTACCTCCGACCGGTCTCCCAAGCTTGATTTCGGTGCGAACGCAATATCTCAGTCATTAGCATTTTTACTGCCACGATATTCTGCACCAAGCCCCTGTAAATAAGGTTGTTGAAGACTCTCGATGCGCAAGTTCATGCATAAAATGTTCCTTTGTGGTCGCTATTACCTCCCTGCAGCCGGTCTCGTATGACTGGCCGGCCAACGTCCTTCCGCGAGGTAATCCGCTTTCGACCTCCCGCTGTGGCCGGTAGCGGTGTATCGGGAAGCTTCCGCCGAAGAGTCCTTCGACACGCCGACGTCTGCGGGGTGGAGCTCTTGCCGCAGAGACGTCAGGTGGAGTGCAGCGATCAGACGCGGTTGTGAGTCATGGTTGGGGCGCGGCCATTTTCACGGGCAATCCCGGTTGGGTGAGATTCACGACTCGGATCTCGCGCTTCCCGGCCGATGGCGGCACTCGCGCATGCTCGCGCGGCTTCAGATGCAGGCAGTCGATGACCGCGCAGAACCAGTTACTTTCTCTTCGTACAAATGGGATCGGGGCAAATGCATGATGGCAGAGTGCATCGGTCGGCGCTGCCAGACTGTCAGTCTGCGCGCCGTCCGCGCCTGGTACAAACTCCTGGCCGAGGATGCCAGTCGAACTCAAGGAGGTCCGCCGTAGCTTGTGGCCCATTTTGGTCTGGGCCACAAGCTTTAGCGATACTTGTTAGTTGGCCGTCACAATCCACGCATGCCCGGCCTCGGGAGCGGCCAGGTAGTCGGCATTGCCAGCTTGTTTTGCATCGACGCCGCAGGTCCCGGTAGCGACCATGGTCGCGTTGCTGCCGGAAATGGTGCACACCGACGTATTCGTGGAACTGTAGCTCACCGCCAGTCCTGAGCTTGCCGTAGCTCCCAAAGGAACAACGGCTCCAACCTTTTTCGCGCCTGGATTCGTGAAGGTGATGGTCTGAGCTTTCTTCGCAACCACCCAGGCATGCCCGACCGTCGGGGCCGCTCCATAGTCGCTGTTGCCAGCCTGGTTCGCATCGACTCCGCAGATTCCGGGTTTCACAAGAGTCACCTTTTTGCCCGACACGGTGCAGACCGAGGTAGTGGTGGAAGTGTACGTGACCGCTAGCCCGGAGCTCGCCGTAGCCGCTAACGTGAGTGAAGTACCATAAGTCTGCGTTCCCGGGTTCGTGAAGGTAATGGTCTGAGCTTTCTTCGCAACCACCCAGGCATGCCCGACCGTCGGGGCTGCTTTATATTCGCTGTTGCCGGCCTGGTTTGCCAGCATGCCACAAGTGCCCGGGACCACGAAAGTCACCGTCTTGCCCGACACCGTACAGATCGTCGGAGTAGTAGAAGTGTAGCTGACCGTCAGCCCGGAGCTTGCCGTAGCGATTAGCGTGAGTGGAGTGCCGTAAGTCTGCGTTCCCGGGTTCGCAAAGGTGATGGTCTGCGATGTACCTGTTGTGTTGATCAAGCTGAAGGTGGCGCCCACGCTTGCATTCGCGGTGAATGGCGCCGAGCAGGTTCCAGTCCCGCTGCACGCGCCGCTCCAGCCTGAAAACGTGTAACCGGAGTTTGCAGTTGCGGTCAGCGTTACCGCCGTGCCGCTGTTCTCCGTCTCGGAACAGGTTGACCCGCAGTTAATATTCGCCGTGCCGCCCGTGCCGGTCACGGTGCCATTACCGCCATTCGTCACCGTGAGGGTATAGGTGGAAACGCTCCCACTCATTTGCAACGCTCCCCGGTCCCAGGTCCCGTCGGCATCGCGAGTCACGCCCTCCATGTCCAAGCTGTTTCCAGCCAGAATAGTGTTCGTGTTATTGCCCGTCATTGTGTTCAAGGTTAGTTGATAGTTGGCCGTGGAATAAGCGACAAACGGATTCGTGGAGGACACCTGCTTGGTCGTGCAGGTGTCGTTCGAGGCGCTTCCGTCGGGAATCTGGAAGTATCCGTTGTACGCCCAGGTAGTCGAGGTCAGCGAGGCTCCGCCGGTGCTTACCGTGCCTGTATCGATGACGTTGATCACGTCATCGCTCCACCACAGATTGTTTTCTACAATGAGATTTTTCATCGGCGTGGTAAAGCCCAAACCAACGGAAATGCCATTGTTGTCGGCCTGGCAGCCGTGCATATTGGCAATCGTGTTATTCACAAAGTAGACGTCGCCAGTAAAATTGGCGTCGAAGATCGTGAGCATGCCATCGCCGGTGCCGCAGTGCAGGCTGGAGATTCCTGCCGCCGTGGCCATGAAGACATTTCCGTAGATATACCAGGGGCCGTTGGGACCGTTGCCGTTGTTGTAATCGGCACCCGAAGGAGTCGCCAGGTAGGCCGTCCCGATCATGTCAACCCAGTAGTTATAACGGACCGTAAAGTCCGTCAGCCCTTCGGAACAGGAACATCCCTCGCTGTGGTAGGTGCTGGAGTTATAGTTGTGGGCCACGTAAGAGTACTGAATGGTGACGTTATTTCCCGAGCCAAACACATATCCGCCGCCGTTCTGATTCGCATGACTTCCTCTTAAGTAAAACGGAACCCAGCCATCGTGCACATAAAGATGATCGAACAACAGGTTGTAACTTCCGCCTTCAAAGTCGAGCTGGGTGTCCAGGGTGGAAGAGTCACTGGTTGGATGCGCCCCGTTTACTTCGACATATTGCACGGTAATGTCGTGATCATAGTCTGGCGGACCATTGTATCCAAGGCCACCTTGGATGTCCGCGCCGGCGTAAGCGTTGCTGTTGTTCACCTTGAATCCGAAGCCGCTGGTGCACACGCTGGCTCCGGCTAACGGCGTACAGTAACTGCCGTTGAAAACATAATAGTCCGTGGCAAACCGCAATACGCTTCCGCATCCTGACGTGCAGCTAAACACGGCCTGCCCTTCGTAGGCGCTGCTCCAGCCGGTATTCGTCCCATGGACAGCGCTGGTGGGAGCTTGAATGGTAATCAAGGTTGAACCCGAGTCAGCATCCTGAAATACGTGATTGGGATAAGTTCCGGCCGCCACGTAGTAGGTAACTCCGCGAGTCAGGGATGAGGGAAGAGCGGTATAAGCGTTCGTCCAATCGGTTCCGTTGGCGGCGCCGAGCGCGCCCGCGCGAACATAGCAATTGCCCGCGCCATCGCAACCGGAAGCCGCCCAGCAAAGTGGAGTAATTGAGCACAACAGGAATGCGCACAATAGATTGAAGAGTAGTTTCACTAACAGCTCCTTATGTATAAGACGCCCTGAGGTCGGGGAATCCCGGAACATCTAGCAATCTGTCTGCGCTGTTGGCAATTGTGCTACTGAGCGCGGTAAACGACAAGAGTGGATTCTGTTATTTCGCTTTGTATTCTTATCTCATTTTTCCGGAGATGAATGCAAATTACCGTAGGCCATGGCGGACCCCATCCGGAGTGTTCAATCCAGACCTGCAGGTGGACAGTTAATCTTGCTTCATTCCAGGCAGCCCACCGCGTTTCTCTTTCCATCCCGGGTTGACGCGGGTAATTTCAGCCAGAGTACGCGCAGGGAGCCCTGGACAAGGGGTCCGCTACTGCTGCGGCCAAACTAACTTCATTGCTTTTCAACTTGCAGAGGGTCAGTACGAGTACAAGTTTGCCTTTTGGTCCCGGAATCCCCCATTTTGACGATTCCAAGTCGCGAAGGATTCTCAAGCCAAAGTAAAGCGCCGGAAAGTAATGACGAGTATCAAACCACTTTCCAAAACTTAATGAGCTACCTTAGACCAACTTTACAGAATAGGTGGCCTTGATGGTCGCGGAAGGGCCGGAGTTCGACCAGGGCGCGTCCGCGACGGACGCGCGCCGTGCGGTGGCCGGGGAGCGAAACCTAGCCCGGAATCTGGTCGGGCGGCTGCAAAGTGTTGAGTAAATCGCGAAAATGCAGCTCGCGGCCAGGCGAGCCCTGACTCTTTGCTTTGGGACAACGATTGACTGGTCTGATAATCGTTTCAGGGGTGGGGAGTGCCTGGATGGTGAATCGTTGGGGCGACCGCCAAAGGATTCACTCTTTCGCCAATGATTCTTGACGGCCCGTGGCTGGATGGTCAATGGTTTAATGTTACCGAGCCCACGTTCACGGACCGGGCGAGCGGCAGCCGTTGTTTTCCGCATTCATGGAAAGGACGACGGTGCGCATAAAGCTGACGGCATCACCTTTGGTGACGATTCCCAATCCGTGACGCATAGCCGGTTCCCTCCGCGTGACGGCCGGCATTTCTGCAACGAGGTTCCGAATCTTCTTGCGGGGGCGAACGCGAATGTTCGATCGCATCAACGATGCGGGCGCGGATGCCGCTCGATCGGTACGGGAACGGACAACCCGGCTGCCGGGGACCAAAGACAGCGGGGAGCGATGCGGCGCCGTAAAGAATGGCTCGCGCGGATTGCGGGATGAAAACGAAAAGGCCGCCCGGCAACTGGGCGACCTTTTCTTCAAGGGAGAATAGTTCCAACGGAGGCTAGACCGTCAAAACTTTCTGAAGAAATACTATGAGCGCATAAAACAGGGTGTCAAGGGAATTCTCGGAATCAAATGTCTTTATAATCAACAACTTAACTTTTTTGCCCAATATTACACTGGTGACAAAAAATGTCACTTCCTGCCTATTTCTTAGCCTAACCCATTGCTTGCAACCAGCTTACAGGCATTTTCACTAGTGCAGATCGAGCCGGATCATTTCTCCCTTGTCAGGGGTTTCACCAGCTTTTCTGGCTCGGAACTGGGGCAGGTAGAACCTTCCAAAGCCGAAAACCGCACCGGCGCCGACCGACATGAGGAAAAGAATCGCCGCCAGGGAGAGCGCGGCGACGACTACGTTGCCAATGTTGTCGCGCCTGCTTTGGCCGGCATTTTCATTCCAGGTGACGTTGGCGTCGTAGTTGACGCTGGCCAGAATTCTGTCGGCATCACCGCGAGAAATGTCGCCGCGAACCAGGGCGATGATAGGACCGCTGCGTTTGGCGGCGCTGGTGCCGCCGCTTGAGGGCGGAGCCAACTGCTCGAAGGCGGGCAGTTTGTCGATGGCGATGTGCGGCGTGGGATAGGCCACCAGCAGGATCTCCGCCGAGCCGGGAGCATCTCCATTGACGCGCGCCCAGAGGAGTTCAGGACTCTTGCTGAAGTCGATGAGCTCGGGACTGAGATTGATGTTGAGCGCGGAGTAGGCGGCGGGACCAATCAGGTATCGCGCGGTCTCGGCCACCAGTTGCTTGCGCGGCAGGTGGGTGGGGAGCGTGGGCAAGATCGCCGTCGGTCCTTTGGCCTGCGGCAGATGCGCGGCCAGTTCACGGAGCTGAGCCCCGCTCATGGCGGTGACGTGATCAAACTGCACATCGACGAGGATGTTGGCGCTGAAGAACAGCACGCGGTCGTTGAGCGAGGCGGCCAGCGTCCCGATGTCCTCGGCGCGCATGAGGGGCTGGCGATAGAAGGTAAAAGCGGCATACGCACCGGCGGCATCTTCAAACTGTGCGGCTTTGACCTTGAGGGTGCGGTCGTCGCGCTTGTAGGTTGCGACCTCAAATCCGGTGAATCGATCCTCCTGAAGCACGCTGGACGAGCCGCTGTCGATCTTGCGCGGATCGGTGCCGAGCTGGGGCGTGCCGCTCTGTTCCCAGCCAGCGAAGGCGTCAGGAAGAAACGCGGGAAGCGCCCGCGGCTGAGAAAATAGCGCGGGTGTGGCGAATAACAAAACCAGGAGCGGGACGCACAATGATCGACACGGAGGTTTCATGGGTTCGGAGCTGATCCTCTCTCTATTAGATCATGGCGGGAGCGCGGAAGTTTCCCGGGCGGAGCTGGTTGCGTCTCCGGTTGCGTGGAAGCGAGTGGGCGGCGTGATATCCTAAGGGAAATCGAGTGCGTCCCGCCTTCCGGCAGTTCCAGCACTACTCAAGACATTATGATTTCAGTTTCCAATGTTTCCATGCGCTACGGCGCTAAAGTTCTGTTCGACGAAGTGTCCACGGCGTTCACGCCGGGCAAGCGCTATGGCCTGACCGGTCCGAACGGGGCCGGCAAGACTACCTTCATGATGCTTCTCACCGGCGAGTTGGAGCCGCAGAAGGGGACGATTGTGCGCCCGCGCAAGTTCGGTGTGCTCAGCCAGGACCAGTTTGCTTTTGACTCCTTTCGCGTGATCGATACGGTGATCATGGGCAACAAGCGTCTGTGGGCCGCCATGGAAGAGCGCGAGTTGATCTATGCCAAGGCGGAGCTGAGCGACGAGGACGGCATGCGGCTGGGCGAGTTGGAAGGCACGGTGGGCGAAGAAGACGGTTACTCCGCCGCCAGCGATGCCGCGCTGCTGCTGCAGGGACTTGACCTCCCGGATGGGCTCCATGAGCGCAGGATGGGCGAGTTGCAAGGCGGGCAGAAGGTTCGCGTGCTGCTGGCGCAGGCCTTGTTCGGCCATCCCCTGGCGTTGCTGCTGGACGAGCCGACCAACCACCTGGATATCGACTCGATCCACTGGCTGCAAAGCTTCCTCAACCGTTACGACGGCACCCTGATCGTAATCTCGCACGACCGGCATTTCCTGAACAACGTATGCACCCACATCGCCGACATCGATTACGAGACGATCATCACCTACACCGGCAGCTACGACGAGATGGTGCTGGCCAAGACCCAGGTGCGTTCGCAGATTGAGGCGCAGAACTCGCAACGCGAGAAGAAGATTGCCCAGCTCAACGATTTTATTGCCCGCTTTTCGGCCGGCACGCGTTCCAGTCAGGTGCAATCGCGGCGCAAGGAAGTGGAACGGCTCCAGGTAACCGACCTGGCGAGGTCGAACATTCAGCGTCCGTACCTGAAGTTTGAGCCGAAACGGCCCTCCGGAAAGCACATCCTGGAACTGGAGGGCGTGAGCAAATCCTACGCGGACGTCGCGGTGGTGCGCGGGTTTACCGCAAGCGTGACACGAGGAGAGAAGATTGCGCTGATGGGACGCAACGGCGCGGGGAAGACCACGCTGATCCATGCCTTGCTGGCCAATTCGCCAACCACGCCGCTAGCGGAACTGCGCGCAAGCAGCGGCTACGACGGCGAGTTCCTCAGCTCGGGCAAGGTTCTCTGGGGCCACGAAGCCGCGGTGGGATACTTTGGGCAGGACCACCAGGCGCTGGTGACGGTGGGCATGTCGGTCTTCGAGTGGCTGCACCAGTGGAACCCGGGCGCAGCCGACGAAGAGATTCGCGGATTGCTGGGACAGATGATGTTCGCCCGCGACGAGGCCAACAAGCGCACCGAAGTGCTCAGTGGCGGCGAGACGGCGCGGTTGCTGTTCTGCAAGCTGATGCTGCAGAAACCCAACGTGCTGGTGCTGGACGAGCCGACCAACCACCTGGATTTGGAGTCGATCAACGCATTGAACATCGCGCTGCAGCGGTATCCCGGCACGGTGGTGCTGGCCACCCACGATCACGACCTGATCGACGAGGTAGCCACGCGCATCTGGCACTTTGAAACGGACCACAAGATTACGGACTTCAAAGGCACGTACGAGGAGTTCCAGTCCGTGCTGGTGTGATGATCCACACCGCAATGAATTCGCCCTCTCATCATTCATGCATGGGAGGGCGATTGCATTGGAATGCGCTCTGAGTAAGAAACGCCTACTGCTGGCCTTCGCCGGCGCCGACTCCGCTGGCCACCTTGACCCCGCTGAGCCCGTTGATGTAGCGGGCAATTCCCTTGTAAAGAGACTCGGCAATTCTCTGGCGGTAATCGGGATTCTGCAGCTTGCGCTCGTCGCCGGGATTGGAAACGAACGAGATCTCGGCGAGGATGGAGGGCATGTTGGCGCCGATGAGGACGATGAATGGCGCCTTCTTCACGCCGCGGTCGCGCATCGACCGGTCCTTCCCGGCGAGTCCCTGGTAGAGGGCGTGCTGCACGTCGGTGGCGAATTCCCGCGATTCCTCAACCTTTTCCTTCAAGGCAATCTTCTGCACCAGGTCGCCGAGCTCGTGCACGGACTTTTCACTGACCGCGTTTTCACGGGCGGCAACTTCCAGGGCATCGGGAGAAGGATTGAAATTGAGATAGTAGGTCTCAACCCCGCGCGCCGAAGGGTCCGCGCTGGAGTTGGCGTGGATCGAGATGAACAGGTCGGCCTGCTGCTGGTTGGCGATTGCGGTGCGGGTTTCCAGCGGAACAAAGGTATCGTCATCGCGCGTGTAGACCACCTCGGCTCCCATCCTGGCATGCAGCAGACGGCCGAGACGCAGCGAGACATCGAGTACGAGGTCCTTCTCCAGCAGGCCGCCGGGGCCGATGGTTCCCGTGTCATGGCCGCCGTGGCCGGCATCGATGACAATGCGCCCAACCTTGAGGCCGAGGGCGCGAATCAGGGAGCGCTGTCCGTTGGCGGTGGGCTGAGCCTGGTGAATCTCCGGGTAGCGCGCGTTCTTCTTGCCGGAGGTGAGATTGGTTTTATCGGAGTCGCGCGGCGCTACAACCTGTGCGGTCGGCTGGGAAGTGGGTTTGTCGGTGGCTTTCAGCTCGGGGCCATCCAGATGGGCGACCTCGGACTTGGTGGACTCCACCTCCGGACTGGGCGAGCTGGGAGCGGCTGGAGCCTTTGCCGGGGCGGCGCGAGGCGGCGCAGCGTTGGCCGCACCGGTGGAAGGCCGCGAAGACGAAGAACCTGGGTTGCCTGCCGCAGGGGCCACCGCACTGGGTGACGGATGCGAAAAGAAGCTGCCATCGGCCATTCTGGGGCCGAAGTCCGCGGCCGGCTTGCTTGGGGTGCCAGCGGCTTCCACGGTCTGGGTTGCAAGCGAAGCTGCAAGCGAGGTTGCGGGCGTCGCATTCGGGGTGGCCCGTGGCGCCGGTGCGGAGGAAGCGGGCAGCTCTGGTTTGCTCTCCGGCTTCACCGGCGCGGAGGGAGTTCTGTTCTCTTCATCGCGCTGGGCGCGGGCAACCATGGTCTGGGGGACGTTGGCCTTGCGCCCGTGTATATCAATGATGAGGCGGTAGGGGTTGGGCAACAGGAAAGCCGAGTAGTCGGAGACGTCATCGACCTCGAGCACGACCCGCACCATGCCCTTTTGGAATTGCGCGACGCGCACCCGGCGCAGAAAACCGTCGGAAACCTCGAAGGTCTTGCCGACCAGGGTGGAAGCCAGTTTGGTATCGTGCAGGTCAAAGAAAATCCGATCCGGATTAGGGACGCGTCCGGCCTCGTATTTGACCTCCTGCTCGAGATCGATCGCGACGCGGGTATAGTCCGGCGTGGACCAGTGGCGGATGCCGGTGACCAGAGGCAGAGGGTTGCGCGGCGCCTCGGCGGCGAGACCCTGCGGTTTCGATTCCTGCGGTTTGGCAGGCTGTGGACGGGGCTCGGGCGGCTTCACCTCGGCAGCGTGGGAGTCGTGCGGCTTCTGCTTGGCGTGCGCCTGCTGGTCCATCTCGGCGATGGCCTCGCGTGCGTCGGCGGCGAGTTGCAGATGCGGATAGCGGTGAATGACCTCCTGGAAAGCATCACGAGCCTTGTCGTTCTCCTCCAGATCGTCCTTATAGATCTGGCCGATGGTGAACAGGGCGTCGAAGCGATACTTACTGCCGGGATACTCGCGGCGGAGGAATTCATATTGCGCGATGGCGGAGCGAAGTGCCTTTTCATCGTTGAAGGCGCGTCCGCTTTCGGCGAGCAACTCAGCCACGGCCACGACGCTGGCGTCAGCCTTGCTGCTGGTAGGCGCGGCGTAGTACACGCGACGGTAGGCATCCATGACCCGCTGATATTCGCGACGGGAGCGATCCTTCTGGGGCAGGCCGTTGAGTTCTTCGCGCATGCGCCCGGCATTTTCAAATTGCGACCGCGCCTGCTGCTTCCTGGCCTGAATATTGGCGGCGAAGGCGGGCGGAACAAGCAGACAAAGCATGCCAAGCGCCGTCAGCCAGCGTTTCCATGCGCGCCCAAAAAGTTGTTCCGTCATCGACGCACCTATCGTAGGCCCGAGAGCTGCCCGAAAGTTAGTCCGTATTGCTGATTACAAGTACGCCGCGCTCGTCGCGGTGCATGTGAATGGGCATGGACAAGCTGCTGAGGTGCAACTCGGAATCGCCTCCCATCAGACGGGTGATGCGTTGCACGTAGTTGCGCGTTTCCGCGAATGGCGGAATCCCTCCGTTACGCTCGACCGCGCCCTGCCCGGCATTGTAGGCGGCGAGAGAGAGAGGAACGTTGCCGCCGTAATTTTCCAGCAGTCCCTTCAGATGACGGACCCCGGCATCGACGTTCTGGGCGGCGTCAAAGGGATTACTCACGTCGTACATGCGGGCGGTTTCAGGCATCAGTTGCATCAGTCCCATGGCTCCCTTGTTGGAGCGGGCGCGGGGATTGAAGTTGGACTCGACTTTGACAAGGGCACGCACCAGGTTGGGGTCCACATGATGACGCGCGGCGGCTTCGTCGATATAGCGGTCGATCTCGGCAGCATTTACGGAACGGTTTTCAGCGACCCGGGAGTAGTTGGGATCTTGTGCGGCAAGCGCGTCCTTGTCTACATCCTTCTCGCGTGCCGGAGCTGAATCCAGCAAGGGGCGTGACTCAATGTAGTTGGAGACTTCTCCGGCAATGGCGCGCGCCGAGCGTATGGCCTTCGGGGTCACGCTCCGAATCACCTTATAGCGGTGTTCGGTGTTGCTCCAATAGACCCATTGCTTTGGGGACCGCGCGGCGTAGGAGACATGCGCGGACGAAGGCTCGGCCGGAGGCGGTGAAGCGTCATTGGTCCAGACGATGCGTCCATTTTCCGAGGTTGGCCGGAGCGCTTGCGCCCCCAGCAAAGGAACAAGCGCAAGCACGACCGAGGCTACCGCCATCAAACGGAGGTGGTGACGCGCCGGAGTTCGGAATATCCAGACGTCAATCTTCATAGACCTAACGGGCCAATTCCCGGCGCGCATGCATGAACGCTATCTCTTTGTGACTCGATTATAAGGCCGCTGAAAGTCCTACAGCAATGATTGAAACGCGGGGAATCCAGTCAGTGAACGGCTAAAACAGGGATGAATCGAGAAGGAAGACGAAAAGCAAGAATTCCTGGTTACGCCAGGTCATGGCTGGACGATAGAAACTGGCACGAAGCGCGGGAACTGCCGGCGAGAGCGCGGCGGAGCACGACCCAAGCGACGCATGGCAAAGGCCGGGCGCATGGCGCGTCCGGCCCTCGGTGCAAAGCTTGAGCTAGGTGAGCAGGGCTTCCACGGTGGCATAGCTTTCGCGTAGCGCCTGGTCGAGCGCTTGCGGATTCTTGCCACCAGCTTCGGCCATGTCGGGACGGCCTCCGCCGGTGCCGCCGACCTTTTGCGCGACCAGGCCGACGATTTTGCCGGCCTGCAGCTTGGCGGTGAGGTCCTTGGTAACGGTCACGATGATGGCAACCTTGCCCTCGGTGACCGAGCCAATGATGACCACGCCGGAGCCGATCTTGTTGCGGAAGTGATCGACCAGGGTGCGGAGCTGGTTGCGGTCCAGGTTATCGGCGCGGTGGGCGAGAACCTTGACGCCCTTCACATCCTTCACGTTCTCGCCGGCGCTGGCCACGGCCGAGGCGGCGGACTTCATGCGGACCTGATCCAGTTCCTTGCGCAGGCGCTTGAGTTCCTCCTCGCGGCGGCCGAGCTCCTGCTTGAGGGCTTCGGCGGGACTGAGCTCGCTGCGTCCGATGAGAGTGGAGACGAGGTCTTCAAGTTCGTGATCCTGGCGGAAGTGGCGCAGCGACTGCTCGCCGGCGACCGCCTCGATGCGGCGCACGCCGCTGGAGACGCTGCCCTCTTTGAGAACCTTGATGAGGCCGATTTCGCCGGTGGCGGAGACGTGGGTACCGCCGCAGAGTTCGGTGGAGAAATCGGCAATCTTGAGGACGCGTACTTTTTCACCGTACTTTTCGCCGAACAGCGCCATGGCGTGGTATTCGTTTACGGCAACGTCGATGGGAACGTCTTCGACGGTCTGAACGCGCTGGTTGAGCAGGACTTCGCGGTTGGCGATGTCCTCGATCTCCTGCAACTCTTCGTCGGCCACACTGGCGAAGTGCGAAAAGTCGAAGCGCAGATAATTGGGCGAGACCAGCGAGCCGGCCTGCTTGACGTGGGTTCCTAGAACCTGGCGCAGGGCGGCGTGCAGGAGGTGGGTAGCGGTGTGATGGCGGCGGGTAGCGCTGCGCAGATTGGAGTCCACCACGGCGATGAGCCGTTCGCCAACGGCGATGGGCTGGCGGGCGATAACCTTGTGGGCACGGACGCCCTGCACGGGTGAGTTTACGCCTTCGACTTCAGCAACCACCACGGTACGGTCGGCCGAGTAGAGCCAGCCCTGGTCGCCCACCTGGCCGCCGCTCTCGGAGTAGAAGGGAGTGTGGTCGAGAACCAACTCGGCTTGCTGGCCGGGAAGCAGATGCTGCGCGCCCTGTCCGTTGACGACGATGGCGAGAACTTCGCAGTTGGAGGACTGCTCCTGCTTGTAGCCTTCAAAGATGGTTGGCGGCAGCGCGGCGAAGACTGGGGATGCGGACTTCTGCGAACCACCCTTCCAGGAGGCGCGGGCGACCGTCTTCTGCTCCTCCATGGCACGGTCAAAACTGGCCTGGTCGAAGGCAACGCCCTGATCGCGCGCGGCATCGGTCATGAAATCCAGCGGAAGGCCAAAGGTGTCGTAGAGTTTGAATGCTTCCCTTCCTTGCAGGGTGCCGTTCGGAGCGGCATCGAGAAGATCCTGCAGCTTGGCGAGGCCAACCGCAACCGTGTTCGCAAAGCGAATTTCTTCGGCCTCGATGACCTTGGCAACACGTTCGGCGGAATCAGCGAGTTCAGGGTAGGCTCCGATCATCTCCTTGACCACGGCCTCGACCATTTTGTGCAGGAATGGCTGGGTCTGGCCGAGCAGACGTCCGTGGCGGATGGCGCGGCGGATGATCTTGCGCAGCACGTAGCCGCGGCCTTCGTTGGCGGGCAGCACGCCGTCGCTGATGAGGAAGGTTGCGGCGCGGCTGTGGTCGGCGATGACGCGCAGCGAGGCGGCGCTGGTGGATTTCTGTTCCGCGCTTTTCTTGGTATCAGCGCCGGTCAGTTCGGCGGCGCGCTCAATGAGCGGAACGAACAGGTCCGTGTCATAGTTGCTGACCACGCCCTGCATGACGGCGGCGACGCGTTCCAGTCCGGCGCCGGTGTCGATGGAAGGTTTGGGGAGCGGGTTCAGGATTCCGTCTGAGCTGCGGTCGAACTGCATGAAGACGAGGTTCCAGATTTCCACGTAGCGGCCGCACTCGCAGGGGAATTTGCACTCTCCGGCGGCGCAGGCGGGAAGCTTGCGGTCGCTGGAGGCGATGCCCATGTCATAGTGGATTTCCGAGCAGGGACCGCAGGGGCCGGTGTCGCCCATCTGCCAGAAATTTTCCTTCATGCCAAGTTCGAAGATGCGCTCGGCAGGGACGCCGGCCTGAACCCAGAATTCGAAGGCTTCGCGGTCGCGCGGCACCCCGCCTTCGCCCTGGAAGATGGTGACGTAGAGCTTTGCGGGAGGCATGTTGAACCACTGGGGCGAGGTGATCAGCTCCCAGGCGTAGGCGATCGCGTCCTGCTTGAAATAGTCACCAAAACTGAAGTTGCCGAGCATCTCGAAGAAGGTATGGTGGCGATTGGTAAAGCCGACATTCTCAAGATCGTTGTGCTTGCCGCCGGCGCGGACACATTTCTGCGAAGTGGTGGCGCGGGCGTAGTCGCGCTTCTCGGCGCCGAGGAAGACGTCCTTGAACTGGTTCATGCCGGCGTTGGTGAACAGCAGGGTGGGGTCGTTGGCGGGGACCAGCGAGGAGCTATGTACCTCGCGGTGCCCCTTCTGGACGAAAAAGTCCAGAAACATGCGTCGAACATCGTTTCCGGTAGGCATAGAGGTCACTTTCAGTGCGTCCAAGGGGCCGGAATGCCGCGCCAAAAGCACGGCAGCGGACGCCCCAGGTAGAGAAAAGAAGATTCTACCATCTCCGAATTCGGAACTGCGCCGGGGCAAGAATGGGAAGGCTGGTTCCATTCGCGACCGGACCCCTGGAAAGTCTGATTTCTGAATCATGGAAAAATTGTGACAATCTTCCATTTAGCCGACATAATGGTTCCTTATAGGGATAGAGGCGAACGATGGATTACCCAGCTAAAACCGTCAACCAGGTTTCGGTGCTTCCCAAACGCCGGGAAGCCCGGCTGCCGGCCACGATGGAGGTTCGGATCCTGGGCATTGATGCCAACGGGAAGGCCTTTCACCAGGTGGCGACGACGATCGACATCAGCCTCTCCGGGGCGAAGATTACCGGATTGAAGGCCCCGCTGCACCCAGGCGACGTGGTTGGCCTGCAGAGCGGCGGAGAAAAGTGCCGCTTTAAAGTGGGCTGGGTGAATACCAACCCGGATAGCACCTATCAGGTTGGCTTGCAATGCCTGGAGAAGGGCACGAGTCCGTGGCGGGACCGGATGGAGAAACTCACCTCGAACGACCGCCGCAGCGATGACCGCTATCCCTGCAACGGCTCGGCGACATTGCGTTCGGCGGCCTTTGTCACGCCGATGTGGGGCACCCTGCGCGATATCAGCTCGGGCGGGTGTTATGTGCAATGCGTCAACGTTGCCGCCAAGGGCGACATTGTCAGCGGCCAGTTCACCCTGAACGGGGTGCAGATTAACGGCGTGGCCGAGGTGCACTCCTCGCGAGCCACGGTAGGCATGGGACTGCGCTGGTGCGACCTGGGCTGGGATGGACAGGAAAAACTGAACGGCGTGCTACGCTCGCTGGCGCTGAACTATGGCGAAACGAATTCCAGCAAGGTGAGGGCCCTGGCGCAGTTGGAGAAGCTGCACCAACTGGTGAGCGCGCTGCGGGAACGTCTGGAAAGCAGCCACGCGCTGGTGGACGTCCAGATGATCGGACGGCTCAGCGATGCGCACGAGAGGCTGGCGGCGGCATTGAAGAGCGTGCAGCCTTAACCGCACGGCGATACCTTGGAGACTATGCGTAAGCTATTTTTGACTACCCTGCTTCTGCTCAGCCTGATGCTGTTTCATCCCCGGCCGGGAATCGCGCAGAGCGACTCGGCCACGGTTGCGCCCACCCAGATAGCGGCGGAGCTAGGCACCTGCTCGGCGCTGATCACGGTGACCGGCGCCGACTCCAAGCCGCTCTACAACGCAAAGGTGGCCACCCGCATCCGGTATGGCTTTATGGGCGCGAAAAAACTCGACCTTGAGACCTTTACCAGCGTGGGCGGACAAGTGAAGATCGTGCAACTGCCGGAGGTTCCGAAGAAGCCGGTATATATCTACATCAGCAAGGACGACAAGCTGGAGATCGTGGAGTTCAAGCCCGACGTCCATTGCCACGCCACCTTCGACGTGCAATTGAAGTAGCGTCGCCTCGCGATCTTCCCGCCGCAGGGCTGCCTATCGGGCGGCCCTTTTCACCTTGGCTTTGCTGGTTGGGGCACCGGCGGTTGCGGATTTGTTGCGACGCGCAACGGATTTGGCTTTGCTGCGCGTCTTGGAATCGGGGAGCTCCGCGCAGCGCCACATGTACCAACTGGCGACCGAGCACCATGGCTCCCACTTGCGGGCGCGGCGGCGCATCGCATCCTTGCTGGGGAGAGCGCGCAATTTATAGAGGCGCTGCACACCCTTGCGCACGCCAAGGTCATCCACGGGCAGCACGTTGGGACGGCCGAGGCGGAACAGAAGCAACATCTCCACCGTCCAGCGGCCGATGCCGCGCACCTGGGAGATGCGATCGATGATCGCTTCGTCGGCCATGCGGGCCAGTTCGCGCTTCTGCGGTACGGTGCCGTCCAGGCATTTGGCGGCAAGATCGCGCAGGGCGGCCAGCTTGTTCTGCGAAAGCCCGGCGGCACGCAGCGAAGCATCGGGCAAATCGAGCAGCCTCCTGGGCGTCATGCGCCGCCGGGGAAACAGGGTCTCGACTCTTCCCAGGATGGCTGTGGCGGCAGCGCCGGCCAGTTGCTGATAAATGATGGAGCGAGCCAGCGAATTGAAAATGCTGAAGTGGTGAGGAATCTGAATGGTGCAGGGGCCGGCCTGGACGATGAGCGCTCCCAGCTTGGGATCGGCGGCGGACAGATGCTGGACGGCCTGGGACCAGTCGGGCTGTGCTTGTGGCTTCACGATTCGTCCTCGCCCAGGACTTCGGGTGTCCCCATCTCGCGCTCCTGCTCGAGGGCGGAGAGAGTCTCGTCCCCAACCCGCCAGTCACGCAGCAAGCCAACGATGACACGGGTGGAAAACCCGGCGCGCGCCATCATGCGGAAGATGCGCGCGGCCTGCTTCTGGTCGCTGGGCTGCTTGAGGCGTTTGCGCTCGGCGAACTGGCGCGCGAGAGTTTGCTCATCAACCTCGGCGTAGGTTTCGCCGATGGTTTTGCCGATGACGTCCGGGTGCACGCCCTTGGCGCGAAGGTCCTGTACGACGCGCATTTGGCCGAACTTCTGGTTGTCGCGGCGCGAGGCCGAGTAGACGGATGCGTAGCTGGAGTCGTTGAGATAGCGCTGCTGTTTGAGGCGCGCGGTGACGGCTTCGACTAAGGAATCGCAGTCGGGTTGATGGGCGGCGCGAGCGCGCATCAGGCGCTTCAACTCGGCAACCGTGCGCATTTGCCGGCCCAGCGCGCCGAGCGCGTACTCGTACAAAGAGGCTTCCGTGTAGGTCTTCTTGACCGCGCTTTTCTTCCATGCCATGGCTTGAACAGTTTCAGACCGATGGAGGATTTAAGCAAGCGAACCGGCAGCGCCGCGGCAGCGGCGGTCGATCCCGGCAACCAGACGCCGGGAACCTCCGCCGCAACTAGAATCGTCCGAGTTGCTGCGAGAGATGGTCGCGAGTGGATTCGGCAGTGCCGGAAATTCCCTGCACCCGCAGCTTGAAATCATCGGGATTGCTGGCGTTCTCAATTGCCGTGTCGTAGGAAATCAGTCCCTTTTGGAGCAGGTCGTAGATCGACTGGTCAAAAGTCTGCATGCCGTACTGCGAGCCTCCCTGCTGCAAAACCTCCCGGATGTTGCGCGTCTTTTCGGGAGTTGAGATGCACTCCCGGATGTAAGCCGTGGTGACGAGCACCTCCACGGCCGGGACACGGCCTGCGCCATCGCAACGCTTGATGAGCCGCTGGCTGATGATGGCGCGCAGGGTTGCCGCAAGCTGGAGGCGAATCTGTTTCTGCTCCGGAGGCGGAAAAACGCCGATGATGCGGTTGATGGTTTCGGCGGCGTCGAGCGTATGCAGGGTACTGAAGACCATGTGTCCGGTTTCGGCTGCCAGCAGCGCGGTCGAGATGGTTTCCAGATCGCGCATTTCGCCGACCAGGATCACGTCGGGATCCTGGCGCAGACTGGCGCGCAGAGCGCTGCCAAATGATGGCGTATCGACTTCGACCTCGCGCTGATTGACGAAGCCTTTCTTGTCGCGATGGAGGAATTCGATGGGGTCTTCAATAGTGATGATGTGCTCGGGGCGCGAGGAGTTGATGCGGTCTACCATGGCGGCAAGGGTGGTGGACTTGCCCGAGCCGGTGACGCCGGTAACCAGCACCAGGCCGCGCGCCTCCTCGCAGATGCGCTCGGTGATGGCGGGAAGGTGGAGTTCCTCAAGGGGAAGAATTTTGGTGGGAATGACGCGCAGAGCGATGCCGACATTGCCGCGCTGCTGAAAGACGTTGACGCGGAAGCGGCCCAGGCCGGCGGCGCCGTAGGCCAAGTCGATTTCGGCAAATTCCTTGAACTTCTGCTTCTGCCGGTTCGACATCATGCTGAAAGCCATGTTGAGCATGTCCTCGCCGGTGATGCGGGGCTGATCGGCAAGGGGCACCAGTTCACCGTCCACGCGGAGATGGGGATAATTGCCCACCTTGAGATGCAGGTCACTGGCTTTGCGTTCGACGGCTATGCGCAACAGATCATCGATGCTCATCAACTCAATCTCTTCCGAAGTTGGAGTAAACCGAAGCTACCACGTTGCCGGAACGGGCGCAATAAACTATGGTCACGAACCATAGTCATGCCTCGGGAGAAAACTTTGCGAATGCTAGGGTTGCCAGGGCGTGTCGGCGCTGCCTCCATAGATGTCCGGCACCTTTCCGCCGAGGGGACGCAGGTAGGTCGCAAGCTGGCCGCGGTGGTGGATGGTGTGAATGTGGGCGAAGTTGAGCAGGACATAGATCGGCAGCGCCGTGCCGAAAAAGTCGGCGGGTTCCAGGAGCTGTTCGCCGGTGAGGGCCTGGAGGCGGTCGAGGTCAGGCTCGAATCCGGCGTTGTAGTGGGTAACGATCTCCGCCACAGCGGCCGGTAGCGGGGGATCTCCTCCCCCTTCAAAGTTGCGCTTGCCCGCCGAGGCTAGGAACCAGCGTTCGCTGGCGGCCAGGTGCCAGGCGAGTTCGCGGGCCGAGCGGGACTTGGGATCGGGACGCCAATCGCCATCATGAAGTTCTGCGAAGACGCGGTTGGTGCAGGCATGTTCGTCGCGGATGCGCTCCACCATGAAATCGCGGAAGAGCACGGCAAATTCGGGAGTAGGCTGTGCGGTCATGAATCCTCCTTCGCAAGGCGCGCAAAGAGATTATTCGGGAAACCGGGTCAAACGCAAGGGCGCAATTCCTGGTGGGAGGATTGATTGCAGCATCGCAAAGCAATGGCGCGGGCACTGGGCCCGCGCCGGGAAAGTACGGTTGAGGGCTAGGCGCCGACCTTCTGGGGCACCGGAACCGGGGTGAGCCAGTGGTAACGGTCGGGTTTGCTGCCGTCAAAAATGCTGAAGAGTTCCTTGCGAATCGCCCTGGTAAGGGGGCCGACCGAGCCATCGCCGACCGGAATTTTATCGACCGAGCGGATGGGGGTAACTTCGGCGGCGGTTCCGGTGAAGAACAGTTCGTCGGCAATGTAGAGAAGCTCGCGGGGAATGATCTGTTCGACCACCGGGATGGCCAGGTCCTGGGCGATGCTGAGAACAGAGTCGCGGGTGATGCCGGCCAGGACCGAGTTGCCCAGCGGCGGGGTGATCAGTTTGCCATTGCGGGCGAGGAAGATATTCTCGCCGGAACCTTCACTGACGTAGCCGTTGGCGTCGAGGGCGATGCCTTCGACGTAGCCATTGAGGACCGCCTCCATCTTGATGAGCTGGGAGTTCATGTAGTTGGCGCCGGCCTTGGCCATGGCGGGCAGGGTGTTGGGCGCAAGCCGGGTCCAGGACGAGACGCAGACGTCAACGCCGACGTCTTCCGTGCTGCCCAGGTACTTACCCCAGGCATAATCGGCGACATAGAACTCGGTGGGCACGCCGATGGGGTTGACGCCGAGTTCGCCATAGCCGCGCACGATGAGTGGACGGATGTAGCAGGGCCAGACACCGTTGACGGCGACGACTGCAATCATGGCATCGACGATCTGCTGGCGCGAGTATTCGACCGGGATGCGATAGATTTTGGCGGAATCCAGCAGGCGCTGCGCGTGCTCGTGGGCGCGGAAAATTGCGGGGCCGGCGGGCAATTCGTAACAGCGAACACCCTCAAAGACCGAAGAGCCATAATTGACGACGTGAGACATGACGTGAATCGTGGCCTGGTCCCAGTCGATGAGTTTTCCGTTGTGCCAGATTTTTTCAGTAGGTTTGACGGGCATGTTTGCGCGCTCCTGGGAAACAGCAAGAACTTATTATAAGGCAGCGCGGGCAGATCGCGTTCGCTTGCCGATGGCGCCGCGGAACCTTTAATCCGGCGCGCTGGCTGGAGACGACCAGGATCGAGGCTGCCCCACGGCAGCACCGCGCAATGCGGCGCTGCCATGGGGAGATTTGTTTCAGCCAACTTCATGGCTCCGGCCGGGCTGGGACGGCGCCGGACGCGTCCGCTCAAAACTTGCCGGACTCCGCGATCTCCAGTTCCGCGGCCTGCGGTAGTTCCAGGGCGTCGATGGCGTTGGCAAGTTCGCAGACGAAGAGTTCGGCGTCGGTTACCAGGCCCAGCGCCTGAAAAGTTCCACGGTCGGCAAGCTTGGTAACCACGGCGGGATTGATATCGACGGCGACGACCTTGACCGAAGCCTTCAACATGTTTCCAGTGGCGATGGAGTGCAGCATGGTTGCGATCATGATGGCCATCTCGACACCGGCCAGGGCGGAGCGCATGCGCAGCTGGGCCTGCATGGTGTCGGTGATGACGTCCGGCATGGGACCGTCATCGCGCACCGAGCCGGCAAGGACCAAGTCGACGTCGTTCTGGATGCACTCGTACATGATGCCTTCCTGCAGAAGACCGCTCTCCACGGCGTTGCGCAGCGATCCGACGGAGCGGACGGCGTTGATGGCGGCCATGTGGTTTCGATGTCCGCCGGGGACGGGCTGGCCGTTGTGGAGGGCCACTCCCAGGGAGGTTCCGAAGAGCACGCTCTCGACATCATGCGTAGCGATGGCGTTGCCGCCAAACAGGACCTGGACGTAGCCATCGCGAATGAGCTTGGCAAGTTTAGGGCCGGCGCCGCTGTGGACGATGGCGGGTCCGGCAACGATCAGAATCCTGCCGCCACGGGAACGAATCTCGCGCATCTGGCGGGCAATCTCCTCGATGACGAGGCGCTTGGGATGCTCGGAGCTGACGTTGCTCCCCATGAAGCTGAAGATTTCGCGCTCACGCGAACGCTGCGGCGGCAGAATGCGGATGCCATCATGGCCGACAACGACGAGCTCGCCCTGGCAAACGGCGGATGAAGGAATCATGTGCGCCTCGGAATAGGCGGGGCTGACGACGATGGCGAGATCCATTTCGGTGTTCTGGACATCGACCCAGCGGCCGTTGAGACGGACCTGGGTGGGCAGATGGGTGGTGGAGTAGAAGTCGGCGGGAAGGATTCCGTTGGCGGGCGCGGGCTTGTAGGTGACGTCATCGCGCGAGGCGAGCACGGCGCCGAACGACTGCAAGGCAAGGAGAATGGCCTCGAGCTTGCGCTCGCTCTCGGCATGCACCTTGAGACGGGCGAAGGAGACCTCGTCTTTGGCGCGGCCAACCTGAATCTCTTCCACATCGAAGGCGCCACCCAGGTCCATGATGGTGTCAAAGGCGCGTGGTAGGGTCCAGGAGTCGATAATGTGTCCTTCGAGAGTGACTTGTTCACTAAATGAATTCATGGGTCCTTTTATCCTGTCGTGGCTGCCGGAACCTTGGGTACAAGCGGCCGGAAATCGGTTGTGTGATGCGAAATTCTCTTGCGTGCAAAAGAAAAAGACCCGCTGGCGGTAAGCCTGCGGGTCTGGAGATGAATGCTGTACTGCTACAAGTACGTAAGCTCTCTCCACGCGCGCAGGACCGGGACCGGCGGTCGCGGCTGCGGGTGCGGGTTTGAGCTCTGAAGCGTCATGTAGATTGCATTCTGCGGGAAGTGGGCGGGAAAGTCAACTTAGGAGTTCGATTTACTACCGGGGCGGCAGCAAGTCCGCGAGCGGGCGGCGCCGGCAGGAGAGCGTCTTCCCATCGGGCGGCGTCATCTTGAGACCATTTGAAACCATGGGATTGGGCAGGAGGGTTGGAAACGGATTGGTCGGGGCGACTGGATTTGAACCAGCGACCCCCTGCGCCCAAGGCAGGTGCGCTACCAGGCTGCGCTACGCCCCGACTGTGCACCCCATTCGAGGCCGCACACTGAAATCCTAGCACAGGACGGCGTGGTCAGTCGTTCGAGGCCTGCGGTCCGGGTGGAGCGGGCGCAGCGCGATCGGGCGAAGCCGATGGGGTGGTGAGCTGCGAACTCAGGTTTACGGCGTCGGCCGTAACGGTAAGCAGAGGGTCGGAAAACTTCCACTGCTGGGAGTTAGGATTGGTGCTCCAGGTCTGGAGTTCGATTCCCATCTCGAAGGTAAGGAAGAGGTCGGAGGTGCGGGGAGCGACGCGTACGCTCTTGACGCGGGTGTTTTGCAGCAGCCTGCGCGCTTCGTCCTCTTTGTCGCCAGGCTCGGGCGGGCACTTCGCCGGCGGGTAGGCGGCGCTAGAAGCCGCTCCGGCCGCGGGCGCCGCGGCGCTGACGAAGGCGAGGTTGTCGTCGAGGACGATGCGCCAGGGACAGGCCAGGGTGAGTTCGGTGTCGTGCTCGAAGCTGAGACGCCAGAGATCGCCGGAGGGCCTCTCTACGGCGGTGCAAAGCTTGCCGGCGAGATGGTCGGCGATGAGATCGGCGGCGGTGGCTGACATCTTCTTGAACCAGGCGCGCACCGGTTGAGTGTTGAGCCAGTAGAGCAGGAAAATCGCCAGCAGCAGGCGCAAGAAGCTCAGAGGGTGGCTCATGAGGGAAGTCAGGCTGGCGTTGCCATCGATGAGGGCGGAAATATCCTTGGCGGCAACCACAAAAGACCAGAGCAGAACGAAGGTTCGGCCCCAGTTCTGGCCTCTCCAGTAATGCCAGAGGATGAGCAGTTCAGCTCCGCCGCCAATGCAGAACAGAAGTTGCTCAGGGATGGCGCGAGGCGCAAGAGTTCCGCCGGCGAGGTGGAGCAGGGGGTGGGTGAGATACGTCGCAACCAGCGCGGCCAGGGCGAGCGCGGTGACACCGACGCCGTTGGGGCGAGGCGCTTGGCTTGCCGGAACCGGCTCAGTGATTCGCACAATGCGGAGAGTATCTTTGGCGCAATGCGGTTGTAAAGCCTCCAGGTGGATGGACGCGCTACTGTGCCGACTCCGGCTCCGGGGTTTCCGGCTTGGGAATGGGAATGAAGCTGCGCACGATGACGTACAAGATGGGGATGAGGAAAAGATTGAGCATGGTGGAGACGATCATGCCGCCGCAAACCGTGGTTCCAACGGAGTGGCGTCCGGCGCTGCCCGCGCCCGAGGCGAAGACCAGGGGCAGGACTCCGAGAATGAAGGCGACCGAAGTCATGAGGATGGGACGAAGACGGAGCCGGGCCGCTTCGACGGTGGCGGCAAACAGCTCAACCCCGTTCCGCTGCAGTTGCTCCGCAAACTCGACAATAAGGATACCGTTCTTGCTGGCCAGACCGATGAGCATGACGAGGCCGATCTGGCAATAAACGTCGTTCTGCAGGCCGCGCAGGGATTGGGCTCCGAGGGCTCCGAGGATCGCCATGGGCACGGATAACAGGATGATGAACGGCAGCACGAAGCTCTCATACTGAGCCGAGAGGACAAGGTAGACAACGAGCAGGCCGAGGCCGAAGAGCAAGAAGGCCTGGTTGCCGGAGGAAATCTCCTCGAGGGCGAGGCCGGTCCACTCGAAGGAGTAGCCGGACGGCAATGAGCTGTGAGCGACTTTCTCCATGGCGGTCAGCGCCTGTCCGGAACTGTATCCGGGAGCGGCCGACCCGTTGATCTCCGCCGAGCGGAAGAGGTCGTAGTGGCTGATGACGCTGGGAGCGGCGCCGTCCGTGAGGGTGACGATGTTTGAGAGCGGCACCATCTGGCCGGCATCCGAGCGCACATAGTACTGGGTGATGTCGGCGGGATTGACGCGGAAACGCTGATCGGCCTGAACGTAGACGCGGTAGGAGCGGTTGTTGAAGTCGAAATCGTTGACGTAAGTGGAACCCATGAAAGTCTGCAGGGTGGAGTTGATCTGGGAAAAAGGAACGCCGAGACTCTCGGCCTTTTCGCGATCGATCTGGACAACGACCTGGGGAGTGCGGGCGGTATAGCCGGAGTAGAGGGACTGGGGCGAAAGTTCCGGGCGCCGGCGGGCGGCGCCAAGCAGTTTCTGCAGGGTCGCCTCCAGGTCTTCCGGAGTGCTGAAGCCGGTCTGCTGGAGTTCGAAGGTGAAGCCGCCGAATGCGCTGAGTCCTTCAATGGCCGGCGGGGCGAAGGGAATCACCATGGCTTCGCTGATGGAGCCGAGCGGCCCGCGCAGGGAGTTAATCACCGTTTCCAGCGAGTGCTGCGAACCTTTGCGCTGGGAGATGGGCTTGAGATTGACGAACATGAGTCCGCGGTTGGGAGCGGCGCCGGAGAAGCTGAAGCCGGGAACGGCAAAGACTCCGAAGACGTCAGGGCTGCGCATGATAGCGGCACTGGCGCGGGCGGTCACGTTGGAAGTGTACTCGAGCGAGGCGGCGTCGGGCGCCTGTACCAGCACGATGAAGTATCCCTGGTCCTCATCGGGGACAAAGCTGGTGGGAACGGATTTGTAGAGCCACGCGGCCGAGGCCAGACCGGCGAGAAAGAGAATGAAGACGACGGTTTTGGCGTTCTCCATGCGAGTGAGCAGGCGGCGGTAGCCTTCGGTGATGCCGGCGATGCCACGATTGAAGGTGCGGAAGATGGGATTCGCCTGACGATCCGTGTGACGAAGCAGAAGCGCCGACAGCGCCGGAGTGAGCGTGAGCGCGTTGAAGGCCGAAAGCGCAATGGAAAAGGCAATGGTGAGGGCAAACTGCTGGTAGAGACGGCCCGTGGTTCCGGGGAACAGCGAGACCGGCACGAAGACGGCAATAAGGACAATGGAAGTGGCGATGACGGCGCTGGTGACTTCGCTCATGGCGACCGAGGTGGCGCGGCGCGCGTCGTGGATACCTTCTTCGAGATGGCGCTCGACATTTTCAATGACCACGATGGCGTCATCGACCACGAGGCCGGTGGCAAGGGTGATGCCAAACAGGGTCAACGTGTTGATGGAGAAATTGAAGAGCTTGACGAAGGCGAACGCGCCGATGAGGGAGACGGGAATGGTGACGGCGGGGATCAGGGTGCTGCGCCAAGTCTGGAGGAAACAGAAAATAACAATAATAACGATGAGGATGGCTTCGGAGAGAGTCTTGAGAACCTCGCGAATGGAATCGCGAACCGCGGTAGTGGTGTTGAAGGCTTCCTGATATTGCAGGTTCGCAGGGAAATGTTTGGCGAGCCGCTCCATTTCGGCGTTGACGCCTTTTTCCACGTCGAGGGCGTTGGCGTTGGAGAGCTGCTCGATGCCGATGCCGATGGCCGGATATCCGCTGAAAGTCAGATTGGAGGCGTAGCTCTCAGCGCCCAGCTCGGCGCGGCCAACGTCGCGAAGCTGGACGATGGAGCCATCCTTGGAGTGCTTGACCACAATGCGCTCGAAGGCTTGCGCATCGGCAAGGCGTCCGGAGGCGCGCACGCTGAGGGTGTAAAGCTGTCCTTCGGGCACCGGGGGCTGGCCGATGGAGCCGGCGGCGACCTGGACGTTCTGCTCGGCCAGGGCGTTGGTAACATCCTCGGCGGTGAGGCCGCGCTTGGCGAGGCGGACGGGATCGAGCCACAGGCGCATGGCATATTTGCGCTCGCCGAAGATCAACACATCGCCAACGCCAGGAACGCGCTTGAGCGAGTCGCGCACGTAGACGTCAAGATAATTGGAGATGAACAGCGGATCGTAACGATTGTCCGGCGAAAAGACGCCGTAGGCGAGGACGAAGGAACCGGAGTTCTTGTTGATGGTGACGCCGGTTTGCTGGACGCTGGCGGGCAGGCGTCCCTGGGCGGTGGAAGCGCGGTTCTGGACATCGACGGCGGCGATGTCCAGATTGCGTTCGAGTTTGAAGGTCGCGGTAATGGACGAAGAGCCGTCATTGCCGCTGCTGGAGGCGATGTAGCGCATGCCTTCGGCGCCGTTGATGGCTTGTTCGAGCAGCGTCGTGACACCGCTTTCAACGGCTTGGGCATTGGCGCCCGTGTAGTAGGCGCTGACCGTGACCTGGGGCGGAGCCAGCACCGGAAACTGGGCGATCGACAGAGTGGGAATGGAGATGGCGCCGGCGAGAATGATGAGCAGCGAGCAGACGGTGGCAAAAACCGGGCGGCGAATAAAAAAATCGACGAACAAAGTTTTCCTCCGCGGAGAATTGCGGCCTGTAGGGTCGCTGACGCCGGTTATGCCTGGGGAATGATGGGCATGCCATCGACCAGGTTCTGGGTTCCACCGACAATGACGGTGTCACCGGAGTTGAGGCCCTCTTCGACAACGTAACTGTTGCCTATAAGAGCGCCGAGTTTGACCGGCTTCTGCACGGCGGTGGCGCCGGCCTGGCCCTGGACGACGACGAAGACAAAAGACTGGGCTCCGAGGCGGGACAGCGCGGTGACGGGAATCATCGGTTTGTTGAGCTGCTTCCAGATGACGCGGGCGTGCAGGAGTTGATCGTTGCGGAAGCGGCGATCGGGGTTGGGCACGGGCGCTTTGAGGAGCAGAAGCTGACTGGCGGCATCGACCCGGGGCGATACGAAGTTTACCTGGGTAGTGACATCGGTCGCGCCGTCCGGCTTGAGCAGTTCGACCTGGGTCCCGTTGTGCACGTCGGAGGAACGCTCGGCGGGCACGTTGATATAAGCCTCGAGCTCGCCACCGCGGTCCAGGGTGGTGAGGGTGGTGGTGTTGGTAACGCGATCTCCAACGCGGACGGGGATGTCTCCGATGACGCCAGCCGCGGGGGCGCGAACGGTGAAGTAGTGCAACTGCACGCGCTGCTGATTGATGTAAGCGTCGGTGGCGTTGACGGTGGCCTTGGAGGCGTCATGGGCGCTGATGACGCTGTCGTAATCGTTGCGGCTGATGACGCCGGCCTCGAAGAGCTTCTTGTAGCGCTGGAGGCGCGCCTGATCGTAAACCAGAGTGGCCTGCTGGGACTGCCGGGTCGCCTCCTGCTGGTTGACGTTGGCCTGCTGACGCCGCGGGTCGATCTCCATGAGCGGCTGGCCGGGTTCGACCACGGCGCCGGAGACGACGAAGATCTTGGTAATCTGGCCCTCCACTTCGGGCTCCAGGACAGCGGCATTGCGCGACTGCAAGGTTGCCAGGAATTCGGCGGAGTCCCCTACCTGCTGCAGGGTGACCTTCTCCACCTTGACGGGAAAGGCCGGCATGCCCGCGTCAGCCTGGGCGGGCTTTCTACAGGAGACCGAGAGGCAAAGCAGGGATGCAGCAATGACGAAAAGGAATCGACGTTGGCGAATCATGAATCTCCGGGAGATAGCGAGCCTTGCGCCCGGCAACCGATGGCGCGCTCGATCAAAGATGGAGCCGCCTGAGGATAGCAGAGGCAAGAGTTATATTATATCTATCGATTTAAGAATTACAGCGGCAGCCGGGAGTTTGTTGCCCGGCGCCGCGATGGCTGCAAATGTGCGCGAGATGACATCCTGGTGATTCGATTCCGTGACTGGAATCGCAAACTTCATGGGAAGGGTTTCGGCGGCGGGGTGGCCCGGCCGCTGAATTTGTCATCGGGTCAATGGGAAGGAACCCATGCGAGTGGGCGGATTGCATTACAAACCAGAAACATACTTGGAAGACGGGGCAGGCAGGACAGGATTGCGATGAGCAGGCTTGGGACGCGGCTGGTTTATTCGGAAAAAGCGAGGTTGCCGATTGGCGAACATGTCTTCCATGCGGGCAAATACCGTGCCATGCGGGACCGGTTGCTGGCGCTGGGAGCCTTCACGGAGAACGACTTTGTCCTGGCTCCGCCGTGCCGGGACGAGGACGCCCTGCTGGTCCACACCAAGCTGTGGGTGGACAAGCTGAAACGGGGAACGCTGAGCACCCGCGAGGAGCTGGAGCTGGAAGTACCGTACAGCAAAGAACTGGTGGAGGCGTTCTGGCATGTGACCGGAGGGTCGATTACAGCGGCCGAACTGGCGCTGCGCAATGAATGCTGCGTCCACATCGGCGGCGGTTTTCATCATGCGTTTGCGGATCATGGGGAAGGATTCTGCCTGATCAACGACGTTGCGGTTGCCATCCGCTGCATGCAGCGCGACGGCCAGATCGCCCGCGCCATGGTGCTGGACTGCGACGTGCACCAGGGCAACGGGACGGCGGCGATCTTCGGCACCGGCGATCCGGAGCCGTTTCCGCGAGCCGCGTGGACGGCCTCGCTGCTGGCTCCCAAACGCGCGGCACACGTCAAGACCAGCGCGGCGCGCGACGTATTCACGGTTTCACTGCACCAGGAGAGTAACTACCCGTATTGGAAGCCGGCCTCGTCCATCGACGTGAATCTGCCCGACGGCACCACGGACGCCGAATACCTGGAGTGGCTGGAAACGGCGCTAAAAGGCGCGCGAGAGCGCTTTGAGCCGGAACTGATCTGCTACATCGCCGGGGCGGACCCCTACCGGTACGACGAGTTGGGCGGACTGGCGTTGACCATTGATGGATTGAAGCAGCGCGACCTGGCGGTGTTCAACTTTGCCCACGATCACGGCTTCCCGATCATGACCACCCTGGCTGGCGGCTACGCGCAGAATGCCCGGGACACGGTGGCGATCCACACCAACACGGCGCTGGCGGCCAAAGAAGTGTTCGGGTAAGGGATCGCGCGGGTTGCCGGCCCTGGGAACGGAGTTACCGGCGCGGGACCGCCGTTGAAAATTAGCGAGAATTCACCTTGGGACGGCTGCCCCGTTCTGCTATAGTTGCGCGGCTGGTTCACAGACCTGCAGATTCACAACTTCGGAAAGGGTAGCCATGCCAAGAGTCTCCCGCGAACTTGAGCGGCTGTTCACAGTGACCGCCCTGATGACCGAGCCGGTCATTGCCTGCGATGGCTGCGGACAGATGGTCTATGCCAACTTTGCCGCGAAGACACTGTTCGGCGAGATCGACATGGACAAGAACAGCATGGACGATTGCCCGGAGGCGCTGGGCATCTTTGATTCGCATGGCGAACGGATGCTGGAGCCGGAGGAAATGCCGCTGACCCAGGCGGCCTACGAGGGCAAGGTGGTGCGGGTGAATCTGCTGGTGCGCCAGGAAGAGGCATCGTCGCCGGTGGAAGCGACGGCGTTTCCGGTGCTGGACCACAGGGGCCGGCAGGTGGGAGCCATGATGGTATGCCGTAGCCTCGGGCCTTTCCCGGAGCCGGGACGCGCGATCCCGCTGGCGTGATATTCTGAGGCCGCGCGGGTTCGCCCGCTGAGTAGGCGGCAACGGCTTGGCAACGGGTACGGCCGAACGATGGCCCTCCGGCCGCTGACGCCCGGCAATTCAAGAAAACTTCACAGATGGACCGCCTTGCGCGGCTCCCCGGACTTATCCAGATGTTCGAGAACTTAACAGACAAACTGCAGCGCGCATTCAAGAACCTCCGCGGCCAGGGCACCCTGACCGGGGAGAACATGGACGAAGCTTTGAAAGAAATCCGCCTTGCCCTGCTGGAGGCGGACGTCAACTTCAAGGTCGTCAAGGAATTGCTCGAGCACATCCGGGCCAAGGCGATTGGCGTGGAAGTGCTGACCTCGCTGTCTCCCGCCGAGATGGTGATCAAGGTGGTGCGCGACGAACTGATTGAGACCCTGGGACGCGACACGGCCAAGTTCAAGTTCGCCTCGCAGCCGCCGACCGTGGTGCTGATGGCGGGCCTGCAAGGTTCCGGCAAAACCACGACCTCGGGCAAGCTGGCGGGTTGGCTCAAGAAGACCGGACACCGCCCCATGCTGGTTTCCGTCAACGTCTACCGTCCCGCGGCGCGGGAGCAGTTGAAGGTGGTGGCCAAGGCGGTGGGCGCGCACCTCTACGAAGGTTCAGGCGTCGAGAGCAACACCGAAAGCGTGGTGCGGCTGGCCAAGGAAGCGCGGCGCGATGCGGTCATCAACGGCTGCGACGTGCTCATCGTGGACACCGCCGGACGGCTGCACATCGACGGGCAGTTGATGGAGGAGATGCAGTCGCTGAAGCAGTTGCTGACGCCGCAGGAAGTGCTGTTTGTGGCCGACGCCATGACCGGGCAGGACGCGGTGAATTCGGCCAAGGAGTTCCACGACAAGCTGACCCTGACGGGCGTGGTGCTGACCAAGATGGATGGCGATGCGCGCGGCGGCGCGGCCCTGTCGATCCGCTCGGTCACCGGACAGCCAATCAAGTTCCTCGGCGTGGGCGAAAAGTACGATGCCATTGAGCCCTTCCATCCCGACCGCGTCGTTGGCCGCATCATGGGCATGGGCGACATTCTTTCGCTGATCGAAAAGGCGGAGGAAAAGATCGACAAGAAGAAGTCCGAGGAGTTTGCCAAGAAGGCGTTGAGCGGCGACGGCTTCTCGCTGGATGACTTCCGCGAGCAGTTGCGGCAGGTAAAGAAGATGGGCTCGTTGCAGTCGATTCTTGGCATGCTGCCCAAGGTGGGGCCGTTTGCGCAGATGCAGAAGTCGGGCACCAAGGTGGACGAGAAGCAGTTGACGCGGGTGGAGGCCATCATCAACTCGATGACGCCTTACGAGCGCGATCATCACGAGGCCATCAACGGCTCGCGGCGCAAGCGGATTGCGCGCGGTTCCGGAACCAGCGTCCCGGAGGTGAACAACCTGCTGCGGCAGTACGCGCAGATGCGCAAAATGTTCAAGACAATGGGCAAACCAAGCTTTGCCAAGCGGATGGCGGGAATGAAGATGCCGGGGATGTGAGGCAAGGTTTCAAGGTTGCAAAAGCAGAGACAAGAGCAAGTGCAGGACTGGTGATGCCGCCCGCCCATCCCTCAAGCCAGCGCCAACTCTTTTGTCTTTGCTACGTGAGGGAACGGGCGAATCTTCGGCTGTTTGGTCTTCTGCGCCTGCCACAGGTCATACTGCATCTGCATCTTCAGCCAGAACTCAGGCGAGGTGCCAAGGGCCGCCGAGAGCCGCAAAGACATTGCCGCCGATACTCCCGCCCGCCCGTTCAAAATGCGCGAGAGGTGCGCGCGAGTGACGCCCAGACGCTTCGCTGCCTCGGCAACCGTCATCTCGCCCAGGTAGTCTCGCAAAACTTCTCCGGGATGCGCTGGATTGAAAATCATGGCCTCACCCTCCTAGTGATAATCCTGGTAGTCCACCAGTACCGCGTCCTCGCCTTCGAATAAGAATGTGAGCCGCCAGTTGCCGCTCACGCTTACCGACCAGTGTCCCGCAAGATCTCCCTTTAGTCGCCCTGTATCCAAATCCCGCGACACGGCAGCCCCGCACTGTTCTATAACTCCCGGATCCCGGAAAATAAGTCAGTCTCCATTGCCATTGCGGTGACTTCGGCGGTGGCGGCCAGGTGAAACAGTTCGTCCTCGCCGGACTGCTGCTGGGCATGCTCAAAGATAGGTTGCAGAGGCTTCTGCGAGGTGTGTTTGCCGAACGCCTCGTTCTTGCGCTGGATGTAGGGGCCGACAGCGATGCGCGCGGTTACTGGTGATAGCGAGACGGCCGGGCGCTCCTTCAAGGAGAACTCGGCCGTGACGTAATAGAGCTTTCTGGGCTGCCACAGGGTGAGGCCCTGCTCAAGCTGGGCGGGATAGCGATTGGGGCGGGCGGACCACTGGAAGGCGGCGGAGGTGAACAGTCCGGCCATGCCGTGGTCGGGATGAGCGGTGACAAAGCCTTCGGCTCCAAAGGTGACGACGACGTGAGGGCGCAGGGTTCGGATGGCGTGGACAACCTCGCCGGTAACGGTAAAAAAATCGGCGCGATCCAGGGCGCCGTCGCCGTAGTCCAGCACCTGGCAGTGACCGACGCCAAGGTGATGGCAGGAGGCGGCAAATTCCGTGCGGCGCACCGCCTTGAGGGCCTCATCACCGACGGCGTCACCGCGGTTGGCGGCGCGCTCTCCGGCCGTAAGGCAAACCACGGAACACTCGACGCCGGCTTCAGAATACTTGGCCAGAACTCCACCAAAGCATCCCGCTTCATCATCGGGATGCGCAACGACACAGAGCAGCTTCAGCATGGGATTTCCTCTGGGCCTTCTATAAAGACAAAATCCAGTTTCCGCTGCACCCCCTCGGTGGCGGCGGCCACGGGCGCGTAACTCAGGCGATGCAGCGGGCAGGGTCCGTACTGGCGCAGGGCGAGCTTGTGGCGCGGGGTGGCGTATCCCTTGTTGCTGGCAAGGTCATAGTGGGGATAGACGGGGTCCAGGGCGCGCAGAATGGCGTCGCGGTGCACCTTGGCGAGGATGGATGCGGCGGCAATGGAAGCCGAGAGCGCATCGCCATGGATGATTTTCTGCTGCGCGCAATCGACATCCAAGGTGGCCGCATCGACCAGCAGAAAGTCGGGACGCGGCTGGAGGCGCTCGACGGCCAGCTTCATGACCAGCAGGCTGGCCTGGTAGATGTTGATGCGGTCGATGATGGCGGCGTCCACTTCGGCAACGGCCCAGGCAATGGCACGCTGGCGGATGCGCAGGGCGAGTTCTTCACGAACCTCTTCCGGCAGCAGCTTGGAGTCGCGTAATCCCCGGATGCGATCGGCGGGATTGAGAATACAGGCGGCGGCCACGACACAACCAAACAACGACCCGCGTCCGACCTCATCGACTCCGGCGACCAGGCGGGCGCCACTTTGCCAGGCCGCTTTTTCAAAGCTCGTGGTGCACTTGAGGCCCTTGAGCAAGCGCAACTTGGCAGCCGCAGTGGAGAGCGCTGGGCAGGAGCCATCGATCAGTTGGTTGTGTGCGGGTTGAGACACGTCGCTGTAAGGTTCGCACCGCGAGCAAGGCGAATGCAAGTGGCTGGCGCGGAGGATGGCAGGTAGGGACGCAGCCAGGCAGACTAAGGGCCGCATGCGGCAGCGCTCCAAACGCGGCAAGGGACTGCCTCGGCTTACAGTTTGCTTTCCACGGTGTGCCGGATGGGCTCGGTGACGGTCGCGGTTCGATCCAGCTTGTCCCAGGAGAAGTGACGGCCATCGATGGCGCGCCGCAGCGTCTTGATGAGCACCAGGGAGAACAACTGGCGGTAGGCGAAGCGCTGCAGCCAGACGTGTCCGAGCAGCCACCAGTCGCGGCGATCGCGTCCGTGGCGGCGCTCCAGCGAGAAGGCGATGATGGAGGCGATGAAGTCGATGACCAGGAACATGAGGAAGAACAGCACAAGCTGGTCAAAGCTGGCCGGGTCGGCGGTCTCGGGATGGAAGTGCTTGTCCCAGATGAGGTACTTGAGGCAGCCGACGACGAACATGATGTCAATGAAAGGCGAGACCAGGGGCAGCAGGATCTGGAAGATGACGATGTTGGGCAGGGCGACAAAGCCAAGGGCGCCTTTGCGGGCGAATGCGGAGCGATGCTTCCAGACCGCCTGGAGGATTCCGAACGACCAGCGGAAGCGTTGGCGCATCAGTCCATTGGCGGTGGTTGGCGCCTCGGTGTAAGCCAGGGACCGGTCCTCGTACTCCACCTTGTAGCCGTTTTGCAGCAGGGCCATGGTGAGGTCGGCGTCTTCGGCGACGGTGTCTGTCTTGTAGCCTCCCGCCTGGCGCACGGCGTCGGTTCGCCATGCGCCAATTGCGCCGGGGACGACGCAGACGGCGCTGAAGACATTGAGGGCGCGACGGTCAAAATTCTGGCTGGTGATGTACTCGAGGGCCTGCCAACGGGTCCAGAGGTTGACCCGATTGCCAACCTTGGCGTTGCCGGCCATGGCCGCGACGCGGGCATCCTGGAAGTGAGGGACCAGATAGGAGATGGCGTCGCTGGCGATGATGGTGTCGGCGTCAATGCCGACGAAGATTTCCTCGGTGACGAACTGCAAGCCGTAATTGAGCGCCTTGGCCTTGCCGCCGTTCTCCTGGCGCAGGAGGGTGACGCGGCCAAGGGCGATTTCCTCGGCGAACTGGGCGCGTGCAACCTCGCAGGTGCGATCCGTGGAGCCGTCATCGATGACCACGACATGCAGGTTGGGATAAGTGGAGCAGAGAACGCTGCGAATGGTTCGGGTGATGACCTTCTCCTCGTTGAAGGCGGGAACCAGGACGGCGACGGCGGGATGGAAGGCGGATGTACCCGTGGCCTTCTCCGTGCTATGGCGGCGCAAACGGTCGAAAATGGCGGCTGCGCCGACGCAGACGAGGCGTCCGCTCATAAGAACGTCGCCTACAAAGAAAACGAAGACGATGAAGGCGTTGACGGCTCCGAAGATGAGGAAGCCGGCCGAGTCCACCGTGGCCCAGATGCGCTCGTTGGTCGAGATGGGGGCCATGACGTCGGCGTAGGTCTTGCCCAGCAACTCGTGCACGGAGACAATCGAATAGCCGCGTGCGTGCAGCCCTTCGATGATCATGGGGAGGGCCTTGACGGTGTTGGCGCGGTTGCCGCCGCCATCGTGCAGCAGGATGATGGAGCCACGCCCGAGCTGGCCCAGGACGGATTGGGTGATCTGTTCGGGCGTTGGACGCGGGTCATCGCGCCAGTCATCGGGATCAATCTTGTCGCCGACAGTGATATAGCCCATGCTCTGGGTGAGTTCGAGGGGGCGGACCTGATCGGCAGTGTCCGGCTCCTGGTCCACGTCATACGGGGGACGGAAGAGCGCGGGCTTGATGCCGAGCTTGGCCGCCAGCAGGCGCTCGGTCAGGTTGAGCTCGACGCGCAGGTACTGCGCGCTGATGATGCTGATGTCGGGATGGGTGAAGGTGTGATTGCCGATCTCGTGGCCTTCGCGAAAAACCCGCTTCAGCAGCGATGGATATCGTTCCGCCTCCAGGCCGATGGTGAAGAACACCGCCTTGACGTTGTAGTGCTTGAGGATGTCGAGAATCTTCGGCGTCCACTGCGGGTCCGGGCCATCATCGAAGCTGAGGACGACCTCTTTGGAGGAACCGCCGTAGGCTTCCAGGCGGTAGGGGCTGGGCAGGTCCTGGAAGATTTCGTCGGTGATCAGCCCGGTGGCGTCAAGGGTGATGTTGCGGGTGCCAGCCGTGGGCTTGCTCTCGATGCGCAGGATGTCGCCCTCGCCTTCGATGTCCACGTCCTGGCCCGGATCGACCACCTCGAGTTTGTCCGGCGCATCGGCGTCGCGGGGTGCGTCCCACACCTTCCAGAGAGAGCGGTCCTCGGAGCCAAGCCGCCAGAGGGCAAAGGTCGAGAGTCCGAGCGAGCGCGCCGCGCGCATCTGGTTGAGCGCCGTAACGGCGTCCAGATACCAGACATCATGGCGGTTATTGGCGCCATCCAGATAGGTGAAGTGGGGGTTGAGCATGTCGGAGTCAAAGTCGATGTCAGACTCGGAATCACGCGCCTCCAGCCATGCCTCCTGCACGCTGACGTTGTGCACCCCGCCCATGCCCGGCTTTCCCTTGCCGGCGGTCGTCCAGTCATATCCGTAGTTGCCTATGGCGCAGATGATCTTCTCGCGCGGAATCCGCCGCAAGGCCGCCACCAGATTCTGGGTGAACCAGTCCTGGCTGGCAATGGCGCCCGGCGGGCCTCCGGGATAGTGCTGGTCGTAGTTCATCAGGATGAGCCCGTCGGCCAGCTTGGACAGGAAGGCGTAATCGTAGTCCGGGTTATTGGCGGGCACGCTGAGGTAGAGCTTTTGATTGCGCTGATGGAGGCTGGCAGCAAGTTCGGCAATGAGGGCGCGGTATCCGGGCTGGGCCTCTATGGGGACCGCCTCGATGTCGAGGGTGAGACCTTTGTAATTGTCACTGACAAGGAATGTGCTTATCTGCTGGAGGAAACGCCCGCGCCCATCCGGGGAGCCGAGCATCTTGGCGATGTCGCTGCGCCATTCGTTGGTGATGGGATCGAAGTTATTGACCATCGGCAGGACATCGACCTGGGCGTTGGCGCTCTTGATCAGGGCCATGAGTTTGGGATCGATCTGGGCCACATGGCCGTTGGCGACGACATTGAACAGGACGTTGTTCTCGTCCACGGCTTGCAGATTTCCATCGGCTCCAAGGATGTGCAGCCACTCCGGAAAAACGAAATCGATCTGGTGAATGTACTCGCGCATTTCGCTGTAGCTGGCCGCGTCCCAGGTCACATAGAAAGCGCCGCGAATGCCTTCGCCGGAGTTCAGGACCACTTCGGAAGCCGGGATTCGCGTCTTGCGGTGAGTGCTTTTGCGCTGGGGCTTCTTGTGCTCATTCAGCTTGAGGGCGCGATAGTTCTTTTTCTGTTCAGCCAGCAGCACGGCGGGAATGCTGGTCTTGCGCATGATGGTAATGACGAAAAAGACAATGAGCAGGCTAAGTACGACCACTGCAACGTCGGTCGTCTGGCGAATCCGCTTCCAGCGGCGCCGGTCAGGATCGAAAAATATGGGCTTGGGCATTCTTTAATTGCCGTCGTTCCTATCGTATGGCCCGTATCTGCCGCCGTCAATGAAGCAGGCACGCCCGCCAGACCGGGCTCCACCCCGCCGTGCGTCTTCTGTTATATTCGGTCGTGCTCACCTTGCTGCGCAGGCATCCCTGGTGGTTTGCCGCCATAACCACGGCGGCGGTGTTGCTGCGCCTGTTCTTCGTCTTAAAGCTTCCGGTGATCGCCGGCGACTCACTGGTCTACGGCGACATCGCCAAGTGCCTCATCAACAACCATATGTTCGGCATGGAAAAGGCATCCGGATGGGAGCCGACCCTGATCCGCCTGCCGGGCTATCCGTTCTTTCTCGCCTTCACGTTCATGATCTGGGGACAGGACCATTACATTGGCGCCATGCTGATGCAGCTTGTCTTTGACGTGCTGACCTGCTTTCTGGTAGCTGACATTGCGCGGCGGCTGGTCGGCGGGCGGGCGGCGCAAACGGCATTCCTGCTGGCGGCTTTCTGCCCGTTTCTGATCAACTACGTGGCGACGCCGCTGAGCGAGTGCCTGGAAATTTTCTGCATTGCGGCCGCCATCGATTGCGCGGTCATCGCCCTGGATGCGCGGCTCCTGCGGTGGTGGACGCTGTGCGGGGCGGCATGTGCGGGAGCGATCCTGCTGCGTCCGGACGGGGGCCTGATCCTGATCTCGATCGGCCTTGCCGTGTTGCTGCGCGGGCTGGGCGAGCCCGGAAGGCGGCGGGAATTGTTTGCCGCCACCCTCCTGCTAGGCGCCGTCTCACTGTCTCCGCTGCTGCCATGGACGATTCGCAACTGGAGAGTCATGCACGTATTCCAGCCGCTGGTGACCGCCCATGCCAGCGATCCGGGCGAGTACCTGCCGACGGGCTGGGAGCGCTGGTTTAAGAGCTGGTTGATTGACTACGCCAGCGTCGAGGACGTGGGCTTCCGCGTTCCCGGCGACACCATCGACGTGGGCGACATTCCCGACCGCGCCTACAACTCCGAGGCCGAGCGCGCCCTCGTACACCGGCTGCTGGACGAATACAACCGGAACCACCAGATGACGCCGGGGCTGGACCGGCAGTTTGCGGCGCTGGCCGAGGAGAACGTGCGCCAGCATCCGCTACGCTATTACCTGCTGCTGCCGGTGGCCCGCATGCTGGACATGTGGTTCCGGCCACGCACCGAAATGATGCCGCTGGACACGCACTTCTGGGAGATTGAAGAAGACCCGCACGACTCCTACTGCGGCATTGCGCTGGGATTGCTGAACCTGGCCTACGTGGCGGCTGCAGTGGCCGGGGCATGGCTGATGCGCGGCCGCATCCGTTACCTGGGATTACTGCTTGCCTACCCCATCCTGCGCTCCCTGTTTCTGGCAACCACCGGCGCGGCGGAGGATCGCTACACCCTGGAGTGCTTCCCGTTTGTGTTTGTTCTGGCCGCGGCCTTGCTAACGTGGTGGCAGGAGCGCAGCCGAGGCGCAGCGCCGAGCGCAGTGACGGATACGCCCACGAAAGCAACTGCCGGAGACTAAATCGCGGTTCGGGAGATTTCCTAGGAGGGCGACGGAATTGGGCCCGCGGCGTCGCCGAAAGGCGAGTCGCTCATGCGGAAGCTGGTACGAATGTGCTCGCTGAGCAATTCGGCAGCCTGGCGGTTGGCTTCGCGGTCACTGCGCAGAAGATACTTCATGGCTTCCACCAGCAGGCGCTGTCCCTCGATATACCTGGGATCTCGGTGCGGATGCGGTTGCGCCGGGTTGGGTCCGGCAACGCCGCGATGATCACTACTTTGGGTTTGGCCATAAAATACCCTGATTGATCAGACGCGGGCCGGGCACCTGCGGTTGCAGAATAAAAACGGTGGCGCCCACCCGGCGCTGGACACGGATCAGTTGGGGTTGATGTACTTGGTCCGGCTCGTGGTCTTGAGCTTGAAGGCGTCGCGCGGCAGAGACCGGTTGACCTGGATCGAGGTATAGGTGGCAATGCGATAATCGCCGCCACCCTCGAGGAATTCCTGCTTGACGCTCATCCCCGTCTGCTGATCGATCCAGATGCTGATGTGGCTGAACATATTCCTTACCTTCTGCGCCTTTGGCACCAGCTCGATCTTGTAGGTAGCCTTGCCGTCCACGTTCTCCGCGCCCGCATAGCGCAGATCGAAGCTTTTCGCCAAGTCGTGGCCGCGGCCACCAAAGCCCAGCGTCAGGTACGCTTCAAAGTCCCCGCGGTTCTTGCCTGCCTGGTAGCTGGTGACCTCATCCGCCTTGGGCAGATAAACCTGCAACCCATCCCTCTCGGTAAACAGTACGTACTTCGGGGCGGGATAGGTAATCTCGGCAGCCATATCTACGTTGGAGCCGGCGCGGCGGAAGTACATCACGCCCTTCTGGATATCGTGGTCGTTGACTACCTTCTGATACTGGTCCCAAACAAAATCCGTCTGCACGTTCTTGAAGTTCGCGCTCTTGCTGTCCAGCAGGTTCAAGACCTGTTCCAGATCGACGGGCCTGGCCTGGCCCAATGCGGAGGCTGCCAACAGGACCGCCAAGGATGCCACGAGCGCCAGTCTTTTCATTTAACTCTCTTTTCGAGCGCGGCCCCAGCCGAGCGGCTGCTACCGCCGAACCCAGACATGATACCCCACAAGGTTGCCCTTGCTGTCCTGCTCGGGCGCCCAGCGCTTGATCTTCACATAGCCGCTGATCGGCTCGATGACGCGCTGCAGATCGGCCTGCGTTTCCGCCGGCGTGCCGCCGTTCACATCGCGCGCGTCCACCCGGAAGATGAGTCCGTTGTCGCCGTCCGGCATCACCAGGACGCTTTTGGGACGGGGCTGGCGCTCGGCCGGTTTGTCCTTGTAGTTGATGAAGCGCGGAGTCACGAAAATGATCAGCAGGATCAGCGTGACCATCACATCGTAATGGAACGATCCGCGCGGATAGGTCCACCAGATGTAGCCCTTGATTGTCTGCCACGCTTTTTTCATTGCACGTCCTTCATTGCACTTCCAGTTTATTCGATCACCGCGCTGGCGCAGGGTCGATCTCCGCCGAATCCCGCTCCGCGCGCGGAGATTTACATCTTGCGCGCCTCGATTTTGTCCGCGCCGATGTAGGGGCGAAGCGCCTGGGGAATCAGGACGCTGCCGTCCTTCTGCTGGTAATTCTCCACGATGGCGACCCAGGTGCGGCCGACGGCCAGGGCGCTGCCGTTGAGGGTGTGCACCAGTTCGGTGCCTTTGCGGCCCTCGGGCTTATAGCGGATGTTGGCCCGCCGCGCCTGGAAGCTCTCAAAGTTCGAGCAGGAGGAGATTTCGCGGAACAATCCCTGTCCCGGCAACCAGACTTCCAGATCATACGTCTTGGCCGAGCTGAAACCCATGTCGCCGGTGCAACAACAGCATGCGGCGATAATGCAGGCCCAGCCGCTCGAGGACCTCTTCGGCCGCGCGCGTCAGCTTCTCGTGCTCGTCGTAGCTCTGCTCGGGCCGGGTAAACTTTACCAGCTCCACCTTTTGAAATTGATGCTGGCGAATGATGCCGCGGACATCCTTGCCGTAGGAGCCCGCCTCGCTGCGAAAACACGGGGTGTAGGCGGTGAGCGAAATCGGCAGGCGCGCGGCTTCCAGAGTCTCGTCGCGGAAGATGTTGGTGACCGGAACCTCGGCCGTGGGAATCAGCCAGAGGTCGTGCTCACCCTGCGGAACCCGGAACAGGTCCTGCTCGAACTTGGGCAACTGGCCGGTGCCGTACATCGACTCCGAGTTGACCAGGTAGGGTGGCAGAACTTCGGTGTAGCCATGCTCGCGGGTGTGCAGATCCAGCATGAAGTTCATCAGGGCGCGTTCGAGCTTGGCACCGAGGTCCCAGTAGAGAGCAAAGCGTGCGCCGGTGAGCTTGGTGGCGCGCGCCAGGTCCAGAATGCCAAGCTGTTCGCCAAGTTCCCAGTGCGGCTTGGGAGTGAAATCGAACTCGGGCGCCCTGCCCCAGCGCTTCACCTCGACGTTGGCGGTCTCATCCCTGCCCACCGGCACAGAGTCGTGCGGCAGGTTGGGGATGGTCTTCAGGATGTCGTAGAGGGCGGTGTCGGCGGCCCTGGCCTGCTCTTCCAGGGCTGGAATGCCTTCCTTGAGCTTGACGACCTCGGCGCCGAGCGACTCCAGTTCCAACTTCTGCGCGGGCGTGATCGATCCTTTCTTCTCCGCGCCCATGAGCGGGCCGATCTTCTTGCTGAGCTCGTTGCGGCGGGCCAGCGCGGTCTCCAACTCGTGGGTCAGGGCGCGGCGTTGGGTGTCCAACTGGCGGAAGCCGCCGAGAACTTCTGCGGGGTTTGCGCCACGGCTGCGCAGCTTCTCTTCCACCACCGATAAATGCTCGCGGACAAAGGCAAGGTCTAGCATAAGAGGTAAGGATATCAAGAACGCCGGACCGAAGGCGAGGAGCAAAACCGGACACCGCGACCGGCTTCACCTGGAAACTGGACTGTCAGCAAGTCGTACTAAATCGTTCGCCGGGAGTTTCCTGGGTAAACAATCTGGATATATACTGCATCGCCCGCCACAGTAAGTGCGGGAATTCCACTAGCGAAGACAGGAGATGGGAAGCGATGAGAAAAGGTGTGGGGATTCTCGTTGGGTTTTTCCTCGTATTGGTATCCCTGGGAACTGCCGTTGCGCAGGAACCGGGTCTCAACCAGCCGCCGAAGGTTCTTTTGATCATCCGCGAATTCCTGAAGCCGGGAAAAGACGGGATGCCGCATGAAAGGACGGAAGCCGCCTTTGCACAGGCGCTCAGCCGCGCCAAGGAACCGGTCCACTATCTGGGCATGAATTCCCTGTCGGGAAAGACGCGGGCGCTGTTCCTGGTTCCTTACGACTCGTTCGAAGGCTGGGAAAAGGATAGGCTGTGGGTCCAGCACAACCCCGCTCTCTCCGCCGAACTGGACCGGGCAACCGTCATCGATGGCGAACTGCTGGAGTCCGTAGACCAGGGCGCCTTTACATACAGCGAAGAATACAGCTACCACCCGGCGGTCAACATGGCTCAGATGCGCTACTTCGAGATCGAAGTTTTTCAGACACGCCCAGGACACCACGCCGAATGGGATGAGGCGGTGAAACTGGTCAAGGCGGCGTATGACAAAGCTCTGCCGGACGCGCACTGGGCCACCTACCAGGCGATCCTGGGAGGCAGGGAACGCTACATTGTATTTACCCCGATGAAGTCCCTGGCGGAACTGGACCAGGAGATGATGGCCAACAATTCGTTCATGACCGCCATGGGCATGGACGGGATGAAGCGGCTTGAACAATTGACGGCGGCGGGGATTGAATCGACCGAAACAAACCTGTTCGCCTTCAATCCCAAGATGAGCTACGTTTCCGAGGACTGGATCAAGGTGGACCCGGCTTTCTGGAAACCGAAGGCTGAGCCCGCGGCGGCAAAGAAGCCCGCGGAAAAACCAGCAGCCAACTAGGAACAAAGAAGGTCAAAGAGGAGGTAGAAAGAGGGACACGCGGGATGTCCCTCTTTTCACTTGGCGGCGCTTTCACCTCGTATTCACGGGCCTGCACTAAACTATTCTCCGTATGCGCCGCCAACTTCGCAGTGCCATCGCTCTGCTCGTACTCGGCCTGTGGGCCGTCGCCTCTTTCGCCAGCGCTTATAATGCCAAGCCCAAGCTGGTAGTCATCGTGGTGGTGGATCAGTTGCGCGGCGATCTGCTGGAGCGCTACCACGACGACTTTGGCGAGGGCGGCTTCCGCCTGCTGATGGATCACGGTGCCTGGTTTACCTCTTGCTACTACAACTACGCGGCCACCAAGACCGCGCCGGGACACTCGACCATTGGCACGGGAACCTATGTGCTCGGACATGGGATTCTCGGCAACGACTGGTGGGATCCCAGGCTGCGCCGCATCGTCACCAGCGTGGAAGACGAAAGCACCAGGCTGCTCGGGCTGCCCGACGGAGCCGCGGGCACGAGGTGGAGTTCGTCGCCCCACAACCTGCAGACGGACACCATCGGCGACGAGCTAAAGTTAGCCACCGGAGGGCGCGCCAAAGTCTACGGAGTCGCCTTGAAGGATCGTGCGGCCATTCTTCCGGTGGGCTTTGCCGCCGATGCGGCGTTCTTCCTCGATGCGCAATCGGGCGCCTTCGTTACTTCCACCTACTACATGCAGAGTGCGCCGCAGTGGCTGCTGCGGTTCAACGCGGGCAAAACCCGCGCGGGCTATTTGAATCGCGAGGTGAAAGATGCGGCGGGAAAAGTGTTGCGCTCCACGGCTCCGGCAACCGACGCCAAGGGCAAGGAGTTATCTTTCTACGACCTGGTGGGGCCAACGCCTTGGGGCAATGACTATACGGTCGATATCGCCACCCAGATTATCGACAACGAAAAGCTGGGCACGGGAGCGGTGACCGACCTGATCTCCATCAGTTTCTCCTCGCCCGATATCCTGGGACACGAGGTTGGACCGGACTCGCCCGAGCAGCGGGCGATGCTGGTGGCGCTGGACCGCACCCTGGCGGGATTTTTCGCGTATCTGGATGCGAAGGTGGGCAAGGGCAATTGGGCGGCGGCGCTAACAGCCGACCACGGCATCGCGCCGATGGCGGACTATGCCGGCAAGCTGCGGATTCCGGCCTTCAACTTCAGCACCACGGACCTGCGCAGCCAGTTGAACCACATGCTGAATGCGCAGTATGGCAAGGAAGCCGAGTACGTGACGTACATCGACTACCCGATCCTCTACCTGGATTCGGAGCCCTTTGCGGCCGTGCAGGTGAGCGAGGCCGATGGGGAAAAAGCGGTGGGCGAGTTGATGCTGAAGCTGGGCTTCCGCAACTATGCAACCAAGTCGCAGATGGCCGCGGGCGAGCTGAACAACAGCATCTTCCGGCAGCAGATTCTGAACTCTTACTCGCCGCGCGGAGGATGGTACGTCACCGGATTCCTGCCGCCGTTCCAGATCGGCGCCTCGACGGGGACCACGCACGGAGTGCCCTACAGCTACGACGTGCACGTGCCCCTGGCGTTTTACGGGGCGGAGTTCCGCGCGGGCGTTTACCGGGAGAGCGTGGAACCGGTGGACCTGGCGGTGACCTTGAGTTCCCTGCTGCGCATCGACAAGCCGGCGAGCGCCGTGGGCAGGGTGCTGGACGAGGCGTTTGCCGGCCAGGCGGCGGTTGCCGTCGCCGCGACCCCGGCCACGAAGTAGAATGAAAACATGAGCCTGAAGAATCCTGAGCAGAACCTGGCAGCGGCGAGCACGGCTTCCGCTCCGGACCCCACAGCCACGGCCGCCGGCAAAGCGCGGCGTGCGCGGCGCGGCCCGCCCACCCTTGACATGAGCGTCCAGATCGCGGGCATCGCCTTGAAAAATCCGATTCTGGCGGCGTCCGGGACGTTCGGCTATGGCATTGAATTCGAAGACATCGTCGCCCTGGAAAAGCTCGGAGGCTTTGTCGTCAAGGGACTGTCGCGCGAACCGATGGCCGGGCAACCCTCCGCCCCGGCTGTTTGAGACGGCGGCCGGAATGCTGAATGCGATTGGCCTGCAGAACATTGGCGCGCGCGCGTTTGTGGAAGAAAAGCTGCCCAAGCTGCAGAAGATCAAAGACACGGTGGTGATCGCCAACGTCTATGGCTACTGCACGGAGGATTACGAGGCGACCATCCGCATTCTGAACGAGGGCGAAGGGATTGCGGCCTACGAGCTGAATGTTTCCTGCCCCAATGTGCGCTATGGCGGGATCGCCTTTGGGCAGGACCCAGCCCTGCTGTCAGAGGTGGTGGCCGGGGCGCGCGCCGCTTCCAGGCGGCCGCTGATCGTCAAGCTTTCGCCCAACGTGACCAGCATCGCGCAAATGGCGCGGGCCGCGGAAGACGCGGGCGCCGACGCGATCTCGCTGGTAAACACTTTCCTGGCGATGGCGATTGACCCGGTGACGCGGCGCCCTCGCATCTCCAACGTGACGGCGGGGCTGAGCGGCCCGGCGATCAAGCCGATTGCGGTGCGCATGGTGTACGAGGTGGCGCAGGCTGTGCGGATTCCGATCATCGGGATCGGCGGCATCAGCACCCCGGAGGATGTGGTGGAATTTCTGCTGGCGGGAGCGACGGCGGTGGAGGTGGGCACGGCGAACTTCTGGGATCCGCGGGCTTGCGAACGGCTGGCGAAACAGTTGGAACGCTGGTGCCTGGAACAAGAGATTGAAAGCGTGGCCGGCTTGCGCGGCGGTTTGATTTTGAACTGAAGCAGGGCGGCCATCGACTCCATGGGTCGTGGTTGGAAGAACCAGAATGATTCAACCGGCAATCATTGAGCAGGATGGCAAAGGATGAACCAAACACGATCCCTCCGCGCAGGAGGGATGGCTTTTTGGCGATCCACAATTGCCGCTTAGTGGCCGCCGGAGATTCTGACCCGCAATTCCTCGGGTAGACGTTCGCGAAGATTTTCCGGGAGGCGGTCGTGCAGATTGCGCGCCCCGGTGATGGCCGCATCTTTGACCACGAGCGGGGCGGGAGTGGCAACGGCCACCAGCAGCCAGATGAGGGCCGAGAGCGCAAAGCCGCAGAGCGCGCCGAGCTCCAGCCAAAGGGCGTGCGGCGGAATGAAATGGTGGATGACGGCGAAGGCGAAGACGAACACGATGGCGGAGACCGTGGCCAGGGTGATCAGAGTGATATCGATGGTGCGATGAAGCTTCTGGCGGGAGCGGCAGTGATCGCAGTCGGCCAGATGCGCCTCATAGTCGCCACTCATCTCCGGCGCGAGGCCGGTGATGTCATAGCGCCATCCCGCAAGGATATGGCCGACGAATGGATCGATGCATTGACTCATAATCAATCGATTGTCTATATGGTAAGGGCCGACAGGGGCATGTCCTGCGAAGCCAGAACCAGACGGTTGCCCCACAGCCCCTGACGCATTCCCAATGCCCGCTCGGCCGCGATACGCGCCAAGTCCGGAAGATTGTTCTGCTCAGACAAGTGAGCCAAAATCAGGAATGCCGCACCCCCATCATAGTCCGTTGCAAGGAATTCCGCGAGAGCCTGGTTGGAGAGATGCCCAACCCTGGACATGACCCGCTGTTTTACGGCCCAGGGATAGGGGCCAAGGCGAAGCATCTCCAGATCGTGATTGGATTCCAGAACCAATCCGTCGCAGCCGCGGAGCTGATCGCGGACGTTCCGCGGCAGGAAGCCGAGATCGGTGGCAATGGCCATGCTCACGCCCTCGGCGGTGAAACGGAATCCGACCGGATCGGCGGCGTCATGGGGAATGGTGAAAGGCATCACCTCGATGTCTCCAACGCTGAACCCTTTGCCCGAAGAAAATAATTCGAGGCGCTCGGCCTGGACGCTGGTTGCCCGCGGAATCCTTGTACTGGCGCTGCCAGGCGCCGTGGGTGGGCGCGGTGATGTAGACAGGCAGGCGAAACTTCTTGGCCATGACGTGTAAGCCGGCGACATGGTCGGAGTGCTCGTGGGTGATGAGTATGGCGGAAACAGACTCTGGAGCGATGCCTTGGAGAGCCAGGCGGCGGCAGGTTTCGCGGCAAGAGAGACCGCAGTCGATCAGCACGCGGGTTCGAGAGGTCGCTAGCACCGTGCAATTGCCTCGGCTGCCCGAGGCCAGAACTGTAATCGAAACGGCCACGACGCATAGCATAGCCGGAATGGACCAGGTTTCAAAGCTTCAAGCAGGCGATTTCAGCTCCAGGACTTCACGGGAAGGTGCATGTCGAGTGGTGAGGAGTCGCCCGGGACTCGCCTTTAAGTCCCGAGCGCACCATCCCCGCTGCATCTGCCAATGCACAAAGATCGCCAGATCCTCCCTTACCCACAGTTTTTCCACAAACTTGCCCGCCAATCCCGCCCACCCGCCGCCGCAATGGAGCAGACTAGTAAGGTGGCCAACCCCGGAGACTTCGCCTACACCGTCAAGCAGCAGGCCGACATTGTCCGCATCATCGGCGAGTACGTAAAGCTGCGCAAGTCTGGGGCGCAGAACTACTCCGGCCTTTGCCCGTTTCACGGCGAAAAGACCCCGTCATTTTC
>CAVPRB010000009.1:0-197430 GCA_963707735.1 uncultured Acidobacteriota bacterium | reverse complement strand
GCCGATTCAGGGTGAGGTCAACGGACATAACATCAGATTTGATACGGTGACTCGCACTGTTCTTCATTTTCGGGGACAGGTTTTTGGCGACACCATGTCGGGCGCGTACGGGATTCGCGGCAAGCATGCGCCGTGGCAGGCTACACGTCCCGCCACGGTTCCACCGCCAGCTCCGCCAAGTAACGGAGCGGTCTACCAGACTCAGCCGATCTTAGCGCCGCCGGTGACGACGGCTGTCTATCAATCTCCGGCTCCTGCGCCCGCGCCGCAGTATGCCGCGCAGCAGGCGACGAACTACGGCACGCAAGGCAGCTCAACTGGTTATGCCCAGCAGAGCAGCTCCGAGCCGTCGGCGCAAGGCAGCTCCGCGCCAGCGCCAGCCCCTCTTTCCGCCGATCAGCTTGACTCTTTGGTTGCCCCCATCGCGCTCTACCCTGATGCGCTGGTGGCACAGGTGCTGGCAGCCGCAACGAACCCAGATCAGTTGGCCTACGCGGACGACTGGCTCGCGCAGAATAGAAACCTGACAGGCTCAGCGCTCGCGCAGGCCGTTGATCAGCAATCCTGGGATCCCAGCATCAAGGCCTTGACACAGTTTCCTTCAGTGATGGACAACCTTGCGCATAACCTTTCGTGGACATCGAGCCTCGGGCAGGCATTCGCGAAACAGCAGTCCGATGTGATGGCAGCGGTGCAGGCGATGCGCGCGAAAGCGCAAGCGGCAGGGACGCTGCAATCGAACTCGCAGATCACGGTCACTCAGCCGACGTCCAACACCATCGTGATTCAACCGGCGAGCCCGCAGGTTGTGTATGTTCCGCAGTACAACCCGGCGGTGGTATTTGGTGCGCCCGTGGTGGTGCCGTACTACGTTGCTCCGCCGCTGCCCGTCGCTTCCTTCGGTCTTTACTTTGGGACTGGTATCACCATCGGAGCGTGGTTCGGCGGCAGTGGATCGGTTGGTGGTGGAATCGGCTGGGGCTGGCATGCCTGGGGTGTTAACTGGGGCTGCTGCGGTGGCGGTGGTTCAACCACGATCATCTACAACCACAACACCTATATCAACACCCACGTTTGGAACAACAGGAATTACAACGGCTATCATCCTTGGGCAAACGGAGCGGCCGGATCACAAAATCATGCCTGGTATGGCAACAACGGCACCTTTCACCCCGATGGCAACTACAAGCCGGGCGAAGACACGCACTATGGTCCCAACGGCGCCTATCACCCGAACGGGTATTTCGGCCCTGACGGCGGATGGCACCAGGATAAGAACGCCGGGCAGCAACTGCCCAACAGCGGCAACAACGGAAATCACGGTCTGATCGGCGGTAATGGCGGCGTCGAGCATGCGAATGTGGCCCCCAACGGCGGCGCGGTCGGGTCGCAAAATCATGCCTGGTACGGCAACAACGGCACCTTTCACCCCGACGGTAACTATAAGCCGGGCGAAGACACGCACTACGGCCCTAACGGCGCCTATCATCCAAATGCGTATTACGGTCCTGACGGTGGATTGCACCAGGACAAGAACGCCGGCCAGCAAATGCCCAACGGCGGCAACAACGGAAATCACGGCCTGATCGGCGGCAATGGCGGAGAACAGCACGCAACCAACAATGGCGGCGGCCAAATGCTCGGTCAGAACCGCGACAACAACAACCACGTTGCCGGTGCCGAGCAGGACCGCTCCCGTTTCAGCGGAGACGGCGCGGACAATCGCACGGAAAGCAATCGCGGACGCGGAAGCATGGCGGGACGTGGCCCAGAGCAGCATATGGCAAGGCAGCATGCACCTGCTCAGCACCGCTCAGGTGGAGGCGGCCGCCGCCGTCGGTAATGGGCCAGCAAGTTACGGTCATGCAACAACAGAAAACGAAGATCAAGCCTTTCAAAGGAGATTAAGAATGGAATCGAAAGGGAACAAGACAACGAGGAAGTGGAGCAGGTTGGGATCGGGTTGCTGGCCTTGGCACTCGTCGCCGCCCTGATTCTAAGGCTGAAAACCGAAATCACCGCGAAGGCCGGGGACGTCCAGGTTACGTTTCAGACCCCGGCCGAGGCCGGTGCCGTGCTGGCCGAGGCAGCAAGGAACGGCGATGAAGCCGCGCTTGAAAAGATTCTGGGAGTTAACACAAAGGCCCTCCTCAGTACGGGAGACAAAGACGCGGACAAGGCTGCGATGGACGCTTTTGCAACCAAGTACGCAAAGATGAATCGCTGGGTCGATAGGACTGATGGAAGTCGTGTCCTCTACATGGGAGCGGACAACTTTGCTTTTCCGGTGCCGCTCGCAAAGAATTCGTCCGGTCAGTGGTACTTCGATGGAATCGCCGGCGCGGAAGAGGTTTGTACCCGAAACATCGGGCGAAATGAATTGCTGACGATCGACGCCTGCTCCGCCCTGGCAGCCGCGCAACAGATGTATTTTGCCTATGGTGGTGAATCTGGCGAATACGCGCAGCCCATCGTCAGCACTTCAGGCAATCAGGACGGGCTGTATTGGCCCGCTTCAGAGAATCAGGCTTTGAGCCCGCTCGCGAGCTTGAACGAATTCCCCGGATCTTCGCTCGCTTCGCTTTCCCCGGGCCAACCGCTGGTCATCGATGGATATCCACTTGCCGTAGAGATTCGGCAGATGGACGCGCGTCGGACTTTCCAGGCGAATCGGAAGCGCAGCGGATTGCCACTCCGCCTCACGCGAGCTACACACGGGGACGAGGAATCTCTGGCTTCCTCGCACCGTGCTGGAAGCGGACTTCCTGGTTTCCATGGCGAAGATCAAGACCCATCACTGGTCTGGGGTCGCGCCGAGCATGAAGAACAGGTTCGGCGCAGTACCGGGCACAAGATGCGGATGGCCGAAGAATATTCTCCACCGGATGAGCATTCAGCAGAGCATCCTCGTTTTATGCGCACCTGTTCCGGTCCATTTCGTCATCGCGGATGGCATCGTGCGATGGACGGAAACGGGCCGCTCAACGGCACTCCTCGTCCGTTGGGCAGGATCGTGTTGGCAGACGATGCCGTTGCTGCCGACGCGAGCTGCGCGCGGTTGATGGGATTCGAAGCCGGACGAATCTTGCACATTCGCGAGGGCTCGAAATTTAAGGGAAACGCTCATCCTGCGCTGATCGACGAAGTCGGAGAAATCTTCGGGCCTCCCACGACCCCTTCCAAGTGGTTCCTGAGTTTCAATACCTTCGCTTGGCGTAAAGAAATCCCGTCGGGACGCCAAAGTCCCCAACCAAATCGCAAGAAGTCCCTCTGGGCGTGACCTATCTCAACTCGGGATAAGAGCGTCGTCGTGCCTCATCCAGCTCAGCTATCCTGCCCGCCAGAACGAGCCGATCGTATGACTCGCGGTACACCAGATTTTGCTGGCAATGTCGCGAGGTCCAGGCTTAACAACCTGCTACCAGGGAGGGGCAAGACGAACTTCGCAGCTGCAACACCAAGCGCTCCTCCGATCAATGTCTCCCAGCCCCGTGCTGCCAGCACAGATACCGTGGTCTCCCCGCTAATGGCCAAAGTCACCATAAGAGTGCACGCGTACGCACCACATGCGCTGTCGTACCGATCAGGCAGGGCCATGGCGTAAACGATCATCGCCACAGCAGCAAGCATCCGCGCCAGCGGAGGTATGTGCACGGAGATCGGCATGCAGAGTATGCCGAGTGGCACGCCGATCAGAGTTCCGAGGATGCGTCGGCGAACCCGATCTGCGGTTCCGGAGGCGGAACCCGCGATTACATAGGTGCTCGCAGTGACGGCCCAGGCAGACGGTTGTAGGCCGGTTGCACCGCTGACTGCCACGATGACGAGAGCGGCGATGGCCGACTGCAGCCCCATCCGCATTTCCCGCGAGCCCTGACCGTCCGGAACCGGAGGCTCGGCCTTCGCGACTGTGGGATGCTCCGCTGGCCCACTGAGCAGCCGAGGAACGATTGAAGCTACGCCGGCCACTAGTCCAGCCAACGACACCATTGCCAGATCGTGCCGACTGATGCCAGTTGTGCAGCCAAGGAGCCGGCCGATATAGATTGCTGCGCGGTATTACGGGAGAGATTGCCGTCTACTCGGGGGACCGCCTCATTCTGCTTGTTCTGTGCCAATCCAGTTGCGGATGTATGCGGGACAATTACGTAAGCTGGCTCCGCTGGCTTCGCATTCGGCCAAGAAGGTTACAGCGTCCTGATCGACTAATCTGACGTCTTTCAGATCGAGCACCAGTTTCTGATCGGCGGTCTCCGACGCAAGAACCTCCTGCAACTCGTTCAACTGCTCGCCCTGCAGGCGGCCGCTGAGACTCAAAACGATTCGATCCTGAGTTTGTACTCGTTTAACTTTCCACATGAGGGCTCCACACCTTCCCATTTACTTTGTCCTGGCTGGGCAACCTATACAGAAATTGCAACCGCGATGCCAATGCGGTATGCAACGAAGAGAATCGGGCAAACTCGCGTCCTCTCGCTGCAAGGAGCAATGCCCCCCGGTAGGTTCGCCGGAGGGCCCTTGCCTTTCACCGATAGCCGGAGGTTATCAGGCTAGGGGTTGATACATTGGGTTTGGTTCGTGTTGTATGTGTAATCCACGCAACCCGGCTTGTAGCACTGAGAAAAGCCACTGTAGGTTCCCATGCTTGGCCCCTGTCTATTCGCCAACCCATTGGACCCGTATACGAGATCCTGCGGCATGTTCAAGTCCCCCGAATCGGAGCCGAACAAAATATTCAGCAGCGAATCAGAGGGCAGGGACTCCTGTACATTCTTAGTGCCCTGATAGTTGATGGTGCCGCCCATCACAAACATGTTAGTTCCCGCCGGATTACCCGGCGAAGGATAGGACTTATATGCGTACCCGTTGGACGTTAATGCCCCGGGGTAGGAAGCCGTGCAAATGTTCGTGACCTCGCTGAAATCGATAGCTTCTGTAGAGCTAAACATGCCGAGCTTGGCGACTGTTGACACCGGTTGTTGTGTGTAGGTATCCAGCGAGTAAAACTGTGGTACGAGCTGAATGTAGGTTGCCCGCCGCACGCCGGCTGAGATGTTTGATCCCAGATAGGTGCTAGCCAGTTGGTTGTTGAAGCTCCAGCCCGAGTCCGAATTGGCTGTTTTGGCTCCAGTTGCCGCCAGCTTTCCCCAATCGGAGTAAATGTTGTCGAGTGCAGTGCCATACGAAACTGCCAGAGCACTGGCATACGCAGATTCGTTTTGCTCCACGTTCCCGAGTGTTGTCTCAAAAGTGCTTTCGTAACTCGGAGGAGTGACGGGGTCGCCAAGGAACCCCGGCGCGATGGCCGATCCCGACCAGAGCAATCCGCTCGTAACGCCCACGGCCGCAGCGACGATCGGCAAGTCTGCCGGGCCCAAGGCCGCAGCCGCGACGGATGCGACTGCTGCCAACAAGTTCAACCATTGGGGCTCCGAGGTGCTCACGCTGGTGCTGGGCACTGGGCCGAACCCCTGGTTCAGAACCTCGTAAGTCGCTTGAATCACCTGATCTGCAACCGCGTTGCCGCCATTGTCTTGGATCACGCCGCCGATCCCAGGTTCGCCCAGATAGTTGTTCGTGTCGTTAAGCGCCGTGAGCTCGCTGTAGAGCTGTGCCGTCGCGTCCGACAGATCCTGAGCGGTGAAGCCATACCCATCGCCTGGGTAAGCGGGGCAGTAAGGGCTGGGAGGGTTGTCTGGGTTCGGAGGGTTGGGACAATAAAAATCCGTGTTGTATTGGGCGATCCCGGGATTACCCGCATAAAAATAGCGCAGGTCTTGACTATGCGATCCATTCGTCGAGTAATGGCGCGCGAGGAATGCCTGGCTTGCGTAATGATAGGCCGCGATGTGTCCCGAGGTGTCGGTCAACGGCCAATCGACGGAGTTCTGTGTGCTGATTGCGTAGAAGTCGTAATTGATGCTTACGCTGGTTGCGCCTTCTCCGTTGTTCTTACCATCTTCCTGGGACACGACCGAGGGGAAATAGAGGCTGTTGTTATCGCGAGCCATTACGCCCCGGACAAAGCCGGTCTGCCCTTGCTGACTGAACGCCGACGAGGAATTGACTACACCCCTGGAAAAGGGCGTCAGGGTCACCGGGGGAGTCGGCCCCTGGAGCCCGGGAGCGACCAGCGTATACGTCGAAGCAGGCGTCGTGAGCGACGGCAAGGTGTAATCAGCCCCACCATAGCTTTGCACGGCGGAGATGAGGCCGGCGGTTGCGGCTGAAGCGCTCTGGAATGGCTGGCCGGTCGTCGTCAAGACGATCAATTGACGGTAGGTAGACTGGCCAAGGGCTTGCCCCAGATTCAGCGCAGCTTGCGCGGCAACGGTTGGGTCCGTGCTGCCTGTAGCGAAAAAGTGTCCGCAATTGCCGCTGTCCGAATTGCAAGAGCCCTGGTTGAAATCAATGGGCAGCAACGTTACGCGATCCAGCGTCAGAAGCCAGAAGCCATTGGCAGACCCTGCGGGCGGCCACCATCCGGTAACTGATCCACCAGCGGCTGTGAAGACGGAGCTGGTGCCGTACTGAGGATCATTCGGGTAAACCTCAAATTGCACATTGTTGCCGGCGTGGAAGTTGTAGTTGCCATTTTGGTCCACTGCCAGCAGACCGTTGGCAAATGGGTCTGTCTGGTAAGCATGTCCCAGGTCGGATGAAAGGTAGTAGCTCTCGTAGGCGCTGCCGGGCGCGGCCCCCGACACTCCAATCGCGGCGTATCCCATAGGTTGCCAGGCCGCTGGGTAGAAGGAATAGTTGGTGCCGCCAATGCTCGTCGTGTCGAGATTGGAGTCGGCATTGTTGCCGAGCGTGGTACTCACCATCACAATGTCAGCGCCTTTCGTCAATGCAACAAACGATGTAAGCAGCTCCTTGAGCGATGCCGCATCGGCGGCGCAAAAGTACGCATCCTCAATGGCTGGATTCTGACGGAGTAGAGCCACCACCTGATACCTCTGGGTACACGCGGTGTCGCTGGCAGTAGGAAAGGTAGCGTCAGGGTAGGGGAGCGAATACTGGGTCTCGTCGCTGTTGTCCTGCAGACTGGCAGGAGTGCCCGTCGTCACCGAGACCCAGGGCTGAGCTCCTCCCGAGGTCAGATTGAGGCCCATCGTCGAGGGCTTCCACTTCGACTGGTATTGGCCTGCCTGCAGGCCATAGTCGTATTCGAAATTCGTGCGCGCCAATTCGATATTGTTTTGTGAGCCACGGGCGGATGCCACGAGCTGATTCTGACCGGCGAGGAGCCGGTCGGCTTTCGTGAGTGCCACGGTCCAGCGGCACGCATTTTCGTTGCATTCTTCTTTCTGCAGGTGAGAACTGACATCCTTTCCGTTTAAAGTAACGCGCAGCGATTTGGGACGGATCCCGTCACCCACGCGCAGAACGGCCTTCGGTGTGGTTGTGTCGGTGATAGTTGCGCCCAGTTTGGGCCGGACTATCTCCAGGGGATCGAGTTCCTTAGCTTTGCGGTCGGCGGAGGACAAGGTGTCCGAGGCGACCGGACTTTGTGAAGTAGTGTTATCGGCGGCGGCGGCGGCCATCGAAGCCGCTCCGAGGAATACTGTGAGAGCGATCTTGTGTAATTTCATTTTCCTGATCCTTTTCTTCGGATGTCATGGGTCTGATCGACCAGCCCTGCGTGAACTAACAATGCATTGCGGTGACCAATCTTTTCTTTCGTAGGATCAATGGCTTACAATTCCCTTCAGCTCCGACACGTTCGAGAATTCACGAACTCTCGGGAGTGGCCAGCGTCGCGGAATGATGCGGGCGGCTCGAAATGTCGCCGCCGGACTTGGCGCGCCAGCAACGGGCACCAACGATTGATATAGAATCTGGGCAATTTGGAGGCGGCTGAGTGCAAGCCGAAGCGCTACTCTCTCTTGCCGTTGCAGTCGCCGGCGAGCGTGCCGTTCAGGACGTCGTCAATTCCATCGTGCGTGGTTTGGCCGCACAACCGGGCGTGGCGCTCGCGCGCATTTGGTTTCTCTTACCCGGCGACATATGCGACACGTGTTTTCGGAAAGGAGAGTGCGCCGACCACACCTATTGTTTTCAACTGGTCGCCAGCGCTGGCGCGTCAAAATACGCTTCGGCAGAGGGAGATTGGTCCTTTCTAAATGGTCAATTCCGGAGAATCCCGCGGGGCCATCGAAAGGTAGGTGAGATTGGAGTAACCGGTAAGCCAATCCTGATCAGGGATTGTGCATCCGATAGCGAGTGGATCGGCCAGCCGGAATGGGCACGATCTGAGGGGATCCGTGCGTTCGCGGGATACCCGCTCACGGCTCGCGGGGAGATTCTCGGAGTCTTGGCGGTCTTCAGCCGCGAGGCCCTGTGCGAGCAGGATTTTGCATGGCTGCGAATCTTCGCAGATCAAGTTGCAGTGAACATCACGAATGCCCGCGCCTTTGAAAAGCTCAAGCGATCCGAAGACGAGCTGCGCGAGAGCGCGACCCAGTATCAGTCTCTGGTCAACCTTTCTCCCGTTGCGATCCTCTTATTGAGCAGCGACGGCAAGATTCTTTCGGCGAATCCTGCTGGGCTCAGCCTGCTCGGATGCAGGGCTGCGGAGATCGGCCAGATGTCGATCCGGGATACCTACTCATCGGATGATCTCGCCCGGAATCAGACGCCGCTTGAGCAAATTGCGGGAAGCACCTTCCGTTTCGAACGTCCCTTCTATCGCAAGGACGGAATGAGAGTGGAAGTAGAGGTATTGCTGTCGCCGATGTTTCAAGGTGGACGGCAAGCGGTCATCCATGACATCGGCGAGCGCAAGCGTGCCGAAGAATTATTACGAGAGCATGCTCAGCAACTGCAGCAGGTGATAGATCTCGTTCCTGTGCATATGTTTATCTGGGAGAGAGATGCCAGCGCCTCCCATGGGAACCGGTCATCTCTGGAATACTTCGGTCCCGTCCCTTTGATGCCGCCCAATGACTTCCTTGATTTGGTCACGCATCCTGAAGAAGTGGAGAAGCTCAAGTCAGGGATCAAGGAGGCAATGTTGCGCGGAGAGTCGTTCGAGATGGAAGCTCGTATGCGCAGATACGATGGCCAGTATCGCTGGTTTCTATATCAGATTGTGCCGGTGCGTGATCAAAACGGCAGGATCGCTCGCTGGTGCGGCGTACGCACCGACATCCAAGACCGGAAGCAGGCTCAGGAACGAGATCAGCGGGAAAATCTGGCCCTGAGAGAAGAAATCGACAAAGTATCGATGTTCGAGTCAATTGTAGGGACGTCGCCTGCTTTGCAGGCGGTGCTGGCCCGGGTCGCCAAAGTCGCGCGCAGCGATTCGACCGTGCTCATCACCGGCGAGACCGGCACGGGAAAAGAGTTAATCGCCCGTGCGATTCACAAACGGTCCCCGCGCGCGGATCGGGCCTTCGTGAGCGTGAATTGCGCGGCCATCCCCCGTGACTTAATCGCTTCCGAGTTGTTTGGGCACGAAAAGGGCGCCTTCACTGGTGCTCTGCAGCGGCGCTTGGGTCGTTTTGAATTGGCCGAAGGGGGTAGTATTTTTCTCGATGAGATCGGAGAGCTACCGGCGGAGACTCAGATTGCTCTTTTGCGCGTTCTGCAGGAACGGGAGTTCCAACGAGTCGGCAGCAATCTATCGATCCGCGCCGATGTACGTGTGATTGCAGCTACCCATCGTGACTTGCCAGCTGCCATCAGCGCCGGCACATTTCGCAGCGACTTGTTCTACCGGATCAATGTTTTCCCGATTGAAATTCCGCCGCTACGCGAACGCAGGGAGGACATCCGGCTGTTGGTTGATTATTTTATCGACCGTTACGCCAGCAAGTCGGGAAAACAGATACGGCAGATCGAGAAAAAGAGCCTGGACCGACTGCAGTCCTATGCGTGGCCGGGCAACATCCGCGAACTGCAGAATGTGATCGAGCGTTCGGTGATTCTGTGCGACGGGGAGAATTTCTCGGTTGACGAAAGTTGGCTTTCTGCCGAGCGCCGTCCTAATCGGCCATTGCCGCATGAGATGGATGCTCAGGAGAAGGAGTTCATCGAATCGGCTCTTGCCGAATGCAAAGGCAAGATTTCCGGCCCGTCGGGGGCAGCCGCGAAGCTTGGAATGCCCCCGTCCACACTGGACTCTAAAATCAAATCGCTGAAGATCGACAAACGTCGTTTTCAGAGCCTCTGATCTGCCCCGGACCAAGTCTGCGGTGCGCGAACACCCGGCCACGCTCCAGGACATAGGGGGCGAGCGAACTGTGGCCTTGCGGGCCGACCTGCCCAGTGGCTTTGGTACAGGTAGCGCGATCTTCTGGGATGGTGGCCGAAGGTGTTTTCAGCACGATGATCGAGTTGCGCCGCGAGTTTCCAGCCTGGTATCGAGATGGAGTTCGCAGAGCAGCTTAGCCGGATGAGCGGCAAACAACGGAGAATTCACCAATGGACGTGCCGTAGAACGGGGAAAGCGCGATAGCCCGCGTTGTGTCCTAGCGTGGCTTGCAGGTGAGATCTACTCCCGACCAGGTCACCGTCGCTTGGCCACGTGCTTCCCAGAACAAGAGTTCCTGTCCTTCGTATCTCGAACCGTCGGCAGAGATTACCTGAAACGCTGGGCGCGCCTGATTGTCGTACTCGACGAGCGCCATGGCCGGCGTAGTCTTGTAGAACGTCGCTCGCAACGTTCCGCTGCCGGCCCCGGCCCGGGTGCAGTCATACTCTACCGGCCCGATGAAGGCGACCGGTGACTTCAGCGCCGAATGCTTTGAACTTCCCGCTGCTTTTTGAGGTAACGCGAGCCAGCGCATGCTGCCGGTCACCGTTGTCAGAACCAGAAAGAGCAGGAGCGGAGACATTGGATTCCGCGTGTGGCACCTCCATGCGAACCGGTGCAGAGTTAGATGGCGGTCGGCCAGATAGAAGCTGCGCCCGCGGTCATGGCCGTCGAATCGCGCGGCAGATCCTGACTCTACAGAATAAGCTGAGTGCCGCACTGCACCACATTGATGTTTCCAATCCTAGCAAGAAACAGGTAGTCGGGTTCTTATGAATTTCACTCGATGCTGATTTCTATTTAGAATCACTGTCTGTCTTCTGGATTGCGGTACGCGCATCAATAACAAGTTATTGAAATGTTTCGCGTTGTGAGGAGGTACTTCTCATGGCAAAGTTTCCGACGCCGTCCCGAGACGCTTTCCATCGATGGAAGACGAACGAGTTCTGGTCTGGAGACCTCGGCCTTACGCTGATCACGATCTCCCTGGTGATACTCGTCTTTGTGGTCACTCCGCTTCGCGAATCCGGTCTTCCTGGCCGGTTAGTTTTCGAGCTTGTGATCGCGGTCTTGATGGTTATCGGAGCCACTGCTATTGGCCAGAGCCGCATCGCCACGATTCTGGTGATCTCTTTCGTTCTCGCAGCTGGTGTCGTCCTGGGGGCGGGGCGGCTCCACCCGACTCCGTTCCTGCATCAAGTCGGAAGCGTTCTTTCCACGATCACGCTGCTTTCTTACGTGCGCATTGTCCTCATCGGCATGTTTCGCGGAGGTCCGATCACGTGGAGCCGCATTCAGGGCGGCGTCAGTGCCTATCTGCTTCTTGGGATGGCCTGGGCTTCCGCTTATCAGGTTGTTGAGCAATTCCATCCCGGCTCTTTTCAATTCGTTGTGACGCCAACGAATTTCGATCAACTTATCTCCAAGCTTACCTACTTCAGCTTTAGCATCCTGACCACTGTCGGCGGCGAGGTTACTCCGGTGTCTCCGATCGCGCGTTCACTTTCCATCGCCGAGGCCATGGTCGGCCAGCTGTTCCCGGCTATCTTCGTGGGCGCGCTTGTAGCCATGGCCATGCAGTCCCGCTCCAAATCCTGAGATGGGCAAAGAATGACTCACGACGAGGGTGCTAGGAAGAGCATCGGCATACCCGTCTGCGTCCTGCGGGGGGGAGAACTCAAAACAAAACACTGCCCCACTCAAGCCCAAATGCGGGGCTTGAATGGGCTACCTGCGCGTATGCGGACTCCTGCTGGGACGAGTGCAGGCAGGGTGCTTCCACGCCAATTATTCTTCCGCGCGGTTTCTTGGTTACTTTCGTCCATTGTCCGAATAATAAGTTTGCGATACCTTCGTGTGGAGATGGTTCCCATGAAAGTCCTTGTCGCAGATGACTCAGGTCTGTACCGGACGACGTTGAGAAGGTTGCTGGCTGCCTGGGGCTATGAAGCGGTGGTTGCCGCCAATGGCTATGAGGCGCAAAGCATCCTCGAAGGCGACGATGCCCCCCGGCTGGCTATTTTGGACTGCTTCATGCCGGGACTGGGTGGACTGGAACTCTGCGAATTGATCCGGGCGCGCAAACAGGGATATGTATATACAATTCTGCTGAGCGTGGCGGATCAGCAAAGCGACGTTCTGCGGGGCTTTGAATTAGGGGCGGATGACTACCTCTGCAAGCCGTTCGAAGAACTTGAGCTTAGAGCCCGGCTGCAGGCTGGGGAACGAATCGTCCGCATCCAGGAAGAGCTGATCGAGACGCGCGAATCCTTGAAGTTCGTGGCTTCGCACGATCCTTTGCTGCGGCTCTGGAATCGCCGGGCCATCATCGACTTATTGAATACGGAATTGAGCCGCGCCAAGCGGCTGCGAACCTCGCTATGCGTTTTTTTCGCAGACCTGGACTCGTTCAAGCGCGTCAATGACAACTACGGCCACCTGGTTGGCGATGACGTGCTGCGCAGCGCGGCGGAGAAAATGTCACGTACGGTGCGCGAGTACGATCATGTGGGCAGATACGGGGGCGAGGAGTTCCTTGTGGTACTGCCCAACTGCGGCGCCGAGACGGCGCGGGAAGTGGCCGAACGGGTACGTCAGCATATTGGCGACGAACCCATCGTGATTGCACCGATCCAGGTGAAAGTTACGGCCAGCATCGGGGTTGCGCAATGGCGCGGCGGCCAGGATTTCCGCGAACTCATCCATCGCGCGGACGTTGCCATGTATCGGGCCAAGCAGAACGGGCGCAACCGGGTGGAGGTGGATGAGGCCATCGAAGGGACGGCGCGCGAGCAGGGGATGGATCCGGGCAGGCTGCATGACTTGCCGGCCGGAGAAGACCTGAACTGACTGGAAATCATCTTCCGGGCGTGGGAGCGCGACACACCCAGAGAAGCCTCCTGGACTGCCGGCTACGACTCCGCCAAATGCGAGCAATGAGTGAAAGCAGACGAAGGCAGCCAACGGTCACTGCGTGGCTGGGCCGTTGCCGGCAGCGCTGAGGATGGCGGACGGAATGGCTTCCCGGGGAACGCAAGGTGCGCCATGAAAATGCGGGAATCGAAGCTATCCGATTGTTTTTCAAAGACTTAGAATCCATTCATAACTTGTCAGAACATGTCAAAAGGGGTCACTGGAGTTCTCTGCCATTTGCCGCCACACTGCGCGGAAAGTGGGCGGTGAGGAATTCGATGAATCGACTGCATCAGTGGCTGCAAGTGGCAACCGTATTCCTTACTGAGAAGGTCGATCCTGGCACCCGGCGAATCGTTCGCACCGAGGTGACCGTGCAACAGGAACAACGAATCATTTTGACCGGCCATGGGACCCCGGATGGCTTCGACACCTGTCCACTTTGCGGACAGAAGATGACACCAAAGCAGGCGGCACAGCTTGGCAATCGTCTTGCGGAAGCATCGTCCCAGCCGCCGGAAGGCACCGCCGGTAAACGGCCTTCGTAATGACTCCGGCCTGGCCCGACCCCTGGGCCGGGTTGACCCTCCCCAGCTTCACTCCGGCCTCGGCAGCGGAATTGTCTTGCAACGCGAAAGATCATGACTCGGCAAAACAACGTCTACCTACGACGTGGATTGCTCGATGACCGCGCACGCCTTCCAGACCACGAATGCCTGCCAGGTTATCGCCGAGGAGCGCCGGCGCGAACCTGGGGCACCCGGCGTATCTTATTTGTCCAATCTTCTTTGTCCACCCTTCGGAACCCTATGACAGGCGCGATGTGCGCACGCGGTATGTCCGCGAGCTGGTGGGACTGGGAGCTACCTCTGCAGCGGCGCGGGCTCGCGGTTGGCGATGCCGGGAATGGTTACGGGGAGATGGCCGCGGGCGGGAATTTCTCCAAAGAGGAATTTGACCGCGCTCAGCTCCGAGACCGGGGACGTTGGAGAAGGTGCAGACGTAGTTCTGGATGGCGGGATACTGGGCGATCAGATAAGGGTTGCCGAGGGCGACGACCACGGTCTTGTCATTGGCGGCCTTGAGGACGTTGGCCAGAACCGTCGCGGGGCCGTGCTCGAGCGCGGGTGAGCCGGCTTCGCCGGCGGCGGCGCGGCCGGCCGAATGGAATGACATAGACGGCTGCGATGACGCGCTCGGCATTGGCGGCAGCCTCCAGCACGTGCGGAGCGAGCACGGGCGCGATGCGCGTCATCCACGTAGATGACGCGTGCGTCGGGAACACGGGCGCGAACTTCGCGCACCAGGGCGCGTCCGTTTTCGCCGCGCGGATCGTCGGTGAAGACCAGCACCAGCAGACGATTTCCGGCGGCAACGGCGGAGTGGTAGGCGAATTGCGAAGCGACGGCGGCCGCGGCGCGAGGCAGCGGCAGCACCTTGTGATTCTCGCGCGACGAACGGTGACGGCCTCGTCGGCAATCTGCTGCGCGAGGGCCAGGTTTTCCGGACGGGCCAGGACGTCGTTGATGGCGTTGAGATCGACGAAGCGGTTTTTGTGCAGGCCGAGTGCGGCCTTGGCGCGCAGGATTTTGCGACGGATTCGTCGATGCGGCTCTCGGGAATCTCTCCGCTCTTCACCGCTGCCAGCACTCCGTTGTATGCGCCGTCGAGGTCGCCGGGGATGAGGATGTAGTCGGCTCCGGCCTTGATGGCCTCGACTGCGGCGCGGCCGGCGCTCTGCGGCGTGTTGCCGCCGAAGATGCGGGTGACGCCGTTCATGTCCATTGCGTCGGTGATGACGATGCCCTGGAAGCCGAGCTCATCCTGCAGCAGCCGGGTGCTGATGTTGTAGGAAATGGTGGCGACGCGGTTGGGATCGGGCTCAAGCGAGGGCACGAGGAGATGGCCCACCATCACCGAATCGACGCCGGCGGCGATGGCGGCGCGGAAGGGCGGCAGCTCGACCTGATTCGAGGCGCTCGCGGGTGGCGTTGACGCGGGAGAGCGAAAGATGGGAATCGGTGTCGGTGTCTCCGTGGCCGGGGAAATGCTTGGCGGTGGCCATGCCGTGGCCGTCGTGCACTCCCTGGATGAAGGCCTCTGACCATCTCGCTGACTTCGCGCGGGATCTTCTCCGAAGGAGCGGGTGTTGATGATGGGATTGTTGGGATTGGAGTTCACGTCGGCGTCGGGATAGAAGTTCCAGTGCACGCCGATGGCGCGGGCCTCGACGGCGGAGATGCGTCCGAACTGGTAGGCGTAGGCGGTGTTGCCGGTGGCGCCAATCGCCATGGCATGGGGAAAGTCGGTGCCGCCGTGGAAGCGCATGGGCAGACCGCGCTCGAAGTCGGCGGCAAAGAACAGCGGCAGGTCGCTGTCGCGCTGCAATTGATTGGTGAGCGCGGCGGCGTCAAGCGGACTTGCCTTGAGCAACAGGCCGCCATCCATGGGAGAGGTGATGCCGAATGCGCCGAGGTGGTACTTCTTCATCTGATCGCGCAGTTTGGCGTAGTCCGGGCCGTTGAAGTTCATGAAATCGACCTTGGCCCAGACCATGAAGAGCTGGCCAACTTTTTCTTCCAGCGACATCTGGCGGAGAGTGGTGTCAGCCCAGAGAGCGCCGCTGGGATCGTTGGCGGCGGCAGCGGCGGCCAGGGTTGGGGCGGCGAGCGCGAGAAGGATGAAGAAAACCAGCCATACGTGGCGCATGATGGAAACCATAACACCTGGAGCGAGGGGAGGGGGTTCAAGGTTGAGAGGTTTCAAGGTTGAGAGGTTTCAAGGTTGAGAGGTTTCAAGGTTGAGAGGTTTCAAGGTTGAGAGCAGGACCAGGAGCAACGGCAACCGACTTGTGGTCGCCAACACGGGCGAACACGGGCCACGCGCGGCAGGACCCGACTCTGGACGCTCGGGATGTGTGGGTATAAGGCTCGTTTACGCTCACAATCAGAATTGAATGGACAATTCAAGGCAGCGTGTTATCGAATGATGGACGCAACGTAGGACCCCATAGACATGCGTTCTCTTGCTCTTGGCGGCGATCAGTCAGAGTACCCGATCATTGCTCTCGCAATCACGGCGATGGTTGCTGTAGCCCCTGGTTTTGTTTGGAGGGAGCGCCTAACTGAAACCATCAAGAATCTCGGACGAACACACGCCGTGTTAGCAAGGGTTGGCCTCTGGATCATTTCCTTCATGGTTTTGGGAATGCTGATCGTCAGCACCTATCGATTGTTTCACTCACCACAGGGTGGTCGTGACCAAGGATGGCTCATTCCTTTCTTCTTGTTATGCGGACTTCCGCTCTCGCTTTTGGCTCTATTCCTGGGTGCGTTCTACAGTGGTACGAAGAGAATCATTGTTATCCTGAGCAGTGGAGTGATGACGATGCTCTATTTCTCGGCAATCTTGGACAACATCAAGTGGTGATGCGGCGATACCTGTTTATATAGCGCCAAGTAACTCACGATGCCCAAAATAGGACCGTAATACGCACAAGCCAACTACCCCACTCAAGCCAAAGGAAGGCTTGAATGGGCCACCCGCGAGAATCGATGGTTAGCTGGAAAACTTGGAGACGGGCGCTAAAGGTGAGCTGCGCCGGGGTCCTTCGCTCCGCTCAGGATGACACTTCGAGGGGCTGCTTCGCTGGCGCTCAGGATGACACTTCGAGGGGACTGCTTCGCTGGCGCTCAAGGATGACACTTCGAGGGGACTGCCTCGCTTCTTGGCGGACGCATCAGCATAGGAAACGTTTGGGTGCGGCGGGGCCGGTCTAGAATGAACGGCAACATCTTTGAGGGAGTAGAGCGATGTGCCAGACAGGCGATCCGCCTGTAATCTTTTTGTTGGTGTGCGGCGTGGGAGATGAAAGTGAGACTCTGGGTCCGCGATTGTTGCAGGGGCATGGATTCTGCTGATGGTGATGGCGGCGCCGCTGCGACTGGCGGGGCAGAGTGCATCCCCGCGCGGCGGGGCGTACAGAGACGGGTACGCGGCGACGGACGCCGCTCCGGCCGCAGGCGCACAGGCCGGCGCGGCGCTGGCGCAGGTGGACCAGATCATGAACGCGGCGGTGGCGCGCGGAACGATTCCGGGCGGCGTTGTGCTGGTTGGACATGACGGCGAGGTGGTCTACCGCAAAGCCTTCGGCATGCGCTCGCTGGAGCCGGCCAGGGAAGCCATGACCGTGGACACGATCTTCGATCTTGCTTCCATGACCAAGTGCATTGCCACGGCGACCTCCGTGATGAAGCTGGTGGAGGAAGGACAGATCCGGCTCAACGATCCGGTGGCGGCTTATCTGCCGGAGTTTGCGAAGAACGGGAAAGAGAACATCACCATCCGCCAACTGCTCACGCACTTTTCCGGACTGACCGAGGACCTCGATCTGAAAACGGCGTGGAAGGGGCGCAATGCCGCCTACCAGATGGCGATGGACGAAAAGCCCATATTTCCTCCCGGCTCGCGTTTTCTGTACAGCGATATCAACTTTGAAACGCTCGGATTTGTGGTGGAGAAAGTCTCCGGCCTGAGCCTGGATGAATACGCCGCGAAGAATATCTTCGAGCCGCTGGCGATGAACGAGACGCGCTTTCTGCCGCCGGCGCAGTGGCGCGCGCGCATTGCGCCCACCGAATACGACGAGAACCATCAGATGCTGCGCGGCACGGTGCACGATCCCACGGCGCGGCGCATGGGCGGCGTTGCCGGACACGCGGGACTGTTCTCAACCGCCGACGATCTGGCAAAGTTTGCGCAGGATATGCTGACGGGGTTCCATGTGCTTTCGCGCGCTGACGGTGGAGAAGATGTCGACGCCGCAACAGCCGCCGACCGCGTCCGATGCTTGCGCGGCCTGGGCTGGGACATCGATTCGCCATTTTCGAGCAATCGCGGAGAGTTTTTTCCGGTGGGCTCGTTTCGGACACACCGGCTTCACGGGAACGTCGATATGGATCGATCCGGTGACCAACAGCTACGTGATCGTGCTGACCAACGCGGTGCATCCGCACGGACAGCAACTCCGGCGGTGGTTTCACTGCGCGCGCGCATCGCCTCGGCGGTGGCGCAAGGGCTGGGACTGACGGTTACGCGAGGAGCAAGCAGCTGCGGCTGGCGCGCATCACCGGCTACAACGAAGCCATGGCCGGCAGCGCGGCTGGTGACGGCGCGCAATGGCTCGGTGCGCACCGGCATCGACGTGCTGGAGAGCCACGACTTTGCCGAACTGCGCGAGGCGGGCAAGGCGAAGACCAGGATTGCGGTGGTCACCAATCAAACCGGCGTGGACGCGCACGGCACGCCGCACCATCGATGTGCTGGCCAAGGCGCCGGGCATCGAAGTCGACCGCCATCTTCAGCCCTGAGCACGGCGTCACCGGAAGCCTGGACACGACTGCGATTTCGGATTCCAGAGACGCCGCGACCGGAATTCCCGTCTACAGCGTCTATGGAGACAGCAGCGCGAAACGCCATCCGTCGCTGGAGATTTTGAATTCGGTGGATGCGATCGTCTACGACATTCAGGACATTGGCACGCGCTTTTACACCTACGAAACTACGCTCGGATATTTTCTGGAGGCGGCGGCAAAGACCGGCAAGCAGGATCTTTGTTCTCGACCGTCCCAATCCGATCAACGGCGCTCTATGTGCAGGGACCGATCAGCGACAAGGGACGCGAAAGCTTTACCAACTACGGGCAGATTCCGATTCGCCACGGCATGACGATTGGCGAGCTGGCGCGCTTCTACAACTCCGAGCGCGGCATCCATGCGCGGCTCACAGTGGTCCCGATGGAGGGCTGGCAGCGCGGCGATTGGCTGGATTCGACGGGAGTTCTGTGGGTAAATCCTTCGCCCAACATGCGCAGCCTGACGGAAGCCGCGCTCTATCCCGGCGTCGGGCATGCTGGAGGCGACCAATGTTTCGGTGGGACGCGGCACGGATACTCCCTTCGAAGTGCTGGGCGCGCCGTGGATTCATGCCGCTGGAGCTGGCCGCATATCTGAATGGGCGCGCGATCGGCGGAGTGCGCTTTGTGCCGGTGGAATTCACGCCCAGCGCCGACGTCTACGCGCAGAAAAAATGCGGCGGCGTGAACATCGTCGTCACCGACAGAAACGCGCTCGACGCGCCGGAACTTGGCATCGAGATCGCATCCGCGCTGCACTCGCTGTATCCGGATCAGTTCGAGATGAAGAACCTGGACAACCTGATGCTGAACCAGCGCCAGCGCACGTGGCGATCAGCGGCGGCGAGGACCCGCGGCGGGTCTGGATGGACTGGATCGACGCGATGGACAAGTTCAAGGCGATCCGGGCCAAGTATCTGCTGTACTGAGAGCGCGGCCGGCCGGCGGAATGAAACGGGAGAGCGGAGTCCCGTGGGACTGAACGGGCTGGATCTGGCGGTGATCGCCTTGTACCTGGCGGCGGTCACCGCATTTGGGATGCGCTTCCGGAAGAAACAAAACACGCTCAAGGGTTACTTTCTGGCTGGGAACACGATCCCATGGTGGGCGATTTCCCTGTCCATTGTGGCGGCGGAGACCAGCACGCTGACCATCATCAGCGTGCCGGGGATGGCCTATGAGAAGGATTTCGGGTTTCTGCAACTTGTGATCGGATACCTGATTGGGCGCGTGATCATCAGCCTGGTTCTGATTCCGCAATACTTCCGCGGCGACCTGGTGACGGCCTATCAGCTCATTGAGCGCCGCTTTGGACAGCGGTTGCGAACCCTGACGGCGGGCCTGTTCCTGATCACGCGCGCCGCCGCCGAGGGCGTGCGGGTTTTCGCCGTGGCCATCGTGGTCGGCATCGCGCTGGGAAATCTGCTAGGTGGATGCAGCGATCTTGAGCGCGATGTTGCGGCCATCGCGATGGTCACCGCATTGACCTTGCTCTACACCATCCGGGGCGGCATGGCAGCCGTGATCTGGACCGACGTGGTGCAGTTGACGGTGTACCTTACGGGCACGCTGGTGGGGCTGTTCACGATTCTGCACCTGGTTCCGGGCGGGTGGCCGACGGTGCGCAGCGTGGCCGCCGAGGCGGGCAAATTCCGCGTCTTCGATTTCTCGTGGGACTTCTACGCAAACTATACGTTCTGGTCGGGAGTGATCGGTGGCGCCTTTTTGACCACGGCCAGCCATGGCACGGACCAGTTGATTGTGCAGCGGCTGCTTTCGGCAAGGAGCGAGCGGCAATCGAAACTTGCGTTGCTGGCCAGCGGCGTGATGGTGCTGTTCCAGTTTTCTCTGTTCCTGCTGGTTGGGGCGATGCTGTATGCGTTTTATAAAATATTTCCGCCGCTGGTGAAGTTCAGCAGGACGGACACGATTTTTCCGGCCTTCGTCGTCACTCACATGCCGCATGGAATCAGCGGGTTGTTGATTTCCGCCATTCTGGCCGCCGCCATGGCAAACCTGAGCGCGGCGCTCTATTCGCTTTCTTCCACCACTATCGTCGACTTCTACCTGCGGATGGATCCGGAGGCCAGCGAGCGGCGGCGCTTGTTTTTGTCGCGGGCGGCAACGGTTGCCTGGGGAGCAGTGCTGTTTGCGTTGGCCTTGGTGGCGCGGCGCAGTGGCCGGGTGCTGGAGGTTGGTTTGTCGATTGCATCGGTTGCCTATGGCTCGCTGCTAGGGGTATTTCTGCTAGGCGTGCTGACCCGGAGAGCCTCAGAGCGCGGCGCAATGGTTGGAATGCTTTGCGGCTTTCTGTTGAACCTCTACCTGTGGCAATGCACGAGAGTTCCGTTTACCTGGTATGTGGCGCTGGGAAGCGTGGCGACGTTTGGGATCGGCTATGGGGCGAGTTTCGTGCTGGCTGGGAACGATAGGCCAGTCTAAGCGAGGCGTGCCCCATCCCCGTTTTCCCAGAAAGTGGTGGCTGCTATGTATCCAACAGGGGCAGTTGCTCAGAGTACATGTCGCTAAGGCTTTGCATGGTGCCGTTCCCCGGGCCGAAGTGGGGAGGGCGCCTCGCGACGGAGTCGTGAGGCCCCGGAATGTAGACTTCCTTGCCGAGTGGCCGACGCTCAAGCGTCCCGGCAATTGCGTGTTCTATTCTCTCTCTCGCAATGTCGAGATATTCTTTCGACATATCTGCTCCCGCCGCTCGGCGTCTGTGGATCACCGAGGCGCACGCTGTGCTTCCTACCCCCATGTATGGATCAATCACAAGGTCGCCTGGGTTCGTGAGAGAAAGGACAAGCCGCTCGACGAGCTCAATTGGGAATTGGCAGGGATGAATGGTCTTCTCGACGTGGTTGTGTTTGACGTTAGGAATTACCCAAACGTCGCCAGGGTTCTTTCCTAACGGGTTACAGGAATACTGTCCAACCTTTGGCCCTTTGAAATACTTCTTCCCGGGATACTTCTGGGGCACGCGGATTGGATCAAGGTTGAACACATAATCGTCGGATTTCGTAAACCAAATGATTGTTTCGTAACGCCCCGAGAAACGGTTCGCACAATGGAGCCCGTGTTCAAAGCACCATACAATCCTGTTGCGAAGCTTCAACCCTAAGTTCTTGCAGATTTGGTAAATATGGATGTCGAGCGGAAAAATTTCGCCGTCTTTCGCAACGTGATTTCCAACCTGCCAGCACAATGAACCATCCTCTGCGAGGACGCGCACGGACTCACGCAGGGTTTCTTCTTGCTGTTTGAGGTAGTGCGCGAACAAGAGCCGCTTTTCATATTTCTTTCCAATATTGTATGGGGGCGATGTCACAATGAGGCGCGCCTCCCCGTCAGGAATTTCGCGAAAGAAATCGAGGCGGTCACCCAGATGCAGGCAGACTTCGGATTCGGGAGAGTAGCTCTTCACAGTGCGCATATTGATCGCAATTGTAGATCTTTTTTCCCTTCTAATGGGTGAGAAATTTAAACGTCGATGCCAACCACCCAGATTGGGAGGGTGATGCTCATTTTGGCATAGGGCAGTTCGCGGGTCACGCGCTCATAATAGGCGACATTCTCGTCGATGGTTCGCGAGAAGGCCTGGGTGGGAACAACGAGGACGCCCACGTCGATGAGTCCAAGGGAGTAGGAAACTTGGAATTTGAAAACGTCGGTATACCACCGTGCCATGTTGCCGAACTGAACCTCGACTTGGACACGGTCCTTCTTGTAATCGGCTTTAATGTTTGTCGCGCCATCATTCGTTACAAGAGGTTGGCAGTCCCAACCACGCTTTTCGAACAGATCGTCGAGGAGATTGTTCATCTCTTTCTGGTCTGTCGTGAAGTTCCAGGTCTGGTTTCCGCGTGTTCGGGTCTTGGTCACCGCGAGTTGGGGAGGCTGCGCGATGCCACTGAAGATTTCGATCACGTCGATCTTCTTGTCCACAAACCCTGGGCTGTCAAGCACCTCCGAAGCGAAGCGGTAGGAATACTGGGTAATCTGCATTTGTGAATTCCTTGGCTCCGATTCTACTCTCGATCAAATATTAGAATTATTTAATAGATCGGCTATGGGGCGAGCTTCGTGCTGGCCCGGAACGAGGATGAAAGATCGCGGAGCGGCCGGGAGCGGGAGCGGCAGAGCTGAGCGGGGGAACTGCTACACTGGAAGGTGAGTTTTCCTGCCAGCACCATTCCCGCATCGATGACGAGTCACAAGCATCGCGGACTGCTTCCATTTCTGGGAGTGGCCAGCGGCGCCAGCGTTGCGACGATCTACTACAACCAGCCGCTGCTGCTGGAAATGAGCCGCACGTTTCACGCTTCCTCGGGGCAGGTAGGAAAAGTTGCGGTGGCAACGCAGGTGGGGTACGCGGCGGGAATCCTGATCTTTGTTCCGATGGGAGACGTGGCGGAGCGGCGCGGTTTGATTGTCAAACTGTTTGCCGCCGTGACGTTGGCGATGCTGGCGGCGGCCATGGCCCCGTCACTGGGTGCGCTGGTGGCGGCCAGCGTGGCGATCGGCGTTACCGCGTCGGTGACCCATGTGCTGGTTCCCATGGCTGCGGAACTGGCGGAGCCGGGCGAGAGCGGACGGGCGATTGGAATTGTGATGACCGGGCTGCTGCTGGGAATCCTGCTGGGACGCGCGGCCAGTGGCGGGGTGGCCGCGCTGCTGGGATGGCGCGCCGTCTACCTGGTGGGGGCGGGAGTTACCGCGATCTTTGTACCCCTGCTGCAATTGCGGCTGCCCAAGCTGCCGCCGGTGCTGGCAGTGAGTTACGGGGAAGCGCTGCGATCGCTCTGGAAACTGGCGGTGGAGCAGCCGACCCTGCGCGAGGCAGCAGCGGTGAGCTGCCTGGTCTTTGGCGCCTATTCCTCCTTCTGGACCAACCTGGCGTTTCTGCTGGGAACTCCACACTACCGGTTGGGAGCTGGGGTGGCGGGCGGCTTTGGCCTGCTGGGCGCCACTGGAGCCTTCGCCGCCTCCTTCACCGGACGGCTGGCCGACCGCAAAGGCGCGCGCATGGTGGTGGCGGCCGGAGTGGCGCTGGAGGGCTCTGCCTACCTGCTGCTATGGGCTACGGGCTACCACCTGGCCGGACTGATCGTGGGCGTGATCGTGCTGAACATTGGGCAACAGGCCATGCAGATTGGCAACCAGACGCGCATCTTCAGCCTGGTGGAGGGCGCGCGCAGCCGCGTGAATACGATCTACATGATCATTTTTTTCCTGGGCGGCGCGGCTGGTTCGGCGATCTCCACCGCGGCCTGGGCGCACTGGCAGTGGAATGGGGTGTGCACCATGGGACTGCTGATGCTGGGAACGGCGGGGATTTTCCACGCGTTAGGCGGGCGCAGCGAAAGGCGGCGGCGCAGTTTACCGGCCTGATGGCGGCGAACCGGGCGGGCGGAACGGGCGGCGGAGTCAGAGGCGCTTGGTCATGAAGATGGCGTCCACGTCGCGGTTGTAGTAACGCTCCAGCACCTTGATTCGATTGAAGCCGTGGCGATCGTAAAACGCCAGCGCGGAGTGATTGTTGACCGCGACTTCCAGCACCACCATGAACGCCGTCATCTTGCGCAAGCGCTCGCAGGCAGCCTGAATGAGCAGGGTGCCGAGACGCTTGCGGCGGGCGTCGGGATGCACGTCAATGGTGATGACGTGGCCGTATCCCTGGCGCTGGTAATGGAAGGTTACAAAGCCGGCGATGGGGCGGCGCGGAGGTTGCGGCTGGCCCTTGGCAGAGGTCGGCGCAGGCGCGGGCTGAGCGGCGGGAGGCTCGGACAGGGCCGGGATTGCTACCTCGGGAGTGGGCTCATTCCATTCGGCAACCACCGTGTAGGCGCGGCGCTGCTCGATGAAGCTGGAAAGTTCGGGGCGGCTGTAGGCGATGCCGGGATCAAAGCAGAGACGATCCAGTTTGAACAGCGACTCGAAGTCGCGCTTTTCGTAATCGCGCAGGGTGAACATGGGAACCGTCTGAGGCGGGGGCCAGTTTCCATGGTAGCAGATGAGAAGCCCAGGCACCTCGGTGGGTACATCTCGCGCAGGGGAATCTGGCCGATGCGGGCGGCGATGGGCAGGCTTCCACGGTGGCGACGATCGCGTCCGGTTGCCGCGGCGAACAGACCGCGAGCGCCATTCCACGGAAAGCGTGCACCGGACGATAGGGACAGTGATTCCCCGAGTGTAGTGACCAACGCCGGCCCATTGTTGCGGTGCCGCTGAAGCGAGAAGAAGGGTCGATGACTGGCCGGAAGGCTTCAAGTTGCGCGGAAGAATTGGGCTGCGCTGGGGTCCTTCGCTTCGCTCAGGATGACACCCTTCCGAAAACAACACAGTTTGTTCGGGACGATGCCGCAAAACAACGGCAACGGCCAACCGCTTGGGCCGAACGTCAGCCGAGCGAAACCAGGCCGGAGGTGCGCTTGAGCTGTCCGCAGGCGGCGTAAATGTCGAGCCCGCGGGGACGGCGCAGGTAGGCGGGAATGCCGGCGGCAACCAGGATCTGCTGAAAGGATTCAACGGCCTGGGCGGACGGCGTTTGGAAAGGGATCTCAGGACCGGGATTCAGCGCGATCAGGTTGACCTTGGCGCGGATGCCACGCAACAACGCAACTACCTCGACGGCGTTTTCCCCGGCGTCGTTGACTCCCGCGAGCAATACGTATTCAAACGTAAGGCGCTCGCGCGAGCGCAGCGGGAACTGGCGCGCAGCTTCGAGGATGGCTGCCAGGTTCCACTTGTGATTGATGGGCATGAGGCGCTGGCGAAGCGGGTCATTGGAGGCGTTCAGCGAGATGGCGAGATGAGGACGCACGGGCTCGCCGCCGAATTCGGCAATGCGCGGAACGATGCCCGAGGTGGAAACCGTCATGCGCGATTCGGGAATGCCTGTACCTTCGACCAGGAGTTGCACGGCGCGCATGAAGTTTTCATAGTTCAGGAACGGTTCGCCTTGACCCATGAACACCAGGTTGATGCGGTCGCGGCCGAGTTTGACTTGATGATCATTGAGAACCAGCAGCACCTGCCCCACGATTTCTCCGGCGCTGAGGTTGCGCTGCAAGCCAAGCAGGGCGGTCATGCAGAACCGGCAATTGACGGCGCATCCGGACTGGGAGGAGACGCAGAGGGTTGCCCGCAGGTTTGGCGGGTTGCTGGAGGCATGGCGGCCGGCGGAATTCGACGCGGCGGCTCCGGGAAGAAGTTCCTCGGTGTCTTCCACTCCGTCGCCATCCGGCATCCAAACGGTTTCGACGGTTTGGCCGTCGGAGAAACGGACGAGGTAGCGGACGGTACCGTCCTGGGATACAAAACGCTGATCGATGGAAGGCAATCCGGTGCGATATCCCTGGGCCGCGAGACGCGAGCGCAAGGATTTTGGCAGGTTTGAGATGTCATCCAGAGTGGCGTGGCGCTGGCGGTAGAGGGCGTCAAAAAGCTGGCGGGCGCGGAAGCGAGGTTCGCCTAGTAACTCGACCATTGCGGTAAGTTCTTGATTACTAAGCCCCAAAAGTTCGAATTGTGGATGGGTTGACATGCATCTAATGGGTAATAGGTCCAGAAAAGCTGGGTGGCACTTTCCCTGATTGCTAAGATTGTACAGTGCCTATTGTTGCGGGGTTGCCAGCAACTGCGGTAGCCGTGACGAATCCAGCGAGCGGCGATGAAGGCCGCGCGAGGCATGACCGGTGCAACGCAGACTGTGACTAGAGGGGGCACCAATGAACCAAGAACAGCGTCGTGAAAACTCCGTATTGCGAAATATGCGCCGGACGGTGCTTCCCAATGGACTCACGATTATCAGCGAGGAGATGCCGCATATCCGATCGATCTCGGTGGGAGTGTGGATACGGACGGGATCGCGGGACGAAGAACCCGAGGTCAACGGAATCTCACACTTTGCCGAGCATATGGTCTTCAAGGGTACGACCACGCGCACGGCGGAGATGATTGCGCGCCAGGTGGATTCGTTTGGCGGCAACCTGGACGCGTTCACGGCCAAGGAGTGCGTGTGCTTCAACGTCAAGGTGCTGGACGAACATCTGGACGACGCCATGGAGGTTCTGACCGACCTGGTGCTGAATCCTTCGTTCAATGACACGGACGTAAAGCGGGAACGCAGCGTGATTATGGAAGAGATCAAGATGGACGAGGACAATCCGGATTGCCTGGTTCACGAGATCTTTGTACAGAACTTCTGGAAAGATCATCCCCTGGGCAGACCGATCCTGGGCACCCGCGACACGGTGAAGAAGTTTGGGCCCGCGTTGCTGTTTGACTACTACCGGCAGCGCTTCCAGGCCGGCAACATGGTGATTGCCGCGGCCGGAAACCTGCAGCACGATGACTTCCTGGCGCTGGTTACGGGCAAGTTTGCGCACTTGCCGGCCCTGGACAGCGAGCGCCGGAACATGGCGCCGAAGGCTACGGCGAAGATCTCGATGCGAAACAAGAAATCGCTGGAGCAGGTGCAGCTCTGCATTGGGGTTCCGTCGTACTCGATCTCGCATGAGAAGCGGTACTCCTCGTTTGTTCTGAATACGCTGTTGGGCGGCGGGATGAGTTCGCGCCTGTTCCAGAATGTGCGCGAGAAACTGGGCCTGGTGTACTCAATCTTCAGCGAGCTGAACCCTTACCGCGATACCGGCTGCCTGGCGGTGTACGCGGGCACCTCGAAGGAATCCGCGCCCAAGGTCGTGCAATCAGTCTTGCGGGAGTTTCGCGACTTGAAGCAGGTTCCGGTGACAGCGGAAGAACTGACTCGCGCCAAAGCCCAGCTGAAGGGCAGCCTGATGCTGAGCCTGGAGTCTTCCATGGCGCGCATGAGCAACCTGGCACGACAGGAAATGTACTACGACCGCTTTTACGGAATGAACGAGATCACCGACCGGATCGAGGCGGTGCAGGTGGAGGACGTGCAGCGAGTGGCTGGAGAATTCTTTGTTGCGGATCAGATTGCGGTGACGGTTTTGGGAAATCTAAGCGGACTGAAGCTGTCGCGCGAACAGATCGATTGTTGAAGATTGGCGGTCGGAATAAATCGAAAGGACACTAGTGATAGTGTCCTTTTGTCTGTTTTTGTACTGTACCAATGCACAAAATTGGCATGTACTAAACGACATTAATTGTTATTTCAATATGACCTAAAGTGTCATTTCGGTCCTGGGCGCGATGTTGGAAGGAAGAGCCACTTCCTCTGGGCGAGCGGAGTATCCGGTTTAGTTCTCAAACAGTTGAGGGATCGGGAACGCTTTGCAGCAAGCGGGAGGCGCAATGGCATGCCGATTGCTTATATTCTGGTGTCACCTGAGTGGAACTTAGACTCGAATGGAGAAAGATCATGCGTAAACAGAAGGGTTTCTCGCTAATTGAGCTTTTAATCGTTGTGGCAATCATCCTCATCATTGCCGCCATTGCCATCCCGAACCTGCTGCGCTCGCGTATCGCCGCCAACGAGGCTTCCGCCGTGGGATCGCTGCGCACCATCAACACTGCTGAGATCAGCTACTCGTCGACTTACCCTGCCATCGGGTTTGCGCCGGACCTGAAGACTCTGGGACCGGGCGCCACAGCGGGCGCCACTTCGAGTTCGGCGAACGCCGAATTGCTGGACAACGTTCTGGGCGCGACCTCGCCTGGTGGCGCCGCAGTTGGAACTGCGAACCCGAAGAGCGGCTACCTGTTCTACCTTACGGTTACGGCCGGCAGCGCCGGCGCACCAACCAGCACCTATGCCTCCAACGCGAATCCGATCACCGTGGATCAGACCGGCAAGCGCTACTTCTATAGCGATGCCTCGGGCGTACTCCGTTACAACACGACGGTCACCGCCAGCTCGGCTGACGCAGCCCTGCAGTAGTCTGAAAGCAAACACAGTTACTGGGCGGAGAATCCTGGGGAGGGTCAACGCCTGAACTTAAGAGGCGCCACAAAATGTGGCGCCTCTTAAGTTTTCCAGCCGTTCCGAAGGTCCATAGCGAGCACTGTACTTAGGGACAGTACACGAAAGTACAATATCAGGTACATTACCCTAATTTTCATTGATCGTAAATTCTGTCAATCCCGGCTACCCCATGGTGGCACAACCTGGGAAAGATACGGTCCGTAGCCTGTGCAAAAGCTGGTAGTAGTACCGTTAAGTTGTTAATTGTAAATAAGTTAAGTGTTTTCCACGCTGGCTCATCGTGGGCCGTGTTCGATGGCATGGAAATTGCAATGGATAGAGCGTCAAAGCAACTCACGACAACAATTTCACTGAAAGACTACCGGAGAATATCGAATGCGCAAACAGAAGGGTTTCTCACTGATTGAGCTTCTTATCGTCGTGGCGATTATCCTGATCATCGCCGCCATCGCCATTCCGAACCTGCTGCGGTCGCGCATTGCCGCCAACGAAGCTTCCGCCGTGGGTTCGCTGCGCACCATCAACACCGCTGAAGTCACCTATGCGTCAACTTACCCGGCGGTTGGCTTTGCGCCGGACCTGAACACGCTTGGACCGGGCGCGACGGCTGGCGCCGCTTCGAGTTCGACAAACGCAGTACTGCTGGACAACGTGTTGGGCGCTTCCTCGCCTGGTGGTGCTGCGGTTGGGACTGCCAACCCGAAGAGCGGCTACCTGTTCTACCTTACGGTTACGGCCGGCAGCGCTGGGGCACCGACTAGCACCTATGCCTCCAATGCCAATCCGATCACCGTGGATCAGACCGGCAAGCGCTACTTCTATAGCGATTCCTCGGGCGTGCTCCGTTACAACACGACGGTCACTGCCACCTCGGCGGACGCGGCTCTGCAGTAAGCATTTTCAAAGAAGGCCAAAGTGGATAAGGAGGAGCTCATTGCTCCTCCTTATCTTTGAATGAGCACCAGGCGCTGTCCGAGCGAAGCCGGACGCGGGTTGAAATGGGCCGCCCGCCGGCCGCATTCCTCACCAGACGGCAATCCTAACCGGGAAGATTCTCCCCGGTTGCCCTGAGGCTGAAGCCGTCGTCTATAATTCTGACAAAGCAAATGGCCGCCATCGAGATACAAGGACTGGAGAAGTCCTACAAGACCGGATTCTTCGGCAACAAGCTGAAGCAGGGTCTGAAACCGCTGACGCTCGCCGTGGAAGACGGCGAGGTTTTCGGCTGCCTCGGCCCCAATGGGGCAGGCAAAACGACGACCCTGAAACTGCTGCTGGGACTGGTGTTTCCCAGCGCCGGCACGGCTAGAATTCTGGGCTGCGAACTGGGCGATATCAACGTCAAGCGCTTCATCGGCTTCCTTCCGGAACAACCCTATTTCTACGACCACCTGACGCCGCTGGAGCTGCTGGACTACTATGCCCGGCTGAGCGGCGTGGACGGGCGTGAGCGGAAGCGCAAGGTGGATGCGGCGCTGGCGCGGGTGGGAATGAGCGATTCGCGCAAGACGCAGTTGCGCAAGTTTTCCAAGGGCATGCTGCAGACGAGTGGGAATTGCGCAGGCCATCGTTCACGATCCCAAGCTGGTGCTGCTGGATGAGCCCATGAGCGGGCTGGATCCCGATCGGGCGGCGCGAGGTTCGCGACCTGGTGCAGGAGCTGAACGAAGAGGGCAAGACGATCTTTTTCTCCACCCACATTCTGAGCGACGCCGAGACCCTCTGCGACCGGGTGGCGGTGCTGAACAAAGGCGAGTTGAAAGGCGTGGGCGTGGTGGCAGAACTGCTGCGCGAGGTGAGCGGAGAGGTGGAAGTAGTATGGCACGGGGCGCAGGCGATTCCGGCGCTCTCCGCGCTGGGCGCGCGCTGCCACGCGACCGGCGACCTGGTGCGGGCGCTGCTGCCGGAGCGTTCGCTGGAAGCAGCCCTGGCGGCGTTGCGCCAGAGCCAGGCCCGGCTGACCAGCGTGACCCCGGTGCAGGCGACGCTGGAGGATTACTTCCTGGCGCGCATTGGGGAAGAGCAGCCGAACGAGGTGAAGGCATGATCGGACGGCTGGCGGCGATTGCCTCCAATACGTTTCGCGAAGCGGTGCGCGACCGCGTGCTCTACAACCTGATTCTGTTTGCCCTGCTGATTGTGGGCTCCTCCGTGCTGTTCGGCCAGATATCGCTGGAAATCAACCGCATCGTGCTGATCAACCTGGGACTGACGGCGATCTCGCTGTTTGGGATTGTGATTGCGATTTTCATCGGTATCGGGCTGGTCTCGAAGGAGATTGAGAAGCGGACGCTGTACACGGTTCTGGCGGCGCGGCCGGTGCGGCGCTGGGAATTCATTACGGGCAAGTTTCTTGGCCTGGTGATGACCCTGACGGTGAACGCGCTGCTGATGAGCGTGGGGTTTTTCGCCGCCGTGATGTATGTTTCGCACCAGCCTGGGACGCGGCGATCTGCAACTGGTGACGGCAATCTATTTCATCCTGCTGCAGTTTGTGCTGATCACGGCGCTGGCCCTGCTGTTCTCCACGTTTTCGACGCCGGTGTTCTCCGCGATCTTTGCGTTTGCGATCTTTGCCGTGGGCACGTTCGCCGAAGACCTTCGCGGATTTTCCGGCATGGCCACCGGGGTGACGCGCTGGTTGATGAGCGGAGCGGCCTACCTGGTGCCGAACTTTGCCGCGCTCAACGTGATCAGCCAGGTGGCCCACGACATGGCGGTGGAACCGAAGCTGATCCTGCTGAACACGCTCTACGTGCTGGTGTACACGGCGGCGGTGCTGACCGCAGCAGTGTGGATCTTTGAGCGGCGCAACCTGAAATGACCAGAGATTTGCGAGTCCAGACAACCTATGCGCTGCTGCTGGCGGCGCTGCTGGCGGCCAGCGCCATGCTGGTGCGGCAGATTGACCGGGTGCGCGGCGACGAGCCATTGCAGGAGGTTCTCTACATCCCTTCGCCGACGGTAGTGAAGCGGATGAGCCTGGGCTACTCGGGGTTGCTGGCCGACATCTACTGGACCAGGGTGGTGCAGTACTTCGGCACCAAGCACCGGGCCAACGCGAAGCAGTACCTGATCCTGGATCCCCTGCTGGAGATGACCACGACGCTGGATCCGAAGCTGCTTCCGGCCTACGAGTTCGGCTCGGTGTTCCTGGCGCAGAAGCCGCCGGAGGGCGCGGGGAATCCACTGGCGGCAGCGCGCCTGGTGGAAAAAGGCATCCGGGAAAATCCGCAGGCGTGGCGGCTGTACTATGACCTCGGCTACATCTACTGGCTGGAGTTGAAAGATCCCGCCAAGGCAGCCGACGCCTTCGAGCGCGGCTCGAAGGTTCCGGGCGCACACCCGTGGATGCGGGTGATGGCAGCGGCCCTGGCGGCACACGCCGGCGAAACCGAAACCGCCATCTACATGTGGACGAACATCCTGAACAGCACGGAGGATGCGGAACTGCGAGCCAATGCGCATCAACCGGCTGCGCTGCCTGCGAGTGGACAGCGAGGTGAAGCTGCTGCAGGATCGGGTTGACGAGTTTACGCAGACAGAACGGCCGCCTGCCCGCGGGATGGGAAGAGCTGATCTCGGCCGGCATGTTGCGCCGGACGCCGGTCGACCCGAAGGGGAATCGCCTACCAGCTGGTGGGCGGGCGGGTGCAGGTTGCGCAGCCTGAACTGTTTCCGTTCATCACCCGGGGACTGCCGCCGGGACAGGAAGCCGGAGACCTGCCCGGCGAAAAGGGATTCAAGGTCGTGCGAACCCAATGAACAAGGCGGAATCAGGTAATCCTGCTGCTGTTGATCTGCGCTCCGGCGCTGTGGGCTGCAAACGCATGGCCCGGATGCGCGGCAGACAGCGGCCAGAATCGATGCCCGCTACAACGGCATGAAATCTCTGCGCGCGGATTTCACGGAAATTTATTCCGGCGGCGGGATTCGGCGTAGTGAGAGCGGAACATTGTGGATCAAGAAGCCGGGAAGATGCGCTGGGAGTACCGCTTCCCCGCAGAAGAAAATCTTTGTGACCGATGGAGCCACGGCCTGGTTCTATGTTCCGGGCGAGCGCCAGGCGCGGCGCACGACGCTGAAAAAGCTGGACGACCTGCGCTCCCCGCTGCGCTATCTGCTGGGGCGCACCAAGCTGGAGAAGGAGTTGCGCGGACTTTCGCTGGCGCCGGACGTGCGCGCCGGAAGCGGCCGGAGACGTGGTGCTGCGCGGAGTTCCCGTGGGGATGGAAGACCGCATCTCACAGGTCCTGCTGGAAAGCGATGGGCAGGGCTTTCTGCGGCGCATTGTGATGGAAGAGCTGGATGGAAGCAGGACCGAGTTCCGGCTGGAGGACCAGCAGGAAAATGTTGCCACGGCGATGCGGAATTCAGCTTTCAGCCTCCGGCAGGGGTGGAAGTTCTGCAAAGCGATCAGTTAGAGCCGTGATGCCATGCGGTACGGAATCTCAGCTCTGCAGCGGGCAAGCCGGAAGTTGTGAGACTGGGATAAAAAGCAGGCTCTCAGGGCAACAATCCTCGAGGTTTCATAATGTTACACTGAGGTCCGGGGCTGCGCCGAAGGCGTGCCGCGCTGGGTGGAATCGTATGGCCGAATTTGTGATTCGCGTGGCGGATGAACGCGGCAAGGTGCTGGAAAAGGCCGAAGCCGGTTACTCTGCCGCGGAAATTCGCGACCGCTACCAGCAGTCCGGCTACCTGGTGTACTGGGTCAAGCCGCGCGGGCTGATCTCCGGAGGCGAGTTTCGGATGCCGCAACGGCGCCGCGTCACCCTGGAACAGTTCGTCATCTTCAATCAGCAATTCCTGACCCTGGTGCGCGCCGGGCTTCCGATTGTGCAGGCCCTGGAACTGCTGGCAAAGCGGCAGCGGAACCAGTACTTCCGCATGCTGCTGGAGGATGTGCGCGACCGCACCAAGGGCGGAGAGCTGATCTCCGACGCCTTTGAAAAACAGGGCGCGTTCCCCAAGATTTATTCGACCACCTTGATGGCAGGCGAGAAGAGCGGCAATCTCGACGAGGTGCTGACGCGCTATGTCTCCTTCCAGCGCCTGGCGCTGAGCTTTCGCAAGAAGCTGATCTCCTCGCTGGTTTATCCGGTGATCCTGGTGGTGGGCGTGATCGCCCTGGTCACCATGCTGGTGACATTCGTGATTCCGAAGTTTTCCGAGCTGTTCTCCGATCTGGGCCAGAAGCTGCCGCCGATGACGGAGTTCACCATCAACACGGCGCTGACCGCCAAGAAGTATCTGCCGTTGATCGTGATTGCGGTGGTGGTGATCTACCTGCTGCTGAACCGCTGGGCCAAGACGCAGCAGGGCGCGGAGATTCTGGACAAGATCAAACTGAATATGCCGGTGGTCGGCAGCATCTGGCAGCGCTACCAGATTGCGGTTTTCTCGCGCATGATGTCCACCCTGCTCTCTGGCGGGTCTGCCGCTGGTTACGGCGCTGGAAACGGCGGGCCAATCGATGTCCAGCCGCCTGATTGTGCGCGGCATCAGCGAGGCGTCCAAGAGCGTGCGCGAAGGCCAGTCGCTGGCGCAGAGCCTGGAGCAGACCGAGGTGTTTCCGGACCTGGCGGTGGAGATGGTGGAGGTGGGCGAAGCAACGGGCGCACTGCCGACCATGCTGAGTTCGATTGCGGAGTTTTACGAAGAAGACGTTCAGTCGGCGCTGTCGGCGGCAATGTCGCTGATTGAGCCGGCGATTCTTGTGTTCATGGGCGTGGTCGTCGGCTTCATTCTGATCTCGCTTTACCTGCCGATTTTCAGCTTTACCGCAGGCTGATCCGAGCGAGGAACAAGGACAGGATTCACGCGCAGCGGTCGCGCGGCCAATCGCAAGAAACGCAACGAGGGTTATGGCACAACAGCTTTTTGTAGAACCGATCCCAGACGCGAACGATGAGCAGAAGCGGGCGCACGAACTGGCGCGCCGCTATCGCTGCGAATATGTCGAGCTGAAGGGATTCAAGATTCAGCATGAGCTCTTCCGCAAGGTTCCGGTCGAGCTGATGTTCCGCTTTAACTTCATTCCGCTGCAGGAGTTGGAGGACGGACGGCTGGCGATTGCGCTGCCGGACCCGAGCCAGTTGATGGTGATCGACGAGATCAGCCTGCTGCTGAACCGCAGGGTGGTGCCGCGGGTCGCGACGCTGACCGAGATCACCGACATTCTGAAGAAAACCGAACAGTCGCAGCGCGTGCTGGACGAAGCCGGCGAAACCTTTACGCTGGACGTGATCCACGACGACGACGCCAACGGCGACGAAACCATCTCGATCGAGAAGCTGACCCAGGAAAGCGACATCAGCCCGATCATCCGGCTGGTGGATACCACGATCTTCACCGCCCTGCAGCGGCGCGCCAGCGATATTCACATGGAGACGCGCGACGACTGCGTGGTGATCAAGTACCGCATCGACGGCGTGCTGCAGGAGGCGATGAAGCCGATCGCCAAGGAACATCACTCGACCATCATTTCGCGCATCAAGGTGATGAGCGAGCTGGATATTGCGGAACGGCGCGTGCCCCAGGATGGGCGCTTCCGGGTGCGCTACAACGGACGCTTCATCGATTTCCGCGTCTCGATCATGCCCAGCATCCACGGCGAAGACGCCGTGCTCCGCGTGCTGGACAAAGAGTCGATGAGCGAGAAGTTCCAGAAGCTGACGCTGGACGTGGTGGGTTTCAGCGACTACGACATCAAGAAGTTCCGGCAATACATTGCGGAGCCCTACGGAATGGTGCTGGTGACCGGTCCGACCGGCTCGGGCAAAACCACCACCCTGTACGCCGCGCTGAATGAGATCAAGTCCGACGAAGACAAGATCATCACCATCGAAGACCCGGTGGAGTACCAGTTGCGCGGCATCACGCAGATTCCGGTGAACGAGAAGAAGGGGCTGACCTTTGCACGCGGACTGCGCTCGATTCTGCGCCACGACCCGGACAAGATCATGGTGGGCGAAATCCGCGACCAGGAGACGGCGCAGATCGCCATCAACTCGGCGCTGACCGGACACCTGGTGTTCACCACGGTGCACGCCAACAACGTGGTGGACGTGATCGGGCGCTTCCTGAACATGGGCGTGGAGCCGTACAATTTTGTTTCTTCGCTGAACTGCATTCTGGCGCAGCGGCTGGTGCGGCTGATCTGCGCAGCACTGCAAGCAGGAGGTGCAGTACAGCGACGATCAACTGGAAGCCGCCGGGCTGAGACCGGAGGAGTGGCGCGGCATACCGTTCTATGAGGGTCCCGGGTGCATCGAGTGCGGGGGAACCGGATTCCACGGACGAACGGCGATTCACGAGTTGCTGGATTTGACCGATCACATCCGCGAACTGATTCTGGAACGGCGGCCCAGTTCGGAGATCCGGCGCGCGGCGCGGGACGAAGGAATGCACTTCCTGCGCGAGGCGGCGCTGGATAAAGTCAGAGCCGGAATTTCAACGTTGAAGGAAATCAACAAAGTCACGTTCATCGAGTCAACCCGCTAATGGCCGAAAGAAAAACTGCAATTCGCCTGCCTCACATCGCCTGCGAAGTCACGGCGCAGGGCGTGGCCGCGGCTGCGCTCGGAGGCAAGACGGGCACGATCGGGGCGATGCACTCGCACGCGCTGGCGGCCGGAGTTCTGACGCCTGCGCTGAACGCGCAAAACGTGCAGGATGCACACGCCCTGAGCGAAGCGATTGAACAGGCGTTGCTCCAGCGTGGGCGGGCGCGGCCAGGAGGTGATCGCGGTGCTGCCGGATTCGGCCGTGCGCGTGACCCTGCTGGATTTCGATTCCCTTCCCGAGCGGCGCCAGGAGGCCGATGCCGCGGTTCGCTTCCGGCTGCGCAAGTCGCTGCCGTTCGATATCGAAAAAGCCGCGCTGAGCTTCGACGCACAGAAGACGCCGCAGGGCCTGCACGTGGCGGCCTCGATTGTGCTGCAGAGCGTGCTGGAGGAGTACGAGTCGGCGTTCCGCGCGGCCGGTTGCTCGCCGGGCGTGGTGCTGCCTTCCAGCCTGGGAGCGCTGGGCGCGGTGGACGAAGATGCGCCCACCATGCTGCTGAAGGTCGGGCAGGACGCGACCTCGATTGCCGTGGTAAAAGATGGCCAGCTGCTGCTCTTCCGCATCCTTGAAGGAGCGGGAACGGGAGCGCTGACCGCCGAGCGCATGGCCGACGACATCTATCCTTCGCTGGTGTACTTCCAGGACAACTACGGCGTGAGCGTGGAGCAATTGCTGGTGAGCGGAGTGCACGAGCTGGACGAGTTTGCACCGGCGCTGGAAGCAGCAGACCGGGGTAAAGGTCAGGGAACTGATCGGGCCGAGCGTGGTGTCCGGAAACCTGCGCAACGATTTTGCCGGAGCCATTGGAGCGCTGCTCTAGGAAAGAGGAACGTGACGGTGCGACTGAACATCAATCTGGCAACCAAGCCGTACCAGGATGTCCGCCGCATCCTGCTGCAATGGGGCGGGCTGGTGCTGCTGCTTGCGGTGTGCACGGTGGCGCTGGTGTGGACGGCGGTTTCCACCTGGCGGCAATCGCGCGACGTGAACGCGAAGATTGCCGCACTGGAATCGGAGATCGCCGCGCTGGACCGGCAGCATGACGAGGCAGCTGGCCATGTTGAGGCTTCCGCAGAATCAGATCGGTGGTGGAGACTTCAAAGTTTCTTGAACGGATTGATTGCGCGCAAGTCGTTCTCGTGGACGCGGGTGTTCATGCAATTGGAACAGATCATGCCGCCGAAGCTGCACGTGGTTTCGATTTCGCCGGAGTTGCAGACCAGGACCAATACCGTGGAAGTGCATCTGACGGTTGCGGGAACCTCGCGGGAGGCCGCGGTGGAATTGGTGAAACGGTTGGAGCAGTCGCCGTCGTTCCGCGATGCGCGCATCACGGAAGAGAGCGCAGATCCAGCGAAAAGGACAGCCACGGATACGGTGCAAGTTTCAGATGACGGCGCTCTATGTACCCAGGCCGCTCCCGTGGCGCAGCACAGAAAGCGGCCAAGTCAAGGCTGCGGAAGCCAAAGGAGGAGCGCAATGATCGGCGATCTCCGGGATGTGCGGACACAACTGCTGGTTGTGGTGGGAGTGCTGGTGCTGCTCGACGTGGCCGCGATTGCCCTGCTGGTTTCTCCGGCGGGCCGTTCGCGCGGCGCGCGGCAGCAGGAGTATGAGCAGCTGCGGATGGAAAAGATTGAGAAGACCAAGGCCGCAGCTCCAGTCCAGGGCATGGACCAGAAGATTGCAACCGCCCGCGAACGAGGAAACACAGTTCAACCACGAACGGCTGGCCGCAGCGTTACTCGGCGATGTCGGAGCAACTGTCACACATTGGCAGCGAAGCCGGGGTGAAGGTCTCCGATGTGAAGTACGATGCGCACGCGAGGAAAAAGGCACTGCCGCCGGGATATGACAGCATTGGCATCACGATCCAAGTGCATGGCAGCTACGCGCAGGATATGCGCTTCATCAACGCGGTGGAACGGCAGAAGATGATGCTGCTGATCGACGCGGTGTCGTTTGGAGGAATGCAGGGCGACACCTTGACGGTTTCGGTTCACCTGTCCACCTTCCTGAGGAGCGCGGCATGAAGGCGGGAGCAGAGAGCAAGACCAAGACTGCGCATCGCGATCGTGCTGGTGATTGTCGCGATCCTGACCGTGGCTTGGAGCCTGATGTCGGGTGGCGGCGCCGAAGTCGGAGCCGGCCCCGGTAGCGGCATCGCCGGAACGAAGACAAGTGCTGGAGACGCGTAGCGCGAGTCGCTGGACCCGCGGCTGCGTCTGGATCTGCTGGCGAACTCCGAAGAGGTGAAGTACGAGGGCAAGGGAACGAACATCTTTCGCGCCGGAGCGGAGCCGGTCGATATTCCGAGCGGTAAAAGTATCGCCGCTGCTGCGCAAGCAGCAGGAAGCGGCAAGACAGCAAGCACATGCTCCTCCACCTCCGCCGCCGATCAACCTGAAGTATTTTGGAATCAGCAACAGCAAGGGTGAAAAGCCAAAGGCATTCCTCTCCCAGGGCGACGACGTCTGGATTGCGCACGAGGGAGACGTGGTGAACCGGCATTACAAGATCGTGCACATCTCCCCGACCGCCGTGGAAGTGGAAGATTTGCTGAACAACAACCGCCAGAGCATTCCTCTGACGCAGGGAGTAGGACGTGATGCCGCAGGATCAGAATGCGGCGCGCAGCGCAGCAGACGCAAGGACTCCGGCTACATGCTGCTGGTCCTGATGCTGGCCGTGGCCGTGCTGACGATCACCATGCTGGGAGTGGCGCGGAATTACCGGCGCAGCATCCTGCGCGACCGCGAGGTGGAGATGATCCACCGCGGCGACAGTACGAGCGGGCAGTCAAGCGCTACTACAAAAAGAACGGCAGCTATCCGACTTCGATCGAGCAGTTGGAAAATACCAATAAAATCCGCTACCTGCGCAAGAGATACAAAGATCCGATGTCTCCCGACGGAGCCTGGAAGCTGGTTCACCTGACCGACATGCAAGCTAAAGGCTGGCGGCGGGCTTGACGCCACGTCGGACACCGGAGGCCTGGCAGGCTCGCAGACGAATCCTTTGCAGCCGAATGCCGGCAGGATCCGGCAGCAGTGCAACGACTGCGCACACGGCCCAGAGCACGGACACCAGCGCGACGGGAACGACTACCAGCAGCGGCACCGAGCAGATCCAGCCGGCACGGGAACCACGGCGGCAGCAACCGGCGGAACGCACCGGTGGAACGGCACGACGAGCGCCGCTAGGCGGCGAGCCACTGGGCAGCACCGTGGCGTGGAACCACGGGCAACCGCCCGGCTGGAAGCAGCGGCCCGGCAACAATCCGGGGCAGGTGCTCGGCGGCGGACCGTGCTGGGCGTTGTGAGCAAGTCAGAAGGCCGAGGGAATTCACTCCTTCGGCGACAAGAAGAAGTACAACGAGTGGTTTTTCATCTACGATCCAAGCCAGGATAAAGGACAGCTGCTGGTGGGACCATACAATCCGAACATGTTCCTGGGTGCGAACGGCAACGGACCTGGCAATTCCAGCCAGAACCCGCAGGGCTACCGGAACCAGCGCACTGGGCAACAGGTGCACCGCGACCCGTAGCCCTGGCTCCGTCGAACGCCGCCGCGCCAGCGACTCCCGCCCGCGCCTTCACACGCCAGTGAGAACATGGAGGATTTGAGCCGCAGCCAAAGACAAACCCCGCCGCAAGACGGGGTTTTGACTTCTGCGGTGCAAGCTGAACTTAGACGCTGAACGAGGAGCCGCAGCCGCAGGTGCTCTTGACGTTCGGATTTTCAAACTTGAAGCCAGCGCCTTCCAGGGTCTCGATATAGTCAACGCTTGCGCCCTGCAGGTACATCAGCGAAGTCGCATCGATATAGACCTTCAGGCCCTCGTACTCGAAGGTCTTATCCATGGCTCCCGCGCCAGTTTTCAAACTGCATGCTGTAGGAGAATCCAGAGCAGCCGCCACCCACAACGCCCACGCGAAGACCGGTGGGAACGGGAGTCTGCTGAGCCATGATCTCCTTCACCTTGGCGATGGCAGCCGGGGTGAGGGTGAGAGGAGCGTTCTTAACTTCAGGAGTGGATGTGGTGGTGGACATGCGGTTTTTCTCCTCGATAAAGAACCTAGTATAGCAAAACTCCGGGCTTGAATGTCACGGCGAGCGTGACACTCAGCCTGAGTAATATTCAGCTCTATGATTTGGATGCGGCGGCAATGCGCGATGGTCGCAAAATCGCATGGACGGTGCCAGACTCGCCCGTTGAGTTGACACCTCTGAGGCGGACCGGCTCAAAAATAATTCAGCGAGCAGCATCTGAGAAATCGTGCTTATAATGCCTGCGGCTCGGTCAGTTTCGACTCCGGGCAGGCGCGTTGAGCACTCACCGTGCAGGCGCCGGATGTAGCGCCGAAGGTGGCTGTTATGGAACCGATGTCCGTGCTCTGGTACGCTGTGGGCCGTGCTGACGACGGCGCTGGCGGTATTGCTGATTTACCGCAGCGCGCTCTCCATGCACGAAGACGATCAACTCTTTCTGGACAACGCGGAATCGCACCTGGAGAAAGAACAGCAGCAGTTGACGGTGCGGATGGACAAGCTGCGCCCATTCGTCACCATCCTCGGCGCATCCAGCGGGCTGCTTGTGCTGGCTGATGGCGGGCCTGTGGCTGTGGCGCGGCTGGAACAGGTTCTAGCTCCCCGGACCGGGCTATTCCCTGGAGAACGGCTCGAAGATGAGCGGGTTGGGGCGGCGGACATTGCCGACCCGGACAACCTTTCTGCCTTCGAGAAAACCGATCAGCGACTCCTGCAGGATCTCGCCCCGCCATCCCTCCAGAACCTCGGGGCGGGGTGTGCCCTCCTGGTCGAGAAACCAGCGCACAATCTCCTGCAGGTCGCTGGTGGTCGCCAGCAACGCGGTATCCACGTCGGTTTCCGCGGCAAGATTGCCCACCGCGACCGAGAGCAGCTTGGTCAGCACCGCAACCTGGGGAGGATCGTCGCGCCGCTCATTGCCGGGAAGATCTGACTCCGGGATCGGCGCGGGCCGTGGCGACCGCCTCGACGACTCCCTGCTCCGCCTTGCGCAGCAAGCCGGCTGTCGAGACCGCGAATCGAGAACAGATCCTCGACGGTTGCCGGGGAGCGGCGCGCCACCTCGATCAACATACTGTCACCGAGCACGCGCGCCACCGGAACATTGAGGCCGCGGGCCTGCCGGTCGCGCCAGCGCCAAACTTCCCTGAGCACCGCAAGTTGACGGCGGCTGAGGCGCGCACTTCCGGAAATTCTCCAGCGCTCATCCTCGCGCATCACGGTTTTGACCAGGTGATCGCATTCGCCGCGAACCCAGTTGGTGCGATCCAGTTTCTGCGGCGCGAGCCAGAATCTTCTCCCGCATCGGCAGCAGGTAGCGCACATCGTCGGCAGCATATTCGAGCTGCACCGGACGCAGCGGACGCTTGCGCCAGTCGGTGAAACTTTCACCGCCGTTGACGCGCGCGTTGAGAATGCGCAGGCAAAGATTGGTGTGCGAGAGCGGGTATCCGTAGCCGAGCAGGCCGGCGGCGACCTGCAGATCCAGCACGCAGGCCGGAGCCTGTCCCGCGCCCTTGGCGCAGAACTTGATTTCCTGGCGGGCGGCGACGGTGACGATTTCGCGACCGGGCGAGGCCAGCAGCTCCCACATCGGCCCAAGCTCGGGCAACACGATGGGATCGACGATGAAGATGTCTTCGGTCGTCGAGAGCTGCACCAGGCAGAGTTCGGGCTCGTAGCGGCCCTCGGAGATGAATTCCGTGTCGAGGCCGATTACGGTCTGGGATGATAGCTTGCGCAGCAAGACTTTCAAACTTCTGCGCTGAATCGATATAGAGTGTTTGGTCAGATGACATCAGAGAGCAACATTCTAAAAGAAGAAGCGCTCCGCTGACCAGCTTTGCTTTTTGTTGCTGCGGAAAATCGGTGAGCGGCGAGAGTTCTTCGGTTTGTGGGAGTTGCTGGTGCGTGGATATACCGCACCAGAAGCGGTGCAATACTTGGAATGCCAGTGGCAGGGTTGCGTGACAAAATGGAAGGAACAAAACCTGGGCGTGAGATGTATCGCTTAGAGTGAGGAAGGCCGGATCGTATGAAAGCCCCCATGAACATCACCCTGGCGGCGACTCTGATTGCAACTGCCGTCGGCGTTGGTGCATGGTTTTTTGGCTACGCGAAAGTACCCTGACCGGCTCATCCGCAAATTGCCGCCTTCGCGCTTACGGATGTGGTCAGCGTGGTGGTAGAACAAATCTGGCCGGCCGATGCCAGCCAGAAGAGAATCTAGTCTTCGCCTCACACTGAGAACAAACACCACCTCTTCGATACTCGAACTTCAGACGTAACCCACCCGAGCACTCGGTTGGCTTGAGTGCGCGGTGGCCATTCTGGTGCTTGTTTCACCTGCCCCATGATGGCCAGCCGGGGGCGGTTGTGGGCGAACCTTTTCAAACAAGCTACATTTTGACGCTGGCCACGCTCTGCACCGAGGTTGCCTGGCGCAGTTCGGCCAAGACCTCGGCGGGAACGTTCTCATCCACCTGCACGATGGCCAGTGCCTGGCGGCCTTCGCGGCCCAGCGAGAGACGGGCGATGTTGATGCCGTGCTTGCCCAGCAAGGTTCCGATGGAGCCGACCACGCCGGGCGCATCCAGGTTGGAGACCACGACGAAGTTGCCCTCGAGGTGCGACTCGATGTCAATGCCATTGAGCTGGATGAGGCGCGGCGAAGAGCCGTGAACGATGGTGCCGCTGCATTCGACCGAGCCGGTGGGACCGGCGAGTTTGAGGTGGATCAGGTTGACGCGCGCATTGGGTTCGGCGCGAGTCTCGCGCACCACCACGCCACGCTCTTCGGCCGCGGCCTGAGCGTTGATGATGTTGGTGGGCTCGTCGGTATCCGACTGGAGAATGGCGGCGACGGCGGCGCTGCGAATCAGTTGCGTCTTCCAGCCGCCGATCTCGCCCTCGAACTTCACGTCGATCTCGGCCAGGTTGGAGGCGAACAACTGCGCGGCAAAGCGTCCCAGTCTGGCCGGCCAGCGCCATGTAGGGCTTGATCTGCTTGTACTCGACGTCGGAGAGCGAGGGCAGGTTCACCGCATTCTGCGCGATGCCCTGCTGCAGATAGTCGCGCACCTGCTTGGCAATCTGAATTCCGACCGCCTCCTGACCCTCCTTGGTGGAGGCGCCAAGGTGCGGCGTGGCCAGCAGATTGGGCGCCGAGAGCAGGGCGGTGTTGTGGGTCGGCTCCTCGCGGAAAACATCGAGCGCGGCGGCGGCGATGTGTCCGGAGCTGCAGGGCGGCTTCCACGGCGGCCTCGTCCACCAGTTCGCCGCGGGCGCAGTTCACCAGGCGCACGCCGGGCTTCATCTTGGCGATGGCTTCGGCGTTGATCATGCCGGCGGTCTGGTGGGTGAGCGCCACGTGCAGGGAAATGTAGTCGGCCTGGGCGTAAAGCGCGTCGATGGAAACCAGCTCGATGCCAAGCTCTTTGGCGCGCGCGGGAGACAGGTAGGGATCGCTGCCGACCAGCTTCATGCCGAAGGCCTGGGCGCGCAGCGCGGTCTCGGTGCCGATCCTGCCGAGGCCGATGATGCCGAGGGTCTTGCCGGCCAGCTCGGTTCCCTGCAAACTCTTCTTCTCCCACTTGCCGGCACGCGTGGTCTGGTCGGCGCGCGGGATGTGGCGGGCCATGGCGATCATCAGGCCGAGGGTGAGTTCCGCCACCGAAACGGCGCTGGCTCCGGGCGCGTTCATCACCACGATGCCGCGGCGGGTGGCGACCTCGACATCGATGTTGTCCACGCCGACTCCGGCGCGGCCGATGACGCGAATGATTCTGGCGGCTTCGATGAGCGCGGCGTCGGCCTGCACGGCCGAGCGCACGATCAGCGCATCGGCATCGGAAACGGCCTGCACGGGATCGAGGGCAAACTGCTCCGGGGTGATCACCGTGCTGTCCGGAATCGCCTCCAGCACCTTCATCGCGGCGGCGGCAATTTTCTCCGCGACGACGATCTTCACTGGCTTCTCTCCGTTCTGGCGGGCTTCGGCGTAGACAAGCTGCGCGGCGCGGAGGCCGTCGCCATACTGGAAGCTCGCCGGCTTGAGCTGGGCCAATACCTGCTCCAGCCCGGCGATGATGGCGATGCAGTCCAGGTAGTCGAGATAGCCGATGTGGGCGATGCGCAGGATCTGGCCCTTCATCTCGCCCTGTCCGTCGGAGAGCACGCCGGCGAACTCCTTCTTGAAGCCCTTGACCAGATCGCTGGAAGAGACGCCCGCGGGCGCCTTGATGGCGGTGACGGCGGCGGCGTGGCGAGACGGAGAACAGTTCCAGCCCGAGGGCTGCGGCCGCGGTCCTCATGCACAGGGCGCTGAGCTCGGCATTGGCAATCAGCAGGTCGCGTCCCTTGGCGAGGTCGCCGCTTCCCTGCTGCTCCAGGTAGTCGAGCGCCGCGCCCATGGCGGCGATCAGCGCGACCGACGGGGTATAGGCGCTTTCGCCCTTGGCGCCGACTTGCGCTCCTTGCGCAGATCGAAGTAATAGCGCGGCTGGGTGCTGGTCTCCATGCGAGCCCAGGCGCGCTCGCTGACGGCCAGGTAGGCCAGGCCGGGAGGAATCATCAGCGCCTTCTGCGAGCCGCCGATGATGACGTCGATGCCATCGCCATCCACGTCGAAGGCGGTGGTGCCAAGTCCGGTGATCGCGTCCACGACCAGCAGCGCGTCGGTTCCCTTCACCAACCGGGCCAGCGCGGCCACATCGTGGCGCACGCCGGTGGAGGTTTCCGTGGCCTGCACGAAAACGGCCTTCACGTCCGGAGTGAGCAGGGCCTTAACTTCCTCGATGGGAAAGGTCTGGCCGTAGGGCTTGGAGAGCACGACGGTTTCGCAGTGGAAGGCCTTGGCCAGCGAGACCCAGCGCTCGCCGAATTTTCCGGCGCTCAGGACCAGAACCTTGTCGCCGGGGCTGGTGAGATTGCTGACCGCGGCTTCCATGGCTCCGGTGCCTGAGGAGGCGAGCACGACCACGTCATTGCTGGTGCCGATGAAGACCTTCAACTGCGCCAGAACCTTGAGGTAGAGCGCGCGAAACTCGGCGGTGCGGTGATGAAGATCGGCTGCCGCCATGGCAAACTGCGCCGCCGGAAGCAGAGGTGTCGGGCCTGGGGTAAAGAGACGAGTCTTGCGAAACATGAAGCCTTCTCCTGAAGATGAATGCGCGGCAAGCCGCGGTTCAAATGAGCAATGCGGATCAACGACCGAATGTTCGAAGCATCATCAACAGCTCGGCGGGAGCTACTGCGCGGAGAGCACACGATCGCGCCGAAATGCGGGATGACCACGATCGCTGGCAACGCTGCGCTTTGGGAATCGTAGTAAGCAAGAAAGACTCCGCTGGACCAGCTGAGGTGGCCCATCCGGGAAGATGAGCTTGACGAAAATTCTAACAAAGTGTGATTCCTGAATGGAATTGCTTGTTCCGCTGGAAGGCAGGCCGAGGCGAACTGCCCTGGAATTGGGCCAGCAGTAGCAAGCCACATCACGTGCCGCGCAGACGCTACTCGTAGAGGCGCACCAGCAGTCCCGACCGCAGCTTCGGTTCGAACCATGTGGACTTGGGCGGCATCACCTGGCCGGCATCGGCCACGTCGATCAATTGATCCAGCGAGGTCGGATAGAGCGAGAAGGCAACCGCATATCCTTCCTTCACCCGGCGTTCCAGCTCGTCCATGCCGCGAATTCCGCCGACGAAATCGATCCTGCTTGTCCGTGCGCGGGTCGTGAATGCCGAGCACCGGAGAGAGCAGGTTGTCCTGGAGAATGCTGACATCGAGCCGTTTGATCGGGTCCTCGGCCGGATAGCTTCCGGCACGCGCCTTCAAGGTGTACCACTTGCCTTGCAGATACATTCCGAAGCTCGCAGCCTGGGACGGTTGCCGGTTCGCGGCGGAACTCACCTCGAACTTCTCCCCGATCTTGGCCAGAAACTGTTCCGGCGTGAGGCCGTTCAGATCCTTGACGACGCGGTTGTAATCGAGAATCTTGAGCTGATTATGGGGAAAGACCACGGCCATAAAGAACTCATACGGCTCGTTGCCGGTTGGGTGCGGATTGCGGGCGCGGCAGGCTTGACCGTAGCGAACGGCGGAGGCCGTGCGGTGATGGCCGTCGGCGATGTAGAGCGCCTCGACGCCGCGGAACAGTTCGATCAAGCTGCGCGATCATCGCCGGGTCGGCAATTCTCCAGACGGTATGAACGATCCCATCCGGCGTCGTGATGTCGTACAGAGGCTCGGTGGCGGCGGACAGCGTCCACCATGGCATCGATCTCCGCCTGGGCCCGGTAGGTAAGAAACACCGGCTCGGCATTGGCGTTCTGCTCGGAGACGTGCCGGGTGCGATCGTCTTCCTTATCGCGCCGCGTGAATTCGTGTTTCTTAATGCGATTCTCCTCGTACTCCCGGACCGAACAGAGTGCGACCAGACCGGCCTGTACGTGCTCTCCCATGCGCTGCTGGTAGACGTAGAGTGAATCCTCGGCCTCGCGCGCGAGAATGCCCTCGGCGATGAACTTCTTCAGATTCGCGGCGCCCGTGGCGTAGACGCGATCCGTCGTGCTCATCAATGCCCTCGGGGAGATCGATTTCGGGCCGGCAGACGTGCAGAAACGAGTACGGATTGCCGTCGGCCAACTGGCGCGCCTCCGCCGTATTGACGACGTCATAGGGAACAGAGGCCACGCGGGCCGCCAGCTCGGCCTTGGGCCGATACGCTCGGAAGGGTTGAATCAGCGACATGAATACCTTTCCACGATAAAATCCGGCCCGGCCTCGCGGCGGCAGTCCACTCGACTATTGTACGTTCTGCTTCCCGGAAATGAATTGCGGCAACAAGAGGGTGATGCATTGCGCCGGCGTTTTCCCCGCCAGGCGGAAAGATTATATGCGGGTTGCTGAGACCTTCTATGGTTGAGCCAGGCCGGCGGTTGCGGATTTGGTGCGGGGAGGGGGACTTGAACCCCCATGCCTTGCGGCGCTAGCTCCTAAGGCTAGTGTGTCTGCCATTTCACCATCCCCGCAGATACCAGCGAGTGCTTGTCGTCATCCGGTTCGTCGTTTGTCCCATCAATTGTGCCACAGTACGGAGGTCAACTCCAGCCGGGACGAGCCGGTTGGCCAGCGGTGTCCAGGAATGCGGGTTCCCGGCAGTTCTCCGTGCTGCGATCGGAACACGCAGCGAGGGATACGATTGGCGCACTGCGCCGCTCCCGGTGATTGCCCATGGCGGCTGCCTGTATATCTGTTAACACAACTATCCGTGATGCAGGTCACTGTCAATCCAACCCCACGCCCCTAGGCTCGGGGAGGTGAGCTGTCTCTTTGTGCACAGTACGCGCACATGGGTTCACGGAGCCAATCAAATGGCCGCCAGCGTTCCATTTTCTGAACGCTATCTTCTTCAGTGTGAAGCTCTACGGATGCCAGCCGGGAACAAGTTTGTTCTCATCGCCATCCGCAGAGCCATTCCACACTCCGGCTCATTCTCCAAACGTAACAACAATCATTCCTGTTTCGCATCCGATGACGTTCTCGACTTGGCTGGCAGCGATCCTTCATACTGTCTCGAGTTGACTCGTCAAAGTAGTCCGGTTCGCCTAGAGGAGGCCACGAAAACACGTTCACGTGGCCGAAAGCGAAGCGGAAGAACATGAACTGGCGATCGATGGATCGCTGCAAAACGGTCCGGACCCGTGGTTGTGCCCGTCGCAACGACTGGGCCCTTGGACCATTAGGGGAGGAATCGATGAGGAAAGTTGTACGTCTCACAACCGTTGCAATGATCAGTCTTCTGTTCTCCGCCATGCAGTGTTGGGCGGGACAGATCGAAGTTGTAAAACCGGAAAAAGTTGGGATGTCGGCGAAGACCCTGTCGCAGATCGACGAGTTCGCCATGGATGGGATTAAGGCAAAGTATTACAAGGGAGCGGTGGTACTGGTTGCCCGGCATGGGCGTATCTGCTACTTCAAAGCCTATGGAGATGCCAAGAAAGGCACTCCGATGAAGACGGACGCCATCTTCCGCCAGGCCTCGATGACCAAGCCGATTACCACGGTCGCCTTGATGCAGTTCTACGACAAGGGAATGTTCAAACTCGACGATCCACTCTCGAAGTACATTCCTGAATTCAAGAACATGCAGGTGGCCCAGGACGACGGCAAGGGCAACATCACCCTGGTGCCGGCCAAACGCGAAATCACCATGCATGATCTGTTGAGCTATTCGGCAGGATTCTCATGCACGTTTTATCACGGGATGAACGCCGCGACCAGCAATGTGACGGAATGTTACGTTGCCAAGGGCGCGCATGACCTGTTCGACGCCAACTATACCAACACCCTCAAGGACAATGTGATGGCGATGGCGCAGTGCCCGTTGGCCTATCAGCCTGGCGAAGGCTGGCAGTATGCACACGCTTCGCAGGACATCTTCGGGTACCTGGTGGAAAAGTTCTCGGGAATGCCACTGGATCAGTACGTTGCCAAGATGATCTTCCAGCCGCTAAAGATGAATGAGAGCTGGTGGTATCCGCCGCCGAGCGAGTTCTCCAGAATTCCGGAAGCCACCGTCAAGAACGAGGCGGGAACCCGGTTCACGGAAAAGAAGCTGGGTCTGCTTCCTGAAGACCAGGAATATTCGTTCGGCAAGAACAAGCAGTATCTCTCCGCGGGCGGCGGTCTGCACAGCACCGCTTATGACTATTACCGGTTCGCGCAGATGATGCTGAACAAAGGGGAATTGGATGGAGTGCGCGTCGTAAGCCGCAAGGCGGTTGAGTTGATGACGCAACCCACCCCCGATAAATTCAAGATTTCCGGCCTTACCGGGGACCTTTGGGGCTACGGAGTGGACGTGCAGGTAAGCGATGTACCCGGCGGCTCCGGTTTCTGGCTGGGAGGCAAGGGCAGTTACGGTTGGCGGGGCATTTGGAGCACCGTGTGGAACAATAACCCAACCGACGACACGGTGGTGATCATGGAGACGCAGGTAGGAGACGATGGTGTGTTTCCCTACATGTACTTGATTAACACGATCACCAGCAGCGCGGTGATCAACTGAGATGACCCAGGTCGTGGATCGGCCGAGCCCTTTGCAGGAGCCATGTTCAACCGGCGGGCGCGGTTGACGAGCGGCGCCGAATGGGGAGCAGACGACTACGACCTGGAAACAAAATACGCGCCAGGCTGGAAGGGCGCGGACCGGACGTTAAGGCGGAGTTTGAAGCTTAATGTCCTGGAGACACCGTTCAGGCCGCCGATTCCGGCGGCCTGAACTTTCTGCATTGAGCGTGGGAAAAGGTCCCGTGTGGATGCACGGGGCTAACGCGCGGCCCAATTTACTTGTGGCGCCCTTTCTTGTTCGGCGCCAGGCCATGCTTGCCCACATAGTTCTGGATAAACTCGATGAGGACATCGGTCATGTTGTCGCCGTGGGCGGCGGTTGCCGCCTTGAAGGCGTCGTGGAGGCTGACTTCCACGTTGATATTCATACGTTTTACCTTGTGCTCCGCCATTTCCGTATTCTCCCGTCCGGGCAGCCGCCCATGCTGATGAGCATATACGTTGATGAGTATCGGCGCATCAAGAAAATAATCCGGGATGTATCCGCAGGCCTCCACCGGTCAGCGCGTCGCACGGAGTCGTGAGCCAATTGCGCGCGCCACCCGCGATTCCGAATGCACTGAACCCGGTAGGAGCCCGGCGTACTCGCCGGGCTTTCCGGAGGCTGGTGCTATTGCAGGCTTTCAGCAATGCGCTGGGCGGTGTGCTCCACCTTGATGTTGGATCCGCGCTTGTCGAGCCCGCCGCGAATCTGCATCACGCAACCGGGACAGTCGATGAGCACTAGGGGCACGCCGGCTTGCTCGATGTTCACCAGTTTGCGATCCAGAATCGGCGCGGAAAGCTCCGGCAGTTTGAGGGTGTAGGAGCCACCCATGCCGCAACACATGTCGGATTCCTGCATCTCCACCAGTTCGTACCCGGCCTGCCGCATCAGCTTGCGAGGAGTCTGATCGGCGTGCAAGGTACGCTTGAAATGGCAGGAGTCGTGATAAGTGAACTTGACTCCCTCAATGCCTTCCTTGAACTTGAGCCGGCCCTGTTCCACCAGTTGGCTGACCAGAGTGGAGAAGTCCACGACCTTTTCCGCCAGGCGGCGCGCGGCGGGCAGTTCATCGGTGCGGCCCACGGCTTCGAGATTGGCGATGAAGTCCTGCTTGAGCGCCACGGTGCAGGTGGGACAGGCGGAGACGACATAGTTCACATCTTCAGAGAGCAGGGCGCGAATGTTATCGGCGCCATTCTGCGCGGCCACTTCGTAGGCTCCGCTGTAGCGCGCAGGCGCGCCGCAACAGGTCTGGGCTTCAGGAAAGGTTACCTCGATGCCGGCCTTGTTGAGCACCTGGACGACTGCTTCGCCCATTTCGGGATAGGCGAAGTCCACCAGGCAGCCAGTGAAGAACGCGGCTTTTTCCGCGCACTTTGGCTGCTTGATCTTCATGATGCGATCGCGGAACGGCTCTTCGGCGATGGCCGGGAGCGAGCGGAAATCCGTCATGCTGCCGAGGAACAACGGCAGGTGGCGGATGAAACCCTGGCGGGCGAAAGGCTTTTGTCCGAGCGAGGCGGCGCGCAACATGGTGTGGAACATGCGCCGGTTGTTGACAACCGAAAAGATTGCCTTCTGCACCATGGGCTGCCCTTGCTCGACGGCGAGGCGGCGGCGCAGTTCCAGGATGAGGTCGGGGATATCGATCTTGCCGGGACAGACTTCCTTGCAGTTGCCGCACTGGATGCAGAGGCTCTGGATCTCGTCGGATTCCTTCAGGGCGCCAAACCAGGCGGTGAGGATGGTGCCAATGCCGCCGGTGTAGACCTTGCCGAAGACATGTCCGCCTACCAGGCGAAACACCGGGCAGACGTTGAGGCAGGATGCGCAACGGATGCACTGCAGCGCCGGTTTGAAGCGGGGATCGTGCGCCATCTCATTGCGTCGGTTGTCCATCAGGATGATATGCAGATCCTTGGGCGTGCCGTCTGTGTTGGGCACCGGCCCGCTGATGATGGAGACATAGCTGGTCAGCAGTTGCGCGGTGGCGCTGCGCGGCAGCGCGGTGAGAATCGGCTCGATGTCGGCAAAGTGCTCGATGAGTTTTTCCAGCCCGACGATGGCAACGTGGATGCGCGGCAGGGTGGTCACCAGGCGGGCATTGCCTTCATTGGTGATGATGATCAGGCTGCCGGTCTCTGCAACCGCGATATTGGCGCCGCTGATGCCCATGTCGGCGCCGAGAAAGATGGGGCGCAATTTGCCGCGGGCAAACTTCACAAGCTTCGGAATATCGGGCATCTGTCCGGGCTCGACCGTCGCGCTGAAAACCTCGGCAACCTCCTCCTTGGTCATGTGGATGGCGGGCATCACCATGTGCGAGGGCCGCTGGTGGGCGAGCTGAATGATCCACTCGCCCAGATCGGTTTCCCGCACCGCAATGCCGGCCTTTTCCAGATGCTCGTTGAGATGGATCTCCTCCGAGGCCATGGATTTGGACTTGACGATGCTCTTGACGCCGCGCTCCTGCGCCAGCCGGAGAATGTAGTCCTTGACGGCCTGGGGACCGTTGGCGCGGAATACCTTGGCGCCGCGAGCTTCGGCGGCGCGGGTAAAGGTTTCGGCGAGTTCGTCAAAGTGCGAGGCGGCGGACGACTTGATGCCGGCGATCTGGGTGCGCACCGCTTCGAAGTCGATGCCTTCGTAAGCCTTGGCGCGGCTGACGCGATAGGCAACGGAAAACCTGCCCAGCGCTCCGGCGAGATTGGGATTGGCGAGGGCATCGAGAATGGATTGCTTGAATTCCTGTTTCACGCTGCTACCTCCAAATGATCCACCAGCACAATGATGAGGCGCTCGGGACCGTGCACGCCGATGGTGAGGACGCGCTCGATGTCGGCGGTGCGGCTGGGGCCGGTGATGAAGGAAAGATAGGCCGACTTGCGGGGATCCACACGGGTAAGGACCGCGGCAAGGTCCGGCAGGAGCGCGGCGGTGGAGACCAGCGCGATGTGCAGCAGCGGCAAAGTGGAAACCAGGCGCTTGTCCACCTCGTCCGCGCTCTGCACCAGGGTGCCGGTGTTGGCCAGCGCCCAGTCCATCTGGCTGACGCCGACTTTGGCCGCGGCCGCCAGCTCGCGGGTCACGTCGAACTTGAGCCCTGGAACTGCGCCTTCCAGGTTCCTTCTTTCGTCCGGGCCGACCATTGGACAGCGGGCCCATACGGCATAACAACCGGGCTTATCCTCCACTGCCTCCTGGTTCAACAGTTGGACAACCGACTGCAGCGCCAGTTCCCTGGTTGCAACTCTGAGCACTTGCGCATTGACGGCTTCAGCATGCGCCTGGAAGGAATCGATAATGGAGGAAGACTGTAGCGTTGCGTTCATGCGGACCTCGCATCGGCGTAGAGCTCAGGGCGTCGGCCGAATCCACCTGCTGTGTGCACCGCCGTCTCCAGGCGGAAAGGGAGACAACGGCAATCGAATCGTGAAACACCCGGTGCGTAGATGGATTCAGGTGCTCCATCGTGAAAATGAATGCGACCGCCGAGGTCCGAACCCGACGGGCGCCTGGAACCACGTCCGCCGGCCAGCGGGACCGGGCGTGTCATTTCCGGCACTTTTCCGCCGTTCCGTAAATGCGGCGACCGTGACGGTGCACACGATTTGACCTTGCAATGCGGACGAACATTACTACATGCCATCTTGTCCAACAAGTTGAAAATATGATTGACAGGGTAGTTTTTGGGCCTACACTCAATTTTACCAAGGCAATGCAACCTAAGTCATTCGAAGGTATCGCTCCTCTGCCCCGCGCCACTTTGAGTGAACAAGTGGCAAAGCGTCTTGCTGCCCGGATCACGGCAGGCGATTGGCAGCCGGGTGAAAAGCTGCCTTCGGAAGCCGAGCTCTGCCGGGCGTTCAACGTCGGCCGCTCCAGCCTGCGCGAGGCGCTTACGTCGCTGGCATTCATTGGATTGATCCGGGTGCGTGCCGGGGGCGGAAGTTATGTTGCCGAACAACCTTCGGCCTATTTCACCAGTGCCTGGCTGAGCAATGGACTTCTTACCAACGCCAAGGCGCTGTACGAGTTCGTCGAGGCCCGCCTGATTCTTGAGGCCGAACTTGCCGCCTTGTGCGCGGAACGCATTACGCTGGAAGAGTTGGCGGCGATGGAACAGTTGGTCGACCGGATGGCGGAGTCGGTTGACGACGCCGACGAGTTCAAGAAACTTGACCTATCGTTTCATCTCTCGATGGGAATCGCCGCGAAAAACGACGTCCTCAATAATCTTTTGAAGGGCGTGCGCGAACAGATGATGGATCTGATCAGCAAAAGCATACTTCTGAAAGAAGGCATGGAACAGGCCGTGGCCCAGCACCACAAGATTCTGGAAACGTTCCGGCAGCACAGTCCGGTGAAAGCGCGGGAGGCGATGGCGGGTCATCTGCAATCCTTCCAGCGCGGTTACAAAGTCCTGTTGCAGGACCAATAGCTGCACCAAATAGCTGCAAAAGGAAGATTGAATCCTGCGCGCCGGGCATGGCGCCGACACGCCCGGCGCGGCGATCGCTGCGGTTAGAACGAGCTCATGCCCACGCTTCCGTCGAGGAGATGAACCTGAATTTCTTCGCCGGCGGCAATCACCTCGCGTTCGGCTGGAAGCACTGCCAGGGCGTTGGCCAGCAACAACGTCTTCAGGCGGCCCGTCTGCTGCTGGCCCGCGCTCCAGGCAAGGTACTTTCCACCTGAATATTCCAGTCTCACCCGCACCAGTTGGGTTTCTTCCGGCTTCTTCTTTATCTCGTGCTGGAGCACGGCCGGCAACAACGGCTTCACGGGCTGTCTGTGTCCCATCATCTTCAACAGGGCCGGGGCGGCAAACTCTTCGAAAGTCAACATGGCCGAGACGGGATTTCCCGGAAGGGCAAAAATCGGCTTCCCCCGGAGCACACCGAATGCCAGCGATTTTCCCGGCTTGACCTTGACCTTCCAGAACACGATTTCCACTCCCAGCTCCGAGAGCACCTCGCGCACCAGGTCGCGGTCTCCCACGGAAACTCCGGCTGAGGTGACCAGCGCATCGGCCTCCAAGCCCTGGGCGAGCTTCTCGCGAAGGCTCGCCAGATTGTCGCGCGCAATTCCCAACAGCACCGGCAGCGCGCCCACGCCACGGATGGCCGCCGCCAGCGCGTAGGAATTGCTGTTCACAATCCGGCCTGGAACCGCTTTTTCGCCCAGGGCAATGAGCTCGTCCCCGGTTGCAACAACGGCCACGGTGGGCCTGCGCACCACTGCCACCTGCTCCATTCCCAGGCAGGCGAGCATGTTGATTTCATAGGGACGCACGACGGTTCCGGCCCCAAGAACGGTCTCGCCCTGGCGCACGTCCTCGCCCGCAAGGCGCAGGTGCTGATGCAGTGCCACCGGCCTCAGGGCGCGCACTACTCCCATGGCTTCCTCGGCGTGCTCGATGGGCAGAATGCTGTCACAGCCATCCGGCAGCGGCGCCCCGGTCATAATTTTGATCGCGGTTCCGGGCAGCACTGATCTTGTGGCGCGGCCTCCGGCGGCAATGTAGTCGATGATCGCCAGCGCCTCTCCATCCCGGCAATCCTCTGCACGCACGGCGTAGCCATCCATCGCCGAGTTGCTGAACGAAGGCAGTTCCCAGGGTGCGATGACATCCTCGGCCAGCACTCGATCCAGAGACCCGAGCAGACCTACGGACTCCGCGCCGAGCGAGGTGACGCGTTCCAGGATGATGCGGCGCGCTTCCTCGTAGGTAAGCATGGACCGGACTTCCTCTCTGTTCCTGTTTACTCGCCGGCGCGGCTGGGCGAAGGCGCAAGGCGGGCTTGCTCGGCGCGTAGTTCCTCGGGCGTGTTCACATTCTTCCAGCCGTCGGCAAGCTCGGCCGGTGGCTCCAACAGCCGGGTGCGAGGCAACTCCAGCAACGCCAACGGACGCGCATTGTGATCGCCGTCGGCACGCGCCCGCCGCTCCAGAAATTCCAGCGCCTGCGGCTCGTACAAGGCCAGTGTGGGGCAGGGGTGGCCATCATTCTGGGTCGGGATCAGCGCCCACTGGCCCGGCTGGCGTTGCGCGGCAAGCCAGTCCACGTGCGCGGCGGCTAACCACGGATGATCGCAGGCGGCCACGATCCATGCCGCCTCCGGCGCCCAACGATGGGCTGCAATCAGCCCCGCTCCCGGCCCGGCGAAGCCCGGCGGATCCGGCAATCGGGTTCGATGTCTCAGCGCCTCGGGCGACGCGGCGGAGGACCCCAGCACCACGGTCCGCCGATCGCCCAACCTTGCGGCCAGGGCTGCGGCCGCAACCTCGCCCAAAGCCCTTCCGCCAAAGCGTAACATCTGCTTGGGCGAGTGCATGCGCGAACTCCTGCCACCCATCAGCAAACCACCATAGAGAGGCCGCGCATTCCACGCCAGGGGAAGCCAGCGATCGATATAGTCCAGGAACGCCGTCAGGCGGTCGCTGTTCCACCTGAGGCCGGCGACAATGTTCGTGACCCCATCCGGCGCATTGGAGAGGTCTGCGCTTCCCAGCCAGAACTTTGGCAAGGCCGTGTCCTTGTGACCCTCCACCAGGACAAGGTCGTGGTCGCACCCGAGCCGCGCCAGGGTGGCTGCAAAAGGCAACGCGGCTGCCTCCGCCCGGCGCTCAAACTGCTCCTCCGGCCCGCTCAGTACAATCGTCGCTCCCGCGCGAAAGAGCCGCTCGGAGTCCTTGCCAGCGCGATCCACCGCGTAGCCGTGAGCGCCATGCTTGACCACTGCGACCGCCAGCCCGCGCTCCACCAGCCTTGGAATCGCCGCCTCCAGGAGGGTGGTTTTTCCCGAGCCGGAGAGACCGCACACCGCCAGCACGGGAGCGCCGGAGAGCGAAACCGCATCCACGATTGAACTCATCGCACACCCCCCTGGACAGCATCGAAATTTTAATACCCCGCCGCACCTTCCCAGAGTACCAAGTCTGCCATTGTCTCCGGCAGAGACTGCGCCCGGTGCGGAACAAATTCCTGCGTTTTCCGGTCCGCTCCTTGAGAGCTTGCCCGGCATCCCTGATAATCGAGAAGCATGAGGTTTCCCGTTAGTGAAGACCGATTGAGGTTGCGGGCCGCGATACTGATTTTAGCCATCACCCTGGTCCCGATCTCCCCGGTCCTGGCCAGCCCTCACGATTCCGGCCAGCCAACTTTGCGGGCCAACGACCTGCTCCGTCAAGTCATCGCCAGTGAAAAGCCCCCTGGAAAAGACGATTACTACGCCTGGATGGACCGGGTGCAAAAACCGCGCGGCTCCGTAACCAAGCTGATGGTGAACACGCCCCAGGGCATCCTCAGCCGGATCGTCGCCGTCAACGACCGGGCGCTGACCAGCCTGGAGCGCCAGCAGGATGACGAGCGTATCAATCGCCTACTCGATCCCTCGCGGATGCGGGAAAAAAGCAGGAAACAACAAGACGATCAGGAGCACATCCAACGCCTGATCCGTGCCCTTCCCGACGCCTTTCGCTGCGACTATGCCTCGGCCACCGAGGAGGATCGCAACCTGCGCCTGGAGTGCACTCCAAATCCGGCTTTTTCTCCTCCCAACTACGAGTCGCAGGTGCTGCAGGGGATGAATGCGGTGATCCTGATCGACCGCGAGGAGAAGCGCGTTGCCAGGATCGAGGGAACCCTGTTCAGGGATGTCACCTTCGGATGGGGCATTCTCGGCCGGCTCAACCGCGGCGGCCACATCGAGATTACGCAATCCAGAGTGTCGGGTGCGTACTGGAGCGTGACCCGCATGCAGTTGGCGTTCGAAGGCCGCCTGGTCCTGGTCAAGCCACTGAACATCGAAGAAACCGAAGATTCGTGGGACTACCGCCCGGTGCCGCGAATGAGTGTCGCGCAGGCCCTGGAATATTTGCGCAGCGGCGCGGTCAACACTCCCCGCTGAGCCTGCGCGGGGCGCGAAAAAGCCCGGCAGCGACGCCGGGCTCGAACGTAACCGCCGCCTTGCCTACTTGCGCTTCGGACGATACAGGTCGGTCGAAGTTCCGTAAAAAATCTCCGCCGCCTCCATGACCGTCTCGGAAAGCGTTGGATGGGGATGAATGGTGTGTCCGACGTCGTACGCCGTGGCTGCCATCTCAATGGCGAGCACGATTTCGGCGATCATGTCGCCGGCTCCCGGACCCACGATGGCGCCGCCCAGGACGCGCTCGCTCTTGCGGTCGATCAGCAGCTTCGTCAATCCCTCGGTGCGGTCCAGGGTGACGGCGCGTCCGCTGGCCGCCCAGGGGAACCGGACGATCTCAACATCCATGCCCTTGGCTTCCGCCTCGGCCTGGGTCAGTCCGGCCCAGGCAATCTCGGGATCGGTGAAGACCACGGCGGGAATCGCATAGGGCGCGAACTCAACCTTGTGTCCCAGAATGTGTTCGATTGCGGTGCGTCCCTGGTGCGATGCCTTGTGCGCCAGCATGGGATCGCCCGCCACATCGCCAACCGCGTACACAGCCGGATCGCCGGTCTGCAATTGCTTGTTGACCACGATGAAGCCGCGCTCGTCCAACTTCACCTTGGTATTCTCCAGTCCCGGAACTTTGGAGTTGGGACGCCGCCCCACCGAGACCAGGACTTTGTCGTAGCGGGTTTCCTGCAAAGTTCCGTCGGGTAGCTTGAAAGTGACCTTTACGCCTGTGATTTCATCCTGCAGGGCGGTCACCGCGGTGTTCAGCATGATCTTGCCAAAGAGTTTCTCCAGCCGCTTCTGCAGCGGAGGAATCAGGTCGCGGTCGGCGCCGGGAAGCAGCCCGGGAGTCATCTCGACGACGTCCACCTTCGATCCCAGGGTGGCGTACACACTCCCCAGTTCCAGCCCGATATAGCCACCGCCGATCACCAGAAAGGTCTTGGGAACGTCGCGCAGCTCCAGCGCGCCGGTCGAATCCAGGATGTTTGCGCCGGTTGCGGCCAGCGGTCCTGGGCGCAACGGTAGCGAGCCGGTGGCGATGATGATCTTGTCGAACTGCAGCGTCTGTTCGCCGCCCGCACTCTTCTTGATGCTCAGCGTGGTGGAATTCACAAAGCTCACCTCGCCCTGGATGTAGGTGACCTTGCGCTGTTTGGACATCATGCCCAGGCCGCCGGTCAGCTTCGCCACCACGCTGTCCTTGAAGGCGCGGAGTTTAGTCACGTCGATTTTCGGCTCGCCGAATTCAACGCCCCAGTTGGCGGCGTGTTTGCTCTCGGTGATCAGCGCCGAAACGTGCAACAGCGCCTTGGACGGAATGCATCCGCGATACAGGCAAACTCCGCCGGGGTTCTTTTCAAGATCGATGAGGGTGACGTCAAGGCCGAAGTCGGCGCCGAGGAAGGCGGCGGCGTAGCCACCAGGCCCGCCGCCAATCACTGCAACTTTTGTGTTCGTGTTCGACATGTCTCGCTTCCGGTTTCTGCTTTGAAATGGTCGAGCCGGTTGAATTCCGTATCTTCGCTGCTATTTCACACGATGCCCGAATTGCGATTCACCATCCGGGAACCTTCAAGACGAATGCACCGGAAAAGGGTTCAGGGTGGCAACGCCCGGCGCAGATGAATTAATCCATCCCATCTAGCCCTGCACGGAGAGCAGGAATGGCTGCTCCAATGCGTCCACGATCCAGCGCGTAAACCGCGCCGCGTCGGCTCCGTCGATGATGCGATGGTCGTACGACACGGAGAGCGGCATGACGGTGCGCGGTTCAAACTTGTCGTTCATCCACACCGGCTCTACGCGCGCGCGCGACATGCCGAGAATTGCAACCTCGGGATGATTGACGATGGGAGTAAATGCCGTGCCGCCCACTCCGCCCAGGTTGGTGATGGTGAACGAGCCACCCTCCATGTCCTCTGCCTTCAGTTTCTTGTCGCGAGCCTTCGCGGAGATCGCCGACAACTCCACCGCCAGCTCGATGATGTTCTTCTTGTCCACGTCGCGGATCACCGGCACCAGCAGCCCGCGCTCGGTATCCACCGCAACTCCAATGTTGATGTAGCGCTTGTAGATGATCTCCTCGCTGGACATGTCGATGGAGGCGTTGAACTGCGGAAACGCCTTCAGTCCCGACGCCACAACCTTGAGCGCGATGGCCGTCATGGTCATCTTGCCGCCGGCCTTTTCCGCCTTGGGTGCAAAGCGTTTACGCAATTCTTCCAGCTCGGTTACATCGGCCTTGTCGAATTGCGTGACATGGGGAATGATGTTCCAGGCCAGCGCCAGATGCTCGGCGGTTTTGCGCCGCACGCCGCGCAGGGAAACCTTTTCAATCTTGCCAAAGCGGCTGAAGTCCGGCAGCTTGACCTGCACGGTTCCCGCTGCGGCGGCAACCTGCACCGAGGATGCCGGGTCGGCCATGCGGGTGAAAACGCCTTTGGCGAAAGCCTTCACATCGGCCTCGCTGATGCGTCCGCCCGGCCCGCTGCCCTTCACCAGGTAGATATCCACTCCGATTTCGCGCGCCAGTTTGCGCACGCTCGGCGCCGCCGGAACCGTCCGGTGTTCCGCTCCGGCGTGTTTGATCAGGCCCGCCGGATGATGCGCCGCCTCAATCTCGGGCGGAGCGTCGGGCGGAAACGCCTGCTCCTCGCTCTTGCCTTCCACGGTGCGCGCCGAGCGAAAGCTCTGCCGCGTCATCGCCATGTAGCTCTGGTCGGAGGAAGCCTCGGGGGCAGGCGCAGGCTCGCTGCCATCCTCCCCGGTGGACGCTTCCGCCGGGACCGGCGCGGGAGGCTCAACGGTCGCGGCGATCGTCAACAAAAGGTCGCCCACCTTCAGCTTCTGTCCCACCTGCACATTGACTTCGCTAACCGTTCCGCTCACCGTGGACGGAACTTCCACGACCGCTTTGTCGGTTTCCAGTTCGAGCACCGTCTGGCCTTCGCTCACTTCCTCGCCGGGGCGCACCGCAACCCGAACCACATCTCCGAATTCGATATTTTCGCCCAGCTCCGGCAGTCGCAACTCGGCGGACGACGCGTTGACGGCGGCGGCGCGAAGCTCCGGTATCTCATCCCGGACAACCGCTACGGACGTCTCTCCGTCAGCATGCGCCGTTGGGGGAGGAGCCTCACTGGGATCGGCCGCCGTGTAGGTGAACAGCACATCGCCCACCTTGACGCGCGCCGAGGGTGCCACAACAATTTCCTCAATCACGCCGTTGACCGTGGAAGGAACTTCGATGACAGCCTTGTCGGTTTCCAGTTCGACCACGGCCTGGCCTTCCCTGATCGATTCGCCAGCGGTGACCGCAATGCGAACGATGTCACCGGTCTCGATGTTTTCGCCAAGCTCCGGGAGTCTGAATTCTGTTGCCACAGCGTTTCCTTTCAATGGATGCGGTCCCTGGGACCGCGCGCCTGAACTGCCTGCGCCGAGCGCTTAAGTGGAGAATGGATCCGCTTTCTCGGAATTGATTCCGAGATCGGCAATTGCCTTCTTCACCTCGGCGGCTTTGATTTTGCCATCGCGCAGCAGCCCGGTCAGGGTAGCCAGCACAATGTGCTTGGCATCAACCTCGAAGAACTCGCGCAGCGAAGCGCGGCTCTCGGAGCGGCCGTAGCCATCGGTGCCCAGCGCGATCAAGGGACGCGGCATCCACTGCGAGATCGATTCCGGCAGCGCCTTCACGTAATCGGAAGCAGCCACCAGAACGCCCTCCGTGCTCTTCAGTTGCGAAGCCACCCACGATTCCCTTTGCTTCGCGCCCGGATGCAGGATGTTCCAGCGCTCGCAGGCATTGCCGTCCTTGTAAAGCTCCTTGTAGCTGGTCACGCTCCACACGTCGGCTGCAACCTTGTATCTTTCCTCCAGAATCTCAGCGGCCTTCAACACTTCCAGCAGGATTGCACCGGAGCCGAACAACTGCGCCTTGTGTTTGAATTCCTTTTTCTCCGAGCGGCGGAAGCGGTACAGACCTTTCAGAATGCCCTCGCGAACCTCGCCTGGCATCGTCGGCTGCGCCCACGGTTCATTCATCACCGTGATGTAGTAGAAGATGTCCTCCTGCTCCACGAACATGCGGCGAATGCCTTCCTGCACGATGATGGCAAGCTCGAAGGCGAAGGCCGGATCGTAGGCCAGCAGGTTCGGAACCGGATAGGCGAGCAGATGGCTGTGACCATCCTGATGCTGCAATCCCTCTCCCGCCAAGGTCGTGCGGCCGGCGGTGCCTCCGCACAGGAAGCCCTTGGCGCGCTGATCACCGGCGGCCCACACCAGGTCGCCCACGCGCTGCAGGCCAAACATCGAGTAATAGACGAAAAATGGAATGGTGTTGATGCCGTGGTTTGCCGGTGAGGTGCCGGCGGCGATGAACTCGGAGATTCCACCTGCCTCGGTGATGCCCTCTTCGAGAATCTGCCCGTCCTTGGCCTCCTTGTAATAGAGCAAGGTGTCCATATCGACCGGCTCATAGTTCTGTCCCACGCTGGAGTAGATACCCACCTGGCGGAACAAGGCTTCCATGCCGAAGGTGCGCGCCTCGTCCGGAATGATGGGAACGATCAGTTTGCCGATCTTCGGATCGCGCAGCAGCTTGGCGATCATCCGCACCAGCACCATCGTGGTCGAAACCTTATGCTCCACCGCTCCGGTATAGAACTCCTTGAACAGCTCCTCGCTCACCGGTTCCAGCTTGGGCGCGCGCATCTTGCGGTCCGGCAGATAACCGCCCAGTTGTTTGCGGCGCTCGCGCATGTACTGGATCTCGGCGCTATCGTCGGAGGGACGGTAGAACGGCGCATCATGCAGCATTTCGTCGGCGATAGGAATGCCGAAGCGCGAGCGGAAGATCATCAACTCCTCGTCGTTGATCTTCTTCTGCTGGTGGGTGATGTTTCTGCCTTCGCCGCTCTCGCCGAGTCCGTAGCCTTTGATGGTCTTGGCCAGGATCACCGTGGGCGACCCGGTGTGCTCCACCGCGGCCTTGTAGGCGGTATAGACCTTGATTGGATCGTGCCCGCCCAGACGCATTCGCTCGATCTGCTCGTCGCTCAGGTGCTCCACCATCTTGAGCAGCCGCGGATCGGTGCCGAAGAAGTTCTGCCGGAAATAGGTTCCGCTCTCGACGAACATCTTCTGGTACTGGCCATCGCACAACTCGCCCATGCGCTTGACCAGCAAACCGTCGCGGTCCTGCTGAATCAACTGGTCCCAGTCGGTGCCCCAGATTACCTTGATGACGTTCCAGCCCGCGCCGCGGAAGATCGCCTCCAGCTCCTGGATGATCTTTCCGTTGCCGCGCACCGGGCCGTCCAGCCGTTGCAGGTTGCAGTTGATGACGAAGATCAGGTTGTCGAGCTTCTCCCGGGAGGCCAGCGTGATGGCGCCCAGCGACTCCGGCTCGTCCGTCTCGCCATCGCCCAGAAAGGCCCAGACCTTGCCCTGGTTGCACTGCTTCAGTCCGCGATTCTCCAGGTAGCGATTGAAGCGCGCCTGGTAGATTGCCTGGATCGGCCCCAGTCCCATCGAAACCGTCGGAAACTCCCAGAAATCGGGCATCAGCCACGGATGCGGATAGGAACTCAGTCCACCGCCGTCGGCCAGCTCGCGGCGGAAATTCTCCAACTGCTTCTCGCGTGATCCGCCCTTCCAGAAATGCGCGCGAATAGATTCCCGGCGCCGCGTGTCCCTGGAAGAACACCAGGTCGCGGTCTCCGTCCGGAGTCTGCGCCCGGAAGAAATGGTTGAACGCCACCTCGTACAGCGTGGCCGCCGAGGCGTAGGTGGAGATATGTCCGCCAATGCCCTCCTGGCGCTTGTTGGCCCGCATCACCATCGCCAGCGCGTTCCAGCGGACAAGGCTCTTGATCCGGCGCTCCAGCTCCTGGCTGCCGGGAAACGGCGGCTGACTCACGGACGGAATCGTATTCTGGTAGGGAGTGGTGGCGGAAAACGGGAGGCGATAGCCGGATCGCGCGGTGTGCAGTTCCAACTGCTGCAGCAGGCGTCCTGCCCGTTCTGCTCCGCCATTCTCCAGAACGTAATCCAACGAATCCAGCCACTCCCGGGTCTCCAGGACTTCCTGCCCTACTTGCTCGCGATGATCGGAAGGATTCACTCTGCGGTTCCTCTCTTGTGCGGACTCGAACTCCCTATACTACAGCGCTCCCACGCAAGAGGGAATGCCAGGCGGCTCGAAACCTTTGCTCAGAACCGCTTCCAGTCTTGCGCCCATCGACCCTCGTTGCGATGCTGTGCCCGCGGCTTTGCCGGCGGAACCAGCCCATTCCTGCATCCGGGGCGAAACCAAGGTTTGGTGATCCTGATGATTTTTCTCAACCGCCAGATGAAACGGGCATATGATGTCGTCGGCAGAAGTCCACTTTCTGCCGCAATCGCATTGATAGCCGCTCCCACTTCGGAGGGTACTGAGATGTTTGAACATGAAATTGAAATGGAAAAGAAGGAAGGTTCCGCGTTTGGCCCAGTCATAATTATTCTGTTGCTGGTCGGGCTTTTTGTTGGCGGCATTGGCGTAGTCGTCTACCAGAGCAGGGAATCGCTTAAACCCGAGCAGGCGACCGCAGCCATTGAAGCCAAGCTGAACTCGGCACCGCCGGTCAGCATTACGTTCCATATTGGCAATGTCAGCTATAGCGCCGGGGATAAGCCCACCGATGCCCAATACAAGCTGTTCGAGAAGGCCGGATTCATCAAAATCGGCAAAGGCAAGGGATATGCCGCCCAGGTCGATCTGACTTCCGCCGGCAAACAGTTCCTGGCCTCGCTCCCCGACGGAAAGGGCGTGCCCGAAAAGGACGGCACCACCGGTTACACGTTGCAGTTAGCCTCCCGGAAGCTGGTCTCCGTGGGCAAGGTCGCCAAGCTGGGCCAGCACAAATTCCAGGTCCAGTACACGTGGGCGTGGCAGACGACGAAGGCAGGCGAACTGTTCGATGTCGCCGGTAATCTGGTCCAGTCTCTACCCTCCTATGACCGCAGTATGCTGATCGATCAGCATGGGGCCAACTACTACCACGCCGCACCGGCGCAGGCCACAATCCAGCTGGTCAAGGACAGCAATGGGTTGGAGTCAACCTACTAGTTTCAGGGTTGAAGGGGCTGAGTTTCGATCCTGACGGGAGGGCTTGCGCGGTCCTCCCGTCCTGCCGGTTGCGGCCGGCGCTTCCCATCCGCCTCGCCGAATCCTTTCTGCCTGCCAAACCCGCACTCCTGGCCATCCGCGATTGACTCAAGCCGTGCCCGGCGCTTGCCGATGAACCTCCTAGAGCAGGTGTCCAGCTCAGGTTGATCCGGACCCTCGCCAGGAGCCACCATGCGAGTTCAACTCGGCCAAGTTCCGCGGCGCCGGAACCGTGATCAGGGTGGCGAAAAGGCTGGCCTGTGACTAGCACTCATCTTTCTTCCGATCCGGCTCCGTTTCCGTTTCCGCCTCCGCCAGACGTTCCCTGCCTGGGAGAAGACGAGCAGGAGCAACTGGTCCTCAGCCATCTGGACGACGTCAAGCAGGTCGCGCGCTCCATCCTCCGCCGCCTGCCCGCTTCGGTGCAACTCGATGACCTGATCCAGGCCGGTTCCATCGGGCTGATCGACGCCGCCAGGCGTTTCGGCCCCTGCCGTAATCTCCCCTTCCGGCAGTACGCCCGCATCCGCATTACCGGCGCCATTTTCGACAGCCTGCGCGAGCTGGACTGGGCCTCGCGATACTTTCGCACCCGCCAGCAGAAGCTCGACCACGCCACCTGCAGCCTCGAGGCCAAGCTCGGACGTAAGCCCGATAGCGATGAAGTAGCCGATTCCATGGGCATGGACCTGAACACTTTCTTCGAGTTCGCCCTGGCGGTGCAGGACCGCCAGGAAGTCGATTATGAACCGCAGGAGGACAGCGAATACCGCTCCGTGCAGGAAAGCCTCCCGGATGACCCAGAAAAACGCCCCGACGCCATCTGCCATCGGAAGGAGTCGCGCGGCCGGTTGCACGAGTTCATCAGCCGGCTTCCCCACGATGAGGCCAACGTGCTGACGCTTTATTACTTCAAGGAATGGACCATGGCGCGAATAGCCAGGGCGATCGGCAAGACCGAGTCGCGCGTTTCCCAGATTCACGCCAAAGCCGTGGAGCACTTACGCGAGCGGCTCGGCCCGCGCGCCCGCGAACTCATGTCCCGGCTTCTCTGACCGTTTCGGCTCCGAAAGCTCCTAGCATCCCCCAGGCCGCAGACAAAAACGCCGCGGTTGCAAGGTGCAATCGCGGCGATCAATACAAGAGTCTCTGCTCAGGCAGTGCGTGAGTGGGAGGATTCGCGTTCGGGCACTAGCTTGGTCCGCCGCTTCTCGGCCGCCATCAGCGAACGCCTGAGGTGCTCGCGCGCAATGCCGATGTCGGCGTGCACCTGCTCCGGCGTGCGCTCGGTGATGGCGGCAATCTCAACCTGACGGAAGCCTTCCAGGGTGAACAACAGGAATGCCTCCCTCTGCTGCGGCGTTGCCCCACGCAGGGCGCGCTCCACCATCGCCATCAGTTCTTCGCGCAAGGCATCATCTTCCGGCGTACTGCCGTGCCGGTCCACGATCACGCTTTCGTTGGCCGCACTCTCGTCGGGATGGTAAAACTGCAGCATCTCCTCGTCGTCGGCGTCCAGCGATGGATAGGTCTCCGCATGATTCCCCCGCACCGGGTGCGCCCCGGGAACCATCTGATTCGCCAGCCTGTCCATGGCCGAGCGCGACAGCCGGTAGAGCCACGGCTCCAGGGCAATCTTCTCGGGGCGCGGGCCGCGCTCATCCAGCGCATTGGCGATGGCTTCGTCGATCACCTCTTCGATGCTGACTTCATCCAGACGCCGCTGTCCACTGTCGCGCCGGAAGCGCAACTCGCGCTCCACGTAGCGGCGCAGCCGATCCAGGTTCGCATTTACAAATCCGGTCACGTCCGTGCTGGAAACCTTCTCCGGTTTCACCGCCGCAACCGTGTCTTCAAACGCAGCCTGGGGCTCGATGCGCTGCCGCTCCACGCCCCGTACCCTGGGGTAGCGATACTGGCTGCGCAGGTGCTCCTTGTGTTTGCGCAGCTGCTCGGTCAAATCGTCAAAAGCAATGCGGATGGCTGCGTGGAGCGTATCCGCGCTGGCGCGGGCAGCCATCTGTCCCGCGGGTAAACGCAGGTTCAGCGCCGCCGTAAAGCCCGACTTCGGCGCATCCTCGATCAATCCACGCAAGGAAACCATGTCCGGGTTGAAGACATGCAACCGCGGCCCTAGTTTTTCAATTTGTGTCTGGAGATACTGCTCGACTTTGGGAGACTTATCCAGCTTGTAGGTAAAATGGACGTTCATCTGCGAGCCTCGTGAAGATCGATGCCTTTGGCAGGTACGGTCCTGAACTGTTGGAATCTATCACTCCCAGAAAAAGAGGCAAGCAAAAAAAACGCCGCGCGCGGCGCAAAGTAACGCGAACGCGCCACCGTGGGAAGCGGTTCCAGCCGCAGAATTCGGCGCTTCCGGACGCAAACCGCCGTCTACGGGCGGCGGCGAAAAATATCGTCATGGCGGCCGCGCTATACGGCCAAGGTCACCGACGTCAGGGTTCGCGTCACCGGCCGGTAGAGGGTGTCGCGCTCCACCGGAACCCGGCCCGCCGCCTCGATCAGGCGGATTAAGTCCTGGCGGGTCAATCCCTGCGGAGTCGTCGCGCCGGCGTCGTGGTAAATCTTCTCTTCGACCACCGTCCCGTCGATGTCGTCGGCGCCAAAGCGCAATGCAATCTGCGCGATCTTCGGCGTCAGCATCTGCCAGTAAGCCTTGATGTGCGGGAAATTATCCAGCACCAGCCGCGCCACCGCAATCTGCTTCAGGTCCAGCATTCCAGTCGTCCACGGGAGGTGCTGCAACACGGTGTGATCCGGATGGAAGGAGAGTCCGATGAAGGTCTGGAAGCCCTTGGTTTCATCCTGCAGGGCGCGCAACTTCAGCAGATGATCAACCCGGTCTTCGTCGCCTTCAATGTGGCCGTACAGCATGGTCGCGTTCGAGCGAATCCCCAGCAGATGCGCCTCGCGCGCCACTTCCAGCCACTCATTGCCGTCGATCTTGTGATCGCAGATGATGGCCCGCACCCGCTCGGCAAAGATCTCCGCGCCGCCGCCCGGCATCGAATCCAGGCCGGCCTCTTTCAGCTTCAACAGCACTTCGCGCGTGGTCAGCTTGTTGAGCTTGGCGAAGAAGGCAATCTCCACCATGGTGAATCCCTTCAGGTGCACCTGCGGGAACCGTTGTTTCAATCCCCGCAGCATGTCCGTGAAATACTTCAGCGGAAGATCCGGGTGCAGCCCGCCCACGATGTGAAATTCCGTCACCGCCTCGCTGTAGCCCGACGCCGCCAACTCGAAGAGCTCCTCCAGCGCCATGGTGTAGGCGCCCTCGCTTCCCTTCTTGCGGCCGAATGCACACAGGCGGCAGGCGGCCACGCAAACATTGGTGTGGTTGATGTGCCGGTTCACATTGAAGTAGGCCACATTGCCATGCATCCGCTCGCGGACATAATTGGCCAGCCAGCCCACGGCCAACACGTCCGGGGTGCGATAGAGCAGCAGCGCGTCGCCTTCATCCAGGCGCTCGTTGGCAACCACTTTGTCGTGGATCCGTTTGAGCCGCGCGTCCTCGGTGAAGAAGGGGTGGCGCGGCGCCGCGATGGGAAACTGAACTTCCGCCATATTCGTATAATATCGCAACCCGCCCGACTGCCGCGTCTGGCTCCGGCGCAACTGCGCTGGGCGCCCCACCTTCGTGCTGCGCGTTCTGCGGCCTGAAGGTGGGAGGCTACCCAGCCCAGTGCTCTTGCAATTGCTCTAAAGCTCTGGATGTTTGAGGCTTGCTTCTACACCGCAACCGCCTCGGCGCTGGCCTGGTTCAGTTTCTCAAGCGACGCGGAAGGCAGATCCAGCCGCGTGGCCTTGACCAGTTCGTGCAACTGCTCCACGGTGGTCGCGCTGGCAATCGGAGCCGTGATGCTGGGCCGGGCCACCAGCCATGCCAGCGCCACCTGCGCCGGTGTCGCCTTCAACTCGCGCGCCACTTCCTCCAACGACTCCAGGACTCGCATGCCACGCTCATTGAAGTACTTTTTCAGCATCCCTGCCCGGGGACGGCTGGCCGCCTCTTCCGCCGAGTGGTACTTCCCGCTCAGAAAGCCGCTAGCCAGCGAAAAGTACGGGATCACGCCCAGTCCGTGAGTGACGCAAACCGCCTCCAACGTCCGCTCATATCCGGCGCGGTCGTAGAGGTTGTACTCCGGTTGCAAGGTCTGGTAGCGCGGCAGGTTCTCCTTGCGGCTCACTTCCAGCGCCGACTGCAACCGTTCCGCGGTAAAGTTGGACGCTCCAATGGTGCGCACCTTGCCGGCCGCGATGAGTTCCGCGTAAATGCCCATTGTCTCGGCCTGGGGCACGCTCTCGTCGTCGTGATGCGACTGGTACAAGTCGATGTAGTCGGTCTGCAGGCGGCGCAGGGAATCTTCCACCGCCTCCTTGATGTAGCGCCGCGACAGTCCCTTTTTCCCCTCACCCATCGACGATGAAACCTTGGTCGCCAGAATCACCTTGCTGCGATTCCCGCGCGCCTTGAACCACTTGCCAATGACGGTCTCTGATTCGCCGCCATGATTGCCAGGAGCCCAGTGCGAATATGAATCGGCGGTATCCACAAAATTCAGGCCGCTCTCCAGCAACGCGTCCAACAGTTCGAAGGAACGCTTCTCGTCCGCCGTCCAGCCAAACACATTGCCGCCAAAACAAAGCGTAGGCACTTCAATTCCAGAATGACCGAGTTGTCTCTTTTTCATGGAAAATCACCTCGTTATTAAGATGACGCCCGCTGCCGCAAGGTGCAGAACCTTGCAGGCAGCGGATACAATAACCCGGTGCCTGGGTTTTCTCCGATGCTGCGCAAGACGCTTCATAATATTCGCGTAACTCTCGATATGATCAAGTGGGAGCATTCCTTCCTCACGCTTCCCTTTGGACTCACCGGCGCCGTGATTGCCGCCAACGGGATTCCGCCCCTGCGCACCCTCGGCTGGATCTGCGTAGCCATGGTCGCCGCGCGCTCTGCCGCCATGGCCTTCAACCGCCTTGCCGATGCCGACATCGACGCGCTGAATCCGCGCACCGCGATCCGCGCCCTGCCCGCCGGACTGCTGACCCGCCGCTTCGTTATCGGCTTCACTGCGGCTGCCTCGCTGCTGCTATTTTTCGCCGCGTGGATGCTGAACCCCCTCACCTTTTACCTTTCGCCGCTCGCCCTGTTCATCGTCTGCGCCTACTCCTACACCAAGCGTTTCACCCGCTGGGCGCACCTGTTTCTCGGTTTCGCCATGGGCATTGCCCCGGCCGCCGCCTGGGTTGCGGTGCGCGGAACCCTGGATGCGCGCGTGCTCATCGTCACCGCCGCCGTCATGTTCTGGGGCGCAGGGTTTGACATTCTCTATAGCTGCCAGGACTATCGTTACGACGTCGCCAGCGATCTCCATTCCGTCCCGCGTTTCTTCGGAATTGCCGGCGCACTGCGCCTGGCCCGGCTCTTCCACCTGATCGCCTTCGCCTTCTTCGCCTGGATGCTGTTCAGCTTCGGCCTGGGCCGTCTGGCCATTGCCGGCGTCGTCCTCACCGGCCTTGCCTTGCTCTACGAGCACACCCTGGTGAAAGCCGATGACCTGAGCAAGCTCAATGCCGCCTTCTTTACCACCAACGGATTTATCTCCATGCTCATTCTCTTTGCCGTCACTGCCGACCGGATCGTGGTGGCTCACCGTGGTTAGCCCGCTCCCGCCTGGAAAGCCTCAGGCATGGAAAGTCTCCCGCTTATGACCACGCACGATAGCAGCGAAGTCGAAATCAAGTTTCTCGTTGGCGATGTCGAGGCTCTCATCCGCTGCCTCCGGACCGCCGGCTTCCACGAAGAAACTCCCTCGATCCTTGAGGCCAACACCCTCTACGACTTGGCGTCGGGCGACCTCCGCCGCGCCGGGGAAGTCCTGCGCCTGCGCCAATACGGCGGTAGTTGGCTGCTTACCCACAAAACCCGGGGAACCGCGGGTAAGTACAAATCCCGCATCGAGCACGAGACCGCGGTCGGCGACGGTGACCAGATGCACGCCATTCTCGCCGCCCTTGGCTATCGCCCGGCCTTCCGTTATGAGAAGTACCGCGCCGAGTGGAGCGACGGCACGGGCGAGGTTGTGATTGATCGCACCCCCATCGGCGACCTGGGGGAGATCGAAGGAGAGCCCGGCTGGATTGATCGCATCGCCCGAATCCTCGGCCTGGGCGAAAGCGACTACATCACCGCCTCCTACGCCGAGCTGTTCTATGGCTGGAAGCGGCGCACCGGCAGCAGCGCCCAGAATATGACCTTCGAGGAGTGCGGCACCCCGCACCCATAGCGCCCCCATTCGCGTGCCGCTATGGCTGGGAACTGTCTGCCCCCTTTTGCCGTATCCTGCTTTGGCGGAGCAGCCTACGCCTCAGAGGATTCCTCATGACCAGCTCTGCCGCGCCCGCAAACCCGGAAATCCAGGATGCCCTGCCTGGGCGTCGAACCCCGCCCGCGGTCTGGCTCACGGCCGCCGCGCTGTTCGCGCTGCTGATGGCGGTGGCCCCGCGCTATGGATACTTCCGCGACGAACTCTACTACCTGGCTTGCGGAGAGCATCCCGCCTGGGGCTACGTCGATCAACCTCCGCTCATCGCCTGGATGGCCTGGCTGCTACAACACACCGTCGGAACCTCGCTCTACGCCTTGCGTCTGCTTCCCGCTGTTGCCGCTGCCATAAACGTCTGGCTCACCGCGCGCCTCGCTCGCGAGCTCGGCGGCTCCCGCCGCGGGGAGATTCTTGCCGCCGTGATTGCCGCGGTCATGCCGATCGCAGCGGTCTCGGCTCACCTGTTCACCATGAACGTCTTCGACCTTGCTCTCTGGACCGCACTCGCCCTGCTGCTGGCGCGTCTGGAAAACACGGGCAATGCGCAACTATGGCTTGTCTTTGGAGCCGTCACGGGAATCACCATTCTCAACAAGTACGGAGTCCTGTTCTTCCTGATCGCATTGCTTGCCGGAATGGCCGCCACCCACTGGCGGAAATGGTTCGCCAACATCTGGTTTTGGAGCGGGGCGTTGCTCGCTGTGGCCATCGCGCTGCCTAACTTCCTCTGGCAGTTGCGGCGCCACTTCCCGTTCCTTGAACTGATGCACAACATCCGCCAGAGCGGCCGCGATGTCGCGCGTCCGCCGCTGGGATTTTTCCTGGATCAATTGCAGGTCGTCAATCCAGTTTCGATGCTGGTTGTGATCGCGGGAGTGGTGTGGCTCCTCGGCGCCCGCCGTTATCGCGCGCTCGGAATCGCCTTCGTCCTTTTCTACCTGATCATGATGGCGATGAAGGCGAAGAATTATTACCTGGCTCCGGCTTACCCCATGATGTACGCCGCCGGCGCCGTGGCCCTGGCCCAGTGGAGCGATCGCGCGCATTGGCGCTGGCTTCCTGCCGCAACCGGAATCCTGGCCTCCCTGGTGTTTTTTCTCATGCTCCCGTTGCTGCTCCCGGTACTCGACGTGCCCCACTTCCAGCAGTACATGAAAGTGACCGGACTCAAGCTGCCGGAGTTTGAGCATCGTCGGCCGAGCGCGCTGCCGCAAATCTACTGCGACATGTTCGGCTGGCCGGAGATGGTGGAGAAAGTCGCCGCCTTCTACAACACGCTCACCCCGGAGCAGCGGCAGCGCACCGCCATCTATGGTGATAACTACGGCGTTGCCGCGGCAATCGATTTCTTCGGCCCGCGCTATGGTCTGCCCAAGGCCATCAGCGGCCACCAGAGTTACTTCTTCTGGGGCGCGCACGGCTACCACCGTGTCGACGTCATCAACCTCGGTTCGCACGATGACCTGACGCTCCGGCGCGAGTGTGACTCTGTCCGCATCGTTGCCTATGCCGACCACCCTTTGGTGCGTTCCGATGCAAATTTCCCGATCTATTACTGCCAGGGCCTGCGCATGGACGCCACCCAGGTCTGGCCGAAAACCAAGAGGTGGGATTGAGGTTCTCCGGCTGAGCGGGCAAGAAAAACGGGCCCGTTTCCAGGCCCGCTTTTCAATTTCAACTGCGTTAGTGTCCTTTGGGATCCTTTTCCTTCTCTTTCGCTTTGTTGTCTTTTGCCGGAGGAGGAATCTTCTTTTGCTGCGCTGGAGCTGCTTCCTTGTTGCCCGTAGGAGCAGGCGGGGCGGCTGGATGCGCCGTTGCAGGAGCTGCTTCCTTGTTCGCCGAAGCAGCAGGAGCGGCTGGAGGGCGGCTGGGCATGTTCGTCGCTGGCGGACGGCCAGACTGGTTTCCCCCGGGCTGCATCGCAACCGGCGGTCTTCCCGCGGGCTGGCCACCACCCGGCGCGGGAGCCGGAGGCGCTTCTTTGTTCGCCGCAGGAGCAGTAGCGGCAGCAGTGTGTCCTGGCATGTTCATCGCTGGCGGACGGCCAGATTGGTTTCCACCCGGCTGCGTGGCAACCGGCGGTCTTCCCGCGGGCCGTCCACCGGCAGGGGCAGGAGCCGGGGCGGATTTCCGCAGAGTGTTCCGCGCCTCGGGGCTCAGAGGCACGCCATTGGATTTCTCCAGCAGCGGACGTTGCTGTTCAAAGCTAACCGGACGCGCCGGCGGAGCTGTTTTGGACGCCACTTGCCGCGGCGCCGCCAGCCGTGCCGGAGCCGTCGCCGGAGTGTGCCCACCGAGAACGGCCGCCTTGGTCGGAACCACGTTGGCGTTGGCAATAAAGCTCACCCGTCCTGCGGCGCCAGCGGGCACCGCGACTGCCATCTTTCCCACCGGCCGCCCCGAGGCGAACCCGTCGCTCGGAACCACCATCAGCGCACCGCTCACCCTCACATTCTCGTACTGGATGTTGGTGATCGCGGCGCTCCGGACATGAACGTTGGTGGTGGCATAGTAGTTGTTGATGACCGTGACGTTAACCACCCGCGAGCTCGATAGGTTCACGTTTCGCGCATACTCCGCGCTCACCGAGTAGGTGGGGATAAACGGATCGTGCCATCCCAACGCGACCCAGCCCACGCCGCCGCCTCCGGCGATTCCAAAGGAGGCGCCGAAAGCCGGTCCGCCTACCCAGGCCACCAGCGCCGGAGCGTATACCGGACGCGACTGCACCGGTCCCGGAACCCATCCCCAGCGGCCACCGGCATTGACCCAGCGGCCATAGTGGAACGGGGCAAATCCCCAGGGCGCGTCATCCACCCAGGTCCATCCCCACGGCTCAACCCAGGCCCAGTGCCCTTCGCGGTAAGGAGCCCAGCCCGGGTATACGTTTGGATACCAGACCGCACCATAGACCGGCGATGGTTCCCAGTTGCCGTTGCCGTCCAGAGCTTCGGTGCCGACCGTACCGGCTGCCACATAGCGGGCCGAGGGCGACGAGATCTCCAGCTGCTCGTGCAGCGCGCTCCAGTCGTCAAACCCGTCGCGATCCGGAATTCCCGAGTTCGTATAGGAAAGTGATTGTCCCTGGCTGAAGATGTAGCGCTGGCCGCTTTGCACTTCCACGTCGCCAGCCTCTCCGCTGGCGAGTCCGTCGCCACGGCGCACCGCGACCAAGGTCTGGTCTTGATCCGGCCGCACGTCAAAGCGATACTCGCCCGGGGTGTTTACCGTGAAGGCAAGATTGGGCGTGTCAACCTCGACGATTTCCGTGTCGTTCAGGTGCCGCACCGACAGGCTCAACGTGCCCTGGTCCAGCTCGACCTGCAAGGTGTTGTCATCCAGATTCGTGATCGTGAGACTGGTCTCGCTTGCCAGCCGCAGCGCCGCCGAAGCGATCGACAGCTCCGCCCGCGAGTCGAGATCCGTCCAAATCCGGTCGGCCGTCGTCAGGGGACGATTCTGGCTGGCCGCCACCCAATCATCCACTCCTCCGGGCTGAACGGAAACCTGCCCCTCAAGTAACTCCAGATGGGCGACCCGGCCCGGGGGATCGGCCAATGGACCCTGGGCCAGGGCCAAACCGCTAATGGCCAGAATTGCTAGCGTAATCAGAAACTTGAATCGTACCGCTGGCTTCATAATCTTCTCCTTACGGCTGGAACATAAGCGTTGATTCCGAGTTGGCGCGTCACCACCTTGCCAGAGTATCTCAACCCCAGCTTCAGGCGGTGGTTCCGTCTGCTGGGCAATATCCGCAATAAAAGAACGGCACCGAGGTACATCCTCCGGTCCGGCCAGCGTACCAAGCTGGAGTGGAACCCATCTGTTCAAGATTGCTCACCTGCCCGATTGGCGGCGGGTGGGTTTGGATACTGCGTAGTCTACGTCCTTCTTGGCCCGGTAAGTTCTGGGCGAGACGCCTATTCGTTCGCCCCGTGGCACTTCTTGTATTTCTTGCCGCTGCCGCACGGGCAAGGATCGTTGCGCCCGACCTTTTCGCCGCGAACCACCTGCTGCACCGCTTCGCCCTGTCCCGCTCCGGCGCGGCGCGCCTGCTCCAACTCACGCGCCTTGCGCCGCTGGAATTGCTTCTCCACGTCGTCCAGCGAGGTCTGCATCCGCCGTGGTGCGCTTGCGGCGGCGCCCGCCGCCACGGCCTCCGCCACCGGCCCTGAAAATTGCAGAGCCTCGGCCGCACCCGAACTTCCGCTCCTGGGGCGTCCCGCCGCGGAGGGAACCGCATAGCCAATCTCGTCGCCGTTTTCGTCCACCACCCTCATCATGTACAGGTAGCGAACCGTCTCCTCCTCGAAGTGTTCCATCATCTCTTCGAAGAGCGTGAACGACTCTCGCTTATATTCCACCAGCGGATCGTGCTGTCCGTAGCCGCGCAGCCCGATTCCCTCTTTGAGGTGGTCCATCTGCAGAAGGTGGTCTTTCCAGAGCTGGTCCAGCACGCTCAGCATGATCATGCGCTCGTGCTGCCGCATGGCGTCGGCGCCGATCAGCCGTTCCTTGGCGTCGTAGCGAGCCACCAGCCGTTCGAAGATCGCGTCTCCCAGTTCATGATGATTCAGCGCTTTCGGGTCCACGCCTTCGGCCAGGAAGTCCACCCCGTAGCGGCTGTAGATCTCGGCCTTTAATCCCGCGATGTCCCAGTTCTGCGGATGCACTTCCTCGCCCGCGAACTTCGCCAGGATGCCGCCCAGCAGGTCGCGCACGTAATCCTGCTGGATCAACTCCTTCTGTTCGTTGCCTTCCAACAACTGCCGGCGCAGTCCGTAGACAGCCTCGCGCTGCTTGTTCATGACGTCGTCGTATTCAAGCAGATGCTTGCGGGCCTCGAAGTTCTGCCCCTCCACGGCCTTCTGCGCTCCCTCAATACGGCGCGTAATCATGCCTGACTCAATCGGAATGCCTTCCTCCATGCCAAGCCTTTGCAGCAAGTTTGAGACCCACTCCTTGGCGAAGATGCGCATCAGATCGTCTTCCAGCGACAGATAGAAGCGCGACGCTCCGGGATCGCCCTGACGGCCCGCGCGGCCGCGCAACTGGTTGTCAATGCGCCGCGACTCGTGCCGTTCCGTGCCCAGGATGAACAATCCGCCGGCGGCGATGACCTGCTCGTGCTCCACGTCGGTCTCTGCCTTGTACTTGGCTAACAACGCCGCCCAGGTCTGGGAGGGAATGCTGAACTCCTGGCCCTGGTAGTACCAGTAGGAGGTCGTGGGATCGTCGGGCCGGGCTTCCACTCCGCCCGCCACCGCCTTCACGGCCGTCGCCAGGCCGCGTTTCAACGACTCCTGCTTGGCCATGAACTCCGGGTTACCGCCCAGCAGAATATCCGTGCCGCGCCCCGCCATGTTGGTGGCGATGGTGACCATCTCGTAGCGTCCGGCCTGGGCCACGATCTCGGCTTCCCTCTCGTGGTACTTGGCGTTGAGCACGACGTGCTTGATGGCTTTTTTCTTCAGCAGCTCGCTCAGCCGTTCCGACTTTTCAATCGAGGTGGTGCCCACCAGCACCGGCTGCTTGGTCTCGTGGATGCGCGCGATCTCGTCGGACACGGCAAAGTATTTTTCCTTTTCCGTGCGGAAAACCACGTCCTTGTTTTCCTTGCGCCTGAGCACCTGGTTGGTCGGAATCACCACCACTTCCAGCCGGTAAATCTTGTCGAACTCGGCCGCTTCCGTCTCCGCCGTGCCTGTCATGCCTGCCAGTTTCTTGTACATGCGGAAATAATTCTGGAACGTGATCGTCGCCAGGGTCTGATTCTCGCGCTCGATCTTCACCCCTTCCTTGGCTTCCACCGCCTGGTGCAGTCCATCCGACCAGCGCCGTCCCGGCATCAGGCGTCCCGTGAACTCATCCACAATGAGGACTTCGCCGTCCTTCACCACGTATTCCACATCGCGCTTGTAGAGCTGGTGCGCCTTCAACGCAACTTCCACGTGGTGCTTCAACTCCCAGTTTTCCGGGTCCGCAATGTTATCGATGCCGAGCAGCTTTTCGACCTTTTCCCAGCCCGCCTCGGTTACCATCGCGTTCTTGTGCTTCTCGTCGATGACAAAATCGCCGGTGTAGATCTTTTCGTTCGGCTCGGCTCCCGGCAGCTCTTCGCCCTTGGTCAGCTTGGGAATGATGACGTTGATGCGCGCATACTTATCGGTCGATTCCTCGCTGGCTCCGCTGATGATCAGCGGCGTACGCGCCTCGTCGATCAGGATCGAATCCACTTCGTCCACGATGCTGAAGTTGTGCCCGCGCTGGACGCAGTCGCCCATGTCGAACTTCATGTTGTCGCGCAGATAATCGAACCCGAACTCGTTGTTGGTTCCGTAGGTGATGTCGGACGCATAGGCAGCCTTGCGCTGCGCGTCGTCCAGGTCGTGGACGATGACTCCCACGCTCAGCCCCAGGAAGCTGTACAGCTTTCCCATCCATTCCGAGTCGCGCTTGGCCAGGTAGTCGTTCACGGTTACCACGTGCACGCCGCGTCCGGCCAGCGAATTCAGGTAGACCGGCAGGGTTGCCACCAGCGTCTTGCCCTCGCCGGTCTTCATCTCGGCGATGCGTCCGGAGTGCAGCACCATGCCGCCAATCAACTGCACGTCAAAGTGGCGCATGTTCAAGGCGCGCCATCCGGCTTCGCGCACCACTGCAAACGCTTCTTCCAGAAGCGTGTCCAGCACTTCTTCGATGGCGCGGTGCTGCTCGTTTTCCCAGAGCTTGCGGCGATCCGCATCCATCTCTTCTTCCGTGGGCTCCTGCAACAGCGCCATGCGTTCCTGCACCCGGCGCCGGAATTCGTCGGTCTTGGCCCTTAGCTCGGCATCGGCCAACTTACGAATCCCGGGCTCCAGCGCGTTGATGCGATCCACCCGCGGCTGCAACTTTTTTACTTCGCGCTCGTTATGAGTGCCGAAAACCCTGGCCATCAAAGAATTAATCAATGCTTTTTCCTTCAGATACTTACGGGCGGAAATGTCGAGCTGTCCTGCCCCGGTGCCCGCCCGCGCGAACCCAACCTGCTATGGAAAAGCCTACCATATCGGCTGGCACCGGGCGCGAAGCTCTCCCTGGCCGGTGCGCACGCGACTACTATGGAGAAGCTCCTGGAATCCATCAGGATGACTTCTGCAAGAAAGGTGGTCTGTCTTGATCATTGGAGTTCCAAGGGAAGTGAAAGATCACGAGACCCGAGTCGGGATCACTCCTGCCGGCGCCAAAGCCCTGGTGGCTGCCGGTCACAAAGTTCTGGTCGAAACATCGGCCGGAGAACAATCGGCATTTCCCGACCGTGAATACGTCTCTGCCGGCGCCGAGATCCTCAACACTGCCGCCCAGCTCTGGGAATCCGTCGATATGATCGTGAAGGTAAAGGAGCCCATCGCGCCGGAATATCCATATCTCCGCCACGGCCTGGCACTGTTCACCTATCTCCACCTGGCTCCCGCGCCCGAGCTCACCGCCCAGCTTCTGAGCCGGGAGATCACCGGCATCGCCTATGAGACCATCCGCGACAAAGCCGGCGCGCTGCCTCTGCTCACTCCCATGTCGGAGGTCGCAGGCCGCATGTCGGTGCAGGTAGGTGCCGCTTACCTGCAAACCGGCCACGGCGGACGCGGATTGCTGCTCGGCGGCGTCCCCGGCGTGCCACCGGCCAACGTCTGCATCATCGGCGGCGGAATCGTCGGCACCAACGCCGCCAGGATCGCCCTCGGATTCGGCGCCAAGGTCACCATCGTCGATCTGAATCTGAATCGGCTGCGCGAGCTGGACGACATCTTCAACGGCCGCCTTTACACTCTCGCTTCCAATACCCACAACATCGGCCTTGCCGTCGAGGAGTCCGACCTTGTCATCGGAGGCGTACTGATTCCCGGCGCCACGGCTCCCAAACTGGTCACCCGCGAAATGGTCAGCCGGATGAAGAAGGGCGCCGTCATCGTCGATGTTGCCATCGACCAGGGTGGCTGCATTGAAACTGCCCATCCCACCACTCACAGCAATCCGACCTACATCGAGTACGGCGTGGTCCACTACTGCGTCACCAACATTCCCGCCGCCGTGCCCCACACATCAACCCTCGCCCTCACCAATGCAACCTTCCCCTACGTGATGAAGCTCGCAAAGGAAGGGATCGGGGCCGCACTGCGCAGCGATAAGGATATCCACGAAGGAGTGAACACCTACCAGGGCAAGCTCACCTACAAGGCCATTGCCGACTCGCAGAACAAACCCTGGACGCCACTGTCGGACCTGGTCTGATCGGCTCTGCCCCACGATCGCCTGCGCCTTGGTCACGTGGGGCAACTGCCGTTACCTTGCAAGTCTGCGGCGTCGAGATAAGTCCGCCCGCATCGACCAGCCAGTGGAGCACGATCGAGACCCAGCCCTACATCAGTCCTGTCTCCCGCGCCATCCTCAACGCCTCGATGGCGGCTCCGCGTGCTCCGGCGGCATTGCCGTTCGGCATCGCGTAGATGGGAATATCCGCTTGCTCCACGCGCTGCACCGGCATGCCCGCGCGAATCTCGTCGAGAAACCATCTCTGGAACTCCGCACTCGCTTCCATAACCCCGCCCCCCACCAGAAAAGCATCGGGATCGAAGGTATTCACCATGCAGTCGAAGAACAGCCCCAGCGCATGCGCCTGCACGCGGAAGATCGCCTGGCTCATCGCGTCGCCCTTGGCGGCCAGTCCGCGAACCAGCTTGGCAGCGCCATGCAGATCGCCCGTCCTGCCAAGTTCGTGTCCGGGATATTTCTTCAAGAAGTACGGCAGCAGGCTCCTTTCAATCGCGGTCAGCGAGGCCAGCGATTCCAGGTCTCCAATCCGTCCGCAGTTGCAGCGGGGCTTCATGCCCTCGATCCCGCCGATGCTCTGGTACGGGACCAGCACGTGACCCAGCTCTCCGCCAAAGCCCACTCTGCCCTTGATCACCTTGCCTTCCGCAATCACCCCGCCGCCCATGCCCGTGCCCAGCACCACCGAAATCGAAGTCTGGTTGCCGCCGGCGCCAAAGATGGCGAAGTGTCCCCAGAGTGCGGCCGCGTTGCCATCGTTGAGGTAGGTAACCGGGGTTCCGAGTTTGCGCGCCAACTCGCCGCGGATATCGAATCCGTCCCACTTTTCATGGACAAAATTGGTCGCGCCCCGCTTGCTCAAGACCCCCGCGGAAGTCGCCGGACCGGCCGTATCCAGCCCCACCGCAACCACGTCCGGGGCCGCAACTCCAGCCTGTTCCAGGGCCAGCCGCAGCCCGTCTTCAATCTGCTGCAAGCAGACATCGGGACCCTGCGCGGTGAGCGCGGGATGCTCGCATAGCCCTTCGATCAGGAACCGCTCCTCCTGGTTGACCAGGGTGTACTTGATGGCGGTTCCGCCGAGATCGACTCCAGCTACAATGCGCATGGGTTTCTCCAGTAAGCCACGATTGCCCAACCCGCCCTAGCCTAGCAGAACTTCGCCCCGTCCGAGGAGCGCGGAACGACGTGGGATTGCGCCCGAGCAGGGAATGCCTGAGCGTGCCGGAACCTGCCGGGCCACCCGCGGCGCGGTCGTTGAAGCTATCTACAGAAATAAGAGGCAAGCCGGTGACTTTGCGTCATCCCTCGATTCGCAGGATTCGTGCCTGGCATTCTTCTCCTCTGAGACTTTGGCCGAGGCCTTTGCCCTTAAGAATATCGGAGTAGTCTAGGTTTCGAGGAATCCACAAGAAAGGCGCCGTTTATCAAACCTGCTCCGGTCAAACCTACCCTGGGCGTGCAACCAGAAACACCACCGATCGTGGTCCAGCTCGATAGGAGCCAGCCTGCACTATCGGGGAAGTCTGCCATTCCTCAATGTCGTGCGGCGAGTTGAGCGAGGTGTCGATCCATCGGTGCCATTGGCCTCCGGAACTGTTCTCCAGCGCGGGCAGTTCGAACTCCAGCGAATCCCAGTAAGCATTCAAAATTGCATAGAAGAACCGTTTGCCATTGCCAAGATCGGCGCTGATCGCCAGGCTGTGCGAATCGTCGCTCCAGTCGGGCTGGTTCAGTTTGACGCCGTGCCACGTTTTGTTCGACGCTTCGAGTAACTGATTCAGTGTCTTGCGTTCGCGCTCCGGAACCACATCCCGCAATAAGCGGCGTTCGATGAGCAATCTGACGAACCGGTGTAAATCGGCATGCTCATTCAGCAATGTCCAATCGAACCAGCTGATCTCGCTGTCCTGGCAGTAAGCGTTGTTGTTGCCCAATTGCGTCCGTCTGACTTCGTCACCCATAAGGATCATCGGCACGCCAAGAGAGAGCAGCGTCACCGCCAGGAAGTTCTTCGCCTGACGGTTCCGCAGCTTCTCGACTCCATCATCCCGGCACGGACCTTCGTGCCCCCAGTTGCAACTTCGGTTGTCATCGGCGCCATCGCGATTGTTCTCGCCATTGGGTTCATTGTGCTTGTGTGCGTAGGACACAAGGTCGTTGAGGGTAAATCCATCATGACAGGTAATGAAGTTGACGCTCTGTTCCGCCTCGCGCTGCTTGTGTCCATAAATCTCGGGACTGCCGAGAAGCCGGTCGGCGAGGTGCCGCACGGTGCCTTTTTCGCCGCGGAAGAAATCGCGGACGTCATCGCGAAATCGTCCGTTCCACTCTTTCCAGATGTCTCCGACAAAGCTCCCGACCTGGTAGAGGCCGGCCGCGTCCCATGCTTCGGCGATGAACTTCGTGCCCACCAGCCGCGGATCCGATTCGATGTCCCAAAGGATCGGCGGATTGGACATCTGGAGGCCCGATGAATCTCGCGACAGGATAGAGGCAAGGTCAAATCGAAACCCGTCCACGTGCATTTCCTGGACCCAGTAGACGAGGCTGTCGATGATCATTCGGCGGACAATGGGATTGTTGGCCCGGATGGTGTTCCCAGTTCCGCTAAAGTTCGCGTATTTTGCGCGATCCTGTTCGAGGATGTAGTAGGTGCTGTTATCGACTCCTTTGAAACAGAATGAAGGACCATCCTCGGCGCCCTCTGCCGTGTGGTTGAAGACCACGTCGAGGATAACCTCGATTCCATCTCGATGAAGAGCCTTCACCATGTCGCGAAACTCATTGATCGGGCCCAACCTGCCCTGGCGGGAACTGTACGCCCGGTGCGGCGCAAAGAATGACACGGGCGCGTAACCCCAGTAATTCGCCAGTCCAGGCTGACACTCTTGCGCATCGAACTGGAACACAGGAAGAAGTTCCACGGCCGTGATGCCGAGTATCCTGAAGGTATGGAATCTTCTCAATCACGCCGGCAAATGTGCCGCGTAATCGCTCGGGAATTCCGGAACTGGGATGACGGGTGAATCCCCGCACATGCAGCTCATAGATGATGGTCTGCGCCGATGGCAGTCGCAAGGGCGCATCGCCTTCCCAATCGTAGGAGTTCGGCTCCGCCACCACGCTCTTCATGGCGGAGGACGCATCCGCCGTCCTCTTGCGTGCGGATTCCCGGCTATGGGTTCCAGGAACCACGACCCCGCGACCGTAGGGATCGAGGAGGATTCTGCTGGGATCGAAGCGAAGTCCTTTCGCCGGATTGAAAGGTCCTCCGACGCGGTAGCCGTATATCTGGCCGGGACGAACATCCGCCACGAATACATGCCAGTAATGATAGGTACGGTTGGTTACGGGATCGAAGCGAATGACGCGCGAGGGTTGCGCGTCGTCTTCGTTGTCGAACAAGAGCAGTTCCACGTTAGAGGCATGGCGGGAAAAGATGCTGAAGTTCACCCCGGAGTAGCTGGGCGTGGCGCCGACAGGGAAGCTTCTCCCCACTACAATTGCGTGGGTCGGTACCAGCTGTCTCCCAGGGTTGGACACGGATTTCCGTCCTTCGACGTCAACCATCATAGTAATGGGCATCGAGCGAGAATTGTTGGCTGAAGTTAAAGGGCGGAGTGTTGCGTTTCGTCACACCAGGGCTGCGAGACCCAGGCCTCGGTTCTTGAGACCTGGGAAACACGAACCTACCCTTTTGCAAACATCTGCTTCATCCCGCGAAGAGCCTGGCGGGTGCGTTCTTCGTTCTCGATCAGGGAAAAGCGGACGTGGCCGTCGCCGTGGTCGCCAAAGCCGATGCCAGGGGAGACGGCTACCTTGGCTTCAGTCAAGAGAACTTTAGAAAACTCCAGCGAACCAAGCTTCCGGTATCTCTCCGGAATCCGCGCCCAGACAAACATCGTCGCTTTGGGCGAAGCGACCGGCCATCCTAGTTTGGTGAGCCCTTCGACGAGCACGTCGCGGCGCTTGCGATAGGTCTCGCAGATCTGTTGGACGCACTCCTGAGGGCCTTCAAGGGCCTGGATGGCTGCAACTTGGATGGGAGTGAAAATGCCGTAGTCGAAATAGCTCTTCAAGCGCGCCAAGGCGTTGACGAGCACCGGGTCGCCGACCATGAATCCGACCCGCCAGCCAGGCATGTTGTAGCTCTTGGACAGGGTGAAAAACTCCACGGCCACATCCTTGGCGCCGGGAACCTCGAGGATGCTGGGCGGCTTGTAGCCGTCGAAGGCGAGGTCAGCGTAAGCCAGATCGTGGATCAAGTGGAAGCCGTACTCCTTGGATAGTTCGACGAGGCGCGCGAGAAACGGCAGGTCCACACACTCGGTCGTCGGATTCGAAGGGAAGTTGACGATCAGCGCCTTGGGCCGCGGCGCCATGCGCGGGATCAGGTCCTCGAGTTGGGCCAGGAACTCCTCGTGGTCGTGGATGGGCACACTGACCACGTGCGCCCCGGCGATCACCGGGCCATAAATGTGGATGGGGTAGCTGGGATTGGGCACCAGCACCGTGTCGCGCGAGTCCAGTATGGCCAGGCAGAGGTGGGCGATGCCCTCTTTCGAGCCGACAGTGACGATGGCTTCGGTGTCGGCGTCGAGATCGACGTCGTACCGGTTCTTGTACCAATTGCAGATGGCCTTGCGCAGGCGCGGCAGGCCGCGGGAAACCGAGTAGCGATGGGTGACGGGTTTGAGCGCCGCCTCGATGAGCTTGTCCACAATGTGTTTGGGGGTGGCCCCGTCGGGGTTGCCCATTCCGAAGTCGATGATGTCCTCGCCACGGCGGCGGGCGGCCATCTTCATCTCACCGGTGATGTTGAAGACATAGGGAGGCAGGCGCTGAATTCTGCTGAACTGTTCCATCGAAATAGTGTACGGCAAGCTGGGAGAATCCGCAGTGCGAAGACCACACCGGGGCAGGACAATTCAGACGAGTGAACGGTTCAACAACCACTCTCTTTCGGCAGGAAACTTGCGCTCCACAACCTGTCATGGGGTCGGTGGTGACTCCCTCGATGCCATGCCAATGCGTGGCGCGAAGTTTCTGGTTCATTGACTGATCTTGCCCGGAGCCCCGTCTGGCATTGCACCGGAGCAGGACGCCCGCGGATCGGCCGCGAGAGTGCAGACATCGCGCCTGGGTTCTGATTTTGTGTTTCGGCGGAATTATTTTCAGCGGCGCTGTGCCGCCAGGCCTGGGCAGCGGTGACTCGCAATAGAAAACGACGCCGCAATCTTCGAGACTGCGGCGCCGTTCCACTGCTCGTACTAATCTGCCCGGTTACTTCTCCACTACGATCAGTTCAAACGCGCCCGGCTTACCGCCCGCATCCGCAGCGGCGTTCGCCACCGAGTACAGCACATGCCTGCCGGCATCGAGTGCCATGGTCCTGGCGCCCTTCTGCGTGGGAACGTTGGCCAGGCTGGTGTATTTGTCAGGGCCTTCCTGCTGAATGACCGAGATGTTGCCTTCGCCGTTGGAGGTAAAAACCAACCCGGCGTCCTTGTCGTAGGCGGCGGCATCGACTCCGTTGCCGATGGCAAGGGTTTGCACGATGCGGCCTGAGTCGGCATCCATCACCACGAGCGTGGCGTTGTGGCAGCCTGAGAACAGGCGCCGGTTTTTACCATCCAGCGCGAGCCCGGTCGGCTCTTCGCAACCGGTCAGCGGCCAACTGGCCAGCACCTTGCGCGCCGCCACGTCGATGACGGCAATTAGATTCTTGTCTTCGAGATTGACGAAGACCTTGCCGTTCGCGTCGGAGACGCCCCACTCCGGACGGCCGGGCAGCGCAATGGCGCCCACGGCTACGGCCTTTTCAGGATCGATCAGGGTGGAGTCGTTGCTCTTGCCGTTGAAGGTCAGCACCAGGCCGCTGAACGGGTCAAACAGGATCGCGTCCGGCTTGTTGCCGGTCTTCACCGTGGCGATAGGCGCCAGGGTCTTCAGATCGAACAGGGTCGCCGAGTCATCCTTGCCGTTGCTGGTGGCGCCGCGCCCCAGTTTGTGGATCAGCGCCACGCCGTGTACTCCGATGGTGTTCGGGATTTCGCCCACCTGCTTGCCACTGTCAGCGTCAATCACCAACACCCGCGTGGCGCGCGCAACATAGATTCGGCGCGCCTCGGGGTCGAAGGTGAGGTAGTCCCATCCGCCCTCGCCGCCAAGCGTAATGCGCCGTGACACTTTGTAGCCCGAAGGTTTCTGCCCCTGGGCAAGCGCGCCCGCCAGCGCCAGCAAGAGCAGAGTGAGAAAGAAGTTGCGGTACAAACGCATGCGTTCTCCTGGTTGGTGAATGTACTAAAACCAAGTGTGCCACATTCCGGGCAGCAGGCAGTTCGGCCCCGCTCAAATTCACGCTATGTTCTTATTGCCCGCAACCCACTCCGTCGCGGACCGGCGACCTGACGCACTCGCGCCGCTGAAAACACCCTGATAGTGCTGCCCGCGAAGGCCATCCCCAGTCTCCCGCATGCAAACATTGCGGACACGCTGGGCCGCATGCCTGGCGTCCTCTTGGGCCGCACCGGCTCCCCTGCGCTGCCGCGCCAGGCGCCGAACTCTTGGCACGTCAGCCCAGCGGATGACAACGCGCACATCTCTATGCGCATCGGCAGGACGTGGAACGGGAAATATGGGATAGGAAACGAGAAACATGGTGCGCCCGGCGAGATTCGAACTCACGACCTAACGCTTCGGAGGCGTTCGCTCTATCCAGCTGAGCTACGGGCGCGCAGGTGTCATTATACCCGAGCCGATGCCGCGCGTATCCTGGATGAATCAATCGAGGCGGAACGAATCGAGACCAGCCAGGCCGGCATTGTCGAAGGGAGTGGCGCGGGCTATCGCAGCAGGAGATGGATTGCAGCATAGAACGCGGCTGCGATGGCGGCCCAGAGCAGCGCGGCCAGGGGAATCGCAACCACCAGTCCGTGCATTGCGCCCGCGCGGTGTGGATGGTCTGTCGCAGAAACCAGCGTGCCCCGGTCCGCCTGGCCTAAGAGCTCGGCGGGTGGTGATTTGCAGAAAGGATCGTAAATCCGTATTGCGCCCATGCTCGTACAGCCATGCTTCGCGGAGAAGCGAATCAGGCAAGCTCCTAACTTCTTATCCTAACTTCTTACCAATAAAGATGCGGCCCGCGGCTCTCCAGATGCTTTACTTATTGACCCTTCCGCGGCGCGACGGCCGAAGCACGAACCAAGGACGTCAACCCGCCGCCGGCGCGGAAGCAGTCATACTCTAGCCGTGACCTCCACCGCATGCAGGATCGCGCCCTGGCCAGCTTTGCCGTCTACCTTCGGGTGGAAAAGGGTCTGGCTCCGCTCACCGTCAGCTCCTATGGCGGCGACCTGAAGCTCTGGGCGGAGTTTCTCTGCAAGCGCGGCAAAGACGGTTCTCACCGCGCAGCGGGAAGATCTGAAGGAGTTGCTGCAACACCTGCTCGGCCACGGCATGGATTCGCGTTCCATCGCCCGCAAGCTCTCCGCCCTGCGCCAGTTTTACCGCTATCTGCTGCTGGACAAACTCATCGCGCACGATCCCACGCTGGACATCGACAGCCCCAGGCAGTGGAAGGTGCTTCCCAAGGCGCTCTCGGAAGAAGAAATCTACCGCGTTGGTGGAAAGTCCGGGCCGGTCAAGCTCCGCCGCCATCCGGCTCAGTCGCGCATGCGCAGGCGCTTGCCCTGCGCGATCGCGCCATGCTCGAGGTTCTCTACGCCGCCGCCATGCGCGTCAGCGAGTTGGTGGATGTGCGCGTGGAAGACACTAAAGCTCGATCTCGGCTACATGCTGGTGCGCGGCAAAGGCGATAAGGAGCGCATCGTTCCGCTCGGCGCTCCCGCGCAGCAAGCGCTGCGCTCCTATCTGCGCGATGCCCGCCCCTGCTCGCCGGGCGCAAACAACGCCGCGGAACTTTTTCTGGCGCGCGGCGGACACAAACTCACCCGCGAGCGCATCTGGATGATCGTGGACCAGGCTTCCAAAGCCGCCGGACGCCACGCCTCGCCGCACATGCTGCGCCACTCGGCCGCCACTCACATGGTCTCCCACGGAGCCGACCTGCGCACCGTGCAAACCGTGCTCGGCCACGCCGACATTTCCACCACGCAGATCTATACCCACGTTGCGCTCGACCGCCTGCAGAAGGTGTACGCCGCGCATCATCCCCGCGCCCGCGTGCGCGTCGCCAGGAAAGAAGAGCAAATGAGCGCCGCCAACGCACCTCGCTCCGTCCGGATACTCCGCAGACTCCAGCGGGCGCTGCGCTCGCAGGCTTTCTGCGCGCGCTCGCCCAGCGCAACGCATCCCCGCACACCATCAAGGCCTATCGCACCGATCTGGCGGAATTCGTCGCCTTCGTTGGCCCCGAAGAGCTCAAAGCCATTGACCACCTTTTGATCCGCGCCTTTCTCGGTCAACTCTACGAGCGTGGGTTGAGCAAGGCTTCGGTGGCGCGCGCGCTCTCCTCCATCCGTTCGTTCTTCAAGTGGATGGGGCGGGAGCACATGATCGAGTCCAACCCTGCTCTGCTGGTTGCGGCTCCGAAACTGCCGAAGAGACTGCCGCGCGTGCCCACCATGGAAGAGATGAACTCCGTGCTCGATGCGGAGATGCCGGAAGAAGCGGCCTTTGCCGAGCGCGACCGTCTGATCCTCGAACTGCTGTACGGCTGCGGCATCCGCAACAGCGAACTGACCGGCATCAACCTCGATGACATCCACCAGCGGCAGGGCGTGATCCTGGTGCGCGGCAAAGGCAAGAAGCAGCGCATGGTTCCCTTCGGAGACTCGGCGCAGATTGCACTGCGCGACTACCTGCCGCAGCGCGCTCGCGCTGCTCGAACAGCACCAGCGCACCGGCGAGATCCGCGCTGCTGATCAACCTGCGCGGCAGCCGCCTGACCACGCGCAGCGTGGGACGCATCGTCAAGTCCATCGCCGTCGCCGGCGGCCTGCCCAGCGAAGTGCATCCCCACACCCTGCGCCACGCCTTCGGAACTCACATGCTGGAGGAGGGCGCGGACCTGCGCGCCATTCAGGAGTTGCTCGGCCACGAGCGCCTCTCCACCACGCAGCGCTACACCCAGCTCACCACCAAGCAGGTTCTGGACGTTTACGACAAAACCCATCCGCGGGCGAAGTAGGAGCTTCGCATCGGGCGCGAGGTTGTTGGGTAGATGGCAATTTACGAATCGTTTTCGAAAAGCTGACGTGGTTTCGGCCTGCTCAACAGCCAACAGCGGGCTAGAACTCGCCACCCACCGCCTTAGAGTTTCATGGCGGTTTGGTCCTTCGGTAAATGTGCATCGAACGTCCCACCTGCGACGCGCTTGGCCGCAACGTACTATTGCTTCAATGGGTCGCATCCACTCGGAAGCGCATGTCCTTGTGGCATCTATCCCTACTGCGCTTGTAACGTTACTTTTGTAATGCTCGAAGCTGATTTTGGGCTTGACTCCGAACATGCGAATGGTGGCGTTATGAAACGGCTTCTGGATCTGCTTACGAACATCCGGATCGTCAGCGCTGAAGTCGGCGGCACCGTAACGCTCGTATTCCTGATCGTGTTCGGCATGTACAAAGCTTGGGAAGAGTCCATTGCGAGGATGTTTAGGTGAAGGCGGGCACGGCCACCAGCATCCCCCGCAAGAACCTGGAAGCCTCGTTCACTTCCCCGTCAGATGGCATTTAGAGAAAGTGAACTCAATGTTTAGGGGAGCTGTGATTTTGGAAAGGCGGCGCAAACGGGCCTTGTATCCACCTATCCCGACGCCAATCCCTACGCTGAACTTACCGTGACGCCGGGCCGCCAGGAACCCGGCTCACGCGTGGGTAAGCTCTTCGGGTTTATTCGTCTTGGGCTTGGAGCCGTTGGCCAGGTCATCCCACATCTCTACGACCCGGCTGCGAAGTTCCTCGGTGAGGCGCTCGTAGGCCTGCTCGGGCTTTTCATTCAGGTCCGGATAAATCGGCTTGCCGACACGAATGCGCAGCGGATGAAAGCCCTGGAATCCTTTGCCGCGCGGCCAGCAGTCATGGAAGCCATACTCCGCCACGGGAACGATGGGAACGTTGAGATGCTGCGAGAGAATCGCCGCGCCCTTCTTGAATTTTTTCGGCGGACCTTCAATCGAGCGCTCGCCTTCGGGATACATGACGAGAATTTTTCCGGCGCGCAGGCCGTAGGCTCCGGCACGCATGGCCGGCACCAGGTTCGAATCCGGATCAACCGGAATCAGATGCAGAAACTGGGCGAGCTTGCGCATCGAACCGCTGCCGAAAATCTCGCTGGTTCCCACGTAGAAGACATTGTGGAATGCCTTCCACGGCAGCGCGGCGGTCAGAATCGGCGCATCCAGATAGCTGGAGTGGTTGGGACAAATCATGTAGGGCGCGCTCGGGCAGATTTTCCATGCCTTCCACGCGCAGCTTGAAGAGAACGTGCGAAGCCCACTTGACGCACTTGCCAAACAGCCACCAGAGGAAAGCCCACAATCGGGCGCTCATGGGTAATGGCGAGCACTTCCGGATCGGTGGTTTCGCCTTCAAAGACCGTGCCCCAGCCCGGCGCCTGGCGCGCGGTCTTGCCCATGTTCAGGCGAACCAGCTCCACCAGTTCCCGAACCGTATAGACCTCGCTGGCGGCCGAGTCCTCGACCTCGGCCCCGAGGCGATGGGCCAGGTCGGTGAGCAACTCGACGCGCTCCATGGAATCGAGTCCGAGATCGAGTTCGAGATTGTCGTCGGGATGAATCTCCTTTTGGTGATCTTTGCCCGCAGCTTCGGCGATGATCGCCATGGCGCTCTGCACCTCCGGAGATGGCCAGCCAGATGCGATCGTCATCGGAGAACGTGCGCTCTTTGGGCGTGATCTCTTCGGCCTTGCCGCTGGCATAGAGAGCCAGCAATTTCTTCTCGATCTCCTGGCGGCGCAGTTTGCGCGTGGTGGTGCGCGGAAGATCGTCCTGCCAGATGTCATAGGAGAGAATTCGCTTGGTGGCCGGCAGGGTTGCGGAAATGCCCTCCACGTCGATAGCGAATGACCTCGCGGATGTTGACGATCTTGTGCTCGCGCAGCACCTCAAAGTTCGGCACGATGACGCCGTGCAGGCGCTCGCTGAGAGGCTCGCCCGGTTTGCGGCTCTCCAGGCCAAGCACGCACAGTTCCTTGATCCATGGCGAGCGCAGGTAGTAGCTTTCGATCTCTTCGGGGTAAATATTCTTGCCGGAGCTGAGAACGATCACGTCCTTGGCGCGTCCGGTGATGAAGTAATTGCCCTTGGCGTCCGTGTAGGCCAGGTCGCCGGTGTAAAGCCAGCCGTCCTTGCAAAACTTCGGCGGTAGCCTGCGGGCGGTTGTAATAGCCCTTCATCACGGTGGGGCCGGCGAAGGCGATCTCACCCACCAGGTGTCCGTTCTCGTCCACCTTGGTATCCACCAGCTTGGCCTGCAATCCCGGCAGCGGAGGGCCAATGGAGCCGATCACGTTGGCATCCGGAGGCGTGCAGAAGCAGCCGCTGGTGGTCTCGGTCATGCCGAAGGCCTGCAGCATCGGGAAGCCGAGGGCCTGAATGTCGCGCCCGATCTGCGCGTCAAAGCGCGAGCCGCCGGTTACGAAGATAGCGAATGTCAGGCCCAAGCTGCGCGTGAACCTTCTTGAAGAACACCTTGCCGAGATTGAAGCCTAGCTTCTGCGATGCCGTGCTCAGCTGGCCAGCATCAGCGCGAAAGATCTTCTCCGCCAGCCGGCCTTTCTTGGAAACCTCGCCAAAGATGCGCTCATGGATGAGATAGAAAAACTGCGGAACGCAACAGAAGATGGTGATGCCGCGCTCGCGCAAGCGCAAGCATCAACTCCTGGGTGTTGAGCGAATCAAGGAAGACAACCTTGCCGCCATTGCCCAGCGGCAGAAAAATATTGACCATCTGCGCCAGCACATGGAAGAGCGGCAGCACGCCGAGAAAACCGTCTCCCGGACCGACGTGGATGAACTTGCGGATGCACTCCAGTTCGGCGGTGAGATTGCCGTCGGTGAGCATCACGCCCTTGGGGTCGCTGGTGGTTCCAGAGGTGTAAATAATGGCCGAAACATCTTCCGGCTTCACCGCAACCGGAACAAAGCCGGGCTGCGCCGCCAGCACCATCTCCTGCACGTAAGGCAGGCCCTCGTGCGGCGCGTCCATCATCGCCAGTTGCACCGGCCGGGTCCGCGACGGCCTCGCTGGCCACGGCAAAGCTGCGCTCGTCCACAAAGAGCAGGGTTGCGCCGCAGTCGTCGAGCAGTTTTCCGACCTGGTGAGGCGGTGAACGCCGTATCCAGAGGAACGGCGGTGTTGCCGCTGGCGATGATGCCAAGGTAAGTCGCAACCCAGCTTGGACTGTTGAAGGCGAGGATAGCGCAGCGTGTGCCTCCAGCCACGCCGGCGCCGATGCCGGAGCGAACCAGCCACTGGGCCACGCCGTCGGAGAAACGGCGAAGCTGCTCGATAGGTAAAACTCTCGATGGTGTGTCCATCCGCGGCGGTGGTGACGCTGGACAGCGGCGATTGCGGCTTGGACGCTCCGGGCTGCCGCTGAATCTGCCACTGCGGGCTGCCGTCGGCCAGCGCTCCACGGACTCCAGGAAGCAACTGTAGAACATAAAGTTTCTCCGCTACAGAATACAGGCCGGAAAGCGCCTGCGACAGAGTTTACCGCACGGCTGCGGAAAGCCTCCTCAATTTTGTTGCCGCACGGTTCCAACAAAGAACACCGGATGCGGCGGCGAGGACGGCCGTTCGCGCAAATCAGAAACAAGCGCGCCGCAGCGAGCAGCAAAGAATCGTATCACGGACAGAAGGAGCCGCGAAGCGCCTGCAGGCCGGGAATCTAAGCAGCACGCTCAAGATAAGTGCTGTTTTCAGGCTAATCGTGGGACAAAAGTGCCATCTCAGCATGTTTTTTATGGAAACCCTTCGCATCGGCGATAGAATGATTCTCCGGATGGGTTCGTAAAATCCTTCCCAGGCATGGTGCCTCCGCCGGGTAAGAAAAGTCCGGGGATGGCAGGATGCCGATGTACCTATTTCCCACAGGAGATTCTGTTCCATGACGAAGCGTTTTACGATAGTTCTGGCTGCTCTGGCGATGATGATGTCTACCGCTGCGTTTGCTGAAGATGGCGCGGCTCTGTACAAGGCGAAGTGCGCTGGCTGCCACGGCGCCATGGCCGAAGGCAAGATGGGTCCAGCTCTCAAGGGCAAGACCGACGTCGTCGATGTGCTTACCAACGGCGGCAAGAAAGGCATTCACGCGAAGCCTTTCAGCACGACCCCGGACCAGGTGAAAGCGATCGCCGGGTTCGTTGCCGGCTTAAAGTAGTTTTCACAGCCCGCGGCAAGACTGGCCGGTGCCCGCGGGCATCGGCTTCGTCGTCCTTGGGGTGAGGGAAAGCGCGAACCTTTGAATTGCTCGGAAGAACTGCTCGGATATTTCCAGCGATAGATCCCGAGCCGCTGCCAGCTTGTAACGCAAGTGGAGCAGGGTTCCATGCGGGTCTCTGGGTATCTGGAAACGATGGCGCGCGCGATGCGGCAACCTGCCAGGGTAGGCGATGTCGGCTAGAAAATTCCGGACCGCTGAATCAGCCATTCTATAATCTGCCTGTCTTGCCATTCTGTGGAGGTTGGATGCCATGGCTTGCTTCCGTTCGCTTGGGGTCGTCTCGCTTCTGCTCTCAGTTTCGCTTGCGCCAGCTTGGGCCCAACACTCCCAAAACCCCACCCTTCCTGATGAACACGCCCAGATTGAGCAGGACATACAGCACGTGCAGCAAAAGGCGCGGCAGAAGAAGCGTTTTGAAGACATGCAGCGCGACTCGCAGAAACTATTGGAGCTGGCCACCGAACTGAAACAATACGTGGACAAATCCGGGGAAGGCATCCTCTCCATGGAAGTTCTGCGCAAGGCCGAGGAGATGGAGAAGCTGGCGCGGCAGGTTAAGAACAACATGCGCGGCGAATAGTCCGGAAATGGGAAGGCCGGGCGGCCGGGACCAATTTGCCATTCCAAACCACTGCTGCATTGATCTGGAGCAGTCCCCGTGGTATAAATTGTATCTTCCCGGAAATCGCTGAATTTTGATCACCGACCGGGGAGTGGAACGCCTCGCAAGCGGCTCCCTGTGACACCCAACCCGGCCAAGCCTCAACATTCATTGAAGTGGAAGCGCGTTTCGGGTTCGGTTTTATGCCCGGAATCGCGGCCTGTGTGGCTCTGCCTCGCCGGTTGCTTTCGCGCATGGCCATCTTAATGGGCATTCATCGCCCGTAACGAATTAGAACGCGGAGGAATCGTATGAACCTTTGGCTTTCGCGAAGCCTCAATTACATGGGCCGGATGGGCAAGCTTTCTGTGCTCCGTCGCGGTGTCTCACTGCTGGCCCTCACGCTGTTCACTTCCATCGCGGCATTGGCCGAACCGGCTGGCGGAGAGGCTGCACTCAAGCTTCCCGACTTGCGCAGTGTCAGCTTTTTCAACGGCGCCATCAATGGTCACAACCTGTTGCTGATCGGCATTCTGTTCTGCATCTTCGGTCTGCTGTTTGGCCTGGCGATCTACATCCACCTGAAGAACCTGCCGGTTCATCATGCGATGCTCGAGATCTCCGAGCTGATTTACGAAACCTGCAAGACCTACCTGATCACCCAGGGCAAGTTCATCCTGATCCTGTGGGCGTTCATTGCCGTGATCATCGCCGCCTACTTTGGCTGGCTGGCCCCGGTTCCGGACAAGCCGGTTGCGGTGACCCTGCCGATCATCCTCGGCTTCAGCCTGGTCGGCATCGCCGGCAGCTACGGCGTGGCCTGGTTCGGCATTCGCGTCAACACGTTTGCCAATTCGCGCACCGCATTTGCCGGCCTGCGCGGCAAGCCCTTCCCGGTCCATGAAATTCCTCTCGCCGGCCGGCATGAGCATCGGCATGATGCTGATCAGCGTCGAGTTGCTGATCATGCTCTGCATTCTGCTCTTCATCCCCGGCGATTATGCGGGTCCGTGCTTCATCGGCTTCGCCATCGGCGAATCGCTCGGCGCGGCCGCGCTGCGTATCGCCGGCGGCATCTTCACCAAAATCGCCGACATCGGTTCCGACCTCATGAAGATCGTCTTCAAGATCAAGGAAGACGATGCCCGCAATCCCGGCGTCATTGCCGATTGCACGGGCGACAATGCGGGCGACTCGGTGGGACCGTCGGCGGACGGGTTTGAGACTTACGGCGTCACTGGCGTCGCGCTCATCACCTTCATCCTGCTCGGCGTGCATGACGCCAGCGTGCAGGTGCAATTGCTGGTCTGGATCTTCGTCATGCGCGTGATGATGCTGGTCGCCAGCGCCGCTTCTTACTTCCTGAATCATTTCCTTTCCAAGGCAAAGTACGGCAATGCGGACACGATGAATTTCGAAGCGCCGCTGACTTCCCTGGTGTGGCTCACCTCGATTGTCTCCATCGTGTTGACCTATGTCGCCAGCTACCTGATGATTCCCACCCTCGGCGGCGATGCAACCCTGTGGTGGAAGCTGGCCTCAATCATCAGTTGCGGAACCCTGGCTGGCGCGATCATTCCGGAACTGGTAAAGGTCTTCACCTCCACTGCCAGCGAGCATGTGAAGGAAATCGTCACCGCCTCGCAGGAGGGCGGAGCTTCGCTGAACATCCTCTCCGGTTTTGTGGCGGGCAATTTCTCCGCCTACTGGCTTGGGCTGGCGATGGTCGGTCTGATGACCATGGCCTACTTTGTCAGCCTGCATGGACTGGCGGCGCTGATGCTGGTTCCAGCCGTCTTTGCCTTCGGCCTGGTGGCATTCGGCTTCCTCGGCATGGGGCCGGTGACGATCGCCGTGGATTCCTACGGCCCGGTCACCGACAATGCCCAGTCGGTCTACGAGCTTTCGATGATCGAGCAGGTTCCCAACGTCGAGGCGGAGATCAAGAAAGACTTCGGCATTGACGTGAACTTTGACCGCGCCAAGGATCTGCTGGAAGAAAACGACGGCGCCGGCAACACCTTCAAGGCGTCCAGCAAACCGGTGCTGATCGGCACCGCCGTGGTTGGCGCCACCACGATGATCTTCTCGATCATCATGGGGCTTACCCACGGGCTCACCCACGACGTTGACAAATTGTCCCTGCTGTACGCACCGTTCGTCCTCGGGCTGATCACCGGCGGCGCCATGATCTACTGGTTCACCGGCGCGGCGACCCAGGCGGTCTCCACCGGCGCCTACCGGGCGGTGGAGTTCATCAAGAACAACATCAAGCTGGAAAGCTCGGAAAAAGCCAGCGTGGAAGACTCCAAGAAGGTCGTTGAAATCTGCACCCAGTATGCGCAGAAGGGCATGTTCAACATCTTTCTCGCCGTCTTCTTCGGGACCCTGGCTTTCGCTTTCATCGAGCCGTTCTACTTCATCGGATACCTGTTCTCCATTGCGATCTTCGGCTTGTACCAGGCCATCTTCATGGCCGATGCCGGCGGCGCATGGGACAACGCCAAGAAGATCGTGGAAACTGAAATGAAGGCCAAGGGCACTCCGCTGCACGACGCCTGCGTGGTCGGCGACACGGTGGGCGACCCGTTCAAGGATACCTCTTCGGTGGCCATGAACCCGGTCATCAAGTTCACCACCCTGTTCGGATTACTAGCAGTTCCGCTGGGAGTGACGCTGACCTTGCGGAGCGCAACCCTGACCCACGCCCTGGCGCTGGGCTTCTTCCTGGTGTCGGTCACCTTTGTCTGGCGCAGCTTCTACAAAATGCGCATCGTCAAGGCAATCGACTAATTCTGCATTGGTCTGCAACCGGGAGCGCCACCCTGAATGGGTGGCGTTTCTGTTTTGCGGGCGATGGCTCCTGCTATGCTGTTGCCATGGACCCAGTCAGGCTGACCCGTCAGCTTATCGACATCGAATCCCTCACCGGCAAGGAAGCCGCCGCGGCTACTTTCCTGGCCGGCTATCTGGAGGAACTTGGCTACGTTGTCGAACGCATGCCGGTCGAGGGCGAGCGTTTCAACGTCTACGCACGGCCCGCAATGGTGGATCAACCGGCGCTGATCTTCTCCACCCACACCGACACGGTTCCGCCTTTTCTGGCTTCCTCGGAGGACGAAGACAATCTCTACGGACGCGGCGCCTGTGACGCCAAGGGAATCATTGCGGCCCAGATTGCCGCCTGCGAGCAACTCCGCGCGAGCGGGAAATCCGCCGGACTGCTCTTCGTCGTGGGCGAGGAGCGCGACTCCCAGGGCGCAGCCGTCGCTAACCAGAACCCGCGCGGCTCGCGATTTCTGGTGAACGGAGAGCCTACCGGCAACCGCGTTGCGCTGGCTTCCAAAGGCGCGCTGCGGGTCGAGGTAACCGCGCACGGGCGCATGGCGCACTCGGCCCATCCGGAGCTGGGCGAGTCGGCAATTGAAAAATTGCTGGATGCGCTGCAGGCCTTGCGCGCCATGGAACTGCCGCGGAATCCTGAGATCGGCCCTAGCACGTTTAACATCGGCATCATCGAAGGAGGACGCGCCACCAACGTCATTCCGGATTTTGCCAAGGCACAACTGCTCTACCGCTTGGTGGGCCCATCCGACGAACTCCGCGGCTCCATTGTTGCCGCCGTCGGTTCCCTGGCCGAGGTGGAGTTCGTCCTGGACATCCCCTACATGCGATTCCTAAACATTCCCGGCATTCCAACCATGACCGCGTCGTTCACCAGCGACATTCCGCGGCTGGCGGCCTGGGGACGGCCCGTGCTGCTGGGGCCCGGTTCGATCCTGGTGGCGCACACCGACCGCGAATTTCTCTCCAAGGCCGAGTTGGCGCAGGCCATCGAGTTATATGTAAAGGTCGGAACTTTCCTCTTGCGATGACTGAGTCCCGCCCTGCATAGGTCGGGCCAAGCCTGTTAAACGCCCGCGCGATCGCGAGCCGGAGACGCTGCGCTCCGAAAGGCCTGCGATCTGTGCGCAACTCCGAGGGGCAGAAAATGTATCCCGCCTGGCAATGCGCGAATCTCTATCTCCAAGAAGTGGAGTTCACTGATGCTGGGAATTAGACTGGTGCGGCTGATCGAGAAACATTCCAAGGATATTGCTGAAAGCCTGATGACCAGGCTGCGAACATCGGAGCGTACCCAGGCATATCGAACCATTCCCGCGGATGAACTTCGGACGTCGCTCGTCTCTTTGTACGCGAACCTGGAAGAATGGCTGCTTTCCAAAACAGAGGATGATCTGGAGCGGCACTTCAGAGAGGTTGGCGCCAGAAGGGCAAAGGAGGGCATTCCCTCCAGCCAGTTGGCTTGGGCGTTGATGATGTCCAAGGGGCAGCTCTGGGCGTTTGTCTACGGGGAGAGCGGCGCCGATCAAGCGTTTGAACTCTATGGCGAATTGGAGTTTCTGGAAACGCTTGACCGCTTCTTCGACCGCGCCGTCTACTATGCTCTGGCTGGCTACGAGCAGCAGGCGCGAGCGCCCAAGGCCGCGTAAGAGAAACATCCTCCGGACTCCGAGGACCACAGCGCATAGTGAAATTGCCGCGAGGTGTTCCCCGTGCGCGCCCGCGGGTGGGAGATTCCCCCGAATCCCGGACGAATCTCCCAGCCATCCCGCGCAAGTCCCTATTCGTCGCGCAACTGTCCCGTGAGATAGGAATTGTAGGAGGACAAGTCGAGCAAACCGTGGCCGCTCAGGTTGAAGAGGATGACTTTCTTGCGTCCTTCCTCGCGCGCCCTGCACGGCCTCATCCACCACCGCGCGAATTGCGTGCGCCGACTCCGGCGCGGGCACCAGCCCCTCGGTGCGGGCAAACAGTACAGCAGCTTCGAAGACCGGGGTCTGCGGGTAGGCCACCGCCTCGAATAGTCCGAGCTTGTAGGCGTGGCTCACCGCCGGCGACATGCCGTGATAACGCAATCCGCCGGCGTGGATCGATGGCGGCATGAAGTCGTGGCCCAGGGTGATACATGTTCATCAGCGGCGTCATTCCCGCGGTGTCGCCAAAATCGTAGCGCAGCTCGCCCTGGGTCAGCGACGGGCAGGATGCCGGCTCCACGGCGATGAAAGCGATATTGCTTGCCTTCCTTGATCTTCTTCTGCATGAACGGGAACGCAGATGCCCGCGAAGTTGCTGCCGCCGCCCGCGCAGCCTACCACCATGTCCGGCTCCTCGCCGGCCTGCTCCATCTGCTTGATGGCTTCCTGGCCGATCACCGTCTGGTGCAGGCATACGTGGTTCAGCACGCTGCCCAGCGAATACTTGGTACCCGGATGCGTGACCGTGTTCTCTATCGCTTCGCTGATGGCGATGCCGAGGCTGCCCGCGCACTCGGGATCCTCGGCCAGCCGCTTGCGCCCGAATTCCGTCTGGTCGCTCGGGCTGGCATATACTGTCGCGCCGTAGGTCTGCATCATCAGGCGGCGATACGGCTTCTGGTCATAGCTGACGCGAACCATCCACACGGCGCACTCCAGGCCAAAGAGCTGGCAGGCCAGCGCCAGCGATGTGCCCCACTGGCCCGCGCCGGTCTCCGTGGCGAGGCGGCGGGTTCCAGCGATCTTGTTGTAATACGCCTGCGGCACCGCGGTGTTCGGCTTGTGGCTGCCCACCGGGCTTGCGCCTTCATACTTGTAGTAGATATGCGCAGGCGTGTTCAGCGCCTTCTCCAGCCGAACCGCGCGCAACAGCGGCGTCGGGTCGCCACAGCGCGTACACATCCCGCACTTCCTCGGGAATTTCAATCCAGCGCTCCGCGCTCATTTCCTGTGCCACCAGGTTCTCGGGAAAGATCGCGTACATGTCTTCGGGCGAGATCGGCTGGCGCGTGCCCGGATGAAGCGGCGGCGCCATGGGCTCGGGAAAATCCGCCGTCAGGTTGTACCAGTGAGTGGGAATTGAGGATTGCGGCAATGTGAAACGAGTCTGCATAGTCACCTGCTCCATCCCGTATGTATTGGAAAAGTCGAGAATAATTGACTCACGCGGGCAGGTCAACTTCTCCTAAATCCGCACTCCCACTTTTTCCTTCCGCACTGCTTTTCCCTGCCACGGTGCGAGGTTGTGTTTTTCCTGCGCCGGGCACCGGTTCCCTGCTTCGCGTTACACTTGTTCGGCATGAGCACGAGCCAGCCCAACGCCCTCGTCCACGCCTCCTCCGCCTATCTCCGATCCGCCATGAACCAGCCCACCCAGTGGCAGCAGTGGGGGCCGGAGGCGTTCGCGCTCGCCAAGGCGGAGGACAAACCAATCCTGCTCGACATTGGCGCGGTGTGGTGCCACTGGTGCCACGTCATGGATCGCGAGTCGTATGAATCCGCCGAAATCGCAGCGATTCTGAACGCGCACTTCATTCCCGTGAAAGTGGACCGCGATGAGCGCCCCGACGTGGACGCGCGCTATCAGGCGGCGGTCGCGGCCATCAGCGGACAAGGCGGCTGGCCGCTCACGGTCTTCCTCACGCCGGAGGGCAAACCGTTCTTCGGCGGAACCTACTTCCCTCCGCAGGATGCTTACGGACGCCCCAGCTTTCAGCGCATCCTGCTCGCAATTGCACAGGCCTTCCGCGAGCGGCGCGAAGAAGTGGAGAACGAAAGCGAAGGACTTAATGCACGCGCTGGCGCACTCGGAGGGAATGCTCGGACACAGCGGCGACTTCTCTCCAAGGATTGTGGAGCAGATGGTGCAGGCGGCGCTGGGCGCGTTTGACCGCGAAAATGGCGGCTTCAGTCAGGCTCCGAAATTTCCTCATCCGCCCGTCATCGATTTGCTGCTCGACTGGTACGCGCGCACCGGCGAAGAACAGGTGGGAAAGGTTGTGACCACAACTCTGGAAAAGATGGCGCGCGGCGGAGTCTATGACCAGCTTGCCGGAGGTTTTCATCGCTACTCCGTCGATGAACGCTGGTGCGTGCCTCACTTCGAGAAGATGGCCTATGACAACTCCGAACTGCTGAAGAACTATGTGCACGCCTGGCAGGCCACCGCCAATCCGTTCTTCGCCGATGTGGCGCGCGACATTCTGCGCTGGCTGCGGCGACTGGCTCAGCGACCGCGAGCGCGGCGGCTACTACGGCTCGCAGGATGCCGACATCGATCTGCACGATGACGGCGACTACTTCACCTGGACGCTGGAGGAAGCTACGTGCCGTTCTGAACCCGGACGAACTGGCGGTCGCCGCGGCGCATTACGACATTGGCGAGCGCGGCGAGATGCAGCACGACCCGGCGCAAAACGTGCTCTGGGTCAGCGAATCCGCCGAGCCAGATTGCCAGCGCAGCCAGAATCGCACCCTGGACCGCACCGCGGAGCTGCTGGCATCGGCCAAGAAGAAGCTGTATGCCGCGCGGCTCCAGCGGCCCATGCCATTCATTGACCGCACTCTTTACACCAACTGGAACGCGCTCTGCATCTCCGCCGTGTTGCAGGCCGCGCGCGTGCTTGGAGATGAGGCCGGAGCAGCAATTCGCGCTGCGCTCGCTCGACCGTCTGCTGGCCGAGGCTTATCAACCCGGCCAGGGACTGCTGCATGTGATCGCCTACGCCGAAGGCGGCGCAAGCCAGCGGCCAGCCGGAGTGCTCGACGACTACGCCTTCACCGTGCTGGCCTGCCTGGACGCCTACGAGGCGACCGGCGATCTGCGCTACTTCGCCAGCGCCGAGGAGATTGCCGCGCGCATGATCTCCGGCTTTTACGATGAGACCGGCGGCGGCTTCTTCGATCTCGACAGCGCCTCGCTGACGGATTCGGTCGGAGCGCTGACCGCGCGGCGAAAGCCGTTCCAGGATTCGCCCACTCCTGCGGGCGACTCCGCCGCCGCGCTGGCATTGCTGCGGCTGCATGCGCTCAACGGAGACGCGCGGCTGCATGAACTCGCCCAGGACACCCTGGAGGTCTTTGCCGGAGTCGCCGGACAGTTTGGCATCTATGCGGGCACCTACGGGCTGGCATCGGTCTGGATGGCGCGCGCCCACACCCAGGTGGTGGTGATCGGCGAAGGCCCGGAGGCCGACGAGTTATACGCGGAGGCGCTGGCTCCGTTTGTGCTGAACAAAATTGTGCTTCGCGTGAAGGATGCGGCTAGCCTGCAGGCCGCTCTGCCGCCGGCGCTGGCGGAAACCCTCTCGGCGGTTCCCGGACTGCAGCGAGGGCCGCGCGGTCGCCATGCTCTGCAGCGGCTTCGCCTGCCAGCCTCCCATCTCACACCGCCAGCGAGTTGCGCGATGCACTTCGCAGCGCCATCACCGAGGGCGGGTGACCTGCGAGACTCATGAGTGCAAGGCGTTCCCTATCCCAGTTGAGTCTTCCTCCGATGCCCAGCTTCGGCGAACGTCTTTCCCGCCTGATCATCCCCAAGACCTGTGCGGAGGCGCGACAGCCGAATACCGCGCATCAACCAATTCCGCCGGAGCTATCGCAACAATTGACGGCCGGATCGATCTCTCCATTCGACCAGCAGCACAGCTTCGCGCTAGAGTGAGAACATGCCCACAACTGCGAAGAAACTGAAAAAGACCGCGGCAACCAGGAAAGCGGCGAAAAAGACCTCAACCAAAACATCGACCCAGGCCTCGGCGAAAACCTCAACCCACCAAAGCCAGCAACAACGGCTTTCATCCCGGAACCTACATCGTGCCGCGCGGACATGTGAGCATCGCGGTGCCGACCTTCTGGAGTTTGCGCCAGACCAATGACGACATCCAGGTGGAGTCGGAGGCCAGCGAGACCACCGTCATTGTGACCGCTTACCAGCGCAATGCGGACGTAAAATCGCTGGATGCGCGCGACTACCTGAAGCACTTTCTCGATACCGCTCCCGTGGCCGGACGCCTGCAGACCGGCGACAGCAACCGGCAGCGGGCCAGCGCGCGCTTCCGCGACGAGGAAGGCGACAACTGGTTCGTGCGCTTCATCTCCAACGGACAAACCCTGTTGCTGGCAACCTGCCACTCCAACCGCCCTCTGACCTCGCGCGAGGGCAAGACCGGAGTCGCGGTGTCTGGACTCCATCAAGTTGAAGGCGCGGGGGTGAGTTTGCGCCACGGCAGCATTGAATCGTTTTTTCTGGAGGGCGATGCCGGAAGGCTCGAAGCGCTGCTGAACCTTGGCGCTGCCCGAGCGCGCAATATGCGTGCGTGGTCTGCCATCCGCATCCGCTCTTTGGCGGCACCATGCACAACAAGGTCGTCTTCCACGCCATGAAGGCGCTGAACGCGTTTGGATTTCCGGTGCTGCGCTTTAATTTCCGTGGCGTGGGCACCAGCGCCGGAGAGCACGACTACGGGCGCGGAGAAATTGCCGATGTCAGAGTGGCGCTCGACTATCTGGCCGGGCGATTCTCCGTGCCCATCATCTTTGCCGGCTTTTCGTTCGGCGCGGCCATCGGGTTGCGCGCGGCGGTGCCGCACCGCCGGGTGGAAGCGCTGATCGCGCTGGGCACTCCGGTCAATGCCGAGGGCGCGAATACACCTACGCGTTGCTGCGCGAGAGCAAACAGCCCAAGCTCCTGCTCAGCGGCGGACGCGATGAGTTTGCAGCCCCGGCGCAACTGGAGCGGGTCTTTGCCGATGCCGCCGAACCCAAGCGCCTGGTGCTCATCCCGCAGGCCGACCACTTTTTTACCGGACACCTGGAGGAGATGCGCAACGCAGTGAGCCTCTGGGTGCGCGAAGTGATAGGAGCAGCGGCGGCTTCATGAGTAGATACACATCAATCCATTTGCGCGACGCGCGCGTGCCGCCGGGCTGGTAGCCAAACCCATTAGAAGAACTCCGCAACACCCTCTTCGAGAACGTGCACGCGATCGGCGATGCCAAGGCGGCGGGCGCCGGAGACGAGGCGTTTCACCGGCTCATCGACAGGTTCCTGCGAGAGCTTGAATGTTCCAAAGTGCATGGGGATCATGTACCGGGCGCCCAGATCGACGAAGCCGCGCAGGGCGTCCTCCGGGCTGGCGTGCACGGCGCGGAAGTTGTCCGGCATGGTAGGCGCCGATGGGCAGCAGGGCGACATCGGGATTAAGGCGCTGGCCGATCTCCTTGAAGCCGCTGAAGTAGGCGGTGTCTCCCGAGTGATAGATGGAATGGCCGCCGCCACTGAGACAATAGCCGCCATAGCCGCGATGCATGTCTCGAATGACGCGCGCGCCCCAGTGCTTGGCCGGAGTTGCGGTAATTCGAGTCGCGCCGAGCCGCAACTCCTCCCACCAGCCCAACTCCACCACGCGCTCAAAGCCGAGATCGAAGACCAGGTCGCGGCAGTTGGACGGCACAATGAGCAGCGGCGTGCGTCCGCTCTTGATCCGCGTGGCGCGGGCAAGGGCGCGCAGCGAGGGGCGATGGAGATGATCGAAGTGGGCATGGGTCACCAGCACCGCATCCAGCGGCGGAAGCTCCTGGATGCGAAGGCCGGGGCGGCGCAGACGCTTGAGAACGAAAAGCCAGGGAGCGAAGATGGGATCGATGACCACGCTCGATCCGCCAACCTGCAGAAAAAACGATGAGTGCCCAATGAAGGTGACGCCGAGCTGGTCCTGAGCGGCGAGCACGGGGCGGTACGTGCGCCCGGTGCGCTTGGCCATGGCTGAGTGTTGCACCAGCCTGCGCAGCTGACCAGCTTTCGTGCTGATATTGATTTTGAGCATCCTGCCGTATTGGACGCGAATTTCCTCGCCCACGATTCCTATCCTATCCTCCGCCGCGGACTTGCAACATGGGGCCATCTGGCTTTTAATCAAATTCTCGCATTTGGAAAGGAAGGAACTTTCGTGAAGATCGCATACTTGGGATTGGGAATCATGGGGCGTCCGATGGCCGCCAACCTGGTGAAGGCCGGACACGATGTGACGGTGTGGAACCGGACGCCAAAGAGCCTGGAGGGCGCACGCACGGCGGCCACTCCGGCCGAGGCCGCAAAGAACGCCGACATTGTCTGGATGTGCGTGGCCGATACCAAGGCCGTGGAGAGCGTGCTGTTTGGCCCGGACGGCGTGGCCGAAGTTCTGCGGCCCGGTGTCACGGTGATCGATTCCAGCACGATTGCGCCGCTGGCCACGCGCGACTTTGCCGCGCGGGTGCGGGCCAAGGGCGCGGAGTTTGTGGACGCGCCGGTGACGGGATCCAAGATCGGCGCCGAGAACGGGCAACTGTTGTTCATCGTGGGAGGGCCGGAAAAAGCGGTTGCCGCGCTCGATCCGCTCTTCAAGGCCTTGGGCAAGAAGGTGATTCGCGTGGGAGAAACCGGCGCGGGAGAGAGCGCGAAGATTGGAATGAACCTGATGATTGCTTCCATCTTCGAGGGCTTTGCCGAGGCGCTGGCGCTGACCGGCAAGCTGGGCGTGCCACCGGAAAAACTCGTCGAGCTGATTGAGTCTTCGATGATCCGCAGCGGCGTGACCGATTACAAGTCGAGCTTTGTGCTCAGCCAGAATTGGTCTCCGAATTTTCCGCTGCGGCTGATGCTGAAAGATATCCACCTGATGCTGGACGCGGCGCGGAGCGAGAAAGTCAAACTGCCTGCGCTGGAGGAGATTGAGAAGGTTTACCAGAAGGCCGTGGCGGCGGGCCACACCAATGACGACTTTGCCGCGACGGTGGAGACGGTGAGGAATCTGTAGTCGGCTGCGGCGCCGTGAAAGATCGGGAGAATTGCACTGGAAATTGTGCAAGAGATACGCAAGGATTGGCGAGATTGGCAATCGTTTGGAAAGCAAAGATTACTTGGTAGCCAATGGTTGCGAAAAGTCCGCAACGATTGGCAAACTGGTCAACTTTGGAAAACTAAGGATTGCCTGAGTTGCCAATCGTTCGGATATCCATGGACTGAGCTGGGAATAGGAAAGCCAGGCTCCCCGGTGGGAGCCTGGTTGCCGGAAAAAATTATCAGGCGCCGAAGTACTGCACGTGGACGTAGGTTCCGAGACGGACGTTGTAGGCGAGGTACCAGCCTGGGTGATCGGGATCCTCATAGAGGACAATCTGATCGCCGGCCCAATTCCAGTCTCCGCAGAAGCCGATGTCATAGGGCGCGACTCCGAAATAGAATCCGCCGAACCAGAAACGATCGGGACCGCCTCCGGCCAGACGCCAGACATGGCCGCGGCCGAAACCGCCGGTAAAGTGTCCGTGCTCCCAGGGATGGTCCATGTGGTAGTGGGGGTCGTTCGGCCCGGTATTATGGCCGACCCACTTGCCATTGGAGTGGACGTGAGGCGCATCGGGATGGCCGGCGCGGTCCGCGTACGAGGGACGAGCGCCTTCCGGGGCGGCCGGGGCGGGATGCCGGGCCGGTGCCGGGCCATGCGCGGGGATGTGGCCGGCGCCAACACCGTGGGCGCCCTCGGCCTCACCCTCATGATGCTCCTGGGCTAGGACCGCGACGCTGCAGATGAGCAACACTGCCAAAAATCCTGCGAGTTTCTTCATGTTCTTTCTCCTCCTTGGTCACAACGCTTGCGATGCTCGATAATTCCGCTTGCGCTGCCTCATTGGATGCCGGGTCCGGGGCAGCGAAGAATTTTAGTTGGCAACCCGCTCGAGGCATCAACGCCAAGAGTAGGAACCCTGGAACCGTGGCAAAAGTTGCACGGCGGGCGAGGGTTGGCAATCAACGCACGTTGGCCGCCGCGGGTGGCGCGCGCTAACCGCGATGCAGTTCCCTGCGCTCGCGCTGCATGCGCCGGGCGCGGCTTACCAGGGTAAGGGCGTAGGCGCAATGGACGGCCCAGACGACGATGTAGGCCGCGTAGAGATAGGCGTTGTTGGCCGCCGGGTTCATGGCGCGCTCCCGGTTTCAAAATCCAGCGAAGCCTGGGCGTGGGCTTCCTCCAGCGCGTGACTGGCCAGCGCCTGGCGATAGCGGACCCAGACAAACATGAAGGCTAACATGGCGAAGGCGGCAAGGTTCCAGAGGACGGCAATCCACATGCGGGGATCGAGTCCCGAACCCTGGCCGCCCGCGATGACCGGCTGCGGATGCTGGGTGCGAAACCAGCGGATGGCCATGTAGACGATGGGAACATCGACAAATCCGAATATACCGAGCGCGGCGGCCAGAACCGGGACTTGTCCGCCGGTGGCGTAGTGACGCAGCACCAGGTAGCTGACGTAGATGAGCCAGAGCACCAGGGTGCTGGTGAGGCGCGCATCCCAGGTCCACCAGATGCCCCAGATGGGACGCGCCCAGATGGGTCCGGTGAGCAACACGATGGTACAGAAGGAGACGCCTACCTCAGCCGAGGCCAGGGCCAGCGCATCGGCAGCAAGGTTGCGGCGGACGAGATACCAGACCGAGGCCAGAAAGTTGACGAAGAACAGCAGAAAGGCCACCCAGGCCGAAGGCAGATGGTAGTAGAAGATGCGCTGCACGTCGCCCATGGTGGCCTCGGTGGGCGCGATGTACATGGCCTGGCAGAATGCATAGCCGAGCAGCAGGAGGGTGAGCACTGCGAGAACATTGAATAGAGTTTTCATTCCGCGTTCAGTACCGGTTCAAACAGAAGCAGGCCGACGATGGTGAAGACGAAATCATACACCGACAGCAGGCGTATCCAGAAGACGGGAGAGCTGTCACCGGTGAGGATGGAGGTGGTGGCATCAACCATGGCGAGCAGGGCTGGAATGGAAATGGGAAACAGGATGAGCGGCAACATGATTTCGCGGCTGCGGGTGCGGATGGAGAGCGCCGCGAAGAAGGTTCCGTTGACCACCAGGGCCCAGGTGGCAAGCAGGGCAACGACCGCAAGCTGCCAGACGGGGCCGACCGAGCGCAGGTTGTAGAAGACCACGAAGAGCGGAACCATCAGGACTTCAAGAATGGCGACGAAGATGAAGTTGCCCAGGGTTTTGGCCAGGAACAGGGCCTGCGGCGGCGCGGGCGAGAGGCGATAGGCGTCCAGCACCTGGTTGCGCAACTCGCGCGTCCAGGTCTGGTTGAGGGCGACGACGGTGGCAAACAGGATTGCGACCCAGAGCAGGCCGCCGGCGATTTTGCGCGACTCCTCGGCCGTGGGATCGAAGCCGAAGCTGAAGATGACGACCACGAGCAGGGCGAAGAACAACATGCTGTTGATGGCGTCCTTGGAGCGCCACTCCAGACGCAGATCTTTTGCCAGGGTGCGGCGGGTGATGGCCCAGAGACTGGGAGCGGAGGTCATGGTTTAGCCTCGCAGCCGGCCTTATCCCCACATTCGGACTTATCCCCACATTCGCCAACTGCGGGCGGATGTGGGCCACCCGTCGGCGCTACTCCCACATCTGCTGACCGCGGCAGATGCGGGGCACCTTCGGCGGCGGGATAAGGGGTGAGCAGGCGGGAGGGAATTCCCTGTTCGCGGGCGACGAGACGTCCGGCGTCGAGGAGGATCGACTCATCGGCCACCGGCTCCATGAGCGCGGCCTGGTGGGTGACGACGAAGATGGTGGTTCCCTGGTCCCGCATGGCGGCGAGCAGGGTGGTCATCTGCTTGGCGGAGCGCAGGTCCACGTTGGAAAAAGGTTCGTCGAGAAAGAGAAGTTCGGGGCCGTGCACGATGGCCCTGGCGAGCGAGATGCGCTGGCGCATGCCTTGTGAATACTGGCCGACACGGCGGTCAAGGGTTGGGTCCAGACCGACGGTGCGGATGGCCTCCTGGCATCGGTCGCGGTCGCGGATTCCATAGAGCGCGGAAAAATATTCGAGATTTTCCATGGCCGACATTTCATCGTAGAGCAGGGGAGCATGGCCCATGTAACCGAAGCGGGTGGCGACGGCGCGGATGTTTTCCGAGCCAAGCACGCGGACGGCGCCGCGCGAGGGCTCGAGCAGTCCGGCGATGACGCGCAGCAGGGTGGTTTTGCCGGCGCCGTTTTCACCGAGCAAAACGTAGAGGCGGCCGGGCGCGAAGTCGGCGGTGATGCCGCGCAGGGCGGCGAAGCGTCCGAATTGGCGAACAACGTCGCGCAAGGAGACGGCGGATTGGTTCCCACATTCGCCAACTACGGGCGGATGTGGGCCACCCGCGGCTTCGCGGCCGGGTACGCGGCAACCGATGCCGCTCCGGCCGCAGGCGCCTGGCGGATGTGGGCCACCCGCCTTTGTCGCTCGTTCGTCCGCCATGCTGAGCAGTTTACGCCTTATGGGCCACCCTTGGCGCAGGTCCCACATTCGCCAACTGCGGGCGAATGTGGGCCACCTATGGAAGCATCTCGCGATCCGCGTTGCGCTAATTCATGGCGGGCGCGGAGACTTGAGCTTTTTCCGGCGGCGCAGGTTGCGGAGCGTCCGTCTGTCCCGGCGTTTGACCGGGCTGCGCCGGGCCATACTTGGAAGCACACTTTGCCTGGAGCTGCTTGGCGTGGAACAGGCCATCGCGCCCGTAGCTGCCTTCGGCCAGCGCCTGGGCGTTGTCCTTGAAGGTGTCCGGCGGCGCCTCGGTGCCGGAATAGACGACGTTGAGAGTGCGTCCCTGCTCGGCGAGGGTGAACTCGACGTGGGTTCCCTGGCGATGAATGGAGCCGGGCTGGACGTTTCCGGCGACGCGCAGGCGCTTGCTGTAGACGCTGTCGCCCATTTCGTTCATCTCTTTGATGGTGACGTAGTAGCTTTTGCTCTCCTGGACACCGCTGAACGCCAGGTAGGCGAGACCGCAGACGATGAGCACGATGGGCACGCCGAACTTGAGATACCGATTCATCCTCCACCCAAGAAGGAACGCAGCCGGCCACGGTGCGGCCTGGCGAGCTGCCATCCCTTTCCCCATGCATTGAGGGTACTTTGCCGAAGGCGCGGGGTCAAGGCGGAGAGGCTGGTTCTTTTCATTCCGGCAAGGGCGCGTCTCCGGGGCCCTGGCCGGCATCGTATAATGAGCGCGTAGCGGCAGGAGAAGGGGTTTCGATTCATGAGTGGAAACAACGGATCAAAGGGCAACGGAAGCGACGGCCTCACGCCACACGAAATTGGGTCCGAGGGGATTCCGAAACTGCGTCAGGATTGGATTGCAAGACGGCGCGCGGAGGCGGCCGGCGGCGGCGATGGCAGGGCGCAGAACGTAACTCAGATGCACTTTGCCCGGCAGGGCCTGGTGACCGAGGAAATGCTGTACGTGGCCGGGCGGGAGCGGATTTCGCCGGAGCTGGTGCGGGCGCAGATCGCCGCGGGCAAGATGATTCTGCCGGCCAACATCAACCATCCCGAGCTGGAGCCGATGTGCATTGGGGTGGATTCGCTGTGCAAGATCAACGCCAACATTGGAAATTCGGCGGTGACCTCGAACGTGGCGGAAGAGCTGAAAAAGCTGCACACCTCGGTTCACTACGGCGCCGACACCATGATGGACCTGTCAACCGGCGGCGATATTCACGGCATCCGCGAGACCCTGCTGCGGCATTGCCCGGTGCCGATGGGAACCGTGCCGATCTACGAAGCGGTGGCGCGGGTGAAGCGCATCGAAGACCTCTCGGCCGGGTTGATGCTGGAAGTGATCGAGGAGCAGGCGGCGCAGGGCGTGGACTACATGACCATCCACGCCGGAGTGCTGGTGCAGTATCTGCCGCTGGTGGCATCGCGCATTACCGGGATTGTGAGCCGCGGGGGCGCGATTCTGGCGCAGTGGATGGCGCACCACCACAAGCAGAACTTTCTCTACGAGTGCTTTGAAGACATCTGCAAGATCATGGCGAAGTACGACGTGAGCTTTTCCCTGGGCGACGGACTGCGGCCCGGCTGCATTGCCGACGCCAGCGACGAAGCGCAATTCGCGGAGCTGAAAACGCTGGGCGAGTTGACGCGCATCGCCTGGAAACACGACGTGCAGGTAATGATCGAGGGGCCGGGACACGTGCCGCTGGACAAGATCAAGGAACAGGTGGACAAGGAGGTGGAGTGGTGCGACGGGGCGCCGTTCTACACCCTGGGGCCGCTGGTTACGGATATCGCTCCGGGATACGACCACATCACCTCGGCCATTGGGGCGGCGATGATCGGCTGGTACGGAGCGGCGATGCTCTGCTATGTGACTCCGAAGGAACACCTGGGACTGCCGAACGATAAGGACGTGAAGGACGGAATCATCGCCTACAAGATTGCGGCCCACGCGGCCGACCTGGCGCGGCATCGTCCGGGAGTGCAGGACAGGGACAACGCACTGAGCCACGCCCGCTACACGTTCGACTGGGAGAAGCAGTTTGAGCTGTCACTGGACCCGGAGACGGCGCGCGCGATGCACGATGAGACGCTGCCCGACAAGTTCTACAAGGAAGCCGCGTTCTGTTCGATGTGCGGTCCGAAGTTCTGCTCGATGAATTATTCCTCCAAGGTGGATGAGTACAACAAACAAGTGCATGGGCTGGAGAAAAAAGACTACTCGGAGCTGGTGAAGCTGGTTTCAAAGAAGTAGGAACCGGCGGCGGGCAGGGGCGCAGGAAAAACGCGGCGCGAACAGGGATGGGGAGACGAATCCATGCACATTGATCTGTCTGGAAAGACCGCCATTGTCACGGGCTCAACCGGCGGCATCGGATATGCCATCGCCAAGGGATTGGCGGAATCCGGCGCGCGCGTGGTGGTGAATGGACGGAGCGGCAGTGGAGTGGACAAGGCGATTGCCGCCATCAAGGCGGAGATTCCCAGCGCCGATCTGGAGGGTTTCAGCGGCGATCTTGGCAACGCGGAAGGCTGTGCGGCGCTGTTCGCCAGCCACCCTGCCTGCGATATCCTGATCAACAATCTCGGCATCTACGGTCCCCAGGATTTCTTCGAGATTCCGGATGAGGAATGGATGCGCTTCATCGAGATCAACGTGATGTCGGGAGTCCGGCTGTCGCGGGACTATATGCCGGGGATGGTCGAGCGGAGGTGGGGCCGGGTGATCTTCCTCTCCTCCGAATCGGGGCTGAACATTCCGGTCAACATGATCCATTACGGGGTCACCAAAACCGCCATGCTTGCCCTGTCGCGCGGCTTGGCCAAGCGCATGGCAGGCACCGGCGTCACCGTCAACGCGATTCTACCCGGCCCTACGTTGTCCGTCGGGCTGGCGGAAAGGTTGAAGGCAACGGTCGAGAAAACCGGGCAGGCGATTGGGGCGGTTGCCGATGACTTTGTGCTGAAGAGCCGGCCGTCCTCGATCATTCGCCGGGTTGCGACGGTTGCAGAGGTTGCCAATCTCGTCGTCTATACGGCCTCGCCACAAGCCTCGGCCACGACCGGCGCGGCGCTGCGCGTCGATGGCGGCGTTGTAGACACGATTGCGTGACCCAGGGCGCGGCGTAGGACGCAACCCAGAGCGCAAACCAGAACGCAGCGGCGGGACAATGGCGGCGACGCTGGCTTTGAGCGGCACGGGTGGATGGGCGCTGGAACCGGGTCAGCGGCGATTTTTCCAGTCCCAGCGCTTGGCGTCGGCGCCAAGTTGCTCCAGCTGCGCCTCGGCCACGCTGGTTGCCTGAGTGGGGCCGCTCTCCGTACCGATAATGTGAATGAGGAAGAGATGATCTCCGGCCAGGCCGGAGATGCACCAGACGTTCTGACAACCCTCGATCGGAACAGGGACCTCATCGCGGACGGCGCGCAGCAATTCGGCGCGATGGCTGGCCCATTCAAAATCTTCTTCGCTGGCAAGGCGGAGCCAGACGCACAGAGCCACGTCGGGTGATTCGCCCGTGGCTTGGCGGACATAAGTACCGCCGAGAAATTCAAGCACGAAGGTATAACGGGATTTGCGGCCTCTCATGTTGCACTTTCTGTGGGCAGTGCCCGGGACCTAGCGGCTCTTCACCTCGTCGAGATGCAGATTCTTGGTTTCGGGCGAGAAGGACAGGCTTGCAATGGTCATCAAGGCTCCAACGGTGAGGATCACGGCCGGAGAAAGCCAGAGATCACCCTTCTCGATATGGGCAATGAACGGAATTTTGTGAGCCCACCAGACGTAGACTCCGAACCAGGCTCCGATAAGTGCGCCGGAGGAGTAGCCAAAGCCGACGCCGGTTGCGCGACGGCTGGTGGGGAAGCGTTCACACAGGTACGCGGGCACAATTCCCCAGGCCAGCTTGAGCAATCCGGCCATGGTCGTGCCGATGACGGCCTTCCAGAGATTATGCTCCAGAGCGGCGTGATAGAGCACGTAATAAACCGGAATCCCGAAGATGATCAGGAAGACACAATACCACTGGGTGAGGATCTTGCGGCCCGTGTAGTCACTGAGCCAGCCGTAGAAGTTGTAGCCGAGGAAAGCGATAAAAAGTGCGAAGCCGTAGATGAGGCTGTAGGTCGTGGGATTGAATCCGCGTCCATTGAGGGTCAGCAAGTTGGGTAGAAAGCCATAGACGGAGTAGTCGGTGAGAAACAGGCCGGCCATGAAGAAAAAGACCTGAATGAAGGTTCCCAGGGCCTGGGGTTTGAAGAGGCTGAGAAAGGGAGACTTGTCCATGATCCCGGCCGCCTTGGCCTTTTCGAATTTAGGCGACTCATGCAGGGTGGTGCGAATGGCGAGCGCCAGGATGACCGGCAGGATGCCAGTCATGAAAGCAATGCGCCATCCGAACTGCTGCATGGCAGCCTTGGTGAGCAGGGCGGAAATCAGGGCAAAGACCAGCGAAGCCAGGACGTAGCCGAGCGGGAAGCCGGACTGGATGAAGCCACCCACCGCGCCGCGCTTTTTGTCGGGGGCATATTCGATGGCAAAGGTGTGGCCGACCGCATATTCGCCGCCGAAGAAACATCCCATGAAGAAGCGCAGGCAACAGAAGACCACGTAAGACCAGACACCGATCTGCTGATAGGTGGGGAGCAGGCCACCGAGCACCGACATGACGCCGACGCCGCCAATGGTGAATACCAGCAGAAGGCGGCGGCCGATCCGGTCCGCGTATCGTCCAAAAATCGCAGAGCCAATCGGGCGCGCTGCCATGGTGATGGAGTAGCTGAAGACGATGGTGACGTACTGCCACGCGGCGCTGCCCTTGGGAGAGGCAAAGACTTTTACGAGGATAGGAGCAAGGACCAGCACCAGCGCCATGTCATAGGCGTCGAGCATGAATCCGAGAAACTGCGAAAGCATGGCGAGCCTGGCCTGTCTCTTCAGCAGGGGATCGCAGGGTGCAGCCGTCTCTTCATGTTGGTTCGTCGTCATCTTGTGCTCCCGGTTCGAAATCAGCAGAGCTGTTCTGCATAAGTAACATCGCTTGGTCCCAAATGCGAGGAATTTCCGTCAAATTGGGCGTTGATGGTCATGGATTTTTCGAATTACAGGGCGGACTCCAGCAGAGCGGCGGCGCGGTTGAGGGCCAGGGTCACTTCGTCGAGCGAGTCTGCCGCCGCGGCGGCGTCATTGCGATCCATGGCCTCATTGACGCCGGGAATGACCACGGCGGAGTAGCCGGTGTATTCGCCGGGGGCATAGACGGTGTGGCGGAACCACGGGCGATGCGGCAATCCCCTGCCCAGCATGGCGCGCTCAGCCCCAAGCATTGCCAGGTTAAGGCGCGCCAACTGGGGGCCGGTTGCGCTTCCCGCGGCCTGGCGCAGGGCGCGTCCGGCGGCAGCAAGGCGAACGGCCGCCTTGAGCGAAGCGGCGAAAGCCGGCTTCTGTTTCCAACCCAGTTCGAGGGCGCGACGCTCGGCGTTCTCCAGGTGCTTGTGCACCTCGTCCCCGTAGGCTTCGTAATCAAAGGGGAGAGCGTCGGCCTGGGCCATGCGCAACACTTCCAGACCAAAGACGCGAGCCATTTGCTGTTCGTAGACAAATCCGGGATCGGCAAACCGGGTGAACCAGGCGTAATTGTCAAACGCCGAGTGATAGACGCCAAAGGGGCCGTCAGAACCGATGTCCGTGGAGGGCACGCCAAGGTGCTGGAGGAAGGCGGAGTAATCCGAACCGCTGCCGAGATCGCCGACGTGGGCATCCGTGTGATCGGCATCGCCGCGACGCTCGTTGAAGGAACCGGCATCGGCAGTTTCGCGACGGCGGCGAGCGCCTTCGTTCTGGGCGCGCCAGACGTCATAAACGCTGCCGCCCTTGGGACTGGGAACGGCACGGGCCACGTCGCGCAGGAATTGTTTGAGGCTAGGCACGCTGGAGGCGCCGAAATCCGGGCCGGCGACGCCCACGTCTATGTTGAAGTAGGCTACAGCGCTTTGCAGCGTTTTGGCATATTGTTCGGCATACTCCGTGGAGCCGATCATTCCCTGCTCCTCGGCATCCCAACTGGCGAAGACGATGGTGCGCTGAGGCCGCCAGCCACTAGTGAGGAGTTCAGCGATGCCGTGCACGGTCTCCAGCATGGCCGCCGTACCGCTGCCGGGATCGACCGCCCCGTAGACCCAGGCGTCGCGATGATTGCCGGCAATGACGAGTTGCTCGGGATGGGCGCTTCCGGGGATGGTTCCGACGACATTCCAGATGGTGGTGTAGGTGAAGTCCTGCACTAACTTGAGGTGAACGCGGACGGGACCGGAACCGACGTGGTAGGTGAATGGCAATGCGCCTTGCCAATCGCGCGGGCTTTCCGGGCCGCCCAGTTTTTCCAGCAGTGGCGACGCGTCGGCGTAGGAAAGCGGAGTCACAGGAATTCTGGGAAGACTGGCCGCGTTCTCCGGCGCAATTCGCTGCGACTGGGGAAGATCCGGGGTGGAAGCGACGCCGGGAGTGGTGGCGTCGCCGGGATATTCGAAGGTGAACTGCACCGAGCCGCGCTGCACTCCGGTAGCCGGGCGATAGGGTCCGGCGGGATAGGCGTCGCCTCGGAAGTAGCCGTCGTCGATTGGGTCGGAATAGATAAGGAGCGCGGCGGCGCCGTTCTCCTGGGCGGTGAGGGCCTTGACGCCGCGGAAGTTCTGGCCGTAACGGGCGATGACGATTTTGCCGCGAATGTCGATGCCCATCTGGCGAAGGGTGAGGAAATCCTCGGGGCGGGCGTAGTTGACGTAGACCAGCTCGGCTTCCACCTCCCCGGACGGCGAGCCGGCGTTGAAGGGCATGACAACACGGGGATCGTCCTGGTAGGGATCGCCCGCGACGTGCTCGCGGGTGGGACCGTGCATGGTGAGTCCGGCGGGAGCGGTGGCCTCGACCAGAATCTCACGGGGCAGGCTCAGCCAGACCCGGTATTCGTCGATGCGGGTGTCGAGGCCGGCTTCGCGGAACTTGGCGGCGACGTACTCGGCGGTCTTGCGATCCTCGGGCGAGCCGGCGATGTGCGGCGCAGCGGTGAGAATGCGCAGGTGCTGCTGGGCGAGGCGCGGGTCGGGGACGGCGAGAAACTGCCCCTCCAGCTTCTGCTCGGCGGCGGCATTGCGAAATCCGGCGATGGCGGGAGGGTTGGGATTGTGGAGCGGTTGCTGAGCAAGGGAAGTAATCGACAGAAGCAGAAGCGCCGCAACTACCCGAAGGTTTCTGATCATTGCCGGAGATTCTTTTCTGCGGGCTTCCAAGGCCCGGCGTGATGCGAGGGGATGAGAGTGAAGGATATCACTGTCGGGATCGAACTGTTTGCCTCGGCGGAGCGGGAGAACGGAGCCGGATTCGCGGCGGGGCGCGGAGGGATTGTCGGTTTTGTGCTTTAGGCGTGCGGACCGGTGTTGGCAGGCCGGATTATCGTTGCCGATCTGAACTCAGGCGGGGTCTTCACTTCGCTTCAGATTGGACGCGGCTGGTTTTCGGGTATGGATTCTGTTGGTTGCGTCAGAAACCGAACGGCCACGATAGCGGCGGCAAACCCCGATGCGGCACCTACTCCAAGCGCCCAGCGCGGGCCGAAGCGATTGGCGACCCAGCCGACGATGGGTGCGCCGATCGGGGTACCGCCGAGTGCAACCGCCAGACGAAGCGCCATGACTCGCCCACGCATGGCAGGTTCGGCCGAGAGCTGCATCATGCTGTTGGTGGTGTTTGTGAGCGTCAAAGCGGCGACACCAATCAACACCAGAGAGCCGGCAAACCACCAATAGCCGGGAGCGAGCGCGGCAAGCGTGCATCCGAGACCGAAAACAGCCGCGCCGATGAATAAGGAGGCGAACTGGGGTTTGTCCCGGCCAGCGGCGAGCAAAGCTCCGGAAATGGTACCAACCGCCATGATGGAGGAAAGTAGCCCAAATCCTTTCGCGTCAGAGTGAAATACCTTAACCGCCATGGTGGAGATGAAGATGGGGAAGTTCAAGCCGAAGGTGCCGATGAGAAACAACATGATCAGGATGGCCCTGAGGTCTGCGCGCCCCCAAACATAGCGGAAGCCTTCCATGAATCCACCGGGTGCGCGCCTGGCCCTAAGGCTGGGTTGCAGCTCTGAGACGCGGAACAAAGACATGGAAATCAGCACGCCGGCGAACGATATTCCGTTGATCAGGAACGCCCAACCAGTGCCGACCTTCGCGATAAGCAGACCGGCTAACGCGGGGCCGATCAACCGGCCGGCATTGAAGGATGTGGAGTTGAGCGCGACCGCGTTCGGAAGATGCTCGTCACCCACGAGCTCGGCTACAAAGGTCTGGCGAACGGGGGCATCGAGCGCCGCGGCAGAGCCAAACAGAAATGCAAACACGTACACGTGCCAGAGCCGGGTGACGCCTTCGATGGTAAGCACTCCCAGGATCAGCGCAAGTACACCCATCGTCGCCTGCGTAAGCATCAGGAGTTTGCGCTGGTTGAAGCGATCCGCCGCGAGGCCTGTCCACGGCAACAGAAGCATTTGCGGTGCAAACTGCAAGCCCATGACAATACCAACGGCGGAGGCGTCGTGGTTGGTGAGCTGCGTGAGCACGAGCCAATCCTGGGCGATGCGCTGCATCCAGGTGCCGATGTTGGACACCAGAGCGCCCGCGGTCCACACTCGATAGTTGAAACTACTCAAGGCGCGGAACGCGCCCGTCACAGGATTCTTCATCAGCTCCCCGGCGTGTTGCCGCCATGAAACCGGCCGAAGCGCCGGGCAGATAGAAAGCTGGTCAGCAGTGCGCCCGCGGCAAGCACGAGGACATGGCTGGTCGATCGCACGTCAAAGCGTCCGACACGCAGCACGAGCATGTAGCCGATGACCAGGTTGAAAAATCCCCACAAAACGTTGACGGTCGATGAGGAGAGCCCTTGTCCCGGAGGCTTTGCGAAGGGACTCTGGAAGGGCTGTCCCATCATGCCGCTGACAAAATGCGGAACGGCGTTGACCAGAAAGACGCCACCGAAGAAGTATGAAACGAGATGAATCCAGTTCATTGGTTCGAGCTCCTTTTCGCCAGCAGATCGATAATTTCCTGGGCCGTACCGGTTTCTCCGAGACGAGGGAAAACATGAGAAAGACTGTAGGCGTGCGACTCGGGACGCGTATCCGTCATGGCGTCGACCGCAAGGGTGACGTTGAAGCCAAGCTCGTACGCCTGACGCGCGGTGGCCTCCACGCCGGTCCCGGTGGCCACGCCGGCAAGGACCACCTGGGTGACGGCTTTCACTTTCAGTTGGCGTTCAAGGTCCGTGCGCGAAAATGCGCCCCATGTCCGCTTGGTCACCACGATGTCGCCAGGCTGCTGGTTCAGTTCCGGGAGCAGGTCGGTGAATCCCCCGGGCAACGCCGCGAGACGTCGCGGCTGCTCCGTGCGCCCCGGAGCACCACCCGCCACATTGACGAGCACAACTGGAAGGCCATGCCGCCGGAAGGCGTCGATCAACGCGCAGGAGCGCTCGATGACACCGGAGACCGGTTGGATAGAGGGCGAGTTGACGACGCCCTTCTGAAGGTCAACGACGATCAGTGCTGTTTTATCGTCGAGTGTTGTGACTGGCATGCGGTTCGTCTCCCTGGAAGCGGTTCAGCAATGGGCATGGCCTCACGAAAGAGGCCCATCCCCGGCAAGCCGGTCAAGAAGCTTGAGAGCCGCCGATATCTTCTGCTGCTCCTGGGCGGAGAGCTTTTGCAGGATTGCGGTGGTGAGCCAATCCTGCCTCGCGGCGCGGCCCTCCCGAAGCAACTTCTCGCATTTGCGGCTGAGCGACATCAGGGTCTGGCGGCCATCGTCCGGGTCGGAGGAGCTGCCTACCAAGCCGGCCTTCTGCAGAGAGGTGACGATGGAGCTCATCGATTGAGGGCGCATCCCCTCGGCGCGAGCCAGGCCCGACACCGTGGCGGCACCATCCTTTTCAAGACGAAGAAGGACGGAGATCTGAGATGGCGTCAGATCTCCTCGCCCTCCCTGCTCACGAAGGCGGCGCTTCAGCCGGCTCAGGACTGTCCGAAGTTGTGCGGCGAGATCGGACGCGGTTTGGGACTTGGGGACGGGCGGCTTCTTGCTCATGGCATGAGCATATCATATATACAGCCTACCTGTACAGTTTGACTGTGTAGACCGGCGCAAGCTGCCTAGTCAAATTTTACGGACCCACACAAGGAATGAGAAGCGGCGGTGCGGTCACGCAGCTTCCGTGCGGGCGGCGGGCGGGCGGCGGGCTGGCGACTGGGCTGCGATGCGGGACGTTATTGTCTGGCAGTTTGGGGCGGGTTACTTCAACTCTGTGGCGGCGTCGGAGACCAGGGAGACGTCCATCCAGGCGGTGAGGTCGAGGTGTCCGGCAAGGGTGTCGCGGGTCTTGCCATCGACCAGGAAGCGGACGCGGTTGAGCTGCGGAAGTTGCGCTTTCAAGGTGAGGACCAGGGAAAAAATGGTGAGCTGTTCGACCTCGATGCCGCTGCGATGAGTATTGGCCAGCTCGCCGTTGAGGTTGACGACCGCCGATGCCGGGTCGAGCAGAAAGACGTCATGCACGTCCGCGCCGGGACCTAGCGGGTGAGTGGAATCCTTTGCCAGATAGCGCAGGATGAGGTCGTGCAGGGCGAGGCGGCCGCGTTCGCCGGGATCGCTTGGAAGCGGCGAGGAAATGCCGATGGGACGCATGGAATAGTCCTCATCGCTGGCGACAAAGAGGGTCATCTGCTCGGGAGGACCGCTGACCGGAGCGACCAATGCCTGGGCGACGGGGCCGACGGCAATGGATTCCGCCTTGTGCTTGAGATGGACGAGGTAGAAACCCATGGCGAGGATGGCCAGCACCAGGAAGGCTACGACGAACTGGAGCTTGCGGCTGATCATTGCGCCTCCTCCAGCTTGCCGCGCAGGGAGGCAATGGCGGAAGCCAGCGAGGTGGCGATGCTCTGCTGGAACTCGGGAGCGGCAAGCTCGTCTGGGGAGGTGCCCAGGGGCGCGACCTCAAGGGCGACCGCGGCCAGGGTGACGTTGTTGAGGGGGCGCAGCGGAGCGGTCGAGCGGCGCACCGGCAAACCGTCGGCGGCGCACTGCGCGGCCAGGGCGGCAGCGGCCAGGCTGGACTGCTGGAGGTAGGGTGACTGCGCCAGCTCCCACGGCGAGAAGCTGCGCCTTGCCTGCCCCGGCTGTAGCGCCACCATGGAGGTGTAGAGGCGCACGCCATGGCCGCTGGTGGAGGCATGGATGGCCACATAGAGCGCGGCATGGGAGGTATTGGCCGAGACCGCGCGCTGGTCCCAGGTGAGCGAATTGTCAGCCACGCGGGTGAGGACCACGGGAATTCCGCGCGACTCCAGCTCTTTTTGCAGACGGCGGGCGAGAGCCAGGTTGACCGTTTTCTCCAGCAGCGTGGGCGAGAGCGCAGCTCCGGAGTCGTCGCCTCCGTGGGCCGCGTCGAGAATGACAAAGGGACGCGGGCGCGGCGGTGGCGGCGCGGCGGGCGGACGAGGCTGATCATTCACAGGCGGCAGCGGCGGGGACACCGCGGACGGAACCGGCGCGGCGTGGGAGCTGATGGTGATGGTGCGTCCGGCGTCGCCCATGACAACCGTGGCAGGCTGCAGAATGTTGGCGATGAATTCGACGCCGGTGGAGGTTTCGGTGAAGCTGGTGCCGGCGAGAAATGGGTCGCTATAGGACACGGTGCCGGCGCCGCTGCCGACCAGCGGCTCGCGGCGGAAGGACAGGCGCACGCGGCTTTTCTCGATCACCACCGATGGGTTGACCGGAGCTGCAAAGGTGAGCACCAGGCGAGAGGGCGAGTGACGCAGCTCGGCGGCGTAGTGCAGCTGAGTTGAACCCACGAACAAGCGGCGGGAGGCGGGGTGAAATTCCGCGGCTTGATTGGCGATGCGCGGCAACAGTTGGACGATGGCTGCGACGGGCACGTAACCGCGGTTGTTGAGCAGAAGAAAATTTGCGGGCAGGTCGGGAACGGGATTGCCGCGAGCGCGAACCTGCCGGGTGTTGGCCTCGAAGTCAGCCTCGGCGCCGTTGAAGATGAACCTGAGTTTTCTGCCGTCAGTGCGCGACTCCAGGCGGCCCAGCGGCTCGAACAGATCGGTAAGGCCGACATAGTCCACTCCGCCCTCCAGCAGGATGTCTACCTGGTAGTTGGCCTGGGGGGCGTAGACGGTGATTCTGCGCGGTTCGGCGGCAAAGACGGCAGCCAGCAGGAAAAGCAGAAGAGTCGTAACTCGAACGAAATTGGAGTGCTCTGGCGGCATCAGGAGATCGCGGGAAGGCTCGTACTTTATCCTACACAAAATATCGCCAGCCGGAGGTGACGGAACGGCTACGCCAGGGCGACGGCGAGTGGGGAACGGACTCCGGATGGCAGTGTCCGGAATCGCGCGAGTGCCGCTCCGACGGGTGCGGGTGGCGATTGCACTTTGCGGGCGCTCCGCTTTAGGCTGGGAGCGGAGTCCTTGAAATTTTATGCGTTGCCGACTGATTTCTCTGCTGATCTTGTTGGGGTGTACCACTGCCGCACTGGCGCAATTCAACTCTGGACCGCAGGGGGGAGTGAAACTGCGCGGGCTAAGCGCCAGCGACCTGTATGCCGGCCAGAAGGTACTGCTCTCTAACTATTGCCGGCTGGATTTTACAGGCGCTCGCCTGCAACCGGAGGGCTGGGTCCGCTTCAAACCATACACTTCCCTGCGGACCAATCCGGAATATACGCGGATCGCGATTGTGAGCCGCTTCGACGTGGAATCGCCCAGCCAGCCAAGCGAATACCTGACGGTGAATTACCAGATGCTGGGATTTTACCAGCAGGGCGAGGGCTACACGGCTGCCCTGGAGACCGACCGGGTCGAGTTCCGGGTAAAGGAACAGAACGGAAATTTGCTGGTGACCGATATGACGCCGGACACGCCCCATGTTTCGGCGCGGGCCGCGATTGCGTGGATGAATCTGCTGCTGGGGGATACGAAGACCGCGGAACCGGAGCGCGCTCATCTGAAAGATGCGGTGCTGCAATTGAACGCATTGCTGGCCAAGATGCGCGCGGCGGGAGAGTGAACGGCGGCCGGCGGCGAAAATCCGGGGCGGTGGGCGGCCGGGGATAGACTGGGGCGAGAGCTGGTGTCCGAACTGCCTCTGGGGCAGTGCGGAAGATTTGAGCGGCGCTGGGGTCCTTCGCGTTGCTCAGGATGACCCTCTTGAACAAAAGCAAAACGATGACACTCTTCGGCAATAGCCAAATGATGACGCTCTTAGACAAAAGCAAAACATAGTGACGGGCGGTGGGCCGGAACGAAGGTTAATTCATGTACCTCTGCTGGTCCGAGTGACGGGCGAGCCACCAGCAGGCGGGTTGGTCCTGGTGCGGAAACAATGCACGCACACACGGAGTGGGTTGCGGCGGGTTGTAGAAATATTCCACCTTGCCGCCTTTCTCTTTGACGACATCGGCGTTGTCTACCACGACTGAGCCGTGGGCGGAGCCATTGCGCTCGCGAATCTGCAACACGACGCAGTCGGCTGCGTAGGCGAGCGCCACCAGCGCGATCAGCGTCATGAGTATTCTGAAAGACCAGCGCCGCATGGCGGGGCTCCTTGGTTCCGGAGAAGACGTTCCGGGAAAATTTCAATCTTCCATTTATCTTGGCATATTGCAAATCGTTCCCGCCACTGGGTCGGCCGTGCGCGGGCAGAAGGCGCGCCCGCGGGAGCCGCGATGCGTTTTCTGCCGGGGTAATTACTCCTCTTCTATCTCGGCTGATAGACGAGAAGGACACATCCGGAACGGAATACCCTGGTGCTGAGAAGCTTCATGGGGAGCCTGGCGGCGAAGTTTTGAAAGAGCGGATGGCCGCTGCCCAGCACGATCGGATTGACCATGATCCGGTATTCATCGAGGAGCGAATGTTCGGCCAAGGCGGCGGCCAGTTTGGCGCTGCCGAACAGGATCATGTCCTTGCCCGGCTGCCGGCGGAGCCGCGCGACCTCGGCGGCGGGATTCTGTTTTACCAGGGTTGAGTTCTCCCATGACACGGCTTGGAGGGTGGTTGAAAAGACTATCTTGGGCGTTTGGTTCATCTGGATGGCGATGACCGGGTCGCGCTGGATGGCGGCCTCGGTTGGCCAGTAACTCGCCATCATCTGGTAGGTGATGCGGCCGAACAGAATGGTACCGATTGCGTCCAACTGCTGGATGGCGAAGGCGATGAACTCTTCATCCACGACGTGCCAACCGAGAGCACCATTGGAGTCCTCGAAGAAGCCGTCCAGCGTCACCATGTTAAACAGGATTACCTTTCTCATCGTTCGCTCCTCCACGGCGGGAGATGGAACAATAACACGGGTGGCCGCGGGACCGGAACGACTACGGATTGAAGTTGACGAAACACGAAATCCGGGCTGGGGATTCGGAATCAAAGCAGAGGTTGTAACATCAATCGCGTGGCTGGCCCCTGGGTGGTTGGGCGCCAAAGGAGATGGCTTGAGCGTATTCGATAGCAAGCGCCGGGAACTTGAGCTGCACGAACTGCAGATGGGCGCCGCGCGCGGACGGCTGGCGGTGGCGCTGGATTCGCTGACCGACGCACTGACCATGGTGGGACAGCACGGCGTGTATTGCCGGAGCAACCGGCAGCCGGGACTTCCGGCAATGGATCTGCAAATTGTGATGCGGTCATTGAACGACGCCAAGGAGCTGGTGAGCAGCGTGATGGAAGAGTTGCGCCTGGCGCGCGAGGCGCGAACTCCGCCGGCAAAATAAAAGAACGGGGCGAGGCTTGAGGAAGCCCCGCCCCGAGGTTGCAGCTTTGATCAGAGAGCGTACTTGCCTGCCTCCAGCATGCGAGCCGCGATTTTTTCGCGGGCGGCAATTACGTTGACCGGGTCGGCCTTTGACCAGACGGCGCAGAATCGTCATCTGGGTGCGCAGCATGTCGCCTTCGGCAACGTCGGCCAGAGCCTTTTTCGCCGCAGCCTCCACCCGGGCAAATGCGCCCTGCAGATAGACGTCGCTGATGGCGATGGCAACCTGCGAAGCGGCTTCGCCCTGGGTTTCAATCAGCTTCAGGGTGCGCGCCAGCACGGAATCCATCGCGTAGACTTCGATGACGATGTCGGCGATTGCCGCCCATGACTTCCTGGTGATCGGCAATCTGCTGCATGTACTTCTGCGAAGCCGCGCCGGCGACCATGAGTCCGATCTTCTTCGCGTTCGCGACCAGCTTGCGCTGCGGCGCCAGCTTGCGCTCGTCCTCTTCGGCAAAGCCAGGGCCGGCCATCACCTCGTCCATCAACTTCTTGATGGCGGGCAGCAACGGAAGCTGACCGCTCAGGGCGCGCTTCAAAAGCCATCCGGTGATGATGAGGCGGTTGATTTCGTTGGTGCCTTCAAAGATGCGATTGACCCGCGAGTCGCGATAGGCGCGCTCGGCCGGATACTCCTCGACAAAGCCGTAGCCGCCGAAGATCTGCACCTGGTTGTCCACCACCATGTCGAACATCTCCGAGGCCCACACCTTGATGATGGAGCACTCGACGGCGTACTCCTCGATGGCCTTGCGGATGAGCTTGGACTCGTCGGGCGAACCCTTTTCGATGTCGGCCGTCGCGGCGTCCATCATGCCCACGGTGCGATAGACCAGGGCCTCGCCCGCGTAAATGCCGATGGCGATGTCCGCCAGCATCTCGCGCACCATGCCGAACTCGGCGATCGACTTGCCGAAGGCCTTGCGCTCCTTGGCCCACTTGATGGAGTTCGCGAGGCAGGTGCGCGCGCCGCCCACGCAGCCGCGCCCAGCTTGAAGCGGCCGACATTGAGAATGTTGAAGGCGATGGTGGCTCCCTTGCCAATCTCGCCGAGAACGTTTTCCACCGGAACCTGGCAGTCGTTCAAGAATCAGCGGACAGGTGGAGGAGCCGCGAATGCCGAGCTTGTGCTCCTCGGCGCCACGGCTGAAGCCGGGGAAGGTGCGCTCGACGATGAAGGCCGTGAACTTTTCGCCATCCACCTTGGCAAAGATCGACGAACACGTCGGCGAACGAGGCGTTGGTGATCCACATCTTCTCGCCGTTGAGCAGGTAGTGCTTGCCGTCGGCGGAGAGCACGGCCTTGGTGCGGGCATTCATGGCGTCGGAACCCGAACTGCTCTCCGACAGCGCGTAGGCGCCAACCCACTCGCCGCTGGCCAGCAGCGGCAGATATTTCTGCTTCTGCGCCTCGGTGCCGAACCAGACAATCGGCAGCGTGCCGATGCCGACGTGGGCGCTGAAGGTTACGGCGAAGGAACCCTGCTTGGCGATACGGTCGGCGATGATGGCCGACGACACCTTGTCCATCTCCGCGCCGCCGTACTCTTCCGGAACATCGACACTTGTCAATCCAAGCTCCGCGGCCTTTTTCAACAGCTCGCGGCTGAAGGCGAAATCCTTGTGCTCGATGCGGTCCGCGTTGGGCACAATCTCCTGGACGCGCGAAGTCCTCGGCGGTCTGCTCGATGAGCTTGTGCTGGTCGTTAAAATCCTCCGGGGTGAAAACGTCTTGCGGGTTGGTCTCCTCGATGAGGAAGTTTCCGCCGATGATCTTCTTCTGCGCCGGTGTGACGGTGGTTGCCATCCTTGCTCCTCCACATTTCGTGATTGCTGCGCGCGCGGGAGTTGCCCGCCGCGGATTGACATTAGTCGATGTTTTCGAAGATTCCGGCCGCGCCCATGCCGCCGCCGACGCACATGCTGACGATTCCGTAGCGCTGCGTTGCGGCGCTTGAGTTCGCGCAGCAGGGTCGCCGTAAGCTTGGCTCCGGTGCAGCCCAGGGGATGGCCCAGCGCGATGGCTCCGCCGTTGGGATTGACCTTTGCCGGATCGAGTCCCGCTCCTTGATCACCGCCAGCGCCTGCGCGGCAAAGGCCTCATTCAATTCGATCACGCCGATCTGGTCGAGGGTGAGGCCGGCCAGCTTCAGCGCCTTGGGAATGGCGAACACCGGGCCCAGTCCCATCTCTTCCGGCTTGCAGCCGGCCGTGGCAAAGGCAACAAAGCGCGCCAGCGGCTTGATGCCGAGAGCCTTGGCGCGCTCGGCGCTCATCACCACGGCGGCGGCGGCGCCGTCGCTCATCTGCGAGGAATTGCCGGCCGTCACCGTCCCCTTGACATGGAAGGCCGGCTTGAGCGCGGCCAGCGCTTCCAGCGTGGTATCGGCGCGCGGGCCTTCGTCCACCTTGAATTCGATGGCCTGCACCGCCAGCTTCACCGCCGCCGAGCCGCGCGTGGCCTGCGGCGCCGGAGCGCGGAAGGTGACCTGGACGGGCACGATCTCATCGGCGAAGGCTCCGGATTCGATCGCCCGGAGCGCCTTCTGATGGCTCTGGTAGCTGAACTCATCGGACTGCTGGCGGGTGATGCCGAAGCGCTGCGCCAGCCGCTCGGCGGTGAGTCCCATCGAGAGATACGAATCCGGATAGTTCTGCACCAGCGATGGATTGCACGAGATCTTGTGGCCGCCCATGGGAATCATGGTCATCGACTCGGTGCCGCCGGCGACGATGACTTCCGCGCCCCCGGCGGCGATGCGATCGGCGGCAATGGCAATGGCCTGCAAGCCGGACGAGCAGAAACGGTTGATGGTCATGGCCGAGATTTCCACCGGCAGGCCGGCGCGCAGCGAGGCGATGCGCGCCACGTTCATTCCCTGCTCGGCCTCCGGCATGGCGCAGCCGAGAATCACATCCTCGATTTCATGCACATCCAGTTGCGGGACGCGCGCCAGCGCGCCCTGAATGGCCACCGCGCCCAGATCGTCGGGACGGGTGGCGCGCAGCGTTCCTTTGTTGGCTTTGCCGACCGCGGTGCGGACGGCGCTTACGATGACAACTTCTCGCATGGCTCGCTATCTCCTCGGTCGAATTTAGTTGCGCAGCGGTTTGCCGGTTTTGAGCGTGAACTGAATTCGCTCCTGCGTCTTGCGCTCGCCGCACAGGCTCTTGAATGCCTCGCGCTCCAGGTCGAGCAGATACTGCTCGCTGACCGGAGTGCCCGGCGTTAACGCTCCGCCGCAGAGCACCTCGGCAACCTTGGTTGCGATCTTCACTTCGTGATCGCTGATGAACTCGCCCTGCCGCATCAGATGCACGCCGAGCTTCAGCGTTGCCAGAATGTTTTCGCCGGGCGCGGGAATATCCGTGCGCGGCACCGGCGCGCGATAGCCGGCGCGGGCCAGCTCCAGCGCGTGCGCCTTGGCGTCGCTCAGCACGCGTTCGCGGTTCATGGTGATCTCGTCGCCACGGTTGAGGAAGCCGAGACCGCGAGCCTCGAAGGCCGAGGTGGAAACCTTGGCCATGGCGATGGTTTCAAATGCCTTCTTCATCGCCTCCATCATTTCGACCGATTCGCCGCGGCCCTCCGGACGGATGGATTGCGCGGCATCGACGGCGCGCAGAGTCATCTCCTTGCAGCCGCCTCCGCCGGGCAGCAGGCCGACGCCGGCTTCGACCAGTCCCATGTAGAGCTCCGCATGAGGCTGGCGCGCCGCGGCGTGCAGCGAGACTTCGCAGCCGCCGCCCAGGGTCATGCCAAACGGCGCGGCGACCACCGGCTTGGGCGAAAACTTGATGAGCTGCGTCATGTTCTGGAACTGGCGCACCATCATGTCCACGTCGTCCCACTCCTCGTCCTGCACCGCCATCAGCAGCAGCATGATGTTGGCGCCGACGGAGAAATTCGCCGCGTCGTTGCTGATGACGAAGGCGTCAAAGTTCGTCGCCCGGGCCGCCCGGCTTGAGCACCTGCGAGGTGAGCTGAATAATGTCGGCGCCGAGCGAGTTCATCTTGGAGTGGAACTCGATGCAGCCGACGCCGTCGCCCAGATCGATCAGCGATGCGCCGGCATTCGCCTTGACCACGCCATTGGATTTCCTTGCGACCGTGACGCTCCAGACCCCGGGCGCAACCTTCTCTTCCTTCATCGAGGTGGTGGCGAGATCGAAGTAGGCGCGGCCGCTCGCGTGCGTGCGGGCGCGTCCGTGTACCAGCTCGTGTAGCCGGAGGCGAGCAGCTTCTCCACGTTGGCGGAGACCGGCTTGCCCTCCTGCTTCATGCGCGCGACCGAGGCTGGGACGCCGACCGCATCCCAGAGTTCGAACGGTCCCATCTCCCAGTTGAAGCCCATGCGCATGGCGCGGTCGATTTCGACCACGTTGTCGCTGATCTCGGGAATCCGGTTGGCCGAGTAGGTGAAGACCTCCGACAGCGCCGTCCACAGGAACTGCCCGGCCTTGTCGAGCTTTTCGCCGCCGAAGCCGGTCAGCATGCGCACCCGCTCGCCCAGCGAATCGACCGTTCTTCGCCATCTCCAGCGAAGGAAACTTCGGACGCTGCGCGGGACGGTATTCCAGCGTCTTCCAATCCAGCGCCAGGCGCTTTTCGCCCTCGGGGCCGCGCTCCTTCTTGTAGAAGCCGGCGCTGGTCTTGTCGCCCAGCAGCTTGCGCTCGATCATCTGGTCGTAGAAGGCCGGAAGTTCGAGATCGCCACGCTCATCGAGCAACTCGGCTGCGCCGCCGCCTGCTCCGGCCAGCGCCGGCGCCAGCCGCTTGGCGTTCCTCACCACGTGGCCCAGAACATCCAGGCCCACCATGTCGATGGTGCGGAAGGTCGCCGACTTCGGGAAAGCCGATCGCCGAGCCGGTCAGCGCATCCACATCCTCAATCGAGAAGTCGAACTCCTGCATCAGGCGCACGATGTTGACCACGCTGAAGGTGCCAATGCGGTTGGCGATGAAGTTCGGCGTGTCCTTGGCGTAGACGATGCCCTTGCCCAGGCGCACGCTGGCAAACTGCGCGATCGCCTCAATCGCCGCCGGATCGCTCTCCGGCGTGGGAATGATCTCCAGCAGGCGCATATAGCGCGGCGGATTGAAAAAATGGGTGCCAAACCAGTGGCGGCGGAAATCGTCGCTGAAGCCCTCGGCGATGGAATGCACGGGCAGGCCGCTGGTATTGGTGGTGACGATGGTTCCGGGCTTGCGCACGGCCTCCACCTTGCGCAGCAGAGCGCGCTTGAGGTCGAGATTTTCGACCACGGCTTCGATGATCCAGTCGCACTCGGCCAGCAGGCCGAGATGATCCTCGAAGTTTCCGGTGGTGACCAGGCGTGCCAGTCCCGGCTCCATGAAGGCGGCGGGCTTGGATTTGCGCGCGGCATCCAGTCCCGCTTCGGCAATGCGGTTGCGGACCGCTGCCGGGGCGTCGGCTGGAGTGTCTGGGGGAACGATGTCCAGCAGGTAAGAACGCACCCCGGCGTTGGCCAGGTGCGCGGCGATGCGGGAACCCATGGTTCCCGCGCCGAGGACGGCGACTTTCTCAATTCTTTTCAGCATCGGTAAGGCTTCTCCGAACAATCGACAGCAATGATTGCGGCCCAGAAACGGCTACTGCTCAGCCAGCGATGACGTGCTGGCGCGAAACTACTCGCGCAGCCCAGAACACACGATGGCTATAAGAGTTCGGATGCAGGAAAACGGTGAAAGAAGAAAATGAAACAAGGAAGGATCTGACAATCGACTCGACTTCGGAACTCGGCGCTTTCGAAATCAGCTTGCCCATAAAAATTGACAAAAAGACCCGAACAATAGAGGCGGCGCGCGTCGAGAATGTGGGGTGAGGATGGCAACGACGCGCGCCTTATTTAATTGAACTAACCATACTGAATGAATTGTCATTCAGTCAAGAGAAAATATGCAAACTATTACAAATATAAGATGATATTTTTTGGACGCAGCAGAAAGCGCATGGGCGCGCCGGAGTCATGACCCGGATCACGACTCCTTGAGAGCGCTGCGGGCGGCGGCTTGGACCTCGTCCGCTCTCCGGGATGGATGCGCGCTCGTGCCTTGCGGTTCGCGCCCGCGGCGGGCACCGCGTGGCGGGCCCTGCGGCTTTGCCGGTTGCGCGCGGCTGCCTGGTTGCGCGGTCCAGGCTGCGCGCGCTGCCAGTTCATGCGCTGCGACGGGCTGCGCTGCTGCGCCGCCGGACGCGCGCACCGCCGGGCCGCTGGCGAATGGCAGTGCGGAGCGGGCGGGGTCAGCCGCTCGGGATGTTCGCGCACAATCTTCTGCGCCATCTTCAGGACTTCGCGCTCGCCGCGATAGGTGAGCTTGCGGTGAGCCTTGTCCAGGGGAAACCAGAAAGCCTTGCGGACCTCGTCGCGCATGTCCGGGCGAATCTGCCCCAGGCGTCCGGATGCGTAGAGAAACAGGTAGAAGCTCACGGCCTTGGAGACGTGCTCGCGGCCTCCCCAGGAGCGCACGTACAGGTAGCGGATGGTGGTGAGGCGGAACAAGCGCAGGCCACGCACTCCGGTTTCCTCGAACACCTCACGATCGGCGCTCTGCTCGGGCGTCTCGCCCTCGTCCACTCCGCCCTTGGGCAAGGCAAAGACGGTGCCTTCGGGACGCGCCTTGGCGCGGCGGGTGATGGTGTCCGCGTTGATGATGTTGGGCTCGATGATGGCAACCTGCCAGGCTCCGCGAATGTGCCTGAGCACGACTCCGCCGGCCGATGTTTCATACACCGTCTTCTTGCGCCGACGGCGGATCGGCAGCTTCGGCTCGCCCGGAGGGTTCATGCACTGTCTTCTTGTGAGCCGACAAATTGGACACAGTTGGCGGACCTGACCGTAAAGATATTGGTCCATGTTCGCAAACTATGGGCCTTGGGGGCAAGCCTTTGCTCGGAAAATTGCTCCGGCTGGAAGTTTCCCGGCTGCATTGCGGGACGGAAATGGGACCCACCGAGGAGGTGCGCGCTCGAATAGGCGCCGGGTTGCGCTGGATATCTTCGGCAAAGCGCGGTAAGATCGCCGGTTTACAAGTCGGACCCGGGACCCAGGATTGCGAACCTGGATGGTTACGGTTCCGGGCAGCAACTTTGTCACTCGGCGGCGGGGTTTGCGCCCAGGGAGGGTGATTGGCATGAAGCAGCTGACCCAGATTTCGCGTTCTGTTCAAGTTTTCTTCCGCCGTTTGAGCGGCGTTCCGAAGACCGAAGCCGAAGCCGCCCCGGCGCACCCTGGGCGTTGCCCTGGGCGGAGGCTTTGCGCGCGGCATGGTCCATATTGGCGTGCTCAAGGTTCTGGAGGAGGCGCGGATTCCCATTGCCGCCATCTCGGGAACCAGCTCGGGCTCCATCATGGGAGCCGCGTATCTGCAGCGGCCTTTCGGCGAAGGACATGGCGGAGATCGGCCGCCGCCTGCGCTTCAAGGATGTTGCCCGCTGGACGCTGGAGCGCGGAGGCTTCTGCACCAACGACCGGCTGGGCAGGTTCCTCAGCCCGCATTGTGCCGTGCAAGGATTTTTCCGAGCTGCGCATTCCGCTGGTGGTGGTTGCCACCGAACTGGTCAGCGGCCAGCCCGCCATCTTCCGCAAGGGATCCGATCTCGCGATGCCGTGCGCGCCAGTTGCGCCTATCCTGGGATGTTTACTCCCGTGTCGATCAACGGCGTGCTGCACGTGGACGGCATGCTGAGCTACGAGGTGCCAACCACGCCGCTGAAACAGATGGGCATCGACTGCGTGATGGGAGTTCACCTGCATTTCGCACTGGACCCAGACCGGAGCGCCGCGGCATTTCTTCGATGTCATCGGCCAGTGCTTCTCCATCGCCCAGACCCGCATGAGCCGCAATGGGAGAAAGACGCCGACCTGCTGCTGGAACCCAACGTGGACGGATTTGCCTTCGACGATTTTGCGCGCGCCCCTGAGCTGATTGCCGTGGGGGAGGAAGCGATGCGCGCGGCGCTGCCGGCGCTGAAGCAGAAGCTGGGAATTGTGGAGGCGAAGCGAGGCGCGGCGAAGGGCGCGAAGGCCAGCCTGCCGAAACCAGCGGCAGTGACGGTGGCATAGGCGGGATTGCACATTGGCGGCTGCGGGCGGATGGAAGCCGCGGGGCGGGGAGATTTATCTTTGGCAGGGCGATCAGGAAAATCCGCTTAGCCCCAGCTTCTGGGCAACTCTTTGCAGCCGTCTGTCGCGCGTCCAGAGGGTCGCGCCCGGCGTGAGTTGGACCGCGGCCAATAAGTGAACATCGACGTAGCCAATCCCCAGCCCAAACAAAGCGCAGTCCGAGATGAACCGGAGCGCTTCGTCATCGCCTGCCATTACCGCCTTCGGCAAATCCCTCATCGCAGCGAGAAAGACTTCGCGTCTGGGAATATTCCCCAAAGCTAATTCTCCGATCACAAATGGGTGAGAAAGCACCCTGCCATGTTCCAACAGGTCCGCCAGCCCGGCATCTCCCTTGCGAAGATGATCGACCCAAACCGAAGTATCAACCAGGATCATCCGGCGGGCCTTCGCCTGGGGATTGACTTGAGCTTCGGTGCGCTGCCTCCGAGGCGGGCCAGACGGCGGGCACTTTCACGCTCGATGAGTGCGTGTAACGCCTCCCGCAGGATGGCCGATTTCTCGCTCAGTCCGGTAAACGCTTGCGCTTTGCGAAGCAACTCGTCGTCCAGGGCAACCGTGGTCCGCATTCAAATACCTCTCCAAATGGTTCTTGAGGCACGAAGTATAGCATCAAATGGTGCTGCTTTGCGCATCGATTTGACGCTGCCACATCGGCATCCCCCAGGGCGGAGATGGCCAGTGCCGTGCGCCGGGGGACGGAACGCGCTACGCAACTCTTCCGCTATTCCAGTTGCCCAAGCTCCGGACGCATGCGATAGATGACGCTGTTGATGACGATGGCGGCGATGGCCATGGCGGCGATGGCGACCGGGGCGGTAAAGGTTCCGGCCAGGGAGCCGGCCATGAGGCTGCCGAGCGGGGCAAAGCCGAGGAAGGCGGTGGCGTAAATGCTCATGACGCGGCCCCGCATCTTGTCCTCCGAGAGGTGCTGCAGCATGACATTGACGGTGGCGATCATAAGAATCATGAAGTATCCGGTGGAGACCAGCATGAGGGCGCTGAGCCACTCGTGGCGCGAGAGGGCGAAGCAGGCGACGAAGGCGTAAAAGGCCAGCGAGGCGCGGAAGACCACGCGCCCGCCATGGCGGACGCGATGGGTGAAGGCCATGGTGACGGCGCCCAGGAACGCACCGCCGCCGTTGGCGGCCATCAGCAGACCGAAGCCGCGCGCGTCCAGGTGCAGGATCTGCTTGGCGAAGAGCGGAACGAAGGTGATGTAGGGAATCACCAGGACGCTGGCGACCGCGGTCATGGACAGCAGGGTGAACAGGTCCTTGCGCTGGAAGACGTAGCGCAGACCTTCCTTGAGATCCTCGTACATGGTGCTTTCGCCGGCTGGATAGAGCGGCGGATAACTGATGCGGGTGAGGGCGAAGAGCACGGCGACGAAACTGAGGGCGTTGAGGAGGAAGTTTCCCTTGATTCCGAACCATGCCATGGCGAAGCCTCCCAAGCGTGGGGCCGACGACGCGCGACATATTGAACTGGGCGGAGTTGAGGGCGATGGCGTTGGCGAGATCCTCCCGCGGCACCAGTTGCGGCACCAGCGCCTGGTAGCTGGGATTGTTCAGCGCCATGGCGATTCCGGTGGTAAAGGATATGAGCACCAGCAGGGGCAGGCTCATCCGGCGCGATGACCATGAGCCCCCACAACAGGAAAGCGAAGATCATCATGGCCGACTGCGTGAACAGCATCAGCTTGCGGCGGTTGATGCGGTCGGCGATGACTCCGCCAAGCAGGGAAAACGCCAGCATGGGAGCGCTGGAGGCAAAGCCGACCACGCCCAGCCAGAAGGCGGGATTGGCGGGCGCCAGTTGCAGCACCAGCCATCCCATGGCGACGTTCTGCATCCAGGTGCCGATGTTGGAGAGGAAGTTACCGCTCCAGAACCAGCGAAAATCGCGGTTGCGGAGGGCGCGGATCATGTGCGGCATGTCACCGCTGGCGCCGCCCACCTGGGGCGCGAAGGGCTCGGCGGCCGCCACCGACTCGAGCGGCTGGGAGGCGCGCTGGCCGGCTTCGCGCTCATCCGTCCATTTCTGCTTCTGATCCATCGGCCCTCCGGAGCCGGCTCGAACGAGCGAAGAAAAGAGCAGGAGACGGACTCCTGCTCAGGCAGCGAGCGCAATCGCGGCGGCTATTTCGCGAGCTGGAATCCCGCGGGCACCTCGGCCTCGCGCAGAAACTTCGCGCTCTCCTCCGGAGGGGTGGGATTGATGTAGAACCCCGTGCCCCACTCGAAGCCGGCGGTATTGGTGAGCTTGGGAATGAACTCGATGTGCCAGTGGTAGTACTCCAGCGAGTTCTCCTGCACGGGCGCGGTGTGCAGGGCAAGATTGTAGGCCGGGCTGTCGAGCGCGACTTCGCACTTCATCAGCAACTGCTTCAGGGCCGCCGCCAGGTTGATCATCTGGTGCGAGGAAAGATTCTCAAAGGCGGACTCGTGACGCTTGGGAAAGATCCAGGTTTCAAAGGGGAAGCGCGGCGCAAACGGGGCAAAGCTGAGAAAGTCCTCGTTCTCGCTGACCACGCGCATCGGATTTTCCATTTCCTGGCGCAGGATGTCGCAGAAGATGCAGCGCTCCTTGATGGTGAAATACTGCTTGGCGCCCTCGAGTTCCTCACTGACATGCTTGGGCACGATGGGCAGTGCGATCAGTTGCGTGTGGGGATGCTCCAGCGTGGCTCCGGCGGCCTCGCCGTGATTCTTGAAGATCATGATGTACTTGAAGCGGCGATCCTGCTTGAGGTCGACGATGCGGTCGCGGCAGGCCCAGAGCACGCTCTCCATATCCTTCTGCGGCAGCAGCGCCAGATGGGCGGCATGGTCGGGCGTCTCCACGATGACCTCGTGCGCGCCGAGACCGTTCATCTTGTCAAACATGCCCTCGGCCTGGCGATTAAGAGTGCCTTCGATGCCAAGCGCCGGAAACTTATTGGGCACGACGCGCACGGTCCAACCCGAGCCGTTTTTCTGTCCGCCTGCCGTTGGAATTGGGACGGTAGGCCAGCACCTCGGAAGGCGTCTTGGTTTCGTTTCCCGGACACAACGGGCAGAAGCCGCCCTTCGGTGCACCACCTTGTTGCGGAGAAAGTCGCTGGGCCGCTTGGCGCGGTCCGTGGAAATGATGACCCACCGTCCAACTACCGGATCTTTTCTCAGTTCAGGCACACGCGTTCCCCTTGCGCCGCTAGAACCCAAGGCGGCGCGTTCCACCCATACTACGCCAAGAAAAGGCGTCTTTGAAAAGATCAATTTCCGGTGGCTGTCCCGGCACCAGGTAGACGCTGACCACGTCAAAACGGGACGGCGGATGCGCGCCTTGCGCTGCGGAGATAGAGTGCCGCCATGCCGCGCAATTCGTGCTGCTTGGCGCGGTCTACGGCAGCTTCGGCGGGCACCAGGCCTGGCTGGCTGCGGGTCTTCACCTCGATGAAGCAGAGCACCTTGCCATCCCAGCCGATCAGATCGATTTCACCCTTGCGGCCCTTCGCGCGCCAGTTGCGGGCGATGATTGTGTAGCCTTGGCGGCGCAGAAAGTAGTAGGCAATGCTCCTCACCCTTGCGGCCGGTGCGCAGGTGCGCCGGCCCAGGCTCGCCGCGCCGGAACAGCCGCGCCATGCGCTCCAGTGCCGCCGTAATCAGCTCGGGAATCCTTCCGCTGGGCATGCCGGCAGAAGTGTACCGCAGAAGCGCTTCCCTGCCGAGCAAATCATGCGGTGGAAAGCGCGAAGACTTTGATTTAAGATCGAACACGCGAGGTGGAGAGAATTTTGAAAAAGCTGATTGTGTTTGATCTGGACGGCACGCTGGCCGAAAGTAAATCGGCGCTGGATGCGGAGATGTCCGCACTGCTGGCCGGCCTGCTCGAGGTTGCCAAGGTTGCCGTGATCTCCGGCGGCGACTGGCCGCAGTTTGAAAAACAACTGGTCTCGAATCTTCCGCAAGGCCAGCGCATGGAAAACCTTCTGCTGCTGCCCACCTGCGGAACCAAGTTCTTCCAGTACGACGGGAAATGGAACAAGCTCTACGCCGACGAGTTCAGCGCGGCGGAGAAAGAAAAGATCATCAGTGCGCTGAACCGCGCCCTGGCGATTGCGGGCTTCAAGCCGGAAAAACCTGGGGAGAGATCATCGAGGACCGCGGCAGCCAGATCACGTTCTCCGCCCTGGGGCAGCAGGCGCCGCTTGCCGGAAAAAGAAAAATGGGACCCGGATTTCGCCAAGCGGAAGAAGATCAAGGCGATCCTGGACACCTATATTCCGGAGTTCTCGGTGCGCATGGGCGGCACGACCTCGATCGACGTAACCAAGCCCGGCATCGACAAAGCGTACGGAATCCGCAAGCTGCGCGACATTCTCGGCATCAGCCATCGAGGAGATGATCTTCATCGGCGACGCGATCTTTCCTGGCGGCAACGACTACCCGCCAAAGGAAATCGGCGTGCTGTCCATCTGCGTTCGCGACATGCACGAGACCAAGCGCGTGGTGGAGGCGATCATCGCGTGCTTGGGAAAGTGACCCTTCGGGCGTAGGCGCCGCCACCACCCGCGACCCCCATCTGCCCAACAACCCATGCCGGTCATGGTGCGGGAGAAACCTCGAAAATCTCGATCCGCTGCGGCTCGTAGGAGCCCAGGAACCGGATGCTGCGGCCTGAAAGCAGCAGACCGAGCGCGGGGAGCGCGCCGTCACGGGTGACGAGAATGTGCGCGGAGGCGGGAATGGCGGCGGGAAGCTCGTAGACGGCGGGGGAGATTTCCAGTCCCTCGTAGGGAGCCACGGGGCGGTTGAGGTAAAAGGCCAGGCCGAAGGCGGTGTTGCGGCCCAGAGAAAAGGTCGCCAGAGGCAAGGGGCCGGGGGGATCGATTTGCTGGAGCAGTTGGGCGATGGGACGCGTGGATTCAGTGGCGTCCACCGCCGGGGCGAGGCCGCGCAAAACAAAGCCGACGGCGAGTATGAGCGGCAAGAGGGTGACAAAACGCAAGATGGGCCATCCGGTGGTGAGCAGGGGCAGGGCCGCTGCAGGAAGATGGCAGTTGCCGCGAAAGCGGCAATCATGAGTGCCGAGGTCGAGACGGGCAGTTTGAAGACCAGCCGCGGAGCGATGACGAGCGCGGCGGCAATGGCCGCCAAAAGGACGGCGTGCACCGTGATGGAAGGCCAGCGCGGACGCTCGCCGAGGGCGGCGCGGCGATGCACGGCGACGGCAGCCAGGATGAGCAGGGCGGGGATGGATGGCAGGATGTATCCGGGAAGTTTGGAGCGGGAGATGGAGAAGAACGCAATGGGAACGACGGCCCAGAGGAAGAGAAATATCTCAAAGGTAAAGCTGGGCGCGGGTTGCGTCCGGCTTCGGCTACGCCGGCGGCGGCTGGGGCAGAGTTGGCTGAGCCGGGTTCGGTGATTGCGAGTGGGGCGGGATTGGGATGGCTGGGGCTGCAGTTGAGCGCCGCGGGTGAAGGCTGTGCGCGCAGGGCGGCGACGGCATCGGCGAGTCCGTGGATGAGCCAGACGGTCCAGGGAAGCGTGGCGACGAGAGCGACGGGAATGTAATACCAGAAGGGCTGGCTGTGGCGATAGAGGTTGGAGCCGAAGCGGGCGAGGTTGTGCTGGAGGAAGAAGACGCGGAAGAACTGCGGCGTGCGGAGCTGGATGAGGCAATACCAGGGAGCGGCGACCACGAGGAACGCGACGAGTCCGGCGGGATGGAGGGTGCGGATGAGCGCGCGCCGGTTTCTCCGGGCGGCGCAGAAGGCGATGAGGATGAGCGCGGCAAGCGCCGGCGCAACGGGGCCTTTGGCGAGCATGGCCAGGGCGTTGAGAGCGTAAAAGAGCACGAGCCAGGGGCGGCCGGCGCGCAGGGATTGGCTTGCGGTGCGGCCGTCCCCCACATTCGCCAACAGAGGGCGGATGTGGGCCACCTGTTTGGTGTAGGTCTGCGGGGACGGCTCGAATTCGGTTTGATACCAGCAGAACCAGGCGAGCAGGGAGAGTGCGAAGGGCGCGGCCAGAAGCATGTCTGTGGCGGCGGCGCGGGCGAAGCCGAGGATGAGTATCCCGGAGGCGGCCATGAGGGCAGCGTCGAGGCGCGCCTCGTAGCGGATGCGGCGAACGGCGAGAAATGTGCCGAAGACGAGCAGCGTGGCGGCGACGGCCGAGGGAACACGGGCGGCCCAATCGGAGACGCCGAAGACGGAGTAGGAGAGCATTTCTCCCCAGTAGAGGAGGATGGGTTTCTCCAGCCAGGTGTGGCCGTAGAGGGTGGGAGTGACCCAGTCATGACGGGCCAGCATTTCGCGCGCGACCTGGGCGTAGCGGGGCTCATCGGGGCCAAGCAGTCCGATGGCGGAGAGACGGAAGAAGAAAAAAAATCCGCACACTCCGGTGAGCAGGAGAAACTCGCGCAGGCGGTTCTGGCTGAGGCGCATGGAGATAAGTGTAATGCAGGCGGGATGGGAGCGTTAGCGGCGCGGAACGCGGCTTGTCGCGCGATCACCCGAGCGAGGGCCACAGACGAAGGCGAGCGGTCCCCACGCAGACGAGGGCTGCCGACCATTGCGGAGCGCGCCGATCACAAGAATCGAATTCCGAGAATCTTCCGAGCGTACTCCCGGTCATTTGGGAAAAGATCGAGGGGAACCGCGATTCCCGCAACACTCACCTGGTATCTGGCGCACTGCAACTTGTCACCGTGACAATACGTTTCCTTCATCAGCGTGGTGGAGTTCGGCAGATTCTTCATCGTATTCGTGAAGAAGGGGCATACGCCGAGCTTTTCGCAGTCTGCCATAAATCCTCCGTTCCCCGCCCCGCGCCGCATCATATCTGGAATGGGCTTGCCTGTCACTACAGAAGATTTCAGGAGCTTTACGGCTCGTCGCGGTAGATGCTGATTTGCGCGCTGCCTCCTTCTTTGAGTTTGGCGCGGAACATACCGGGAGTGTTGAAGCTCCAGGCGAGCTGGCCGTCGGGAGTTAAAGCGATGACGCCGCCATCGCCGTGGATGGCCCCGAGCTGTTTCTGGATGACCTCATCGGCGGCCGATTGCAGGCTCATGCCTTTGTATTCGACCAGGGCGCAGACGGTGCGGGCGACGGTGAAGCGGATGAAGAACTCGCCAACGCCGGTGCCGGAGACGGCGCAGGATTGGTTGGAGGCATAAGTTCCGGCGCCGATAATGGGGGAGTCTCCGATACGATTCCAGCGCTTGGCGCTGAGTCCACCGGTGGAGGTTCCGGCTGCGAGGTTTCCCTGGCGGTCGAGGGCGACGACGCCTACGGTTCCGTAGTGGTGCGCCTCCGGCGGCTCATCGAGCGATCCCATATTCGCCCAGCTGCTGGGCGGATGTGGGCCACCTGCGGATGGCCCTCCGGCGGCCGACTCAGGGGCCGGCGGCGCGGGCGCTCCTTGAGGACGGGCGGGAATGGGCAGACCTTGCTTCTGGAGCTCGCGGAGCAGCGCTTGCCAGGCTCGCTCGGTGAAGAAAAAGTTGGGCGGGACCTGCTCGAGATGGACGCTGGCGGCGAAGACGTCGGCTCCGGGACCGGCGAGCATGACGTGGGGTGAGCGCTCCATGACGGCGCGGGCAAGCGAGATGGGATGGCGGGTGCGCTGGACGCCGGCAACGGCTCCGGCGCGGAGGGTCCGGCCGTCCATGATGGCGGCGTCGAGCTGGTTGGTGCCGTCGGCGGCGAAAACCGCGCCACGGCCGGCGTTGAAGAGTGGATTGTCTTCCAGGAGCTTGATGGCCGCCTCGACGGCGTCGAGCGCGGAGCCGCCTTTATCGAGAACCGTGGCGGCGGCCGTGAGCGCCTCGCTGATTCCGGCGCGGTAGGCGGCTTCGGCATCGGCGGACATGCTGGCGCGCTCGATGACTCCGGCACCGCCGTGGAGGACGACGGCCCACTTGTGCGGCGCGGCGGGCGTGGTGGGAGCGGGCTGGGCGTTTTGAGCAAAGCCGGCGGCAGTGGTGAGCGCGCAGGCAATGAGAATTCGGGAGAGTGGGCTCATGGGGAATAGTTATACAACTTTGGGGGCGGGCTGGCCCGTGGTTTCAACATTCGCTCGACTGCCGGCAGATGTAATGGGGCGCCGTCAGCTTGGTTTGCTGCACAGACCTAGGCCGTCCAGGTCGGCGAACGACTCCGGATCGTCGCTCACCATCGAGTACAGATTCAGCGTCTGCGGGTTGGCCAGGTTGGCGTAGGGCACAGGAGCGGGCACCGACGACCAGTCCGCGCTCAGCCAGCGGCCAAAGTGCGACGAGTAGTAACGCGCCCCGAAGTAGTCGTTGGCCGTCTCCGTGTCGCGCTCCTTGCCCTCGAACTTGTAGTTCTGCGAGCAGTTGGAGGTGTAGGGCACCTCGGCGCCGAAGGGAGTGAAGTCGGCGTCGTAGCAGAGCGTGCCGTTGGCTTCCACCATCACTCGCGAAGTGCCCAGCATGTCCGAGCCATAATACAACGGCCCGCCCGTGCTGGGCAGCACCGCCACGCGCCGGCCGCCGAAAAAGACGTACTCATTCAGGGTGTTGCCGCTGTCGTCGGTCTCGGCCAGAATCTCGTCTCCCGAGCCGTACCAGTAGAACTTGCTGCCCACCTTTGCCACCCTGCGCCCGTCGCCATCGTAGCTGTAGTTGACCCCGGCGGCGCTGCTCAACTGGTTTTCGCCATCCCATGTGTAAGTGTTGATGCCGTCGGACCGCCCCCCAACAGCAGGGCTTGAATGGGCCACCCGCCAACCCCCCAGGGGTGACGTATCATACCCCAACCCGGTGCGCAAGCACCGAAGGCTTTGGACCTGCTGCCCAGTGCCACTGCTCGGATAAGGCAGCCAGTTCCGGAACTCCCGCCTTCGAACAGATGATCAAGGCAAGCGCAAGTCACGTTCTGGGACATGCGCGTCCGTTCCGTCACCAAACTCAACGGTGTAGACCACTGTTCCGAGTGGATAACCATAGTGCTCTGCCTGTTTGTCATTCTCGATGAGCGTAATGGCAACCACATCACACAGCTTATCGACGACATTTCCCGCGACATCGGTCGCCCTGTACGTGACGGTGTCCCCGTAATCAAATTTCATATTCTTCTTACCTCAGTGATTCACAGCAAGCCAAGGCGTGCCGTCGGGGTTTGTAATGCCCGGAACATGGGCGTGTGGCACCTGTGCTCTCGGGTCAGGGTGTCCTGCCGGATCGCGGACCTACCGGCCTGCGATTCTGGAGTACCAACTCTTGTCCTCTTGCGGATTCCACTTCCGCACGCGTTCACGCAGTTCCTCAGCCTTTTCCGCTGTTCGGCTCACCACCTCCGCAACTCCGTCGTGACTCACGAACACGAAGTAGTCTCGGCCCTCAGGTATGAGAAAGGCATCCCAGCCGAACAGCAGCGGGATCACGAAGTAGGAATGCATTTCGACCAGTTCTTCAGGTGCGAAGAGATGCCCCGGACGTTTTTCTAATGGCTCGTTCTCGCCTTTAGCGAGTCGCATTTGCTCGACGATCATGGCCCCAGTGTTCTCGGAGTAGTCACCCCAGACTCCTCGCTCCCTAATCCACAGGAGTGCTCCGTCAAAGGGCACATCTTCCCACGTGGGCACCAGATAGTCGGCCAAGGCAATGACACGCGAAGGTTTCTCTTCGAGACCAACGGTGAAGCAATGCGGATTCTCCGACTCGTACTGAAGATACCGATCAGTGGTAACTTTCAAGCCACGCGCCTGGCACCAACTCTTCGCCTCTTCTGTCGTGAAAAATTTCACTGGTCACCTCCTATGGGACCGATCCTCCGCTCGCTGGACACAGCCTTTCCTCTCCATCACGGAATCGCAGCGTTCAGCGGAATCGTCGGCCACAGCGGCGGAAACACCACCGACGGCAGCATACGTACACCGCGGTAGATCAGATATCCCGTTCCGACCGCACCAATACCGATCATAATCTGCTTCGCGCTAGGGATTGGGACACCCCAGTGATCTACTTGCCCACCTCCACCTGGCAACCAGCGGGTCCGGTTTCCGTTCCCGTCGTTGTGATCCCAATGTCCACTCGGGTCCCAGCTCGCGTTTGGCGGCGATTGCCCTGGAATCGGATACTTGGGACCCCACTTTTCTCGGTCCCCCTTACCTGGATCCTTCTGCTCCCATTCATTCGGAACCAACGGGTCGCCTGGTTTCCAACCTGGCGGCTTACCGTCCGGCAACTTCGGAACGTCATTCGTGGGAGGCTTTGACGAGCCGTCTGGATTGGTGGGAGCTGGCTGGTTGGACGTATTTTGCGCCTGCGGATTTGGCTGCGTCGTTCCTGCGCCACAATCGTCGGGGGTCGGGCCTTTGCACGAGTTGGGTTGACCATCACTGCGTTCCCACGCCGGTGTTGTGTTCTCGTGCCCGTCCAGGTCGGCGAACGACTCCGGATCGTCGCTCACCATCGAGTACAGATTCAGCGTCTGCGGGTTGGTCAGGTTGGCGTAGGGCACAGGAGCGGGCACCGACGACCAGTCCGCGCTCAGCCAGCGGCCAAAGTGCGACGAGTAGTAACGCGCCCCGAAGTAGTCGTTGGCCGTCTCCGTGTCGCGCTCCTTGCCCTCGAACTTGTAGTTCTGCGAGCAGTTGGAGGTGTAGGGCACCTCGGCGCCGAAGGGAGTGAAGTCGGCGTCGTAGCAGAGCGTGCCGTTGGCTTCCACCATCACTCGCGAAGTGCCCAGCATGTCCGAGCCATAATACAACGGCCCGCCCGTGCTGGGCAGCACCGCCACGCGCCGGCCGCCGAAGAAGACGTACTCATTCAGGGTGTTGCCGCTAGCCCCTGCGAAACGCACCCCGGAGTTGGAACTACGCCAACTCCGGGCCACCCGCCCGCATCAGCTTGGTTAGCTGGACGGACGTGGGCGATCCGGCTCTAGGCGCCCGGCTGTGGCGCCGCGGCGAGACGGGTGCGCGCCAGTTGGGCGACGGCGCGGGCAAACAGCACGGAGTCATTGAGCGACTCGGCCCGGGTCAGGGCGATGCCGCGGGCGGCGGCGAAATTCTTGAACGCGATATCGATATCGTAGAGCACCTCGACGTGATCGCAGACGAAGCCGATGGGCTGCACGAACAGATGTTTGTGTCCGGCGGCGGCCAGCTCGTCGATCACGCTCTCAACGGTGGGACCGAGCCACTCTCCGCCGCTCATGCCCTGGCTCTGAAAGGCGAAGCGCCAATGCCCGGCGATCTCCGGAACGCTGGCGGCGACCAGCGCGGCGGTCTCGCGAGTCTGGCGCTCGTAGTCGTCGCCGGCGTCAATGGTTCGCACCGGAACGCTATGCGCGGTGAAGAGAACCGGCACCGGGAGCGTTGGCATCCAGGCAGGCGCGCGACCAGCCGTCGCGAAGCTTCTCGGAAAAGGCGCGGATCAGCAGCGGCTCGGCGTGCCACTCGGGAACGAAGTCCACGGTAAACGGGACGCGTTCCATTCGCCGGTGTTTGCCAGCCGCATCACGGCGCGGCGATAGAGGCCGACGCTGGTGCGCGAGTTGTGCGGCGCAAGGCAAATGGCAACGGCGTGGGTGACGCCGTCGGCTGTCATCTGCAGAACCGTGTCGCGGATGTACGGCTTCCAGTTGCGCATGCCGACGTAGGTGGGCAGCGCCAGCTCCTGCGGAGATGCGCGCCGCCTGCTGCAGGGTGATTTCCGTAAGCGGCGAGCGGCCGATGAGCGAGTAGCGGTGCTGAATCTCCGCGATGACCAGGCAGGGCGGAAGCGGCCGTCCGCTGGTCACGTTGGCCAGGTAGGCCGGAATCTCCTCGATGCGATCCGGAGTTCCATGGGCAAGCAGCAGAACGGCTGGCTTCTGCATTGCTATCTGAACCTCGGCGGCGGCGCCGCGATGCTGCGCCGAATACTCCTGCACGAACTTGGCCAGCTTCTTCACGTTCTCCACCGGAGTCTGCGGCAGAATGCCGTGGCCGAGGTTGAAGATGTGTCCGGGACGGTTGCCGGCGAGATCCAGAATGGTTTTGGCGCGCTGCTTCAACTCGCTCCCACTCGGCAAAGAGCAGACGGGATCGAGATTGCCCTGCACGGCGGGCCGGTGGTTCAACAGCTTCCAGCCCTCGTCGAATGGCACCCGCCAGTCCAGGCCGATGACATCGGCCTCGGTCTCATTCATCGAAGGCAGCAGGGTGGTGCTGTCGGTGCCGAAATAGATGATGGGCGCGCCCGTCTTCTTGAGCGCGGAGATGAGCTCCTGGTGCGCGGCAAAACGTACGTGCGGTAGTCCTCCACGCTGAGGCAGCCAACCCAGCTATCGAAGACCTGGATGACGTCGGCGCCGGCCTTGACCTGGTCGGCGATGTAGGCGGCGAGCACGACGTTGAGCTTGCGCAGCAACTCGTCCCAGACCTGGGGCTGGTTGTACATCATCTTCTTGACTTCGATGTAGTTGCGCGAGCCGCCGCCCTCGATCATGTAGCTGGCGAGAGTGAAGGGCGCGCCGCAGAAGCCGATCATGGGAAGCTTGTTGCCCCAGTGCTTGACGCACGCGGCGATGCCCTCGGAAACATAGCGCAACTCGGGCGCGCCGTTGGTGGTGAGAACCTTGACATCGGCGGCGGTGCGGATGGGCTTCTCGATGACCGGGCCTTCGGTGGCGGAGAAGTGAAAGGGCAGACCCATGACTTCCAGGGGAAGCAGCAGGTCGGCAAAGATGATGGCGGCATCGACCCCGAGAGCTTCGGCGGCGGTGATGGTGACTTCGGCGGCCAGCGCGGGCTTCTTGCAGATTTCGACGAGGGAGTGGTGCTTGCGGACTTCGCGGTACTCGGACATGTAGCGTCCCGCCTGGCGCATGAACCAGACCGGAGTCGAGTCAGTGGGAAGACCTTTGCAGGCACGGACGAAGATCGAATTGGGAGACGACATGAAGAGTCAGATTTTATCAGAGCGCAGAAAAGGGCGCTGGTGGCGGGAGCGACCGGGTGGGAGTACTTGCGCCGAGTCCCACATTCGCCAACTGCGGGCGGATGCGGGCCACTTGCCGTCCTGCCGCGGCGGGCATTCCCTGCCCGGCTTCTACGCGCCGCCGGACGCTAAATGCCCATTGCCGAAAGTTCTTTTTTTCCTTGGACGCCCGCCTTTCAAACCGTTGACACGGGAAGCCCGTTTCTTGGCAACGCTTTTCGCCGAGCCTCCGTTGCGTCCGATCTCCGCCATCCAACTCCTGGTGCCATAGATGCGGCGAAGCAGGCTCGGGACATAGTGGTCGAGGTCGAGAGCAGGCCAATGGAGGCCGGTTCCGTTGCCAATGATCTCCACTTCTGCAACCTGTTCTTTTGTAGCGGACTGGAGGCCTTGCAGATCCTCGCGGGGAATCAGGTGGCGCCGGCCATCGCTCAACTTGAGGATCAGCAGGTCTAATCCCGGCCCCGGACGATACTCCACTTCGACCACGCGCAGCTCGTCGCGCAGGCTTTGGGCCTGTGCGATGGCACGATTGATTTCGGCGCCGGTGGTGACGATCTTATGCTTGGCCATGAACTTCCTCCCACAGGGTTGTCAGCTCCTCAAAGTGCTGGCCGCGATGCTGAGAATCCTTCTTACTTCGGAGCGCTTGGCTTTCGCCGGCCGGATGGAATCCTTGCGATCGGCAAGTGCGACATTACCGTCCAAGCGTAGATCAACAATCACCGCTGTCCCGCTGGCGAAGCCGTGAATATGACGCGGCGGGTGATCGTTGGAGTAGGCGACAAACAGAACGCCTTCGAGCCTGAGTGAGCTCACTCAGCTATGATAACCCAAGCGAGCTTAGGTTATTGCAATGTTTTTCGCGGAGGGGATGGCGTTGCCGGAAAAAATTCCGGCCAGAGCGCCTCTGGAGCGGCGTGGGGGATTTGAGCTGCGCTGGGATTCCTCGCTTCGCGTCGGAATGACTCGCTCAAGAACTTCCCGTGCCACGTTAGTCGCGCAATCCTTAGTGGCGGAAGTGGCGGACGCCGGTGAAGACCATGGCGAGGTTGAGGCGGTCGGCGGCGTCGATGACCTCCTGGTCGCGCACCGAGCCGCCGGGCTGGATGATGGCGGTGGCTCCGGCCTGGGCGATGACCTCGACGCCATCGGGAAATGGGAAGAAGGCGTCGCTGGCGGCGACGGTTCCCGCCAGCGGCAGCACGGCCTTGGCGGCGCCGATGCGAGCCGAATCCACGCGGCTCATCTGGCCGGCGCCTACGCCTACGCTCTGGCCATCGCGGGCATAGAGAATGGCGTTGGACTTGACGTGCTTGCAGACCTTCCAGGCAAAGAGCAGGGCGCGCATCTCCTCGGCGGTGGGCTGCCGCTTGCTGACTACCTTGAGGTCGGCTTCGGTGAGAGGCCGGACGTCGTTCTCCTGCACCAGAACGCCGCCGGAGACGTTCTTGAGCACCCATTTCTGCTCGCCAGTGGCGATCTCGACGAGGCGCAGGTTCTTCGTTTTGGCAAAGGCTTCGCGGGCCTCGGAGGTGAAGCCGGGCGTGGCGATGGCCTCGACGAAGAGCTTGGCCATCTCGGCGGCGGCTTCGCCATCGATGACGCCATTGACGCCGATGACGCCGCCGAAGGCCGAGACCGGATCGCACTCCAGGGCGCGGACGTAGGCCTGCTTCAGGGTGGCTCCCGTGGCGGTGCCGCAGGGATTGGTGTGCTTGATGATGGCGCAGACCGGCTCGGTGAACTCCTGGGCAAGATCCCATGCGGCCTGGAGATCGACGATGTTGTTGTAGCTGAGTTCCTTGCCCTGGAGCTGGCGGCCGTTGGCCACGCCCTTGCCGCTGCCGTCGGAGTACAGCGCCGCCTTCTGATGCGGGTTCTCGCCATAACGGAGATCGAAGGCCTTGTGGAATTGGAGGCGCAGCGTCTGGGGAAAGCTGGCGCTGTTGCCGAGCTGGCTGATATCGAAGTGCGAGGCGTCGTCAAGGGTGATCTCGGCGAGGGCGTTGGCGATGGCGGTGTCATAGGCGGCGGTGGTGGCAAAAGCCTTCTGCGCCAGGCCCCAGTTGGTCTTGAGGGAGAGCTCGCCGGCGTGCTGCTCCATCTCCGCGGCGATGGCATCGTAGTCGGCAATCGAAGTTACGATGGCAACGTCCTGAAAGTTCTTGGCCGCCGAGCGCACCATCGAAGGTCCGCCAATGTCGATGTTTTCGACGATCTCCTCGAAGTGCACGCCCGGCTTGCCTGCCGTCTTTTCAAAGGCATAAGATTCACCACCAGCATGTCGATAGGCTCGATGCCGTGGTCCGCGATGGCGGCGACGTGAGCGGGATTGGAGCGCACGTGCAGGATGCCTCCATGAACCTTGGGATGCAGGGTCTTGACCCGGCCATCGAGCATCTCCGGGAAGCCGGTGAGGTCGCTGATATCGCGCACCGTGCAGGCCGGCCTCGCGCAGCACTCGCGCGGTACCGCCGGTGGAGATCAGTTCCACGCCCAGGGCGGCAAGCCGCCGGGCAAATTCGACCAGCTCCTGTTTTGTCGGTGACGCTCAGGATGGCACGTTGAATCTTCGCCATGATTTCCTCGCTAACCTTGAGACCTTCCGGAAAATTGCGAAAGGGATGGGCGGATGGGGCCGGGCTGGGTCCGGACTGGCGGAGCTACGGTTGCGGATCAGCCGGTTGCTCCGGAGCGCCCTGGGACGGTACCGGACTAGATGTCTTTGCGGGCGCGCGCCTTGAGCCGCACCTTCCCACTCTTCACCATTACAGTGTACTCGACGGCCTGGCAATGGAACTGGGTGCGAATCTGATTGGACTTGTTGTGCACGAAGGTCGCGAAGGAGTCAAAAGCGCCCAGCGGCTGGCCGGCGGCCTCGCGGGCCCGAACCACGGCTTCATAGAGAGCCACAACCTCGATGACATCGCCGGTGAAGAAGCAGGAAACTCTCCACCTGTTCCTCGTCCGACTCATCGGCGTGAGGGTGTGGCACCTCGAGGTGGCCAAAGCCTCCAACGCCCAGCAGAGTGTCCTTTGGCTGGCGATAGCCCTCATCCTTGATTCTGGTTTTGCGGCGCCAGAGATCGCAGAAAACCGAATAGCGCTGAGCCACGGCGTGGACACGGAAGCGCTGCGTGAAGCTGAGACGGCCGTTCTCCAGGTTACGCCGGATGATGCCCTGGACCCGCCCATCGATTTCGATCGGGGGCTTCTTCGCACCTCCGGCGAAGTAGATGTCGTACTCGATTTTCAGGCGGCGGAAAGAATCTTCCAGCAGCGCTAGTTCTTCTTCAATGGTCAAGAGTGCCCGCGATAGCAACCATGGAGGAAAGCGCCAACGAACGCGGCGCTTCCCTCCGGGAAATTAGCGTACGCAAAATTATACGGCCCGGCGCAAAACGATGCCGATGGGCCGCTTCATGCGAGAAGCCGCCAGTGCCGTCCACTCGGCCCTGCACTAGCGGGTGGAAACCGCCATCTTCTTAACCATGGCCAGCACCAGTTTACGGTCGCTATCGTTCAATCCGCTGGCATAGCGCCGGATCTGGGAGAGGAAGCGCACCTCTTCCTCGCTGAGCTGGGGCAGGTTCTTGCCGTTGCCGCCATTTTCATTGGGCCGGTCCGCGAAAAAGTTCCCCAGCGGGGTATCCAGCGAGCCGGCGATCTTTGCCAGTGTATCCAGAGAAGGAACGGTGTGCCCGTTCTCCACACGTGAAAGGTAGCAGCGCAGCAGCCCGGTGCGCTTCTCAATGTCGCCTTGCGACATACCCTTTTGCAGACGGAAGTTTCGGATGGTCTCGCCTATGTTCATTTTTTTTCCGACGCGCGCGGACGCGCAAACTACCGAAGTTGGGGGAATCTGAATAGTAATCAGTGGGTCAACCGGAGCGCAAGTGAATTCTTACAAGGTTAATGGGAGTCACAACGTGCTGTGATGGATCGGCTCCGTCCGCTTGCGTCCATGGAACGGGCTGGCGATCCGGCCGGACACCTCGGATGCAGGCGCTTGCGGATCAGCGGCATCCGGGCGAACCTAACCTCAGCGGGGGCTGCGAATTGCCGAGTAGAGTCTCTCGGCCACGCCGATGGTCAAGAGCGCAAGCACAATGTGGATCACCTGAATGGCCGCCAGGGTGTGAAAGGTGAGCGGCAACTGCTTCAACCCGACCACTGGCAGCAGCACGGCCAACACGACGCCAAGAACGCCTGGGAGCACCGCTTTTTTCAGCAGCGCCATCACGGCCAGTGCGAAGACCAGGGCGGCTACGAGGAAGCCGGAGCCGATGTGCGCTCCGAGATACTGCTGGTGCTCGGTCCAGACCAGCACTCCCAGAACGATGGACGCCAGGCCCAGCACTCGGACCAGCAGATGAGAGCTTTTGCCAAGGTTTACTCCTTCTGTGTCTACGATTCTATCCGGCTTAGATTCCGAGGGGTACGGTTCGACTCGCCCTTCCGGCGCCGGCGCCAGCCGGGTGCGGCTGGCGCGGTTGTCGCGGAACGGCGGCGCCTAGAACTGCAGCCGCAATGCCAGTTGAATCACCCGCGGGCCGCCTCCGCCGAGGCCCGGATTGCCCTGGGCCACATCGGGCGTCTGGGTGATGAGGCCAAAAGTAGACGAGGTTGGGTCGTAGCTGCCGTTGGGCAGCGCGAAGTTGGGATGGTTGAAGATGTTGAAGAACTCCGCGCGCACCTGCGCATTGAGTTTCTCTCGAATCTGGGTCGTCTTCTCCACCGAGAAGTCGGTGTTGATGAAGTGCGGCCCAAAGATTGCGTCGCGGCCCAGGTCTCCAAATGTTCCGTCTGCCGGCTGCGAGAAGGCGGCCGGATTCAGATAGCCGGTTGCGGGAGTCCAGTGCGGCAGAATCGGATTGATGCCGGGAACCACGTTGGGGCGCTGGCGGTAGTTGTAGCGTCCGCTGGTGTCGTTGGCATTGGCAATCGGAATCGGGCGTCCGCTTTGCAGGCTTGCAATGGCGCCAAGTTGCCAGCCGCCGCGGAGGCACGCCGGACCTGATCCGAAGCGCGGCAACAGGTAGGTGGCGGCAGCCGTAAGACGATGGCGGGTGTCAAACGTGGAGGGTCCGCGCTCGCCGCGGAGATTGGTGGAATCCTGCGGAAGCGCAGCGCCCGGGGTGAAGTCGATGCCATCGGAGGCATCGTCGAGCGACTTCGACCAGTTGTAGTTGGCAAAGCCGGTCAAACCCTTCCACGAGCGCGCCTTCACCGTGACCTGCAGAGAATGATAGCTGGACGCCGAGTTGGTTCCCAGTACGTCCATGGCGTAGTAGTTGGGGTTGGGATAGTTGCCGAAGGCGTCGGTCTGGTTTTCATCATAGAGGCGGGTCAGATGGGTTCCCTTGGAGCCCACATAGCCGAGCTGCAACGAGGCAGCCTTGGAGATTTCCTGCTCAAAGTTCAGGTTCCAGCTCTGCACATACGGAGTCGTGAAGTTGGGCGATGTGATGAAGATGTCATACGGACCGCTGGTGACCGGGGTGAAGACCGGGCCCACGCCGGTGACCCAGGGGGTAGTGTTGAAGTTCAGCGGCAGTACCGGCTCAGGGCCGATGGGATTGGTCGTAATGCCGGCGACGTTGGTGTAGTTGGCGGTGATTTCGTCTTGCGGAATGTAGTCGTAGTAGAGGCCGTACCCGGCGTGCACGACGGTTCCCGGCAGGAGTTCCCATGCGAGTCCGACGCGGGGCGAGAAGTTGGCCAGCTTGCGCTTCCATGCGCCGCTGACGCCGCCGCTGCCAACCAGGTGCAGCAGACCGTCGCTGCCAAGCTCGGACAGCAGATTGTTCTTTTCCGAGAGTGGTCCAAAATACTCCCAGCGCACGCCCAGGTTGAGGGTGAGCCTGCTGGTGGCGCGGAAATCGTCTTGCACAAACAGCGAAGCGCCATTGTTATAGGTGGTGCGCTGGGTGCTGCCGGTGTAAGCCGAGGCGCTGATGTTTCCCGTGAAGTAACCACAGAGAACGCCCGTCACGGTGTCAGGCGAGAAGCAGGGGTCGGTATTGCCGGAAGGGCCGTTGACGTAGAGCAGGCCGCGCTCCAGGTTGTTGTTGAAGCCATCCACGGACATGCGCCGGAATTCGCCGCCGAACTTGAGGATGTGCCGGTTGCGAGTCCAGGTAAAGTGATCGAGCAACTGGAAGGTCTGGCTGACGCGGCCGCGGGGAATGCTGTAGGCCGAGGCGCCGAAGTTTTCCAGCACTCCATTGAAGTCGATCTCCGGCAGCCCGTTCTCTGCCGTGCCCATGTTCAATCCTAGCGACGCCGGACTGACATTGGCGTCGGCGCCGGTAAAGCTGGTGCGGTAGCGCGAATAGCCGAAGCGCAATTCGTTGAGCCTGGTCGCGGTAAACGTGGAGAGCAGACTGGCGGAAACCACCTGCACCCTGGTGGGCGAGACCTGCGCGAACGGGGCAAGGCGCGAGCCCGCGCCGTATCCCTGTCCACCCAGCGGAAAGACCTGCTGGCTGCCGCTGTAGGCATAGCGCGCGGTCAAGGTCTCACGGGTGCTGAACTGGTGGTCGATCTTGCCGATGGCGCTGTTCAAGTCATTTTTGTCCTGCGCGGTTCCGTTTGCCGTGCCAATGCCACCTTCCGCGCCGGTGGCGGGCGGGAAGTACTTGGTCAACAGGTTCACCAGGGCGGGATTGACCGAACCCTGGGCCGACTTCGCCAGGGCTTCGGCGGCAGTGATCTGCGCCGAGGTGGGCACGAAGAACAAGAAGTTGCTGGTGACACGCTCGCGCTGACCCTCGTAGGCGCCGAAGAAGAAAGTGCGGTTTCTTGCGATGGGACCGCCCAGCGAGCCGCCGAACTGATTGTTCTTGAAGGGACTGTGCGGATTGGATGAGCCATCCGGGTTCAGCTTCACGTCGAAGTAATTGCGGGCGTCCAGGGCCGAGTTGCGCAGGTACTCGAATAGCGTTCCGTGAAATTGATTGCCGCCGGACTTGGTGAGGACGTTGACGGCGGCGCCGCTGTTGCGGCCATACTCGGCCGTAGCCTGGGTCTGGAGATTGAACTCCTCGATGGCGTCAATGGGCAGCAGAGAAGCGGGCGCGCCGGTAATTCCCACCTGGTTCAGAGCCGAGTTATTGAAGAATGGATCGTTGTTGTCGGTGCCATCCAGCAGGTAATTGTTGGAGCGGTCGCGATTGCCGTTGATATTGAATTGCCCGAAACCTTTTTCGGTTCCGGCAACTCCCGAGCCTTCCACGGTGACGCCGGGGGTGAGGGCGACAAGTTTGCCGAAGTCACGTCCGTTCAGAGGCAGATCGATGACGAGCTTGTTTTCGATGACCTGCGAAAGCGTGTCGCTGGAAGCGTCGATCAGCGGCGCCACGGCCTGGACCTCAATGGCCTGCTGCACCTGGGCGATCTTGCCGAGGTTGAAATCCAGCGCCGTGTCCACGCCAACATCCACCTTTGCCGCCACTTTGACCGGCTCCAGATTGGCGATGGAAGCCGTCACCTCATAGTTTCCCGCCGCCAATTCGTTGATTGCATAACTGCCGTCCGAGGTTGTGGTGGCGCTGCGCGTCTGCGCGGTCTGGAGGTTTCGCGCCTGCACGGATGCTCCCGCGATGGCGTCGCCGGAGGCGTCTTTCACCTGCCCGCGCAGCGATCCGCGAAAACTCTGGCCCAGCGAAGCCGCGGCGAGGGAGAAAAGGATCAAGAGTAACAGTGAGCTGGATCGTATCTTTGTCATCTTGTTTCTGGCTCCTGAAATGAGTTGCGGAACCGCTTAGCGGACCGGCACCTTTACCGGCAGATCGAGCGTGGCGGGAACCTTGACCTGGTAGCGCATGGCAAAGCTGCCCTGGTTGACCGCAAGACCCAGGCGGCCACGGGAATCGATATAAATCAGCGGAGCGCCCAGGGGCACGTCGCTGAAAGTTTTTACGAATGGAATCTCCAGCGGCTTGCCCGCAAGGGTGAATTTCACTTTGTCGCCGAGGCCATAGCCCAGGCCGGCAAAGTCCGCGCGGGTCACGTTGGTCACCAGGTTTCCAAAGGGACCGTCGGTGCCAATCACGGTCGCCGCGATGCCATGCGCATCGAGCACGGCTTTGCGGATCTCGAGGCGCACCAGTTTGGTGACGTCCAGCGCCGGACCCACCTGGGCCGGATCTTCGCCGCGCGCCAGGTGTGCCCCCACGGGAGAAAAGATGTCGCGTCCGTGGAAGGTGGACGACAGCGCGCTGCCGATCATCCAGTCAGGGTTCCGAACCTCGTAGGCCGAGTCAATTCCGTCCTGGTCGGCGACCATCGTCAGCACTCCGTTGTCCGGCAGCACAAAGTACTGGCCGCGGCGGGAGCGGGCGACGATCGCTTTGCGGGTGCTTCCCACGGTGGGATCGACGACCACGACGAAGACTGTCCGCGGGGGAAAGTAGGGCGTGGTGCCGGCCAGGAAACGGGCCGCATCCAGAATGTTGAACGGGGTGACGTCGTGGGTGAGATCGACGATGCGAAGCTCCGGCGCAATACCCAGCATCACGCCCTTGCAGATGGGCACGGAATCGTCCACATGGCCGAAGTCGGTCATGAACACCACGGTTGGGTGCGGCGGCGGCGTGACGGGCGCGGCTTGCGAAAACGCACAGCCACACCACAAAACCATCAGCGCAACCAAATGGAAAATACGAACTCGCATCTTGATCTGCTTCCTTTCCCGATGGTCCTGAGACGGTGCTGCGGGCCCAGGAGCAAAGACAGCGGAGCGCGCCTCGGTGAGCGGGGCGCGTGATGGTTGAACTCTGTGCCAATCGGAGAAACTTACCTGGGCACATTCACCCCGCGCCGCCTGCGGCCGCAATCGATGGCGCGACAGATTCGACAGGCTTGGCGGGCGTGAATATCGGCTTCCATGGCTATGAATACTTACCGTACGGCGGTATTTACTGTAGTCGTTCGCCTCCCGGTTGTCGAGAGTTTCGCGGATTTCAGGGTACACTCCAGCATGCGCTTCCAGTGCCAGCCCGGATGCATCCTTTGCTGTGAGCAGAAGGGCTATGTGTATTTGAACGGCGACGACATTGCCCGCCTTGCGCGGCACCTGGGGATCACGCGCACGGAGTTCCAGCGGCGTTATTTGTGCGGCAGGGCGCCGCTGCTGCGTTTGCGCAAGCCGCGCCTGAAGCAGTGCCCTTTCCTGGTGGCCGGCGGCTGCTCGGTGCATGCGGTCAAGCCGCTGCAATGCAGCGCGTTTCCCTTCTGGCCGGAGTTGCTCGCCCGCGGCAACCAGCGGCGCGAGGCCGCCAGTTATTGCCCTGGAATGGGCAAAGGCCCGCTCGTCAATCTCGAATCCGCTCGCGCGATCGCCAGCCAGGTGCAGCGGGCATTTCCTCAACTCTACGACGAGAAGGCGTGAGGGGCTCCAATCCCCGGGATGCCAGGAATGCCATGGGCGGGAAAAATTAGCGCCCCAGTGAAGCCATTCGTTGAAGCATCCCCTGTCGTTTGAGCATCTATCGTTGTAGCGTCACCTGTCGCTTGAGCATCTATGGCCGTTGGAGCATCCCCTGTCGCTTCAGCATCGATCGCCGTAGCATCACCTTTCAGTTTTTTGCATTCTTTCGATTCTGCTGATTGTGGAGGAGCCTTGTGCTTGTCGTGATTCTGAAGGAAGCGAGGCCGGACGAAACTCGCGTGGCGCTGACGCCCGACGCGGTGAAAGCGCTGGCCGGAAAAGGATTTAGCGTTGCCATTGAAAGCGGCGCGGGACTGTACTCCGGGGCCAGCGACGCCGATTACGAAGCCGCCGGCGGCAGCATCGCAACCAATCGTGACGCAGTTGCTGGCCTCTGCCGACGTGGTTCCCGTGGTCAACGCCCTGCCCGCCGCGGACCAGGAAAAACTGAAGAGCGGCAGTGTGATGATCGGTTTCCTGCGCCCGCTGGACGACCCGGCGGCGCTGGCCGTAGCGGTCGAGCGCGGAGTCACGCTGTTCTCCATGGAACTGGTGCCGCGCATCACGCGCGCCCAATCGATGGACGCACTTTCGTCGATGGCGACGGTGGCCGGATACAAGGCGGTCATCATGGCCGCCGATCACCTTCCCAAACTTTTCCCGCTGCTGATGACGGCGGCGGGAACGATTCCGCCGGCCAGGGTTCTGGTGCTGGGCGCTGGCGTTGCCGGATTGCAGGCCATCGCCACCGCCCGCCGCCTCGGCGCCGTGGTGGAAGCCTATGACGTGAGGGCCGCCGCCGGGGAACAGGTCAAGTCCCTGGGAGCCAAGTTTATCGAGGTCGATCTGGGCGGACTCCAGACCGAGGACAAGGGCGGCTACGCCAAGGAGTTGAGCCCGGAGGCGCTGGAGTTGGGCCGCCAGGCCATTGCCAAGGCGGCAAAGAGCTCCGACATCGTGATCACCACGGCACAGGTTCCCGGACGGCGCGCTCCGCTGATGATTGCCGCGGCGGCGGTGGAGGAGATGCGTCCCGGCTCGATCATTTTCGATCTGGCGGCGCCCGCCGGAGGCAACTGCGAGGTCACCAAGGCCGGGCGAAACCATCGTCTACCACGGCGTCACCATCTTTGGCCCAGCCAACATTGTGGCCCTGATGCCGGTGCACGCCAGCATGTTGTACTCCCGCAACGTCAGCAACTTTCTGCAACTGATTCTGAAGCAGGGCGAGTTGGTGATCGACCTTGCCGACGAGATCATCAAGGGGTCGTGCGTCGCCCATGCCGGACGAGATTGTGAACGAAAGAGTTTCCGCGGCACTTGAGGCCCGCGCGTAGCCCGCCGCGGTTGGAGGAGATTGTGAATCCACTGGTCCTAGTCGCCATGCAAGTCAGCCAACCATCCGCCTCCGAAGCGATGGATCCGATGGTTCTGATCGCTGCCCTGTACGTTTTCGCCCTGGCCGCGTTTCTGGGCTACCTGGTGATTTCCCGCGTTCCGCCGCTGCTGCACACGCCGCTGATGTCGGCGACCAACGCGATTTCGGGCATCTCGCTGGTGGGTTCGCTGGTCATCGCCGGCTCCTACCAGTTTGACTATCACAAGCTGATCGGCGGAGGCCCCGCGGCGCATGCGTCGCTGGCGACGCTGATGGGCTTTGTCGCGGTGTTCACGGCTACGGTCAACGTGGTCAGCGGCTTTGGCCTCACCGACCGCATGTTGAAGATGTTCCGCAAGGATTTCAAGGGGAAGGAGGCCCACAAGTAATGGACCCCGCGACCCAGGCGGCGCAGCACTTTGCGCAAGCCCCGAATTACATTCTTGAATTCACCTATCTGATCGCGTCCATCCTGTTCATCTTCGGCCTGAAGGGACTGAGCCACCCGGACACGGCGCGCCGGGGCATGTTCCTGGCCGAGGGCGGCATGGCCGCGGCCATCATCGGCACGCTTTTCCATCACGACATCCAGTTCTTATGGATGGATCATTACCGGCCTGATCCTGGGCTCGCTGGTTGGCGCGGCCTTTGCCATCTGGGTTCCGATGACCGCGATGCCGCAGCGAACCGCGCTTTCGCACGCCTTCGGCGCGATTGCCGCGGCGCTGGTGGGCATTGCCGAATTCACCATGCACGCCCAGACCATGTCGCTGTTTACCCGCAGCGCGCTGGGCCTGGAGGTGATGCTGGGTTCGCTGACCACCACCGGCTCGCTGATTGCCTGCGGCAAATTGCAGGGCGTCATCCGCGGAACCCCGGTCCAGTTCAAGGGACAGCAATACCTGAATCTGCTGATTTTTCTCGGCATGGCGGGCTGCTTCGGCTACTCGCTTTACGATCCTTCGGCCACGGCATTCTTTTACGGCATGGTCAGCCCTCGGATTCCTTTTCGGCATTATGCTGGTGATCCCGATTGGCTCGGCGGACATGCCGGTGGTGATGTCGCTGTTGAACAGCTATGCCGGGCTGTCATCGGCCGCCACCGGATTTGTGCTGGGCAACAACATCCTCATCATTGCCGGCACGCTGGATGGATTCTCCGGCTTCATCCTGTCGATCCTGATGTGCAAGGCGATGAACCGCTCGATCACCAACGTTTTGTTCGGCGGCTTCGGGGCGGTGCATCACGCCGCGGGCGCGGGGGCAACCGGGGAGATGCGCGAGATTTCGCTGGACGACGCGGCGGTGCGGCTGGCCTACGCCAGCAAGGTCGTCTTCGTGCCCGGCTACGGCCTGGCCACCGCCCAGGCGCAGCACGCGGTGCGCGACCTGGCCAACGCCCTGGAGGAGCGCGGCGTCACCGTGAAATACGGCATCCATCCCGTGGCCGGACGCATGCCCGGACACATGAACGTGCTGCTGGCCGAAGCCAACGTTCCCTACGGCGAGTTGTACGAGATGGAGCAGATCAATCCCGAGTTTCCCACCACCGATGTGGCCGTGGTTGTGGGCGCCAACGACGTGGTGAACCCGGACGCGCGCGACAATCCCAACAGCCCCATCGCGGGTATGCCGATTATCGAAGTGGACAAGGCGAAGTCGGTCATCGTGCTCAAGCGCGGACAGGGACGCGGCTTCTCCGGGCTGGAGAATCCCCTGTTCTTCAAGCCCGTCACCAGCATGCTGTATGGAGACGCGAAATCGACGCTGGCCCAGCTGACACAGCAAGTCAAGGCCGTGTAAGCAGGAATCTCTGTAAGGCGCGATTCCGCAACGGTGCGGGATCGTGGCTTCCGTGGGCGACGCCAGAGGCCGCGCCCTGGCCCCGGTTGAGTGCTATCGTATCCGGCATGAGGGTGCGTATTGCGACGCTTGAGGATGCAGAGCACATTGCCCGGCTTTCCGGAGAACTGGGTTATCCGGCAAACGCCGGGGAGACCGTGCAAAGACTTGCCGCCATCGGCGGCAACCACGAACACGCGGTCCTTGTCGCCGACGATGGCAGCGCGCTGCGGGGATGGATTCACGTCCTGGTGTCTTTGTCGCTGCTGGCGGATCGGCGAGCCGAGATTGCCGCGCTGGTGGTCGATGAACAACATAGGGGGAGCGGCATCGGGCAGGCGCTGCTGGAAGGCGCCGAGGAGTGGGCCCGGCAAAAGGGATGCGGCTGCCTGCGGTTGCACTGCAACGTGATCCGCTCCCCGCGCCCACGCCTTCTACGAACGCATGGGGTACACGGCATCCAAGTTGCAGAAGGATTTCCGCAAGGACCTTGGTTAGGCGGCTATCCGACCTGCACCGCCAGCATGGAGATGGAGCCGCCATCGAAACCCTCGACCGGGAAGCTCACCCGCTCGGCAGGGCGCCGGGTCCCGATGACGTAGAGCAGCGGCAGGTAATGGTCCGGCGTGGGCACGGCAAGCAGTGCGTCTTGTCCGAGATGGCGTTGGTAGTCGATGAGCGCCGCGGACTGATCCGCCAGGAGCATATCCTTGACCCGCTGCTCGAAGGCAACCGCCCATTCATACGGTCCAGCCGACGGGGTTCTCCAGGCAAAGGCCTGCAGGTTGTGCACGACGTTGCCGCTGCCCATGATGAGAACGCCCTCCTCGCGCAACGGGGCGAGGAGCCGGCCCAGTTCGAAGTGGAACGCGGCGGGTTGGGTGGCGTCGATGCTCAGTTGCACGACCGGCACATCTGCCTTTGGGTAAACGTGGCGCAGCACCGACCAGGTTCCATGATCGATTCCCCATTTTTCATCGAAGCGCACCGGCAGAGGCGCCAGTAGTTCCGCCACCCGCGCGGCCAGTTGTGGATCGCCTGACACGGGATACTGCAACTGATAGAGCTCTTTGAGGAAACCGCCAACGTCGTGAATCATCTTGGGAGTGCTGCTGACGGTGACCGCAAGTTCCTCGATGAGCCAGTGCGACGAGATGGAAAGAATCGCCCTGGGACGGGGAAGATTGGCTCCGGCGGCTTCCCACTGGCGGGTGTAGCCGTTGCGGCGGTTGGCGTTCAGCGGGTTGCCGTGCCCAAAGAAAATCGCGGGCATTGGAACAGGCATGAGGATTCCTCTTGCCCCATTCTCCCAGAAACTCAATCGTTGCGGAAACTTTCCGTGGCTCCCCCGCCAGGGCAGGAATCTTGTGCCTACGGTCTGAAGTCAGCCGTGTTGCGGCCGGGACGCTGCGCCGGACCTTGCCGTTATTGCTGCCGTGCGATCTGATGGCTGCTCACTCGTTTCTTCCGGTTCGGGTACCCGCCCATTTTCGTGGTGAATGGCCTTGCCCAGACGGCCGAGGCGGACCTTCGGTCCCTGGGTCACCGTGGCGATGGGGCGGATGCCCATGATTTCCCCGAGAGTTGTAACCGCGCATCAAACAGCTCTATCTTGCCCAGGCCGCAGGTGACAAGCGCCACGCCAAGCCGGCGGCGACCTGCCCGAGATGATTCCCAATGTTAGTTTAACTACAATCGATGGTGCGTGGTCACGATGTGCGGCGCGAGAGTAACCTTTTGAATCGAGGTTATCTTTCGATATCCAGGCTATCTTTGCGCTTGAGGGTCTGAAGGTTGTGCCGGGATCAGGGGAAGCTAGGAAGACGATATGCGACTCTCCGCGGCTCTTTCGATCTACACGGCTTCCAACCGGCGAAGGCTGCTGATTGTAGCCGGCTTGATGGTAGTGGCGATCGCCTTAGTGGACTGGTGGACCAAGCCCTACATTTCCCTCGGCTTCCTCTATCTTTTTCCGATCATGATTGCCGGCGGCCTTCTGTCGCGCACGCAGATCGTCAGCTTTGCCGCGCTGTGCGCCCTGCTGCAGGAGGAATTCAGCAACCTTCCGTCCGGCGACGCCTGGCCGCGACTGATCCTCTCCTCGGCGGGATTCATCGGCACCGGTTTGTTCATTTACGAACTGTTGCGCAATCGGCGGATGGTTCTGGAGAACCTGAACGAAGTCGAGACCCAGGTACAGGCGCGCCGCGAAGCCGAAGAGCAGTTGCAGGTACTGGTGGAGAGCAGCCCGGCGGCCATCGTCACGCTGGATTCGGATGGAACCATTCTGCTGGCCAATGAGGCGGCCCAGGAGATGCTGGCTTCCGGTGGTCCCGCCTTGCCGGGTCAAAATGCCCGAGCCTACCTCCCGGCTCTGTGTTCCGCCGTCCAGTCCGGTAACTGGAAAAACTTTCGCACCACTCTGCAGTGCAAGGGACAGCGCGGCGATGGCGAAGTCTTTCTCGCCGGCGTCTGGTTTTCCACCTACTCGTCGAGTTCCGGCAATCGGCTGGCTGCAATCTTCGTTGACCTCTCTGAGGATCTCAGGAGCCGCGAGGATCTGAACCTCGACTACCTGCTGACCAACACGAGAATTCTGATGAGCGCCGTTTCTCACGAGATCCGCAACCTCTGCGGCGCAGCCATGGTCGTGCACAAGAACCTGACGAAGGTCAGCGTGCTGCGCGGAAATGCCGACTTCGAGGCGATGGGGACGTTGATTCAGGGTCTGGAACAGATCTCCGCCATGGAACTGCGCGGCTCCTCCGAGCAGCGGCGCTCGGCCATCGAGCTAACCTCCGTGCTGGACGAGTTGCGAGTTCTGATTGAGACGGTTGGCCGCGAGCAGCAGATTGCCATGGAGTGGGAGGAAACCGGCAATCTTCCCCTCGTCTGGGCCGATCGCTATGGCCTCATGCAGGTGTTCCTGAACCTTTCCAAAAACAGCATTCGCGCCATGGAAGGGGTTGCCGCAAGGCGGCTCACCATCGGCGCCTCGGTGCAGCAAGGCTCGGTCATCGTGCGCTTTGAGGACACCGGAACCGGGATTGCAAACCCCGCGAGTCTGTTCCGGCCATTTCAAAAGGATGCGCAAGCCACGGGATTGGGCTTGTATGTCTCGCGCGCCCTGCTCAAGAGCTTTGGTGGCGATCTTGTCTACGAACACCGGGAGAGCGGATGTTGTTTTAATGTTGTACTGGAGAGGGTGAGCCATGGCGAAGAGGCCGCCAATATCTGAGAACCGGGCGAAGATTCTGCTGGTGGATGACCACGCTCTATTTCGCGAGAGCCTGGCCCGCTTCCTCAACAGCGAAGCTGGCCTCAGGGTTGTGGGAGGTTTCGCCACCATCGAGGACACAACGGAGTTTCTGAAGGCGAACCAGGCAGACCTTGTCCTCCTCGATTTCGATCTCGGCCAGCGTGACGGCGCCGACTTCATGCGCGCGGCCGAGAGTGTCGGCTACCAGGGACGGGTTTTGCTGGTCACTGCCGGCGTGGACGAAACCCGGGCCGCGGATCTGATCAAGCGCGGCGTTGCCGGCGTCTTCCTCAAGCACGACCCGCCCGCCATGCTGGTGGACGCAATCCGGGAGGTGCTGGCGGGAAGAGTTTCCTTTGATCAGGATTATCTGAAGAAGATTGTCGGTCGCGCGACCGAGGCGGAATTACCACGCACGAACAAGCTTACGGAACGCGAGCAGCAGGTGCTCGTGAGTGTCTTTGAAGGACTGGGCAACAAGCAGATCGCCGAACGCCTGCAGGTATCCGAAAGTTCCGTCAAAGCCACTCTGCAGCAGCTTTTCCAGAAAACAGGCGTCCGAACCCGGAGCCAACTCGTTAGAATTGCGCTCGAACAGTATCGCGATCTGATCTGAACTCTAAGCCGGGGGAGGACCGTCTTTCTTGGCGGCCGCAGCCTTGGCCGGATCGTCGTTGACGGCGTCCTTGAAGTTCCTGATTCCCTGTCCCAGCCCTTTGCCAAGCTCCGACAATTTGCTCGGGCCAAAGATAAGCAGGGCAATGAACAGGATCACAAGCAAATGCATCGGTTGCATAAGTCCTTCAAACATCTAAAGCCTCCCAATCACCCTCGGTGCACGCGTAGGTTGCGTAGTTCAATCACGTTAGCAACTGGCATTCCTGAAAGCTGTGAGTTGCTTCACAATTCTAGACTATCTTTCGATCGCCGGTCCGGATATTCTCCCGACGGCGGAGCCATGCAATCAACCGGAATGTGAATCCCCACCCCAGACCTATGCCACTGCAAACAGTTTACGCCTCCCGGCAGCGCGAATCCAGTTGCCGCGCCACGGCCGCGCCGATTCAGGAGTTCCGCGCCAGCTTTTGCGAATAGAACGAAGCGCCCTGGTAGCCGGCCTCGGCCTCGCGGGCAAACGAAATCATGTGGTGCGAGACCAGGCTCACGTGGATCACCGTTTCGATATCGCCGCTCTTCAACGCCGGCTTCGCCATCCGCCAGAAGACGTCGCGGTAGTCACTCTGCATGCCCACCTTCACCACCAACTTTGCCAGGGTAGACAGTCCCCTCCAAAGGTTGGCCAGTTTCAGCTTGCCGGTGGCGGGAATCTCAATCCGGTGGGGATAGGTATGCTCCTGGTTATAGCGGAAGCGCCGGTAAATGGCCTCGGGCGCAAATGCCGTGCAGAAAGTCCGGCGCCACATCGCGACCACGTCCTCATACGGCAGCTTGAAGTCCACGTTGGACTCGCGTCCCTCGGCGTCGATCAGCCGTCCCTCGGCCTGAAGCCGCCGGTACAAGGGCGTGCGCGGCAGCGCCTCCAGCAGGTTGATGGTGAGTACGGGTATCTGCGAGGCTTCCACAAATTCCAGGATCCGGTCCGGGGTTGTGGAATCGTCCGTGTCCAGGCCCATGATCATTCCCGACACGACCTCGATGCCGAAGCTGTTCAAGGTCTTCACCGCCTCCAGCATGCCGATCTCGTTGTTCTGGTCCTTGACCATCGCCTTCAGAGCCGCCGGGTCCGGCGTCTCGATGCCACAGAAGACGGTCCAGAACGATGCCTCGCGCATCATCTCCAGCAGGTCAACCGACCGGGCGATATTCAGCGTCGCCTCGCAGGCGAACTCCACGGGATACTTATTGCGCTTTTGCCACTCGATCAGGTGTGGGAGCAATTCCTTGGCTGCCTTGCGGTTTCCCACAAAGTTGTCGTCCACGAAATATACCGCTCCCACGCATCCGTCCTCGACAATCACGTCGAGCTCGGCCAGCACCTGCTGCGGCGTCTTCAGGCGCGGGTTGCGGCCATAGAGTTCCGGAATATCGCAGAACTCGCAGCGGTACGGACAGCCGCTGGAAAACTGTACCCCGGCCAGGAAGTAGCGCGACATTCCGGCCAGCTTGTAAGCAGGGACTGGAAACTGGTTGAGCGCGACCCGCTCTGCCGTGGTGAGGCGCTGCTGCGCGGGCGGCCGTTGGGTGCTCGCTGCCAGGGCCGCAATCAGCGCATCGGTGGCATCGCCCAGTTCGCCAAGATGGAGGTAGTCGAACTCCGGATAGTAGTCCGGGCTGGCCGACACCGACGGGCCACCCAGCGCCGTCACCTTGCCGAGCGCGTGCGCTCTCCGGTTGATGTCGTCGATCTGCTTCCTTTGGATGTGCATCCCGCTGACCAGCACCGCGTCAGCCCAGCGAAAATCCGTCTCCTTCGCCGGCCCCACGTTCTCGTCAACGAACCGTACCTCCCAATGCCTGGGCAGATAGGCGGCGATCACCAGCAATCCCTGCGGAGGCATGAACGCCTTCACGCCCAGCAGCGGATAGGCATTGTGAAAGCTGCCAAAAGACTTGGTATAGCTGGGAAACACGCACAGAATGCGGCGGCGAACGCCATTGGCGTCCGCCGTAGCCGGTCGCGCACCGGATTTAGCTTCGCGGATCTGCTCCAGTTCCATCGCCGCTCCCAGGGTGTGCCGTCACCGATAACTCTTGAGTGTTCCGCAGCGTGGACGGCGCAGAGACTGCCTTTAGAAATTCACCACCAGCCCGGTCGAGATTCTAGCATCGTCCTGCCGTCCGCCGTGGAAGCGGGTTTGCAGCCAGTCCCCTTGCAGCCGCCACGACAGCAGCGGAATCAGCCTGTAATCCACACCGCCGCCGATGGCGTCGGCGACGCAGGTCTCACCGTAAGCGTAATCCAGCGCATCCTCATGGAGGTGTCCGACGCCGACCAACGCGGTTGCAAACGGCCGGATCCTTCCGACCGTAACCGAAACGCGCGGCCCGAACATGAGGGCCTCCACACGCGTCGTTGAGGGAGTCGTCCCCGCGCCGCCGAAGATGTGGATGTCGGGCATCTGCAGCGTCCCGTAGTGGGTGCTCAGATCGCCGACAAATGCAAAGTTTGGCGTGAACCTGCGTTCCGCCGATAGCTCCCATCCATTCAGATTGCCCGTGTTGCTCCACCCCGTGCCGGCGCGATTAAACGAGTATCCAATGAAAACATTTCCCGCCGACGGAGTTTGCGCGAATCCGGCAGCGCTCATCCACAGCAGCGCCAGTACCATCGCAATGCGTTTTGCCAAAGTAGTCTCCTTCTAATTTTCTGAAGCCAATATCCGGCCGCGGCAACCAGCACCAACGCCCCTTTGAGAACAACAACATCCTGGAAATCGTTTGTCAACCCGTTATTGTTCAAACGCAGGACGCGATACCTGGGTTGAAATCCAGGGTGCCTCAAGAGTTCGCACCTTCAATCGCTCCTGTTTGCTGCTGATAGCCTGCCTGGATGCGGGCGCCGGAACTGCTCGACAGGTGAGTGCCGGTCGCATCCTCGACGGACAAATCGCGTGGAACGCCCAGGGATGGTAAATGCGGACAAAGAAAAACCCGCCGATTCCAGCAGAAGAGCCATGGCGCGCCGCGTTGCAAACAAAAATGCCTCGCAAGTTATTGATTATGAGGCGCTAAGGAATTGCCGAGGCCGGAGAGGGGATTTAGCCCATGGTTGGAGGTGTATGGATAAGGGCTGGCTCATCCGCAGGAATGGGCCAGCCCGCGCCGGTTAGGGCACCAGCATCGTGTTTGGCGACGCGGTGCAGTTGTTGGCCGTGTTGCTTTCGACGATTCCATTGTTGTAGTTCGCGCAAGCGATTACATAGTAAGTACCGGCCAGGTTTGCCGGCAGCGTCAGCGTCGTCGTCGCCGCCGAAGTTGCGTTCGCACCCAGCCCTCCTACGTAGCGATAGCCAAGGTAGGTTGTCTTCGTCGTGCCATTGGTCGAAAGGTAGAAGCCGGTGGTCGAAGCCGCCGCGTTTCCTCCGCCCTGGTTCAGCACCGTGTCGCTGACCTGCACGCTGCCTCCCGACTGCGGCGCCGTCGTCAGCAGGCTGACGCTGCTCTCCACCAGGTCCGCACCCGCCACCGCGAACGCAGCCGTGGGCGTGCAATCGTTGGCCGTGTTGCTTTCCACCATGCCGCCGTTGTAGTTGGCGCAGGCAATTACGTAGTACGTACCCAGCAGGTTCGCCGGTAATGTCAGCGCCGTCGCCGCCGTCGAGGTCACGTTCGGACCCAACCCTCCCACGTAGCGATAGCCGAGGTAGGTTCCTTTCGTCACACCATTGGTCGAAAGGTAGAACCCGGTGGTCGATGTCGCCGCCGTTCCGCCTCCCTGGTTCAGCACCGTGTCGCTGACCTGCACGCTGCCTCCCGATTGCGGCGCCGTCGTCAGCAGGCTGACGCCGTTCTCCACCAGGTCCGCACCCGTCACCGCGAACGCAGCCGTGGGCGTGCAGTTGTTGACCGTGTTGCTTTCCGCGATGCCGCCGTTGTAGTTGGCGCAAGCCATTACGTAGTAGGTGCCGTTCAGGTTTACCGGCAACGTCAGCGTGGTGGTCACCGGCCCGGCGCTTGCACCCACGCTCAACGTACCCACGTAGCGATAGCCGAGGTACGTACCCTTGGTAACTCCGTCGGCCGAGATATAGAAACCGGTAGTCGAACCTCCGGCGTTCAGGATGCCTTGATTTTTCACCGTATCCGTCACCTGGACAACCGCGCCGGAGGCGCCCGCGGCCGGGCCGGAAACAACGCTCTCAATCAGGTCCACTCCCTGCGCCCACACGCTCAGGGTGCCGGGAACGACCGTCAGGTTGTAACTTGCGGCCGCCGCCCCGCTCAGCGTGGCCGTAACCGGGTAGCTGCCAATCGGGCTGCCGGCAACAGCCGTGGACGAGTAGGTGACGACCAGCCTGTTCTGGGCAAGGTCATTATTGACCACACCCACCACCGTTCCGGTAAAGCCCGGGTTCGCCGCACCCACCGCCCGCGAGTAACTGCCGGGCGCAACCGTCACCGTCAGCGGCGCCTGCAGCATGGTGAACGCCGCCGTGTTGTAAGTGATGGCGTAGTTGGGCAGAACCGTGGCAGGGCTGAGCGTTGCCTGGACCACGTACGGGCCGTTGTTCACGTAGACGCCGGGGGTACGGGTGTACACGGCGGTCACATTGTCAGCCGGGAGGAATCCGGTCATGGTTCCGCTCAGGGACGGATCGGCGCTGCCATAGGTTGTGGTTGCCGGATTGGGCGTCACCGAAGCCGCCCGCTGCGTGATGGTGAAGCTGGCCGTGTTGTAGGTAATGTTGTAGTTGCCGAGCACGCCGGTTGGGCTGAGCGTGGCAGTGATGGTGTAGGCGCCAGCCACGGTCTCACCCGGGGTGCGGTTGTAGGTTGCGGTCACGCCATCAGCGCCGAGGAAGCCGGACAGCGTACCGGAAAGCGTTGGATCGGTGCTGCCATAAACCTTCGACGCCGCGACCGGTGTGACCGACGCCGCGGTCTTGTTTACCGTCAGTAGGACGGAAGCCGTAGCCGTGGCCACGTAGTCCGGGTCGGTGGTGGTGAACGTTGCGATCAAAGTATAGCTGCCTGCGGGAAGAACCGTTGCAGCAGTAATCGGGCTGCCATGATTGCTGGAGCTGATGGTGCCCGCGGGATTAGTGACCGTCGCGGTGGCGTTAAGAACGCCGGTCAGGGATGTGCCGTAGGAAATAGCTGCTGGATTATTCCAGGTCACAACCGGTGTTGCCTGGTTGACGCTGACAGCGAAGGCGGTCGAAGTGCTCACTTTGTAGTTGGTATCGCCGCTATAAGCCGCAGTGAAGCTGCCGCCGGGCAAAGACAGATTAGAGATCACCACGTTACCGGTACCGCCGGATAGAGTGATTGTGCCGTAACTCACTTTACCGAGTTTAAGGTTGACGGTGCCGGTGGGAGTTCCAGTGGAGGGCGAATTTGGCGTTACGGTCGCGGTAAATGTTACCGGTGTACCGTATGAGCTGCTGCTGGGGTTGGCGGTAAGAACTGTTGTGGTACCGCCTTGATTCACGGTCTCGGTCTGCTGCGCGGAAACCAGGGCTGGCGATTGTCCTGATAGCTCAGAGACGGTGATGGTGGGAGTACCGACCGCCATATCCTGATAGTAGGCATTTGTCGCCGAGTGCGTACCGGCGTTGATCGTCACGGAGGTGATTGGCGATCCGGTGCAGCCTGCCACTGCGTAGAAGGCGCCAGTGCTCGTGCTGGTTTGAAGGCTCACGAGGGTCGTGGTGGAAACATTGGAGGCATTCCCGCTCGAGTCCTGGCTCTGAATCGCCAGCGCGTCAACAGCACATTTTCCAGTAACCATCGTCTTGTCAGGATTGTTGATCCCGAGTTGCACTGGGGTTCCCGCGTCGGCGAAACGGACCTGCGCCTGCGATTTACTTCCCGCGGCGGTGACGGTATAAACCGTGCCAACGTCTGCCATCAGCGGCGCGTAGTCGGCGACCACGATATTACCGTTGGCGTCAGCCGTGGGACTGTAGGTGGTATCGCCATCGACTACCGGCGTCTGAATCATCGTCAGGGTCACGGTTTCTCCCGGTTGCCAGTTGGAACCGGTGAGCGTAACGAGCTGTCCCGGATGATAGTCAGGAAGATCGGATTTCAGAGTTGCATAACCGTACTGTTCGACGGCCGCCAGGTTGGAGCCGCCGGCAAGAGTCACGGTACCTGAGCCCGCGGCTACTGCTGGGTTCAAGTGCGGTGCGGCGGTGGAGGAGTCATTAACGCTGTTGTTCCATGGCAGGAAAAGTTCAGTACTGAGAAGAGTGTTCCCGGCATTGGTGCCTCCGGCAACAAGGATGGCATTGTTATCGGGAAGCAACACGGCGATGTGCCCGGTACGGGCTGTGACCAAGGTGGCTGGTGCAACGGTTGCGGTACCTTGGGTGGCGTCAATCAATTCTATGGAGCCGAGCTCCGCCGTGCCATTCTGGGCGCCTTCAGGATAGCTGCCTCCGATGACAGCGACGCGGCCATCGAGCATGGTGTTGGCGGAAGCTCCGCTGCGAGGGACGTTGAGGGATGGACCCGCGACAGAGCCACCCAGAACCGGGTCGAAAATCTCGGTGGTTGCCAGAGTCGCGCCCGAAGCATTGCTGCCGCCCGCGACCAACATCCGGCCATCGGCGAGAACGGCATACGCCGCGCCACTGCGGGGCGTGGAGAGAGCTCCGAGATACCAGAATTCCTGGGTTGGAGGATCGAAGAACTCAACCGCGGTGACCGGCGTTCCGGCATAGCTGCCACCGAGGATCGCAATGGTTCCGTTGGGCAACGTTAGCGCTGCATGTCCGGAGCGGGCATCATTCAATGTACCCGGTAGAAGAGTCCAAAGGTTGGTGGATGGGTCGAACAACTCGGCGGTGTTCGTGGCTCCGGCCGAGGTAGAGCCACCGGCAACCAGCACAATCCCGCTGGCGAGCAACGTCGCACTGTGTCCGGTGCGCGCCAGGTTGAGAGCTGGCCCTGGTGCGATCACCCCGTTTGGACTCAAGAACTCGGTGGTGCTTAATGTCAGACCGTTCGCGTTGAGGCCCCCTGTTACCAGTACACGGCCGTCGGAGAGCAGTACGGCTGCCGCTCCCGTGCGCGCCACGCTGAGCGATCCGGCCTGTACCCAGGCGCCGATGGATGACGGCGCAAGCGAAGCGCTCAACCCGGCGGAAATCAAGAGGAAAAGAAGACCACGAAGAACCAGTACCGTCCTGCAGCGCATATGAACCCTCCAATGGGTAGAACAACGAACCAGGCGCCGACACGCCTTGGACTGGACAAAGAAACAACATGCCTGGAAGTTCAAATCAACGGTCAACGGACTCAGTACTTGCCGTTTTGTAATCGAATGAGTTGAACTAAGAACGTCAAGGTAAGGTCAAGCCGGCTCGAACAGCCTACCTTTCGCTTTTCCAGAGTGCTCTTTTCCCCTGAAGCTACTCACCTTTTCGCGCGGTGTAGGAAGGCTTCTCCGTTCGGTGCAAACAAGGTCCGTTGAAACGCAACACTGGGGCTGAAGCACGCCTCGGGCCACTGTTTGGGATTGGGAGACAGGTTACGGTTGCGAACTTTGCGCCGAATCCGGGCACATCTCCGGCCTTGCCGTTCGCGGTGATATCGGGTACTCCGGTGGCGGCGATCTCCGGCGGCACAATCTCGGTGGTGGTAGATGGCAGCGGCAACCGTGTGTTGACCTTGACCGGAACGGACCTCGTTTCCAACTCCGCGGTCGAGTGGAGCGGCGCGAGCTTGACAACTGCCTACATTAGTCCATGGGGGATTTCGGCGGAGATCACCTCGGCCAGCCTTACGACCCAGCCGGCGGCGGTGACGGTGAGGAACCTACTTCCAAACCTATGCAGGTCAAGCCTCAGCCGCCACGGCTTCGCGGCACGCGAATGGCGCGGCCTCGCCTGCTCTCGCCATTACGCCGCCCGATAAGGCAGCGATGACTTTGTTTGCAAACCTGGCGTTAGGTGGCATCGCCGAGTTCTGCGAACCAGCGGGTGGCGCGGTCATTTACTCTCTTGTAGCGGCTCCCATCGTGACCAGTGCAATCTCTTCGCTTGCCGTAAACCAGGAAACTCCCACAGGTACGGATGTTGTGCAGGGAGTGGGCTTGAATTTCCTGGATCAGGCTATCTTCGACAAAGTGCCCGTGCTTGGCACTTCCGTGGATCTTGTCAATGCATTTGGCGCCTTTGTTAATTATTCGCCGCCGACAAGAGGTATCTTGCTCAGCTCCGGGGTTGCTACGTTGCTGCCTGGAGGAGAGACTTTCCTGAATCCGAACACAAAGGCGGCTACAACACTTTTGAAGATTCCTTCCGCGCCTCAGGGAGGATCGTTTGACAGTACAACTTTAGTAGTGTCTCCAGGATCCACCTTTACACTTGCGTCAGCAACCAACGGTAGCGGGAGCGGCGCAATCAAATCGTTCCCCACGGGTACTTCATTTCCGGCCGGAACTATCGTAGGGCTGACCGCCGTGCCGTCCACTGGCTCAACCTTTGCGGGTTGGAGCGGCGCCTGCTCAGGGACGGGAGCCTGCAAGATAACCATGAGCTCCAACCAGTCTGTGACGGCAACTTTCAACCTGGCCGTCTACGACCTTACCGTGAGTTTGACTGGCACTGGGAGTGGCACAATCGCGCTGAGCCCGGAGGGAAACAGTTGTGGAACGAACTGTTATGCCTACGCATCTGGCACGGCTGTGCGGTTGACGGCAACTCCGAGCTCGGGCGACACCTTTGCTGGTTGGAGCGGGGCTTGCGCAGGAACAGGCACCTGCACCTTGACCATGAGCCAAAACCAGAATGTGACGGCTAGTTTTGGATTGCCTGTTCCTCCGCCCAGCAACCTGACCGGAACATGGATCGGGAGTTTTTCTGAAACCGTCGTCTGGGATACTGGGACTTGCTCATTCGCTGGAACGGCGACTCTGCCTTTGACCCAAACGGGTACTTTTCTGTACGGCATAATCTCGGAAAGCTTAAACTTGACGTCAGGCAATCTCGCCGCCTGCGGATCCACATACCAGAATGAGGATGCGTTGTTTGGTTCAATCGATGGGAACTCGATAAGCTTCAGTGGCTCCGAAGGAATCACGTATGTAGCAACGATCAGCGGCACTACCATAACTGGGACGGCGACCGATACCGGGTACAACGCTTCTTATGTTTTGAATGAGCAGTAGTTGTGTACGTCGGAACGCAGCATCGCGGGACGGGATTGACGGGCGAACCAGGAATTCCGTTTCTTGAACCCTCTTCCAGGGTTCAATATAGAAGTAGACTTTGCAAAGCGGCGCAGTTCATAACCAGGGTAAGCCCGGCGGCAGCAGGCAACCGGGCAGAAGAGAAGAGAGGATATGAGTATGACAAGGTTTGCGGCAATGATGGTTGCGGTTGCGATGCTGACCATGGCCCCGGCCTGGGCACAGACGGCCACCGGCGCCGATGCCGGCGCCGCGGCGTACGTGAACCAGGCGGGGGTGGCAAAGGCCGCGGCCGGTCTGAAGGCGGACATTTCGGCTTCGGGCGCGGGCGTGGGCTTTGTGCCGGTGTTTACCGACACCGCGGGCGACCTGGGCAACTCGCTCATCTTCCAGTCGGGCAATTTTGTGGGCATTGGCACCAGCGCGCCGGCCGAGGCGCTGGAGGTTTCCGGCGCCAATCCCACCCTGCGCATCGACAACTACTCGAACAACCTGGGCGACTCGCCCAACTTCAACTTCTGGTCGGCGCGCGGCACCTCGACCACGCCGCTGGCCACCGAGAGTGGCGACAACCTCGGCCAGTTTGCCGCGGCCGGATACAACGGCTCGGCGTTTCCGGGCAGCAAGGTGAAGGTGACTTTTCTTGCCACCGAGAACTGGACCGCATCGGCCAACGGCAGCGCCATGACGTTTGCCACCACGGCCAACGGCAGCACCGCGCGCGCCGAGCGGATGCGCATTGACAACACCGGCAACGTCGGCGTTGGCACCACCACGCCGGCCTATCCGCTGTCGGTCAACGGCGTGGTGCAGAGCCTGTCGGGAGGCTTCCGTTTCCCTGACGGCACGGTGCAGGCGACGGCCTCGGTGGGCGGCGGTGGCAGCGTGACGCTGAGCTCGCCCGACGGCTCGATTACGGTGGGCGGCACCTCGGCGGCGCCAACCGTGGAGGCCAACTCGGCGGTGGTGCAGAAGCGCGTCACCGGCACCTGCGCGGCGGGCACGGCGGTGACCGCGGTGAGCGCCACGGGCGCGGTGACCTGCGCCGCCGCCGGGCGGCACCGCGGGAGTGGTCCCGCAGGTGGTAGCCAACGTCAAACTTCACGGGCAGCTACGGACTGGGCACGACGCAGACGATTTACACGGCCACGGCCGACGGGTTTTACCGCGTCTCGGTCTACATGAACGTGGGCACCTCGGGCACCTGCGCGTCGGCTCCGTGCGCGGGCGAGGCGATGACGATCCAGTGGAACGACGGGGTCTCGACGACGGCGCTGGCGACGGCCAACTGCAACCTGGTGACGGTGTGCGGCTCCTCGGTGGTGACGCCGGTGTGGGTCAAGAGCGGGCAGAAGATCAGCGCCTATGGCCAGAGCTACGGCTCCGGCACAACCCCCACGGGCGGCAGCTACAACGCCTACGTGCTGGTGGAGCAGCTGTAGTACCGGGGGCAACACCGCCGGCAACCGCGCGCTCTCCCGCGCCGGTCCACATGAGGCCGGGCTCGAAACCGCGTAGGAATTTGGGAGACGCTCGGCTGTTCGCCCGCCGGTCCGGCGTTAGGTTTGGCAAGCCTGCTCAAGATCATGATCATAAGGGCCAATCCAGAGCCGCAGATGGAGATTTTCCACCTGCGGTTCGGGGCATTATGTACTGGCATCCTGCGCAACTCTGAGCTACCATTCATTTCCGACAGCATCCCATCCGCTCCAGCCAGTCAAGTTGTTCGCCAGTCTCTGGTCCCAGCAGACACGAACTGCCGGCGTCCGCTTCTGTACACGAGGCGACCATGTCCAACCTGACGACCGTCCTCAAGCTTCCTTCCGCTCGCCGCGCCCTTCACACGTTCATTCGTTTACTTCGCTGCTGGCGCCCCGGCTTGGTGCCGCATTCTGTTTCCCGCTTCTGTTGACCTCCGCCGTTTCGGTTCCGCGTGGCAACGGATGCACCCGAAAGCGGATTCCTACCGGCTCCTGCCGGCGCCAGAGGACTCTTATTTATGCCGACCGAAGATCGCTCCAAACAGATTCGCCACGCAACTGCCACTTACCTCTCTACTCGGCTCAGCGTCCTGGCTCGGGTGCAAACGGCGGCTTTCCTGCTTGCCGCACTGTTGATCGTCCTCTGTGCCGCTGCGCCTCCGGCCTGGGCCGCCGCAGCTACAACCACCACCACGCTGGCGGTGACCAGCGCAGGCAGCGCGGTAACCTCGGTTGCATCGAAGACCGTGGTGGCGCTGACGGCCACGGTGACGGCCGGCAGCACGGCGGTGCATCCAGGCCAGGTAAACTTCTGCGACGCCACGGCAAAGTCTTGCACGGACATTCACCTGCTGGGCACCGCGCAGTTGACCAGCGCGGGCACGGCCTCCATGAAATTTCGGCCTGGAATTGGAAGCCATAGCTACAAAGCGGTGTTTGCCGGAACCAAGACTAACGCCGCCAGCACTTCCAGCGCGTCGGAGTTGGAGGTGACTGCGACTGCGACCGGGAAGTTTTCGACGACGACGACCATCGCGCAAAGCGGAACCCCCTTCAGCGGCTATACGCTGACCGTCACGGTGTCGGGATTTGTGAATGCACCGGGAGCGGTTTCACCGACCGGAGCAGTGTCCTTTCTGGACACAAGCACCGGGAGTTCCGTCCTGGGAACGGTGGCCCTGGGGGAGGGCATGGCAACTGTGGACTGGCTGAACTCCTTCCATACGGGTGTGTCAGGAAGCCCTGTCGGAGTTTCTGTGGGGGACTTCAACGGAGACGGCATCCCGGATCTGGCGGCCGCGAACGGTGGCACGGTGATGATCCTACTGGGCAATGGAGATGGAACCTTCACGGCTCCGGCAACGAGTCCAGCGACGGCGGCGAGTTGCTGCCAGGCTATCGCAGCGGGCGACTTTAACGGCGACGGAATACCGGTATCTGGCCGTGCTGAACTCCGGATCGGTGACGATTCTGCTGGGCAATGGGGATGGGACGTTTACGGCGTCTGCCGTGAGCCCGGCGACGGGAACCGAGCCCGATTCCATCGCAGTGGGGGATTTCAACGGCGACGGCATACCGGACCTGGCCGTGGTGGACTTTTGCTACCTCGACTCAAATTGCGCCACCCCCGGGTCGGTGACGATTCTGCTGGGTAATGGGATGGAACCTTCACGGCGACACCCATCAGCCCCACGACGGGCGACTATCCCGTGTCGATCGCGGTGGGGGATTTTAACGGCGACGGCATACCGGACCTCGCCGTCGGGAACTCGGGCAGCAGCACGTTGACGATCCTTCTAGGCAATGGGGATGGGACCTTCGCGGCGGCAGCCGCGGGCCTCGCGGTGGGCGTTTATCCCACCACTATTGCTGTGGGGGACTTCAAAGGCAACGGCATCCTGGATTTGGCCGTGGCGAACATGGACAGCGACAATGTAACGATCCTGTTGGGCAACGGTGACGGGACTTTTAACGTGTCGCCAGTAAGCCCGGCGGCCGGCAACTCTCCCGCTGGCGTTGTTGTGTGGGACTTCAACGGCGACGGCATACCAGATCTGGCTGTAGCTGGCCACGGAGGAGTGACGGTGCTGCTTGGCAATGGGGATGGAACTTTTACAGCAGTGGCGGGCCCCGGCGTGGAAGGCAGCTATTTCATTGCCGCGGGCGACTTCAACGGCGACGGAAAGGCGGACTTGGCTGTCCAAGCCAATTATTCTACATATTGTTATGACTGTGATCCTGTCATGGGGATCGTAGATATGGTGACGGTGCTGTTGTCGCAGCCAGCAGTCACCACAACCGTGACCGCGACCGGCATCTCGTTTCCGGTGAACACAGGCACACACCTGGTCGAGGCGAGCTACTCCGGCGACATCAACTTCCAGGCCAGCATCTCCGCACAAGTTGGGTTAGCTGCCTATCGAACTCAGACCATCACCTTCCCGAATCCCGGTACGCAGAACTACGGGACTCCGCTTACGTTAACCGCCACGGCAAGCTCCGGATTACCGGTCAGCTTCGCCTCGACGGATACCTCGGTCTGCACAATTTCGGGAAATACAGCTACCTTCTTCATTGCTGGAACGTGTGGCATCTGGGCAACGCAGGCTGGCAATGCCGACTTCTCGGCAGCTCCTGAGGTCGGGCACGCCTTCACGGTCAATCATGAAGCTCAGATCATCACCTTCCCGGCCATCCCAACGACAACGTTGGCGACCGGATCGGTAATTCTTAATGCCACGGCTACTTCCCACCTGCCGATCAGCTACTCTTCCACGAATACCTCGGTGTGCACAGTTTCAGGAAGCACCGTGACCCTGCTGAACTTCGGAACCTGCGGCATCTGGGCGGCGCAGGCTGGCAATGGCATTGTCCCACCAGCACCTCAGGTCGGACACGCCTTCGAGGTCACGCTTGCGACCCAAACCATTCCGTTCGCGAGACCGGCCACGCAGTGGCTTGGCGAAATGACGTTTAACCTGAACGCCACGGCCAGCTCCGGACTGCCCGTAAGCTATGCTTCCACAACTCCGTCGATCTGCACGGTTGCAGGAAGCACGGTGACCCTGCTGGCCTTGGGAGAGTGCGGCATCTGGGCAACCCAGCCCGGCAATACATCCTACGCGGCAGCTCCTCAGTTCGGCCATATGTTCCTGGTTGCCAGGGAAGCTCAGACCATCAACTTCACGTATCCTGGAGAGCATCCGTTTGGAACATCGTTTACGTTGAACGCCACGGCAAGCTCCGGGCTGCCGGTGACTTTTACGTCCATGGATCCGTCAGTCTGCACAGTTTCGGGAAGCACGGTAAGCCTGTCGCCCTTCCACGGGTACTGCGGCATCTTGGCGGACCAGGCCGGCAACGCGTACTACGGCCCCGCTCCTGAGGTCGGGCATATCTTCCTTGTCTATGCCCAATACTAGAGCGTGTTTCGAGAATAGGTTCAGCCTTACACCAGGCACTTACGTGTGCTGCGGGTTGGGTGTTGAGCTGCTGTCATGAACGATCGGCGGAAGCTGTTGCCGGATGAGCGGTGGCAGTTGGCGAAGCCTTTGCTTCCGAAGTCCAAGCCAGGAAAAGACAAGTCCGGCCGGCCGCCAGCGCCGAATCGAGCTTGCTGCGAAGGCATTTTGTGGATTCTCCAGACTGGTGCGGCTTGGCGATTGCTGCCGGATGAGTTTCCTTCGCCCGCTGCCTGCCGGTGCCGGCTTGTCACAAAGGACATCAGCCTAAGGACCGCGCAACAGCCGATGGGACACAAGACAATCCAAATGACAGTGCGGTATGCTCAACTTGCATCGGGACACGAGTTGGCGGTAGTTGAACGGCTCTGCGAAGTGACCAAGGCAACCGGCATGCAAGAAGGGTCAACTTGCACCAGAGCTGGCACAGACGCTTTTGAGGCAGTTGCCGGGCAAGTATTGGAACCGAAGTAAGTTATTCTCTCCATTGCACTTAGCGTGCAGTAGGGCCTGTAGCTCAACGGTCAGAGCAGAGGACTCATAATCCTTTGGTTGTAGGTTCGAATCCTACCAGGCCCACCATCTAAAACACTCAAAACAATACAATTACTGTATAGAGACATGGGCACCTCCATGGACAGCCGTACCCCGGGTGGCACGTAGGGTGGCAGTCGGCGCTTTCTGTGCGCCCTGGCCTCCGTTGGCCGGCTTCTTAGCCTTGGTGGCTGACTTCCGCGGCGCGGCCTTCTGGACTGCCACGAGCTGCTCCACGGCTGAGCGCTGGTGCGCTGGTGCGAGGTGGGCATACCGCATGGTCATCTGGATTGTCTGATGGCCCATGAGATCCGCGATGGTCCGAAGATCAACCCCCGCCATTGCGAGCCGGGAAGCGAACGTGTGTCGCAAGCAGTACCAAGTGAAGTCTGCGAGTCCTGCTTCGGTCACTGCCGGTTCGAACCAGTGCTTGTATTCAGTCATCGGCTCATGATGGACGTTCAGAAACACGCGGGTTGAACCCTTGGGCGCGCGCTTCTGTAGAACCTTGAAGGCCGCCGCGGCTACAGAGTTCAGCGGAATATGACGCACCTTCCCAGTCTTCGTCTTCAAGAGCGTGAGGAAATTGCGCACCAGGTCAACGCGGTCCCATGTCAGCCCGTATTGCTCACTCGGGCGCATGCCAGTATGTAATGCGATGTCGAACTCCGGAAGGTGCGCGGCGTAGTGCTTCACGATCACGGCGCGGAGTCGCGATTCCTCATCCTTGCACTTCTTGAGATAGTCGAGCTTCGTGTCAGCGGGCTTGAACTGGTTCAGGAAGCGGATGCGGCCATTGTCTTCGCGCTTGTGCTTTAGAAGCTTGGCCGGGTTTTCCTTCGTCTTCTTGTTCTCAATGCCGAGGCGATAGATCAGAGAAAGAAGGCTCTTGTAGCGGTTGGCTGTTGCAGCCTTCCATTCCTGCTCACCCATCCATTTGCGCAGATCTTCAATCGGAATCTCTGCCGGCCGATTGCCAAACTGCTCCTTGAGTCTTCCGAGGCGATAGACGTCATACTTCGAAGCGGCGTTGTGCTCCTTGACGTAGGACTCGCAATCTTCGATGAGCTCAGAGAACTGAACTCGGCGCGCGCGAATCTTCTCAGGGAGCTTGATGCCCTGGAGCCTCTCACCTCTACGCTTGGCGAGCAGATCGATCGCATCGCCACGGCGCCCGGCCTTCTCGCGCCGTCTGCGGCCGTCAGCATCGAAGTACTGAATCCACCAGACGTCTGAGCCCAGAACCTTCTCGAACACGCCGCGGAGTTTCTTGACTTCTTTCTTACCGCTCGCCTTGCGCTGCGAGGGCGCGGCCGCCAAGCGATCTGCCTTGAGCGCGTTCACTGCTTCTTGAACCTGCGAGTTCACCAGGCGAGTCCGCGCACTGGATTCGGATGGCGTGATCTCTCCCGAGATCGTTTCTGCCATGATGCCAGCGTATACAGCGGCCGCGGTGCTCAATGTGTCTCTTGCGTCCTTGCTCATATCGCTCCTTTGCTACGCTCGACCATTTTTCTTGAGTTGCTCGCGATAACGGCGCTGATTGGCCGCTTTCCGGTCTTTGTATTGGGCAGACTTCACATAAAAAGCTTCGCGACACTCAGCGCTGCAGAACCTGTCAATGCTTCTTTTCGCGACGTGCCAGCGGTCATTACACTTCTCGCAAAGGTGAATCTTTCCAAGTTCGCGGGTCGATGCAAGGCGAACCAAAGCCATCACAGCATCACCTTCGCTGATGTGCCGATCTTGCCGATAATCTGGAATCTTGAGCAGAAATCCAGTCCTGTATTCATCCAGCGCTACGTTGACATTGACGCTGACGTCGCTCATCATTCCGGCAATCCAGGCATTCGTAGCCTGAAAATATGTGACATTGGGCCGGAAGACATACCCACTCAGGACCTTGTTGAGTGCATTCATGCGCTGGTCTGCTTTCCCCCATAGCGCTGTATACCTAGCTGCATGCGCGTGCGTCTCACTTTCAAGGCGCTTCTTCTCTTTTCCCTTCGCATCAGCTACACGCTGCCAGTCGATAAGGGCATGTGTCTGCTGAACCGTGTCTAAGAGCGTTCGCATTTCTTCGAGCTCGCTCCGGATTGACATCACTGCGTCATAGGACACTGTTGTTTCGGCTTCCTTAGCAGCGTTAAGCCACATGACAGCCAGCTCCGCGTCTCCAAGAGCGATTTCCCGATCCTGCCTGCCGTTCGCGCCATGATGTTTGGGGAGCGGTTGCAGATCAAGCAAGGAGCGCCGGGCGGGCAACTTTGATTGTGTCGTTACCGTTTTGCTTGTTTCCATAATGCGGTCATCATACCTCAATTGATTTTCTTGTCAATGCCGAATAGTTCGGCTACATTCATTCCAGTGACCGCAATACTACCACATTCACCACGGTCACCAGATAAAGCCTACAGTTGGCGGGCAAAGGCCAATAGAGGAGCCTAAATGGCAGTGAAGGCTGATCCGTGCCCCGTTTATGGCTGGAAGACGTCATGGAAGGCTTTACCAGATTTCAAGGTCTCTCGTGATGAGGCGGTTCAATGGATTAGAAGCGGGAAGGCCGCAACCATAAACGGCGGCCGAGCGATTCGGCTTCTGGACTCTCCCAACTACAAATCCCGTGACCATAGCGCCACCATGGGGCCTTGCGTAATAGAAGCCTATGCATTGGGGCAGGAGTGGGCGAAAAACATTGTTCACAACTTGTTGAAGGAAAGCTAGACCACACCAAACGAACAACTACACAGGGCCCGCCGAGAGCGGGCCTTTCCATTTGGAGAAATGACGATGGACACGAACTTGGATACAAAAACAACTACTCGGCTGCTGGTTTCGAAGAAAGAAGCCGCGGAAGCTCTGTGCCTTTGCGTGCGGTCAATCGACAACTTGATCAGTTCGAAACAACTCTCCGTTGTCCGCGTTGGCAAGAGAGTGCTGGTCAAACACGCCAGTTTGATTGCGTTCTGCCGTCACGACCACGCCACCAGGTCATCGGCGGGATCCGCAGAGGTGCAGTGATATGGACCCCTCATCCTTTGGTTTGGCGTGTTTTCTCAGCGGAAAGCGCCTTGTTTCGCTGCACGGTGGCACATACAGAGGCACTCTGCCCGCACATAAGAGGATTTAGCTATGGCTCGAGAGCCGTGGTTCAAGATGTGGGCCGGCGATTACCTCACAGACAGCGACGTTCAGAAGTTGCCACTTGAGGCGCAAGGGCTGCTCCTGCGCATGTGGTGCGCCTGCCATATCGACGGCTGCATTCCGTCCGATCCAGAGGAGCTCGCAGTCCTGATCCGCTGCAAATTGCAGAGCGTTTTGCTGAGCTATCCGCTCTGCAAACAGTTCTTCGAATTGCGCGGCGGAATGCTGTACTCGCCCCGCATGGAGCGCGAAAAGGCGAAATCAGCGATTGCGCGGGCGAATGCGCAATCGAAACATAACAAAGGTGGTTCTGCTATTGGCTCAGCAAATAGCTCAGCGGATGGCAAAGCAAAAAGCCCTGCTCAGAAAGCCAGAAAGCCAGAGAACCAGAAAGCAGAGGGCAAAGAAGAACATCTTGCCTTGAGCGATCAGGATCGCTCTCAGCGGGAGGAATCGACGGTCTTTCAGCTTCCTTTGGTCACTGGAACTGAATACGGCGTGCCACAGATTCTTTTCGATGAATACGTTCGCGCCTATCCCGGGGTTTCCGTGATGGCTGAACTCGAAAAGATGCGCGGGTGGCTGATCTCCAATCCCAAGAACAAGAAGACAAGATCGGGAATCACTCGATTCATGAACTCATGGTTATCCCGGGCGCAAGACAGAGCGCCGGCAGTGGGAGGAACAAACGCGTATGACAAGCGAACGAAATCACAGCGCGACACCGATGCGAGTTTCGAGGCCTGCGAACGAGCCAAGCAAATCGTACGTGGAATGGCTGATCGAACAGCTAACGACGCTGGCAATCAGCAAGGGCGCGCCGCAGTCGCCGGAACGTCTGGCAATTAACGCCGCTGATCTGTCCGATCTTCCGCAGGATGTGATGCGAGAGGTATTCAAGCGAGCGCGCCTCGAAAAGACTTTCGGCTACCCCCAAGTCTCCGATCTTCGCGAGATGGCCGGGATCGGCGGACCAGGTGAGGCGCTTGCTGCGTGGGAGTTCATTCAGAAGTTCATAGATCGTCATGTCGAGGGAGACGGCCGCGGCGGCTACATGCTGAGGGAGAGCACTGGCCCGATTCAGTGGCGCGATGGCAAAGCATACGCGATGCGGATTCCAGTTCCGGAACTCCCTCCCGCAATTGATCGTGCGATGCGATTGTGTGGCGGATGGTCCCGATTCAAGGAATCGAGCGACGAAGAATATACCTGGCTTAAAAAGGAGTTCCTGGCCGCGATGGCCAGCTATGACAGTACAGAGATTGCTTCGAATCGTCTGCTTGAAGGTCCGGCGTTCGACATTGTGAAGCAACTCAGTGGAGCGGTGAAGGGTTTGCCCGGGGAAGTCGCCAAGCCGAAGAGCGCGCTCGAGCAGGTTGCGGAATGGCGTAAAGAGTGGAACGAAAGCCAGAGCGACGAATGCGCAGAGGGCGAACAGTCCGAGAAGCCCAAACCGATCACCCGCAATCCACGTCTCGCAGGCAAAGACATGACAGATGAGCAGTGGGAGCAACGTAAGCGCGAGATCCGCGCGAGGGCGCAAGAGATTGACGCGCGATTGAATCGCGCCCCGATCAGTGCAGCGGCGGGAGTAGAGCTCGGATGACCAGCCCAAAGAAACCCAAAAGCAAGACGCAGGCGAAGCAGGAGCTGGCGATCGTAGTTCGCAAGCCCACGCCGCCGGCGAAACAGAAGCCGAAGGTGAAAGACACGCGAATCACTGCAGACGCCGAGGGTAAGCTCAATATCCCTACTGCCACATTCGAGAAGCTCACTCGCGCCTTTGTCGCTTCTCGCAATTCGAAGGGCGCGTGTGAGGATCGAGTGAGTGTGCTTTTCGGTCAGCTCGCGTCGGCGTTGCCTGTGTCCAACGGCGCCCCAAACAGTTCTATAGCTCTGAACGTCGCCCTGGAGAGCGTCGATTCGCTGAAGCCTCGCGACGCATTCGAAGTTCTGCTCTGCTCGCAAATGGTTGCTCTTCATCACCAGGCAATGGAGTACATGCGGCTCGCAGTTACGCAGACCCAGGGCCACGATGGAGTTCTGAGAGGTCCGGGTGATGATTCGATAGATAGAAACGTCAACCGAGCAAGCAAGCTGCTGCGCACGTTTGCGGCATTAGCTGAAACCTTGAGGTCTAAGCGGAACGGTGGTCAACAGCGAGTGGTAGTGAAGCATGTCCATGTGCATTCAGGCGGCCAAGCCATCGTGGGGAGTGTCACCCGGGGAGGTGGGGATGCGAAAGAAAACCGCGAATGAACCCCATGAGAAGCGGAATGGATGGCTACAGAACGGAAACACACCCGGGGATCCTCGAACAGCGCCAAGATGCGGAGCTAAGACGCGCCGGGGAACGCGCTGTCAAGGCCCTGCAATGCCGAATGGACGCTGCAAGCTGCACGGGGGTAAGTCCACGGGGCCCCGGACGCCCGAGGGACGCGCGCGATCACGGCGCGCGAACTGGAAGCACGGCAATTATTCCGAAGCTGCGAGGGAAGCGGCAAAGCGAGAAGCGAGAGAGTTCCGGCAATTGATAGAAGACGCCGAGCAGCTCGCACAGATGGGATTCGTCGAGTAACTCAAAAACAAGTGTTTTAGAAACGCGACAGATGCACGGTTCGGCCCCTTAAAAATCACGGGCCTGGCGGGAGCATTGCGCGCGGGTTTCTGGAACAGAAGCAAGGGAGAAGAACGCATGAGCAACATCGTCAACATCGAAGGCGGTATTGGGTTGGGAACTGATGCAGGTTGTCAACGGCAGGGACCGCAACACCCGCGGCTTGGCCAAGATCGTTTCCGCCGTGGATCACCTGGAGGGAGAATGCGCGTCTGCGGCTGGCATTGATCTTCTGAATGCTGCAAAGCGCGCCCTCTTACATGAACGCCGCGCACTCGGTGCTTCTCTGCTCCGCGAGCGCGACAAGCAGGCCGATGGATGGGAGAAAAGATGTCTCGACCCAATCGCAACATGAAGCGCAGCAAAATTATGATTCGCTGCCTCCTGGCCAATGGCTGCGGGGGTTCTTTTTTGACCGGAAGAGCGGCCAACGATCTGATTATGGAGGGCTCGGCACGTCGCATCGACCGGACTACCATCCAGCTCAATCCCAAAGACGACATGCTAAAGATACCCGTGGTGAGTCTTGTCGCATGGGTCCCAATGTCACGGAGTGTTTTGCCGACGGCGCGGAGTGGGCGAGGGAGTTGCGCGCCGAATGGAAACCGTTGACGGATTTCGTGATCGTAAGCGTGCCGGCACAGCACTGAAATAAATATCGATCAAAACCGGACCACTCCAAAACTGGATGAGATGTTGTGTGAGTAGGAGGAAAGTGAATGAACCACGTTTCGCCAGACGCCAATCTTTTCCAAACCGCACAAAGTCTGCGCGAGTTCGCTTATAAGGCTGCTGACGCTGGCAATACTCAAGCATTGCAAACATGGGCGGAATTGAATATGCGCGCCGTGTCACCTTGCGGCAAACCAGCATGTAGCGCGCACACCTCGCGGGAGTGTAAGCACTGTCAGCCTCTCGGAGTTGACGGAGTTGCACAGGTTGAGAAGTTTCTTTCGCAGTATGTAGATTCCAATTTCGAACCGGAGAAAAAATAACATGGCAGACAAAACACTCAATCCTGGCTCATCGGCGCTGGGAAAGCAGAATAGATCCTGAGGAAACCGGATCATCCAATGGTAGGGTCATCAGTCCTAACGACATCGGCGGTCGCAGCGCGTACCAGCCTGTGCCACTGTGCCCCAACCCGTTTGGGCCTTCTACCGGCGGGCAATCGGGTTTCCTTCCACCGCTGATTCCGGTTGGCGAACCGGCACTCAAGGAGGAAAAGTGACGCCCGAATTCACTATTAACGCTAACAGTGACCTAGATGCATTGGTCCGAGATTTTCGAGCAGATCAAGCGGAGTTGGCGCGCCGTGAGCAACTCATAAACGGAGAAGCGTACCGCCGCACGTATGAGACCCATCGCGCTTCTGAGGAGAAAGTTAAGGAGCAGATAGAGGCGATCAAGAAAAAGCGCCGCGACGAGCATACGGAGTTGGTCAGGCGGTACCGTGCAGCGAAGGATGTGCTCGCACCGCTCGATGCCGCTGTGGCGAGGGCTCAGAAACGCGTACAAGCCGCTTGCTACGCATTGGAGAATGCGCAGTTTCAGGTGCAGGCACACCACCCTATTAACCCTGATGATCGTCCTCTACCGGAAGAAATCGCCGTATGGAATGACACCCACAACAAGCTCAGGGCGGCTGTTGTTCCAGCGGGACAGGCGTACTCGGAAGCACTGGCGGCGTTGAAGCCCATTCAGTTCGATCGCGACACGGCCGCCGCTGCTTTGCATGAACTTGCGGCAATGGAACTCGCAGCGCGGAACGAGATGCAAGGGGCGGATCACCTCGGACACTGGCAGTTCTAAGTTTGCGCATCTGACGTGAGCGGCGGCATGAGTCACCGCTGACTCCTTGCTGGCGGCGGTTCCTACCATTCCATCGCCAGTTCCTCACGCAGCGCGCCTCTTCCGGAGAGCGGAAAAACAGCCGCTCTCCGGGACTTGAAATCAAGTGACCTCAACGTAAAGCCAATCGGACGGTGAAAAGTGATTATTGACGAAATGACAGATTTGAACGAAGCGGAGCGAGAACTCGAGCGCACCCGCGGCCACGTCGCAGCTCTTGAACGGGCGATCAACGCAGAATTGGCCCGGCGCACAGATGCTGGAAATATCGCCGCCACACCTATGTTCCAAAAACCTAGAGGGGACGACGCTCCCAACCAACTGACAGGTAAAGCGGAGTCCAGCTCTCTCTGGGGTTCCTAAGAATAATCATTTTGGAATCGAGGCGAGCAGCATGAAAGACAGTCCGTGGCAGTTGCCGCTGTTGTTCGAACGGCGGTACGCGAATTCGATTGCGAACATCTTGCGGCAGTTGTTTGCCCACGCGCCCAAAGGCGATGATCCGGAGGCACTCGCGCAATTCTTCGCCTCACCTTCGACGCAGACGGTAATGCAAGGCGTAGCGGAGCAAGTGGCGCGGCAGATGGTCACAGGCCTGATGTTGCCAACGCGCGCACCTGGCGCGAGGCAGCGATGAAGTCCATGAAGGGGCCTGCACTCTACCGCCTTCTGCAGAATGAAATGCAGGGCGCTGTAGGCGTCCGCGTGCGGCAAGTGGTACAAGACAATGCCCGATCTGATCAGCTCAATTCCTGGCACGCTCGCAGAGCACGCCACGGCCCGATATCTTGAAGGAGTCGCAGAAGGGTTTGAGGGCAAGCACGATTGCCGCGGATCTTCGCAAGCAAATCCCTGAGCTCGCAAAGTCGCGCGTGCAGCTGATTGCCAGAACGGAAGTGAGCAAGAGCAGCACGGCATTGACCCAGGCGCGGGCAGAGAGCCTGAATCTCGAATGGGCGATGTGGTGCACCTCGGAAGATGGGAGGGTGCGTCTGAGTCACCGGAAGATGGATACGGTTTTGTTTCGATGGAGCGATCTACCTTCACCCGAGAGACTGGTTGGAGAGAAGAACCCGCCGGCACCATATGCGCCCGGGTGCATCTGGAATTGTCGCTGTTACCCCGCTCCGCTCCTTCGCTTGGGGCAGGTTTCATGGCCACACAAAGTGTTCGCAGGCGGACGCATTCAGAGTATGACGCAGTCGGCATTTGCGGGCATAGCGGGCGGCGAAGCACGGGTGTAAGGGACTCAGTCACTATTGCCACTCAGTCAATGCGAAGCGCAAGTCATTTCATCTGGCACAGGGGGATATGAATATCAGTCCAGAGGAGCAGGGGAAGATCAGAGCATTCGCGATGATGGCCGCCCGGCCGGGCGCGGACCGTTTCGACATACAAGATGTCATGGAGCAAGCGTGGAAAGCGGGAGCAACGTATTGCCATCGCTGCCCCGAGGTGGAATCAGGTCCAGCAGCGAGACAACTCTGGCGGGGATCGAGCGGGAAACCATCCTGCGAGTCTATGCAGAGTGCGGCGAGAACTTCAAGGAATCCGTTGAGCGGCTCGGAATCGGGAAGACAACGCTCTTCCGAAAGCTTAAGGAGTACGGGTTCGAACGCAAGCGCATTCGCAATATGACACCGCCGCATGCCTGCCCGCGATGTGGCTACGACTACGACGCGCCGGAAGCACCCAAGGCGATGGCGGCGGCAAGTTGTCAATAACGGAGCATGGTGCGCGGCGAATGGGAGACCAGGTGGCAAACCAGTGGCACGGCCTTGACAACTATCTCACCCAGTTGGCCTACATGGTGGACAACAGCGGAAATAAGCCGAGACCCATTCCCGCATCCGTGAAGGCGAAGTGGTGCGCGGCATGCGGGAGTGCGGCTAGGGCACCGCTCTCCAGATTGCAGCTTTGCTCTTGTGCACTGCTCGCGCAAGTGGAACAATAGCCAGCTATTCTGATCTGTCCTGTATTTGTTTCCCCGGGTCTTGAGCGTGATGGGAGGCAGTTATGCAGATGATTCATTGCCCGAACTGCGGAAAGCTGTCCGGATTCAAGAGATCTCTCGGATTTGGCACGCTATTTATGGTTGTGATCACCGGTGGGCTATGGCTGCTCATGATCCCGCTGTACCCGTCGCGCTGTATCAATTGCGGTATGCGGCGCGCCCCGGCACAAATGCAGAACTTTGCAGACTGGTTGAAGACGTCTCCAATGGGAGCGGTCGTGTCTGTATGCATTTTGGTCGGAATCTGCGCGTTCATGGTTAGTTCCGTCCTTAAGGCGCACAATTCTGCGCCCGCACAACGGAGCACATCTGACGAGCCCGCAGCTATTGCAGTCAGCTCGCCACCCGAGGACCATGCTTTGCATCTGCTCCCGAACTTGTCCGGCAGAGGCGCGGTATCGGACGGGAGGACATATAGTGTCGGCCTGCTTGCGGCATATCAGGGCACAATCCCGCCTGGCACTGAACTCTTCACCCAAGGAATCTTTGCCGGAATCTCCTATCGCGGAGCATTCGGCATGGAAAGCCCTTGGGACATTGTTTTCGTTCGCGACGAGCGGGACAAACGGAGAGCCCTCGCTTGTCTCGTAGATCCAGAGGAGATTGAAGGCCATAATTTCCCATACCATGAGGGTGACCGAATTCAGGTGCACGGAATCTCGTATGTGGCCTACGGCTACGATGGCTTTATAAACTTCCGGCAATGCCAGTTTTCCAGTCCAACTGACAATGTTGTGCAGCTCGAGTCGGTCGGTTCCGGCGCCAGCATCCCGGCTGTCCAACAGTCCACGCCCAATGCTCAAGCGCCTGACGCCCAAGACCAGCCCCAGCAGGCATTAGCTGTGCCAGAAACACAGCCATCCATCTCTAATAGGTCGGAGAGCAGTAATCCTTCTGTCGGAGTGGAGCAATTGGAACAGAGAAGAGAGTCTCTTGCTGCGCGAGCAATTTCTGTCAGCAATGGCCTTCACGAGTTCCGAGAGTCGCAGACTGCGCAGGGCTGGACTCTGCCCAGCGACATCCTAGCGTCTCAGCAACGAATGCAGGCGCGGCTGTATGAGGCGAAGTCAGCTTTGAAAGAGCACGATGTTAGCCGCAGCAGAGAGTGTCTGAATCGTGCTGAGATTGAAGTAGTAAACCTAGAGAAGTATCTCGGAGTGCGAATGCCGCAAATGTGAAAGCGCCGAGCGCATGCAGCGCCCGGCCCCAACTAAACGATACTCAGTTTTATAGAGCTTTGATAAGGCCCTGAATTTTCTCTTCTTCGATCTCATGCCCTACCAAGCGCTCAAGAAGCACCTTAACCAACGGCAGGATGTCTTCGCGAGGCGTGTACTCACGCAGCACAGTAGCAACGTTCATGCGGTCCTTCGGGTTCACGATACAGGCATTTTCCGGAACGAAACGAAGGTAGTTGTGCTCATCGGCGTCAAAGGCGACGATCCATCGCCCGCTTGGGGAACCATCCGCAAGGTCCGCATCTCTGACATGTGCGAACTGGCTTCCGTCAAAGTCAACGGTCATACTTCCTACGGGGAAATCGGGGATTACGTTTTCAGTAGACATATTGCCTCCTTGTGGCACGCGGGTTAGACATGCGGGAGAGCGAAGGGTGCCAGTCAACGCTCTGCCGCGCGTGCTCTATGCTGCGATCTGTTGAGCGCTGCGCACTGCCGTTCCGACACCGCATCCAAGCCGCTTCGCAATGTCGCGCCATGCGACGCCTTCCGAGCGAAGCGCCGCGACCTTGAAGGGGTCTACTCCAGAACGCGGACGCCCTAGCTTTATGCCCTTATGTCTAGCAGCACTCAGACCGGCCTTCACTCTCTCCTGAATCAATGCCCGCTCAAACTCAGCCATGGCACCGATGATTTGAAACATGAGGCGGCCAGAGGGTGTGCTCAGGTCGAGATTGTCTCGGAGACTCACGAACGCCACGCCATATGCGGCGAGATCGGCGATAGCATTCACGAGGTGTTTCAGGCTCCTACCCATGCGGTCCAGCTTCCAGCACACCACGGCATCAAAGCAGCGATGCTGAGCATCGATCATCAGGCGATTGAGCGCCGGGCGGGAATCTTTGGAGCCAGACACGCCGACGTCTACATATTCGGCATATACCACGAAGCCGCGGCGCGCAGCGTACTCGCGCAGCTCGGAAAGTTGCATCTCCGGGTTCTGTCCGTTATTGGTGCTGACACGAGCATAGAGCGCTACTCGTGAGATGGTCTGCTCTTGAGGAAGAGTAGATGGGGTGGTAACTTGCTTCTTAGCCATGGTGCCTCCTATAAGGCGACTGTGGTTAGCGCCGTTCGGATGTTGAAGCATCCGTGCGGCGCGCTTTGTTTGGATGAATAGTACGCTTGCCAAGGTGGCCAAGCAAATGCATTTCTGAGCTGGTGGCAGTTGTGGGGGCACTAGAACTTTTATTCTGGTGCGTATCCGTGCATCTACATACACGATGAATCCGTGATCAGAGATGCGCGCGCGCCGCGTGTTTACTGGACTTTTACCGCTTCTTGCATCTGTGTTCGTCACCGTGCATGAACGCAGAACAGACGCAGAAAACGCTCTCATAATCCTTTGGTTGTAGGTTCGAATCCTACCAGGCCCACCATCTTTTCAATAACTTACAAAGTTGAGATTTAACGGTATGACGTAAAGTATGACGTAGCCGATTTTGGCTACGCACTTGGCGGCAACACCGCATGATTACTGTCGTTGAGCGCCGAGCGCACAATGCCAAGTTCCGGATGCTGATACTTCATCGCGGTCTTGACGTCCACGTGCCCCATCGCACTCATGACCAGCTTCAGATTACCGGTATTCTTCAGAACTCGTGTTCCGAAGTCATGCCGGCCACAATACAATACCAATTTCTTGGGCAGTCCGGCCTTCTCGCGTGCTTGGCGAAACTTCGCGGCCATCGTGGTCAGATGTCCGGATTCAGATCGCTTGGACGCGAACACCCAGCCCTTTTTCCTGGTCCCGCAAAGCGTCTTCAAAACTGTAAAAACCCGGTCGCTCATCGGTACGTACCTGATGCCGTTCTCGGTCTTGCTGTCCACCACATGGATGAGCCGCTGGTCCCAGTAAAGATCCTCAATGCGCATCCGATAGAGCTCCTTCTCATTGCGCATTCCGGTATCCCGGGCCAAGATCAAGACTTGGGTAAACCGCTCCAGGGTTCTCTTGCTCCTCCACTTGCAAAGAGCAGCAGCTTCCAAAAGTTTGCGCTCGGCCGTTTCGTCCAAACGCAAGCTGCGCGCCTGCTCGTTGACCAACTTGATCTTCGGTGCTCTCCGAATCAGCTTCCAATCCTCGGCTTTGTGCAGGAGTCTTCGCAGAGTCCGCAACGCGCAGTTGGTGGTGGCCGGCGATCCCCCAAACCGGAGAGTCCCGGCAACCTCGTTCGTCACCAAATCCAGGCGCAGTCCAATGACGGGCGTTTTTGACAGAAGACGCCATCCACGGTGGTAATACAGTTTGGAATTCTCCACCAGCCGGGAATCGTCCACCGACTCCAAAAAGCGCTTTGACACTTCGAGCACGGTGGGAGCCTTCCTTGGAAGAGGATCTCCGTGCTCGCAAATCTCAGAGAACTTCAAGGACGCGATTTTCTCTGCCCTATTTTTGTTCGTCTCGCCCGTGGACCTTCGAAATCTTTTGCCCCGGACGGCGAAGTCATACCACCAGAACTTCGACTTCTTTTGTTTAAATACTTCCACGAATCTCCTCCAATGCAGCCCGCACGGAAGGCACTCGTGTGTTCGTCCGGATGTACTCCTGAAGAACGGAGACATCGTAGCGGATTCTGCGCCGGATTTCTACATACTTTGGCCCGTCTCCTTCGTAGCGCCAGCGCTTCAGCGTGGCCGGCGAACGGCCCAGTATCTCGGAGGCTTCTTTGGTGCTAACTAGTTGATTACGCAAAGCAATTGTGGTCATAGACTCTCCAGGCGCGGTGCGCGGTTTTGGCATTCAATTTCGGGGTGGCGATCGTGGCCGCGATCGCTTGGCTTGAGGACACTCTCTTGTTGATGGCTTCGGACGGAATCTTCCATTGCCGTCCCACCTTGGTTGCTCCGTCGATTCTTCCCGCCCATAAGAGCTGATACACGTAGGTGATGGTGCAGCGCAGCTCCGCGGCAGCTCGTCTCACTGATATCGTTTCCATTCGACCTCGTTCCGTTTTACTCAATGCAGGTTGCCTCGCCTACGCATTCGCATTGGCGATCGGCGACAGCATTCCATTACAAGAAGTAGAACGCCAGCTGTTGGGAAACGTCGCAGTAGCGTGCAGACAAGAAATGTCGCGGGTAATCGCGATTGGAGCGCAGAGGATGGTCAGCTATTTTTTCGTCTGCAGTTTTCTCGCAGACAAGTGGACATTGACCCAAAGCTGAGGCGGAAGAATGTGTAGCGTGCGCTTCGATGAAGTGATCTCGCTCAGCCACCGGTAAAACGGATACCCAGAGCTCGCCCGGGGAACGAGCACACTGGTATGCTCACAAACACCGAGGAGGTTAATTAAGAGTGCGTATTTATGAGAATCGGGCCTAGACGTTGCGAAACACTGCTTTCAGGTGCATGGTGGCGACCAAATTCTCCGCAAATTGCTTTCTCGGTCCGCAAAGTCTTTGAAACTCGCCATAATTGCGTAGTTCCGCCTGACGCTAGCCGTAGGCAAACGAGTCGGTGGCAGATCAACTGATGGTCCGACCGGTGTAAACCCTAGAGCGGAAGCGCGACCTACGAGATTTTCCGTCGCCGCGATTGAATCGTCGAAATCCTTAGACGCTCAGGACCGGGATGTGCGACTCCCGAATGATCCCATAGCCGTTGCCGTTGTCCCCCAAATGGCTGCGCCCAGGATTGTGTCCGATGACCAGGACGTCAGCCTTCGTTTGCTCCGCCGCTCGGTTCAACAGCTCCGGAACATTGCCGCTATCGATGATGACTTCGGCCTTCGTGCCCACGTCCTGCTGAAGCTTGGCGATCTCTTTGGCGGCGAAGCCGACGATCGTCTCCTTCCATGCGGGGTCGACGTGGGATCCGCCGGGGCCATAGATCTCCACGCTGGCCGTGATGTGGACGAGCGTAAGCGTCGCATCGACGGCCGCGGCCATCTCGGCGGCCAGCGACGCGGTGTGGCGGCTGTGACGGCTCAAATCCACCGAGCAGAGGACGTGGCGGATCGAGAACTCGCGCGCCGGCGCCTCTTCCAGGTGAGCGCCTGTCCAGACCGGGCAATGGCTTTCGTGCAGTACCTTCGCTGTCACCGAGCCCAGCAGAAAGCGGTAGAACGCCCCATCGCCATGAGTCGACATCACGATCAGGTCGACGTTCTGGTCGCGAGCCGTCTTCACGATTTCGTGGGCCGGGTCGCCTCTGAGCAGCACGCGTGTGACCGCAATCCCATCGAGTTCCGGCCGCAGCGCCTGATCCAGATCTTTCTGAGCCCGCTGGACGATGTGCGCGTGCAAATCCCGCGCGGTGATCTCGTGCCCGCTCTCCAGCACGCCGGCGGGATAGCTGAAAGGCGTCACCACGTGCAGCAGGATCATCTCCGCATGAAAGCGGCGCGCCAACCATGCGGCCTGATGCACGACGTGCCGGGAAGTATCCGTGAACACAACAGGAACAAGAATTTTCTGAATGCTCAGCATTACACCCACCTATCCAACGAGGAGTAACTTAGGCTCACGAAACTGACCTTAAGCCAGAGATGGCCGGAATCAATGCGACACCTGCTTATCACTTTTGCTCCATTGCTTCTTCAGCACCGGCTGCGATTATAGAACCGCAATGCCGCGCGAATGTGCCGGCTCAGGTTTAGTGGCAATAAGAACGACGCGCGGAAACAGCTCGTCGGGATGGTGCCCCGTGTTGAGGCCTCCCTCGGAGCTGAAACAGAGTCTCAGAAACTTAACCAGACAGGTGTTTTCTGGATGGTTAGACTCTTTCTGCTCGACACTGAAAAGACCGGTAAGCCGGCGAATCATACAGCGCGAAAGAGAAAGCCCGCGAAGAAGCAATAACTTGACGAGTCGCGATCTCACTGTGGTCCGCCGTTAAGCGGCGGGCCACAGCTGTTTTGGCTCTGGCGCAAGGGCGTGGCGAAGTTCCCCTGCATTGCTTCGCCATACTGAGCACTCTTGCTCAGACCAGGTCCAGGCCGATGCGACTAGCGTAAGCGATGCGCACGCCAAGCTATGTGATTAACGAAGAGATGGTAAGCGAGGGCAGGAGGATGAGGAGGAACCATGAAAACACTTTTGTTATTCGTTGCTCTATTGAGTGTGACAAATCTGAGCTGGGCGCAGTCGAAGGTCGGAGCTTCCGAGAAACGACTGGATAGCGCAGGCAAAGTGCTGCACGAGATCATGGTTGCACCTGATAATGGCATCCCGGTTGAAGTTCTCTATCATGCAAAGTGCGTCGCCGTGGTGCCCCATATGCTGAAGGAGAGCATTGTCTTTGGTGTAGAGAATGGTCGCGGCGTAATTACCTGCCGTACCACCGTAGGATGGAGTGCACCAGCGTTTTTTGCTATTAGCGGCGGTAGCTGGGGATTGCAGGTAGGCGTCGAAGGGGTGAGCTTAGTCCTGATCATTCAGAACGACAGAGGTATGCAGCGGTTGCTTTCGAATAGGTGCGAAATTGGCGCAAATGCTACTGCTTCGGCCGGACCGATAGGACGGCATACATCCGCCGACACCGATTGGAAGCTAAACAGCGATATCTTGACTTATTCACGCCCTGCGGGCGCCTTTGCCGGAGTCACTCTTAATGGCGCTTCCATTCGCAGCGACGACATCTCCATGGAGGCCGTCTACGGACGTCATTCTTCGACACGCGGGTACTGCAGGGCGGAGCCGCGCCACCAGATGCAGCCCAGTCCTTTCTTAGTTCAGTTCGAGACACAACAGCGCAGACCGCAAGTGTTGACAGGTAGCAGCACCTTTGAAATGTGCGCGGGCACGCATAGCGAACACGCGCAGTTGATACTGTTGGCCGAACAGCTCAGGTACTGAAATAAGTCTGGTGTGCGCGCGGGACCGAAAAGGGGCACGGCATGAATGTTGAGAGTGAGAAGACTACCGCCGATATAGCGTTTCTGGAGAATCTATATGCGCTTCCAGACGAAAGGCTACCTCCGTCTGTCGGGATAGCAGCGGGTCCAAATCTTGATGAACGTGCCATAAACCCGTGGCTCAGTCTTTGGAAGCAGTTACAGCGACTAAGCATTATGTGGCGCTGCGCCCGATGATGATGTCACTACTTGCTGCTCTGTGCCACGCCACGGAACGGCCATAAGCGTGTTTTGCGTTGGTGTTGTTGATCGTTGCCTTGAATCTCGGCTTAGCCGCGATCATTGGTTTGGGAGGGGTTTCAATGGGATACTTTCTGGTGCGCTCTGTGGCAATTTTTCTACTTTCAGCTGCCCTGGTCTCGGCTGTCGCCCAAACGAGTGCCCAGGCTTCGGCGAACCCAACCGAGTCAACCAAGATGCCTGACATGGTCTGCTGGGGAAGCGGTCCGGACTGGAGCGTCCAGTTTGCCTCCTGGGGAGCCAGATACCTTGGCATCAACGAACCTGACCGGGATTTTCGCGGCCATTTCTTTTGGGCGCCCGACGAAAAGGCTTGGGTATGGCAACGTACCAATGACAACCTTCCGGTCAGCGGCCCCTATCTCTCGGCTGTTGTCAAGGAGACCTCCTGTACAGATCCGTCCACAAGAAAACCTTTCCCGTACTCTGCGCAGGTTAGTCTTCCGCAGGGAGACACGGTCAGCGGTTGCTGCCGCAGGTTGAAGGCCGGGGAGGCCCCAGTCGGGTCGCAAGGTGTACACTCCAAAACCCTAATCGCAAAAGCGGACTGACCCCGACTTTCTGAACGCTCTCTGTTCACAACTGGTATCCGTCACTTGAAATAGGCTGGAGACGGAGCCGTGCACTTTCGCCTGGACCTTCCGTCACACTCTGGGCGCTGGGCGTTTGTGTTCGCTGGTGCCTTTCTATTCACCGGCATCGAACGTGCAGTGTTCCCTGCGTTCAACCGCCGAGGAACATATTATTATCGACACCTGAATGACAGCAAGTCCCCAAGGAGAACAGGACATGTCCAAAGTGAATTCAGTTGTCGCGATATCGCAGACGCATTCAGGTGCGAAGGAAGCAGTGAAGGAGCTTCAGCGTGATGGCGTCAACACCGCCAGAGGCAGCATGGTCACGCACTCGGAAGCCGGTTGGGTCATCGCTACAGATAAGGCGTCACGGCTTAATCTGTTTATAGCGCCCCTGAGCTGGGCTGGACGCCCTTCGTTTCGGAGAGATGGCACTCGACCAACATGTGATTATTCGTTGCGCCTGTTGCGCAGTCGATAGGCTTTTACGAACAGCGAAATTGCCACCCATCCACCCAATACGGCGATTGGAACCGCAAGCACCCGAGGCCAGAGTATCGCGACCACACTGAGCAGCACTAGCAACCAGGCCGCAGCAAACATAATTTTGGCTTCAGCCGGTCCCAGTACTCGATGATCGGTGATCGCCGCTCCCACTGCGTTACCGATGCGAAGAACTCCGGCGGCAGCGCGTCCGGCGCTTCCGGATGCAGTTTTCTGCAAAGGCCCATCTCGCGGCCGCTCCGCCGTTGGGCGGACCCTTTCGCTTTTCTCGCAGGACAATCTCGACCGAATGAGCCAAGTCCTGCAAATACATGTCCTCCATCTTCTGTGAAAACCGTTCGTCCTCCGCAATGACGTCCAGTTCCCAGTTTCCGATCCAGCTGGCCATGTTGAGGTTGGTCGAACCCACCCTCGCCCAGCGGCCATCGGCTACCGCCGTCTTGGCGTGCATCATGGGACCGTTCCATTCGAAGATCCTCACCCCCGCTTCCAGCAGTCCCCGGAATCCGGCACGTGACACCGCACGCATCACGGGAATATCGCTGGCCCTGGGCACCAGGAGCCTGACATCCACGCCATCTTGCGCCGCCGCCTTGAGGGCTTCCACGTAGGATGTAGTTCCCACAAAGTAGGCGTCAGCCAGCCAAATTGAACGCCGGGCAATCGCTGCGATCAGTTGGTCCAGTCGGTAAACACCGGCGATATTGGGCATGCTGGCCACGACGCGTAAAGCCACGTCACCAGCCGCCGGAATAGTTTCTCTCTCATGAGGGAGTTCTTCTTCGGAGATCGGCGAACCCAGGGTTGCCCACATGGTTGCAAACGCCTGCTCGATATCGACGACTGCGGGTCCTTCAATCACAACGCCGGTGTCACGCCAAGGTTCGATGTTACGGAGTAGATCACCCACCCACCGGCGGCCCACACACAGGCCCGAGATGAAAGCGATCCGGCTGTCTACCGAGAGCATCTTGCGGTGATCGCGACTCAGCGAGCCCAAAGGGCTATCGAGACGGGGTGGGTTGCAGCACCTTACCTCCACTCCTGCATGCCGCAATAACTTCCAGAACCGATTCGACGTTGCGCCCAGTGCTCCCATCCAGTCGTAGATCAGTCTTACCCGCACACCTCGGCGCGCCTTGGCCAGCCAGGGCTTCAGCAAACTGCTCGCCGACAGCGTCAGAATGGATGATGTAGTTCTCGAAATGAATTCTGCTCTCGGCGGAGCGGATTGCTTCCAGCCATGCAGGATAGTTTTCGGTCGCGTCCCGCAGGACACTTACCTTATTCCCGAGTATCAGTGGTGCCCCCGCAGTTCGGGAAAAAGCCTGTTCGGCCAGAGCGCGAAGCGGAGTGATCGAGTTATCGACCTGCAGCTTAGAAACTGGCTGGCTTGGGTTAGTCATCGTGGAGAGGTTCCAGTAAACCGGCTGAATGGATAGACTGCCAAACCGCCCTTCTACCTACGTTCGATCATAGCTGATGGTTCAACGCCAATCATACGCCGACTTTCCTTTAAGATCGTCTCTGGACGCTGCGGTCAACCCGCCTTTCTGTAAACCAGCGTAGAGCCGTCCTGCTCAAGGTAATTGCGATCTGCGCATTTCGGCTTTACTGTCGAGCATCTCGGCTCCTCGGCGGGAATCGCAACCGCAGGCTTATTGGCAGCTGTGCGCGCCGTAGAGAGTTAACCTCCGGGTGAAACAGTATGCAACTCTAACGCTTAGCTATCGCTTCCGAGACTCGGAGAGGCTCTCTCTCCCCATTCAGCGTGCAAGTCCCCGCATTCACTATTGAGATAGCTAAAGTTGGGGTTGGAGGGTAAGCGTATCTTTTGTCAAGAAGCCGGGCATGTCATTGTTATTGTTGGTGCGGAAATCACTAGCTGGTGGCCATGCCGCATTTCAAACACCAGTGCTGCTCAAAGACTGCGCCATCGAGACGCGCGTCATTGAGAGTGAAGCGCAGTCTACGATTGCATGGGAGAGCGAAAACGATGCTATCGAACACTAAGGATTTGAAAGGTCTTGTGGTACGAGCCACGGACGGCGAAATTGGAACCATAGACCAGTTCTATTTCGACGATGAAACATGGGTCATCCGCTATCTAACGGTAGAAACCGGCGGCTGGCTTGAAGACCGGAAGGTGCTGATATCACCAATTTCCGTTGCCCATACGGACTGGCAATACAAACAGTTGGACGTCGCGCTAACGAAGAAGCAAGTGGAGAACAGTCCGGACATCGACACGCATCGTCCCATCTCTCGGCGGGCCGAGGCTGGCTACCTTGAGTACTACGGGTATCCCTATTATTGGGGGTTCTACCCGTGAGCAGTTCTCCCAACGGCCGCTTCTGCGGATTCGCCAGCGGATGGGATCCAGAGACAGTCGCCGGATACGCACCTGCGCAGCACGGACGCCATAACGGGCTATCGCGTAGAGGCGGTTGACGGTGAAATCGGCCATGTAGAAGGGTTCGTCGTAGACGATGAAGGCTGGGCTATCCGCTACATCGAGGTGGCGACGCGAAATTGGTGGCCGGGTAAGAAGGTACTGGTTTCACCTGCGTGGATCAAGCGGGTAGGATGGACAGATTCAACAGTCTACGCAGGCCTTTCCCGAGACGCTATCCAAAAGGCTCCGGAATTTAATGAGTCCATACCGGTCACTCGTGAATATGGAACTTTCCTATATCTTCACTATGGCCTGCCGCAGTATTGGCTGTGACCTGATTGCTGCGATAAGCATGTTCATCGAGCGCAGCTTAAATCGACACAGAGGATGTTCATGATCGCATCTTTCCGAGAAAAATGGTCGATGCGAAAGATCGAAATCTCGTTCTTTGCGAATCGATGGCCAGTATCATACCAACCCCCATTCTCAATTGCTTGGAATAACAGCTCCTGTCCTTCACTTGCGTCCGCCTGCCGTGTGATTCCATGCTTGATTGCCGCGAGCGTCCCTTCGAGTTGAAGGTCATGCAGATATCCATCGGTGCCGCGTTTCAGGTGTGGCACTGAGCCCATCTTGTGACGGCTGCCGATTCCAACATGCGAAGCCGTCTGCACCTCATTTGCTTGGCTATACTGAGCAATCTTGCTCAGACAGGTTCAGGCCGATGCGGCTAGCGTAAGCAATAACCTCGCACGCTGCGCAATGTGATCAACGCAGAGGTGCAGCGCGAGGGCAGAGAAGAGAGGAGGAACCATGAAAAAACTTATGTTGTTCGTTGCTTTGTTGAGTCTGACCACTCTGGGCTGGGCGGAGTCCCGGGGGGAATCAACTGATCGGCTGAATAATGCTGCCACAGTGCTGCACGAGATCATGTCTACTCCGGATAAAGGAATTCCGGAAGAGGTACTGGACCACGCAAAGTGCATAGCCGTTGTCCCGCACATGATTAAGGGCGGCTTCGTGTTTGGTGCGGAGAACGGCAGAGGAGTTGCTACTTGCCGGACTGCCAACGGATGGAGCGCACCGGAGTTCTTTGCTATCACAGGCGGCAGCTGGGGACTGCAGATCGGTGTTGAAGGCGTGGACCTGGTCATGATCATCCAGAATGACAAGGGAATGGAGCGGTTGCTTTCGAGCAAGTTCCAACTTGGAGCCGATGCATCGGCAGCAGCGGGACCGGTGGGACGTCATGCTTCCGCCGACACCGATTGGAAGCTGAATACAGAAATTCTGACCTACTCTCGCGCCAAGGGTGCCTTTGCTGGACTGACTTTGTCGGGCGCTTCGATTCGCCGCGACGACGATTCCATGCAGGCCTTTTACGGGCATCATGTCACGACCGAGGCCGTCCTGACGGGCAAAGTACCAGCACCAGCCGCAGCGCACTCGTTCCTGGCCGCAGTCAGGGGAGCCAAAGCGCAGTCAGTAGAGGCTGAAAGGTAGCAATACGATTGAAATGAACCATGCCTGGCATGCTCTCACGCTCGTCCAACAAGCCCGTTCCTGGTGGCGGCAACCGCGGCCCATCTCCTCCCGAAGCGTTTGACGGCGGAGGTGGTGACGCCCGTGGGGACGGGGATGGTTTGCACAACTTTCATCAGCAGCTACAACGCTACAGACTGGG
>CAVPRB010000008.1:0-149179 GCA_963707735.1 uncultured Acidobacteriota bacterium | reverse complement strand
CCTCATGTTCTGGGAGGCGCGCGGCAAAGCAGCGGTAATCTGGTCGGGCGTCAAACTCACCAACCGCGCTAGGGATCCGCGTTATCGATACTGAAAAACGTTAGAACCCTATCGGGACTGCCCCCACTGGAGACGCGTGGGTGTGCGCAAATTTCCGTGGTCGGGGCGGTTTCGATAGGGCCGTTTGAACTGAGCCGCTCGCGTCCGCGGCGGACGCGGTCCGGTTTCGAAAACCTGGCGCATTGAGATGTACTTTCCGAAGGGCCGCCACCTGGATTCAATCGCAATTATGGCGATCACCGATAGCCCTGTGCCTTGTTCGTCCAATTTGCGTGTCCGTACCTTATTGTTTCTAAACTGTTTACTTGGTGAAGACGAGGGGTATTCCACCCTCTTCACCATAAGGCAATCTGTTTCGGGCACGTATCGGGCACGTGCAGAAAACAGCCATACAAGTAACTGATTATAAAGGAGTTATTGGTGGAGGCGAGGGGAGTTGAACCCCTGTCCGAAAGCGCTGAAAGCGAGGAGACTACATGCTTATTCGATTCCTGCCGTGGTCATTAACCACAACGTTCACCATCTACGCTAAGAATCGGCAAGAAACGTAGCTGGCTAGCCTGTTGATCTCGCTCCAACCCCCAGACGTAGGGTTATGAGCCAGCCTACTGTGCGACGTTCTGACCGCAGCCCGTAGGCGAAGCCGCGGAGAACGGCAACTTAATTAATTAAGCTGCGTAAGCCAGTTCAGTGTTGGCAACTGTGTTTTTTGCACTCGATTAAGGGTGCGTGCGCCCCTGCATGCCTCCTGGCCGCAACCGTTTCCGTCGAAGCCGTGACGCCCCCAAAAAACCGCACCCAGCCGAGACCCCAGTTTTTGAGTCCCGGTCGGGCTCCGCGAACCACGCCAGTTTCGATCAGCGGTTCGCGGAAGATCTTTTGCGTCGTGGCAGCTCCGCGCCGAATTCAATCGGTGGAGCCGCCGGCCTGGTTCGCTGCAATTTCCGCGCGAACCTGAAAGGTCATTGACCATTCTCAAAGAGCTGCTTCCACTCTACTCCATCGAGCTGGTAGAAACTACGCTGGAAGCACAATCTACATTACTTTAGATGCCATGCCGCCACCGGCGATTCATTTCCGCTCCGCAACCGCCGCCGTTCCCTAGCTTTCCCGCCCGTCGCTCCGCTTCCAGAAATTCCAGCTCCGGCACGCGCTCAATCACGCCGCACTCGGCCGCCAGCTTGAAAGTACAGCGCCAGTCCCTTTCTGCACTCCGCGTCCAGCGTGTAGTGGATGTTCTCCCGCAGATAGCTCGCTATCGCGGCCTCGCTCAGTCCCATCCGCGGCGACCATTCCCTGGCAATCGCCGCCACGCTTTCCGGCAGCAGCCCGTGGTCGCGCGAGCGCCTGGAAGATTCCGCCCAGATCCACTCCCGCGCGCATCTCCGCCAGCGCCGCCTCGCGCACCGCCCACACCGCAAACACAAATGGCAGCCCGGTTTCGGCCCGCCAAACCTCGGCCAGATCGTAGGCATAAAGGCCGTCGGTCTTCACCATCATCGCCGGATCGCCAATCAGCAATCCCGCGTCGCAGCTCTCCAGCATCGGCCCCAGCACGCGGAGCCATCGGCGTCAGCTCGCGGTGTCCGCCAAAGAACTTCGTCAGCAGCACCTGCGTCAGCCCCACCGAAGTCCGCGATGACGTGTCCACGGCAACCGTGCGAATCTCCTCCATCGGCTTCTTGCTCACCAACTGAATCGACCGCACCTTGTTGCAGCGCGGCGATCGCCACATCCGGCAGCACCACCAGCCCCGGAATCTGCGCCGTGGTGATCACCGGAATGATGCCAATATCGGCCGCGCCCTCGCGCAGCGCCTGCGCGCACAGCGAAGGCACGGTATATTCCACCTCAAAATTCTCGCGAATCTCCAGCGAGGGGTCGTGTTCAAAATCCCACATCAGCGGAACCGTATTCAGAAACGAGATTGCCGAAATCTTCAATGGGCGCATATTTTTCGTATATCCAACCCACTACGATTGCAGATCGCCCACGCCCCGCGCAAGTCGCCGCGTCTCGGCAAGCATTTTTCCGTGACTCCCGGCGCCGCACTCCGCTACACTCCCTTTCATCGACGTCTTATGCCCGAAGCAACCATTCCGCAGGTCTCCGCGCGCGACCGCCAGATGCTCGCACTCGCCCTCACCCCGCAACTTGGCCCCACCCGTGTCCGCCGTCTCTTTGAGCACATTCCCCAGGGTCGAGGACATCTTCCGTGCCTCGCTCACCGAACTTGAGGCCACCGGCCTGCCCGCCGCCAGCGCCCAGTCCATCGCGCTCGGCAACTCGCTGCGCCTGGCCGACGAAGAGCTGAAAAAGCTCGCCACAGTCCCCGGCGTCACGCTAGTGAGCCATGGGCTCCGAGTCTTTATCCCGAACACCTTGCCGAAATCTACGATCCCCCGCTCGTCCTCTACGTGCGCGGCGATGCCCGCGTCCTGCTTGAGGCCGCCATCGCCATCATCGGCACCCGCCATCCCACCCCGTACGGCCTCGGCATGGCCGAGCGTCTTTCCCAGGACCTTGCCAACTGTGGACTCGTCATCATCAGCGGCCTCGCCCGCGGCATCGATTCCATGGCCCACAAGGGAGCCGTCATGGCGCGCGGACGCACCGTCGCCGTCTTCGGCACCGGAGTCGACGTCATCTACCCGCGCGAAAATCGCAAGCTCACCGAGCAGTTTTTCGAACTCGGCGGCGCGCTCATCAGCGAATTTCCCCTCGCCACCGGCCCCAATCCGCACAATTTTCCCTTACGCAATCGCATCATCAGCGGTCTCTCGCGCGGCGTCCTGGTGGTCGAAGCGGGTGAGTTCAGCGGCACCCGCATCACCTCCCGCTGCGCCCTCGAGCAGTGCAGGGAAGTCTTCGCCGTTCCCGGCAACGTCACCAACAAACTCGCCTTCACCCCCAACACTCTCATCAAGCAGGGAGCCAAACTCGCCGCCACCTGGGAAGATGTCTTCGAGGAACTCCCCACCGCCATCCGCCTCCAGCTCCAGCAGCGCCAGGCCCAGTTGCCCACCCCGCAAGCCGCATCCTTGTTGGATCCGCCGCCCGCCGCCGCCGAACTCCCCGCCGACCAGCAGCCGGCTGTTCGCCGCAATCAAGGCAGACGAATCCATCCACATCGACGATCTGATCGAGAAATTCGATTCCGAGCTCTCCAGCTCAGAAATCTTTTCCGCCCTCTTCGAGCTCGAAATGAGCAATAAAATCCGTCAGCTCCCCGGCAAAAACTACGTCCGCGTCTTCTAGCCGGGTACGAATGCGAGCACAGGTGCCCCATTTCTGACCTTCCTTTGGCAGAAGCGGGAGAGTAGCGGATGTCACAGCTGCCCCATTTCTGCCTTCCTTTGGCAGAAGTGGGAGAGTGTAACGCTGCTCTTGCCCTGCCTTTCCGGGCTCCGCCACCAATCCCCCGCCACGCTCGAATCTTCACTACGGCCGGCCAGTGCTGCCTCGCCGCCACCGCCGCCCACTTCCCGCACAAAAGTGAAGATTCCTTCAATCCCATAACGAATCAATAGCTTACGCGTCTCAGCACCACATCCAACGCCGTCTTTCCCAACCCGCGAATTTTGCCATGCGGCCCCGCTCGTGCTAGGTTACGTTCCAGTTTCCATAGATGCGGAAGAGGTTCCATTGTCTAAAGGTTTAGTCATCGTCGAGTCCCCCGCCAAGGCCAAGACGATCCAAAAATATCTTGGCGAAGGTTACGAAGTAGAAGCTTCCCTCGGCCATATTAAGGATCTGCCCAAGCGCGGTCTCGGGGTCGATGTCGAAAATGATTTCGCCACCGAGTATGAGGTCATTCCCGGCAAAGAGAAGGTAGTCGCGCACCTCAAAAAGCTTGCCCGCGGCGCCAACGCCATCTATCTCGCACCCGATCCCGATCGCGAAGGCGAAGCCATCGCCGCCCACCTCGCCGAGGAACTCGGCAGCAATACCGACGGCGGCCGCAGCCACAAAAAGGAAATCAAGCCCGTCTATCGCGTCACCTTCAACGAAATCACCAAGAAGGCCGTGCAGGAGGCATTCGCCCATCCCCGCGAGATCGATTGGAATCTCGTCGATGCCCAGCAGACCCGCCGCATCCTCGACCGCCTCGTCGGCTTCCAGGTCTCGCCCCTGCTCTGGGACAAAGTCCGCCGCGGACTCTCCGCCGGACGCGTCCAGACCGTGGCGCTCCGCCTCATCGTCGATCGCGAGCACGAGATCCAGAGGTTCGTTCCGCTTGAGTACTGGACTCTCGATGCGAAATTGGCGGCGCAACTCCCGCCACCCTTCGTTGCCCACCTGTCTGGGACGAACCCGAAGGTGAATGTGCTGCCGAATGAAGAGGCTGCGGAGCTTCTCCACCAGAAGCTCAAGAAGGCGGCATGGACGGTCCGGAGCGTCGATCTACGGGACCGGCGGCAGATGCCGTTGGCTCCATTCACGACCTCCAAGTTCCAGCAGGACGCCTCGCGCAAGTTCGGCATGACGGTGAAGCGCGTGATGATGATCGCGCAACGCCTGTACGAGGGCATTGAACTGGGTGACGAAGGCACCGTCGGTCTCATCACATACATGAGGACGGATTCGGTCCGGGTCTCCGACGATGCCATCGCCAGTGCCCGTAAGCTGATTGGCAGTGCGTACGGCAAGGGCTACTTGCCTTTGGAGCCGAACGAATACAAGAAGAAACAGCAGAACGCGCAGGATGCTCACGAAGCGATTCGCCCGACCGACCCGGAGAGAAACCCGGACTCGATTCGGCAGCATCTGCAAGAAGATGAGTTCAAGGTCTACAAGCTCATCTGGCAGCGCTTCGTGGCTTCGCAAATGACTGCCGCGCTTTATGATCAGACCAAGGTTCTGATCGACGCCACGGTGGCGCACGAGGCGTACGAATATCGCGTCACTGGTTCGGTGCTCAAGTTCGATGGCTTCCTCCGGGTGTACGAAGTTTCCGAGGACAAGAAGTCCGAGGACGAAGAGGACGACCCCGCCAAGCTCAGCCTTCCTGCGCTTGTTCCCGGCCAGAAGCTCAAGCTTGAGTCGCTCCACCCCGAGCAGCATTTCACCGAGCCGCCGCCCCGCTTCAATGAGGCTTCGCTGGTCAAGGAGCTGGAAGAGCGCGGCATCGGCCGTCCTTCCACTTACGCCGCCATCATCAGCACCATCGTCGATCGTGGCTACGTGCAGAAGACCGCCGGCCGCGGCGGAAAATTCTTCCCCACCGAGATCGGCTTCGTCGTCACCGAACTGCTCGTCGAAAATCTCAAGGACGTTTTCGACTTCCAGTTCACCGCCCGCATGGAGGAAGACCTCGACGAAATCGAAGAAGGAAAAATAACCTGGCTCGATGCCCTCCGCGAGTTCTACGCCAAGTTCGAGCAGGACCTCGAATATGCCGGCAAACACATGGAAAACGTCAAGCGAATGGAGAAGGCCACCACTGAAAAGTGTGAACGTTGCGGCGCGCCCCTGGTCCTCAAGTGGGGCAAGCACGGCTCCTTCTTCGCCTGTTCCACCTTTGATAAGAAGGACCCCAACTCCTGCACCTTCACCAAGGAAAACCCCATCAACCTCACCGACCTCGGGGACGCCGAAATTTCCTCCAACAACGAGGAGGAGTTCTGCGAAAACTGCGGCAAACCCATGGTCCTCAAGCGCGGACGCTTTGGCACCTTCATGGCCTGCACCGGCTATCCCGAGTGCAAAACCACCCGCCGTCTCGACTCCGTGCAGAAAAAGCCCGACACGCCGCTCGAAGAGAAATGCCCCGAGTGCGGCCGCAACCTTCTGCTCCGCAACGGCCGTTTCGGCGAGTTCATCTCCTGCTCCGGCTATCCCGAGTGCAAGTACATCAAGCAGAACTTCATCGGCGTAAAGTGTCCCGAGTGCAAGACCGGCGAAATCGTCGAGAAGAAAGCCCGCCGTGGCAACTTCTTCTACGGTTGCAGCCGCTATCCCAAGTGTGGTTTCACGGCTGCCACCAAACCCGTCGCCGAAGCCTGTCCTGACTGCGGCAGCCCGTACCTGTTGGAGAAAGTCACCAAGGAAGGAACTTTCCTCGTCTGTCCCAACAGCAAAGCTCCCGCCAAGTCGAAACCCGCCGCCAAGCCCGCCGCCAAGCCCGCCGCGAAATCTGCAAAGTCCGTGGCATCGAAGAAGTCCGCCGCATCCAAAACGGTTGCCGCCACCGCTTCGGTCGAGCCTGGTTCCTGCACCTTCGCGAAGAAAATTGCCGATCCTGAACCCCAGGCCGAGCCCAGCGTCGCCTAGGGAAAATTCGAACTGCTTCCGCGGCCGCATATTTGCCAGTTTTCGGCAGATGTGGTGTTGTTGACCTTGCCCCTGATCTTGCCCTTAACCTTGAAACCTTGAAACCTTGAACTTCGAAACCTGCTATAACAATCTCCCATGCCCCTCAAGCAATCCGAGGCCGTCGTCCTCCGCACCTACCCGCTGCGCGAGGCCGACTTGCTCGTCACCCTCTTCACCCGCGCCGAAGGCAAGGTGAAGGGCGTTGCCAAGTCCGCCAAACGCTCGCAAAAACGCTTTGGCGGGGCCCTCGAACCCCTCACCTGCGTCCGCGCCTTCTGGCAGGATCACCCTGGCAGTGAGCTCGCTCGCCTCGACTCCTGTGACGTGCTCTTGTCTCCGCTCGCCTCGCCCATGGATTACCCGCGCTGCGTCGCTCTCGCCCACGTCGCCGAGATGCTCGACGAACTTCTCCCCGACCGTGAACCCAACGACTCCATCTTCCGCCTCGCCTGGGCCGTTCTCCAGACTCTTGAAACCGGCCCCATCTGGCTGCCCATCGCCTACTTCGATCTCTGGATGCTCCGCCTCATGGGTTTTCTTCCCCCGCTCGACCAGTGCATCGAGTGCGGCGACCCACTCGCCGGTCAGCCTGCCTGGTTCCACGCCCTGCAGGACGGTCTCGTTTGCCAGCGCCATCGCCGCATCGCCAGCTCGGAGATGTCCATCGAATCTCGCGACATCGCCGCCCGCATCTTCCGCAACCGGGTCGATCACTTCGCGGGCGAACCCGTTCCCAACTCGCGCCTCGCCGACCTGCGCCGCTTCCTCATGCAGATCATCCACCGCCACCTCGACCGCAAACTCCAAACCTCCGCCCAGCTCGAGCGCCTCGACTGACGCAGCCCAGCGCCCAAACGGGTGCCCGTCCAAGACCGCTGCTGGCTCGGGCGGGTCCGCTGTTCTTGCTCTTGTCCTGGCCTTTGTATTTGAGTTGTCACCCTGAACGAAGTGAAGGGCCCCTACGCTGGTCCAGTCTCCAACCACGCTCCAGAGGCATTTCGGCCTCGAACCGGCTTTGCCCGCCGCACCACACCTTCCGCGGAACCGCGCTTGCCTTTGTTCGTGTCCCTGCTCTTGCGTTTGTTCTTGCTCTTGTCCTTGCTTTTGTATTTAAGCTGTCACCCTGAACGAAGTGAAGGGCCCCAGCGCTGCTCAAATCTCTCGCGCAGACTCAGAGGCACTTCAATCCGCAATCGATTTTGCACAAACTCCCTGGAACTTATTTCGATTCCGCCTGGTGCCCAATCCTGACCGTCCCCGTCGTTTAGGTCGCAGTCGTTGGCTTTGCCCTCGCCCTCGTCCTTGAACCTTGAAACCTTGAAACTTTGAAACCTCGCCTTCCCCTCGCACCACCCACCGTTTACAATTGTTTACCAGATCGGATTTCATCCATGACTGTGCAACCTCTAACGTTTCAGGAACTCATCCTCAAGCTGCAGGACTTCTGGGCCCGCCAGGGATGCGTATTGCAGCAGCCGCTCGATGTCGAAGTCGGCGCCGGAACCATGTCGCCGGAAACCTTCCTCCGCGTTCTCGGACCCAAGCCTTACCGGGTCGCCTACGTGCAGCCCTCGCGACGTCCCGCCGATGGCCGCTATGGCGAGAATCCCAATCGCCTCTACAAGCACACCCAATATCAGGTCATCCTCAAAGCGCCGCCGGAAAACGTGCAGGAGCTCTACCTCGAATCGCTCACCGCCCTCGGCATCGACCTCGCCCGTCACGACATCAAGTTTGAAGAGGACAACTGGGAAGCGCCCACGCTTGCCGCCTGGGGCGTCGGCTGGCAGGTCATGCTTGACGGCTTGGAGATTACCCAGTTCACCTACTTCCAGCAGTGCGGCGGCATCGATCTGGATCCCATGTGCGCCGAGCTCACCTACGGCCTGGAGCGCATCGCCGCGTTCCTCCAGGATGTCGATTCCATCTACGACATCGTCTGGGTTCACGGCCCGCATGGCGACGTCACCTACGGCGACATCCGCCTGCCCGACGAGGAGCAGTACTCCGTCTACAACTTTGAGAAGGCCGATGTCGGCAAGCTCTGGCAGCACCTCGGCGCCTACGAAGCCGAGTGCCAGGCCCTCGTCAGCGAATACGCTGCCGCCACCACCGAGCCGCGGAAAGCTAAGAAGACCCAGCGCCTGCGGCCCCAGCGCCTGCGGCCCCAGCGCCTGCGGCCGGCAGCGAAGCGTTACCCGCCCCAGCGCCTGCGGCCGGCAGCGAAGCGTCAGCTATAGCAACAAAATTCACCGAGGTCGAGCGCCGCCGTTTTCCGCTGCTCCCGGCCTACGATCTCTGCCTCAAGTGTTCGCACATTTTCAACCTGCTCGATGCCCGCGGCGCCATCAGTGTCACCGAGCGTGTGGGCGTCATCCAGCGGGTGCGCAATCTCGCCGTCGCCGTGGCGCGCGCCTGGGTCGATCAGCAGTCACGGCGGGATGCAACCGCCGCAGCCGCGCCCGTGTAGCCGGGCTGCGCAAGCTCCAGAAGTGGAAGCCTGCATAAGAATTTGTGGCCCGGTCCACGCCGGCGGCAGGCAATTGGCCTCAATATAGAAGGAAGCGTTCGAAGTCATGTCACATTTCCTGTTAGAGATCGGTACTGAAGAAATCCCGGCGCGCATGATTGCCTCGGCCACCGATGAGTTGCAGCGCCGCATCGCCGAGCTTGTCACCCGCGAGCGTCTTTCCGCCACCGCCAGCGTCGAGGCCTACTCTTCGCCGCGCCGCATCGCTGTCCTCGTTCACGGCCTCGCCGCCTCGCAGCCCGACATTGCCGAGCAGCTTCTCGGCCCCGCCATGGCCCACGCCTACAAGAACGGCGCAGCCCACCCAGGCCGCCATCGCCTTCGCCAAAAAGGCCGGAGTCCCGCTCGCCGAACTCACCACGGCCACCACGCCCAAGGGCGAATACCTCGCCGCCAACGTGCATCAAGCAGGGCAAGCCCGCGCTCGCGCTGCTCACCGAACTCGTGCCCCAAGGAAATCGCCGCGCTCTACTGGGCCAAGAATATGTACTGGCGTCCGGGCAAGCCGGAGCGCTTCGTGCGTCCCGTGCGCTGGCTCGTCGCCCTGCTCGATGGCGAAATCGTTCCCCTCGAGTTCGGCGGCATCACCGCCGGCCGCACCTCGCGCGGACATCGCATCCTCGCCCCAGCTCCCGTCACCCTCGCCTCGCCCGCCGAGTACGCCGAAAAGCTCCGCGCCGCCCACGTCCTGCCCAGCTACGCCGAGCGCGAGCACAAGATCCGCAAAGCCCTCGACGCCGCGGTGCGACAAAGTTCCCGGCGCGCGCTGGCGTGAAGATAAGGAACTGCTCGACACGGTCGTCAATCTCACCGAAGCGCCTTCGGTCATCCTCGGCAACTTCGACCGCGAATTTCTCGCCCTTCCCGAAGAAGTCCTGGTCACCGTCATGCGCGATCACCAGAAGTACTTCGCCGTGGAAGATGCCGACGGCAAACTCGCGCCTCACTTCCTCGCCGTGCTCAACACGGTGACCGATGCCGAAGGCGAAGCCATCGTGCGCCACGGCAATGAGCGCGTTCTGCGCGCCCGCTTCAACGATGCGCGCTTCTTCTGGAACACCGATCAAAAGCTCACCCTCAAGGATCGCGTGGCCATGCTCAAGTCGGTCACCTTCCAGAAGGAACTCGGCAGCTACTACGACAAGGCCACGCGCACCCAGCACCTGGGCAGCCTGGTCAGCGCCGCCGTCAGCGAATTTCATCCCGGACACCGCCAGGGCGTGGTGTACAAGGCCGCGCTCATGGCCAAGTGCGATCTCACCACCGAACTGGTGAAGGAGTTCACCGAACTCCAGGGCATCATCGGCGGTCTCTACCTCGTCCACCAGGCCGAGCGCATGGAGCTTCCCGAAGGCTCCGCCACGGCCATCGGCCAGGCCATCTACGATCAGTACAAGCCCGCCTCCATGGAGGATGCAGGTGCCGCGCTCGCTGGAAGGCGCCGTGCTCGCCATCGCCGACAAGGCCGATACCATCGCCGGAATGTTTGCCCTCGGCATGATTCCTTCCGGCTCCAAGGATCCCTTCGCTCTGCGCCGCGCCGCCAACGGAATCGTCCGCACCCTGGTCGAGCACAACATTCCCATCAGCCTCAGCCAGCTCATGGCCGATGCCCTGCGCCAGTACAAGGGCAGCGAAGCCGAGTCCCGCTTTACCGCCGTGGCCGCACTACGAGCAGAACGTCGCCGCCTTCTTCCGCGAGCGGCTCGAGTTCTATCTGCGCGACGCCCGCGGCTTCGCCTACGATGTCACCAACGCCGTGCTCGCCTCCGGCGCCGATAACGCGTCGATGCCCTCCCCCGCGCCCAGGCCGTCGCCAAGGTGCGCGGCAGTGAAGACTTCGACGCCATCTCCGCCTCGGTCAAGCGCATCAAGAACATCCTTCGCCAGGCCACCGAAGCAGGCAAGTGGCCACCGGTGGCGCGGACTACAGTTGCGACTCGCTGCCGGCGGATAGCGATGCCGAGCGCATTCTGGCCGCGCGCACCGCGGAGCTTGCATCCAGCACCGCCCTGCTCTGTCAGCAGAAGCAGTACGATGAAGCTCTCGCCGCGCTGGCCACCATTCGCCGCCCGCTCGATGATTTCTTCGATAAGGTCATGGTCATGGTGGACGATGAGGCGGTCCGCAGCTCCCGTCTCGGTCTGCTCCAGACGGTAGCTTCCATGTTCCAGTCCATCGCCGACTTCAGTGAAGTCGTCACCGGCGGAAAGGCTTCCTGACAAGGGAAGCCTTTTCCATTGATGCAGGAGTCTGTTCGTTTTTATTCGTAATGAATCATCGCAGCCTGTTTTCGGCTGCAAGGTAGATAATGAGTACGTTATCTCTTCAACACCCAGAGAGTGAGGCTATGGCTACTCCCACAGTCAGTGCAGTCAAGTATGTTTACTTCTTCGGCGGCGGCAAGGCCGAGGGCAACGGCAAGATGAAGGATACCCTTGGTGGCAAGGGCGCCGGTCTTGCTGAGATGACCAATGCAGGTCTCCCGGTTCCTCCGGGATTCACCATTCAGACCGAAGCCTGCCGCGAGTACATGCGCGGCAATGTCAGCGCCGACATCGACAAGGAAATGAACGCCGCTCTTGCACAGCTTGAAGCTCTGCAGGGCCAGAAGCTCGGCGCCGGCGAAAATCCCCTGCTCGTCTCCGTCCGCTCCGGCGCAAAGTTCTCCATGCCCGGCATGATGGACACCATTCTCAACCTCGGCCTCAACGATGAGAGCGTCAAGGCATCTCGCCGCGCGCACCCAGAATCCGCGCTTCGCCTACGATTCCTACCGCCGCCTCATCCAGATGTTCGGCAACGTCGTCCTCGACATCGAAAAGGCCCACTTCGAAGAAGTTTTCGACGGCAAGAAGAAGCAGAAGAAGGCCAAGCTTGACACCGACCTCGACGCCGAAGCCCTGCAGGAAGTCATCGCCGAGTACAAGAAGGTCGTCAAGAAGCACGCCAAGATCGACTTCCCGCAGAACCCTCACGATCAGCTCGTCATGGCCCGCGACGCCGTTTTCCGCTCCTGGCAGAATGATCGCGCCAAGCACTATCGCCGCATGAACAACATCGACGACATGCTCGGCACCGCCGTCAACGTGCAGGCCATGGTCTTCGGCAACCTCGGCGACACCTCCGGCACCGGCGTCGGCTTCACCCGCAATCCCGCCAACGGCGCCAAGGAGTTCTACGGCGAGTTCCTGCTCAACGCCCAGGGCGAAGACGTCGTCTCCGGCGTGCGCACTCCGCAGCACATCACCGAGCTTGAAAAGATCATGCCGCGAGGTTTACAACGAGCTGCGCGACATCACCTCCCGCATGGAAAAGCACTACCATGACATGCAGGACTTCGAGTTCACCATTCAGGACGGCAAGCTCTACATGCTCCAGACCCGCAACGGCAAGCGCACCGGTCTGGCCGCCGTCAAGGTCGCCATTGACATGGTCGAGGAAGGCCTCATCACCAAGGAAGAAGCCATCTTCCGCGTCGAACCCAACCAGCTTTACGACTTCCTCGTTCCCCGTCTGGACGAGAAGGGAACCAAGGTCGAAGTTGCTCACCAAGGGCCTGCCGGCATCTCCCGGCGCCACCGTCGGACAGATCGTCTTCACCGCCAAGGATGCCGTTGCCGCCCACCAGAAGGGCAAGATCAAGTCCATCATCCTCGTCCGTGGCGAAACCACGCCGGAAGACATCGCCGGCATGGAAGTCGCATCCGGCATTCTCACCTCGCGTGGCGGCATGACCTCGCACGCCGCCGTCGTCACTCGCGGCATGGGCAAGTGCTGCGTCGCCGGCGCCGGTGAACTCGTCGTCGATGAAAAGAAAAAGGAACTGCGCGTCAAGGGCAGGACCTTCAAGGAAGGCGATTGGCTTTCGCTTGACGGAACCACCGGCGCGTCTTCGATGGACAAGCTGAACACGCTGCCGTGCCTCGCCCGACGATCCGGACCTGGTCAAGTTCATGGCCTGGGCCGACCCTCATCGCCGTCTCAAGGTCCGCGCCAATGCCGACATTCCCCGCGACGCCAAGACCGCCATCGCCTTCGGAGCCGAAGGCATCGGCCTCTGCCGCACCGAGCACATGTTCTTCGCCGAGGATCGTCTCCCGCTTCATGCGCGCCATGATCATGGCCGGCACCGAGAAGGACCGTCGCGCCGCGCTCAAGAAGCTGCTTCCCATGCAGCGCGCCGACTTCGCCGGACTCTTCAAGGCGATGAAGGGCTTCCCGGTCACCATCCGCACCCTGGATCCGCCGCTGCACGAGTTCCTGCCCAAGCGCGAAGAACTTCTCGTCGAGATCAAGGAGCTCGAACTGCACCAAGCCCCGCTCGCCCAAGCTCAAGGAGCTGCGCGTCATCCTGGCCCGCGTCGAGGAACTGCATGAGCAGAACCCCATGCTTGGCCTGCGTGGCTGCCGTCTCGGAATCGCCTATCCCGGAGATCACCGAGATGCAGGCGCGCGCCATCATCGAGGCCGCTCTCCTGGCCAAGAAGCAGGGCAATACCGTCGTGCCGGAGATCATGATTCCTCTCACCGCCACCATCAAGGAGATGAAGAATCAGGCCGACATCGTCCGTCGCGTCGCCGAGGAAGTCTTCGCCGAAAAGAAGGACCGTGTCGATTACCTCGTCGGCACCATGATCGAACTTCCCCGCGCCGCCCTGGTCGCCGATCAGATCGCCGACGGAAGCCGAGTTCTTCAGCTTCGGCACCAACGACCTCACCCAGACCACCTTCGGCATCTCGCGGGACGACATCAACCAGTTCCTTCCTGAGTACATGAAGCAGGGAATCTTCAAGCAGGATCCCTTTGCCTCGCTCGATCAGGAAGGCGTTGGCCAGCTCGTTCGAGATGGCTACCGAACGCGGCCGCAAAACCCGCCCCAACCTCAAGGTCGGCATCTGCGGCGAACACGGCGGCGATCCCGAGTCGGTCAAGTTCTGCCACCGCACCGGCCTCAACTACGTCTCCTGCTCACCCTTCCGTGTCCTTACCGCGCGCCTCGCCGCGGCTCAGGCGGCACTGGAAGAAAAGGGCGGCTCCGGCGGCGCCACCAAGTAACTTCCATACATTGACACATGTCAATGTATCAAGCTGAAACGGGGGGATGCGCAAGCATCCCCCTTTGTCAATCTCTACCTACCCTTGCTTTTGTTCTTGCTCTTGCTCTTGCTCTTGCTTTTGTTCTTGCTCTTGCTCTTGCTCTTGCTCTTGCTTTTGTATTTGAGGTGTCACCCTGAACGAAGTGAAGGGCCCCTACGCTGTTCCAATCGCCAACCACGCTCCAAAGGCATTTCCGCCGGGTGCCGGGTGCCCCACCTTCGCCGCGGCTTTATGCGGCTAAGGTGGGAGCCTCGCTCCAACCAGCGCTCCTACTTCGGATACCAGTCGAGCAGGCGCACCTCGATGCCGCTGCCTTTCAGGCGCTGCTTGAACACCATCAGGTCCGAGCCACGGTAGTGGTAGGGAATCACGACCTTGGGATGGAAGGCTCTGACCGCGTCGGCAGCTTCCTCCGGCGGCATCGTGTAGGGAAGGTTCATGCAGACGAAGGCTACGTCTATGTGGGTCAGGGCGCGCATCTCGGGCGTGTCTTCCGTGTCCGAGGAAAAGTAAAAGCGCTTGCCGCCGTAGGTAAGAATGTAGCCGTTGTCGCGTCCCTTGGGATGGAAGAGTTGGCCGGCCGCGGGACCGCGCACCAGGTTGTAGGCGGGAACCGCCTCGATGGTCCATTGATCCCACTCGCGTGATTGCCCGTTGGCGATCGCCTTCGCGGAGGGAAACTTTTCCACCACGGAAGCCGGAGCGATGACCACGGTGCCCGCCTTACTGATCGCGGCGATCGAGTCGGGGTCGAAGTGATCGTAGTGTATGTGAGTGATCAGGATCAGGTCGGCCTTGGGCAGTCCGGTAAACCTCGCGGGCTTCACCGGATCGAGGTAGATGGTTTTACCGCCGGCCTGGATCAGGGTGCTGGCGTGGAACAGGGGAGTGACCTCCACGACTCCGGCAGAGGTGGAAAAGGTCTGAGTCTGTCCCAGGGCGGTGAGCGAAGCGGCAAGCGTGAACAGCAGCAGGGTTTTCATGCAAGCCATAGTATGGAGCGTCGCGGCCGCTGTCAAAACGCTGCGGCCGGGTGCCGGGTGCCCCACCTTCGGCGCGCCGTTCTTGCGCGACTAAGGTGGGAAGCGGGGTGCCCCAGGTTCGCGCCGATGCCTTTCGGAGCTAACCTGGGAAGCAATGCCCTCCCCCTCTTGCCGATGTTGCCCTGCAGTTGCTCTCGCCCTTGCTTTCTACACAAGGCTTTTTCAATGGAACCGCGCTTACCCTCCCGGCCGCGACAGTACGTGGCTGAAGCGCTGTTTCAGCCTGAGGAAAGGCGACTCCAGCCAGCGGTAGCTGATGGCCGCAAAGACGACGGTGACGGTGAGCGCGACCGTGTTGCGCAAGAGATAACGTCCGAGGCTCGAGTCCTGATGTTGGACCGTGTAGTCGCTGATCATGAGGCCGAGGACGTGAAAGACATAAAGCCCGTAAGAGATGCTTCCGAGGTAGACGAACGGGTTGCGCCGGAGTGTGGCCGCGGGGCGAATGGTGCCCATGAACACGGCGGCGGCTCCCAGTGCAGCGACGGGATACCCGAGAAGAACTCGCGAAGTCGTAAGCGGATCGAACTTGATACGGAAGTAGCTCCCGGCCAGGACGAAACAGGTGAGACCTCCGATCAACAGCGCGGCGCGGTGCAGCCAGGTCAGACGCGGCGCCTGCCCGCCGAGCAAAACGGCGAGCACGATGCCGAACGCAATGGCGTCCAGATGGACAAACGTATTGCACCACATTCTCGATTCCCACGTGTGCCGCGACGCCAGATACCAGCGCACCAGCGTGGCGACCCAGAGCATCCCCACGGCGGCCATCAGCATTCCGCGCGCGGACAGCCTCCGCATCGTCGCCGGCCAGAACAGATAGAACTGCTCCTGGAGGGAAACAAACCAGAGCGGAAAAATGACCGACGAGGGAAAGCCGACGAACACGATCCACCAGTTGCCGCCGAGAAACAGAAAAGCCAGAAGAGCCCGCCATCCAATGTGCTGCCCCGGCACAAACCACTGCATCGCCCAGGCCAAAGCGAGAAAGGCAAGATAGAGCGGCCAGATGCGCAGCCCGCGGCGGATGTAGAAGGCCTTCAGATCGATGCCTCCGCGCAGGGCGCGCTCGCGGATCAGCAACTCGGTGACAAGATAAGAGCTGAGCAGGAAGAAGAGCTGCACCCCCATGGCTCCGGCGGAGCCCAGGGCGGCAAGCGCGAATGCCAGCCACGAAGCGACGCCCATGCGGGTGTAAAACGCAGGGTCGTGAGGCATGGAGTGATGAATGAAGATAAGGAAGAAGGCGCAGAAGCGTAGCGCATCGAGCTCAGGATGGTAGAAGCGTTCGCGGGCAGAGCGGGTTAACAACGGGATCGAGGACACGAAACATTTCCAAAAAGGAAGATGAAGATATCGTAGCAGGGTAAGGCTGACGCCTTCCTTCGCCATCGATCCTGGTGAGTCCGACGAAGGAAAGTTGAGAAGAAGAATGGATGCCGGTTCCAACCATTGCCCACTAAGCTATTACCCCTCAAAAATCATTACTCGCGCAGGCAATCCTTTGCCACCCTGCGCAACCATTGCCCACTCAGTAATATTCGCCTCCAAAACGATTGCTGGAAAAGTAAATCGTTGCCCCAAAACAAAGTAGCCGGACGCGCCCGGTCGCAATCGGAATTCCTGTCATCTACTGCACCTGTTGCAGTCGTGCGATCAGCTTTTGAGCCAGGTTTTCCTCGCTCTCCGACCACAGCACGCGTCCTGTCGTATTGCAGTTCCGCTCCACCCGGTGGGTGAATTCGATCAGCGCGGCCACGTTCGCTTTCACCCGCAGCGCGTCGTCCGCGTTCAACTCCACGCCTTCATGCAGAAACGGAAAATCCAAGCCGAAATCAATCAGGATGTGCCCGCTGTCGGCAAACGCTCCCTCGTCAAACTCCAGTCCCTGCGCGGTGAAAAGCACTTTCTCCGGACGCAGCACCCATTCCTTGCTGGCCGCATCGAGCATCCACAAATCCCAATACGCTTCCAGGCTCACGGCAAAGTCCGCCTGGGCATATTCCCGCAGCGCCTCGGCCGCTTCCTCACCGCTCACGCCAGGCGAGAAGCTTTCCTCGAACAATGATGGCTCGCCCCAATCCACCGGCTGCACGGAGGCGTACTGCACTCCGCTGCGGCTCTCGGAAAAAGGAAAGTGGCGCAACACCTCCACCAGCCGCGGCAACATCAGGTCCGCATCAAAGCCCGGAAACCAGAGGCTGAGATTCAAAGTATCGGCCATCTGTTTTAGTCCTCCATGAGCGCGCAGCACCAGAGCCTAAGCGTTGACCGCAATCCACCCAAGCTCTGGTGGCAGGAACTGGCGCGCGGCGCATCGTAGTCTCCCATGCTAACCCAATGCATCGCCGGAACACACCGCATCCGGCGCCTTTCCGCGTTGCTCGCAGGCTCCAATGCATCCGCCCACCAATGTGTTTTTCCATCGCAGCACGCCATCGCGCATTTCCATGGAACAAACCTGCTGGGCTTTGACACTCGCTTGGCTGGTTGCTAGTATGAATGAGGTCGTATAACCCTGCCTAGCTGCGTCCCCGTCGTCTAGCCCGGCCTAGGACACCGCCCTTTCACGGCGATAACACGGGTTCAAATCCCGTCGGGGACGCCAACAAAACAAAAGACTTAGACGAAAATCACCCTCAAAATTTGGCGTCCGTTATCGTCCATTAAGCGGTTTCCTCCGGTTCCTTTGACTTCCCGCCGAGTGACCATGCGCACGATGCGGCTCTGCGCGTTGCGCTTGAGTTCAGTGACTCCTTGCGCATAAAGATTCATCGTCACCGAGATGTTTGCGTGCCGGAAGAAGTTCCTGCACGGTCTTGACATCCTCGCCATTCGCCTTGAGCAGAGTGGCGAAGGTGTGCCGGAATGTATGCCAGCCGATCTGGCCCTGGAATGCCGGCAGCCTTTGCAGCAGGCTGAAGTGCGCCCGATACAGAGGTGCCCGGCCAGTACGGTTGTTGCCCGTGTCTTGGCCGGACTGGCAAAGACCCAGTCCTCCGGTTTCGGATAGCCACTATTGCGCTCGCCATCGCCAAAGCGCTTCGGCAAGTCGGCATCCATCGGGACCGGCTTGCGCTGACGCTTCCGTCTTGCAGTCGCCGATGTGTTGAAGCGAAATCGAGCGCGTCACTGCGATCTCGAAGTTCTCGAAATCAATGTCGCGCCATTGCAAGGCCAGGAGTTCCCCCATCCGCAATCCGGTCGATACATCCACGAGAACCATTGTGCTGCACTGGCTCCCGCAGCTGAGACAGCAGTGCCTGCATCTGGGCGATGCTCAAAACGACGGGAATGCGCGTGCGCTTCGCGCTTTGACGCACTCGCGTGATGGGATTCTGATCGTGCCATTCCCAGCGGACCGCGTGATTGAAAATCCGCGTGCATCATATTGCGAATTTTGGCCCTGCTTCCGTTGGCAAGCGAAGCGACTTGAGCCACTCCTCGACAGCTACCGATTTCACATCCCTCAGACGATACGAATCCCCATCGGGGAAGAATCCACTTTCGAAGATAGCCTTCGTACGTCTCGCGAGTCGCGAAGGTTTTGTTCGAGTCCTCGCCCATTTCCTTCATGCGGTAGTGTTCGACGAGAGTGTCGAAACTGATCGCCTTGATCTGAGCACGAGGGGTTTCGATGTTGATGTTTGCTCGAAGAGCCGAGACGGCTTTGAGGGCCGCCGCTTCCGTCGGGTATTCGCGAAGAGGTCCAAGATTTGTACTTCGACGCTTGCGCGATCCGTCGATTTGCATTTCGTACCATCGGTACTCCCAGCTTTTTCCACCCGAGCGGTCTCTAAGCCTTAAACTTCCGTCCTGATAACGTGTCCGTCTCAATGCGCTTCTCCTTCTGCGTTGAGAGGCCACGGATGGCTGATCTTAAGCATAAAACCAGATGACCACCGCGCGGCAGCCCTTTTCTGCATTGGACTTTCGATCTCTCGCTGTCAGCCAGCGACGCGCTCATTCCTCTCGAACCATGCGTTCAGGTCGGAGGCGCGGAACCGCCAGAGCTTGCCGACATGAGTGCCGCGAATCTCGCCGCGCCGCGCCAGCTTCTGCAATGTCTTGTGGTGGATCTTCAACAATTCCGCAGCCTGCTCACTGTTGAGAAGAGGTTCGAATTCCACAACGGCGAATCTGCTACGGGGTTCAGTTCGAGAGGAAACTGTGGGGAAGGGGTGTGTCATACCAGCCTCCTTTTCCCTGATAATCCCAAGATTTCCACAGAAGTCCAAGACTTATTCAGGCCAAATTGATAACTGCGGAGCATCAACGCGGCAGAATGAGGAGCGCATTGGGGCGCTTGGGTACTGAGGAGAACCGTGGACTCCATGCACTATCGCACGAAAGTTGTCGAGCGGTCGGACCGTTCTTGGCCGTAGGCACACCGTAGATTCTCCAGAGCGAATCCGGACCAGATGAATCGAGCGTCGCCCGCATTTTTTGAGGATAGGTTTGCAGCCGATCACCTGATCGAGGGCCTCGCATCATCCCAAATGTCTGAAAAAAAAAGAAATGCGCGACTTTTTTGTTGCAGCAGTGTCAAAACGGATATGCAGATGTTTCACGAAGGCGGTCCCCATGGCCACTCTTCCCCCGCTTCGGAAACTTCAATACGTGCTGGCGGTTGCCCGCGCCTTGCATTTCCGCAAGGCTGCTGAGGCACTTCACGTCTCCCAACCCGCCATCAGCCGGCAAATCAAGGAATACGAAGAGGAACTCGGATTTGAGATTCTTCAGCGTGATCACCATTTCGTATCGTTAACAAAGGCTGGGCACTCCTTTGTCGCCGGTGTAGAAATAATTCTTGCCCGCCTGGAAAACGACTTCGCGGATATTGTACGGCGCTCACATGCAATCAGCCGGGAAACTCCATCGGAATACGTCATTGCCCATTCGCCATTTGCCTCTATGCGGATTCGTCATATCGCGATGGATTTGCAACGGGAATGGTCCAAGGATGTTCTTATCCGGTTCCGCATTCTCCCAACAGCCGAACTCCTGAGTGCCATTGACTGCGAAGTGGTTCACGCAGGGATTACCTATGCTCCCGTGGACCATGAAGGTATCACCAGCATTCCCATCGGAAGCGATCACTGGGTTGCGGTTGTTCCGGTGAGCAGTCGGTTCTCCGAAGAAACGGCCGCAAACATCGAAGACTTCAGCGGCGAGCTCGTCATTTCGAATGGTGCTGACCGCACACATCCGGCATTATTCCGCCAACTGGAAATGGAGTGCGCCGCGAAAAGATTCCCATTGAAGACCATTGCCGAGGTGACATCTCCCCATGAAGCCTTCGACCTGGTGGAGAGTAATGCGGGCATAGTTCTGCTGCCAGCAGGGGTGTGTGCAGGACTTCCGCCTGGAGTGCGCGCCATACAAATCAAGGATATTTCTCCGCTTCAAATGGTCTTGATTTATCGATCCGATAAACCTGATTTTGCCCGCCGATTCGCGGAGCAAATTCGTGCGGCTGTCAATGTGGAGAGCGAGAGCCATAGTGGCCTCCCAAACGATTTTTCAGTCCACTCAGTTCCCCGTAAACCACCCGCCTCAGCGCGGAAGACGATGCCTGAAAAACAACAGAAACGATTCTTCGGTTGAGAAATCCATATAAAACCTTGACCAATGTCACAATTCCTTTGGAACTATGAGTGCCCTTCGTGGCCAATCGATTCCCACACAATGCGACGTGTGACCGGTTGATAGCACAGAAGCATCAACATTGATTGGAAAAGTCTTGGACATTGTGCGCGGACGAGGCTAATTTTGCGCCTAAAGCGGCGGTTTTCAAGTCGCTGCTGGAGGTGCTCATGCCACGACTCATTCAAGCCCGAATCCCCCTTCCTATCGTGTCCGCATTCCGATGGAAGTGGACGCGTCCATCCATCACACTCACTCTCCTCCTTATCGCTCCGGCATTCGCCGTCGCGCAGTCACCGTTCGATACGGGATTCACCGCTATGCAAACCCTCTTCACCGGCACGATTGCCAAGGTCGCCAGCCTGATCGCAATCGTGGTTGGCGGCTACCAGTTCGCGCACGGCGAACCGGGCGCCAAGAAGACCCTGGCTGGTGTTGCCGCCGGTACGGGAATCGCTGTGCTGGCCACCAATGTTCTGACCTGGCTTTGGGGTGTGTAAGCGGAACCCGAAGCCATGCCGCCAATGTCAGCGCAACCATTTCTTAAGCTGTGAGGGGCATATGCAGACACACACAACAATCCGGCGGAGCAACCGGGTCTACAAGAGCCTGCACAAGCCCCTCACATACCTTGGCGTGGAGCGGACGCTCTTCTACTTCGTCTGCGTCGGAGCTGTGGGCGCATTCAACCTCTTCAACAGCCTGCTTGCCGGGATTGCCGTCTTCGTCGGCGGCTTCGCTTTCGGCCATTGGGTTACGAATACCGACCCGGCGTTCCTGCGCATCCTGGCAAAGTCGGAGCGCTACAACGTGCGCTACGACGCCGCCAAGCAGAGTGTTCCGCGCGTGGAGGTGGTCTGATGCTGCGACTCGACAAGGTCATCAAGCCGTGGAAGGAAGCAGCCGCGCTCAACGATCACATCAACCTGTATGGCTTCTGGAACGAGACAGCGTTTCTGACCAAAAGCGGCGACGTGGGCATGGTGCTGCGCGTCGCCGGCGTGGACTACGAGAGCCTCGACCACGCAGAGCAGGAGTACGCCGTCAAGCGGCTGGAGGCTGCGCTCAAGGCCTTTGGCCCAGGCTTCCATGTCTACCAATATCTCTTCAAGCAGAATCGGCCGGAGATTCCGTTCGCCCACTACGATGACCCGGTTGTAGAAGCATGCCATCGATCAGCGGCGGCAGTTCTTCGAGGCCAAGCGCGACCGACTCTATCAGATCGAAATCTTCTATTGCATCGTGCTTGAAGGCGCGCGGTCGAAGACCGGCATCGGCGCCGCACTGGCGCGGCTCTTCAGCGATCCTGCCGGAGCGATGGACGAACTCAAAGTCGCAGTTCACCGGCAGCAGCAGCAGATGAAGACGCTGCTGCGGACGCAGATTCAGAGCTCGGTTGCCATGCTGGAGCAGCGCGTGCAGGCATTCAAGCGGCAGCTCGGCGATTTCATCGAGATCGAGATTCTGAATCAGCAAGGGCAGTTCAGTTTCTTCGCCGGCTCATCAATTACGACGACTGGCGCATTGCGGGCAAGCCGCAATCGACGCAGTTTCTCGACTACCAGGTGGTCAACTCCAACATCGAGGCCGAGCGCGACCATCTGCGCGTCGGCGACCACTTCGTCCGCGTGCTGACCATGAAAGAGGCCATCACCGAGACGCGGCCTCTTGTGCTCGATTCGCTGCTGAAGATTCCGGCGAACTTCTATGTCGTCACGGAGTGGACGCCGATGACGGTCGAGGCAGGCGCGCAAGGAAGTGAACAAACGCCGCCGCCACTTCAACGTCTCGAAGACCGGCTTCATCTCGCAGATGGGCAACGACCCGACCAAGACCAATCCGCGCGATGTGCTGGTCGATGAATCGAAGCAGGCGGACATTGAGAATCTTGGCGATTGCCTGCGCGCGCTGGGCGACGGCCAATCAGCTTGGCGATTTCTCGCTGACCATCGTGCTCTATGGCCGCTCGAAGCCTGAGCTTGAGCAGCTTGTCGGCGAGTTCACCGGCGTCTTCACCAACGCCGACGGCAATCTCTTCGTCGAAACCTACAACCAGCTCAACGCCTACTTCGCCACGGTTCCCGGCAACTACGCCATGAATCTGCGCAGGCTCTATCTGCTGAATACGAACTACGCCGACCTGTCGTTTCTGTTTACGATCCTCCCCGGCGAGAAGACGAACGCGCATCTCGGCTCGGAATATCTCGCCGTGCTCGAAACCGACAACAGCACGCCATACTTTCTCAACCTGCACAACGGCGAAGTTGCGCACACGCTGATCCTCGGAATGACCGGCTCGGGCAAATCGTATCTCTGCAACTTCATCCTGCAAAATGCGCAGAAGTACGCGCCGCTGACCTTCATCTTCGACATCGGCGGCAGCTTCCAGTCGCTCACGACGATCTTCGGCGGCATCGTATCTGAATGTCGGCCAGGAGGCGCGCGACTTCACCATCAATCCGTTCTCGCTCGCGCCGACGCAAAGAGAATCTGCAATTTCTCTTCAGCTTCTTCCGCGTGCTGATCGAAGGCAACGAGCAGCGTTACCGGCTCGACTTCAAAGAGGAGCGCAAGCTGTGGGATGCCATCGAGCGGATGTACGTGCTGGAGCCGGAGCAGCGCACCGTCTCCAACTTCGCCAACATCATCGGCGAGTTGAAGGACCGCCTGCACCGCTGGACGCGCGGCGGCCAGTATGGCTTCCTCTTCGACAACGCCGAAGACACGCTCTCCTTCAGCCGCTTCCAGACCTTCAACTTTCACGGGTGGGGCGATGCGCCCGATGTCCTGGAGCCGCTGCTCTTCTATGTGCTGCACCGCGCCAGCAACGAGATCGCCGACCCGAAGAAGCTGGCCACCTTCAAGATGTTTCTGCTGGATGAGGCGTGGCTGTTCATCAAGAACGAGACCATCCGCAACTACGTCGTGCAGGCGCAGAAGACCTGGCGCAAGCACAACGCCGCGATGATTCTTGCCACGCAGTCCATCAAGGAGCTTGAGGAGTCGGGATGTTGCAGATCGTCTCCGAGAGTTGCCCGACCAAGATCTTCCTTGCCAACCCGGAGATGGACCGCGATGTGTACCGCGAGGCGTTCCACTTGAACGACACGGAACTTGACCTGATCGCCGGGCTTGTTCCGCCGGGGCAGATGCTCATCCGCAAAGCGCAGATCGTCGAAGAAAGTTCAGTTGAACGTCGATTCCGTTTCGCACTGGATGGCGACCAACAACGCCCGCGACAACCTCAAGAAGCGCGATTACTTCGAGCGCTTCGGCATCGCCGACGGCCTGCGCCGGCTCGCCGAGGACTTTCCATTCCGGCCCCGCACGCTGGCCGGCGCTGCAACTCCCAACCCCAAAGGAGCTGCCGTATGAACCGCAAACTCATCTTCATCGCCGGGCTTGCCCTGGCTCTCTCCTCCGCTGCGGCCGTCGCACAGGAAGCGTCGGCGCGCACTGTGCAGTATCACTCGCAGGACATCGTTCCGATCCACGCCAAGCTGAAGTACACGACGCTGATCGAGGTTCCGCCCACCGAGAAGATCATGGAGGCCGCGACCGGCGACAAGGATTTCTGGATTGTCGATGTGGTCGGGCAACTTCTGCTTTGTGCATCCGGCCAAGGCTGGCATCAGTTCCAACCTCAACCTCATCACCGACAAGGGCAACATCTACTGCTTCACCTTGCAGGATGTGTCGAGCAACTCCGCTGACGCCGGACCTGAAGGTGCTCGTCGAGCCTGCCGACCGCTCCTCCATCGTCGCGGCCAGCGGCCCGCCGCAGTTTGTGCCTGCCGCGCAACTGGAGCAGTCGAAGCAGCAGCTTGCGGCGCTGCAATCGCACGTGACCAGGCAGTCGACGAGTACAAGAGCGCGTACCCAGTGCAGTTGAAGTTCGACTACACCTTCAAGGCGAACGAAGCGCCCTTCGATATTCAGTCGATCTACCACGACGACAAGTTCACCTACATCAAGACCAATGCGCCGGAGAAATTCAGCGTCTACGAGATGAAGGACGGCAAGCCGAACCTCATCACCTACGACCTGCGCGACGGGACGTACATCATCCCGAAGGTGATGGACTCGGGCTATGTCGAGCTGGGCAAGAAGCGGATGGAATTCACGCGGAAGGGATAATCGCCATGACTGAGAACAACTTCATGCCGCCAGACAGTCGAGCCCGAGCCGGAACTGCGTCGCATCGCAGGATCGAGCCGAAGGGAGTGCTGCAAAAGAACCTGAAGACCATTCGTGTATCTTGGGCGCGGCATTGCTGGTCATTGTCGCGGCGATCTTCAGCTCGACCGGCAAGAAGACGCCAACGAGCAAGCAGCGGCGAAGGGTCAGCCGCCGCAGCCGATGCTTCAGGACAACACCGACAACAACGTGCAGGATCTGAAGAACCAACTTCAAGGCCGAACGCGACAAGGAGCAACAGCAGGCGGCTATGGCCTGCGACGGCCGAGATCCCGCGCTCGCAGCTGCGACGCCCGCGCAGCAGGCCGCCGCCGCGGCCTATGGGCCGACGGGCATGCAGCGCCTGCATTCCCGGCCAGACCTGCCCGCAAGCAGGCTATCCGGCAAGCAGGCGCAGCACAGCTCAGCTCTCGCCGGAGCAGCAGCAGGAGCAGCAGACTCGCCGCGAAAGACCGCGAGCTGGCCGACAACGCCCGCTTCGCGTCCAATCTTGTCTATGCTCGTCGCTCCCGATCCAGCCACAGCAGGACAAGCACTGCCAGCAGGCTGGCCAGCAGCCGCAATCTCAGCGCTGCAGGCAGAACTCAGCAGCTTGATTGCGCCGCGCGCAGCCAGGAGAACCGCAGGCCACGGACAGCAGGATCACAAGCGCCCGCTGGAGGCCAACATCGATTCGGCTGTCGGGCAGCCTTATGTGGTCTATGAGGGTACGATTCTGGACACGGTTCTGATGAATCGCCTGGACGGCGATGCCGCCGGCCCGGTCAAGGTTCTCGTTTCGAATCCCGTTTATTCGCACGACCACCAGCACGTCATCATTCCCGAAGGAACGGTCGTGCTCGGCGAAGCGAAGAAGATCGGCGCGGCAGGCTTCGGCCAGCAGCGGCGCATGGCCGTCGTCTTCCACCGCATGATTATGCCGGACGGCTACTCGCGTCGATCTCGACCAGTTTCACGGTCTCGACCAGATCGGCGAGGAGGGGCTGAAGGACAAGGTTAACAACCATTACTTTGAAATCTTCGGAACTTCGATCGCCTTGGGCGTCATCGCCGGAGCAGGCGAGATCGAGCAGGGCGGCGGAACCATCACGACCAGCGGTTCTCAGGCGTTCACCACTGGCGCCGCTGCCAGCGTCTCGCAGTCGGCGACCACGATCCTTGACCGCTTCATGCAGATTCCGCCCACCATCACCATCCGGGAAGGGCACCGCGTGAAGGTCTATTTCACGCAGGACATGCTGCTGCCGGCGTATGGTAATCACACCATTCCTCAGACGTTCTGAGGAGATTCTCTATGAAGTACATCTCTTTCGCCGTCAGTATGCTCTGCTGGCTGTCAAGCGTTGCATTCACTGGTTGCAGGAAGCAGGAACAGTGCGCCGCCGGAGATACGCCAGCAGTGTGCAAGGAAGTGCAGAAGTGTTTCGCAGTCCGGTACTTCGGTCGAAGTCTGCCGCGAAGGAGAGAAAGACGCGAAGCCAAAAGAGTACGGACGATCCCGCCGCTAGCAGTGGCGCTGCGGATGGCCTAACATGACTCGGCGAAGGCAGCTCAGAAGCCGCATCTAAACAGCCACCGAACAGTAACCGAACGTCGACATTCCGCAAAGGAGACCTGATCATGAAACGTCTATCGCTCACCGTAACGCTCGCACTCTTGGCCGGCGCAACTGCCGCGCAAGCGCAGTTCGGCTCCGGCGTCGTCTTCGACCCCACCCAATCCGCTCATGCCATCGTGCAGATCGAACATGAAGAACAGATCCTTGACAATGAAGGCAGCAGATCGAGAACGGAACAAAGATCTTTACCAACACCGTGAAGATCGCTACAACGCCCTGCAGACCTACAACACCGTCAGCAGCAGTACAACCTTTACCGGCAAATGTGCATTCGCCGCACATGCTCTATCAGCGCTTCCTTTCGCCACGTACCGACCTGATGCTGATGAAGCAAATCTGCGAACACCTACGGCAATTCGATGCGGTGGATCAATGCGGCGAATACGGGAACGGAGCGCGCGGCCTCCTACCAGCAAGCGAGTTGTGCCGCGAACCGGCAATATGGTTCCCGGTTACCCGACGCCAGCATTCCGGGTCAGCAGCAGATCGCCGCGCAAGGAGCGACCATCGACCTGGGCGATTCGGTCATGAGTACCAATCTGCAAGCTCTGGGGACGATCCGAGCAAACCAGATCGCAGCGGCAGAGCAGACATCGCCAATCTCGAAAACGCAACGCCATTCAGGACCCATCCCAACAGACCGATTATGGCCACCTTGCAGCGCATCAATCAGGCCTGCTTCTGCAACTGCGCAACCAGCAGGACGCCAACCAGATAAACGCCAACTTGCCCTGCAACAGATGGTCGCCCAGAAGCAGCAGCAGGACGCTTTGAAGGCCGGATTTCAGGACGCCGGCAGACTTCAATAACATCTACCAGACGCAACGTCGCGCCCACCTATAACGGCGCAGCGCAAGCATTGACTTACTAAGCCTACTACCACAGAGAGCGAGGCAGATCATGGGCATACTCAATTGGATTACTTCAAGGATGCGATTCGTTGGCCGCAACAGCATCGCCGTCGATTGATGCACTTGGCCTCCACATGTGCATCGCTCTCGCCACCATCATGCTGGTTTGGTTCGGCGTTCAGGAGGCGCTCGCCTCCGCGAGGGCGGCCCAGGCTTCAACTTGGCGAAAGTTCGTGAGCTTCTTCATGCTCATTACCTTTGCTTACACGATGGTGAAGTTCTACGACAATTCCATCCCCGGCGTCGGCTATTCGTTGCGTGGCTTCATCAACGGCGGCGCACAGTACCTTGTATCGGTCATTGGAACTGACAGTGTGACAAGCATCCAGAACACGTTGAGTCAAGCGCAATCAACGAGCGGACCGGGGATTGCGAAGGCCATGATGAACCCCTATTTCGCCCTCGTCTACGTGATTATTCAGGTGATGATTGCGGTTCTTGTCAGCGGTCGTAAGCGCCATCATCGCCTACGGCGCGATCGGCAGCGCAGTCATCGGATTGCTTGGCCCGGTGTTCATCCCTTTCCTTGTCTTTGATAAACTTGAGTTTTTGTTTTGGGGCTGGCTTCGCGCCTTCATTGGTTTCTGCTTTTACAAGGTGTTGGCAGCCGCCGTATTCAGCATCCTGGGTCATCTTCTGTCGCAGTATTACACGCAGCTTGTTGCGTTTTCCGACCCCGGCATATGGTCCAAGAATTGCCGTTGCTGATTCTTCTTGTCCTGGTCAATATCTACATCTTGTTCAAGATTCCGGCCTTGACGCAATCCCTTTTCAGCGGGCACACGGGCGGCGGCGGTAGTGGTCTGGGTGGGGCGATGATGGCAGTCACGCGCCGTGATGATGGCAGCGGCTTGAAAGGAGGTCAGACGATGAGTACACAGACAAAAGCAACGCCGGAAATTACGCGAGCTGCCGAACGCTATCTGGAGCAGTATGGCGATCCGCTGGTGATGAATACCTACTTGAAAGTTACGATCCTTGTGCTCGCCGTGGTCTGTCTCGCGCTCGCGGCGCTCACATTCAAGAGCCAGAGGGCGCTTGCCAATATGCACCCCATGATCGTTCGCATCAACGATGTGGGCCGTGCGGAAGCAATCGACTATCGCAACTTCAACTACCGCCCGCAAGAAGCAGAGAACAAATATTATCTGACGCGGTTCGCGGAACTCTACTTCAGCCGCAATCGCTTCACGATCGAGCGTGACCAGACCAGCGCGCTCTATTTCCTCAACAGCGACGTGCAGCGCGCCGTGATCGATCAGGAACGCAAGGACAACATCATCCCGACATACATGCAAAGACAGCTCGCTTCCGTATGTGGATGTCGAGGTCAAAGAGGTTGTGCTTGACGACCTGCGCCAGTCACCCTATTCGGCGCGCATCGAGTTCGTGAAAGTCTTCACGAATCCCGCAGACCATACCGAACTCAAGCGCGAGCGTTGGACGGCCACCGTCACCTATGTCTTCCGCGAGAACGTGAAGAACAATGAACTGGCCGTGAATCCTCTCGGATTGACCATCGTCCGCTTCCGGGCCGACCAGGCGTTCGAGTAACACCGAAGCCACATCCCATACGAGGCGCTTCCATGTCCTTTCGCGGTCACAAATCGCGACAGCTACACCCTTCGTTTCTTCGCAGGCGGAAAAGCTCGCCCCCAATCGCGAAAAAACGGTATGGCCGTTCGTTCAGGCCTTCTCCTGTGCGGGCGTCAAGCAAGAGTCTGAGCAAATCGTTCAGCCGCAAGAGGCGCGGGCGTGGCACGCCAAGAATGCCTCGGTCTATGCAGATCATGAAGCGTTCATCTCTGGGGTTTCTCCCTTGCTTGTCCGGTCACACGCTTCGGGCCAATTCCGACGCCCTGCGGCACTGCGCCGCTCTGCTTTCAGGACTCCTCTCCCAAAGCAAGTTTGGGCCCCTGCTCCAGAATGCACGTCTTGGCACTTGGGAGCCGGGCCTCTCGCTCAGGCTTCGCCAAGGGGTGACCCGGCCAATCCGGGAATTCAACTTTGGAGATTTCACCATGTATCAAAATCGCATAACACTCATCGGATTTCTGGGCAATGACGCCATCACCCGCACCGCCAACAACGCCAGCTTCACCGTACTCTCGCTTGCCACCAAGTCATCGTACAAGGACAAGAAGACCGGCGAATACAACGGTCATACCGAGTGGCATCGCTGCATCGTCTGGGGCAAACTCTCCGAGTACGCAAAGACGCTCACGAAGGGTGCGCATTTGGCCGTCGAAGGCGAGTTGCGTAGCCGCGAACAGACGAACAAGAAGACCAGCGCCAAGCAGAAGGTATGGGAAGTGCGCGTGGCTTCGATCCTGAAACTCGACCGCGCTGAAAAGGCCAGCCCGGAAGAGGCGGAGAATGCACCGGAGGACGTGCCCGAATAGGGCGCGTTCTCTTTCCCGGAAGGCTCGGGGACCACGCAGGAATATCTTGACGCATCCAGCCCGCGCAGCCAGCAGATTCGCTCCTATCTGGAGCGCACTGGACGTGCAGGATCGGAGGCCGCAGAGATTGCCGCGCATTCCACTCGCGACCGCAAGGAGATTCATTCGTCCGCCGAAGTCATGGCGGCGCATCGCAAGCTCGCCGCTGACTTCGGTCACCAGGCTGAAGGCGTTGTCCGTGCCGCGCGCGAACGGCTTCAGCGCACCAGGAGAAGCCGGTCACCCGACGCGCAGGAGCGCGCCGCTGCGCGGCGGGCCTCAGATTCCGTTAACAGTATCTGCGCGAGTTTATGGCTTCGATGGCACCTAGATTTGATAGTCGGCGATTCTGCGTCAACCACGACATATCAGGTATTGCAGGGCCTGAACTGGTTGCTCACGCATACGGCGTACCGGCCATTGCAGCTTTGAGGCCAATGGTTCCCTTATCAACGAGGGCAAGAAATGCGGATCTCGCCTCTTTTGCATTTTGAGCGTTTCGAAAAGTCTGGTGAGCATGAATGAAGGCTGCGGTCCATGTCGCCAGCAGTAGACCGGCGGCAAGATGTGCATCGGGATCGGCAGGGTCTCGGCCTGCGCATGCTGATAGCGACTCTGTCACCACTTGTGCGAACTCGTCCCGAATTGCTCTGGCCCTGGCCACAAGAGTTTCGCTGCGCTCTACCGTTTCGACAAAAGCCTGACTTGCAGCAGAGAAATCCAGATATGGCGCTCGCTCGCGCACAAGCCGATGAGCGAGAAGACGTAAGGTCTCTATCGGATCGACTTGCGGATCGCGATTTCGCAATGCTTCGCGTAGGACTTCGCGAACCTCTTCGTCGCGGTCGAAGAACATGTCCTCCTTGCGGGCAAAGTGATTGAACACCGTCATCCGCCCCACATCGGCGGCGGCCGCGATTTCATCCACGGTTACATGATCGAAGCCTCGCTCATGGAAGAGGCGGTCCGCAACGACGGAGATAGCTCGTCTAGTGGCGAGTCGTTTGCGTGAACGGCGGTCAGTCTCCATTGGGTATACCCCTTGACATATAAATGTACTGAGTACATACTGGAATTCAGTATAGATATACCGAGTACATATTGAAACTCAGTATATCAAGAGGAGATTCATGAAAGCAGTTCAGTTCAGCAAATATGGAGGCCCTGAAGTCCTGCAGGTCGTCGAGGTGGAGGAACCCCATGCCGGTACCGGCCAGGTACGAATCGCGGTTCGCGCCGCAGGCGTTAATCCATCGGACTGGAAGGATCGAGCTGGAGACGCGCGAGACTCCGAGCCGGTTCCATTGCCCTCGGGAGTGGGCTTCGAGGCGTCGGGAGTAGTGGACGAGGTCGGCGCTGGAGTTTCCAATGTCGCAGTCGGCGATGCAGTCTTCGGATACGGCGCAAACGCTGTAGCCGAATATGCGGTCCTCAGCCACTGGGCTCAGAAACCTGACAATGTGTCGTTTGATGTTGCCGGCGGGCTTCCAGTGATTGCCGAGACGGCATCGCGTTGTCTCGAACAGTTGGGGGTGCAGGCCGGTGAAACGCTTTTGGTGAGCGGGGCGTCCGGTGGGATTGGTTCGGCCGTCGTGCAGTTGGCGTCCCTGCGTCGGGATTACCGTGATCGGTACTGCGAGCGCGACCAAGCATGAGTATTTACGCGAACTCGGTGCCATCCCGACGACCTACGGACCGGGCCTGGAGGAACGCGTAAGACAATTGGCACCGAAAGGTGTGGACCGAGCCCTCGATGTTGCCGGCTCGGGAATCATCCCGGAGTTGATCGAGATTGTGCACGATCCCGCGCGTGTGCTTTCAGTTGCCGATTTCATCGGCTCCGCAATACGGCGCGAAGTTCTGTTACGGACCACCGAAAAATTCCGAGCAGGTCTTTGCGAAATTGGCTCGACTATGCTCCGAGGGGCGATTCCGGTTGCATGTGGAACAGACTTTCCCGCTTGAACGAACGGCGGAGGCCCAGGAACTCAGCGCCAAAGGGCACGTTACCGGCAAACTCATCATTTCTGTTGCTCAATTGGAAGAGAACCAACAATGAAACACAAGTATGCATTCATTACCGGCGTTAGCCGTCGGCAGGGCCTCGGATTCGCAGTTGCCCGCCAGCTCGCCGAACTCGACTATCACGTAATCCTGACGGCGCGGGATATCCGTAAGGCCGAAGAGCTTGCCGTTGAGTTGCGGAGGGCAAGCCATTCTGCCACGGCCCTACGCATCGATCTGGTTGATCGGACCAGCATCATCGAGGCTGCCGGGCAGCTCACCAATACCTTCGATCATCTGGATGTGCTGGTAAACAACGCGAGCAGTTTTCCAGACTTCCGCACTCGTTCAGCATTGGACGTAGGATCTGGATGCGCTGCAAGAGGCATTCGCGGTGGATGTGTTTGGGTGTTGGGGGCTGATTCAGGCTTTGCTGCCGTTGCTGCGGCGAGCCCCTGCGGCTCGCATCGTTAACGTGTCAAGCATTGCGGCGCAGCAGATCGGCAAGCGCAACACAGATCTGATCTTCTCCCCAGCCCACTCTCTGGCGAAGTACACTCTCAACGCGCTGACCACCACGCTTGCCACCGCGTTGGCGAATACTCCGATTCTGGTGAATGCCGTCGATCCAGGGAGTATGGCAACGCATCCTGAACGTGGCGATGACGACAAGGATCGATCTCCGGCCGAAGCCGCCAAGGGCGTTGTTTGGGCAGCAACTCTGGACCACGACGGGCCTACCGGCGGATTGTTTTTTGACGGAAAACCAATGGGTGAAACCGCGCAATGAAGAGACCGCTTTACGTTATCTTCGCCACCATCGCGCTCGACGCCATCGGCATCGGCCTGATCTTCCCAATTCTTCCGCGACTTCTTGAGGATGTGACACACGCCAGGAATATCGCGCCGTATGTCGGGATCATGATTGCCCTTTACGCGGTGATGCAGTTCTTCTTCGCGCCCATGCTGGGCGCTTTGAGCGACAGGCTCGGTAGGCGGCCGGTGCTACTGATTTCGCTGACGGGCGCGACGATTAATTATGTTGTCATGGCGTTCGCGCCGCAACTGTGGATGCTGCTCGCGGGGCGCGCAATTGCCGGGCTGACCAGCGCTAATGTTTCCGTTGCGATGGCATACATTACCGATGTTTCGCCTGAGGACACACGCGCCCGCCGCTTCGGCCTGTTCAATGCGATGTTCGGCATCGGCTTTATTATTGGTCCGGTTCTCGGCGGACTGTTGGGCGACTACTGGGTGCGCCTCCCTTTCATTGCTGCGGCTATGCTGAACGCATGCAATCTGCTGCTTGCGTTGTTCATCCTGCCGGAGTCGCACTCGCCAACGCAAAAGAAGATCGATAGAGAGGCGCTTAACCCGCTTAGGCCGCTCGTTTGGGTCTTCTCGATGAAGCGGGTCTTGCCCATTGTCTTCGTATTTTTCATCTTTAGCGGTGCCGGCGAGGCTTATGGCACTTGCTGGGCATTGTGGGGCTTCGACACGTTCCACTGGAACGGCCTCTGGATCGGCCTTTCGCTGGGTACGTTCGGGGTCTGTCAAACAGTGGTGCAGATACTTTTGCCGGGTCCGGCGACCAAACTGCTTGGCGAACGTTGGGCGGTTCTCGTCGGAGTCGCCTGCTCAGCGATTGCCCTTGTCGCCTTAGCCTTCGCTATTAAAGGTTGGATCGTTTTCGCCATCATGCCCATCTTCGCGCTTACGGGGATCGGCACACCGGCGCTTCAGGCACTATCGACCCGGCAGGTTGACCAAACCCAGCAAGGCCAGTTCCAGGGCGTGCTGGCATCGGCTGTAAGCCTGGCTTCTATCATGGCTCCCTTGGTTTTCTCGACCATCTACTTTGTTGTCCAGAAGCAATGGCCTGGAGCCATCTGGCTCTCTGTGGTCCTGATTTATGCAATCGCGATTCCGCTGGTTCTTCTCGGCACCAAGACCGTTCGCCCTACGCAACCGGCGGGCGCATAGTACAAATCTCACTGAAACCTCAACTGTTGCCGACAGCCATTGCGCTCATCAAGGAGTCGATCAGGCTTCCCTGCTAAGCCAGCGTCAACTTGAATTTGTGCAACAGGCCATAATCTTGTCATACTCAGAAAATGCTTGGAGGCGCAATGTCGGTTACGAAAAGAGAGCTGGAGGTCGCGGCGCACAACCATATGTTTCGTGCCCAGCGAGCAGAACAAAAGGCGGCTGACACAAGCCATGCTCTGAACTTGCTCCTGAACGGCTCGTTCAATGCGTTGCATACCGGACTGACTGAGGACGGCGCTGTGCATGAATTCCTGCTTGGCGTTGTGAGGAATGTTCCGGTAACCAAGCAGTTCGGATGGCCTGTACCTCCGGGGCAGACTGAAAACCGCAGAATCATTCTCTGGAAGACGACGTTCGAGCCACAGGGAGTGTATGCAACCGTCTATCACGAACCTGAGTTCAGGGCTTTACCCAATCAGCTTGACGCCGAATCTGCCTATCTGGAGGTGCTGCTCAAAGAAGTGATCGACAAGATCCCAGCGGAAGCACCATATCTTGTCAAACCGAAGAGTCCTTATCTCGCGTAGCCGGATTCAGTGTCTCCCATACAGGGCAATCAGATTCCGGCATTCTAACCTTCGATCTCAGTTGCTCGCAGATATAGCTTCCGCATAGCGGCCACGGATTTCGGCAAGCCTTGTGCTTCAAGCGAGACGAGGAATTCTTCAACGGACTTCGGTGGATTCTTGAGACTTTGGCGATGCGTTTCGGCGGCATCCATGACAGCATCGGGAGCCAGTTCGATCAGTTGCATGATGAATTCGTCCGGGTGCTGCGCTTCCATTTCGTAGTGCTGAAGAACTTCATCGGGGAAGTCCTTCAAGTTCATCGTGACGATAACCTGCGCTTCGCCCCGGATGGCCGCCGCAAGTACATGGCGGTCGTTTTCGTCCGGCAAGCTCAGGGTTGGAATCAAATCCTCATAGTCTTCTACGAGCGCATCCAGCGTCGCCTTGTCCATCAGTTGCCGGGTGCGTTCCAGCTTTTGCCGCGTGAGGTCTGGCCTGTTCTTGAGGAGATTTGAAATCCACTCCTCGTGAACGGCAGCGGACCACTTGGCGCGGAAGAGACCTGTGAGCGCCAAGTGCATCAGAAAGTTCCGAAGCTCCGCGGGGTACAGAACGTTCGCGTCGTAGAACGCAATGAGCGTAGCCATCCTCAGATACCCAACTCCTGATCGTAGGCCGCGAGTTCCGCAAGGGCTGCCTTGCGCTCTGCGTCGATCTGCCGCTTATAAGCCAGCGCGCTCTTGAACGGAACACGGCGATGCGTTCCAACCTTGTGGAATTCGATCTTGCCTTCATCGAGCAGACGAATCAAAGTCGGCCGAGAGACATTCAGAAGATCGGCGGCTTCCTGGGTCGTGAGTTCCGCGTGAACCGGGATCAGCTTGACCGCATTGCCCCGGCTCATCTCATCCAAAATCTGAACGAGCAGATGCGCGGCCTGGGCAGGTATCTTGATCGATGGCTCTTTGAGGGGATTGATCGCCCGAAGGTCGAACGGCGAGGTCGAACTCAGTCGCGGAGCCAAAATCTTTCTGGTCTCCTTGGCCAGCTTGACGTCATCCTCCGAGGGGATGAAGGAGATGAGATGCGCAGTAGCAGGCATGGCAGTAAACCTCAACTGCGATTATATGCAATCGAAGCAATCGAACACAAGCGAAATAATCGAAAATGGAAGCAGGAGCTCAATCTGCACTCCTGGCAAGGTCTGTGAAGCTCTCCACAACGGCAACTGCATAGTAAATTCTGGCGTCCGATTGGCGTCCAATAAGCGTTCCTTTGGCGTCCTTTGAGGCACTTTGGGAGCCATCCGTGTCCTCTGGTTTCAACAAGTTACGGGTTTTCGATTTCCTTTCACGGCGATAACGCGGGTTCGAATCCCGCCGGGGACGCCAGATTCTAAAGCACTTAACATTTTCCCGTACGTCCCGAAACGTCCATTAGGCTTGACCCATGGCCATCAGAGCCTGGGGCATGACCTGTGCGACTACGCGCTCATGCGCTGCTTTCTGGTCCTCACGCACGCTCTTGGCGTAAAGTTCGAGCGTCACGCGGACGTTGTGGTGCCTAAGCTGATCCTGCACAACCTTGACGTTTTCCCCGTTGGCTACCAGAAGCGTAGCCAGCGATGAGCGGAAGCTATGCCAACCCAGCATGTCATCCTGCTTGCCGATGATCTTCTCCACCACCGGACGGATATAACGCTGGAAGTGTGTCCCAAGCCGCACCGGCTGCCGGCCGCTGCGCACCGTGGACGCGAAAATCCAGTCATCATCTTTGCGGTACTTCGACGCGACGCGCCACAGCAGCAACAGGTGGATCACCTGGCGCGCAAGCGGCAGGGTGTTGCTCCGCGACTTCGTTCCCTCGCGCACCACACCCACAGCGACCGAGCGCACGCTCGAGAGGGTGCCATCGGCCACGTTGATGTCGCTCCAGCGTAGGCCTGCAATCTCCGACGCGCGCAGTCCGGTCACGGCGTCTAGGATCGTCATCGCCTGCTCGCGCAGGGGCAGCTCTTCGAATATCTGCTGCATCTGCTCGGGAGCGATGATTGCACGGACGCGCGTAGCCTTGGCGGACTGACGGACTCCGGTTGAGGCACCGCGACGTCCGGAGGAGCCGCCCTGACCGCAGATCGGGTTGCGAGCTGCGAGCTCCCACCGTACCGCGTGGGAGAAGACGGCACTCAGGATGTTGCGGATTTTTGCCCTCGTCCCGTCCATGCGCTTGATGCCCTTCAGCCACTCCTCAACGTCCATCGTGCGAATATCCTCCGCCCGTTTCTTGCCCCAGCGCGGAATAATCCAGTTGTCGAGGTAGCCTGCTTCTGTGCCCTGCGTACTGGCCGCCTTGTTGATGAGCTCCTTCTGGCGGTAGTGGAGGATGATGCTCCCCAGTGTCATACCGTGCTTCGAGGCGAGCTCAGGTGAATTGATAATGACGCGCTGCTTGTCGATTATCTTGCGCAGCTTTGCGTCTGTGTCCAGTTCGTCGGCAGTGCCGAGGATTTCGCTCGCCCTGCACCGCTTTCCATCGGGTTCAACCTTCCACCAGCGGAACTCGTAGACCGTGGTGCCATCCTTGCGCACCACCGGCCGACACGATCCCGCTTGATAACGAGCTCTTCCCATTACAGCTCTCCGTTCTGGGATTCGCCCGAGCAGGTGGAAGCATTGTATCCGTTCGGCACGAGGCAGGCATCGAGTTCCGATTTCTTGAAGCGCCATCCCACCATGCCAGGGATCTGATGAGCGGGAATCTTGCCGGATTTGGCGAGCTCGCTCATGCGCTTATGGCCGCTCTTCCCGCCAAGATTGAGATACTCGGCGGCCTCGGAAGTGTTAAGCCAACGGTCGGATTCGGATGTAATGGGTTGCGTGCTCATTGCGCCCGTCCTTCCTTGAACGTCAGTGTCTGGTCATCGAAATGCACGTTCACTGCTCCACCTTTACCCTCTCGGACTTTGGCGGCAATGATCTTTCCGTCACGCCCCGGTGTGTTGTCTTCTTGGCCGGGCGGTCGGTGCAACAGCAAAACCACGTTGGCCGACTGTTCCAGTTCGCCTGACTCGCGCAGGTCGCCGAGCATCGGCTCCTTACTCAAGTCCTTAGCCTCACGGTTGAGCTGTGACAGCGCCAGAATCGGGCAATGCGTCTGCCGACAGAGCTGTTGCAATCCTCTGGCGACGTTGGTAACCCGCTCGTAGCCGCCCTTGCCGGGTGCATTCACGAGTTGCAGGTAATCGACGACAACCAGCCGTACTCCGTACTTCGCTACGAAAAGCCTTGTCCGATGCTTCAATTCACCGATGGATAGTCCCGGCGTATCGTCGATGTAGAGCGGCCAGTCCTTTACCCGGTCCGGAGCGGACGAGATGTTGTTCCAGGTCGCCTCCAATGCATAGCGCGGATCGCGCACCACGCTGGGTTTTGCGAAGCCAGCATGTGACAGGATTCGCCAAGCCAACTGAACATCCGCCATCTCCAGCGTGAACATCAACACCGGGAATCCCTGCTTTGCATTCTCAATGGCAATCTGGCAACCGAATGGAGTCTTGCCAACGTTCGGACGTGCCCCCACGATCCACAACTCATCCTCGCGAATGGCCGTGGTAGCCATGTCCACACTTTCGACGGTCGTAGTCAGTCCCAGAGAGCCACCAGCATCGCGGTTCCGGTATTCCGTTAGCTTTGCCACGGCATCCCGCATCACCTCTGCAATCGGTCGGGCACCGGTTGCCGAACTGTGCGGCATTACGGAGCGGACCTTGGAACGATGGAAGAAGGAGCCAAAGTTCTCGGAGCGGGTGAAGGCCATCGTGTTGGCTTATTCAGAGCGAGCGTTACGCGGCGGTCTGGCTCGCAGAGAAAAGCGCGTTGCTGTCCTTAATGACATGCACGACCGGATGCTCAGCGTCATCGATGAGCGCGCGGAAGATGTGGCGATGCAGGCGGTACCCGGCGGGAAAAGCGGGCTGATCACAAAGCAACTGAAAGGCATCGGCAAGGGCGAGGACTTTCAGGTCGTAGAGGTGTACGAAATGGACACCGCCCTAGTCCGCGAACTCCGAGCGACACAAGAACAGATTGCCAAGGAGCTTGGCCAGTGGGTTGAGAAGCGCGATGTTAAGGTCAACAGCATTCTGTTTGAGCGGATGAGCCAAGAAGAGCTCGAACGTTATGCACGGGACGGCACTTTGCCAGAGTGGTTTACGGTTGCGACGGGAAGCGCGATCCGAAGGGAGGAATCTTCCAATGCCTAACATTCAAGCACTTAGCAATACACCATCTCCAGCCGATTTTCCCGTCGGCTCGCCAGAATCGCGCGCGGCGGCCAGATCCCCTGCTGGACGCCAGAGTCAAAGCCGAGGGAGGAGAGGGAGTTCTTGTCCGAATTAAGCTCATTGGAGTGAGAGATGAGGACCGGAAATGCACATGCAAGCCGCCGGCGGCCGGAACGTTCGCGATTTGCCGCTGTTTCGGTTAAGCCCTCTTGGAGCCTTCCGACTGAGTAATCAAGCCCGCGTGAAGCGGGTTTTCTTTGCTCCCAACGATCATGCAGCAACTACAACGAGCCGATCTGAAAAGGAAAAATGATGGCTGACCAATTGACCGACGAAGAACTGCAGCAGTTGATGGCGGTGCAACCGCGCGCCTTTGACGCTACCCAACTACAACCCGTGATTGCGCCACCAAACACGCAACCTAACCCTTCGATGCCACCAATACAGGCACCGGACGTGCAGGCGCAAGGGCAGCAACCACAGGCTACCCCGCCAGTAGCCATTGCGCCACCGCCGACGGTGCAAGCTCAACAACGGCAGTTCGCGCCAGTCTCCGTAGCCACGCAGCCGCCGGTATCTCCCTCGGTCGCGATCTCCGCGCCCAAGCCAGCGCCCTTCGCTGCTGTCACTTTGCCGAAACCAATCGCTACCCCATTGGCCGTTGCTCAGCCGCTGGCACCGGGAGCTCCTGCGCCGGTGACGCTTCCTGATAAGGACGACGATCCGCTTCAGGCGAAGACGGAACGGGATCAAGCTGAACAGGAGCGGTTGCAGAAATCAGGATCGGGCGTCAGCCAGATATTCAAGCCAGTCGATAGCGAAGGAAACCCGGATCCTAACAAGCATCCCGGCTTCTGGAAGAAGCTTGGAGGCGTGGCAGCAAAGATTGGCGACGTGGGTCTGACCACGCTCTTTCCATCCGTCGCGGCTCAGATTCCGGGCACCGAACTCCATCACCAGGTGCTGATGAATCAGCAGAACCAGCGCGTCAGCATCGATCTCAACCAGCAGAAAGCACAGCAGGACATCGACACGCAGGATCAGGCCGATGAAATCGCTGCGCAGAATGCAACCAAGGTTCCAGTGACGAACCCTGTCACCGGGCAGACTTACTTTATCCCTCAGAAAAATGTGGCAAAGTTCTTGGGGCAGGTTGTCACCACGCAGGGACGCGTAAAGACCTCTACCGATCGCGTGAATGAACGGCTGGCAGAATCTGGCTTGAAGTACGACGAGGACGGAAATGTCGTTCCCGTCGATGACGATCAGCTTCCTCCAAAGCTCAAGTCCGACATCGCATACAAGAAAGTTCGCGAGGACTTGATGGGAACGCAGCAAGAACTCGAGGAGGCAAAGACGGCAACGGAGAAGTCCAAGAACGATCCGAACAGCCCTCTCTATCGGATGGCTTTGCAGCGGCTCGCCATCGCTCAGCAGAATGCCAGCGCGGCCCAGACCCGGGCGACGGCTTACATGGGCAACTACCTGCAGATGGCCTACAACAAAGGGTTGCACGGAGAGACGCTCGCGGGCGCTCCGGTGATCTCTGACAATGCCGGAGGGCAGTCAGTGGTGGGATCGAGGAACGCCGCGACGGCTATCGCGAATCAGGCCAATGCGGCTCAGTTCAACGACGTCTACGGCGCCACGGACAATATGGAGAACTCTGCAAGAGCCTTGGTTGCGAAGAAAGGAAATGGGGCATTGAACGATGCGTACGTCGCAGCGGCGTTAGCTGACCCAGAGACGACTTCACATCAGTGGGCGCAGGGTATGTTTGCCAACAGTGGGCTCACCCCAGAGCAACGGAACTATGTCATCGGAATCAAAGCATACAGGGAAAACTTGCAGGCTCTGCGTAAGTCCGCTGGAGGCAGCGTTTCGGATTCCCAAGTTGACCGCCTCGTGAGCATGGCTCCAGGTGCTCACACGCCAGACCTCGATTATCTGTTGCGCCAGACCGCCCAGATTCGCGGCTTGGCGGATAGGCTCGGCAAGGGCGCAACGGTGGCTCAGGGCGGCCTAAGTGTACAAGGGCAAGGGACGGCAAACCAAAACACTCCTCGTCCAGCATCGAGGCCTCCAGCCAAAAGCACGCAACCGCCTCCTAGACCAGCTGGAGCGTTCGGGACGTGGACCGACAAGAAGACCGGCCTAACGTATTACGTGGACGCGAAAGGCTACAAGCTGGGAGCGGGCTATCGGCAGTAGTAGCGGGCGACCTGGATGATGCGGATCACTTGCCGGATCTTCCAGGTCAGCAACCCAGCCATGGCGCAAGCGATGGTCACTCCGCGGAATATCTCCCAGTGCGGGTAATCCTTGAGGAGCAGCAGAACGAGGGTAAAGAACATCATCACCGTCGCCCCGAACAGCGCGGGTGGCAAGGTGTACCAAGGCAGAGTGCGCAGTGCCGTGGAGAGATGTTGAGCGGCATAGGAGCGGCGCGGATAGACGGTGTAGCTCACGGCTGCCCATGGTAGCTCGATTCCAACCAACTTTCAAACACAACGTCACGTGGTGACGAAAGAGGTAAGTAAATGGCTGATAACGAAGACGATCAGAATCAAGACAATGGCAGTGTCGATATGAGCGAAGTCACACCGCTCGCCCCGGAGACCAATGACCGCGTTGATATGCGCGAGGTCACTCCGCTTCCTCCTGCACGTCCTGTGCCTACTCCGCAGACTGTTCCGATGGCCGTCTCACACGGTCCTCAGGCTGTCCCGGTCGGGATGTTGGCAGTTAGCCATCCCCAAAAGTTCGGACAGGCGACAGGTTATCGCCCCCCGGTGAAACTTCCTGTCTCGCCGGGACCGATCACACGAACGGTGCAGGCGCTGAATCAGCAAGCCGAAACAACTCCAGATATGCCGATGGGAAGGCGTATCGCTGGGGGCATTACTCGCGGCGTGGTGAACACTCTCGGATTCCTTCCGGAGACGGCTGAGGCCATCGCTCAAGGGAACAACCCCGGCGATGCTCTGCGGACTGTCTACAACCGGACGGTTGCGCCACAGGTGAATGAATACCGCGTAGCGAAGCGCGAAGCCAAGCAGGGGAACACCTCGCAATCCATGGGGCATTCCATCGCGGCCGCCGTTCCATTTGCTGGGCCGATTGCCGCCAACATCGGGGAGCGTGCGGGAACGGGAGACGTCGCCGGTGCGACCGCCGAAGGTCTGACGTATGTACTGCCTCCGAAGGCGATGGAAGCTCCCGGCGCGACACAGGACGGCCCGGCCATTCAAGCTGTGGATGCTGCGCGCAACTACGTGGGTGATCGCATCGGAGAACTGACTGTTCCGGATGCGGAGCAGTAGCAGGATGTCCTGTGCGGTCGGGATGAGCTCGGTTTGCTTCTTCTTGGCCATAAGGGAACCTGCCTACTGTCCGAGAATCTTGCGAAGCTCAGCGGGGGCGTAAAGGTTCCGGGGCTTCGCTGATTCCAGCTTCCACGCGTCGCGCTGCTTCCGGACTTCCTCGGTTGACAGTTCGGCCTTGGCGACTTCCGCGGCCTTCGCAGTTAGCTCAGCCTGCGAACGGCTCGCTAGTGCCTCCAACTCGCGGGAATGCTCCCATCGGATGCTGCTGACTGACTCGAAATGCCAGAGGATCAGGAGCGCGCCGAGCACCGAGCCAATCTTGAGCGCAATCAGCTCCCAAGGTGCCAAGAGAATGCCCGCAGATTCTTCGTGCGAGGCCGCTGCAGCGGTCGCATGAACTCGCCTGACCGGAACCTTGTGCGGTGCTGCATGCGCGCATGGGGATAGACACAAGCACAGGACGACAGCGAGCGCCCATTGCGGCAATCGGAACAAGTGAATAGAGCGGCTGCAATCGCCAGTGCGCGGATGTGAATGGGCGGCCTGCATGCCCCCACTCTACAACTCAGGCACGGCAGCCGCTAGTCACCGGAGTCACATTTTGAATCAGGAGGAAGAGAAAATGAAGAAAGCAGCAGGAGTGGAACGGGAACAGGATGCGGGCACGATATTCGCCTGCACGAAGGGTCGCACCATCAGGCAGTGCGGCTTTGGTTTGCCGGATGACACCAGCTACACGCCGCCCTTGAACTGCTCGCGGTGTGGCACTGTGACAGCGCACAAATTCTCCAGGCTGGCTCCGATGGTTCGCCTGCAACTGCCGTACGGTGAAACGAAGTGGGTGCTTGAGCTTGAGCCCGGGCAAAGCTTCGGGTGAGTGAAATATCCATGGGCCGTTGGCGGCCGGCGACCCGGTGGACTAGATTCCATACTGGCGAGGAAACTAGCCCACCTGATGAGTTACGCGGATAGTTTGTTGAGCATATCGATCTTCACTTCGCCGTCTGGAAACACGGCGCGCACCTCCAGCGTGCCCCCCATGGCTTCAACGTAGCTTCGCAGGGTGCTCAGGTACATATCGGTACGCTTCTCCAGCTTGGAGATGTTGCCCTGGTCCATATCGAGTAATTCGGCCATGCGGGCTTGCGTCATCTCCCGGGCATTCCGGAGCTGGTAAAGCGGCATCTTTGCGATTTCAGCTTTTGCCCATGCCGCTGCACGCTCCCTACGTTCGGGTGCCATCTTCTCTCGTAGTTCACTGAATTTGCGGGCCATAATCTACTCCTATTTCTCGCCGATTTCGCGCAAGTGCTGCGCGTAGATCGCATCAGCCTTTGGTACGAACTCTTTGTACCAGCGGGGGTTTCCGGTTTTGTCGCCACCGATCAGAAGAACTCCGGTGCGACGCGGGTCGAAAGCGTAAAGAATGCGATAGGGGCGTCCTTCGTGCTGCACCCGTAGTTCGCGCATATTGGGAAAATCGGAGTTATGGACCGCGTCAGCATGTGGCCGGGTCAGGGCGGGTCCGAGTTCTTCCAGTATGTCGATAGAACCGGTTACGCTTTCCTGCTCATCCTCGCTGAGGCTTTCCCACCATCCGCCGAATTCATCCGTGAACTCGATCTCCCATGCCATGCATACATAATGTCATTGAGTACATATGTAGTCAAGGGAATAATATTCCGAGTGAGGCTGCTTTATTCCTGTTCGGGCTTGGGCTCCATCTTCGCCAGTTCGGCGCGCAGCAGTTCTTTGCGCTTCTCCCGCGGCGACTCTACGTACACCTTTATCAGGCGTCGCACTGGTCCGTAGATTCGGTCCAGCCGGCGGCGCTGCCCCTTTCTTCGGTCTTCCTGGCACTCCCTCGGCAGGAGAACCAGTTTGATCTTCTGCCCCTTGAACAACTCGATAGTCTCCGCCAAGCTCACCCTTTGGGGCTCTCCGTCCTTCTGTGGCGTACTTATCTCCTCCTGACGAGCCGTCTCCGTCTGGTTCGCCGCCGCTTCTCCCGTGTCCCGAAGGCCCCTTTGCTCTTTATCGTCCGGCATATGGTCCCCTTTGCGTTCCATTGTAAGCGGAAGGGTTGACGAACCCACCAGAGCGGCTCAAACTCGTGCAATGACAACCAAGGCCGAGAAGGCTGCCAAGCTGATGGATGCCGCCAAGCGCGGCGATGTGGAAGCAGCCGCTAAATTGCGCGCCATGATCGAAAGTGAGAAAGCACTGGTGAAGAAGCAGAAAGGCCTCTCGAAGATGACCAAGTTGAAGAGAAAAGAGCCGAAGAGCTGATACTCTCTCCGGCTCTTGCTACCTCACGTGGCGCGGTGAAAACATCCAGCTAATTTCTTTCCGTGCTGCGTTTGCGCTCCATAAGCACGCTTAGGAGTTCATCTACATCTTCGATGGGGACATACTCTCGAAGCATCGTGGCTACAGCGCCACGATCACTGGGATTAATCACGCAGGCGGAATCTGGAACAGCCGTCATATACGATTCATCGAAGCCGTGGAATCCGATAATCCATCTACCCTCGGGCCCCGAAACTGAGTCACTATCCTGGTGTTTGACGCGGGCGAATTTACTTCCATCGAAGTCAACGACTACTCTCCCGTGAGGGTATTGCTGTTCGGTGCGCGGGGCATTGCAGAGTTCACCGACTGTGGTCAGGTTGCTTTTGGGCGTGGGCGATACGTTATCCATTGCTGTCTCCTTTTTCGACGAAATGCGGTTAGCGCGCCTGACGACACGACACCGTCGCGCTATCAGGCGAGGTTAGACTACCGAGAACAGATCGAAACTGACTGCGCCGGGAACTTCTGCGACGCCCTGACGACGGTGCCTACTCCGAGGCCCATCTTCTTCGCCACGGTGCGCCAGCCGAGCCCGGAGACACGTAGACGGTCAATCGCTGTGATGTTGACGGCTGCTGGCGGGCGGCCCAAGCGCTTCCCCTTGTTGCGAGCGTTCCGCAATCCGGCGCGCACGCGCTCTTGGATAGATGCTCTTCATCTTCTTCTTCATCTTCAAGAAAAGAAGAGAAGTGTTCCTCCATGAATGACGAGTTCACCGAACTGGAGTACGCACGGAAGTTCTGGGAGGAGATGAGCGTCCCGTTCACTTCCAGCACCCTGACCACGGCGGCCCAGGCAATCAAGATCGTTGCCGAGAAAGAGCACTGTTCGATGCAGGTTGCTGGGGAGCGGATTTTGGAGCGTGCGCAGGTAGCGCGGAAGGCTGGAAAGAAGGTCAACTCGTTCTGGTTCACCGACGGGAGCCATCTGGTTCCAGTGCAGACGAGCGGCGTACAGCCTGTGAGCGAGCAGCAGTCCTTGGCGGCGCGTAACCGGAGGAAGCCCGAATGAGCAGCCCTGCACTTTCTCTTGACCGTGGGCTGCCGGCGAGCACAGAGACGGAGCGTACCGTGATCGGCTCCATTCTCGTGAACACGCCGGAAGGGAAAGGAATGAAGCTCCTGCTCGGGAACGTAATCCCTTTATTTTCAGCTCCGTCTATGCCCTTTCACGGCGATAACGCGGGTTCGAATCCCGCCGGGGACGCCAAATCACCAAACAAAGTCACGGAATAAACGCCACTTTTCTTTTCTTTCCAACAACATCAAGTTTTGCCAAAGAGGAAAGTGCCCATCTTGTGGGCACTCCTGTGTCCCCGATTTGCGCGGAAAAAGGTACTCTTAGGAACCTCCTGCAAAACAAAAGGCACCCCGAAGGGTGCCATGATGTGGCGTCGCTCTCCTACTTTAGATACTCCGCCCCACAGGATGTACTCACCTGTGAGGCATCCGGCATATCAAACTGCATGACAATCTGACCACCAAGGTGCTCCTGCACGGCAATCACGACCTTGTGGACCTGTGGGTTGGAGTTGGGCTTGTGAAAGAACATATGCCCCCAGAGCATGTTCATTAGAAGGAGATCATCAATACTGATTGCCTGATAGTCGGTGCTGTAGGCTAGGCCAACGGCGGTTTGGGGCTTTCCATCGTCCAGCCTGTACTTCACTGTGCTGTGACCACCGTTCTCCAGATCGAGTACCGTGTTCACGACGATAAAGCCAGCGAGCAACTTCCCAGAAACCCGATGATGAGGCTTGGGGTCGCACCGCAGCTTAATGGTGGGTGGCGTGTCCGGGTTCTGGCTTGGCGGTGTCAGATATTTTCCGGTGAGGGTGTAGCTCACAAACGATTCCCCAGTTAGCGCGTCAGTCTTTGTGTCCGTTTTCCATTGCTGCCCCCACATGGACGCAGCACACATCAACAGCATGATGACCAACACCAAAATCTTCTTCATGACTCTCTCCTATTTCGCCACCAAGACAACCAGATAGATGAGGGCAACTGCGATAGCAGGTGCAACGGCCAGCCAGAATGCCCAAGCGACGTAGCAACGGATGCTGCGTAACAATCGGGTCTGCTCGGCTTGGTGGTCAATCGGAACGGCCTGCTCCGCTCCTCTTTCCCTAACCTCTTCGTGCGTCGGCATGATGCTCATTCTTTTCTCTCCTAGTTGAACCTACACTCTACTGTTCCGTATCAGCTTTGTTGCTTCATTACCGGGCAATGATAAAGGGCACCCCGAAGGTGCCCTAGAGAATTCAGCTCAGGAACAAAAGAAACTTCCAGTATTAGGGTGTATGAACAACTACACCTACATCTATCGTAATGAACAAGGCGTTCCGTACTACGTTGGCGAAGGAACGCGCAAAAGATACATTCGCAAGCATCGCGTTTCTGTGCCGCCGCCTGAACGCATCACGAAGCGTCCCGTTGGTAGTCAGAGATGGCTTGTCCTTGAACATCATCTCGCCCTTTCCCGCCAGTACGATCAGAATTTCCTCATTCCGACCGGTGCTGTGCTTCCCGACCGAGTGCTGAGGAGCCAGTATCACCAACCCCGACCGCATGGTAACGCTCTCTGGAGCCCCACCCAGCAGTTGCAGGTAGTCTCCACCATGGGCGTCCAAAATGATGACTTTGGGAGACGGTTTACTGGTCGGCGCTTGCGCCCACAATGGTGTGGCCGACCCGGCGCAGATGAGGACAATGACACCAGCCAGAAAAATTCCGGCGGCAGATGTGTGCAGCTTCATGTGGATACTCCCATTCTGACGATCTGCGGAACAATTGTTAAATGCCACTGCGACATCAAGAGTGATTGGGAGGTGCTCGACACACCTCCCGGATAGGCAGTAACGTGACCGCCTAATGTTGCGCTTCCTTTACCGTCGCCGTGACAACCGCCGCCTTCTTCGCAGCACGCTTCGCCGCCCGTTTCTTTTTCGCTCAGCCGCTTCTTCGCCAACTCAGACAACGCAATGCTGAATGCTCCGGAGAAGCACTCTGTTCGGTAACATTTTTATCTGGAAGCTTCGGAAACATCCCTGGATGAGGCAACACGATAGGGGGAAATAGTTGTCGTTCACTGGAACGAATAGTTGACGCCGATCAGTCGCGAGTTGGAGAAGGTCAAGCGCCACATTGAACGGCTCGCGCTGAAATACCCTATGGGTTTGCATTGGCTACTTGGTTGTGGCCGGCTCGTCGTCGCGAATTCGATTGCGCGAATGCGGCATTGGAATTTCGCAGTGGCGGCGGATGGCAATCAACTCCGCTACCACGGACACGGCAATCTCCTCCGGTGTCACCGAACCTATTTGCAGGCCGATGGGAGCATATACCTGCATTAATTTTTCGCGTGAGACGCCCTGTTTCTCCAGCTCTCCGAAGACGGTAAGCACTTTGCGCCCCGAACCGATCATGCCGATGTAACGTGCCATGGTATCTACCGCCCAGCGCAGGACGCGCATGTCATGGCGGTGGCCCCGGGTAACAATTGCGATAAAAGAGCTGTCCGGGGGGGCGAGTTGCGACATCATCAGGTCCATGTCGCCTGCATGAACATCAAGCGCGTCTGGAAATCGCTCACGATTTGCGAAGGTGTCCCGATCATCGACGACGACAACCTCAAAACCGGCGATCTGCGCAACCTTGTAGATATTGAAGCCCACGTGACCGGCGCCGAAGACGTACAGCAATGGGGGTGGAATAACTGGCTCGACGAAAACTTGAAGCGCACCGCCGCAGACCAAGCCGGTATCATCGTCTGGATGCTGGTCGAGATTGAAGTTGAACGTCCTCGGCTTCTCGTCTTTCATCACTTCCATCGCCCCATTGCGGATATCGTTCTCAACACAACCGCCACCGATGGTACCAAGGATCGAACCGTCATCGCGGACCAGCATCTTTGCTGCCGTAACCGATGGGATGGAACCCCTGGCATTCACAATGGTGGCCAAGGCAGAGCGTCTTCCCTGACGTTTCAGGTTGCAGATTTCGCTATAGATATCCATTGTCTTCTCCCATCCATGCGGGCCGCAGAACTCATATCATCCGTGGGTTATGACCGATTGCGAAGTTGAGAAGAATGGCGATGCTTCACGCAGCCGCCGTACGGCGCCGGGCAAGACGGAGATCAGATAGTCGATGTCTGGTTCCGAGTCTGCCTTCCCGATGCTAAAGCGCAAGCTGGACCGCGAACGCTCGCCGCTGAGCCCCATCGCCATGAGAATGCTGGAGGGTTCGGCCTCGCCCGCATTGCAGGCTGCTCCGCGCGAGACAGCGATCCCGAGTTCGTCGAGCGCCAGGACCAGTGCGTCACCTCCCACATGATCGAAGTAAATGTTGGACGTATTCGAAACCCGCGGGGCGTTCGCGCCATTCACGCCGGTCCCTGAAATTTGCTCCAGCGCCGCTGCTTCCAATTTGTCGCGCCATGAACCAATCCGTGCCATTGAGCCATCACTCAATCCACGCCGCGCAATCTCGCAGGCGCGGCCGAGGCCAACGATTCCGGGAATATTTTCGGTGCCGGGGCGCCGCCCGTTCTCCTGATGACCACCGTGAATCTGCGGACGCAGCGGGGTTCCTCGGCGCACGAACAGAGCACCGGTTCCCTGCGGGCCATGGATCTTGTGCGCAGTGATCGTCAGCAGATCGCAGCCGAGCCGAGCGACGTCGATGGCGACCTTGCCCGCGGCCTGCACGGCATCGGTGTGGAACCACACATCGGCCTCCTTGGCGAGGTCTCCGATCTCCTGGACCGGTTGCAGCACCCCAGTCTCGTTATTTGCCATCATGACTGAGATGAGCTTTGTATTCGGCCGCAATGCTTTGCGCACATCATCAGGGTCGATCCGCCCGTCGGAACTCACTCCAATCCGCGTAACCTGGCAGCCGATGTGCTCGAGGTAGAGGCAGGTCTGCAGGATCGCGCTGTGTTCAATGACGGAGGTAATGACGTGGTCTCCCGGGGCAACCATTCCGAGGAGCGCAAGATTATCGCCTTCTGTCCCGCCGCTGGTAAAGATAATCTCTGTTGCCCGGGACCCCAGCATACTTGCCACGGAGGTGCGCGCATGCTTCAGAGCAGCGAGCGCACGCCGGCCGCACGCATGAATGGAGGAGGGATTCCCGAATTCCTCCCGGAAGTAGGGCATCATCGCTTCCAGTACTTCCGGTAGCAAGGGAGTCGTGCCGTTGTTGTCTAAGTATACGATTGCCATCGCGTCCTACCTCTCATCTGCTCGCCCTGCGCTGGGAATTGACTTGCGTAGCCTGCATGGCCATCCCGGTTACCAACGGTGCATAGTTCAGCAGCTGCAGGCGGCAGCGCTGATCGTTGTACTCGATGATGTTCAGACAGCCGTAATCTTGACCCAGGCTCATCAGGTTGGCTGTCGGGATTCCGAGCGCGGCACACAGAATTAACCGATTAACGCCCGCGTGGCCGACAATAAGAATGTTTCCCCCTGGGTTGGATAGGACCTTATCCAGAACTGGAGAGATACGATTCCAGCAGTCGGCAAAACTCTCTCCTCCCGGAGGGCGCCAGTGTTCCAAATCTCTTCCCCGGGCTTCGAAATCTGCGGGAAAGCGGGTCGCGATCTCGCGAAAGCTGACGCCCTCCCAATCGCCAAGGTTGACTTCGCGCAGTTCAGACCGCACCTGAATGGGGACTTCCCGTTGGCCGGTGATGATCTTTGCCGTTCGTTCGGAACGGGTGAGATCGCTGCATAGGATTCGGGAAAATTCGATCGGCTCCAGCCAGTTGCGGAGGGCCCAGGCCTGCTCCACTCCGCGTTCGCTCAGCGGCGCCTCCAGTTGCCCGATGTACCTCTTGCCACTCACAGAGATGATCTCACCGTGCCGCACGAGATAGAGCTTGCTTGGGTTCATTGCTCTCCGCGCACCTCGATCCTTCTTTTCGCGCCGTTGAACACGAACGGTTTGGATGCCACCTCGACTCGCAACCGCAATTCTCCACTCCGCCGCCCGCGCTCAATTGCAATTACGTTCTGTTCTAACCGCTCGACTGCGGAATGAATTGCAGACTGTTCCTCGGTGTACAGAAGTTGGCACACAATCCGAAGTTCTGCCGTCGTGGCACGAGTCAGAATGGCGGCAAAATCAACCAGGCCTGGAACCTCGAACAAGGCATCATCTAGAACGGCCATGTTGATTTCGCCACAAGGGCCAAGAGAAATTCTGCCATCGGACCGTTCGCGAATACGTTGCAAAGTCTTCAGCATGGTACCGCATGGACACCGTTCCGCGGAAAAACCAGAGATGTCGCCGGTCCGGTATCGGATCAGCGGCATTCCTTGGCGCGTAAGAGTCGAAAACACGACCTCTCCCATCTCTCCGTCGGGCATTGGCTCTCCGCTTCGAACATCTACAATCTCGAACAGGAGGTCAGCCTCTCGCAGGTGATAACCGGCGTGGGCTTGGCAATCCACCCCGCCGCCTAATCCCATCTCGGTCATGCCATAATGTTCAAACACTTCGCACCCGGCGCGCTGTTGCAATGTCCGGACGGCGGCCGATGGAACGTGATCGCTGCACAACACAATGCTGCGCAGCTTAGAAAAGACCCGGTCTGCAAGCCGACCGCGCTGATTTGCGAGACATAACAACTGCACCGGGAACCCGATGATGCTGGTTGCGCACTCGCGCGCCATCGTCTCTAAAACATCCGCGGGATTCGAGATCAGCCCATACGCGACCGGCCTCACACCGGATCGTTCGATTCCCTTGGCAAGCAAATTGCCCACGCTTCCATGTCGTTCGCCGGGAAGGGCGATCAACATCGTGTCTCCGCGCTCCGCCAGGGTCGATACGCCGTGTTCGAAGAAGTCGAGCGCGGACTCCTGGTCTGATGCAGTGAAGAAAAGGCGCTTCGGCTCTCCGCTGGTGCCGCTGCTCGCCAGAGTCACAACCCGTTGAATCTCGTCCTGCGAAACGCAAAGGAAACGCGATGCATGCCGGGAAAGGTCCGCCGCGGTAGTAAATGGAATCCGGCGCACGTCCTCCATCGACCGCAGCGAAGATTCATCGAAGCCGCTAAGATGACGCGAGTAGAATGAACTGCGTTCTCGTACCCAGCCCAGAGTCTGGCGCAGCTTTGCCACCTGGTATCGCGATAGGTCGCTTGGCGTAAGCGTCCCAGGAGCGACATCGATGCGATGCGCAATCCAATTCTCCAAAGGCGTTTTCCGAATCGCGGCAAGAGAGGTATTCATGCCACGCCTCCGGCCTCAGCCTGCGCGATACCGAATGTTCGATAGAGCGCGCGACCGTCGATGCCGGTGAGATTGTAGGCGCAGAGCGGAACCATTTTCCGGTCCGGAGAGAGGACATGCAGAAAACACTCTTTCAAGCGGGTGAGATCGAGATTCCATGCATCCTGAAAAGCCATGCCGGAGATGCAGAAAGAATGCCTATTCTGGGCGAGGAATGCATCAAGGCTGCTGACATCGATTCCCGCCTCGGGGACGGACACAGGCTTCAGCGGCGGAAGCGCCCAGTGCTGCGCAACAAACTTGCGCGCCCGCCGCGCTGCTTCGCCGTTTCCATCTGGTTCGGCTCCGAGTTGCACCAGGCGTTCATCGCGGGGCGGTGCACAACACGAAACTACGGGCCGCACCGCGGGCTCAACCCGGCCATCAGGACGCAACCAGAATTTCCCGTGAAATTCGCAAAAAGCGTTCTCGCCCGAAGCAGGGTAGAAATCCTTCGCGCAAAAGAGGCCGGCGGTCTGTTCCTCGATCCTCTGCATCACCTCCGGTAGCGTGATGCGATCAGAATCTTGAGGCAGTGACGGGTAGCGGCCAAAGTAGCTGACGGGCTGAAAGTGAATCGCACGGACGGTGGGCGCGTTGGCGATGGCAAACCGGATCATGTCGCCAATCTGTGCGGTGTTGACGCCGGGCACAAGCGTGGGCACCAGCACAACTCCCAATTCATAATCAGTACAGATGCGAATCGCAGCATCCTTGACTTGGCGGAGGTCGAGGCTGCGAATCTTACGGTGGACCGCCTCGGAAACGCCGTCGAACTGCAGAAAGACGCAGCCAAGTCCCGCATCCTTCAACCGCCTCGCGTAGTCACGGTCCTGGGCGAGTCGAACGCCGTTGGTATTCAGTTGCACGAAACTGAAGCCGCATGCCCGTATCATCTGGACGATCTCCGGAAGATCGTCACGCAAGGCCGGTTCTCCACCGGAGAGCTGAATATTATACGGACCACCGTTGCTTAACAGGGTCTGGCACCAAACCTGGATTTCCTTGAGACTGGGATCAATTCTGCCATCCGATTTTGCGTCAGCAAAGCAAACCGGGCAATTCAGATTGCAGCGTTGAGTCACCTCCAGGACCACGCAACAGGTGTGCTGACGGTGTTCGGAACAGAGGCCGCAGTCGAACGGACATCCGCGCGACGTGCCAGCTGAGCAGGAAGGTGGACGAGACGGCACCATCCTCTTGTCTGCCCAGGCGCTGTAGGATTCCAACCCGCGCCAGAGAATAGTCTGGAACGGCCCATGTTCAGGACAGTTCTTACGAAGAAAAACGTCGTCTCCTTCGGCAATTCGTTCGGCATCGATGCGGCGCAAGCAGTGCGGGCAAACGCTTTCCGTTACTCCCAACTTTCTGACAGCCCCGCTCATTGTTTGCACCGCCATATTCTTGCCTTCCCTGTTCTCACCGCGTAGCGCCGAGCAGGCATTGCAATTCAACCCCGAGGCAGGATTCAACTTCCTTGGCAATCGCTTCCGCCCGGGCTTGCCTCCGCAGAACCGCGGCCAAGGCGTGGGGGTTTTCGCGAAACCTCTCCCGTGACCGATGGAAGCGCTGCGCCAGTCCCACCAGCTGCTCGCCGCTCACCAGTTTGTCTGCCAGGTAGAGGATCGCAGCCTCGTCCAATTTCTGCTCATCTGAGGAGCAATCGGTGTGTGCCGCCACCACGCGGGCGACATTCTCAAACTCGAAATCACGGAGAAGGCGCGCACCGGCGCCGGCATGGTCATCCATACCTTTGGCCAGATCATGCAAAAGCCCGCCTGCCCTCGCCAGGTAAGGGTCAAGCGGGAGTTTTCTCTCTGCCAAGGCCAACGCCATGCGGTACGCAACCTCCGCAACCGCCCGTGAGTGTCGAATCACCAGACCATCACTTTGATAGCAAGCCAAAAGAGCTTCGCACTCCCGTGGACTGGGAATCTCACGGTGCGAAGCAATCTCACAACTTCTGGTCAAGTCCTCTGGCGTGTCCAGATCGAGGTGAATGCCCTCATCCGGCACAAAAAGATTGAACGCCTCGTCCTCATGGTTCGCCAGCAGCGCGGAGAGACTCGCGAATGGCCCGCCTGCCAATGCTTCCGACAGAACCGCACGGGAAATCAGCGGTGGATGTCCCCGGCGTTCCTCAAAGACCGGATAGACCACTGGTTTGCTCTCTTCTGCAAAGAAGTAGCGAACCATGCGGCGAATTGTGCTCGCCCGCACCAGCGGAATGTCTGCAGGGATCACGAAGCACGCCTCAACACCAACCGGCAGTGCCGCTACGCCCGCACACACGGACGAATACATGCCCTGATCAAACTCAGGATTCGGCACGCACTTGGCGCCCGAAGCCTCGACAACCGGGTACAGTTCCTGTGCGCGATGACCCACCACCACGTTAACATTTGAGATTCCAGCATTGAAAAACATCCGCACAACGGATTCGATCACCAGGCAATCACCCATCCGCAACAGGGGCTTAAACTGCCCCATGCGTGACGAGTATCCAGCAGCAAGAATGATCGCTGCGATCCCCGGCGCCGGCTCCCTAGACGGAATGTGGCTGCTGGCTGAACTCATAATCATGATCCGCAAGAATTTCCCTGAGTTTTTCCAGGCTTTCCATGACGATCGATTGGCAGCGCGTCATTCTCAGGCGCGCGTCGTCCTGCACAATCTCCGCGCAGTTGATGCCGCCGTATCGAGTCGTGTATTCCGATTCGAACCACTCTACAAAATTCGCGAGCATGGTCTGCAATCGGGTGATCCGCGTTGTTTTCGACGGAATCCTTGCCGGCATACATTCCCAGCACGCAGCATCCCCCGGTAAGAGCTCCGCAGAGTTTTCCGCAGCCGAGGCCGGAGAGCAGGCCGGTCATGGCGCGCACCAGATCCGGACACTCCCGGCCCTGTGCCTCCAGGGCCATCAAAACAAGTATCTGGCTGCAGTTGAATCCGCGCATGGCAAGTTCCATGATTCCAAACTCGTCATCTCGCATCGCGGTTCCCATTTTCCTTCACCCTTCCCTCCACATAAGTGGAAATCTGGAGAAAATAACCCGCTCTCGCCTGCTTCATAGCGGCAGCAATTGCCTGCGCATTCGATGCGTGCGCTTCCTCCTCCCATAGCGGCTCTATCGAACCGTGATCAAAGATGAAGCGCGCGACGAACTCGCGAAGAGCGCACGAATGATCCTCAAAACACTGCGGCGCGAAGCCCGCTTCGTGCAGCCAACTCTCCAGTTCCTCGCGCACAAACATCGCTGATGCGCATGTTCCCTGGAGGCTCCGGATGGCCCTGATCGCCTGGGAATTGGAATTGCGCGCGTAAATGTCTGAAATCATCAACCGGCCACCGGGACAGAGAACACGGGCGCACTCTGCCAGCACCCTTTGCGGCTTCCACATCTCCGAAAGACTGCACTCCGCGAGTACTCCATCCATGGACGAATCCGCAAAGGGTAGTTCCTCGGCGGAGGCTTCGACGCATGAGCCGTTCTCCGCTGCAGATCGATGGAGAGACAAGAGCGCGTGATCCAATCCGATCGCGTCAATGCCGATCGCTCGCAGTAGCTGGACGCTCTCCCCCGAGCCGCATCCCAGGTCCAAAACACGTGCGCCCTTATTCAACCGGGCAAGCTCTATCGCACGCAAGGTCAGTCCGAATCCGCCTGGATGCGCCAGCACTCCCGCACAGCCGGGGGCCTTCCCCGGCCCGTACCTGTACCGCAGGTCGCACTCAGCACCAGGAATCATTTGTCCTCCAACGCTTGTTCGACCTGCATCATCTTGCCCGTTGCCAGCGACTCCGGCACATGCACAATGCCGCACCCCGGACACTTTAGGAGTTCGATGGGAAATTCGCTGCCCAGATAGGAGGCTATCACCTTGGATTTGACAAGCGTCAGATTACACTTGCAGCAGATCAGCGGCACCGCGGCCTGCGATTCCTCTCCCGCACTCATTTCAGCGCACCTGCATCCGGTGTAAGTACGCGTTGTGAACCTGGAAAGCAGATTCCCCCGCCGAGTACTCAACCCAGTAGGTAACACAACTGGGGCGATGACAAGCCAGCCAGTGACCAGTGGCCGGATGCTTGAGTTTCTCCCCGCTCTGCTCGGCGTGCTCGATCGTGCTGCGCACGTCATCCTCCAAAATCATGCGCTGCTCCAGCAACGCCCTGACTTCTTCCGGGATCAGCAATTTTATGGACGGTTCCAATTTCCTTCCCTCTTCTCCCCAGAGTTCCCGCAAAAGACGCGTCTTGAGATGAGCCCTGTTTTCCTGACGCCGCGAAAAACCAGGATCCGGACGCGCCGCCGGATCGTTCTCAGCGCCCGCGAATATCAAATCCAGAACATGCAGCGCCCGTTTGCCTTGGCGGGCAAAACTGTCGCGACACATGGCGCAGTATGTCACATAATCGGATTCGCTCTGTTGAGCACGCCGCGCCACGGTTTTGTCCGCCAGATCAGGATTCACAAAACGGGCCAGTCCGCCATAGCCACAGCAGGTCGTGAACCCGCGCTCGTTGAGTTCTTTTGGTTCGACTCCCAGGTGCCGCAGCAGTTGGCGAGCGCCGTCTTCTACTTCACCCACGCCTCTGGTCGCGCAGGGATCGTGAATGGCGAATTCCCGCTCAGAATCCTGGGAGCTGAGCCGTGGGAGATTCTCATGATTGAGGTGCGGCCAAAGTGATTCAACCTGAAACTGGGGCATGAATTGTTTCAGCGTACGATAGCAGGACGAGCACGCGGTGATGATTCGCGGATTCCCCATCTCTCCCCATACCTTCTCCAACGCACGCAGCGACATCTCAAAGATGTCATTCCGCCCGGCCCACAGAGCCGGAGCGCCGCAGCAATTCATGACCAGCCCCACCCCGCCCACCTGCGTCTCGCATAGAAACTCATAGCAGGACTGCACATGCTCAGGCGATGAGGAGGCGAGCTGGCATCCCGGAAAAAAAACGGCCTCGCTGGTTGCGTAACCCGGCTGATGCCTCGCCATGGCGAAGGCTTCCCCGGTGCTGAACGCCATGTCCCGCAAGGCAAAGTCATGAGCGGAGGCCGGCATTTTCTTGTCCGCGACCATGCTCTGGCGCGCATCCAGGCACACCTCCGCCATGTTCAGCTTTTCAGGACACACCGCAGCGCACAAACCGCAGAGATAACAGGAATTGATCATGCGATTCAGGTTCCGCACACCCATCACGATGCTGAGATTGTTGTAGATATCCCGCACATAACGCTTCGGATAGGAGCGATAATTCTCCAGATACGCGCAGACTTTCACGCACTCCACGCAGGAACAGGGGAAGCACCGCTCGGCCTCCCGTTGTGCTTCTTCTCGGGTATATCCGGCGAGGGGATCCAGGGCGCGTACCTGCGGCAGCGGAGTAAATCCGGAAGTGTTTGTATAGAGACGGGAAGGCTGCGGCCCTTGCGTTTCGCGGCTCGCCGAAAGCGATGCTCCCTGCAGGAAACGGTCGATCGATAGTCCTGCATAGCGGCCGTCCTGGACCGAGGTAATCGGCGAGAACTGCGCGGGCGAATAGCGCAGCGTCCCTCCGGCAAATACCTTGGAGTTGTTTGTGGCGTAGGTCAGGGAATCAATCTCAATGCGATGGCCGTCTGCAGATAGCCAACCGTCGCCACATCCCAGATAAACAGCGTCAAAGTCTTGCGTTAGGGAATCGAGATTCGGCGCCGGGCCATCAAGCGATACCCGCGTGTTGCATTGCACCGAGACTTCAAGCTGTTCGAGCAGTGCAAGGTCCGTCTCGATGCACTTTTCCGGCAGCAGATGTTCGCCAATCCTGCGGAGCCGGCCAAGCAGTTGATCGGACGCCTCGAGGATCGAAACCTCGTAACCTTTGGCTGCGAGATCGAGGGCGACCACCACACCGCTCAAACCACCGCCGACCACGGCTACACGCTGGTGCTTTGCGGAAAGCCGCCGCACCTCGGGCGCGGTACCGCCATACTCGGCGCAGGCGCGTTCCAGCGCCGAAATGTTCAGGGGCTCACCCGCTTCGCCGCGTTTACAGAATCCGTGACAGGGATGATCGCAGATGCGCGCAACGATTTGCGGCAAGAAAATGGAGTTGGCAAAGATTTTGAGTCCGCGCTTGAAATCTCCTTTACGAACGCATTCCAGCAGTCCCCGGGCATCTACGTGTACTGGACAAGCAGCATTGCAGGCTGGCGCCTGCTCCTGGATGCATTGCGCCTCCCACCGCTTGACGCGCTCGCGATCCATAACGCTGCTCTCCTCTGCGAACAACTCCACGACCAGTTGTTCCAGTCATCAGGCTTGCGCGGTAAAAGCATTTAAGACACGGCTGGAACGAAACCTTGATTTCGTTTCAGCCGGCCGTTACAGAGCGCAGGGTTAAGCGTGCACTGCCTGCTTCTCCTTTGCGTCAAGGGCTGCTTTGACGACCTTGGGCAGCGCCGGTACCCGCAGAATGCGGATGCCGCACGCGTTGTGGATCGCGTTCAGCACCGCCGGGTGCGGAGCGGTTAGAGGCGCTTCGCCGACGCCCGCGGCCCCGAAGGGTCCGAGTGGGCGCCGGGTCTCCTGGAACAGGATCTCGAAGTCGTCTGGAATGTCCTTGATGGAAGGCAGGCCGCAGTTCCTCAAGGTAGTGTGGAACTTCAGGTCCTCGAAGTCCTCGGTCAGCGCGAGTCCAATGCCTTGGGCGATGCCGCCATAGATCTGGCCCTCGACGGTGGCGCGGTTGATGATGGTGCCCACGTCAACTGCCGTGGTGAACTTTACCACCTTCACCTTGCCGTTCTTGGTGTTGACCTCGACCTCAGGCATAAACAGTTCGTACATGTAGATCGGGAAGGGCTTGCCCTGGCCGGTAACCGCATCGCAGGCAGTGCAGTCAGCGGCGACCCACTTGCCGTCGTAACGGAGCGGAATCTTCTCCGCCACCATTTCGTCGTAGGTGCGATAGGTGCCGTCAGGCTTGCGCATGGCATTCATCAGCATCTCAGCGCCAACCTTCAAGGCATTGCCGATCATGACGTTGGAACGGCTGCCGCCCGAAGGACCGCTATTGGGTAGCAGGGTGTCGTTCAATTCCAGCTTGATCTGCGACGGATGCAGGTGAAGCGGACGCAGGGTTTCATGGGTAATCGTCAGCGCGCCAAGGTCAGCGCCCTGGCCGTGGTCCTGCCAGGTGGCAAAGATAGTCACGCCGTTTGGCGTCAGTTCGATTGCGGTTGCCGCTCCATCCGGACCGTCGAGACCGCAGCCATAGATGCCCAGCGACAGACCGACGCCACGAGGTTTCTCTGGAGTGGAGAGTTCCTTGCAGCGCTTCTTGGCCTCTTCATACTTCGGACGGAGCAGATTAAAGAGGTTTTCGAGGCAGAACACATCCGGTTCCTGACCGGTAGGAGTGGTTGCGCCCGGGCGATAGATGTTCTTGTAGCGCAGCTCGAATGGATCCACCCCCATCTTCTCGGCCAGCATGTCCATGGCGATTTCCGAAGCCAGGAACGATTGCGGAGAGCCATAGGCGCGGAACGCCGAGCCCCATGCATGGTTGGTGCAAACCGTATGTCCCAGGGCGCGGATATTCGAGATGTCGTAACCGGCGCCGGTAAACTGTGCCTGACGGACGGTCAACAAATCGCCGAATTCAGAATACGGGCCGTGGTCGACCCACCAAGTGTGCTCCATGGCAGTCAGTTTGCCGTTCTTGTCGGCGCCTAGCTTGATTTTCATTTCGACCGGGGAGCGCTTGCCGGTGTAGGTGATGTTCTGGAACTGGTTGTAAACCAGCGAAACCGGGCGACTGGTCGCCATGCAGGCAACACCTAGCAGGGCTTCCATCGTCGGACTGAACTTATAACCGTAGGTTGCGCCGACACCATTCTCAATGAGACGGAGTTTCTCCGGCTCGATGCCGAGGCCGGGGGCTATCATGGCATGGTGCAGGTGCAGACCAATGCTCTTGGAATGGATGGTCAGGCGGCCGCTTTCGTCCATATAGGCCAGGCCGCAATCGGGCTCAAGATGGAGGTGAGGCTGACGGCTGCAGTAGGTCTCAGCTTCTACCGTGTAAGCGGCCTTCTCCATCAAGGGCGCGGTATCCTCGCCCTTCCTCACACCCTGTTCGAAGTAAACGTTTGGTACCCCGGGGTGAATCTCGAGGGCGTCCGGAGCCATGGCAGCGGGGGCGCTCATGTAAGCCGGAAGGACTTCAATATCAACCTTGACCGCGGCTGCCGCGGCGCGGGCATGATCTTCCGTATCGGCGCAGACGATTGCGATGGCGTCGCCAAACTGGAACACCTTTTCCTTGCAGAGAATCGGACGATCCCAGCCATCGCCCTTGTTTGTCGGGAAGGTAATGAGGCCGGTGATGGCGTTCTTGCCCTTGACGTCCTTCCAGGTCAAAACCTTTACCACGCCGGGCATCTTCTCGGCTTCTGAGGAATCAATGCCTTTGATGTTGCCGTGGGAAACCTCGGACTGCACCAGAGCCAGACGCAATGTGTCCGGCGGCATATGCAGGGCGACATCGGCGCCGAAGTCCCAGGCGCCGGTCACCTTGGCAAGAGCCGAAGGGCGGCGATACTTGGAACCCATGATCGAGCCGTTCTCAACCGGTTCAAACAGCAGGTCTTCCTTCTTCTTTTCTCCACGCAGGACGGCGGCTGCGTCCATCACCGAATCCACCAGCGGCTTGTAGCCGGTGCAACGGCAGTGGTTGTTGTTTATCTCAAACCATGTCCGCACATCTTCGCGTGTTGGATTGTTATTGGTGTCAAGCAGGACTTTTGCGGACATCAGAAAGCCGGGGGTGCAGATGCCGCACTGTGCGGACCCATTGGCCATCCAGGCTACCTGCAGAGGATGCAGGTTGTCCGGAGTTCCCAGGCTTTCAATGGTGGAAATCTTGGCACCCTTTTCCACTTCGTTCATTGGAATCATGCAAGCGCGGGTAACTGCGCCGTCAACGATCACCGTACAGGTGCCGCACTGGCCTTCGCTGCAGCATATCTTGCAGCCCGTCAACAGGAGTTGCTCGCGCAATACCTGCGCCAGATTCTTCTCCGGGTTGACGATGAGCGTGCGGTCTACCCCATTTACATTGAGAATCCTTTTTTCCATGGACTCAACCTCGTTCCTTTCTTCCGTTGTTGTATCGTTCCCGGCCGCCCGGCGGGATGCCGGCGGCTTCCATCTGTTTTGCTAATCCTGAAGCCTCTTCCAGCGATCCGTCCGGTTCGCAATTCGGCGGGCTATGAGGGACAAATCGAAATAGGTCGCGGAACCGCAAACCTCGCTTTGCTTGGCCGCCGGACGCTCTTACAAGTAGCAGCCTGAATCAACGTCGCCTATTAGCCGTAGGAAAACCGTACGCCGAGCTCGTAATGACTCTTGAGGGTTGACACCCGGCGCGATCCTGTCATCAACCTGTTCTTGCGAACCTGCAATCAAAGTGCCACGGACCCATGGCGTTCGCGAGCTAGCAGGGGTCGCCATATATCTGGCGGCCACAGTGCGCTGTATTGCCCATGGGTGTAGGTGGAAACGCGCGCGGAGATGAGAGGCTTGGCGACTTGCCGGATCGTGCTACGCCGGCGCAGCCATCGGCGAACGGCGGCCAAAAATCAATTGCAAATTGGGAGATCGCCGGTATTGTGCTGTTCAAGAATTGACTAGTGCGCCAAAATTGAACACAAAATTATGCTCAATTCTGGAACACTTGATATGCAAGGAACATCGGTCTTAGAAAAACTACTTATTATGCCCATCGTCGAGAAGCAGATCGTAGTCTTCCATTTTGCGGTAGAGCGTATTGCGGGCGATGCCCAGACGGGCAGCGGTCTTTTTTATGTTGCCGCAGCACGCACTCAAGGCTTCGGCGATTGCTGCTCTTTCCATGTCGCGCAAAGTTCTAATGGCGGGTACCGTCTTCTCTTTCTCTGCCCGTAGGCTGAGGTCGGGGTCCGTAACCGGCAGGGCGCCCTCGGGTGGAAGTCCGAGATGTTCGAGCTTCAGCACACGTTCATCGCCCATTCGCACCAGGGCTCTTTCCAGCACGTTCTCCATGGCCCGGACATTCCCAGGCCACGAATATGCCGTCATGCGGCGCAGGCACTCGGCATCGACATCCACAGGGGGGCGGTCGAGGCGCAGGGAGATCTTCCTGACGAGATAACGCACCAGCGGGGTTATATCCTGCGGTCTCTCGCGCAATGGTGGAACCTTGACTTCCAGCACTGCCAGCCGGTAGTAAAGATCTTCACGGAATCGTCCAACCTCGACATCTTTTGTCAGATCGCGATGGGTCGCTGCGATGATTCGAATATCCACATCGGTTTCCTTCGAGGAACCGATACGCGAGACCCTTCTCTCCTGCAGCACACGGAGCAATTTAGCTTGCACATTCAGCGACATATCCCCGATTTCGTCGAGGAATATGCTGCCACCATTTGCCATTTCAAACTTCCCCGGCTGGCCGCCCTTTTTTGCGCCCGTGAAGGAACCATCGACGTATCCGAAAAGCTCGCTTTCAATCAGGCTTTCCGGGATTGCAGCGCAGTTGATGGCAACAAACGGCCCGTGGCCACGAACACTGGTGTTGTGAATGGCGTTGGCAAACAACTCTTTCCCAGTACCACTCTCACCTAGAATCAGCACCGTCGAATTGCACGCCGACGCCAGAATTGCCCAGTCCTTCGCCGCCTTCATTGCCGGGCTTTCGCCCGCAATATCGTCAAAAGTATGGCGATGGCAATAGACCATCGGGGAGTGCTTGGCATTGCGGTCACTGATCTCGCGGAAGAAAGCAACTGCGCCGACGATGCCGCCATCCTCGTCTCGCAGCGGAGCAGCTGAGCTGACGATGCGCTTGCCAAGCTTGGAGATCACGATTTCTTGATTGTCGTAATCCTTGCCGTTCTTAAGAACTTGGAGCAGCGGCGGGTTCCAGGGGCAAACCACTGACAATGAACGCCCTTTGGCCGTTGCCGGATTTACGCCGAAGATCTCGCCTCCCCGCGCGTTGATGTCGGTCACGATGCCATTACAGTCAATGGCGACCAGACCGTCCGCGATACCGTGAAGCAGGGCCCTGGAGTAACGCGAAGCCGCGTACAGTTTGCGGGTGGCTAGTTCCAGCCTTAATTGATTCTCAATAGCGCGCACTGCGGCAACCACCATGCCCATGGTGTGCGGGTTTGCTTCGTGCCAGTCTCCGCTGAGGTCGAGGCAGCCGATAACCTTGCCTTCGGGATCAGAGATGGGGGCAGCGGAACAGGTGAGGAACTGGTTCTCTTCGCAGAAGTGCTCCCACGCGTAGATCTGGACCGGTGCGCGCTCCACCAGTGCAGTACCGATGGCGTTGGTACCCTTTTTCCCCTCACTCCAACTGGAACCGGGACAAAGATGCACTTGGCGGGTACGGGAGACAATTCCTTTGTCTCCAATCACTTCCAGAAGAAATCCGTCTTCGTCCGTGAGCACGACCTGGAATGCCGAGCCGCTGAAAAAATGGTGCAAGTCCTGCATGAATGGCCGCGCAATGCGGGTGAGTTGCTCCTTTTCGCAGAGGCGCTGTTCCAGATTCCGGGCTCCGTCGTCTTGAGGATCACTGTTGTGCAGGGCATCGATGTTTAGAGTTCGACAGCGCTGCCAGGAATTGGCGACGGCAGTGCGAACCAAACGGGAATCCAGCACTTCCTTCTCCAGAAAGAGCTCCCACGCCTTTCTCCCAAGGGTGAGGTCCGGGGGCATAGTGATCCTCGTGAACCGCTCATCATTAATCTGCGGGGCACTAGCATACAACGGATTCTGGTTCCCGGGTACAGCATTTTCTTGATGGAGGAGCAAAGACCAACATGGCCAATTCCAAACATATCGTGAGCAAGCGCCTGGCCGAACTTTGGCCTCTGGTTTGCAGGTCAGCACTGCATGACAACCGCAACGCTACTAGTGATCGCGCCGTGTTCGCTTCTGGTGGGGGCCGCGTTGCAACTGCTGCTTGCCCGTCTGCTCCCAGCACGGACCAAGGGTGTTCTGGCGGTCCTGTGTTGTGCGCCGGCCCTGCTGGCTGTGGTCTCCACCATTCCCTTGGTGATGGGAGGACGTTCCCTGGATCTTCGCCTCTCGCAATGGGATGGGCCGCTGGCTCTCATCCTTCATGTGGACGCGCTCAGTGTTCTTTTCGCGTTTATGGCGACCTGTATCGGCGGCATCGTGCTGCTGTATTCCATCGACTACATGGCCGAGGATGCCGCTACTACCCGTTTTTACGCCATCATGCTCGTCTTCATTGGCGGCTTCGTCAGCATGGTGTGGAGCGCCAACCTTTTCATCTTCTATTTCTGGTGGGAGGTCGCCGGTCTGTGCTCCTTCGCCTTGGTGGGCTTCTGGTATCAGAACAAAGAGGCTGTAGAGGGAGCTCGCAAGGTTTTGCTGATGACCCACCTCGCTGGCTATGGTCTGCTCGCCGCGATTCTCATTATCTACAGCCGTACGGGCAGCAGTCTTTGGACTGATCCCGCGGTAGCCCGCTCGTTTACCGGCGGGCTCTTCCTATTGACGTTTGTTTCCCTGGTTGCAAAGTCCGTCCAAGTGCCGCTACACACCTGGATTCCAGAGGCCATGGCAGCTCCAACCCCGGTCAGCGCCTTACTGCACGCGGCTTGCTACGTGACCGCCGGTGTCTATCTTGCCGCTCGTCTCTACAGCTTCGGTCCGCTGCCGGTGCACTGCGGGACGCTGATGGTGTGGATCGGCACTATCACCATGGTCGTAGGTGTCATGTATGCCATGGTGCAAACCGACCTGAAGCGGATGCTTGCCTTTAGTACCGTGAGCCAGATCGGTTACATGATCACGGGCATCGGCATCGGAACACCTCTCGCGATCACCGCCGGACTATTGCACTGCCTCAATCACGGATTCTTCAAAGGAGGTCTCTTCCTGACCGCCGGGAGCGTGCAGCACGCAACCGGCACGCGGGATATGAACAAACTCGGAGGACTCGCCGCCAAAATGCCGCGCACAACCTTCGCCTGGCTGATCAGCGCGGGCAGCATGATGGGGATTCCCCTAATGAGCGGCTTCGCCAGTAAATGGATGCTTTACACCGCTGCGCTACAGGCGGGCTGGATCGCTCCGGCCCTGGCCGCATGGATCGCCAGTCTGGGCACGGTCTTCTGTTGTATCCAGGCGACCGACTCCGTGTTTCTCGGTTCTCCGACCGAGGCCAGCGAACACGCTCATGAAGCTCCATTCAGCATGCAACTTGGTTTGGGCCTGGTAGCTACAGGCAGCCTGGTACTGGGGATTGCGCCACAGCTTGCCGTGAACTACCTCCTGAACCCGGTTCTCGGAGCCCTTGGTCTGGGCACGGGCATCCAGGTTACGTGGTTCGGACTCACCGCGACGGCAGGAAGCTGGTTTACCACCTGGGGTCTTGTGCTGGCCGTGGTCTCACTGATTTTCGGCGGACTTGTCTATGCGATGGCAAGTTCTTCCCGCCACGTGGTGGTGGTCGGAGGCGCTGCCCTTGCCGGGGCGGGCGGCAGCGGCGTCTTTACCGGTGGCGAACCCTTCGTTGGGGAAGGCCGACTACCCGCGCGCGATTTCTCCTACATACTGGCGCAAAGCTGGAGCGACTTTTTCCGCTGGTCCAACGTGGATGGCTTCTACCTTGGTGTTTGGCGAGGCATGCTTGCTATTTCGTCGGCCCTCGGGCAAGTCATCGCGGAGTTTGAACAGCGCGCGGTCGCTGCCATGGTAGTCCTCGCCGCAGTCGTCTTTGCCGGAGTGCGCTTCTTCGCTCCGCAGATCACGGCCAGCGAATCCACCGCGCGAGTGCAGCACATTCCTCACGCTCTGATGGTTGCGTGCGCGGTGAGTGGAGCGGCTCTGATACTGGCTGCCTTGTCCTCGAAAGCCTGGCAGCGCTTTGCTCCCCTGATGTCGGCATCCGCCATTGCCACGGTTGCGGGTCTTGCCGTACCCGGTCCATCACTGCGTCTGGGGTTGCTGGAACTGGGCGCCGTGCTGGCCGTCCTGCTCGTCTGGAGTGCGGCAACCCAGCTCTCCTCCAGGCTCACTTACCTGTGCGTCATCGCAATTTCCGCCTTGAGTTTGATCGGCAGCGATCTGATGACGGCACGGGGCGACGCCAACACGGCGCGGGCGCTGCTGATCACGAGCATCTTCGTCAAGCTGGCCGTGGTTCCGTTCTTTGTCTGGTTGCTGAAGCTGGCCGATGAGCTTCCTGCACTCGTGCTCGGACTTATCATCGCGGTACTCGATATTGCAGCGTTCGGCGAGTTCTATGCCATCGTCCAGGTCTCGCCGTGGATGATCACTCCCATGTCTCTGTGGCTCGGCATCGCCGCCGCCTCGGCCTTCATCAGTGCGATTCTAATGCTCTCGCAGCGCGACTTGAAGCGGCTTCTGGTGCTTTCCTCCGTGGAGGATATTGGGTTTTTGATGCTGGGCTTGGCTTCTGCGAATGCATTAGGCATGAGCGGTGCCATGTTGGGCGCGGTTGCGCATGCTCTCGCCAAGGCTCTACTCTTTGCCTGCCTTAGCGCACCGGAAGGCGAAGGTGCCCTTTCGGCTGAAAGTACCGGCCTCACCGTGCGCTATCCATTCAGTGGTTTTGGCTTTGTCTTCGGAATGCTGGCCATGCTGGGTGTGCCACCGACCATTGGTTTCCTCGGGCGCTGGAGGCTGTACGATACCGCTCTTCAGATAGGTCCCTGGATGCTGGCTGTCTTCGTGCTCTCCTCTGCGCTTGCGCTAATCGCCTTTGTGCTCGCGCTGACCAGGTGCTGGTGGGGTTCCGCGCCTGACGGCGCAAGAACCGGTCAGGAACCTGTGATCTTAAAGGTCATGATTGTCCTTCTTGTGGTCCTGCTTCTGGCAGGCGGCCTCTGGCCAAATGTCTTCCAGGCCGTACCTTGGGGGATGCAATGAGTCTCTTGAAACGATTGATTTGCATGAGCCGCCGCAAGAGTCCGTGGCTGTTCCACATGAATTCGGGTAGCTGCAACGGTTGCGATATCGAATTGATTGCCAGCCTGACGCCACGCTATGACGCCGAGCAGTTGGGCGTAAAGCTGGAAGCCAGTCCGCGGCACGCGGATATCGTCTGCGTCACGGGACCCATTACCCATACCGCGGTCAATGCCATCAAGACCGTGTACGGACAGGTCTACGGCCCCAAAGCTGTTGTAGCTATCGGCTCCTGCCCGGCTTCGACCAATGCATTCATTGACAGCCGGGTATTGGATGGTCCACTCGACCGTCACATTCCTGTCAACGTCTATGTTCCCGGCTGTCCTCCGCGTCCCGACTCCATCCTGCAAGGCATTGCCAAGGCCGCGGAAATTCTGTCTGCACGGCACGAAGATAGCGTAACCACAGAGGAGAAAGCACAATGAATCTGACTACCGCATTGCTGCGTCTCCTGATCTTTCCGGGCCTTTTATTTGCCATTCCTACCGCTTGGTTCTTCCTTTGGGCAGAACGCAAAGCAGTAGCCGTGATGCAACAGCGCATGGGTCCGCCCTTCATGCAGCCGTTCTTTGACTTCGTTAAGTTGATGAGCAAGGATGTTCCCTCGCGCAGCGGACTGGGCGGCTGGTTGATGAGGACGTGGCCGGTTCTCTCCGTGGCCGCGGCGGCCGGGGCGGTTGGACTGCTTCCGGTGGTCCCGCGCTCCGGCGGATTTGCCGGTGACCTCATCCTGCTGCTCTCGTTGCTGGAATTGCCCTCGATGTTTGTCATTGCCGCCGGTTTTTCCTCCCGCTCCCTGTGGGGTGAGATTGGCTCCGCGCGCGAGGCGGTGATGAGCATCTCCTACAACGTTGTCTTCCTCATGGCGGTCGTCGCCATTGCGGCTTCGCAACATACGTTCAGCCTGCAAGCGCTGGCGCAGTCGCACGCTTCACCGCTGCGCTGGCTTGGAGTGCTGGCGATCCTCGTCTGCCTGCCCGCAAAGCTGCACCTCAATCCCTTCTCTGTCACCAATGCGGAGCAGGAGATGTACGCCGGACCGCTGACTGAGTACGCAGGCCCCGAGTTGGCACTCTGGGAGCTTGCGCACGGGTTGGAGTGGGTGGCCGCTACCGGATTGGTTGCAGCGCTGGTCGCTCCGCAGGTCGGCAATGTCTGGCTGGCGGCCGCGATTTTCATTGCATTCTCCTTCGCGGTAGTTCTGCTGCTCTCCGTGGTGGCGACGGCAACCGCCCGCCTGGCAATCGATTCCTCGGTGCGCTTCTACTGGCGATGCGCTGTGATCTTCGCCGTGCTCGGCGTTTCATCCGCGCTGCTGATGAGGCTCAAGCTATGAACATTCTGGACCTGTTATTCAAGAACTTCATGGGCGGCTCCGTCACCTTGCGCTTTCCGCAACGCCCGCCGGCGGATCTGGGGTACCGCGGTCTTGTGCGCTATGACGCCAAGTTGTGCACGGGTTGCGGCATCTGCTCCTATCGCTGCACGTCGCGAGGCATCACCTTCCGCCCTACCCGCACAGCCTACACCTGGAGCTACGATCCCGGCCAATGCACTTATTGCGGACGCTGCGTGGATGGTTGCGAAGCGCATGCGCTCACCCAGGACGCGGCGTGCCCGCCGATTTACTTCAAGCGAGATGAATTGAATTTCACCCAAACCTCGCAGCGCCCGCAGCTACCGCCAAAAGCAAAGCCAGAGGCGCCTCCGGCTCCAAACGGGACGGAAGCAACTCCGTCTTCGGGAGAGGCAAAATGAGCACAATCGACAGCATCCCATCGGACTTGGAACTGAACGAACTCTGGGAGCAGAAGGGCGGTTCGAACTGGCTGGCCGCAGGGGCACTTGATGTGCGCAAACTGGCGACGCTCATGAAAGGCCGCAAGGCGCGATTCATCACTATTACCGCCACCGAACTGCCAGAGCACGGCGGCATCGTCATGGACTACCACTGGGACCTAGATGGCCAGCTCTTGAGCTTTGAAGTGCAGGTGGAGAATGGCCAGGTGGATAGCATCTACGACCTCTGCGAGGCAGCCGACTGGATCGAACGTGAGATCCACGAATACTTTGCCATCAACTTCATTGGACGGGATTACGAGTCCCTCATGCTGCGAGCGGGCGACAAGGTGGGCGTGAACCTGCGCGAGGAGGCCGAATGAGCTATCAGATTCCAATGGGACCTTACCACCCCGCCTTAGAGGAACCCTACAAGCTTGACCTGATCTGCGACGGCGAAACCGTCCAGGACGCCAGGATTCATATTGGGTTCAACTTCCGCGGCATCGAGCATTTGGCCGAAACACGCAACCACATCCAGGTCATCGCCCTGATGGAGCGCGTCTGCGGCATCTGTTCGAACATTCACACGCTTTCTATCTGTCAGGCCATAGAGCAGGTCCTTGAGCTCAGTCCTCCTCCGCGCGCACTGTATATCCGCGTAATCATAGCTGAACTGGAGCGTCTGCATTCTCATGTACTATGGGCCGGTATTGCAGGCAAGCTCATGGGCTTTAAAACCATGTTCATGACCTGCTTCGCCATTCGCGAGAAAGTAATGGACGTGCTGCAAGCCATCTCCGGGAATCGGGTTAACTATTCGATGAACCGCGTTGGAGGGGTCAATCGCGACATCACCGATCCGGCCACAATTCTTCTTATGATTGACGACCTGGAACGGGACATGGTGAAAACCATTATCCCGATCTTCACTTCCAGCCGCACCGCCCTGTCCCGGTGTGCCGGTATTGGTGTCCTCAGCGAAGAACAGGCGCGCTCCCTGGGTGTCGTCGGACCTACCGCACGCGCCTCCGGACTATCGCAGGACATTCGCCGCGCAGCCCCTTACGCCGCCTATGAAGAAATGGAATTCAATGTGCCCGTGGATCATTCCGGAGATGTAAAAGCCCGCCTCGTAGTGCGCGCGCTGGAGATTCTGGAGAGCTGCCGCATTCTCCGGCAGGCCCTCGCCAAACTACCTTCCGGCGATTTGCACGCGGGCGGCGAGGAATTGGAGTTTCCGTCGGGAAGAGGCTTCAGCCGCGTCGAAGCGCCTCGCGGAGAGGTGTTCTACAGCGTTTCATGGGAAGAGGAATCGGATTCACCCAGCCGCGTCCATGTGCGGACTCCAACTTTTGCCAACATGCCGGCGATTCGCTGCATGGTTCGTGGCGCTCGACTTGCGGATACGCCGTTAATCCAGGCTTCGATCGATCCCTGTTACTCATGCACGGACCGGTGATTGGCGGCCAGTAGATATTGCCCCGGCGTAATTTGTTTGAACTCATCAGGAGATTGGAAATCATGCCCAGTTTTAGCGTCATCACGGACAAATGCATTAAAGACATGAAGTGTATTCCTGTCTGCCAGAAGAAGGCCATTCATCCCAAGAAAGAGGAGCCGGGGTACGAGGGCGTAAAGCAGCTATACATTAACCCCAAGAAGTGTATTACCTGCGGTTCGTGCATAGCAGCCTGCGAAAACGAGGCTATCTTCTCGATTGAAGAGCTGCCGGAGGAACTGCAGCACTTTGCGGCTTTGAACGCGGCCTACTACAAAAAGTGAGGCCGATCGTCTCCTGGATTGAACCGAGGTGAAAGCGGCATCCGTGCCGGTTCCAGCAAAGCGCGATGTTGAGGAGTTGAGCGCAACTCGTGCTCAATATCGGAACACGACTGGTGATAAAAGAAAAACGGCATGTGGGCAGCTCTGGCTGCTCCAGAGGTATAGTACGTAGCGTTCCCGGGGTTGGTCCACGCGTGGTAAGGCTTGGGTCGGGTTCAGGTTACAACTCCAGCCGCCTCGGCAGCCAACTTGAAGAATGTTGATAAGACGGAGGTGGGTGTGCGAGTATCCACCTGCAAACAAGAATTTGCAATGGCGCAAACTCAAGCCTAGGAAAGGGAATACGATGCCGGCTCCATTGGCGCAGGCAGACTCCAACCTTAAGGTCTCCCTCGAGGCAGCCGCTCTTTTGCGCCCGTTGCAGCGGTTACAGTTGCTCCGCCTCTCGATTACGGATCTGTGCAATTTCCGTTGTCGCTACTGCATGCCCGTGCAGGGTGTCACCAAGGTCTCACACTCTGACCTGCTGCCATTGGAAGGATTGGTATGGCTGGTGAACTGGCTGGTTTCCGAAACCGGAATCCGCCGGGTGAGGATCACCGGCGGAGAACCCTTGGTGCGCCGTGGGATTGAGCCTCTGATTGAGCAATTGTCCGCGGTCCCCGGGATTCAGGAAGTCTCGCTCACTACCAACGGAACATTGTTGTCTCAGATGGCCTGGAGTCTGAAAAAGGCGGGACTCAATCGCGTCAATGTTTCGCTTGATTCCCTTGACCCAGCGAGATTTGCGGAGATCACTCGCGGCGGGAGCCTTGAACGCACCTTGGCCGGCATCGAGGCCGCCCGTACCGCCGGGCTGACTCCCATCAAGATCAACACCGTCTTGCGGCGCTCCACCTGGAGACTGGAAGTACCTCGTTTATTGAGTTTTGCATCTCGCTTAGGTTTTGAAATCCGATTCATCGAATTGATGCGAACCGGGACCGAGCACGGGTGGTGCGAGTCCGAGTTCATCTCTGTTGACGAGGTCTGCAGCAAGTTGAATGCTGAGACTGTGCCCGTACAGGAAGTGACCGGATCGTCAGCAAGAAGGACGCTGCTGAACTGGCGCGGAAGTTTGTTGACCGTGGGATGGATCACCCCTCGCTCCCATCCCTTCTGCCAGAGTTGCGAGAGACTGCGCATGGATGCACGCGGCCAGATTCGCCGGTGCCTGATGGATACCACGACCCTTGATCTGCCCCGCACACTGCGAACGATGAAGGTGCAGGACGCGCGTCGGGAGTTCCAATCCTACGTTGCCGGAAAGGTTGCTCCCCGCGCCATGGACAGTCCTTTCGCGATGAGCCAGATCGGAGGCTGACGGTGAGCGAATTGATTCTTCGGGTGAATGCTCTAGCGACTGGGACGGTGCGGAGTCCTGCCATGACAGATGGGAAGTTGCTGCAGGATGAACCGAACCGGATCGGCAAGGACTGCCCCACGCGATGTGTGATCTACCACACAACTGGCGGCTGCAGAATGCCGCGCAACGGGTTATTTGCGCTTGTGTTGGAGGGAAGTGCACTGCATCCGGGCCTGCCCGTTGAGGTCGTGCACAAAGTGCCGCGTAGGAAGGGCGAAGATCGCCATGTTGAGTTTTGAAGAGGCGCGCGAGAAGATTCTAAACCATGTGGCGCTCATGGGAGTCGAGCAGGTCGGGCTTCTCGAATCTCTCGGAAGAGTGATGGCAGAAGACGTGATGGCCACCGTGAACTTGCCCTCGTTTGACAATTCTTCGATGGATGGCTATGCCGTGCGACTTAAGGATCGCAGCAGTTTCGCATTGCTGAAGATCAGCGGCTACCTTCCCGCGGGTGCGGTCGCGACTGCTAAGGTGGCCCCTCGGAGTGCGGTCAGAATCATGACCGGAGCCCCTGTCCCGCCGGGATGCGATGCGGTTGTCCCATTCGAGGATGCCGAAGAACTCAAGGATGCGGTCAGCATCAAGGCGGAGGTCGTGCTCGGCCAGCATATTCGAAGGCAAGGAGAGGACATCCGCCTTGGAGAAGTTGCCCTCGCTGTTGGTACCCCGGTACGCGTGCCCGAGATTAGCCTGCTCGCGTCTCTTGGCAGGACATCGGTGGGCGTATATCGCAATCCTCGCGTCGCCATTCTCGCAACCGGTGATGAACTGGTCGAACCGGGTCAACCACTCTCTGCTGGTAAGGTGTTCAACAGTAACTCCGTGGCAATCGCAGCGGCAGTTAAGGAGGCCGGAGGCGCGCCATTGATTCTTGGTGTTGCCACAGACAATCGGGAGAGCCTGCGGCAGAAGTTAAGCGAGGGACTCCGCGCCGACGTGCTGATCACCGTGGCAGGCGTCTCGGTAGGGGACCGCGACATGGTCCGTGAGATTCTCCAGGAGCTCGATGTACAGCAAGTCTTCTGGAGAATTGATATGAAGCCAGGAAAGTCCACTGCATTTGGAGTGAAGAATGGAAAGCCGGTTTTTTCGCTGCCCGGCAATCCCGTTTCAGCAGTGGTTACCTTCGAAGAGCTTGTCCGCCCGGCCATTCTGCGAATGATGGGCTATCCGTGCGTTATCAAGCCATACGTCGCTGCGATCCTTCAGGAGGATCTGCGAAACGTACCTGGCAAGACCTGCTTATGGCGCGTCCGGCTTGAATCCAGGGATGGAAAACTTTTGGCGTGGAGTGCCGGCAATCAAGACACCCGCTTCTTGAGAACCTTGCTCCATGCTGATGCTCTGGCGGTCCTTCCACCCGAGCGCACCTCATTCCGCTCAGGGGAGGAGATAAAAGTCCACCTTCTCTCGAATAACGTAGGAGCGGTGGAACCATTCCCGAAAGCGCGATCCGCTTCTCCTTGTCCATAGTTTCGTGGCCAGACGCGATTGAAGGACGAGGCCTGGCGCCTGGAGGAAGCGATTTGGGTCGGGGCTTGCGCTTTCGGCGGGTTGACGCCGAATGTCGGCATCGATGTTGCTGTTGCCGGCCTGGCCTCAGCAACCCCGACCAGCGGAAAGAGGTGAGGTTCGTGCAAGAACGATGCAAAGTCTTGTTTCTCCGCACCGGCAATTCCGCTCGCGGCCGGATGGCGCGGGCCTGTCGCGCGAAAGGCTGGCGAGAATTTCGATGTTTTCAGCGCGGGCACAAGGCCGGTTGGATTGAATCCGAATGCGGTCAAGGCCATGTCCGAAGTTGGCATAGAGATTTCTGGCTGCCGTTCAAAACCAGTTGATGAATTCCTGGGCTAGCAGTTCGATTATGTCGTCACGGTCTGCGACAACGCAAAGCAGTCATGCCCGATATTTCCCGGCACTGAGAAGCGAGTCCATCACAGCTTTCGCGATCCAGCCGCGGCCACAACCGATGAACCAGTGGCTCTCTTCCGCGAGGTCCGCGACCAGATCCAAACGTGGTTAGCTAAATTAATAGCCACCGCTGCACCGTGAATCCAAGGCAATATTGCTGGACACAAGAGATGAATCGGGAGGAACTATGAACCCAAAGAAGTTGTACCAAGAGATGGTGCAGCTCTTGCGAAGTGGAGAAAGCTTCGCCGTTGCGACCATCTTTGACAACATCGGCTCAGCGCCGCGCACAGACGGTGCGAAGATGATCATCCGCGCCGGTGGGTCGAGCGCCGGCAGCATCGGTGGTGGGCGGCTGGAAGCGGATGCCATACGCGGGGCCCTGGAGGTGCTGTCTGCCAGGCAGACGGTAATACAGAGGTTTGACCTGACGAGCAAGGACGCGGCTGGGATGGACATGATCTGCGGCGGCACGGGGGAAGTCCTCATCGACTTCGTGGATGCAGCGGATGAGAATAGCCGCATGGTCTGCGAAGCGGCGGCGGATGTCTATGAACGCGGAGAAAAAGCCTGGCTTGTAACCATATTGGACAAAGCGCCAATCGGCGCAGCTCTAAAAAGGCAATGGTGTCTGGTAAAGCCGGACAAGACTCTGATCGGCAAGATCGATTGTGATCCGAACATCCTGGAGAAGATGATTGCCGGGCCCGCCAAGATATCCATTCACGCAGAGGTGCTCGACAATCAACGATTTCTAGTGGAACCCCTTCGACCGGCAGGAACCGTCTATCTCTTCGGCGCCGGTCACGTTTCGCAAAGGATCGCGCCTCTGGGCGCGAGTGTTGGTTTCAAAACGGTTGTTTTGGATGATCGCGCAGAATATGCCAATCGAAAGAGATTCGGCGAGCCTGCGGAAATCATGGTCATCGATTCATTTCGCAAGTTGCCGGAGTTGGCTCTTGATGAAAACAGTTATCTCGTGATCGTGACCAGAGGTCATCTCTTCGACAAAATCGTGCTGGAACAGCTACTGCGGAGCAATGCCGCCTACATCGGCATGATCGGCAGCCGAAGCAAGCGCGATAAGCTCTTCGAGGAACTCATTAAACAGGGATTTAGGAGAGAGGAACTCGCGGCTGTCTACGCGCCAATTGGTACGAATATCGGGGCGGAGACACCGGAGGAACTGGCAGTCAGCATTGTAGGAGAACTGATTCAGGTAAGGGCGGAGCGAGAGGGTTTGAGCAGAAAACAAAACAACGCGCCTGGTGCCTGTTGCCGAATTTTCACACCGGATACGATGGCGTAAGCTCAAGCAAGTGTACTCGTGCGGGCGTGATCGCGGTCAGGGAAAAGGAAGCTCCATGGATTTCTTACTGAGACCCGATTGCTATAAGTTCACGCACTGGGAGCAGTATCCTCCTCGCACCACGAGCGTTTGTTCTTACTTTGAATCGCGGGGCGGAATGTTTCCCAACACCGTCTTCTTCGGTCTGCAGTACTAGCTGATGGCTTACTTGCAGGGAGCGCGATTTACCCCGGCGAACATCGACGAGGCGGACGAGTTTTGCCGTTGAGTTTCAGCAGCGGCTATCCGCCGTCGCAGAGCAGCCGCTCAATTTGGTTGGTACGCTGGTGTTTTCCCAGCTCCACTCCGCTATCCCCGTGGCACTGACCCGCTGGGGAACCGACGGCGTTGCCTCCTGTCCGAGAACAGCGGTTCCAACGGCGAGGATCTGTATGTGGTTCGCAGTCCAACATTGGCGTCGATGCAGCCAGTGAATGTTTCGAACGCTGTCATACTCTCCGCCGCGGGTCCCAGCAGCGTCGTTGCCAACGGTGAGAGCCTCACGTTGACAATCAGCGGTTCCAATTTCAACGACCGTTCAGTTGTGCTGTGGAACGGTTTTCTAATTCCGACTGGCTATATCGCAGCCACTCAGTTGGTGGCCACCGTCCCAGCCGAATATCTTACGCAGGAGGGAACCGCGTTAGAGCGAAACCATGATTAATGTGTCCCGTATCCGCAGTGGCGGAACCAAGCGGCTGCGTTGTCGGCGGTGATCGTTTTCAGGGCCTCGGTGACGGCTTGGTCCAGCGCTTCGGCGGTGCGAGCTTTGGCGGTTCGTAAGAACTGCTTGAACTTGGACCATGCTTTTTCGATGGGGTTCAGGTCCGGCGAGTAGGGCGGCAGATAGATCAGCCGTGCGCCGCAGACGGTAATCGACGCTTCGATTCCTTGAACCTTGTGGGCCGACAGATTGTCCAGGATGACCACGTCGCCGGGCCGCAGTTTCGGACATAACACCTGTTCGATATAGGCGGCAAAGACGTCGGCATCGGTGGCCGCTTCGATGGTCATGGCGGCGACGATGCCGCGCAGGCTCATGGCACCCAGCGTGGTCAGCACGTTCCAGTGGCCTTGCGGCGCGGCTTCGGCAATGCGCTCGCCCTTCGGCGCTCGTCCCCACGGCCGCGTCATCTGCGTGGTCACTCCGCTTTCGTCGAGGAAAATCAGCCTTTCCGGCGGGATCGTGGCGATGGTGGCGAGGAATTCTTCGCGCCGCTGGCGGTTGGCTTCGCGGTCGCGCTCGGCGGCGTGGAGGGATTTTTTTTACGCCGCAACCCCATCGCCCGCAAGACCTGCCCAATCCGGCTTTTGCAGACGCAAACCCCGGCCTCGCCGAGCCGGTCGCGCAACTCCACCTCGGTCAAGTCCGGCTGCAGGCGGAGCCAGCCGCGCAGCTTCTCCTGGGCAGCGGAATCGATCCGGCTCACCGGACCGTGACGCAACTGCGCAGGCCGCTCTTTCTGCCCGGTCAGCAGTTGTTGCCGACGAATCTTCTTGCTGTACCCGAAACTGACCCGGAACTGTTGCGCCAACTCCCGCAGACTGCTGTCGCCTACCTCATAGGATTCCAATAGCTTGCAGCGCAAATCATCAGAATAAGCCTGTGCCATTCGTTCGCCGTCGCGGAGATCGCCAACTCAATTCTACTCACCCCCACAACTATGGATATAACAACCCTGGTTCCGCTCTAATTACGGTGGCCACTGCATCGGCCTCCTCTGCCAGCATTACAAGCGGCGCGCCCGTTGCCGTGCTCTCCGACTCTCCGATTGCCCGTATCAGTTCGGCCTCGGTCTCTGACACAGTGCGCGGCAACGGGACCATTCTCTTGCTAGCGGGCCCGGACTTTGTTTCGGCTTCGGTCGTGTACTGGAATGGTGCCTCGCTCTCAACTACATACATCAGCCCTTGCAACTGACCGCCGAGCTTCCGGCTTCCGGCTATTCACGCCAGCCAATTACAGTTATGAATCCTGCCGGCAGTTCCCCGGTTTTTATCCTGCCCTGATCAGTCCGGGGCGGAACGCGGGAAGGGGAGTCGCCTCGGGGCGGCTGAGAGCGGAGCATTCCTTGGTCCGACCTCCTCACGTCGCGTTGCTGAGTTGATCTTTCCCGTGAACATGCGATGAGTTGCCGGGGGCGCACGCGTGAAAAGGAGAGTTTTCTGGAGAGCGGTTCGCGCGTGACCCCGCCAGTCCTTTACTTCCAGTGAGCTGCGGGGGCGAACTGCTGGCGTTACAAGAGCAGGATCGACACAAGTTCTCGCCGCGCGCCCGCGGGGCGGCTTGCGACGGACTGCCAGAGCAAGGCAGGAGCGTCTAGAACAGCAAGTGAAGGCAAGGGTGTTGTTCATGAGGCGCGGTTGCGCTTGCTGCGAACGTTAGCGACCGTGAGGGAGGCAAGAGGCATCTCTAGCCGAGCTTGCGAGGGGCGCGCCGATACTTCCGACAGCTCTACGCTGTTCCGGACGAATGACGGGGCTACCGCCAAGCAAATCGGGTTCATTCTGTTCGGACATTTGGTTACCGTCTCTTTCCACGGCCCCTGCGCCCACCCGTGCGACAACAAATCGAACCCATTCCAGGGTCGTGCCATCAAGACAATGAGGCCGCGCCGTTGCAGGCCCGGCCTCATGTGGAACGGCGCGGGAGAGCGCGCGGTTGCCGGCGGTGTTGCTCCCGGTGCTACAGCTGCTCCACCAGCACGTAGGCGTTGTAGCTGCCGCCCGTGGGGGTTGTGCCGGAGCCGTAGCTCTGGCCATAGGCGCTGATCTTCTGCCCGCTCTTGACCCACACCGGCGTCACCACCGAGGAGCCGCACACCGTCACCAGGTTGCAGTTGGCCGTCGCCAGCGCCGTCGTCGAGACCCCGTCGTTCCACTGGATCGTCACCGCCTCGCCCGCGCACGGAGCCGACGCGCAGGTGCCCGAGGTGCCCACGTTCATGTAGACCGAGACGCGGTAAAACCCGTCGGCCGTGGCCGTGTAAATCGTCTGCGTCGTGCCCAGTCCGTAGCTGCCCGTGAGTTTGACGTTGGCCACCACCTGCGGGACCACTCCCGCGGTGCCGCCCACCGTAATCGAGCCGTCGGGCGAGCTCAGCGTCACGCTGCCACCGCCGCCCACCGAGGCCGTCGCCTGCACCGTGCCGTCAGGGAAACGGAAGCCTCCGGTCAGGCTCTGCACCACGCCGTTGACCGACAGCGGATAGGCCGGCGTGGTGGTGCCAACGCCGATGTTGCCGGTGTTGTCAATGCGCATCCGCTCGGCGCGCGCGGTGCTGCCGTTGGCCGTGGTGGCAAACGTCATGGCGCTGCCGTTGGCCGATGCGGTCCAGTTCTCGGTGGCAAGAAAAGTCACCTTCACCTTGCTGCCCGGAAACGCCGAACCGTTGTATCCGGCCGCGGCAAACTGGCCGAGGTTGTCGCCACTCTGGGTGGCCAGCGGCGTGGTCGAGGTGCCGCGCGCCGACCAGAAGTTGAAGTTGGGCGAGTCGCCCAGGTTGTTCGAGTAGTTGTCGATGCGCAGGGTGGGATTGGCGCCGGAAACTTCCAGCGCCTCGGCCGGCGCGCTGGTGCCAATGCCCACAAAATTGCCCGACTGGAAGAGGAGCGAGTTGCCCAGGTCGCCCGCGGTGTCGGTAAACACCGGCACAAAGCCCACGCCCGCGCCCGAAGCCGAAATGTCCGCCTTCAGACCGGCCGCGGCCTTTGCCACCCCCGCCTGGTTCACGTACGCCGCGGCGCCGGCATCGGCGCCGGTGGCCGTCTGTGCCCAGGCCGGGGCCATGGTCAGCATCGCAACCGCAACCATCATTGCCGCAAACCTTGTCATACTCATATCCTCTCTTCTCTTCTGCCCGGTTGCCTGCTGCCGCCGGGCTTACCCTGGTTATGAACTGCGCAAATCTAACAAAGGCTTCCGCGTAGCCAAGCTCAGCGGGCGCGTGTGGCTCCTTGAGGCACTGTTCTCCGCCGCACTCCTCATCGCAACTCAAAGCCGGGCGATGTGCCCGCTGCATTCTTCACCGTCACGTTGGCTGCCAGCGAGTTGTAGTTCGATGCCGTGATCACCGCCGAGATCTGCCACGGGCTCACGTAGGTCGTCGCCAGGCTCGAGCCATTCCATCCGACCGCCGAGCTCGTAACAAAGTCTGTGCCGGTTAAGGTCAACACGTGACTGCCGCTGCTGCCGGCTGCCACGGCGATCGAGCCGCTGGAGATCGCCGCCACCGGTGTTGCACTCATCACCACAAACGGCAGGGCCGCCGACGTTCCTGGATTCAGCGCAGGATTGGCAACCGTTACCAGGTTTGTCTTTTCCTTCGCAATATCCGCCGCGCCGATCGCCGCCGTCAACTGTGTGCCGCTGACATAGGTGGTCTTGCGCACCGCACCATTCCACAGCACCGCCGACTTCGCCTCGAAGTTCGCGCCCGTAACCGTCAGCGTGAATCCCGCGCCGCCCGCCGTCGCGCCACTCGACGACATCTCCAAGAGCATGGGCGAGGTGGTGTTGTAGACCGTCAGCGTTCCGCTCGCGTACGTAAAGCTATAGTTGGCCGCCGTCAGACTCTTGGTCGAAAACGCTATTGGATACGTCCCCACCGCTGACGCTGCCGTCGCCGCCGTCGTCAGCGACGCCGCGCCCGATACCACCGCGCTCCTATCCCCGTTCACAAAACCCGTGATCGCGTACGTCAACGTTGGGTTCGCTGCCCCGTACAGTTTCGACAAACTGTTGGCCGTCGCTGTGAGCGCGGCTTTGTTCACCGTAATGGTCACGCTGACCGGCGTTGCGGCGGGGTAGCTCGACGTACCAGCCTGCGTCGCTCTTACCGTTACCGATCCAGCCCCGGTGATCGTCAGCGTTTCGCCGCTCACCGTCGCCGGACCAGCGGTCACCGTGTAGCTAACCGCTAGCCCCGAAGATGCCGTTGCCTTTAACGTGATCGGAGCTGCGCCATAGGTCTGAGTACCCGGATTCGGGAAGGTAATGATCTGCGCTCCCGGGTTCACGGTCAGTTGGACGGAACCCGTAGCCGACGTGTAGAGGTTGGAATATGCTGGCGTAAAGCTCGCGCCGAGTGTATAGCTGCCGATTCCAAGGATCGTTGCCGCTGTTACGGGCACGGCCGTTCCGCCGGCTGACGTCGCAGTATAAGCAAAAGTGCCAGGGACGTTTGTGCCGGAGCCGTTCTGGGCCGCTGCATCCAGAATGGCGCTGAGGTTGGTTCCATAGGTGATCGGTGCGGGCGCTGGCCACACAATCGTCGGCGTTCCCTGAGTTACCGTCAAACCAAGCGCCGCCGAGGTTGCGGCCACGTAGTTGCTATCGCCCGCATAGGAAGCCGTGATGGAGTAGGAACCTGGCGCAAATGTATTCGTCGGGTAGGGGTATACACCGCCGCTGAGTGTGCCCTTAGCTAACGGCGTAGTGCCAACGTAGAAGGTGACTGTCCCGGTGGGTGTGAGTCCGCTACCGGTGACCGTTGCCTTCAAAGTCACGGCTATCCCGTAGGCCACTGGGTTAGCCGACGCCGTCACGCTCACTGTCGGAGTACCCTGGGTTGCGGTCAAACTGGTTGTGGCGGAGGTGCCGGCTCCGTAATTGCTGTCACCGGAGTAGCTTGCCAGCACCAAGTGGGTGCCCGTGGCCACCGGCAGCGCGATTCCGCTCGCCGTTGCGGTTGCAGCCGTTCTCCCTGCGAGCAGTACCGTCGCCTTCTCGCTGCCGGCGTTCGCCACAGCCAAGTCCGAGATGCCGTCTCCGTTGAAGTCACCCACCGCGATGGAAATCGGATTGATGCCCGTCGCCGGGCTCGTTGGTGCCGCAGTAAACGTTCCATCCCCATTGCCCAGCAGAACCGTTACCGTGTTGCTGTCTTCGTTCGCCACGGCCAGGTCCGGGATGCCGTCCCCGTTAAAGTCACCTACCTCAATGGAATCGGGCCATTCGCCTGTCGCCGGGCTCGTAGCCGTGGCCGTAAACGTCCCATCCCCGTTGCCCAGCAGCACTGTCACCGTGCCGTCGCCCGTAGGCTCACCTAGGTTCGCCACAGCCAGGTCCAGTATTCCATCCCCGTTGAAATCGCCTACCGCCATGGAACTGGGATACACGCCCGTCCCAGGGCTCGCCGCCGCCGTAAAGGTTCCGTCCCCATTGCCCAGCAGCACCGTTACCGTGCCCGGGCCATAAAACTGGTTATTGCACACCACCGCCAGGTCCGGTATGCCATCCCCGTTGAAATCACCAACCACGATGGAATTGGGATCGGACCCTGTTCCCAGACTCGGTACCATGACCGTGAACGTCCCATCGCCGTCGCCCAGCATCACCGTTACCCCGCCACCGGCACCGTTCGCCACTGCCATGTCCAGGATTCCGTCCCGGTTGAAATCGCCTACCGCGATGGAATTGGAGGGGCCTGACTGCACGGTGGCGATCTCCGTGAAGGTTCCGTCCCCGCCGAAGTTGCCCAACAGCACCTTTACCGTGCCGTAGCCCTCGCTCCCCACGGCCAGATCCAGGATGCCGTCCCCGTTGAAGTCACCTGTCGCGATGGAATTGGGAACTGTGCCTGTCGCCGGGCTCGCCGCCGCCAACGTAAACGTCCCGTCGCCGTTGCCTAGCAGCACCGTTATATCGCCTGACCCGTCCGCCACCGCCAGGTCCAGGATGCCATCTCCGTTGAAGTCACCTACTGCAACGGCATTCGCAGAGAGGCCCGCCGCCGGGTTCGAAGAGTTCCAGAAGTTGGGTCCTGCCGTGCCCGCTCCCAGCGTTGCCGTGCCGAGCACCGCATTCCCATTGCTCGTATCGAGGAACGACACCGTCCCCGTGGGCGCCGTTCTGCCGTTGCCGACCACCGTCGCCGTCAGCGTGTAGTTGCCCACACTGCCACTTTACGCAATCGTGGTGGTCGATGCGTAGAGCCCGGATTGTGTTACGGTCAGCGCCGCTGTGCTGGAGGTGCTGGCGGCGTTGGTGGTGGTCCCGGCAAAAACTGCCTTGTAGCTGTGGCTTCCGACTCCCGGACGGAACTTGAGCACAGCCGTCCCGGCCGTCGTCAACTGCGCCGTGCCGACGACACGGATGTCCGTGCAGTACGTCGCCGAAGCGTCGCAGAAGTTCACCGTGCCCAGCGTCACCGGCGCGCCGCCTACGGTGACAGTAGCCGTCAGCGTCACCACCGCACCGGATGCGACCGTGGTCACCGCGCCGCCTCCGCTCGTCACTGCCAGGGTCGTCGTAGTGTTGGCGGACGCGAACGCGTAACTCCCGCCCGCCAACACCATAAGCAACAGCGCAAAGCCAACCGTGAACCTACCGCTCCTCACAGCCCCGCGCGCGAGACCGGCCAATGACAATAATGGGGAGCAAAGCGGGATCCGGGACATATGCGACCTCCTGAGCGAGGCGAGAAAAAGACAGACTCCGTAGACGCACCTGGAATGCAATGGATGGATCGAAATGCCGGCCCATCGGATGATACGCCACATTTGTGTTTGCGCACGGTACCGGCGGATCCCGGAACCGGCAGTTCTCCGGTCGTGAATCTCCAGCCGGGAGGCCCCAAGAAAGCTGCGTGGGAATATCCTGTTCGGCCGCGAGCCCACGAGATCGCGCTGCTCTTGAGCGGTTTCGCATGACCAAAGCTGCTTCTGTGACCGAACGGCGAAGCACTGCTTGCGGTTCGCGGCTCGGCTGCAACAGGCCAGGCGGACGCCGCAAGATCCCACTGGGCAGCCATGCATTGACGTCAACCAGTGTTAGGTGGCAGTTACCCGGTACAGAGTGGCAAGCCCCACCCCTAGCTCTCGCGAAACAGCCTGCCAGGAAGCGCCCGCAGAACGCAGATTAGCAATTCTGGAAGAGTCCACAACCCGCCGCGGACGGCCGAGCCGCTTGCCCTTCGGTTTAGCGTTCCGCAGTCCGGCCTTGACCCGCTCCTGAATCAGCGCCCGCTCGAATTCCGCCATGGCCCCGATGATCTGGAACATCATCCGACCGGGTGGCGTGCCCAGGTCGAGGTTGTCGCGAAGGCTCATAAACGCGACGCCGTCCGCGCCAGGATCGGCCAATGCGTTCACGATGTGCTTTAGTGAGCGGCCGAAACGACCAATCTTCCAGACGAGCACTGCCTCAAAGCGCGCCGGTGGGCGTCACTCATGAGCCGGTTTAGCTCGGGACGGGACTCTTTCGAGCCTGACACGCCTTGGTCGGTGTACTCACCGGCAATTTCCCAGCCGCGGCGCCCGGCGTACTCGCGGGGCCCAGCCAGTTGCAGTTCGGGATATTGATGGCCGTTGAAAGTGCTCACCAACGCTCATTCGATCTCTATGTGCCGTCCGCCCTGGGACGGCTCTACCCGGCGGTTACCACCAGCGCCTTGCATGCTCCCGCCTCGTTGATGCGCAGATAGTAGTGGGGCATGGAGCTATCAAAGTAGATGGCGTCGCCGGCGGCGAGTTCGAAATCTTCTCCGCCAATTTTCAGATTGAGCGTGCCCTCGATGACAAACAGCACTTCGATCCCAGTGTGCTGGTGCGGCTTCAACTGGTCGGAAGGAATCGGAACGAACTCGGCATAGAACGAGTTGAGCTTACGTTCACTGGCCTTGAAGTCGAGACTCTCAAACCAGTAGGAGCTGGCGTCGGAGCCGGGGCGCTCGGGAAAGCGCGTGCGCTCGCCTTTGCGAATTACCTCGACCAGGTTGCGATTGCGGTTGTTGTCAAAGAAAAATTCCAGTCCAACGCTGAAGACCATGGCAATGCGCAACAACGTGGGAAGAGTAGGAATCAGTTTGCCGCGCTCGATCTTTGAAAGCAATGCAGCAGACAGGCCAGTGTGGTTGCCAAGCTCGACCAGTCCCATGCTCTTCTTGAGTCTCAAGGCACGGATTTTCTCCCCGATCAAGTACGGTCTGAGTCCTTGCGTGATCGTCTCGTTTACCATTTGGTCCCTTCCTACGAGTTTGACGGCGATGGCGCGAAGATATGTAGCGATAGTAAAACATCTTTGCTCTATTTTAAAAAGTCTAAAACCTAACCACGTATCCGCAGAAGAAAGGATGAACGAAATATTTCTGGAGAAGAGGGATGGCGGCGAAGATGGCGGCGCGGTGCTGACCCCGGATGTGCCGGCGCGAAGGCGGCCCGGCGCGGCATCCGCAGAGGGCAGCCAACCTCAGAAACCGGCGAACGCCAGCGCAAGCAGCGCGCGCTGCTCCAACTGGTGAGCCTTGGCCGAACCGGTAGCAGGGCTTGCCGCTGCCTGGCGCTTTATGGAGCGCACGGGAAGCCGCTCGCCGACCAGGCGGCGCAGGCGGGGTCTCACAAAACTGTGCGCGCCCATGTTGGCAGGCTCTTCCTGCACCCACACCAGTTCGTGCGCGTTCTTGTAAGGGGCGAGGGCGTCCAGGAGGTCGTGCTCCGGGAAGGGGTAGAGCTGGTCGAGGAGAAGAATAGCCGTGGAGCCATGGTTCAACCGTTTGCGTTCAGCCTCAAGATCGTGGCCAATTTTGCCCGAACAGAGCAGGACACGCCTGACCTCGGCGGGATCGGCGCCCCGGTCTGCAACCACGGTTTTGAATCGCGGAGCGCTGAGCGCAGCCAGGTCGCTAGCGGCATCGGGATGGCGCAACATGCTCTTGGGAGTGAAGCAAATGAGCGGTTTGCGCCATTTGCGCAGAGCCTGACGGCGCAGGAGATGGAAGAATTGCGCCGCCGAAGATGGCTGGCATACCTGCATATTGTCACGCGCGCACAGTTGCAGATAACGCTCCATCCGGGCACTGGAATGCTCGGGTCCCTGACCTTCATAGCCGTGTGGCAGGAGCAGCACGAGTCCTGACAGCAAACCCCACTTTTCTTCGCCAGCGCTGATGAACTGATCGATGATGATCTGGGCGCTGTTTGCGAAGTCGCCGAACTGTGCCTCCCAGAGGGTGAGCGTCTCGGGATAATCGCGGCTATATCCGTACTCGAAACCGAGGACGGCGGCTTCGGAAAGCTCCGAGTTATGGATCTCGATGAGGGCCTGGCCGGGGGAGATATGCTGCAGAGGCATGTATTCGCTCTCGTCCTCAACATCGATGAGACACGAGTGACGATGACTGAAGGTGCCGCGGCGCGAATCCTGCCCACTCATTCGAACCGGAATCCCGCTGCTGACCAGGCTGGCGAAGGCCAGGGCTTCGGCCATGCCGTAGTCGATGAGACGCTTACCTAGCGCCATCTCCTGGCGTTGTTTGAACAGGGCGGCGACCTTGGGATGGATGTGGAAGCCCGCCGGGTATTCGCCAAGTTTCAGGCCCAGACGCATGAGTTCCTCGGGCGCGACGCCGGTGTCAATTTCGTTGGCTGGTAACCATTTGCGGCCGAAGAATCCGTTCCAGTAATCGGGCAGCTCATACAACAGCGGCGTTTTGATCATGGCTTTGGCATCTGCCTTGGCCTGCTGGTAGCGCGCCCTGGATTCGGCAACCTGAGCTGTGACGTCGATGCCCAGCCGCTTGGCGTAGATTTCGTAAAGCGGCGGATGGACCCTGATTTTGGCGTAGACGATGGGTTGGGTGATGGTGGGATCGTCGATTTCCGAGTGGCCGTGGCGGCGATAGCCGATGAGGTCGATGAGTACGTCGGAAGCGAACTTGTATCGGTATTCAAGCGCCAGCCGGCCGATACGGACAACTGCGTCGGGGTCTTCCGCGTTCACATGGAAAATTGGAATGGGCAGGCGCTTGGCGAGGTCGCTGGCAAAGCGTCCGCTGGCGTATTCGCTTGGATTGGTAGTGAAGCCGAGCAGGTTGTTGACGATGATGTTGATGGTGCCGCCGACTTCGAAGCCCGGCAGGTAGCTCATGTTGAGCGTCTCGGCCCAGATACCCTGTCCGGCAAAAGCAGAATCGCCATGCATGAGGATGGGCAGGACCTGGCGTTTGCCCTCGGCGCCGCGCCGGGTTTGCTTGGCGCGAACGCGTCCCAGCGCGACGGGATCGACGGCCTCCAGGTGGCTGGGATTGCTGACCAGGTGAATCCGCATGCGCTGACCGCTGAAGTCGCGAAAGCCGGTGGCACCAAGGTGATACTTCACATCGCCGCCGCCAAGGATGGAGCGCGGATCAACATCTTCAAAGCCCGCGTATATGTCGGTTGCGGAACGGCCCACGGTGTTGTAGATGGCGGTGAGGCGCCCGCGATGGCTCATGGCCATGACGCATTCCTCGGCGCCGTGCACCGCGGCTCCGGCCAGAATCTCCTCCATCATGGGAATCAGGGCGGTGTTGCCTTCGAGCGAAAAGCGCTTGGTGCCAATGTAGAGCGTCTGCAACATCTGCTCAAAGATGTCGGCCTCGAGCAGTTGCTTGAGAATGGCTTCGCGATTGACCTCGGACTGCGGACCTTCCAGACGGTCGATGATCCACTGACGGCGTTCGGGATAGGGAATGTGCATGAACTCGGCGCCGATGCTGCCACAGTAGATTTCGCGGGCGCGCTCGGCGTCCGGGCCGCTGATCTTCAGCTCGGAGTAATCAAGACGGGGAAACTGTCCGAGTGGATCGAGGTCTGCCTGGAGATATCCCCAGCGCCGGAAAAGATTGAAGACGCTCTCCCGCGACTGATCCCCACCGCTGAATTCCACGGATGAAACGACTTGTGCCTGTGACACTTGGCTCCTGGCCCGGCGCCGGGTTCCGGGACTTGATCGACGTATTTACCCCACTGCAAAGGTTATCAAAAGCAGGAAACGGCCGCCATGGAGCCTGGCCGCGCTACGCCTCGAGAGCCCCGGTGTAAACGGCCATGCCCACCACGGAGTCTACGCCCTCGGCGTGGAGCCGGTTTACTTCTTCCATGGATTTGATGCCGCCGGCAACGATGAGTTTGCGCGAAGTTGCTTCCTTTAGTTTTGCAATCACCTCGAAGGGAAAACCGCGCATCGTTCCCTCGGTGTCGATGTGAGTGTAGAGATAGCCGGAGCAGTATTCCCCGGTCTGCCGCATCATATCCATGGGCGTTAGCGCAGTGCCTTCCCGCCAACCTTTCACCGAGACTTTGCCGCCACGGGAATCGACCGCGAAGAGCAGGCGCGCCGGTGCGGCGTAGTGCGACAGGGCCTGCGCCATCTGCAGATCCATACCGCCATTCTTCAACAGCGCCGAGCCGATGATGACCTTTTTTGCTCCGGCTTCGAACATCTTCGATGCGGCTTCGACGGAGCGAATTCCGCCGCCAACCTGCACCGGAAGGTGCTGGCAGATGTGATGAATGATCGCGGTGTTTTCGCCCGTGCCCATGGCCGCATCCAGATCGATGAGTTGCACCATTGGATAGGGAAGAAAGCGGTCGATCCAGTATTCGAGGTCGTCGAATTCGAGCGCCTTGTCCTTGCCTTGCACAAGCTGGACGACTTTGCCGCCCATCAGATCAATTGAGGGAATAAGCATTTAGTTAAGTCCTGGGTAACAAATGTTAATAGATGTGATGAAGGGCGACGCGGCATGATGCGCCTGGTTGCTCGTCAGTCCGTCAATTCTGAATCAGCCTCAAGATCCTTTACGCAACATTCAAGATTGGCTGAGATCTTGTCAAAAACAGCGGGAAGTACTCGCTTGATTTCGTGGAACGTGGTTGTACGGTCTATCGTTACGCCGTGGTAGCACCGAAGGTAGTGGGCAATGTCCTTGCGATCCTCGGGCGTCAACGAATCAAGCGGGTCTCGATTAGGGTCGTGGAAGGCTGACAGATGTATGAAACCGCAGCCGAAGGCGTAGACATTCTGAGTCCAGCCATGCAGCTTGCTCGACAAATCAACCATCTCTCTGTCGGTGATTTTGCGCTTGCCGTCCACGGTGCGCCATGGTTTGCCGCTCACAGAATCTTCGAGCAATCGTTGTCGATATTGCCTATCAGTGACGGACAGGAGGAAAATGCAGCGAACCATGGAGTCAAGCTCTTGCCGCAGAACACCCATCACGTTGCCAGTAAGAGCGTTCCGCTGTAGGAGGACTAACGCCTGTTTGTTTTCCTGCGACCTTTTCCTCACCTGCCTACAAAAGATTATAAGTTCGGAATCGGCCATGGGGCCAAGCCTCCGTGTTCGGGATGCGTGTATCGAGTATATCAGCGCCCTCAACAAGGTAGCCGCACCGGGATGCCTTCGCGTTGCAGTTGCGCTTTCAACTCGCGCAGATCGTGAATGCCGAAATGGAAGATGGAGGCGGCGAGCGCGGCATCGGCGCATCCGGATTTGAATACTTCCACGAAGTGATCGCCCGAGCCCGCGCCGCCGCTGGCAATCACGGGGATGTTCACAGCGTTGGCAACGGCCGCGGTGAGCGGACAATCGAAGCCGGCGCGGGTTCCATCGCAGTCCATCGAGGTGAGCAGAATCTCTCCGGCGCCGCGAGACTCGGCCTCGCGCGCCCACGCGACGGCGTCGTGGCCGGTCGCGATGCGGCCTCCGGCAAGATAAACCTCGGCGGGCACGTTACTGGAGACGGCGGCACCCTCCGCCGCAGGCTTGCGTTTGGCGTCAATGGCGACAATGACGGCCTGGGAGCCGAAGCGCTCGGCAATCTCCGTGATGATCGCGGGAGTCTTGATGGCGGCGGAATTGATGCTGATCTTGTCGGCCCCGGCATCAAAGAGCGTGCTGGCATCGTCGAGCGAGCGCACGCCGCCTCCCACGGTAAAAGGCACAAAGAGCTGAAGTGCGGTGCGCCGGACCACGTCGATGAGAATGGGACGCGCGTCGCTGGTGGCAGTGATGTCAAGCAACACGATTTCATCGGCGCCGCTGGTGGCGTGGAGATGTGCGAGTTCGGCTGGGTCTCCGGCGTCAATCAGATCCACGAACTGCACTCCCTTTACCACGCGCCCCTTGGTCACGTCGAGACAGGCAATAATGCGCTTGGTGATTCCCGTGCTCATCGCGCGCTCCGTTCCGCCGCATAGTCGCAGAAGTTCTTGAGAATCCGCAAACCGGTGTCGCCGGATTTTTCCGGATGGAACTGGGTGCCGAAGACGTTTTCGCGCTCGACCGATGCGGCGAAGGTTTCGCCGTAGGTGGTCACGGCAGATACACCGGCGACGACCGGCGCGCGATAGGAATGGGTGAAGTATACAAAGCTATCGTCGGGCACTCCGCCGAGTAGGCGCGACGGCTCGGCCGCCGCGGTGCGGCGAATCCGGTTCCATCCCACGTGTGGCACCTTGAGGCTGGTGCGGAAGCGCTGGCACGCGCCCTCGAAGAGCCCGAGACCCTGTGTTTCCGGAGCTTCGGTTGAGCCGGCAAACTGCCATTGCATGCCGACGCAGATACCCAGAAAGGGGACACCGCGCGCAATCGCCTCAAGGACCGCGTCGCGCACGCCGCTCGAGGCCAGCCTCTCGGTGGTGCAGAAGTGGCCCACGCCCGGAAGCACCAGAGCCTCGGCGTCGCGCACGAGCGCAGGGTCGCCGGTGACCACGGACTGCTGCCCAAGATAGTTGAAAGCCTTGCGCACGCTGGTCAGGTTGCCAGCTTTGTAATCGATGAGCGTGATCATCTACAGAAGCCCCTTGGTGGACGGCAACATCTCGGCCAGCCTTTGATCCTTGCTGCAGGCAGCGCGGAGAGCACGGGCAAATGCCTTGAAGAGCGCTTCGATCTTGTGATGGTTAGAACGTCCGTACATGGTTTTCAGATGCACGTTGGCCCGTGCTCCGCGCGCAAAGCCCTCGAAAAAATCGAAAACCAACTCGCTCTGCAGATCGCCTACCAGACGCGCGCGCACCTTCGTATCGACCACGCAAGCGGCGCGTCCGCTCAAGTCCACGGCGGCAATTCCGAGGGTTTCATCCATCGCCATCAGGAAGTATCCCGCGCGCAGGATTCCTTTCTTGTCGCCAAGGGCGCGATCAAACGCTTCACCGAGAGCAATGCCAACGTCTTCGACAGTGTGATGCTGATCGACATCGAGGTCACCGCGGCAGGCCAGCGCCAGGTCGAATCCTCCGTGGCGGGTGAACAACTCGAGCATATGGTCGAGAAAGCGGATTCCGGTCTCCACCTTGTAGATTCCGGTGCCGTCGATGTTGAGCGCGAGTGCGATCCGGGTTTCGGTGGTGTTACGTTCGAGTTCGGTGCCTCGGGACAGAGGTTTCGCGGACTTGGTCATTGTGCCTCCTTGGCGGCGAGGGTGGGATGCGGTTGCGGCGTGAAGGCGATGCTACGAAGCGCCGCGGGAAGTTCGCGCAGCAGGCGCGCGGTCTGCAGACGATTGCCGAGAGTGATGCGCACGCAGCCCTGGCAGCCGGGATCGCTGTTGCGGTCGCGGACGAGAATGCCGCGCCGGCGCATCTCCCCCACCAGGGCCTGGCGATAGCTGCCGAAATAGGCGAGCACGAAGTTGGCCTGCGAGGGCCAGAAAGGAATGCCATGGGTGCGGTAGAAGTCTTCCAGCAGGCTCCGGCCCTCGAGGACCTGCGCCACATAGCAGGCGATGTAATCGCCATCGTCGAGCGCCGCGCCGAGGCAGGTTAGGGCGATGCCGTTTACGTTGTAGGGCGAGGCGACGCGGCGCAGCATCTTCAGCTGGCTGGGGGAGCCGAGCAATGCGCCAAGACGGAAACCCGCCAGTCCGTACGCTTTTGAAAAAGTCCGGCTGACAAAGAGATTGTCGATGATGCCGACCTGATCCAGCAGGCTCTCGCCTCCGAAATGAATGTAGGCCTCGTCGATGAGCACGGCGGCCTGTGGCGCGGCCCGCACGATGGCGAGCAGTTGCGCGCGAGTCGCGACGGTTCCCGTAGGATTGTTGGGACTGGCGATGCAGATGAGGCGCGTCTCCGGCGTGATGCCAGCCAACAGGGCATTGGCGGGAAACCTGAAGGCCGCGTCCGATGGTACGGTGCGAACTGCCGCGCCGGTTGCCAGCGCGTAGATCTCATACATGCTGAAGGTCGGCACGGCGATCAGCGTCTCATCCCCCGGTTCAAGGTAGGATTCCGCAAGCAGGTGAATTGCTTCGTCCACGCCGTTGGTCAGCAATACCTGCCCGGAGGAGATTCCAAGATGCTCGGCGACGGCGCGCTCGCCGGGCTCCCGCTCAGGATATTTGTTCAACGTCTCGGCGGTGATGGCGTGCAGGGTCTGGAGCACGAGAGGCGAACAGCCATCCACGTTCTCGTTGAAGTCGAGGCGCAGTCCGTCGCGGTCGCCAAGTGGCGGGTGATACTCCTTCAGAATTTCGACGGCACGGCGGGCGCGCAGCTCAGTGTTCATTTGCGGCCCTCATTCTTCAGCCTTACGCGCACGCTTGCGGCGTGGCCCTTCAAACCCTCTGCTTCGGCCAGCAGCAGAACCGTTGGCGCGATCTTCTCCAGACCCTTGCGGCTGGCTTCCTGATAGGTGATGATGCGAACGAAATCAATCACATTGAGCCCGCCGCGATAACGCGCCACATTGCCCGTGGGCAGGGTGTGGTTGGGACCGCTGGCGTAGTCTCCCAGCGATTGCGCCGTGTAGTCGCCAAGGAAGATGGAGCCGGCGCACTTGACGTCGTACACGTCTTCCGGGGGCACGCTTACATGTTCTCCGCCGATCTCATTGGTCCACTCGAGTGCCTGTTTGCGGCTCCTGGCGACCAGGGCCACTCCGCGCGCGGCCAGGGACCGGCTTGCAATCGGATTGTCCTGGGCCATGGCGGTGGCGTACTTGACCACCAACTTTGCCAGACGGGTGCTGGCGGTTACGAAGATGGCAAGCGTCTCCGGGTCGTGCTCGGCCTGCGCCACCAGGTCGCTGGCGATAAACTCCGCGTTGCCCTCGGTTGCGCAGTAGACAATCTCCGTAGGCCCGGCGAGGAAGTCAATGCCGCAATCAAAGGCGACCAGCTTTTTCGCCAGGGTGACGTAAGTGTTACCGGGCCCAACGATCTTGTTGACCTTTGGAATGCTCTTCGTGCCGTAGGCAAATGCTGCGATCGCCTGGGCTCCACCGATGCGGTAGAACTCGGTGACGCCGATGATGGCCGCTGCCGCCAACGTTTCCGGCGCCGGGCGCGGCGATGCGACGGCGATGCGCTGCACACCCGCCACCTGTGCGGGGATTACGGTCATCAGCACGGTGGAGGGTAGGGGATGGCGGCCGCCGGGGGCGTAGCAGGCCACGGACTCCAGCGGGCGAATCGCCTGGCCCACGCGCAGCCCTGGATGAATCGTGCGCAGCCAGGGGCGCGGCAGTTGCCACTCGGCGAAGTTGCGGATATTTCTTGCCGCGGTCTCGATGGCGTGAATGAACTCGGGACTCACCATGGCGAGCGCGGCTTGCAACTCTTCGGCGGAGACGCGCATGGGCGCACCCTCGGCCAGCCCGTCCAGTTTGTGTGCGTACTCCAGCAGGGCGGCATCGCCTGCGGTTCGCACTTGGTTGACGATCCCGGCGACGGTCTTCTCCACCTCGGGATCAAACGAAGCGTAGCGATGAGCGAGCGAGACGACGGCTTGCGCTGCCTCCTCGCCACTGAGCAGTTTCATTACATCACCACCTTATTTAGCGGATACTCGACGATTCCAGTGCCGCCCGCAGCTTTCAGGCGTGGGATCACATCACGCACGACGGTTTCCTCGAGGATGGTGTTGACGGCGACCCAGTCGGAGTTGCTGAGTGCGGAAATGGTCGGTGAGTTGAGCGCGGGCAACACGGCGAGCACTCCTGCCAAGTCCTTCTGCTGCACGTTCAGCATCAGTCCCACGCGTCCCTGGGCCGCGATGGCGCCCTGCAGCATCAGGGCAATGTTGTCGATTTTGCGGCGCTTCCATTCGTCGGCATAGGCTTTCTTGTTGGCGATCACCTGGGTGTTGGATTCGAGCACGGTCTCCACGATGCGGAGGCGATTGGCGCGCAGCGAGCTTCCGGTTTCGGTGACCTCGACGATGGCGTCGGCCAGCATCGGCGGCTTCACTTCGGTGGCGCCCCAACTGAAGTCCACCTGCACCGGGATATTCCTCGCGCTGAAGTAATTCCTGGTTACTTCCACCAGCTCGGTTGCGATGATTTTACCGGCGAGATCCTCGGCGCGCTGCACGGTCGACTCTTCCGGCACAGCGAGCACCCAGCGCACGCCTCCCCGGCTTTGCTTGGAGTAGATAAGATCGCAGACGGCCTCGACCTGGCGCCCGCTCTCGATCACCCAGTCGAGCCCGGTGAGTCCGGCGTCGAGCACGCCCTGCTCGACATAACGGGCCATTTCCTGGGCGCGGATCAACATGCATTCCAGTTCGGGATCGTCGGTGGAGGGAAAATACGAGCGGCCGTTGGCGTAAATCTTGAATCCGGCGGCGGCAAACAATGCGATGGTCGCGTCCTGCAGCGAGCCCTTTGGAATGCCAAGTCGAATCTTAGGCATTGGAGACCTCCGATCGGGAGACGGGGATGGGTTTGGTGAAACAGGAGCGCGTGCCTTCATGGCACACCAGGCCGTCACCCTCGACGCGCACCTTGCAGAGAAGGGTATCGTTGTCGCAATCAGTTGCTGCATAGGCGAGGCGCAGGCGATTGCCGCTGGTCTCGCCCTTGGTCCACAGCGTATTGCGGGTGCGGCTATAGAAGGTTACGTAGCCGGTCTGAAGCGTCTTGTCGAGCGCCTCCTGATTCATGAAGCCCACCATGAGAACCTCGCCGTTGTCGGCATCCTGCACGATGGCCGGGGCGAGTCCTCCCATCTTTTCAAAATCGATCTGCATTGTCCTGGTCCTCATTGGACTGGCATCACTGGAGCCTTCATCCGAAGCGGCAAAAAGAAAAACCCGCTGGGTTTGATTGCACCAGCGGGCCAGAGCTTGAATGATTGCCTATTACAGGGTTCCGCTCGCCTCCGCCGACACAATCGCCGTATGGTCATGATGATGATGGCGGTGATGAAGCGAAGAATTCATGTGCAATGATCCTAAACAGAGAGTGCCACCGAGGTCAATGGCAAAAAACGGCCTTGGTGGCGCTGTGGCCGGAAAATACGGAAGATGACGGATGGATGCGCCATATCCGCTTGGCAACGCGTCAAATACACTAAAAGGTGGCGGGGAAGGGAACGGCTAAAGAATGAGTGGAGAGAACGGCGCGTTGGCCATGGAGGCGCGTGGCGCCAGCCGGCATTACACGATGGGTGACTCCATCGTGCGCGCGGTCGAGGACGTGAGCTTTACCATCGCGCGCGGAGAATTTGCTGCCTTGCTGGGACCATCGGGTTCGGGCAAGTCCACCCTGCTGAATCTTCTGGCCGGGCTGGACAGGCTGAGCGCGGGCAGCATCGTGGTCGCTGGGCGGGATCTGAGCGTGATGGACTCTGAGGCGCTGGCTCGCCACCGCCGGCTGACGGTTGGCATGATCTTTCAATCCTTCAACCTTGTGCCCACCATGACCTTGGCCGACAACGTCGAACTGCCGCTTCGGTTTGCGGAGTCGCCGCGCGGTGAAAGGCGAAGCCGCGTGCTGGAGCTGCTCACCAAAGTTGGATTGGCTCATCGTGCCAATCACAAGCCGACGGAGTTGAGCGGCGGCGAGCAGCAGCGGGGTGCGATCGCGCGCGCCCTGGCCAATCGCCCCTCGCTGTTGCTGGCCGACGAGCCAACCGGAAATCTGGACAGCCGCAATGGTCACGAGGTGATGGCGCTGCTGCGCGAGTTGAACGAAAAAATGGGCGTGACCGTATTGATGGTGACGCACGACCCGGCACTGGCCGCGCACTACGCCCGCAAGTCGCTGCACATGGCGGATGGAAGATTGGTGCCGGGCGTGGAGGCGCTGCCATGATTCGCCAGGACCTGATTGAACTCGCGGCTCGCAACATGCGCAACGCGCGCCTGCGCAATGCACTTACCACCATGGGTATCGCCGTCGGCGTGGCCTCAATGGTTGCCATGCTTTCGCTCGGCATCGGATTGCAGGGATTCGCCAATCACCAGCTCATGAAGTCCGGGATGTTCCAGACCGTTTTTGTTACCAGCAGGCAGGACATCCGGAACATGGAAGAGAACGCCGACGCCAAGCCCGAGGAGTCTCCGGTGCTGAATGACGATGCGCGCGCAAGAATTGCGGCGCTGCCCGGCGTGGAGGAAGTTGTACCCGAGGTCCGGGCGATGTCCGAGGTGGAGTACGGCGGCAAGACCAACTTCACGCTGCTGGCGGGACTTCCGTGGTCGGCGCGCGACGAAGACGCGGTGGAAAAAGTGAAGGGCAGGTTTTTCACCTCCGCGAACGCCGATGAAGTTTTGCTGCAGCGCGACTTTGCCAAGAAGCTGGAGAAGGATCCGGATTGGGTGCTGGGCAAAACTCTCACCGTGCGCTATGCCGAGCGCCAGAGTGGCGACAACCCCGCGAGCTTCAGCATCGAACGCAAGGAGAAACAGTTCCGCATTGTCGGGATACTGGACGAAGAGCCATTCGGCGGCATGCGCATGATCAGCCGGGCGCGCGTCTTTCTGCCCACCGCAACGGCCGAGGCCATGCGAACCTGATGCAGCCTGCCGATACCCAGCAACTGGTTCGCTCCGCGCCGGGCGAGCGCACTTATTCGATGCTCACGGCACGCATGAAATCGGCGGCCTACGCGGAGAAGGTGGAAGAGTCGGTGAAACAGATGAATTACTCGGCCTACTCCTATCTGGACGCGACCCGGAGCATCCGGCGCTTCTTTGCCGTGCTGGATATGTTCCTGGGAATCTTCGGATCGCTGGCGCTGGCTGTCGCTTCCCTGGCGATTGTGAATACGCTGGTGATGGCGGTGCTGGAGCGGCGCCGCGAGATCGGAATCATGAAGGCTCTGGGCGCCAGCGACGCTCGACGTGAAGAAGCTTTTCTTTGCCGAAGCCGCCACCATGGGTCTGGCCGGCGGCGCGCTGGGCGTGGCGCTGGGATGGGTCATCGGGCGCGCCATTAACCTCGGCACCAACCTCTACCTGCACAGAATGAAGATGCCGGCGGAAAATCTCTGGACGGTTCCGCTGTGGCTGGTCGCCGCAGCCATTAGCTTCAGCGTGCTGGTCAGCGTGCTGGCCGGCATCTATCCGGCGGCGCGCGCCGCCAGGCTCGATCCGGTGCAGGCGCTGCGTTACGAGTGACCTTGCATCGACATATATAAATGTATTATTGCGGGGTGAAAATGAAAGCTGCAAGCCGTTGGATGGCCGTGCTCGGGTGTCTTATTCAGCTCTGCTTGCGCTCTGCGTTGCCCAGTCCCCCGCCGCTCATTCAAAGGTGGAGTGCTCGACGCTGGAAAGCAAGGTCCTGGCTCGTCCGGTGCCTTACTGCGTGATGCTTCCGCCCAGTTACGCGGTGGACGAGGCGCGGCGTTATCCGGTGGCCTATTATCTGCATGGGTTGGGAGACAACGAGCAGTCGCTGGTCAATCTTGGCGGGTGGTCGATTTATGACCGCCTCATGCGCGAGAAGCAGATTGGCGAGTTCGCCGTGGTGGCGCCGGCGGGGTTTGCCTCGTTCTACATCAATTCCAGGGACGGCAAATTCCGCTATGAAGATTTCTTTCTAGCAGAGTTTCTACCTGCGATGGAAAAAAAGTACCGCATCGGCACAACCCGCTCACAGCGTGGAATCATGGGAATCTCCATGGGCGGATTCGGCGCGCTGCACTATGCCTTCAAGTATCCGGAAAAGTTTGCCGTGGTCAGCGCGAACATGCCCGCCCTGATCGAGCATTTGCCGCGTGAGCTCTCCCAGCAGTGGCAGCAAGAACTGATGGGTACGATCTTCGGCAATCCGCCCGATATGGCGTTCTACGAAAAGAACTCGGCGTTTCAACTGGCGCGTGCGGCCTCGCTGCCGGCGCTCAAGCGAATGACGATCTATTTCGATTGCGGCGCACAGGATCGCTATGGCTTCAATGCCGGAACGGTAGCCATGGATAAACTGCTCACTGCAGCGCGGGGTTCCGCACGAGGCGCACATCTATCCCGGCGGGCATGATTGGCAGTTCGTGCTGGAGCATTTTGCGGCTTCGTTGGAAGCGCAATCGAAGGGCCTTGGGAGAAATCAAAGTAGGAGCAATGGCATGACGCTCTCAAACGGATTGTGATTGGCGATGGCGATCACGTCTTCGTGCTGACCGGCGCGGGGATCAGCGCCGAAAGTGGGCTGGCGACGTTTCGCGGTCCGGGCGGACTGTGGGAAGGCGAGCGGGTGGAAGATGTGGCGTCACCGCGTGGATGGAAGCGCGATCCAGAACGTGTCTGGCGCTTTTACTCCGTGCGCCGGAAAGCCGCCTCGCGCGCCCAGCCGAATCGCCGCGCATTTGGCGCTGGCGGAGTTGGAGCGCAGGCTGGGCGAGCGCTATTTCCTGTGCACGCAGAACGTGGACGACCTGCATGAGCGCGCGGGTTCCCACAACCTGGTGCACATGCATGGAGAGCTCTTCCAGTCCCGCTGCGATCGTTGCGTGCGCGAGCCGTTTCCCGACGCGCGCCTATATGAGAGCGCAGCGGAGCACCGCCGCTGCGAGTGCGGCGGACGCATCCGGCCGAATATCGTCTGGTTCGGCGAGATGCCATTCCACATGGAACGAATCATCGAAGAATTGCAACGCTGTACCGTGATGCTGGTTAGTTGGAACCTCCGGCGTCGTGCAACCGGCGGCAAGTTTTGTGCGCTGGGCAATGAGCGCCACGGCGGCGGCGCGCCCGTGCGCACCTATTACGTGGGGCCGGAGCATCCAGCCAACGCCGCGGCATTCACCCGGGTCTTCGAGGGCAGGGCCGGGGAGCTGCTGCCGCAACTCCTGCGTGTGCGCTAACCCGTGGCCACTGTAGCGAATTTCCCGGCAGGATCCATTGCGGGGGTCGGGGCCGGTTGCGTCGAGCCGTGGCTGCCTGCCGCCATCCTGCCCGCTTATTGCCTGCTACGCCGCAGTTTCTGGTTGACCTTGGGATGCATTGCGAACGACAATCAGTTTTCCCGTCAAGATTGGCGGGTTCCTCAAATGCTGATTTATTTATGTGGCGTCATCGAATCTTCTCCCGACCATGGCTAAAGCCTGGCGGGCCGAGGTCACGCGTCTTCTTCACGAGTTGGGACACGATGTTTATGATCCCGCGCTCGACGAGAAAAAGGACCTGACCGACGAGGAAGCCCGCGAATTTCGCGGCTGGAAGCAAACCGATCTTCCCCGCTTTCAACAGACCATCCGCAAGGTCATTCAATACGATTTGGACTGGGTCGAGGAGCGTTGCGATGCACTGGTGGCCTACTGGGACGAGCACGCGGGCAGGGACGCCGGCACGCAAGGCGAACTCACCGTGGCCTACCGTCGCGGCGTGCCCGTGTACCTGGTGACCAAGCTGCCGGTCGAACAACTCAGCGGCTGGCTCCTGGGATGTGCCTCGCAGGTTTTTGCGGGCTTTGAGGAGTTGCGGGAATACCTTGCCAGGAAGCGTTCCTGCTCGCTGGCATACGCCTGATACCGTGAGAAAATGACCTCGCCGGCCGTCGCTTGCGCGGTTTGAGGCTGGGTGTGCCGCGCACGGAAAATCACACTAGAGATCAATCATGACGGAGACGGGGAAGAGCCTGGAACCACAGAACATTGCCGGAGCGCGCCGTCGCCTGGGATTTGTGGCGCTGCTGTGGTGGATTGCCGCGGTGGCCGGGACCATCGGCCTGGTGCAGGGATTGCCGGCAGGCTGGGTGCGAGTGCTGTTTGTCGGCATCTCCTGGGTGCTTGCGCTTTTTTTCAGTTATGCCTGGTGGGAGGTTCGCAAAGGGCGATTGCCGGAATATTTCACCGAACGACATCGCGAGGAAAACTGCGGCCGGCATGGAAGCAGTCCGGCGGCCCCTTGTTTCAGTGAATTTTCGATCGCGCTGTGCTAGAGTTCATCTCCGAGGCTGACGCTCTTTATGCGGAAACCTTGCTTTGCGTTTGCTGATTATTGCTAGCGGCGGTTTTGCTGCCGACGCTGGCCCCAGGCTGGGGTGACGTTGGACACACAACCATCAACCGCGCGGCTGCCGAAAAAATTCCGGCTGATATGCCACATTTTCTCAAGGCTGCCTCAAGTCGCATCGGATGGTTGGGACCGGAGCCGGATCGCTGGCGCTCCAACCTGGAAAAGCCTCTGAATGACGCACAAGCTCCGGATCATTTCATCGATCTTGAGTACGTGGACTGGCTCAAGCCGTTTCCGCCGGACCGCTATGCATTCATCCAGGCTGTCTACCAATATCGCGCGCAACATCCCCAGGACGGCGTGCCGCCGCCGGAGAAAATCGGGTTTCAGCCCTATATCTACCATCGAAGTCTTCGACCGCCTGAAGGTCGCCTTCCGCGAGTTTCGCCACGCCCAGGCCGAGGGCGCTCGACCGCCGATGCCGAAGCCAACGCCATCTTCTACGCGGGCTGGCTCGGCCATTATGTTGGTGACGGTTCCAACCCGATGCACACCTCGATCCAATATAACGGCTGGGTGGGGCCGAATCCCAAGGGCTACTCCACTTCGCATGACGTTCATTCGAAGATGGAGACGGCGTTTGTGAACGCCAATCCGGAGGTCACCCATATCGCGGATCTGGTCGGCGCGCCAAGACATCTTGATCACCCCTTCGAGGACTATATTGCCTACCTGCGCGAGTCGCGGTCGAGGATCGAGCGGGCCTACCAGTTGGAGAAGGCTGGCGGCTTTGATGGCAAAGGAACGCCGGAGTCGCGCGAGTTCATCCGCCAGCAACTCGGACGCGGCGCGCAGATGCTTTTGAACATGTGGTACACGGCATGGGTGGATTCGGCCGGCGAGCCCGGGCCATCCATGGCGATCACCGCGAACTCCCGAATCAGTAACCCGCGCGGTTAAACCGATGTGTTCGCGCGCGGGCTAGAACTTGCTTTCAAAGTCGGTGAAGCGGCGTTCCAGACGCCACTGTTCGCGCGCCTTTTCGCTGCCGTTCAGGAATCGCATGCAGGCCGGACTGGGCACCGTGGTGGGCCGGTCGCCGGCACACTCATGCACCGGAGTAAATTTGTGAGCATCGCTCCACAGGCTGGCGCCCGGCAGAAAAGCATGCTCCAGGCTGGTGCGCGCCATCTTCTTCAGCGTAACGTAGTCAAGTCCCTGGTCCAGCACGGCGCGCTCATACTCGCGCGTCATCTCGGAGCGGGAAACGCCCTCGTCGTCGGTCGCCAGCGCCACCGGAACCCCTGCCTTCAAGTACATTGCCAGCGGATGCTGCCGTCCCCGGACGCCGAGAATGCCCTCGTTCGAGGTCAGGCAGATCTCGACCATTACGTTGCGGCGCGCCATCGTGGCCAGCAGTTCGTGCGGATTGTTCTTCGTACATCACATCCACGCCGTGGCCAATTCGCTCGGCCTTGCCCAACTCGATGGACTCGCGGATGTGGAAGCGCAGCCCATCGGGCGGCACGATGCCGGGCGCCAGTTCTCCGGCGTGCAGCGTGATGTGCACGCTTGGGTACACGCTCTTGAGGTAGTTCAGCATCTGCATGTGGAGGTGGAAGTCGTGCATGGGCACGTACCAGTCCTCGGGCTGCACCAGGTTCAGCGCAACCACGCGCGGATCGCGGCTGGCCAACTCAAAGCCCATCAGCATCTGCGCGAACACCTGTGCCGGCTTTGCGGCGCGCGACACGGTGTAGATGTAGCGGACGTGCACCGAGCAGGCGCCGGCCGTGAACTTCGGGCTCGCTGGCGCAGTTGCAGCTGTTCGTTCTTGCCCTGTTCCATGGCGTCCAGGTTTTTGCGCGCCTCCTCCACCGCGTTGGCAAAGTCCGCGTCCAGAAGCTTCTGGCGCATCGCGGCGAAGTCGGCGTCGTAGCCGAGCCTTGCGCGCCCAGTGCCGAGGCGCGTCCGTGGTCGGGAGAGACCATCAGTTCCAGATACTGCACGTTTCCGTCGGCGGCGCGCTGGGTCACTTCGGCGAGAATCTGCGACATGTGGGCTTCGGTTGCGGGACCAAACTTGGAGAAGCGTGTCAAAGAAATGATCGTGCCCATTGGCCCCGGGCTTAAGATCGCGCATCGACCAGGCATCAATCGCGTCGCGGTATAGCTCCGGATCGCTCAATGCCTGGCGCGCTTCGGCCTGGTTGGGCTGGCAGGGCGCCTGCGCCAGCGCCAGCGACTGGCGATCGATGCACAATCCGGAGTCGGCCGCAAACTGTATCAGGCTCTCTGCGTAAACCGCGCCGGTAAGGTGATTGTGCAGGTCGCCGCCCTTTGGCATCTTCTTTCAGCAGGGCGTAGAGCGCGCCATTGTTGCCGCGTGCCTCGTTCAGAGCTTTTTCCGCGCGTCCCTCCGGGGTCTCGGTTGCGGGCCGAGCTTCGGACTGTTGTTCTTTGGCAACCTGCTGAGCTGCGGTGGCCGGCCGTGCCGGAGAGTTTTTGAACGCCTGGATCTGTGATCCAGAGGCACCGATGGTGAGAACTGCGACAAGGAAAATGGACAACCTTCCCGCGCTGCGCTGGCGCATGGCTTCCTCCAGGGGCGGACTGGCCCTATGTAAGTGGGAACCGTCTCGATCATATCGCGAAATGATGGTTTGGCGCTGGCCGGGAAGTCACTGAACTCTCGGGTTGTCTGCCGGCTTGCAACTTTTGCCGATACCTTCTACTATCCCTTTTCTCCCTTTCCTGCTGCGTTACTGCCGTTTCTGGAGCAACGCATCGTGCCGGAGCTGAAAGTACTTTTCTCGCGTGAACAGATTGCTGCCCGTGTCGCCGAGTTGGGCCAGCAGATTTCCGAGGATTTTGCCGGAGAGCCGGTGGTTCTGGTGGGCGTGCTCAAGGGCGCGGCAATTTTTCTCAGCGACCTCGCGCGCCAGATCGAGTTGGACTCCACCTTCGACTTCATCGCCGTCTCCAGCTACGGCAACCAGAAGCAGAACAGCGGCGAAGTCAAATTGCTGAAGGACGTCGATCAGTCGATGGAGGGCAAGAACGTCATCCTGGTCGAAGACATTCTCGACACTGGATTGACCATGTCCTATCTGAAAAAAATGATCCTGGCGCACCATCCCAAGGCGTTCAGAATCGCAGCCCTGCTGGACAAGAAGTGCCGCCGTCAGCAGCCCATCCAGGCCGACTACGTGGGATTTGAGATTCCCGATGAGTTCGTTGTGGGATACGGAATGGACTATGCCGAACGTTACCGCAATCTTCCGGATATTTGCGTGGTTCCGTAGCGGCGGCGCGCTCGCTTCGTCGTACACTAGGCGGAGCCATTCTATGCACGACGGCCGCGTAGCGGCCGAAGCAGGTAATTGGATGTCGCATGCGATCAGTTTGAATCCCTCCGCTGAAGCCATTCGCAACGATTGGCGCCTGGCGGCGAAGCTCATTGACCATACCCTTCTAAAACCGGAAGCCACGCGCGAGCAGGTAGCCAAGCTCTGCCGTGAAGCCGCCGAGTACGGCTTCTACTCGGTGATGGTGAACCCTTCGAACATCGCGCAGTGCAAGGCTGAATTGCGCGGAACCGGCGTGGTGGTCGGCACCGTGATCGGGTTTCCGCTGGGCGCCACCACCTCTACCTCCAAGCTGGCCGAGGCCGGTGATGCGCTGCGCCTGGGAGCCACCGAACTCGACATGGTGATCAACGTCGGCGCCCTCAAGAGCGGCGACCGCGACCTGGTGCAAATGGAGATGCAGTCGCTGGCGCATCTCTGCCATCGCTCCGGCGCGCTGCTCAAGGTCATCATTGAAACCGCGCTGTTGACCACGGAAGAAAAGATTCTGGTCTGCCAGTTGGCGGCCGCCGTGGAAGTGGATTTTGTGAAAACCTCCACCGGCTTTTCCAGCGCCGGCGCCACCGCCGCCGACGTTTCGCTGATGCGCGGCGTGGTCGGCAACAGGATCGGAGTCAAAGCGGCGGGTGGAATCCGCACCGCCTCCGACCTGCTGGCCATGGTCGATGCCGGAGCCAGCCGCGTGGGCGCCAGCGCCAGTGTGGCCATCGTCAAGGAGCTTGGCGCAAAGTGATGTGAGCGGGTTGCCGCACCCGGCGCATCGCGAAGACATCCTGGCTTTCGCAAACGGCTCTGTCCCGGCCATCGAGTGCGCGACGGCGGGCTATGCCGGACTTGTCCTGGGCGGCTGGTATCTCTGTACCGCTGGCTCCAACTTAGTTGAGCGTTTTGACGAGGCCAGGCCGGTTCTTTGCGCGGCGTACTCCATCGGCGCGCCGGAACCGCAGCTGTGCAGGTTAATCTTAGAGATGACGCAGCGCGAGTCTGCTCGATTCGGCTCCATTCGATCTGAGAGGGAAGCGATGGGACGATTCACCGGAGTGCTCGGACTGCTCTTGTTGCTGGCCGCTGCCTGGCTCTTTTCCACCAACCGCAAAGCCATTCGCTGGCGGGTCGTGGCCACCGGAATCGCCTTGCAGGTGCTTTTCGCCGTCTTCGTGACCAAGGTGTGGTGGGGACAACTGGCGATCGCAAAGGCCGGAGAAGGCGCAAAGCGTTTGCTTGCCTGCTCATTTGCGGGTTCCCGTTTTGTCTTCGGAGAAGCTGGGGCGCAGAACTCCAATCTCGGCTTCATCTTCGCCTTCCAGGTGTTGCCCGCCATCATCTTCATCGCCGCATTTTTCTCCATTCTGTACTACTTCGGCATGATGCAGTTTCTGATTCGCATGGTCGCCGTGGTCATGGAAAAAACCATGGGTGCCAGCGGTGCGGAGTCGCTCAACGTCGCCGCCTCCATCGTCATGGGACAGACCGAAGCTCCACTCACCATTCGCCCCTATCTTCCGCGCCTCACCCAGTCTGAGCTCATGGTGGTGATGACGGCGGGCATGGCGCACGTCTCCGGCGGCATCATGGCCGCCTACATTGCCACCGGCGTAGCTCCGGAGCACCTGCTGGCCGCCGTGATCATGACCGCGCCCGGAACCCTCACCGTGGCCAAGATGCTGGTGCCGGAGACCGAAGTTCCAGAGACCGCCAGCGGCGCCGCATTGCCCAAGGAGGAGCGCGCCAGCAACGTGCTGGAAGCGGCGGCCAAGGGAACCAGCGACGGCCTTGCACTGGCGTTGAACGTGGCCGCCATGCTGATTTCATTCCTGGCCATCATCTTCCTCATCAACTCCCTGCTGGGCGGCGCGCACAATCTTCTTCGCCGCGCACGGCTTCGCCTGGTTTCCGGCGAGCCTGGAGAAGATTTTCGGCGTACTCTTTGCCCCCATCGCCTTTATCATCGGAGTGCCGTGGCATGATTGCATGGCCATCGGCAACCTGCTGGGCACGCGCATGGTATTGAATGAACTGGTTGCCTTCACCATGCTTGGCGGGCAGAAAGCGGCGCTGGATCCGCGCTCGTTCACCATCGCCACGTTTGCGCTTTGCGGCTTTGCCAATTTCAGTTCCATCGGCATTCAGATTGGCGGTCTCGGCGCGCTGGCGCCTTCGCGCCGCGGCGACCTTGCCCGGCTTGGCTTTAAGGCTATGATCGCCGGAACCATGGCGAACCTGATGTCGGCCTGCATTGTGGGAGTGTTGTTATGAGTTCGCACGCAGATGTAAAGCACATGGCGATGGATGAGTTCACCCGCGCCGAATCCGCGGCCATGGTGATTCGCATGCAGCTTTCGCAGAAGCCGCACCTGGGAGTGCCGGAAATTGCGGTCGTGCTGGGCTCCGGTCTGGGTGCTTTTGCCGAAGAGCTGGAAGATTCAGTGGTCATTCCCTACGCTGACATTCCGAATTTTCCGCGCTCCACCGCCGTTGGCCATGCCGGGCGCCTGGTGATTGGAAAGATCGGCGATCTTACCGTTGCGGCCATGCAGGGACGGGTTCATCAGTACGAGGGTTACAGCAGCCGCGAAGCCGCGTTTCCGGTGCGCGTGCTGGGCCGGCTTGGGGTAAAGAGCCTGGTGCTCACCAATGCCGCCGGAGGCATCAACTCCGCCTACCGCCAGGGCGCGCTGGTCCTGCTCAGCGATCACATCAATCTGCAGGGCACCAACCCGCTCAACGGACCGAACGACGATCGCTTCGGGCCGCGCTTTCCGGGTATGAGCGAGGCCTATTGCCGCAGCTATCGCCGCCTTGCGCAGGAGGCGGCAGCGCGAACTTGGCATCGATCTGAAGGAAGGCGTCTACGCCGCGCTGGCCGGCCCGAGTTATGAAACTCCCGCGGAGATCCGCTATCTGCGCACCATTGGCGCCGATCTGGTCGGCATGTCCACGGTGCCCGAAGTCAATCGTGGCGCGGCACATGGGAATCGATGTTCTTGCCATCTCATGCGTCACCAACATGGCCGCGGGATTGTCCGCGGGCGAGATCAATCATGAGGAAGTGCTGGAGACAGGCGAGCGCGTGCGCGAAACGTTCCTCGCCCTCCTTACCGCAATTCTTCCCAGGGTTGCGGCTGAAGGAAAGTAATGGGACGGCCTTCGGAAGCCTCGTATTTCCTTGTAGAATTGCGAAATCATGAGGCCGTATCTGATCGGTGTTGCCGGACCCTCCTGCGCAGGTAAGAGCTATCTCGCCGAGCGCGTTGCAGAGAGGCTCGACGCAGCACTGCTGCATTTGGACTCCTACTATCGCGAACTCGACCATCTGAGTCCGGTGGAGCGCACCCACTTTAACTTTGACGTGCCCGAGGCGCTGGACTCGGAACTGCTCCTGCGCCAGGCGCGCCAACTGCACGGTGGCGAACCCATCGCGCGCCCGGTTTATGACTTCACCAGGCACACGCGTACGCGGGAAACTCTTGAGATTCCGCCAAGGTCCTTCGTGGTTATCGAGGGACTGTTCGCGCTCTACTGGGAGAGTCTGCGTGCGCTGCTGCGGACCAAAGTCTATGTCGATCTTGGCGAGGAGGTTTGCCTGGAGAGGCGCCTCGAGCGCGACATCCGCGAACGGGGACGAAGCCGCGAAAGTGTGCTGGAACAGTACAGGGGCACGGTTGTTCCGATGGCGCGGCAGCACGTTTACCCGTCGCGAGCCTACGCCGACATCGTCGTTAGCGGCGATGGCGAGATTTGCCGCGAGGTGGATGCTGTGCTGCGTCATGTGGAGCGCCATGCCGGGGCGAGCGCCGAGAATTGATCCGCGGCATGCCCGAGGTGACGATTAGGACCCCTGAATCTCCCACCCCAAACAAAACAAGCCTTGCAGCCGGAATCCCACTATTTTGGATGGCCGACGGGTACCAGGTAGATGGGAGTGATGGCGGGGGGCAGGGATGCGGCCCGCGCCGTCTGTTTTGCGTCGATGCCGCCGACGGGAACGGCTCCAAGATCGAGGGCGGTGGCTTCAAGCAGCAGATTCTGGGCGGTGTGTCCCGCTTCGAGATTAACGAGGCGAAGGGCGGTTTCGCGATCCGCTAATTTGGCGGCGCGGTCGTACTCGCCGGCAATGAGAAAGACGGCTGGCGCAGCCTGCACGGTTGGCTGCGAGGAGAGTGTGGCGCGAAGATACTTGTCTGAGATCTTTTGCAGAGCGTGGGCAGCGGGGATGTATTCGAAGAAGCCTTCGGGCCGTGCCAAGTACAGATGGAGAAAGTACTCAGCATGAGCCGATGGTGCGGTGCGATGGCCCTTGTCGTCGGTAACGCCCTGGGCAGCCCACAAGAGCTGCGAAACTTCCTGCGGCGTGAGCCTGACCGGCTGGAACGACCGGATGGAGCGGCGGTGTGCCAGGGCCTCGTTGAGCGCCATGCCGCCGCTGCGCGACGGAGCAGGAAGGGCGACTGGAGGCGCCGCCACAGCCGCGGTTGAAGGCGCAACCTGCGCGGTGACGAGCGGTCCGGCAAGCAGAAACGGAAGAGTGCAGAGGAATAGGTTGCCCATTTTTTCTCCTTGCGATGCATTGGAACACAAACCGCGGCAGAGGAACGAAGTTTATTGCTTGCGGCGACAAGACGAAATCTCGAACGCGGGAAACTCCGCAAGGCAAACGAGTACAGTGTGTGGACGCTGATGAGGAAATGGGCCAACGTGACACCGCGTCGGTTTTCCGACGGCTTCCAACCGCTTGCTAAACCGGGTTCTGCCTTCGTCCGGTACGGGAAGGGACTACGCAGTTCTATTGAGCGACCCAGGTGGGGGCGCGTGGGTGACAGAGCCTGCAATTGTTGAGCGGGAAGGCGACCTTTCCATGGCAGGCGCCGCAGTACCGGCCTTCGATGTTGGCAAACATGGAGTAGCGCCCGGTGCCTCGCTTGGCGGTCGGGAAAATCTCGGGGTGGCAGAGTTCGCAGCCGTTCCAGATGGAATGTTTCTCGTGCGAGAAAACAATCGGGTTGACCCAGGAGTAGCCTGCTTTGATGGAAAAATCTTCCCTGCTCTGCATCGGCGGCCGCTGCACGGAGACGCCATCGATGAAGTTGACGGGTTTGATAAGTCCGTCCTTCTCCGCCGCCTCCCAATCCACGCCGTAGATTGCCTTGGGAAACTTCGCGGTAAAGGTGCGGTACTCTTCTTTCCTTGCGTTCGGAACACCGACGGAATGGCAGCGCGCGCAGCGTTGGTCATGTCTGTCATCCGAGCAGGCGGCGAAGATGGTCTTGCCCGCAAAGACCCTTGTGCCATCATGGCAGGCGCCGCAATGGAAACCCTGGCGATTGGTGGCCGCCTGGATTCCGGTGGCTTTGGCTTCCATGGCGAAGCCGATATCGACATGACAGAGACGGCAGGTGAAGCGGGCGCGGTGCTGCCAATGGTCGAACTCAACAGCATGCATCCCGGCAGCGGGCGAATAGTTGTCGAGAATCACCTTGCCATAGTCGGAGGGTTGTTCCGGTGGGGGGCCTGGTAAATAGATTTGCGCCCACGCGTTGTTCGCCAGGAACAAGCTTCCGAAAATAAGCGCGAGCAGGAAAGGCTGCTGCTTATTTTTTCTCGTTCCTCTTCGATTCGAGCACATAGGCATAAAGGCCTCGGCACATTCGTAGTCGTCCCATGTAGACCCTTTTCTGCGTATCGTCGAGCTTGGCAATCCGCCCCTGCAGAGCGTCACAGCGTTGAATGAGTGCCGTGAGTTCCTGCTGCGAGAATGTCATTGCGTCCTGGGTCCTGGAGCAGACGTCTTCAAACTCCCTCTGCCAGGACTGCTGTGCCGGGGCCGTTTGCGGCGCCGCCCCGATGGGCTCGCCGCTGGCACGCACGCCGAATTGGGTAATCATCCCTATGAAGAGCAAGGTCACGATGAAACTGGTCCTGGACATAGACGCCTCTGCTCAGGGTTGTACCGGTTTGGAATGGCAGCGTTGACAGTCAGTAATAGGAAACGCAACCGTGGTATGGCAGGCGCCGCAGGACTTTCCCTCGGAGATGTCCACCATGCTGTACTTTGTGGTGCCCTTTTTCACGCCCATGAAGATATCGGGATGGCAGAGCTCGCAACCGTTCCAGACGGTATGTTTCTTGTGGGAGAAGATGATCTCAGGCATTCCTTCAACCTTGGGGTTGAGGGCGAAATCTTTCTGCAAGGCAAGGTTTTTGTTCATTGTGGAACCAGCGTCCAGGTACTTGGAAGGAGTGATTAATCCCAATACCTCGGATTTTTCCCAATCGATGCCGTTGCCGAACCGTTCCTTCGGAAGCGGAGCGCTGAAGCGGAAGAAGTCGAAGTCACTGGCAACATTTTTCTTATTTAGGGAGTGGCAGCGGTCGCATCGCTTCTGATCTTCGTACGTTGCCTTTGTCGAGCAGGCTTGGAAGACGGTTTTCCCATCGACGACCTTTTTGCCGTTATGACAGGCGCCGCAATAGTAGCCGCGTTCGTTGTCGATGGCTTTGATTCCGGTAGCTCCGGCCTTCATGCCAAAACCGACATCGACGTGACAGACCCGGCAGGTGAACATGGAGCGGTGAATCCAATGCTGGAAGACGACAGGATCCATACCTGCTTGGTCGGAGAAGTTGTTGATGACGACCCGGCCGTACTCGTAGGGAAGCGGCCGTTTCTTCTTGGCACCAGTTTGAGAGAGGGTTGGAACGCAGAAAATCAGAATTAGAGACACCAAAAGCAACATTTTCCTGTTCATCGAGAACCTCCTTCCCGATTGAACGTCACGTACAGTCAGTGCAATCCGGCCGCATCGGCACGCCCCTTCAGCTCAATCCGAGTTCGCCGCTGCGAGCGGTCGCTCTTGGTTACGCGCCTGATGATTTCAACTAAGCATTAGCTACGCGTCCCGTCCTTTGCGCAGTGACCAGAATCACGGCTTGTCGTGACTTTTTGCCAGAGTTGAGCGTTCTTTACTCATGGCTGAGCAGCAAATTGCGGGCAGCGCATAGGGCGCCGCCCGCCCCAGATTGCCAGTGGCTTAGAAGAAGAAGCGCGTGCCCAATTGGATCTCGCGCTGACTGTAGATGGTGTTGGAGGCGGCCGTCGGCGTGCTGAAATCGGAATCGTATTCGAGAGTGGAATTGTAGACGCGATAGAAGGTGTCCGTGCGATTGGTGATGATCTGGTGATTGAAAAGATTGAACGCCTCGGCCAGGAACTCCAGGCGTTTGCCTTCGCCGATGGAGAAGTGGCGAGCCAGGCGCAGATCGACGTTGTACAGGTTGTTGTAGCGGAAGCTGTTGCGCCCGAGGAATGGCAGACGGTAATCTCCGCCGGTGCCCATGAACCCATCGCATCCGGCGCAGGTGTAGAGGGTTTGGGGATGTCCTCCGATGACAGCCGTCGCATTGCCACTGGCATTGCCGCTGACGTGATCGCTATAGGGCTTGCCGGTGGAGGCCTGCACGATGGGTGCGATAGTCCAATGGTCGAGCGCGGCGTGCAGAATGCCGCGTGACTGCTTAAACGGGCGCGGAGACCAGTGCACACTGGCAGCGAGGCGCTGCCGGACGTCGTAGTTGGAGGTGCCGTAATCGGGACGCGCAACCGTGTGGCTGACGCCATCAAACAGGTAGGTGAAGGGAACGGGGCTGAGAGTGTTGTTGTAGGTGGTAAAGGGAGTGGAGTTCTGGCCAGAGTCCAAGGCGTGGGACCAGGTGTAGTTGATGTGGAAGCCGAGTCCCTCGCCGGCACTGCGCTTGAATTGCAGGACCATCGCGTTGTAAGAGGAATTCACGTTGGAGCGAATCTCGGTGATCGTCTCGAAGTTGGGGTTGAGCCGGGCGGTATAAACCGGGACGGTTAATGTGTGCCCGAGGTATGGGCCGGGCGCGCCGTTGTTGTAGTAGTCAGAGGCAAACGTGTAGGTGACGTTGACCCGGCTGTTGGGATCGAGGTTGATGTCGATGAAGTTTGGCAGTTCGCGACCGAGGCCAAGCAGGTAGGATGCCGAGATGACGGTATTGCGGGCGACCTGGCGCTCGAGGATGAGGTCGGCCTGGTGAATCTGGGGCACCTGCATGTGTTGTGCAAAGACAGCAACGTTTCCGCCCGCGGTCGCGCTGTACGGGTCGGCGGCGGCCAAGACCGGGAAGACCGGACCCTCCAGGCAATTGGTGGCGTAGAGATAGCAGGCTTCAAAACCATAGCTGCGCTGGGCAGCCTGGGTGCCAGTGTTGTTGAGGGCCGAGGAGATGGTGGAGTTGCTGATGCGCCCGTAGTAGATGCCGTAACCTCCGCGCAATGCGGTCTTGCCGTCACCGGTGACGTCCCAGGCGAAGCCCATGCGCGGGCCAACGTTATTCATGTCATTGCGAAACGTCTGGGTTGACGCCAGCAACGGATTGGGCATCTGGGGGTGGGGCATCAGTTCGAATTCATAGCGAATTCCAAAGTTCAGGGTAAGCCGCGAAAGGATGTGCCAATCGTCCTGTGCGAAAAAGGCTCCGTCAAAGGTATGGAATGCCAGGGCCGGATTACCGAAGCCCTGGGTGTAGCTGTCATACCCGCGGTACTCGGTGCCATAGATGCCATCCAGCAATGGGCAGTTGGCGGCAATGGTGCTTCCCTGCCACTGGCAGAGGTCGGCGATGAAGTTGTCGCGACGGCTGTAGTTGTAACTGCCGGCGGCGGCGTAGAGATTGTTCATCTCGTCGTGAACGAAGTTAGCGTCAAAACCGAATTTGAGCAGGTGGCGTCGGGCCGTCCAATTCAGCGTATCGGCGAACTGATTGCGATATTCGTCAGGCAGGGCGCGCCGCGGCTGGGTCGTAGGGGTGCCAAAGAGGAAGCCGCTGGAATCGTCAAGCAGCGAGATTGCGGGAGACAGACCGCCGGGGCCGGATGGTTCGCCATTGGCGGCTGGATGCGGAACCTGGTACTGGAAGTCCCGGCTCCATGCGTAGCGCAACTCGTTGATCGCGTGGTTGCCGAGCAGGGAGACAAGGCGTGCGGTCAGTGTATCCACCTTGACGCCATCGAACCCGAAACTGTCGATGCCATACTCGGCGACCGCGTCGGTCTGCGCGCCGCCGGGCGAACTCCAGCGCATGCGGTTATAGCTGAGGGCAACCGAATTGTGCGGGTTGAGGAGGTAGTCGATTTTGGAAAAGAGAATCTGGTGATCGACGGTGCGGGGAACGGGCCCAAGCAAACTTGCAATATAGCCGAGACCGGCCTGGAAGGTCGCGATCGCAGCGGCGTCCGTGCTGTAGCGCGGCATCACGTTGCGCGTCAGGGTGTAGAGCTCGTCGTAGGAGAGGCAGGACTGCACCTGGGCCTGATTGCTCGCGCTCATGGTGGCGTAGTGTGCCGCGCTGACGCAGGGCGGGGCAAACAGGCTGTCCGGCTCGGCGGCGGCAGCCACGGCGGGGTCGTTGCGGCGCTGCGCATCGACCGTGAAAAAGTAGAAAAGCTTGTTCCTGACGATGGGGCCGCCGATGGCTGCACCGAATTGCTGCCGTCGATCCGCAGGTTTTATGTGGACGCTGGTCCATTGGCTGGGGTTCTGCGGGTCCGGCTGCACGGGAGTCACGGTGAAGGGATTGTCCGCTCCGAGCGCGTTGTCACGCAGGAGGTAGAAGACCTGGCCATGCACGTGGTTTCCGCCGCTTCGGGTCACGGCGTTGACGACTGCTCCGGCCGAGCGGCCGTACTCGGCGGAGAAATTGGCAGTATTGACCTGGAACTCCTGCACGGATGCCTGGCTGATGACATAGCTGATGCGGGTGCGGCCGCGTTCTTCGCTGAAGAAAGCCTGGTTATTGTCGACGCCATCGACGGTGCTGTTGTTCAACAGCCCGCTGATGCCGCGAAAGCTGATGAGGCCGTAGTTTCCATCGAGATTGGCGCCGGGGGTGAGCAGGGCGAAGTTGGACCAGCGGCGGGTGTTGATGGGTAGGTTCGTGATGGCGGCCTCGTTGATGTTGCTGGCGAAATCCGGCCGCGCGGTATTGGCTGCCGGAGCCTCATCACGCACCTCGACGACCTCGCGGCCACCGGCCACGGCGAATGCCATCTCGACTTCGGTGGTGCGCCCGACCTCAACGGTAACGCGAAGCATCTGGAAGTCGGCGAAGCCGCTGATGGAGGCTTTCAGCGAGTAGTCGCCGGGATCGAGTTCAACAATTCGGAAAGCGCCATCGGGGCCAGTCAGTGTTTCAAAGCGCTCGCCAGTTGCGGCATTCAACAGGATGACTTGGGCGCCGGCGAGGGCGGCATGATGGGCATCCCTTGCCGAGCCTCCAATGGCGCCGGCGAGCGAACTTTGCGCGATCGCGAAGGAAGAAAAAAAGAGAACGAAGAGTGCAATGTGCAGACCATGATGATTGTTGGGCATGATAACCGGTCCAATGAGGACATTACGCGGGTATCGGAATGCAACCCGTGCAATAGGTAAAACGGGATTTTGTGCCAAGAGGACGGGCTGATTACAACACCGATTGGCACACGTGTCATCACGAAAAGTGCAGCCAGCAGATGTGCCGTCGTACCCGGCGGCGGAAAATCGCCCTTTTGCCCGGATGGCCTTGGGCGCGATGCGCCGCTAAATTCGCTGCTGCGGCTCGTGATAGCCTTACTGAAGCGCTTGGCTTCCGGGGTACGGTTACTTCGGTACTGCCGCGAACCCGGGCGCAGCATCCTCATGGGCCGCATTCACGTCCTTTCAGAAAATGTCGCGAACAAGATCGCCGCCGGCGAGGTGGTGGAACGTCCGGCATCGGTGGTCAAGGAACTGATTGAGAACTCCCTGGACGCCGGGGCGACGCGTGTCCAGGTTGACGTTGAGGCCGGGGGACGCAAGCTGATCCAGGTGACCGACAACGGCTGCGGCATGGTGCGCGACGATGCATTGCTGGCATTCGAGCGTCATGCCACCAGCAAGCTGAAAAACGACGAAGACTTGCTTTCGATTGCAACCCTGGGCTTCCGGGGTGAGGCGCTCCCCTCGATTGCCTCGGTGAGCCGGTTACGCCTGGAGACTCGCGAGGCCAGCGAAGCTGGCGGCACGGTGATCGAAATCGCAGGTGGCCGCATCCTGAGCGTCGAGGAAGCAGGATTGCCGGCGGGAACTTCGATCCAGGTTCGCGACTTGTTCTTCAACATGCCGGCCCGCAAGAAATTTCTAAAGGCGGAATCCACCGAACTCTCCCACGTTGCCTCGCTGGTAACGCATTATGCGCTCGCCCATCCGGAGATGCACTGGGAATTACACTCCAGCAGCAACGCAATTCTGGTTGCTCCGCCGGTTGCCAGCCACTCCGAACGCGTCTACCAGGTCTTCGGCAAAGAGACGCTCGACGAGTTGATTCCGCTGGCGGCGCAAATGGCGCTGGAGCGGGCCGGGTTGCCAGAGCCGCCGCCCTGGCGCCGCGCGGCGGAATACGAGCCGCCCGTCCCAGGCGAACTCCGGATTCACGGATTTACCAGCAAGCCGGAAGTACAGAAGCTGAATCGCAACTCAATTTTCATCTTCGTAAACGGGCGGCTGATCCGCGACAAGGTTGTGATGCACGCCATCCTGGAGGGATACCGCAACATTCTTCCGCCGACGGTGTACCCGGTGGTGCTGCTGTTTCTGGAAGTGCCCTGCGCGGAGGTCGATGTCAACGTGCATCCCTCCAAGACCGAGGTCCGCTTCCGGCAGCAAAGCTTTGTGCATGACTTTGTTCGCGACGCAGTGCGGTCGGCGCTGATGGCGGCGCGCCCCGCGCCAGCCTTTGCCAACGAAATCCATAGCGCGCCCTCGGCCCGGGCTGCGCTGACGCCGCCACTGCCCGGCAGTGTGACCGAAGCCCTGGGGGCGGTGGCTCAAGGGCCGGAGGAACGCGTCACGGAAGCAGGCGAGTCCGGGGTCTTCGCGCTGATTGATCGGCCGCTTGTGCCGCGCAATGAGGCGCTGCCGTTTAACGGCTCCATGACCGTGGAGGGCAATGCCGCCGCCAGCGCCGTGCGCATTGCGCCGCAGGGTTTTGGGGGTGAGATCAAGGGTGAACTCATGACTCCGGGCGTAGTGGGCGGCGCTGCGCCATACGAAATCCAGGAAGCCGTGCCCGAAACCAGATCGCGGTGCGCTCTGCCCCTGGATGGCATCGACGACGCCATGGATTTGCGAATGCTGGGAACGCTGCAACCACTGGGACAGATTCGCGATTCGTTCATCGTTGCCATCAATCCGCAGGGTCTTTGGATCATCGACCAGCATTGCGCCCACGAACGGGTTCTGTTTGAGAAAATTCTGGAGGAGCGCGGCCGCCTGCAGGTGGAGACGCAGCGCCTGCTGATGCCGATCATCGTGGAGCTGAAGCCGGCTCAGCAGGCGATCTTTACTGAGATCGCCGGGGAACTCGAACGCAACGGTTTTGAGGCCGAGCCATTTGGTATCCGCACCATCGCCATTCAAAGTGCTCCCGCGGGCGTGACCAGCGACGAGGTGGCGGGGTTGTTGCAGGAACTACTGGAGCAATTTGAGAATGAAGAGCAAGCGCTGAATCTGGAGAAGATTCGTCGCCGCATCGCCGCTTCCATTGCCTGCCATGCGGCAATCAAGGTAAATATGCCGCTGGACAGGGCGAAAATGGAGTGGCTGCTGGCGGAACTGGCGAAAACAAAGTATCCCATGAGCTGTCCCCATGGCAGACCGGTGGTGCTGCGGTATTCTGTAAAGGACATTCAGAAGGCTTTTAAGCGAGTTTGAGCGATTCGCGCGTCCCGGCTGCCGGGTGCGCGGTTGCAGTTCATCGGCGGGGGGCAATGACAGAGCAGGAATTGCAGGAGCTACGCGACGCGAAATGGCGCACCAACGGCCGGCCGATCCGCACCCAGGACGATGCGCGCGAATTCATCGAGAGCGTGGGCTTCTGCCTCATGTACCCACTGCGTCCGGCGGTGCTCGTGCCGACGTTCATCGGAGCCTGGGCGGGCTCCCATGACAACCTTCCGACATGGCAGCACGCGTTTGCCGATCCCCGCGCCAAGGACGCCACCGAGGTGATGGTGCGCACGCTACGGCAGAAGTTCGCCTTCGAGGCGCCCCTGTTCGGAGACACGGATTTCCTGGTCTCCGCCTCGGTGTTCCCCTACTTTTACGGGCTGGTGGGCGACCGCAATCCGCGGGCGGCGATCAAAACTGGCAACCGCTCGGAGTACTCGCCGCTGGCGGCACACGTGTTTCAGGTCATCCAGAGAGACGGCCCCATTACCAAGAACCGGATGCGCGAATTGCTGGGCGGAGAACCGTCAGAGTCCGCGATCGATCGCGCCCTGGCGGAACTTTCGCTGAAGTTACGCATCACCCGGGTTGATTATCGCGCCGAGCAGGGCGCCTATTGGGACGTGCTGCTGCGCTGGTGTGCGGACGAAGTGCGCGAAGGCATGAATATGTCAATTGCCGAGGCGCTCACGGCTCTGGTCTCCAAGTACATGGAGTGCGTGGTTGCGGCCGAGCAGTTGGAGGTGGAGGAGTTCTTTAGTACTTTCATCGGTCGTGGCCGCGTGCGGGAAGCCATCAACGCCCTATTGGCGGCGCGTGAGTTCCAGTTCACCCACGTTGGTACGCGCTCGATGCTGCATATTCCACCGCCTAAACCCACCATGGCCAGTCCGCGGAAGCTGGTCCGTCCCGGCCAGCCGATCGCCCGGCGGCCACGGCGCCTGAGTTCAACGCTGTCCCCCACGCCCGCCACTGACCAATCGGCGGACATTCCCGCGCCCAAACCGGCCAGTAGAGCGACTCCTCCGGATTCCGGGAAACAATGAGCGAAGCCACCAGGAAGCTTGTGATTGCGATTGACGGACCGGCCGGAGCCGGGAAGAGCACGATCGCCTCCCGGTTGGCCAAGGCACTGGGCTATATCAACTTGGAATCCGGCGCAATGTACCGGGCTCTCGGGTTGAAGTCCATTGAAGCCGGAGCTGAGGTGGGTGACGCTGCCGCGCTGGTCGCCCTGGCCCAGCAGTCCACCATCGAGTTGCAGCCCACGCCGGAGGGCAACCGCGTCCTGCTGGACGGGTGCGACGTCTCTGCTAGAATCCGCGACCGCGACGTGACCGAAGCCGCCTCCCGAGTCTCCATCCACCCGGCAGTTCGTGAATGGATGGTCCGGCGGCAGCGCGAATTGGGAAGCGGCGGCGGAGTCATCATGGAAGGCCGCGATATCGGCACGGTTGTCTTCCCGCAGGCCGACGTCAAGATCTTCCTCGACGCTGATTCAAAAGTTCGCGAAGGCCGCAGGGTCGCACAGTCCAATGCGCAGCACGATCCAGCACGCGCCGAGGGGCTAAAGCAGGAATTGCGCGAACGGGACCTACGGGACACGACCCGCGCCATCGCTCCACTCAAAGCCGCGGCCGATGCCGTCCATATCGACTCCAGCACGCTGACCATAGAGGAAGTGATCGCGCGAGCCGAGAAAATTGTGGCGGAAAAACTTAAACAGCAAAGCTAGTGACTCGTCGGGCATGGCGGACCGTGATGGCACGACATCTGTTCATCCGGGTAGTTTGATTTACCTCGCAGTCGCGACAGGAGTTGGAGCAGTTCATCCCCTGTGGAAAACTTCTTCGCGGACGATGCGAAGCGCAACAGTGTAGTGAATTGCATCCTATTCCCGTTTTATCTTCCTAAGCTGCTGATTCCACGAGATGACAGGTTCAAATTAGGGCTTGTACCGGCGACTGGTACGTTGCGATTCACAACAAATACCACTGTGACAAATTTCCGCATCGAGTCAGTAGATCGAGCTAACCATCCTGTTTGCCTCACAATAGCTTTCTGATTCGCCATCGGCCCGTAGAGTGCATTAACAGAGTGCGTACGCGGCAAGCCAAGCAGAAAAAGCTCAAGCCGCAAAAACTCAAACTACAGCCCCGATGAAAAGGGGCGGAGGTTAAGGCAATGACAGTCATTCTGGTTCTCGCACTTTTCGTCTCCTTCCTGATCGCCGAGCGCTTCACCAACAAGCCCGCCCCAGAGTACGTACTGCAGACCGCGCCTTACGCTGCCGCCGGAGCGCACAAGGCCCAGGCCATTGTGGCCGGCTTTGAGATTCCCGCACACCTCCGCTTCCATCAGGGCCATGCCTGGGCGCTGGGCGAAAGCCCGAACCTGGTTCGCGCCGGCATTGACGACTTTGCCGCCAAGCTGATCGGCGAGGCCGAGGAAGTCAACCTGCCGCAGCGCGGGCAGTGGATTCGCCAGGGACAAAAAGTATGGAGTTTCCGGGTGAACGGGGAGCTGGTGGAGATGGTTTCCCCGATCGAAGGCACGGTCAACGACATCAACGACGAAGTGGTTCGCCACCCTGAGACTCTGACGGCGGACCCGTACGGCGACAGCTGGCTGATGACCGTGGAGAGCCCGGACGCCAAGACGAACTACCGCAACCTGCTGAGCGGCACGATGGCTCGCAACCTGATGGCCGACAGCGCCCGCAAACTGGCTGCCTACCTTCCGGCAAGTTCGGGCATGGCGCTGGCGCAGGACGGCGGCAAGGCGCACGGCGAGATCAGCAAACAGCTTCCGGCGGAGAAGTACGTGGAGATCACCAAGGAGTTCTTCCTGGCCTGAAGCGCGCCCGGCGCAGAGCTTGGCGGGAATCGGAGCCGGAACACCTCACCCGGGGAGCGGCAAGCTTCCCGGGACTTTTGTGCCAGTAGGGAGGTTGAACGGGCGGACACACCTCGGGCGGGAGGTTTTTGGCGGGAAAAACACGGAAGATACATCGAGTTGAAAGAGCTTATTTGGAAGGAGCGGCCCAAACCATAAGGCTGCGGGAATTGCGGAAAATGCGCCCGGTGTTATTGCACTTGTTTGAATAGATGCTCAGTAACCCAGGAAGGTTCCTCTTCTTTGCCGGAATTCTAGAAGGATCGATGGATTTGCCGGCCCTGGATATGCGACTGTGTGCGGGCAGTGGGAGCGAGTGCCGCGCCCACCTCCTTGGGAGCTGCGAAAATGACCAAATCGTGATCGAGGTGAGCAATTTTGCACATTCACCCCGGAGTGGCTCCGATAGATTGGACCCCACATCACAGGTGAATCGAATTGCGAAAGGATGCGATGACGACAAAAACCGAAGATGCGGGGCAACCCAGGATTCTGTTGGTTGACGATGACGAAGCGGTACGTGATTCGTTAAGGGATGTGCTGGAAACCAAACACTTTCAGGTCACCACGGCGGCAACCGTCAGCGAGGCTCTGCATAGTATCGACACGGATTGCTTCGATGTTCTGCTGAGCGACTTGCACATGCCCGGAGCGGCGGACGGCTTTACCGTGGCGAGTGCGATGCGGCACGCGAATCCGAAGGCGGTCACGCTGCTGTTCACCGGATACCCAGCGGTGGAAGAGGCGATGAACGCCATCCTTTTGCAAACAGATCAAATCCTGCTGAAACCGATGGCCATCGATGCTCTGGTCTCGACCATTCGCGAGAATTTGCAGAAATCCGCCACGCGAGCGGCCAGGAATACAGAGCGGGTCGCCTCCATCCTGGAACGTGACGCCCAGGAGACCATTGCCGATTGGCTGGCGAAAGTTGAGAGCGACAGCGAACTGACCTGCGTGACACTGAACAGGGAACAGCGCACCGGGCATCTTCCGAAGCTTCTCGAGGAACTGATCCACCGTTTGCGGGTGCCGAGAAGTCTGGGGACGAAGCAGGTGTCAGGGGCGGCCGTTGAGCACGGCAAGGTTCGCCAATCGCAGGGCTATTCGATTCCGATGATCGTGGAGGAATCCCGCAGCCTGCAGGTCAGCATCTTCAAGACTCTGCAGAACAACCTGGGCACCGTGGATTTCAGCCTGCTGCTGATCGACGTAATGACCATTGCCGACGAATGCGACTCGCAACTGAAACAGGCGGTGAGCAGCTTTATCGAACAGGCGGCGCAGGCTTCGGCATAGGCGCTCCAGGCTGGTCTGGAGGTACCGATGGCGCGAGCGGAAGGCCTTCGGCGGCCGAGCCGGGCTGTTCCAGACCCTTCGTACGGCTGTCGCCATCTGTTCGAGACCGGCGACACGAGCCGGATGCTGAGAAGACCAACCCTCAAAATTGGAAAAAGCACGACCCTGCGAGAGGAGTCGCCGGCGGCGCGGATGACGATGCGTTGTCCTGCTCCTGGGGACGGCGGGGTTCCATGCCTGCCCTGAAACCTGTCCGGTTTCGCCGTTTGCCGCAAAAGACCGTGTCTGAATGGAATGGTCGGGTACATCACGAAGGTACTGCGACCATCACGGGGCATGGTGATACCTATCACTTGCTTGCTACCCGTCTTTGTGGATAATCCCGCCATGCGCAAAACTCTTGCTTGAACAGGTTGAAGCCTGGTTTGCCGCCCCATGCGGCGGGACCGGCGGAACGGTTGAGGCAGAGACGGAATCCCCTCGGGTGCGCTGTTGTCGGGCCCCTTCTCTGCGGTTTCCATTGGTTCAGCCCCAAGCGCGCCCTGGCGCTGGGCTTGCAGTGAGACGACACATCCGGCGCGCAGTTTCATGGCCCCGTGCCGGATTCTGTCATGCAGCAGGTGCGCAATGAAGCTCGGCGGGCAACAGGCGAGGTGCGGTGTGAAGATTCTCACGCTGGTCATGCCGCCGCTGGTTTCCGCGCACCTGGGTGCCAAATTTTCCTCCCTAACTGATTCTTGATTGGATGCATCTGGAGGTAGCTCATGCGCCGAAATGCAGGTTTCACCCTTTGCACTCTTTTTGTTGTCCTGGTCTCTCTGGGAGCTGCCGCGCAGCTATGGGCCCAGGTAACGGCCGCACCCTCGCCGGTAACGTTTGCCCCGGTTGCGGTTGGATTGCCGGCCGGCAGCACGCAGAGCGTGTCGTTCACGATTTCCGGGGTCACGCTGGGAGGGGTATCGGCGCTGACCGGGGGTGCGGCGAACCTCGACTTTACCATCGCGGGCGGCACTTGCACGGATGGAAGTACGGGGAGTTGCACGGTGCTAGTTCAGTTTGTCCCAAGCACGGTTGGACCACGGTTGGGTGCGCTGGTACTGACCGACCAAAGTACGCCTCCGAACACGCTGATTGCGGTTCCGCTGTATGGCGCCGGTACCGGGCCGCTGGTGGTCTTTGGTCCGGGAACGATTGCGACCATGGCGGGCGGGAATGGTAGCGGCTACGGCGGTGACTCCGGCCCTGCCACCGAGGCGCAACTGAACAATCCCAATGGCGTTGCCGTGGACGAAGCCGGCAACGTGTACATCGCGGACTCCAGCAACAACGCGATTCGCAAAGTGACTCCCGGAGGGATCATCTCGACGGTTGCGAGCGGCTTTAACTATCCAGCCACGGTGCGAGTGGATGGCGCCGGCAACCTCTACGTCGCGGACTATTACAACAATGTGATCCGCATGGTAACGCCGGGCGGGGTGAGCGCGATTTTTGCGGGCGGCGGCTCCGGATGTGGGCAACAGACGGACGGCCTGGGCGATGGCTGCCCCGCCACCAGCGCTATTCTGAACGGGCCCTGGGGGACGGTAGCCGATGGCGCCGGTAATCTCTACATTGGAGACGCGGGTCACAACGTCATTCGCAAGGTTGGCCCCGATGGAACGATTACCACGATTGCAGGCACCGGGGTGGCCGGTTACAGCGGCGATGGGTTGGCTGCCACGGCGGCGCAATTGAACGCCCCGCAACTGGGCGCGATGGATGGGGCGGGCAATCTTTACTTTGCCGACTATTACAATAACGTGATTCGTAAGATTACGCCCGGCGGCATGATTACAACGGTGGCGGGCGATAACGCAAAAGGCCCAGGCTACAGCGGAGACGGCGGCCCGGCCACGCTGGCGCAGTTCTACTACCCGCAAGAGGTTGCGGTGGATGCGGCCGGCGATCTCTACATCGCAGACTCGGGCAACTCGAGCTATGTAGGCCAGGGTTACGGCCTCATTCGCAAGGTTACGCCGGGCGGGATTATTTCGACGGTCGCGGGCAACGGCACGCAGGGTTACAGCGGCGACGGCGGCCCAGCCACGAGCGCCCAACTCTATGGCCCGTGGGACATTGCGGTGGATGGATTGGGCAACCTTTACATTGCGGACGCTTACAACAACGCCATTCGTAAAGTGGATGTTTCCGGCGCGCCCTCGCTGGGATTTGCGAATACCTACTACAACACGAACAGCGCGGCGCAAGACGTTGCGGTGCTGAACCTTGGCACTGCCCCGCTGACGATCAACACGATCAGCGCCTCGGTAAACTTCTCCCTGGGAGGCCCCGATACCTCGTGCAGTTTCAGCAACCAGGCGCTGAACCCGGCGGCGAGCTGCGTCCTCGGGATCGAGTTTAGCCCGGCCACGGTCGGCGGCATCATCGGCAGCGTGAAGCTGACCGACACCAGTTTGAATGCAACCACGGCGACCCAGTCGATTGCGTTGTCGGGAACCGGGTTGCAGGCTGCGCAGACGATTACCTTCGCAGGCCCGGGCAACCAGACCTACGGAGTGGCTCCGATTGCGCTGACCGCGACGGCCAGCTCGACGCTTCCAGTGAGCTTTGTGTACGTATCCGGTCCGGCATCCTTGAGTGGCAGCGCGCTCACCATCACCGGCGCTGGAGCAGTGACGGTGCAGGCAATCCAAGTTGGCAACACGGACTACGCGGCGGCGGCTCCGGTGAATGTGACCTTCACGGTAGGGCAGGCGCCGCTGACGGTGACGGTTGCGCCCGGCAGTTACTCGCGGGCGGTGGGTGCGGCGAACCCGGGCTTTACCGGAACGGTGGTGGGTGTGGTCAATAATGACCTTGCCCAGAACAGGCTGGTCGTCACCTACTCGTCCACGGCTGTTGCCGGCAGCCCGATTGGCAGCTACCCGGTTACGGCCACGCTGAGCGGGGCGGCGGCCGCAAGTTACAACCTGACGGTTGTTCCCGGCATCCTGAGCGTGTGGGCGCAGGGTGTGGACCTGATTGAAAGCGTTGTTTCCGGCCCGGCCGCGGGCGCCTCCGGCGCGGTTGTCCAGGTGACGGATACGGTGAAAAATCAAGGCATCCTGAACGCCGGAGGTTCGACTACCGGTTTCTATATCTCGGCCGACGGAGTTACCAAGGGTACGTACCTCGGCTATCGCTACGTGGGTACGTTGAGCGTGGGTGCAAGCGCCGGGCCGGTGACCACCACGCTGACGTTGCCGGTAAACCTGAACGGCACCTACTACGTAATGGCTTGCGCCAACTACAACGGCGGCATCGCGGAAAGCAACACGGTCAACAACTGCACGCCCACGGCTGCGTTCGCGGTGACGGGTGCGGATTTGGTGGAGAACGGCGTCAGCCTGCTGACGACGGCGCCGCAATCGGGAGGCAGCGTGCAGGTCAGCGACACGGTGCTGAACCAGGGAGGCGGAACGGCGGCGACATCGACCACCGGGTTCTACCTTTCAACCAATGGTGTGACGAAAGGAACGTATCTCGGCTATCGCTACGTGGGAGGGTTGGGTCCGAACGTGACCTCGACGGCGGCGACGGCGCTGACATTACCGGCGAACCTGCTGGGTACGTACTACGTAATTGCCTGCGCCAACTACAACGGCGGCATGGTGGAAAGCAACACGGCCAACGATTGCACGCCCACGGCTGCGTTCGCGGTGGCGGGTGCGGACCTGGTGGAGAGCAGCGTCAGCCTGCTGACGACGGCGCCGCAGTCGGGAGGCAGCGTGCAGGTCAGCGACACGGTGCTGAACCAGGGCGGAGGAAACGCGGCGGCTTCGACCACCGGCTTCTACCTTTCGACCAATGGCACGACGAAGACAACCTACCTTGGCTATCGCTACGTGGGAGGGCTGGGTGCGAACGCAACTTCGGCGGCGACGACGACGCTGACGCTGCCGGCAAACCTGGCCGGTACTTACTATGTAATCGCTTGCGCGAACTACAACAATGGAATCGTCGAAAGCAACACGGCCAACAACTGCACCGCGTCGCTAGCGTTCGCGATCATTGGCGCTGACATGACGGTAGCGTCTGTCGGCACCAATCCGTCTGCCGTGTTACCCGGCGGAACGCTTGCGATTACCGACACTACGGCCGACGCTTTGGTGAATGCCAATGCTTCCACAACTCGCTATTACCTTTCCACGAGTACAAACCTGGTCAAGACAGGGTCAGGCGCGGCGGTGATACTGGGAGCCCGTTCGATTCCGGCGCTGGCCGCCTCAACAGCCTCCACGGGAACCGTAAACACCACGGTTGCGGCATCGACCGCGGCGGGAACCTACTATGTGTTTGCGTGCGCCAATGACACCAACTCGGTTGCGGAAAGTAACCTGAATAATAACTGTACCGCGACGCCGGTTGCAGTGTACACGGCTGCCAATACCGTGTTTGTGGACCAGGCGAACGCCAATGCATCCAACAGCAAGTGCGGCACATCCGCCATTCCATGCATCACCATCACGGAAGGACTCACTACGGCCAAGGCAGGACAGACCGTGCTGGTGAACTCCGGTAGTTACAGCGAGCAGCTCACAATTACCCAGAACGTTACTCTTGCTTCTGCGTTGAAGAACACGGCAGTTGTGCAGGCTCCCCCGGTTTTGACGGCCGACGCCAACGGGTTGACGACGCTCCTGGAAGTGGGTGGCGGCGCGACCAGTGTTGCCATCGTCAACATGGGTGTGCGCGGGCCTGGTCCGGCGGAGGCGTTACTCAACTACGGCGTGTATGTAACCAGCGCCAACGCTACTATTGTGGGCAACCAGGTGCAGTCGATCCGCGACGCTACTTACAGCGGCGGCCAGCATGGCATTGCGATCCGCTTCGGGTCACAAGCTTCCGGCTTTGTCGGACACACCGGCAGCATCGCTTACAACACGGTTGGTGATTACCAGAAGGGCGGGATCGTGGTGGATGGCGCGGGCACGAACGTGAATGTCCTCGGCAACCTTGTCACCGGGCAGAACCAGACATTGATCAACGGCCAGAATGGGATCCAGATGAGCCGCGGCGCCCTGGGACTGGTGAATAACAACACGGTCAGCGACAACATCTACGCCAACCCCGCCACGCCGCTCAATGTGAGTGCGGACGGAATCCTGCTTTACGACATTACGGGCGGCGTCACCGTCGGCAATAACACGGTGACGGGGAACGATGAAGGCATCGGCATTTACAGCGACGCCACCGCTGCCACGAACGCCGTCGTCGAGAACAACACCGCCAACGAGAATGCCGTATTGGGGATTCACGTTGACGCAAACTCGAGCGCCAACACCATCTGGACGAACACGGCCGAAGGCAATGGCGTGTACGACGTGGCAGACGAACATCCGGACTTGACTTACAACAATTGGGGCCTGCCTCCGCAGCCGCCGAGCGACAGCAACACCTATGGGACTAGCTACTTTAACCAGGGTCCGTTCTAAGGCCGATCCGAGTACACTGTGGGCGGGCACTCATGCCGCCCACGGATGGCTGACGAATCCCCACCTTTCCGGACGGTGTTCAATCTGCGTTTGGATATGGTAGCGTACTTGCGTAATTGCCGTTGAGGGTGAAGGAGTACCACCTTGAACCGCTGCCTTCGCATTGCCGGGCAGATGATGACTCCTGAAATAGTTTGATCCAGGTCACGGAGTCATGTTGCCGGAAATTTCCAGATGCGCTTCTCTGTTTCTCTTGACGGCCTGCGCGGCCGGCGCAGTTGCGCCCACGTTTTGCGCCGGCCTGGCGGAGGCATAGGATGCCGGATGCGGATAGAGTTGATTCCCGGGCGTACGCGTTCGCCTATGTGATTCGCAGTCCGCAAGACATCCCAGCCGACTTCGCCGGGGTGGTAGCGCCGCGCTTTTCGATTGGACTGTTTTTGCCGCAAGAGCTGGCGGGACGGTTCCACACGGCAAGATACGCGGCCCGCGTCCTGCTGTTTGTGGAGGACGAGGTGATGCTCTACACCCATCCATCCGCAAACGCCGGGGTGGTGGTGATTCCCATGGCGCGCGTTCTGGCGATGGAGACGGAAAGATTTCTCCTCGATTGCCGGGCGCGATTTGTGCTGGCGGACGCCGAATACGAGATCCCATACAGTGCCCGCGATGATAAGTTTGCCAGCGAATTTCTTGATCGCCCGCGGCAGCGGTTCCTGGGGCGGCAACCCGCTGCAATCACTCATCGGGCGGCGCACCTGGGTGATCCGCTCGATCTTGCCTTCCGCAATTTTTCGCGGCGGGAGCAGATGCCGGACGAACTACCGTGGGCCCGTCTGTTCATCGCCTCGCAGCGCCAGACCGGGACACGGTGGCTGGGCGCGCGTGTAAGCTGGACGCCGTCAGATTATGTTGCCGTGACAAACTACCGGCTGCTCTGGATGACCAACCGCCGGGGAAAATCCCGGCAGCAATTCGGGGTGCGATGCTGCTCTTGCGCACTGGCGAAGGTTACGGGTGCAAGGATGGAAGGCGGTGCGGAATTGAACATCTCCATTGAGGATAAACTGACCTGGCGCATCCAGGTCCCGGCGGCCCGGGTGACTGCCGCTGCGGCCTTTGCCGAGCAGGCTACGCGCCTGCTGGCGCGGGTCCACACAAATCGCAGCATTTCGCGTTGAGGAGGAGTCAGGCATGAAGATTGTTGTCATCTCCGATTTACACGGCAACTTTGACGCACTCTCCGCTCTACCCGAGTTGGGCGATGAGCTCTGGGTGCTTGGCGACCTGGTGAACTATGGTCCGATGCCGGTGGAAGTTGTCGGCTTCGTTCGCTCGCACAGCGAGGTTGTGATTCGCGGCAATCATGACAACGCGGTTGGATTCGATGCGGACCCGTGCTGCACCCCGCGCTACGCGGCCATGGCGGACGCAACCATGCAGTATTCGAAGTCCTGCCTGGAGGGCGATGCGGTCGCTTACCTGCGCGGCCTGCCTTTGACGCGAGCGCTGGAGCGCGGCGGCAGGAAATTTTTTCTCTGCCATGCCATTCCTTCCAACCCTCTCTATGGGTACTGTCCTGAAGATTCGGAGCGGTGGCCGAAGGAGCTTGAACGGGCGGATGCCGACTTCCTGCTGGTGGGGCACACGCATACACCTTTTGTCAGGAAGATCGGCGGCAAGACGGTTGTGAATCCCGGCAGCCTTGGCCAACCCAAGACCGGCAGAGCAGACGCGTGCTACGCCGTCTGGGAAGACGGAGAGTTTCAATTGAAGCAGTTTGCCTATCCGGTGCAGCGGGCGGAAGAGCGGATCGGACACCTGCCGGTGGCGGAGGAAATCCGGCGCGACCTTGCCAAGGTGCTGCGCACGGGTTCGGTGTAGGCAACCCCGGGAATCGCGCGCAGGAAAGGGGGAGCCAACTTCAGCCCGCGTGGCGGCCGGTTGGAGTGAGTTGTGGCCGAGGCGCGCCTTAGGATTGCCTCCATGTTGCCTCGAATGCCCGCAGTAGCCGGGCATTGTCAGAAGCGGAGCGAACCGCAACGCGAACGAACTTTCCGGCATCGAGGCCGCTGTAGGAATCACAGTTTCTGATGATGATGTGATGATTACGGATCAGCGATTCGCGCGTTGCGCCGCTTCCAGGCCATCCGGGTTGCAGGCGGAGTAACAGATAATTTGCGGCGGATGGAAAGACGTGCGCCCCGAGCCGGGTGAGCGCGCCGGCCAGGCGGGCGCGCTCCACGTCATTCTCACGCAGGCTGGAGCGCGCATACTCCTCGTCCGCGATTGCCTCCCGCAGCGCGTTGGCCGCCAGGGCGGTAACCGGCCAGGTAGGAACCATGCGGGAGACCAGCGCCATGGTCTCCGGAGCTCCAACCAGGTAGCCCACCCGCAGGGCCGGGCAACCGTAAAACTTGGTCAGAGATCGTAACACGGCCACCCTCGGTTGCCGGATTGCATGGTGAATGACGCTGGCATGCGGTGCGTAGTCGATGAACGCTTCGTCGATCAGCGCAAAGCCTCCGCGAGCGCGTGCGTGCTCGACCAGTTCAATCAGCTCACTGGGTTCGAGCAATGCTCCCGAGGGGTTGTGGGGATTATTCAGAATGACGCAGTCGTAGCGCGTGCCGCCTAGTTTCCGCAGATAGGTGTTCGAGTCGAGGTGAAAATCAGTGGCGGCATCCAGGGTCAGGGTGTCCATGGTTGCCTCGGCGGCTGCGCATGCGCGGGCGTACTCGCTGAACGCGGGGATGGGAACGAGACAACGGGCAGGAGCCACGGCGCTGAGTACGGAGCCGATCAGGGCCTCGGCGCCCGCGCCGATCAGGACGCACTCGGGCGGGATTCCCAGGCGCTGGGCTAAGGCGGCGCGAAGTTCCGGGTAACCTGGGTCGGGATAGGTTGCCAGCAAGGCAGGGTCGGCGGCGTCGCGTTGCAATTGCAAGGCGGCTCGCGGAGGCAATCCCCGCGGATTGATATTGGCGCTGAAATCAAGCAGGGATGAGGCCTCGATGCCATACTCGGCGGCAACCTGGCTGAGATTGCCGCCGTGAACCGGCTGGGACGGCGGGGTCATGGCCGCGCCTCGGCGTTTGATTCACTCCACCAGGCGAGGGCGAAGGCGGAGCTGAACACAAGGGCCGACGCCACGGCTACGATTTGCAACGCGGCGCGGCCATGCGCTCTGCGTGGAGCCGCGCCGGTGGCATGGATGGTGTGGCCGGGCGTGGGCTTGCCATCGTAGAAGTTGGTGCCGCCCAGACGCACTCCCAGCGCTCCGGCCATGGCTGCTTCCATCTGCCCGGAATTGGGGCTGGCGTGATGGCTGCCATCCTTGCGCCAGACCCGGACGGCCGAGGCGGCATCCTGCCCGGTAAGATTCGCCGCCAGGACGATGGCCGCCGCAGCGATGCGCGCTGGAACGAAGTTCGCGACATCGTCCCAGCGCGCGGCGAAGCGTCCGAAGTAGGTATAGGGCGGCTCGCGATGCCCGATCATGGAATCCAGGGTGTTGACGGCCTTGTAGGCAAACGCCGCGGGAACGCCGCCCGCGGCCAGGTAGATCAGCGGAGCCACAATGCCGTCGCAGGTGCTTTCGGCGGCGGTTTCAATGACCGCGCGGACAATTTCGGCCTCGTCCAGATGGCCCGTGTCACGTCCCACGATGCGCCCCAGGCGTTTTCGCGCCAGCTCGATGTCAGCGCGATCCAGGGCGTTCAACACGCTACCGGCCTCGTCGAGCAGGTTCCGGGTGGCCGGCGATGTCCACGCCAGCAGGATTTCAAATCGAGCATCCAGCCGGGAGACCGCCTGCGCCGCAGCCGCCCAGGACGCAACCATGCCCATGGAGAATGCCGCGCCCTCGATGAATTCACGCGCCGGAGCGCGCCGCCTGGTTTCCAGATGGCGGCTGCCGGATGCGATGGCCGCGCCCAGGAGGCGCACCGGATGGGGAAACCACTCGGGATCACCGAGGAGCATGTCGAGCCCGTAGGCAAGCGCCAGTTTCCAGGAGGCAATCACCGGGCGGTTCCAGTTCGAGGCGGCGGGAGTCCGATCCAGCTCCACAGGAGGGCAAGGTCGAGGGAGTTGCGCACGTGTGCGGCCAGGCGGTCCAGACGCGCTTCCCGCTCCCTGGCGACGAAGGCATGGGCGGCGGCAGCCTGCAGTCCGCAGGCCGCGCGGGCGGCGTCCACAAAGGCATGGCGAAAGGTGTCGGCATCGAAGAGTCCGTGTACATAGGTGCCGGCGACGCCTCCATTGCTGCTCATGGCCCCGTCCGGCACCGCGCCGCCGATGCCCTCGCGGGTGATCTCGGCAAAAGGTTCGGCACCCGCGCCGTAGAGGGTTTCGCCAACGTGAATCTCATAGCCCTGGAATGCCAGCCCCGGTTGGGGCTGGCCGAAGATGGCGGTTCTGCAATTTCCTTGCACCCGGCGCGTGGTTTTGGTGGCGTTGAGCACGGTTTGGATGGGGAGCAATCCGAGGCCCTCGCAGGTGGCCGGAGTGCCTCCGCTTTCCATTCCCTGGGGATCCTCGATGCGGGCGCCGAGCATCTGGAACCCGCCGCAAATTCCCATCAGGATTCGCCCCTGGCTGTGCATCTGCCGCAGCGCATGGTCGAATCCGCGATGGCGCAACCATCCCAGGTCATCGATGGTCTGCTTGCTGCCGGGAAGGATGACCAGGTCGGCGTTGGGCAGCTCATCCTGCCATTCGACATAGGCCAGCGACACGGAGGGCTCGGCCGCCAGGGGATCGAAGTCGGTGAAATTGGAAAGATGCGGCAGGGCAACCACGGCGATGCGCAAGGGCCGCGCCGGACCGGAGCCGGCATCGATGTCTTTCCACACCCGGGCGGCGGTTTGCCGCTCTTCGATGGCGACGCCATCTTCTTCGTCGAGTCCAAGGTCGTGCAGGTAGGGCACCACGCCGAGACAGGGAAGTCCCAATCGTGGCTCCATCATGCGGATGCCCGGCTGCAGCAGGGAAACGTCTCCGCGAAATTTGTTGATGGCGTAACCGCGAACCAGGCGGCGCTCTTCCGGCTCCAGAAGCTGGAGCGTGCCCAGCACCGAAGCGAAGACGCCGCCACGGTCGATATCGCCTACCAGAAGGCAGGCCGCGTTGGCTGCCTGGGCCATGCGCATGTTGACGATGTCATGCTCGCGCAAGTTGATTTCGGCGGGAGAGCCGGCTCCTTCCAAGACCATGACGTCGTGCTGCGCGGCCAGCTTTTGATAGCTTTCGAGCACGGTTGGAAACAGCTCCTCGACACGATGCAGGTGATAGTCGGACGCGGTGACCTGGGCCCAGACACGGCCCAGTACGATCACCTGCGAGCCTGTGTCTGACGAGGGCTTGATGAGCACGGGATTCATTTCCGCGCAGGAGGGAATGCGGCATGCTTCCGCCTGCAAAGCCTGGGCGCGGCCAATCTCCCGCCCATCGGGTGTGGCCGCTGAATTCAGCGACATGTTCTGCGCCTTGAATGGCGCCACGCGGTAACCATCATCGGACAGGATGCGTCCCAGGGCGGCTGTCAGTATCGACTTTCCAACATGCGAACCTGTGCCAAGCACCATCAGCGCAGGGGTGGAGCAGCCCGGTCCAGCCTGGGGCATCACGAACCTCACTTTCGTCCCTGCTCTGCGATCTCACCCATGTGCCGCCTGGTGAAATCCAGATCCAGGGCTTGCAGAATGCTTTCCCGGCTGCACTCCAGGTCACGATAAATTGCCAGAAAACCTTCGTCTTCCGAAGGTGGTTCCAGGACTTGGAGCATTCGCTCCAGGCGAATCTCCGCGACCCTGCGATGGTTGGTCCGGGCGCGATTGCGGGCGCGGCAGAGCTCGGCGTCGGAAGTCATCGCAACGGCGACGACGGGGCAGCGATGGGCGCGCGCCATCTCGATCCAGCGCCGCCGCAGGGCGCGGGTACGATTGGTGCGGTCCACGATCACGGGAAGTCCGGATGCGAGTCCCGCGTCCGCAACGGCGTTCTCCGCCGCGGCGTAGATGGCGCGACAGGAGGGATCGAAACCACCCGGCGTGATGGCGTCAATCAGATCATCCTGCGATACCACGACCGCCCCGCCGGCGTTGCGCCGAGCCCATTCGCTTTTTCCCGAGCCTGGGATTCCCACCAGGACGATCAGGCATGCTGCGCCTTGTGTCATATCGAATCTTCGTGGGCAACCGGAAACGGATTGCCAGTTTGATCGTAATGCCTGCCTGCCGGCTGGCTCTAGAAGAAAACGCCAGCGGAGAAGCGCGGATTTTACCCCTGCGAAAACGGTTGCGCTTTCGCCAGCTTTCGAGAGCGGGTTGCCCGATCGAGTGCGAACGCCGGAGTGGTTCCTGGGTTCTACTCTGGATTGTCAAACGCAATGTAGTTCAATTGCCCGCCCCGCTCGATGCTGATGACCACCGGATCTCCGGGCTTCAATTCGGCCAGCGCCTTGCGCAGGGTATCGAGCGAATCCAGCCTGGTACGGTTGAGGAAGTGCATCACGTCGCCGGGTTGCAATCCGAAGATGGTGGCGTTGCCCCCGGCGGTCAGCGCGGTCACCAGGATTCCGCCGGGGCTCCTGGTGGGCGGAATCAACTGCGCCACCGAATCCGTAATCTGAATGCCGACGATCCCTAGCTTGGGAATGATGTTGCCGGCCGATTGGGTGGGGTCGAGAATGCTCTCCGGATCGCCCTCGCGTTCCGTCACCGGGACATTCAGGTTCAGGACCTGGGCGCCGCGCTGCACCTTGAAGAGGATGACGTCGCCGATTCTCTTCTGAAATAGCGACACCGAAAGGGCTCGCGAATCGGCAAAGAACTTGCCGTCAACGGTGAGCAGAATGTCTCCCGGGCGCAGGCCCGAGCGGTCGGCGGAGGAGTTCGGGACGACGTCTTCCAGAATGATTCCGGACTGCACCGGGAGGCCAAGTCCGCTGGCCAGGGTTGGCGTGATCATGTTGGCGATGATGCCGATAAACCCGCGGCGCACATGGCCGTGACGGCGCAACTGATCGTAGACATGGCTGACGGTGTTCGACGGAATCGAGAAGCCGACGCCCTCGCTGCCGCCGGATTGCGAAGCGATCAGGGTGTTCATGCCGATTACCTCGCCGCGGATATCGACCAGCGGACCGCCGGAGTTGCCGGGGTTGATGGCCGCGTCGGTCTGCAGATAAACCACGGGAATAGAGCTGTTGAGCTGGCGCTGGGTGGAGCTGATGACGCCCAGGGTGACCGTGTTTTCAAGACCCAGCGGGCTGCCAAAAGCCAGGGCGAGCTGGCCGACGTGGACCAGGTCCGAGTCTGCGAGTTTGAGCGACGGCAGATCGCTGGCCTCAACCTTCAGCAGGGCCAGATCGGTCATGGCGTCGCGCCCAACAACGGTTGCGGTGAACAGTTCCGCATCCTCAATGCCGCCAACCTGCTGGTTGCGGTGGCGGAATACCCGGACCGAGACGGAAGTCGCATGTTCGACCACATGGGCGTTGGTCAGAATGTATCCGCTGGGATCGACTACGATGCCCGAGCCGAGCCCGGTTTCTTTTGCGATGTAGGTTGTCTGGCGGGTGCTGGAGTCCTGCACCGTGGTGAGTCCGCTGACCTCAATGGTCACCACGGCCGGCCCCACCCGTTCGGCCAGTGCCTGCAGGTCTTCATCCAGCGCCAAAAGTCCGCGCCGGACCGTGGCGACGGCAGGCTTTTCCGGCGAAGGGCTGACCTGGCCCGCGGCCAACACCGCGCCCAGAAGAACGGCGACAAAAACTGGAGATGCGGCGGAATCAATGGGGCGCACGGAAACCTCTCTGTAATCGACTTTCAATCCTACCAAGTTTGGCGGAGATTTCCCTTTGCCGGCGCGGAAATGTGCGGCCTGCCCGAATGCCCGGTGGGTGCGGATCGGGCTGAGATGGGCGATGGCAGGGATGGGTGTTTTGGCGATCGGTTGCGGCGACAGGGCCGGTTCCGCCTGCGGAAGATGTTGGCCTCAGGCCCACATCGAGATGGGCTCGGCAGAGTCCGCATCGCCGGTCCGTTTTTTCTTCGGGGCGAGGCGTTGCCTGCTGGCCTGACGCTGGCCGGAGTCTTCCTCCGCCTCCTGGCCAACCATGGAGACCGGCCTGGCGTTGGCTTCGCCCTCCAGCTTGGAGGCGCTGCGGATCAGTTTCTTGCGGACCTCGGAGGCGCGCTGGGCGGCGGCAGCTTTTTCCGCTGCCGCGGCGGCGTACAGGCCGACATCGGGGGGCATGCGACTGCCATGAACGTGCATTTCGCGCTCCTGAACCTCCGCGAGCAATCGTCTAACCAATGTGCGGCCGCGAGATTAGAAACACTTGAACCTGCCGCGCGAGCGGGTCCATCCGGCCAGTAGATTTTTTCCGCCGAAGGCCAACAAGCAGTGAATGACAAATGCCAGATGCTATGCGAAGATGGGCTACTATTACTAGAGGTATGCTGGGACGGTAACCTAGATTCCAGCCGGGGTTGAGGGATTGCAAATATCTACGGAACGCGAACGAGCGGCTCGCCCCGCCTGGTATAGCCTTGGCGTGCTTCTGCCCGCGACGTTGATTCCTTTTGCCGTCAGCCTGGTTGTCTTCAAAACGCTCCAGGGGGGCAGCTATGGCTCCTCCCTTACCGCCTTCTGCGTTGCCCTGGTTCCGGTACTGACCCTGGTGCCGATGGTTCTGCTCGGCGCTGCGCAGTTCCGCCGCATGGAGCGCGAACGCGCCCAGAGCGAGCAGGAACTTCGCATCAGCACGCAGCGGTTTTCCAGCGTGGTGGCCTCGGCAATGGACGCCATCATCACCTTGGACGAGAGTCAGCGCATCATTGTTTTCAACAAGGCTGCCGAGAACATGTTTGGCTGTCCATCGTGGGAGGTGCTGGGCAAGCCACTGGACCGCTTCCTCCCTTCCCAATGCCGTGAGCACCACCAGGGGCACGTGCAACGCTTCGGCGAGGCGGGCATCACCACCCGTACCATGTTCTCTCCCGGCGTCCTTTCCGGGCTGCGCGCCAACGGTGAGGAATTTCCCATCGAAGCCACCATCTCCCAGGTACAGGTGGCGGGACAGAAGCTCTACACGGTGATTCTGCGGGATATCACCGGGCGCGTGCGTGACGAGGAAACCTTGCGCCAGAGCGAAGCCCGCTTTCGCTCCATCTACGAGCAGGCCGCTGTCGGCATCTCGCAGATCGCCCTGGATGGCCGTTTGCTGATGGTGAATGCGGCGCTCTGCAACATGCTGGGATACGAAGAGAATGAGTTGCTGGGCAGGAAAATCGACGACATCACCCAACCCGACGACCACGCGCGGGAAGCCGTGTTGCTCAACGCCATGCTGCTTGAGCATCGGCGCTCCTACGAACTTGAGAAGCGCTACCGGCATCGTGACGGTTCCCCGGTCTGGGTCCATGTCACTTCCTCCATGGTGAGCGGTCCGGCCGCGGAACCGCTCTATCGCATTTCGGTCATCCAGAACCTCACTGATCGCAAGCATGCCGAGGAGCTGTTGAAGCAGGCGCAGAAGATGGAGGCGATTGGACGGCTGGCCGGAGGCGTGGCGCACGACTTCAACACCCTGCTCAACGTGATGCTCGGCTACTCGGAATTATTGCTCGCCGAATTGCCGGAAGAGGATAGGCGCCGCGAACGCGTGCAGCAGATCAAGAACTCCGCCGAGGCTGGAGCCATGCTCACCCGGCAATTGCTCGCCTTCAGCCGCAAACAGGCCAGCGCCGAGGAAGTGCTTGACCTGCGCGAGGTTGCCTCCAAGATGACGCCGATTCTGGAGCGCCTGCTGCGCGACGACATTGAGCTGACGGTGAAGTGCGGCGCGCAATCCTGCCTGGTTAAAGTGGACCCAGGCCAGATCCAGCAACTGGTGCTCAACCTGGCCGCGAATGCAGGTGACGCGATGCCCAACGGCGGCCAGCTCAACATTGAAGTCAGGGCGGTCGAGCTGGACGAAACCTATATCCGGCAGCATCCAACGCTGACCGTCGGGCGCTACGCCATGCTGGCGATCAGCGATTCCGGCACCGGCATGGACGCGGAGACCGTGGCCCACATCTTTGAGCCGTTCTTTACCACCAAGGATGCGGGGAAAGGCACCGGACTGGGCCTGGCAACCGTCTACGGCATCGCCAAGCGCAACGGCGGAGACATCTGGGTCTACAGCGAACTGGGGGTGGGCACGATCTTCAAGGTGCTGCTTCCACTCAGCATGGAGGCGATGCCGAAGCAGGAGCCGGAGACGCAGCGAAGCAGTGCCAGCTCCGGAGGCGGCGAGACCATTCTGCTGGTGGAAGACTCGGCGGCGCTGCGCGAGTTGACCAAGGTCATCCTGCAGCGCGATGGCTACAACGTTCTGGAAGCCGAGGACGGAGTCGCCGCGCTGGATTTGTCCAGGCTCTATCCAGCTCCCATCCACCTGGTGCTGACCGATGTGGTGATGCCGCGGATGCGCGGGCCTCAACTGGCGGTGGAGATCGTGACGCACCGGCCGGGGATTGCGGTGGTCTTCCTGTCCGGCTACACCGAAGAAGCTGTCTCGCAGGCGGATGGAATTTCGGGATGCACCCTGGTGGAAAAGCCCTACACGGCAGACGCGCTCCTGCATTCGATCCGGCGGGTGCTCGACAATCGCCTGCCGGAAGACACGCTGCGCGCTCCCTAGCCGCTTCCCGAACTACTCCATTCCGGGCTCTTCCCGGGCAAGTGTAATGCACCGAGCGGCCTGCACGGAGGCGGCGGGCGCGGTTGAAAACCCGTGGCCGCGCGATGACAACCTTCGCCACGGCATGAGAGCGCAACCCCGGACCAGTGCCCAGCGCATAAGCAGAGTCCATAGCATCCATAAGATTTTTTGATTTCCATCCCGGCCCGCAAACCACTATCTATGAAGGATTGTTTGTTGGAGAGTTCCCTTGACTCTATTGCCTCGCAGTTTCTGTCCCTCGCATCGGGGCGCTGGATGGTTTTGTCTCGTTCTATTCTTATTCAGTAGTTTGGTAGCCAGCGCTCAAACCGTTACTCCGCAGCAGATTGCGGACCTCCAGAACCAGGTAACCGCGGCCCGCGGCAACGCCGATAACGCGTGGATGCTGGTCAGTTCGGCGCTGGTTCTGCTGATGACCGGGCCCGGGCTGGCGCTGTTTTACGGCGGCCTGGTGCGCCGGAAAAATGTATTGTCCACCATGATGCAGAGCTTTGCCATGATGGCCATCGTGACCGTCATTTGGGGCATTGTCGGGTTTAGCCTGGCTTTTGGTCCCGGCAATAGCTTCATTGGAAATCTTCAGCACCTGTTCCTGCACGGCGTGGGCGCGGCGCCGGATCCCGACTATGCCGCGACCATTCCGCTGCAGACCTTTATGGTCTATCAGCTGATGTTCGCCATCATCACGCCGGCGCTGATTACCGGAGCCTTTGCCGAACGCATGAAGTTCAGCGGTATGCTGGTGTTTCTCTCGCTCTGGTCGCTGGTGATCTATGCTCCGATGGCTCACATGGTGTGGGGCAAGGGCGGCCTGCTGAACGCTTCGCTGGGAGGGCGTTTCCCCTGCCTGGATTTTGCCGGCGGCACGGTTGTGCACATCACCTCGGGCGTTTCCGCCCTGGTGTGCGCGCTCTATATCGGCAAGCGCCAGCATTATCCCAAGGAGCAACTGCCGCCGCACAGCGTGGTTCTGTCATTTGTCGGCGCTTGCATGCTGTGGGTGGGCTGGTTCGGGTTCAATGCCGGCAGCGCACTTTCAGCGGGAAGCCTGGCGACCAGCGCGTTTGTGGCCACCCACTTTGCCGCTGCCGCCGCGGCCCTGGGCTGGATGGCGGCGGAGTGGATTGTGGTTGGACATCCCAGCGCCCTGGGCGGCATTTCCGGGGCGGTTGCCGGACTGGTGGCCATCACTCCGGCGGCGGGCTTTGTCTCTCCCATGCCGGCGCTGGCGATCGGCCTGGCTGCCGGGCTGTTCTGCTACTTCATGGTAGCCAGGGTCAAGGCCTACTTCGGCTACGACGATTCGCTTGACGCCTTTGGCGTGCACGGCGCCGGCGGCACCCTGGGAGCGATACTGACCGGCGTATTCGCCAGCCGTTACGTCAATCCGATCTTCAAGGATGCGCAGGGCCACGCAACCGGCTCCGGGCTGTTCGACGGCAATGCTCACCAGTTGCTCAACCAGGCCACAGGAGTTCTAATTGCATGGGTCCTGGCGGCGGCAGGAACGCTTGTCCTGCTGAAGTTGGTAGACCTGACAGTTGGTTTGCGCGTTACTACCGAGCAGGAAGTGCAGGGCCTCGATCTGACGCAACATGGCGAAGAAGGATATTCCCTGGATTCATAGGGGCGGCCCGGTGAGCGATTGCCCGGCACGCCCGGAAGAGACGAGAAGATCATGACGAAACTCGAAGCGGTCATTCAACCCTCCAAGCTCGATGCCGTGAAAGAAGCGCTTCTGGCCATCGGCATCGACGGACTGACGGTACTGGAAGTGCGCGGCCACGGCCGCCAGAAGGGGCATACGGAGTTCTATCGCGGACGCGAATACAGCGTGGACCTGCTGCCCAAAATCAAGCTGGAGATCGTGCTGCGCGACGAGACCGTGGACGACGTCGTGAAGGCGATCCTCGGTGCATCCCAGACCGGCAAGATCGGCGACGGAAAAATATTTCTCTCCCGAATTGACGAGGCCATCCGCATCCGCAACGAAGAACGCGGCACGGACGCGCTGTAGCCATATCAGGGGTTCATGATGACGCCAGGCATCGCGCAGAGTCTGAAAGCCGAGTACCTAGCAGGCTCGGAGCGATTGCGGCTTGAGTTCGAACAGACGCGCTCGGGCCGCTCCGTACATCAGGGGCGCACGGCGCTGATCGATTCGCTGGTGCATCAGCTCTGGCGTCATCACATCCACCCCGATCTGTCTGCCCCGGCCGGGTTGGCCCTGGTTGCCATTGGCGGCTACGGCAGGGGTGTGCTGTCTCCGTACTCGGACGTGGACCTGCTGTTTCTGACCGACGGACCGGCCCCGGCGGCAGAGGCCAAGGACGCCATCCGCGCCATCTGCCAGGACCTCTGGGATTTGCGCCTGAGGTTGAGTCCCACGACCCGGCCCCTGGAGGATTGCGACCGGCTGCACCGCGACAATCCGGAGTTCAACATCTCCCTGCTGGATAGCCGCATCCTGGCGGGAGATTACGCACTCTTCCGCCGCCTGCACGATCAGGTCATCCCGCGCTCGGTGCTGCGCGACTGGCAGGAACTGGTGCTGTTGCTGGCCGAGGTCAACGAGGCGCGCCACCACCAGGCCGGCGACACAATCTTCCACCTGGAACCTAATATCAAGGACTCGCCCGGCGGACTGCGCGACTATAACGTTTCCTGCTGGCTGGCTCTGCTCAACGGTTTCTCCCGCACCCAGGGCTGGACTGATCCCTTCGACTCGTTCCCCGCCTCGCTGCGCGATCGCGCCCAGGAGGCAAAGGATTTCCTGGTCTCGGTGCGCTGCTTTCTGCATTACCGCGCCGGACGCGATGACAACCAGTTGAACTGGGAGGCGCAGCAGGCCGCCGCCGAAGCTCATATCGGCTACGATGGCGGAGCTGCCGACGCCGCCGAATGGATGCGCTACTACTACCGCCAGGCAAGGGTTCTCAACCGGCTGTTTGCCAACATGGTGGATGAGGTGGTGCCCGCCCGCTCGTCGCTCTTCCAGCAGTTCCAGAACTGGCGCGCGCGTCTTTCCACGGATGAATTTTCCTGCGTCAACGGGCGCGTCTTTCTGCAGCAGCCTTCGGCACTGGTTTCGCCGGAAAACTTTTTCAACTGCTTTGAGTTTGTGGCCCAGCACGGCCTCAAGCTTGCCGCCAGCACCGACCTGCGCATTGAGCAGGCGCTGCCCTCGATTGCCGCGCTGCATCTTTCCGGGCCGCAACGCTGGGCCGCGCTGCGCAGGATTCTGCTGCGTCCTCACGCCGCCCGCTCGCTGCGCATCATGCAGGAGCTGGGCGCGCTCGGTTTGCTGCTTCCGGAATTCCGCGCCGTCGAATCGCTGGTCATCCGCGATTACTACCATCGCTACACGGTTGACGAGCACACCTTCCGCGCCATCGATTCCATCCATGCGCTGCATCCGGAGAAGAAGAACGGCAATCGCGGCCTGGGCAACCTGGTGGAGGAAATCGAGCGGCTTGATCTGCTGATGCTTGCCCTGCTGCTGCACGATGTGGGCAAGGCCGCAAACCAGTGAGGATCACGTCAGCAGCAGCCTGGAAATCGCCATGAAGGTGTGCCGCGAATTCGATCTGGCGCCCGAAGACGAGGAAATGGTCTGCTTCCTGGTGGCCTACCACATGGATCTTTCCGCGGCCATGCGCCGCGATATCTTCGATCCGGAGACCATCCATGGACTGGCCCGGCGGGTTGGCAGCCAGGAGCGGCTCAAGATGCTGGCGCTGATCACCTACGCCGACGTTGGCGCGGTCAATCCGACCTCACTTTCGCCGTGGAAGGCTGAAAACCTCTGGCGCGTATACTTTCTCCACCGCCAACTATCTGAATCGCAGTGTGGACGACGAACGCCTTCACTCGGCGGCAGAGGACGAACAGGTTGCCCGCATTCGCCTGCTGAAGCTCGCAGCTCGGCCGCCGCCTGCGGGACTTCCTCGAAGGGCTGCCGCAGCGCTACCTCCGCGTCCACGCCGCCGATGAGATCATTCAGCACGTGGAGATGGCTTCGCAGCTCCGCTCAATACCGTGCAGACCCTGCTCAAGCGCCTGCGCGGCGATTTCTCCCTCACCGTCATCACCCAGGACCGTCCCGCCCTGTTCGCCACCCTGGCCGGAGTGCTGGCCGGCTGGGGCATGAACATCCTGAAGGCGGACGCCTTTTCCAATGACTCCGGGGTGGTGGTGGATAGCTTTGTCTTCACCGACCACTTCCACACCCTGGAGATGAACCTGCAGGAGTGGGACCGCTTCCAGGCAGAGCTTCAACGACGTTCTGAACGGCGTGGTTCCGCTGGAGAAACTTGCCCGCAAGCGCGCCGGCAGCGGCGGCAAGTCTCCCAAGGTGAAGGTTGAAACCAACATCAACTTCGACCGCGATTCGTCGAGCCACAGCACCATCTTTGAGATTGTGGCGCAGGATCGTCCGGGCCTGCTGCATCGCATCGCCGCCGTCATTGCCGAGTGCGGCTGCAACATCGAGGTCGCGCTGATCGATACCGAGGGCGAGACGGCAATCGACACCTTCTACCTGCGCATCGCGGGACGAAAGCTGGCCAGCGAGGAGTGTGCCCAACTGAAGGCCGCGCTGGAAATGGAGCTGGACTCCTGAGCCTCGCCAGGGCGCCGCTCGCGCTATCCCATCGATTGCGCATTAGACTATCCTGGCAAGGCGGATGCACACTCCCGACTCCATTCCCGACGCTTCCAATGACGCAACCCGGCTGAGGCCCGCTGAATCTCTTTCATCCCGCCGTGCGCCAGTGGTTTGCCGCCACGTTTCCCGCTCCCACCCTGGCCGCAGCAGTTGGGCTGGCCGGCGATCGCGCGCGGCGAATCCACCCTGATTGCTGGCTCCAACCGGCAGCGGCAAAACTCTCGCCGCGTTTCTCTGGTGCCTCGATCGCACCATGTTTCACCGCCAGCGCCGGCCAAAGCTGACGCTGCCGCGCCCTCTACATCTCGCCCCTCAAGGCGCTGGCCGTGGACGTGGAGCGCAACCTGCGCTCGCCGCTGGACGGGATCGCCCAAGGCGCGGCCGCGCGCGGCGACAGCTTCCACCGGCCCACGGTCTTTGTGCGCACCGGAGACACTCCGTCAGCCGAACGCAGCCACTTCCATCGCCTGCCCGCCGACATCCTTATCACCACGCCGGAGTCTCTCTACCTGATGCTCACCTCCAACGCGCGCGCAGCCCTGCGCTCGGTTGAGACCGTCATCGTCGACGAGATCCACGCCCTGGTCCCCACCAAGCGCGGCGCGCATCTGGCGCTCTCGCTGGAGCGTCTGGAGCGTCTCTGCGGACGCCGCCTGCAGCGCATCGGCCTCTCCGCCACTCAGCGTCCGCTGGAAGAAGTCGCGCATTTCCTTGGCGGAGTGGAACGCTTCAGGCAGAGGCCGAACCAGAAGATTCTGCACGCCAGGGGACCACGGAGCTCGGAGCCGGGGTCGCGCTATCGTCCGGTCACCGTGCTCGACGCCAGCTCGCCCAAACGCCTGGAGCTGAGCGTGAAGTGCCGGTGGAGGACATGTCCGAGAGCCAGGCGAGGAGCTCGGCGGTGCCGCTTACCCGGGCCGAAGCGGACATCCATCTGGACCTCGATCCATCCCGAGTTGCTCGAGCTGGTGCGCGCCCATCGCTCCACCCTCATCTTCGTCAACAGCCGCCGCCTTGCCGAGCGCATCTCCGGCGCGCTCAACGAGCTTGCCGGGGAGATGCTGGTGCTGCGCGCACCACGGCAGCGTGGCTCCGGCGCAGCGCAAGGAAATCGAAGAGCGGCTGAAGAGCGGCGACGATCAAGGGACTGGTCGCAACCTCGTCGCTAGAACTTGGCATTGACATGGGAGCCATCGACCTGGTCGTCCAGATCGAGGCTCCGCCTTCGGTTTCCAGCGGAATGCAGCGCATCGGCCGCGCCGGACACCACGTGGGCGCGGTCAGCAACGGCATCATCTTTCCCAAGTTTCGCGCCGACCTGCTGGCCTGCGCCGCGGCCACGCGGGCCATGCGCCAAGGCCTGGTGGAGGCCATGCGCTATCCGCGCAATCCGCTCGACGTGCTGGCGCAGCAGGTGGTGCGCCTCCATTGCCATGGAGCCGATGACAGCCGGCTGGAGTTCGTTCGAGCTGTTCCGCCGCGCCGCGCCCTTTGCCGCGCTCTCCCGCGATTCCTTTGCCGGCGTGCTCGATCTGCTTTCGGGCCGTTATCCCTCGGATGATTTCGCGGAATTGCGCCCGCGCATTACCTGGGACCGCGCCACCGGCCGGCTGACGCCGCGCGAGTCGGCCAAGCGCATTGCCATCGTCAATGGCGGCACCATTCCCGATCGCGGCCTCTATGGGGTCTATCTCGCAGGCGCCGAAAAGCCAACCCGGCTGGGCGAACTCGACGAGGAGATGGTCTTTGAGAGCAAGCCCGGCGAAACCATCATCCTGGGCGCCAGTACCTGGCGCATCGATGAAATCACCCACGACCGCGTCCTTGTCTCGCCCGCTCCCGGAGAGCCGGGGAAAATGCCATTCTGGAGGGGCGACAGCGCTTGGGCGGCCCGCGGAATTCGGCCAGCACATTGGTGAGCTTACCCGCGAACTGCTGTCCATGCCGGCTCCGGCGGCCTATGCGAAATTGCTCGACGATCACGCCCTGGAGCCGAACGCGGCGGAAAACCTGCTGCGCTTTCTAGGCGATCAGCAGGTGGCAACCATACGCGTTCCCTCCGATGAGGACATACTCATTGAACGCTGCCGCGATGAGCTTGGCGACTGGCGTATCTGTGTTCTTTCGCCCTACGGCAGAGCGGTCCACGCGCCCTGGTGCATGGCCGTGGCCGCGTCCCTGCGCGAGGAGCTGGGCATGGAGCCGGAGTCGATGTGGGCCGATGACGGCTTTGTCATTCGCCTGCCGGAGAGCGACCGTCCGCCGGACTCCGCCGCATTGCTGCCATCCTCGACTTCCATCCACGACCGGGTGACGCGCCAGCTTGGCTCCACGGCGCTGTTTGCGGCTCGCTTCCGTGAGAACGCCGCGCGCGCCCTGCTGTTGCCGCGCCGCCGTCCCGGCATCCGCACCGCACTCTGGCAGCAGCGCAAGCGTTCCGCCGACCTGCTCAACGTCGCCTCGCGCTATCCCTCTTTCGCCATCCTGCTGGAAACCTACCGCGAGTGCATTCGCGACATATTCGACCTGCCTGCGCTCGCCGGAATCCTCGGCCGCATCGAGAGCGGGGCCATCCGGGTCACCACGGTGGACTCGGCGCGGCCTTCGCCATTTGCCGCCACGCTGCTGTTCGGCTACGTCGCCAACTACCTTTACGACGGCGATGCGCCGCTGGCCGAGCGCCGGGCGCAGGCGTTGTCGATCGATCAGTCGCAACTCCAGGACCTGTTGGGCGATGCCGATTATCGCGAACTTCTCGATGTCCGGGTGCTAGGCGAGTTGGAGAAGCAGTTGCAATGGCTCGGCGCTGCTCAGGCGGCGCGCAACGCCGACGGCATCCATGATCTTCTGCTGCGCCTGGGCGACCTCACTCCCGAAGAACTCCGGCTTCGCTGCCAGGACGCGGAGGTGTTCGCCGAGGTCGAGACTCTCAGGCAATCGCGCCGGGTGCTGCTGCTGGAGGTGGCGGGCGAGCCGCGCTACGTCGCCGTGGAACACGCCTCGCAGCTTCGCGACGCGCTCGGCGTTGCCTTGCCCGCGGATCTCGCCGCCACATGGGGGCAGCCGCATCCCGAGCCGCTGCTGGAATTGCTGGGCCGCTATGCGCGCACCCGTGGACCGTTTACCCTCGACGACCTATGGCGCCGCTATGGGATTGCGAAGACCGTTGCGGAAACTGCTCTGGCCGAGCTGGTCCGCCGGGGAAGGCTGCTGGAAGGCGGCTTCCGCCCCGGCGGCGCGCATCGCGAGTGGGTGCATCCGGATGTGTTGCAGCAGCTCCGGCGCCGGACGCTGGCGCGATCGCGGCACGAGGTGGAGCCGCTGGACGGGCGCGTGCTGGGAATGTTTCTGCCGCGCTGGCAGGGGGTGGGCAGCAAGCGCGGCGGTGGGATTGCGAAGGGGATTGCGCAGAGCGGCGGACAACTCGACCGGCTGCTCGACGCCATCCAGACCTTGCAAGGCGTTCCGCTGCCGCTCTCCGAGTGGGAGCGCGAGATTCTGCCTGCGCGTATCAAGGATTACGATCCCGCCGCGCTGGATGCGCTGATGGCCGCCGGCGAGGTGGTGTGGGTTGGACGCGGGGCGCTGGGCGAGCGCGATGGACGCCTGGCCCTGTACCTGGCCGATAGCCTGTCCGGCCTGCTACCGCCGGTGGAGTTGCAAGAGGCGCCCGCGCTCGAGGGCCGCGCCCAGCGGGTTGCGGAATTTCTGGCGGTCCAGGGCGCATCGTTTTTTAGCGCCGTACATGAAGCCGCGGGCGGAGGATTTCCCGGGGAAACCAGCGGCGCACTATGGCAGCTTGCCTGGCAGGGCATCGTCACCAATGACACGTTTCTTTCCTTGCGCGGCTTCCTCTACCGCTCGCGTGAAGGCCAGGCCCGCGGCGGCAATGAGCTTGCGCGCCCCGGTTCGGTGGAGTTTCTCAAGCAGTTCCGTTCCCGCTCCCGCGCCGGCGCCATCGCGCAGGGCCGCTGGTCTCTGGTCCGCTCCCGCGTCCAGAACCCGCCCAGCCCAACCCAGTGGAGCGCCGGCGTGGCCCAGCAGTTGCTGCTTCGCTACGGCGTGGTGATGCGCGAGAGCGCGGCCGCCGAGGAACTGCCCGGAGGCTTCAGCGCCATCTATCCCGCGCTGCGCCAGATGGAGGAGCGCGGCTGGGTCCGCCGTGGCATGTTCATCTCCGGACTTGGCGGATCGCAATTTGCACTGGCCGCAGCCGTCGAATCGCTGCGCGCGCTACGCTCCGCGGCCAAGCGCACGGCCATCACGCTCTCCGCCGTGGACCCGGCCAATCCCTATGGCAATTTGCTGCCGTGGCCCAGGCTGGCGGAAGCCGAGGATTCCATGCAGACCGCGCACGGGATGGCGCGAACCAGCGGCGCCAGCGTGGTGCTGGTGGATGGCGACCTGGTTGCCTATCTGCGACGCGGCAATCCCTCGCTCAAACTGTTCCTTCCCGCCACGCAGCCCGAGCGCGACGGGTATGCCCATGAGGCTGCCCGCCAGCTTGCCCGCCTCGCCCTTGGGCGCCAGGCGACGCGCTCGGGAGTGATGATCGCGGAGATCAACGCCCGGCCGGCGGGCGAACACGTTTTCGGAAAATTTCTGGAGGAAGCTGGATTTGTGCTTACGCCATTGGGTTACCAGATGCGCGATCCGGCGCGTCACCAGGTACGCGGCGCGGAGGTCTCTGCGACGGAAGAGGATGACGACTTCGATGCCAGTGATCCGGACGGCGGGAGCGGCGCCAGTGGGCTTAAGCAATAAATGGATTGCTCCCGGCGCCGGGTTTGCTGGACGCAACCGCTCTGGCGCCGGCATCGGGAAATGGCGATGGGGCGCCAGCCACTGACTGGGTCGGCAATGGTTTGGACTGGCTTGTCGATTCTGACGATAATCCTTCGGGGGTGTGCAACGGTTGCCGGAAAGGTAAATTCCGGTTACTAAACCGTTATCCATCTCGCCAATCGTTTTCCGCTTCCCGGCCGCCTGGGCGGGCGTCCGTTCCGGGGTCCAAAATGGCTGCGTCTTGAATCCTCGCGGGCGTTTTCGGAATCTTTTATAGAGCGTGGACGGCGGTAGCTGTTCCCGCCAAAATTTCGATCGCCCATCGCAACGGGAGAGCGAATGTCTGCAACCGTGTTTGCTACCAAGCTCGCGCAGTTCGGTGTGATTGGCCTCGGCGTGATGGGCCAGAATCTTGCGCTCAATATTGAAGATCACGGACAAAGCGTCGCGGTTTGGAACCTTGAACCCGAGTGGGTGGGGCGGTTTGTCGCCGCCAATCAAGGCAGGCAGATCGTCGGCAACGCCGATCTTGCGCAGTTTGTCCGCTCCCTGGAAAGCCCCCGCCGTATATTGATGATGATCAAGGCGGGCGATCCGGTGGACCAGATGCTGGAGCGGATTGCGCCCCTGCTCGAGGAAGGCGACATTCTGATCGATGGCGGAAACTCCTTCTTCAAGGACACGCAGCGGCGCGAGGCCGCCATGCGCGCGCGCGGGCTGAACTTCTTCGGCATGGGCGTCTCCGGCGGTGAGGAAGGCGCGCGCCACGGTCCTTCGCTCATGCCCGGCGGCGACCCGGACGCCTACCGGCATGTGCAGAAAACCCTCGAGTCGATTGCGGCAAAAACTCCTTCGGGAGCCTGCGTCACCTATGTCGGCGCCGACGGCGCCGGTCACTTCGTCAAGATGGTTCACAACGGGATCGAGTATGGCGACATGCAGTTGATCGCCGAAGCCTACGATCTGCTGCGGCACTCGCTTGGTCTGGCGGCGCAGGAAATCGCCGAGGTCTTCGCCCAGTGGAATCGCGGACCGCTGGCTTCCTATCTCATCGAGATCAGCGCCGAGATTCTGACGGCGATCGACCCGGAAACCCGGAAGCCGCTGGTCGATCTGGTTCTGGACAAAGCCGGACAGAAGGGAACCGGCAAGTGGACGGCGCAGATTGCGCTCGACCTCGGGGTTCCGGTCCCCACCATTTCGGCGGCACTCGACGCCCGCGCGCTCTCCAGCATGAAGGACCAGCGGATGCTGGCCAGTGCGCAGTACAAGCGCACCCCGTTGCGCGCCACCGGGGACCGCGCCGAACTTATTGCCGCCATCGGCGACGCGCTTTACGCCAGCAAAATCTGTTCCTATGCCCAAGGTATGAGTCTGATCGCGGCCGGTGCGCGCGAGTGGAACTGGAAGATCAACTTACGGGAGATGGCCCGCATCTGGACCGGTGGTTGCATCATTCGCGCGCTTCTTCTGGATGCGATCATGCAAGCCTTCGAGCGCCAACCGGCGCTGGGGAACCTGCTTCTTGACTGCGAGATTCAGTCGCGCATTACGGCTGCGATTCCAGCCTGGCGCAAGGTCGCCGGCATGGCTGCCTCGCTGGGAATTCCCGCACCGGCCTTCTCTGCATCGCTTGCCTACTTTGACGCCAACACCGCCGCCCAACTTCCGCAGAATCTCACCCAGGCTCAGCGCGACTTCTTTGGCGCTCATACCTATCAACGCACGGACCGGCCCCAGGCTGGCTTTGTCCACTCTGACTGGAGCGCGCTGATTCCCCGGAGTAACCGATGACGACCATCATTGCAGCCCAGGCCGAGCAGAAGCTGGATCGTCCTGCTTTGCCCGAGGGCGACCCCTGCACCCTGGTGATCTTTGGCGCCAGCGGCGACCTTACGCGACGCAAGTTGATTCCCGCGCTCTACGATCTATGCGGAGTGGGCTGCATGCATGCCCGTTTTGAAGTGGTGGGCACGGGCCGGACCCACATGAGCGATGAGCAATTCCGCGAATCCATGCACGAAGCCGCCAGGGTCTCCAAGGACGCTCGCGGATTTAACGAAGAGAAGTGGGAGCACTTTGCCAGGCGTCTTCGCTACATCACGGGCGATCCGGCCGCCGCAGGATTTTATGCGGAACTGCGCGTGTTTCTGGAAGAGATGCAGCGCAACGGTTCCAGTCCGAACGTGCTCTTCTACGTCTCCACGCCCGCTTCGTTCGCCGGAGAGATTGTCTCCGGACTGCATTCCGCCGGGCTCGACCAGCGCGAAAATGGCTGGTCGCGCATCATCCTGGAGAAGCCGTTCGGGCGCGACCTGGAATCCGCCCGCGTGCTCAACGAGACCGTACTCAAGGTCTTCGACGAGGAGAACGTTTACCGCATCGATCACTACCTGGGCAAGGAGACGGTGCAGAACATTTTGGTTTTCCGCTTTGCCAACTCCATCTTTGAGCCGGTGTGGAATCGCAATTACGTCGAGTACGTTGAAATCACCGCGGCTGAAACCCTCGGGGTGGAGCGCCGCGCGGCCTTCTATGAAGAGACCGGCGCGCTGCGCGACATGGTGGCCAACCACCTGCTTCAACTGGTGGCGCTCACCGCCATGGAGCCGCCGGTGGCGTTTGACGCGGATTCGGTGCGCGAACAGAAGGTGCAGGTCTTTCGCAGTATCCGTCCCATGACCACCCAGGAGGTGGCGGCCAGCACCGTGCGCGGGCAATACGGGCCGGGACGCATCGGCAATCTTGGGGTTCCAGGTTATCGCCAGGAACCGGGCGTCAAAGGGGATTCAAACACCGAGACCTTCGCCGCCGTCCGCCTCCAGGTGGACAACTGGCGCTGGGCCGGAGTTCCGTTCTATCTCCGCACCGGCAAGCGGCTTGCCAACAATGTTACCGAGATCAAGCTGCACTTTAAGCGTACGCCCCAGGCTCTGTTTGCCGGCACGGACACGGGCAGCTTCGGCCCCAACGTGGTCAGTCTGCGCATCCAGCCCGACGAAGGCATCTCGTTCACCTTCGGCGCCAAGCGCCCTGGCACTCATATGAACACGCTTCCCGTGATGGCCCGGTTCTCCTACTCGGAGGCCTTCGGCGGCAACACCCCGGTTGCCTATGAAACCTTGATCCTGGACGCCATGCGCGGCGACGCCACCTTGTTCACCCGCCGCGACGAGGTGGAGTCGGAGTGGAAGATCATTACGCCCATTGAGCAGGCTTGGGCTGAGCTTCCGCCTCCGGCATTCCCCAACTATGAGGCCGGTACCGAGGGCCCGGCGCAGGCAGCGCAGTTGTTGAACGAAGCCGGTCATCGCTGGATGGCGATGCAGGAGCAGGAAACGGCCGATGCCGACTGAGCGCTTCCATCTGGACGGCGCCGAAATCCTGGTCGGCGCCGACGTCGACGAGGCGCTGCGCATCGCTGCCGGACAGTTTGCCGCGCTGGCGCGCAAGATCGCCTCCCAAGGCGGCTCCGTGCACGCAGCTCTCTCCGGCGGCAACACGCCGCGTGGGCTGTTTCAGTTGCTCGCCGCCGAGCCCTTTGCCGGGCTTGTTCCATGGCAGGACATCCACTTCTTCTGGGCGGACGAGCGCAACGTTCCGCCCGGCAATCCGGACAGCAACTATGGGGTAGCTCGCCAGTTGCTTCTTTCGCGCGTTCCCGTTCCGCCGGCCAACATCCATCGCATTCCCACCGGCGACGGCACCGCCATCGAGGCCGCCGATCTCTACCAGCGAACCTTGCGCGAAACTCTGCCAGTGGCAAACGGACTGCCACGCCTCGACTACGCCCTGCTGGGCCTGGGCGCCAACGGACACACGGCCTCACTGTTTCCCCACCGCCCAAGCTTGCGCGAACGCCAGCGCCTGGTGGTGGCCGACCATGTCGAAGAGGTCAACTCCTGGCGAGTCACGCTGACCGCGCTGCTCCTCAACAACGCCGCTCAACTGACCTTCCTTGTCACCGGAGAGGACAAGGCCATGGTGATGCGGCAGGTCATCACGGGCGAGCGCGACCCGGAAGCCACGCCGGCGCAACTCATCGCCCCCGGCAACGGAGCGCTGACATGGATTCTGGACTCTGCCGCCGCCGGCCGCCTGGTTCGCCCCGAGTGAAGCCGCGCGGCGCCGGGGATGGGAAATGAGGCACTCAGGCGGCGCGCTGGGCATCTGGAACTCAACTTACCGCCGAAACTTGAGTCCAAGTTGCAACGGAGATCGCGGCCGGCCGGGATTCCATAACTTTCCCGCCGCCAGGGTTTGACGCTGGCGCTCATGGCTGGTTACAATCTTTGGGTGGCTCACTAGCAGGCGCGCCAACGCCGCCATATTCCTCAGTAGCTCAATGGCAGAGCATTCGGCTGTTAACCGAAGGGTTGTAGGTTCGAGTCCTACCTGAGGA
>CAVPRB010000007.1:0-12471 GCA_963707735.1 uncultured Acidobacteriota bacterium | reverse complement strand
AAACGCTGATCGGCAGTTGGCTCAGGACGTTGCCGAATAGCGACTGTAAAGGCGTGGGGATGGTGTCCAGCAGTACCCCCGCCAGGGCCACCAGCTCGGCCGCGTGGGCGGTTCTGGAGAATCGGACTCTCTTCTGGATCAGCGCCAGCAGCGCGCGCGGCTCACCGGTCCCCACGGGAACGTCCACCGGAAGGAATGTGATGCGATTGCCGGTGCCGTCCGCCTCAGCTTCCGTGCGCACATTGACCGGCACCAGGATGCGAAGATTGCGCCGTTTCGGGTGCTTGTCGTGCAATTCCTCATAGCGCCGGAGGGCAGCCGCCAGCGTGGTCAGCACAACGTCATTTACCGTGGCCGCGCAAGCCTTCCGGATGGCTGCAATCTCAGCCATTGGAATCTCGGCCCATTCGAACTTCTGCGGTCCCCGGCAAAGCACGTTGAATGGCAGCTTCTCGGTTGGCCGCGCCAGTTCCGACAGCAGGCGGGCCAGGTCTCCCAGGGGAGCCACACGCGCCAGGGGTCCGGACACCGTCTCCCTTCCGTTTTCCGGCTGCGGCTGCCTGTCGCCGGGGAACGAAGCCTGCAGCGCCATGCGCAACAGTTCCGAATGCGCCGTCAACAGAGCCTGTGCGGTCGCAAAACAGGAGCTCATCAACCCATCCAGCAGTACCGATCCCAGTACCCTGTCTTGGAGGCGCTTGCGGCGGCTGTTTCCTGCGCCGCCGCGGGGCCGGGGTGGGACTTTCGTCCAGCAGTTCCTTGAGCAGGCCAATGCCTGCGACCCCATCGACCAGGCAGTGGTGGGTGCGTACCACGATGCCGGTATGCCGCGACTTTAGTCCGCGGAACAAGGTGATGTCCCACAGCGGACGGTTGCGGTCCAGATGTCCGCTCAGAACGGCGGAGACGGCGATCTTCCACTCCGCCTCGGTTCCCCGCTTCAACTTGATTTCACGAACGTGATTGCAAATATCGAAATTCGGATCGAATTGCCAGGTCGGGGCGCCAATGCCCAGCGGCGATGGCACCACGCGTTGCAGAAATCGAGGAATGTATGGCAGCTTCGACTCGACATAATCCATACACTGTTCCAGGCTGATGGTGCCTTCAAACAGGCTGATCGACGCCACGTTGAGGGGCACGCCGGGCTGTTCCAAATAGAGGAAAAATGCATCCAGGAAGGAGAGACATTCATAATCTGGCATGACCGTTGCTTCTCCGTTAGAGACCATTGCGGCCCAATTTTACATGCGCGGTAACCCAGTCGCCATGCGGCATGACCGAAACCGGTGAAGTCTCACCGGCCGGGACCACGGTGGCGCGGGTCTCCGCAAACTTCTGCACCTCGACCCACCTCTCCCTCCAGCCCGCAACACGCCGCCAGCCAGCAGACGCGCGGGTTCGGGGCCGGAGTTGTGGGAATGTTACACCTTTCCCGCCCCTGTGAACCATGTTCTTAGGCGCTGCATTTGAATAAACACTGGACGCAGGCAGGGTTGTGCGTTATCGTCCTTTTTTCCCCAAGGAGACCCTGCGAATATGCAGAAGCTGAAGGAAGTTGAGGATGCCAAGGCGCTCATGATGGTAGCCGTAAACTGGTCCGTAATGAGATGGCTGGCTGAAAAAAAACGGGTAAGAAAAGCGGCCGACCTGGCCAACGCCGCACTCGATGCGCTCGACCGGCAATTGAAGGAAAGCTGGAGCGACGAGTTGAAAGCCGCCTACGATGAGCTGCCGCCGATCCACAAAAAGGTGGAACCCTTGATCGCTCAATCGAAGAACAAGCACAAGACAGCCATCGATCCCGAGCTTAGCGTTCTCGCCGGAAACATCCGGGAGAGTGACGAAGCCGCCTGGCTCGCCCACCTGGATGCCGAAGACACCTTTGACCGGGCAGAGAGGAGACTCAGCACCAGCATGGCAAGGGAGGGAAGCCGCAAGGCAATCATTTCCTGGGAACTGCACGAGAAGGCGATTGTCAAAATCCAGAACGCCTTGAAAGTTGGCAAGCCAACGCCTTAGCTTCCCATCACGGCCGGCAGTGGGAGCATCCCGGCAAGGCGCGAGGCAATGACTTCCCCAATCCGCCGAATCGCCTCGGCGCTTTGGGGAACGTCATTTCCAAACGCCTGGAAATCATGATTCATCTCCGGCCATGTTTCCAGCGTAACGTCGGCTCCCTGCTGCCTGGCTCGGCGCACAAATTCCTCAATGCCCGGCAGCAGAATCTCCGCGCCTCCAGCCTGAATATAGATGGGAGGAAGATTCCTCAGGTCCGCATTCACGGGCGACACAAGCGGGTTGCTCCGCTCCTCCGCCGAACAGAACCAGTCAGCCCATTGCAGGGCCATCTCCATGGTGATCCAGTCAAAGTCCGGGTCCGCGGCCGCACCCGTTGCTTGGAAGTCCGTAGCCGGGGAAAGGCACACGGCCAAGGCGGGCGGCGGCAGCTTCGAACCGCGAAGCGATAGCAGCAACGCCAGGGTGAGGTTGCCTCCGGCCGAGTCGCCCAGTACGATCAACCGCTCCGCTTCCACCCCCTCGCCCAGCAACCATTCGTAAGCCGCGGTCGCGTCCTCGAGTTGCGCCGGAAACCTGTACTCGGGCGAGAGCCGGTACTCCGCGGCAAACACCCTCGAACCCGCGGAGAGCGCAATCAGCGCGGCCATATTGTCATAGAAGCCGCGTGGGTAGAATGAGTACCCTCCGCCGTGCAGGTACAAAATCGTCAAGCCGGAATCGTTGTCCGCGGGCGTGAACCAGGTTCCCTTGACATGGTTCGCAACGGCCTTGGCGATGCTTACCTTGGAGAGCGCGGAAAAGCGCAGCGCGATGGAGTCCAGGTAACTGCGTGCTTCCACGGCATTCTCCATCTCAAATGCAGCGCGCAACTGCCGCTTCATAATCTCGGTGCCAACTTCCATGGCAAAGTTCCATGAGGCGCAGCGCGGTCCGAACCGCATCCTTCGCAGGCTCACCTCGGCCGTAGCCTTGCAGATCATGGCTGCGCTCATGGCCCGGTACCGCGCCGGGCCGCTGAATTGTAATCTGGCTTTCATCTACGATTCCTACGCTACGCCTTAAAAGCGGCCCTGCATCCAAACCGTTGAGCTTTCTTTGCATCCATGAGGCAGCCAGCCCTGCTGTGCCCGCAACCCAGCCGGAGGGCAAATCCGGCTGCAACCGGATCCGAGGCGCTTTACGCCTGCACCGGACTTTCGGCCCGCAGGGCGCCGTCGTTCCAATGCGCGGCCGCCGCGGGCGGAATGAAGGCGATCGCCCGTTCGGCCAGCGCGGTAATCGTCAGACTGGGGTTGACACCCAGGTTTGCCGCGATCACCGAGCCATCGCAGATGTACATGTTCCGGTAGCCGAAGACGCGGTGCTGGCTGTCTACCACGCCCTTTGCCGGGGAGTCGGCAATCATGCATCCTCCCAGGCAGTGCGCGGTCCCGGGAACGTCGAACAGAATCTCCGGGATCATGCTCATCGCGCTGCCGCCGGCCATGCGCGCAAACTTTTCCGCAAATTCGTTGGCCTTGGGAATGTAGGTGGGAACCTTTTCCCCGCGGCTCACCAGAATCTTGCTGAAGGGCCAGAACCAGGTGCGTTCAAAGCAAAAGTCGATGTGGCTGTCCAGTGCCTGCATGCAGAGCAGGATGATGCTTTCGCGAGCAAATCCAAAGGGATGAAGCACCCGCACCGTTTTAATCGGATGACGAATCAGGGATACGATCAGGTTCTTCACCCATAACGCCACCCGGCCGCTTCCCGGGCTTCCACCCGTCAGGGTCGTGGCCAGAAAACCCATCACATCCGAACCGCTCGGGTAGCGCACGGCTTCAATGTGCGTGTGTTGATCAATGTAGATGCCCGAACCGATGGCAACTCCCTTGTGACAGGTTGTCTTTGTAGCCTGGAATAGCGCACCCCGATCAACGACTCCGAGTTGGTGCGGATGTGCTTGCCCAACTGGTCGCTGATGGCCGCGAGCGAGCGCTTTTCCTTCAGGCGGAATAGCAGTTCAGTGGTGCCCAGCGCCGAGGCGGCAAAGACTACGCTGCGGCAGGTAATCCGCTGCGGACGCTTGCGGAACCATGCCAGGGAGTCCACGGTGTGAACCTCGTACCCAAGGCTGCCATCGCTCGCGCCGCCCAGCGGCTTGACGTCCACCACCTTGGTCTCCGGAAATACCCGGGCATCGTTCTTCTCCGCGAGGTAAAGATAGTTCTGGTCCAGCGTGTTCTTGGCGCCAAACCGGCAACCGACCATGCAACCGCCGCAGGCGTTGCAAGTCGTCCGCTCCGGACCCTCGCCGCCGAAGAATGGGTCGGAGAACAGTCTTTCCGCCTTGCTGCCCTTCCGGGGCCTGGAAAATGCCGACCCGGGTGCGATAGAAAGTGTCTCCCACTCCAAATGCCGTGGCAGCTTTCTTCAGCAGAAGGTCGGCCGGCCCAAGAATGTTGTTCTCCACCACCCCAAGCATCCGCGAAGCAGTGTCGTAATGCTGCCCCATTTCGGCCTTCCACTCCGACAGGCCGGCCCAGGAACCCATTTCCCAGACCTTGTCCGGAGGCCGCAGCAGGGTGCTGCCATAGGTGATCGACCCTCCACCCACGGCGCATCCGTGCAGGATGGTGACATGCTTGAAAAATCGCATATTGAAGAACCCGCGCAGCCCCAGCAGCGGACGCCAGAACCAGCGATGGACAAACCAATTGGTCCGCGGCAGATTCTGCGGCCGTCCAGCGCCTGCCCATCTCGATGACCGCAACCTTATAGCCTTTTTCCGTCAGGCGGTGGGCCGCCACACTTCCGCCAAAGCCTGAGCCAACCACGACGAAGTCGAAATCGTATTCACGGCCGTCACTCATAGCAAATCCTTTCGCTTGGCCATTCCTCTGCGCACTTCTCCCGGGTCATAAAGGCGCCAACAAGATACCATTCGCCGCCCGTAAAGTGTACCCGCCCTGGGCAAAATGTAATCTCGGAAACGGCTCCTTTTGTCTCACCCTCCGGGAAGCTGGACGCGAGCGCCCGGGGCGTGCGTGCGTCGAACGCAGGTGCCCGCCACGTTGAGTGTTTTCTCGAGGGTGTCATCCTGAGCAGGGCGAAGGACCCCAGCGCAGCGTAAATATCCTTTGCAGCCTCAGAGGCACTTCAACCGGACGGCCGCGCCCCGAACTCCAATTTCCCACCGAGTGCGCCCCGTCACACATCCCGGTTGAGTTTTCGTGTATAAACGAATCCATGCGGTTGCCGAGGCTCATCGCGTCCGGATTGCTCTTCACGGTGCTTTTGTCGCCCGTGCTGGGGCTGGCGCTCTGTGCGTCCCGGACTGCCGCGGCCAAGGGTCACTGCACCGGCCATTGCCCCATGCACTGCCCGCTGCGGCGTCCCGGTGCGGCTACGGGGCTGCCGCGTGGATCGGCTCCGGCGACGGCTCCGGTGGCGCCATGCTGCGAGCGCGAGACTCCCATGCCGGCCTCAACCGAGACTTCCGCGCAGATTGTTGCTCCAGTGCAAATCGCGTTGCTGCCTGCCGCGACTTTGAACCCAAGGTTACCGGCAGCGCCCGCGTTTCGCCTGGCGCGCGCGGCGGCGGCACCCGCTTTAGCTCCACCGTTCTCCCTCCTCTGCACTCTTCTCATCTGATATCTCATCCCAGCCGTTGACTTGCGCCCGGGCCCTGGGTCCGTGTGCGCCTGGATTGGCAATTGCATGGAAATGAGATGACCAATGTTTCGAAAATTGTGTTTTGTATTTCTGCTGGCGCCACTGGCCCTGGCGCAGCCGGGTTCCTCTATGGCAACCCCGGCAGCCTCGCCGGCAACTGAGCTTCGCCTGGAAGACGTCGAACGCGAAGTCCTGGCGGCCAATCCTGCGCTGGGCCGCGCCGCAACCCTGGTGGCGGCGCAGCGCGCGCATGTCCCGCAGGTCGGCGTCCTCCCCGACCCTTCCCTCACCGTCTCGTGGATGGGCGATCCCGCGCCCTTCAAGGTGATGGACAACGATCCTTCCAGCTACCGCGGCCTCTCCGTCATGCAGATGCTGCCGCTGGGCGGCAAACTCGCCTTGCAGCGCGAGCTGGCGCGCAAGGACGTTGCCGTCGAAGAAGTTTCTGAAAGCGCCGCGCGCCGCAGCCTGGTAACCGAAGCGCGAGCGGCGTTCTTCGATTACTCCTATTACGGCGTGGCCCTGGAAATCACCGCCCGCAATCACCAGCGGCTCACCCAACTCGCCGACATTACCGAGTCTCGCTACCGTGTGGGCAAGGCCATGCAGCAGGACGTTTTGCGGGCGCGGCTGGAAATCTCCATGCTGCTGCAACGCACCGCGCAGCTTGAGCAACAGCGGCTCACCGCCGCGGCCCGGCTCAACACCCTGATGGGACGGCCGCCCAGCGCGCCTCTGCCTCCGGCGGCCGAACCCGCACCCAGCCTGCTGCCAACCCTGGAAGCTCTAGCTCCCGTGGCCGAGGCCAACGACTTGATGCTGGCGCGCGAAGCTCGCATGGGCGACCGCGAGAGTGCGGCGCTGGCGCTGAGCCGCAAAGACGCAACGCCGGACCTCGGCGTCGGCTTTATGTACCAGCAACGCACCGGATTGCCCGACATGGTCGGAATGCAGTTCACGGTCAATCTGCCGGCCTTCCACCGCGAACGCCTGCGGCAGGAGGTTACCGAGGGCGAGCTGCGGGTGCGCGCCGCCAAGCAGGGGCAACAGTCGCGGCGCCTCGAACTTGGCTACGAGTTACAGCAGGCATACGCCGCGGCGCAGACGGCCAGGCAGATGCTCGATCTTTACGACCAGGCAATTCTTCCCCAGGCCCAGTTGGCGCGCGACTCCGCCCAGGCTTCCTACACCGTGGGCAACGTGGATTTCCTCACCGTGGTCACCAGTTATACGGCGATTTACTCCTATGAACTCGACTATCACCGCCAGCGCGCCGACCTTGAAATCGCCATCGCCCGCATTCACGGGCTCACCGGCGACATGGATGCGCCCATCGCAAAGGAGGCTCACTGATGAGTCCACGGATTCGCAACGTCATTCGCGTCACCGCCTTGCTAGCCGCCGTCGTTTTGCTGGCATTGCTGTTCCTCGGCAAGCGCACGGTTTTCCAATTCGCGTCGCAAGCCAACAAGAAGCTCACACCCGCTTCTGCCGAGCCGCAGAAGCACATTCTCTACTGGTATGACCCCATGCACCCGGCCTATCACTCCGACCGCGCCGGCATCGCTCCAGACTGCGGCATGGCACTGGTGCCCATGTACGAATCGAAAACTCCCGCCGAGCAAGCCAGCGCCGGCCAGGGACTGATCCACATGCCCCGCAGCCAGCAGCGCGCCCTGGGCGTGCGCCTCACCACCGTGCAGGAGCAGGACGTAAGCCGCACCCTGCGCACCTCCGGCGTGGTCACCGCCGACGAGACCCGCATCGCCCACGTGCACGTAAAAACCTCGGGCTGGGTGCAGGACGTCTATGCCAACTTTGTCGGCCAGCTCGTGCACAAAGGCCAGGCGCTGTTCACCGTCTACAGCCCGGACCTGGTCGCCACCCAGGAGGAGTATCTCATCGCCCGCCGCGGCCAGCAGCAGCTTGGCAAATCGCAATATGACGAAGTCGCCAAGAGTTCGCAATCGCTCCTGGACTCGGCGCGCCAACGCCTGGCGCTGTGGGATCTGACGCCCCGCCAGATTGCCGATCTCGACCGCACCGGCCAGGTCAGCAAGACCATCACCGTCTACTCGCCCGTCTCCGGGTTCATCACCGATCGCAAGGCGTTTCCCAACGCTTCGACCAACGGCGACATGGAACTCTACACCATTGCCGATCTCTCCCGCGTCTGGGTGACCGCGGATGTGTTCGAGGCCGATCTTCCCTACGTCAAGGTGGGACAGCAGGCGGTTATTCATTTTCCCTACGAGCCCGGCAAGGCCATCACCGGACGCGTCGGCTACAGCTATCCCACGCTCGATCCCCAGACCCACACGGCAAAAATCCGCATCGAAGTGGCAAATCCCGGGACCGTGCTCAAACCCAACATGCTGGCCGACGTGGAACTCACCATCAACTACGGACGCCACCTGGTGGTGCCCGCCGAAGCCGTGCTCAACAGCGGCACCATGCAGACGGTTTTCCTGGCGCGCGATGACGCCGACTTTGAGCCGCGCATGGTCACCATGGGCCCAACCGTCGATGGCAAGACCATCCTCACCTCGGGAGTAACGAAAGGCGAGACGGTGGTTGAGAGTGGAAACTTTCTGCTCGACTCCGACTCGCGCCTGAATGCTCCGATGGACATGGGAGGTATGAAATGATCGGCGCCATTATCGAATTCAGCGCGCGTCACCGGGTGCTGGTGCTGATCCTGGTCGCGGTGGCCGCCATCTTCGGCTATCGCGCCATGCGCAACACCCGCCTCGACGCCATTCCCGACCTCAGCGACACCCAGGTCATCGTCTACGCCAAGTGGGATCGCAGCCCTGACATCATCGAAGACCAGCTCACCTATCCCATTACCTCGGCGCTGCTCGGCATGCCGAAGGTGAAAGACATTCGCGGCTTCTCCGATTTCGGCTACTCCTACATTTACATCATCTTCGACGAAGGCACCGATATCTACTGGGCGCGCTCGCGTACCCTGGAGTACCTGAACGCCATCACCGCGCGCCTGCCCAGGGAAGCCAGCGTCGAGTTGGCCAAGGACGCGACCGCCGTCGGCTGGGTCTATGAGTACGCACTGGTGGATGACAGCGGGCAGTATAGCCTCGACCAGATGCGCTCCTACCAGGACTGGTACCTGCGTTACGCCTTGCAATCGCTGCCCGGAGTCGCCGAGGTCGCCCCCGCCGGCGGCTTTGTGCGCGAGTACCAGGTAAACGTCGATCCGATTCGCCTGCAGGCTTACAAACTGCCGGCCAACGCCGTGGCCGATGCCATCAGTAAATCCAACAATGACGTGGGCGCGCGCCTGGTCGAGTTCAGCGGGCGCGAATACATGGTGCGCGGACGCGGCTATCTGCGCTCGCTCGACGACATTGGCAACATCGTGCTGCTCACCAGCCCGGAGAGCGGAACTCCGGTGCGGGTGCGCGACGTGGCTACCATCACCTACGGACCGGCCTTGCGGCGCGGCGTTACCGACCTGGACGGGCGCGGCGAAGCCGTCGGCGGCGTGGTCATCATGCGCGTGGGCGAAAACGCCGGGAAGGTGATCGAGCGGGTCAAGGCGCAGATTGCCCTGGTCGGGCCATCGCTGCCCAAGGGACTGCGCATTGTGCCCGTCTACGACCGCTCGGAGTTGATCGAGCGCGCCGTCCACAACCTGCGGCATACCCTGGTCGAGGAGCTGATCATCGTCAGCCTGGTCATCCTGATTTTCCTCTGGCACTTTCCCAGCGCGGCCATTCCCATCATCACCATTCCCGTAACCATCCTCATCGCTTTCATTCCTCTGCAACTCTCAGGGATGACGGCCAACATCATGTCGCTTGGCGGAATCGCGGTCGCCATTGGCGCCATGGTGGACGCCGCCATCGTGGTGGTGGAGCAGACCCACAAAAAACTGGAACACTGGGAAGCCGGAGGACGGAAAGAAGATTACCGCCGCGTGGTGATTGACGCGGTCAAAGAAGTCGGCGGCCCAAGCTTTTTCGCCTTGCTGGTCATCGCCGTCTCGTTCCTGCCGGTCTTTGCCCTGGAGGCGCAGGAAGGCCGTCTCTTCAAACCGCTCGCCCTCACCAAGACGCTGGCCATGGTGATTGCGGCGCTGCTGGCCATCACCCTTGATCCCGCCATGCGCCTGCTGCTCACCCGGGTGAAGGATTTCAGCTTCCGTCCCCGCTGGCTGGCCCGCGTGACCAGCGCGCTGCTGGTGGGAAAGATCCGCAGCGAAGAGGACCATCCCATCAGCCGTCCGCTGATGAAGGTGTATCAGCCGGTGGTGGAGTTTTCGCTCAATCACAAATGGGTGCCCATCACCGTGGCCCTGCTGCTGATGGCCGTGACCGTGCCGGTATACAACCGGCTGGGTTCGGAGTTCATGCCGCCGCTGGACGAAGGTACGCTGCTCTACATGCCGACCACTACGCCGGGAATTTCCGTCGGTGAGGCCAGCCTGCTGCTGCGCGAGCAGGACCGCATTCTACACAGCTTCCCGCAAGTGCAGTCGGTCTTCGGCAAGGCGGGACGCGTCGACAGCGCTACCGATCCGGCGCCGCTCTCGATGATGGAAACCGTGGTCGTGCTCACCCCGCGCGAGCAGTGGCCGGAACGCGAGCGCTGGTACACCCACCGCCTGCCGCACTGGACGCACGCGGCGCTGGCGCACGTCTGGGCGGATCGCCAGGAGACCAGCGAACTCATCTACGGCGTGGGCGGGCTCAATGAAGCCCTCACCATGCCGGGCGTGACCAACGCCTGGACCATGCCGATCAAGGGACGCATCGACATGCTCACCACCGGCATGCGCACCCCGCTCGGCGTCAAGGTGCTCGGCGACAATCTGGAAGAAATCGAGCGCCTCGGCCACGAGGTGGAGCAGGCGCTGCACTCCATTCCAGGAACCGCCAGCGTGTACGCCGAGCGCACCACCGGCGGATATTTTCTCGATTTCACTTTCAAGCGCGATGCTCTGGCGCGCTACGGCCTTACCCTGGACGATGCCGAGTCCGTGCTCATGACCGCCGTCGGCGGGCAGACCGCAACCACCACGGTCGAGGGACGCGAACGCTACGGGGTCAGCGTGCGCTACCTGCGCGGATACCGCAACGACCTGCAATCGCTGGAGCGCATTCTGGTGCAGATTCCCGGCGGCGCACAGGTGCCTCTGGGCGAGTTGGCAACCCTCTCCATGCGTTCCGGGCCAGGGATGATTCGCGATGAGAACGGAAGGCTCAGCGGCTACGTCTTCGTCGACGTGGCGGGGCGCGACCTGGGCAGCTACGTGGCCGAGGCGCAGCGCGCGGTGCAGGCCAAGGTCACCGTTCCCACCGGCTACCAGTTGGTATGGAGCGGACAGTACGAATCGATTCAGCGCGTGCGCGAGCGCCTGAAGACGGTGCTGCCCGTTACCATCTTCGCCGTGTTTCTCCTGCTCTATGCCAACACCGGCTCGGTGGCCAAGACCTTCATCATCCTGCTGGCAGTTCCCTTCTCCGCCATCGGCGCCGTCTGGCTCATCTACTGGATGGGCTATAACATGAGCGTCGCGGTGTGGGTCGGGTTAATCGCCTTGCTGGGCGTGGACGCGGAAACCGCCGTGTTCATGCTGCTCTATCTCGATCTGTCCTGCGCCGAAGCCGCCGCCCGTGGCGCCCTATCCTCGTGGAAGCAACTGCGCGACGCCATCGAGCACGGGGCGGTCAAGCGGCTAAGACCGAAGGTGATGACCGTGGCGTGCATGATCTTCGGATTGCTCCCGATCCTTTGGTCCAACGGCGCTGGCGCCGACGTGATGAAGCGCATTGCCGTGCCGCTGGTCGGCGGCATTGTGACTTCCTTCCTGATGGAACTCGTCGTCTATCCACCCTTGTTCGCCATCTGGAAGTGGAACTGGGAAGTCCAACCCGCAATCCGCCGCGCGACGGAACTCCGAGGAGCGAATCCGAATCCAATGCCCTCAGCCCTGGACCTTCAACCAGGAGACAACCAATGAAGAAGATGAGTCTCAGTCCGGCAGCCGCTCCGCGCTGGAATAGGTCATCGATCCTCACCAGGCCTCCACCGGCAAACTCCGCGTCATCGCCAGCCAACCCCAACCGCCGAACCGGGACCGAACCCATCCTCCGTCCAGTCGGCGTCATGACCCACGTGAATCTCGAAACAGTACGGGCCGTAAACACATTATCCAGGGTGGGAAGTGGCAGAAGAGATCCGTCGTCGGTACCGGATGCCGCGCGCAATCTCGAACCATGTACCAACTCGTACTAGCAAATCCCGGCAGGGGTGTCGCCGAAGGCAATCGTTTCCGACCTCGCCAAAGGATGTACTCAAAGACAAAATTGGCGCTCCAAACGATTACCCTTCTAGTCAATCGTCGCCCGCCCAACCCACCTCCGCCGCACGCAAGGAAGGGGCTCTGGGATTCTGTTCCGGGCCGCTAAAACACTTGCCGTGTTTTGATTGCCCACGCCATCACGGACTTCGGTTGTGCCCGGCGGTTTGGCTGGCACAATCCGCGCCGCAGAGGGCCCCGCGTTCCCGCCTGCCAATGATGTACACTTGTCTGTGACGCGGTCCCCGCCGTAGCACCGGAGCATGAGGACCACGGCAAACGTATATACTCATGTGATCATTGCCTGGCAAAAGGCAGCATGGCGAAATTTTCCGGCGGAAATCGACAGGTCGCGCTGTGAGGGGTAAGACGGCGGGTGCGGCAATGCAGTTGCGTCAAAGCAAAATCGCTGGTAAGCTACATGTAATCAGTGATGTAGGCGCGTAGCTCAGTTGGTTAGAGCGCTACCT
>CAVPRB010000006.1:0-69261 GCA_963707735.1 uncultured Acidobacteriota bacterium | reverse complement strand
GTTATGTCATGCTGACTCCTTCGGCTGGTATTGCTTCAAAGTCCCACCCCGGCCCCGTGCGGCGCCGGAAACAGCCGCCGCAAGCGCCTCGAGAGACAGGAACCGGGGTGGTACTGCTGGATGAGTCGATGAGCTCCTTTCTGAGACCGCACAGGCTCTGTCGACGGCGCATTGGAACTGTTGCGGATGGCCGCTGCCGCTTCGTTCCCCGGCGACCGGCAGCGGCCGCTCGGAAAAACCTCGGGAAGGGAGACGGTGCGACCCTGGCGCGTGTGGCTCCCCTGGGAGACCTCGGCCCGCCTGCTGTCGGAACTGGCGCGGCCAACCGAGAAGCTGCCATTCAACGTGCTTTTCCGGGGACCGCAGAACTGAATGGGCCGAGATCCGACTGGCTGAGATTGCAGCCATCGGAAGGCTTGCGCGGCCAGTGAATGACGTTGTGCTGACCACGCTGGCGGCTGCCCTCCGGCGCTATGAGGAATTGCACGACAGGCACCGAAACGGCGCAATCTTCGCATCCTGGTGCCGGTCAATTGCGCGACGGAAGCTGAGGCGGACGGCACCGGCAATCGCATCACATTCCTTCCGGTGGACGTTCCCGTGGGGACCGGTGAGCCGCGCGCGCTGCTGGCGCTGATCCAGAAGAGAGTCCGATTCTCCAGAACCGCCCACGCGGCCGAGCTGGTGGCCCTGGCGGGGGTACTGCTGGACACCATCCCCACGCCTTTACAGTCGCTATTCGGCAACGTCCTGAGCCAACTGCCGATCAGCGTTTGCAATACGATCTGCACCAATGTTGACGGCCCTTCGATGCCGCTCTACCTGCTGGGTCACAAGATGCTTTCCAGCTATCCCTACGTTCCCATCGGCGGTGAAATGGGGATGAACTGCGCGGTGATGAGTTACAACGGATCATCTGTTTGTCGGCTTTACCGGAGACGCGCCGGCAATTCCGGACCTGGCGCGCCTGGCGACACTGTTCAGCGAGAGCTTTGCCCAGCTTCGGGATGCGATTGGCGTGCCTTCTCCGGAGCGCAAACGGCCGCGGCGAAAACCGGCGCGGAGCAAAGCGGTGAAGGCGCCGCCACCACCCGGTTCCGCAGGACCGGGCGTGCGGGCCGCGGTCGCGGTTGCCTGAGGCGGGCGAAAGCCTGAGCCGGCGGCGGCCGGACCGGTGACGGGGACCGGAGCGGCAACAGGACGGAAGCGATGAGCGCAAACCGTGAAGGGCGCGGCGAATCCAGGCAGGAAGAGCCGTTCACGAAGTGGCATGAGTCGCTGTATGGGATCGACCTGCTGTTGCTCCATGCCGCTCCCGTGTACTACGGCGTTGGCGTGCCGCGGGGCGACGGCTCGGGGGTCCTGCTGATTCCCGGATTCATGCACAGCGACGTGTACCTGGTGATCCTGTACGCATGGCTCGAGCGGCTGGGCTACCGGCCCTACTTTTCCGGCATCGACCTGAACGCGGAGTGCCCGAACCTGCTGATCAGGAATCAGTTGGAGGGAGTCATCGACACGGTGCGGCGCGAAACCGGGGGAAACGTTCATCTGATCGGGCACAGCCTGGGTGGGGTCATCGCGCGCTCGCTCGCCATCCAGAGGCCGGAGAAGATTGCCTCGCTGATCACCCTGGGAGCGCCGTTTCCCGGCGGCGCCGTGCATCACAGCATCCTCCGTGAAACCGAGATTGTCCGCCGCTTCATTCACAACCAGCACGGCGGCACCGTCCGTCCGGAGTGTTACACCATGCGCTGCCAGTGCGATTTTATGAATTCCCTGCGCTCGGATGTTCCAGGCTGGGTTCCGCAAACGGCAATTTACACCAGGGACGATGGCATTCTTGACTGGCGGAGCTGCCAGACCGGCAAGCGCGCGGTGGACGTGGAAGTGGGCGGCACGCACGCGGGCCTGGCGTTTAATTCCAGCGTCTACCGCGCGATTGCGCTGCGCCTGGCCAAGCCACCGCGGCCAAGGCGCGCGCAGAGTGGGATCAGGAAGCGGGCGGGCGGCGCATAGGCGAGCGCTTCTTTTTCTTGAGGCTGGCCTCCATTTCGGCCAGGCGCTCGCGCAGTTCCTCCAGTTCGCGGCTTTCGGGCTGAGCCTGTCCGGCTTTGCCCTGGACGAACCTCTTGACCATGGTGAGTGGTGATAGGGAGGCGGAGTGCACCTCGGACAGTCCGCCCTGAATGGCGCTCTGCAGCTTCTGGTAGGCCTCGAAGGCGGACTTCATGTACCAGGAAATGAATTCCTGCCCGGCATGGTCTGACGCCATGACCAACTGGCGGAGCAACTCCAGCGGCAGGCCGGCGGGTTTGTCCTTGGCGTTTTCCACGATGATCTGGGTGAGGGTGACGTGGGTCAGGTCTTCGCCGGATTTGGCGTCGACCACCTGCACCTCGGTTCCATTCCGGACCAGGACGGCAATCTCCTCGAGGTTGATATACCGGCTTGCCGAAGTGTCATACAGTCTGCGGTTTCCGTACTTCTTGATGATGACCTTGGCCGGCTTCAAGGGTGCCCCTTCTGTTGCAGTGCAATAATAGTTGCCCCAGTATTGACACGCTAACCTTTCGATACTAGCATGAATGTAATGCTGCAATGCAGCAAGTGGAGGTTGATGATGGCAAAAGATACGAAAGTGCACGCCGCGGCACACGAGCGTCCTTCTTCCTTTGTTTCTCTGCTGTCCGGTTGGGTGCAGCAGGGGTTGGAGAGCTTCTTCGCCACCCAACGCATTCTTGTGGATCTGGCCATGCGCCAGAACACCAACGCGATGAAGAGCATTCGCCAGGGGCTTTCCGAGTCCGAAGCGAAAGACACGCCGCTGAAGATTCTCACCGAAATCGCCGTGGAGGGAAGCGCGAACTACATTGAAGCCCAGCGCATCCTGCTCGACATGGCACAGCAGGAAAACGAAATCATAATGAACGGCGTGAAGGAGCGCGTAAGCAAGTACGGCACGGCGGTTGCTTTGACCAACGTGATTCGGCGCAGCGTCGATACGTTTGTCGAGATGCAGCAGAATTTCCTTGTGCTTGCCAGCAAGCGCACCCAGAACTGGTTGCAGAACTCGCCTGACAGCAAGAACAAGGAAGCCAATGGCCTGGTCGGACTTGCCGGCGAAGCCATGGAAGAGTTTGTCGCCGCGCAGAGGAAGTTCCTCGACCTGATCTCGGAAGAGACGAGCATGTCGAACGGCCAGAAGGATCACGCGACGCGGAAGCCGGCCAAGACCGAACTGGCGAAGCTGGGACGGGAAGCTGCAGAGGCGTTCATCGATGCCCAGAAGAAGCTGCTGGATCTTGCCGGACAGCAGGCGAGCGTGAACATGGAGGCGGCAAGCCGGATACTGGATTTGAAAGCGCCCATCCGGCTTCTGCCAATCGCCGACATTGCGGGAGAGAGCGTGAAGAGCTTTGTGGATGCGGAAAAGGCCCTGCTGAGTTCCATGACCAAGGCTCGCACCCACGCCAAAGAGGAACCCAAGGCACGGCGTCCCGTACACCGGGCCAAGAAAGCCGCGCCCCATGCCAAGGCGGCACGGGCGGGAGTTGTGGCGGAAGTCTAAAGCAAGCGCTTACGCACCGTGGCCGGGTGAAGCCAGCGCATTTTCGCCGGGGCGCCAGGGTTGGCGTCCCGGCCATTCCTGTTTTCCACCACTTGAAAAAAATCTCACCTGTGGTAGACGCCGGTTGCATCTAATTCCCAGCCATCCATGAGCGTAAGGCCGCGACTGTGCGTAAGCAGGCATGGAAGGTGAAGTCCGGGAACAGCGAAGCAGGCGGATAAGTTCGTTATGGGCGATCGGTTGGTCAACATCCGGAAGGACGAAGCAGAAGCCAACATCACCATCTGGAAGGAAGCGCTGTTTGCCGTCGATCTCTTCCTGCTGCACACCTCGCCCGTTTACTACGGCCTGGGCGTTCCCCACGGCGACCGGTCAGGGGTCGTCATCATCCCCGGCTTCCTGGGCACCGACCGTTACCTGGCGCAGCTCTGGAGCTGGATTGGACGGATCGGCTACCGGGCTTACTTCTCCGGCATCGGTCTGAACGCGGAATGCCCGAATCTCCTCATCCGGCATCGTCTGAACGACACCATCGAAAAGGCACTTCAGGATACTGGCGGCAGGATCCATCTAATCGGGCACAGCCTGGGAGGGGTGATTGCGCGTTCCGTCGCCGGGCAGAGGCCGGACGACATTGCCTCGGTAATCACCCTGGCATCGCCATTCCGCGGCACCATTGCCCATCGCAGCATTCTGCGGGCCGCCGAACAGGTCCGCATCCGTATCCTCGAAGAACACGGCGCCAACGTGCTTCCCAAGTGTTACACCGGCCGCTGCACCTGTGACTTCCTCGATTCACTTCGCCACAGGGTGCCCGCCTCGGTGATGGAAACCGCCATCTACACGCGCAACGACGGCGTGGTCGATCCACGATATTGCAGGACCGGAAATCCCGGCAAGGACTTTGTGGTTCCGGGAACGCACATCGGACTGGCCTTCAACTCGTCGGTTTACCGGATCGTCGCGCAGCGTCTGTCCCAGGCATCCCGGCCCGCGTAGAGTCCGGCCGTTCCTGATTCAATCCCGCCGGAGACGATCCCAAGCAGCGCGGGCGGCACTCGGGTGGTCTTGCCGGCGCCCGGCGGAGCTTCCATCACAAGGTTCGGATGCCGGTGTAAGGAGCCGATGATCTCCGGCAGAATTGCATCGACCGGAAGCGCGGGTCCGCGGGTTGGCACGTCTCAATCGGAACATGAGGTTTCGGCTTGCGTCAATGGAGGGGCCGGCGAGCGGGCTAGTTTCCGGTTTGGCGACTACACACCCGGAACATAATGCTTAACAAAAGATCCATGCGGCATTTCGCACGGCTTAAAGGGCAGCTCCGACTCCACCAGTCAGTTGGGCCGATACGCTACCACTCTCTACAAAATGAAGCATTTTCTCGAGAGTGGGGAGTAGGGGCGAGCTTAACCTGTTGAGGGACGCAATGCCCCAGAGTTGGAACTACGCCAACTCTGGGCCACACTCCTAATACCTTGGCAGCTACAGATAGAGGTGGAATGTAGGCTACGGGGGCAAAGCCCTAATGCGAACCACCCGCTGCCCTACGTACGGCCGAGGTTCGGAGATAGTTCCACTCGTCGAGAACTTTCAAAGCGGTGACGCCGGGCGCGATCTCCTCGGGCAAGTTGAGCACCTGTGCCTTAACGGCGTTCATGAATTGAAAATACCCGCTCTCGGTCGAGACACCGTAGCTCTGCGCGATGCCATTATCCCAGAGCGGGAAAAACTTTGGTGCTAGGACATGTAGCGCCTTACCCGCTCCGACCGGCCCACATTCCGTCCGAAACAAGCCAAACAACCGGAACACTTCGACTTCGTCGGATTTCGTGAGGGTCTTGATTGAGCGGTTGCAGAATGAGAGTACCGTTTCCAGTTCTCGTTGCAGAATCGGCTTCAGTTTTTGCGTGAGGGTCGCTGCTTCCCCTGGACGGAACCTGTAGTACTGACGATTCAAATCCTTCAGCCATTCCGCTGTCGCAGTTGCCAGCTCCTCGGTATTGCGGTGGGATAAGGCCGCATCGATTCGCGGGATTGTGGTCGCATAATTGTTTAGAACCGTTCGCCTATATTCTTCATGAATTTTGCGCAATTCCTCGCCGGTCGGAACGGCAGTCGACAACTGCACTTTTTGCACATTAGTAGTGAGGGGTCGCGCCGCCCGCTCTGCGCTCACGACATAACTGCGCGACTGACCGCCGTAGCGCTGGCCGCTGCCGGTCAGGTACAGCCTGCCGTTGCGCTCAACCATGATTGCACCGTGGTGTTCGCATGGCGCGCAGGGGCCGTGGCGTTTACCGTCGCGCTGGCGAATGACGCAGGGCAAAATGTTGCCAGGCTGAGTCGATTTGCCGCGCTTTGTGGCCTCCGCGAGTAATTCCGCCATGGTAATACCCGCATCGCCGGCCTGCTGGATGATGTCGTAAGCAACTTCGTGATTAGTCATGTTTCCTCTACCACCTTGAGGGGCAGAGTAGCACAGCCCCAAAGAGCGCGATTGTACAAATCTAAACGAACGATTACCACCCGCCGTGTTCCACTCTCTACAAAATGAACCATTGTGTAGATTGTGGTGAGTAGGGGCGAACTTAACCTGCTGAGGGAACCAATGCCCCAGAGTTGGAACTACGCCAACTCTGGGCCACCCGGCGGACAAGGTGCACCTGCCAGAATTGGTATTCAAATCGCTAGAGGCGCTGAGTGTTGCTTGTGCTATCGTTTCAGCCATTCACAAACCTCTTTTTCGGATGATTTATGGAATTCTTGGTTCTGTTTATTGGGTGGGTTGGATTGTCGGTTGGGGTGGGACTTGTCGCCCGTCAGCGGGGAAGGGGTGGCGGAAATTGGTGCCTTATATCTCTTCTGGTCTCTCCAGTTCTGGCACTTCTGATGCTGATTGCTGTGCCGCCAATAGCTGCGCTGCAAAAGAACATAGAGACGGCTTCCACTGAATCGGGCCGCGTGAAGTGCGACAAATGTGCAGAGCTAATTCTGCCCGATGCAAAGGTGTGTCGATACTGTGGAGCGAGTCGGACGCCAGCAGACCCGACGATGAAATTCGGACCTCGGCTTTCCCCCGAACGTGAAGCAGAACTTAAAAAGCGATTTCCCACAGCCTTCGAAAAGAAGAACGATGGTTCACATTGATAAGAGCGGCGAGGCTCGCGGGTGGCCCACATCCGCCATCTTTTGGCGAATGTGGGAGGCGATGAGGCTCACGCCATAGGCTTTTCGCTACACTGATCTTCATGCCAGACGGACTCCAACGCTTTCATCATTCCGGGCAGTCGCATTTTGTGACCTTCACCTGTTACCACAGGCTCCCCCACCTTGCAGACGACAAGACTTGCCAGGCGTTTGTCGTCGCTCTGGAGCGGGCGCGCAGACTCTATCAATTCCGCGTCTATGGATTTGTAGCGATGCCCGAACACGCTCATCTGCTGCTGTCAGAGCCCGAGAATGGGAGCGTCGCCACGGCGGTCGAGGCCTTGAAGATTTCTTCCGCGCTGCGAACCGCCGGGACTCGCGACGGCTCGGAGTGCCGATCTCCGCTATGGCAGAAACGCTACTATGACCGCAATATTCGCGACCATGAAGAGTTCGTCGAAAAGCTGCAATACATCCATTGCAATCCCGTGCGACGTGGGCTGGTGGAGCGGGCCGAAGATTGGAAATGGAGCAGCTTCCGTCATTACGCACTCCAAGAGGAGTGCGGCGTAGAAATTGAATCGCGATGGACGGCGGACAAAAGAAATGCCGCCGGTGGGTAAGCTGGCTGCGCTCCCACATTCGCCAAAGGATGGCGGATGTGGGCCACCCGCGCGGATTCCAGCGGAGCCGGGTTAGAAGTGGAAACCTAGCTGCGCGGTGTAGCTGCGCGGCGTTACGTAGTGGGTTCCGCTGAAGGTGGAGAGAAAGTTATACAGCGCATAGTTATTGGCCAGGTTAATGACGGTGAACTGCGCGCTCAACTTGTATTTTTCTTTGTTGAACAGGTTGTCGTGACCGAAGGAAAGGTCAAACAGGTTGCGCGCCTGGATGCGCGGAGGATTATGGTCATCGTTTTCGGTTCCCGGAGCCGGGATGCTGGTGAGGGAAGAACCATACTGCGAGGCCGGACACAGATTGGGGCCCAGGCTCGAGCTGATCGGGGTGGTTGGCGTGGCGCGCACCGCGCCGCAAAACAGTCCGCCCTGGAACTGCTGATCGGGGCTGAGGATCGAGGTGTCTACCACGGTGGCGCTGCCTGCCGGACCGTTGATGCAATTGCCTCCGGCGCAGGGCACGGGGCCGGCCACCAGGCCGCTGTCATAGCGCCAGTTGAAGCCCATCCATGGGCCGCGCTTCCAGGGCTGGTACTGGAGGTGGGTGGTCTGGTTGAACTTCTCGTCGTGGTCGATGCGGAAGACTCCCACCGGTCCGGGCGTGGCTCCGGCTCCGCCGGTCTGGGGAGTGAAGAAGCGCGCCGCCACGCTGGAGAAGACGACCAGGGCGGAGAATCCGTGGATGTTCGGCACGCTGAGGCGGCCGGCGTATCCGGGAATCTTGGAGCGGTCCCATTCCACTGGGAAGGTGATGGGAGTGTTGCCGAGGACGCTGAAGTCGAAGCCGTGGTGGGTGTACTTCCAGATGTACTCGCCGGAGAAGACCATGTACTTGCCCAAAGCCTGCTGGAATCCGGCGTGGAACTCATTGCGCCAGCCTGGACTGAGCGGAGTGAGGCCAAGGGATGAGCAGAGCAGCAACGGGTTCAGGACAGGATTGGCGCACCCGGTGCTGGACAGGATCAGGTTCTCGTTGAATGGAGTTTCCATGGTGCGCGCGTAGGAGACGCGCAGCACGGTATTGCTGGGCTTGATGTTGTAGGCGACGCCCAGGCGGGGCTGGGCTTCGCCATGGCTGGCCAGACCGTTGTAGAGGTCGCCGCGCAGTCCCAGGTTAAAGTTCCAGCTTCCCGCGGTGATCGCATCCTGAACGTACAGGGCCAGCTCTTTGACGTCGGTGTGGCCGTTGAACGGATAGGAAGCTCCTCCGCGGGTCAGATCGAAGGGCAGCAGGAGCGGGTTGAAGTTTGGGTTCGCCGTATCTCCAAGGCCCGCGCACTGCGCCGGGCTGGTCACCGTGGGACTGGTGTTCGGAGTGCCATCGGGATTCAGGCAAACAGGGTTGAGGGTTGGATTCACGATTCCGAGGTTGTCATGCTCATCCAGAAACGTCTGTTCGTAGGTGACGCCTGCCTTGATGTTGTGGATGCCCTTGACGTAGGAGAGATTGGCGCGAAGGCCGGTATTCGTCAGGGTGCGGCTCTGCCCGACGCTCTCTGACTGCAGGTCGGGAGAAAGGTCGGCAAACGGATTGGCGCTGGGATAGTAGTTGTACTGGTCGCGCCGCACAAAAGCTCCCAGGGTAAACAACGTGGTGTCGCTGAGCAGGTGGGTCCACGATGGCGCGATGTTGAAGGTCTTGATCTGCGAGCGCTGATCGGTGGGCCCGACCGGCAAACCGTTGGGGCCGAGGCCGCCGTTGTCGACCACCACGCCGGACCAGGCGGTCGAGTTCTGCTGGTCGAACGAGTTGGGCGTCTGGAACCAGGAGCGCGTAAATTGCAGGTTGCCGTGGACCGAGTCCTTGCGGGAAACCTGGAAATCCACGCGGTCGAAGAGGTTCTCTTCGTTGCCTTTGTCGTGCATCACGGTGAATTCCGGCGGGTCGAGGAAGCGGCCGGTGTTGAGGCCGTTGGCGGCGATGAAGTTTCCCCAGTTCTTGCCGCCGTAGCCGAGGTTAAAGCCCAGATTGGAGGTGCCAAAGCTGCCGTACTCGGTGGTGACGCTGCCGTGGGGCGTGGTCATGCCCTGGCCGGAGCGGGTGGTGACGACGATGACCAGGCTGGTCTTGCCGCCATATTCCGCCGGTGGCGCGCCGGAAATCACCTCCATCGACTGAATCGAATCCAGCGGGATCTGGTTGGAAAAGACCTTGCTCTGCTGATCGGTGATGGGCTGGCCGTCCACGGAAAACGAGTTCGAGGCGTGATCGCCCAGTCCGTGGAAGAGGCCGTTGGAATCGGCCGCAACCCCGGGCGTGGCCAGAGTCACCAGCGAGCTGACCGATGAGGATGGCTCTCCAGCGGAATCTTGTCGAACTGGTCGCGGTCCACATCGGTGTGAAACGTGGAGGTGTTCTCCAGCAGGTCTTCGGCGGTGGCTTCCACGGTGACGACCTCGGAGGAATTTTCCACCTTGAGGCTGATGCTCAGATTGAGCGGCACCGCCGAGCGTACATCAATGTCATGCACGTAGTTGGCGAATCCTTTTTCGGTCACGGTCAGGTGGTAGGGATTGAAGGGAACGTTGGAGAAAGTGAACCTGCCGGCGTTGTCGGTCAGCGCCGAGCGGGTCAATCCGCTCACCGGATTCTGAATTTCAACGGTGGCTTTGGGGACCACCGCGCCGGACTGGTCCACCACCACTCCAGTCACCGAGGCCGAGTTTCCCGACTGCGCATAATCATGCGCATAAACATTGAGGGCGAGCGCTAGATAGAGAATAGCCAGCAAAGTCGCCGCAAGCGGCTTCCTGCCTGGAGCATGCATGGAATTCCTCCGGAAAAGTCAGGTTGCAGAATGATTCCAAAGACGAATTGTGAGGATCTCTGCGGGACTAGGATTCCGGAGGGGGACGGACCGAAAGCGCGAAGGCGATGAGACGCTGCCTGGAACCGGCGACTGGCTCCGCGCGCAAAGTGGAGACGGCACGGAAGGTGACGCGAGGCGACAGGACTGGCACGGTGGGAGCGGCGGAGTGAGCCGCAATACAGATGGTGCACGGAGCCGATTCGCTGGCGTCCGAGTGATGATGCGCGACCACGCCAATGGCGGCCGAAATCATCAGCAAAAGGCATAGCCACGCGATCTGTTTCAACAACGGCCGCATCCCATCTACCCCGGAACCCAACGCAAGTAATGAATTATACAGCAGGTAATCTTGAATCTTGGCGGCGACGCCCGCGCTGGAATCTAGATGCATGACGCACACGGGAGGATGCACTGGCCCGCGGGCGCAGCACTGTGGGTTGGCTGCGGGTGCGCCTGTTCGCCGCCTCTTCGCCCGGATGGGCCCCAGCGTATTCTCCGGTTTTTAACCTGCCGTCGGCATTCCTTTAACCTCCCTGTAACGTTGCTCCACTAGAGTTTTCCTACCGGATCCACCGGATCTTTCCAGGTCGAATGTCCCAAGTTGTGATGCCCGTTGTGAGCAAACAAAATCGGCCAAGCGCTTCTGCTCCTCCCGCGGGCGGCGGGTGGTTGCGCCCATCGAATTCCAACTGGTGTTGAACCAAAGGAGATCTGCCATGAAGATCCGTCTCTGGACTGCGGCATTTGCATCGTGTTGCTTACTGCGCTCTTGTCCTCTTGCAACAGCAAGTCCGCCGCTCCGCCGAAGGCGTCAAACTGCAGGGAGCCGGCGCCAGCTTTCCCGCGCCTCTTTACAACAAGTGGTTTAAGAGCTACAGCGCGTCGCACCCGGACGTGCGAGGTGGATTATCAGTCCGTGGGCAGCGGCAGCGGCAAGAAGAGCGTGATCGACCACACGGTTGATTTTGGCGCCAGCGACGCCGCCATGACCGACGAAGAAATGGCTCGCGTGCCGGGCGGAGTGCAGCTGCTTCCCATGACCGCCGGAGCCATCGTGATTGCCTACAACGTGGACGGCGTGACCGGGCTCAAGCTCTCGCGCAAGGCCTACACGGGCATCTTCCTGGGCAAGATCAAGAAGTGGAACGATCCCGAAATTGCCGCCGCCAATCCAGGCGTAAAACTGCCCGACCTGCCCATCAACGTGGTGGTGCGCGCCGACAGCAGCGGCACCAGTTTCGTTTTCTCCAAGCATCTGAGCGCGATCAGCGAGGAGTTCAACAAGGCCGTCGGCGCCAACACCATGCCGAACTGGCCGGTGGGCACCAAGAGCAAGGGCAATGAAGGCGTGACCGCCAGCCTCAAGATCGACTCCCGGCTCCATTGGCTACGTCGAATACGGGTATGCCAACAGCCAGAAGCTGGCCACCGCGACTCTGGAAAACAAAGCTGGCAAGTACGTGGCTGCCTCCACCGCTTCGGGTCAGGCGGCGCTGGCTTCGGCCGAGCTGCCCGACAACCTGATCGTCTGGGCCTCCGATCCGGCTGCCCCGATGCCTACCCGATCGTGACCTACACCTGGTTGATCTGCTACGCGAAGTATCCCGACGCCAAGAAGCTTGCGGCGTTGCAGGATCTGTTGAAGTACTGCCTCACCGACGGACAGAAGGACGCCGAAGCGCTGGGTTACATTCCGCTGCCCGCCAATGTTTCCAGCAAGGCCTTGGCGGCCGTGCAGACGATCACGAATTAACCCAGTAAGGATGGCCTCGATGGCGACTCAAAGTCACGTACACCGGTACCGCTCGGCTTCGGCAACCCTGTTCGCAGTCCGACCCGGCGAAATCACCCAGGCGCCGACGCGAGTCCAGTCGTTGCTGGACAAGGCCTTCCGCCGTCTCAGCTTTCTGTTTGCCTGCTGCACCATTCTGCTGGTCACCTTTATTGTGCTGCGCATCGCCGTCTCGGCGGCTGCCCGCCATGCGGCACGACGGACTCTCGTTTCTCACCGGCCGGGTCTGGGACCCGAACACCGGGCAGCACGGCATTGCCGGCGAAATCTGGGGAACGCTCTACACCTCGATCCTTGCCCTGGTGATCGGCACCGCGTTTGGCCTGGCCGCCGCCCTGTTCCTCAGCGAAGGCTACATGGGACAGGCGATCTTCGCCCTGTTGCGGGTCTTCAATCTGCATCTCAATCCCTTCTGGTCGAAGGTTCCCGACAAGGTGGAAGACCTGCTGAAGCACGTTGATCGAATTGCTGGCGGCGATTCCCAGCGTGGTCTACGGCCTGTGGGGATTGTTCGTCGTAATCCCGCTGATTCGTCCGGCCTGCAACTGGCTGCACCTGAAACTCGGTTGGCTGGCGCTGTTCTCCACCGATCTGAGCGGTCCCGGCGTACTGCCGGCGGTGATCGTGCTGGCCATCATGATTCTGCCCACCATCACGGCCATCAGCCGCGACGCGCTGGTCTCGGTTCCACCCAAGCTGCGCATGGCCGCCTATGGCCTGGGAGCGACGCGCTGGGAGACGATCATCGGCGGTGATTCTGCCCACGGCCGCGCGCGGAATCTTCGGCGGCATGGTGCTGGCGTTTGGCCGGGCACTGGGCGAAACCATGGCCCTGGCGATGCTGGTCGGCAACTCCAACCAGATCAGCGTTTCCCTGTTTTCGCCCGCCAACACGCTGGCGGCACTGCTGGCCAATAACTTTCCCGAGGCAGGCCCCAAAGAGGTTGGCATTCTGATGTACGCCGCACTGGTGCTGCTGGCGATCACGCTGATCGTCAACATTTTCGGCGCTCTGATCCTGCAGCGCGCCTCGCGCAGCGCGGCGGAGTAAGCTCGCTATGGCAACGGTAAAGATCGATTCCAAATCCGTCGGTGTGCCGATCCCTTTGCCGGGGTCGATTTCAGCCAGCTCGAACACTCCCTGCGCCGTCCCCGCACGCTGATGGACTTTCTGCTGAACGGGCTGGTGGCGGCGATGACCTTGTCGGCGCTGGTGCCGTTGTTCAGCGTGGTCTGGATGCTGGCCTGGCGCGGCGGGCGACGCCTGAGCGCTGGCCGTCTTCACCCAACTGCCTCCTTCGGCAATGGAGAGCGGCGGCGGCTTTGGCAACGCGATTGTGGGCACGCTGCTGATGGTTGGTATGGCGGTGCTGATCACGGTTCCCGGCGGCATCATGACCGCCATCTATCTGGCCCAGAACCGCAGCAGCAAACTCGCCGAAGTCGTGCGCTTCGCCGCCAAGGTGCTCACCGGCTTTCCTTCGATTCTGGCCGGGCGTCTTCGCCTACGGCGCCATCGTGCTGACCACCGGAGGCTACTCGGCGATTGCGGGCGCGGTCGCGCTCTCCATCCTGATGCTGCCCACCATCATTCTCACCTCTGAAGACGCCATCCGCATGGTGCCTTCGCGCATGAAGGAAGCCGCCATCGGCATGGGCGCCACCCCGACGCAGACGGTCTGGATGGTGCTGCTTCCCACGGCGATTCCCGGCATCCTCACCGGCGTGATGCTGGCCATGGCGCGCGCCGCCGGAGAGACCGCGCCGCTGCTGTTCACCGCGCTGTTCAGCAACTACTGGCTCTGGTCGCACGGCCACGCGCAACTGATGCGTCCCACGGCGTCGCTCGCCGTTCTGATCTACAACTTTGCCGGAATGCCGTTTGAGAACCAGGTGGAGCTGGCGTGGGCCGCCGCCCTGGTCCTCGTGCTGCTGGTCCTGGCAGCCAACCTGATCGGCCGGAGTCTCTCCGGCCGCCAGGTTCAACAGTCTTAGGAGATATGGTGATGGCAACCGAACACGATTCCTCAACCCGATCCGAATTCCCAGCCGGCTCCCGCTGTGCGCACAACCATGATGTAGTGGTCGATTGCCACATCCGCGAGCTTTATTACGGAAGCTTCAAGGCCGTGCGCGACACCGCGATTCCGGTCAAGAAGAACGCCATCACGGCATTCATCGGACCTTCCGGCTGCGGCAAGAGCACGGTGCTGCGCTGCATCAACCGCATGAACGACCTGGTGCGCGGCTTCCGCTTTGAAGGCCACGTGCGCTATCGCGGACGCGATATCTACGACTCCGCCATCGATCCGGTCGCGGTGCGCCGCTTCATCGGAATGGTCTTCCAGCAGCCCAATCCGTTTGCCACCAGCATTTACAACAACGTGGCCTTCGGCCTGCGCCTCAACGGCTACAAGGGCGACAAGGCGGAGAAGGTGGAGCAGGCCCTGCGCGCCGCCGCCCTGTGGGACGAAGTGAAGGACAAGCTCAACAAGAGCGGCCTCTCGCTTTCCGGCGGACAACAGCAGCGCCTCTGCATCGCGCGCGCCATTGCCACCGAGCCCGAGGTGCTGCTGATGGACGAGCCCTGCTCCGCGCTGGACCCCATCGCCACCCGCAAGATCGAGGAGCTGATGCTGGAGCTGCGCAAGAAGCTTCACCATCGCCATCGTGACCCACAACCTGCAGCAGGCGCAGCGCGTCGCCGACTACACCGGCTTCCTCTACGTGGACACCACGCAGGGTGGGCGCACCGGATACCTGGTTGAGTTCGGCGACTCCAAGCAGCTTTTCGGCTCGCCGGTGCACAAGCATACGCAGGACTACATTCGCGGCGAGTTCAGCTAAGTTATGGTTACTTTCGCTCCGCCGCCGGGATGAAGCCGCTCGGTGTTCGCCAAGGCGTACCGCGTCCGTTCGTTTCCGTGGCGTCTCTGGCGCCCAAAGCCGGGCGTCTTGTGGGCTCTTTTCAAAGTCATTCTGGAAGCGAGGTCCGAGCGTCCTTAAAGCGCCCAGCAAACTTTGGTTCGATACCCGGATACCTCCCGGGCTCACCCGCGAGGCCCTTCGCCGCCCTCCGCGCTCTGGTGTGTTCCCCATCAAGTTTAATTCCCTCGTTCGCTTCATCTTGTGTCAGGACGAAAAACTGATTGGATTCATTCTTCGGGACTAACGCAAGCACATAAAACAGTTTGTCGGTCCTTTCCTTCTGGGATATCGGCCAAAAGTTCGGCTTGTATAGCCCTTTCACGTCCACCTTGAAAGAGACACCCTTCGGGCTTATGGCCATGATATCTATGAGCGGATGATTTCCCATGGTCAATGCGACCTGATAGCCGCGCTTACATAGTTCGCTTGCAACTGCGAACTGTGCCGTCCACTGGGTTTGATGCGGGGAGTGTCGCTGTTTCTCGTCATGTATCATGTTGCTCCTTCCTGCGAATGCTGCACTGATGGTAACAAATTTCAAAGTAGCCCACTACCCACCGTGGGGTTCGCTGGGCGCTGGAGCGGGCTTCGTGGTAAACTTTTTGCATGGCCAATTAGGGCTGGGTTGGGTGGTGATTTTGTTTGGCAGAAATTCGATTGCAAGAAGGCGAGTCCATTGAGAGCGCCCTGCGTCGGTTCAAGCGCAAAGTTCAGACGGAAGACATCATTAAGGAAGTAAAACGTCACTCCTACTATCTGAAGCCGGGCGCCAAGCTCCGCGTAAAGCAAGCTCTGGCTCGTAAGCGGGCGCAGAAGAAGATTCGCAAAGAGCCCAAGGAATAATGTTTCCTGCCAGGGCCGCTGCCATCGCGCAGCGGCCTTTGCATTTTGCCCAAGACTCTCTTCACGGGAAGTCCGGAAAGCCATGGGAGACCAGATCGCCGCGCCCTCGAACCCTGCCACCGGACGACACCCCGGCGCGCCCCGGCCGGCAGCCTTCGCGCCGCGCCACCCGGCGGCGCCAGATGAGCAATTGTGCAATTCAGTTTGTTTTTTTTCACCATGCAAAGACTATGCTTGAGGTCTTGACGGATGCCGCGACCGGTTGCATCCGGCATGATGGTTGGCAAGGATTGCCCAGGACGATTCGCAGATGATGGAATTTCATATTTCCAGGGACGCCCGCGTCCGCTATCAACTGGCGGACAGTCTCTTCTCCTTCTCCGGCAACGTAATCTTCGCAAACGTCGCGGCCAGCCGCGAGTTCGCCTACCGCATGAACCTGGTGCGCGATGTGGAGCGCCATCCCGAGCGCGCCGTCAATGCCGCCGCACTCTACGTCATGGGGCTGATCGATGAAGCCAGCCACGCGCTGATGGCGCGCTACCGCCAGCAGTTTGATCCCAACGTGATGGTCGATGCCCTGTCTTTTTTCTCCGGACAGGTGGGAGAGCGGGAATTTGAAAAAATGCTGCTAACTTTTGTCGAGCAGTTTCCCGGCAGCACGGTTTATCGCGGGGAGCAATCCCCACGGCAATGGCTGGCCGGTTCCACCGGCGGAATTTCGCACCGCGCCGCGGCTATCGAAGAAATGATGTTGCTCTGGATGGCCAACCGGAATCTGGCTTTTCGTCCTTTCGAAGAGCTGTTCAAGGACACTACCTTGGTGGAGAAGACCGCCTATCGCAAGGTTGCCGCGCAGTTTCCCGCCTATTTCGCAACCCGCCCGCTGATTCCCATCGAAGGCGCCAAGGCGGTGAATCTGTTTGATCTGCTGCGCGCCCCCGCCGTCTCGGCTCCGGGCTCTCTCAGTGAGCAATTGTCGGTGATCCGCACGCAATGGAAGTCCCTGCTGGGCGAAGGTCTGGAGCGCTTTCTGCTGATCGCCGGCGACATCCTCCATGAAGAGGAGCTGGCGATCTGGATGCGCTTCCATCCGCCCAGCGCCGAATCCGAAGCTGCCGCCCGCGCCGCCGCTGCCAAGGCCGCCGAGGAAGCCGCCCGCCGCCGCCGTGAAAGCGGCACCCAGCAATGGCCCGGCGTGACCAGCCATTCCGACGTCCCGGTCTTCGGCGATCCCAGCAGCGAGTACGAAAAGTTCAGCGCCGACGTGGCCTGGATGCCCACCGTTGTCCTCATTGCCAAGAGCACCTACGTGTGGCTGGCGCAGCTTTCCCGGAAATACAGCCGGGCCATCGACCGCCTGGATCAGATTCCCGACGAAGACCTTGACGATCTGGCGCGCCGCGGATTGAACTCACTCTGGCTCATCGGCATCTGGGAGCGCAGCCGCGCCTCCAAGACCATCAAGCAGTTGTGCGGCAATCAGGACGCCGTCGCCAGCGCGTATTCGCTCTACGACTACCGCATTGCCGACGATCTGGGCGGAGAAGCCGCTTACACCAGCCTGCGCGACCGTTGTTACCGGCGCGGCATCCGCCTGGCCAGTGACATGGTGCCCAACCACATGGGCATCGATTCGCCCTGGGTCGTCGAGCATCCCGATTGGTTTATCTCCCGCCCCGACCCGCCGTATCCCGCGTACAACTTTGACGGTCCCGATCTTTCGCCGGACCCGCGCGTCGAGATCAAGATTGAGAGGCATTACTACGAGCAGACCGATGCCGCCGTGGTCTTCCAGCGCCGCGACCGCCAGAGCGGCGAGACCCGCTACATCTATCACGGCAACGACGGCACCAGCTTTCCCTGGGACGATACCGCCCAGCTCGACTACCTGAATCCGGCCGTGCGCGAGCAGGTCATCCAGACCATTCTGAAGGTTGCGCGGCTGTTTCCGGTGATCCGCTTTGACGCTGCCATGACCCTGGCGAAACGGCATTTTCAGCGCCTCTGGTTTCCCAACCCCGGCAGCAGCGGAGCCATTCCCTCGCGCGCCGAATACGCCATGACGACGGCTGAATTCAGCCAACACATGCCGCAGGAGTTCTGGCGCGAAGTGGTTGACCGGGTGGCCGCCGAGGTGCCCGGAACCCTGCTCCTGGCCGAGGCCTTCTGGCTCATGGAGGGCTACTTTGTCCGCACCCTCGGCATGCATCGCGTGTACAACAGCGCCTTCATGAACATGATGCGCGACGAGGATAACGAAAAGTACCGCTCGGTGATCAAGAACACCCTGGAGTTCGATCCCGACATCATGAAGCGCTACGTCAATTTCATGAGCAATCCCGACGAGCGCACCGCCATCGACCAGTTTGGCACCGGCGACAAGTGCTTTGGCGTGGCCGCCCTGATGGCCACGCTTCCCGGCTTGCCCATGTTCGGCCACGGCCAGATCGAGGGCTACACCGAAAAGTACGGCATGGAGTACCGCTGGCCCCGCTACCAGGAAAATCCCGATCCCCATCTCATCGAGCGCCACGAACGCCAGATCGCGCCCCTTCTGCACCAGCGGACGCTGTTCGCCGAGAGCGGCAACTTCCTGCTCTACGACTTTTTCCGTGAAGATGGCAGCGTTGATGAGAACGTTTTCGCTTACTCCAACCGCCTCGGCGATCGCCGCGCCCTGGTGCTCTACAACAATCGCTACGCGACCACGCGCGGCACCATCGACAACTCGGCCGCCTATGCCGACAAGCACAGCGGCCACCTGCGCCAGCGCCGCCTCAAGGAGGGTCTGGACCTCAAAGGCGATCCCTCGATCACTCTTGCCTATCGCGATTCGCTGACCGGGCTCGAGTATCTTCGCCGCGGATTGAATTTTGCCGAGCGCGGCCTCAGCGTCGAGTTGCACGCCTACCAATGCCACGTTTTTCTGGACTGGCGCGAACTGCGGTCGACCGCCGAAAAGCCATGGGATCGCCTGTGCGACCATCTGGGTGGCCGCGGCGTTCCCGACCTCGAAGACGCCCTGGTGCGCATGGAGCTGGTTCCGGTGCACGACGCGCTGCGCCGATTGCTGGAGCCGGCCCTGGTCCGCGGTCTGGCGGAACTGTCCGGGCGCGCCCCGGTTGGACCCGAGAAAGGGAAGGCGTTCGAGTTGCAGCTTGACGATTTCTTCCACGCCGCATGGCGCCGGAGCCGCGAATTCCTGCGCGATGCGCAGTCTTTCTATCGCGGCCACGATGACCAGTCGCTCGCGGTTCAGTTTGCCAACCCGGCCGCCATGGAGCAGCGATTCCGCGAGCGAGTGCGCGCCGCCATGCGGATTCCCGCCCTGGAAAGCCTGTTCCCCGAACCCTGGCCTGCCGCTGCTCGCCGCGTCCTGCCCAGCCACAGTCCGCAGTTGACGGCTACCGCCTTGTGGGGCCCGGTGCTGGCCTGGTGCGTGCTCGAACTGCTCGCCGAATCCGCCGCCGCCCAGAATCCGGAGCGCCTGGCGCTGGATCTGTTCGACCGTTTGCGCCTGCGCGAGCCTCTGGGCAACGCCTTCAGCGCGCTTGGATTCGAAGGCGAAGAAAGCTGGAGAGTCGCCGCCAGAATCAAGATCTCGCTGCTGATCGAGGCGAAGGTCTTTGCCGCCGCGGTTGCCGCAGCCGCGGAGCCGGTGGCGCTGGAGCAACTCATCCCCATTCTTTCGCCCACGCTCTGGCTGGACCCCGATATTCGCTGGCTTACCGGCGCCCACGAGGACAAGGGACGCTCCTACTTCATCCAGGAGTCCTACGAGGAGTTGCTGTGGTGGCTCCAACTTCCCGCCCTGTGCAAGCTGGCGGCTGCGGCCGTGCCCGCGCCGGGCGCGATTGAGCAGATCCGCAAGACCTTCCGCGATGCCGCGGAATTGGCCGCCGCGGCTGGCTTCAGCGTGGACGCCCTGCTCGAACCCAGGAGTCCGGCATCAGAGGTGGCCAATCCCGCCCCCGCCGAGCCCGAACCTGCCGCGGAGGAACCGGCAGCGCAAGAGAAAAAACCAGCGGGTGGCCCCGGAGAGTAATCATTCTCCGATCTCAATGCTTCTCGCCATGGCCCCACGCGAGCCGGGAAGCCGCGCATGAAACTACTTGCGCCCGCCATCACATTTACGCCTGCGGGGTAGCAGGCATCTCCACCTCACGGCACCGGGTCCGGCACCGGACTTCCCGGCGAATGGGTGGTTGCCAGGTGCTATTCGCCCGCTTTGGCCGCCAATGTTTCCACGGCTGCAATGTTCTGCAGCAGCTCCTGCGGTACGCCGTGCCGCTCCTGCAGGTATGCCGGGCTGTTGTAGGAAATCCAGGCTTTTCCCCGGCTATCTTCCCAGACCAGAATCTTGAGCGGGAGATCGATGGCGATGCTGGGCGCGGCCAGCATGACTGGAGTGCCGGCCTTGGGGCTGCCGAAGATCAATAGCCTGGTGGGAAGCATTTTCATTCCCACTCTGGCCGCTTCCGCGCTGTGGTCGATCAGCGCGAACAAAGTGACTCCCTTCGCTTCCAGCATCCCCTTGAGCCTTTCCACCGTCTGGTCTACCGGGTGATTGCTGGGCAGGTCGATGATTCCCGTGCCTTTACTGAGCGTCATGGTTATCTCCTTACCGTTTTCAGGCTGCGAACAAACCGGGCTTGGGTGGAAGTCTCACCGGGAACGCCGCCTCCATGTATCCAGCGAGAGGCCTCCCGCGCCCAGCAGCGCAATCGCAATCAGCCCCAGCAGCATGCAGAAGTCGGTGCGAGCTTCGTGCATCGCCGCCCAGAATCCCTGTTTGAGCAGCATCGGAATCTTCGTGGTGGCAATGGCGACCGCAATATCGATGAGCAGGGGCACGGCGGCAAGGGTCGTAAAGAGGCCGGCAATCAAAAGCGCGCCGCAGCCAATCTCCACCACGCCAACGAACGGCCCGGCGAATTGCGGAACGGGAATACCGATCTTCGCAAAGCGTCCCGCGCCGAGGGCGGCAGGGAAGAGAAATTTCTGAATGCCTTCGGAAAGGAAGACCCAGCCGACGAGGAGCCGCAGCAGTAAGAGTCCCCAAGCGGTTCGTTTTCGCCCATCGAGTGCGTTTGCCATCTTCCTCCTTTCGCCAGGCTGCACGCGGCTATTGCGGTTGCGTCAGCAGCATGGCGTCGCCCGCGCTTTTCCTGCGTCTATCTTTTCCCCACGTTTTGTACAGGCCAAGATAGCCATAATTCTCCGTCTGTCCGGCAACGGAGTGCCCGTAGGCGAAGAGCAATTCCAGACCCGGTGGTTTGAAATGGTAGTACCCACCCGCGTCAATCATCGTCGAAGATTGTGTCTGCGCCGCGGCGAAACCTTCGCGCGCGTGAGAAAAAACCTCGGCGGATAGTTCCAGCTTTTTGCTAATCTCCCGCTTCACAAGGTATCCCTCATATAGATAGTTGCGATACCCCGATTGCGGAACAACCGCGTAGCCAAGGCCGCCGCACACGCTCCAGGGTCCAAACTCCTTTTCCACCCAGATGGGCAGCTTGTACCACACCCGGCCCACGCCCAGCCCCCGCGAATCACTGCCGGTCGGAATTTCGAACATCGTAAACGAGCCGATCTGCGGCCGGCGCCGGGTTTGTTTCACGAACCCATACTTCACGCCCAGTTCCATATCCGTCAGGCCAAAGGCGCCCGAGCCCGTTCCGCCCGGAAGATAAATGGGATTGTTCGACGGCAGCACCGCTCCGAGGGGCAAAATCGCATGCAGCTGGATGTTGGGAACCGCTCCCCAGTTGAACTCAAACGCCGGTCCCACCGGATCAATTTCCACCGGAGTGCCATCCACTGTGCCGAAGACGTACGCCTCGTAATGCCCCAGGTCGACCGGCGTCGGATCATCGGTTTGAAATGGCGGTCCTGCTTGCGCCCACGCCCGGGGAGCGGCCAGCATCAACAGGAGGAACAGCCCGGCGCCAATCCTGCTCAGCCTCATCGTCACCGGGGAGGAATCAGGGTCAAGGCGGACAGGTCGCCGGCCGTCTGGACAGGAAAAAAGACCGAGAAACAGGTTCCACTTTTTCCCTTTGCCGTAGTGCTGCGCAAACGAATCGTTCCGTTGTATCTTCTGACGATCGAGCTGATCACATAAAGTCCCAGGCCGGTTCCTTTCTCGCCCTTGGTGGTAAAGAACGGCTCAAATACTTTCGCTTGATTTTCACGAGGGATGCCCGCGCCGGTGTCGGCAATCACCACGCGGATTCCGAGGCGCTCGGGCCTTTGCCAATCACGCGAGGCAAACACATGCAAAACCAGCCTGCCTCCCGCCGGCATCGCCGCCAGCGCATTCACCACCAGGTTGGTGAAGACCTGGCGGAGTTCGGTGGGAGCGGCATGGATACGCCCTTCGACGGCATAGCGTTTCTCCACCGTGACATTCTGTTCGCGGAGCTTGCCCTCCAGTAACTCCAGCGTCTCGTCCAGCAAATGCGAAATGGCGATGTCTTGAATCTCGGCGGAGGTGCTGAACAATCCCAGTGTCTGCCTGGTAATGCTGGTGATGCGCCGAATCGTCTCTTCCCCCCGTTTCACCAGGTCTTTTGACGGCTGATCCAGAGCGGGATCGTGCCCAATCAGGTACATCACGCTGGCAAGGACGTCCAGGGGGTTGTTAATTTCGTGGGCCACGGTTGCGGCGATCCGTCCGGCCGAAGCCAGCCTCTCGGCCGCGCGCAGGGTGTCCTCTTCGGCGCGCTTGCGTTCGGTGACATCTTCAATGGCCAGCAGGATGAGCGCTTCGGGCTGGTCGGCCGCACTGATCTGGCGCGCGTTGAGCAACATGGTTTTGTGTCCGATGACAGGGAACTCATGTTCCACGACAAAGTCGCGCACATCCTGGGATTTCGGATAGACTTCGCCCATGAGGGTGCGCAACTGGGGAATGTCCCATTGTCCGTCGCCCAGATCGTAGAGACTTTTCGCGATCGTTTCCTGCGGCGAAACTCCGAAGACCGTGTAGAAGGATCGATTGGCCGCCGTGATGCGCAGCTCCGCGTCGAGCACCAGCAGGGGTTCGCGCACCGTGTCCACGATGGACCTGAGAAAGACGCTGGATTGCTCTAAAGCCCGTTCCTTGCGCTTAAGTATGTCAATGTCCTGCAGGGCCAGGACCACGCCATCGATTCGGTTATCGAGGGTCCGATAGGGCCGCACTTCCAGCAGGTACCATTTGCCTTGCACGTCGCGCACATCCCGCGCCGCCGGTTGCAGGCTCTCGATGACCGACAGGATCAACCGCTCCAGGTCGGGCACGTCGATGTTGAGCTTGATGTCGGTGATGAGCCGTCCGACATCGGCGGGAATCACCCGGAGCGCCTTTTCCGCCATCGGCGTAAGACGGCGGATACGGAGGTCGCACCCGACCATGATGATTGGAATATTGACGGTCGCCAGCAGGTTTACCAGATCGTTGCTCAGGCGGTCCAGTTCCGCATTACGGGCGCGCAACTCGTCATTGACGGTATTCAGTTCCTCGTTGGTGGATTGCAGCTCTTCCTTGGAGGTTTCCAGCTCTTCGTTGGTGGATTGCAGTTCTTCGTTGGCCGAGGAAATCTCCTCGTTCGCGGACTGCAACTCTTCGTTGCTTACATCCTGTTTTTCGATTACCGACTGGAGATATTCCCTGGTGGTGGCCAACTCCTGCTCCAGCCGCTGCATGCGGGAGGCGTCGAGCTCCGCGGTTTCTCCGGCCTCGCTGGCCGCGGCGGCTGCCACGGGCCGCACCGGGGAGGAACCGGCTGGCGCGGATTCCTCAAACACGATGACAAGACACGGCGCGTCGCTGAAACCCAGCTTGACGGGAGTGACTTCAATCCGGATGTTGCGGGTGCGGTCGCCCGACATGATTTGTATGCCATCCTTCCGGTATGGCGTCTTGTGTTGCTTGACGGCGGTGGCCGCGTTGCGCAGCTCAAACCCGAGACCCTCCCTCGCCATCCGCAGCAGGTTCAGGCTGGCCTTGCCGTCCGGCAGCTTGAGATAGGGAGAAGTGTCTCCGCGCGATTGCAGGACTTCAAAATCGGCGGAGACCAGCACGGCCGCCGGCGCATAGTTGGCAAGCAGCACCCGATCCAATTCCTTTTGCACTTCGAGCGCATCATTGCGCCCTGGCACGCTGGTAGCCCGCCACGGAGTGGCGGCAGGAAAACCATCGGCTACAAAACTAAAACGGTTGGTTCCAGTTCCGGGCTTCCGCGCATAGATTTTGTGCTTGCGATCCACGACCTCGAAGAAATTCGAGAACATCCCAATTCCTTCCGAGCTTCCCAACATAAGAAAGCCGTTGGGATTGAGAGCGTAGTGGAAGATGGGCATGACCTGGTTTTGCAAAACCGAGTCCATGTAGATGAGCACGTTCCTGCAACTGATCAGGTCCATGTGGGAAAATGGCGGGTCGGCGAAGATGTTGTGACGCGCGAACACACACATCTCACGCACCGTTTTGTTGATCCGGTACGCGCCCTCCACCCTGGAGAAAAACCGTCGCAGGCGCTCCGGTGACACCGTATCCACGCTGGTAACCGGATAAAAGCCGGCGCGCGCCTGGTCGATGGCGCTCTCCGAAAGATCGGTGCCGAAAAGCTGGATGCGCATATCGGCTGCCCGCTCGCCCAGGAATTCGAGCAAGGCGATCGCCAGCGAATACGCCTCTTCGCCCGTGGAACAGCCCGAGGCCCAGATCCTTATGGCCTGGTTTGGCGGCCGGTCCTTGATGATTCTGGGAAACACCTGGCTGGTTAGAAATTCAAAGACTTCAGGATTCCGGAAAAACTCCGTTACGCTGATCAGAAGGTCTTGATAGAGCGCCGCGACTTCCGCGGGATTGCTCTTGAGATAGTTGTGGAAATCCGACAACCTGTCCATCTGGTGAACCAGCATGCGCCGCCTTATCCGGCGCAGGATGGTGGTACGTTTGTAATGGCTGAAATCCACTCCCGTGGCCGCTCGCAAGGCCAGAAAAAACTTCCCCAATTCCTGTGCTTCGGAAGCTTCCAGGACTGCATCGGCGGGAGTTTCTTCGGTCTCAGGCTGCCGCGGTTCCATGACATAGGGGTCCGAGGCGATTCGCGCCAGCTCGCGCGCGATGCCTTCCGGCGGAAGCACAAAATCGACGTTTCCGGATGCAATGGCGCTATGCGGCATGCTGCCATAGACAGCCGATTGCTTGTCCTGGGCGAACGTGATTCCGCCTTCGGCTTTGATCGCCCTCAAACCCAGGGTTCCGTCGGTTCCAGCGCCCGACAGGACCACGCCGATGGCCGTAGCATGCCGGTTCTGGGAGAGCGTCTGGAAGAAGAAATCGATGGGAGAGTGACGATCCCGAACCCGGGGCGTGACCGCCAGTACCCCGTCCAGAGTGGCCAGATTCGCATTGGGCGGAATTACGTACACATGGTCGGGCTCGACCACCATGCCGTCCCTGGCTTCGGCGACGGGCATCTTCGTCACCCTCGACATCAAGTCCGTCAATTGGCTTGCGTGGCTTGGATCGAGATGTTGAATCAGCACGAATGCCATGCCGGTTTTCGCCGGCAAATGAGCCAGAAGCTCGGTGAGCGCCTCCAGTCCGCCGGCCGAAGCCCCGATGCCGACAATCGGGAAGTCTTTCGAGCGGTCAGGCTCTCCCAGTTCCCCGTTCTTGCCAGGAAAGGCAGGGTCAGAAGGATTGTCAATTGTCATGATCGCCCCGCAGAAAGCTGAAATCCTACTCCAACCCAGGAATTAGCTTGCGAACGACGCCCAAAGTATCGCATGCTTTGCAATCTAGATGCCAAAAGTATTGCGCAGGCTTCGGCGGAGAAACACCGGGATCAGCAGTTTGGCACCGCCGGCTCCAGTTTTGTCACGAAGATGGTTGACTTGGGGCCGGAACCGTCCGTCTTCAGACGTTCGCGACCGGTTGTGAGTTTTGCCCATGCCGCACCCAGTGCTGCTGTGTATCGATGACGAACTCGATGGACTTGAAGTCCGGAAGCTGGTGCTGGAGAGTGCCGGCTATTCGGTGCTTACCGCCGGCGGCGGCAAGGCTGGGCTGGAAATCTTCACTGCCGAGTGCATCGATCTCGTGGTCCTGGATTACGCCATGCCGGAGATGAATGGCTTCGACGTGGCCGTCGAGATGAAGCGCATCCGGCCTGGAATTCCGATCCTGATGCTGTCGGCTTACTTTCCGGTTCCTCCGGAAGTTCTGCAGGTGGTGGATGCCTACGCCACCAAGGGAGAATCTCCGGTGCAGTTGTTTGCACTGGTCCGGGCACTCTTGCCGGAGCATCTTATGTAAGCAATCTACGCGACCCATGGCACATCGCCCATCGATCGACGCTCCGGCGCGACTCCGATTCCTCCCGGACCACACTCCGCCTGGGACCTGGCCCACTGCCTATCTCACCACGCCTACAATCAGGTCGCTTGGCCCCGGCAGGTTGATCCGGACTGTCTCGCTGAAGCCCGCGGCTTCCATCCAGGCTGTGTATTCGGCCTCGTTGTAGCTGGCGCCGGCGTCGGTGCCCACCAGCATGTTCAGGGAGAATAGCGCCGCCCATTGCGGGGATGTCTTTTCGGGATCGAGGATGAAATCCTGCACCACCAGGCGGCCGTTCGGAGCCAGCGCCCGTTGTGCGCGGCGGAATAGCTCCCGGTTCTGCTCCTCGGAAAACATGTGGCAGATGGCGTTCAGCAGGATCAGGTCGTAGCCCGAGCCAAAATCGTCCACCAGCATGTCTCCCGCGCGCAGGCTCACCTGTGTGGATACCCCGGCCCGGCTCACATAGTCAGCCGTGAGCGGCACCACCTCCGGGATGTCCAGAATCTCGCAGCGCACCTCGGCGGAGGCTTTGGCGAATGCGATGGAGTACGCGCCCGAGCCGCCGCCCAGGTCGAGAATGCGGCGAACTCCCGCGGTGCCCAGGGCCTTCACCAACACCAGGGCCCGGTCCTTGGCGTTGCGCTGCATGCCGGCAATAAAGTTGCGGGTCCAAGCCGCGGTATCCCTGCGCTCGCCGGGGACTCGCGTGCCTAGGCGCACGGCGTCGGTCAAGGTGCTCCAGCGATGCCAGATGTTCGCCATGTGCAGCAATCCTTCGCGCTGGTTGTCCTTGGAACCGTGGCCAAAGAAGCGCGCCGACTCGGGCGTGTTCTGGTAAAGGTCGCCGCACTTGGATAGCAGGCCGAGCGAGACCAGCGCATTCAGCAGCATCGCGGTGGCGCGGGCGTCCGCCTTGATCCGGGTCCCGGCCTCTGCGGCACTGGCGCCGCCGCCGACGGCGGTAAACATGTCGAGTTCAAGCGCCGTAAGCAGGCAGCGGCTCGGCATGTAGCCGCGGACCATCTGGTCGAGATGATCGGGCAGCATGCCTGCTTTGTCGCGGGCAGCCACGGCGGCGCGGAATTTGTCCCGATGCTCAATCGACATGGCTTTCATGGCGGCGGCATCGTTCCATACCAGCCGCTCCACCGGTTTGCCGTCGCCGAGATGGCTGGCGACGATCCCGGCTGCATCCGCGGTCTGCACCCGCCGGTACCAGACCCCTGCCGGATAGACGGCCATCACCGGACCTTCCTCGCACAGTCCCATGCAGCCACAGGTTGTCAGTTGCACGTCGTTGCCGAGGCCGCGCACGTGTATCTCGCGCTCCAGCGCCTTGAGCAGGGCCACGGAGCCACTGGACGCACAGCAGGCGACGCCTTCCGGCTTCTGCTGGGTGCAGACAAAGAGATGAAAGCGAAACGGTTCCATCACGATCTCCAATCCACGATCTTCAATTCGCGATCTTCAATTCGCGATCTTCAATTAAAGCTAGATGTTAGCGCTTTCTTCCCGGCAACGTGCAAGCTCGATTGCTTGCCTGGGAAGCCGGAGGCGCCAGCCGGGCTTGCTCACCCGCGGAGGCGGCAAACGGACGCCGTCTTCGCATGGCCTCGCCTGGCTCGGGTCTCCTCACTAGCCGAAGAGACGTACCTCACATACAATCAGACAAGCTGACAAATATCATGTTCTGTTCTCTACTTTCTGGACCCCGACGGCTCCAAATTCCGGGGCGCGGCTGAAAGGAACATCGGAAGCATGCAGGAAATCATTCACGACGTGCTGATATTGGGAACTGGCCTGGCAGGACTAAGGGCAGCGGTCCAAATCAGCATTGAAACCAGGGGCAAAGCGGATATCGGTATCATCTCCAAGGTGCAGGTCATGCGCTCGCACTCGGTCTGTGCCGAGGGAGGAACCGGCGCGGTCATGCGTCCCGAGGAAGGCGACAGCCTTGAACTGCACGCCTGGGACACGGTCAAGGGCTCGGATTTCCTTGCCGACCAGGACGTGGTCGATCGCTTTGTGCAAAACCTCGCCCGATGAAATCCGCCTGCTTGAACACTGGGGAGTGCCCTGGTCGCGCCGCGAGGATGGCCGCATCATGCAGCGTCCCTTCGGCGGCCATTCCTATCCGCGCGCCTGCATGGCGGCCGACAAGACCGGATTCTTTGAGATGCAGGCTCTCTACGATACGCTTCTCAAGTACCCCAACTTCACGCGCTATGACGAGTGTTTCGTCACCTCCCTGCTTCTCGAATGGCGACCGGTTTGCCGGGTCTTACGGTTTACGATCTGCCCTCCGGCGAGTTCCAGGTTCTGCGCGGCAAGGCCCTGTTGATTGCCTCGGGCGGACTGGGAAACCTCTACGGATTCACCACCTATTCGCAAACCGTCACCGGCGACGGGCAGGCCATTGCCTATCGCGCCGGCCTGGCTCTGGAAGACCCTGAGTTCCTGCAATTCCACCCCACCGGCTGGTGCCCTCCGGCATCCTGATGACCGAAGGCTGCCGCGGAGAAGGCGGCTACCTGCGCAACAACAAGGGCGAGCGCTTCATGGAGAAGTACGCGCCCAAGATGATGGAGCTGGCGCCCGCGCGACATCGTATCCCGTTCGGAGATGACCGAAATCCTCGAAGGCCGGGGTTTCCCAGGCCCCGATGGCCTCGACTACATCCATCTCGACCTCACCCACCTGGGCGCCGAGTCGGATCAACAAGCGCCTGCCGCTGATCCGTGAAGTTTGCATGAAGTTCCTCGGCATCGATCCCATCACCCAGATGATCCCCATCCGCCCCGTGGCTCACTACTCCATGGGCGGCATTGAGGCCGACATCGACGGCAAACCAAGGTGGAAAATATCTGGGCCGCCGGGGAGGTTGCCTGCCACTCCATGCACGGCGCCAACCGCCTGGGGTGCAATTCCACCGCGGAGTGCCTGGTCTGGGGCGGCATCACCGGCGGAGAAATCGCAAGTATCTCGCAACCGGCGCCGCCGCTCAGCCGGTGCCTGTGGCCAAAGCCAAATTTCGCGAGGAAGAAAGCCGCATATTCAGCTGGCCTGCTGCAGCAGAAGGGAACCGAGAAGCCGGCGGCAATCCGCCGCGAGCTGCGTACCCTGATGGATAAGCACGCGGGCGTCTACCGCACCGGCGAATCCATGCAGTAGGGCCTGGCCAAGATTGCCGAACTGCAAGCCAGCGCTTCAAGAATATCCGCATTGAGGACAAGAGCCGCGTCTACAACACCAACCTCGTGCAGGCGCTGGAGACGGAAAACATGCTGGAGCTGGCCGAGGTATTGCTCATCGCGGCCCTGGCGCGCGAGGAGTCGCGCGGCGGACACTCGCGCACCGATTTTCCCGTGCGCGACGACCAGAAGTTCCTGGCTCACTCCATGGTCTATTAGACCGGCGGCACGCCGGCCTGGAGTACAAGCCGGTCACCATCACCAACTGGAAGCCGGTCGAACGGAAGTATTAGGTCACCGCAATCCTATTGCATGGCGATTCATAAAACGGAGATCGAAGATGGCGGCAATTCATAGGCACGATAACCGGTTGGGAGTGTGGGGATGGCTGGGAGGCGGACGCTGGGGCGTCGAACGCTATGCCTACATCCTGCATCGGGTTACCGGACTGGGTATTCTTCTCTATCTTTTGATGCACATCGGTGTTACCAGCTTACGGGTCAAGGGAATTTATCTCTGGACCGAGCGGTGGATTCTTTCATCAGCCTATCTTCCGCCTCGGCGAATTCGCTGGTGGTCGCGGCCTTTGCCTTCCATGCGTTCAACGGACTACGCCTGGTGCTGGTGGAACTCGGTTTTGCTGTCGGCAAGCCAATCGAGCCGATCTATCCCTACCGGACTTCGGTGAACGTGCAACGCCCGCTGCTGATCGCGGTGATGTTCGCTGGCTTTCATCTTTCTGGCGGTTGGCGGCTACAACTTCCTGGGATTGGCGAAGTAGGAGAAACGATGAGCAACCCAACGAAATACTGGACCTGGCACATGGCCGCCGGAGTCGTGCTTCTCTTCCTGCTTGGCCTGCACATGCTGATCATGCACATGGGCGGAACCGTACACCTGTTCGCCCCTCGTGGCGCGGACGCGGTCTCCATGGCGAACAGCCAGTGGCGCGACAGCAAAATCTGCTTCACCCTCACCTACGTCCTTCTCCTCGGCGTCGGCCTCTACCACGGACTCTACGGTCTGCGCACCATTCTGTTTGAGCTGACCCTGAAGCCCGCGCTGGAGAAGGCCGTCACCGCGCTGCTGGTCATCCTGGGCGTGGGGCTGTTCGGACTGGGAACCTGGGCCGCGTGGGCGGCGCACTGGGTCGCGCAAAACGCGGCTCTCGCGGGAGGCAGGGGATAGTCATGGCAGATTCCAACGCAGCAAAGCAAATTCAATTCCACGTCACCCGCTTTAACCCGGAGACCGACGCCAAACCTTACATCCAGACCTACGCCGTCCCCGTCAGCGATGGTATGACCGTTCTCGACGGCCTGCACTGGATCAAGGAAAACCTGGATCCCACGCTGGTCTGGCGTTACTCCTGCCGCATGGGCATCTGCGGCTCCTGCGGAATGCTTGATCAACGGCAGCCCCACCCTGGCCTGCAACACCCAGATCCTGCACCTTTCAAAGTCGGCCATCACCGTCGGCCCCTTGCCAAACTTTGAGATCATTCGCGACCTCGTTCCCGACCTGCTCTCGATGTTTGACAAGCACGCCTCGGTCAAGCCGCACATCATGCGCGATGAAGCCGAGCTGAACAATCCCAAGGGTGAGTTCTACCAGTCGCCCAAGGAACTGGAAGCCTACCTGCAGTTCACCTACTGCATCAAATGCGGCTGCTGCATGGCGGCCTGTCCCACGCTTGCCACCGACGTGCGCTATCTTGGCCCCATGCCGCTGACCGCCCTGGAGCGCTACAACGAGGACTCGCGCGACGATGGCTTCTTCGTGCGCAAGCACATCGCCGCCGCCCAGGGTGGCGCGTTCGGCTGCCATTATGCCGGAGAATGCTCGCGCGTCTGCCCCAAGGGAGTCGATCCCGGCAAGGCCATTCAGCTTCTCAAGCGCAAGCTGGTGCTGGATTATCTGCACCTGGCCGGCAGCCGGAAGTCCTGCAAGAAGCTCGAAGGTCCGGGCGAAGGCAAACCGCTTCCCAACATGACTTTTCCGGCTCGAACCATCCCAGGATAGCCGGCCGGCTGGAATGCAAAGAGCGGAGGGCCATTTGCCTTCCGCTCTTTTTTCATGGCCGCGTGACAATCGCCGCCCGCGAGCCGCAAAATACTCAGGTGAACCGCAGCGAGGCGAACCCTCACCGGGCGAAGCCGGACCGAATCCGCGCCGCCATCCTCACCGTCAGCGACAAAGGCTCGCGTGGGGAGCGCAGCGACCAGAGCGGCGCCGCGCTCGCCGCCGCGCTCGCCACGCGCGACGTCGAGGTGGTGGCCACCGCCTTGGTGGCCGACGAGCAACCGCTCATTGCCAGCGCCCTGCGCAAATGGGCTGACACGCACGCCGCCGACCTCATCCTCACCACCGGCGGCACCGGCCTGTCGCCGCGCGACGTTACGCCCGAAGCCACGATGCAGGTTCTGGACCGGGTGGTTCCCGGCTTCAGCGAAGCCATGCGCGCTTCGAGTCTCGCCAAGACTCCCTTTGCCATGCTCTCGCGCGCGGTCTGCGGCGTTCGCCGTCGCACGCTGATACTGAATCTCCCGGGCAGCCCCGCCGGAGCCATCGAAAATCTGGAAGCCGTCTGGCCCGCGGTGCCGCACGCCATCCGCAAATTGCAGGGCGACATGGAGGATTGCGTCCCGCCGCCGAAGTAATCAATCGCACGGCGGAAGGCGAATCGCCGGTGAAGGATGACCCACCAAGCGGTCTCGCCTTCATCCTGCACTTTGAAACCTTGAAACCTTGAAACCTTGAAACCTTGAAACTTCACACCACGGCGATTCCCGCGTACCCGACCACGTGCTCCCGGTCGCCGGACACATCTCCCGAGGTCGCATACTTCACCAGTTCGGCGCCAGTTGCGCCCAGCCGTAGCGCGGCCGTCAGCATAACGATTGCCGGACCATATCCGCACATCGAAATCTTCTGGCTGTGCACGGTCTGGAACAGTCCCTTGGGCTGCAACCCGAGCACCTGCTCGATGGCCAGCGCATCCTTCACCCTGGTCTCGGCTTCGTCCTCGTAGTGGTTCATGTCGCTGGAGGCGACCATCAGCACCGGCTCGCCGCACGCTGCGATCACCTTGGCCAGCACCACGCCCAGCGACGTCAGCACCTCGAACTGCCCGGTCCCCACCGTAATCGGCACAAAGCGCAGGTCCGGCTGCACCGCCTGCAGAAACGGCAGTTGCACCTCCACGGCGTGCTCGCGGAGTTGCGCCGCCGTGTCCTCGCGCAGCAGCGGGAACCCCTGCTTCAGAGCTTCGGCCAGCGCGCTGTCGATGGGCACATCGCCCAGCGGCGTGCGGAAGCTGCCCGCGCTCGTAATCGCCAGAGCCTCGCCCATCCCGGTGTGGTTCGGGCACAGCACAATCACCCGGCGCGGCACCTCGACGTGCGCATACACGGCTCCCGCCACCGCTCCGGAATAGATGTAGCCCGCGTGCGGCGCAATCACTCCCAAGGCGCGCACGCGCACGCTCTGGAGTCCATTCCGGGGTCCGCTTCCCAGGAACTCATGCACTTCGCGTAGCAACTCCGTCTTCGACCGCGGATAGAAATGCCCGGCCACCGCCGCTTCCCTCACCTGGATCATCGCTCACCATCCTTTCCGCCGTGCCTCCGCCGACCGGAGGGCCGTCCGCTGGCCCGTACCCGCCGCGCGCCCGCCGCCGGAGGGCCGTCCGCTGGCCCGTACCCGCCGCGCGCCCGCCGCCGGAGGGCCGTCCGCTGGCCCGTACCCGCCGCGCCAGTCGCGCCTACTTCTTCAGCTCCCGATACAACCGCGCCATATCTTCCAGTGAGAGTGCCTCGGCCCGCGTCGCTGCGGCAATCCCGGCGCCGAGCAGCGCTGCCTTGGCAACCGGCTTATCGTAGGCCAGTTTCAGATTGTTGCCCACGGTTTTTCGCTTCTGCGCAAAGACCACTTTCAGAAATCCGATGAATCCCGCCTCGTCCACCTCGAGCTCGGCAAAACGTGGCTGCATCTTCATCCGGAAGACCGCCGAACGCACCTTGGGCGGCGGGTCAAATGACTCCGGCCCCAGTTCGAACAGCTTCTGCACCGTGCCGTACATCTGCGCCGTAGCCGACAGCAGCCCGTAATCGCGGGTTCCCGGGGAGGCGACGATGCGGTCGGCCACTTCCTTTTGCACCATCAGCACCAGGGATTCGATCCTGTCGGCCGCGGCAAACAACTTCAGCAGAATGTCCGTGGTGATGTAAAACGGCAGGTTTCCCACCACCTGCGCCTTGAACAGTCCGGTCGGACGCAGATCGCGCAGCGGTCCCGGGGTTGCGCCCAGCACCGTTCCCAGGTCCAACTGCAGAATATCCGCCTCCAGCACTTCCACGTTGGTGAGCGGGGTAAAGCGCATGCGCAGTTGTGCCGCCAGGACCCGGTCCAGTTCCACGGCAATCAGGCGGCCCGCCCGCTGTGCCAGCAACTCGGTCAGGGCTGCTTCTCCGGGGCCAATTTCCAGGATCGTCGTCTCCCCGATGTCGCCCAGCGCGTCCACAATGCGCTGCATCGCATCCAGGTCCACCAGAAAGTGCTGGCCCAGTTTAGGCTTCCTGAGGCTTACCACTCGATTCGGCAAAACTTTCGCCAAGTTTGACCACCTTTCGTCCTGCCCGATAAACTCGCGATGGCGCGTGTTTCGTTCTTCGCTGGCGCGCATCTAACGGTTGTTCGTAATCCGCGGAGGCCTTGTGCACGTGCTGTTCGCTGCATCCGAATGTGTTCCATTTTCCAAGACGGGAGGACTTGCCGACGTTGTCGGAGCCTTGCCACGCGCCATCGCCGAACTCGGCCATCAGGTCACAGTGTACCTGCCTCTCTACCGGCAGACCCACCTGAAAGAGCCGCAGACGGTAATCGCCAGCGTCACCATCCCCTTTGACGACCGCTACCGTTTCTGCTCGGTGCTGGACGGCGGCCATCTCAACGGGGTGCAGTTCTACTTCATTGATTATCCCCCGTTCTATGATCGCGACGCTCTCTACGGCACCCCGCTGGGTGATTATCAGGACAATGCCGAGCGCTACGCGCTCTATTGCCGCGCGGTTCTGGAGGCCGCAAAAATCCTCGGCACGCCCGACGTCTTCCACTGCCACGACTGGCAGACCGCGCTGATTCCGGTGCTGTTGCGCACCCTGTACGACGAAGACCCCGAGTTCCAGGATGTTCCCACGGTCTTCACCATTCACAACATCGGCTACCAGGGACTTTTCTCCGCAGACATTCTTCCGCTCCTCATGCTGCCCTGGGACCTGTTCACCATCAGCAAGCTGGAATATTTCGGCAAGGTAAATTTTCTCAAGGGCGCGCTCATCTACTCGGATTTCATCACCACGGTCAGCCGCAAGTACGCCCAGGAGATCCAGACCATCGAGTACGGCTTTGGCCTGGAAGGCGTGTTGCGCAGCCGCGGCCCGAACCTCGCCGGCATCCTCAACGGGGTCGATTACGACGAGTGGAGTCCGGCCACCGACCGCTTCATCGCCGCCCACTACTCGGCGCAGTCGTTACAGGGCAAGCAGGAATGCCGCCGCGATCTGCTGCTCCGCTTTGCCCTTGATCCGGAATCCACCGCGCCGGTGGTCGGCATTGTCTCCCGCTTTGCCGCGCAAAAGGGATTCGACCTAATCGCCCTTGCCGCCGACCGCCTGGCGCATGAGGATTTTACCGTCATCGTCCTGGGCTCCGGAGACAAGGCGTACGAGGACCTGTTCCGCCGTCTGGTGCGCCAGTATCCGGGCCGCTTCGCCGTCAAGGTTGGATACGACAATGAAATGGCGCATCGCATCGAGGCCGGCTCGGACATGTTTCTCATGCCCTCGCGTTACGAACCCTGCGGCCTCAACCAGATCTATTCGCTCAAGTACGGCACCGTTCCGGTGGTCCGCGCCACCGGGGGCCTGGACGACACCATTGAAGCTTACGATTTGAAGTCCGGCCGGGGCACCGGCTTCAAGTTCCGCGAGTACACCCCGGAAGCACTGCTGATGAGCATGCAAGCCGCCCTGGCGCTGTTCCGCAGGCCAAGAGAGTGGCGCAAGCTCATGCTGAGCGGCATGGCTTGCGACTTTTCCTGGGCGGTCTCAGCCCGTGAGTATTTGAAGATATACGAGAAGCTGCGCGCCACCCGCCCCCCGGCACCGGTGTAGCCGCCATGGCTCCAAACTTCGCTCCGCCCGATGCCGGAGCGGCAGATGGCGGGGCGGGCGATCCAGGGGGCAGCGGGAGATGGAGCAATTTCATCCACCGATGGTATCGGAGCTGCCGCTCTGCTTGCGCACCCGGCGAAAGCACAGGGCGAGCGGCATGCACAGCAGCGCGATGTATCCCAGCAACCGGAAGTTATCGGCATACGCCAGCAGGGATGCCTGTTGCCGCAGAATCCCGTAGAGCATCCCCACTGCCTTTTGATGAGCGGTGTAGGCGTCCAATCCCCGCATGCTTAAGTGTGTCTGCAGGCCCTGGAGCAGCCCGGCCAGGGCTCGATTTCCAGGGGTTTCGTTGGCCGCCAGGTAGCTCTGATGCACCTGGGAGCCGCGCACCAGAAAAGTGGTGACCGCGGCGATGCCGATGCTGCCCCCAATATTGCGCATCAAGTTGTAGATGCCGGCCGCGTTGCCGACTTCTTCCTTGCGCAGCCTGCCCATGGTCATGGTGGTGAGTGGAACGAAGATGAAGCCGCCGGCGAAGCCGTTAATCATATTCGGCAGGGCCACGGAGGCCATGGAGATGCCGAGGTTGATGTGACTCAGCAGCAAAGTGGAGTAGCCGAAGATCGCGAAGCCGCAGGCCAGCAACAGGCGGCCATCGACATAACGGACCATGATGCCTACCACGAGCATGGATAGCATGGAACCAATGCCGCGCGGACTGACCGCCAGGCCGCTGTCCATCGCCGGATATCCCATCAGGGTTTGCAGGAAGAGCGGCAGCATGGCCGTGACACCGTAGAGAACAAAACCGTAGAGACAGGTGATCACCGTTCCCACGCTGAAGTTGCGGTCGCCCAGGATGCGCAACTGCACAATCGGCTCCCGGTTCGTGAGTTCCCTGAACACGAAGGCGATCAGCGCGATCACGGAAACCGCGGCGGTCCATCGTATCCAGTCCGCTCCGAACCAGTCGGCCTCCTGCCCCTTGTCCAGCAGGAGTTGCAGGGTACCCAGCCAGATGGCCATCAAGCCAAACCCGAGAAAGTCAAGCGCCCCGCGAAACGCCTGCTTGATGTAGGGAGGGTCTTCGACAAACAGGTTGACCATGAACAGCGCCAGCAGGCCCACGGGAAGGTTAATGTAAAAGATCCAGCGCCAGGAGTAGCTGTCCGTAATCCAGCCTCCCAGGGTTGGGCCAATCACCGGGGCCACCACGATTCCGATGCCATAGGCCGCCATCGCCGTGCCGTGTTGTTCGGGCGGAAAACTTTCCAGCAGAATCGATTGCGCCAATGGCTGCATGCCGCCGCCGCCAACACCCTGCAGAATCCGGGCGATGATGAGCATCGGCATATTGATTGCCATGCCGCAGAGCAGGGAGGCGCCGGTGAATACCAGGATTGAAGTCATTAACAGACGCTTGCGCCCCATGCGCCGCGCAATCCATCCGGTTGCGGGAAGCATGATTGCATTGGAAACCAGGTAGCTGGTCAGAACCCAGGTTGATTCATCGGTGGTCGCGGAGAGATTTCCGGCGATGTGCGGCAAGGCGACGTTCGCCACCGAGGAATCGAGCACGACCATGAAGGTCGCGAGCATGACCGAGACGGTGATCATCCACGGGTTCGCCGAAGGTCTCCACTCGATCCGCCCAGCCTCCGGCGCTGCCATCGTGTTGCCCGGCGTGCTCATCCGGCTCTCCGTCAAACCTGTTCTCTGGAGTCAGTGTCCGCAGACGCCGCCAGAGTATTGCTGCGGAAGCCGGCTATCCCGGACCGGCCGCTCCCATCCGCAGGTGTTGCTTGCGCGAAGGGCCATTCCTCGCATTCGTATCGAGTCCAGGCTCCGCCCGGATGCATCGGCGCGTAGGCAGAAGCCGGCTTCGGCCGTGCCTGGTCCTTACGGTTGATGACCATACAGTCATTCTAATAGACTATGAGGTCAGATGTGATCCAAAAATGCGGCCGGCCCTGGGAGCGCAAAACGCGGAGTGCGATGAAAACCAAGCAGCAAGTGGTGTCTGAATTTCGCCGGACGGCGATTGTCGATGCCGCGCGGACGGTCTTCGCGCGCAAGGGCTTTGCGCGCGGAATCATGGACGAGATTGCCAACGAGGCGAAAATGGCAAAGGGAACCGTGTATCTCTACTTCCGCTCGAAGAAAGAGATCTACGGGGCTGTCCTCAATCGCGATATGGAATTCCTGAAGAAGAGCATGCTGCAACGGATCGATGCGGAAAAGAATCTGAAGGACAAGATCAGGGCATTCACCCTTGCCCGTATAGAAAACGCCGAGACCAGAAAAAAATTCTTTCAGATCATGGATACCGAGTCTGGAAGTTTGTCGGTCACGCGAAGCCAGTACCGTGATTGGCTTCGCGAACCCGTGCTCCGTATTGCCGCGGCGATCGAGGAGGCGCAGTTGCGAGGCGAGATCCGTAGCGTACCTTCGGAGAAGGTGGCGTGGATGATTGCCGATGTGACCAGGGGAACGATTCAACGCAGGCTGCTGGGACAAAGCGACAGCCGGCCCACGGAGGAATCCGAATTTCTGCTTAGCCTGATTTGGGCAGCTCTTGAAATCCACCCGGAGCTCTCGAAATCCTAGAGGCTGGGTTGATCCCAAAATCCGGAGCCAGAAGGATGCCGCCGCGAGGGGTAGGAATTGACGCCAGGATGTACCTTCCGGTCAATCCCTTTCTCACTCGAAATTACGGTTTGGACAATCCTTTCGCAGGGTGCGCAACCATTACCTCCCCAGTACAATTCCGTTTCCCAACGATTGACCGGCAAGGCAATCGTTTGAAGGCGGTGAACTATCTTTCCAGGGAATTTTTTCTCCGCGCAAAGTGCCCGTACACCGGAAGCCCGGCGAGGATCACCACGAGTCCCGCCAGCGACAGCCGCAGGTTGTCCATGAACGAGTAGTAAAGCAGCATGGCCGAAGCCAGCACGAACACCGCCGGAACCACCGGATATCCCCAGACCCTGAATGGCCGGACTGCTTGCGGTTGTTTGCTTCGGAAGACGAAGATGGTGCTGGAGGCGATCATGTAGAAGAGCCACTCGGAAAAAATTGCCAGTGAAAACAGCTCGCGGAATTTTCCCGAGATCGCCAGCAGCGCCATGGCCAGCGCGCACTGCGCCACAATGGCCACCGCGGGAGTGCGGAACCTGGGATGAACTTCCGCCAGGGCAGCCCAGAGGTAGCCATCGCGCGCCACCGCGTAAGGGACGCGCGCCCCGCTCATCACGGTGCCGTTCAGGGTTACGAGCATGGAGATTGCCATGCCCGCCGTCACCAGCGCCGCGCCGCCCGCGCCGACGGCCACGCGCATGGCGTCGCTGGCGGCGTGCGGCGAGGCCGCCACGGCCGCGGCCGGCAGCACATACTGCACCGCCGCGTTGGTCATCATGTAGAGCGCTCCCACCACGGCCACGCCAGTGATCAGCGCCAGGGGAATCGTCTTCTCGGGACGCTTCACCTCGCCGGCCACCATGTTCAAATCGTTCCATCCGTCATAGGCCCACAGGGCCGCCACCAGCGCGGCCATGAAGCCGGCAACGGAATTCCCAAGTCCGCCTTTGGCGCTGCCGAGGACGCCGGCAAAGTTCTGCCAACTGCCGCCATGGCTGCCGAAGCAGACGCTCACAATCGCCAGCACCAGCGCGACCTTCAGCAGGGTAAACACAAGTTGAAAATTTCCCGCCCATTGCACGCCCACGTAGTTCAAGGCGGAGATGGCCACGGCCAGGGCCATTGCCAGCAGTTGCCCCCAGCTCAGAATGAAGCCCGCGCGCAGCGCCGTCCGCGAGAGAAAGTCCAGCGCCGGAAAGCTGCCGAGCACGCGCACGATTCCCGTGGTCACCGTGGCAATGGAGGCGGGTTTGGCGATGATGAACCAGGTCCACGCATAGAGAAATCCGGCGGCCTCGCCGTAGGCGTCACGAATGAAGATATACTCACCACCCGCCCGCGGCTTCATTGCGCCCAGTTCGGCGTAGGTGAGGGCGCCGAAAAACGACAGCAGGCCGCCAACGATCCACACCGCATAGACCACGCGCGCCGAACCCACGGCCTGCATCATTTCGGCCGGAACCAGGAAGATTCCGCTGCCGATGATGGTGCCCACGACGATGGCGGTGGCGTGCCAGGCGTTCAGCCGCCGCGCCAGTCCAGGTTTTTCCGCCCCGCTCCCAGCCGCTGCCGCCAAGAAATCACCGTCCATGGGCTGCGAATTGTGAATGGCTCTCCGCGTCCGCGCGCCCGGCACAGGTTGCCGGACAAGGTTGCATGGTAACAGGGACGCCCGTCATGTGGGGGTTCTTCTTTATGCAGTATTGCCGGGGATTCCCCCTCTACCGCGAGGCCGGAATTGTGTAAGAATGATGCCATCATGGCATTCGTTCTAGGGATTGATGGCGGAGGCAGCAAATCCGCGGCGGCGGTGTCCGATGGCGTATCCGTGCTCGCCACCCACGTGGCGGGAGGATGCAACCTGAACTCCGTCTCCGTGGAGTGCGCCCGGGTGGCGCTGGGAGAAGCCGTGCGCGGCGCGCTGTCTTCCGCCGGAATTTCCGCCTCCGACATTTCCAGCGTATGCGCCGGAGTTGCCGGCGCCGCCTCGCCCGAGATTGCCGCCCGGATCACTCGACTGCTCGCCGAACTTCTGCCCCAGTCGGCGATCCAGGTGGTTGGGGACACGGTCATCGCCCTGGAAGCCGCGTTTGCGGGAGGGCCGGGCCTGGTTTGCATCGCCGGCACCGGTTCGGTCGCCTTTGGGCGCAATGAGCGTGGCGAATTTGCCCGCGCCGGCGGCTGGGGACGCTTCGTTTCCGATGAAGGCTCGGGACACTGGATTGGCCAGCGCGCGGTTTCCCAGTGCCTGCGCGCCCTGGACATGGGCCGCAGCAGCAGCCTGATCGGCGGCCTGATGGAGCACTGGAGCATCGCCACCCGCGAACAGCTTGTGCAGCGCAGCCAGCGGGAGCTGATTCCCAACTTTTCCGAGCTGTTTCCGGTGGTGCTGGCGGTTGCAGAAACGGGCGACCCGCTGGCCTCCGAGATTCTCACCGCCGCCGGATTCGAACTTGCCCGCATCGCCCAGGTGGTTTTGCGCCGCCTCTGGGTTGGACCCTCGATAGTTCAAGTCGCATTCACCGGCAGCGTCTTTTCCAAGTCGGCCCGAATCCGCCAGGTCTTCAGCAACTTCATCCGCGCCGACCGCCCCGAGGTGCAGGTTCACATCAGTTTGCGCCAGGCCTTCGAGGGCGCTCTGTACCTTGCCCAGCAGGCCTCGGCCGCCACGCAGCCGCGCGCCGTTAGCTGACCGGCTCGTCGCGCTGAAAAAACTCCAGAATTGCTTCCGCCTGCTTGGCCGTGACCACCGAGGTTAGCGAGGCATAGTCCGCCTGCTTGACGGCGTGCAGCGATCCGAAGTGCTGCAACAGCCTCTGGGTGGTGATTTCGCCGATTCCAGGAACGTCGCGCAACTGGGTGGCGCGATCCCTGATCTGGCGGCGCTTGCGGTGGAAGGTGACGGCGAAACGGTGGGCCTCGTCGCGAATCTGCTGGATGAGCAGCAGCACCGGCGAGTGCCGGTCCAGCGCAATTGGCTCGTCTTCCTGGCCGTAGAGATAGACGATCTCTTCGCGCTTGGCGATGGAGGCCAGTGGCTGCGCCGCCAGTCCCAGCTCCTCCAGGGCGCGGGCCGCCGCGTGCAACTGTCCCAGTCCGCCGTCGATCAGCACCAGCGACGGCATGGTCTGTTCCTCATCGCGCACCCGCCGGTAGCGGCGGGTGACCACTTCGTGCATCGACTTGAAGTCGTCAATCCCCTCCACCGTGCGGATGATGTAGCGGCGATATTCCGGGTTGTTCATCTTGCCGTCTTGCCAGACCACCATCGAGGCCACGGTTTCCGCGCCCTGGATGTGGGAGATGTCAAAGCAATCAATGCGCGCCGGCAACTCGGCCAGCAGGAAGACGTCCTGCAGCGCGCTCTTCAGTACGTCGGTACGCGGCTTCATCACCCGGAAGCGCTGGTCATAGGATTGCTTTGCGTTGTTGCCCACCAGGTCGATGAGGGAGCGCTTTTCGCCCCGCTGCGGCACGTCGATGTGGACGCGGGCGCCGCGTTTCTCGCCCAGCAACTCTTCCAGCGCTTCGCGGTCTTCAAAGTCAACCGGAATGTGGATGGTGTGCGGAATGTAGGGTGCATCCAGGTAGAGCTGTTTGAGCAGCGCGCTGAAGAATCCGCCCACGTCAAAGCCCGCGGCGGATTCCAACTCGCCCAGTTCCTCCCAGAAAAACTCACGGCGGTCCATCACCTTACCGCCGCGCATGTGGAACAGGTTGACGGCTAGCAGATGGTTCTCAAAGTGGTAGCCGATGACGTCGATATCGTCGCCCTCGGCCGCATCCATGCGCTGCTTCTCATGCAACTGCTCCACGGTGACGATGAGGTCGCGATACTTGGCCGCCATCTCAAACTGCATCTCCCCGGCCGCCCGCTCCATGCGCTCACGCAAGGAACCGGAGAGCTCGGTGGGCTTGCCTTCCAGCAGCAGGCGTACGTCCTTGACCGCTTCGGAGTAAATCTCCGGGGTGGTCAAATCCTTTACGCACGGACCCATGCAGCGCTTGATGTAGAACTGCAAACATGGACGTGGATGGTCGCGGGTCAGGTCGATTTTGCAGGAGGGAATCAGGAAGCTGCGGTGGATGAGATCGACGATGCGATAGGCAAGACTGGCGGGGAAGTACGGGCCGTAGTAAGTGGCGCCGTCCTTGCGCAGCTTGCGCGTGACGTAGACCCGAGGGTAGCGCTCGGCGGTGAGCTTGACGTATGGATACGTTTTGTCATCGCGCAGCAGAATGTTGTAGCGCGGCTTCTTCTGCTTGATGAGATTATTCTCAAGCGCCAGCGCCTCGCGCTCGTTGCCGACCACGATGTACTCGATATCGACGGCTTCGCGCAGCAGGCTTCCGGTCTTGGCGTCATCGCCGGCGCCCTCCACAAAGTAGGAGCGCACGCGGGCGCGCAGGTTCTTCGCCTTGCCGACGTAGATGACCTCGCCCTCGGCGTTCTTGTAGAGATAGACCCCGGGATTGGATGGAACCGTTTTGATCTTCTGATAGAGATCCATGGTCTCACTCGTTGCCAGGCCAGCCGCCGGCCTGGTTCGCGCCCGGCACACAGGAAGCAACTTACGCCGCTCCCGCGGCTGGCGCGCGCTATGAAAATTCTACCTGCCCAGGAAGGAATCTCCTATCGGCGCCGCGGAGACAGCCGCTAAGTAATTGATTCTGCGGCGCATTGGCGTGGCATTGCGCGTGCACTCCTGGAAGCGGACGCCTCGCCGGGCTGCCACAACTTGAGCACTGCCCGGGTGCAACTATTCGGGCCCAAGGAGCTTCTTTATGAAACGCTTTCTCCTCCCTTTTCTTGCCGTGGGCGCACTGGCGCTCATGGCAGGCTGCGCCACCAAGAAGGATGTTTCGCGGCAGGTTACCCCAGTGATGAACAAGCTTGATGATTTGGATGATCGCACCGCGCAGACGACTCGTGGGATTCACGATGTGGACGAACGCGCCCAGCGAGGCATCCGGGGAGTGGATGGCCGCGCCGCCGCGGCGGACCAGAAGGCGATGGCCGCGGGGCAGCAGGCTGACGAGGCCCAAGCGTTGGCCGCAAACGTGAACGGCGGTGTCCGCGACCTCGGCGTCCGGGTCGCCAATCTCGACAACTATCATGCGGTGACGGAAACCGCGGTGCTGTTTGGGTTTAACAAAGCCGAGCTGACCCGCAAGGACAAGGAGCAACTCGACGAATTGGGCCGGCAGATTCCCAGCGTCAAGGGCTGCATTGTAGCGATCGAGGGGCGCACCGACTCGGTTGGAAACGCCGAGTATAACTACCAGCTCAGCCAGCGCCGCGCCGCTGCCGTTACCCAGTACCTGGCTGCGGAATTCAATGTACCGGCGCACAAGATATTCATCATCGGCCTGGGCAAAGACGATCCCGTGGACAACAACACCAGCGCCCATGGCCGGGCTGAAAATCGCCGGGTGGACGTACGGCTGATGAGCAATAACGTGGAAGGCCAAGGCCAGGATTCGCAAAACTCCGGCCAGACGCGTACGCCCGCGCCGACGTCTTCGGCGAGCGCCAATCCGCCGCGCTAAGCCCGCCACCCAAAGCTTGCCGCGCGTGAGGCATCAGCGCGGCAAAAGGGGCCGCTCATTCCGCGGGCGGCCTCCGGCTTCGCCGGGAGTTCGCGGTCTCGAATTTTCCCAAAGACTTGGGATCAATCTTAAGGATTTGTTCTCTTATTTTGTGCACTGACAAGGAAGCGGATGAAAGCGAAAAAAGTTGAGAGTTGTGCGATTTGCGGCTGCCCGGTGCGGCGCTCCAGTGAGCCCGCTCCGCCCACCATCGCGGGGCGTTCCGTTGCGACCGAACATGCCTACGTGCCGGAGCGATTCTTCCGGCGAGCATCGGATCGCCCAGGGGCGGCCACGGATGGATTGTTTGACACCTGTCCCTGGGGGCAGGAAAAACAGGCGGCGGTTTGTTGCTGGGAGTGCCACGAAGAGCTGATGCGCAATCCCGTCCTGTTGCCCGGCGACATGCAGGCATTCGCGGAGCTGGTAAGGAAACGCGGCCTGGGTGAAGATGACAAGCCCGAAACGAAGGACAAGATCGCCGGGCGGGTCCTGTTGCTGCACGAGGTAATCGCCACGGGTCTATTGGCGTTGAGCTACCTGGAGACAGTAAACGCAGGATACTCACAGAGCGAATGACCGTTCGCGGAGCGGCTAACCTCCGCCGACAAAGTGGACGATCTCCAGCCGGTCGCCGTCCTTCAGGGCGGTAGCCTGCCAGTTTGCGCGCGGCACAATCTCGCGGTTCAGCTCGACGGCGACGCGGTCGCCCTTCATCCCCATCTCCTCGACCAGCGCGTCCAGGCTGAGGGCCGCGCAGTTGCGCTCTTCTCCGTTGATGACCAGAAGCATAAGAAGAAAATAGCAGATTCCTGGGTTCCGCCGCAGGTACTTCTTGCGATTCCGCGACCATTGCGGGCTTGACATCCGGCAAAGCGGGCTTAGTATGAGTTGCAACATTCCGGCGCAATATTGTTTTAAACATATTGCGGCATATTGTTCCTTTGCAATTGATTTCCAGCCGTCCGGTCTGGTGCGGGGCATGAAGCAGAGCTTTACATCCAGCCAGGTTCGCGAGCGCACCGGCCTCACCGCACGCCAGTTGCAGTGGTGGGATGAGCAGGGAATCGTAGCGCCTGCCCGCCAGGGTCATCGCCGTCTTTATTCGGCCAAGGACCTGGCCGAACTCGCCCTACTCTGCGATCTGCGCCGCCGTGGTTTCAGCCTGCAACGCATCCGCAAGATGCTGGCGCTGCTGCGCCATGAATTCGGCCATCGCCTGGGGGACCTGCTGGCGCGCGGACCCGGTCTGCATCTGCTCACCGACGGCGAGAGTGTTTTCCTCTGCGACTCCGAGCGCGGCGTGATCGATCTTCTGCGCGATACTCAACAGCCCTTGCTGGCCATTTGCATTGGTCCGGTTCTGGAGCGCGTGCTGGCTCCGCCGATGCCTTTGCCGGCGGCTCGCGAAACCCCAAAGAAGAAATCTCAACCGGTGCGCGCGGCCCACCCCGCCCGTACCCTGGCACGGCCATAGACAGGCAGTCTTTTAGAGAGACTGTGGAGGTGACACATGATCGTTGAGATCAACTATCTCCCCCAGTGGATTCCCGAACAGATGAGACCCGGAACGGTTTTCGTGCTCGACAAAGCCGGCGAGAGCGGCGAAGAGGGCGATCCGTACTGGGCCGTGCTTGCCTGCCCGTCCTGTGCCACCCTGGGCCTGATTACACGCAAACAAATGGCTGGAATCGTTCCCATCATCTGCGGCTCCGACTGCTGTTCGGCGCAGTTTCACATCCGCGGAGACGACATCATCCCGCGCCGCGCCAGTTAGCCGGCTGGGGTTGCCGCGCGCGGCCCAGGCTCGGCGACGGGTACGGGCCAACGGCTGGCCCTCCGGCCGCGGCGCTGAGACCGGCCGCGGCGCTGAGACCGGCCGCGGCGCAGAGGGTATAGTGGTGGCTGTCTAGTTCCCGCGCCCACTGGTGCGTCCATGGAGTGCCATGTCAGCTTCCCGCCGCGAATTCCTTGCCCTGTCTACCCTCAGCGTTCTTGGCGCCGCCGCCGGCCTGGGCCAGAATGCTGGGCAGCAGAACCCTCCCACTGTCCCGCAGACGACGCCAACGCCCGGCGCGCCGCCTGCGTTCGGGACCGCGCCTCCGCTTGGTCCCGAGGTGAGTGCCGCTAACTTTGAAGCCGCGGAGAAGCTGGTCAACTTCACCCTGACCGAGGCCGAACGCGCCCAGGCCGCCAGCAACTGGCGCATCTCCCTGGCGCCCTACTACGAGCGCCGGGTGGGCCCGCGCAAGGTTGCCATTGAGCCTTCGATCGCGCCCTGGTCGCAGTGGAATCCCGTGATGGCGGGCCAGAGCGCAGGCCCAGAGCGGGATCGCTTTGTGCGCAGCAGCGCCGATGTTGGACCACTGCCTGCGACCGACGAGGCGATTGCCTTCTCACCCGTGTACCGCCTGGCGCGCTGGATGGAGCAGCGCCAAATTACCTCCGAGCGCCTGACCGGCATCTATCTGGAGCGCCTGGAGCGCTTTGGTCCGCAGCTTCGCTGCGTGATCACCTTGACCCGCGACCTTGCCCTGGCGCAGGCGCGGCAGGCGGACAGGGAAATTGCCGCCGGACACTACCGCGGTCCGCTGCACGGCATTCCGTGGGGCGCAAAGGACCTGCTGGATACGGCGGGCATCCCGACGACCTACGGGGCTGAGCCCTTCCGCAACCGCATTCCCGCCGAGGATGCCGCCGTGACGCGGCGCCTGCACGGGGCGGGCGCAGTGCTGGTGGCCAAGCTTTCGCTGGGCGCGCTGGCGCTCAATGACATCTGGTTCGGCGGGCAGACGATGAATCCCTGGCTGCTGGAAGAAGGCTCGTCCGGCTCATCGGCTGGTCCGGCGGCGGCCACCGCCGCGGGGCTGGTCGGCTTCGCCATTGGCAGCGAGACCGACGGCAGCATCGTCAGCCCCTCGATGCGCTGCGGCGTCACCGGCCTGCGTCCCACCTTCGGGCGGGTGGCGCGCACCGGAGCGATGACCTTGTGCTGGTCGCTCGACAAGCTGGGCCCCATGGCGCGCTCGGTGGAAGACACCCTGCTGGTGCTCAACGCAATTTCCGGCCCCGATGCTGGCGACCTGGGCAGCGTCCCCTGCCACCTGGACTTCGACGCCAACGCGCTCGGTGCGCGGTCTGCGCCTCGGCTATTTCCCCGGTTGGATGAAGGATGCGCCTGCCACCGACGGTGGATCGCGCCGCCCTGGAAACGGCCCGCCAGCTCGGCTTCATCCCGGTGGAAGTCTCGCTGCCGGACTGGCCCTACGACTCGCTCGACTTGATCCTTTTTGCCGAAGCTGCCGCCGCCTTCGAGGAGCTGACCCTGGCGGGCGGCCTCAACCAACTCCGGTCGCAGGCGCCCGACGCGCTGGCCGAATTCCTTCCGGCAGGCGCGCTTCCTGTCGGCCGTGGACTTTGTGCAGTCGGACCGTTTTCGTCGCAAAGTGGCGCTGGAGATGGCGCGTATCTTTGCGCAGGTGGACCTGCTGCTGGTGCCTTCGCTGCGCGACGAGATGATGACCATCAGCAACTTCACCGGGCACCCGTCGCTCACCCTGCGGGCGGGCTTTGTCGAAGTCGCAGAGGCGCGCAGCGATTGGGCTCCCGACCCGGCGCATCCGCTGCCGAAGTTCAACCCGCCGCGCCGGGTTCCGCACGGCGTCACCCTGATTGGCCCGCTGTTCGGCGAAGGTGTGCTGGGCACGGCGGGGATTGCGCTGGAACGGGCGTTTGGCGTGGCGGGAGAGAATCCGAAGGGCTTCTGAAGCTGGCGGAGATGGCCGAACCCACATCTGCTGACTGCGGCAGATGTGAGGCACCCGGCTGAAAGCAGAAATCGTTTCCTGGTAATACAGAATAATACATGTTATTGTTCTCGCATTATGAGCAGCACCGAGAAAACGATCAGCTTCCGTGCCGATGCCGAAAAGATCGACGCGCTGGATTCGCTGGCCGCCTTGCAGGACCGTTCGCGCAGCTACCTGATCAACGAGGCAATCACCAACTACATTGAACTGCACGCCTACCAGGACGCACTGGTTCGCCGTGGGCAGGAAGAGATGCGGAAGGGCCGCGTCGTTCGCCATGATGAGGTTGTAAAGCGTCTGCAGAAAACGGGACGCGCCAGCAAATGATTGAATGGACCGAGCAGGCCACCCGGCAGTTGGATCAGGCTCACGATACCATCGCTCTTTCCAACAGCGAGGAGGTTGCCGCCCGGATCACGATGCAAATCGTCACCACCGTTCAACAGCTCGCCGCTTTTCCTATGTTGGGCAGAGCGGGCCGGGTTCCGGGCACCCGCGAACTGGTCATCGCGAAGACGCCGTTCATTGCGGCCTACGCCATTGATAAGGCACGCATTGTGATCCTCGCCATCTACCACGGCGCACAGCGCTGGCCCGAGACGTTCTAAGCACGCAGAAGCCGCAGGGTTACCTCTGATACTTTCCCTGGTAGCCCGCTTGCGGCACAATGGACGGCATGAGCGATCCCAACCTGACGCACGGCCAACTGCCGCCCATCCCGGACGGCTGCGGAATCCTGCCCATTGCTGAAAACCGCATCGCGCGCGGCCCTCATCCTGAGCTGTTGGACGCGCTGCCGGAGGGTTTTGAGCCGCTCGCGCCAACCTTGGATGCCGGGGTTCCGGTGCTGAATGACGCCTTGGAGCAGGGCTATCGCCGGGTGCTGGCGCGGGCGCTGGCCTTAGCGGCTGGCGCGCTGCTGCTGACCTCGGCGGTGGCCGCATCGCTGATCCATGGCACCGGGCTGCCACAGAGCTTGGTTGGGTCGCAATTGACAGCGCGGATTGTCCTGATCAGCCAGGTTCTGTTTCTGGCCTTCTGCAGCCGCTACGTGGAGAAGCTGTCGATGGCTCCGGCGGCGGTGCTGCTGTTTGCCTATTCCGCGTTTAGCGCCCTGGAGTTTTCGGCCTTGCTGCCGCCACGGATGCTGGCGATTGCTTTTTTGTGCGCCGGACTGATGTACGCGTTGACCGCGTTCTGGGGTTTCCTCCGCGGCTGCGACCTGGCCCACCCGGCCACCGCCATCTTCATGATCCTTGGTGGAAGCGCGATCCTGGCGGTGGTCAACAAACTGCTCGGCACCCCAAAGCTTAGCTGGACGCTGAGTTCGGTGGTGGTGGTCATCTTTGGCGGGCTGGCGGGATACTTTGGCCAGGAGATCCGCGACTTTTACCAGGACTTTGACGACGACAACGCCCAGGGCTGGAAAGCTTCGGTGCTCGGCGCCCTGCTGCTGGTGGTAAACCTGGTAAACGTCTTCCTGCTGTTTTCGAGCCTGTGCTCGAGCTTTTTTTCGCGCGAGAGCGATGAGGACGACGCCACCGACAACCTGCCGCGCTAGGCGGGACGCGAGTATCCGGGATTCCCTGATCGCCTCCGGGCCGTTCCCTGATCGCCTTTCGTTCTTTAGCCCTTCACTTTTGTGGAACTAACCCGGCGGTTTCCGGTAATACTGGTAGGACTACGGGTTGTCCGCAATGCCGTGAGCTCGATGCCGTTGACCGACACTCTTTCGGAGCCACAGCTCCTCCGCCTTGCCGTTGCCGGCGACGCGGAGGCCTTTGCTGCGCTTTACGAGAGATTGAAGTCAAGCGTGCATCGGTTTGCCTTGCATATGACCGGATCGGCTGCGCTTGCCGACGACATCACCCAAGACGCCTTCATCACGCTGATAGAGGAGGGTGACAAGTTTGACGAGAGCAAGGGTCAGGTGCTCTCGTTTCTGGTCGGCATTGCGCGCAACCTTGTCCGCCGCTCCTATCGTTCGCAGGCCCGCAACACACCGCTGGTCAGCCGGAACGAGGAGGGAGAAGAGGTTGAACTTGCGCTGGAGAGTTCCCAAGATACGGTTGCCGATGTATTGCGCGGCGAAACCGTCGATCTGGTTCGCGAAGCGGTTCAGTCCCTGCCTCCGCACTACCGCGAAGTGGTCGTGCTGTGCGATCTGTGTGAAATGTCGTACGCCGAGGCCAGCGCCCAGCTTGATTGCAACCTGGGAACGATTCGATCCCGGCTCAATCGCGCGCACAGCTTGCTGGCAAAGAAGCTTGAAACACGTACCCAGCCCTCGGGCAAACAAGCTGGCGGAATCATTCAAGGATGTTTGCTATGAGATGTAACGAATTTGACGCTCACATTGACGAGATGCTTTCCGGCATTCTTCATCCGGACGCGAGCCGGCACATGCGGCAGTGCGAACGCTGCACTTCGCACTACCGGGCCCGCGCCACGGTGCAGCGACGGACTGCGCCAGTTAGCCTCGGCCTCGGCTGCGGGGCCGTCGCGCGCCGCCGATCGCGCGGTGATGGAAGCATACAGGCGGCTGCAGCAGCGCGGCACCGGCGGAATGGACCTGGCGTTGGCGGGGGTTGCGCCGGAGGCGCGCCGGTTCACGTTCCCTGGCCGCAGCATGGCTCCGGTGTGGGTCTCGCGCACCTGGTGGAGCGGCGCCGTTGCCGCGGCGGCCCTCGTGGCCGTGCTGGGCTCGACCGTGCGTCTCTGGAACTCCAGCCCTGCGGTGAATGCGCCCATCCCCGCCTCGGCTCCGGCCTCGCAGCAGAGCGCTGCCTTGCCGGCGCGCCATCCGGTTGTGACCGCCAGCCTGGCCGTGCGGCGGGCAGCGCTACGGCCGACGCCGGTCGCCTCTGCGGTTGCCACGCGGCCATTGAACGTCTCGTCGATGGCTGCCGGTGGGTCCGAAGCAGCCTTGCGTGCGGCGCCCGCGGCAAGTCCGGCTCGCGCGGTGGCCGCCGATGGCTTGGTCTCGACCTATGACTCCATGCCGGTGACGCAACAGTCGGCCAATGCTACGCCCGGTACTGCGGTTGGCCAGCACGGGAGTGGCCAGCAACGTGGCGGAATCGGCCAGTTCAACCTGGCCGGGATATTCCAATCTGATGTACTGCGATCCCGTGGTCTGCTCCGGCCCGATGCAGGTGGTGCACATCAAGGTTCCGGTGGGTCAGGTTCGGCCTAACCTCGGACAGACCGTGGGCAATTCCTTTGTAAATGCTGAAGTTGTGATTGGACCCGATGGCGTTGCCCGTGCCATCCGGGTGGCCAATTAAGGTGCACGGGAGCTGCAATGAACGCTGTGAACCATGCCGTAAAGCAGCGCCCCGGCTGGGCGCGGTGAACGGATGCCGGAATTGGGACGCGAGTTGCGAATGAGTCAGGAGTTGCAGGGGATGAGTTTCCGTTTGATTGGCGCTGCTTCGCTTACGCTGGCATTGCTAACGCTCGCCTGTCCGCTTCAGCTTGTGGCGCAGGAGGCGGCCGAGGCGAGCGCGGCCGATAGCGCGGCGCGGATTACCGTGCAAATCGCTCCGCCGCCGATCGCCATCTCCTCGGCGATGCTCGGCCTGTCTGGACCGCTCGGGGCGCAGCCGGCCCTGGACAAGCCAATCTGCGCCGAATTTGTCACCGAGCATCACCAGAGTTTCACCGACGGCAACCGTATCTCCCGCTCCACCAATTCCAGCATTTATCGCGATGCCCAGGGCCGAATCCGGCGCGACTCCCAGCTCTCGGTTCCCGGCTTACCGGCGGGATACTCCGCCGCCACGTTCATCACCATCGTGGACCACACACTTGGCTACAGCTACGTTCTGGACCCGCAGGAAATGGTCGCCCATCGCTATGAACTGAATGGCGCAGGACCTTCCTACGTGGCGCGCCTCAACGCCCAGGGGACCGGCAATGCGCTGCTATCGCCCGACTCCCAGAAAGCCGGCGCCGGTGAGGTAAACTCGGCGAGCGCGGCCCCGAGTGAATCCCGCTGGCACCTACACGTGTTCTCCGCGCATCGCAACCGCGGGCCGTCGGACGCTTCGGCCGCCGTGGCCGGCTCCACGGCCAACCAGCTCGGCTCCAGCTTCCTGGCGGAGGATTCAGGCTTTGCCAGCGCTCCCACGATGCGCATCGATCAGCCATTTCTGGCTGCGCCCAATCCGGTCCGCACGGAGAATCTCGGCGAGCAGACCATCCTCGGCTTCCGCGTCCTGGGAACGCGGGTCATCACCACCCTGCCCGCGGGACAGATCGGCAATGACCGTCCCATCGATATTGTCAGCGAGCAATGGTTTTCTCCCGACTTGGAACTGGTGATGCGCAGCCTGCATCGCGACCCCTGGGCGGGCGAGTTTACCACCACCGTCACCAGGTCAGCCGCGGCGACCAGCCCGCTTCGCTGTTCGAGGTTCCCGCGCCTTACAGGATCATCGACGCCGCCAGTGAGGTCGAACATCACGTCCTCGACGGACACGGCAGCCACGCCCCCGGTCCCGCGCCCTGGTAGCACAAGCAAGGGTGACGGCCAGCGGCGTTTCGCCTGGTGCGGCTCCGGAATACGGATGGGCGGATGAATCTGGGTGGGAGGCAATCAACGGGATCAAATGATCCGGCCTGCATTGGGGAGCACCAAAGCAGGCCGGAATTGAACGACTTGATTACGAATCGGACTAAGCCCAACCGGGCGTAGGATTACGCTACTACAAGCTCTTCAGACTCTTCGTTTGCGGGAGGAACGATCTGGAGACAATGCTTAAAATGTTCTTCCAAGGCCATGTCGTCCTCCAGTTCTTCGATGACTTCGTGTGCCCAAATCTTGACTGCCAGTTCTATATCACTCAGCTCAATCCCAGCGTCCTGCGCTTCCTTCGCATTCATATGAATCCTCTCGGTAAGAAACGATTTGTGTAAATGAAGGTCATAAAAGTAAGCCAAACGATTAGGCTATATCCCACGCCGTGGTGAAAGTCAATGTAAATCTCTGAATTGAAGGAGGTTACGGAAGTATCTGTCTGACAAGCTGATAATCAGCAAGACTGCTTGTATTACATTGGCCACGACGAAATCGCCTACTTGGACGCCTGCAATTGCTTTAGCCGCTGCCCCGTCAAATACACGTAGTGGATCGCGGAAGCCAGGGTGAACGCGAACACTGCGTAAAGTAGAACCTGGCGCGTCATCCACACCCACTCGTCCGGGTACACCTTGGCCAGCAGGGCAAAGAATACGGCCGCGATCTGGCAGGCGGTGTTGATCTTGCCGAAGATTCCCGGGCGGAAATCACGCAGGCCCACGGTGTAGAGCAAGGCGGAAATCAAGAGGATGGAAAGGTCGCGCGAGAAGACCATCACCGTGTAGCGCCACGGAATCATCTGGTTGAACGACATCACCAGGAACAGGGAGCTGAGCAGCAGCTTATCGGCGATTGGGTCCAGGTATTCGCCCAGACGGGTCTTCTGGTGGAGGAGGCGCGCCGCCAACCCATCCAGCCCGTCACTGAGTCCAGCGATCACCACCAGGACCAGGGCGGCATGGTAGTGCTGCTCCACAATGCAGATGAGGATGAACGGGACGAAGAAGAGGCGCGCCAGCGTCAACTGGTTTGGGGTTGTCCAGAATTCGCTTCTCAATCGTAATTCTCCGCGCTGCCGTCCTCGCCAAAGACGTCTTCCACCCTGAGTCCCGCGTTGGCCCGGAAGCTCTCAGCCAACGAAGCCAGTCCGCCGGTTGCTTCATCCAATTCCATCCGCTCTACGCGATGCATGGGGAAGAAAAACGTGGAGGGTCCGGCGCGCTCCCCGGCGCGGAGCTGGCGTGCCAGATCGTCGAGCGACTCCAGGGCCACGCAGCGCAACTCCATCCCGGCCGGAGTCAGCCGCAGCAACACGCCGAAGAACTTCTGCCGCGGAGAGTGCAGCGTCAGCAGCACCATAGAACCTTCGTCAAACCCGCGCGCCTGCATAGGGAATGATTCTGCCGCTTGCGCGCCGGACTTACAAGTGCGCGCCAGGGCAACCTTTGATACCCGGCGAAGCGCCAGCCGCGCCGCCCGCCGAACCTGATAAAGTTAAACCGGTCCCATGACTCCCGCCAACTCTCCCAGACGGCTGCAGGTCGTCATCGCATTTGCATTGGTTTACATCTTCTGGGGCTCCACGTACCTGGCCATCCGAATCTCGGTTGAACACCTGACTCCGCTGCTGATGGGAGCACTTCGTTTCACTTCCGCGGGCGCACTGATGCTGGCTTTCCGCGCCCTGGGCGGACACCGCATCCGGGTTCCGCGCCGCGATCTGCTCCGGCTGGGAGTGATCGGAATCCTTTTGCTCATCACCGCCAACGTGGTGCTGGGTTGGGGGGAAATCTACATCCCGACCGGACTGGCGGCGCTGTTCATTGCCGTCACCCCGCTCTGGTTCCTGATCCTGGAGCGGTTGAGCCATAGCGAGGACCGTCTGCCGGCGCGAGGCATTGCGGGCATTGCGCTGGGCGCTGCCGGAGTCGCCATCCTGCTCTGGCCGGATATCTCCGGCCATGCGGAGTTTGGCGGGCGCCAGCTTTTCGGGTCCATGCTCGTCCTGGCGTCCAGCGTCAGTTGGGCGGCCGGCTCCATGCTGGCCAAGCGCTGGCACATGCCCATCGACCCATTCACGGCCAGCGGCTGGCAGATGCTCATTGCCGGGCTGATCAACGGCCTGCTGGCGCTGCTGATCGGAGACTTGCACCGCGCCACCTGGGCGGCAAGCTCGCTGTGGGCCACTGTCTACCTGGTTTTTGCCGGCTCGCTGGTGGGATACACGGCCTACGTCTGGCTGCTCAAGAATGCGCCCATCGCAAAGGTGGCCACCTACGCCTATGTCAACCCCATCATCGCCCTGATTCTGGGCTGCCTGTTACACGGCGAGAAGATGGATGGGTACATGCTCGCGGGCGCCTCCGTCATCATCCTCTCGGTGATCCTCGTCATCGGAGCCAAGGTCCATCACCGGGCCAGCGAAGAACCCGCCATCGACCTGGAGCCGATTGAGCCTGGCGGCAACTGAGCGGACGTTCCCTGTCCTCAATACAGCACAACACAACGTATTACAGTGATATCATGTGAACTTGATGGAGGATTCATGGCTGAATCCAAAGTTTTGACCGTGAGGCTGGAACCGAAACTGACCAAGCAGCTGGATAAGCTGGCTGACGCCACCCAGCGCAGCCGCTCATTTCTGATTGCGGAAGCGGTGCGGGATTTCCTCGCGCTGAATGAGTGGCAGGTCGAGGAGATAAAGAAAGCGGTCGCGGAGGCCGACCGCGGCGAGTTCGCTTCCGAGGAGGAAGTGAAGAAAACTTTCCGCAGAAGGGCTCGCCGTGCGGGTTAGATGGCTGCGGCCAGCCTTGGCTGACGTTGATGCCGAGGCCGACTTCATCGCACGGGATGACCCGGCGGCGGCAGACCGGGTAACCGATAGAATCAAGTGCTCCGTAGAGCAATTGACTGAATACCCAGCCATGGGCCGCGCGGGACGCGTTCCGGGTACACGCGAATTGGTGATCTCCGGTACGCCCTACATCGTTCCCTACAGGGTGCGGGGAGGGGCCGTAGAAGTGCTGCGCGTCTTCCACGCTGCGCGCCGCTGGCCAACCGAGTTCTAGACCGCTTTATTTCCGCTTCCAGCGCGCGCCGTCTTTGGTGTTTTCCAGCACAATGCCCTGGGCCAGCAGTTGATCGCGAAGCGCGTCGCTGGTTTTGAAGTCCCGGGCCTTGCGCGCCGCGGAATGCTTCGCCACCAGTTCCTCCACCTGGGCATCGCTTAGAGCCGCGCTTTTGGCCATCTCAGCCGCCTCGGGCGTGATCTTTTCCTCGAGGCCTTCCGCCTTGGCCCACTCCACAATGGCCTTCGCGTGCGCCGCGTCCGAATCCACCAGGACAGCAAAGATCTCGTCGAACTTGTGGAGTGCGTCGAGCAGCGCGGCGATGTCGTCCTGCTTCACCTTGCCGTGATCGGCGGCTGCGTTGGCGTCGCGTACCAGGTCGAAGATGGCCGCCAGCGCCTGTGCGGTATTGAGATCGTCGTCCAGGCTGGAGCGCATCTCACCGGCGGCTTTGCCAGCCAGCGCGGCAATCTCCGGGTTCGCTCCCGCTTCCCAGTGCGAGGTCTCCAGGCGCAGCTTGAAGTTACGAATCCGCTCGACCGAATTCGCAGCCTGGGTCAGGCCGTCGAAGGTAAAGTTCAGTTGCTTGCGGTAGGGAACCGAGGCCAGCAGCAACCGGATCGACGAAGGTTTGTGCCCCATCAGCACCAGGTCGCGCAGGGTGAAGAAGTTCCCCAGCGACTTGGACATCTTCTGGCCTTCCACCAGCAGAAAGCGCACGTGCATCCAGTGCCGCGCGAAAGTCTTTCCGGTGAGGGACTCGCTCTGGGCGATTTCATTCTCGTGGTGCGGGAAACATCAGGTCCTCGCCGCCCGCATGCAGATCGAACGACTCGCCCAGGTACTCCATGGACATGGTCGAGCACTCGATGTGCCAGCCCGGACGACCTGGCCCGATCTCGGTGTCCCAGCTTGCCTCGCCTTCTTTTGGAGCCTTCCACAGGGCAAAGTCGCGGGCGTCGTCTTTCTCGTATTCGTCGGCATCCATACGCCCGTCGGCGTCCGTCGATGAGCCCGGCAAAGTCCTTCTTGCTCAGCTTGCCGTACTCAGGAAAACTGGCGATGCGGAAGTACCAGGAGCCGTCCTCGGTCTGGTAGGCGCTTCCCTTGTCGGCCAGCTTGCGAATGAAGTGCGCCATCTCGGCAATGTGTTCGGTGGCGCGCGAAATGCGCTCCGGATGTTCGATTCCGAGCGTCTGCATGTCTTCGAGGAACGCCTGCTCGTACTTCTTGGTGTACTCGCCGATGGGCACGCCGCGCTGGTTGGCGTTGCGGATGATCTTGTCGTCCACGTCGGTGATGTTCATGACGTGCATTAGCTGGAATCCGCTCTGGCGCAGGTAGCGGCGCAGCACGTCCACAGCAATGAAAGTGCGGAAATTGCCGATGTGGCCGTAATCGTAAACCGTGGGGCCGCAGGCGTAAAAGCGAACGGTCTTGCCGTCCGCCGGGACAAATTCTTCAATCCTGCCGCTGAGAGAGTTGAACAGATCAAGCGCCATTGTCTTCCTTCGTGCGGGAATCAGTTTGGAAGCGTGCAGATGTAAGATCGCACACTGATTCTAAGGGCGGCCATCGCAGGTCGCAACCTGCATCCGTGTGGTAACTTCCTGCCGCGGCGCCTGGGTCCGGCGCCCGCCCGGGAAACCTGTGCCTGGCCTGCCGTAATTGGGCTATAATCAGGCACCTGGTAACAGAGGTGTGCGACGTATGATTGATTCGGCCCGGGTCCGCCAACTGCACTTGCACCGCAACCATTGCCAGGTGCGAGGCGTCAGCGCGCGCGCCATCTGGTCGCGCTTCGCATCTCCGCGCGCCGAACTTGTCGGCTCGCCCTCGCTTGCCCGACCCAACCTCTTCGGCGGCGACTAGTTTTCCTCCTCCATCCGCACCTCTGTTTGGACTGCACTCCGCAACGCACTCTGTATCGGCGACCCCGGAAGCAGCAGCCCATGCATCCGAATCTGCTGCACTCGCCATCTGCTTCAGGAGGAATCCATGACGCCACCAAGTTCGACTTTGGCTCCCGCCGACCGTCCTTGTATCCGCACCAAACTTCCCGGCCCCATTGCCCGGCGCATGATCGCCGATGACGACCGCATTATCTCGCCTTCCTATACCCGCTCCTATCCGCTGGTTGCAAAGCGCGGACGCGGCATTGTGATTGAGGACGTGGATGGCAACGAGTTCTTCGACTTTTCCGCCGGCATCGCCGTTACTTCCACCGGACACTGTCATCCCGAGGTAGTGGCCGCCGTGCAAAAGCAGGCGGGCGAGCTGCTGCACATGTCCGGCACCGATTTCTATTACCCGCAGCTCACCGAGCTGGCCGACCGGCTGTCGAAGATTGCACCCATGCCGGGTCCGCACCGGGTTCATTACGGCAACTCCGGCGCCGAGGCCATCGAGGCGGCGCTCAAGCTGGCGCGCTACCATACCCGGCGGCAGTACATCATCGCCTTCCACGGAGCTTTCCACGGACGCACCATGGGCGCGCTCTCGCTGACCTGCTCCAAAGCGCAGCAGCGCCGCCGTTTTGCGCCGCTGGTTCCGGGAGTGGTGCACGTTCCCTATCCAAACCTCTATCGCCGTCCCGCCGGCACCGAGGCTGAGCAGTACGCCCGCGACACCGCGCGCTACATCGAAGACTGGGTCTTTCGCACCGAGGTTCCGCCCGAGGAGTGCGCCGCCATCGTGGTGGAAGCCTTCCAGGGCGAGGGCGGATACCTGCCCGCGCCGCCCGCGTTTCTGCAGGAGTTGCGCCGCATTTGCGACAAGCACGGAATCCTGCTGATCATCGACGAGGTGCAGTCTGGCATGGGACGCACCGGCCGGTGGTGGGCCATCGAACACTCCGGCGTGGCGCCGGACATGATCACGGTGGCCAAGGGCATCGCCAGCGGCTTGCCGCTTTCGGTGCTGATCACGCGCGCGGAAATCATGGACTGGGCTCCCGGTTCGCATGCCTCCACCTTTGGTGGGAATCCCGTTGCCATCGCCGCTGCCCTGGCCACCATCGACATCATCGAGCGCGAGGGCCTGCGCAACGCACGCGAGGTTGGCGAACACATCCTCGACCGCATCCACGACTGGCCGCAGCGGCTGCCGCTGGTAGGCGACGTTCGCGGACGTGGCCTGATGATCGGCATCGAATTTGTGGCCGACAAACACACCAAGACTCCCGCCGGAGAACAGCGCGACCACGTGGTCGAGATGGCCTTCGAAAAGGGAATGCTGTTCCTCGGCTGCGGTTCCAACACCCTGCGCCTTAGCCCGCCGCTGATCGTCACCAGGCAGCAGGCCGATCTCGCCCTCGATGTGCTGGAAGAGTGCATCAAGAAGGTTGGCTCGGGCAAGTATCAGCGGCCAAGCTGGGGAGAAGAAGTAGGCTCGTAAGGGAAATTCGGCGAATAAAAAAGCTCCGTGGAGCGCCTGCGGTTCAGCCTCCCCGGAGCCTTTTCATGTTGTAAAATCCTCACCATGTTTGAGTCCATCTCTCCGGCCATGCTCTTCCGCATGCGCGAGTTGGAAGCCGTTGACGCGCGGGACCGCACGGACGGCACCGCCCACGGCAAGCGGCTGCGCCAGGTTCCGCACCAGGTGGGACGGTTCATCGCGCTGCTGGCTGCCTCGGCGCCCGCTGGGCGCATCATCGAAATTGGCACCAGCGCGGGATACTCCACCTTGTGGCTGACCCTGGCCGCCCGCGCCACCCGGCGTCGCGTGACTACCTTTGAGATTGACGCGGCCAAGGTTGAGCTGGCCCGCGCCACCTTTGCCGCCGCCGCAGTCGCGGACCTGATCGACCTGGTGCATGGCGACGCCGTTGCGCACGTTGCCAACTATGGCGACATCGGCTTCTGCTTCCTCGACGCCGAGAAGGACGTGTACGACGCCTGCTACGAGCTGGTTGTCCCGCGCATGGTCAGTGGAGGCATTCTCGTCGCCGACAACGCCATCAGCCATGCGGCGGCATTGCGTTCCATGCTCGACCGCGCCCTGCGCGATGATCGCGTGGACAGCGTGCTGGTGCCCATCGGCCAAGGCAATCTGGTCTGCAGAAAGAAATGAAGCCCCGTGCGCCCGCGGCCGGAGCGGCGTTGGTAGCCGCCCATGCGCCTGCGGCCGGAGCGGCGTCCGTTGCCGCCCCTGCGCCTGCGGCCGGAGCGGCGTCGGTAGCCGCGTACCCGGCTTGGAATCGCCAGGCGCGGTATGATCGAAGGGATGCCGCCAATTCTCAACGCCCAATCTCTGTCGAAAGCCTTCGGCGCTGAGCCGCTGTTCCGCAACGTCAGCTTCACGGTCAACGAGCGCGATCGTATCGCCCTGATCGGCCCGAACGGCTCCGGTAAGTCCACGCTGCTGCGCATTCTGGCCGGGCTGGTGCCGCCGGATGCGGGCGAGGTTGCGCTGCGCAAGCGCGCCACCCTGGCCTACGTTCCGCAGGAGTCCGTCTTTGCGCCGGGCCTCAGCGTAACCCAGGTGATCGAGGCGGCGCTGGACGGGCTCCGGAGGTTCCGCGGCTGGAGCGCGACGGGCGACTGCATGAGACGCTTGGACGCGCCGGCTTTGAGGACTTCTCGCCCGAGGCGCAACGCTCTCCGGAGGCTGGCGCAAGCGGCTGGCTATCGCCGAAGCGCTGGTCACGGCGCCGGAGATTCTGCTGCTCGACGAGCCAACCAACCATCTCGACCTGGCCGGGATCGAGTGGCTCGAAGAGCTTTCTGCAGCAGGCCAACTTTGCCTGCGTCGTGGTGTCGCACGACCGTTATTTTCTGGAAAATGTGGCGAGCGAAACCGTCGAACTGGCGCGCGTTTATCCCGATGGCATTTTTCGAGTGGCGGGAACCTACTCGCACTTTCTCGAAGTGAAAGCAGGAGTGGATGCACGCGCAGGCGCGGCACCAGGATGCGCTGGAAAATCGCGTCCACACCGAGATCGAGTGGCTGCGGCGCGGACCCAGGGCGCGGCGCGGCAAATCCAAGGCACGGATCGACCGCGCTCACGAACTGATCGGCGAACTGGGCGATGTGCGCTCACGCACGCGCACGGCGAGCACGGAACTCGATTTTTCCGGCACCGGGCGCCAGAGCAAGCGGCTGGTGGAGATCGAAGGGCTTGGCTATCAGCTTCGGCGACCAGCGCCCGCTGTTCGACGGACCTGAACTTTGTCATCACCAACGGGATGCGCGTCGGCCTGGTTGGCCCCAATGGCAGCGGCAAAACCACGCTGCTGCGGCTGCTGCAGGGAGAGCTGAAGCCGAGCCGCGGGCACGATTCGCACCGCCGACCGCCTGAAGATTGTTTACTTCGAGCAGCAGCGCGAATTGGACCCCAGCGCTTACTTTGCGGCGGGCGCTGGCGCCGGACTCCGATGCGGTGGTCTTCCAGGATCGCGTGATTCACGTGGCCGCCTGGGCAGACCGATTTTCTGTTCACCAGCGAGCAGCTCAACCAGCCGGTCAGCCGCCTCAGCGGAGGCGAGCGCGCCCGCGTGCTGATCGCGCGGCTGATGCTTCAGCCCGCCGACATTCTGCTGCTCGACGAGCCGACCAACGACCTGGACATTCCGACGCTGGAGGTGCTGGAAGAGACCCTGCTGGAGTTCCAGGGCGCGCTGGTGCTGGTTACCCATGACCGCTATCTGCTGGATCGTATCTCCACCATCGTGCTGGGACTGGATGGCCGCGGCAACGCCGCGACCTTTGCCGACTATCCGCAGTGGGAGCAGTGGCGCGAACAGCAGCAGCGCCGGGCGCCCGCCACCGGAGCGGCGTCGATTGCCGCGTACCCAGCAGCGAAGCCCGGCAGCGCCGCACCCGGGGCGCAGGCGAAGAAAAAGCTTTCCTACAAGGAAGCGCGTGAGTATGCCGCCATCGAGCAGCAGATTGCCGAGGCCGAATCCAGCCTGGCCACCGCGAAGCGGCGCTGCACGACCCCGCCATCCAGACCGACGCGCCCGCGCTGATTGCGGCGCAGGCCAGAGCTGGAGCAAGCCTCGCCGCGCTCGACCAGCTTATCACCCGCTGGACCGAGCTGGAGGAAAAGCTGCAATAGGGGTGGGCATTGCTCGGATTGCGGCATCCGTGGAATGTTTTTCCCGAAACTTCTTGCTGGGCAGTCTCACAGCCGGGATGCGCGCCCACGATTTTCCGCAGTGGACCAGTTTCCGAGTAGCAGACCATCCCGGAGCTGAGTGATGCAACGGCGCTTAGCGGGACCTATCCTGATCACGGGCGGATTAACACCAACTCCAATGAGTTCATCGTCCTGTTATCGCTAGTCGAAAGTGCAGATTGCACAGTTTTCGCTGCACGCAAGGAGGCTGTTCTGCTACTCTCTAAGTGCATTTCGCATTGAAAATAGAGCACTGGCAAGGTTGACAGCGCTCCCATTGGGGGGTGTCATGGCCGATTCCAAGCTTGAGATCAAGGTGGGTTCAATTAGCTTCAGCGGGGAGGGCAGCGGTGTTTGGCTGTCTGAGCAGCTGGACAAGGTACTTAAAAAGCTACCTGAACTTGTTGTGCTTGCACCGGATGAGAGCGCGGTTGGGGGCGGAAAAGACGGCACGAGTGCGCCAACCGTTGTGGCAGCACATGGCGCGGCATTAGGCACGCTAGCTGCCTATCTGAAGTCAACAAGCTCGACGAGCGTCCAAGTCCGCAAGTTCCTTGCTACTGCCGTGTGGTTAAATGACACTCAGAAAAAGGACCGTCTCACCACCAACGATATTTCTACCGCGCTAAACAGTAACAGCCAAGGCAAGTTGAAGAACGCCTCTGATGCGCTTAATCAAAATGTTGGCAAAGGCTTCTGTGTAAAAGATGGGAAGCTGTTTTATGTGTCACCAGAGGGAAGGACGAGCTTGGGTAAATGACCGTCACTGCATCAGCGGCTCTATCTGCCGTTCCTTCAGGATTGAGGCTTCCGCTCATTGCGGAGTACCAAAGCATTGTCCAAAATTTCCTTGAGCGCCGCTGGTTGCCATCTGAGCTAAGCGGAGGTCGCTTTAGTGAAATTGTGTATACAATCCTGGACGGTTTCGCGAAAAAGGCATACCCTTCCGCGCCCAAGAAGCCAAGTAACTTTAAAGATGCTTGTGGCAAATTAGAGAGTCACTCAGGCGTCCCCCGAAGCTTCCAGATACTGATTCCGCGCCTGCTACCTGCCCTTTACGAGGTTCGCAACAATAGAAGCGTGGGCCATGTTGGGGGGGACGTAGACCCGAACCACATGGATTCAGCGGCAGTGCTGGCGATGTGCAATTGGGTCATGTGCGAGCTGGTGCGGGTGTATCACAACCTGCCCACCACGGATGCTCAGAAAGTAGTGGACTCCCTTGCTGAAATGCGTATTCCCGTCATCTGGTCCGATGGAAACATAAAGCGCGTTTTGCAGCCGAAGTTGAAACTGCCACAGCAGTTGCTGCTTCTGATTGCGACGTCGGCACCTGATGTCTCGATTCAGGAACTCATAGACTGGACTGAGTACAAGAACCGGCAGCACTTCATGAACACGGTGCGCGCGCTGCACAAGAATCGGTGGATAGAGTTCAGGGAATCCACCGGGCGAGCGCAGATTCTGCCGCCGGGTACTACGGAGGTCGAGAAGCTTGTGCGCGAGAAGAACCTGTCTGGGATTGTTTGACAGAGGTCGGAGTTGACTGTCAGGTTGTCCAAGAGTCGCGAAGTCATTTATAGAGGACTAATCGGTAACAAAAAGCCGCCTCGTGGCTAGTTTTTCCCAACGGCTCCGCGTTGTTACGGGCGGCCGACGGTCAATCCGGAAACTGACCCATTACCCATTTTCCGCTCACACCGGCTGCCTGCGTGTTCTATTCTCTTTGAACAGGTACTGTTCAGGAGATTGCAACGTGATCAGACGCGGTCTCGCCGTCGTTCCTTTCCTGCTTCTCGCTCTCATCCTGCCGCTTGCGGCCCAGCAGCCATCCGCAGCCCCAGCCGCAGCCGCCTTTGACGAGGGCGCGGCCGCCGCGGTTCTCGGCACGCTGCGTGACGGCCTTGAAGGTCACTCCCAGCGCCGTCTGCTCTCCGCCTTTGACGCCGGCAAGATGGATGGATATCTTGCTTTCGAGGATCAGATCGACGCCTACTTCGCCCGCTATGAAGGATTCCGCGTCACCTTCCGCATTCTTCAGATCTCGGAAGAGAACCAGCGCGGCGTCATCCTCGCTGAGTTTCAAGTGGAAAACGAGCCGCCGAGCGGAGGCCGATCGTCCCGGCGCGAGGGCCAGTTGCGCTTCGAACTGGAGCGCGGCGCCAAGGGCTGGAAGATTGTGGATCTGAATCCGCGGGATTTTTTTTCCTGAGCGTAGCTCCGCTTCCCGATTCGGCAGCGTTCACATCTGGCACGCCTCGGTTGCGCCGCCCATCGGATTTCCGGTGGCAAGCCGCCTAAAACGCGCTCCAATGGAAGTGTTCAATCGAGCTGGAACACTTCAGAACCCCAGTCTCGCGCGAGGCATTCATACCGTATGCTCATTCCTACCTCCAACCCTGACGATCCATGCGCTGTCGAAGTCATGAACATCTCGGCCAGCGAAGAGTTCCAGCAACTTCTTGGTGTTTTGCGGGTAATTAATTTTCAGCAAGCAACCGCCGGTCTTTATTGCAGTCAACTCGCTCATTCCACCAGTCCGGCTGCCTGGTAAGCACCAGCCTTGCGGTCGCAGGCTGGAGCCGATTTCGCGCGGGGAGCAGGGAACCATCCCATAATGTTGTTTAACCGGCGGGAGCCTCAACTCCCGCCGTACCTTTTTTCTCCGCCCGCATTCGCCGGTAAGGTTGCCCGTCTTACAATGTCTCCATGTCGCGTCTCTATCCGTCGCTTCCCATCGTTGGCGTTGGCGCCGTCATCCTGCATCACGGAGAGGTGTTGCTGGTCCGTCGCGCCAACCCGCCGCTGGAGGGCGAGTGGTCGATTCCCGGCGGCGCGCTCGACCTTGGCGAAAAGCTGCGCGATGGCGTTGCCCGCGAGGTTTTGGAGGAAACAGGGCTCGAGGTGCGGGTGGGGCCGCTGCTCGACGTGGTGGATTCGATTTTCCTGGACCAGGATGGCCGCTCGCAGTATCACTACGTTCTCATCGACTATCTCTGCCACCCGCGCGCGGGAACCCCGGTCGCGGCCAGCGATGCCAGCGAGGTTCGCTGGGCGAAGCCCGAGGAACTGGGCGCACTTGGTCTCCGGCAGGTCACCATCGCGGTGATCCGCAAAGGCTTCGACCTCGGCTCCGGGAGCGATCCACTTACGGCTGCAGGGTGATCGCCGACTGTGACTGGTTTTCGATGGTGTAGTACACCTTGTGCGTGGTGGGGGTAAAACTCGTCGGCGCGGTGTCGGAGATTTGAAATCCCGGATCGCTTCCGAAGTAAGCAGGGTTGCAGATTGCGTTCAGGAATCCGACCTGTCCGACCCCAGGGAACGCCAGCACGTCCGAGGTGTAGGTCGGTGGAGTTGCGGAAATCTCCGACTGCACCACTGCGCATTCCGCCGCCTGTGGAGTTGCCAGGTAGATGAGCTCTCCGGTCTCCGCCGCGTAGTTCTTGCCGTCGCTGGCGACGATGGTGATCTTCACTCTTCCGCCGGCGGCATCGCCCGCTGCAATATGTACCGAAAACAGGTTGGTGCCTGTCGCCAACATCGCCTTAGGCTTGCCAACGATCAGCAGCCGGTCGCTGATCGTGTCCGCCGTAGCGCCGCTGGCCGCGCTGCCTGCGGTTTGCAGTTGCAGGTTGCCGCCCGCGCCGTTGCCGGTGCCGTTGCCGGCCGCCAGTATCAAGTCTCCGCCCGCTTTGTTGGTCGAGCCCGGCGAGGCTGCCCCCGCCGAGATCGTAAGATTGTTTCCCGCGCTTGCCGCCGTGGGATTGGCCTCCACGCCCAGGCTGCCGGCTTGGGCGCCGCCCAGGCTCAGAGTGTAGGTGGGAGTGGTCGTGCCGATCCCGATGTTGCCGGTGCTGTCAATGCGCAGGCGCTCGCTGCGCGCGGTAGAGCCGTTGGGCGTGGTGGCAAAGGTCATGGCGGTGCCATTGGCGGTTGTGGTCCAGTTCTGGGTGGCGATGCAGCTGACCTTGACTTTACTGCCGGGGAAAGCGGAGCCGTCGTACCCGGTGGTGGCAGTAACTGTCCCAGGTTCGTCGCCGCTCTGGGTGGCAAGCGGGGTGGTCGAATTTGCCGAGGAAGGACCAGTTGCGATTTCTGTACTCCTGACACTCGGGCAGAGCATCGAAATCAAGGCTATGCGCAGACGCTCGATTCCAGTAAAAGTTATATTGCTTACCTCAATTCTGAGCGTGGGCATGGCGGTCGCCGGGTCTTCCTGGCAGAAGAACGACCCCTCGCAGTGGACAAGTGAGGACGTGTATCAGGTATTGAACAGGTCTCCGTGGTCAAAGTCCGTGCAAACGACAGTGGCCAGAAGTTCCGGTTATGGGGACGAGGGCCAAAACGCCGGAGGAAATGGCGGGACTTGGGGTGGCGGGGGACAAATGCCGGGCGGAATGGGTCGTGGTGGCGGCGGCTTGGGTGGAATGGGTGGTGGTGGCATGGGTGGGGGATGGGCCGCGACGCGGAAACAGCGGTGGCAGCCAATCACAGCAGGGGCCCACGGTACCGTGCAATGGGCAAAGCGCGGTTCCGGTGCGATTGGCGGAAGCCAAAATGAATCGCGGCACGGTCGACCCGTCGGCGCTCAAGCCTCTTAATGAATACGTGATCGCGGTAATTGGATTCCCGAAATCGGGGTTCGGGCCGCGCCGGTCGCAACATAGTTCGGACAACGATTCCGATGATTCGGACGCGAGGTTTGCGGATCACCTGAAGGTCATCACGGTTTTGTCGGTTGGGCAGGAGAGGATCGGATCCGACCAAGGTGGAGCTGAAATCAGGGGACGGGACGGTCGAGCGATTTTTCACTTCGAGAAATCGGAACCAATCACCTTGCACGACAAAGACGCCGAATTCCGCATCACCGGCGACCGCATGGAGATAAGAAAGAAGTTCGCGCTGAAGGATATGGAGTTCCAAGGGAAGTTGGCGTTGTAACTTCCCTTGGTAACCGGTTACTGATTAGGCCGCGAAGTTGGAATCAGTGGACGTTGACCGACATGTTCACCACCTGGAACTCAAAGCGCTCCGGCGGCAGGGAAGCAATGGGGTTCGGAGTTGTGTTGAGCCACGTGCGATACGCGGTTCGGCAACGGAGTTGTTTAGATAGAACAAGAATTGATCGGAACAGCACCGGATCGGCGGCATTTGGCGGAACGCCAGCCGCAGCCCAACCGCTTTCTCCAGCCCAACCCCTTGCGTCTTGATGGACTTGTCTTCGAGCAGGGTCACAAAGCTACTACGGCCAGCGTGCGGCCATAGATCGCTGCGCAAAAGATTCCGCAATTCCAGCCGAGCGCCGAACGTAATCTCGCATTGCCGTATCCACTCGATGACCGCGTCGCCCCAGTGCCAGTGACTCAGCAGACCGAAATATTGGTCCACCAAGTTCAGCGCCAGATCCATCTTGCGGCGCTGAGCGAATCTTCATCGAGCAGCTTGTCCCCGGATGCGTACGGGACCATGTCCTCTTGCTCAATTATCTCGTTCGCAACGCCCATCATGCGGTCGAAGCGCTTCACTTCAGGCACGGTCTTGACGAGTAACGGAGGCAGTTCGTGAGTCTTGCCGCCCGGAACTTCTATGAATTTGCGATCACCAATGATGTCCATAAGCAGCCTCGCTGTTTCTTATCGACAACCCGGTCGAAGATTACCCCTGATAACCTGCGGGTTTTACTTATCCCTCTTAACTCTAGATTGTAATGAGAGCTGGACTCGGAACACAAGTTTCTAAGTTCATCCCCACATTAATTTAGTTACAGGACTGATGCAATTCGTTTCACATTGTGCGCTCTTTTAGCACTACCTGGCGACGATTGCTGCTAACCGAGGACTGATGGACTGAAATGTATGCTGAGGGTATGCTTTTGACGGCCCCTTCAAGAGTGGGCCTGTTCCTGCTCCTCGCCGCGTTTGCAAAGGCCGCCGCGGCTCCTGTTCCTGACTGCTCTTCCGGTGTTAGCGCGTTTTCGGTTTGCGAGTTGAGTTTTGACTGGAAGACCGCCGAACTCCCGCCGGATGTCGTTCCTTATAAAAACGAGATTCTCCATGTCGAGTTCAGATCTCCTCAGCACAGAACCTACTTGATCCGCGATTTCTGGACCGGCGGGCACTCGCTTAAAGTTCGATTCACTCCCACGGAAGCCGGAACGTGGACATATCACGTCACGGGAGCGATCAAGCGCTACAACGATCAGGAGTCGACCTTTACGATCGGCGAAAGTGCGAGCCCAGGGTTTGTCGAGGTTGCGAATGTGCGGCACTGGAGAACTACCAACAAACAGCCGCATCTCTGGATGGGCGCGTCGGTTCCGTTCTTAACGCTCGATCAGGCGGCGCTTGAATCCTGGCTCGATGCCCGCAAGCACGACGGATTCACTCACATCCGGGGAACGCTTCTCACTGACAGAGGAAAGCAAAAGCCGCTGATTGCGGACGGGCCGAATTTCAGTTACTTCGAAGATCTCGACAACAAAGTGCTGGCAGCGGCAAGCCGGGGCTTCACGCTCGACCTGGTTCTTGCCGACGTTCCTTTTGCACGCTCCGGGGTTCTGAGCGATTACGAACGGCGCGGTCCCCTGATTCGTTATCTCGTGGCTCGTTACGGCGGTCTAAATGTAACGTGGCAGGGAGTCGAACACTTCGAGGATATATCCGGTTCCCGAGAACTGCTAAAAGAAATTGGGGAAGAACTAAAACAGGACGACACATACAACCATCCACGTTCGACCGACGCGCGCGATACGTCTTCGCCATTGCTCGCCGATGGCTGGATGAACTACCTGATCGAAGCTTCCCCGCGCGCCGAACTGGGAGCCGTTGAGCACCAGTTCACACAAGCTCCGGAAATTCATTTGATCGGCGCAACGGCGCCGGATGACGTTCGCCATGAATTGTGGAACTGCACCATGAACGGGGAGTACCCGAACGTGTCGTATGAGGCGTTGCAAGATCCGGCCAACGTGAAGGCGCTCCAGACGTGGTTCCACTTGGTTTCTGAAACGCGGCACTGGGAAATAGAACCGTACTTCGATGTGGACGGGGCGCGAGCCGTGGGCCTGGAAGAGATTGGTTTTATCGCCTACGCCCAAACTCCCGGCATCGTCGAGATCACCCTGGAGAAGCACAAATACAACCCGTTCTGGTTGAACCCGGTTACCGGTGAAGAAATTCCAGTCAAGGACTTCCGAAGCAACATTTTCAGCCGTCCCACCCCCGACAACTCGCACGATTGGATTCTGGACGTAGAGCGCGAGGGGCACAAAGAGGCTATGGCGCGATCCGTCCGCTTCGACTCGACCGATCCCCCTATCCAGGAACCCGAGATCGATACCGCGAAGATTCCGTTCACGATCGTGGATCCCCGGGGTGAAGAAATCAACAGCGCGATCCCTTCCCTGTTCAGCATCAAGCTCACCCGAACCGTACGCGCAACGCGTTCAATGCAGTATGTGTGGTGGGGTGAGATTGTGGCCGGCGGCGAGGGCGCTCGTGTTCTCGGCATTGGTCCTTCCGGCACGTTCACCATTCCGAAGAACCTGATCAAGCAACCTTCCTCGGATCTAAACGTGCGCCTGCTTGCGATCAACGCGAACGGAAAAGCTTACGAAGTGGACCGGGTGTACCGGTTGACACCGTGAACATTCTCGCTATCGATACCACTTCTGAGTTCGGCAGCCTCGCCGTGCGAAGGGACGGGATCCTGGGGCATGAGTTATTTCTGGATTCGCGCGACGGCTTCGGACACTTGCTCTTCCCCGCTATCGACGAAGTGCTGGCCAGGGCAGGCTTACTGTTGCGGGATGTGGACTGTTTCGCGGGCGCAACCGGTCCGGGGGCATTCACAGGGGTGCGGGTCGATCTTGCCTCCGTGAAGGGACTCGCGGAAGCGCTGGGCAAGCCTGCCGCCGGAATCTCGAATCTGAGGGCGCTCAGCACCTTCGGCGTCGGGATGAGTAACTGAACGAAGTAGCACA